>NZ_CP033896.1 GCF_003813965.1 Corynebacterium choanae
GTGACTGACACCGCCACTTCACCGGAGCATGTGTGGAGCCAAGTCTTCACCGTGCTGTTGACGTCGCATCCCGGTGCGGCTTCGCTGTCAAATGAACAACATCGGGCGTTGGCCGATATCACCCCGGTGACGTTACTGCCCGACATCGCGGTGCTGCAGGTCACGAGCCAAGCGGCGAAAGAAGTAGTGGAGAAGTCCTTAAGTGAGGCGATTGCTGATGGTTTCGCCACCGTCACTGGGCAACGCTGCGCGATTGTGGTCTCCGTTCACACTGCTGCGGCTACACCTCCCCAACGTGGCGGGGCACCAACGGATGCAACTGGCGGGGATCATCCGGCGTCAACTAGCGGCACTCCCGCAGCAACTGGTGTCACTGGTGCAGCGGCAGCAGGGGAGGAACATTCCCCTGTTGAGTCAGGCACGGATGTGACACCAGAGACCAAACCGGCCGATGCGCAAGCGGCTTCGACAACTGATGATGCCGCCGCCATGAACTATCCACTGACCAACCTCATCAACGAGGTAAACCAGGCGGCGGCCAGTGGCGATACTGCGAAAGAAACCCAGCTGCGGGAAAAACTCGCCGAAGCCGAAGCAGCCCTTGCCAGCGGCAAACTGCCGATTGTCGACTTTTTGAAAATATATAAACGCCCACCGGGGGCGTTTGCTGATCCGGCTGTGGAAGCGGAAGCCGCCACTGTTACCTCACCGATCAGGCCGCAACCCGGGTGGGAAAAACCGACGAACACCACAACTGAGCCCCCGGCAGCCGACCCGCACACCCCGCTCACGCAGCCTGTTCCTGCCCCCGCCGCGGCAGCCCCCTCCACCGCGGGGGCGCGTCTGCCTAGGGAAACTGCCACCCGCAGCGGCGAAGGCATGCTCAAACCCGACGATCGCTACACCTTCGACACCTTCGTAAAAGGTCCGTCGAATAACTTCACCTGTGCAGCGGCGATTGCGGTGGCCGAACAGCCGGCAACCACCTACAATCCGCTGTTTATCTACGGGCCGTCAGGGTTAGGGAAAACCCATCTGCTGCGGGCAACAGGGACCTATGCCAAGTCGCTGAATCCGAAACTTCGCATCAAATACGTCTCCAGCGAAGAATTCACCAACGACTACATCAACTCCACCCGGGACGACCGGCAGGAATCCTTCAAACGCCGCTACCGGGAACTCGACATTCTCATGGTCGACGACATCCAATTCTTGGCCGGGAAAGAACTCACCCAGGAAGAGTTCTTCCACACCTTCAATTCGCTGTTTCTTGCCGACAAGCAGATCATTTTGACCTCTGACCGGGGACCGAAAGAACTCACCACATTGCATGATCGGCTCGTCACCCGCTTCCAACAAGGGCTGATCACCGATATTCAACCCCCAGACTTGGAAACCCGCATCGCTATCTTGTCGAAGAAAGCGCAGCTTGAACATATTCATGTGACCCGGGATGTGTTGGAATTTATCGCCCAGCATTTCAAATCATCGATCCGGGAACTCGAAGGGGCACTCATTCGGGTTTCGGCGGCAGCGTCGCTGAACAACGAGCCGCTGACGGTCGACAGCGCAAAACATGCACTCAGCCATATTCTTCCCGACGAAGCCGATATGCAGATCACCCCAGAGGTGATCTTGGAAGTCGCTGCCGAATATTTCAACCTGTCGACCGACGAGTTGACCGGACCGGGGCGCACGAAACGAGTCACTCATCCTCGCCAGTTGGCAATGTATTTGTGTCGGGAGCTCACCGACTTGTCGCTGCCCAGTATTGGCCGAGCATTCGGCGGCAGGGATCACACCACAGTGATGTATGCCGATCAGAAAATTCGGGAAAAGCTTGCCGCAAACCGGGACACGCTCGACGAGATTCAGCAGCTCACCCAGCAAATCAAACAGCAGGCACGCGGCTAACCTATCCGCCTGCGTCTCCTACTGGCAGCCCGCGCCGCTGCGCCACCTTAAACCCCGATAACGCCGAAGACCGCACATCGTGTTGTCTTCGGCGTTGCGCAATTTCTACGGATCTTGCCAATAACGATCACCGGCTTGCGGTAGTAATCCGGGCGCCTGCACGGTGAGTAACCGCCGACGGACAGCGACAAGGCCACTGCAGCTGCTAGGAGGCCGCCTTGGCACAGTTTGCGTATTTACCCAGGTCGCACTGTTTCGGGGGTGATGAGTAGGGGGATGTGGAGAAAAAAATTTTTTCTTCACCGCACGCTGCAACGACGTTATCCACAGGCTTATGCACAAGTGTGTAATTACAAGGATGTAATTCCGTCACACAGATCACAGGCGCCCCGGATGAGCTGGGGAAACATAATGTGCAAAACTTGTGGACAAGCGCCAAAATTCTGGGGATAACTACCACCCCTATTGTGGATAACCAGAAAGCCGGCCGGTCCATCCACAATTTTGCCGAATTTTCCACATGTTCTCCACACCGGAAATCACAGTCTAACTTCCTAGATAACCTGGGCTGATACGGTGAATTCACAGTTTGCACAGGACCTACTGTTATTACCAACGAAATCAATCAGTTCTCTTGGGTAAAAATGGGCACTGGGGAAGCAGATTTGCAGCCCCAGATGGCACAGAGACCGAGTTGCACCGGGCTGTTTTCACAGACGGTGATTGGCAGGTAGTTTTTTCTAGTGTCACAACAACCGGTTCGTGGCCGATAGCAAACACCGCAACCATCATGTGGTGTAGCGCCATCGCGGCCGTTGATGCTCACCTACCCTGGAGTAAGTGATCTCCTGCAGGGGATGGTGCACAGGTAACTGATTGGTCGTTAGTGGATGCTGAGAATGAAAAGGAGCGGTGGGAACAGCAATGGATGTTGATCAGATTGCGTTTGAGGTAGCAAATAGCGAACTTGCACAGGCGGTGAGTTGGGTTGCCCGTAAACTGCCGTCAAATCCAGCACAGCCGGTGCTCAAAGGCATTCGCATTGTTGCCGAAGATGATGTTTTAGAGATCTCCGGATATGACTACGAGGTCTCGAATCTGGTGCGGATCCCCGCTGATGTGGAATCCCCCGGCAAGATCGCACTTGCCGGTAAGTTGCTTTCCGATATCACGAGCAATTTGCCGAAGGAGACGGTGAAGTTCGACTGTGATGGTTCACTGATCACCGTGGATTGCGGTAGCGCCCACTTCGAGCTTCCAGCGATCCCTATCGATGATTATCCCGCGTTGCCAGTGCTGCCAGAGCCCACTGGTTCTGTTGATCCGCAAGGTTTTGCGTGGGCTATTCAACAGGTTGCAGTTGCTGCCAGCAACGACGATGCGCTGCCGATGCTCACCGGTATTTACATTGCGATCACCGGCGATGAGATGCTGCTGGCAACCACCGACCGGTTCCGGATGGCGGTCCGGAAACTTTCTTGGAATGCCCTCGATAAAACCCTCGACACGCAGCTGCTCGTACCGGCGAAAACCCTCCTTGATTCGTCGAAAACGTTAAGCTCTGCCTCCAGTGAAGATGTGGTGTTGGCTGTCAGCGACGCGGAACAAGGCCACCGGCTGCTCGGCCTGCAATCCGGTGATCGGAAAACCTCGACGCGGCTCATCGATGCGGAATATCCCAACTTCCGGCCACTGCTTCCGGAACGACACACTGCCACCGCAACTGTGGCAATTGATCAACTGCTGCAGGCGGTGAAACGGGTGTCGTTGGTTGCTGACTCAGCCGGCCAGATTCGGCTGCAGTTTACCGACGGTGAACTCATTATCAGTGCTGGTGGGGCGGATGCCGGAAAGGCACAGGAATCCATCCCGTGCGCATTTTTTGGCGACACAATTGTTACCGCTTTCCGCACCCAGTATCTTCGCGAAGGCCTGCAGGTTATGGCTTCCGATCGGGTATTTTTCGGATTCACCGAGCCACATCGTCCCGTGCTGCTTGCCCCCCAACCGGAGGAACTCCCCGAACAGACAGAAGATGGGTTCTTCCCCGCCCCGCAAACCGATTTCCAATATGTGCTGATGCCTGTTCGCACTAGCTAGTCGCCCAATGCTGCACACCCCTGGTCATTGGGGGCGGTGATGATGCATCATCCCGCCCCTGCCACCGGGGTCGTGGCGTGTTGCGCGCTTCATGCCCGCTGCGAACTTGCACGAATTGGTGAAGGATCTCCTCACAAATATGCGTATCACCCAGCTTGCCTTGCAGGATTTTCGTTCCTGGGACACGTTTTCCTGTGAACTGCCTGCAGGTGTCACTGTGTTTGTGGGACGCAACGGGCAGGGCAAGACCAATATTGTGGAAGCTGTCGGCTATCTTGCCCATTTGCAGTCGCATCGGGTGTCTCACGATGTGCCGCTGGTTCGGGAAGGCGCAACAGCGGCACGGATTAGTGGGGTCGTGCAACATGAAGGCCGGGAACTTACCGCCCATGTGCTGATTAAACCGAAGGGCAGTAATCTCGCGCAGATCAACCGCACCCGGCTCGATTCGCCCCGGCAGCTGCTCGGGGTGGTGCGCACCGTGTTGTTTGCCCCGGAAGATTTAGCACTTGTCAAAGGTGAACCAGCTATTCGTCGCAGCGCTATCGACGAGATCATTGCCACCCGTACCCCGCGGCTGGCAGGGGTGAAACATGACTATGACAAGATTCTGCGGCAACGAAACGCACTATTGAAATCAGTTGCCGCCCAGTCCCGACGCAGCTGGATGCATGATGAAACAACCGTCACCACTTTAGATGTGTGGGATAGCCAACTTGCGGCACTTGGCGCCCAGCTGATGGTGGCACGCACAGCAGTGTTGCACCAGTTGGGCGGTCTTGTGCATGCGGCGTATGCGTCGATCGCCCCAGAATCGCGTCCGGCTGGAATCCACTATGTGCCCAGTATTGCGACCACGTTGCAACAGTTCGGCAGTCCACATGCCACTTCCAACACGGATACAGCTGGGCTGCAGGAACTCTATGAGGCAGCCTTGTTGACCGCGCTTGGGCAGGCGCGCAGCAAAGAAATTGATCGAGGAATGACCCTTGTCGGCCCGCACCGCGACGATGTAGAGCTGTTGTTAGGCAGTCAGCCGGCAAAAGGGTTTGCCAGCCATGGGGAAACCTGGTCGATGGCGTTGGCGTTGCGGATGGCTACCGCCGAACTGTATCGCGGTGACGGGGTGAATCCGATTGTGATTTTAGATGATGTGTTTGCCGAACTTGATGCACGTCGTCGCACGCTGCTGGTCAATACGTTAAGCGATAGTGAGCAGGTGTTGATTACTGCGGCTGTGGGTGATGATCTGCCGCGTGAATTGGATGCTGCAGTTGCTGCAACGCATATGGTGAGCACTGTGTATAGTGCCGGCAGCCGGGTATCCCGCTTGGATGCACCTGCGGCAACTGGTGAGGCTGACGCTGCCCAGACGGTGAATGCTAGTGGGGATACCGATGCTGCGAGCAGGAGCAGCACAGCCAGGGACAACAATGACTCGGGGGAGGAATGACCGTGCAGAACTCTCGTGGCACCACACCTCACCCGCACAAGCGCAGTGCTCCCGCACAGTCCGCCACTGATGGCACCCGCTCTGCGGGGGGATCTGCTCGCCAAGAATCTGCTTCCGTGCAGGGGGAACATCACGATTTGGTCGATGGGGCGTTTGCTGCTGCCCGGTCTATGGCGAAAGCTCGCGGTGGACGACTGCCGTCACTGCGTTATCAGGGCACCCCAGCGAAAACCATTACCGGATTTGGGCACACCTATCAGCAGGAGCCGCGGCGGCTTGCTGCTGCTGATCCTCAGCAAGAACGCATTGCATCGATTCTTGCCGCTATGACAGAACCGGCAGGTGATGCGGCCAGCGGTAAAGACTCGGAGGAATCGTCCTCCGGCGGGAATCCTGTTACTGCCACTGTGTCTGCTGCAGATGATCGCATAACGGCAGTTGATGAGCCGGCAAATGGGGACGATGCTGCAACAGCGAAGGACACACCGCCGCTCGACGAGATAACCGTCGCGCAATATGTGCTGCACAATATGGGGGAAATCCCACCGTCGCTGCTGGAGTCGATCAGCCGCATTCAGCTGCATGCCACTGATGCCAGTGGGCGTCGCCGGAAACGCCACCAGGAACTGGAGAAACTCGGTGACGTGTTACAGCGGGAGATCGCTGATCGGGGATGGCGGCAAGGGATCTCGAGCGGGGTGATTATGGGTAATTGGCGCTCGATTGTTGGCGACACGATCGCTGATCACACAAAAGTCGAAATGATTAAAGAAACCACCTTGTTTCTGTCGACAGATTCGACAGCGTGGGCGACGAACCTGCGGCTCATGCAGCCGATGCTACTGCAACGTATCGCAGAAAAAATTGGCGACGGATATATTACGACGCTGCATATTTTCCCACCCCGCACCAGCGGTGGCTCGCGGCGTGGCCGCTGGCAGTCATCGAACACTCGCCGCCGCTAGCCGGGAAGCATAGAGCCAGTCACCGCTTTTATAACAATGTCTGCACGAAAGGGGTCGCAACAGATAATAGTTGGCGAGGTTGTTGGTGTTCACGAGGAATCGGGGTGGTTGCCCGGTTGGGGTGGTGGCAGTGGGGTTTGCCGGACAGAACAGTTCTCCATGGTGGATTCATTGCGGTGGTAAAGAAGGTGAGAACTAACAACCAGCGGGTGGCAGATCGTCTCTCTTGGCTTGCGCAGGGCTACCCAAGAAGAGTTTTCTGCAGGTTTTCTGCAGGGAAAGAAAGAGGCAGGTGGGTGTGCCCGTGTGGTGAGAAAACGCACTGCAAACAGTGTAAGATAGAGGGGAAAAACGTCTGCTTGCGACCCCAGGGACTACCCCTGGTTCTTTCTTTGCAGTGACCAGTCTTGCGACTCATCATGTTGTGGCAGGTCAGCTGGTAAAAAATGGTCTGCCTGGCAGCAAACCGCAGCAGCGGTGATTTGTTCGACATCGAAGATCCCAAGGAGCGTCGCCACTCGTGACCGCTACAGAGCACAAATATGACGGTAGTGCGATCACTATCCTGGAAGGGCTGGAAGCAGTCCGGAAACGCCCAGGTATGTATATCGGCTCAACCGGCGAAAAAGGTTTGCACCATCTGGTGTGGGAGGTTGTCGACAACTCCGTCGATGAGGCGATGGCAGGTTATGCCGACAAAGTTGATGTCACCCTGCTGGCTGACGGCGGTGTTCAGGTCGTTGACAATGGTCGTGGTATTCCTGTTGATCTGCACCCGTCAGGTCCGCCCACGATTCAGGTGGTCATGACCCAGCTGCACGCCGGTGGCAAATTCGACTCGGAATCCTATTCGGTTTCCGGTGGTTTGCACGGTGTGGGTATCTCGGTGGTTAACGCCTTGTCGACGAAGGTAGAAGCCGATGTGAAACGCGACGGCTATCACTGGATTCAAAACTTCACCAATGCAATCCCTGATCCGTTGATCCAGGGTGGGAAAGCTCGCGGCACCGGGACGACGATCCGGTTCTGGCCGGATGCGGAAATCTTCGAAACTGTCGATTTCAAATTTGATACGATTGCTCGCCGCCTGCAAGAGATGGCGTTCCTCAACAAGGGGCTCACGATTACCTTCACTGACCTGCGGGTGAGTGAGGAAGAAGCAGCGCTTGACGAGTTAGCAGAAAATGTTGACAAGGTGAGCTTGGAAGATGAACAAGCCGCTTTGGATGCTGCGGAAGCTACAGCTGATTCCGATGATGAGTCAGCTGAGCCGGCAGCGAAGGCCAAGCCGAAAGTGAAAAAGCGGGTCTTCCACTATCCGGACGGGTTGAAAGACTATGTCCGCAATATCAATAAGACGAAAACCCCGACGCATCCGACGATCATTGCTTTTGATGCTAAGGATGAGCACAACGAGCTCGAGATCGCGATGCAGTGGAACACCTCCTATTCGGAGTCGGTGCACACCTTCGCCAACACCATCAACACGATGGAGGGTGGCTCCCATGAGGAAGGGTTCCGGGCGGCAGTCACCTCGTTGATGAACCGCTATGCGCGGGAACACAAGCTGCTGAAAGATAAAGAACCGAACCTTACCGGTGATGACTGCCGGGAAGGGCTCGCAGCAGTGGTGTCTGTGCGGATCGCTGACCCACAGTTCGAAGGGCAGACGAAGACGAAGCTGGGCAACACTGAGGTGAAATCCTTTGTGCAGCGCAGCGTCAACGAGCAGCTTACGCACTGGATGGAAGCGAATCCGGCTGAGGCAAAAGAAATCATGAATAAGGCGATTTCTTCCTCTCATGCCCGGCAGGCGGCACGGAAAGCCCGCGAACTGGTGCGCCGGAAGTCGGCAACCAATCTTGGTGGATTGCCTGGTAAGTTGGCGGACTGCCGGTCGAAGGATCCGAAGAAGTCGGAGCTGTATCTTGTGGAGGGTGACTCTGCTGGTGGTACCGCAAAGTCGGGGCGTGATTCGCTGTATCAGGCGATTCTGCCGTTGCGCGGCAAGATCCTCAATGTGGAGAAAGCCCGACTGGATAAAGTGCTGAAAAACAATGAGGTGCAGGCGATTATTTCTGCCCTCGGCACCGGTATTCACGACGAGTTTGATATCAACAAGCTGCGGTATCACAAGATTGTGCTGATGGCCGATGCTGACGTCGACGGTCAACATATTGCTACGTTGCTGCTAACGCTGCTGTTTAGGTTTATGCCGCAGCTGGTCGACAATGGGCATGTGTATTTGGCGCAGCCGCCGCTATATAAGTTGAAGTGGCAGTCCGGTTTGCCTGGGTTTGCCTACTCGGATGCGGGTCGTGACCAGCAGCTGGAGGAAGGTCTGGCGCAGGGTCGGAAGATCAACAAGGACGACGGTATTCAGCGCTATAAGGGTCTGGGTGAGATGAGTGCGAAAGAGCTGTGGGAAACCACGCTCGACCCAGAGACCCGCACCTTGCGGCAGGTGACGATGGAAGATGCGAACGCCGCCGATGAGATTTTCTCGATTCTCATGGGTGATGACGTTGTTGCACGCCGCTCATTTATTACTCGTAACGCTAAGGATGTGCGGTTCCTCGACGTGTAATCGTCACCGCAGGTAGCGCGCAACCCCTATGCCGACACGGTGGTGTTGTGCGCCTGCGGTGTCACACCTGCAGGAATGCGTTGCTTGAATCCTGCGCACTCCATGTACACCCCAAGGAACAGTGGACTGGTAGTTTTTCGCCTATCAGCTGCTGTTTTTTGGGGTGTTGTGCTTGGTGCTGTCTTGGGCATCGGGGCAAAGTCACTGGCACTCGATGCCTCCCGGTGACTATCTGTCACTGGTCACAGTGGCGGCTGCTAGACCTGTGGCGCGTAGCGTTGCACGATCGCTGCCATCGGGCCTAGTGCTGGTTTCAATAGTGGGACTGCCCGGTTCCGCAGTGAGGCATAAAGTTTCGCTAGTGCTTTGTTGTTTATCCGGTCAGTGTGTTTATCGGCATGTGACAGCAGATAGTCGGCAACATTATCCGGGTCTTGTAACACATACGCGGAGAAGCTTTCCGCGGTGTTGTCTGCGGTGTAGGCATCCCACAGCGGCTGCATCGCATCAGCGAATTCGGGGATGACCGCTTGCACGCTGCGGTTGATGAGATTGGGGTCAGTTTTCTTCACTGCCCCGACGGTGGTTTTGATTGCGGTGCCGGTAAATCCCTTGTAGCCGGCGATCGTATCGTCGATGAGGGTAACAAGTTCGGCCGCAATCTTTGGTCGCTGTTTCGAGGTAAACGCTTCACGCAGGGTAGTCACAGCGTGTCAGTGTAGTTTATTGTTCCCGCACAAGTGGCGGGCACCGTTGTGGCTGGGACGAGTGCCTCCTGCCACGCGGGGGTGCTGTTGTAACTGTTTTATTCCAGGCAATACGGCAATGCGGCAGGTGGGGCAGTATTGCAGCAACCCTTGCCAAACGTTGCCTGAAGTTGGCGGCGGGGTTCGACAAGGGTTGCTGTTTTTGAGAATTTGCTGTCGTGATTCTTCCTCACACAGTCGATGACTCAGCGCACACGAGTGCCACATCAGCCACAGCTATTCACTGCAATCACAACAGTCACTTATGTTACACATTGTTGGAACACAGGCAAAGACTTTCCCGAAAAAGCAGCGGTTCACCTGCTATCCAGTGGGGGTATCACGGGCCGCAAAATCACTAGCCCGTCGTAGATATACTGCCGCGGCAAGCTTGGCAAACAAGGCATTGTCCTGCGACAACGGGGTAAGTTTGAGCAAAGTTTCTGCTAACGCGGCGGCAGCCTCGTCCGGGGTGGGAAACAGGGGCACACCATGTAATTTCGCCCCGCACACACTTGCCGCGGCCACCAGTGCCGCATGATCGACAATGCTGGCCGGGGTTTCAGCACAAAACACCTGCGCCACGCGGTATAGCTGGTCAGCGGGGAAATCCACCGCCGGTATTGCTGCACCCGCACGCGGCGTGGCAGCGATAAGCGGCAGCGGGGAGTGGTTTGTCATCTGGGACACCTCAACATCTCCTCGGCGGATACATGAAAAGTTGGAACTCCATCAAACGTCATTGTTGCCAGGAGATGCTGATTGCCCCGAACCTTCAGACCCGAACCTTCAGGCAGGTGCAACACCTGGGGAATCGGCCGATGAGTGACACCGGGATGGTGTTGCACCATCACCAAACATTGGCAACGACAATGGTGTTCAAATTGGCAACGACACCAGGGTTCTTTCAGCCCTAGTGCAGTGTGTTGCCTGTCCTAGTGCAGTGTGTTGCCTGCCCTAGGGCCGATGTTTCGCTTTGGCTTGGGTGATTGCTTGTTGGGTTTCCCGATAGTCGGCCAGCAGCTCATAGGCCAAATGATGCACTTCACTGTCAAGCAAGCTGCGTGCTGCAGCCGCCACAATGGCGCGCACCGCCGCATCATGTTTACTGCGGCCTTGCGCCGCAGCCAACAGCGTTAACGCCCGATCTTCTTCCGCGGAAAGCCGCAATGTCATGGCCACCAGCATTAATCCTTTCATCACCGTTGGACGAACGTGCTGCAGCTGGTTGCCGCGTTTTGTGGCGCCGTGTGCTGCCCCTGTTCGCCAATATGGTATCACTGTGATACCAAGCATCGTGGGGTAAAACGGTCAAATACGCCCTCAACGGCCCTGTAGCTGCCAAAGCGTGCCACAACCACGTAGAATAGTGACGTTGTGTGTGTACACACCACGCACATGGTGACACGGATCTGTAATTGACCACCTGATCGCAATATGCACCGGAAACAACATTGCTGCGGCTCTGGCTGTCAAGGTGCAAGGCAAAACCACAGTGCCGCGGACAGGCAGCATGCCGTGCGAAATACAACCTACCTGTGCAACATCAAATAACTCGTGTGCAAGTAGTCGCATCCTGTGCGGCGACTGCACAACGAACAAAAAGACATCCCAATTGGGAAGGAATAACAACCAGTGAGCGACGACATTCACGGCGGAGAAACCTTAACCGACCGTATTCAGCCGATTGATATCGCTGAAGAAATGCAGTCCAGCTATATCGACTATGCCATGTCGGTGATTGTTGGCCGTGCCCTTCCAGAGGTGCGTGACGGGCTGAAACCAGTGCACCGACGCATCCTCTATGCGATGTTTGACTCCGGCTATCGTCCGGATCGCTCCTATGTGAAGTCTTCCCGCCCAGTGGCAGACGCCATGGGTAAATTCCACCCGCACGGCGACTCGGCAATCTATGACACCCTGGTGCGTCTCGCGCAGCCATGGTCGATGCGGTATCCGCTCGTCGACGGACAAGGTAACTTTGGTTCCCCCGGTAATGACGCGGCGGCGGCGATGCGTTATACCGAGTGTCGTCTCACCCCGCTGGCGATGCAGATGGTGCGCGATATCCGCGAAGACACTGTCGATTTCCAGCCCAACTATGACGGGAAAAACCTCGAACCGGTAGTGTTACCGGCCCGGGTGCCCAACCTGCTGATGAACGGCTCCGGCGGTATTGCTGTCGGTATGGCGACCAATATTCCGCCACATAACCTGCGGGAACTGGGCGAAGCTATTTTCTGGCTGCTGGAAAACCCTGATGCGGAGCCAAAAGAAGCACTGGAAGCATGCATGGAACGTGTCCATGGACCAGACTTCCCAACCGCTGGGCTTATTGTTGGCGATTCAGGTATCAAGGACGCATACACCACCGGTCGTGGATCGATCCGGATGCGGGGTGTCACCGCCGTAGAGCAAGAAGGCTCCCGCCAGCAGATTGTTATCACCGAACTGCCATACCAGGTCAACCCGGATAACATGATCTCCTCGATCGCGGAACAGATCGAGTCAGGCAAACTTACCGGCATCTCTGATATTCAAAATGAGTCATCTGACCGTATCGGTATGCGGATCGTGATTTATCTCAAGCGGGATGCGGTACCGCGGGTGGTGCTCAATAACCTGTATAAGCATTCACAGCTGCAAACCTCTTTCGGTGCGAATATGCTCTCCATCGTCGATGGGGTGCCCCGCACGCTGCGGCTGGATCAGATGCTGCGCAACTATGTCAAGCATCAGATCGAAGTGATTGTGCGGCGTACCCGCTACCGGTTGCAGGAAGCGGAAAAGGAAGCCCATATTCTGCGTGGCCTGGTCAAAGCCCTCGACATGCTCGACGAGGTTATTGCTTTGATTCGGCGATCCTCGACACCGAATGTGGCACGCACCGGCTTGATGGAATTGCTTGATATCGACGAGATTCAAGCAGACGCCATTTTGGCGATGCAGCTGCGTCGCCTGGCGGCAATGGAGCGGCAAAAGATTATCGACCGCTTAGCTGAGATCGAAGCGGTTATTGCTGACTTGAATGACATTCTTGCCCGCGAAGAACGGCAGCGGGAAATCGTGCGCGACGAGCTGAAAGAGATCGTCGACAAATATGGTGATGATCGCCGCACAGAGATCATTGCCGCAACCGGCGATGTCACCGAAGAAGATCTCATCGCCCGGGAGAATGTGGTGGTCACCATCACCTCCACTGGCTATGCCAAGCGCACCAAAGTTGACGCGTACCGTTCCCAAAAACGCGGCGGGAAAGGGGTGCGTGGCGCTGAACTCAAACAAGACGATGTGGTGCGGCACTTCTTTGTCTGCTCGACCCACGACTGGATTTTGTTCTTCACCAACTATGGTCGGGTCTACCGGTTGAAAGCCTACGAATTGCCGGAAGCCTCCCGGACTGCCCGCGGTCAGCATGTCGCTAACCTGCTGAGCTTCCAACCAGGGGAAACCATTGCTCAGGTCATCCAGATTCAAAGCTACGACGATGCTGACTATTTGGTGCTTGCTACCGCCCAGGGCAAGGTGAAGAAGTCGAAGCTTACCGACTATGACTCTTCCCGCTCTGGTGGGTTGATCGCTATCAACTTGGCAGAGGATGATCGCCTCATCGGTGCGGCGTTAGCCAGTGCTGATGATGATCTGCTGCTGGTCTCTGATCAGGGGCAGGCGATTCGTTTCACCGCTTCTGATGAGGCGCTGCGTCCAATGGGTCGTGCCACCGCCGGTGTGCGCGGTATGCGCTTTAGGGGCGACGATCAGATGCTGGCCATGTGCGTGGTGCGTGAAGGCGGTTCGCTGCTGGTGGCTACCTCCGGTGGCTACGGTAAACGCACCAAGCTGGAAGAATATCCGACCAAGAACCGTGGCGGACTGGGGGTGGTGACCTTCAAATACACCCCGAAGCGCGGGAAACTTATCGGTGCACTCACCGTCGACGACGATGATCAGATCTTCGCGATTACCTCCGCAGGTGGGGTGATCCGCACCGAAGTTGGCCAGATTCGTCCCTCGTCCCGGCAGACTATGGGGGTGCGGCTCGTCAACCTGGAAAAGGGTGTGGAACTGCTGGCGATTGACCGGAATGTGGAAGAAGAAGGCGAAGAAACTGCCGAAGCCGTCGCGCACGGTGAACAGCCAGGTCGACAACGGGGCGCGGAGCAGACCGTTGACGACGCCGTAGAAACCATCACCCCGGCAACCGCAACAGAAAAGACGGACGCCTCCGGTGTGCCGATCGACGACAGTGGTCAAACACCTGAGGTACTCGAATCGACCGAGCATGGCACGAGTTTGCTCGACGAGGATGGCAATCTCGCCGATACTGACGACGAACAGGAATAACAACCTAAGTATCACCGCCTAGCGGATATGCCCATCAGTGAAGCATGTCCGCTAGGGGGACTGCTCCTGTTTCAGATCAGATGCTCGAAGTGGATATTTTTATCATCTACTCACAACACCTGCCGCGGCTAACACCACCGCGGCAGGTGTTTGCCGAAAGTGGCACCGCTTGTGCTGCGCTACGGTATCGGTTTTTGCGTCCAGTTTCCTTGTATCCGGCAACGACCCGGCTAGAGTAGATGTGACAGCCCCATCAACAAGGTGGTTTTGCCCGCAAGGTTTTCTGCAGCGGCAAGGAATCCCTCTGGTGGTTGCGGCTGGGGACACCGGTGGTGGGCAACCATCGACGGTTGTTGATACCCGCACAGGCAGCATTCCCTGGTGTCAGCTCAGCTGCCTTAATCGTTGGTTTACTCGTCAAGGAGCATTGTCGAATTATGCACACGCTGCGCAAGGTCGCTATTCACCGGATTTCGCCGCTGTCTGCGTTCCGCACCGGCTTAGCGCTGTCCCTGGCAGGTCTTGCTGCCTGGATTTTGTGCGTCATCATTTTGTATTTTGCCCTCGACTCGGCAGGAATCTGGGCCAAACTCAACGAAGTCATTGGTGGTGCCGGCGGCGATGAGATCGTCACCTTCGGTACCGTGTTGTCGATCGCCAGCCTGCTGGGGTCGCTTGCCGCCATTGTCACCACGGTGCTCGCACCGCTTATTGCGGTGATCTACAACGGTCTTGTGGAACTCTTTGGTGGAATCACACTGCACGTCGACATGCTGGACTAGCTGCGAACCACCGACAAGGTGATGATGCCGCGGATCCACCACACCACCGAACAGTGGGTAACCGACGCTGCCAGATGACTTCGGCAAAATTGCATCACTGCAGTTCAGGGCGGGTATTGCGGCGCCATGTTTTGCCGATTTGCCAAAGTTTACGGCGACACTGTAAAGTTTCTTCTCGTTCAAGGGGCCTATAGCTCAGGCGGTTAGAGCGCTTCGCTGATAACGAAGAGGTCGCAGGTTCGAATCCTGCTAGGCCCACCATGAATAGTATGGTACACTCCATAACGTTCATGATCTTGGGGCATTAGCTCAATTGGTAGAGCACCTGCTTTGCAAGCAGGAGGTCAGGAGTTCGATTCTCCTATGCTCCACAATCAGTCCCCTACCTGATAGCAGGTAGGGGACTTTTTCGTCCCCTGAACACTTCGCCACCAGTAAGTTCGGTTGCAAGGACACCAGGGGGACTTAGGGGTTTGGGGGACACAATGGGGGCGCTTCCAGCGTTCGTGGCACCTCGGGTGGCAAGACTTTCGTATCAGTGCAAAGCACACATCGGTATCACTTGCCGGGTGTGTGATTGCTGAGCTACTCCCTTCTACATATGCGCCATAGAGGCCTAGCCCTGCCTGGCGGGATCGAAAGTTGGCTCTAAGGTCTGCCAGTTGCGGATACTGGTGCACAGGTGGGTGTCTGCCCTGCCACATGGGTGGATTGCCGTTACAGTGGGGCTATGACTCACTCCGCCCCCGCATCAATTGTTGCCTGCGTCTATGCGGACACGGACTGCACTCGGATGGATCTGCAGCGCACCTTCGCCTCCCTGTTGAAACAAACCATTCCACCACACGGTGTCATCGTGTTCGCGGCTGAACGCTTGGACGGGGATTGTGAACGAATCATCCACGACACCGGTGGTGTTGCCTACTACTATCCGGGCATGGGAGGGGCACTTCCCAGCGATCTGGGGATATTGGTTGCCCAAGCGATCCGGCAAACCACAGCAGAGGTTGTGCTGATTATCGCGGCCGGTGCCGTCGCGAATCAGGAGCGAATCGCCCAACAACTCAGCCACTGGGAGTATCGGGAAGCACTCGGCAAACCGGTGGGGCTAATCGGGAGCGCCTACTATGAATTCCCAGCGGCAGTGGAATTTAGCGATCCCCTTGATCTGGTAGCACACAATCTTGGGGTGCGCTCATCGGCGGCAAGTGTTTCCGCCGCCCAGCTGGCCGCAGTCTCCGCGGAGCAGCTGACAAAACTCACCCATCCGGGCACCTGGTTGATCACCCCTGCCGGAATAAAGACACTCGTTGCGCTGCCACCTTCAGATTTTGCCGGCGAGTCGTTTCTTCACCTGTGGCATAAAGTAGCAACCCAGCTCGCGACAGCTACCGCAATGCACCATGTGGCGCAGCCATTGACCTGGATACCGGTAGTAACACGGCAAACCAAAAAGCTGCGCCACAAGCGCAGCAAAGCACAGGCGAAATCAAACCGATCAACCATCATGGTTGGGCAAAAAATAGCCAGGCGCCGGGCACTTGCTAGTGAGACTGCCACGCAGCAGGAAACGATCCAATCACCGGCTCGTGCATCAGGGCAGGAACCGTCCTTACCACCGCACCCCACTGGAAGCCGCCCTAACCCCTCCGAGCATGCCCGCCAATCGTCGTGGCTCAAGCGGCTATTGGGACGCTAACTCATATACCGATGCAGTAAGTATGTATATGCCAATGCAGGAAGTATGCCGCAGCCTGATCTGATGACTGCTGGTGCGGCATGTCGGGTGCGATTCCACGAAACCGGGTGACGGCGGATGATGGGTCAACATCAGTCACACCAGTTGGTTGCGACTATTGGCCGGGGGCCTGCGGCGCGTCAGCGGAAAGGAACCTCTGCGATTGTGCGCCGTAATTTTCTGGTGTGCAGCTTACCCGGTTTACTAGCCAGCTTCTCGACGGTCAACAATGCACAGGCAACATGGTCACGCTTGGACGAGGCATAAAAATTCTGCGCCTGGGCGGGAAGTTTCGGCACATTATGCAGCGGCAGATCACTCACTGACAACAACGTGCCATACGGCACCCGATAGCGGTAGCCATTGGCGGCCAACGTTGCCGACTCCATATCCACCGCCACCGCAGTTGAAGCAGTCAGTAACTTCCATAATTTCTCCGGGGTATGCCATTCCCAGTTGCGATCATCGGTGGAAAGCACCGTGCCGGTGCGCAGCAGTGACTGGCTGCTGCCAAAAACCTGTTGCACAGCTTTTTCCAGGGTGCGTTGAATCTCTGGGATGGCTGGAATCGGAATATCGCCGGAAAGATGATGATGCAAAATATGGTCATGCCGCTGATAGGCGTTGCCGAGGATCAAATCCCCAATGCGCATCCGTCCATCAAGTCCGGCACAGTGCCCAATCATGATCCAACATTCGGGGCGAAGCACAGCGACACAGTCGGTGATTGTTTTCGCATTTGACGGACCTACCCCAATATTGATCAGCGACACCCCGGTGCTGTCATTGGCAATAAGATCCACCCGTGGCATTTGCCGATTCGTGGCGGCAGCTGCCGTGACAGCAGCGATCGTCTCATCGGCGGGTGCATCGGCAGGAAACCGGGTGAGCACCTGCTCCCGGGTGAGGAGTTCCCCATTAGGCAGGCGCAGCCCCGTGTAGCGGGTGGTCGGGTCGGCAAGCCGGTCGAGCGCGAGATGCACAAACTGTTCTGTGTGCATCGCATAGTTAGTAAACAGCAAATAGTGTTGCAAATCTTCCACCGGATTGCCGGTGTAGTGCATGATCCGCTGTAATGCGATATCAACCCGGGCGGGTGAAAAATGAAACAGTGGCTTGTCGCCGTGGTGGAAGGCCTCCCAGCTGCCGTCGATAATGCCATCATCAACATCATCCAAACTTGGGTGAGCAATTGCAGCTTCCCCGGTGGCGGTTTGTTCCGCCCGCCAGGTAGTAATCCGATCAACCATGGTCGAATGCAGCGGCAGTGGTAAATATTCCACCGGGATCCGTTGCTGCGAGTTGGTGACAGTGACTGCCGCAGGATAGTTGTGCAGGAGATGGGTGAGCTGGTTGATGAAATATGGTGCAAGCAGCTGCGGGCGGCTGAGGATGGCTGTATAGCGCCCTGGTGCATCGACATAGCCATAGGGGGCGGTGCGATCAATTGGTCGCCAGCGGGTAATGGTGACGGTCAGCTGCGGATAGGTCACCTGCTGCCAGCGTGTACCAGCCTCCCCGCAGCTGAGGGTGGTGTCGTTGATAATAGCCTCGGCGGCGTCAACACTGCGCTGATAGCGGTCTTCCAATTCGGCGACAATAGCTGTGGCCTGAAGGCGGGCTTGGTCCCAGGTGAGTGGATGAGCTGGGGCATCCCAAGTCGCTGCTGAGGTGGCATGGTTTGCTGGCTGTGCACTGCGGTCGGATGGTGTGGGGGCTGTGCTGTGGGGGGTTATGTGCTGATTCATCTCCTCTTTGATGCTAGTAACAACTATCCGCAAAGCGATAGCAGATGTTGGCAAGATTTGGCCGGAAATTCACCTGCCGTTCGCCCAAGGTGGGCGAGCAATGTTGTGACCGTTGTGCCTTTGCCAGTGCAACCAGATGTGTGTTGCCTGAATGCAATAACGGGAAGGTTGCCAGAGCCACCAGGGGGAAAGGTGGGGCGGTGTGTGCACGGTGACTATATGAGCCTGCGGTCATCTACTAGCCATTGTTTGCGGTGCCTTTTATGATGAAGGTGCAGCACTGGATACTTCTGCACACCGCTTGACACTGTAGGCTTGGCTGCTAGTAGACACCCCTCGTTGTGAAACACAGCTGTGGCTACCCCGAAGAAGCATCAGCCTTGCAGGGTGGATGGTGGTGGGTGTTTCTCTCAACGACAATACGACAGATATGAAGGCAGATTCGATGGGCAGCAATCCCGATATTGTGGTGACATCCCCGAGCGATGGGCGGGTGGTCGGTACCCTGGCCGCACATGGTTTAGAGGATGTAGATATCGCGTTTCAGCGATCCCGCAAAGCCCAACAGCAGTGGGCGGAAGTCCCGGTGCGGCAGCGGGCAAAAATTGGGTTGCGGCTGCACGACTTGGTGATGGAAAACCAGTCCCGGCTGATGGATGTGATCCAGGCGGAAACTGGGAAGAACCGTTCGAGTGCCTTTGAAGAGATCCTCGACACTGCGAACACTGCCCGGCATTATGGTTTTTCGGCCCCGCGGATTTTGCGTGATCGTCGCGCCCGCGGGCCGATGCCGCTGCTCAATCGGACAGTGGTGCAACGCCGCCCGGTGGGGGTGGTCGGGGTGATCGCCCCATGGAATTATCCGTTGTCGTTTGCGGTCGCCGATGTGATTCCGGCACTTATTGCGGGCAACGGGGTGGTGCTGAAACCTGATGTGCACACCCCCCACACAGCACTTGCTGCCGGTGAGCTGCTGTTGAAGTCAGGTGTGCCGGATGGTCTGCTTCATGTGCTGCCAGGTATTGGTATTGAAGTGGGGCAGGCTATTGCCGCCCAATGTGACTATTTGATGTTTACTGGGTCGACGAAAACCGGCCGGATTTTGGGGCAAGTCGCCGGGGAGCGGCTCATCGGTTATACCGCGGAATTGTCCGGTAAGAATCCGATGATTGTGTTGCCGGATGCAGATATCGCTGAAGCATCCCGCGGTGCGCGGCATGCGGCGTTTTCCGCCTCGGGGCAGATGTGCATCTCCGCGGAGCGGATCTATGTGCACACCGATATTTATGACGAGTTCAAACGTAGGTTCCTCGCCGATGTGAAGCAAATGTCTGTCGGTATCGGTAAATCCTGGGAGATCGACATGGGTTCGCTGATTTCGGCGAACCACGTTGAGGAAGTCGACGGGGTTGTTCAAGATGCGGTGCAGCGCGGTGCCACGCTCCTTACCGGCGGGGTGCGGTTGAGCAATATCGGTCCGGCATTCTATGCCCCGACAGTGCTAGAAAATGTGCCGCATGATGCTATTTTGCGGACTGAAGAAGTTTTCGGTCCGGTGGTGTATTTGCAGCGGGTGACCTCTGTTGATGAGGCTGTTGAGCTGGCTAACGAGAGCGAATATGGCTTGAATGCTTCCGTGTTTGGTTCCCGGAAGCAGGCGCTTGCAGTGGCGCAGCGACTCAATAGTGGTTCGGTGTGTATCAACGACGGCTATGTGTCGGCGTGGGCTTCGGCTGATGCGCCGATGGGTGGATGGAAGCAAAGCGGTGTGGGGCGCCGCCACGGTGATCAAGGATTATTGTCCTTCACCGAAGCGCGCACTATCGCTGAGCAGCGGTTTATGCCGGCATTGGTGCACAAACCGGAAAACCTCACCGGCAGCACCTTTAGCACCGGGTTGTCGAAGTTGATGAAATACGGCAAATATGTGCTGCGCTAGGAGCAGTCACGTGCTGCTGTGCTAGGTGCACACCGGAAGGTGCACTACTGCCGCAGGAAGAACTCGAACACAGGAAGCGATCGCTGGCCGGCGACCGCTTCCTGTGTTGTTTTTGTGTCACCCTGTGCCGGGGAAGATGCGTAACATTGCCCGGCTGCGGGCAGATAGTTGAAGTATTCCCGCCTGCCCGTCCACATTTGCCTGTCGGGGTGGTACACCCACTGCGGTGTGGTGCAGCGAAAGCAAGCAGTGGCTTTTTCTCTTCACGGGGTACCTGCACGGTGCTGTTGCTCGTCACAACAACATTGTTTGCTGGCGCTATTGCTGCGGCCGCGCATAGTTGCTTTGTGTGGTGGATCGGTGCTGCTGTTTCGATGGGGTGTGGCGGGTATGTGTTTGTGCGCCGTGTCAGATGACAGGTTGCCACCCAGCCAAGTAAGGTGTAACACCATGAACATCCATCACATCAGTCACACCCGTCACACGGGTGTTGGGTCACTGGTCGGTCTGTCGGCACGGCCAGTTCGCTGGATACTCGCCGCGCTGCTCAGCGTCGCTGTGGTCGCCGGCCTGGTCACCCCCGCCCAGGCTGCCGGCAACCGGGACTGGCTACGCCCCGGCTGTGACTGGGATGTCCACGGCCACTGGATCCAAAAATGCTGGGTGTGGTCAAACGCACACCAGCGCAACATGCCAGTGCTCGTCCTTCCTGCGAAATACGGGGGCGACGGCGGCCTGTGGCTCCTCGACGGACTCGAAGCGCCAAAAGACGACAACTATTGGGCGCGCACCCCAGCAATGGACACCTTTATTGACGACAACGTCACCTTGGTGATGCCCGGTGGTGGGGGCGGCCAATTCTATGCCGACTGGGCAATGCCCGGCCAAGCAATCTCTTCCGGGGTATCCACGGAAGGCTCCGGCCAAATCCTGCCCGTCGAAGTCCACCTCTGGGAGACGTTCCTCACCGGGGAGCTGCCCCACTGGTTGCATCAACACTTCGGAGTCAACCCGCATCGCAACTCGATCGTGGGGATCTCCATGGGGGCGCTGCCAGCATTAACACTGGCAGCCCGCCACAAGGATCAATTCGTGCAAACCACCGCACTGAGCGGCTTCATCGACCCGCGGGTGTTCTCTAGCTTGCTCTATGTGGTGATGGTGCAGCTGACTGCTTCCCTGTTTGGCGGCGGACAAGTGTGGGAGCTCTACGGCTCCTCCGGGTTCTCCTCCAATATGGAGAAAATGGATCCCGTCGCCTCTATTCCGGCACTCCACGGCCTTGATGTCATGATCTATGCCGGTGATGGCACCTTACCTCCCGGGGATCACTATCCCGGCCCGACCGCTGTCGTGCAGTCCATTGTGGGGGAACGCCTCATCCGTATCGCCACCGACTCCTTCGTCGATAAAGCTCGCCGGCAAGGCGTGCCACTCGAATACTATCCATCCCGCGGGTTACATACCTGGGAACCATGGGTGCGCTTCCTCGCTGAACACAAGCACCGCTACTTGGAAAAAGTTGGCTAACCCAACAGCAACAACCGGCACAACAGCATAAATACGGCATCTGGCCACAGTCTCTTGTCGTATGACCTGCCAGGAGTGACAAGCAACAAAAGAAACGTGTGCATCCTCCACCCGCCGGTGATCGTCGCACCAAGGCACACTTCACAACTTAAAAAAACATCAGCGGCTGCCGCCTCAGCATCAAGTGCTTGGCCGGCAGCCGCTGTGTTGCTATGGTGCGGTATAACCCGCAGTCAAGGGTGCTATTTGCCTACAGCAGATTAGATAAAAACGCTTGGGTACGCTGCTGCTGCGGATGATCCAACACCTGCTCAGGTGGGCCTTGTTCCACCACCACACCGCCATCCATAAACACCACCGTGTCTGCTACTTCCCGGGCGAATCCCATCTCATGGGTGACAACGAGCATCGTCATACCATCCGCGGCAAGATTCCGCATCACAGCCAACACTTCACCCACCAGCTCTGGGTCGAGCGCGGAAGTCGGCTCGTCAAAGAGCATCAGCTTCGGTTCCATAGCGACTGCCCGGGCAATCGCCACTCGCTGCTGCTGCCCGCCAGAAAGCTGAGCAGGATAGGCATCGGCCTTGTGCGCTAAACCAACGAGATCCAACAGTTTGTGCGCATTGGCTTTCGCCGCTGCGACCGGCTGCTTCTTCACATGCACCGGGGCTTCAATAATGTTCTCCAGCACGGTGCGATGGGGGAAAAGATTAAAGTTTTGAAACACCATGCCAATATCGGCACGCTGCTTGGCAGCTTCCCGATCCGACACCTCATAGAGTGTCCCATTTTTCCGGGTATAGCCCATCAGCTCCCCGTCGACATACAGCTCGCCGCCACTGATTTTCTCAAGATGATTCACACACCGGAGAAACGTTGACTTCCCCGACCCGGAAGGGCCGATGAGGCAAGTCACTTCGCCCGGATTGACGGTTAATGTAATGCCGCGCAGCACAGTCAACTGACCGAAGCGTTTCTCAACATTACGGGCATCAATCATCGGGATAGTCGGATTGGTCATCGCTAAAACATCCTTGTCGCGAAATGGGTGGTGATCAGTTGGCGCACACTAGTGGGGGGAGGACACCTTCGAAGGTGCTGCCCGCAGGTGAGCAAAGAGGCAAGTCGGCGTTGTAATGCATTAGCTCGACACTTCCACATTGGCTGGGGGTTTCCCTTCAGCATCGGCGAGGGCAGCTAACTGCCGGGCGGTAAGCTGCCGGGTCGCCCCCCGGGAGAAATACTTCTCTAAATAGAACTGGCCCACCATGAGCACGCTCGTAATCGCCAAATACCATGTTGCCGCCACGAGCAGCAGCGGAATCGGCTCAAACAAACTATTGGCAATATCCATGCTGCGGCCAAACAATTCGCCAGTGTAAGGGATCGCCACCACCAGGGAAGTGGTCTTTAACATGCTGATGAGTTCATTGCCGGTCGGTGGAATAATAATGCGCATAGCCTGCGGCAGGACAGTGCGGCGCATCGTCTGCCACCAGCTCATCCCCAACGCTTTCGAAGCTTCAGTCTGTCCTTCGGGGACGGCCTGAATACCCGCGCGAACGATCTCAGCCATATAGGCTGATTCGTTTAATCCCAGCCCCAGGCCGGCAAGAATAAACGTATTCGACAACACCGACTCGAGGCTGATCTGGGTAAACCCGAGATTAATCGATTCATAGATCGCCCCCAGCAAACCCCAAAACACCAGCTGCACATAGACCGGGGTGCCGCGGAAAATCCACAAATAAGCCCACGAAACCATGCGCAGAATCGGATTCGGCGACATCCGCAACACTGCCAGGATTGCCCCCAAAACGACACCGATCACCATGGCGATGAGCGTCAGCGCAATGGTGTGCGTGGCAGCAGCTGCGACCCGGGTATCAAACAGATATTGCCGATAGGTTTCCCAGCCATAGGCCGGGTTTTTCGCGGCAGAGATAACAAAAAGCACCACGAGGATAAGCAGCACAATCGCACCGATCCAGCGGCCCGGATGCGGTTGCTGTTTTGCCTGGATAGTGGCGGAAACACCATCGTGAGGAGGGTTGTCAGTCATCGGAGAACACCAAGTCTTGTGAAACGAGTAGGAATGAAAAATACCGTGGGAATGGAAGATAAAAAACCAAGAAAGATACGGTGCAGCAGTTCATCTGCACCCAACAGCATCAGCCGTAACGCAGGAGCAATAACGACCACGTAGCAAGAAAGAACAAGGCGCATCATGCCGCAGACACCGCCCTGCTGGTGCGTGGTTGGGCACGTCCACACCTGGGAGTATGGCTATCGCAAACAGCTAGGTCAGGTTGCCTGCACATGCCCGCTAGCGGGGTGGCACCCCGTCGGTAGTGCCGTTAATGCGTGCTTCCGAAACCAGTCCTTCGCTGATACCCCAGGTTTGCAGGATGCGCGCATACTCCCCGGAAGCAATAAGCTCATCGAGTGCAGCAGCAAGAGCAGGGGCAAGCGGGGAATCCTTTTTCACCGGCCACCCATAGGGGGCAGCATCGAAAATTTCCCCGACAAGCTCAATTTTTCCCTCCGAGCGGGCAACCGCATAGGCGGCAACCGGCGAGTCGGCGGAAAACGCATCAGCACGACCCAAGATCAGCGCTGTGGCGGCTGCGTCGGAACTTTCATACGCAAGTTTCGTAATCGGCGGTTGCCCTGCGGCGACGCACGCTTCTGATTTGGCGGTCACATCGTCGGTGTCAGAGACTGTGGCGCGCTGCACCGCAACGGTTAACCCACACGCATGGTCCGGATCAACTGGCTGACCGGTGCGTGCCGCCCACTGAATACCGGCGGTTAAATAGTCGACAAAGTCAAAGGACTTGCGGCGTTCCTCATTGTCGGTAAACCCGCTCGCACCAAAGGTGACCGTACCAGCGTTGACGGCAGGCAGGATCATGGCAAAGTCTTGATCCTGAACGGAAAGCTCAAGACCCATCACCTTGGCAGCAGCCCGCGCCAAATCAATGTCGAAACCAATGATGGTGCCGGCAGAATCTTTAAACTCTGCGGGGGCAAACGGCGGATTCGTCCCAATAGAGACCACCCCTTGTGCCCGGATATCCTCCGGCACAAGATCAACCACCCGGGCAACAGGTGCCGGATTGGGTTCTTGCCATCCGTCGGGCACCCCATGTTCCTCATTGGTGACACACCCGGTTGCTGTAGCCACCGCGACAAGCCCCGCCCCGAGCAGGGCAAACCAGTGCCGCAGCTGTCGGCCGGGGGAAAAAGACGCTTCCATGGGGGTTAAGTTTACTAATACTTAAGTCACTTTTAAAAAACTTCATAAGGTGGGTTTCGCCGCACTGCGATTGACCCCAACCCGTGGGGAAGACGATTCGCCCCATAAACCCGCGACACGTGGCGCTGCAACGCTGGACAATACACAAGCAGGTGGCCGATGACCGGCAGAGGGGCGATCGGCAGATGGGTGATCGGCAGAGGTGGTGACCGGGTGTGTTGGCAGTCGACCTAGTCGTCGTGGCAGCAATCCCCGCAAGCAGGTGCTTTCGCCCCGGCCGGATCAAGCATCACCCGCATACCAGTGGTGGCACAACTGTCACCGGCAAAGGCTTCCCGCCCCTCACGCAAGGCTAAATAGGCGATACACAAGCCGGCAAGTGGATCAGCCCACCACCAACCCAGCCAGGTATTCAGGAGCAGCCCCACGAGCAGTGCCACTGAGAGATACCAGCACACCATAAGCTGACGGGAATCGGCGACCACTGCTGCCGAGTTGAGACGCCTCCCGGTGGTGCGCTCAACGGCGGCGATCGTGGGCATAATCACCACACTGGCGATCGCGATGATGATCCCTAACGTGCTGGGACGTGGCTGGGTCACAATGCTGAAGAGTACCGCCAACGATATGACTGCCACATAGGCGGCAAGCAGGAAGAACGCGATCCCGATACCACGTAACGCTTGCTGCTCGTAGCGCTCCGGATCTTTGCGGCTAAATTGCCAAGCCACCACCGCCGCGGAGGCGACTTCGACGACAGAATCGAGACCGAAGCCAACCAAAGCAGTAGAATCGGCGCGACCCCCTGCGATCAGCGAGATCACCGCCTCAGCGATGTTGTAGAGGATCGTGAACGCCACAATTAGCCGCACGCGCCGCTGGAGCGTCGTGCGCTCCTGTGCAGACAGTGCTGGAACAGCAGAACCATTCGACATGTCAGCTTCT
Organism: Corynebacterium choanae; assembly: GCF_003813965.1. NCBI lineage: Bacteria > Bacillati > Actinomycetota > Actinomycetes > Mycobacteriales > Corynebacteriaceae > Corynebacterium > Corynebacterium choanae. The sequence continues at coordinate 26,054 of NZ_CP033896.1, forward strand.
CATCCTTATCCGCTCGTAAGTGGGACACAACTCGCACGTATTGGTGACGTGCAGTAGTGCCGATGACAGTCCGTTTATCACCGTAGCTTCGTGACGGTGACTATGTAACCGAGGCTTTGTGACGGTGGCTTTGTGACTGTGACTGCGGGTAGCAAAAGAGAAGTTAGCGCAGCACCACAGCCAGCATGGTGATGGTAATAATCGAACCGGCAACAAAGTTGTAGTACAAGAAGAACTGCCAGCCGCCCCTGGCCCTGCTACACTGCCGATCAGTAAGACCAATAAACCGCGCCGCGTTGAGCGCATAGGGGGTGATTGCTAAAGCGACAATCTGCGACGGCCACGGGCACAACGCCACAATGACCACAGCGAGCACGTACCACACGGTCGTAACCAGCGCAGTTTTCGCCGCCCCGAGCACGGTTGCAATAGAGGCAAGCCCCGCCGCCCGGTCACTGGTCACATCTTGAATAGCACCCAAGGCGTGGGATGCCATCCCCCAAAAGAAGAAACTCACCAACGCGGCAATAAACCAGCCGCCAAGCGGCTGACCTGTCATTGTCGCGCCCACTAGCGCAGGGGTGACAAAGTGCGCCGACGAGGTAATCGAATCAAGGAAGGGAATCTCTTTAAACCGCAGCCCCTTCATCGAATAGGCAACCACCATAAACGCACTGATCAATAGCCACACCGCGGAAGTTGCGGTACCCGCAAACAACAGCACGACAAGAAATGGCAGGGTGGTCACCCACGAGGCGCGCAACAAAAGCCGGTGAGCCGACTTCGGGATGACCGTGCCCTCAACGCCGCCTTTGCGCGGGTTGCGGATATCCGACTCGTAGTCGAACACATCATTGATGCCGTACATGGCGATGTTGTAGGGGATGAGGAAAAATACGGTCCCGATAACGAGTCGCCAATCAAACCCGCCGCCGCTGAGCAGATAGGCGGCGGCAAACGGAAACGCGGTATTCACCCAGCTAATTGGCCGCGATGCGCCGAGCACCAACAGCCACGGGTGGGTTACACGGGCGGAAGAAGCAACCATGAAGGCCACCACCTTTTCGGATTGTGCTGTGAGAACAAAGGGCAGACAAACAACGTCGCAGTGACGAGCCCACCCTACAGTTTGCGGGTCGGTGTAGCCGGACGACCAGTGTGCGGCCACAATGCGGGAACCACCAGGGCAACAGCAATCGAATAGGTGAGATCCTCAATCGGCATGAAGCCGATTGTGAGCCCACTATTGTTCGCTGGATGGTATCCGACCAGACCAGAGGCGATCATGAGATTGTCAAAGATCGTGGTCAGTACCACCAAAATGAGCATCACCAGGCCAGTGACCTGGCGATATCGGCGCCGCTGTAGGGGCACAAGGCGCCGGTAGCCGATAAGCCACACCGCTGCCGCAACGAGCAGGAAAGGCACACTAATGAGTAAATAGGTCATTGCACTACCCGTCCTGGCTGGGCGGAATCACTCCTGGTAGCAGGCGGATTGAGTTCATCCCAGGGAGTCACTAGCAGCCGCATCAGCCCGGTGAGGTTCAGCGTTAAATACGTGAGGAAGATCAAAAAGATCGGTTCCTCAAGGGGCATCTCGGGGAAGAGTTCAATGCCAGTCATATACGGCGAATCCCCGCGGAAGAACACCCCGGTGGCAATACCGGCAGCATCCCACAGCAGAAAACCTATGAGCATGCCACCGATGATTGCGGCTGCCCGTTTGGGGTGTTGAAAGAAGGTGAGCTTCCACCGGAAATCACACAGTCCCATTGCGAACAGCGAACCAACGAGCATCGCTAAATACCACAAGTGCATACGGTGGCTCCTTTCCGCTGAATGTGGCGCATCGACATGCAACGACACCCTACCCTCTCTTGAGCAACAGCAGGGTATCTGGTGCAGCTAGCTGCATTCCAATGCACCTTGCCTGTCCGCGGCGGCAGGGCGTTAGCGCAGCGGGCGCAGTGGTTCTTCTAACCGATCCGGGGTACGATCCCCGCGCAGCCGCTTCACCACATTTTCCGCAGAGATCAAACACATTGGAATACCCACCCCGGGAGCAGTCGTCGCACCCGCATAATACAAGTCATCGACCAGCGCCGATTGGTTCGTACCACGGAAAAACGCCGACTGGAACAGCGTGTGTGCAGGTCCAATCGACCCGCCGCGGAACGCGTGATATCGCTCGGCAAAGTCCGCAGGTCCTGCCGTATAGCGGGCAACAATACGATCCTGCAGATCGTCGATCCCACACCAGGTAGCAATCTGCTCAATTGCTGCATCAGCAATCGATTCCACCAGCGGCGACGGCTGATCAGAAAACGCCGAACCGCGGCCAAGATTCGGATCAGCTGGCACCGGGATAAGCACAAACAGATTCTCATGCCCAGCGGGAGCCACATCCGGATCCGACTTTGATGGACAGGAAATATAGATCGACTCGCTGCGTGGCAGCTTCCCGCCAGTCACCCGGTCATACACCACTTGAAAATCGTTATCCCAATCCCGGCTAAACAGCAACGTATGATGTGCCAGCTCCGGCAACTCACCCTTCACCCCGAGATACACCAGCACCGTTGAAGGACCTGGATCACGCTTGCCCCAAGTCCGCTCCGGATAGGTGCGTAAATCGCTAGGTAACAGTGCCGTTTCCGTGTGGTGTAAATCAGCACAAGAAACCACCGCGTCGGCGGTGATCGTCGTAACGGAACCATCCGGATTCCGTACCGTCACCCCGGTTGCTTTCGCAACTGGTCGCCGCAGATTTGCTTGCGGTCCTGGCAGGGCAGAGAGCACATTAGCGAGTTTTTGCACCGGTGCAGGGGTCGGTGCTGCTGTCGATTCGGTAGTAATCGCTAACACTTCCGTGTTGAGGAGAAACTCCGCCCCGCAATCCTGTGCCAGACGTTCCATCGACTCCATCACCGCAGTGAACCCACCCACCGGATAACGCACACCTTGGGTCAAATCAGCATGGCTCATCAGGTGATACAAGCTGGGAGCCTTCGACGGTTCGCTGGAAAGGAACACTGCCGGATAGGTGAGAATCTGCTGCAGTCGCACATCGGAGACAAACCGCTTCGCAAATGACTCCATCGACTCGGTGAGCAGCCGATAAAGTATTGGCGACTTCCGCACCACTTCGCTGGTCACAATCTCCCGCAGCGAGGTAAACGTGGTGTAGAGAAAACGCCGCACCGCAATGTCGTAGGCGTCAGCCGCCGAGGTGAGATATTCGTCAAGTTTTTGCCCGGCACCTGGTTCGATGGACTCGAACAACTCCACGGCAGCCTGTCGGCCGTGCGGCACATCAACCTTTGCGGCACCTTCCGGATACAGGCGATATGCCGGATCAAGCATTTTCAAATGCAACTGCTCATCGGTAGAGGTGCCCATCATGGCATAAAAATGATCGAACGCATCCGGCATGAGATACCAGGAAGGACCTGCATCCCAGCGGAACCCTTCCGCATCGTCTTTCGTCATGGAAAAAGCTCGGCCGCCCACCTTCTCAATTCGGTCAACAACGGTGACCTTGATGCCACTTTTTGCCAGCAGACAAGCCGTGGCCAGCCCAGCAGCACCAGCACCAATGACCACCACGGAAGAAGGAAGCGAAGCAGAGAAACGATTCGGCGTGCGCGCCATAGTGGAAAACCTCACCTAGAACTATGCAAAAAAGAAACGAACGAAACAGAACGAAGAATCATGCAAACACTGCTGGGGAGTATATGGTTCGCTGTGCAATACCCCGCGGCGATCGGCGCCAATAGCGGTAGCGGCGATCGTCAGCACTGCCCCTGAGGGTACACATCAGTTCGCCGTAGACCGCGGCACGCACACCAACAGCACCTGGGAATCTGCGCTATAAGCAGGATATTTATACAGACAGCCCGGTCACAGATGTGGGCAATCTCCTATTTCATCGCAGATGAACGAACCTGCTCGGCAACCGCATCAGGGAGCACCCCACGCTCCGCAAGACGCACCCACGGTGCCTGCTTGCGCCAATTCACCACAATGGTGTGCATCCCCCGGGCAAAGCGGCGCACAACCTGTTTGCTACCAACAAGTGCCCGGGCATCCATTGGCAACACCAAATCATGCTGCACCCACACCGTCTCATCGGGGCGAACTGCAAATGAGATATGCATATCTTCATGCACCTCGGTATCGGTGAAATCCACTTCGGTGGACACCCGTGTCCAAAACGCCCGCGTCAGACAATAGTTGGTGCCAAACAGCGGCTGATGGCCAAGGGCAAAGCCGACTGCTTTGCGATAGGCACCCATATAGGCGTTGGTCGCCAACTTTCCCCGCCACCCGGGCAGCAGAAACCTACCATCACCGGTTACCCCAACCACCGTGCGGCCGGCCGGATCAGCTGCCGCAGTCGCAGCAACGAAATCCCACGCCTGGTGCAGGCGTAACACAAAATCTGGTGCCGGCACCACATCGGTGTCGGTACGCAACAGCACATCGCCGGAGGCTGCATCAAAACCAGTCTTTGTGGCAAAAGTGATTCCCCGTCGCGGCTCGTTCACAACTGTTGCCCCGAAACGCTTCGCGACCTGCGCAGAATGATCAGTTGAGCCGTTATCAACCACGATGATTTCATCGGCAGGCACCTGCTGTTGAGCAAAGGCCTGCAAACAGGTTTCTAATAAGGCTGCATCGTTCAGGCAGGGGATAACGACCGATAGCCGACGGGACGGGGTGTAAGCGCAAGAAGTGGGCATAGAAAAAATCCTCGAAAAAACGGCTACGGCACAGCTATGCGTGACGCCGCGGGGAGTATGAGCAGGACGGATAAAACCTAGAAAAACCAGCACACCTAGAACAACAGCAACAAGCACGATCAACAGCGGTGCCAATAGTGCTGTGCTTTCCAGGGTACGGTGTTGGTCGTCCAGAGCAACCTTGCACCGGGGGCTAGCTGCCCGTACAGGACATTGCACCACTGCTCAATGCTTCGCCAAACTACTCAACTGAAACTAGTGCGACGACCACGAGAATCCGCCCCTGATAGGTAAGTGTTGCAATGATCACTAGAATCCGCCCCGCATATGCTGACAACGCGAAACCCCCGCAAGATTATTCTTGCGGGGGTTTCATATTGTGGGCGAAGGGGGACTTGAACCCCCACGTCCTATAAGGACACTGGCACCTGAAGCCAGCGCGTCTACCATTCCGCCACTCGCCCGAGGGGGAAACACGCTAATTTGTTTCAGCGATTTATGACTCTAGCACGCCAGCTTGCCTTCACTACAAATCGGCAGGTGAAAGGCGACATCGGAGCTGGCTTTCTTTTCTGCTGTGCCAGATACTGTGGCGGAAGTTCACTGTGGAACACGCCCTAAGGTGTTGGTTTTAGGTGCCGCGTGTGGAAATATCACCATACGTCTCTATGCTCTCGAAGTTTTTGTGGGCAAGATCGCCTGAGTCGCTTGCCACGGCACCGGCCTCTTATCTGCTGTCAGGAGGGCGTCGTCACGCAAAAGATATCTGCTCGTTGTGTTCAATTAGCAGCATGGGATGTCTTTCTTGGCTGCCGGTTATATCTTGATCGGTGTACTTGGCGCCTGCGGGTGAAGTTCCCACCTGACTTGCGGGCGCACTACCGCTTCGTGCGCTGTTGTTTTTGAAAGGAGTGACAGTCACCATGTCGCTAGGGGATAAATTCGCCCGCATTGATGATTCGTTACACAAGCTAGACGGGAAACTGCAGCGCGGTCTCAATAACTCGTTTGCGTTCTTCCTTGGGGGGAAGCTGGTTGCCAGCGAAATTGAGCAGACACTGCGCGGCGAGATGGAAGAAAACATCACGCAACAGCCGGGCACCCAAGTTGATGATGCAGTGGTTGATCAGGCACCAAATAGTTTCACTGCCCGGGTGAGTGGGAAAGATTTTGCCCACCTGTCGCAGGAAAACAGCAAACTACCAGCTAATGCAGCTGACATGCTCACCCGGTTTGCACGCTCCCAGGGGTGGCAGCTGCAAGGGCCGGTGACGGTCACCATTGTGGAAGATTCCTCGTTGCGCACCGGGCAGTTGAATTGTGCATCAGCGGTGATGTCATCACCAACCACACCGAGCAGCTATATTGCGGCCAACGGTGGTATGCCGGCGACAGTCGATAGTGACGCAGGGGCGTCAAAGGTGCCAATGGTCGAAACGGTGAAGACACCTGACTCAGCTGCAGGAGCATACCGGCCGCAGCCGCACAGGTCTCCTGATGCGCAACCCTATGTTGATTCGAGCTGGGGACAACCCGCTGCAGATCACAGCGCGGCAGGGGAGATGGGATCTACCACAGCAACTCCGCAAGAATCATCACCGGTAGCAGGCCAGCAGCATGCAGCATCGCCTACTCAACAGGATGTGAACTGGGATGAGTTTGCTGCCCTAACGGCCGGAACAGCAGGTGCCGCAGGTGGCTATGGGGTTGCTGCCGCGAATATGGATGCGAAAACAACAGCTTTCTCACGCACCGAAGAGTATTCCGAGCCGCACTATCAGCCACCAACTGTGACATTGCTGCTGCAGGATGGTTCTTCCCGCAGCTATCTGGTCATGGAAGGCTCAAATATTATCGGCCGTGGCAGCGATGCCGATTTCCGACTACCTGACACTGGTGTGTCTAGGCGGCATGCGGAAATTATCTGGGACGGTATCGATGCGGTGCTTGTCGATCTCCAGTCCACCAACGGCACCCTGGTCGGTGATGTTCCCATTGATAATTGGCTGCTTGCCGATGGTGACGTCATCACTATTGGGCATTCTTATATAGAGGTACGTATCACCGGCGGGCAACAGTAACAAATGTGTCGGAGGTGCGGACTTGGCACACCTTCTAGTGTTGTACGCGTCACAGCAAACAACCGATGGGGCTTCGCTGCGGTCTCATGACACTATGAACCTGTTGCCAGATTCGTAGTTGTTTACTCACCGTGGTGGGACTGTCTGCTGCTGCCGATGGGATGGAAGATGACAAAACCTGCCGGTTTGCTGCACAATGCTGCTTTTAACGTGGTGTGAGTGACAGGTGATTGCCAGCTGCAGTAATTCCGCCTGGCAGCGTAGCGTGCTTAACTGGAAGATAATTATGATCAACAGCGGCTATAGATACGTTTTCACCATCGTTTCGTGAAGCTGATCATCGCCCGCGAACGTGATGCGTGCACTTTCATCTACGTCAGTACCCCGTCGGAGAAGATATAACCCATGGAATCCAATATTGTGCTCGTCGGCCTGCGGATTGCGCTGCTTGTCGCACTGTGGCTCGTTGTGCTGCTCGTGGTGAAGTCCATGTATGTAGCGGTGCGCAGCGTTGATCCGGCTAGTGCTCGGCCGGTGAAAAAGCTGCGTGGACGGGACAAACAGCAGGCAACGTCGCTGCTGATTGTTTCCGGGCCGCGCACCAATATGGTGTTTGACATGTCCGGGTTATCGTCGTTGACGCTTGGTCGCGGGGCGGATTCCACCGTCGATTTGGGTGACGACTATGCGACGAAAACCCATGCACGGCTGTTTACTACTGCTGGTGGCTGGTATGTGGAGGATCTCGAATCCCGCAACGGCACGCTGGTGGGGGGTCGTAAGATTACTGAACCTGAACCAGTAGGTGTTGGCGACGACATCACTATTGGCCAGTCGATCGTGAGGTTGATGCCGTGAGTTTGCGTTTTGATTATGCGATTTGCTCCGATCGGGGTTTGGTACGCGGAAATAATGAGGATTCTGCCTATGCCGGGCCGCATCTTATCGCCTTAGCTGATGGGATGGGCGGTCATGCCGCTGGTGAAGTTGCCAGCCAGCTGATGATTAATAAGCTGCGGGTACTTGACGCCGATCCGGAAGATAATGACATGTTGGCGCTGCTGGGTAGCGTCGCTGATGACGGCTCCCGGGCGATTGCCCGACATGTGCGGGCAAATCCGCAAACCAACGGCATGGGGACGACGTTGACAGCGCTGATGTCTAATGGCAGCCAGCTGGGATTGATCCATGTGGGTGATTCCCGCGGATTCCGTCTGCGGGAAGGAAAACTCACCCAGATCACCGTCGATGACACGCTCGTGCAGCAAATGGTGCAGCGTGGCGAGATTCAACCGGAGGATGTGTCCACACATCCGCGGCGATCCCTGTTGTTGAAAGCCTATGACGGGCGGGCAGTTGAACCCCACCTGGAGACGATGACGCCCCAGGTTGGGGATCGGTATTTGTTGTGTTCCGATGGGCTCACCGACCCGGTGTCGGCATCCACCATTGAAGAAGCACTACACAATGCTGCCACCCCGCAGGCGGCCTGTGACCGGCTGGTGGAGTTAGCATTGCGCTCCGGTGGACCGGACAATGTCACCGTGGTTGTCGCCGATATTGTGGATGCGGACATCCCCGGCGACCATCCGCTGCCGGTGACCCCGGTAACAGCTGGTGCGTTAAATGCCGACGAACCTGAAAAAGCCCGGCCTGATACTGCGGCTGGGCGGGCTGCAGTGATGACTGCCGGTAACGCGGCAACCCCGGGTGCGGCGCCCGGCCGGACACCTGCCGCCGCCGCTACCACCGACGCCACAGCAGGCAGCCAGCCACAGCAGTTAACCGCCGGTTCAGACACAGCGAAACGACGTCGCCGCAGCTGGCCGATGATATTAGCACTGGTATTAGCGGTTGTGCTGCTTGGGGTGACTGCCACCGGCTGGTGGGTGAACACTCAGGTGAAAGACCAATATTTTGTCACCACCAACGACGATGGGGTGGTGATGGTGCAGCAAGGTGTGCAGCTATCCCTCTTCGGACACGACTTTTTTAGTCCATACCAGGCAACCTGTTTGGACGACAATGATCGAGTTTCCCTCACCGAAGTTGCAGCAGTGGAAAACAACACTCTTCTGCCGGAAGGGTGCGTACTTTTTACCCGCGATGATCTCCAGCCTGCCGACCGGGAGAAAATCGCTGGACTTACCGCCGGCACCTATGACGAAATCGTCGGCCAAGTGCAATGGCTCGCCTCCCGGGCACTGCCGCTGTGTGTGACCCGCACCGATGAGACGAACGCCGCTGCCGAAGACAAATCCGATAAAGCTGCTGCGGCAGACCAGTCGAAAACAGCGAGCACTTCCGCGTCGACCACGGCTACATCTTCCACCGCAACACCGTCAACCACTGCGGCAACAACCGCCAGTGACTCCTCCTCAGTTGCAGCGTCCACCTCGGCCACCTCTTCGTCATCGACGACAGCCCGTGGTCGGGATGGGGATCGCACCCAACCTGGGGTGGATTGTCGAAAGGCCGGTGACACGGTTCGATGAGTCTGTTGGAATGCTTGCGGGCACGCCGCACTGAAGCACTGCTGATGCTGGCAGGACTCGTCGTCGTCGCTTTAGCTCATGCCGCTGTTGCCGGCGCCACCACCGGTGCCACCTTCGCCCCAGAAACCTGGATTCCGATAGTGATCGCAGCAGTGGTTTGCGTAGTCATACACGTCTTTATCGCAGTGACCGCACCCACCGCCGATCAGGTGATTGTGCCCTGTGTGCTGCTCCTCAACGGGCTAGGCATTGTCATGATTGGGCGGCTTGACTATGCCCGACAACAAGCCGGTTCCGAACTTTCCCTCGCCCACAACCAGGTGAAACTCACCATTATTTCCCTTGTCGTTTTCGGTGCAGTGCTCCTGCTCGTCCGCGACCATCGGCGGCTGTCCCGCTACTCATATCTGCTCGGCGCAGCAGGACTGTTCCTGCTGGTGCTGCCGGTGATCTGGCCATTCGGTCGACCAGAAGCTGTGGAAGAAGCAAAAATCTGGATCAGCATCGGCAGCCTGTCTGTACAGCCAGGCGAATTCGCCAAAATTCTGCTCATCTTATTCTTTGCGAAACTCCTCGCCGACAAACGGCAACTATTTACCATCGCTGGCACGAAACGCTTCGGGATCATCTTTCCCCGCTGGCGGGACATCGCCCAGATCGTTGCTGTGTGGTTTATTGCCATGGGGGTAATGGCAGCAGAAAACGACTTCGGACCAGTCCTGCTGCTCTTTGGCACGGTGCTGCTCATGCTGTACATGGCAACATCACGCATCTCCTGGATCATGATCGGCGGTCTACTTATCGCCATTGGTGCGCCGATTCTGTATCTCATCTCGGCGAAAATCCAAACCCGTGTCGCCAACACGATCAACCCGCTCGCGGACTTCGACGGGGCAGGTTTCCAGCCCTCCCAGGCACTCTTCGCCTGGGCGGACGGGGACTCACCGGCACCGGTTTAGGACGTGGCTATCCACAACTCGTGCCAGTCGCCCACAGTGACTATATTTTGGCGGCCTTCGGTGAAGAGATCGGTCTGATCGGGGTAGCCGCATTAATCATGCTGTTTACCGTGATCGTCACCCGTGGCATGCAGATCGCCCTGGTCACACAGGATTCCTTCGGCAAACTTGCCGCCAGCGGCCTGGCAATGACCATGATGATCCAAATTTTTACCGTCGTTGCCGGGATCTCCTCCCTGCTGCCAATGACTGGTTTGACCACCCCGTTTATCTCCGCGGGTGGCTCCTCGTTGATGGCAAACTATATGCTCATCGCACTGCTGGTGCGGATTTCTGCCGCCTCCAATTTGGAACAGATCGCCGCCCCCGACCAACCGGCATCCCTGCCGGTTGCTGCCGCACAAGAGTTGGCTGCCGCCCGCGCCGGGGAGGTGCCGGCCTGATGAACCGATCAATAAGAGTTGTTGCCATCCTCGCGTTGCTGCTGCCGCTGGTGCTCATCGCCAATCTGACCCGAATCCAAGTGGTTGACCATACGGAACTCTCAACTGATGCACGCAATAAACGCGTCACCTATCAGCTGAAATCCACCGAACGTGGGATGATCACCGCCGGTGGGGAAGTGCTCGCGAAAAGCGTGCCAGGCGCCGACGGATTCTATCGCCGCGTCTATGGGGATGATCCGGCCGTTTTCGGTCCGGTTATCGGCTATGCATCAGATATTTATGGACTCTCCGGGGTAGAACAATCCCGCAACGCACAGCTTGCAGGCACCGATCTTGCAGTAAATATTTCCACGTTGACTCAGCTGTTTTCCGACGGACCTCACCGTGGCGCCAGTGTGGAATTAACGCTGGATCCAGCTACCCAGCGCACCGCCTATCAGGCGATGACTGAGCAAGGCTACACCGGGGGTGTGGTGGCGGTTCGCCCCTCCACCGGGGAGATCCTTGCGATGGTTTCCACGCCAAGTTTCAGCCCGGCGCCACTAGCCGATAATGACACTGCGGAAGGCTATTGGAATGAGCTGCTAGCACAAGATGATGCCGGCAAACCACTGCTGAACCATGCCACCCAAAACCCGCTGCCACCCGGGTCGACATTTAAAGTGATTACCACTGCGGCGGCGCTCACAGCCGGATTAATCAACCCGCAGTCACCGGTGACTGCCGCCCCACAGATCACCCTGCCTGGCACAAATGTCACCTTGGAAAACTATGGCGGCAGTGTGTGCGCTGGTGGCGGCACCACAACTGTGGCAGTGGCATTCGCCCAAAGCTGTAACACTGCATTCGCCGAAATCGGGGCGAATCTGTCGGCGGAAGATTTCGCCACAATGGCGCAAGGCTTCGGCACCACCGACGCCTACCAGCTGGCGGTACCTACCGCCGCTGGAACTATCGGCGACGTCCACGACGCTTCGGTGCGCGCCCAATCCGCTATCGGGCAACATGATGTCACCATGACTGTGTTAGAAAACGCGATGGTGGCAGCTACCGTCGCCAACGGGGGCGTGCGAATGGCGCCACAGTTGGTGTCCCGGGTAACCGGACCGAATTTAGAGGCAATCGCCACCGCCAGTCCGAAAGAACTTGCCACCCCTATTACGAAACCAGTCGCTGACCAGCTCACCGAACTGATGCGTGGCAGCGAACAGTATTCCGGCGGCCGGGCAGATATTGCTTCGAAAACAGGTACCGCCGAACATGGGGCAAACTCGCGGGAATCAGCGCCACACACTTGGTATATCGCGTTTATGCCCGACCGGGATGTGGCCGTCGCGGTACTCGTGGAAAACGGCGGCAACCTTGGCCAGGCCGCCACTGGGGCAACAGTTGCCGCCCCCATTGGTCGGCTGGTCCTTGATGCGGCGGCTGCCGCAGTTGCCCGGAAGGCAGGGCAGTAAACCATGCACATCCCTGACCCGAATCTGGATCCGGTTCGCGACTCCTTGCAGCAGCTTATCGGCGCCGACTATCAGCTGCAGCGGGTAATCGGCGAAGGCGGCATGTCGACGGTGTGGCTCGCCGACGATGTTGCCCATCAACGGCCGGTGGCATTGAAAATTTTGCGCACCGAATTCTCCTCCAACCACGAATTCCTCACTCGTTTCCGCAATGAGGCGCAAACCGCCCGCGAACTCAACTCGCCCCACATTGTGGCAACCTACGACTATCGGGAATTCACCGGCACCGGCGGCACCATATTTTGCTACATCGTAATGGAATATGTGCACGGCCAATCAGTAGCTGACCTTATCGCGCAGCGTGGCGCCCTGCCGGAAACTCTCGGGCTGCGGATTTTGCACCAGGCTGCTGACGGCCTCGGCGAAATTCATGCCCGCGGCCTGGTGCATCGCGACATCAAACCAGGCAATCTCCTCATCACCGATGACGGAATCGTGAAAATTACCGACTTCGGGATTGCGAAAGCCGCCGCCGCTGTACCGCTCACCCGCACCGGCATGGTTGTGGGAACCGCCCAATATGTTTCCCCCGAACAGGCGCAAGGCCACGATGTGGACTGTGCCAGCGACATTTACTCCCTCGGGGTGGTCGGCTATGAACTGCTCAGCGGTCAACGTCCCTTTGACGGGGATAGCCATGTGAGTGTGGCAATCGCCCACATCAACACCCCCACCCCGCAACTGCCGGCATCTGTGAGCACGAACACCCGGGAACTTGTCGGCATTGCGCTGCGCAAAGATCCGCACCGCCGCTACCGAAACGGTCAAGAATTCGCGCAGGCCATTGCGACAGTAGCCGCCGGGCGGCGTGCCCCCCAACCGGCACATGTGCCCCCCAGTCTGGGCACCGGTGCCGTCGATGACCATTCCAAGGTGGCCGGCATCGCCGCGTCACAACCTGGCCGGCAGTCCACCACCGCGCAGCGGCAGGGGAGCAAACCGCCGGCCACAGCAGCCACTTCTATTGGGCGGTCTGCACCGGGACGAGGTGCAACCACTGCCACGCACACAGGGCAGGCAGCTTCCCGTCCAGTAGCAGCATCTGCCACCGCCCGATCCGGTAAAGGCAAAATCATCGGCTTCGGGCTGGGCTTACTGGGCGTGTGTGCCCTAGGAATTGGGGTGGCAATCGCCTGGTATGCCAGCACTGAACAATCCACCCCACCGCTGCCATCAACCACCGTGGAACAGTCCCCTGCGTCAGAATCCGATCCTGCTAACGGCACTGCACCTGCGCCAGTAGCGCCAGTGGCACCGGTAGCACCAACCAATAGTGCGCCTACCAATCCTGCCAAACCGGCGGAACGCACCACCACTGTCACCGCCACCACTACCGTGTCCACCCCGGACGAGGACAACACTCGACCTGCGGTCACTGACGGCACAGGGCGGCCGGCAGAAAAACCTGCCACCAGCACACCCACTTCGTCGAAACCGCAACCACCGGCAGGTAATTCGAAACCCACCACCACCAATCCGCCCGCACAGCCAACCACGCAACCAGCTGACAAACCGGGTGCGGCTGACAGTGGTGCCAGCGGCACCACCACTGGTAGCGGCAATACCAGCGGTACCACTGGTGGTACCTCGACGGGAAAGCCCAGCGGCACTGATAGTGGCAGTACGAAACCCAGCAAAACCACCGCCGGGGAACAGTCCGCCGGAGACACCAACACCACCGGCAACGCTGCCGGAATCACCCCGCGCACAACCACCGGCACTATCGGAACCCGCGTTTCACGCGCCGAAAACTGTTCCGGTTCCAACAGCGGTGTGGCTGTGATCTCGCGGGTATTCCATCACACTGCTACTATTCCGGCAGGTTTATCCCCCGGTGGGGCAGCAAGCCTGTGTACGACACTGGGGCACCCCACAGCGATAAATTCCATCACTGTTGCAGCACCCCGTACGCTTAACCCAATTCCCACCATTCGACAGACTTCGTTAAAGGAGCGATGATGACCGCAGATCTTCTCGCCGACCGCTATGAGCTCGGCACGATCATCGGCACCGGCGGTATGTCGGATGTGTATGCCACCACCGATACGCTTCTCGGGCGTGAAGTGGCTGTCAAAATGATGCGAGCCAATCTCGCGCACGACACCACCTTCCGGGAACGATTCCGCCGAGAAGCACAAAACGCTGCCCGGCTCAACCATGGCGCAATCGTGCAGGTGTACGACACTGGCGAAACCGTCATCGGTGGGGTGACCGTACCCTACATTGTGATGGAACGGGTACATGGCCGCACCCTGCGGGAAATCGTTCGCCAAGACGGTCCACTCTCGCCACCAGAAGCTGCACGAATCCTTTTACCGGTGTGCGAAGCACTGCAGCATTCCCATGAGGCAGGCATTATTCACCGGGACGTGAAACCTGCCAACATCATGATCACCAACACTGGCGCGGTGAAAATCATGGACTTTGGTATTGCCCGGGCAATAGGGGATGCGGCCACATCGATGACGCAAACCTCTGCAGTGATTGGCACTGCACAATATCTTTCCCCGGAACAAGCCCGTGGAAAATCGGCTGATGCCCGCTCAGATGTGTACGCCTTGGGCTGTGTGCTCTACGAAACCGTCACCGCGAAACCTCCGTTTGAAGGGGAATCGCCGTTTGCTGTGGCCTTCCAACATGTGCAAGACAACCCACCGGCACCGTCGACATTAATCGCCGGCCTCACCCCCACAGAGGCAGTCAATATCGATGCAGTTGTGCTCACCGCGATGGCGAAAAATCCCGCTGATCGCTACCAGTCCGCGCGGGAATTCGCCCAAGATCTAGAATTGGTCAGCCGCAACGCGGTGAGCCATGCGGCGAAATCCCATCTGGTTACCCCCCCAACCGAATCGTTGGCCGACGGGGAACAAACCACTGTTATTCCTGCCTATAAGGATGATCAGCATGGTGAACCGGTCGCTCCGGTGGCGCCAGCACCGGTAGCTGCCACCGCACCACCGGTGTCCCCAACCCCGCCGCCACCGGCGAAGGCGCAACCAGCTCCCAGCCCGGAACATGCCGCAAATAACCAAGATTCGCAGCAGCGTTCCCGGCCAATCGCGTGGATGATTGTCGCAGCTGTGCTGGGGGTGGCAGTGATAGCTACCGGTGCAGTCTTTGTGTGGGACTATTTAGCGAAAGAAGACCAAATCAGTCAGCCCTCGACTGTTGCGGTGCCACAGCTCACCAACTCCTCCGAGATGGAAGCTACCGCCCAACTTGAGGCATTAGGGCTGAAAATCGAAACCCAGCTGGCAGCCAATCCGGAAATCCCCAAGGGATATGTGATTGATACCAACCCCGGTCCTGGTTCGAAGCTGCAGCGTGGCTCCACAGTGACATTGAATGTGTCCAGCGGTCAGGAAGAAACCGAGGTTCCAAATCTCACCGACCGCACCACGAAACAGGCCACTGAGTTGTTGGAGGCTGTCGGGTTAAAACTTGATACCCAAGTCAAGGAAGAATCCGACGACGAAATCGAAGAGGGAAGAATCATCACCCAACAGCCCCGCCCTGGCGACATGGCTCCGAAGGGCTCGAAGGTGACGATCACCGTATCGAAAGGTAAAAAAGCCGAACGGGTACCGGTAATTACCGGTCAGCAGTGGAGTTTGGCGCAAACCAATCTCACCGCCGCCGGCTTCACCCCAGAGGTTCGTTTCGTCGACGCCCCCCAGCCGGAAGGGGTGGTGGTGTCGTGTGCGAATGAAGGCCAAGAAATCCCGCACGGATCCACCGTCGTTGTTGAAGTGTCCCGTGGCAACATGATCACCATGCCTGACCTCACCGGGTTAAACCCTGGGCAAGCCCAGCAGGCTCTGCGTGCAGCCGGTTGGACTGCGCCCCCGACCTCGCTGACGGAAACCCCAGTGAAAACTGGATCACTAGTCGACTCTGGACTGGTACAAGGCCAAACCCCGGCACCTGGTGACAAACTCCTTGCCGATGCACTGGTCAATATTCAGGTTGCAAACTTTGATCCGCTTGCCGGGCTTATCAACTAGTGAGCGCAGCAATAGTAGCCAACCCCTGGTTGTTTGCTGACAACCATCCGCGAATCATCCCGGCTGCCAACAGTAACTTCACCAATGCTGCTGCGGCTGCGCCGGCACGGCTGCTTCACCACAGATATTTCGCTGATGGTGAGGCATTGTGCCGGGTGGCCTGCCGTGCATGGCTGGGGCTATCTGGCGGGTTGCTTCCAAGCCAGTCGGTGCGGAAATCCCACCGTGAAAGGTTTTTGTTTCTTCACCAGGCGCGGTAGGGTAGCGAATGTTTTTACATGCTCCGATGCGCCATCTACCACGACCGGCACAACCTTGATCGGTCTGGTGTGCCACCACTGCAGGATCCCCCGGCAGTGGTGTGTGCAAGTTGGCTGTATTGTTAGAGCACTACCGCACAATACCAATCATTCATATCGTCGGCGTGTTGGCATATCACCCTGCCAGGCCGACGAGTCATTGCAAGGAAACGCTATGCCAAAGTCAAAGGTCAACCGTTCGAGTATTCCCACCACCGGTTCGGTGAACCGTACCCCGGTGAAGATTAACTCTTCTGGCACCCCAATGTGGTACAAGGTGCTCATGTTCGGCTTTATGCTGCTCGGGTTGATGTGGCTGGTTGTGAACTATCTTGCCGGTCCGTCGATTCCATTCATGGCCGAATTAGCGCAGTGGAACTATGCGATCGGTTTCGCTTTCCTAATTGTTGGTCTGCTGATGACCATGGGTTGGCGTTAACCCGCTCACCGGTACACGCAATAGCTGTCGGCTGGGGCACATGGCTGCTGTCGGCCACAGCACCGGTGCCAAATAGCCCCCGGTTTGCGCCAGTAAGCAATTATCGACGCAGGCTTGTTGTGGAACGGTTTCCGGTATGGTGCTACACCGCACCGTCCCAATAGTGTGATGGCGGCTGCCAGCACACTTGCACCGGTGTGTGGGGGATACACGCCGCCTTGTGCAGAAACGCTGCAGCACCCACATATTGCTTCATGTCGGCACTGAATCCTGCCGCTATCAGGTGTTCCCCTGGTAGGTGATAGACCACCGGCGGCGGGGTCTGTGGCGGCCAGTCGGTTGAGAGCAGCACCGCATATGGGTGCTGACTGGTGACCAGGCTTCGACTGTCGATAAGCGCACTTGCCACATGGGGGCTATGTGTTGATGCCGGCAGCCGTGGCAACGCCGCGGTAAGACCGGCGGCCGCTACTTGTGCACGCCACTGTTCCAGCAGCGGATCAGGCTGTTGTTGTAGTTTCACCATGGTTTCAAACAGTGCCCACTGGTGTGCTGCTGTGGGGGTGGGGAATGCTTGCGGCAACACACTATCGATCCCTATCGGCTGGTTGCTCATCGCAACCGCAACAATCTCGTGGCAGGCGGTGGCTGTTACTGATATTCCCGCCAGCTGTGGCGCCCCATGTGGCTGGGCACAGCTGGGGCAGCGGCGGTCAACCGCTACCTGTTGTGGATCCTCGTCGCACAGCTTCCCGGCGAGCAGTCGCACCAATACACGACCTAGTAGTGCCCGGCCGCTGGCCGCTGTGCCGCCAAGACTTTGCACATAGCGGTGTTCTTCGCTGTTGACCAGCGTTGCCAGCGCAATATGTGCTGCCGAAAGTGTCACCGTGGTCAACCAAATAGTGGCAGGAGAAGTAGCAGACAGCGGCAGCATCGAGCTTCCTAGCGATGAAAATGTTAAAGATTGCGCTTACTCTACAGAACCGCGAACGCGCGATGTGTGCACCACATCAGCGACACCGCCCGCTGTGATCCCCCACAAAGGAGACAGTGACTTTTCAACAGAATACAGTAAGGCTACGCTATCTTTTGCATGTTGCATGCTGCACGATTCACTGCTCACCCTTTTTCTTCATCATTACGGGCAGTTAGTACCGCAGAAGAATAACCACAACTGCGCGACACCACGCGCCTGATATGCAGATTGGTGCACCACACGCACCCGGACGACAAGTGCCCAACCAACCACCCCACTTGCTCGTCAGGCTCTGGAGGATAAGGGTTTGTCTATTGATCTCAGCGCTGGCGGTTTGCTGCCACCAGTCGATCCAGCGGCAGGAACCCGCCCGGCACTCCTTGACGATGCCGGCAATAGTCTGAGCCACAGTGAACTTCGGGATCGCATCTATCAGCAGGCAACCATGTGGCAGGAAGCTGGTTTGTCCCCGGCGCAAGGCATGGTGCATCTGCCGTTTCGGATCACCATCGATCACATCATCAGCTACTATGCACTACGCGCATTAGGGATAGCGGTACTCATCACCGCCCCAGACCCCATCCACTATGCCGGGATTGTGACCCAATTCGTGCCCGCAGCAGTCATCGACGACTCCGGCACACTGCACTGGTCAGATACATTATCGGCCGGCACCGCAACACCGCTGCCGGAACACACTGCCACCATCCCACAGCCGGTAGCTACCCTGCCGGCTGCTGTGCATCCGGCAACCGCCTTACTGCTGTCGACCTCCGGGTCGACTGGGGCGAAAAAACTGGTTCGCCTTTCCACGGCGAATGTTGCCGCAAACACCCGCGACATTGTTGACGGGCTTAACCTTCGCCCCACCGACCGGGCAATCACCGCCCTACCGCTGCACTACTGTTTCGGGCTCAGCGTGCTGCACACACATCTCTATGTGGGTGGTTCGGTAGTGGTCAGCCAAGTCAGCATGGGGGATCATCTGCTGGTTGATCTCGTCCAACAGTATGCCGTCACCACCTTCGCTGTCGTGCCCCACATGCTTGACCTGGTGGAAGCCACCGGCGGCTGGACTGAACAGATGAGCCCTTTGCGGCTGATCTGCCAGGCCGGCGGCAAATTAAGCACCCCAAAAGTCACCTTGTGGGCGCAACGCGCCGCCGCCCAACACATCGATTTTCGCCCCATGTATGGGCAAACCGAAGCCACCGCACGCATGGCTATCATGCCCCAATCGGCAGCACTCACCGCACCGCAAGCTGCCGGACTTCCCGTCGGCAGCGGGAAATTCCGGATCGAAAACCCGGATAGTGACGGCATCGGGGAGCTTGTCTACAGCGGACCCAATGTGATGATGGGCTACGCCCTCACCGGGGAAGAACTCGCCCTAGGGCCGATGTTGGACACCCTGCACACCGGTGATCGTGGCTATCTTGACGAGCACGGATTTGTGGTGTTAGCCGGCCGCCGGGATGACTTCTTCAAAATCGCCGGTCTACGGATAGCCGCCGAACCTATAGCAGCAATGCTTGCCGAACATGGCGTCACCGCCCACATATTCGGCGACGACCGTGGCCTCGTAGTGCTGGCCAGTGCACAAACCTCCACCACCACCCTGGCTGCCGACACCATTGTGCAACTTGTTGGCGAACTCACCTCGCTGAGTGCCGCCCAAATCATGGCCGCATGGATACCCGCATTCCCACTGCTACCAAACGGCAAAATTGATCGTCGCCAACTCCAACACACCGCCAACCAGTACCTTGAGCGGCAACCATCCGCACAACCCACAGCAATTGCCACCCCGCAACAGTCTGCAACAGCAAACCATCCCGACCAATTAGCAGCTGAACTCGCCACAGTCTGTGCAGTGATCGGCACCGCTGTCGGCCGTGGCGTCATCGACCCTCGCCAATCATTTGTCCACAACGGGGGCACCTCCCTGTCCCAAGTCACCTGTTTTGCCCAACTGGCACAACATCTTGGACCGTTACCCCGCCGCTGGGCACAAACCCCCATCGATGAACTGCTCGCCACCATCCACGGCATGACCCTAGCCGACTACCGGCAAGCAATCACCACAGCACACGGCACACCGGATACATCGCAGCAAACGACAAGCCGCCGCGGGATCACTGCACACCAGGTGATCCCCCAGCAGGCGGCGGCACAGTCGAGTGCGGCGCGCCGGGGCTGGCGGCGACTGTCTGGTATCCCGGCCGCCAAGAGTGGCTCATCATCGCCCTGGGCATCAATTCCGGTGGATGTGTCGCTGCTGATTCGGGCAATTGCGGCGATCACTATTGTGGCGACCCATACGCGGGTGCTGCATTTGATGGGTGGGGCGCACAGTCTGTTAGTAGTTGCCGGTTTCAGTGCGGCACTGTTTGCGTTTTCCATACCGTCGGCCAGCATGCGGCTGCACACTGTGGGAAGGACACTGGCGCAGGTTGCGATCCCTACTGCGGTGATCGCAATCTTTGGCTGGTGGTTTGCAAACCAGTACAGTGTGGCAAATATTTTCCTCATCGACTGGTTGTGGCATCGCGATAACGGCAACGGGTCGTTGTGGTTTATCGAATCCTATTGCACCGTGCTGTTGGTGCTCGTGCTGCTGCTCGCCCACCGGGGAATCTATGCCTTGTATGCGCGGCAACCATTTTTGGTGAGCGCTGCTGCTACTGCTGGGGCTGTTGGGCTGCGGTATCTCGGATGGTGGTGGTTGTTACCGCATCATCACACCGCACCGTGGGCGGTGGCGTGGCTGGTAACCCTGGGGGTGACGATTCTGCACGCCCAGCAGCGATGGCAGCAGGCGATAGTGGTGGGTTTGTTTGCTGTCGGCGGCTCCGGTTTTTTCTTCTTCGACCATCAGCACACCTATGTGGCGGCGGTGGTGGCGGCGTTGCTGTGGCTGCCGCAAGTTCGTATTCCGCAGCTGCTGCTTCGCCCGGTTGCGGCAATCGCCAGCGCCAGCCTGTATATCTATCTGCTGCAGTTCACCGTGTTTAATTTCACCGGCAGTGACACACTGCGCATTGTCGGCTCAATCCTGCTCGGGATCGGGGTGCGGCATCTTGTGGATGCGATAACTCGCGTGTTCAAGGGCAAGACAGGAAACGCTACCCGGCAGCCCACCACTACCTAACCCCCAGCAGCCCGCCACTACCTAACCACCGGTAAGCTGCCAACACCGGCGGATAGGTGGTGGCGGCAGGGACGTTGCAGATTCCGCTTGGCGGCGGTGAAGTTCCAGGTGCCGCTAGGAGTTGGTGGCTGCTGGTGGATGCATCGTGATGGTGGTGTCGGCGAGTACTTCCGCATCAGCCATGTCGTGGGTGACGAGCATCGCTGTGACACCGGCATCCTCGATGAGGGAGCGAATATCGGCACGGACTTGGGCCCGCAGATCAGCATCCAGATTGGAAAATGGTTCGTCGAAAAGCAGCACATCGGGGGCGGGTGCAAGCGCCCGCGCCAGGGCGACACGCTGCTGTTGCCCCCCGGAGAGTTGATGCGGATAGCGGTCATCCATGCCGGCGAGTCCGACGAGTTCCAGCGTGTCACGAACGACAACCTGTTTGGTTCGCTTGTTGACTTTCCGCAGCCCATAGCCAACATTGGCGGCCACAGTCATATGCGGGAACAGGGCATAGTCTTGGAAGATAAAACCGACTTTCCGCCGTTCTGGGGCGATGAAATGATGTTCGTCAACCATGGTGGTGCCACCGATGGTGATGCTTCCCTGTTGGGGGCGTTCCAATCCGGCGATCAGCCGCAGCACGGTGGTTTTAGCGCAGCCGGAAGGACCTAACAGGGCGGTGCATTGCCCGGCTGGTGCGGTAAGGGAAAACCCGGCCAGTTGGGGGCTAGTCGACCCCGGATAGGCGAAGGTGATCCCTGATACAACAATATCGGTCACCGTGTGCTCCTTTGGATGGTTGAGTGATTGGGCAGTGTGCTGCTAGCTGCTGTGCGTCGGCGGTGATCCGTGGTGCTGTGCAAAAGGCGGCAGCGCATTGCTGCTGCCGCTGGGCACTGCATCGGCGGATGTACTGCTGAGGGGGGATCCTGTATTGGCTGTCGGCGGCTGCTGGTCACCGGTGGTGGTTTCCCGGGCCACTAGCAGCGCTACTGGGATACATGCCAGCGCGATAATCATCAGTGATGGCAGTGCCGATTCGGGGATCTGTTCATCGTTGGCGTATTGGAACACGGTGGTCGACAAGGTGGCGAAGTTAAACGGCCGCACGATAAGCACAATGGGCAGTTCTTTCACCATGTCGATAAACGCCAGCAGGAATGCGCCGATGGTTGCTGATCGCATCATCGGTAAATCCACTCGCCATAACGCCTGGGCGGGCGTGTCGCCGCTGGTGCGGGCGGCTTCATGGTAGCGGATGCCGATGCGTTCACAGCCTGATTCGATTGACTGCATCGACACTGCAAGATAGCGGATCACATAGGCGAGGACGATCACTGCCGGGGTGAGGGTCAGTGGCGCCCCGAAGGTGGTGCTGATCCACACCAGAAGGGAGACAATCGATAAGGCAATCACGGTGGAGGGGACTGAATATCCCATCACGGTGATGCGGGCGAGAAGGCGGGCGAGCCGGGATGGCCATAGGCGTTGATGTTGGGCGACAATCATCGCACAGATGGTGGCCACCAGTGCCCCGCAGCCGGCGACGATAACCGAGTTCGCTACCGCTGTCCAAATCCCGGTGAGGCGAATATTGTCCAGTGATAGCACCGCCCACCACAGCATTTGGGCGACTGGGATGATGAGCGACACAGCGAAGATAAGCCAGCAAAACCCGGGGATGAGGATTTTGCCGACGCCGTGGGGGCGGCTGCGCCGCAGCGGGGTAACCCGCGGGGAGGCGTAGGCGTAGGAGGCTCCGCCGCGGAGTGCTTTTTCCCCAACGGATACTAGGGTGACGACGACCAGTAGGATTGCGGCAAGTTTCAGGGCGGCTGCCATGTCGGTGAGCCCAAGCCAGGCTTTGAAAATGGCGGTGGTGAAAACTTGCAGCCCGAAATAGGACACCACCCCATAGTCGGAGAGCACTTCAAAGGCCATCAGCGTTGCCCCGGCGACCACCGCGTTCCGGGTGAGGGGGGCGATGACTTGCAGATAGGCGGTGGTTTTGCTGGCGCCAAGGACCCGGGCAGCCTCGAGGAGTTGTCCAGCTTGCCGGTCGAGGAAGGCGCGAACCACTAAATAAATATAGGGGTAAAGGAACAGGGTGAAGATAGCGATGGCACCACCCATGTTCTGTAGGTCAAGGAATCCGGGGGGCAGGGTAATACCCAGATGGTCGCGCAGAAACACCTGCAACGGACCGGTGTAGCCAGTCATCGACACATAGGTGTAGCCGGCAATATATGGCGGGATCGCTAAGGGAAGCACCAGCGCGAAGGAGAGGAATTTGCGGCCGGGAAATTCGTAGGCGGTCACAAACCAGGCCAGCAGGGAGGCGATGATAATTCCTGCGCTGAGCGAACCGACCAGCAGTATGGCGGTTTGTCGAATATAGTCGGCCAGCAAATAGTGTTGAATGTGTCGCCAGGTGTCGTTGACTGGGGTGAGAATCCCGGTGAGGATCCCGATCAGCGGCAGCATCATGGCGAGCACGATCACGATGCTGGCAATAAGCCACGGCATTTGGGCTTTGGAACGTGATGCCACAGATTTTCACCTGGTTTCTTCGGCTGTGGATGGGAAGCGACAACTCAGCGTGCCGTCGCTGCGAACTGCAGTTGTGGCCGGATGATCTAACCGGTGCTGCACCCTTGACGGCGACAAGGTTTGTATAGCCGACCCTAAATACTACTCGCTGGAGGAGGTGGTGTCTGCGGGTGGCGCGGAAAAACCGGCAGGAACGAGGCAATAATGACCGGCCCCAAGTGAGGCGGGTGCGCCCCGCTGTGTCTCATCGATGGATGATGGACAGGCCTTTGTGAGTGCACAAAATGCCGGGAAGTACCTGGATGGAGCGTTTCCACGGCGGTATTTCCCGGCATTGAGCTGTGTTGATAACGTTGACTGTGGTGCGGGGATGCCGCACTGGCCGATGAACGGTTACTTCCAGCCAACCTTGTCGAAGATGATGGTGGCTTCCGGCTTGTTGTTGCCGAAGGTGGCGAAGTCCAAGTCTTGGGTGGTGAACTTGCCCCAGGAAGCCTGCGGCTCAGGGAGGGTAACCTGCGGATTCAGTGGGAATTCGCCGTTTTCCTTAGCAATCTTTTCCTGTACTTCAGGGGAGGCCATAAATTCGAGGAATTTGATGGCGTTTTCCTTGTGCTTGGCGCCCTTGAGCAGTGCCCCATAGGACAGGTTCATGTGGGTGTTTTCCGGGAAGACAAGTCCAACTTTTTCGGTGACTTTGGCGTCTTCCGGATCGGAAGAGTTCGCCAGCCGTGCCCAATAGTAGGAGTTCATGATGGCAACATCACCTTCGCCGGCGGCAACAGCCTTAGCCTGGTCGATGTCGTTGCCTTTCGGCTCCCGGGCAAAGTTGTCCACAACGCCTTGTGCCCATTCAGTGGCTTTCTCTTCACCCCACAGGTCAATAAAGGAGGCGAGCAGTGCCTGGTTGTAGGACGAGGAAGAGGAGCGGGCAAGGACTTTACCCTTGAACTCTGGGGCAGTGATCGACTCGTAGGTCGTCAAGGTTGCCGGATCAACCGTGTCCTTGTTATACGCCAGGACGCGGGCACGAGCCATCAACCCCACCCAGTCGTCGCCGCGATACTTCGGATCGATGCTCGACTCGAGGGTCGGGGAGGTAGTTTCCTCGATGAGGTCGTTGTTTTTCAGCTGTGCGATCGACTCGGCGCCGACAGTGAGCAGCAGGTCAGCCGCAGGTGCTGCCTTTTCCCGGTTGATGCGCTCGATGAGTTCGTCGGATTTACCCTCGACAACATTGAGTTCAAGACCGGTCTTCTCCCGGAACATTTCGTAGAGCTCTTTGTCGACGTCATAGTGACGGCTGGTGTAAAGGTTCACGACATTGTCGCCGTCGCTGAAGGTGACAGCGTCTTCGGCGGTATCGGCAGCGTCGCTGGAACAAGCGACCAGTCCGAGAGCAAGGCAACTAGCGGCAGCGGTGGCAAGAAGTCGGCGCACGCGCACTCCTAACAGTTGGATGTGGATGGATTGCAACACCGGTAGTGGGCATAGCAGTAACCACAACAAGTCCTGCCATATCGCCATCCGATGAACTTTGCACAGCCTACCCAACTTAGGCAAACCTTGCATCATCGCGTGATAGTCATCACAAGTTGCTGTGGGTTTCCAGAAAAGAAAACACGCTGCATGCCCCGGCGGGGACTCTCCACAGTCACATCAGTCACATCCGTTACTTTATTCACAGGGTTCCACGGAAAATCGGGCACAGTTCACCGCATGGCGTGCCCCCATCCCCGCCCTGTGGAAGAGGTTATACCCAGGCCTGTGGAAACTTATGTTTATCCGAACACTTGTCCAGAAATCCTGCATATCAGCGCATTTTTTGCCACTGACTCATCCTCACTCCAGTGACTTACACGCCTGTAACTATCCACAGTTTCCACAACCGGTTGTGGAAAACCTCATCCTGTGGATAACTTCGCTAACGGCCGTGGAAAATTGTTGATAACTCCCCAAGATCTGTGGAATATCGGTGGAAAACTTTGCTCCGCACCCCACCGAACATTCCTCACAGCACCCCGCTAACCCCACCACAGCGGCACCCCACGCCAATGCGGGCACCCCGAAAAGAAACAGCACCCGCCCTAATCCAAGCCCCCTCGGTGCGGCAACCGCGGCAGCTAGCCAACACCTGGTGACAACCCGGATGGCCACCTCGGGGAAGCCCGACACGCTGCTAGACCCCACCTTTTGCCGAGTGCTTCCTCCCGGCAAGCAGCAAACCCGCAGCGGGTTACAGCATGGCCACTACAACCAAGCCAACCGCAATAGCGGTCTCGCCCAAGATCACCAACCAGGTGGTTTTCCAACTAGCCCCGAACGCAATCGCCGCCCCTAGCACCGCACCAAACGCCAACCCGCCAAGATGGCCAAAAAGCGATATTCCCGGCACGAGCAGTGTAAACCCCAAGTTAAGAACAATCAGCACCACCAGCGGTTTGATCTCAGCACGAGCCCGCAGTGACATTCCCACCGCAATCGCCATAAACGCATATAGCGCCCCGGATGCGCCAACAGTTGCCGACAACGGGTTTTCCCACACAATCACCGCCGCAGAACCCACCGCACCCATAAGAAACATTGCCGCCAGCATCCAGCGGCCGGTAAACCGCTCTAATTCACGGCCAAATAAATACAGCATCAATACATTCATCAATAGATGAGAAGGGCCATTGTGCAGCAGCGCATAGCCGACTACCCGGCCGATCCCGACAGGATGGCCGATCATGTCAGGGAGAAAAAGAATCCAACGATCAGCAATCCAGCTACTGCGCAGATTCGACACAAGCGAGCGTGACTCTAACGCCGTGACCAGATAAACCAGCACACACAGGCCGGCCAACACACTGCTCGCGGGCGCCTGCCGATAGAGGCGACGCAACGTGGACTGTTCCATAAAACACCAATGTCCTTCCAGCGACGAAGAAGAAAAAATCACCACACCCGCGGCTTTCCGCAACCGCACCATCGGTGACTTACGGAAATACACCTGCCCGGGGTTCTTTTCCATTTGTACACTTACCGGTTGCTCGCACTACAAGAGAAAACAGTAGCGAACACAATGCACAGACACCCCGCCGGTTGACGCACGTCGCGCCCCGGCGGGGTGTCAGGATTGAGCGAAGATTTACGCTTCGCGAAAATTATTCGGTGATCTCTACCGATTCAATCACGACCGGCTCCAGCGGACGATCCATCCGATCGGTCGGGGTCGTGGCGATAGCGTCAACCACCTGCTGGGAGGCAGCATCGGTGACTTCACCGAAAATAGTGTGCCGGTTGTTCAGGTGCGGGGTTGGTGCCACCGTGATGAAGAACTGGGAACCATTGGTGTTTGCACCAGCGTTCGCCATGGCCAACAGGTACGGACGATCAAACGACAGTTCCGGGTGGAACTCGTCATCAAACTGGTAGCCGGGGCCGCCAAAGCCCTTACCCAGCGGGTCGCCACCCTGAATCATGAAGCCATCAATTACCCGGTGGAAAATGACACCGTCATAGAACGGGCCTTCCATGTCACCCTTCGCATTCGGGGCATGATATTCCCGAGTGCCCTGTGCGAGGCCAACAAAGTTTGCCACCGTCGCCGGTGCATGGTTACCAAACAGGTCGATCGCGATATCGCCACGGTTAGTGTGCAGAATCGCGGTTGCGGTCTTGGAAGTCATACCCGCCATGCTAACCGAAAACTCCTGCCAGTGTTAGTTACGGCCACCTTGGTCAGCGCTGCCACAACCCCACCACCAACCGGGGTAAGCCAGCGGCAGGTGTGGCAACTGTTGTCTGCTCCAGGGGAGCCTGCTGCTGATCACTAGCCCCGATCAGCGGGAATACCAGGCTGTAGAAAATTTGAGTCGCAGGCCGTAGGAGCAATCTCGGGAACGTAACAAACTGATACCAAAGGGATGATGATTTCCCATTCGAGCTGCTCAAATAGATAGCGATGACATATGTTGCAGTGGCAGGACTACAGGTTGTCGGTTATTGTTTGAGACAACGCGTCCTGCGTCGGTTTCGCACGCGCAACTGCAGGACGCCTCACAAAAGGCGCGTGACTATTGAATGGCCATGCTGCGCCGTACATCCGCTGACACCAGCTTGTGCCGCACAGCTTTGGACAACAACGCAGGAGCAATCAACGTTGAATCCCTCAACCATCAAACTCGCCCTTAGCCTGGGTAAGAAGGCTTATGGCGCCCTCAAAGACACCAAAGAACAAAAAGCTAGCGAATTCTACGACGAAATTGAACAGCTGAAGAAGCACGCTGTTTCCGCAGGGGAGCAACTCTCTGACGACGCGCAAGACTTCGCGGCCGATGCCCATAAACAGGGCAAAGCACTGTCTCGGCAGGCTGCTCACCAGTCCCGCAGGGCAAAGAAGCAAGCTGCGAAAACCGCTGCTACTTCTGTAGCAACAGCGAAAGCCCTGGATAAGAAGGCCACCAAGAAAGCAAAGAAGGCGCGTGCCCGCGCCGAGAAAGCCTTGGCGAAGCGGAATAGCAGCAAAACCAACGGCCTATTTACCTTTATCTCTTGGGTCGTTGCCTTCCTCGGCCTTGGTGTTACCGCCTACTGGTGGGTAACCAAGAAGGAAGCCAACACCGTGCCAACCAACCCACCACGGGTGGAAGACCAGCACGGCTTTGCCGCACCGTCCGGTGCTGCTGCTCGCCCGGCCGCTCACACCACCAGCAGTGACGTTGTTGATCAGGTGAAAACTGCAGCCGCTGCAGCAGCCGACAAAGTTTCTGCGGTCGCCGATGAGGCGAAAGCAAAAGCCGCCGAACTCACCGACGAACTTGCTGATCGCTACGCTGACGCCAAAGACAAGGCTCAGGATCTTGCAGCTGATGTTGCCGACAAAGCCGACGAGTTGAAAGACCAGGCCGCGGACAAGGCAGCTGATCTGAAAGACAAGGCAGAAGACACTGCTGCTGATCTGAAAGATAAGGCCGATGATGTTGCCGATCAGGCAGCTGAGAAAGCCGCTGACCTGAAAGACACTGCCGAAGATAAGGCCGCTGAGGTGAAGGCTGCTGCGTCGAAGAAGGCTGATCAGGCTGCTGATAAGGCTGGTGAGCTGAAGGAGAAGGCTGAGGACAAGGCGAAGGACGTCAAAGACGCTGCCGAGGACAAGGCTGCTGAGGTGAAGGCTGCTGCGTCGAAGAAGGCTGATCAGGCTGCTGATAAGGCTGGTGAGCTGAAGGAGAAGGCTGAAGACAAGGCGAAGGACGTCAAAGACGCTGCCGAGGACAAGGCTGAAGAAGTCAAGGCTGCTGCGTCGAAGAAGGCTGATCAGGCTGCTGATAAGGCTGGTGAGCTGAAGGAGAAGGCTGAGGACAAGGCGAAGGACGTCAAAGACGCTGCCGAAGATAAGGCTGACGAAGTCAAGGCCACAGCTTCCAAGAAAGCCAACCAGGTCGCTAATAAAGCAAAAGAAGCTAAACCAGCTGCTAAAACCGGCAACCAGCAGTCACAGCGTGGCAAGAAAACTGGCCGGCAGACCACCACTAAGAAGCCTGCAACCACCGCCACTCCGCTGTACGCAGCTACCAAAAAAGCTGTCGACGCTCAGGTTGATCCAGTTACCCCAAAGAAAGACAACAAGGCAGGCGGCACCACCGACGACCTGCTGCGGGACTGGGTAGACGCCAAGACCGACGACAAAATCGTTGATCCGCAGAGCCGTCCAAAGCATGCGCTCGACGATGACAAATAATCCCTAGCAAGGTTTTTCCGGCTAGGCGAAACGCATAACGCCGCGACCACCAGAACATCCTGGTGGCCGCGGCGTTGCCGTATTTCAGTCGGCCAAGAAACCGCTTTTTCAAGGTTTGAAGCCCCTACAGGTTGCCCACAGGCTCACCGATCCTCTAGCTGAGTAGGGAAAATTGTCACCAAAAGCACGCTGGGCCGGCGACAACAGGTCGCGGTGCAACAATCGACTAGTGCTGGCCGACGATGGCCATTGCACCCACCCCGGTTACCCACAGCAGACAAAATGGGATGAGCAGCCACACGATTCCTAGCCACGGCTGCCAATACCGATCCTGCGCCCACTGCCGCCAAGTAATTGCACCCGCCCCCAGCATGCCCCCAAATGAGATAAGCCCCGGCAAAATTGGGAACAACAACTCATCTGTACGGGTACAAATCCAGGTTGAATAGCCTGAATCGCAAATAGGTCCGCCGTGGGATCGTGACAGCAAAGCGATAACCGCACCGGTAACTAGCGTAATGATCGGAATCATTGCCGCATACATGATGGCGTGCTTGACCGATCGACGATTATCTTCCAGTCGCAGCAATGGGTCTGCCTCCAAGTCGAGGCGGCTGGGTTTGCGTTTTGGTCGATCAAGTTTCGGATCAAAGGGGATTGTCGGATCAGCCGGCCGGGACAGATTGCGTTGCTCTGTCCACCGTGGCAGATGGCCGCCGAGCGGCGCTGGGCGGGATGGTGGCGTGTCCCCGCGCGGATCGCCGCCACGTAAACGTCGCAACACTGTTTCTTCATCTGCTGGTGAACCATTAGCTGCAGGCATGTCTGACGAACCAAAAGAATCCTGCGGATCCCGCGGTTGCGGGGAATCCTCTGCCGGTGACGTCGACATGGGCACATCCAATCTGGGGCGGACTTACAAACACAAAGCAGACTTGGTCGCCATTGTATGCCAGCCGTTGTGCTGCCGCTGTCGGCTTGCCACTTGCGACAGGAGGATTTTGCTATCAGCAACCCTTGATGAGGGGCATGATTGCCCGTGTGTGTGAGAGTGGGCGACCACATCAGTGGCGAACGCCATGCGACGCAGGAAACTGCTTCCTGCTTGGGTGGAGCGGCCACACCCAAGGCAGCACTGTCGACCCCACCGGAGCGAAGGTTGAAAGGGGAAATCACAAAACGAGTGAAGGAAATGACGTTT
Source organism: Corynebacterium choanae (assembly GCF_003813965.1). NCBI lineage: Bacteria > Bacillati > Actinomycetota > Actinomycetes > Mycobacteriales > Corynebacteriaceae > Corynebacterium > Corynebacterium choanae. Next base: position 56,641 of record NZ_CP033896.1, read on the forward strand.
ACGCCGTATTACCTTCACTCGAACTTCACTAAACCCTGAGACAAATGCCGCACGTGAGCAGCATGCAAACCTTAGGTTGCTTCCATCCCATAGCGTTCCGCAAGCGTCTCAATCAAGGGAACAAGCTCGGAGACTTCGTTGAGCTCGTCTTGATCCCAGTAAGAAAACAGCTGTGCGAGATAGCGGGTACGTTCCTCGCCGACACGCGCCAGTTCGGAGATGCCGAATTTCGTTAGCTGCACGCGAACCCCACGCCGATCTGAGGTGTCCCGGATACGTTCAATCAAACCGCGGTGCTCCAGCTGGTGCAGAGCATTCGACGCGGTGGGCATACGAATACCCTCTTGCCGAGCTACTTCCGAGATACGGGAAGCACCATGCTCTTGTAGCCGGGTCATGATGGTGATCTGCGGACCCGTGAGATCAGACTGTTCAGCCATGCGGAAGTACGTGACGTACAACTTCGTCAAAGCTGGGCGGATCCTGGCGGCAAGATCCTGAGGGTCGGCGGTCATACAATCCATCTAACGTCAGTATTGGTAGTTGATGCAACCTAACCATTATCCACCTCACGGGGCACTGCTTCCACTAGGGGGAGGAATTTGCGTCGAATTGCCCACAAATATGTTCCTATAGTGACACCATCACAGGGAAACTATGAGGTATTTCTCACCCGGCTGAAAAGGTGACATGGCGGGGGAGAACTTCCTCCGTCATTGCGGACGCTGCTGGAAGGCGCTACGAACAGAGTCGATAAGAAAACTGCCAGCTCGTCGCTAGCGAAACCGGAGAATAGTCAATTGCAATCCGGGTTTAGGGCTACCGGGAGGCGATTAGGAATATACCCCTTAGCTATTTTTAGCAGGTCTGCTGATTGTGTCTGTTCGGGCATGGATAAGCGGACGAAGAAAAATCCCCCACGGTGACTTTTCCGCCCATGTGGGGGTAATTGCGATCGGGGGTAACCATTGCGGCTGTGCAGACCTCATTATCCGAACCTGCCGGGGTGTGTCTGGTCGCTGTGGCTGACCAGATACACCGTCGCCAGCGCTGGACGCTCCCAGATTGTTTGGACGCGGGAAGAAGCACACCTACTTGCCCCACCCGCCGATTGGAATTGACTCGCCAAACAATGCGCTGAACTGCAGATACCAGCGTTTGCATTCGCAGGAACGGCAGCACCTGGCCGCAGAAGGCAGGCCGGTGATCTCCCAGCTGTATCAGTCAGGCTGATTCGTGATGCTGTTCAGTCACTGCAAAACACCGGTAACGGTTGGGTAGTTGTTGCAGGTTGCTGTAGTCTTTTCGGGCAGAACTGACCAGTGCGTATCGGGCGGAATCCCTGCCACTCAACGGATGCGCACATTCTGCGTACTATCAATAGGTAGCACCAGCAAGGTGTCGGCATTATCTCCTGCAAGCTTGTCCATTAGAGGGGCTGTTGTTTCACAGTGACTAGTTCAACGCCAGAAGAAAAAAGCCCACGGCGGCGGCGCGCCCGGAATCGCCACCGGCAGCATTCCAAGTGGCGGGTCGCGTTAGGCACCTTTGCAGCAGTGATGGCACTGGTGTTGGCACTGCCAATCATTCTGTTCACAGCAGCTTATATCGTCACCGATGTGCCTGAGCCGGAACAGCTCGTCACCAAACAGGTGTCGACAATCTATGCGGCTGACGATAGAACCGAATTGGCACGCATCGTCCCGCCGGAGGGCAACCGTGAAACGGTGAGCCTCGACAAGATACCCCACTCCCTTCAAGTGGCGGTGATGTCCGCCGAGGATCGCGAGTTTTACTCCAACCCAGGGTTTTCCATCTCCGGGTTTACCCGGGCCGTGCTGGGGAAGCTCACCGGTAATGATGCTGCCGGTGGTGGATCGACGATCACCCAGCAATATGTGAAGATTGCGGTTGTCGGCAACGAACACAGCATCCGCCGGAAGCTGCGGGAACTCGTGGTTTCCACGAAGATGACCCGCGAATGGACCAAAGACGAGATCCTGCAGGCATATCTCAACACCATCTACTTTGGCCGCAACTCTTATGGTGTGGCCGCGGCGGCGCAAGCCTTCTTCAACAAGCCACTCGGTGAGCTCACCCCCGCCGAATCGGCGGTACTTGCAGCGAGTATTCAGCGCCCCTCCCAGCTGGATCCGTGGGTAAACCGGGAAGAAGCCGAAGACCGCTGGAACTATGTGGTTGACGGCATGGTGAAAATGGGAGAGATCACCCAGGCGGAACGCGACGCCATGGTGTATCCAGAAGTCACCGACCCGGCGTTAAATGCTCCATATGTTGAAGCTGAAGGCACCAACGGGTTGATTAAAAACCAGGTGGTGAAAGAGCTTGCGCGCCTTGGTATCGACGAATCCGAAGTGGAGACAAAGGGGCTACGCATCGTCACCACGATCGATCCAAAGGTGCAAAACTCGGTGCTTGCAGCCATCGAAAACAACAAGCCAACCTGGGATGATCAGATTCGGCAAGCAGTGGTCAGTATTGATCCTCGCACCGGTGCAGTCAAGGGCTACTACGGCGGCCAGGATGCGGAAGGCTGGGACTTTGCTGACGGTCCACGCCCGACCGGTTCGACGTTTAAAATCTTTGGTCTGGCAGCCGGTTTGCAGCAGGGTATTCCGCTGACCCAATACTTCTCTTCCGCACCGGTGACCACCGGGTCGATTACGATCACGAACTCTGATGGTGAATCTTGCGGTGTGTGCTCAATTGCGCAGGCGCTGAAAATGTCGCTCAACACCTCGTTTGTGCGGTTAGGGAAGTCCCTCGAAAACGGTCCGAAAGATGTCGCCGACATGGCGCATGCCCTCGGCGTGGCACGGTCGCTGCCGTCGATCCCGCAAACCCTAACCGAACCGGGCAAGAACGAGCCGTATGAGGGCATTATTCTTGGCCAGTACGATTCGCGTCCTTTCGATATGGCGATTGCTCTTGGCACCCTGGCGAATGCCGGGGTGTGGCATCAGCCGCATTTTGTGCAACGGATTACTGATGCTGACGGCAATGTCGTCTATGAGCACACCCCATCCCCGGGGCAGCGGCGAGTCTCGGCGAATGTCGCCAATTCGGTGATGTACGCTATGGCGCCGATCGCCGCCTGGTCGAACGGAAACGTGCTGGCCGGTGGACGACCCTCTGCGGCGAAAACCGGAACGGTGCAGCTTGGTGACACCGGAGCGAACAAAGACGCCTGGATGATTGGTGCCACCCCGCAGTTGGCCACAGCCGTATGGGTAGGAACCGAATTAAATACCCCACTGACCAACAGTTGGGGTGGGTTGATGTACGGCGCAGGCATGCCCGCCACGATTTGGAAACAGACCATGGACGGCGCACTGGAAGGCGAACCGATCGAAACCTTCCCAGAGATTCAACCGTTGGGATACTCCAGTCCGAAACCGGCCTATAGTGACGGCACCGGCAACTGGGGATATAACTACAACAATGGCTACGGCGGCACCGCTTCGACCGCACAAGCAACCCCAACCGAAGAACCGGTAGCCCCAGCTGACCCGGTTCCTGCACCTGCTCCAGCAGTTCCTGCCGTACCCGAAGCGCCACAAGAAATTGAGATCCTGCCCGGGGTCAACATTCCAAATCCGCTTGCACCACCGCCACCACCGGCGGAAGTACCGGCAGAATAGTTGCAGTCCTCATTGTTGCGGATCGCCGACTAGCGCGGTGAACACTACCTAGCTGCGAAGGGGAAAGCAGCAGCCAATTTTTACCAACCGCATCAACACCTGTGCCGCGGTACAGATGTTGATGCGGTTACTGCATGTGGGGGCAGGTGTGAAGAATGCACAAAGCAAGTCCTACTTCCAGCCACGGCACCGGCGAGAGCAATTCGCCGACTTGCCACCAGCTGCGGTTGAGCGAACTACACTGAAGTGTTCACGCCTGCGCAAACCGCGGCATCGCAGCAGCAGGCAGTACCCCGGTGGGGCGCTTGCCGCGGCACCGCAGACAACCGTGGATTCGCCCTGTCACGACACTGACAGTGCTACTTGCCGCCCCATTACCCAACCGCTGGAGGATTTAGATGGTTAACCTCACCACCCTGCTTGGCATCGTCAGCATCGGGATTGGATTCTTCCTGTTTATGGGTTCGTTTCTGTGCTACTACTACGAAAAACCCCGGCAGGTCACCTGGACACTTTTCGGTGTGGCAATCGTATTTCTCACCGTCATTCCAGTCACGTTGGCCGTGTTCTTCGCCTCGGTGCCGTCGACCTACCAATAGGCGAGTACACCAACACTAAAACAAGGACGATAGCCATAGTTGGCATGCTGGCTGGGGCCAATGCCAACCAAAGACGCAGCCCCAATAAGGACGGCCAACTTCTGGGTTGACCTTGCTTTCCTGTCGAAATACCACTGGTGGGAACCATTCTCGGGGTGGGCAGAGTCAAAGCTGCTACATCAGGCATTGTTGCCCACACCTGTTCCCATTGCGGAGCGGCAACAACAGGCCCACACCTCGTATCTGAAACGGACAGGCTATACAGATTGCCTGCTGCGGGGGACAGATTTCGGGGATGGGTGCATTGACGTGGGAAAAGAATTCCCATTTCACCACTTGTGGTGTACATTGGTGGGGTTGCTTGACGCAACGACCCTCCTGCCGCGCTTACCGAAGACCGAGCGCGGCCGATTTTTCCAATTACTAGACCACAGGAGGTGATGAGGTCCGTGCGTCATTACGAACTCATGATCATTCTCGACCCCAACCAGGACGAGCGCACTGTAGCCCCGTCCCTGGACAAGTTCCTCGACGTCGTCCGCAAAGAAGGCGGCAAAGTCGACAAGGTTGACATCTGGGGCAAGCGCAAGCTGGCCTACCCGATCAACAAGAAAGATGACGGCATCTACGCTGTTCTCGATCTGACCTGCGAACCGGCAACGGTCCAGGAGCTTGATCGTCTGCTCAACCTCAACGACGGCGTGCTGCGCACGAAGGTTCTCCGCCGCGAGGCCTAAGTCGTTCTCGTCGTTCGGGTTGGCGAGCATCTCTGCCCGTCATCCCAACCCGCTAACTCCCAACAGACAGCAGTAATCGTTCCGATTACACACTGCTCTTGCCAGAGTTTCCGGTTTCTTGACTTCAACAGTTGCACACAGGAAGGCACCACAAATGGCTGGAGAAACTCCTATCACCGTGGTTGGCAATCTTGTCGCTGATCCAGAACTTCGCTACACCCCAAGTGGGGCTGCAGTGGCGAATTTTCGGATTGCCTCGGCATCACGTCGCTATGACTCCCAGACGAATACTTGGGTGGACGCGGACACGCTGTACTTGACGTGCAATGTGTGGCGCCAGGCCGCAGAAAATGTCGCGGAAACCTTGCATAAAGGTGTTCGCGTGATTGTCAGCGGTCGGTTAAAGCAGCGGAGCTACGAAACCCGCGAGGGTGACCGTCGCACAATCTACGAAGTGGAAGTCGACGAGGTCGGACCATCATTGCGCTATGCGAGTGCGGTCATTAACCGCAATCCGAGCCAAGGTGGCGGCGGTAATCAGGGTTATAACGGCGGCGGCCAATCCGGTGGATACAACGGTGGCAACCAGCAAAACAATTACGGCGGCGGCTATAACGGCGGAAATAAGCAACCTTCTCAAGGTGGCGGAAACCGTAACGATATGCCGGAAGCTGATCCTTGGGCTAATGCGCAAGAAGCTGGTGGCTACAACAACACCATGGATGAGCCTCCGTTCTAACACATCCGTAACCCAAACGACGAAAATCGAACATCAATGTGTGAGGGCAGCTGATAGCAGCTCTCCTTCTTGAAACGGTAAACCGTGTCCGCTGTGCGAACAGCGCTCAACTGATGCAAAGCGAAGGTGTCTGAGACGCTTCCAACTGATCGGTTGAACCCCAAGTCGTTGTTCGTACAAACTCGGTGGCCGGTACAGCCGAAGCAACACTTTTCCCAGCGTGGACAGTGGAATGTGGTCGCTGACTGGGATGTTCAACATCCTAAAAGCAGCGTTTTCACACTTCCTGATTCACCTGTAGTGGAGAAGACGGCTGTGCTGTGGGATCAACTACCGGGTGCGTGTACTTGCGCATTGCGTGAGCGGCGGCACGATTTTTCTTAACACATCACACACAGGAACTTAAACGAAAGGCAGGGATCATGAAGCTGATCCTCACCGCTGCCGTGGATAACCTCGGTGTCGAAGGCGACATCGTTGAGGTTAAGCCCGGTTACGGACGTAACTACCTGCTTCCGCGGGGCCTGGCTGTTGTAGCCACCAAGGGCTCCCAGAAGCACGCTGAAGAACTCATTCGGGCACGCCAGTCCAAGCTGGTTCGTGACCGTGACCACGCTCGTGAACTGAAAGAGCAGCTCGATGCGCTTGAGGGTGTTTCCATCACCGTCAAGACCTCTGAAAAGGGCAAGCTGTTCGGTTCTGTCATGGCTTCCGATGTTGCCAAGGCTATCGCCGAGGCTAACGGTCCGACCGTCGACTCCTCCATGATCAAGCTGGACAAGGGTCATGTGAAGACCACCGGTTCGTTCTCCGCACCGGTTGTCCTCGCCTCCGACATTGAAGCTGTCGTGAACTTCGAGGTTGTTGCTAGCAACGCAAAGTAATGCTTTGTGAAGCACCCGAAAAGCAGCTATCACGTTGATGCTGCAGCTCGGGTAACAACAGTCGGGATGCTAGTTCCAGGTGACGCTGGATCTGGTGGCCACACAACGCGCAATACTCGATGTTGTGCCAGGTATCGCACCGCAACAAATACCGTGTTGGTTTGACACCCAGCATGGCTGGTAAGCGGTGTGTACGCTGCAGGTGACGCTGTAGTTTGCGGCACAACTATCCAGATACTTGCATTGTTGTGGGTCTGCACCGTCCCGCCACGATATGCCACCGCGGAGGATGCCTGAATTGGCTATTCTTCGCAGATAAAGAAAATTTTCGCTTCGACAACAGCAAAAGATTCTTTAGAAACAATCTGCACACCGGCATTGCGCCAATGTTTCCTAGGGTGACTCCTAGGTAATGTTGCCGCAATGCCGGTTTTGTTTATGCCAGTGACCGTGCAGCAACGAAGCTGGCGCGACTAGACCCGGATTTTGGATCATGATCGACTTGATCTGGTGGTGTGAAGAAATCTTCTGCCGGGGGTTGGGGGATATGTCTAACCCGTGTTGGCCACCCCGGCTTTGCGTGCTGCTTTGCTGTATCCGCACTTGTCGGTCTGACGGTGACATTCCTGGCACCGGGTTGCGAAATGGCCAAAATGTGAACCAGGAAACGGTCACCGCAACGGGGGTAGTGGAAGGGTCTGGTTCAGTGAATAATACGCCATATTGGTGTCCCAGCGATCGCTGAGTAGCGGCGAAGTTGCCTTACAGGTTCATCTTCTGTTTACCGCAATAAACGGGGAAACACCCCGGAAAACTCACTGTGGACAACTATCAGCAACCTGTGGATAACTACTGTTGAAAGTGTTTTCAACGATACGCAAATCAATGCTCCTTACCGGGTGTAGAACGAGTGCTTGACCGTTTGAAGGTTGCCGGTCGGCTGACCAGTCATCTCCGAGATTAATGTTGCTTGACCTGCAAGAATAGAATCTTGCCCGCGGTGATGTGACGGGAAAATTCGCATTTACCCCGGTGAATGCTGACTGTCCACAGGGTTTCCACAACACTCCACAGCGTTTTCCACAACAGCCTGTGGATAACTCGTGGGATAGTTGTGGTGAATTGGTGGCTGTGTGCATGTTGAGCACACCACAGGTCGTCTGTTCGCTGCCCCGCAATGGTGCGTGGGAGAACTGCAGGCTGCCCGTGGTGGTGACACGCCGAAGGGAACCGGGCAGGGGGTAATGAACGTCAAACGCAGTGCAAAGGTTTACCCACCAGCTCACAGGTACGTGCAGTGGGAACACGGCTTTCTCCCTGATCGTGAAGGAGGAGCTCTACGCCGGATTCGTCAGATCCGGTAGGGTTATCTTTTGCCCCGCAGGCGCTGCCGGATGGATATTCCGCAACATCTCTGGCCGCGTCACTGCCGGTAACGCCTTGGCTAGACCACTGGGAAAGCACGACAGGAAAAGGAGTCTCATGGCGATGACACAGCCGTATGACCGCGGAGAGTTTGAAGCAACTGACTCCTATAGTGAAGCCCGCCTCGAACGACAGATGCCTTTCGATGATGAGGCTGAAAAAGGTGTCCTCGGGGCGATGCTGCTGAGCCAAGACGTCATTATCGACGTTATCGGGGAACTCACCGAAGACAGCTTCTATCGGATCAAGCATCAAATCATTTTCCGCACGATCATTGCGCTGTTCAGTGAGAACATCGAAGTTGATCCGGTGATCGTCAGCAACCGTCTGCAGCGGGACAATCAGCTAGAGCAGGCCGGCGGTGCCCCATATCTGCACACGCTCATTGACGCGGTACCAACCACTGCGAATGCACAGTATTACGCAAAAATCGTGCAGGAAAAGGCCCTCCTCCGCCAACTGGTGGGTGCCGGCACCAAAGTCGTACAAATGGGCTATGAGGGCATCGAAGGCACCGACGCGGAAACCGTGATCGACCTTGCGCAGCAGGAAGTCTTTGCGGTCGGCACCCGCGGCAAAAAAGAAGACTATGACGTTCTAGCGGACCTGCTGAATTCCACGATGGAAGAACTTGTCGCATTGGCGCAAACCGGTGGAAAAGCCAACGGTATCGCCACCGGGTTTGCTGACCTCGACAAGATCACCAACGGACTATCCGCCGGGCAGATGATTATTGTGGCTGCTCGCCCAGGTGTGGGTAAGTCGACGCTTGCAATGGACTTCATGCGATCTTGCTCGATTAAACAGGGGAAAGCCTCCGTGCTGTTCTCTTTGGAAATGAGCAAAAACGAGATTGTGCAGCGTATTTTAAGTGCGGAAGCACAAGTGCGACTGACTGATATGCGTGCCGGTCGACTCGATTCGGAAGCCTGGGAGAAACTTTCAACCACCATCGGCAAAATTGAAAAAGCGCCGATCTATATTTGTGACACCCCATCGATGACGATGATGGACATTCGGGCGAAAGCCCGCCGACTCGCACAGAAAGAACAACTGTCGCTGGTGGTAGTGGACTATATGCAGCTGCTGTCCTCGGGGAAGCGAGTTGAGTCGCGGCAGCAGGAAGTGAGTGAATTTTCCCGCCAGATGAAACTGCTGGCGAAAGAGCTGGAAGTGCCGGTGGTGGCGATCTCACAGCTGAACCGTGGCCCGGAATCCCGTACCGATAAACGCCCACAGCTTGCTGACCTTCGTGAATCTGGATCGCTGGAGCAGGATGCCGACATGGTGATGCTGCTGTACCGTCCAGATTCGCAGGATAAGGAAGACTCCCGCGCCGGTGAGGCAGACATTATTTTGGCGAAGCACCGTGGCGGTCCGATCGGAACCGTTGAAGTTGCCCACCAGCTGCACTACAGCCGTTTTGTCGATGTCGCCCGCGAACCCTAGCCCGATACACAGGTGGCTGAGAACTTTCGGGTGTTCGGCCAACTCACGCTGCACAAGACCACAGCAAGCAATCATGCTTGCCGGGGGAAGTTGGCAGGCCGCAGCAAAAAACAACACCCACCTTGGCGTCTCTTAACGAAGTATCATTTGGGCGCCATGATGGGTGCGTGTTCCACCGCACAGTTGTTCAGTGATGTCGGCCGGATGCCCGCAAGTAGACCGCTCCGAACAACGGTGCGGGCTAACGTTCTGGCAAGGTAAACCTTTTCAGCCGCAGCGAATTAGTCACCACAAAGATTGACGACAGTGCCATTGCGGCACCGGCCAGCATCGGATTGATCAATCCTAAAGCGGCAAGCGGGATAAGTGCCACGTTGTAGAAAAACGCCCAAAACAGGTTGGTTCGGATAGTTTTCACGGTGCGCCGGGCGAGCGCAATAGCAGTGACCGCATCGTGTAAATCATCACTCATCATGGTGATGTCACTAGCGGCGATTGCCACATCGGTGCCGGCACCCACCGCAAGACCCAAATCGGCGGCTGCTAGTGCTGCAGCATCATTGATCCCGTCGCCGGCCACAGCCACCTTCCGACCTTGCGCCTGCAACTCGGTGACTAATTCCGCCTTCCCGGTAGGGCTCACCGCAGGATGCACCTGCTTACTGGGGATACCGACCTGTTGCGCAATCGCATGGGCGGCATGAGGATTATCGCCGGTCACCATCAACGGGGTGAGCCCTTGAGCGGTTAACGCCGCAATCGACGAACGAGCTGACGGTTTCGGCACATCGTTGACCACCAGCACCATCACCGGGATGTCAGCAATACGCAACACCACCGGGGTGGCACCCTGCTCCCAGGCGGCTTCCACAGTGGATTGGAGCGGATCGGGGAGGGTTTTATCGGCGGCAGTAATCGACACAGCACTACCTTGGAAATCGCCGCGAATACCCACCCCGGGTTCGGCACTAATATTGTCAACAGTCAGCGAAGGTTCACTGCTGTTGGCAACTGCGGAAAGCACCGAAGTAACCGCAGCCGAACTGAGCGGATCCTGTCCGGTGGCAGTATTGGGGGAATGCGTGTCAGGCACCACGGCAGTGTCCATGGTGTCGTCATCGGCGACCGTAGCGGCAACAATTGCCTGCGCAATCGGATGCTCACTGGCCTGCTCGAGGGCTTGCGCGAGGCGTAAGGCTGCCCGCTGCGAAACACCTGGTGCGGTTGCCATGTGTACCACCGTCATATTGCCGGTGGTGATCGTGCCAGTTTTATCCAACACAATGGTGTCAATTGCTGCAGACTGTTCAATCGCCTGCGGACTAGAAATAAGAATCCCGAGTTCGGCGCCCCGGCCGGTGCCAACTAAGAGTGCTGTCGGAGTGGCAAGCCCCAACGCGCACGGGCAGGCGATCACCAACACTGCAACAGCTGCCGCAAACGCCGAAGCCGCATCATGGCCGGTCAACAGCCAGCCACCCAAGGTAACAGCCGCAACCACCAAGACGATCGGCACGAAAATCCCGGCAATCTTATCGACTAGCCGCTGTACCTTGGCCTTCTTCCCCAAAGCGGTAGTCACCAGCTTGGTGATCGCCGCCAACGTGGTGTCTTCCCCCACCCGGGTGACTTGCATCGTCAACCGGCCAGTGGTGTTGATTGCCCCGCCCGTCACCGGATCGCCAACAGTCACTTCCTGCGGCACAGACTCGCCGGTCAACAGTGCATTATCAACCGCCGAATGGCCGCTTGTCACAGTGCCATCCAACGGAATCGACTCGCCGGGGCGGACAAGCAACTCGGCCCCAACCGCAACCTGCTCAACCGGCACAGTCACAGTTTGCCCATCACGCAGCACCGTCGCTGTTTTCGCCTGCAGTCCGGCAAGCGCCTCCACCGCAGACGCGGAGGCACGTTTCGCTTTCGCCTCAAGATATTTGCCGAACAGCAGGAACACGATCACCATCGCTGCAGTGTCCAGGTAAATCTCTCCCAGCGGGCCGTGATGAGACGAAGCCGTGAGATGAAATTGCATCCGCATCCCGGGTTGGCCAGCGTCCCCAAAAAATAGGGTCACTATCGACCAAAGGAACGCCGCCGTAGTGCCCACACTCACCAACGTGTCCATGGTGAAGGAAAACGAGCGCAGATTTTTCACCGCTGCCCGGTGAAAATCCCATCCACCCCACAGCCACACCGGGCCGGTAAGGGCGAAACATAGCCACTGCCAGTTGTCGAATTGCAAAGCAGGAATCATCGACAACACCATCACCGGCAGCCCAAGCACCACACTGCCGATCAGACGCTGGCGCACCGTGCGTTCATGCTGTGCACGAGCCTGCGCGAGAGGATCTTCCCCCGCCTGTGCGGCACCGGTAGATGATTGCGCAGCAGTTGGGGTGTCACTGTCCCCGGACAGCACAAACGCCCCGTAACCCATGTTGGTGATGGTGTCGACAGCATCGCCAACGGTGGTTTCCCCACCGGCGAGAGTCACTTGCGCTGTTTCGGTCGCAAAGTTGACATTTGCCTCCACCCCGGGGAGTTTGTTGAGTTTTCGTTGAATCCGGGAGGAACACGACGTGCAGGTCATCCCGGTGATACCGATTTCGGCCGGGGCAGTAGCAACAGTTGAATCCGTCATCAGAAAAAGGACACCACCCGATGGATTGGGGAAAGAAAAGAGTTTTTCTGTAGATCGTTGCCGTTCGCAAGGTGAGATGCCGGGAGATAATTGATCCTGCCGGCGCACCGTTTCGAAAAAACAACAACCAGTGCCCCAGCACACCCCGGCGAAACCCCGGGAGAGAACAGTTGCGCTCCCGCTGCAAGCGGTAATCACAACTTGTTGTACTAGGTCACTGGTTGCCATAACGCGCAACGGTGGTGGTTTATGCCATCGGTGACGCAACAGATCGGAAAGTGTGTTTGGTAAACCATGCGAGCGCAACACGTCCGCTACTGCTGGTGGCCTTTACCAACATCCAGAGGCGGTCGATTAGGAGGCGACGGTGGCGTCAAATCCTGCTTCGTCGATAGCTGCCACAATCGGTTCAGTGGACAGGCCGTCACCATCAACGGTGACCTTCTTCGTGTCAAGATCAACCTGCACACCGGTCACACCATCGACAGCGCTCACTTCGCTGGTGATTGAATCCACACAGTGTTGGCAGGTCATAGCTGGTACATCAAATACAAGACTCATACTTTACGCATAGTAGAGCATCCGGCGATGTTCTTCGACCGGATGGTGGCGCGCCGGGCATTGTGCGCACCTTGCATCCGGGAAGTGGTGCATCGAATAGTCGCAGCAGCAGCGGGCGGTGAAAGCGGCATTGCCTGCTTGCTGCAGATGCTTGAGGTGGGCTGGTGGGCATTTGCTTGAGGTGGGCTGGTGGGCATTTGCTTGAGGTGGGCTGGTGGGCATTATTCCTGCTTTGGGGAATGAATTGTTCTCCGGTGGTGTTGTGGTAGGCGAAACGCTGCTTTGCTGCGCTGTCGTCAACAAGTCTGCTGCGGCAGGGGTTGTTGCAACGGTTGTGGTTGCAGCAGCGGCTAGTGAAGCAACATAAGTTTGCGTCCCATCCTGCTTGTTGTGGTTTCTTGGCTGTCTTCAGCAGGATGTGGTGCGGTATGAGCAACAATGTGAAGGGAAAGTTATGGCAACTATTGCATTGACGAAAGAAAACTTTGAACAAACCGTGCTTGCCGGTGGCACTGTGCTGGTGGACTGCTGGGCTGAGTGGTGCGGGCCGTGCCGTCGCTTCGGGCCGATTTTCGAAGAAGTTTCCGAAGACTTCACTGATGTGGTGTTCGGTAAGTTGGACACCGAGTCGAATCAGGAAATCGCCGCAGCTTTGAATATTTCTTCCATTCCGACGGTGATGGTGTTCCGGGATGGGATCATGGTGCATCGTTCCTCCGGTGTGATGGATAAACGGCAGCTTGCTGATCTGGTGACCCAGGCGCAGGCGCTGGACATGGATCAGGTGCGTCAACAGATTGAAGCCCAGCAGAATCCCCCGGAGAAAACCCAGCGGTTCTAGCAGGCTGGCCGGCAGTTTCCTTGAGTCGGATCTGGCTGTCATACTGTCGGCTATGCGTTTATCCATTTTGACCCGGTGGATGGTGCTCACCGGGGTGCTGCTCATTGTGCTGGCAACGTGTCTTGGTTTGCTTGTGCACTGGCAGGTCATTGTTGACGGCGATGGGGAAGTCCTGGAGGAGTTCGTCGAATCGCGGCGATCCTGGGGCACCCCCACCGTGCAATTGTTCACCAGTTTGTTTAACCCGCTAGCTGCGGTGATTGTTTCGCTGCTGGTGGGGATTGCCGCGACGCTACGGTTTCGACAGTGGCGGGTGTTTGCCTATATGGCTGCGGTGATGGTGCTTTCCACCGCGATCACCCAAGGGTTGAAGCATGCGTTTGTGCGGAACCGTCCAGCGGTGATGTGGCATCTCGTCGAGGAGACTGATTTTTCGTTCCCCTCGGGGCATTCGACAGCCGCGGTGGCGTTATCGTCTGCGGTGATTGTGGTGTGGGTGATGCTGTCGGCGAAGTGGAAACCGGTGGCGGTAGTGGCGGTTGCGGCGGCGGTGATCGCCATTGGGATTCCGGCGTCACGCCTCTATTTGGGGGTGCATTGGTTTACTGATACTGCCGCGGGGGCGATGGTTGGTTTGGGTACCGCATTGCTGGTCAGCCCGTTGCTGCCACGCACCGGGGTGATGGTTAGTCATTGGCCTAGCCGGCTGCGCAGGTGGATGACCGATAAGGGTAAACATGCCCGGCAGCTGCGCTAGCGGCAAGCATATTTCCGCCGAGGCGCATCGCCCCGTTGGGGTGTATGGGGTGGTGCTGTGAGCCGTGGTATCTGCTGCAGCGTTTGGCCGTGCAAGGTGTGCAGGCGGTGGCCTATAGTCGTCTGCTCGACTCTATTTGGTCTCTTGGCCTGCGGACTGGGGGTGTTAAGCAGTTCGCTGGCCGGGCGGCAATGCTTGCCCGGCCAAGATGTGGTTTTCGATATAGATAGCTCCCCACCAGTTGGACTGTGATTGTGTGAGTCCAGCTGGTGGGGAGCTGTGTTTTGGTGCTGCGGGGTTTTCCGATCACCTTAGGCGGTGAACTACCTCCTAGGGGTGGGGTTGTTAGCGCCGTCGGTTTGCCTGATTGAGAAATACTGCCCGGATTCCGCGGTGGAATCCGTCGCGCAGGTCGACCCGCTGTTTCTCGGTGAGGGTGTGCTGCCCGAGTCGATCGCAGCCGAATTGCAGCAGTGGTGCGTCGATTTCGTTGGGAAGTGGACCACCAGACAGTGTGTGTGCAATGTCGAGCTGTTCTGCTGTTGCCACATGGTGATACCAGGCGATGGCATATTGTTGGCCAACATCGTCGGCGTTTTGCTGCCCAGAATTGGCCCACACTTCGTCGGCGAGCGGAATGTAATGCCGGGTGGTGCGGCGCCGTCGTGCCATCATGCTGGGCAGTGGCACACTGGGTTTACTGCTGGTGTTTTCCGCAGCGGTTGGTGCTGGCGGTGGGGTGGTGTCCTGCCCGGAGTCGGTGTCTTGTGGGGGGCTGGTTGCGGTGTCCGGTTTAGGGTTCTGCGCGGCAGCCGCCACCGTTGCAGGGGTGGGTGTGCTGCTGGGAGCAGTCGTATTGTCCTGGCTGGTTTCCGTAGCGGCAGAGGGTTGTGCCCCGGTTGGGGTGACTGAACTGTAGGCGATCGGTGGATGGGAGTGAGCCGCCACCATCGCCGGGGTGGGGATGCTTCCCGGGGTTGGGGTTGCACTGCCTGCCGCAGAGTCGCTGGGAGTAGCTGGTGCGGGGTGGGCACCCGGGGTGGGTGTGCTGCTAGCAGGCACATCAGCCGGGGTGGCGGCCGCCGCCGGCGGCTGTTGTTGCGGGACGGCAGGTGCCGCTGGCATGGCCGGCGGGGCCGGGTAGGCCGTGTCGGATGCCGCAAGGGTTGCACCGTCAGACCCTTGCCGGCCGCTGCCTAACTCATCGGCATCGTCATCATCGTCGCTGGTAGCGGCGTTTTCCGCGGTGAGTTGGGTGTGATCGTCAATAATGGCTGACCAGTCAATCTCATCGTCGGCATGTTTCTTTCGCGCCGGCGGGGTGGTGCTGGTGGCTGCGGTGGCCGCGTTCGCTGTGGAAGATTCAGCCGGAGGATGCACCGGATTGCTAGCAGTTTGGGTGTTGTCTGCGGCAGTGGATGCTGCGGGCGCGTCACTGTCAGCAACCCCGGTTCCAGCATGAGGGAGATCCCCGCCAGCGGAATCATCGTCACTGGGGGCGGCGCTAGGGTCAGCTCCCAAATCAGTGGTGATCTGCGGGGACTGATCGGATGATGCTGCCTCAGCGGCGGAGGCTGGGGCGGTGGTATCCACCGGGGATGGTGTTGCCGATGGGGTGGTGGTGTCACTGCCTGAGGCGGCACCATCAGATAGTGCCGCTGATCCGGCTGCCGGATCAGTGAGGGATTCACCGGGCAGCACCCCAGCGTCACCGGCATCGTTTGCGTCAACAGCATCAGGTTCAGATGCGGTCTGTTCCCCGGATGACGCCACATGGTGACCGTCAGCGGGATCAACCGCAGCGGTAGTCGTCCCCGCCTCGCCATCAGCACTGGCACCATCAGCGGTCACCGCTGTGGTGGGATCTGTCGCGTCCGCATCCCCAGGGCGGGTCCGCACTACCGGCTGAATGGGACCTTCCAGCACCTGAATACGCATACATTCCGCGAAATCTTCCCGCGGATCCAAAATTGTGGTCGAATCGCACGCATGGCGCAGTGCCGACGACATGGAATCCCAGCCAAAGCCGTACAAGTGCACCCGCACGCCGCAGGCGGAAGCCTCAATCACGCCGGGCAGCATGTCCGCGTCGCCTGAGACCAGCACAATGTCACTGCATTGGCCGCGCACCCCGGCCAGCACCATATCGGCAACCAGCCGAGTATCCACCGCCTTCTGCGTTCGTCTATCACCCCACTCAATTAATTGACCGGTACGAAGTTGCACCCCGTCACAGGTGCGTAAAGCCCGCTGATAGCGATGCGGGCCAGAGTCGGGAATCCCGTCGTACCACAGCTGTCGTTGAATCGGCTGACCCAGCTGCTGCTGGATCATGCCACCTAACACATTGACTACCTCCGGCAGATCAATCTCTAATTGTGCTCGGGCACCGGTTTCCCACGAGTTGTAGAAGCTAGCGAGTAAATAAGAGGTGTCCACGTACACTTGCGTGCGTTCCAGCATGTCTTCACTATGTCCATTCCTAAATTATTAATGCGTTACGTTGCAGTCTTTATTTAATGAGTAATGCAAGTACTGCCCCACCGCGCAACAGTCACCAGCCAAAGCGGTAAGCCCCACGTATGGCGCCCACCTGCCAGCGGAACTGAAACAAGGCAGGTACTTATGACATGCTACCGCCTTCACCGCGCGCATACGATGCTCTCCCAAAGGGCGGGAATCTACCCGGCAGGAGGCTGCACACGACAGCGCAACAATATAAGGCCATCGCCGGGAGCCTGAACACGTCGAATATGGAGGACTAGCATGGGCATATGGCTGAACAACGAGGAAGCAGACTGCCATGTTTCATGGCCACCATTCCAGGGAACCTCATTGCTGCCACAATCCTGGTCACTATCATCGACCTGTACGTGCAACCCTGGCAGCTGGCGGATAAATTTCTGCTTGTCGTGCTGGCGAACTATCGCACCGGATATGTGCAGTATGGACAGCAACGACCAGACGTCACTGCACAGCAACCACGACTGCCTGCCCCACCAGCACACCCCATTGTGGAAGGCATGCTCGCCTATCCAATACTTGGCGCAATGGTGGCCTGCGTAAACTTCATCCGCTGGAATTTAGATGTCAGCGAAGCAGTCGCTCTCGGATTATTCGCAGCGCTCACAGCCCATGCATTCATGATTGGCACAAGCATGATCCCGCTTCGGCACAGTTGGACATTGCACGCCGTAAATGTTGTCGCGATAGCAATACTGTGCATGCCGATAGGCGAACCGATCTATCACGTCGCCGGGGCGGCCGTGTACTTATGCATCACCATGGCACTCGCCTGCCGATGGAATAAGCCAGGCACAGAAAACCTGCATCAGATCGCCCAGCGCGAATCGGGAGTGGACTCTATACAGAAAGACGGCTCACAAAAAGGGTGACTTGTCCTCTCGTTTGCACAGTGCTCGCACACCCCAGCGCAAGCAGAACGCTCGTGGAAGCTCAATCAATGCAAACTAGGTGTGAAAAAGTCTCCAAAAAACCTGGCCTGACCTGGCGATTTGTGAACGCTAGGTTACGTCTGTATCTTTATTTGAGTCAGCGCGACCGACAGCGCCCCTCAGAACAACAAGTTCTGATTGTGTGGCGATAGGAAAACGGCCCTGACAATCAAGCCGATGACAATGATCCAACGAGTTGGTTGGTGAAGTTGCTTCGTGCGCATGATGTGTGAGAACTCGATAGTGTGCCAATGTACTTCTATGTTTTATAGTGCCAGTGGCCTTAGTGTTCGGTGTTGTGCCGGACAGCTGTTGGTTGTTGGTGTGATCATGGATGCTTTCTTTGCTTTGGTGATGATCATGCTGGTGTAGACCGGGGATTTGCTAGTCCCTGAGTGTTGTTGTTGGTTCGTGGTGGACGATCATAGTGTTCACGTGGGAGCAATGATGATTAGCTGGATGATTGTTTTTATCCAATGGCATGAAAGTGTTGTTTGGTTGAAACATGGTTATGGTTGATTGTCATGTTTGATGTGGTGTGGCCTTCCTCGTCGGGAACCTGCTGCAGAATCCTGCCTGTGTTGCATGCATGGTTTATGTGTGTGGCGTATGGGTGGGTGCGTGATGGTTGATTTTCATCTATATTTTTTTCTATTTTTTGCAACAATTGTTGTTGCCATGGCAGCTCTGCTTGTTGATCGGGTTGGGGTTGTTGTGGTGGCTGGTTGTTTGTTTTTGCTAGTTTTAGGCTTTCCAGCCTTTGTGCCTTGATGGTTCAGTGTTTTGCTGATTGTTTTGGTTTTTTAATGGAGAGTTTGATCCTGGCTCAGGACGAACGCTGGCGGCGTGCTTAACACATGCAAGTCGAACGGAAAGGCCCTGCTTGCAGGGTACTCGAGTGGCGAACGGGTGAGTAACACGTGGGTGATCTGCCCCGCACTCCGGGATAAGCCTGGGAAACTGGGTCTAATACTGGATATTCACTGCCTTCTAGGTGGGTAGTGGAAAGTTTTTTCGGTGTGGGATGAGCCTGCGGCCTATCAGCTTGTTGGTGGGGTAATGGCCTACCAAGGCGGCGACGGGTAGCCGGCCTGAGAGGGTGTACGGCCACATTGGGACTGAGATACGGCCCAGACTCCTACGGGAGGCAGCAGTGGGGAATATTGCACAATGGGCGCAAGCCTGATGCAGCGACGCCGCGTGAGGGATGACGGCCTTCGGGTTGTAAACCTCTTTCGGCAGGGACGAAGCGTAAGTGACGGTACCTGCATAAGAAGCACCGGCTAACTACGTGCCAGCAGCCGCGGTAATACGTAGGGTGCGAGCGTTGTCCGGAATTACTGGGCGTAAAGAGCTCGTAGGTGGTTTGTCGCGTCGTCTGTGAAATTCCGGGGCTTAACTCCGGGCGTGCAGGCGATACGGGCATAACTTGAGTGCTGTAGGGGAGACTGGAATTCCTGGTGTAGCGGTGAAATGCGCAGATATCAGGAGGAACACCGATGGCGAAGGCAGGTCTCTGGGCAGTAACTGACGCTGAGGAGCGAAAGCATGGGTAGCGAACAGGATTAGATACCCTGGTAGTCCATGCTGTAAACGGTGGGCGCTAGGTGTGGGGGTCTTCCACGACTTCTGTGCCGTAGCTAACGCATTAAGCGCCCCGCCTGGGGAGTACGGCCGCAAGGCTAAAACTCAAAGGAATTGACGGGGGCCCGCACAAGCGGCGGAGCATGTGGATTAATTCGATGCAACGCGAAGAACCTTACCTGGGCTTGACATACACGAGATCGCTGCAGAGATGTAGTTTCCCTTGTGGTTCGTGTACAGGTGGTGCATGGTTGTCGTCAGCTCGTGTCGTGAGATGTTGGGTTAAGTCCCGCAACGAGCGCAACCCTTGTCTTATGTTGCCAGCACGTGATGGTGGGGACTCATGAGAGACTGCCGGGGTCAACTCGGAGGAAGGTGGGGATGACGTCAAATCATCATGCCCTTATGTCCAGGGCTTCACACATGCTACAATGGTCGGTACAGCGCGCTGCGAGCCTGTGAGGGTAAGCGAATCGCTTTGAAAGCCGGCCTCAGTTCGGATTGGGGTCTGCAACTCGACCCCATGAAGTCGGAGTCGCTAGTAATCGCAGATCAGCAACGCTGCGGTGAATACGTTCCCGGGCCTTGTACACACCGCCCGTCACGTCATGAAAGTTGGTAACACCCGAAGCCAGTGGCCTAACCGTTTTTGCGGGGGGAGCTGTCGAAGGTGGGATCGGCGATTGGGACGAAGTCGTAACAAGGTAGCCGTACCGGAAGGTGCGGCTGGATCACCTCCTTTCTAAGGAGCTTTTATTTTTTTGTGTTTATTTGAATCGGTGTGGACTACCGCTGCAACTGTCATGTTGGGTTGTGGTGTTGGTGTGATGGTCACTGTGTTGAGGCTTGAAGAAAGCGGTTGATGATGCTGGTGTGCTGCTGTAAACCTCGTGTTTGCGGTGGTGGTAAACAGTGTTGTGGTTGATCGGGTATGTTGGTGCGCTGTTGGGTGTCTCGGGTGTTATGCCCGTGGCATTGTTGGCATGCTTATACATGCTGCAACAGGATGCTGGTCTTGGTGGCTGGTGTGTGTTGTGGTGTGGGTGAGTGTGTGTGTTGTGTGTGAACTGTATAGTGGACGTAGAGCATCTTTATTTTTTGCGTCTATCAGTGCCTTTGAGCCAGACCGCTGCTGTGTTTGTTGGTGGTGTGGTGTGGGTGCTGGTAGTGATTGTTGATTCTTGTTTGTTTGTGTTCTGGTTTTTTAGGGCACACGGTGGATGCCTTGGCATGCTGAGCCGATGAAGGACGTGGGAGGCTGCGTTAAGCCTCGGGGAGTTGTCAACCGAGCGTTGATCCGAGGATGTCCGAATGGGGAAACCCGGCCATGGTTATGTGTGGTCACCTGCAACTGAAGACTTGTGTATAGGTTGTGTGGAGGTAACGCGGGGAAGTGAAACATCTCAGTACCCGTAGGAGAAGAAAACAAGAGTGATTCCGCTAGTAGTGGCGAGCGAACGTGGATTTTTGGCTAAACCGTGATTGTGTGTGATACCCGGCAGGGGTTGCATGATCCGGGGTTGTGGGGTTTATAACGTCTGTTATCTGCCGGTGACGGGTCTGTTGTTGGTGCTGTTAGTGGAAGTGGTGTGGAAACGCCTGCCGTAGAGGGTGAGAGTCCCGTACATGAAAGCAGTTGCCTGATGGATGGTTATTTGTCCCCGAGTAGCAGCGGGCTCGTGGAATCTGCTGTGAATCTGCCGGGACCACCCGGTAAGCCTGAATACTCAGTGTGACCGATAGCGGATTGAGTACCGTGAGGGAATGGTGAAAAGTACCCCGGGAGGGGAGTGAAAGAGTACCTGAAACCGTGTGTCTACAATCCGTCAGAGCCCTTTTGGGGTGATGGCGTGCCTTTTGAAGAATGAGCCTGCGAGTCAGCGGCATGTCGCGAGGTTAACCCGGTTTGTGGGGTAGTCGTAGCGAAAGCGAATACTAACGAGTGTGTTGTAGTGGCATGTCCTGGACCCGAAGCGGAGTGATCTACCCATGGCCAGTGTGAAGCAGCGGTAAGACGCTGTGGAGGCGCGAACCCACTTAGGTTGAAAACTGAGGGGATGAGTTGTGGGTAGGGGTGAAAGGCCAATCAAACTTCGTGATAGCTGGTTCTCCCCGAAATGCATTTAGGTGCAGCGCTACGCGTGTTTGCCGGAGGTAGAGCTACTGGTTGGTTTAGCGGGACTATCATCTTAGCGACATCAGCTAAACTCCGAATGCCGGTGAAACGGTTCGTGTAGTAGTGAGACTGCGGGGGATAAGCTTCGTAGTCGAGAGGGAAACAGCCCAGATCGCCGGTTAAGGCCCCTAAGAGTGTGCTAAGTGGAAAAGGATGTGGGATCGCCCAGACAGCCAGGAGGTTGGCTTAGAAGCAGCCATCCTTGAAAGAGTGCGTAATAGCTCACTGGTCGAGTGGTTCCGCGCCGACAATGTAGTGGGGCTCAAGCACACCGCCGAAACCGCGGCAGCAGCATCTTATGTAGGGTGTTGTTGGGTAGGGGAGCGTCGTATGCTGCGTTGAAGCTGCCGGGTGACCGTGTGGTGGAGTGTATACGAGTGAGAATGCAGGCATGAGTAGCGAATGACGGGTGGAAAACCCGTCCGCCGGATGATCAAGGGTTCCTGGGTGAAGCTTTAATCTTCCCAGGGTGAGTCGGGACCTAAGGCGAGGCCGACAGGCGTAGTCGATGGATAACGGGTTGATATTCCCGTACCCGTGTGTATGCGAAAAGTGGTGACGCGATGATACTAACTGCCCGTCGCATCCTTCACGTCAGTCTTTTTAGGCTGGTGGTTGTGGTGTGTTCGCGTAGGACCTGAGTTGTTGGTAGCCAAGTGATGGGGTGACGCAGAGTGGTAGCCGAGCCAACGGTTGGAAGTGTTGGTGTAAGCGTGCAGCCCGTGGGATAGGGAAATCCGTTCCACATTATATGGGTGAGGCGTGATGCAGACCCACATGTTGTGGGGGAGTCGGTGTGCCTGTGCTGTCGAGAAAAGCCTCTAGCGAGTGTATGCATGGCCCGTACCCCAAACCGACACAGGTGATCAGGTAGAAGATACTAAGGCGATCGAGAGAACTGTGGTTAAGGAACTCGGCAAAATGCCCCCGTAACTTCGGGAGAAGGGGGGCCGCTACGGGTGCCACTGCCTTGCGTGGTGGTTGCGTGTGGTGGCCGCAGAGAATAGAGGGAAGCGACTGTTTACTAAAAACACAGGTCCGTGCGAAGACGATAAGTCGATGTATACGGACTGACGCCTGCCCGGTGCTGGAAGGTTAAGAGGACCTGTTAGATCTGTTTGGGTCGAAGCGGAGAATTTAAGCCCCAGTAAACGGCGGTGGTAACTATAACCATCCTAAGGTAGCGAAATTCCTTGTCGGGTAAGTTCCGACCTGCACGAATGGCGTAACGACTTCCCTGCTGTCTCAACCACAGACTCGGCGAAATTGCAGTACGAGTAAAGATGCTCGTTACGCGCGGCAGGACGAAAAGACCCCGGGACCTTTACTATAGCTTGGTATTGGTGCTTGCTACGGTTTGTGTAGGATAGGTGGGAGATGTTGATCGCATGACGCTAGTTGTGTGGGAGTCGTAATGTGAAATACCACTCTGATCGTAGTGGGTATCTAACTTCGGCCCGTGATCCGGGTCAGGGACAGTGCCTGGTGGGTAGTTTAACTGGGGCGGTTGCCTCCTAAAGAGTAACGGAGGCGCCCAAAGGTTTCCTCAGCCTGGTCTGTAATCAGGTGGTGAGTGTAAGTGCACAAGGGAGCTTGACTGTGAGACTGACAGGTCGAGCAGGTACGAAAGTAGGGACTAGTGATCCGGCACCGGCTTGTGGAAGCGGTGTCGCTCAACGGATAAAAGGTACCCCGGGGATAACAGGCTGATCTTCCCCAAGAGTCCATATCGACGGGATGGTTTGGCACCTCGATGTCGGCTCGTCGCATCCTGGGGCTGGAGTAGGTCCCAAGGGTTGGGCTGTTCGCCCATTAAAGCGGCACGCGAGCTGGGTTTAGAACGTCGTGAGACAGTTCGGTCTCTATCCGCCGCGCGCGTTGAAACGTGAGGAAGGCTGTCCCTAGTACGAGAGGACCGGGACGGACGTACCTCTGGTGTGCCAGTTGTTTCGCCAGGAGCATTGCTGGTTGGCTACGTACGGGAGGGATAACCGCTGAAAGCATCTAAGCGGGAAGCCTGTTTCGAGATAACGTTTCGTTTGAGGTGTCCGGGAGATGACCGGGTTGATAGGCCAGGGTTGTAAGCGCTGTGAGGTGTTGAGATGACTGGTACTAATTCACCGATACCAAACACAACCACCCTTTTCCGGTGTTGTTTCACTGTTGATGGTGATGGCCGGGTTAGGGTGTTGCGAGGGTTGATGATCAACAGCCGTAAAAAACATCCCAAGGTTTTGGGTTGATGAGTGTTCTACGTCCACTGTGCGGTGTCACACACAGCACGGTCGAGCCAGCCTATTGGGTTGGTTTGATGGCTGATAATGGTGTTTATAATAGAGTTTGTCGGTGGCGATAGCGGTGGGGAAACGCCCGGTCCCGTTCCGATCCCGGAAGCTAAGCCTACCTGCGCTGATGGTACTGCACACGGGAGTGTGTGGGAGAGTAAGACACTGCCGACTTGTTTCGTAGAAGGGGTGTGTGTGTTGTTTGCTGGAAAGCAGACAGCATACACACTCCTTTCTTTTTTATGTGTGGTGTGTGGGGTGCTGTGTGTGGGGGTTTGAAGGGGTACAAGTGCAGCGGGTGGTACAGGTTTTTGCGGGGTCTATCTGTAGGGGGAGATTGTCGGGATGCTGGGGTGAACACCCATTAAATAGGTTGTTTATCACAGTCGGTTAGCATTACTTAAGTCTGGGGTTTTGTTAGGATATCCTTTGGTATTTCATGCCGCAGGTATCGTCGCGGCATGGATCGTTGATAACAAACCTTGAAGGGTAATCCTGATCTTATGAACCGTAACGTTGTATCGCTCGCCGCTGTTGCCGTGCTTACTGCCTCGCTCGTTGCCGCTTGTGGCTCCGATGACACAGAAGCAGCAAAGTCCACCGCGTCATCGGCATCGTCTTCTGTATCCTCCTCTGTATCGTCGGCTGCTTCGTCTGCTTCGAAGTCTGCTGATCAGTCAGTGACTGTTGTCGCCGATGGCAAAACCTGTACCTCATCGATCGACGAAGCACACACCGGTGTGGTCGCATTCGACTTCACCAACAATTCCGGTGAAACCGCTGAACTCTATGTGCTCGACAAAGACGGCCGTACCCTCGGCGAAGTTGCCAACGTTGGCGACAAAGAGTTCGGCAAACTCACCGTTGAATTCCGGGAAGCAGGCACCTACACGCTGCGGTGTAAACCGAGCGGGGCTGAGGCAGAGTTCGAAGTGGTCGGCGCCGACGTGGATGCTTCCGTCAACGAGGAACGGCAAGCAGCAGTAGACAGCTATGTCGGTTATGTTCGCGGTCAGGTATCCGAACAGCTCGGACTGGTAAATAAATTCAACTCCCTGATCCAGGCCGGTGACCTGGAAGGGGCGAAAGCGGTCTATGCCGCCACCCGGCAACCATGGGAACGCATCGAACCAGTTGCGGAAGCGCTGCCAAACGATCTTGATCCGCGCGTCGACGCCCGCGAAGCTGACCTCGAAGCCGGGGACGAATTCACTGGATTCCACAAGATTGAAAAAGATCTCTTCGAAACCGGTGCCATCACCGATGAGACGAAAGCCACCGCCACCCAGCTGGTAGCTGACGTGGAAGAGCTCAAAGCAGCAGTAGAAGATCCCAAATTCGCCACTGATCTCACCGTATTCCAGATCGCAGCCGGTGCACAGGAACTCCTCGACGAGATCGCTACCTCGAAGATCACCGGTGAAGAAGATATTTACTCCGGCACCGACCTGTGGGACTTCAAAGCCAACCTGGACGGTTCCCGGCAGGCGGTAGTGTCCCTGCAAGACCTTATCGCCCGCAATGACCACCAACTCCCAGGTGAACTCATGGCCGCCTTCGGCGCAGTGGAAGAAGAACTGTCGAAGTACCGGGAAAATGACGGCTTCGTCAACTATGCAACTGTCAGCGAAGAGCAGCGCAAAGAACTGTCCCACAAGCTTTCCGAACTCACCGAGCTTGTATCGAAGATCCAGGAAGTTTTGAACAAGTGAGTGTTTCCCGTCGCCAATTTCTTGCCGGCGCTGGTGTTTCTGTTGCCAGCGCGACCGCCGGGGCGGTAGTAGCATCGGCGGCAACCAAAAAAGCCAACCATAGTGTTGGTGATGGTTCCTTGTCGGCTGCTGGGGTCGGCGCGAACGATGCGCAGGTGCCTTTCGACGGTGCACATCAGGCTGGTATTACCACCGCCCAGCAGGATCATTATCAATGTATGGCTTTTGATGTGGTCACCGACTCCCGGGAAAAGCTGAGATCCCTGTTGGAAGTGTGGACGTCGATGGCACGTCGCATGACCGAAGGGAAAGAAGCAGTAGAAGGTGGCGCAGTCGATGTCGATGGTGTAGTCGTCCCTTCAGACACTGGTGATGCGTTCGATCTACCCCCAAGCCGGTTAACAATCACCATCGGGTTTGGACCATCACTATTTGATGATCGCTTCGGTCTGGCGGCGCAGCGACCGGCAGAACTTGTTGACCTCCCACATTTCTCGGGGGATCAGAAAGTTGAGGAAATCAGCGGCGGGGACATTATGCTGCAGGCCTGTGCCGACGACCCGCAGGTGGTATTTCACGCTATCCGGGTGTTGAAAAAAGCCGGCTCCGGGGTGGTGCGCACCCGCTGGACACAGCTGGGCTATGGGCGAACCTCGTCGACGTCGACAGCACAGGAAACTCCACGGAACCTGTTCGGGTTTAAAGACGGCACCAACAATCTGAAAGTGGAGGATGAGGCGCTCGTCAACGAGCATGTGTGGGTACAAGACGGGCCGGCGTGGTTCGACGGTGGCAGCTATATGATTACGCGGAAAATCCGCATGCTCATCGAGAACTGGGATCGGCAGATTCTGCACGACCAGGAGGAAACATTCGGCCGCTATAAAGGCTCGGGTGCACCGCTGGGTCGGGAAGATGAGTTTGACGAGCTGCCCCTTACTGAAACCGTCGATGGGGAGCCGGTGGTTCCCTTAGTGTCACATTCCCGGTTGGCGAATCCGCAAGAAAACAATGGGGCGCGGATGCTGCGACGCGGCTACAACTATATTGATGGGCTTTCTTCCTTCGGGGAGATGTCCGCCGGGTTGATGTTTGTCGCATTTGTGGCATCCCCGTCGCGGGATTTCATCCCGGTGCAGCGGCGCCTGTCGAAGGGTGACAAACTCAACGAGTATGTGCGCTACGAGTCGTCGTCGATTTTTGCCTGCCCGAAGGGTGTGTCCGGGGACGGCGACTATTGGGGCAAAGCGATGTTCACCGCCTCCTAGCGCAACCACAGCAGACCGTGTGCCGCGCCAGGCACAATCAGTCTTGGGTCTGCCATGGTTTTTGCCGTCGCAACTGTTGAACAACCCGCAACAGCACACCGGTCGCCGGTTCGCTGTTGCGGGTTGTTGTGTATTGTGCTCGAGATGCTGTTGTGTGCGGTGCGGGGTGAAAACTATTCCGCTTCGATCGCGGTAAGAAGATCTGTGTTGGCGGCCACCCGGGCGGGCAGGGCAGCAGCCCCAATACCGATAAGGATTGCTGCCGGCAGCATCCCAACAAGCAGTCGAGTATCGACGGCGATGGTGGTGATCCCTTCGCTGCTGAGAGTGGTAAGGAATCCGTAGCCGATCAGCAAACCAGCGGCGAGACCCACCAGTGCCCCATAGACGGCAATCACCACCGACTCGGTGTAGATCATTGTACGGATTTGGCGTCGTCCGGCACCAACAATGCGCAGCATCCCCAATTCGCTGCGGCGTTCAATCACTGACAAACCTAAGGTGTTGACGATGCCAAGGATTGCGGTGATCACTGCCAGGGTGAGCAGCCCGTAGAGCACCGCCAGCAAGGTGTTGACATTGCGTTCGGATTGGCTGGCAAATTCCTCCCGGGTGAGTACTTCCACGACCTGATATTCGTCGGCGGCCTGCTGCACGGTGCGGCGGGCCGCGGCACGACTGTCGGCGGTGGATTGCGGCGCTGTGATGAACAGGTTTTGGATAGCGAGATTATCCTCGCCGACGATCGCCCGGGCGGTGGTCTCGGCGATGATCGCCTCCCCAAGGCCGGTATTGACCGCATAGATGCCGACTACTGTGGCGGGATATTGATCGCCGCGTTCCCCGCCGATAGGCAGCATGTCACCGACGTGGGTGTTGGTGGCTTCGGCAAGCTGTTCGTCGATAATAATGCCGGCGTTATGCACCAAATCCAGGGTTCCGTCAACTGGTTGCAGCGCCAGGCCGCTGGCGCCGGGGGTGAAGTCGACGGCAGCCACATTCGTCGACTTGGGACGGCCGCCCGGCACTCCACGCGGGCTGCCGGCAACCGTCAAATAGGCGGTGCGAAGCACAGTAACATCCCCGAGTGCGGGGTCGTCAGCGAGCTGCGCTGCCAGGGGGGCGGGGATGGTTAGCTGGCTGGCGGTGGGGCCTTTCACCACCAGATCAGCGGTCACTGTCGTGTCAATCATCGAAGTTAGCGATGCTTTCATCGACGCGCCAAACATGCCAATAGTGGTAACCATCAACAGTCCCAGGGTGAGGGCGAACGCGGTGGAGGCATTCCGTTTCGGATAGCGGCGCGCATTCGCCGCCGCCAACTTCCCGGCCGCCCCTAAACCCCGGGCAAACAGCTGCGCAATAGCAGTGGTGGGGCGGGCGGCAAGCCCGGGTCCGGCCAGCCATAAACCAACAATCAGCAGGGCAGCCCCCGCCCCGGCAAGGGCTGCCCGGGCGGTGGCGGTGGCGGTGATCGTCACTGCCACCGGGGCAAGCAGAATAGTGGCGCCGGCGCTCAGCGCGAGCAGGCCACTCAACCATCGCCACGACACACCTGCTACTGGCTGTTCCACATGGACAGCACTCATCGCCGCAACCGGTGGGATCGCGCCGGCGCGGCGCGCCGGAACAAAACCAGCAATCATCGTCAACACTGTGCCAACCAGCAGCGGCGTGATAATCGCCGCAGGTGAAGCGACCAAACCGGTAGTGGGCAGACCCACCCCCACATAGGCCATGCCGAAAGACACAAATTTCACCAAACCAATCCCGCCGAGAATCCCCACCGCTGAACCCACCACGCCGATGGCAGTCGCCTCCACGGTGACAGCAGTGGTGATCTGACGGGAAGCAGCACCCACCGCGCGCAGCAGCGCAAATTCTTTCGTGCGCTGCGCCACAATCATGGCAAACGTGTTACTGATCAAAAACATGGCGACCAGCAGCGCAATACCGGCGAATGCCCACAGAAAATAGCGCACAAACGCTAACCCTTGCTGCAAAGAGGCGGTGGCCTGCTCGCTGAGCACCCGCCCTTCTAACACTGCAGCCTGCGGAAACTGTTCGCTGATCGTCGCCTCGACGGCGGCGATACGGGAAGCTGCCGCTGGGGTGCCGCGCTCGACGAAAGCTGTCTCATCCGCTGCGGATTGTGACACCTCGTCCTGCTTCGCCGGTGGCCAAGGCCACCAATCAGCCGCGCCTGTTGCGGCATGGTGCTGATTGCTGCCAGTCAACCCGGCAAGCGTGACCGATGCCAGCTGCACTTTGCCGTCCGTACCAAACCGCGCAACATAGTCATCTTCGGCAAACGCCACCCCCAGCCAGCCGCCAGTATCAGCACCGCGCGGCGACGCAAACGCCCCCACAATCGTCACATTCTCGGTGAAACTTGGGGCGATCACCACAATTTTGTCCCCCACAGCAAGCGAATTCCGCTGCAGGGCAGTCTCGTTGACCGCCACCTCGCCGCTTGCGGCCGGCACCCGGCCGGCAGTCAACTGCCCCGCCCCTAAAGCATCCCCCGCGGCAGTCATCGCCACCGCCTGCGACGGGGCGCCGCCAGTATCCAGCAAACCACCGCCCACCCGGGCAGCAACCACCGCCGACGGATCAGCAGTCACCGTCACCTTCGCAATCCGTGGATCATCCCGCAACGCCGCCACCGCCGCCGCATCCAAACCAGACGACCCCGGGCCGCCAGTGACCGCAATATCGACATCATCAAACAGTGACGACACAATTGCTGAAAACGAATCCTCCAACTGGGCGGTAAACATTGCCGAACCAGTCATAAACGCAGTCCCGATCGCCACCGACAGCAACGTCAGCAACAACCGCACCCGATGCGCCAACACACTGCGCCATCCGATGGTGCGCATCACGCGCCGGCCATGGCGCCACTGCGGCGGCGACACCACCCCAGTTCCATTCCCGTAGCTGTCGTCGCCCCGGCGGAACAACACTGCGCGCCGCCGCCCCACTAGCGCACCCCCAGCTGGGTGAGAGCCTGCACCACCGAATCATGGGTGGGATCAACCATGTCCCCCACAATATTGCCGTCGCTGAGCATCACCACCCGATCAGCCCATGCCGCAGTCGTCGGATCATGCGTCACAATCACCACCGTTTGCCCCAGCTCATCGACAGCAGTCCGCAAAATATTGAGCACCTCACGGGTCGCATTCGAATCCAAATTCCCGGTCGGCTCATCGCCAAACACAATCGCCGGACGGGCAATCAGCGCCCGTGCCACCGCCACCCGCTGCTGCTGGCCACCAGACAATTCACTCGGCCGGTGACCCAGCCGCTGCACAATACCCAGCCGGCGACAAATCGT
Organism: Corynebacterium choanae; assembly: GCF_003813965.1. Taxonomy (NCBI): domain Bacteria; kingdom Bacillati; phylum Actinomycetota; class Actinomycetes; order Mycobacteriales; family Corynebacteriaceae; genus Corynebacterium; species Corynebacterium choanae. Next base: position 86,759 of record NZ_CP033896.1, read on the forward strand.
GTCATACCATTGCGGATCCGGGGTTTTCCCCGCCAACGCCAACGGCAGCACAATATTCTCAGCCGCCGAAAGCGTGGGCACCAAGTTAAACGATTGAAACACAAACCCCAACCGGTCACGCCGCAGCCTGGTCAATGCCGCATCAGACAGTGCAGCCACATCAACATCACCGATCAACGCCTGCCCGCTCGTCAAACTGTCCAGCCCAGCCATACAGTGCATCAACGTTGACTTCCCCGACCCGGACGGTCCCATAATTGCGGTGAACTGGCCGGCGTAAAACTCGACATTTACCCCGTTGAGCGCTGTCACCGTTGCCGCGCCCGCACCATACTGCTTTGTTGCGTTCACTGCGCGGGCTGCCACCTTCGCTGCATCCACCGGCACGTTTGGCCACCTCACCTGTAAAAACCGTGGAATACCACGGTGGGAAACTTGGATCTTTGATAAAAACAACTACATCACCAGGCAGGCGCTGATAGCAACGCGCGCCCCTGGGTTGAAAACTCCACCCTACCCGGGCAACACCGGTCATGAGCTACCGGTGCTACACCCATCCCGCAGCGAGCAACACAAGCAGGTACCCACCGCTTTTTTCAGCGGGCATGGTAGAAGAAAAACCGCAGCGATACTACTCCAGCCAGTTGTAGTGAAACTCGCGGCGCTCACCAGTCACCGGATCGGTAAACGTCATCGCCGTGCACGCCAATCCCAGTCCCACCCCGATCGGGGAACCTGCCCGCAGCTGATCCCGGTGAATTACCGGATAAATCGGATCACCAACCAGCGGATATCCTAAGTCGCTGCAATGCCGCCGCAGCTGATGAGTTTTCCCCGTCAACGGATGCAAGTCGAGCACCAAGTAAGCAGTATCTGCTTGTAACGGCAAAAAGTTTGCCGCATGCTGCCGCTGCGTGGCGGACAGGGCAGAGACCGCAACGATCTCGGTGACCGCATTGACCGGCCCATCGCACACCTCTGTTTGGACTTCGCCATGAATTTTCACCAGCCGATTTTCCACAGTCCAAGGAACCGCTGGGAGCTGCTTCGCCGGCTCCGGGCACGCAGCCACCGCCTGATAGCGTTTATCAACCGCACAATCCCGGAACAGGTTTTGGTAGGCGCCACGATATTCCGGCTGATTGACACACACCACAATCCCCGCGGTGAGACGATCCAGCCGATGAATCGGCACCAAATCATCGTTGCCGGTAGTGCGTCTTCCCGCCACCACCAACGAACGGGTGATATATGACCCTTTGGGGGCGGTGACAATACCGTGTGGTTTCGCGAACACGGTGATCAACTCGTCGGCGAACAGTACCGGCAACGGCGGTATCACACTATCGTCATCGATTGGGATCCGATAGAAAAACACATCTTCACCAGGGGTGACAGGCATGTCAGGGGTGAATTTGCTGCCGTCGCGACGCACCACTTCCCCGGCGGTGAAACGGGCACGAAGGGCGGTGTCGTCATCGCTGTCGTGCCGCAGCCGCTGCCCTGCGATCACTAGCCTAAGATACTCCTCAGCGGTTAGCCCTTGCGCCTCTGCGGGGACTCGCACCCGCGACGGGTTGAGGCCACGTTTAATAGGTAGCGGAATCGCTGCTTTGCGGCGTCGTTTACCTGCCCGGGTGGGGTGTATTACAGTTTCACGCATGGACATCTCCGCGATTATCGCCCCTTTAACAGCATTCTTCCAAGACGGTATCGGCCGCATCATTGCACTGATTGCCGAAGTGTTCTACCAGTTGGCTTATCCATCGAATGCGGATGCGGCACATGTTGAAATCCCAACCGATGCTCTTGCTCACGACGCTTCCAGCGTTCCACCAGCAGATAAATAGTCATAGTGCGGCTTCGCGACGAGCCGAAGCAGCATCGTTAGAGTATGGCACAGGCAGCAGCGATTCAACGGATCATCCAGGATCGCCAGCAGGCTCATGTCAACAATAATGCCCACCACCATTGCCGCTAACCACACTTCCCGCCAGTGAAGCCTGTGCCGCTTGCAGGTTTCCCGCCACCCGGGCAGTGCTGGTTTTGCAATGGTGGTTTTTCCTGGGTGATGATGGTTCACGGGTGCGCAAGAAAGCCGGCCATGATCCCGCTGTTTCACGACGGCCGCCGATGACCAGGAGCGGATCGTGCACCCTTTTGGGATCAAGAAAATGCTGGTGCAAACACCTGCCCGGGGCAGTGATGCCCGCTAGATTAAACAGTGAGGGTACGCGTGTTCCCCATCCATCCGTAAGGCACGGGTGGGTTCGTTCAACACTCACAAAGTAGTCGCGCCTCGGCCTATCGTGCCGCAGCAACACCAGGTAGTTGCTGCAGGGGTGGCTGCCACAGCAGTGATCTGCCAGAGGATGGTGTTCCTGCAAGGATGAGTCAGGTTGAGCGATGCTACTGCCAACAAGGAGAATGACCATGGCTAACGCGACCATTGTTTGCGCTGTTGACGGCTCTCAGGCGGCGACAGCAGCAGTCCGGTGGGCGGCCAACGCTGCCGCGAAACGTGGCGATGTGCTGCGACTTGCCGCCAGCTACACCATGCCCCAGTTTTTGTATGCCGAAGGGATGGTGCCACCCCAGGAACTCTTCGACGAGCTGCAAACCGAAACCATGGAGCATATTGCCCAGGCGCGGGCTGTCGCCCAAGAGGTTGCACCCGAAATCAAAATAGGACACACCGTCGCTGAAGGTTCCCCGATCGACATGCTGTTAGAGATGAGCAAAGATGTCGCCATGATCGTAATGGGGTCGCGTGGACTCGGTGGACTGACTGGCATGGTGATGGGTTCAGTCTCGGCGGCGGTCGTCTCCCATGCGCACTGTCCCGTTGTTGTGGTGCGGGAAGATAATCCACTGGGGGAAGCAACCAAATATGGTCCGGTTGTTGTAGGGGTTGACGGCAGTGACGTCTCAGAAAAAGCAACCGCGTTCGCGTTCGCCGAAGCGAAAGCTCGCGGCTGCGGGGTAATTGCGGTGCACACCTGGATGGATATGCAAGTACAGGCCTCCATCGCAGGGCTTTCCGGGGCTGGTGAACAGTGGCATCTGGTGGAACAAGAACAGCTCGCCCTGCTTGGGGAACGACTCGCACCCTTTGAACAGCAATATCCGACCGTGCCTGTGGAGCGAATCATCACCCGGGATCGTCCAGTGCGGGCGTTAAGCGACGCCGCGCAGCAGGCACAGCTGCTCGTCGTTGGTTCCCATGGCCGCGGCGGGTTTACCGGCATGTTGCTGGGATCAACATCGCGGGCATTGCTGCAGTCGGCGCCCTGCCCCCTGATGGTGGTTCGTCACGACAGTCAAGTGTAGAAGTCACCTATTTTGCTCACCGATCCAGCAGCCAGCACGAGCCGGCTGCAGCTCGCGCCGCAAAGGTGCTACACCACCATGTCAGAGAATCATTGTCGTTAGTAACCGAATTGAGCCCAAAGAGTTACCGGAAACCGCTTCACCAGCTGTTTCCGCAAGACTACAGTTGTCCTTAGATACACATTCCAGTTGGTGGCGACGGTACTGTAATCGCCTGACCAGCAGAAACAAAGAACACGGGGTTGTGGAATGTGCAGGACGAACCGGCCGCTATTTGACAATGAGGTCGGTTCGTTCGATTATCTATTCCCACCTGAAGTCATCAACACTTCAACGACTTCAGCATTGTGACAGCAGAGGCACAGCGGCACTCCCGTCCAACAATCGGGTGCGACGCCGCCGCCACTGCTGGAAAGAACGAACAACAACGCAAAGGGCGTGATGAAATATGTTGGGACTCGGCATCATTGGCTGGATTATCATCGGTGGTCTGGCAGGCTGGATTGCCTCAAAGATCCAGGGAACTGACGCCCAGCAGGGAATCGGTTTGAACATCGTCGTTGGTGTGATCGGCGGTCTTATCGGCGGCATTATCCTGAAGTTCTTCAATGTCAACGTCGAAGGTGGTGGACTGATCTTCAGCTTCCTCACCTGCCTGCTTGGTGCAGTGATCCTGTTGGCGATCGTGAAAGCAGTCCGCAAGTAGCGACGGTTGTGTGGTGACAGGATAGCCCCGGTCACCGCACACCACATAAGCGAATATCATCAACCCCACGAACCCGGTAGCAGCCTGCCGCGTGCACTGTTTTCACTCCGCTGGAAACCCGATACGCATCAGCGGCAAGCACTGTGCAACACCCGGTGTGCGTGGGGTTTTCGCATGGCTCATACCCCGGTTGTTGGCATCAACCACCACCCGCCATACCCCAACATAGACCGATTGGTCTGTATTGGGCTACGATAAGAAGCATCGAGTGCGCCGCAACAGCAGCACCAGCGCGGTGCAGTGACCTGCGGCGCCACCTATAACCCCCACACTGCCCCCATGTTCACCGGCAGTGTCACCGAACAAGGGCAGGCAGCACACGGATTCTGCTGCCCAGCACAATCAATCGTTGCCCCGTGACTATCTATAAGGAGTGTGTGTCATCGCCGCTGCGTCAACGTCCTCATCACGGGCGAAAGGATCCCGTCGCCGGCAACGGCCGTCCTCCCGGGAGCGGTTGCTCGCATCGGCTACACATTTATTCACCACCGAAGGCATTCGCGTCATCGGCATCGACCGGATCCTTCGCGAAGCAGATGTGGCCAAAGCCTCCCTGTATTCCCTCTACGGCTCGAAGGATGCCCTCGTCATCGCCTATGTGCGGGCGTTAGATGAAAGCTGGCGAACTCGCTACGCTGAACGGATCAGCGACCTTTCCGACCCCAAGTCGAAAATATTAGCCATGTTCGACCAGGCAATCGCCGACCAGCCGGAAAGCGAATATCGCGGCTCCCACTTTCACAACGCCGCCAACGAATACCCCAAACCAGACACCGACTCCGAACGGGGCATTGTCGAAGCGGTACGCGAACATCGGCGCTGGCTGCTTGACACCCTCACCACCCTGCTCACCGAACTCAACGGCTATCCGGGGCTGACCCAGGCACGCCAACTACTTGTCCTGCTTGACGGTGGCTACGCCGGTTGTCGTATCGAACGCTCAACAATGCCGCTGGAAATCGCGAAAGAACTCGCAAAAAGCCTCCTCGGCGCGCCACCAGCAGACTATTGCATCTAGATCCGGGTAGCCGTTAGCAGGGCAGCGGCAAGCAGCAGCTGCCCACAAGTCACCCATGCACCCGCCAAGCACCCGTGGTGACGCCGTCCCACAGCCGATAAACACTGTCAGCTTCAGGCACCCCAACCAGCCTGCGCCTGCTAGTCGCGGGAACTATGGCCAGAAGACGGATACACCGGATAGCTGTCGATCCACTCGAATTCGAGCGACGGCTCGGCAGCTTCACGCAGCTGTGGCTCATCCGCTGCTGCTGTCGCTGCATCTTCGTCGCCAGCGGCGCGCCGGGGATCAGCAGGAACCGGCTCGCCGGCGAGTGCCGCATCAATTTTCGCCAACTCAAAGGCGACATCCTCTTCGTCAGGAATGAAACGTTCCTCGTTGAGCTCCCCATTTGCTAACACTAAACCGCGTTCGACGAGCTCCTGCGGCGGCCACTCTTGCTGTTCGCGTTTGGCCTGTTTCTGCAGGTGCGCCAACTTGTTTTTCTGCTTCTGCAGCTCTTTCGTGAGTTCACGGCGCCGCGCCCGAATCTTTGTCACCCGCACCAGATCCGGATCAATCGCTGTCATGGTGGCATCCCGGTCGGTGAGGATTCGGTGCTGAATCTCCCGGATCTTCCACGGCATCACCAGCTGTTGCAGGCGCCGCAGCCGCCGCCGGCGAGCAAACTGTTTCCGCAGTGTTGTTCGCCGCCGCACCTCGTGTTTGCGTTCCTCACGGAAGTGCACAAACTCGTCGGTAAACGGCATAATCCGGTCGAGATATTTATTCAGCACAATAAACTGGGTCATCGTCCACAGATTGTTGGCAAACCAGTACAGGGCAATCGCTGCTGGGGCAGGACCGTGCAACCCGAAATTTAATGTGAACACTGGCACCAGCGGCACAAAGAGTATAAGAATCCGATACGACCACACCGAAACGTTCGAATCATGGTCGAGAGTGATCCGGTTACGCCACACCGAATAGGCCATGTTGATAGTGGTGAAGGTGGCCGCCAAGATAAACAGCGGCAACAGCAGCCCGTGCACATCGTCATAGCTGGTTTGCAGATAGTCCAGCTGCTCTTGAGACATTGCGATATAGGCAACTGTCGGCACCTCATGCACTCGGGCTTGAATAAACCCTGAGACATCTTCGCTGGTGAGCATCCCAATAGGTGCATGATGGGCAGCCTCAAGGCCGTCTGCTGGCCGCGCCATCAGCAGCAACAGCCGGTACAGGCCGAGAAACACAGGCATTTGAATTAATGCTGGCCAGCAGCCTTTCGCCATCGAATAGTGATGCTCTTTGTAGAGTGCTTTGCGGGCGTCACTGACCTGTTTATCGGCTGTCGGATCGAAACTCATCCGGTTTGCCTGACTGAGCTCATGCAGCCGGGGGCGCAGATTCGTCATGATCCGGTTGTTTTTGTACTGCATGTAGGCAAGTGGGGCAATGAATCCACGAACAACCAAAATCAGCCCGAAAATGGAGCCGATCCACGCATGGGACTCGTCAAGTCCTAATCCATGATGCAGCCCGAGGAATACCAATTTCATGATCCCGGAAACCGGATAGATCACAGCATCCCAGATCATGACGGTGTTCCTTTCTTTCCATGCGGTAACGATCATCGACACCGCTGTTTGGCCGGTGCCAGGATTTTCACTGTTAGCAGTGTAAAACGTGGAACCTTCGGCAATGGTATCGAAGCCTGCTGCCGGGGGCTTGCTTATGGGCAATGATTGCACCGCTGATAGAGATCACTGTGTCGCCCATGTACGGGGTCGTTGATACGGGTCCATTATTTATTTGCGGGAGAATCGCTACAATGAGCGCCTATGGAAGACAACACCCCCATCGCTGCTGAACCCCGGCCAGCGCAGCGTCGCCGTAAGCCGAGCGTGATCGAGATCTTAGGGGAGATTCTCGTGACTGTTGGGGCAGTGATGCTGCTGTTCGGGTTTTATGAAGCCTATTGGACGAATCTGCAGGCTGCCCGCAACCAGGCTGAGGTGGAGGCACAGCTCACAGATTTGTGGGATGAGGGGACAAACACTAATCCGGGCGGGGATGATCTGGTGAATCGTCGCCAATTTCATGCCCCGGAGCTGGGTGAAGCGTTTGCCCGCATGTATATTCCGAAGTTTGGTGCCGACTGGCAGTTCGCGATTGTTGAAGGCACTGAAGATGCGGATCTTCTGAAAGGACCCGGCCGCTATGTGACCAGCCAAATGCCGGGTGAGGCGGGAAATTTTGCGATTGCCGGGCACCGGGTTGGCAAGGGTGCGCCGTTTAACGATCTTGGTAATCTGCAGGCTTGTGACACTGTGGTGGTGGAGACACGAACCGACTGGGAGATTTATAAAGTGTTGCCGGTAAGCGCGGATGGTAAACCGCGTGCCGAGGAAGCGGCGGCCTGTTTGAATGAGCATCAGGTGGAGGAAGTGACCGCCGGGAAATATCAGGATCTTGACGGCCGCTATATTACGACGCCCGGTAATTTTGGGGTGACCTATGCGGTGCCGAATGTGGAGCAAGCCCCCGCTGAGGATGATGAATCCTTGTTGACGATGACTACCTGTCATCCACAGTTTTCCAATAAAGAACGCATGATCATTCACGCGATGCTGACCCGCACTGAACCGAAGGTGCCTGGGCAGCGGCCCGCCGAAATGGAGGCAAAGTAGATGTATTCCTGGATGTGGTCGAAGTTGCCTGGTCAATGGCCGGTGAAACTGATTATTACCTTGATTATTGCGGTTGCAGTGTTTTTTCTGCTTATGGAAGTGGTGTTTCCATGGGTGTCGTCGATGATGCCCTATAACGAGGTTGCTGTGTAGCCGGTTTGTAAGGCTGCTGGCTCACAGGTTGTGGCCGTATTCCTGGCGAGTTGCCCGGAATACGGCCACTGCTGGTTACAGACCAAGATTTTCGATGACTTGCTCGGCGATGAGTTGTGGTTTCACGGACTGGTCTTGATTGCTAAACACTACGACGGCGGTCGTGTCTTTCGCCACGGCGTAGACGGAATGGCCGTCGCCGCCGAGACGGCCTCCTGTCCACCCAACTGGATCGTTGGCAGGGTTGGTGGTTTCGACTGGGGCAGCCCAGTCCACCACATCCATCGCCTCCCGCGGGGTGTTCATGTGGCGCACAATAATGGTGAGTTGGGGATCGTCGGGATAGGACCAGATGACGCAGGCTGGGGGGTCGAATCGGGTGTCGATTCCTTGGCCGGTGATGCGTTGACCGTTGGCGTCAGCGGCAAATTGGCTATCCAAATAGGGGCAGGGTTCTTGGGCTGCTTTGCCTTCCGGGATTGTGGGCATGGCATCAATTGGCAGGGTGACTGCTGGTTGGTCAGCGTCGACGGAGGTTGCGGTAGTAGTGGCTGGTGCTGGGGTGGGTGGTTCTTCGCTGCTGCAGGCTGCTGCGGTGACGGTGAGGGTGGCCAGTAGGATGGACAATAGTGTTCGGCGCATAACTAGTAAGCCTAGATCCCGTCGCCGGTGACTTCCTACCCGGCGGATGATTGGTGCCGTGTGGTGCCGGTGTGGTGAGTGGGTGTGAGAAGAGGAATGTGATGGCTGATGGTGTCCCTGCCGGCGATGGTGTTGCTTCGCCGTCGGAGCGTAATACTCGTAGCACTGCGCCGCGATCTGCTGCTGTAACCGCTGCCAGTGGGGAGGATTGTGTGGATTCCACAGTGCACGACACGAAAAAGCCGCAGGAGTCTTCGGCGCTGCCTGACGATGATGCGCTGCAGTCGCGGGGATGGGGGTCGCGAGTGTGGTGGCTGAAACAGAAACTGCAGGCGGCCGGCGATAAAGCGGTGAGCGGGGATGCGAGTGTCCGTCCACCGGCGGCGGCGCCTATTTCGGAAGCGGGGATTGTTGCCCGCCCGGGATGGCAGGCGATCACCCAAGGAATCCATATTCTTACCTATGGATTGTTGGCGGTGGTGGTGGCTACTGCTGCCCGCCGCAATATTGAGCTAGAGCTGCTCACCACCGGGGTGTGTATTGCGTTCGGATTGACCTATATGGCATGTGCTTCCCGCTACCATAAGCTGCCGCCGTGGCAGGCACAGCTGTGGGTTTTGGTGTTGTCGCTGCTGTGGGGGGCGTTGATTCCCCTCGAGCAGACCAGCCTGTATCTGGTGTTTCCGCTGTATTTTCTGTATTTGCGGGTGATGCCTGATTGGCGGGGAATTGCGGCGGTGATTGCTGCCACCTGTTTTAGTATTTTCAGCCAGTCGGGGCATTTAACTGCCGGAGCGATTCTTGGACCGACTGTTGCTGCCCTGGTGAGTATTGGGATTGATTATGCGTTTCGGACACTGTGGAAGGTTTCCGCGGAGCGGGAGGCACTGATCGGCGAGTTGATTGCTACCCGTAGCCAGTTGGCGGCGACGGAACGTGCCCAGGGTGTTGCCGCGGAGCGGCAGCGTATCGCCCACGAGATTCATGACACGCTGGCACAAGGTTTATCGTCGATTCAGATGCTGTTGTATGTTGCCGATCAGGAGCTTGCCCCGTTGCAGGAGCAGCTTCCGGCGGGGCAAGCTTTGACGCAGGCACGGGCGCGGATAGCGCAAGCCAAGCAGGTGGCGCACGATAATCTTGGGGAAGCGCGGGCGATGATTGCTGCCTTGCAGCCGGCGGCGTTGGCGAGCTCTTCGATAGCTGACGCGCTGCAGCGGGCTGCCGCCGGGGTGGTGGGGGTTGATGTGGGGATTGTGATCGACGGGGAACCACGTCCACTGCCGATGCGTGTAGAGGCGGCGCTGCTGCGCATTGCGCAGGGTGCACTTGGTAATGTTGCCACGCATAGTCAAGCGGAAAAAGCCCAGGTGACGTTGACATATTTGGATGACACAGTGCGTCTTGATGTGGTGGATAACGGGGTGGGTTTCGATCCGGCGAAGATTGCGGCACGTCCCGCCGGATTGGGGCATGTCGGATTGGCGGCGATGCGGCAACGTGCCCGTGAACAGCAGGGCAGTTTGACGGTGGAAGCCTCCCCGGGGCAAGGTTGTATGCTCAGCGTAGCCTTACCGGCGCCGACAGCCTAGGATGACTGTCAAGTGTGTAATCCGCATCTTCGATGGGATCGCGGCACGGTGGCTGGGCGGCAACCAGCCGTCACCTGTATCGCCCCGGCAGGGTGAACAGGACAGTGTCGCTGCTGCGTGTCACAGATAATGATCAATGCACCCCGGAGGGTGCTGTATGAGGACGAGGTTTCCCCGATGAGTATTCGAGTTTTGCTCGCCGACGACCACGAGATTGTGCGGTTAGGTCTGCGAGCTGTCCTCGAGGCAGCCGACGACATTACAGTGGTCGGGGAGGTGTCCTCTGCGGAAGATGCAATTGAGGCGGCGAAGGTCGGGGGAATCGACGTTATTTTGATGGATCTGCGGTTCGGTGCCGGCGCCGACGGGCAGCTGGTGTCGACCGGCGCTGATGCGACAGCAGCAATTAAAGCTACCGTCGATAACCCGCCGAATGTGTTGGTAGTGACAAACTATGACACCGACGCGGAGATCATCGGCGCAATTGAGGCGGGTGCGGTTGGTTATCTGCTGAAAGATGCGCCCCCGAGCGAGTTGCTGGCGGCGGTGCGTTCCGCGGCGGAAGGGGATTCGGCGTTAAGCCCGGTGGTTGCTAACCGGTTGATGACCCGGGTACGCACCCCACGCACCTCGCTGACACCCCGCGAACTTGAAGTGTTGACCCTGGTTGCGGCCGGCTCATCCAATCGGGATATTGGCAAAATGCTGTTTCTGTCCGAGGCGACAGTGAAATCCCATCTGGTGCATATCTACGACAAGCTGGGGGTGCGTTCCCGCACATCGGCGGTGGCCGCCGCCCGCGAACAAGGAGTGCTGTAAGCCGCAAAAACCAGCGAGACAGCAGACAACGGCTCGCACAAGGGTTTCGCTCGACAGGTTTGGCTACAAAGCCGAGACCTCGTCGATGCACCCTCTGCGAGCCGTTGCTCTTAGTTCACCGATGCAGTGATGTCCGCCGCACCAGGATTTTGCCGGGCTGCTGCACACACTGCAGGTGTCAGGTTAGCGATTATTCGCCAAATGGGGGTGTGCTTCGTCGAAGGCGCGCAACAGTTCATCGGAGAGCTTGCCACGGTCAGCCACATCCCAGCCGTTATCGCGTGCCCACTGGCGGCGAGCCTTGTTCAGCTCCCGGTCGGCTTGCGACGGGGCGGAACGGCGCTTGTTTTGCCGCTGTTGCTGCGGCACATAGATGGATGCCACCTCAATTAGACGGGCAAAAGTGTTGCGGACTTCTTGGGCACTAGCAGGCGACAAATCCAGCTGATAATGGGTCTCGTCGAGGGCGAAACGCAGCACCTGCAGATCCTGCTCGTCGATTGGTTCGCCGGTGAGGTCGTCGTAATAGCGGGTGATTTCTTTTCGTGCCATAAGGTCACGCCTTTCTTGCTCGATGTGGTTTGCAAGCAACAATGCACAATACTGCGGCTGCCCGTGAACGTGATTTGGCATTGCCCGCGGAGATTACCGCCCAGCAAGGGTGAGATGTGTTCCCCGATGCCCCTATTTATGTTCGCAATGCGCCAGGCTCAGCAGATGTGTTGCTGCACATCTTTACGCTCATGAATTTGTTAATTGACGCAAGAAGCATCATCTATTGAAACAGTAGCTGAAATCGGCAAATGGAACAACCATTATCTTTACCGGCGACGTATTCTTACGTTCTTCTTAAGGTTGTGGGGGTGTGATTGCTTGCTCCCACTGTTTTTCCAAAGCCGAATTTGCATCCTATTCCTGTGGACGAATTTGGCACGGCCAAATCCAATCCCGCTGTGTTTGAGCTGGGAAGATGCTGGAAGAATATGTGCACTTTACCGTGACAATTAAGAAAATCTGTCTGATCAATTCCCGTCTAGTGTGGTATTTCCGTTCTGTTTTACCCGGTAGTGGGAAACAGTGTGCAACATATCCCCAACCGTGGATGTGCGGGATGGTGGCGTGACCGCACATCCAGAGAGCAAGAAGCAGCCACCACAAAACGACTGCCCTTATCAGATGGCCGGATCAACGAATACGGTTAATCATGGCACACCCGATAAGGGCAGATGCAAAGATGGGAAAACCCGGGCAGAGGAACAGCCGTCAACGACTGTCCCCCGAATAGGGCAGGTGGAACGAGGCGTTCACCCGCCAAGTAACGCTATCCAGTGCTACTGGTGCGGATAGCGATCTTCCTCCAGTTTCCGGTGCACATCACCGGTAACAGTTTCAAGATCTTCGCTGATCGCCTGATGAATACGGTTGCGCTGCGTGGTACCCATCGAGTCGGCATTATTGGTGGCAGCGATGAGTTTATCGAGCCGGGAATCAATGTCCCGCTGGAAACCGCTCGGCAGCGGGGCGTTGTTCACCGTTTCCCGCAGCTGTTCAATACGCGCTTTTAACGGTGCACCCAAACCGGAATACTGTGCCAGCTTGTCGGCGGACACACCATGCCGGCTTGCTTCCTGCTTGACGAGCTGTTCCCGCGCCCAGGTGATACCCCGATACGCGAGCGGCAGCAGCAACGGCGCGAGCAGCCGTGCCGCACCAGTGTAGCGGCGCACCGTCTGTGCATTGAAGGAACCTGCCTTGAGCTGTTTGTAGGTTGCCTTCGCCATCCGCTCATTGTGCTTCTGCTTTGCCTTGAGATTCTTATGATGCTGCTTTTCCAACAGTTTGCGCTCTTTAGTGAGGAGCTTCTGCTGCCGCAGAGCAAGCTTGGTGCCTTCGCGCACTTCTGATTTGGCGTGCTGTTTCGCAGCTTTATACATTGCTTTGTTCTTCGCGCGGCGGGTGAGTAGTCGGCTGAAAAGCCCCATGAGATTCCTTCTATCTACCTGTTGACGGTGAAGCCGTATGGTGTTGTGCGCAACGAACAACACTGCCTTTTCGGAAAACCCAGATGGTTCATCCACCATCTGGTGCAGCAGGTGATATCCGCCGGCTGTGGAAGCGGTGCTCGTTGAGCTGATGTTTTCTCGCCAGTGTAGTCTACCGGGTGCAGATATCAGCCGCTTGCAGGGTGCTGCTGCCACCTTGCCGGGTGCAGGATTGAGGGGCGGCAAAAAAGCAAGAAACCTGACAGTCAATACCGGGGCATGAACACCCTCACCATCGTCACCCCGCCAGACGAAGGCCACCGATGAGGTCTGCCGCTGGATACAGCCGCAACGCTTCACTGTTGCTGGCATGATGAATTGACCCTCCAGGTATTGCTGCCCCGTGTTGGGGGCTGAACAGCCGAGATAGCAATAACTGGTGCAATGTCCCTTTGCGTCTACTGGTGTCCCTGGCATAGCATGAAAAATCACCCAGCAAAAAGACAACAAAACCCCGCTGAGAACTGAACAGGGGTTTCGTATTCTGCAGAATTAGATACATTGTGTACCCTTCCCGCCCTTTGCTGCCCCGTGATCTTGTGGGCTGTCGCTACGCTGTTCATCAACGAACCAGGTGGCCGCATGCGGCACCAACAGAGGCAACACTGCGCCGCGCGGGAAGAGCAGCCGCCGTTCGTGACGATGTGTTTGCGCTGCTACCCGACAAACCGGCACCCGGCGAGCCCGGTGCGTTTCGCCGAATAGATATCGATGCATGGCTAATTGCTGATGGTCTCGGGGAACCAGAGGTGTTGCCGGTGCACCTGCCAGGGGCACAAGGACACACCGCCACGCCAACCCCGATCCGGGAATCGGAAACAGCAACACCAAGTACGACAGAAACAGCCGAAACATTAGAAGAAGCAGCCACCCGCTGGTGGTTTGGGCAGGCCTACACCTTGGAAGCAATGGCCGCTGGGGCGACAATCATCACTGGTGCGCGGCTCAGCGTCACCGTTGACGGCCAAGAATTTCAACTAGCAATCGACGTCCTTGTAAAAAACGGGGACACCTATCTGCCTGTGCTGCTGTCCCAGCATCGGGTTGCCCGCCCCCACGCCGGGGCATCCCAGCTCCTCATCGGCACGAAACGGCTTGGACTTGCTGCACCAGTGCGGGGACCGTGGAAGATGAAACATCACGCCCACGACGGGTATCGCATCGCACTCGCTGGGCTGGCCTTAACCAGTCTCGGATTTACCTGCCCCCATGTGGCGGTCATCGGGCAAGACAAAACCCGGGCATTTCTCGTCAACCCGGTCGACTATGAACGCGCCCTCCACGGGGCGATTGCAGTAGCAATCCCGAACCATCCCCAACGCGTAAAACAATGCGCAAGCTGCCGCTTCTTCTTCGACTGTGGTCCGAAACTGCACCAGCTTGACGATATTTCACTGGTGCTTCCCGGACAGAAAGCCGCACCGTACCGGGAAGCAGGAATCACCACTGTTGACCAGCTGAGCCGCATCAACGACAGCAATGGTCGAAAAGCCCGCGCCTGGCAGCAGGGCATCACCGCGTATCTTCGAACAGATGCACAGCTGCCGCCACTACGGGACATCGAAATAGATGTCGATGTGGAAAGCTATCTTGATCGCGGCGCCTACCTGTGGGGCGCCTTTGACGGTCGTGAATATCGCAGCTTCCACACCTTCCAAGGATTAGGGCAACCCCACGAAGCTTCCGCCTTCGCCCAGTTTTGGGACTACATATCCACCACCATTACTACAGCAACCGCCGCCGGGAACACCGTTGGCGTGTACTGTTTTGCCGCAGGAGGGGAAAACCATTGGCTTCGCTCCCAGGCAGCCCGCTTCGGTGGAATCACTACCGCGGAAGGGCTCACCTGCCCGGATACGGCGACCATCGAGGAGTTTATCGCCTCACCATATTGGATTGACGTGTTCAGCCAAGTGAAACGCTGCCTCGATTCCCCGGAAGGATTGGGGCTGAAAATAGTTGCCCCACTGGCCGGATTCCACTGGGATAGCGACGACATTGATGGTGAACGCTCCCTGCACTACTATCGCATCGCCCGCGGCTTCATCACCGACCCGCAGCTCACCGCCGACGATGCCCAACAGCTACTCATTAGCTACAACCGGGGGGATGTGCGGGCAACAAGTGCGGTGCGGCATTGGTTGCATGCGGGCGCGCCGGGCATCCCCCATGAACAGCAGATTTAACTCCTTACATTGCTGCAGGGACGGCAATATTTGGCCTGCCGGTAACGATAAACAGCTGCAGAAATAGCGATCGCCGCCAGGGGATATCCCTGACGGCGATGAAAAGCCTGTTGTGGCAGCGCGGGTTATGGCGCAGTCACATTCCGTGCACGCTGCTGCCTTGTGAAAATCCTAGGAAGAACCGAACAGTCCGGAGCTACCCGAGGAGATCGTCTTGTTTTCCTCGATGAGGTTGCAGTACTCGGCCAGCCGCAGGTTGTGGTTGATGTACTGCTTGAGCTGCTTGTCTTGCTCTTCGGTCAGTGGCTTACCAACGGCCTCAATGTACTTTTCGCTGTACAGACGGCTGAACTGGTATGCAGTTTTGTTCAGCAAGCCAGCTTCGGCCATGTCGGCCTTAATTTGGGTGCAGTTAATCTTGTCGGTGGCGATTTCTGCCTGGGCGGCGGGGGCAACAATACCGGTTGCAACGGTGGCGCAAGCCGCAGCGATCATCAAAGCGCGTTTCATGCGCTCTCCTTTCACAATGTGTCGACGTCCTGGAATGGGCAGAGATCTGTCCGGTTTTTTTGAGAAAAACCCAGAATGTGAACACGATTTACACGATGTTGAGCTGTAAACACAGCAATGCAGCAGTATCTTACCTGCACACCCCTATGAGATCACAGCAGTCACTTGCGTAACAGACGTAAATGGGGGTGGAACAGATGCTGTACCACAGTCTTTGCCGGGTAACACCTGCATCCCCAGCGAAGGTTCATGCTCGCTGTGGAAATAATGATCGGCCGGATTGCTGCGGTATGTACCACACCAATCCAGCCGTTACCGCTCACAGGTCACTCGCAGGTGACCGTTGGGTTACTTTGCAGCGCCAGCGTACCGCTCGGCAACATCATCCCAGTTGATGACGTTCCACACAGCGGTGACATAGTCAGCCTTGACGTTCTTGTACTGCAGGTAGAAAGCATGCTCCCACATGTCGAGCATGAGCAGCGGGGTGAGGTTCACCGAGATGTTGCCCTGCTGATCGTAGAGCTGCTCGATAACGAGACGCTTACCAATGTGATCCCAGCCAAGCACTGCCCAACCGGAGCCCATGAGACCCAGTGCAGCAGCAGAGAAGTGTGCCTTGAACTTTTCAAAGGAACCAAAGTCACGGTTGATAGCTTCAGCAAGCTCGCCGGTTGGTTCACCGCCACCGTTCGGGCTTAAGTTCTGCCAGAAAATGGAGTGGTTGGTGTGGCCACCCAGGTTGAACGCGAGGGTGCGGGACAGGGCAGCAACTTCCTCGCCGATGGTGCCGTTTTCGCGTGCCTTCTCCAGGGCGGCAAGGGCAGCATTGGCGCCGTTGACATAGCCCGCATGGTGCTTGTCGTGGTGCAGCCGCATGATTTCGCCGGAGATATGTGGCTCGAGCGCATCGTAGTCGTAGGGCAGGTCAGGAAGTTCGTAAACAGCCATGATTACTGGAAGTCCTCTCATCGAGACTTGTCAAGATTTTGCTACGCAGTAAGTAGTTCGCACGCTGCAGGTTTTTTAATAGCGGTGCTATTTCAACCCGCAACGTGGTGCGTGACCGCCAACTATAGGTGCATTCGGGGCAAATTCCCACCCAATGCGAGGAAATTGTTATCAATCGGTGATTGCGGTCTATTGGTGACGAAGCCTACTTTGCGCAGCGCAGTGGCTATAAGCGGGTGTGTTGAAGGAAGGGGATGGGACAAGACTGTCGGGGGTACACACCGGTTTAGCAATGCCGATTGCTGGGAACAGGAGAGGGCGAGTGCGCGTTGCATTCGATGTGTCGCTCAGCCGGATCCACATTATGTTGGGGTTAGCTACCGGCTGAACCATAGTGTTGACAAACGTTGAAAGGTGGATGACGCACGTGGGATGGTTATTTGAACGGAATACACAGCCGGTGACTGCGGAAACAGCGCTGCACGGCGGCACACATCCCGTGCTCACCGACCCGCAGCCGCATGCGGTGCTAGGAACACCGATCACCGGACCTTGGGCTGCTACCCAGCGCAGCGTACTTATCGGCATGGGTTGCTATTGGGGTGCGGAGAAACTGTTTTGGAATCAGCCAGGGGTGCTGTCTACTTCCGTCGGGTTTGCAGGCGGATTCACCCCGCACCCCACCTATCGGGAAGTATGCACGGGGCGTACCGGTCACGCAGAGGTAGTCGAAGTGGTGTATGACCCGGCACAAACCACGTTGGCGCAATTGTTGGCGGTCGCGCTTGAGCAGCATGATCCCACCCAGCTCAATCGGCAAGGCAATGATGTCGGCACCCAGTATCGGTCGGCGATTTATACCACTGGGGAGGATGCAGCCGAAGATCTTCAGGTCGCCCAGCAGTTGGTGAAAACCTTCGGGGAGCGGCTGCAGGCGGCTGGCTTTGGGTTGATTACCACCGAGGTGCGCCAGTTGGCTGAGACGCCGGCTGGCGAATATTACCGTGCCGAAGATGAGCATCAGCAGTACCTGGCGAAGAATCCGGAAGGCTATTGTCCGGTGCACGCCACCGGGGTGCGCTGCTCCACCGATCCGACGGTGAACTAGTGGCATGCCGGGGTGGTTGGCTGCACCATCTGCATGGAAACGGACATAATCGGGCACGATCGGGCAGTTTTTGGCCAGCGTTATCCCAGCGAAGATGAGAAAAATGTCACCATTGGCAGTGTTCTTGGGGCAAGTTTCCGGATATTTTCCGCCCGCCGACCGTGGAGAAACTGCTGTTCAATGGGTAAATTCCCGTCACAACCAACGCTGCTAGTGAAGTAAGACACATTTCCTTTTGGGTGTTGGGTTTGTTTCCGAACAGGGCATAATAGGTGCCAAGACTCCAACCGTGGGCGCGGGGACACGTTGCTGCGGCAGGACTATCAGGTAGGCGACATCGTCATTGTCGCCGGCTTGCTGCAGCAGCATCGGCCACAGTCGCAATTATCGTTCCGTAACGATGAGCTTTGTAACAAAGACAAGCCCATGGACGAATCGGTGTGAAGGGAAAACGCCACATGAAGGTCAGTGCAGGAAACAAGGTTGTTCTTATCGGCGCCGGCGATGTCGGAATTGCCTACGCGTTCAGCTTGGTGAACCAGGGGTTCTGTGACCACCTGGCAATCATCGATATCGATGAAAAGAAGCTCGAAGGCAATGTCATGGACCTCAACCACGGTGTGGTGTGGGCACGCTCCCGGACGAAGGTCACCAAGGGCACCTACGCTGACTGTGAAGACGCCGCCATGGTTGTGCTGTGTGCAGGTGCCGCACAGAAGCCAGGCGAAACCCGTCTGCAGCTTGTCGACAAAAATATGCACATTCTCAAGGGCATTGTTGACCAGGTGATGGGCAACGGCTTCGACGGGATCTTCCTCGTTGCCTCCAACCCGGTGGACGTGCTGACCTATGCTGTGTGGAAGTACTCCGGTCTGCCGGCACACCGCGTCATCGGTTCCGGTACGATTCTCGACTCGGCTCGGTTCCGCTACATGCTCGGTGAGATGTATGAGGTTGCCCCGACTTCAGTACACGCTTACATCATCGGTGAACACGGCGACACCGAATTGCCGGTGCTCTCCTCGGCCACCATTGCAGGTGTGTCGATGCGCAAGCAGCTGGAGAAAGATCCGACGCTGGAAGCGAAGCTGGAAAAGATTTTCGAAGACACCCGCGACTCGGCGTACACCATCATCGACGCGAAGGGTTCCACCTCCTACGGTATCGGTATGGGGCTGGCCCGCATCACCCGTGCCATTATCCAAAACCAGGATGTGGCACTGCCGGTTTCTGCACTGCTGCGCGGCGAATATGGTCAGCAGGACATCTATATCGGCACCCCAGCGATTATCAACCGCAAGGGTATTCGTCGTGTCGTTGAGCTGGAACTCACCGAACACGAACAGGAACGTCTCCAAAAGTCTTGCGACACGCTGCGGGAAGTACAGTCGAAGTTCTTCTAACCACAGCTAAGGTTTGCAACGATCCTGGTGGTAGTCGCCGCCGGGTGCTGTAGCTTATGACACCACCTTTGTTCCGTGCAGGGTTGCCGCATTGAACACAGGTGGTGTTGCGCATTTCTTTGGCCGTATACCGCAGTGTGCGCAGTGCCTGTGGACTGTGCACCTGCCGGCGATTGTTAGGATGAATCACAACGGACATCGCCACCCAGGTGGGTAACTGACAAGGAGGCGCCCGGTGCGTCAAGCATTGCCGAAGATTGTGGCACACCGTGGTGACAGCGGTATCCACTGTGAGAATTCGCTGCAAGCCTTCGAGTCGGCGTTTGCTTCCGGGGCGGACGTTGTCGAATGTGATCTGCGGCTTAGCAGCGGCGGCACCCCGATCGTGTTTCACGATAAAACCGTTGACCGCATGACGCGGGCATCGGGTTTGGTCAGTGACCGCCGCTACCGGGATTTTTTGGCGCTTGAATATGCCGCGGATCCGACTGCCCAACCACTGGGGTTGGCGAGCCTGTTGGCGCTTGCCGCACAGTTCCCGGACACTGAAGTGTTCCTTGAAACAAAGTCGCATCCTTGGCAGGGCAGTGCGTTGGAAGAACGCATCGCCACAGTGGTGCACCGATCCGCTATTGATCCGGCCCGGTTGGCGGTGATCTCGTTTGATCCGCGTTCGCTGCGGACGATGCGCCGCCTTGCCCCGGCGGTACGCCGAGTGTTGCTGCGCCGGGACTGGTGGCCGGGACGCTGGCCGTTGCCTACTGCCGGCTGTGATCTGGCGGGGGTTGGCATGTCGAAAGAAACAATTGCGGATGGTAAAGCACCGTGGCCGACGGCCGGGCTGCGCTATGTATGGACTGCGAATACTGCTGAAGACCTCACCGCGGCATTGTCGGCCCCGGTGGATTATGTGGCCACGGATTATCCTGCTCGGGCGATGACGATCCGCCAGCAGCTGGCTGCACAAAACCTGGCGGAGCAGTTGCCGGAAAACCACTGCTGAACTGGTGGAGAGGCGTTGGTGCTGGCGGGGGAACCGAGTGGTGTGAGTGGGAACACTGCACCAGGTTGTGCGTTGCCATTTGCTGCGGCTGTCCAGGTGAGATGGCAAGAGTCGGCGGGTG
This sequence comes from Corynebacterium choanae, assembly GCF_003813965.1. Lineage (NCBI taxonomy): Bacteria > Bacillati > Actinomycetota > Actinomycetes > Mycobacteriales > Corynebacteriaceae > Corynebacterium > Corynebacterium choanae. Next base: position 107,075 of record NZ_CP033896.1, read on the forward strand.
GTTTCGCTGCACGGTGACCACTGGTGGTGGGGGAGTTTTTACCGCCAACGGTGGCCGGGTCATGGTGTTGCGGCACTTACCAGGTATATTTGAACAATTATGGCGAAAAAGAAGCGTAAAGAGTCCCTCCCCGAGGGTATGAGCCGCCGTCAGGCGAAACTAGCAGCCCGTGCCGCTGAGCGGGAAGCCCTGCAGCGGGATCCGCGTCCCTATGCGGGACTGGCAATGGAATGCGACCTGGTTGCGTTGCAGGAATTTGTGCCTTCCGCAGTAGCTTCCGTGCAGGTAGCCGGGGTAGATGAACCTGTGCATCTGTGCACGGTGCTGCCCGGGGCGATCGCCGCATTGGTGCGGGAAGAAGAAGACGGCGCTGGCCGGTATGTTGCCCTGCAGGTGCAGGCACACTCCCACAACCCGGGTCGTGACCTGGCATATGCCCTGAACTGGGTGAAAGATGCGACCCCTGGGCAGACCCTGTCCTCGACTGCTGCCGACGGCAGCCAGCCAGCATTAACTGAGCTGCTGGCAGCTGACCAGCAGCTGGCACCGGAAGCACACCAGGATTTCAACTGGTGGCTGCCGAAGGATGCTGATCCGCGTGCTGTTGCCAACCGTGGCCTGCAAGCTGCCAACGACTCCATCATTCCTTCCTACAAAGTGGAAGCGGATGTCGACGGTGTGTGCTGGTGGGTGGATGCCGGCGACAAGGCACACATCCGCTGGGTGCGAGCCGACCAGGAAGACGCCCTGCTTGCCGCATTGGCACGCATCGCAGCTGCCGGCAACCTCAACCTGGGTGACGGCACCAAGTTCGCTGGTGTGTTCCGTACCCACGGGATTCTGGTGCCAGTGTTCGACCTTGATCCGACTGTTGAACACCACACCTACAAGGATGCGTTGGAGCAGCTGAACCAGCTGTTGGCCAAGGAAGTCGCCAACGATGCGCAGCTGACCAGCGACGAACGCCGCCAGCTGGACAACATCAAGTCCCGTCAGGTGACTATCCGCTAACCCAAGGTTGCGCCGCGAACGAAGCCGCGCCCACAGCAGGTGTTGTGGGCGCGGCTTTAGTCATAGGTTTTCGGGGTGGGGCAGCCTACTGCGAATCGATGGCTACCAATTCGCCCCAAGTGAGTTAAACAACTCGTAGGCGGCTGGATCCTCCCAAGTCACCACACTGCCCACCTCGGTGTCGAGGAATGATCCGATGGGTACTGTTTCGGTTGCTGGCTGTTGTAGCAGTGCTTTAGCTGCGGGAAGCAGCTGCCACACATGGTCACCGGTGCCCAATGTCACACTGGCGGCGCCAGCTTTCATCAGCGGAATCAGCCGGAAGGGGTTGAGCCATACAGCTGGGCTGGCAATGGTATCGACTAGGGCGGCAATAAATGCCCGTTGATGTTCAACACGATCTAAGTCGCCGCGGGCAAAATTCCGGGAACGAACATAGCCTAGGGCGGCAGGGCCTGCTAGTGACTGGCAGCCGGCGGGCAAGTTAATGTTGGCCAGCGGATCATCGATCGGTTCTTCAAGACACATGGTGACCCCGCCGACAGCATCGACGATCGCTGCGAATCCGCCGAAACCGATCTCCATATAGTGGTCGATTCTAAGTCCTGTCGAGTTTTCCACGGTGGTGGCCAGCAGTTGCGGACCGCCGAAGGTAAACGCCGCATTGATCTTGTCGAATCCGTATCCGGGGATTTCCACATAGGAGTCCCGCGGAATACTCAACAGTGTTGCGGGGGTGCCACGCTCCAGGTGCAGCACCATGATGGTGTCGGTGCGGGTTGATCCAAGATCACCGCCGGTGCCCAGGGTTTGCACCTGCTGCTCGGTGAGGCCGGTGCGGGAATCTGAGCCGACCAGCAACCAGTTCGTGCCGCGGGTTTGACCGATATGCGGCGCCGGGCTGGCGGCAACCCGGTTGATTGAAGAGTCAACCGCCAACATTGCCGCCCCCAGAGCCAATACCGTCACCACAATGAGGGTGAGCAGTTTGGTGATACAGCCCCGCCCAGTGCGGCGGCGCCGCGGGCGGCGTTTTTCTGCTCGGCCAGTCGGCGCCGGTGGCACCGGTGGGGTGGCTGGCCTGCTGGGGGCAACTGGCTGTGCCTGCCGCCACCGCTGCGCGCTGCCCTGGTTAGTCGTCGGTGGTGTGGTGGGCAGCGGTAACGCCCGGGTGGCATTGTCCACCGGTGCGGGGGTGCCAAAGCCTGCCTGTGGGGCATGTGCCGCCCCAGTTTGCGGATAGCGGCGTTCATTCCCCGGCGAGCGTGGCGTACCGCGGCGGTACCCATCCGCGGATGGCTGATCAGGGGATTGTGGGCGAGCCGGGTGTTGGTTTCCCGACACAGGTGGCGTTGTCGCCGGTTTCCCGGGTGGGGGTGGCGGCACATTGCTGTGCCGACGACGAACTGGCCGCCCATAGCGATCCCGCAATATCCGCCCATAGCGGTCACGGTGATACTCGTCCCCAGCAGGAGGCTGCGGCCGCGAGGTGCCCTGCGAATTCATGCCACCATGATACTGCTGATACGAAAGTGACAGCAGGGGGCTGGAATCGCAGGTGGTGGAAACCGGTGGGCTACAAGCCGACAAACGACAGCTGACCGGAAAACAGCACCGGGCCGATAAACGCCACCACATCCAGCACGAAATGGGCAATCACCAGCGGCCACACCCGTCCTGTGCGAAGGAACACCCACCCAAACAGTAGCCCCATCGCCAGATTCCCAAACCCGGCACTAATCCCCTGATACAGGTGATAGCTGCCCCGTAACACTGCGCTGCACAGCACAATCCAGCCGGCATGCCAGCGCAGCTGTGCCAGCCGGGTACACAACCAGCCGACCACAACCATCTCTTCGGCAACCGCGGCCGCGGCCGCAGCCAACAGCAGCAGAGGGATCTCCGCGAAGGGGGAGGTTAGGGCTGAAGGGATAACCTGTTTCGTCCACCCGAATTGCAGACTCATCGCATACAACCCCAGCCCGGGAATCCCAACAATCGCAGCAAGCAGCACCCCCCATCCCACATCGGTGCGGTCACCCTGCCGCCACAACACACCATCCCGGGACAGCAGCAACCACGCCAACCCACCCCATGCCAACAGCGACACACTTGAGGTGAGTTGCAGCAAGACCTCCAACCAACCAACAGAAGACTGCGGAGTATGAATCACCACCTGCTGCTGATTCAACGGCACCGGGGCAAGCAGTGCACTGATCAGACGGGCCGCCGACCGCACCCCGGTGGTGGCGAACGTCACTGTAAGCACCACCGCCAACTCGGCGAACAGCAACCGCCGCAGAGGGGAATGAACCGGTGGAAGGTGGCGAACATACGCCCCAGCAGGAAGGCGCAACCAGGATGAGACAACATGCACAATCATCCAACGTTACTCCCCGCGTTGGGGAAGACCCCGGGTTACGTCGAGTGCGCCTGCTGATCGATCGCCTCCAGCAGTGCCGCGACACTCAACAGTGTCGACAGATTCGCGTGGATCGCCCCGAGTTGCACCCCGACAGGCAGCCCGTAGCCGGGCAGATGCTGGGGAATGTTGATAGCTGCATCACCAGTTAAATTAAACAACGTCGCCCACGGTGTCCAGCGGGTTTGCGCCAAGAAATCCTCCTGTGGCGGCAGCTGGGAAAACCGGCCAATCTGCGGCGGCGGCACTGCCAACGTGGGGGTGATCACCAGATCGCACCGCCAGTTCATTGCCACAAGAGCTCGGGTGTGCACAAACAGTTCTTTCGCGGTGGCCGCTTTGGCCGGTGGGCAAGCCCTACCCTCCTGCCGCAGCCAACCCACAATCGGCGAGGCCTCGCCGGAAATTGCTGTCGCCGACTGCTGTAACACTGTGGTAAACGCCGCAAACTGTGCCGGACCATACGGTTTTGGTAGCTGCACAATGCGATGGCCAGCCGCCCGTAACCGGCCTGCCGCCTGGACCACTGCCGCACGATGCGCCGGGTGAACTATCGGTCCGTCGTCCTCCAGCGGTGCCCCGTCGCCGTGCAACGCTGCCGTTGTCACCCCAATGGTCAGCTGTCGATCAATCCTGGTCAGTGGCACATTGTGCAAATATGCCGTGTCCGCCACATTGCGGGTAAGGAATCCTTGCGCAAGCGGTTTCGCAGTGGATGCATCATGCGGGGGTTTCAACCCCACCAGTCCGCACGCTGCTGCGGGCACCCGAATCGATCCACCTCCATCAGAGCCGTGCGCAAACGGGAGCACACCACGCGCCACAGCTGCCGCCGCCCCACCCGACGAGCCGCCCGGTGTGTGCCCAGGTAGCAGTGGATTATCGACCGCTGGCATGCCCACCGGTTCCGTGTAGGCGGTCATTCCCATCTCGGAAGTTTGGGTTTTCCCCACTACAACACAACCTGCGGCACGCAGCGCTGCAGCAAACGGATCAGAAGCCGATGGCATCGTAACCCGATGAGCTGAGCCGAATGCGGTGGGCATACCGGCTACATCCATGAGATCCTTCACCGCGGTCAGCTGGCCAAATAAGCGAGCCGATCGTGCACTCTGGGAGCTTTTCCTTAACCGATGTGCAGTGTCCAGTGCCGAATCAATTGCCAGGTGCGAAAATCCGTGCTGTGCGGGAGTGAGCTGCTCCAATGAGGCTGCACACTGCTCCACCGCGGCGACAAGAGTTTCGGGATGTTCACGGGCATCGCGTACTGCTGCGGCAAGCTGCGAACCTTTGAGATAGCTGGACACAACCCAGTAGCGTACCGGGTAGTCGCCACCAGCAGTGCCACCGCTATCATGATGGCAACCATCTTCAGTCAACGTCAACCATGCACCACATCGAGGAATCTGCGTTGTTGTGAAAGATACAGCAAGTGGATGGTGTCTCCCCGCTGTGGGTATTCCCCAGACTACTGTTGTCAGTGGGGCGTGGGTCGGAAGCTGTGAACAAGCCCATGCACCCCTTTCCAGCCGGTGCACCCGAACGAGCAGCCACCTAACTATTACAGTGGTCTGCATGACAACCGTGGCATATTTGGGACCGGCTGGAACATTCACCGAACAAGCGCTGCTGCAATTCGCGGCACGCGGCTGCTTCGGATCCGCCAACGACTTCACCACTCTGCCTGTTGACAGCCCCAATGCGGCGCTCGCCGCTGTCGCCGGCGGGCAGGCAACCCACGCGGTAGTGGCCATTGAAAACTCCGTCGACGGCGCGGTCACCAGCACGTTCGATGCTCTACACAATCATCCAACAGTGCAAATTATCGGCGAAACCGCCATCGACATTGCCTTCACCATCATGGCCAGGCAACCAATCGACCCTGCGACCATCACCACCTTCGCGACCCATCCGGTAGCACACCGACAAGTAGCCAGCTGGCTTGCGCAACACGCACCCAACGCCACCTTCCTCCCCGCAACATCAAACGCTGCCGCTGCACATTTGGTCGCCGAAGGCAAAGCCGACGCCGCCGCCGCCCCACCCCGCGCCGCCGAACTCACCGGCCTGGTCCCACTAGCAGAAGGTATCGCCGACGTGGCCGGGGCGCGCACCCGGTTCGTGCTCTGCACCACCGCAACAACCCCGGCGCCCCCAACCGCCCTCGACCGCACCAGTGTCGAATTTGTGCTACCCAACACCCCTGGTTCCCTCGTCGGTGCATTACAAGAATTCGCCACCCGCGGAGTCGACCTCACCTGTATCGAATCCCGCCCCACCAGGGAAAGCCTAGGCACCTATCGCTTCCACGCCGACCTCATTGGCCACATCACCGATCCGGAAGTTTCCGCTGCGTTAGCTGCGCTCTACAACCATTGCACCACGATTCGATTCCTTGGTTCGTGGAGCATCACCGAAGCCTCCCCAACCACCTCACGCACCCAGCCAAACCAGCAACAGCCCCAGCCCATCGACCACAACACACAAACCGGTGACCAGTGGGTCGCCTCATTACTGCAATAACCCCACAAGCCAGCTGCTGCACTATTACCTTGGACGAGACACACTCACAATTCCGGCGCTGGTAAGCAAACGCCGCCAATGAACCCCAAACATCTCACCAAATGGGATCTATTGCGGTGGTGCTGCACCAATGCGAAACAAGCCCCTCCAAAAGTGGGCAATGAACCTTATGGGATACTGTGTGTTCACTCATTAATGGGGGAGTTTCGGAACGTGATTCTGTATTCTGCAACCATTAGCCACCGCAGGTTGATAACGCCACGGCGAGCTTTTCAAGTGCCGTACGAACCGACCTAGCGCACGCCCCGTCCCCGATGTGTACAAAGGCGGTGGACTGCAGTGCCGATCGGCATGATGTTGGCAAACAATCACCGACTATGCGCACAACAGGTGTAGCGCAGTGGCGAGAATAGGAGCAGCAGTGGGATCGCGAATTATATTTCTCCGTCACGGGCAAACCGCGGCCAACATTAAGCGGGAACTCGATAGCCGCCCCCCAGGATCACCACTGACTGCGCATGGCCAGCAGCAGGCAACCGCTGCTGGCGAGGCACTTGCCCGACATCTGCAAGTTACTGAAGGTCAGCTGGGGCGGTTAGGCAAGATTGTCCATTCCACTGCTACACGCGCCCGACAAACCGCCAACCTCGCTGCAGAAAGTTTGGCCAACAGTGTCGGTCTGTCAGTCATACCTACTCCTCCGGAAGAGATCGCTGGCATCCACGAATTCTCGGCAGGAATCTATGAAGATTCCACCACTGAAGAGGCCTACCGCGCATATATTGGTGCCTTCCAAAGGATCATGCGTGGCGATGACTCTGCAGGAGTACCCGGCGGGGAAACCGGCGCCGAGTTCCTTGACCGATATCTCCCTGCACTTGAAACGCAATTCGACACCCTCGAGCCGGATCAGGACTTAGTAGTTGTCAGCCACGGCGCGGCGATCCGGATGATCACCGCGCGCGCCACAGGAACCGAACCACGGCATATGGTTGAAAACTATCTAGATAACTGCGACATCAGCATCGTTGAACCAGAAGGGCGGCCTTTCGGCCAATGGAATCTGCGATATTGGGTGAGTGACGAACTCCTTACTCAGCCGTGGATCAAACAGCGGTAGCCCCTTTTTGGGGGAGGGAAGGACTGAGATAGGGGTTCGCATGTGTTCGTTGGTGGTGGTCTGACAGCGACCTTCTCGTTAGCTGCAGGAACACAACAGCCCTACCTGGATATCGGCAGCTCACTCCCCACGCTGCCTCGCGATGTTACCTAACGGAGTTAGGAATTAGACTAGTTTCGTGGTGGAATGGTCTGAACAACCAGTCCAAATTAGGGTCTGTGACTTGTTCGCCTGTTGTGGACTGGAATCGAAGCGTTTGACCAAACGTGTTGCATAACCGGTTCTGTTGAACAATTATGTTTGTAGCTTGTTTTCAGCTATCTGCATACGCATTTCCCAAAGTTTTGAAAGGCTTGCACATGCACTCCATTCTTCGCACCGCCGTAGCCGGCGCTGCCGCACTTTCTCTGACCTTCGGCGCTATGTCCGTCGCTCAGGCTAACGAGGACTCCGATCAGGCGTCCCAGACCCAGACCCAGACCCAGTCTGATTCCAACTCCTCCAAGGACAACAACCCACTGGGCTCCCTGTCCTCCAAGAAGGACAACGATTCGGAACGTTCTGAGGCTTCCTCCAAGCTTGACTCCCTGTCTGGCAAAATTGGCTCCAAGCTTGATGCGCAGGATCCTGCCGACGGTACCGCACTGTTCGGTTCCAGCACCGCTGACTTCAATGAACAGCCAAAATGGGCAAAGGCTATGGCCATCACCACCTATGTTGGTGTAATCGGTTCATTCCTGGGTCTGGTTGTCTTCCCGGCATACAACTTCTTGGTTGCTAACAACATGCTTCCGGGCATGCCTCGCTAAGTCATCCATAGCTCCTTCACGAACCGAAAAGAGAGAAAATAATGCGTAAAATCCGCAATGCAGCCATCGTTGGGCTGACCGCCGTCTCCCTCGTTGCTGGTGGCATCAATGTTGCTTCCGCTGAGGTTCCTACCTGCGGCTACGAATTCTATCTGCCATCCGCACAGCCGACTGACGCTGAAGATGTCGATTTGGCTGACAGCTACTGCGAAACCCGCGAATTCGACCGCGACCTTCAGGACTACCTGAAGAATCCAGCAGACTCCTCGCCATTCGGCGCACGTTACAACGCTACTAAGGAAGTTCGCGGCGTGGACCTGCTCGGTCTCCACAAGAACTTCTCGCAGCAGCCAGTTTGGTCTCAGATTTGGTACGTTGTGACCGTTCTCGGTGTTATCGGCACCGTAATCGGCATCGGTGCACTGCCAGTGCTCAACACCCTGAAGGCTCAGGGCGTCATCATCTAATTGGTGACTGCTGCAGCAATAAGCAGCACAGTGTTTCACAACCACCTCAACGATGAGGCAATTGTGAAATAAGAGCTTGCACACCCGCTGTTACCTATGGCGTTAGCCTGGTCACAGCGGGTGTTTTGCTGTTTCAATCGCCATCCAGTTGCTCGGATACGCTCACTGACGCCGATTCTCGCAGACGGTGCACCAATCCGATGTACTTTCGGATTGTTGCTGGTTGAAGTGGGCAAGTTCAATCGCGCAGGGATGCCATCCGGATATTGTTCGAGTTTTTGGAAGGATAACCGGGGACGGTAAATCATAGATTGTTAAAAATTAAGATCCAATTGCAGTCGAATTACATGAATGTATTTTTCCTGGCTGGCAAAAATTTATTATTGGACAAGGTTTTCATAGACTGCTGCTAGCTGGTCGGCGGCGTTTCGCCAGGTACGCTGTGCTGCAAATTCCCGACATTGCGTAGCAAGCGACGCCCGTCGCCGCGGATCTGCCAAGGTGTATAGGGAGTCAGCCCAGGCAGACGGGGCATCTGGGGGGAGAAGTCCCAAAGTGTTGTGCAATGCTGCAGGTTGAATGCTGCGTAATGCAGGAAGATCACTGACCAGTGTGGGGATGCCCAAGGCTAGTGCGGCTAATGATTTGATGGGCGTAATCTCCCGGGTGACGTCGCTATCTATGCGGGGAACACAAAACACGTCACAGCAGCTGGTGTAATCTAACGCCACATCTGGGGATACTTTGCCCGGAAAGACACAACGATCGGCGATGCCGAGGCGTTGGCTCGTTGCAACGAGCGATGCACGGGCAGGACCATCGCCGACGATAAGCACCTGAAACGGGATCGTGAGCTTGTCTTTCAGTAGTGCTGCTGCGTGCAGCAGCGTGTCTAATCCTTCATAGTCAACGATTGCAGACACAGACCCGAACACATAGCTGTGTTCTTCCAATCCGAGTAGTCGCCGTTGAGCTCCTGTAGCTGGCTGGCGGGTGAGTAGTGCCTCGTCGATACTGTTACCGATGATATGAATGCGGTTGTCGGAAATACCCCGTTTGGCGAGTGTTTCCGCTTGTACTGCGGACAGGACAATGACCGCGTCGGCGGCGGCGGCGAGGCGTGTTTCTGCTGCTCGGAGCGCTTGATACTGCCAGCTTGCTGCCGCACGATCTGCCTCCGGCGCGGCAAATTGGGTTAGCCAGGTTTGCTCGCGCTGGCCGCGCATCTCATAGATAAATGGCAGCTCGAGTGCCCGTGCTACTGCCAGTGCAGGCAGGCCACGCTGATAGTCGGTGGTTGAGTGGATAATCTGCGCGCCAGTAGCTTGCGCCTGAAGGAGGAGTTCCTGTGCCTCACGTTGCATTCGACGCAGTGCACCGATCGGCTGGATGGGATGCTGTAACCGCTGATAGGTAATGGTTTGATAGGTGCGGGTGGATGCCTGTTCCCAGCTTCCAATTACCGCCGGATAGTTCAACCGGGTGACTGGGGTGACAATTGGCGGGGTTGGATTTTGCTGTAAAGCGGTCAGCAGTTGTTGACTGCGGATAGTGTAGCCGCTGTTTGTCACTGGAAGACTGCTGTTGAGCAGCATCAATACTCGTGGTGAAGTTGCCTGCTGTGGCGCGCCGTGAAAGGTCTGCTGCACACGGGTTTTCTGTATTTCGTTAAGCACCTGTTGGGGCGTGGCGGAGATTGCTTGGCGTTGCTGGCTGATGAGATAGCGCGACAACCAATGCGGGGTGCCTTGCAGTAGCCGGTGAGCGTGGTCGAGTTCCCCGAATTGTTCATGGATCCGGACTGCCTGCCGGTCGGTGAGCGGCACATCGGGGCGGGGGAGTCGGTGTGCGGCAAGCATGATGCTGGTGGCGAGCGGATTCGGCGGAGTAGTGGCAAGGATCGCCAAAATTGCGTCCGTTCGGTCGCTCAGCAGAAGCCCACATAACGCCAGCAGGTCACGCCACGTAAGTGGCTGATGCACGCTTCGTTGGTGACTTGTCACCGTGTCTTGCGTGACGGTAGATTGCGGGGTTGTTGCCGGGTCTTGGCGGGTGGCGTTTATCACGCGAGGGGAAATACTGGTGAGTGCGGCGGTGAGAGTGTTGCGTAAGGTGGGGGGTAGCCGGCGGGCAACGTTCGTTGCCGCCTGCCACGGGTCGCGTGCGACCTCGGCGACACCGTGGGTGAGTAGAGCGGTCGCATTGCTGCAGCGTGCTTTCGCGTTCATTGGCTGTGTCGTTTTCGGACTGCGGTGGTGATGCGGCGGACTGGCTGCACGAGTGGTTCGCTGATTCGCTGCAGCAGGTGCACAGGATGAAATGTTGCCTGCGCTTTTCGTGCTGTTCGCTGTGACAGGGGGGAGTGGGGTTGATGTTGGGCGTTCACCACCTTGCCGATGGCGTGTACCCAGCGGTCGGTGAGTTCTTCTAACGTGGAACCCTGTCGAAACCAGGCGTTGCCGCGCCCATCAACCGCAAGACGGGATCGATCCTGAGCAATGGCAACCCACAAGTCGGCGAGGGCTTGTGGATCCATTGGCGGCACTACATCGCCAATCTGGGATTCGGCCACAATTTGGGCGGCTTCCCCAGCTACTGCGGCGGTCACATGCTTTTCCGCCCACATGATCTCGAAGAGTTTCGAGGGGATGGTGTATTCCATTGGCCGCCAGTTTTGCAGGTGTACCAGCACGGTGTCCGCCCACTGATAGTTGCCCACCATCTCTTCGAACGGGATGCGACCGGTAAAGTCCACGTCAACGGCGAGTTTGTGGGCAAGCCGTTCTAATGCTTTGACGAACACACCGCCGCCGGTGATTCGTAATTCCACCTCGACACCCTGCTGTTTGGCTAACGCAACAGCTTCAATCGCATTGGTTAATCCTTGGGCACGCCCGACGGTGCCACCATAGAACACTCGCAGTGGTCCGAAGCCGCGTGCCGGATAGGCGTTACAGTTCGGAATCCCCGACCCGGCACGGTTTCGCACTGCAATAACATTAGGGTGGCCGCGGCGGGTGTGTTCGGCGGCAAGGGTACCGGTCGTGGTGATGAGGAGATCGGCGCGGCTGAGCACAAAGCGAAGTGCGCGACCCCCGGTGAGGAGCAATACATGGAAAAGGGCGCGTTTTGTTTTCGCCCACGGATTCATAGTGGGACGTTGGGGATCATTCCACTGGTCGATGTATTCCAAAATCTCAGGCCATGCATCGCGCAGTTCCACTACGAGCGGTAGCCGATGTAGTCGAGATAGTGCATAGGCGACAAACGCCGACGGTAGTGCCGGCACTGTGCAGACGATAACCTCAACCGGGTTGCCGGCCGCCCGGGCGTTGCGGATTGCCCGGCTGGCGGTGATGATTTGGCTGCACATGATGACAGCCTGATCTTGTACCCGGCTAACTATTGAGGCATCGTGGGGGCGGAAACGACAGCGATACACCGTGAAGTGGGGGGTGGATCTGTCGACGGCACCCGTTTGATTTCGAGGATCGTCGCTCATGAGCTGCCCACCGGGATAGTGAGGTGGCGGCACCACCGCTGTGATGTGATGTCCGGCGCGGGCAGCGTCACCCAGGATCCAGGCGAGTCGTCGTTGTACAACGCCTTGTTCAGGGTGCCAATATTGCGAAATCATCATCAGGTGCATAACTGTTCGGGGAGAGTGAAACCCAAAATCACCTGATTTCTGTGCTCTTTTTCATGCTGGATAGAAAACGAAAAACGGATATTCCGGCGCCGACCAATAACGGCGGTTCCGGCAGTTGTGGCCGTGTTTCGCAGGGGGCTGCATGATGTTGGAATCGACGAATTATTTCCTGCTGCCAAAAACTAATGTCGTTAACTTCACTGGTGAATATTACATGAGATCCCCACATCGCGGTGAAACTGTGGGCTTTGGGAAATATTGTCCTTGGTTGTCCCGTGTGGCGGCGGGATGATCGGTGAGAGTGAGGGGACATTCCAGCTGTCGCATCATTGTGGTGGCGAAAAGGAGCACACCCACTGGCAACGGCGGCGATCCGCCACTGCCAGTGGGTGTTGATTCTTTGCGTGTCGTGTTTTCCGGTGCTGGTTATCGGTAGTCGGCGGGGCGGGTGCTGCGGCTGGTGAACAGGATGCCAACAGCTGCGGCGAATACTGCGACCAGAATCGGCACGATGATGTAGCCGATGACGGCGCTGGGATCATCCGGTAGTGTCCACACGACTTGGCGGAAGGTGATGGCCTGCGCCGACCAGGTGCCAAGTATTGCCCCGCTGAGGATACCGATGATTGCGGCTGGTGCGGTGATAAGGACAGTTTCCGCCAAGGTGCTGAGCACATATTGTCGATGCAGCAAACCGATGCTGTGCAGTAATGCCTGATCGCGGCGCCGTTGTTGCACGCTGAGTAGCACCGTGTTGGTGACACCGACGGCGGCTATCAAGAGGGCGACAGCCGTCATTAAGTTTGCGATAGTGACAATTCGCTGCGCGGATTCGGTGATGCTTTCCCGGGCGGTGAACCGTTCCAGCAAGCTCACCGGGGTTGGTGACGTGCCAACGGCTGCTTTGATATTGGCCAGGGTGGGATTGTCGGCGGCCTGGTTAGCTTCCCCGGCAACCCGCACAAGCACTATCGGCACCCCACCTGTGTTGGCTTCTAGCTGCTGTGCGGCGGCAGTGATCTCCTCGGGGACACGGCGCGGCTGGATAACATCAAAGGGGATATCCGCGTAGCTGGTTGTGAGATCAAAAATGGTGAAGTCCCCCAGTTGGGCGGTGACTGTCGCGCCGTCGGCAAGCTGATCTCGCAGCGGACTCATTCGACCGATCAACACATCCGCATCGGCGATCGTTTGGTGACCGCGGGTCAGGGTATCGGCCTGGTCGACCCCGAGTACTAGCGCATCAACGGTGCTGGTGGTGGAAAGCTCTGGCAGCTGCACCCGCAGTTGCACCATCGGTGGCGTGGCCACAGCTTCCACCCCGGGATCGTTGCGCAGCGTATCAACGAGTGGCAGCGGCACCGGATCGCCGACCCCGGTAAGGGTCACATCCACATCGTGGGTGACAGCAGCGGTTTCCACCACTGCTGCTTTCAGCACATGTTGGCCGGCGGTGACAGCCGCAATGAGTACGCAGCCCAGCAGCATGATGGCACTCATCGCAGCGGCACGACCAATGCCTCGCCCAATATAGGCGCAGGTGAGTTTGGCGACGGCAAGGCCGCGCAGTGGGATGAGTTTGCCGGCAGTGGCCAGCAGGCTGACGATGATGGCACTAGCGATTAGCGTGACACCTGCGGCGAGCAGTGTTGCTGCCCCGATGGGGGCAATCACCCCATAGCTGCCGACCAGCCGTCGGGCGGTGGAATTCACCCCGGTTAACGTGCCGTCAATGGTGTGTTTCCACCACCAGCCGAGGACAATTGCAACAATTCCCGGTACCACAAGGGCAACCAGCCGCGGCAATAGCCGTGGCCGGTCGTCTGTGCTAAACAGGGCGGCAATCGGATCCTGCTTCATGGCGTTTCGCATCGCCGGCAACCCAGCAACCCAGGTCAACACCAGCACCGCGACGGCGATCGCCGCCCACACTGGCGGGGAAGCTGCATGGAATTGCAGCGGAAAATCCACTCCGATCACGTTGGCATGATCACTTGCTTGCGACCCCAGCCAGCGTCCCAGCGGCAGACCAAACAGTACGGCGGTGGCAGCAAGGACACACGACTCGATAGCGTGTGCAATATGGAGTTGACCTGCTGTCGCGCCGAGGGTGTGCAAGAGTGCAAACTCCCTGGTGCGTCCTAACGCAATCACCCCGAATGCGGAGGCAATCACCGCTAAGGCGGTTGCGGCAACCACCACAACAAATAGCCGCAACAGGAGGAAATAGCGTTCCCGTTTCGCTAAATATTTCTCGGTGAGTTTCTCAGCGACTGCCGAGTTTGTGGCGGCTTTCTCCACCGCGGGCAGCCCCCCACCGGTAAACGCTGCCGCCACATCTGTTGCTGCCGCCGGGCTGGTGGTGGCAGCACGTAATTCCCCGCGGGCAGTGGAACCAGCTAAATCCGCGACCAGCTGCGGGTTGCCGAAGAGGAAGTCTGTTCCAGAGAATTCTTCCACCCCGGAGCGTTCCACCCGGCCAACCACGGTCACAGGAATGAGCGGCTGCCCGTTGCTACCCCGCAACTCCCCTGTGGATCCCACCGGGATGCTGTTCGACGAGGTGGCTATCTCCCCGGGCTGGGTGGGCAGCTGCCCCTCCAATACCCGCCGCCACTGCAGTGGGCCTTCACTGATCGCCATCACCCGCACGGTGGCAAGCGGCTGCCCGGGTGGGGCGAAGTATGCGGTGACCTGTTCATCAAATGTTGCGGCAGTAACTGCCGGGATTTGTGACGCCTGCTCAAGCAGTGCAGCGGATTCTTCCCGGGAACCGGCAACTGTGGCTGTTACCCCGGCAGCAGGATAGGTGCGGCTAAACACGTCTCGCAGCGAATGCTGTACTGTCGCCGCAATATCCGCGGTTGCGGTAGTCAACGTCACCGCCGCCACAATCGCAAACCACACCGCCAAATAGCGGCCGGCACGATAGCGGAGCTGTCCAAGTGCAAAACGCAACATCGGCCTGTTACACCTCCCCGGCGAAGCGTGGTGGGTGCGGCAACGGTGCATCATTGCGCTGCGCACCTTCTACTATTCCCGCCGTCGAAGGGGTGGTGATCACCCCATCGACCATATGGATGGTTCGATCAGCAACCGCAGCAGCCTGCGGATCATGGGTGACCATAGCCACAGTCACGCCAAAGGTGTCCACAATCTCCCGGAACAGTCCAAGTACCGCTTCAGAGGTTCGTGAATCAAGATTGCCAGTCGGCTCGTCCGCTAGTAACACATCCGGCTGCGACAATAATGCCCGAGCAACAGCAACCCGTTGCCGCTGCCCACCGGATAATGCAGCCGGGGTATGGCGCAGTCGGTCACCCAACCCAAGCCGGGTAACAATATCGCTAAAACGCTGCTCATCAATCCGCTGGTGCGCAAGACGCATCGGTAGTCGAATGTTGTCCCGCACCGACAACACCGGAACAAGATTGAACTCTTGAAAAATCACACCAATACGGGTACGGCGCAATTTCGTACGCTCCGCATCGGAAAGGCTTGCCACATCAACAACCGATCCAGGATGGGCGGCGGAAGGATGCAGCAACACCGAACCCGAGTCAGGGGTGGCCAACCCGGCAAGCACATGCAGCAGCGTAGTTTTCCCTGAACCGGATGGCCCCATTAAAGCTGTCCATTGGCCGGCCGGAAGCTGCACGGAAACTTGCCGCAATGCTTGCACCGCATTGCTACCCCGGCCGAAAGTTTTCGACACGTCACTGGTCTCTAGGGCGAAAGCAGGGTGTGGCTGGGTCACTGCACCTATGTCCTTTACTGTTGGTGTTAACGTGGATCAGCGACACCCCCAAGCTGCGAAAACGTGGGCGTCGTAGAACCACCGGGAAGGCGATACACCGCGCTAGGGCGCACCCCACCTGGAAAACTGTACTGTTGCGAAACAGACACAACGCTGGTGCATTGCGTCTTTTCGCGCCGCAATATGCCCGGGTGGGATGGTGCCACTATGCAGACTCACTGCATCACCGCGACGTCAGACAATAGTCACAGCACGATACCAGGTCGCTGGTATCACTTTTGCATAGTTGGCGCGCCGGGCAAACCACACCCCAATGGGCGCGAAGTCATCACACCTCGGTGACGATCGCGGCGAGCCTACCTGCAATCCGTTGTGCGGTTTCCTTATCCGCTGCTTCGACCATGACACGGAACAGCTCTTCCGTACCGGAAGGGCGCAGCAACACCCGACCGGTGGAACCAAGCTCCGCTTCAGCCTCCGCAATACTTGCCTTCACCTGCGGGTCGTCCATAACCAACTGTTTATTGCTTACTGGCACATTAATCAGCACTTGTGGCAGCACCTTCATCGCAGAGGCCAGTTCGGCGATCGACGACTGGGTTTCCGCCATTCGAGCCATCAACATAAGACCCGTTAGTACGCCGTCCCCTGTTGTGGCGAAGTCGGAGATAATAATATGCCCAGACTGTTCACCGCCGAGCGAATAGCCACCTTCATTCATATCCGCCAGCACATAGCGGTCGCCTACCTGGGTGGCACGCAACGTAATACCCGCTTCCTCCATGGCGAGTTTCAACCCCAGATTACTCATCACTGTCGCAACCAGAGTGTTTTTGCGTAGCTCCCCGTTTTCCTGCATCCCTTTGGCGAGAATCGCCATTATCTGGTCGCCATCGACCTCGTTGCCGTTAGCATCCACCGCCAGGCAGCGATCAGCGTCGCCGTCATGAGCTAACCCAATATCGGCACCATGCTCGACTACAGCCTGCTTTATCTGCTCGATGTGGGTTGAGCCGCAGTTATCGTTGATGTTGTAGGCATTAGGCTCATTATGGATGGCAACAACCTCGGCACCCGCCATCGAATACGCCTGCGGGGCAGCGTTGAAAGCAGCACCATTAGCGCAGTCCACAACGACCTTGATGCCTGCTAGGGAAGTAGGTACTGCCCGCATCAAGTGTTTGAGATAGCGTTCTTCCGCATCATGTGCCTCCTCAATAACCCGGCCAATACCGTGTCCGGTGGGGCCAGTTTCGGTGAGGGAAGAAAGCGTTTGCTCAATTTCGTCTTCTAGCTCGTCGGGTAATTTCCGGCCGCCGGCAGAAAAGAACTTGATGCCGTTATCGGGCATCGGGTTATGCGATGCCGAGATCATCACACCCATGTCAGCACCGTATGCATCTGTCAGATATGCCACGGCAGGGGTGGGCAGCACGCCCACCCGCAGTACGTCCACTCCCTGGCTGGCCATACCAGCAGAAAGCGCTGCAGCCAGCATCTCGCCGGAAACCCGAGGATCACGGCCAACCACCGCCACCGGACGCCGTTTCGCTGTGCGCCGCTTGTGCGTCAACACATGCGCCGCAGCAGCGCCCAGCTTCAGTGCCAAAGTGGCCGTAAGTTGTTGGTTCGCCTTGCCGCGAACCCCGTCGGTGCCAAACAGTCGAGTCATAACCTTCTATTATGCCTGCCAAATCTGGTCGTGAGCTAATACGCGCGGTAGATGTGACGTTCAGCATCACTACCGCCAGGGATTCTGTGAATGCCGTTGCGCCAGATCTGTGCGCAAACTTGCGACTAGTTGTTACTCGTCCATAACGGTGCGAGTTTGTTATCAAACATTGTGAGTGCACTCGCAATCGCCATATGCATATCCAGGTACTGATAGGTGCCCAAGCGGCCACCAAAATACACTTGATTATCGGCTGTTTCCTGGTCAGCTAGGCGGCGATAAGCAGCTAGTTTTTCCCTATCTTCCGGAGTGTTGATCGGATAATATGGCTCATCTCCTTCCGCCGCGAATCGGGAATACTCCTTCATGATGACTGTCTTATCCTTGGGATAGACATCTGCCCGCTCCGGATGGAAATGTTTAAACTCGTGGATTCGGGTAAAGGGGACATCCGCATCGTTGTAGTTCATTACCGGGGTGCCTTGGAAGTCGCCAGTGTCCAGCACCTCTGTGGCGAAGTCCAGGGTGCGCCATCCCAGTTCGCCAGCCGCATAGTTGAAGTAGCGGTCAAGCGGGCCGGTGTACACCACCGGTGCTTCCGGAGATCGTTGACGAAGCGCTTCAGCAACATCGAACCAGTTGGTCTGTAAGACGACATCGATATTCGGATGATCCGCCATGCGGTTCAGCCACGCCGCATAGCCATCAACGGGCAGCCCTTCATAGGTGTCGTTGAAATAACGGTTATCAAAGTTGTATCGCACCGGCAGCCGAGTGATGTTGCCGGCGGGTAGATCCTTTGGATCGGTTTGCCACTGTTTCGCGGTGTAGTCACGAATAAACGCCTCGTATAGAGGTCGGCCGATAAGCGAAATTGCTTTTTCTTCCAAGTTGGTGGCCTGATCGGTGTCGATTTCTGCGGCCTGTTCTTGGATCAGGGCTTTCGCCTCATCGGGGCTATAGTAGCGACCGAAAAACTGGCTGATCAGCCCTAACCCCATGGGGAACTGATATGCCTGTCCCTTGTGTAGGGCAAACACCCGATGCTGGTAGTTGGTGAATGAAGTGAACTGGTTGACATAGTCCCACACTCGCTTGTTTGAAGTGTGAAAAAGGTGTGCCCCGTATTTGTGGATTTCAATCCCGGTTTCTGGTTCCTGCTCAGAATAGGCATTGCCGCCAAGATGGTTGCGTGCCTCGACGATCAGGACACGCTTGTTTAATTGGCTCGCTGCACGTTCGGCGACGGTGAGGCCGAATAAGCCACTGCCAACTACGAGAAGATCGTAGGTATCTGTAGGAAGCTCTGCTGGGGTGTGTTCACTCATGTGCCCCACAGTAGTCGGCACAGCAGTAGTTCTTTGGTGGCCATTCCGAGAAAGTGAGGAAAATATTGGTGATGGCATAGTTTTACTCCTTATGCTTTCTGCAATTGTTGAGTCGTTAGTGCTATTAAAATGCGCGGATCAACAGCGCGTTGTGGCCTGGTCGGTGATGCCCCGTTTCACTGTCCATCGCCATCCGCAGGATGCAGTTCTGGGATCCTGATCTTGTTTTTCCTCGCCTGTGTTGAGGTGGCCGGAGTCGGTGCAAAGTAGGTGTCAGTGCAATTTGCACCACTTTGCTACCCGTTTGACCTGCGGATATATCTATCACTATTAGTGATAGGGGTTGGTGTAATTGGGTTACTGGCGTTGCCGAGGTGGCGTATCCTCGTGGTCATCGACCACTCCATCTTGTCCTTTACCGGGGTTGTGGTTGCTGTCGTCACCTTCATCTCGGGTACGGCCACGTCCGGCACTGTCAGGATTCAGGTTTTCGAACATCGTCTGTTGACCCTGCTTTTGTGGCAAATTTGTCGTACCAGTATCGGTGGATATTGGCATTCGCAGCAGATCAGTGCCGTGAATATCGCCAATCACCTCAGCAATCGCAGCTGCCAGATCACCGCTGTGTTGCCAATACTCTCCCCATACTGTGATGGGATGCTCGCAAATTCCTAGCAGCTTCCGCAAGGACAACCATTGCTGGTCATTGTCGTTTGTAATCTCATCTGTGGCTGGAACGCTAGCTGCTGTGGGAGAGTAACTGGAGCTATGCGGCATGGAGGCGGAGTCGTCGTCGACATCTTCATCGCAAAGAGCATCAAGATCGATCGCAGAATCACCTGGAATCTCCACCGAAGGACGCTCTAGTTCGTACAACGGCGCATATACCCACACCATTGCATTGCTTTCCGGGTTGATTTTCACATCGTAGAACGCAAGTTGCGCGGTGATGAAGCGACAGATCCGCAGACGCAGCTCAATGAAATATTCCCCGATTAAATCATGTGGCATTTGATCGATACGCTGTTCCCGCCAGGGCTCAATCATGCCGATAGCGATACCAAGCTGCTGCAACATCACTGTGTCCGCAATGAGTTGCTGATCAGCGACACAGTTGCGGGGCTTGTTTTCCAACATGCTGCAATATGAGGATGAGGGAACAAGAGTGGCATAGCGGGTAAACAGTGCCGCCAAATCCGGGAATTTGATAGTGGGTGCCGGCGTAGTGACTGCGTGTGTTGTGCCAAGCGCAGATCCTGTTGTGCCACCAGTAGTCTGCGCTGCCCTAGTAGTTTCCGTGATCGTGCTGTTTGTCCCAGCTGCCCAAAGCGTGGACGGTGTGGATGAACGCGCATGAAAGTTGACCGTGTTATCGATGAGCGGTTTTCTACAGGCTAATTGTTGAATTGCGGTGCCAGGATTACGCCACTGCACCGTATTGGTGTACCAAAATGCGGTATGCATCTGGTCTGCCCGTTCGCTGTGGACATGCCAGGATGGTGCCTCACTGCAGGGAACGTCGCCTTTCGCATGAATCCGAGCAAGGATCGCGGTGGACGGCACCGCGAAGTTCGCTACCGCTTTGTCGCAGGTATTGCGTCCGCGTCGCCGGAACACCGGTCGCGGTGGATACAACGCAGATTTTGGGACATCCGCAATCGGTTCCGGAGTAACAGACAGAACCGGTGGCAGATGCCGGGTGTATCTGTGCACCTGTAAGGATGCCGCACCCTGCCAGCTGGCACGGGGAAACACCATCTTTGGGATGAAGTCTGACTCGGCAGAATCCGTGTTTAGGGACTGTCGTGCATTTGTGTCAAGAGTCGCTGATGTATTCCGGGTGAAGAGATACGAGGGTTCCCGAGTCGGGGTATTGAGATCGACAGCAGTGATTTCACTGGTAAGCCGGATTTTTGGGTCAGTGAGTTGCAATACGCCGTGATACCGTGCATTGGTTTGGACCATCGCATGGGCTAGCACCCGAAATTGTGGCTCAGTACTTGCTGCGAGTTGGTTGACCACGCTTAAGGGGAACACTGCGGTGCTTTTTGGGGTATCAAACATGACCGCTGGGGTGAGTGTGTCGCGGCGAGTGTGATCATGGGTCTCAAGCGACACTACTGTAGTGCCGTCAGCTGTGGTCGATCGGATCACAGACACTCCACCATCCTGTCCAGCATTGGCCTCAGCGAGTTCACTGATGCTGTCATTAACCGCGTTTTCATTGTCCGTATTGCTGCTGGTACGGGCGGCGAGTTCTTTGCCGAGATGTGCGGCCTGTGCGGGAATATAGTTGCTGTCTGCGAGATACCAGACCGGGATCATTCGACTCGCATTACGAGTGCAAAACACCTGATCCGCTGTATCGATAAGCCCATCTGGAAGGCTGGTGACAACTGGCGGAAGAACAGGTGATTGCGCAGGTGTTTTCTGCCAGTTGAGTTTCGGATGTTTACGGTCGGTAATGATGATTTCCTGACATGTTCCGAACAAAAACTGCAGCATCGTATTGTTATTGATCGGGGTGATCGTCAGCAGTTGCTGGGTGACTTCTGCGTGGCAGCCGGCACAAAGCGGAATCAAATTATCAATGTCGGTGCGTCCACCTTTTGACCAGGGAACAATGTGATGAAACTCCAGGTTCCTGGTGTTGTGGCACAGCGGCACCGCACAGGTATGGTTATACAGTGCGAGTAGCGCATTGACCTGTTTGGTGCGGGCAAGGCGATGCGCCCGGCCATAGTTGAGGACTTCCCCTTTGTTGTCGACACTGATGACTGTAAACGCATCTGCGTTTGCTAACAGATGGGCTTGATGATCTGGGTCAAGATAACGCTGGTGGGGCAGCGACAGTGTCACGCCAGATTGTTGCCGGTCGGGTAGCGCCAATGTCCACCGGTCGGTGTCGCCCTGGTTTTTCCTGCTGCGGCGGCCGTTCCGTTGGCGCTTTTTCACGCTGAAACGTGCAACATTTTCCGATTGCTGCGAATCGGCCTGTTTCGTCTCGCCTGCGGCGGCAGAATCGACCTTACCCTCGCTATTTTCAGGGGTGACATCTGCAGTATTGTGCAAAATGGCGGTCACCGTCGCGCCGGGTGTTTTCGTGGGCTGGTTTTCCCAGTGTGTGCCGATAAGAGCACGCACCACAACGCTGAATGCAGCATAGGTTAGCCGTGGATGAATCGGGCCGTGCGAAGAGAAATGGGTGCTACGCAAGTTGGTTAACCCTTCGCGTTGGCGAATTGCCTCAATCTCTTCGATGACTTCGGCAAATACGGGAGAAACCGCGGCTTGGTCACTGGTGGTAGACGCTGGATTGATGTCCGTGGCATCTTGTTTTGCGGAATCGAGGGTTACCGTCTGTGTAGTGGTGGTATTTTCCGCAGCACTGGACCGATCAGTGATTTCGCTGGTAGTGGCGCGCTTTTTGGAGTAACGAGCACGTTGTTGGGTTGTGGTTTTTCGTAATTGTTTGAGTCGGTTATGTTTCGCTTTGATAAGCGGCTCGGTGTGTTTCAGTACGGCTTGAAGTTGGGCACCAAGGATTGGATCGAGTACTCCTTTGATCGTTACCGCCCCAGTGTCGTCGGTGTCCATTGCAATCCAATAGTCCGTTTCTACCTTCTCCTTCGGATCAGGGTGCGCAAGACGTTGAACTGTTTTCCGGAATGTTTTTGCATTCATTCTGGTTGCGAAGCTCAGAAGCACCGGCTCGGTGATGGTGTCGATATAGGCAATCATCGTGGGCAGGTGGTCGGCACGTATCGTGCCGTTCAGCATTGCCTGGTAGGTATTTGGGTGTTCGACTAAAAAGCGACCGTAGCGGATCCGACGGGCGGCGGTCGCTTTAGTCAAGCCGTAAGTCTCTTCGAGGAACTTCACCATGTCACGTCGGCCACCGTGAAATTGGATACCGCGAATGGCCATGATGCCAATAATGAGAAGCCCGGTGGCGTGGGCGAATTGTTCGGTAGCTGACCACTTTGCGAGCTCGACGAGGAGTATTGAGTCACTAGCGGTGAGCAGCCGTTGGTAGCGGTCGGTCATGCTACCGTCACTTTTCCGATCTGGGTCGTTGACGGTGTCCATGGTGAAATCCCCCTGATGTTCCCCTGATGTGTGTGTTTCCCGGTTCGATCCGGTTGTTAATTAGAACAATAGATCGCATAAGGGGAGACTGGCAAGGGGGTAACTTTTCCGTTTGTGGATAACTGATTTACGGGTTGAGGCTTGTGGATAGCTGGGTCTGCGGTGGGATGTTTTGGGAAAGTATTGCTTCAGTGTGGCTGTGTGAATTTGTGTGCTTGAAGTGTGAAAGTCGGATTTACGCTAGTGTCTATCTCAAACTAGCGGACTGTTTTTGCAGGTCAGTGGCTTGTTGAAGTGGTGCAATTTGCACTGACAGCAACTTTTTGAGCCTAAATTGGCTCAATGCATCCACTGCACGAGTGCGACTCTAGGGGCCGCGAAGGGTAGAGGTGGTGGGGGTGGTCGAAGTTCAAGGTTGTGTCTTCACTGCTCACCTTGACTAGTTGGTGTGTGAACGTTTCTTTTTTTCCCCTTCAATTAGGGGGCGCGCAGCATTTGCGAGTATGGAGGTAGGGCAAGTGTTTGCTGTTGAAACGGCTGGTGTACTGGGCTGTTTGCTAGTTCCTCACTGGTGAATGCAGGAGTGCGGGAGGTGTCGGGTGGCGTCTTGGCGACTTTGCGTGTGGCCGTGGCAAGGGGGTGGGTGTGGGGCCTCAACGGCAATCACGTCTGCATCATGAATCACAACAGTCACGGCGTGTCACATGACAAACACTGTGCTACAGCCGTACCATAACCCTCAACTGTAACTTTAGGGTTGGTGTGTGGTGATGGCCGCACCGTAACCAGCACGAGGTAAATAAGGGAGACCACCGTGCCACAACGACGACGAATTACCACTTATCGCAAGCCGGTAACCGCCTGGGTGACCGCCGCCGCGGTTGCCTTCGCCGGTGGTGGGGTCATGGTGCTCGGCAATCATGAGCAATCCCAAGTAGCACTGGCCGGTGACAATGATCCACTGGTCGATGCTGTTCGGCTGGCGGCCGCCCCGTACACTGAAGGGCTTTCGGTCGCCCTGGAGCATCCACTGCTCAACGATCTGAAAGACGTGCTCGATACCTACGGGCTCCTTCCCGAAGATGCACCGCAAACCATCACTGAGTTCACCCGCGAAGAGCCATTCACCATGTTTGCGCTCACCTGGAAAGGTTCGCAGGATCTCAATACATTTGTGCGGGCACTCCAAGAGGACGGCACCTGGTCGCAGTGGTACGCCGCACCAACATTGAACCGACCTGACGGGCAGGACGCCGCAGGTGACACAAACGGCACTCAAATGATCTATTTGCCGGCGACTACCAAGGTGCAGGTTGCAACACAAGGTGTGGCACCAGCCACCGACGAACAGCCAACCACCGCGGTCGACGCGGGCCTCGCACCGGAGGAACTGACGCCAGCCCCAGCCGTCGAACCGGCAACAGATCTGCCGGTGGTACAAGCCCCACCAGTGGAGCTTCCAGAACCGGAACCGGCACAAGACGTCGTCATTCCACCGATCGGTGAAACACCCGCTGCGCCAGACTATGACATCTCCCAGGTGCCTGCTGTTGGCGAAGAAATATCACGCACCCCGCTTGGTCACCGCGTCGAGCAGGCCGAGCCAGTGTCGGAAGCACTGCCGCCGGCTAACCCCGCCGACATGGAAGCAATCTTCGTCTCTCTCGATCCGACCGCGATTGCCGCCTACGATCTTGCCGGCGTTGAAGACGATCTTAAAGGTATTCCACGGATTATCACCCGCCAAGGCTGGGCAGGTGCCGGTGCAACAAAGAAATGCAACCAGGTCGACGGCGAAGTCAACGCGATCGCTATCAACGCCACCGGCGGCTCCAATGAATACACCCCGGAAGATGTACCCGCCATGCTGCGTGCCATCTACGATTATCAAACCACCCAATTGGGCTGGTGCGACATTGGGGCGAACGCCTACGTTGACCAATTCGGCCGTATCTTTGAAGGTCGCGCCGGCGGTTTGACGAAAGCCGTGCGCGGACAACACACTGCAGGGTTTAACGAAAACACCTGGGGTGTCACCCTCATGGGGGACTTCGCCACCATTGCCCCATCCCAACAGGCAGTTGACGCCACCGCCGAACTAGCCGGCTGGCGCAGCCACGTCGCCGGATTCACCCCGGACGGATCCGACACCCACACCTCCGAAGGTAACTCGAAATATCCGGAAGGCACCACCGTTGTGCTGCCGAATATTTTCGCTTCCGCGGAAGCCACCGGTGTCGCCGACGGCACCCTTTCAGCTGACCTCCCCGAGATCCGGCGTAAAGCCAAAGCACACTATGATCAGATCGTCGGTGGCAGTTTCGACAGTCAAGCAAACAACCTGTTGCAAGAATTCCGCAAGAAGCAACAGCAGCTCAACGCGGCTAAGAAACTTACCGGCACGGTGAAAAACAATCCCTCCACAGCCGCCAATTCGTTGATCTCGGCGTTAGCCGGCTGGGACACCAAGGACGGATCGTCGCAGGCCACCACACTCGACAACACCCTATCCAAACCAGGCAACCAGCAGGTACTGCAAATTGTTGGCACCTTGGCAGCCGCAGCTGTCACCATGGCTCTTGCCCGCGGTGTTGTCCCTGAGCAGCTGCAAGGCGCCGGAAACAAGGAAGTAGCCCGCGGTGTGAAACTTGCCGACGTTCCAGTGCTCATCACCAAAGTTGTTGCCCTCGGCGGGGACACGAAATACTCACGCACCTGGAATCAGATCAACAGCACCTTCGGCCCAGTCTTGGGCAAAGTATTAGGTGCCGAAACCAAAGCAGTGCCGGCAAGCGCACAAAACTCGGAAATCTCCTACATCCCATTCGAACACGGGCTGATCGTCTCCTCCCCGGAGGCCGGCACCCACGGAATTTGGGGTGAAATCGGTAACGCCTGGGCGGCAGCCGGCTTCGACGCCAGCCCACTTGGCCTACCAATCAACGAAGAACACCTCACCGAAGAAGGCCTGATACGCACCGATTTCCAAGGCGGCTACATAACCTTCAACCCGGCAACCGGTGACACCGAAATACGGCTGCCCAACGGTGACCTGTACGATCCAGGCGCCTTACTGGCTAACATTGCCGACCAGCTGTTGCAAGAACTCACCCCGGCCGCCGCCCAGTAGCGGCACCGGGAAAAGAAAACACCACCACCGCTGACTTGATCCCCGCACAAGGGAACGCGTCAGCAGCGGTGGTGTTTTTCATTGATGAATCCGCAAATACCATCGGCGGAAGGCCTCGCCACCATGGACACGGTTGGTAGAGGAACAACAGAGCCCACACCGGTGTCCCGTGATTTCACCCTTATGAGCGGTGGGCGCGGGCAATCTTGTCAGTCGCTTTCATCAATGCCACCTGTGCCGGCTGTCGCAGCAGATGATAAATCCATTTACCTGCCGAACGCTTCCCCTCACCAGGGTTCACCAAATCGAGATACGCATGGTAAAAGTTTGCCGGCCACACAGCAAGTAGCAGAAGCTTGGCGGCCCGTGCAGCAGTTGCTGCGCTCCGGCGCGGCAACAGAGCCACCCCGATGAGAATCTCCGCAATCCCCGAACCATAGTTATACAACCGAGCAGATCCCGGCAGCTGCGGGGGCACAATCGACTCGACAGTAGTCGGCTTGGCGAAATGCAACACACCCATGCCAGCCAGTGCACAGCCAAAAACAGTCCGCCCCAGCCAGCGACCCCGGCTGCTGCAGCACTTAGATTTCACACAACATTGCTTCATAACTGCCCACTATGCCACATCGCTGAAGGCGATAGCCGCCGACCCCAAGCTATGCAATATCCCCCTTACGGGAACACAAGCCTGCCTACCGGGCCTGTTACGAATGGGTGTTGAGTTGTCGTTTCGTCAGTGTTGTGCCCTCCCGCATCATCCACACTGCCGGCACACCTGCCAGCAAGGCGATCACCCCAGCATAGTAGGCAGGGGTCAACGCATCCCCAGTAACTTCCGTTAACTGCGCAACAATCGCTGGAGTAAGGCCACCAAATAGCACCGTGGCAACGTTATAACCAACTGCCATACCCGAATAGCGGCCGTGTGCGTCAAACTGTTCCGGCACAGCTGCCGCCGCAACTGCCGACCAGGCTGCTGCCGGCAAGGCAAGCACAGCCACCGCAGCAGTGACCACCCCGATGCTGGGGGATCCGAGCAGTGCGTAGCCAGGGAGCACAATAAGCACCAGCACAGCCAACGTTGCACCAAACGTGCGCCGCCGCCCCCACACGTCAGAAAGCCACCCAATCAGCGGGGTGACCAGGATAGCTGCAAAAGCTGCAATGGTACCCATCCCTAACGCCAACTGACTATCACCCTGGCGAACCGTCTCAACATAGGTTGGCAGGTAGGTGATCGTAAGAAAATAACTAGCCGAACCCACCGTAGAGATAAAGAAACAAATCCACACGTTGCGCCGCTGGACGGTGAGCGCATGCTTTAGTGGTGTAGCTTCCTGCGGATCCGGTTTCTCTACCGGTGTTTCCACCATGTAGCGGCGCAACGGAATCATTCCCGCAGCTAACACCGCCCCGAGTGCAAACGGCAACCGCCAACCCCACTCGTGCAACCCGTCAGTACCCAACACTGCCGCAGTTAATGCCGCCGACCCGACCGCCAGCAGAGCCCCAACCTCCGAATTCGCGGCCGCCCACGAAGCGGCAAAGCCACGCCGATGCTGGCTCGCCGACTCCATGAGATACACCATAATTCCGGTATATTCCGCACCGACAGAGAATCCGGCCAGCGCCCGTAGACACAACACCCCAATACCGCCCCACACGCCAATCGACTCATAGCCTGGCATGAGCGCAATACCGGCCATTGCAATCGCCATCAGCCCCGCTGAGGCGATCAACGCAGTAGTGCGCCCCTTCGTGTCCCCGATATGGCCGAACACCACTGCGCCAAGAGGACGGAACAGAAACCCAACCGCTCCGGTTGCCAAGGTGACCAACAATGCGTAGCGACCATGGGGGAAAAACGTGTGGCTCAGCGAAGTTGCCAGGTAGAAAAAGAGCGAAAAATCAAACCATTCGATGACGGTGCCACTTGCGGCAATCAACATCGACCGTCGGCGGGCTTGTTGATCAGTTGCCATATACGACACTCTCCTCACAGCTGGTTGTCGTCGGTGCAGTCTGGCATGCAGTGGGCAGTTCGCTGAAGGATCCTTACCGGGGCCTTCGGGGAAAAGTGAAGGATCGACGGGAATCAACAATCTGGTTCGCCGGCTATAACCCCACCGCACACAGCAGGCACATTGCTGCCCACCCTACGTCAGCAAGCCAATGGTCGCACTTTTCAAACTAGTGCACGTTGGCCAATTACTATCCCCACACCCCATCGTGGCCGCCGACGTTATCGCCGCCGCGTCGCACTAAGGTAGCAGCCCAACAAACCCCAATATGCTGCGCGTTTTCCCATCTGCTCCGATGCGGCAAGCAGCCGGGAAGCAGTCTGCGGCAGGCCAGATATCCAACACAGTCAAGCAAACGAAGAAAATTCAGCACAAGTGCTGTTGATAGCTAGCAACGCGCGGCATCGTGTCGAAAAAACTCCATGCTGCTTAACACCGGTCATCCTTGTGGGAAGCAAACCTCTAAAACCTGCGCCACCCCATCATCGCTATTTCGGCCGGTCACCAAATCGGCTGCCGCCTGCGCCTGCTCGCACGCATTGCCCATCGCCACGCCAACACCGGCATACGTCAACATCGCCACATCATTCGGCATGTCCCCAAAAGCGATCGTGGCAGCTGGATCAAGCCCCAACGCCGAGACGACATCCTCTAGACCCTGGCGCTTATTCACCCCGGCCGCACTAATCTCTATTAGGCCGCTGTGGATCGAATAGGTCAGTTCGCACAGGTCGTCGCCGATCACGGTCGACAATGCCTCAAACATGTCCTGCGAAGACAACGCCGGCTGCCGGATTAACAGCTTCACCGCCGGGGCGCCCGCGATTACCGACTCGCTGACTACCGCATACTGCTGTGCCGGAACTTTCGGCAACACCACCGTGTCATTGCTGTCTTCCGCCTGGGATACACCTCGGGTAGACCTGTGCATGCCGCCATCTGGCTGATAGTCAGGGCCGGCAGCAATCATCGCAACCGCAGCGTCATCATGAATCGGGGCAGTAATCGGGGGAGACTTCACCGGATCGTCACTCCACACCGGTCGATAACCAGCAGTGACCAGAAACCCCCCATCAAGCCAATGATCCCCCGGATCCCCACCAAGTTCTACCGCGAAACTTAACCCTGCCGTGGGAAGTACCTGTTTCGCCTGATCAATAATAGTGGCAAGCACCTGCGGGGCAAGCCGATGCGACGCAACAATCGTCTCTTTGGCAGTATCAACGACCAGCGCCCCATTCGCACAAATCACATGCGGATGAAAATCAAGCTGCTCCAACACAGGTCGCATCCACCGGGTGGGTCGACCTGTCGCTAACACCACAGTCGCCCCAGCCTTACGGGCTGCCTGCAATGCCGCCCGGGTACGATCAGTGATCCGTTCCTGATCGTTGAGCAAAGTGCCATCCAAATCGCTAGCAACAAGCTGGGGTGTCGGCATTGCAGACAAATCCATCAGGGGTTTCTCCAGGGTTGGGGGTTAACTACACCGGCGCATTTGCGGCAGCTGGCAGCGCAACCAGCAACAGTGAACACGCAAACAGCGTGGCCACCGTTATCGCCGCAATAAGCGGCGCACATTGCGTTTCACTTTCGCCCACAATGTGCGCCCCTTCGGGGTGAGTTTCTCCATTGCGGAAGTCGCTTTCCGCTCAATGGTGCGGTTAAGCTTCTGTTCCTTCTTCTGCCGCCGCATCGCCAATTCTTTCTGATGCCGCACCCGTGCCTGTTCTGGGGTCGGGGCGGAACCACCATAGCGCTGCGGCAACCAATATGGCCGGTCATCAAATGGGCCATAAAGCTCGATATAGCGGCTGATTACCCGGTCGAGCATCTCCTCGAGGGTTTCATGCAGCAGCGCCGTGTCAGCTTCCGAGTCGCCAGACAGTTCCAGCGGTGGCCCAACTTCGATCATGATCGGAATACTGTGGCGACCGAAATGTTTCGGCTGTTCCTTCGTCCAAATCCGATGGGAACCAAACACAATCACCGGCAGAAGCGGCACCCCGGCCTGATCCGCAATCCGGGCTGCGCCAGTCTTTAACTCTTCCCGAATGAGGAAAGATCGCGAGATCGTCGACTCGGGGAAAATCCCCACCAGCTGCCCCTCTTTGAGGCGATCAACAGCCTCTTCTAACGAGCCGCGTCCTTGCGAACGATCCACACTAATGTGTTTCATAGCCCGCATCACAGGTCCGGTGATCTTATGCTGAAACACTTCCTTTTTCGCCATAAACCGAACAAGTCGTTTACCACGCAAATAGGCTGGAATACCCGCGAACACAAAATCAAAATAGCCAGTGTGGTTGATTGCCAGTAGCGCCCCGCCACTCGCTGGAATATGTTCCGCGCCGTCGACGGTGATCTGCAAATCTTGGGCGCGCATCACCGCCCGAACTGCGCGGGTCACCCCACTGTAGAACGTTTCGACCGCCTCGGAATGGTGAAGATCAACCTGCTGTAGGTCGGCAGGAACCCGGAACATTCCCTGCTGGTGATAGTCCGGGGTGTTCCGTCGAAGCATAACGAGGCTCTCCAATCGAAGCAGATGCGTGCCGAACCCTGCAGCCCTGGTAACAACGAGAGGATTGCGCAGATTCGATCATGGTGGTCAGCGGCGGTGCAGCGAAACGTATCGCAACAGCACACTAGTCTTCTCACTGGTAAGACAGCTGCTGTTGCAAGCGGTGACAGCAAACACTCACCGTCCAAGCCTACCTGGCGGCGGGATTGAACCACCATCGGACTGGCGGAAAACAGCGACCAGGTCACGATGGTGTGTGGTGATACCGCAGCGTGCAAGCGAAAAAACCGACAACAACCCGCACAACCTTATGCAACACATCCGACACTGCTGCTGCAAGCAGGCAGCAAAAACAAACGCCCCAAGCGGCTTTCCAGGAAGGAACAGTCATCTTGTGGGCGCTTGACTAATCACACGGCGCAGCAGAGCCGCGGAATGTTACTTGACCGGCTGCAGCACATCAGTGCCAACATATGGCTGTAACGCGGTAGGAACCCGCACACTGCCATCGGCCTGCTGATGGTTTTCCAAAATCGCAACTAGCCAACGGGTCGTCGCCAACGTGCCGTTGAGGGTGGCACACGGCTGGGTACGACCATCGTTGTCACGGTAGCGCACCTTCAATCGGCGAGCCTGGAAAGTGGTGCAGTTCGAAGTAGAGGTAAGCTCCCGATAGGTTTCCTGGGTGGGCACCCAAGCCTCTGTATCAAACTTGCGGGCAGCAGACGATCCTAGATCGCCGCCGGCGACATCAATCACCCGATAGGGCACTTCCACTGCGGCGAGCATATCTTTCTCCATTGCGAGGAGTTTTTCGTGCTCTGCAGCTGCCTCCTCCGGCTTGCACCAGGTGAACATCTCGACCTTGTCGAATTGGTGAACCCGCAAAATGCCGCGAGTGTCCTTGCCGTAGGAACCTGCTTCGCGGCGGAAACACGAAGACCAGCCGGCGTAGCGCAACGGTCCTTGAGCCAGGTCGATGATTTCCCCAGAATGGTAGCCGGCTAAGGCCACCTCGGAGGTGCCGACAAGATACAGATCGTCTTCTTCCAGGTGATAAATCTCGTCGGCATGCGAATCCAGGAACCCGGTGCCGCGCATCGTCTCCGGGCGCACCAACACTGGCGGCACCATCAAGGTAAACCCATGCTCAACAGCTTTCTTTGCCGCTAAATTCAGCATCGCCAGCTGCAGCAGTGCACCATTGCCGGTGAGATAATAAAAGCGCGCGCCCGAAACCTTCGTACCCCGTTCGGTGTCGATAAGCCCTAACGATTCGCCAAGTTCTAAATGGTCTTTCGGGGTGAAATCGAAGGTGGGGATCTCTCCGATCGTTTCCATCACAATGAAGTCTTCTTCCCCACCAGCAGGGGCACCTTCAACAATGTTGCCGATCGACATTTGCAGCTGAGCAACTAACGCCTCAGCTTCTTTCTGTTCGGCCTCTGCGGCCTTCACATCAGCTTTCAGCTGATTGGAGCCTGCGAGCAGTTTTGGCCGATCCTCAGGACTTGCTTGACCGATCTTTTTCCCGAATGTTTTCTGCTCATTGCGCAACGCATCAGCCCGCACAATCGCGGCGCGGCGCTGTTCGTCGGCGGCCAGTAACTTATCTACCAGCGCCGGATCTTCCCCGCGGGTGAGCTGCGACTGGCGGACAAGATCAGGATTTTCGCGTAACAGTTTCAGATCGATCATGGCGTCTACCTTACCCTGCACAGCCGCCGGTGAGATCACAGTTGCAGCCACACGATGGGGCAGCCTGGCATTTGGCCGATCAGTGGGGCAAAATGGGTGCCATTATGGGACGCAAACAAGTGTGGCGCTCAAGTGCCGTCGTCAACAGTGTGCTCGTCGTCGCGTTAGGGGCGGCGGCAGCAGTCGGCGCCTACGACTATGTGCGTGCCCAAGACACTGCACCTGCCACGGTCGCCGAAGGCACCCCGGGTAGTACCAGCACCACTGGATCAATCACCCCCACCCCGGTTGCCACCGCCCCCTCTTTCACCACTGCCCAGCCGGGTGACTGTGTGACCTGGGATGTGGACGACGCTGGAGTGATGAGCAACTTCCGCACTATTGACTGTGCTGTGGAACACCGATTTGAGGTGTCTGCCCGCACAGACCTGTCGGCGTTCCCCTCCAGCGAGTTCGGGCCAAAGTCGCAGCCGCCAAGTGTCACCCGGCAGGCGCAGCTCCGCGAACAGCTGTGCAAAAATCCCACCCTGGAATATGTGGGCGGCACGTTCGACCCGAATGGGCGCTATTCAATCTCCCTGATTCTGCCGCAGCCCACCTTTTGGGAGGCAGGCGACCGTACGATGCTGTGCGGGCTGCAAGCCCCCGACGATGATGGTTTCCCGCAAATAACCCGTGGTCGGGTGGTTGACCAAGATCAGTCCCGGGCAGCAGCAGTCGGCCAATGTATCTTCGTCGACCAGGCTAATGCGACCAAGATTGTCGACTGCGCGAATGATCACACGCTCGAAATCACGAAAGTCGTCGATCTGCGGGAACACTTCCCCGATCGAACCCCTTCCATTGAAGAGCAGGATGCGCTGCTGCGACCACTGTGCCAGCAGGCAGCGATCGACTATTTAGGTGGCGACGATCCGCTGTACTATTCCACCCTCGAATTCTTTTGGACAGTCGTACAACCCCGCTCTTGGGAAGGTGGGTCCCGCACCGCGAACTGTGCACTGGTGAAAAATGTTGACGGCGGGTTCGCCACCCTGCAGGGCAGCGCCACCGGCCCGTTCACCATCAACGGCAACCCGCCACCACCCCAGCCGGAACGTCGACCATTGCGCAACAATCCACCGGCCGGCGACACTCCACCAGCCCCACAGTAAGGTTTGCCGCAGCGTCCCGCCAAGGGAATCTGTCGCGACGACACAACGAAACCTGCAGGTCAATCCGGTGTGCCACACGAGTAGGGAATCGAGACCCATCCTTGCGGCGTTGGAAAGACAACAGCGAACCAGCGCAGCACAAGAGGTGAAATGGCGTGATTGAAGTATCCGACGAACGATTTGAAGAACTCGTCGACCTAGGTCTTGACCGGATACCTAGGCAATTTATTCAACGACTCGACAATGTTGCCATCCTTGTCGAAGACTGGAACCCAGAGTCGCCGTATGTCCTTGGCCTGTATCGGGGGGTGGCACTCCCGGAACGCACCAGCAACTTCTCCGGGCTGCCATCAACGATCACCCTGTATAAAGAAGCGTTGAAACGGCACTGCCGGACTGAAGAAGAACTCATCGAAGAAGTCGCCACCACTGTCGGCCACGAAATCGGACACCACTTCGGCTTCGACGATGAACAACTCCACAACTTGGGCTGGTAGAAAACCAGAAGTCCCACTACGCCACAGTTTTGCAGAAGGCAACCCGGTCAGAGTCAACCATTTTCAACCTTGCCCCTGCTGGTGGCAGCCATGTGCAAACCGTTGACTACACTGCAGGGTGCATCTGCCAGGTCTGTGTATCCATGCTGTTGACGTGGGGTGTGCGGTGGATTGGCGCGCCGGGATACGTAATGCTACCTCTGCCGCAGCCTGTGCCAAGTAAGGTTCAATGTAACAGCATTCTTGAAAGGAACTCCGAGATGTGTCGACCGGTGCAATGTCAGCAATGTGGGAACACCACCTGGGCGGGCTGCGGTAAGCACGCCGATCAGGTTATGGCGCAGGTGCCGCCGGCACAGCGGTGTACCTGTCCTGCCACCACCCCGCAGCCCAACACCACAGGGCTCATCGAGAAACTATTCGGAAAAACATCGAAGTAGCACCAGGTTCTTCATTTGCAGGTGAGGAACCTGGTGCCGTAGATGGTGTCGAGAACAATGACTACCAGCTTGAGGAAGAGCCGCCCCCGGAGAACCCGGAGGAAGAATATCCAGAGGTGAAACCGGAAGAGGAATTGGAACTCGTCGACCGGTGGTTGGCTTCGTAGGCGGAAGTATTCCAATCCTGTAACACAATGTATGGCACATAGTTACCGACCCGCCACGACTTGTCGCCCAGCTGCGGTTCGCTATAGCGGTGCGGATGCTTTGAACGATCCTTCGTCAAGTCGGTCAACTCGTTTTCAGCCCATTGCAGGAGATACTTGTAGCGGTCGACTAGTTCGATATATCGGTCAATGAATGATGGGTCATCGACAGCCTCCCGCAGGGAGGTGATTTCTTGCAGCAAGTCGGCGAGACGTCCTTTAAGTTCTTGACCGGATGATTCGCCAAGCGCTTTCGTAGCATCGTCGTAAAGATCGTTGACACGACGCAGCCGGGCACTGTTGTCGCCATTTTCAACGGCGAATAAATCATCAATCTGCTTCTTCGCGCGCCGCATCCGTTGCACAGTCGCTTCGCCGGCAGTGATGTCTGTTTTCACTTTGGCGAATGCTTTTGGATCATTGTTCGCGGGATCTAAGGTTGCTCCCGAACCGACAAATGCGTCGAGAGCCAGAAAATCGTCGCGCAGGTTTTCCCATTCGTGACGCAGACGATCATCCGCTAGCGCCGACTGCAGCGAATGTGCACGCACATCGAGCGAAGGTAGATCCATTGCTACTTCTGTAAATTCGCGCTGTAATTTGCCGAAGCGTTTCGCGAGTTTCGCATTGTTTTCGCGTCGTTTCCGCATCGAATACACCCCGGCGCCACCAACGCATAGCCCAATAAAGCCCAGGGATAAGAATCCAAGTATTCTGCCGGATCCATTGGTGGTGTTTTCCTCGCGCCGATTCGTGTCGGCGGCGGCCGTCAAGCCTTGGGTGAAGGCGAGTGCAAAGTTCGGATCACCGTTCGAGCGCAGTACGTCGCGTATTGCCCCGTGGATCGCTGCTTCCCGTCCAGGGCCGTAATAGTCCAGAGCGGTAAGCACATCATCCCCGCCGTACACACCGATCCGGCGGGGATCGAGGCCGATCGCGAAAATCAGCGATCCGGGCGCATATTTTTGCCGGTCTTGCGAGATCAACGTGTCGTTGGTGTGTTCCACATAGTCGCGGATCGTGTCGTTGAAGTTGTCGGCGTTGTCTGGGAACACGAGAAACGCCACCGTGTTGACCATTGCCGGTAAATCAGCGGTGGCAACAGTTTGTTGCAACAGGTCTTGATCAGCTGCGGAAAGATGCCCTGCCGGATCATAGATGGTGGTGGTGCGCACTGCTGTGGCGGGTGCCGCCTGTGCCACGATAAGCGGGGTCGCAGGCAGCGTGGATGCCGCGGCAGGAATACGGCTGTGTTGCACCACTGTGGTGGCGGCCCTGGTGTCTGCGGATGCGTTGGTGATCCCAATGCTGCTGCACAGCAGTAGAGCGCTGATCCCTGCGGCGGCGGCGAGTCGTCGCCCAACGGTAGCAGCAGTCAACGGGTGAGACACATGATGCGTGGCCTGGTTCATGTCGCCCCAGTGTAGTGAATGATCGCCGTCCAATGGCGGAATAATGCTGTTTTGGCGGCTACGGTGTTGGAGCCGCTGCCAGGAGGGGATACGCCATAGCGTGGATCGTGTTCTGCCCCGGGCAGAGCCTTGCTTGGGCAATGGCGGGGGAAGTCATCGGCACGGTTGAGTGTATTGGCGGTAGTGGGCTTCGCCGTCGATGGCATTACGATGGAGGGAAAGCTATGGCCACTGCCGGAGGTGGGGCTGTGACAGCCTGCTTGAAAAACCGGTGCGAAGTTTTGGTATGACGCTGGTTTGCGTCCGTACTGGACTGCGGCAGCTCAGGCTTAAGCTATACTTCATTGTTTTCCCCGATACGCTAGCGAAGAGGTCAAGGTGCCCACTACTGCCAGCTCAAACACAACTCACGCCGTGGAACGACTCCAACGGGTTATCATGCCCCGCCGTGGGGAACCGCATGATGTGCGCAGCCTGTATCTGTTGGAGGATCCATCACCCACAGGGCGGGTGAAATTCGACAGCCGCACTAGTGTGGCTGTGCCAGCCGGTTGCGAGTTGAGTTTTGAAACCTACTTCAATGCGTTTCCTGCCTCCTATTGGCGACGGTGGACACAGCTGCACGAGGTGGTGTTGAAGGTTGTTGTCGA
This sequence comes from Corynebacterium choanae, assembly GCF_003813965.1. Taxonomy (NCBI): domain Bacteria; kingdom Bacillati; phylum Actinomycetota; class Actinomycetes; order Mycobacteriales; family Corynebacteriaceae; genus Corynebacterium; species Corynebacterium choanae. Next base: position 143,657 of record NZ_CP033896.1, read on the forward strand.
TGGTGAGCTGCGGGTTGATGTGTATCGGTCGAAAATTGACGGATCCCGCATTGCGGTTGACGGGGCAGTGGTCAGCGACGGGGCGATCGAATTTGTGGTGCCGTTGAAACCTTTCGAGGATGGCGGCTGGATTTGGTTTGATGTCACTGCTGACGCTGATGCAACCATTACGGAAGCTGGCTGGTATGCGACGGCAGCACCTGGTCCGCAGGTGATGCCGAATGGGTCAACGGTCGGACCGTTTGCCCCCCGGGTGACGGTGGGAATTCCCACGTTTAACCGTCCCGATGATGCGGTGAAAGCGTTGCAGGCGTTAAGTACCGATGAGGAAGTGTTCGCGGTAATTGACGCGGTGATTATGCCGGATCAGGGCACTAATCGGGTTGCTGATCATCCTGACTACGCGGCGGCTATTGCCCCATTTGGGGATCGGTTCTTCCCCTTTACGCAGGGGAATCTTGGTGGCTCGGGTGGCTATTCCCGCATCATGTATGAGGCGCTTGGTGGAGCCGATGGCACCGGCGCTGCCGGGCAGGCGGCCTCCCCATACATTCTGTATATGGATGACGATATTGCGATCGAACCTGATTCGGTGCTGCGCGCATTGCAGGTTGCCCGGTATGCTTCCACGCCGATGCTGGTCGGGGGACAGATGCTGAATCTGCAGGAACGCAGCCATCTGCATTCGATGGGGGAGGTGATCGATCGGGGAATGTTTATGTGGACTTCTGCCCCACATGTGCGCTACGACCACGATTTCGCGAAGTTCCCGCTGCGTTTCCAAGGAAACAAGGATGATAAGCCAACGGATCGGAATTCGAAGGATCTGCATCGGCGGATTGATGTTGACTATAACGGCTGGTGGATGTGCCTGATTCCGCGGATTGTGGCCGAGCAGATCGGCCAGCCGCTGCCGCTGTTTATCAAGTGGGATGATGCCGAATATGGTTTGCGGGCGGGTGCTGCCGGGTTCCCAACTGCCACCTGGCCGGGGATCGCGATTTGGCATATGGCCTGGTCGGATAAGGATGATGCGATTGACTGGCAGGCCTATTTCCATTTGCGGAATCGGTTGGTGGTTGCGGCGCTGTATCAGGATGGTGATGTCAAGGGGCTGGTGTCTTCTATTGAGAAGGCAACGCTGAAGCATTTGCTGTGTTTGGAATATTCGACGGTTGCTATCCAGTCGGAGGCAATCCGTGATTTTCTGCAAGGCCCGGATAATTTGTTCCGTGTGTTGGAGTCGTCGCTGCCGAAGGTGCAGGCGATGCGAAAGGAATATTCCGATGCGGTGGTGGTGCCTTCGGCGACTGTTTTCCCCGCACCGTCGGGTGCCCCAGGGGTGCCGACGAAAGATGTTGGTGGCCGGCTAGGGGTGCCGAAGAAGATATATCGGCTTGCCCGCGGGCTGGTGCATAGTTTCCGTCCGCATGATCCGGTGCATCATGAAGTTCCGCAGGCGCATTTCGCCCCGATTGAGGCGCGCTGGTTTAGTTTGTCGCGGGTTGATGGGGCGACGGTGACGACCGCTGACGGTACCGGGGTGGTGTATCGGAAACGTGACTTGGGTAAGGCTCGGGAGTTGTGGCGGGAGCAGGCGCAGCTTGTTGAAGAGTTGAAGGCTGCCTTCCCACAGTTGCAGGAGCAGTATCGGGCAGCGCATGATCAGTTAGTTTCACGTTCGGCTTGGAAGCAGGTTTTTGACGGTGAGTAGTTCTTCTTCGTTTGATTCGGCAGCAGGATCTGGCAGGCCACCGGCTTCGTCGATGCGTCGAACTGATCCGCATATGCATCGCCATGATCGGCAGGCTTTGCATGCGGAAACTTCCGGCTATACCCAGTTTGCGGGCTGTCCGGATGATGCGGGTAAACCAGCCCCGGCGGCGCCGGTTGCCGGTGATCCGTTGGGCGAAACCCGGCTGCTTGTTGCGTTACAGCAGGCGGTTATGGATCGGCCTGGTGTGTTGCCGGTTGCCCGTGGCATGTCCCATTTTGGGGAGCATGCTGTGGGCTGGTTGGCGTTGTGCGCATTGGGGGCGGTGGCTGATTCGAAGCGGCGGCAGTGCTGGTTAGGTTCGGCGGGGCTGGTGTTGGCTAGTCATGCTTCTTCGGTGGTGTTGAAGCGGATTGTGCGCCGTCGCCGTCCGCATGATCCGCAGGTGCGGGTTGGTGTTGCTACTCCGTCGAAATTGTCGTTTCCTTCTTCCCATGCCACATCGTCGACGACTGCGCTGCTGTGTTTGGCGGCGTTGACGGGGCAACAGTCGTTGCTTGTCGGGATTCCGTTGATGATGGCTTCGCGGATGGTTGTGGGTGTGCACTATCCCAGTGATGTCACAGCTGGCGCGCTGATTGGTGGGATGTGGGCGCTGGGGGTGAAGCGGTTCACCTGTCCGGCGGGCTAACGGTGCATGCCACGGCATGGTTGGGATGTGGGTTGGTTGCCTGCCGGATGCTGCTTTAGCATGTGTCAGGTTTTGTGAGGTCCACACCTTGTTACCGGTATGTTGATGCTGTCGCCTAAGGTGGTTTTGAGTGTTGCCGTATTGCGGCGCCACCAGATGGCCTGACAACAGGACGCTGAAAACTGCACCGGATGTGCCGTGGCTGGTTGCCTTGTTCCTTTTGCTTTTATAGCGGTGGAATGGTGGGTGACTGGTGAAGCTGGTGCACGGGTGAAGAAGATGTGAAGGATGCAGCCAATGACTAGCAGTGATGTGAATCTGCTCGGCAGCGAACCCCATACGCAGGGGATTGAACCGGCGACGAACAAGCGTCCGCCGAAGAATCTGCCTGATGCGATGATAAAAGCGCTGCGCCCCAAGCAGTGGGTGAAAAATGTGCTTGTTGTTGCGGCGCCGGCTGCGGCTGGCGGCGCGATTTTGGCGAACCCGTCCACGCTGCTTGATATTGCGCTGGCTTTTCTCGTGTTTTGTTTGGCTGCATCATCGATTTATTTGGTGAACGATGCCAAGGATGTGGAGGCTGACCGGGCGCATCCGACGAAACGGTTCCGGCCTATTGCTGCGGGTGTGTTGCCGGTCGGGCTTGCCTACGTGATGGCTGTGGTGCTCATTGTGGCCAGTTTAGCGCTGTCGCTGCTTGCTTCCGCCGGGGTGAATCTGGCGATTGTGGTGGCGGTCTATATTGTGTTGCAGCTTGGCTATTGTTTTGGGTGGAAGCATCAGCCGGTGATCGATATTGCTTTGGTGTCGTCGGGGTTCATGTTGCGCGCTATGGCTGGGGGTGTTGCCACCGATATTCACCTGTCCCAGTGGTTTTTGCTGGTGGCGGTGTTTGGGTCGCTGTTTATGGCGTCGGGTAAGCGCTATGCGGAGATTCTGTTGTCGCAATCGTCGGGGGCGAAGATTCGGAAGTCTTTGGAGGGCTATACGCCCACCTATCTGCGGTTCGTGTGGACGCTGTCGGCTACTGCGGTGGTGATTTCTTATGCGCTGTGGGGTTTTGATGTGTCGCAGGACCCGGCTGTGGTGGCCTCCGGGGCGGGGGTGTGGTATCAGATTTCGATGGTGCCGTTTACTGTGGCGATTTTGCGATATGCCGCGGATGTGGATCGTGGCGATGGTGGTGCCCCGGATGAGTTGGCGCTTTCGGATCGGACGTTGCAGCTGCTAGCAGTGTTGTGGATTGTGTGCATTGTGATTGCTGTGTATTTGTGGCCGCTGCTTGGTGTGTAATGCCTGCTGCCCGCATTGGGGGAGGTGGTGATTGCGGGGCGGCGGTTAGCGGTTCATAATAGAACAATCCCAATTCACATCTGTCACATCAGTCACAGTGGTTTCTGGTGTGCTGGGGCGATGCCTGCCCTTCCCGGAGCAGGCGAGTACCGCCGATGGGCTGTGAGAGCCACTGGTCTATGGCGTGTGCGCCTGCGGTGTCCCCGCAGGGGAACTGGCAGGTGTTGCGATGTGGGTTGGCCTGGATAATGTAACGTTTCTATCACGGCGCTCCGACGTTGGTGGTAGTACACTGTCGCCGGATACGGCGTTGTGGTGTGTCACCTGTGGTGCTAAGCGACTACGCTGAAGAAGTCGTGCCTTCCACGACCGATACTTTGACCATCCGGCATTGTCATTGTCCGGTGAATGAAAACCTCGCATCATGCACAGAAAGTAACAGGCGTTTATGAGTATGTTTGCCCGTGCCCGCACCGTCGGTAAACGATTTGCCCTTGCTGCCCTCAGCGTTGTGACTGCCGGCTCTTTGAGTCTGGCAGGTGTCACCGATGCGCAGGCACAAGGCAACCGGGAATGGCTTCGACCAGACGCCACCGGAACTTGTGAATGGTCGCAGGTGCAGCATTGGGTACAGCGCTGTGACGTGTTCTCCCCGGCAATGGGGCGCACCATTCCGGTGCTGGTGCAGCCTTCGAAGGCGGGCGGCAACGCCGGGTTGTATTTGCTCGACGGGATGCGCGCAGAGGACAACCAGTCCGGGTGGGCGCTCTACACCGATGCGGCAGCCCTGTACGAGGATTCCAATATTAACGTCATCATGCCGATTGGTGGGGCAGGATCCTTCTACACCGACTGGGAGGCGCCGGCAACCTATTTGTCGAGCGAATCCGCCGAGAATGCGTTGAGTTCATCGCTGTCTGGTTCGGTTGGCTCGTCGGCGCCTCATGCGCCGATCGTCTACAAATGGGAAACCTTTTTAACCGCGGAACTGCCCGGCTATTTGCAGCAGCACTTCGGGGTGGATCCGCAGCGCAACACAATTGCGGGGATCTCCATGGGTGGTACTGCGGCCATGAATCTGGCTGCCCGCCACCCTGGCCAGTTCAAGCAGGCGATGAGCTTTTCCGGGTATTTGACGATGACCGCCCCAGGGATGCAGTCCCTGCTGCGTGGTGCACTGTTGGCCTCCGGCGGATACAACGTCAACTCAATGTATGGCACAGTGCTCTCCCCGCGTCGTTTCGAGAATGACCCGTATTGGAATATGGAGGGGTTGCGCAACACTGACGTGTATGTTTCTGCGGCCTCCGGCTTCCCGGCACCATATGATCAGGGGCTGCCGGCTTTCAACAAGGTGGTGGGGTTCTCCCTCGAGCAGGTGGCTCGTTCTTCGACAGCCGCCTGGGAGATTAAGGCTCGCGCGATCGGGCTGAATCCGACGGTGGACTATATGCCGGCTGGCGTGCATAACTGGGGTATTTGGCAAGATCAGCTCCACAAGACGAAAGCCCGCGTTTTGAACTTCCACAACGCCTGGTAGGAAGTTGCACTGTCGCAGCTGCATTATTCTTTGTTAGCGCCACGCTCACTGTTACTTGGTGGGCGTGGCGTTTTGCGATGATCGGTGGGGTTGGTGGCCACGGCATATTCGGCTGTGTCGGGAAACAGGGATGGGGGCTGTTTCCACCCGGGGGAGGGTGGGGGAGAGAAGTTTTTACAATTTTCTTGCCATGTGTGGGTGTGTCTACTTTCCAATCACAAACCTTGAACCTACACTTGAGACAACGTGATAAATGTTATCCACTGTGATTGTTGTGACTGTGGTGTTTTTCCTGTTGGCGGGTATAACATTGCCTTCTGCCGCGCAGGAAAGATGATTCCGCAGGCTGCAGCAAAGCGGAAAGGACACCAACAACCAGCAGCAGCGCACAGCAGGCAACACCTACTGTGACTGATGCTGGAGCACTCACTGACCCATATCGTTGACCACCATAGGACAAAGAAGAGCAGCAACCGCTGCTCGTGGCCGCCGCGGCACCACTACAAGGCTGCACGTTGCAGGAGGGGAACCTGCAACGGTTTCGCCCCGCGGCAAGCTGGCGCTTTGGCCTGCGCAACGACAGTCATGCAGGTGCATGTTGGCGAAAAGCAAACCACAGTGCATAGCCATGCCACCGCGGCGCCGGCTTTTCAACTATGGCCGACGTCACCCGCGGGGATCAATCTTTATCAGACGCATGCCATCGGCACCCCGTGTGCGATAGAAACGAAAAAGGACCCAAACAGCTACCATGACCAACGCTTCTGCTTCAGCTTCCCGCCGTGCCTGGTTCCGTTCCCCGGCGTTCGTGCTGCCCGCGGCTCTCGCCGTGGTTGTGGCGCTGCCGATGTCTGTAACCCACTTCGCGGAAGCCGATCCGGCTGCCGACACCGCCACCCAAGTGCCGGGTAACCCGGCGGAGTCGCCAGCCGCCCCCGACCAGTCCCCCAATCCGGCCGCGGAAAATCTGCCGCCAGGGCCACCCCAGCCGGGTGGGCCTGCCACTACGCAAAAGCAGAACACGAACAATGATCTGTCCTCCGGGCTGTCTTCCGCGTTCGGCTCATCGTCGCCATTCAACTATCTTGAAGAGGGCGATGTCCCAGTTCGCACCCCAATCAAAACGGACTATCCTAAGATCGACGGGCTGCCCGACGGGGTGTCGGTGGTGCGTCAAGAATGGCTCTCCAGCCACCGGGTGGCACTCTTCCTGCAGTCCAAGGTGATGCCGGCGGAACCAATCCAGGTACAGCTGCTGCTTGCCCGCGACTGGTATTCGCACCCGAACCAAACCTTCCCCACCCTGTGGATGCTCGACGGGCTGCGCGCCACGGACGAAGACTCCGGCTGGACACTGCACACCAACATTGCCCAGTTCATGGCCGATAAGAACGTCACCGTTGTGCTACCGGTCGGCGGCACTGCTTCCTTCTACACTGACTGGGATAAGCCGGACAACGGTAAGCACTACATGTGGGAATCTTTCCTCACCAATGAACTGCCGGCAGTGCTCGCCAAGGGCTATCGGGCTAATGATGATCGAGCTATCGTCGGACTGTCCATGGGTGGGACTGCCGCGGTGAACCTTGCGGAACACCGCCCCGATCTGTTCAACTTTGTCGGCTCTTTCTCCGGATATTTGGACACCACCTCTGCCGGGATGGCGACCGCCATCGACCGGGCAGTCAACGAAGAAGGCTTCCACGCGGAAAACATGTGGGGGCCGGCCGGTTCCCAACGGTGGATTGACAACGATCCAAAACTTGGCATCGAAGCACTCCGCGGCAAAACGGTGTATGTTTCCGCAGGCTCCGGCCGGGACGACTTCGGCACCCCCGGCTCGGTTGCTGATGCGCAAGCCAACGAAGCCGGCAAAATGCTGGAAGTACTCTCCCGGATGACGAGCGAAACCTTCGCCCGTCGCGCCGACGCCATCCCTGATGTGCATCTGGTCACCCAATTCCGACCATCCGGTGTGCACGCCTGGCCATATTGGCAGTTTGAGATCACCCAAGCCTGGCCATATATCGCCGACTCGCTTGGCTTGGCGAAAGCCGACCGGGCAAGTGACTGTGAACCACAAGGTGCTATCGGTGAACTCACCGCCAGCGGCCTGTGGGGTGCCTGCATCAACAACGAATACGACGTCCCCGGTGGGAAAGCGCAAGACTTCCGCGGCGGGCAGGCATTCTGGTCGGCTGAAACCGGTGCCCATGTGCTCATCGGTCGGATCGGTGCCCGCTACAACGAACTTGGCGGACCTGCCAGCTGGCTGGGTTTCCCCACCACCGGGGAACTCGCCACCCCTGATGGTGTCGGCCGCTATGTGCACTTCACCGGCGGCTCCATCTACTGGACACCCACCACCGGTGCGTGGGAAGTACCAAAAGACATGTTCGACGCGTGGGGCACCAAGGGCTACGAGACCGGTGTGCTTGGCTATCCGGTCGCCGAACCGAAACTGCTGGAAGGCGCCTGGATTCAACAATTCCAAGGCGGCTATGTGATTCGGCGCGCCGACGACAAAGTGTTCGTCTCCCAAGGGTTGATTGCCCGCAAATACGGGGAGATGAAAGCCACCGCTTCGAAACTTGGTGCACCAACCTCCAATGAGATCGCTATCGGCGGCGGTGCTGTGCAACACTTCGAACACGGCCACATCTACTGGTCACCAGTCACCGGGGCACATGCCGTGTTTGACGGGGCAATCTTCGACCATTGGGGCACCACCGGCTTCGAGAAAGGCGACTTTGGTTGGCCAACCTCCGACCTGGAGCCAATCCCGGCCGGCGGCCTCAAACAAACCTTTGAACACGGGGTAATCTCGCAGGTCAACGGCAAGATTGTGGAACAGCGGCGACGCTAACCATCCCACCTTGTAGTCTCCCGCCCCTGATCGGCCATCACGCTGCCCAGTCACTACCCGTGAGGAAAATGACTGGGCTGCAGGTGATATCCGGCCAGGGGCGCTGGCACATAGCACCACCACCCACCGCACCAGGAATGTTCGCCATCTTTACTGATAGTCGCCGTGAACTGCCACGTTCGGCCGCAGTTCACAGCAACTTCCTGGTGTGGTATTACCCTGACACAACCATCTGCTCAGCTGCACCCCGTAGGCTGGCATCATTACCGCATTTGTGCCGCTGTGGGCAGTCCACTGCCACACACCACCAATGATGGAAGGGAACCTCGACAACCCATGAACCACCGTAATCTCCGCCGCGCCTCGGCTAGTATCGCCGGGCTTGTTGCCCTCACCCTGTTGGCCGCCGGCTGTTCCGACAGTGCGACCAGTGTCGACGACAAGGCCAGCTCCACGGTGGCACCCCTGCCCCGGGAAACAGTCAGCAGCAGCACCACCACCAGTGCACAGGGGCAACCGACCACCACAACCAGCACCAGCGACAAAGACATTCCTGCGGCCGCCCGGGTCACCACCCCGCGGCAGCGCGCCGAGGAAGACCAAGGTGCGAAAGAAGTCGGCACCGTCCCCACCCCAGGCCCTGCACGCACCAGCGCCGATGAAACCTATCTTGCCGCAATCGCTGACGCCGGGGTGAGCATCGACGGGATCGAAGACCAGCTCATCGGTGCTGCTGTCGAATACTGTCGGGCGCAAGCCGCCCGCGAACCAGACATTGCACTCCCTGCAGTCGCCGGTCAGCTTGTCACCCAAGAACGCACTACCCTCAATCCTGACCAGGCCGCCCAAGCAATCGCCTCCGCCGCTACTGCCGCCTACTGCCGAACCCCATGAAAAAACTCATCCCCGCACTCTTAGCGCTGCTCATCATTATCGTGATCGGTGTCGGTGTCATCCACTGGCTAGACAGCAACCGACAACCCGCCCCACCGCCGCCACCGGGGGAAACCAGTGCCGCCGAACAGCCCGGCCAACCCGACTGGTGTCCCACTGTGGAAATACTTGCCGTGCCCGGCACCTGGGAATCATCCCCCGAGGATGATCCATTCAACCCCGCATTCAACCCGAACGCGCTCCTGCTGCCGGTTACCCGCGAACTGCAGGCACAACATCCTGGCACAGCGGTGAAAGTATTCACCGTGCCGTACACGGCACAGTTTAAAAACATCGACTCCCTCGCCGAGATGTCCTACGACGACTCGCGCACCGAAGGCAGCAACCGGCTCACCGCAGAAATATTGGCCACCCACCGGGACTGTCCACTCACCGACTATGTGCTCATCGGATTCTCCCAAGGCGCAATCATCGCCGGTGACATGGCCAACACGATTGGCACCCAAGGCATCCCCATTCCGGCGGAACGCATCCGCGGGGTGGCACTGATTGCCGACGGCCGTCGCGAAGCCGCGATCGGCAACCACGTTGGCACCCCCGTCGGCGGTGTCGGCGCAGAGATCTCCTTAGAACCCTTAGGGGACGTAACCAAACTCGTCATGCCCGGGGCAACCATGCGCGGACCGCGCCCCGGCGGATTCGGTGTGCTCGACAACAAAGTTGTGGAAATCTGTGCCCCGGATGATCACATCTGTTCCGCACCGATTGACGCACAAGACGCAATCTTTAGGGCGAAACAGCTCATCGACAACTCTGGGGTACACGCCCAATACGGCACCAATATGGCCGTATTTGGCACCGTCACCACCACCCAATGGCTCATCGACTGGGCAAACCAGCTCATCGGCCAACCCCCGGCCGCACCCCCACCGCCGGCGGTAACCAGCGCACCGGTGACCAGTGTGCCCCCAATCGGCTAACCAGCCCGGGTGCCGCACCGCATCCGGACACGCTAAGCGCTAGAAAAAACACAACACAATAACTGCCAAGTTTCCCGGCCAGCCCTGCCCCATCTACCGGTGCAGCGCTGGCCGAAACTATTGCGTTCCCCTTCACCCACCATGGGAAACGACCCCCCACAGCAGGTCACCACCAGCCACGCAACGCACCCTGCCGCCACCTGGAAAACAGCCGGCAAAACGCCCCTACCAGTCAATACGGTGGTGTATGCACACAGTGGCCAGTTATCCTGGTCAGCACACAATTGTTGATACCCACTCACCCCGCGCGCACAGCAGTCATCCCGGACGCTAGGTGCACGAAAACACAAGGAACGAACACAACCCTATGAAACTTGCAGCGATCGTCTCCCACTTCACCGACGAACACGGCCGAATCGCCGTCCCTGACCATTTCAGTGTCGCCGGCATGTCCGAGATGCTATTCACCATGGCGCAGGCAGCAGGAAAGAGCGACGATATCGTCCTGCGGGGCTGGCGCTATGACAACAACCCGGCCGGGGAACACACCACCTACACCCGCGCAGAACTCAACACCCGCATCAAAGTGGTGGCCGCCCGCCTGCAGCAAACCACCCATATTGGTGCCCGCGTTGCGCTGCTGATGGGCAATTCCCCCGAATATATTGTCGGCTTCCTCGGGGCAATGTATGCCGGCATGACCCCGGTGCCGCTCTATGATCCCAACGAGCCTGGACACGCCGACCACCTGCAGGCAGTACTCGCCGACTGTGCACCACAAATCGTGCTCACCAACAGCCACAGTGCCGGTGCTGTACGGGCAGTATTTGCTGACCGTCCCGCCTCCCAGCGGCCCCGCATTCTCTCCGTCGACGCACTCCCCGACTCGCTCGCCGCCAACTGGGTCAGCCCCGAACACACCGAAGAAGGAAAACAGGCACTTGCCGGTCTTGCCGCCACCGGGCAGGCACTCGCCGATAGTGTCGCCTTCCTGCAATACACCTCCGGCTCCACCCGCAGCCCCGCAGGGGTACAAATCACCCACCGGTCACTCATCGTCAACGCGCTACAAATCTATGGGGCAGTACACCTGCAAGAACCACAGCGCATCGTTATGTGGCTGCCGCTCCACCACGACATGGGCATTGTGCTGGCTATGATCTTCGCCGTCATGGGGGAGCCCATCGATCTGCTCAGCCCCCGCGACTTCCTGCAACGACCCGCCCGCTACCTGTCGCTGCTCAGCAAAACCCGCGACGATGAACACATCTATACGGCAATGCCGAATTTCGCCCTCGAGATCTGTGCCCGCTACGGGCAACCCAGCGGGGAAACCACCCTCGACTTATCCCGGGTGCAAGGCATTTTCGTCGGCTCCGAACCCGTCACCCCGCTCGCCGTGGAACGGTTCACCACCACCTTTGCCCCCTGCGGACTGAACCCGGAAGCAGTGATGCCCGGCTACGGTCTTGCCGAAGCCACCCTGCTGGTTTCTGTGGTGCAAAAACCTGGCGGCACCCGGGTCTTCCACGCCGATCGGGCAGCGCTTGCGGCCGGCACTGTAGCAATCAAAACCACCGCCGACGACACCACCACACCACTGGTGTCCTGCGGCAACCAAGTCCAACCGATGGCACTGACCATTGTTGACCCCGACACCCGGGAAGAACTTCCCGAAGGCCGCATCGGGGAGATTTGGGTACATGGCCAAAACATGGCCAAAGGCTATCTTGATCGGGAGGAAGAAACCCGGGAAACCTTCCGGAACCGGCTCGCCAGCAAACTCGCCACCGGCTCCCGGGTCGCAGACACCCCCGACGACGACTATTGGATGGCCACCGGCGATTTGGGGGTGATTATTGACGACGAAATCATCATCACCGGACGGCGGAAAGACCTCATTGTTATCGCCGGCCGCAATCATTATCCGCAAGACATTGAATACACCGCCACCCAGGCAACACAGCATATTGCTGCCGGAATCGTCGCGGCATTCGCTGTCACCGGCGACAACACCGAACAGCTGGTGTTGATCGCCGAACGCGACCCGGAAGCCGACAAAGCTGGCGATGAGCAGGCCATCACCGACATTCGGGCAGCCGTAACCGCCCGCCACGGCATAGCCCCCAACACTATCCGCATCGTCGAACCGGGTGCCATCAAACGCTCCTCCAGCGGCAAAATTGCGCGCCGGGTCAACCGGCAAGCCTATCTCGATGGCCGCATCTAGCCCTCCACCAGCAGTCACACCTTGAGACCAGGTGGGCGCACACCGTGGACACAGCTCAGTGCGTCAGTGGGCAAGCAGCATGAGTGGGGCAACCTGGCATGCTGCTTGACCGCCGGCCGCTGACCACCCAACCAGCAGTAGGGTGGGAAGCACAGCCACAACCCAATGTGCAAAATAGTATCCCTCTGCCGCAGTGTGATGGATTATGTCGTAGGTTGCCAGCAGTATCCGAACACTGCAGAAAAACCCCGCCACAACCATCCTTGATCTGATGTTTTTTCGCAGCTCAACCGCATAAACTAGCCCCCAGTATGAGCTGCTGGGCGGCACCCTGCCACACAAGAATAGGGTGGGCTACACTCAATCGTGAGCAGCAAATGATGCGGGGATGCGCACAGCAGGACACTCATCCTGTGCTATTCGAAGCGCACCCGCCGTGCAGCGCTATCAAACATCTTGACTAGCACCCCGCAACGAGCACCACAGGAAACCTAACGACCGCGCGGAATACCGCGAAACCTCGACACAGAAGTGAAGTGACAATCAATATGGCCGCAGCGAATCCCGTGCAACAGTTTTTCACCGACACTGGACAAATCGTCGTCCCCGATCATCTGCACTTGGCAGGTGTCAGCGAGGCGCTCTTCCAAGCCGATGTGGCGGCCGGGAACGCCGACAAAGAAGTCATCATCTTTCACGACTATTCCACCAGCAGGGAGGGCACTCAGCGGCATGTCACCCGGGCGGAAGTCAACCGGCGGATCAAAGCAGTCGCTGCCCGCTTGCTGCAAACCTGTTCCCTGGGCGGGCATGCCGCCATTTTGATGGGCAACAGCCCCGAATATGTGTACGCCTGCTTGGGGGCACTCTATGCCGGCATGGTGCCAGTGCCGCTCTATGACCCTAATGAGCCAGGGCATGCCGAACATCTTGACAGTGTGCTCCACGACTCCACCCCGGCGGTAGTGCTAACCAACACGGTGTCCGCCCCCGCAGTTCGCACCTATTTTTCCCATCTGCCCGCGGCGAAACGACCCCGCATTCTTGCTGTTGACGCGCTTGCCGACAGTCTGGCTGACAGCTACACCTCCCCGCTGGAAAGTGAACAAGGCCAGCAGCTAGTCGCCCAACTTCAGCAGGCAGGGATCGCCCCGGCCGACACCACGGCAATGCTGCAATACACTTCCGGCTCTACGCGGCTTCCCGCCGGGGTGAAACTCACCCACCGGTCAATGTTTACTAATGCGCTGCAAATCTATGTTGCCGCCCAATTCAAATCCCCGCAGCGCATGGTGTCCTGGCTGCCAATGCACCACGACATGGGCATCATGCTGGCGGTAATGTTCACCATTTTCGGCATGCCGATGGACATCATGCAGCCGCGCGACTTTGTGCAGCAACCCAGCCGCTGGCTGCGCCAACTCGCCCGCCGGGCCGACGAGGACTACTCCTACACGGCAGTCCCGAACTTTGCCCTTGGCTTGGCGATTCGCTACGGTCTGCCGGCAATCGACGACGATCTCGACTTGTCCAGTGTCGACAATCTCATCCTGGGTGCGGAACCAGTACAACCTCAAGCATTGGAAGCGTTCGCTGACGCATTTGCCCCATATGGGTTCCAACGCAATGCCCTGCGCCCATCCTTCGGACAAACAGAAGCATCGCTGCTGCTTACCACTCCGCAAACATTGCAGCGGCCACGAATTGAGGCAGTTGATCGGGCAGCACTCACCGAAGACACCATCACGCTTGCGGCCGCTGATGCGGATCCGGCGACGGTGACCCATATTGTGTCCTGTGGTGAGCCGATCCCTGCCGAACATGTCATCATTGTTGATCCTGATACGCGTGAAGAACTCCCCGAAGGTCGGGTTGGTGCTATTTGGGGCTACGGCAACAATGTGGCCGGCGGATACTATCAGCGTGACGAGGAAACCGCGGACACCTTCGGTTGTGTGTTGGCGAAAAAACTCGACACGAACTCCCGTGCCGAAGGGGTGCCAGCGGATGCGAAATGGTTATCGACCGGGGATCGTGGCTGCATTCTTGACGGGGAGCTGTTTATCACCGGTCGCCAGAAAGAACTCATCATCATCGCTGGACGGAACCACTATCCGCTCGATATTGAATGGACTGCCACCCAGGCAACCAGCCATATTCGCCCGGCAAGTCTGGCTGCGTTCGCAATCCCCGGAGATGATGTTGAACAGCTTGTTGTTCTCGCGGAGCGTGAACCAGACGCTGATCCGGCGGGGGATGAAGCCGCAGTCGCGGCAATTGTTGCCGCAGTTACTGCCCGCCACGGGATCGTGCCGAAGGAAGTCAAGATTGTCGAACCGGACAGCATTCTGCGGTCGGCTTCGGCCAAGATCGCCCGGCGACGTGTGCAACAACAGTACATTGAACAGCAGCAGTAAACGGCGATACTCGGTGATCATTCCATTTGCCGGATGCACGGCAAAAGATCAGTAGCGGTTTCGTGACTGTAAACCCACTCGGGCGGTAGGGATACCTCGCTGCCCGAGTTGGTTATTTTTCGGGCTGTGACCGGACACCAACCGCACTATCTTGTCACCGTGCCAGGATGCACCATGTGCACCCGGCGACATCGTGGTAACCCAGCTGATCCTTGTAGCAACGGCGAAGGGCGTTGAATTGTCGTTTCCCGGTGAGCTTCTCACGATCGACAGCAGACTGATGATCCGCAATGACGCGATACCGCGGTGCTTCCTAGGGTGCATCTGGTTCTTGCAGGGCGCTCCAGGGGGTTACCGGTGCCAAAATGTTGAACCGGGGTGTGGTCTGAGTTGCGCAGCCACCATTTGGTAACGAATGTATTACAGCTCACGACTCATTAGGCGTAGTGTTGGTGCGTTGCACAGTCAGCGTGTGTGGTTGTGTATGCAGCAGCCGTCGCGTCGGTGGTCTGTGCTGATTGATTGGCCTGGAAGGCCTCGGTTCAGCTCGGTTCATCCCGGTCGCTTCGTGACAAGCGGTGGTGTTGCAATCGTGATCGACGCTGCTTGTTCGTTATTGTTGTTATATCTTGTCCAACGTTTATCAACCTGAATCCGCGTGCAGAAGCCAGTGTTTGTGTGCTGGCTTTCATTGCTATTTGTTTAGCAATGGCGGTAGGTGTCTGTGATTTTAGGAAAATTGGTGCCAGTGATGGATTCCGCTCATCAGCAGCCTGCTGATATGTCGACCAGTGAGCTTCGCGCGTGGCTTTCGTCGTGGGTGGCGCAGGCTACCGGACTTGACGAGGCGGCGATCGACGGCGATCAGCCGATGCAAAATTTGGGGTTGACGAGCCGTGACGCAGTGGTGCTCTCGGGGGAATTAGAGCATCTGCTGGGACGCCAATTAGATGCGACTGTCGCCTATGAGCATCCGTCGATTAACGCATTGGCAGACTTTTTAACTACTGCACCCTCTGCCGGCGGGGTATCGAAGCGGATGGCTGCCCAGTCAACGGTGACCCGGGACAGCCGCCCGGAGCAGCGCGATATCGCGATTGTTGGCATGGCTGCCCGATTCCCGCAGGCAGAGTCACTGGAGCAGATGTGGGACACACTAGTCGGCGGTGTTTCCGCGGTGGGGGATTTGCCGGCTGGCCGCTGGTCGGAATATGCCAACGATGCGGTGATGGCGGAAAAGTTAAAAGAAACCAACGTCACCGGCGGATATTTGTCGGATATTGCCTCGTTTGATGCGGCATTTTTTGGTCTTTCCCCGCTGGAAGCAGCCAACATGGATCCGCAGCAGCGTATCGCTTTGGAGCTTGCCTGGGAGGCCCTTGCTCATGCCCGGCTGGATGCAGCGGCGTTGAAGGGCAGCAATGTGGGGGTGTATGTCGGGTCGACGAATAACGACTATGGCATGTTGATTTCCGCGGATCCTGCCGAGGCGCATCCCTATGCGCTGACTGGTACCGCATCGTCGATTATCGCAAACCGGCTGTCGTATTTCTTTGATTTCACCGGCCCTTCGGTGGCAGTTGATACCGCCTGTTCGTCGTCGCTGGTGGCGATCCATCATGCGGTGCGGGCGTTGCGTGACGGGGACTGTGACACCGCCCTTGCCGGTGGGGTGAATATTCTTGCTTCCCCGTTTGTGACCACCGCGTTTGGCGAACTCGGGGTGATTAGCCCATCGGGGGCGATCCATGCGTTCTCTGATGATGCTGACGGGTTTGTGCGCGGGGATGGTGCCGGCCTGCTGGTGTTGAAACGGGTTGCTGACGCGCTAGCTGACGGTGATGAAATCTTCGCTGTGATTAAAGGCAGTGCGGTGAACTCTGATGGCCGTTCGAACGGTATCACCGCCCCGAAACCGGAGGCACAAGTCGATGTGCTTGCACGGGCATATGCTGACGCCGGTGTCGATCCGCAGCAGGTTGACTATGTGGAGGCGCACGGTACTGGCACACTCCTTGGCGACCCGATCGAGGCACGCGCCCTCGCTGAGGTGTTGGGGTCAGGCCGTGATGCGGCCAGCCCACTGTTGCTGGGCAGTGCGAAAACGAACTTTGGCCACACAGAAGCAGCCGCCGGATCGGCGGGGCTGATCAAAGTCGTCCTTGCGATGCAACACGGGGTGTTGCCGCCGTCGCTGCACTACACCGCCCCGAACCGGCATATTGATTTCGATGCCGGCCATTTAGAGGTGGTGGAGGATCCCCGCGAATGGCCGCAATATTCCGGGAAACCAGTTGCCGGTGTGTCCGGGTTTGGTTTCGGCGGCACCAACGCCCACGCGGTGGTCAGCGCCTTTGATCCGGCCGACTACACTGACCAGCCTCACACTGTGCAGGGGCAGCTCGCCGGCGGGGAGCGGGTGTATGTGCCGATCAGTGCCCATTTGCCGTCGCGCCGGGCTGATCAAGCAACGCAGCTGGCCGACCAGATTGCGGCGCTTGTCGAGGCGGGTAAGCCGGTTGATGTGTCTGCGATTGCGCGTTCATTGGCGCGCGCTAATCATGGCCGTTCCACGGCTGTGGTGGCAGCCACCACCCCAGCAGAGCTCGTCACCCGGCTGCGGGCACTCGCTGAGGGGAAGCGGGTCCCGGAGGTGATTACGCACGATGCACCGTCGGCGCGGGGAGTGGTGTTTGCTTACACCGGGTTTGGTTCGCAGCATCGTAAAATGGCGAAAGATCTCATGGCGATCTCTCCGCTGTTTGCGGCACGGATCGAAGAGCTCAACGCACTCATCGAGTTTGAATCCGGCTGGTCGCTGACTGCACTCATCGACGACGATGGGCAAACCTACAATACAGAGACTGCCCAGGTTGCGATTACCGCAATCCAAATCGCGTTGACTGACCTGCTGGCAAACCTTGGCGCGAAACCGGCTGCGGTGACTGCCATGTCGATGGGTGAGATTGCCGCCGCCTATGCCTGTGGGGGGTTGAGTGCGGAAGATGCGATGCGGGTTGCCTGCCACCGTGCCCGGCTCATGGGTGAGGGGGAAGCTTCGCTCAGCGACGATGAACAAGGTGCTATGGCTGTGGTGGAATTATCTGCCGACCAGCTTGCTGAACTTGTCGAACAGCATCCGCAATGTGCCGGGGTGGAACCGGCAGTGTATGCAGGTCCTGGCATGACCACTGTGGGCGGTCCTCGCCCGGCTGTGGTTGCTCTCGGGGAGATCCTTGAGGAACAGGGATCCTTCTTCCGGTTGCTTGATGTCAAGGGTGCCGGTCACACTTCGATGGTGGAGCCGTTGCTCGGGGAATTGGCTGCGGAAAGCGCCGGTATCACCCCGCAGCCGATCACTGTCCCGCTGTATTCCTCTGTGGATGAGCATCGCTGCTATCAGCCCGGAGAGACGGTGCACACGGTTGACTATTTCTTGCGCTGCACCCGCGGCCAGGTGTATTTCACCCAAGCCTGTGAGGATGTTTTTGGTGACGGTTTTGACTGTGTTGTCGAAATCTCCCCGAATCCGGTGGGGTTGATGGGTCTTGCCGGTACCGCGTTTGCTGTCGGTAAATTCGATGCCCAATTGTTGCCGTCGTTGAAGCGGAAAGTGGATCCGCGCGACAGCCTCACCGATGTGGTGACCCGCATGTGGGCGATGGGTCAGCCGGTGCAGCTGCGGCAGCTGCTCGGGGACGGTCCGCTGCAAGATTTACCGGTTGATCCGTTTAACCGGAACCGGTTCTGGACTGCTGCCCGGCCATCGTCGACTGCCACCCCGCCGCTGCCCGGCAGCCGGGTGCGGCTCCCCGACGGGTCGCTGGCGTTTTCCACATTGGCCGATTTTGTGCCGTCGACTGCGGCGATCTTAGAGGCTGCCGCCGAGGCCTACGGCCGCGGCGGGCAGGTGACCGCAGTGGAAGAACACGCCACCTTGCCTGCCACCGGGGAGATCACCACGGTGGTGAAGAAAACCATCGGCGGGATCACCATTGCGATGTATCACGTCGACGGCGATAATGTCACCTTCATCGCTGAAGCGTTCGCTGCCACCGGGGTGGCGCCAGCCACCCCGCAGCAGCCGGTACTCGACCCGGGTCTAGTCACCACCAATCCGGTGGCAACCGATGATGCTGCCGCCGCGCAGGCCACCGGCCTGCCGCCGGTGGAAACCCGGCTGTGGGATCCGGCCAGTGGGGAAACCGTCGAACAGCGACTCATGGCGATCGTGTCGGAATCGATGGGCTATGAGGTGGAAGACCTGCCTGCTGAACTGCCGCTCATCGATCTGGGTCTTGATTCGCTGATGGGTATGCGGATTAAAAACCGGGTGGAAAATGATTTCCAAATCCCTCCGCTGCAAGTCCAAGCCCTGCGCGACGCCTCTGTGCAAGACGTCATCGCCATGGTGGAAGAGCTTGTCGCGCAAAGCCGCAACAGCAACACTACCGCTGGCAGTGACACGCAAACCGATTCCGTCGAACACACAGCACACACCACGACAACACCCCAGCCAACGGTGCAGGGTACCTCCGAAACAACCGGCAAGCAGGACAGTGTGCCCACCGGCGACACTGACAAGCCCCGGGAACAGGCCGGTGTGGGGGTTGCGCCACGCGATGCCAGCGAACGGATGGTGTTCGGCACTATTGCCAGTATTTTAGGTAAAGCACCTGCCGGGGTGACCTCCCCGCTGGGGGATCTGACTGACGAGCAGGCCACCACCATCGCGGAGCGGCTACAAGAACGCTCCGGCGCTACCATTACCGCTGCTGACGTGCGGGACGCCGAATCGATCGAACCGCTAGCCAACATTGTGCGGGAAAGCTTCGAAACCGAAGTGGAAGGCAACATTCGTGTGCTGCGGGAACGCCCCGCAGGATCGACGAAACCTGCCGTCTTCCTTTTCCATCCCGCTGGCGGCTCATCGGTGGTCTACCAGCCGTTGACCCGTCGTCTTCCCGATGATGTTCCCGTCTACGGGGTGGAACGCCTCGAAGGAACCATCGACGAACGCGCCAAAGCCTATCTCGAGGAAATCGAAACCTACGCCCAAGGACACCCGGTGGTACTTGGCGGCTGGTCACTCGGTGGGGCACTCGCCTTTGAGGTCGCCCACCAGCTAGTAGACAGCAATGTGGACGTCGCCTATATTGCGCTGCTTGATACGGTTCGGCCGAAAAACCCGGCACCAAATACCATGGAAGAAACCAAGGCGCGTTGGCAGCGTTATGCGGCCTTCGCGAAGAAAACCTACGGTTTGGAATTCCCGGTTCCCTACGAACTGCTGGAAACAGCCGGCGAAGACGCCCTGCTCGACATGCTGGAAACCTTCCTCGCCACCACCGATGCCAGCGAACACGGTTTATCAGCCGGTGTTCTTGAACACCAGCGGGCAAGCTTCGTCGATAATAGGCTGCTTGCGAAGCTCGACCTCAACCGCTGGCAGGATGTTACCGCGCCGGTCATTCTTTACCGTGCGGAACGCATGCACGACGGGGCAGTCGAACTTGAACCGGCCTATGCTGATATTGCGGAAGACGGCGGCTGGAAAGCGCTTCGCCCCGAGCTTGAGATCGTCCACCTTAAGGGCGACCATCTTGCGGTTGTGGATGAACCCGCCATCGGTATTGTCGGCGTGTCCTTAACTGAAAAGATCGCCACGATCGACACATAACCACATAGAAACACAGCAAGCAGCTCCCAGTCCATCCGCTGGGAGCTGTTTGCATATGATCGCAAAACCCCACATCCCCTAACGCACCACAACGCGACAATCGTGTTTCGACTAATAAGCGGCACTTGCAGCTGGTCCCGCGTACACACCAGATCACAAGGGAGCGTTGTAAAAAATACGATCGCGAAAGCCTCATGATGGAGATCGACCCCGGGCAGAGCATCGAGTAGCTGACAACCCCAAGTGCGATGTTCGAACAAGGGGAGCAGGAACGCCGGTTGGGTGATCCCTGTGTGTGAAGATGGTTTTGCGTCAGTTCCTTGACGATTGCTGCAAAGCACCATGACCCAAGTAGGGCACCACAACAATGGTGTTTCCCCACTTGGGCACAGTGGCGCAGCGATCGCCCGTGGCGCGGATAAAAGAAACCCCGCTTGCGCGGGGATCACGCGTGGCGCGCTCGTTATGTCTCTAATACACAGGATCATCCCCAACGCATTGTTGAAAAGGTGGGGAACACGGTGAAGCAACGAGCCTCCACGCTGTACTGATCCTACCGAATAAGGACTAGATGTATGGTGTTCGGGCTGCAAAGGCGCGCGTGGTCAGCGCTGAATCACCTACCGAGCTTGAGTCGGCACCCGACCAGAGCCGGAGCCGGGAGGGGTGAATTGGGTCACTTTCGTCGTAGTTTCCTTGAATTTGAAGAACGGTCTAGTGATAATGAACGTGTAATAGAGACAAGCAACGGCATGGTCGCGCTCGACATGCAGCAAGCTCCCAAATCCAAATGAACGCTGAAGGAGGTGTGAGATCGTGGTTGATGTGCAGTCGTTCTGGGCAAAGTTTGCCCCAGCCACAGGGCAGTATCTGTCCCTGTTTCAACACGGGATCGACACCGCAAATCTCATGCCTCATGTGGCCAGCGTATTTGTGTCGACATCGACGATGCGTCAACTCGAGCAAGCCGTGGCACCTGCCTCGTTGCCGAAGCTGCTGACCACCCTGGGGTTTGCTCATGATTTAGGCAAAATTAGTCACTTCCAAGCGAAGGTTCCAGAGCTTGCGGCCCGGCTCGACTCGTCGTATCGGCTCGGTCATGTCAGTCAAGCTGATCATCGTGATGCGCCGCATGCAGCAGTGAGCGCACTCAGTTTTACCGACTGGCTCAAGGCTCGGGCGACGGTGAAGCTTGGTCGACAAGCGCGCCGCGGTTGGGAGCAGATTCTCGGCGGACATCACGGTGTCTTCCCGAATCCAGATCAGTTGTTAGCCACACGTCGAGTACTCGGTGTCCAGGCGCCGCAATGGGCGCAAGCACGGTTTGCTTACTTAGACGAGATGGCTGCCCATTTTGACATCACGCAAACTGATATCGATTCTTTCGCTCAGTTGACTTGGTCGCCTGACAAACAGGCTGTGCTGACGGGCTTGTTGATTGCTACCGACTGGATTGCTTCCGACGAGCAGTTGTTCCCGTATGACAATCTGCCTGAACAGGATCGTTTGGAGCGGGCGCTTTCGCGAATCGATATTGGACATCCGTGGCAACCGGAACGCTCAGCTGGATTAACCACGTTTGCAGACCAGTTCGACCTGCCCGCCACGGCAGAGATGAACGCGATGCAAACAGCCGTTGTGCAGATGGCATCTGATTGCGAAGCGCCGTCGTTGATCATTGTCGAGAGCGAGACTGGGAGCGGGAAAACAGAAGCTGCGTTGCTTGCCGCCCGGGAACTCGCGGCTAACCATGGCGCTAATGGCATCTTCTTTGCGCAACCTACCAGGGTGAATGCTGACGCAATGTTCCAGCGGGTGCGCGATTGGCTCGAGCGCAGTAATGCTTCATCAAGTTCAGTTGTGTCGATGCTGCTTGCGCACGGAAAGTCGGCGTTTAACGAGCAGTATGTCTCGCTCTTTCGGAACCGGTATTTCCAGGCGCAACCCCGGAGTATCTTTGATGAGCCAGGTACAGGCCTGCAGTCGGGTGGCATAACTATTGAAGCGCCCAAATGGGTGCGAGGACGCAAAACCGCGCTTTTGGGATCGGTGGTCGTAGGAACTATCGATCAGCTACTCTTTGCGGCTTTGAGTTCTAAACATCTCGTCCTGCGGCATCTTGGACTGGCAGGAAAAGTCGTGATCATCGATGAGGTGCATGCCGCCGATACCTGGATGAATACATATCTCACCAGAATGCTGTGGTGGCTGGGTGCGTATGGGGTCAATGTCATCGCCCTGTCGGCAACATTGCCGGTGGCGCAGCGCGACGCATTGTGCGGGGCTTATCTTGCTGGAGCTAAAGGGCTGCTTCAACAACCCACGGTGGCGACCCCGGTTCACGGCTATCCGCGGGTGACCAGTGTTTCCCGTGACTGTGATGTACCGAAAACTACAGTTATTCCACTGGCGGGCGCATCGAAAACCGTTTCCGTCAAATTCTTCGTTGGTGACCAGGATGATATTGCTGAGCATGTCATTGAACTGTCGCGCATCGGTGGCTGTATCGGCGTCATTTGCGACACGGTTGGTCGGGCGCAGCAGTTATATAGCCGCATCACGACAGATTCACGGGTGCTTGCTGATGGCACTCCAGTGCTCTTGCTGCATTCCCGATTTCTTGCTGATCAACGAGCATCAATCGAGACAACGATTGTTCAGAAGCTCGGCAGGGACGCGACTCAGCGGCCGAAGCGGTTGCTTGTGATCGCCACGCAAATCCTGGAGCAGGGTCTGGATTTAGACTTTGATGTGTTGGTCAGTGATCTTGCACCAACAGACCTTCTGCTGCAACGCATTGGTCGGCTGCATCGGCATCCCAGTAATCACGCCGTACGACCGGAAGCCTTCCGCACCCCCACGATCTTCATTACTGGTTTGCTGACGCCTACTTCTGTTGCGCAGCCCGGTGACATTGCACGGGGGATCGTCCAGGTATATCGCCGTTTGCCGCTTCTTCATACGCTAGCTACCTTGCACGAGCAGCTGAGCGCTAGCGGGGAAGTAGTGCAAATTCCAGAAGATGTTGAGCAGCTGATGTATCGAACCTATACAGCGCCGATCATTCCTGAAGGTTGGTCGAGCGCAGTCGAAAGAGCTTCCGCTGCGGAGCAGCGATTCGAGACTCGTCAAGCGATGGAATCGGCGAGATTCTGTATCGATCCACCCACTCAACCGCTTTCGACGTCGTTTAATCGACTCAATATCCCCGCGGATGAAGCAGCTGCAGGTGCACAAGTTCGCGACGCCGATGCCGCAGTCGAAGTGATCGTCGTGCGTCGACAGGCTGGCCGTATCTACGCCTTGGATCACGTCACTGAACTTGCAGATATTCCTCTCGATGAGGTGGCTGGCCTTACCGAGGAACACGCACGACGACTCGCTAGCTGCACTGTACGGCTGCCCGGCTGGATCGTCAGCGATGAGCTGCTTTACCAGCTCGAGTCTGATGGTCTGGAAAGTTGGCAGCAATCGGCGTGGTTGGCTGGTCAATTGCCCCTCATCCTCGATGAAGATTTCAGCAGCGTCCACGGTGCCATCATGTTCCGATACGACTATGCGCTTGGGTTACTGGTGGAGCGGATCAATCATGATGAGTAATAAATCACCACCGAGCGGGTACGGCAATCGGTGGCAAGGTGTGCGGCATCGACCAAGGCTGCCGCGCCAACTGCATAGCGCTCAGAGAATCATTGCCACCAAATCGACAACGACGGAATCAATCCAGAAAGGAGGGAGAGAAGAATGACGACGATGAATATCAGTGTTGAGCAAGCTGAACAACCCAAACCGTTCGACTTGCTTGAAAAACCGTGGATTCCTGTTCTTGATCTTGCAGGTCAAGAGCATGAAGTGAGCATCCGTACCCTTTTTGCGGATGCGCAGCGGTATCAACGATTGTCAGATCCATTAGAAACAGTAAACTTCGCGATTCTGCGAATGCTGCTTGCAATTTTCTATCGGGCGTATGCGAAAGAGCAATATGCGGACTTAGATACTGCGTTGGATTTGTGGCAGCAATTATGGGACGGGGACAGTCTTCTCACCCCAGAGGTAGCGAACTACCTTGATCAACACGCAGATCGCTTTGATCTGCGGCATCCAACCCATCCGTTTGGGCAGGTCGCAACGTTGACGACAGCTAAGGGTGAATACAAACCGGTTTCTATCATCTTGCCGGACGTCTCCGGGCTGTTTGCGTTGCGTAGCGCTGATTCACTCACCGCAGCCGAGGCTGCCAGGGCAGTAATCCACTGTCAGGCTTACGATTTTTCCGGGATCAAGTCAGGAGCAGTCGGTGACAAGCGGGTGAAGTCCGGACGCGGTTACCCTATCGGTATCGGCTGGTCGGGGTGGCTTGGCGGCATCACATTGCACGGAAGCAACCTCAAGCAAACACTGTTGTTGAACTTTGTGGCACACCGCCCTGAATTGTTGTCCCGTGAAGCTATCGACCGTGATCTCCCCTATTGGGAGCTTGATGACCTTAGCGCCGCTGCCAGGGAAGAAGCCAGGTTCAATCGGGCAAACCCTGAACGCACGCCGGCGTACGGACCGGTGGAGTTATTGTGCTGGCCGCAGCGCCGAATCCGCCTGTTCTGGGATGAGCAACAGGTTGAGGAGTTACTGATCTGCAACGGCGATCCGATTGGATACGCGGCTCAAGATGGTGTTGAGCTCATGACGGCTTGGCGGTACAGCGATCCTCAGTCGCGGAAGGCAAAGCGCTTGGTGTATATGCCTAAAGCTGCGACTGCGGGACGTGCACTGTGGCGATCGCTGGAAGGAATCTTGGTCACCAGCAAGCCCACCAGCGTGAAAACGAACTTCGCGGATGGCGGGCTTACTCCAAGTGTGAAACCAGCAAAGACCATTGAGTGGTTTGGCACCCTGTGGCGGGAAGACTGCCTTGATGAACAGCAGCTAGATCAGGTGCGCGTCGCTGAGGTTTCCATGGAATATGGGGCGCAAAGCTCGAGCTTTAGCAATATCATCACCGATTCGTTGGCAATCGGGGCAAAGCTCTATGACCCTCAGCGTGCAGATCTGCGGGATGCTGCCCGCAATGCTGTCGAACTTGTCGATGAATGCTTTGAAGCGCTGAAGCGGTTGAAGAAAAACATTCACTTCGCAGCTTCCGGTGATTGGGAAGTCGACACAGCAGATGTGGAAGATGAGTTCTATCATCTGGTTGATTCCCGCTATCGCAGTTGGCTGTTGAGCCTTACCGACTTTGCCACTGCTGAAGCGGCGCTCAACACCTGGAAAGACGAACTGCGCGACTTCGCCAGAGATATCGGCCGTCGGCAAATCAGTGGCTATGGACCCCACATTTGGGCTGGCCGCTGGTATGAGGCGCGAAAAACCAGGATTACTGCTGGTACAGCACTTCGTCGATACGAAAACATTATTGCATCATTGCTGGCATACTCCGCCGACAATGAAGAAAGGTCAGGGATGGAAGATGTCCCAACAACCTAGCAACGCGGCCGCATTGGTGAAAAACCATGTTGGAAGGCGCGTTTCCCAACTCCAGGCGGAGCTACTCGCTAATTCTTCTACCGCTCGCGCGAAGCTTGCCAATATGCGTCGATCGCAATCGTTGGTTGAGCTACAGCCGACCGTTGCCAACATCGCTTTCGCCGGGATACCTGAACAGCTAGTCGGTGTTCGCGACGAACTCAATTTTGCTGAGCGATCGATTGTGGCCGCGATAAATCTCTACGCGCGCCACCAACAATCGCAGGTACAGCCCATGCACGTTGCAGATATTCGCTTCGGGCAAGCGGTCCACACCTTAGCGGTGAGAAGCAATCTTTCAGATTTCGAAACCGGCCCCTTGGTTCGCCGATTCAATACTGCAGTGACTTCGCAATCGATGAACGAGCTGATGTGGCATTGCAAAGGGCTGATTAGCCAGATGCGCGCGGAACAAGTGCCGCTGGATTATGGCTTGCTTGCTGCCGATTTTTACCGATTCCATTTTGAATCTGGACAACAACAAGTGCGCCTCGCTTGGTCGCGCGACATGTATGCGCGTGCCCTTCCCACAGTTGACGCTGAACAACCAGCGCCGTAACGAAAAAACACTTACTCGAAGGAGTGATCATTATGACCACGTATGTGGACTTCCATATCCTGCAGCTTTTGCCACCATCGAACATCAACCGGGACGACACCGGCTCGCCGAAGTCGGCACGATTTGGTGGGGTAGAGCGGCATCGCGTATCCAGCCAAGCTTGGAAGCGAGCAACACGGCAGGAATTCGGCCGCTATCTTGACGAATCGCGGCTCGGTATTCGTACCAAGCAAGGGCCGAAGATTATCGCCGAACGCATCTGTGAGCTGCGGGAAGACTGCACCGCCGAAGATGCCTTTGAAGCCGCGAAAAAGATCGTGGCGCTCGGTGGAATCAAACTGGACAAGAAGAACCCGGATCAAACGGGCTATCTCATGTTTTATGCCCGTGAAGAGATTAATCATCTCGCCGAACTCGCGATCCAGCTGCTTGACGGTGAGGACGTGAAAAAGGCTCAGGTCCGTAAAGCCATCGATAATGCCCGCGCCGTGGATATTGCGCTGTTCGGGCGGATGATCGCGGACGCCCCGGAGCTCAACGTCGATGCTTCCTGTCAGGTGAAGCATGCGCTGTCGGTGCATCGCGCAACACCCGATTTTGATTACTACACTGCGATTGATGATGAGCTCGGTGCGGACGAGTCTGGTGCGGGCATGATCGGCACGATTGAGTTCGTATCCTCGGTACTCTACCGGTATGCCACAGTGTCGGTTGACAGCCTCGAGCAGAATTTAGGTGATCCCGCTGCGTCAGCTGAGGCGATTCGTGCTTTTGCTCAGGCGTTCACCTTGAGTATGCCGACCGGGAAGATGAATACCTTTGCCAATCGCACCCGTCCAGATTTCGTCTTGGTCGAAATCCGCGAAGACCAGCCAGTCGAGTTGGGTAGCTGCTTTGAAGATGCCGTTCCCGCCGATGGAAATACGATGCGGAACGCGGCACTGCGGCTGGCTCAGTATGCGATCGATGGCGATGCCCAGTTTGGCACGGCACCGGTGAAGTCGTTCTACATGGCACTTGATCGAGCTACCACTGGTGATTTGGAAGCAGTACTCGCCGAGCGGTCGGAAAAACTGAGTTTCCCGGAGCTCGTCGAGCGAATTGGTGCACATGTGTACCAGCCGGAGGCCTAATATGTCAGCCACATTGCTACTCAAGCTTGATGCACCAATGCAAGCGTGGGGTGCGGAGAGTCGTTTCGTGCGGCGTCAAACCCGCACTGAACCAACGAAAAGTGGCGTGGTGGGTTTGCTTGCAGCGGCGTTGGGGCGCTCCCGGGAGGCAGATATTTCCGATCTCGCAGCATTGCGGTTCGGAGTGCGAACCGACCAGATTGGCGCCATCGAGCGCTGTTTCCAAACCGAGGTCGACTGGCGAAGCGGTAAAGCAATGCCGCTCACGGAGCGGTTTTATCTCTCCGACTATAAATTTGTCGCCGGTGTGGAAGGGCCACGCGAGCAAATCGAGCTGCTTGCTCATGCGGTGAATCATCCGGTGTATCCGCTCTTTCTTGGACGGCGATCCTGTCCGCCAGGGAGCCGCATTGGCCTGCCAGTGGTGGAACATGATCTGCGCACCGCTCTGGCTACGACCCCGTGGACTGCTGCCCTGTGGTATCGCAAAAAACAGCGAACCTCGGTGCGGTTGACCATCGCGCTCGATGCGCAACCTGGTGCTGCCGAAGAATACTGTCGTGATCAACCGGTCAGTTTTCAACAGTCCAATCGTGTGTACCAGCTGCGTGGTATCACGCGCGAAGAAATTACGGTTGAAAATCCGGACGGATACACGCCAGCACAATCCCATGATCCCTTCGCGCTGCTAGGAGAACAATAATGTATTTTTCAGTAGTCGAGCTCAATCGACGACGGCGCGGTACACAGATGCTGCTCAGTTCTCCTGGAAAGCTGCATGGTGCCGTCATGGATGCGTTTCCGCGAGAAGCGATTGCGGGCAGGCGAGTGCTTTGGCGCGTCGATCACCTATCTGATCGCACTCTGCTCTACGTGGTGAGCCCGGTACGTCCGTCATTTGAACATATCCAGGAACAAGCTGGATGGCAGCACGCGGAGAGCTGGAAAATACGTTCCTACCAGCCGTTGCTCGATAGCTTGCAGGTTGGGAATCGCTACGCGTTTAGGCTGGCGGCTAATCCCACCCACACGGTGACGTTCCCGGACGGACGAAAAAAGAAGATTGGGCATGTAACCGCCAAACAGCAATTGCAATGGTTGCTTGATCGCGCGGAGACCATCGGTGTGAAGTTCCCGCAGTTAGAGGAATCCGTTCCGGCAGTTCGAGTCATTCGCCGAGATCATCACCAATTCAGGAAACAACACCACAAGGTCACGTTGCGAACTGCAGTGTTTGAAGGCGCCTTGGAAGTTTGTGATCCAGATCGGTTACGTCAAGCACTCACAACCGGTATCGGACGTGGGAAGGCGTATGGTGCCGGGCTGCTCACCTTGGCGCCACTTGCTGATAGCTGATGGCCAATATCAATATCTCACCTAAGGATTTGCTCCGTGTGGAAGATCGAATTTCCTTCGTCTATTTGGAGCATTGCACTATCGGTCGGGATGGGGGCGCGCTGACTGCTACCGATGACAGTGGGGTGACATATGTCCCAGTGTCAGCAGTCAGCGTGATCCTCTTAGGACCCGGTACACGGGTTACGCACCCGGCGATGACGGTGATCGGTGAATCTGGCTGTGCGGTGATGTGGGTAGGGGAATCGGGAACTCGTTATTACGCCCATGGGCGTGGTGTCGCTCGATCCTCTCGCCTTCTTATTCAGCAAGCTCGCTTGTGCAGTAACCGGAATCAACGACTTGCTGTAGCAAGAGCGATGTACGCCATGCGATTCCCTGAGGAAGATACTTCGTCGTTGACCATGCAGCAACTACGTGGGAAAGAAGGCGCGCGGGTAAGGAAAATCTATCGGCAATGCGCTACCGAGTACGACGTTGAGTGGCATGGTAGAGAATACGATCCACAAGACTTTGCCGGCGGTTCAATTGTGAACCAGGCGTTGTCGGCTGCCCATTGCTGTCTATACGGGCTGGTGCATGCAGTGATTGTTGGATTGGGTTGCGCGCCCGGGCTGGGATTCGTCCATTGCGGTCATGATCGAAGCTTTGTGTATGACATCGCTGATCTCTACAAAGCTCAGGTCACAATCCCCGTGGCATTTCGCATCGCTAAGCAGTTCGAGGATGTAATGGTGAACGAATCGGACCTCGGGCGTGCAGTGCGTTACGAATTACGCGATCAATTCCGGGATCGGCGTCTGGCCGAACAGATCGTCCACGACATCAAAACCTTGCTGTTAGCGGACGAAGTCTCGTCGGAAGACATTGCCACCGATAAAAACACTCTATGGGATGGTAAAACCGGCAGTATTGCCGGTGGTGTTAATTACGGGGACGGTTAAGAGACAGCAGATGATGACGTTGGTTGTTACAGCATGTCCTCAACGCTTGCGAGGTTTCCTTACCCGATGGTTGATGGAGATCGAACCCGGAGTCTATGTCGGTAAGGTGAACGCTCGGATTCGTGATGCTTTGTGGGATATCACCGTTGCAGAAATCGCAGGTGGGCGAGCCATCTTGGTGTATCCCGACTCCCGGAAGGAAGCGGGATTTGAGGTGCGAGTTCATCGCACTACTTGGGAGGTGGTCGACTACGAGGGGCTAGCGCTTATTCGACGTCCGAGTACAACGAAGAAACAAATAATGCGGTCGGGTTGGTCGAAAGCCTCCAAAATGCGAAGAGCACGGCGAAACCGGAGTAAGTGAAGAAAATATGCCACTTCTGTTATACTATTCCCAGGTTATTTACTGTGTTCCCCGCGCGAGCGGGGATGATCCCTGTCCGTATTTTCACGCAGCCGACGGCCACGGGTGTTCCCCGCGCGAGCGGGGATGATCCCCCGGTGGACTACATCAAGTTGCGGCTCGCCAAGGTGTTCCCCGCGCGAGCGGGGATGATCCACGTATCCCCCGCCTTACGATCACGAACACCTAGTGTTCCCCGCGCGAGCGGGGATGATCCCAGCAGGGAATCAGCTTTCCGCCGCCCCCGTTTGTGTTCCCCGCGCGAGCGGGGATGATCCTGAACCAGGCGACGTTAGAGATTGTGGAAAATGGTGTTCCCCGCGCGAGCGGGGATGATCCCGACAAGTGCAAAAGCACCTCGTTGCCGTTGTTGTGTTCCCCGCGCGAGCGGGGATGATCCCTGCTCACGCCCCCACCATCCAGGAATCGACGGGTGTTCCCCGCGCGAGCGGGGATGATCCCCATGAGAGAAAAGCATATCGAACAAGCCCTCAGTGTTCCCCGCGCGAGCGGGGATGATCCCCGCAAATATGGCTTCTTACCGCCCTCGGCAACGTGTTCCCCGCGCGAGCGGGGATGATCCCATCAACCTTGTCACCATCCAGGCTATTCATTTGTGTTCCCCGCGCGAGCGGGGATGATCCCGGCACGTCCGAGATCATCTCATCAGACACTTTGGTGTTCCCCGCGCGAGCGGGGATGATCCCACCGCCCCCTCATCGCGGGGGAACATTTTAAAGTGTTCCCCGCGCGAGCGGGAATGATCCGTACCCGCTTGTCGCGCCGCTCAAGCTCACGGCGTGTTCCCCGCGCGAGCGGGGATGATCCCGGCGCGTCCGAGATCATCTCGTCCGACACTTTGTGTTCCCCGAGCGAGCGGGGATGATCCCAGCCGCCACAACCCCAGCACCGTCATCACCAGGTGTTCCCCGCGCGAGCGGGGATGATCCCACCCGATCCGAATACTCCATACCAAAACATCCGTGTTCCCCGCGCGAGCGGGGATGATCCCGTCGATGATTTTGAGCACAATCTGGTGACGCTGTGTTCCCCGCGCGAGCGGGGATGATCCGCTGGTAAAGCGGCGCTGATCGCTACAGCCACCGTGTTCCCCGCGCGAGCGGGGATGATCCGGAACCACCCGCCATATCCATCGAAGAACTGGAGTGTTCCCCGCGCGAGCGGGGATGATCCCAAGCCCCTGAGCTGTACGAAGCCGGACGCGGCGTGTTCCCCGCGCGAGCGGGGATGATCCCTCGCCAGCGGTTTGGAGACCACGCTCATGCTGGTGTTCCCCGCGCGAGCGTGGATGATCCGCACACAGATTGGATAACCGCAGTAGCGGGCAAGTGTTCCCCGCGCGAGCGGGGATGATCCCACTTCTGGCACCTGGTCCAGGCCGACCAAACCGTGTTCCCCGCGCGAGCGGGGATGATCCCTCTGAAGTCACCTGCCGCTGGATACTCAACGTGTGTTCCCCGCGCGAGCGGGGATGATCCCCACGTGGTGGTGGGGGGTGACGTGCCTGGTGGGTGTTCCCCGCGCGAGCGGGGATGATCCCCGGCCACTGCACGACCATTGCCCAACGTGTTTAGTGCAAGCTTTTGTTGAGTCATGTTGCCCACCACACCTGAGCTACCCCTATCAGAAGGTGCCAGGCCATACTTGACAAACTCTTTCCCGCGTCGAGCGCCTAATCCACGCATTACAGCGAGAGACGAAAGAACCCCACTGATAGAGAACTGCATGAACGTTCTCGGTATCGTCTCACCCCAGCGGCTGCACAACTATCGAGGAAAACCGCAAACGCGCGAAGGAAGATCAATGGTGAGAATATCTATGCCTGCCATTGAAACTAATTATTGACCTCGCCCGGAAGGGAATATCTGGACGCCAGATCGCTGAGCGCCCCCGATATCTTCCGCAACCCTGACACGAAAAATGCCTCGCATAATCTTTTTCCCATTCGTAGCGACCGGGAGACGGTAAGTAAAAGAATTCGTCAAGACCTCGAATATTTAGCAGCTCGTCACCGATGTGGTTGTAGCCGACTAGCTGAGGTCATACCGAATTGTCGACTGACCGATCGGTACTGGAACGTTTGGTGCGGTGACTGCTACGTCTTTGTCCGGGGCACTGTTACATTTGCGAAGCGGAAGTCGATAGGTAGATAGGGCTACTCGATAGCAAGATAGGCGGCAGTTTGTTCGCTGTGTGGCAGCTGATGGCCGCGTGAGGTCGCTTGCTTGATGGTTTCGTTATAGGATCATGGCGGCGGTGTGTGCTCAAAACCCCAGGGGGAGTACCATTGCCTGTATCTGTTGGTGTGTGCCGCCGCCCGGCTTGTCACACACCGTTTATTGCTGTTGTTTTTCTTTTTGACTGATATGAAGCGCGAGGCGTAGAAACACGTGGAATCGACAACCGCTGGCAAGTTAGCTGATTTGCGGGCGCGGCTTGCGAAAGCTGCTGATCCCGGAAGTGAGCGGGCGCGGGCGAAGCGTGACCAGGAGGGGCGCTCAACCCCGCGGCAGCGCATTGCAGCGCTGCTTGATGCAGGTTCGTTTGTCGAGATCGGTGCTTTGGGTCGCACCCCTGATGAACCGGACGCCCCATACGGTGACGGTGTGGTGACCGGTTATGGTCGGATCGATGGTCGCCCGGTGGCAATTTATGCCCATGATAAGACAGTGTATGGCGGCAGCGTGGGGGAGGCCTTTGGTCGCAAAGTATGCGAAGTCATGGATATGGCGATCAAGGTGGGCTGTCCAGTCATCGGTATCCAGGATTCGGGTGGTGCCCGTATTCAGGATGCTGTGACCTCGCTTGCGATGTACTCCGAGATCGCTCGCCGGCAGCTGCCACTATCGGGTCGCAGCCCGCAGATTTCCATCATGTTGGGGAAATGTGCCGGTGGTGCAGTGTATGCCCCGGTCACAACAGACTTTGTGGTGGCGGTGGAAGACGCCGAAATGTATGTCACCGGTCCTGCCGTGATTAAGTCCGTCACCGGTGAAGAGATCACTTCTTACGAACTCGGTGGCGCCCCGCAGCAGATGCAAAACGGCAACGTGTCGCATGTTGCCGCCACTGAGCAGGAAGCGTTCGAGTATGTGCGGGATTTGCTCGACCAGCTGCCGACCTCCTGTTTCGAACAGCCGCCGGTGTTTGTCAGCCCTAGCGATGAGGAAACCGATCGGGATCGGGCATTAGATACGTTTATGCCCTCTGATTCCAATGCTGGCTATGACATGCATGATCTGCTGGAGCAGATTTTCGACGATGAGCATTTCTTGGAGATCCAGGAGGATTTCGCCCCGAATATGATCGTCGGGTTTACCCATATTGACGGCAAGTCGGTGGGGGTGATTGCGAATCAGCCGATTCAACTCGCGGGCTGTATTGATGCTGATGCGGCCGATAAAGCGGCTCGCTTTATTCGCATCTGTGATGCCTACAATATCCCTTTGGTCTTCGTTGTTGATACGCCTGGTTATCTCCCTGGTGTGAGCCAAGAAAAAGTGGGGCTTATCCACCGTGGCGCCAAGCTTGGTTTTGCCGTGGTTGAGGCTACCGTGCCGAAGGTGTCGCTTATTGTGCGGAAAGCCTACGGTGGCGCATATGCGGTGATGGGTTCGAAGAATTTGTCGGGTGATATCAACTTGGCTTGGCCGACCGCACAGGTTGCGGTGATGGGTGCTGCCGCTGCGGAAGCAACACTGTTTGCCAAGCGTTTAGAGGCAACTCCGGAAGCGCAGCGGCCGTTTATGCGTGAGATGCTGCTGAACTTCTACAACGAGAACATGACGAGCCCGTATGTGGCTGCTGAGCGTGGCTTTATCGATGCGATGATTGAACCGCGGGATACCCGGGTCGCGTTGCGGCAGGCGCTGCGTCAATTGGCGACGAAACAGGTCGAACCAGTAGCGAAGAAGCACACCATCATGCCGATGTAGGGCTGTGTGTGCTTCCTGAAGCGCGGTATGTCTCGCCCGCAGGACGCGGGGTGGTTCCGTTGGGCCGAGCAGTGTTCCTGCACCTGGCAGGTGGCTCTCCACCATTTAGGTGTGATCGGTGCCGGCTCATGCGCGGCGGGCTACGATAATGCCTTGTGAACAAGCTGCACAAGAATGCTGATCAGTCCACAGGTTCTGTCGTCGGTGACGGCTATGGGGATAACGTCACCGAGTCGATTTTGTCTGGGGCGACAATCAACCGTACTGGGCGTCCTTCCCGGCCGCCGTCACAGGTGCCCCCAGCAGGGCCGGTGTGGTTTGGTTCCACGATGGGTACAGGAATCTTATCGACGTTGCTGTTTAACCATCAGCATCATGTGGGGTTGTTTGCCCCGCTAAGTCTGGTGATGCTGGTGATCGGCTGGGTGCTGCTTGTGGGGCTGAGCGTGGCATTTGCGGTGCGCTGTGTGCGGAATCCGGCAATTATCCGCCCGGTGATTTGTGAGCCAACGATGTCGCCGGCTTGGGGGATGGTGGCGATGGGATATTTAGCGGTTGGATCCGCAACCTATACGGTGCTGCCTGCATTCTTTCCTGCCACACAGTCCATTGTTGATGACATTGATTTGGTGATGTGGCTTATCGGCACCACGCTGGGGGTGATTACGGCAATCGGCTTTGCGGCAGTGTTGATGCGCGGCAATGTTGGGGATCCAACTCCGGTGTGGGGGTTGCCGCTGGTCCCGCCAACCGTGTCGGCAACGACTGGGGCAATTCAGGTGCCTCATCTGCCAAACGTGACCGCACAGATCGTGATGCTCACGGTCTCGGTGGGGTGTTTCTTTGTGGCTTTGGCACTTGGTATGGCTGTGTTTATTGTTGCCTATGAGCATGCGTGGCGGCGGGCGCGGCTGCCGCTGGCGGCAAGTGCCGCTTCTTGTATTCCGCTTGGTATTGTTGGCCAGTCCACTGCCGCGGCACAGGCTTTGTCCAGCCAAGCACAGTTGTTGAGTATTCCGGCGATCCGGCCAGCCTTGCAGGAAATGGCGAATTATTACGGGGTGGTGGTGTTAACTCTGGGGGTGCCGCTGCTGGCGTGGGCAATCTATACCACGGTGCGTGGCTGGTATTTACGGATGCCGTTTAGCCCAGGGTGGTGGGCGACTACCTTCCCTATTGGCACCTTGTGTCTTGGGGCGCATCTGCTGGCCGGGGGCAGCGGCCATCCAGCGTGGGATTGGATCAGTTTCGTATTGTTGCTGCTGCTATGCACGACGTGGTCTATTAGTGCGCTGGCATCGGTATGGGCAGTCATTGCCCACCTGCGGCGGGAACAAGCAGCGTGAAAGCAGTAGGGGACGTTTACCACTTAGGCATTACATATTGCATTGCACGGTGGCAGATTCCTGTCCGCCGGAAGAATGTACAGCGTAGCTGTATCCTGCCCGGTTGTGGCGTTATCTATGAGGCGGGATTGCGGGGAGCTTTCTTGGCGAGCACTGCCCGGTAGCCGAGCAGCAGCACCCCGGAGACTGTTGAGGCGACAAGGATAAACGACCAGTGGGGAATAGCGCCGTGGCGCAGCCCCCAAATGGTGAGGCCGGTTGCCACAGTGACGAGCCACACGATGATCCCGGTTGGGGCGATTGCACTGGGGCGGAGTTTCGCGACGGCGATAATCACCCAACTGATGACCACGCCGAGCAGAAATGGCCAGGCGGTGTCTAGCCAGCCAGAGATGGAAAAACCCAAACTTGAGCGGTGCGCGAGCCGGGCAAGCAGGGCGAAGAGCAGGATGCTCACCACGTCGAGGGAGAACACGATGCGTGCCGGGTAGGGGTTGTTGTGGATCACAGTAGCCATGATGCTTGAAGAGCTTTCCTGCGTAGTTGGGTCAAAGCGGATGGAATGTACCTGGCTGATTGTATCGGTTTGCACCGGTGCTGTGGGCGGGGTCGGTGCCGCGGTACCATCCGACAATCCAGGTCAGTGCGATGCTGGATCCAGTTGTGTGGGGATTATGGTTTGTTGCTGCTATCGGTTGCTGGTTCGGTGCTGGTTGCAAAGGTGGAACGGGGGGAAGAATGATCGACTGCTGCTGGGGTGCGCAGCACGGCAAAAATGCCGATGAGGGACACTGCGCCGAATAGTGCGATGAGCACACTGTGCACTTGGGTCGGCAGGGTGACCGCGCTGAGCAGTAGGGCGATTCCTAAAGTGGCGGTAAAGACGATCGCTGCCCGCATGGTGTGTTTGCGGGGTGCTGGGGTGGTGTGTGGGGGGAATAGTTCGGGATGGATGCGGCGCATGCTGCGCCACCACACCCGGTCGGCGCGGGCGCTAATCATGATTAGGGCTAAGACGGCGATAGTGAAGCCGATTGCCACACCGGTGAGTGAGTTCATGGCAATGCTTATCGCGGCAAGTGTCATGCCGCTGGCGGTGACCAGCCGTTCGATGAGGTTCAAGCCCTTTGGCAGGGCGGCATAGGGGTTGTTTACCGGTGCGGGTACACCATCGTCGCCAAGAAAAGACATGAAGTTAGACTACCCTAACCATCAAGTAGGTGTTACAGTAGCCTTGCCTAAATTTTCATTGACGGATCATATGGGGTGTTGACTATGGTGTGTGCTCCTTCGCGGGCGTCCAAACAGCGACAGGTAAGCAACCAGTCGCGGCGTTTACTTGCGGCAACGGCGACAACACTCCTTGTCGCCGGCGGCGTGTTGTTGCCGATAGCAGGCGAAGGGGCTGTGGTTCCGGTGGCTGCGGCAGCTGACTGTTCTGATCCGTATCTTGCAATCTCCGGGGAAATGACTTGGGGCGTGAAGGAAAGTTTCCTGAAATATGTCACCGGTCCGATTGCGAAAGGCTCGTATTCGACCAGCGGGGCAGCAAAGCAAACCGCTACCGGGTTCAGTTTTCCGCTGAAGCAGTCGTATGTGGAATCCGGTGGGGACGAGGGTGTACTTGCCGGTAGCGGAACTGTGCAGTTCAGCGGCCATGGTGGCAAACTTGCCACTACCTTTACCGCCCCGATTATTACCTTCACCCGCGCCGATGAGGCGATGCTTTCCCTGGAGGTGACCTCCCAGGATCCGGAGGGTAAACCGGTTGCAGTTTCCGGTAAGCGAGTCGATTTTGCGACGGTTCGTTTTTCAGCACCGTTACAGGGCACCGGCAGCTATCAGGGTGAGGTTAGCCTCACTAGTGCGGGGGCTACGGCGTTTGCCGATTTCTACGAGCCAGGCACCCTGATGGATCCGCTTGTTATCGAGGTCACCGGCGCTGATTCCCGCTGCGGGAAACGTCCTACCGCCAGCAATAGTGGCGGGTCCACTGCGGCGAGTACGAAATATGATTTGGATACTGGTCATCCCGGTTTGGATGCGTTAGGTCTGCTCAACAGCTATCTTTCGGCCGGCAATAGTGCCATCGAGAACTCGCTGAAGATCGTTGACAATATTGACAAGATCACTGCCCGGCAGAATCCGCATCTGCGGCAACCTGGTGCTGCTAGTGGGGCATCGGCGCCAGGTGGCAGTGGGGCTGCAGTGCCTGAACAAGGATCGGCGGTCAGGCCCGGTCAGCCTGCAGCTGCCAGTGGCACCCCGCAGGTGGCGTCTGTTCCTGGCACATCATCGGGGAGCACTCAGCCAGGTGCTGCCCCGGCGGCAGTCCAATCTGGGGGCGGTGCCGATGGCCAGCAATGTCAGCAGGTTACCCAGTCGGCAATCGCCTGGGGGGTGAAAACTTCCTTCCGGTCTTATATCACCGGCTCGATTGCGAAGGGTTCCTGGTCGCTGTCAGGGGTCAGTGAGCGTGGTGGCGTGTTCCAATTCGCGGGCAGTGGTGGATCTTTTGATCCGGCACAGTCCAGCGGCACGCTGACGACCACTGGCGAGGTGCGGTTCAGCGGCCATGGGGGCATTTTGGATTTGCGGCTCAGTGATCCGGCGGTGGTGATTGCTGGTTCCACCGGGCAGCTTGTTGCCACAGTTTCCTCCCAAGATACTTCCGGGAATCCGCGGGACTATGGCCGGGTGGTGTTGGCGACCATCGCCGTCGATGAGCTGCAAACCAGCGATGATGCTGTCAGCGGCAGCGGGCAAGTGTATCTAACCGAAGTTGGTGCCCAAGCCTTCGGGGACTTTTATGAACCCGGCACCGCACTCGACCCGATTCGTTTCCAAGCCCGTCTGGGGGAGGGAAGTAGCTGTACGACCGGGGTGTTTACTGGTGCTGCCACAGGTGCGGCGGGCGGATCATCTGCTGGTGCCCTGCAGGCTGCTGCAGGTCGTAACAGTGGGACTGCTGCGACCACCGAAAGGTCTACAGTCGCCGCCGGTACGGCAGAGGGGCTCGATCTGCTTGACGGGCAGGAGGATGCATCCGGGACGGATGTGCGCACTGGTCGTGCATTTGGGCAGCGCGGCGACGGGAAGGTCACCTTCCACAGTGCCGACACCACCAACCCGCAGGGCAGCACAGCAGCTGCCGGTGCCGACACACTCACCGCTGCGTCTGTTCCCGGTCGGTTTAGTCCCTGGCAGTATGCGTTGATCACGATAGCGTTCGTGGTTGCTGCAGCAGCCTGTGTGGGAATGGCCCGGTTTGAACAGCTGCGCTAGGCCGTTCACCGTTGCACAGGCTTTGTAGATATCTCGAAGTTGACCCTGCTGGAACCTTGAGAACACCAGATTATGACTTCGGTGTTGTAGAGAATTAAAGAAGAGGAACCCTTTTCGTGTTTTGCCGCTTCCGTAACCGTGCGCATACTACTCGTTGCAAAATAACTGCCGGGATGTTCACTGCTGCTGCCCTGCTGCTGGCAGGGTGTGCTGAGTCTGGTGAACCTGGTGCGCAGTCGGCGGCGACGACTGCGTCGGCGCTGGCATCGGCCACCACCCTGCAGCCCAGTGCAGGGTTTGCTGCCGCGCTCGCCGAGTTCCAATCCACGGTGACCAAAGGGAACTATCCCACCAGTGGGGAAAGCAGCGCGAAACTTGTCGGTGATGTCACCCCTATTACTCCTGATCCGGCGGTCAGCCTGCCGGTGTCGCTCAATGATGCGGATGGCTATGAAGTCACTGTGACCGATATCAGCCGCATCCTGCCGCTTGATCTGTACGGTACAACCTCCCGCACATTAGCGGGTCTCGGCTTAGGCGAGCACATTATTGGTCGCAGTGTTTCCTCAACTGAGCCGCTGCTGCAGGACGTGCCGGTGGTGACCCAGGCCGGGCACAACATTAACGTTGAAGCGGTTCTCAATCTGCACCCCACCCTGGTGATCGTTGACCATTCCATCGGTCCTGCGGAAGCAATCGATCAGATCCGTGCCGCCGGGGTCACTGTGGTGGTTATCCAACCCAGTCGCACCATTGACAGTATCGGTGACGATATCCGCACCATCGCCGGGATTACGGGGGTCAATGAAGCCGGTGAGCAGCTTGCCCGCCGCGCCGAGGCGGAACGTGACGAAGCGATTGCCGCAATTAGTGCGGTCAGCCCCGCCACACCACTTGATTTAGCGTTCATCTATGCCCGGGGCACTGGTGGAGTGTTCTTTATCTTAGGCCCTGAGGCGGGCACCACCGACCTGTTTTCCGCAGTTGGTGCCCACGACACGGCGGCCGATGCAGGGTTGAACGATACCACTCCTGCGAATGCGGAAGCGTTGGTGAAGCTGAACCCGGAAGTCATTGTGATGATGAGTGCCGGACTTGAATCCACCGGTGGTGTGCCGGGGCTACTTGCCCGCCCGGGGATTGCCCAAACCACTGCCGGCCAGCAGCAGCGCATTGTCGCCATTCCTGATTCGCAAGCGTTAAGCTTCGGCCCGCAAACCGGGGAGATGCTCCTTGCCTTTGCCCAAGCGCTCTACGGGCCGCTCACCGATTCCTAATTTTCACCATGTTCTGGCATGCAGCCCATTGCGATGGTGACGGTGCCGGCAGCGACACGATTTGGAGTATTGCTCATGTCTCAACCGCCCCGGCCGCCCCCACAGGTGCGGCAGCGACGGACACCTGCGGGATGGCTGCGCGTCGCGTCATGCCCGTTGGCACAGATCACCAGTGCACCACTCGCTGCTTTGTAGCAAACAGCACAGAAGTCAGCTTCTTATCATCTCATCCGAAGGAACATTCCCTATGCGCACACCCCAGATTCGCCCCTTTACCCGGGCACTTGTGGCAGTAGCAACCGCAACTGCCCTGGCCACCAGCCTGGCGGCCACCCCTGCTGCCACCGCGGCGGAAGCTGCGACTTGCAGCGCGGAACAGCAAATCAGCAGCGTACAAGCTGCGAATTTTGTGTGGAATATTCGCGAGTCCTATGTCAACTACATCACCGGCCCTATCGCCCGGGGCAGCCTCACCGGCGAAGGTGACATCACGGTGACTGGGGAACGAAAAGACACCAAGATCGAATATCGTGCCACGAAAGCCGAACTCGACGGATCGAAACTGCAGCTTACTGTCGACGGTGCGATTCATGCACTCGGCCACAAGCAAGCCGACTCGGAGGATTGGATCCTTGACACCAAGCTCAGCAATCTGCGGCTGACCATTGACGGGGCAAACGCAGCACTGGTTGCCGATGTTGCCTCCCGCCCAATGGAAGACACCCATACCGCAAGCCCGGTTGAACAGCGCAAGGCAGTAACCCTGGTGACCTGGACGATGGATCGCCCCACCATTGATGGGGAGCAATTCACTATCAACTCCACCGGCGCCGGTGCCCTCACCGAAGAAGGTCGCTTCGCCTTCGGTAACTTCTACAAAGCAGGCGACGAGATGGCGCCGCTGGCAGTAGCGGCAGTGTTGCACAAAACCTGTCCTGCACCGGAGCAACCAGAACAGCCTGACACACCAGAAACCCCTGAGCAGCCGACAAATCCGAGCCAGCCAAGTAACCCGGAACAGCCGGCAGCCACCCCGCAGCTTGCTTACTCTGCACCACAGCTCACCGCCGACGGCACCCATGTGGTGACCGTCACCGGTACTGGTTTCACCAAGGAAGTGTTGGCATCCCGTCCGCCACTAGCTGGTAAAAACGCAGGCCTCTATATCGCCTTCGGTCGCTTCGCCGACGAGTGGAAGCCTTCTGCTGGGGCTGGTCGGGATGCCCGCCCAACCGCTGACGTGAAGTGGGCTGTGCACCAGGAAGACATGCAACTGGTCGGTGGGGCAGCCCGCGGCGCGGTTGAACTCACCCCTGCCGGCACCTTTACTGCGCAGCTGCAGGTGTCGAAAGAGGCCGCTGACAAGCTGGCAGACAGCGGCAACTATGGGATCTACACCTACGCCGGCGGCGGCGCTGTTGAACCATCCTGGGAGATGGCAATCCCGCTGCAGTTTGTGGACGCAACCCCGGAAACTCCCGCCCAGCCGGAGCAGCCACAAAACCAGCCAGAAACCTCTGACAATAGTGGTAACACCTCTGCTGACAAGCAGGAATCCTCTTCGAATGGTTACGCCGCAATTCTTGGCGTCCTGGGTCTTGCCGGGGTAGGTGCTCTGCTGGTGTGGATTATCAGCCAAACCCCATTCGCCGCCCAGATTCTCAACAATCTGCCACCACTGCCAGGGCTGCCCCGCTAGGGTCGCGGCAGTAGTTTTGAACCGTAAAGCCCTGGAACCGGGGCTGCACGCG
The DNA here is from genome assembly GCF_003813965.1 of Corynebacterium choanae. Lineage (NCBI taxonomy): Bacteria > Bacillati > Actinomycetota > Actinomycetes > Mycobacteriales > Corynebacteriaceae > Corynebacterium > Corynebacterium choanae. The sequence continues at coordinate 185,492 of NZ_CP033896.1, forward strand.
GGAGAAAACTCGGCAGACAAACACACAGCACCACCACCTAACCTGGATTAGGTGGTGGTGCTGTGCTGTGCACAAAAATCTGATGGTGCTGCTGTTGTGGTTGTTTTCCGCGGCGGCAACAACGCCTCGTCGACGCCGCGAATATCGGCCTTGCGCCGTAGGAATTGCCGTCACTTCAGGCATTGTCATCGCATCCTGTGTGGGCACCCGTGATGCCATGCCTGCAAGGCTTCGGGGATGTTAGGCGCGCCAACCCATCAGGTGCGGCTACTAGTGAAGATCAGGGGTTTCACCTGGTGCCGCGGGGGTCGGGTACTGGGCGCCAAGCTCACTAAACAGTGCGAAGTTGTGGTGAAAAGCGCGGGTTGCTTCCGCCGCCATGTGATGGGTTTCCGCGTCGCTGAGGCGCTCCCCAAGGTCGCTGAGTGCCTCCCGGTAGCGATCCTTATATGGTTTGATTTTGCCGAGTTCAGAAAAATCATAGAACGACAATGCCTCGGCGGGCAGGGCGAGGTATTTCATCATACGCCGGGCAATAATCTGGCCGCCCGACAAGTCGCCAAGATAGCGGACATAGTGGTGCGCCAGCAGCCCCAGCAGATCATTGTTTGTGACACACGAATTGATACTGTCCACATAGGCGGCAGTCGCTGGCAGGGCGGTGATATTCGCCTGAGTTGCTCGAACACCGAGTGCTGCCAGGTCGTCGCGTAGACGCGAAGCCCTGTCGAGGCGACGATCACCAAGTGTGGCTAGCCGGGGGTCATCAGCAAAGTGATCAAGTGCTGTTTCCAACGCGGAATAGACCAGCAGTGACTGCTGCTGCAGGGCGATAAATGCTGCCACGGGCAGCCGCCCCTCGAGCAGGTCGGTCATAAAGGTGGAATGTTCCGCCTGATTATGGGCTTGCTGGGTGGAGCATTTCAACGATTCGGCAAGGGTCAGGGTGGGGGTGGTCATGGAAGGAACTCCTGTCGTAGTCACCGGGGACGGTGATGGGTGGATGGGGGAGGTGTGTGCGGCGGGGTGCCGCGGTTGGAATATGGGGAAAAAGGGTTGCCCAACACCTCCAACTTTTGTTTTATATGGATTAATACAGCTAAGGATGAATTGATGAGCAAAGCACACACATCAATCCGGGTAACGCAATAAACCAGGCCTGGTGAAAGGCTGATGCGTAAACAGATAGCGCTAGCCGCCCACGGGTGGCGCAGGCGCCTGCTGTGGCCGAATCACAATGTCGCCGGCATGCTCGTGGACAGCAACCGGCCACTGGTAGGCAGCGGATAAATGCTCTGCGGTACACACCGTTTGCGGGCTACCGATAGCTTTCACCGTGTGCTCAGCCAGCAAAATCAGCCGATCACAATGCCTCGCCGCGGCCGCTAAATCATGCATCACAATCAGCACCGCCTTGCCCTGCGCAGCCAAACTGCGCACTAATGCCATCGTCTTTTCACTATGGCCAATATCCATTGCCGCAGTCGGCTCGTCGAGCAGCAGCAGCCTGGTGTCCTGCGCAATCACCCGGGCAAATGCACACCGTGCACGTTCCCCACCGGACAATGTGGCAATGTCCCGATCCCGATAGTCAAGCAATTCAACCTGGCGCAACGCCTCATGCACGATCGAATCATCACCTGCCGGTTCATTCGGCCACGCGCTACGTCCCATGCGCACGACATCCTCGACGGTGTAGCTAAACGCCACCGAAGTGTCCTGCAGCATGACCGCCCGATGCTGCGCGGCGAGCCGATCACTCAACCCAGCCAGAGGCCGACCACCATAGCGGATGGCACCGGCCGCCGGTGCAATATCGCCACTCAATGCCGCGAGCAACGTGGATTTCCCCGCCCCATTCGGGCCAATCAAACCCACTACTTCACCGGGGGACAGGTGAAACGACACATCCTGCACAATAATGCGGCGACGCTTCGCAGGTCCTACCGCCACAGCAAGATCGGAAACCTCCAGCACCGCAGGAGCATCAAGCGAACTGACGCCCGCATCCGACTCAACTCCGGCGGCAGCCAGCGAAGGTGACCCTGCCACGGCAGCAGGGGTTTGGCTACAGGCTTGCCCTTGCTGAGGTGCTACGGCACCAGATTCCATCGCACCGACGGGGCGGCGTTTCCTCACCCAGTTTCGGGCAGCCATCAGCGCACCCCTCCCACAGCCAGATTCCGTCGCAGCAACCAGAAAAACACCGGACCGCCAACGATCGCGGTGAGCATCCCAATGGGAAGCTCCGCATAGGCGATCATGGTGCGCGCCAGCAAGTCAGCAGCAGTCACTAACACTGCCCCGCCCACCGCACTCAACGGCACCAGCCAGGTGTGAGTCGGTCCTAAGGCTTGCCGCAAAATATGCGGCACAATCAACCCGATAAAACCAATAATCCCCGCAAAGCTCACCGCTGCGGCGGCAAGCGCAGTCGCTAACGCCACCACGAGAGGGCGTAACCGGGTGACATGCACACCAGCATGGCGGGCGGCACGCTCCCCAAGGGCAAGCACATCAAGCTGCGGCGCTATCCAGCACGCAACTGCGCATCCTGCCACAATCGGGACAACCACGGCATACACCTGTTCCCACTTTGCGCCATTCAACGAGCCCATCTGCCAGAAAATAATCTGCTCCCGGGCAGTGGTAGAAGCAACAAAAATCAGAAAACTTATCAATGCGCCGCCGACCGCGTTAATCGCAATACCAGTCAAAATAAGGCTCGTGATCTTCACCGTGCCATCAGCTCGCGCCAGACGATACACCAGCCAAGTGGTGAACATGCCGGCGATAAACGCGCAACATGGAACCGTAGCAATTCCAAGAAACGTCCAACCAAAGACAATCGCTGCTGCTGCCCCCACCCCGGCGCCACTGGTCACCCCAATGACACCGGGCTCGGCTAGCGGGTTGGCGAGCAACCCCTGCAATACAGCACCAGCAACAGCCAACGCCGCACCAACCAGCATGCCAAGCACTACCCGCGGCAAACGAATAGTAAATAGCACACCATATGCAGTCGGATCACTTGCCGCATCACCGGTGAACATAACCCGGAATTGTTCGATAATCGCTGGCAGCGACAGTGTGTACTGGCCAATAGCAATATTGGCAATCATGCTGGCAAGAAGCCCAACAACAAGAAGGAGGGTTACCGCTAGCCGGCGTCGCTGCCGACGGTGGTGGTATTTCCGCGCCGACACAGAGGAGATGTCGGCAGCGGACTGATGCTTGGCAGGGGGATGCGTGGAAGACATTTAGCCTCGGGGGAGTAGGACAGTGAAGATCAGAGCAACAAGACTTGCCACAGCAAGTAATCCAGCGGCGAACGCGCCACCGACAGCACCGAAGATGGACGGGATTGAACTGCCAGAAGCCTGACCTGTCGGACGCTGCTCTGCGGGTTTCTTGTCACCGTCAGCCGCAGGGGAGGATTCGGTCGGGGTGTTTACCGCAGGCTTGTCTTCGTCTGGTGTCACATCAGCCGGTTGATCAGCCACGTCATCGGTAGCACTATTTTCATCCGAACCAGGCTGTTCTGGTTCGCCTGAAGGCTGTTCTGGCAAGGCCGGCGTTTCTGGTTCTTCGGTTGGCTGTTCTGGCTGGCCAACAGTGGTGCCATCAGCAGGCTGGTTCGCCGTATCAGCAGAGTCGCTGGCATCTGTGTTCCCCTCTGCCTCGTCGGGCTGAGTCGGCTGCGGTGCAGGATCATCAGCTTCTTCCGGCTGCGCCTCATCATCCTGACCGGCGGTGTCGGTGCTCTCAGAATCGCCCTCTTGCGGCCCATCATCGTTTCCAACGCCACCATTGTCCTGTGCTGCGTCGCCATCTGCAGGTGTTTCCACCACCGGTTCTTCCGGAGATTCTTCCGGAGTGTCCGGCTTTGATCCCGTAGAGGTATCAGCCGTTTCCGGGGTGTCCGGATCATCCGGGGTGGTAATAGGCGGAAGTTTTCCTTCCAATGATGACTCATCTTCCGCGGGCGGCTGCGTAGGTTCAACCTTCGTCAACTTGTTGACTTGCAGATATTCTTCCCAAGTGCTGTTATCCATCACAATGCCCAACACATAGATGGTGCCGGCATCAGCTTGCACCAGCGACCGGTACGGGCCGTCGGTATCCTTCGCGTTCGGAATCGCCACCGCACTTTCCACTGAATGGTCATCCAAGTTCACCCAGTGAATACTGGAATCACTTACCGCACTAATCAGCGCCGTGGAATCATCAACAATGTGCACCCCGGCGATCTCCCCGAGGGTCGAGTCATCAACAGTAATCGTGTCCGGGCCGTGCACTGATTGCAGGCTGCCGTCGGCATAGGTGTAACTCGCCACCTGACCATCCCGCCAACTGTCCGTGGCAAACACCACAGTGTTCCCAGTCATCTGCATAGACGATGGTCGCATCGCAGGAATTGCGTCACTACCAGCAAGATAGGTGACGCTGGCGGTTTTCGCGTCCTCATCGACGGTGATGCGCAGCGGCGGCACCCGGTGGCTTTCCTCATCGCTGACATACACACTCGACTGGGACAACAGCAGATAACTGCCATCGTCAGCAGAAACCAAGTCCCGCATAGAGGAGAAACTATAGTCTTCCCCAACCAGCGTTACGATCCAGGAAGCCTTCTGCTCATCGGGAACATGCGCCAATTCGTCAATGGTGGTTCGCGGATCAACAATCGGATACACGGCCGTTTCACGAACCGCATTGCCTCGCCCGGATACGACCTGCAGTTCAGCTGTAGCATTGCCGCGGTTGATCACAATGGCAGCCTGCCAGCCATCGGTGACAGCAGTTACCGTCAATGCAACGGGGCCTTGCCCCGAATACGGTGCAGACTCCGGGAGTGTCGCAAGTACAGCCGTCGAACCATCTGCAATCGACAGCACTTTCACCTCACGGCCGTCGACGAACACGACACCACCATCACCGGTAAGCCCAGCAAGCACATTCTTCCGCCCCTCCGCCACGGCTACCGTGTGCCGCTGCGCAAGGGTTTTCCCATCGAGCACCTCAATCGTGTCTTTACCAGCCACAATTACCGCATCATCGGCGGCGAACAGGCGCGCACCGTCAGCAGTCACCGAAGTACGCTGCTGCGCTGTAAGCTTCCACCCGGCTTCCCGGCCGGTAGAAGGTGCACCTTCACCAACATAGGAAAATGACAACGGTGCTAGCGCTTCACCAGCGTCATAAAACCCGGAGAATGCTTTCACCCCATCGGCAGCCAACATTGGCACAATATTGGTCCAGGTAGTGACCCCGTCTGTGGTCGCAACCGTTGCTGCTGACAGATCTAAATCAGCAACCCGGGCGCCCGTCTTTTCAAACACGTCGCCGGCCGGATACTGCTTCGAACGTACATCCATAGTGAGATACGCATCATCGTCGGTGATCACAATCTTCGGATTGACGAACGTCAGCTCCAGATCGCAGTTCCCGCGCGCCGGGGTTTGCCCATTGCAGTATTGGAAGAATTCCACCCGGCCACTAAACGCCGCTGTGGTGGTGTGTGTTGCTGAATCGTATCCTGCATCAGCAAGCGTAAATCGGTACGCATTTTCAGTGGTGTGTTCGTCAGCATCATCGCTGCTGAACAGCTTTGTTGCGCCACTATCGACAACAGTTGCTCCACCAACGTAGGAAACAAACGATGCACGCAATCCCCAATCCAGGCCAACAGCGGTCTGCGGGTTGGTGGAGGTGTGTGTGGTATCGGGATCAGCCTGCGCCGGTGTGATCAGCAGCGGCGGGCTAAACATGAGGCTGCAGGCAAGTGCAGCGGCAATAGTGCGGCTTCGGGTTGAACGGATAGCAGGGGGTTGCATTGAGCTCCTTGACGAGAGTGCGAACCTCCCGGACTGGTTTAGGTTCGCCTTACATAACTCGCATTACCCTACCCTAAGTTCCGTATGTGAGGAATGGATGGCGGGTTCGGTGCAATCCACGGGTGTGCCCCCTGCTTGGGGAAGCGTCCAAGCAAGGTAGATCACTGCGAGAAGCGTCGCTACCCGCCGCCTTTCCCTGCGTAGGACACGGCAAGTTGCTAAGCACGCGATGGTGGAAATTAGCTTTCTCAGCAGTATCAATGAGCAACTACCAGTCATTGGCTCATGTCGCATTGGCTGCACAACCCCACGGGCAATCGGGCGTGTGCACAGCATTAGTGATGGCGTTAAAACAGTTGGCAGGGATGGGATTTGCTGTCACATTAGGCTTAGGCTCCGCTGAAGGTTGCACAGATAAATCCACCACCCTGCTACCGCCCGATGTACCCCAAGATCCCACCTTGGCTATGTCCGCGCTGCTTCTCGTTCAACCGAAAGTGCAGCTGATGGATAAGCCGACAGCAGAGCAAACAACTGGACTCATTTCTGCGGTCAATGGGGCGTATTCGTAGTTGCGATGAAAACGACTAAGTAGAAATATGAAGACTCACATCGATATCGACCGCTGTAAACACGTTTACTGATGCAGTCAAGTCGGACATGGGTGAATCATTGAAATGGTTCTTTTGGGGTGTCTTTTTATGTGTACGGCATGATTCCGTGATTTGAACTATCGCTATTATTCGGAAGGTTCAACTTAGAAATGCGAGTAGCTCGCCTTAAGTTGCGAAGAAGATTACCTGTTTACAATATTCCGCTCGTGAAATGTGGCGGAGTTATCGATCGGCAAGATTTGCAACGTTTGCACTTTGGAGTGAATTAGTTCAACTACTTGTTCTATTTTTCATAATCCTGTTTTTGATGGGTTCTATGTGGCGTCTTTTTGTGCGGTTGTTCGTGCGGGACAACCAGATGGGGAGCGGGAGCGGTGGCGAGTCCGTCGAGGCGTGCACCTGTCTGACTGTTGGTGCAATTTGCGCTCATTGACAGACAGAATTCCGCAGTATGCTATCTCAATTAGGGGTGGTGTTTTCGCAGGTCAAGGTGCTATTCAAGTGGTGCAAATTGCACTGACACCCTACTTTCGACGGTTTTACGGTTGCGGCAAGCCATGTGCTGAAGGGTCGGTTCCGCAGGATTATGTGGGGATTGTCTTAGGAGTGGCTAGCTAGGGATTTGCATGGGTTGATGAGTTTGAGGTGCCGTTGGCGGGTTTTGAGGGAATATCTGGAAGGGCTGACAAGGTTCGCACCACAGTTCGCCATGCGAGTTGGGCAGTGTGCTTGCGGGGTTGCTTGAGGGTGTTGTTTCATGAATTATGCGGGTATCTATCTCTTATTGGGGTGGTGTTTTCGCAGGTCAGGACGGGTTTCAAATGGTGCAAATTGCACTGACACACCAATTTTGCCGGTTTTTCGTCGGATTGAGGTGTTTCCTTCCGGGGGCGTAACGGTCTGGCGGGGTGCGCGGGTCGCAGTTGGTGTGTCTGGTGGGGGATAGGCGTGGGTTGGTGGGATAACGAGTCTTTACCTTTTCTATACGTGGGGTGTGGTTGTGGCATGGGCATGATGTCGCTGGGTGATGATGTGGAAGGGGTGATCGTGTGTGTGACGGGGTTGCTTAGGGTGTCGTGTTGTGAATTATGCAGGTATCTATCTCTTATTAGGGTAGTGTTTCCGCAGGTTAGGGCGGGTTTCAAATGGTGCAAATTGCGCCGACACGCCAATTTCGCCATTTTTGGCCGTGTGTAGGGACAATTAGCTTTGGCTTGGTGGGCTGGAGTTGTGCGGTTGTCGGAGCGTCATCGATGGCGGGCTCCCTTCTGCTGCGCGTGACGGGCAAGCAAGTTGCGTGAACTAGATCCTCGCCTTGTATATATGTTCGTCGGGTGCGGGCGGTTGATCCTGAGGATTAGCGGGTTGGTGAAAGTGGCTAAATTGCATGCCCATCAAGTTTCTTCGACTACATTGCTCTCCGCAGAGCTGGGGTGATTTGATGACATGTTGGCGATTTGCAATCGTTGCAACATGTTGACCAAGCAGCTGAGGGCTTCACCCTAAAAGCGAATGGGTTGTAGTGTTTTTGACACCGGCGAGCATTATCGATCCTGGTGCATGTCTACTAGTTTGAAAAAGTGCATGTCCTTTGTGGGTGACATTGCCTTGCGTCGTTTGACTGTTTCATTGCTCGTTTGTTTAGCATGGCAAGTCGATGGCAGCAGCCTCTGCTATTCACGCTGTAACGCCAATATCGGCTAGTGGTTTGCCCGGTGTGCAGTTAAATGAGCATCCTGGTGATGATCGATGTTGGCTATCTCCTGCTCATCGATTTCCGTTGTTATTCATTCACTAGTAATGAAATTTTGCATTGTTGAGTATTGCGGCGTGAGGAATAGTCTGTTAAAGGGCTCGCAATTGTGTTCGGCTAAGTGTTGTGCCATCGGGAGGGTCACAGGGGTGCAAGAGTGGCTGGGGGTGTTGTGTCGCGCTGCTGCTAGTCGGTTTGGGTGGTTTCGACAAGGTTTGTTTTTGCGTACACCATCAGGTGAATGAGCCAGCCGGTGGCTGTGACTGCGAGGAAGCTTGTCATCCGATAGACAAACACTGCCCCGAGTGCACCGGCTGCAGTCATCCCGACCGCGACGAGGGCTGCGGTCATGACGGCTTCCACCGGCCCTAATCCCCCTGGGGTTGCTTGGACTGTTCCCGCGATTTTGCTGCTCACATAGGCAACGATGACTCCGGCAATGGTGGTGTGGGTGCTGTCAGCGTGGAGGGCAGGTAGCTGTCCGGTGACTGCACCGATGCATACTGATAGCGCCACAACGTCAAGGATCCAGTTGCCGAGGGAGAGCAGTCCTGCACTGATAAAGACTCGTTTAGAGAGTTCAACTGAGCCAAGCTGTCGGATTTGATTGGTAACTGTGTCAACATGCTGTAACCGGTCCTGTTTCCATAACCGATTCCACCAGCTTAAGAGGCGTCGCGCCCAGCGGATAAGGTGGCGTGGATGGTGGGTTGCCCACCATAGGGCGGCAAGCAGGCCGGTGAGGGTGAGCGTGGCGGGGATGATGGACCACAGTGGGATGGATGAGCCGAGGTTGGTAATTGACATCAGCCCCAGGCCGAGGAGCCAAATAGTGGACATTGCCCCGGAGAACACGATCTGCCAGGAGCAGAGTGCCACCGATGCGCCCCAGGAACGCATGGCGTTAAAGGACAGTACGGTGGCGATTGCTTGCCCGCCGGGCAGAGAGGTTGACCAGGCGTTCGCGGCAAATACGAGGGCGGTGGGTCGCCAGGGTGCGGGTCGTATCCCGCCGGCGGCAAGGAGGATCCGCATCACTTCACCCATGCACACCAGGGAAACACAGCTCAACAGGTAGCTCAGCAGCACCCCGGTTCGATCGGCGGCGGCAACTGCGGCAAGCCCTTGTTTGAGCATCGGTGCCCGATCGTTCAGAGCTATCGCTACGGCGGTGAACACGGCAAAGGGGGTGAGCCATTTCACCCACGGTTTCGCCCACCAGTGTTGCAGACAGGTGATCAGGCGGATGCCCCGGTGGCCGGTCGGGTCAGTTGATGGCCGGCTCACTGGTTCCCGCGCCTATTCCGGCGACGTCGCGCCACCCGGGATCCGTGGTGGTGAACTCGATCGCGTGGCCCGTCGACGGGTTGGAGTTTATCTTTCAGTTCAGCAAAACTCACCAGGTTGCCGTCGTCGGCGGTGGTGCGCCCACCGCGCTGCGCCACCGGCTCCTCAGCGGTGTGACTGCTGGTGGGGGTGTGGGCATCCCGGTTCGTGTTTTCGCTGTCGCTGACCGGCGTGACTCCTTTCGTCTCACCGGGATGATCCTGCTGCTCGGGGGAAGTGTGTTCAGATTGGGAGTGAGGGGTGAACGTTGCAGGTGACGCGGTTGTGCGCTGGTTGACCGCTTCCGGATGTGGCGGGGAAGTGATTGCATGCTCGTCACGCGGTGGAAGATGCCGAATCGGATACTGGCGCGGTGCCGCAGATGGTTGCTTTCGGATAGCGAAGTCATCAGCTGCGGCAGTGCTTTCGGTGGTGGACGCTGCTGGAGCAGAGGCTGTGGTTGCCGCAGCGACCGGCGGGGCGAGCTTGATATTCGCCGCCGGCGGTGTCACCTGCAGGGCAGGGGAGTGTTCCCCGTGGCCAAGATGTCTGCTGGCACGTTTCACCCAGCGGGGTGCCCACCAGTTGTCCTCCTGTAGCAGCTCCATGACCGCTGGCACGAGCAGCATGCGGATCACTGTCGCATCAAGCACCAGCGCCGCGATCATGCCGAAGGCGATGTATTTCATCATGACAATGTCGCTAAAACCAAACGCCCCACACACCACAATCATGATCAGTGCTGCCGCGGTAATAATCGATCCGGTATGTGCTGTGCCGTAGCGGATCGCCCGGCTAGTGGACATGCCACGCTGCCGAGCCTCCACCATTCGGGAAACCAAAAACACTTCATAGTCCGTCGACAACCCATAGACAATGCACACAATCAGTACCAGCACCGGGCTCATCAGTGGACCTGCAGTGTAGCCGAAGAGATCTGCCCCGAACCCGTCGACGAACATTGCCGTCAAAATCCCTAAGGTGGCCCCCAGGCCGAGGATCGTCATAATGATGGCTTTCGCTGGCAGGATCATCGATCCAAACGTCAACGACATGAGCAGGAAAGTAGCGATGACAATATAGATTGCCATCCATGGCAGTGTGTCAAACAGCGCCTCAATTGACTCGACTTCCAGTGCCGGGGTGCCACCAATATAGACCTTCGCGTCACCGGGCACATCCAATGCCCGCAGCTGGTCAATCACGGCTTTATTTTGTGTCCGGTCGGCAATCCCGGCACTTAACACCGTTGTTGCATCCTTGGTTTCCGAGGCGATCTTGAAGCGGCCGGTAAGCCCGGTCACCTGGTTGGCTTGCGCATAAATACTGGCAAGTTCGGTGTCGGTCGCATTGGTTACGACAAGTTTTACCGGGTCGGTGCGGAATTGTGGGAAGGTTGCATCAAAGCGTTCTTGCGCCTGGCGGGTGGCATGTGCCGGCGGCAGATAGGTTTCATTGATCCCCCCGAAAGAGACGCCGGCAAGCGGAATAGTCAACGCCAATAATCCACCAACGAGACCCACAGTGGTCAGGGTGGCGTGGCGTTGCGCAAACGCCGGAACCCGACCAAATATGCCCTGCTCCGGGTCGCGGGAGAAATCCTGCTTTCGAATCGTCAACGCATCAATGCGCCGCCCTAGCAAAGTGAACAAACACGGCAGTACGCACAGCGATAGCACCGCGGCAAGCCCCACGGCGCTGATCGCCCCGTAGGCGATCGATTTCAAAAATGCTTGCGGGAACAAGAACAGTCCCGACAGTGCGACCATTACCATGCCGGCGGAAAACACCACTGTTTTCCCTGCGGTGGCGGTGGTGGTGATCACTGCCTGGCGGGTATCAGCCCCGCGGCTGAGTTCCTCCCGGAACCGGGAGACCATAAATAGTCCATAGTCGATAGCCAGCCCCAGGCCGAGCAGAGTCACCACCGACTGAGCAAACACATTGACCTGGGTGACTGTTGCCAGCATCGACAACACCCCGAGCGAACCCAAAATGGAGAGCACCCCAACAATCAGCGGCATGCCGGCGGCGACAAGAGAGCCGAACACCAGCAGCAGTAACACCCCGACTGCGGGAAGTGCATATATCTCCGCCCGGTGAATATCGTCGGCCATCCCTTTATCGAGGGCATCAGCAATCGCCGTCGCACCGGCAATACGCACCTGTACGCCGCCGGCGAGATCGACCGTCGATCCGTCGGTGGCAACTTCTGGGGCGAGTGCCCGAAAGTCCCGCAAGGTTTGCTCCCCATCGCCACGTAAACCAATCGCGGCAAATGCGGTATCGCCCTCCGGGGAGATTAACTGCGGATTCAGCGCATCCGAATAGGAGACCACCTCAGCAACCTCATCAGGATGGGTGGCTTTGATTACCTCTAAGTAGGAGGCCATGGCGGTGCGGTTATCCGGATCGGCCATACTTTGCCCCGCGGGCGCAAAGAACATGACGATGACGTCGCCGGAATTGTCCCGGCCAAACGTGTCGAGTTCCAAGTTCTGTGCATAGGTTGAACCAGAATTCGGATCCACCCAACCTTCTTGGCTGAGTCGTTTGTCCAGCTGTGTTCCAGCCAGGAGATACACGCCGAGGATGATGCTCAGCACCACCACAGGCACCACTTTTGCGTGGCGGTATGCGAATGATCCCCACCGTCCAAACATCGTGTGTATCCCCTCTAGTGGATGGAAGTTTTCGACAAAGCGTTCATGTGCACAGTGGAAGTGGCACGTGAATAGGTGTTGTGATCTTACCGGCTGGTACCTGCGGGCAGGAAAGCTGAAACGTGCATGTGGAACAGGCCGTTGGTGTCGTCGGCAAACCCGCAGTTGAAAACAGGATGAGCAACCAACGCTGCATCCCACACGTCACAGCAGTAGCGTTATGTCACTAAACTTCACTATTTTAACACGCTCCCGGTGTTGCCCTGGGCGGGTGCGTGCCTTTTTTAGCATTGCTGCGGGAAACGGCGTTGGGCCGCGCGGCGTGGAAGGAATCGCAAGTACGAACCGTCGTGTGTGCTATCTCATATAACCCCGGCGAATCGCCCGAATGCGCAGCTCACAGCTGGGTGTGGTGCTAAAGAGAATCTTTCGCTTTATTCAGTAAGTAACCATCTTTTTCTTAACTACGTCTAAAGGGGGACGTGAGCTTGTCGTTCCACTAATGGGGACGCACAGGACTTGCGGGAAGCAGTAACTGTGCGCTGGGCACGGTTACATTGTCACTGCGCTGCCGTCATGGAGCATATGAGATTGGCAGCGCGAAAGAACTCCTAGGAGATTTTCATGCGTTCAATGAAGAAGGCAATCGCCGCAGCTGCAGTAGCGGGCGCCGTTGCACTCGGCGGGGTGACCCCGGCCACCGCGCAGTATGACGAAAATGTTTGGATCGAAAAATTCAAGCAAGCGACCAAACAATTGGAAAAACAGGAGTGCGGAACGGGCTGGTTAGCGAACAAAGAGCAGATCGACGCCTATAAGAAGGAACTTGCCGAGCAAAAGGCTCACCTTGAAGAGGTCATCAAGTTCTCCGGCGGCCACAATGAATTAAGCAAGGTAATTATTGAATACAATAAGGCAGTCGAGGCCAAGATTGACGAGTGCCAGAATCCGGTGACGAACATCGCCAGCAACCTGGGTTCGTCGAAGCTGACCCAGGGGTCGAGCGACAATGAAAATCAGGGTTCCAGCTCGAATAACGGCGGCGAGGAGAATGACAACAAGCCGCTGATTATCGTCGGTGTCCTCGTTGCACTGCTGGCACTTGCCGGTGGCGTCGTTGCAACCAACCCGCAGCTGATGGCACAGCTGCCACTGCCTCGCTAAGAACTCACCTAGCAGTTACCGTGACTGCGAGTAACACCTAGCCCGCGCAGAACAACTGCAGCACACTGCACAACCTTAGAGGGCGTGACGCCCAAAAAGGATGTTGTCCAGTGTGCTGCAGTTTTTCCTATGTTACTTCCGCAAACAGGACAGCGGGCGCAGTGGTGGCATCCAGCCACCCTGGTCGGGAAGCATCTCCAGCTGGATACGGGGCAACGGTTTTAAGAACACCCCGGGAATGTCCTCTAAGTCGACGAACTGCAGATTGTCTGCCGCTGTCGCCCAGGAGGCGTGCTCCCGGAAACCAATCACAGTCACCGGAATACCGGCGGCAGCGAGTTCATCCAGGATTTCTTTAAAGTTTTGCCCGTCGGCGCTCGCAACAACAACCCCGTCGAGCACATTTTGTTCAAAACGGCGTCGAATATGGGCAACCATATCCGGATCAACATCCGAGTCATCATGCAGCTTCGGCTTAGCAAACACCGAGAACCCGACGTTACGCAGTGCCTCCACCCAAGAGCGCAGCGCATCCTCGCTGCCGCGCAGCATGTTAGTAAACACAGTTGCTTCCGGAACAGGCGTGTGCCCGAGTTCAGCGGCACGCTGGTCGCAATAGTCAAGTAGCCACAGGCCAACTGCATCAAAGCGGGGACGGTTTACCGAACTTGGGCGGCCACCCAAAATTGCGCCCAACCCCATATCCACATTTGGGGCATCCCAAATGAGCAGAATCTCCCGATCACCCGGTGGTGGGAGGGGCTGGCTAGCGGTGACGGCAATGTCGCTGGTATCGGTATGTGCGGAAGTCATGTGCGATGCACTCAACCTTTATCTTTTACGTGAACTATGCGGTAAAGAAGCCCGTGTGCCAGGGGTGAAATCCTGGGCACGCGCGAAAAGTGAACAATGCAAGCAGGTGTTTTGCAGCACACCCAAGCTTGCGCAATCGCTTGCTGCCTTCCAAGCATAGTCATCGCAGGTGTGAGCCTTGACGGCACCCTCACTCACGGCTGGTTGAGCGGACTAGCCCCGCTTCCGCCACAAGTATTCCCGGATAACATGGTCTTTGTTTAAGCCTTTTCCCTCAAACTTGGTGATGAGCTGCCGGTCGGTGAGCTGTGGGCAGTCCTCCCACGGCCATCCCATATATTCCAAAGATGGTTCAACATTGACGAGCTCATCGATCCACTCGGCATAGTCGGCATGATCCGTTGCCACATGCAGCACCCCGCCGGGTCGTAACCGAGAGGCGAATAATCGCAACGGCCCTGATTGAATAATGCGCCGTTTGTGATGCTTCGCCTTTGGCCACGGATCCGGGAAGAACACGCGAATACCGGATAGTGATTCGGGGGCAATCATCCGATTGAGCACCTCAATCCCGTCACCGCGGATGAGGCGAATATTGTCCAAATTGCCGCGCACTGCTGCACCAAGCAGTTTCGCCAGGCCTGGTTTATACAGTTCCACAGCAATAACGTTGGTGTCTTGTTCAACGGCAGCCATTGCCGCTGTTGACGTGCCAGTACCTGAGCCGATCTCGACGATGGTTGGGGCGGTGCGACCGAACCACTGATCAACATCGATGCGTTCGTCGCTTAAGACCTTCCCGACACGCGGCCAATGCTCGACAAAGAGTCGCTGCTGGTTGTCGGTGAGTGTGCCACGGCGAAACGACACTGTGCCCAGGCGGGGATAGTCAAGACCATCATCGAAGGTGGATTGCAGTGGCCGTCCCGGTGGTAGTTCACCAACATTCGCGGCTGTTGCAGCAGATGGGGTATTCGTCGTCGATTGGGCATCGGCGGGGGCAGTGTCGTGGTCAGTCATGGCATATATTGTTTCATATCGGGCGCAAGAACCCCGTGTGTGAAAATCACCTGGCAGGATTCGTCGAAGTTACTCTGTGTCCGCAGTAAGCCCTACGCGTACTTGTAGCAGACGTGCGCGCCCAATATTCGCACAGGTTTGTACCCCACAAGTACTCCTACAAAGATTGCCACATACCACCTATGCAGCAACCTTGGTTTGGTGCCGCGGAAGCTTGCGTGGGTGGGCGGATCGGATCCTCGGAGCAGCAAGTATTCGCCTAAGCAAAGGATGCTGGGAGCTGCCCGTAGAGGAGAGAAGCCTTTTTCCATGAACGCACGCGCTATCCTGCTTGCCCTTGCCGGCTCTGTAAGTCTTGCTGCTGCTGGCTGTGCCGGAGAGCACCCGGCAGCAGTCGTTGAGACTGTGGTGTTGGAGACCGTCACCGTCACCCCTGCGGCGTCGACGGACCAGCAGGCCACTGCAACAATGGTGCATGATCCTGATCCGCTGGCGGAATTGCAGGACGCCTATGGTGCAGTGTTGAACAATCCCGGCATTGTTCCAATGCACCATCCCGATCCGAATGTTCGACCCGCCGGCAACTACAGCTACACGGTTGCTGATGTTGACGCCGATGGTCTCCCGGAGCTGCTCCTCCGCGTTGGTCGAAGTGATGAACGGCCGAATACTTGGAACATGGTCGCGATCGTGCGGGGCACCTCTACACCGGGGCAGTTGCAGTTTGCCGACAATATTCTGCTGGAAGGTAAGGCCGGTGCCGGCGGTAGTCGCATGCCGATGTTGCTTCCCGACGTCGGGAATCGTGGCGTATATCAAGTCTCTTATTATTGGCCGTATCCGGAAACCACGATTGAACAATTCGACATTGTTGATGGGGCGATCACGCTGCAAAACAAGTACCAGACATTTCTGCCTGAAGGGCTTCCCGCAGGAACCTGCCTGGCGCAATGGCGGCCGGTTAGCGATCTCACAGCGGTGGCCAACCTTAGCAACGGGGAATGTAACCACGCGTATTAATGGCCGGAGCCGCTACAGGCAGCCTGCATAACACGGCTCTGTTGTATTTGCGCCATCCCGTGAGGCCTGCACTGGGCTGCTATGCGGGCACCCTGGTGTCGGCCGTTTTCTGTGGTTCGGGTACACGGGGAATGTTGGCGCCGACTGCAGGAATTGAAATACAGTTGCGTGAAAGCGGGATGCTTCGAGCAGTATCGCGCAGTTTTTCCACCCGGAAAGGGGTAAAGGGTGGGGTAATCCGTTGTTACGCACACCTGGATGGGGCGGAAGTTGAGCAATCTCACAACGGCTACCGCACAGGGTACGCGTGCCTTTTCAATGGTCACCTCAATGCGGTAGTTTTTCCCTCGTCGCTTGGTATTTTCCCAGCTTAATGCGGACATGATTTATGGATCTGTCCTTATGGAATGACGTTTCCTGCTGTGGTGTGCGGCCTAGTACTGCGCAGTGGCGCGGGCTGGGAGTTGTTTTCGGGGAAAAAATTGCGGTGAAGCGGGGAATTTCTTTCTCGACCTCCTGCGCGGCTGACTTGCACGGTAATAGTCTGGTCAGTGAATCAGGGCCGCTGATTCGGGCGGCCTGTCGTCCCTTTTTGCTGCGTGGATCGCAGCGTGAAAAAGGTTGAACAGGAAGGGTTCTTGGATCATCATGAACACGCTTAGCACCAAACGACTGGTGAGCCTGCTGTCAGTGGCTGCACTGTCCACTGTGGGCCTGGCCGCCTGCGGCTCAGACGACACGGCAAAGGATGCAGTAGATACTGCCTCAAGCACCGTGTCGAGCGCTGCCAGCGAAGCCGCTCCTAGTGGGGATGCTGTCGCCATCGAGTATTGGCACCGTCTGCCGGACAAGGATGGCATGATCAAGGTTGCTGAGGCTGCCGACGAATTCAATGCCGCAAACCCGGATATTCAGGTCAAGACGGTGAAGTTCGAAGGTGACGCCACCGCCAGCTATGACAAGATTTCGGCGGCGATCAAGGCAGGTAACGCCCCATGTTTGGCACAGGCCTCCTATGATGGCCTGCCCGCCATGCTTATGCGCGGTGAACTCATGGATGTCACCGATCTTGCCAAGGAGTACCAAGATCACTACGGTGCCGGCCCGTGGGGTCAAGTCACCTTGGGTGGCAAAACCTATGGTCTGCCGCAGGACACCGGCCCGCTGGTCTACTACTACGACAAGGATGCCTTCGACGAGCTGGGGATCACCGCCCCAACCACCTGGGACGAATACTGGTCGAATGCTGAAAAGGCACAGGCTGCCGGCAAGTACACCTCCGCCTTCTTCAAGGATGAAGCCGGTGACTGGTATGCCGCATTAAACGCCGCCTACGGCGCACAATGGTTCGACATCGACGGTGACGCGTGGGCAGTTGACGTCAACGGACCTACCTCGCAAAAGGTGGCCGATGCGTGGCAAACCTCCATCAACTCCGGCACTACCCTGGTTGCTGATCGGTGGGGCGACCCGGCACCAACCGACACGGCACTGAAAGAAGGCACCCTCATCGGCTATATCGGTGCCGCTTGGGAAGCTGCTTTCAACCTTGATCCGCTAGGAAAAGAAGAGGCAAACTGGCAGGTAGCCCAAATGCCGGAACAGCAGTCCGGTCCATGGGGCGGCTCTGCACTCGTTGTCTTGAAGGGCTGCGAAGCACCAGAGGCCGCACTGAAATTCGCCGACTGGTACAACACCAACCTCAAGGCCATGGCCAGCCAGGGGCTCGTGCCGGCTGCCAAGGGCAAGGTGGAAACCCCAGAGGCCATTAAGAAGCTCTATGGCGGACAAGATGTCATGGCTGAGCTGACAAAGGCTGCTGACAATGCCAACCCGCGCTGGCTGTACAGCCCAACTTGGCCAACGGTGAAAGAAACCCTCATCGACAATGCGGGCAGCGGTATGCCGCTGCAGGCCAACATTGACGCGGCGCAAGCTGAGGCGATCACCTCACTGGAAGGTGCCGGCCTGCAGGTGAAGAAGTAGACCCACAACCTCTCGCACCGCGCACTGCGCAGGGGATAGCCCCGAACCCGGGCAGGATCAGCGCCCTGTTGATCCTGCCCGGTAGCACCCCACCCGCAAAAGCTGCACATCTGAGATATACAAAACAACACAGCAAGGGCGTTGTTGTCACCACCCACCGCGAAGTATCCCTATCCTTCCTCACCGGTGCCACGCCCCGCAGTCAACAACACCACCATCCGCACCACACACTCAACGACTGCACCACAGCACACACACGGATTTTTCCCAACGCAGGAGGGAAGGACTTTTCGTCGTGACCACCCCCACCACCGCACCACCCGCCCGGTCAAACGAGGCCTACATTCGTGCCCGCGCCCGGCGACGTGCCATGTACGGCTGGATTTTCCTCGCGCCGTTCGCTTTCTTATTCCTCATCGTTTTTATCGTCCCGATTTTCGTCTCCGCATACGAGGCCTTCTTCCAAATGAAAGTCTCCGGCGGCGGCGCTTACGGCGGCGGCGAACTCAGCCGCCAATTCGTCGGATTAGAAAACTTCCGCAATGCGGTCACCGCACCCAACTTTTGGCGCGGCATGGGGCGAGTGTTCCTCTTCGGGATCGTACAAATCCCGATCATGATCCTCATCGCCCTCGTCTTAGCGCTCGTACTTGATTCGGTCGCCGCCCGGCATCAAAAGCTGTACCGGCTGCTGTACTTCCTGCCCTACGCCATCCCCGGCATCATCGCCGCCATCATCTGGATCTATCTCTACACACCAGATGTGTCACCGATCTTCCAACTCTTCGGTATCAGCCCCAACCTGTTTGACCACAATGTGGTGTTGTGGTCGATGGCCAATGTCACCACCTGGACATACACCGGCTACAACATGCTGATCTTCTACTCTGCCCTGCAGTCCGTGCCCACGGAACTCTACGAGGCTGCCCGCATCGACGGCGCCAGCGAATGGCAGCTCAACACGAAAATCAAAATCCCCATGCTGTCCTCGGCAGTCCTGCTGACCGTCCTGCTGTCGATCATCGGCACCATTCAGCTATTTAACGAACCAGCCATGTTCCAAAAAGTCGCTGCCCTGCCATCGGACTACATGCCAATGCTCATGGCGCTCGCGATTAAGAACAACCAAGTCACAGTCGGCGGTGTATCCGGTGCCGGCCCTGCTGCCGCAGTATCCCTCGTGATGGCCATCATCGCCGGTGTTCTGGCGCTGCTCTACGCGCTTATTCAACGGAAGGTGGCACCAAGCAATGACTAGGGAAAACACGGCAACCCTGCCCGACGGGCGCACCTATACGCCATCGAAAGGCAATGTGCCCCAGTCGCTCAAACCGAAACCACTCACCACAGTCATCATCCGGGCTGCCCTGCTTATCGTGGCAATCTACTTTATGCTGCCGGTGTATTGGCTACTGATATCTGCGACAAAATCCGATAACGGGCTCACCGAATCCAACGGTTTCTGGTTCGCCCCCCAAACCGCGAACGGCCGCAACATTGGTGGCTTCCACCTGGTGGAAAACTATCAAGGGCTGATGGCCTATTCCGCCTCCCACGGCCACTATTGGCGGTGGGTCGGCAACTCAGTGCTGTACTCGGTATCCGCCGGGGTTATTGGGGTACTGGTATCAGTGATGGCCGGCTATGCGTTGAGCAAATTTAAATTCCGCGGCTCAGCTCTCGTCCAAGGCTGCATCATGGCCGGCCTGCTCATGCCGGTCGCGCTGCTCAGCGTGCCGCTGTATCTACTGTTCAGCGAATTTGGTCTGTTGAACAATCCGCTGGCTGTCATCATCCCCTCTGCAGTGTCCCCCTTCGGCGTGTTCCTTGCCCGGGTGTATGTGGAAGCCTCCGTGCCCGACGAGCTCTTAGAAGCAGCCCGCATCGACGGTGCCGGCGAATTCCGCATATTCTTCACCATGGTGCTGCGCCTACTCGCCCCCGCTATGGTGACCATTTTCCTCTTCATTTTCGTCGCCACCTGGAACAACTTCCTGCTGCCGTTGATCATGATGACCGACGAATCACAAAAACCAGTCACCGTCGCCCTCTACGGAATGCTGGCCTACTTCGACCCGGACAAGGGACAAGTACTCCTCGGGGCACTGATGGCTATCGCCCCGGTCGTAGTATTGTTCACCTTCCTGCAACGATTCTGGCAGTCCGGGTTGGCTGCCGGCTCAGTGAAGGGATAGCCACACCTGCGGCCAGTCGCCGGCACCCGACAGTGACCTGCCGGGATCCCGCCGGCGACTAGACCCTGGTCAGCAGAGTTGCTCGTCCCGCTTGGCGGCGCAATCCCCCTCCCGGGAACCCCGGATCACTGTATGGTGTTCACTGAAAAATCGACACCCCGCAAAGGTAACCATCAATGGCTTTCTTCCATCCTGACCAAACCGTATTCTACGGTGGGGACTACAACCCGGAACAATGGGATGATCCGGCAGTGTTAGCTGAAGACATTCGCCTCATGCAGGAGGCGAAAGTCAACTTGGTGACCCTTGGGGTGTTCGCTTGGGCGAAACTTGAACCCAGCCCCGGCCAGTATGAGATGCAGTGGCTCATCGACATTCTTGACCGGCTTCACGCTGCCGGAATCGCCGTCGATATGGCTACCGCCACCGCCTCCCCGCCGGCGTGGCTGGCACACAAATTCCCCGATTCGCTACCTGTTGACGCCCAAGGGCGACGTCTAAAATTCGGATCCCGTCAACAATATTGTCCCACCTCCCCGGCATATGCGAACCGTGCCCGAGCGCTCGTGGAACGGCTCGTCAGTGCCGTTGGTGAACATCCAGCCATTGTCATGTGGCATGTCAACAATGAATATGGCTGCCATGTGCATGAATGTTTCTGTCGGCGCTGCGCGGAAACATTCCAGCAATGGCTAGACGTCAAATACGACAACGATATTGATGCGTTAAACCAAACCTGGGGCACCGCATTTTGGTCGCAAACCTATTCCTCCTTCGACGAGATCCAACCCCCACATTTACTGCCTACCTTCGCCAACCCGGTGCAGGTGGTCGACTGGCGCCGCTTCTCTGACCATATGCTGCGGCTACTCTGCGCCCAAGAGTGTCTCGTGCTGCGGGAACAACTCTTTGAACCCCCAGTTATCACCACCAACTTCATGGGGCTGTTCCCCCATCTGGACTATTGGCTCTGGTCTGCAATGGTGGGGGTGGTCTCTGACGACTCCTATCCTGACCCGGCCAGTAGCGCTGCCGCAGCCCAGATCGCATTCGACAGCGACCTGATGCGCAGTCTCAAACAGCAGCCTTTCATCCTGATGGAACAAGCCCCTTCAGCGGTGCAGTGGCGCAGCGTCAACGCCCCGAAACCGCTCGGGGTGAACATGCTGTGGTCTATGCAGCGGATCGCACACGGTGCCGATGGGATTATGCACTTTCAATGGCGGCAATCGATTCGTGGGGCAGAAACCTTCCATTCGGCGATGCTGCCCCACGGCGGCACCAACACCCGTGTGTGGAAAGAAACCGTCGCCCTTGGTGCGGCTTTAGAAGAGCTTCCCGTTGTTCATGGCCGTATGCCGAAAGTATGCACCGCATTGCTGTTTTCGTGGGAAAGTGAATGGATTCGACAGTCCTGTGTCGGTCCGGTCGAACACGAATTCGGCAGTGCTGCCCGCAAATGGCATCGCACCCTCTTTGAGGCTGGCTACACCAGTGATTTCGTCAACCCGGATACGGTAACCGTCGACGAGCTGCGCCGCTATCTGCTTGTTGTAGTGCCAGAGCTATTCGCTATGGATCAGCGGCTCGCCGACACACTCCAGCAGGCCGCCGAAGCAGGTGTACAAATCATTATCGCCGGCCCATCCGGGGTAGTGGACAACAACGGGAAAGCACACAATGAACGCGACGGTTATCCATTGGCGTCACTCACCGGGGTGAAAGTCAACGAACCCTGGCCGACCTGTCTTAATGAACATGGAACAGCCCGCATTGTGGATAGCCCCTACGAGGCGCCCAATAGTCTCACCGACCGGATCACCGGCGGTAGTGACCTGATAGGTCCGCCGCTCGGCATTCACATTGAACTTCATCATCAACCCTTAAAAGAAGCCACCCTCGTCGACATTGGGCAAGACCCGGCCAGCGACAGCCGCTACGGCGGCACCACCTGGGCGGAATCCCTCAGCATTGACGCCGATGTCGAAGTATGGGCACGCTACGGGTATCAAGGGGTACTTGCCGGTGAACTCGGCGGACTCCCTGCCATCGTGCATCGCATCCACGGCGCCGGTGGCGTGACCTATGTCAGTTTCGACGCGAACGCCTGCTTTAGGGATGGGCTTTGCACCATGCTGCTCGACGCACAGCCTGGGGTGCGGGATGTGGAACAGGCCAAAGGGGTGGAACGGGTACGCCGCGGCAATGTCGAATTCCTCCTCAACCACGGTCGTGACCCGGTCTATATGGAGCTCATGTCTAGTGGTGCCCAAGCCGGCGCGCAGAAAGCTGTCGTCCCCCCGGTGAGCGCAGCCACCATCCATCTCAGCGCGGACGCAACCCCCATCATCACCACCTACCGGCACTTCGTCGATGATTCGTTCAACACGGAACGATTCTAGACATCAGCAAAGCTGCGCAACCACCGCAAAAACAACCCATCGACCACTCCTGCAGCGGCATAGCCGCAGCTAGTCCTGTGTGGCTTGCTGCGGGGTGCGTTACCGTGCCGGTGGTGGGGGCAGCAGGCGGGCAATCAGTGGGCCATATTGCACAGCAAACATGGCTAAAGTCACCAGCAGCGGCAGCAGCGACATCGGATCGGAAGAATTCGCCTGCCGTGAAGCACCGCTGAGATCATTGGTGACAACACCATTACCGCCAGTGGTGCCGGGGCGGGGATCATATTTCGGATTCCTCCCAATGTCGCCGGTGGGATCCGCGGTAAACGGTGTCACCGAATACTGCACACTATCGCCCCCGCCAAGGTCGATAGCAACCTGATACGCCGACTCGGCGTAGCTGGAACCATACCGGAAGGGGGCCTCAAAAATCAGGGTGCTGGCCGCATACGCCGACCGAGTCGCTGTTCGGTGGATCACCGTGCCGTCTGCACCGGTAATAGTTACCGGGAATGCTTTCCCGGCCGGCAAATTCGGCACATATATGCTCCAGGTGCGGAAATTTAGCAATTCCTGCGGGAAATATCCGGCTGCAGGCCACGCCACAATCTGGCCAGCATCATCTTGCTGATACACCCCGTTGCTTAACGTGTGTGCGGCAAGAAACGAATAATACGTCCCGTCGCTGCTCGGTGCCGAGGCCAGCCCATAGGCAGTCGCTGCAAGCCGCGGACTCAGCAGCTGCACCCGATGACCCGGATCAGGCAAATCGTCATCCGCAATTTTCACCTGCAGCAGCTGCGGCAAATTATTGGCATCACTCGCCGACGTAGAAAGCGTCGATGTTGACACCCCGCGGATCGCCTCGTCGGTGGCGCACAACCAGCTGCTATCCGGGGAATGGGTGAGCCTAAGTTCGCGGCCGCCACTGTGCAGATAGTCCACTGCATGCATCACCGCACCGGCCTGCTCGGCACGCCAAATCGAATCGGAGGAATCAATCAGGGTCACCGGGGAAGTGTGATTAAACGCCCGATAGGCGTTGTGGAGCGCCAACAGATTGCGAATAGTTGCCGCATCAAGCCGTTGTGGTTGCGGACATCCGGAGTCGGTGATCTCCTGGCCACGAGCCGGGTTACGGGTCATCACCGCCCGATACAATCCTGCCGCCTGCGCGCGACTATTCGTGGGAACCTGTCGATTGCCGGTGAGCTGCCCAAGCGGCACAGATTCCCGCGCCGGCCCCACCGGCACAATACCTTCTTCGGCAACCGCACCTGGCACAGCAATCGGCGCGGAACTCAGTGCTAGCGACATGATTGCAGCCACTACTACCCGTGGGGTTCGACGGATAAAGCGAGACACAGTTCCACCACTTTCGCAAGACAATTTCGTCGACCGCACACAATCGACATCCCGACTAGTCGCACTCACAATAGCAAAACAGAATGCCCCCTTTAGGTCGGCCAAGCCTCTCCGGGCAGCGACTGCCAGCAACTGGGGCTGGTGCACCGTCAGCTTTCGTGGTCGCTAATCGTGGCTTTATGCTCCCGCTGCTGTAACACATGGGTCACATAGGAGCGAACCGCCGTATCGATGCCCACATCCTCACCGGCAGCCTCCGAGATATACCAGCGATGCTCCAAAATCTCGTGGTAGAGCTGTGCTTCCTGATATTGGCGGCGGAATTTCTCCGGCACCAGCTCCAGGGTGGGGCGAAACGCTTCCAAAATCCACAGCCGGGCAACCGCCTGATTCAACTCGTCGCCCAACCCTTGCACGGATGCAAAGGTGCGCATATCGTCGATGAGCCGTTTCGCTTGTGCCTCCTGCACATCCAATCCGGTGAGATGCTTCACCTGTCGCTGATTATGGCCAGCATCCACCACCTTTGGACGCACCACAAACGCCTCATTGCCCGCATCGTGCACCATCGACATCTCCCCAATGTCGAAACCTAGCTCGGCTAGCCGATCAATCCGAGCAGTGAGCTTCCATCGCTGATCCAAGCCGATGGTCTCTTCACCGGTAAGTTCCTCCCACAGTTGTTCGTAGGATTCCACTACGGCACAGCCAATTTCGATGACATCTATCTCCGGATCCAGCAATCCGCCTGCCTGCAGATCCATCAATTCGCCAATAATATTGACCCGCGCCAGCTCTAGATCGTGGCTGCGCTGCCCGGCGGTGAGCTCATCGTGCAGCTCGCCGGTTTCCGCATCGACCAGATAGGCTGCGAAACCGTCGGCGTCTTTCCGAAATAGGGTGTTCGACAGCGACACATCTCCCCAAAAGAATCCCAGCAAATGAAGGCGCACCAGCAGCACCGCTAGCGCATCGATAAGACGATCCGCCATTGAAGGATCAATATCTTCGGCAAATAGTGCCCGGTAGGGCAGCGAAAATGGGAGATGCTTAGTGATCAGGCATGATAATAAAGGCTCCCCGCCGGGGGTGGTGCGGCCAGTGACCACCGCATAGGGACTCACCATAGGCGGGCCGAGTTTGCCCAAGCGAACCAGCATGTCGTATTCCCGCCAGGCGATCTTCTCCGGGGTTTCTTTAATTGCCACCACCTGGTCGCCAACATTGACAAATCGCACCGTGTGTCGGGAAATACCACGCGGCAATGCTGCTAATAGCCGCACAGGCCATTTCTCTAGGGGACGATCCCAGGGAAGATTCATCAACTGCGGGTCAGGGGAGGCAGCATTAATCGACAGCGGAGCCATAGCTTCTGTTGTACTCTCCAACATTGGCTGGGCGCATCTTGCTACCCCTGTCCGCGCCGACAACACCCACAGACACAGCAGTTCCTTAACTCCGCAGTTGGATGTGAAACTTCACAATCTTGGTGAGGTGCCGGTGAAGAACCTGCCGCTGCGACGCTTACAAAGCGGGACGAAAAAACGCTGTGGTTGACAACGGGACGTCGTCGACCACAGCGTACTATCTTGCGTTTCGCGCCACGGGGGCGCAGACGCTCAATGCTTAGCGGGGAACTGGAATATTCAGCTGAGCCGCCAGCGCAGGGTTGGAGATCACCGCGCCAGCCAGCCCTGCGAGCAGGGCAATGATGACGACAGCGCCGACAAGCCCCTGGTTGTCGGAGGAACCATTGTCGGTCTTATTGCCATTGGTGTCAGTGTTGAACCCTGGCAGGGAGGAACCATTGGTGTCCTTGGAAGAACCCAGTGCTTCAGAGACGGTCGGTTCGAGAACCTTGCACTCAATGAGGCGGGTTTTTAAGTTGTCATTGCCACGATCGGCGATCGTTTCAAGTTCCGCCTTGAGCTCTGGGCTGAAGATTGCGGCTGCAAACTTGTTGGTCACCAAATTCATGTCGGTTTCCCGCTGCTCGCGGAGACGTTCCCGGATTTCATCTTGTGACTTGTTGCCATAGATGTTTTTCAAGTTGGAGCATTTCTCATCGGCTTTTTTGTCAGCGATGGAGGTAGCGAATTCGATGATTTTCTTCTCTGCGAAGCCCCACTCTTTTGCCTGTGCCGGCATGGTGGTAGCGGTAAACATGAGGCTGGCACATACAGCACCAGTGAGGACTCGTTTGAAAGTTTGCATAGCAGCCACTGTATAACGAATTGACTAAATACGAAAGGAGTTCGACAGTTTTCTGTCCTACGGGGGGCTGCACACATGGTGCTGTTGTGTCGGATAGTCCCCGGAGTGCTTCTCACGCAGCGAGCAGAAAACGACGGAAGCCACCTTTCGCCTTGCTGCGGGACGCTGAGGCGGAAGGTGGCTGTAACCGAGTGAATAAAAGCGAGGCCGGTTTATGCGGGCAGGCGGCGGCCAGTTGCAGCAGAGAATTGATGCTGCTGGTCGGGGCGGATCCGTACGTGAATGGTGGCGCCGCGACCAGGGGCGGTTCGTGGAGGAACACGCACAATGATCTGGTTGCTGGTCTCTTCACTACCCGAACCGAGTGACACATCGGAAGCACCCGCCAAGGTGCCGTAGATGTATGCGTCAGAGCCGAGCTCTTCAACCAGGTCGATGGTTACCGGAATGGAAACGCCATCTTCTTCGCTGACCACGTCACAGGCTTCTGGGCGGAAGCCGATAACCACCTTGCCGTTGTCTTCTGGGGTCAGCGCTGCCACTGTGGCCGGGCTGAGTTCCACCCGGGCAGGGCCTAGCACTGCATGATTGCCTTCAACCGCGAAGGTGCCGATATTCATCGCCGGGGAACCGATAAAGCCGGCAACGAACACGTTCGCTGGTGCTTCATACATCTCCCGCGGGGTGCCGACCTGCTGCAGAATGCCATCTTTCAGCACCGCAATACGGTCACCCATGGTGAGCGCTTCCGTCTGGTCGTGGGTCACATACACGGTGGTGACACCCAGTTTGCGCTGCAAGGAAGCGATCTGGGTGCGGGTTTGCACACGCAGTTTCGCATCCAAGTTCGACAGCGGCTCGTCCATAAGGAATACCTGCGGTTTCCGCACAATGGCGCGCCCCATTGCCACACGCTGACGCTGACCACCGGAGAGTGCCTTCGGTTTGCGGTCAAGATACGGGGTGAGATCCAGGATTTGGGCGGCTTCTTCCACCCGCTGATTAATCTCATCCTTCGGGGTGCCGGCGATTTTCAGAGCAAACCCCATGTTCTCCCGAACCGTCATATGCGGATAGAGCGCATAGTTTTGGAAGACCATAGCAATGTCGCGGTCTTTCGGCTGCACGTCGGTGACGTCCCGGTCGCCGATTAAGATACGGCCCGAGTTGACGTCTTCCAAACCGGCGAGCATACGCAGCGATGTGGACTTACCGCAGCCGGACGGGCCGACCAGAACAAGGAATTCGCCGTCGGCGATGTGCAGATCGAGTTCGTCGACGGAAGGATGATCGGCACCGGGATAGATCCTGGTTGCCTTATCAAAAGTTACTGTTGCCATGGTGTTCCTCCACCGGCAGGTACGTGCCGGACGATCCGAGTGGAGTGTTTAGTGTGTGGGGCTTGCGCAATCGGCGGGTTTTGGTGAAACGGCCGACGCCAAAAGCCGTCCCTGACAAGAAACACTATGTGAATAGGTATGTGACTCCAGTCACCTTCAGGGCGACTGGGCGCACTGCGTTACATTGTTCCATATCTGACAGGTGCGAAGTTGTGATATCGCCCAATCGGGGGGTGGGTGTTGGGGGATGAAGCAAACATCGTTCCCTTGCCCGATCCGCAATACGGCGAACCTGGTTCTACAACGCCACTCCTGCTCAATCTTTCCTGGCGGTGGCACTAGCGCCGAGTATTGAAAGTGTGTAATAACACTAGAGAAAACGCTAAAATCCGCTGCTCCAGGGGGACGTTACGGGATAGGGCGATAAGCTGGCATAGGCTGTAGAAGGACCCGATCGGCAACTGACCGCGGCTGCGCGTGAGTGCACCGGGCGGGTGAACACACCCCGGGGAAGCGTCGAAACACAGTGCAATACCTTTTCACATCCGTTTGCCCTGTGAGATTTCAGACAATCCAGAAGTTGTCAGACGATCGTTGGATCAGTCGGCTTCTGCACCTGCTGCAAGCCTGCTCGATAGCGCCCTGCTGGGCTGCAGTGAGTCGTGGGAATTGCACCGATTCGACTTATGATACGAAGTGATCAGTCCGCAATTCAGTGCTCTCGAAACGGATGACACAAGCCCCAGGATGCCCGCATTTCGCACCGGGATGAGTCGGTGCCGGGAGCTGTCCAACCTGCCGATGATCGTATGCAAGCTTGGAATGGAGGGAACCTATGAATCGTCAACTGCGCCTCACCCGTCTGCTTGAACTCGTCACCGCGCAAGGCTTTGTCACCATCGACGATTTGGTCGACTCGCTGGAAGTGTCGGCGGCAACCGCACGGCGCGATGTGGAATATTTAGCGAATCAGCAGCTACTGACTCGCACCCGTGGTGGGGCGATGGCGAACGCCACCTCCGGGGAGATTCCGCTGGGAATGAAAGCGACGAAACGTTCCCGGGAGAAAAAAGCGATCGCAGCTGCTGTTGCCGCACAGGTGAAACCCGGTCAGGTCATTGCCTTAAATGGCGGCACCACAGCCACCGCCTGCGCATATGAGATCGGCATTGCTACCGCGGCGGAGGAAGCCTTCACCCGCACTCCGCTGACAGTGGTGACAAATGCGGTCAATATTGCCAACGACTTGGTGGTGCGACCGGGGGTTCGGCTGGTGGTGATCGGCGGAGTGGCGCGTGCCCAATCCTATGAGCTGATCGGTCCGCTCGCGGAACCAATGCTGCGCAACATCGACATTGACACGTTCTATATCGGGGCTGATGCGGTCGACCCGCAGCGGGGACTCTACACCCACAATGATGGGGAAGCAGCAATTAATTCCCGGCTGGTGCAAGCAGCCCGCCACACCGTTGCCATCACCGACTCGTCGAAGTTTACGACCAGTGCGTTCGCCCATATTTGCAATATCAGTCATCTGGCGGCGCTGATCACCGACAACGGAATTAGCGACGAGCAGTTGGCGGCGCTGCAGGAACGCACCGAAGTGCTGCTCGTCGACCCAGCAGCCAACAACAGCTAGCCCCGTCCTATGAGGCTGCGTTGCAGCACACGACTTCGAATCACCCCAGAGTTTTCGTTTTTGCGTGAAACTTCCCACTTTGCGCACTAAAGTGCAGATTATTGGTGGGTTTTCCTGATTATTCAGGGAAAACGCCAACACCACACCAGGAACCGCTGCATCTCTCTAGGGGCCTTCGACCATGTCGCAATTTCCGGCGAACAGACTCACTCTTCCGGTTCAACACGGCATCGATGACATACTGCACAAAATCACCGACCGACTGCACGCTGATGCGTGGCGCAACAGCGACGGCACCGAGCTCCCCGGGGAAGCGCACAGCGCCGACGTGGCGATCTACGCCACCTACTTTCCGGCGCGCGGCGACCAAGCCCATGCCCTAGCCCATCCGGAAGAAACCACCCGGATTTATCTCATGAGTCACCCGGTGACTGCGTTTGCATCCACCCTCACCATTGACATTATGGACGGCTATTTTGCGCAGCAGATAGCCCCCGACATCACCTGTGATCTGCGGCGCTACTGGCAGGTAATTGATCGCACCACCGGGGAGACAATCACCCCCGACGCTTGGCAAGTCACTAGTGTGCCACGCACCGATGCACATGATTTTCCAGATGACGATCCCCGCAGCCAACAGGTGACCGTCACCATCAGCGACACGCAGCCCACCCACGAATACACGGTGAACTTTCTTGCCTGGCAGTTGTGGGATTCCACCCAAATGTACAACTACATCACCAACGGCTGGCATCGTGATCCGACCCGGGAAAAGGAACGCCCCTACGACACCCGCTATCCGGCAACCCACATTCATCAGCGGGAACAGCTCGACCAGTGGCTGCGGGATAACCCGCACGTTGACGTGGTGCGGTTTACCACCTTCTTCTATCACTTCACCCTGGTTTTCGACGAAACAGGCAAGCAACGCTACGTCGACTGGTTCGGCTACACCACCACCGTGTCGCCGGCCGCACTGGAGGCTTTTGCTGCCGAATATGGTTATGAACTCGTGCCGGAAGATTTCATCGACGGCGGCTACTACAACAGTCCTTTTCGGCCGCCAAGGAAACGCTATCGGGATTGGATGGAGTTCACTGGCCGGTTTGTGTGCGACCGGATCGCGGAACTCACCGACATTGTGCATCAGCATGGCCGCACCGCGATGATGTTCTTAGGTGATAACTGGATCGGCACCGAACCATATGGGCCGAACTTTGCCAACTGCGGGATTGATGCGGTGGTCGGTTCGGTCGGTTCGGCAGCAACCTGCCGCATGATCAGCGACATTGAGCATGTGTCGTTGACCGAAGGGCGGTTTCTGCCCTATTTCTTCCCCGACGTGTTCAACCCCGATGGTGATCCAGTAGGGGAGGCGTGGACGT
The DNA here is from genome assembly GCF_003813965.1 of Corynebacterium choanae. NCBI lineage: Bacteria > Bacillati > Actinomycetota > Actinomycetes > Mycobacteriales > Corynebacteriaceae > Corynebacterium > Corynebacterium choanae. The sequence continues at coordinate 216,225 of NZ_CP033896.1, forward strand.
CGTGGCGGCAGGCGCGCCGGGCGATTATGCGGCATCCACTTGATCGGATGGGATACGGCGGATATTTAGATTTGGCGCTGAAAACCCCTGGTTTTGTGGAGGTGATGGAGGAGATCGTCACCGAATTTCGGGCGATTGCTGATGCTGGCACGGCTGAAGATCCGGCAACTACCGGGGTGACAGTGGCGGTGATCAATGCGTGGGGCAAGCTCCGCTCTTGGCAAACCCACATGGTGGCGCATGCTTTGCCGTACACCTTCACCGACGGCTATGTCGGTGTGCTGGAAGCTCTTGCCGGACTGCCGGTTGATGTGCGCTTTATCAGCTTCGACGAGGTCATCGAGTCGCAAGGGGCTGTGCTTGCCGATGTTGATGTGTTGATCAATGTTGGTGCCGCCGGGGAGGCGTTTAGCGGCGGTCCGGCGTGGGATGATCCTGTGCTTTGTGAACTGATTCGCCGATTTGTGGCTGCCGGCGGGGGGATTGTTGGTGTTGGTGAACCCACAGCCACCACCGGCTATGCGGATCGTTGTTTTGCTTTGTGTGACGTGTTTGGGGTGGATAAGGAACGCGGATTTTCCCTGTCCACTGATCGGCATTGGGAGTGTGTGCCTCCTGCGGCCACACTGGGCGTTGATGTGTCGCTCCTCGGTGAGCTACCAGATCATGGATCAATGATTGTGCCGGTGCGTGACAGCGTGGAATTGCTTGCGGTCGGCGACAACCGGGTGCTGTGTGCATCCCACCGCTATGGGCAAGGGCAGGCCTGGTATGTGCACAGTTTGCCCTATAGTCCTGGCCGTGCCCGGCTGCTGCTCGGCGTGCTCCACGCAGCAGCAGGTCGTCCACTGGGTGGGTGCGACTTGCCGCTGGCGGCCGATCCGGCAGTGGATGTTGCCGTCTATCCTGCCCAGCAGCGCATGCTGGTGGCGAACTCAACTGATCAGCCAGTAACCACGACGATTACCGGGGTTGGGGAGTCGCTGACATTGCCAGCACATGGCTCCCGGTGGCTGCCCTACCCGGCGGGGAAGTAGTCGAACACGTCAGCACATGTCCGGTGTGCGCCACCGGACTGGCTGGCTTTCCGACAGCCGGGGTTGCTGGCTACTTGACCCGTGACACGCCATCTGCTTGCGATGTTTCGGCTACGGGTTTTGCAAACACCAGCACCAGATTGCTGGTAAGAAACTCCCGAACAACAGGAATATGTACAACAGGCCACGCCCACCATGGATGGTAGCGCGGAAAGGCAGCAACGAGTTCGGTGCCGTTTCTCCTGGCATGTTTCGCGTAGCGCAGCCCGGCGGCGGCAGATACCGCAAATAACGACTGGCCGAACACATTCTTCGGTGGATGGCCGTGCCGCCGCTCATAGCGGCGGCGGGCAAACTCGCCGCCAATATAGTGCGGAATCAGCCCTGTTTCGTGGCCGCCGAACGGCCCTAGCCACACTGTGTAAGACAACACCATAAGCCCGCCGGGTTTCACCACCCGCAGCATTTCATCGGCCATCGCCCACGGGGTGGGGGTGTGTTCCACCACATTAGAGGAATACACCAGGTCAAAGCTGTTATCGGCGAAGGGCAGTGCCTCACCGCGGGCGCGGATACATGGGCTCGTCGGGCTGCCGGTGGCGGCCAGCTCCGCGTGGTCAGGTTCCACACTGTAGTAGCTTGCACCCCGATCGCTGAATGCTGCGGCAAACCAGCCCGGTCCGCCGCCGACGTCTAAAATCTTCAAACCCGCCAGCGGGTCACGGTTTTCGAAGTTGGCGGAGACAGAACCAGCACCTGCATTAGCAGCTGTTGCGAAGCGTGACATCCCCGCAGGATGATGCTTTTCCCACAGCAGAGAGAGCAGGGTTGCGGTGTCGTTAGCCAGCAGACGGTAAAACACTGCCGGTTGCTGCTGCTCAAGCGGGAAAGCGCGAAGCAGCCGCCAGCTGCGGGGCAAGCGGGCAAACTGTTGCATACGCGAACGCGGCAAAACCATGACAGCTCCTGACAGCACCAGTAACCAACACAACAGGCGGCCAAGGCTCATGTACACCACTGCGCAAGGACGGACAGGCAGGCTCGACACACCACTGCACGACACCCTACCAACAGCAGCAGTTAGACAGCTGCTACCAGTTGGAGGCTGCAACAACACTCACACAGTGCGGGCGCACAAGGAGGCTACTGCTGATTACCTTGGCCCACATTGACCGCCCACGTCACCCCAAACCGGTCAACGAGCTGGCCATAGGTGGCGCCCCAAAACTGTTGCTCAAACGCAATAGTGATGGTGGCACCTTCGCTAAGTTTGTGAAACACTGCGGTGCCATGGTCGACATCCGAACCCATCACACACAACGTCACCGCCCCCGGAGTGTCCCCACCAGGGGTGGCCCCATCGGATGCGAGCAGCAGCCAGCCGTCAGGGGTGTGCAGTTCACCGTGCATAATCCAGTCGGGTTGCACCTCATCCCCATGGTCGCCAGGCATATCGGCAAACCGTGCCAGGGTAAGATCCCCGCCGAGGGCTTGCTGATAAAACGTCAGCATCGCTTCCGCATCGCCGGCGCGGAAAATATATGGTGCAAGAAGATTTGACATTGTTCTAACCTAGCAGGACAAGGAGCTGAATTGGCTATTGTCCCAACCCGGTGGGGTGAGGCAACCAGTCGGCAAGTAGCCCCACACCGCAGCGACCCGTTAGGCTAGCTTGGCAATGAAAATCTTGGCACTGTGTTGGCGCGACCCCACTCACCCGCAGGGGGGTGGCTCTGAACGCTACCTGCACGAGGTTGCCCGCTATCTGCACATTCACGGCCATGAGGTGATCTATCGCAGTGCCGCGGTGGCCGGCCAACCGGCCACTACCCGCCGCGCCGGGGTGATCCATCACCGGTTTGGTGGAAAATACACCGTCTATATTCGGGCAGTCCTTGCCATGGTTGCCGGCCGCTTCGGTATCGGCCCCTACCGTGATGTTGACGCCGTCATCGACACCCAAAACGGCATCCCATTTTTCGCCCAGCTTGCCCTTGGTAAACCCACCATTGTGCTCACCCACCACTGCCACCAGCAGCAGTGGCCTGTTGCCGGACCGGTGTTAGCGCGTATCGGCTGGTGGCTAGAGTCACAAGTCTCCCCACGGGTGCACCGGCATACCCAATATGTGACCGTCTCCGCACCGTCCAAAGCAGAACTTGTCGCCCTCGGGGTGGATGCGCATCGTATCGCAATCATCCGCAACGGGGTTGACGTGTCCCGCATGGCTGAACAACTGCCGCTACCGGCTGTAGATGATCGTCCCCTGCAGCTGGTGTGTGTAGCCCGGCTGGTTCCCCATAAACAAATCGAAGACGCCCTGTGGGTGGTGCAGCAGCTTGCCACCCAGCAACCGGTGCAACTCACCGTTGTCGGTGAAGGCTGGTGGCATGAGCGGCTCTGTGCCGCCGCCGACGAACTCGGGGTTGCCCAGGTGGTGAGGTTTACCGGGTTTATCCCCGAGGCCGAGAAACACGCCATCTTGCAGGCCAGCGACGTGCATATTATGCCGTCGAAAAAAGAAGGCTGGGGGCTTGCCGTCACAGAGGCAGCAATGCACGCTGTGCCAACGGTCGGCTACCGCTACTCCGGGGGATTACAAGACTCGGTGATTGACGGCGAAACCGGGCTGCTTGTAGACACCCGCGAAGAACTCCTTGACGCGGTGCAAACACTTGCCGCTCACCCGGATTATCGGCACCGGCTCGGGGTTGCTGCCCGCAACCGTGCCCGCCAATTTTCTTGGGAAGAAACCGGGGCGCGCTTCCTTGCCCTTCTGCAGCGCACCGTCACCCGTTCAGGTCACCTGCTGTAGTGGTTCTTTCCCTTGAAGATCCCTGCACGATGCTGGTGACTTGGGGAAAGTAAAAATATATGCCAACTGCGGCAACAATAGCGATCATGCAAACTTCTTCCCGCAGTGCGCCAGGAGTCGGAAATATTGGCGCACGCGGCGGTTTCCGGCTGCTCGCTGTGGCACGTGATCTGCTTAGTTACCGCGACCCGGCTTGCACTGATGGCCACGGTCGCAGTCGGTTTCGGTGGCGCGATCGGCCAGTTCGGTATAGCCGCCGCCCAAGTGGTGTTTGTGGTTGTGCCAGCCGAAAGTTTCGCAGCAGTGTTTTTAGGACTTCATGTGGGGATGGTTGCAGTAAAAACTGCTCCCCGAACCAGCGCCGCACACCAGCCACTAGCAGCAGTCACAGCCGCGCAACTGGGTGGCGACGGCGGTATCGGCGCCGCCACTGAAGGAAAAGAATCCACCCGGGCAGCAGCAACCATGACCAGGTCAACACCCGGATTGTGACAAGTGTCGTGCGCTGCGGTTGGCACACTGGTTGCACCACAGTGTGTTGCTGGCCGTCCGGCGACCACACCGACCCCACCCCGGCACGAACAAGCTGCTCATGATCGCCGGTTGCTGCGGCCTGCCGCAGGGCATGCTGCTGCGGATTACCCCCAGAAACAATTCGCCCATCAACAATGAGCGTTTCGGCAGGGATTGCCCCAACTGCTTTGATTACCGGATTCACGAATTGGCGGCCGGAGACGGTGCGCACCAGATCAGTGTTGTCGTCAATAACCTGTCGGCACCCCGACTGGCTGCGGGCAGTGTCAAAGGCTGCCACCAACGCGGCATCATAGTGTGTCGTTGGCCGCAGCACTGCAATATCATGCACCATCCCCGGCACCGGAAACAGACACAACACCACCAGGAGAAGTTGGACGAGTCGTGCACCCGCGGTGCTGCTGTGAAACCAGGCTGCCACCCCAGCCAGCAGTGCGGGAAGTACTAGCAGTAAAAACTTTTGCGAATCCCGCACGATTCCCGCCGCCGGCACATGCAGCAGCAGCCAGCCGGTCACATCTGGTGCAACCAGTGGCAGCACTGTCAGCAGCACACCGGCGAGTGCTAGTAGCCGCAATGGTCGGGCAATATGTGACCATTGGCGAAACGCCAACACGGTCACCACAGCCGCGGCACACACCACCAGCACAGTTCGTGACGGCGGCACACTGGCCGCATTCCAAATACCCCCCAATCCGGCAAGACTTACCACCACCGACAGGGAGTGTTCCGCCCGCGGGGCAAACGCGGCAAGCTCCCCGAGCGGATCGCTACTTTTGACTGCCGCCGGCCGCAGCAGCAGCGGCACAGCCCACGGCAGCGCCGCCGTCAGCAGGAGCAGTGCAGCACCGACACCGTCCCGCAGGCGACCTGGCGTGGAAAACCCGCCACACGACAGCAGTACACATCCCATCCATAGCAGCACACACAACCATCCCGTTGGGGTGGCGGTTGCCAACCACACCAGTAGCAGCGCTACCACGCGGTGTTGTGCAAGCAGTGCCGCACTCGCCCCAATGAGCAGCCAGGCGGCAGCCACCAGTGACCAGTGACCTTGCAGCAGACGTTCCACCACCCAGCCATTGCAGCCACACAACAACATCACGGTTCCCACCGCCGCCACCTGCACCGGCAGCGGACGGGTGGCAGTAGTCCTCCAGGCAAACCAGGATGCACCCACAAGACCCGCCACAAGCGCTGCAGCAAGCCACAGGCGGGCAAGCACATCAGCAGGAATAATCGGCGACAACATTGCCAGCACTGCATCTTGCGGTACCGCCCGCGGCCAACTGCCATACCAGCCAAACACATCAGCAGTCAGCAGCATCCGCGGGGGAATCGACATGTCACGCCACAGCAGCGCCCCGGGGGCGGCAAAAGGGTACAGCACCAACGCAACCACCAGCCCACAGCCGGCAGCAGTAAGTATCCACCATCGGTGAGACGCCAGCAGATTCGGTCGCACATCAGGCTTCGACACCTGTCACCTCCTTGAGCGACAATGCGTTGTTGTGGGCGGCCAGCACAGTGACAATGAGGCCGACTTTGGAAAAATATGATGAACAATCAGATCAAGTAGCAACATCCCTGATGCTGGCGGTACTGCACCTGTACCTTCTTGACAATAGTGCAGCAGCCCTGGCCACCGGCTACGCTGGCTCTACAAGTCCGCTGTCAGCCACCGCAACTTAAATATTCTGTAAAAAAATCGACGTAGAGAACTGCCCGTGCACCGTCCACCACCAGCCCCCACCACCACAGACCGCCGCCCGTTTCTGCCGGCGGCTGAAGGGTTACGGGCTGTAGCCGCCACCGGGATTCTTATCACCCATGTGGCGTTTCAAACCGGGGTACCTGCCCACTCCTGGCAGGGGCGAATCCTTACCCGCTTCGATTTTTTCGTGCCCGTCTTTTTCGCCCTGTCCGCACTGCTGCTGTGGCGCCGCTACGGCAACCCGACCCCGCCCACCGCGGGGCAATGGCGCCGCTACACCCGCAGTCGCATCATCCGACTTTATCCGGTGTATCTGCTGCTTATCGGCATTGTCGTGTTATTTCACCAGCCGGCATTTCGCGTCGATCCACGCACCATTTTGGCAACTGGGGTATTCGCCCAACTTTATGTGCCCCACGGGCTTGCACCGGGTCTGACCCATCTGTGGTCACTGGCGGTGGAAGTAGCGTTCTATGTTGTGTTGCCGCTGGCTGCGATCCTGCTGCGCCGATGCTCCCACCCAGTGCGGATACGGATTCTGGTGGTGTTGGCGGCGCTAAGCCTCAGCTGGGGGCTGCTCACACCATTTGACGCAGTGGCGCATCGTTGGCAGCTGAATTGGCAACTGTTCCCACCGGCCTACACACCCTGGTTTATTGTGGGGATGCTTGCCGCCGAATACGAGACTGCCCCACCACGCTGGCTGGTTGTACTGTGTCGACGCCCTATCTGGCCGCTGCTTGTCGGGGTTGCGGCACTGGTGTGTGCAGCCACCCCAGTGGTGGCACCGCCCGGGTTAGCACATCCCACTGGGGCACAGTTTGCGGCGAAAATTTTCCTCGGCACAGTGTTTGCCGCCGCATGGGTGTGGCCGGTGGTGTTTACCCCAGCCACCAGCTGGTTTTACCGTTGGCTGTCCAGTGGGCTGCTGCTGTGGCTGGGATCAATCAGCTATGGGATCTTCCTCTATCATCTGCCGCTGCTGGAGCATCTTATGGCGTTGAGTGCTATCAGCCCATTTCATGGCAATACGCTGCTGATAGGAGCGGTCACCTGGATGGCTTCAGTGATTGTGGCCTATGCCAGCTACGAGTGGGTGGAGGATCCCCTTCGTCGACTCAGCGGCACTGTATCGACCAGTAAGCATGCACAGGCGATGAGCCCCACAGCGGTGACAAAGGGGGCATCACCGGCGTAAACCGGGGAAGTCCACGGGCCGTGGGCAAGCCACAGTCCACACACCAGCATTGCCAGGGTGGCCAGGAGTGCCCGGTTGATGATTCGGAAACTCGTCACCAGATAGACGGCCACCCCAATAAGCAGCCCAAGTAGGCCGCCGCAAAGCCACAGCAGCAGCGCCCACCAGCTGCCGCGAAGCATGTCGGCTAGCGCATTGCTTCGCTGTGTTCCGTGGTAGTACACAATCCGCGATTCGACACTTGGACTGCAGTCTTTCACCGGGGCTGCCAAATAGTCGGCCACGTCGCGCTGTAACGCCTGCACAGGGGAGGTAGTGGCTGTCGGCGGCGGGGTGGGGTGTGCGGTGGCCGGTGGGCGGGTGCGCCGGTGGCGCCAAATGATGATGCCGCATCCGCCGAGCACAATGAGCCACAGCATCAATCCAATAGCCAGCGCCAGCTGATAGAGCCGATTGGCTTCATGGTGCAGATCCACCGCCCCGGCAGTAGCGGCGGGAAGCAGTGCGGCGGCAAGCCCCCCTGCGCCAGGGAATGTGTCGACTAGTGTTTCCCCAGCCGTAGCTTGTAGCCCGCGTAAATATCCCCGCTGGGTAAACAAGATCCGCGCCTGGGAGGCGGCGGGAACGAGCAGTGATTCACGGCTGGAACCGGATACTGGGGTGAGCTGCGGTAGGGGAAGGTCGGTGGCGGTGAGGGTTACCCACGAGCCGGTGAACGTTACCGTGTGCGGCCCGGGGGAAAGCTGCAGCGGCTCACCACAGTCAAGTGGGGCGCCGTCAATAAGCATTCCGGTGCAGCGGTCACTGTCGGGCACATATTCCCGCGTGGCTGCCTGCACAAATTGTCGCGTCCGAATAAGGCTTCGATTGTTGACGGTTTGAAAAACCCACGCCAGCGGCTGATAGGAACCGGGAATGCTCACCGCATAGGTGACTGGATGGTCACCAACCACCAGGTCGGCAAGTGCAAGCTGGCCTTGTTCGGCAACCACAGTGACATGGGTGTGTTGTGGATCATCGGCCGGTAGCAGCAGGGTTGCTGTGGAAAAAGGTGCAATGGTGTTCACCGATTGTTGATCCCACAGGTTTGCCGGGATGGTGTTTGGAAACAACTGCCACGGATCTGGTGCATGATCGCGCACTATGGTGACCGCACTGCCGGCGGTGGTGATGGTGACCGGCACCATCGCTGTCGTGTTGCGCGGCAGCTGCTGGTTGTCGGCGGCAATATAGATTGTGGCTGCCTGCGGGGTGCCGGGTGCCGGACGATACACGGTTGTCGGATCGCCGTCAGTTAATGCCACAATGCCGCTGCCGGGGCGTGCCCCGCCGACAGCAGTCGCCGAACCTGCCGAACTGCTGGGGGTGATGCGGAATCCTTCCCGTACCACTTGGGCAGGATCGGCGGCGGAAGGATAATCATCAATCTGGTTGTTCACCTGCGATAATGCTGGGTCGGCGGCGATCTCCCCGGTGTGATCAACAACCCGGGCATAGTTGTGTGCGGCCGGTATGGGGGTGTCGGTGACGACAGTGCGCGGATTCGCTGCCAGCGGCAGGGAATCCGCGGGCAGATGTGCGGTTGCAGTACTTGGCACATAGCTGCTTTCCCCCAGCAGTGCGGTGACCAGGGCAAGCGCCTCCCCGGCGCCAACGAGTGGCACCACTGCGGCCGCGTCATATGCCGCAAGGTGCGCGACCGGGGTGGCGTGTAAGTCGAACACTTCCCACGCATCGAAAGTGTGCACAGGAATATTTGCAGAGTGCAGCTGCGCGGAGAGGGCGCGTGCCGCCCGGGCTTGGGCAGGGTCCGCTAGATCCTGCCGGATCACCACATGGCTGTAGCCCAATGCTTGCAGCATTGCCTGTTTGCGCTGCGGCGCTATAGTTTGTGCCGGGGTGGCCAGGATCGCATACAGCCCGTCCAGCATACGGATCGCCTCCGGGTTGACCAGCGGAATTGCATCCCGCACCACCCACGGGACTGCGAGGAGTGCCTGTAATGGTTCATCATTTGGATTACCCCATTGGAAGCGGGCAAACGGGGTAGCCGGATATAGCAAGGTGGCGCTGGTTGCCGCGCTCGGGGCAGTGTTAAGTAGCTCTGCGGTGCGCCCCACTGCGGCGGGGATTGTTCGCCAACCGCCGCTTGCCCCACTTTGCCCGGTCAGTATTGGGGCGCCGGCACAGGCCACCACTAACACCAGCAGGGCAGCAGCAGATTGTTGCCGCTGCCGGCGGCGCAGCCGAAAATTGCCCGTTTGCTGCACGATCAGCGCCGCATAGCCGATCCCCAGCGACAGCGGCACACGAATCAACACGTCAGCTTTGTGCAGATTCCGCAACGGGGCACCGGCCCCGTCAAGCAATGATTGCCACTGCGGACCGGCCGGTCCGTGGGCAGCCAACAGCAGCACCACCCCGCAGCTTGCTAACAACACCGCCCAGCTTCGCAGCAGCGCCATATGCTGCATGGTTTGCTGGCGGAGCGGGCGCGGCAGTGCCGCTACACGCCCCGAAATGGGAAGCCGTTTGGCGGCGATAAGCCCGGCAAGACCTATCGTCCAACAGACACTGGTGGCAACAATAGCTGCCGGCAGCAGCCGCTGGCGGGCGGCTGCCGGCCGGGAAAAGTCCACAAACGGTACCCAATGTGTGGTGCCGCGCAGCACCTCCACGGGGTTGAACCAGCGGGTAGTGACCGCCGCCGACTCAATAAACTCGGTAAACGGCGGACTGTAGCGCCCCAGAATGAAAAGCGGCACCAGCCACCACACGCTCACCAGCAGCACACCGGCTAGCCACCAGCAGGCAAGCCGCAACATCCGCCGCCGCGACATTCCTGCCTGGTTGCCCCCAAACATCCGCATGAGCAGCAACACACCAGCAGGCACATAAGCCCACAATGTCGCGGTCGCATTCACTGCCCCCACCATCGCCACCGCCACTAGTGACTGCGCAATCTCATAGCGTCCAAGCCGGCGATTGGCCAGCGGCAACACAATCCACGGGGCGACAGCTACCGGCCACGCCTCCGAAGAAATACTGCCCACTGTTGCCACCATTCGCGGTGCAGTCGCATAGGCCAACCCGGCCGCCCAACAACCCCACACTGGGCAGCCCGTCACCCGTCGACACAGCAACACCATGCCGGCAAACGCCACCCACAACACCAGCGCCCACCACAGGCGTTGCGCTATCCAATCCGGCAGCGGATCAGCGAACCAAAACCATGCGCCCTGCGGAAACAGATAGCCATACACTTGGTTTTGGATCTGCCCCAACGGAAACAGCGGCGAATCAAACTGCCATGCGCCACGCAAAAACTTTCCCGGTGCCGCCGTCAGATCATGTTTCGTGTCAGTTACCGTCACCCCAGGCCGGGTAAGCAGCATCAACACCACAAACCCAAACCCGTGGACAATAAGCATCGCCCGCAGCTGGAACTGCTCCCCGACAGGACGACGCACACCCCAGCCGCGGAGCAGCACCGCTACGCGGCTGCGCACACCGTTACCCACGAGTGTCTACCGCCTAGGAACCGTTAGGCAGGCGGTTCCGCGTCAAGACGGGAACCATATTCCGGGCCGCCCAGCAGCGGATCGGTAATAATCGTGTCAGTCTGCGCCGACAAATTATTGTCCTCACTCAGTGCTGCCACCCCCGCAACAGCACCAATTCCCACCACGAGACCGATAACCGCCGCAGCAAGTGCGGGACCAATCGTCCGCCGGGTGAGAGTATCCGACTCGAACGCCATCCCGTCCTCCTTGTGCGTCAGGCCTGCATAACGGCAACAACAATACAACATTCGGCCGACAAAAGCCGGCCAAGACTCACTGACCACCAGCATGTACGCACACCGACTTCACGGCAGAGAAACACGGCGATCGATCATCGCTTTCAATCTAGTGCCCGGCGGGCAAGCAACCCAAGTCGTAGCCAGTGGGCAAACCCGGTCACCCCAACCGGCGAGCGCGACCACACCCCACACCCGCAGCATATTCCCGCCGCCACACCGCGGCGGCTAACAGCAAAAAAACCTAGCGGGGCGAATGATCTGCTGGTGGCACAATCAGCACCGGCATACCCGCATTATGCAGCACATTTTCCGAAGTAGAAGAACTCAACAGTCCTTTTAATCCACCGCTGGACAGCCGGGTACCGGTCACGATCACATCCGCCTGCAGCGCATGGGCGGCATCCACAATCGCCGACCACGTCGACTGGGGTGACTCCACCACATGGGCGCCACACTCCACCCCCAATTCGGCGGCCACCGCAACCGCCTGCTGGCCGCAGGCCACCGCCTGCTGATAATTCGTGTCTGCCTCCGCGATCTCCCCGTGCAGATCCACCATAGCCACCCCGGGGGCGCCCACCGCCCGCATCGCCTGGTGGGTTAACGGTTCATAGGCGGTAACAATCTGCAGCAGCGCCTGCGGAAACAGTTTCGCGGCGTGCACCAAGGCACGCTGCGCTTCCGCGGAGCCGTCAAACGCAACAAGTACAACTGTGCTTTGCGAATCAGAAATAGTGATCACTTCCAACGTCACATTGATGGGAAAACCGGCACAAGCAGCAATCTTGCAGCGCCATAGAGTCGAAAGACGACAGCAACAGGAGAGCAAGTCGCACAACAGTCATGCCAGCATGTGGCCTAAGCCTAATCGATTACTGTCCGCTGTTTCAGTGCAATCTAGCAGATCGGGGTCGATACCCTGCCGGAAAGGAGGTGAAACACCTGCCGCCACACCTGCACTCTCCGATTGCTGTTGGGTAACAGTTCCCACCACCCGCCCGGCCGCAGCTATCTTTTCCCAACCAGGTAGGTGATAATAGGGGGCGCTTCACTCCACGGTTGATGTAACCGTGGACACACCACAGCCTCGAACCGTCGCGCAGTGGTGAAAAACAATGGCGAAACGATAATAGGTGCACCATCGGCAAGGTTGGGAAGGCTTGGCGTGCAAAACACGAAAACACTAGTCGCTGTCACTGTGGTGGCATTAGCACTTGCGGCGGTGTCCTACCCCGGCTGGTGGCACAACCCAACAGGCGACCATGCGGCGACTGCCCTCGCAGAAAACAATCATTCCCCCCAGACTCATCGGGTCGACGACCCGACCCCTTCCACCACCTCCGCCCAGCCGCCGGCGGCATCATCCCGCACCACCTCATCACCAACCGACGCAACCAAAGCCACTGGTGAACCGCACAATCCGGCAGCCCTCGTGGCCGCCCACACCGCCGCCAAGGTGGCACTGCACCAATCCACCCATCCCCCCATTGCCGTGTCGGCACTGGGCATCGGGCCACTATTAGGACCGCTTGCAGCATTTTCCTCGGCGGCAGAAATCCCGCTAGAACACGTCCCATATCCCCATGATCGGCGGGCACGAATCGCCTCCCTGATGATGGTCGGGGTGCGCGACTATGACGATGCACTATGGGCGCTGCAGCAAGGCGCCGGTGGAATCTTTATCGGTTCCTGGACTGATCCGCAGCTCCTCACCCAACAAGGACGAGACCTGCATGCATTAAAAAAGCAGGTCGGCCGTTCATTCCAGGTGTCTATCGACGCCGAAGGCGGCCGGGTCGCCCGACAGCCTGACATATTCGGCCAGCTTCCCAGCCCTCGCCAAATGGCCGCCACCATGACCCCGCAACAAGTGGAACAAGTCGCCTTCGAACTCGGTCAAAAACTGCACGACCGGGGGGTGACCGTCGACTTTGCGCCCGTCGTCGATATTGATGGCGGTCCTGCCGGTGGGGCGATCGGGGATCGTTCCTTCAGTGACGATCCGGTGATCGCCGGCCGCTACGCCACAGCATTCTCCCGCGGCCTGCAGCGCGCCGGGGTAATCCCGGTGGTGAAACATTTCCCTGGCCACGGTCGTGCCAGCGGGGATAGCCACACCGGCCAAGTGTTCACCCCACCGATTACTGACCTAAAGCAGCATGATCTCACCGCCTATAATCAGCCCCTTGCCGAAACTCAAGCACAGGTGATGGTTGGCCATGTCACAGCTACCGGCTTGAGCGACGGCAACACTCCTTCGACGGTCAACCCTGCAGTGTATGAGTTGCTGCGCCGCGGCGACTGGCAGGGTGGCGCCCCATATCATGGGGTGATTTTCACCGATGACCTGTCGGGGATGAAAGCTATCTCTGACTCCTTTACGCTTCCACAAGCAGTCCTTGGGGCGCTGCGCGCCGGGGCAGATATGCCGCTATGGATTGCGACGGAAGGACTCAATGAGGCAATCGACGCTGTTGATCGGGCGGTTGCTGATGGAAGTTACCCGGAACGCATGCTCAACCAGTCGGCAAGCCGGGTTGCCGCATTACCGCGATGGTAGAGAACAAGAATTCAGCTGACGCTGACCCCACCCCAGAATCCCCGGCAGCAGAGTCCGCCGACCAGCAAGCAGCTCCGCAATTCGCGCCGGAGGATTCCACCACCACCCCAGGAGATGCTCCGGCGGATTGTGTTGCATCGGCTGATACTGCGGATCCGGCACCGGGGCACACGAAGTTGCGGGATGCCCGCAACCGGGCTCGACAGGTTGGTCGGACACTGCATCCGCGGCACATTCCGCAGCTGCTCACCCACGATGATGATCCTCCACAGGCGGCGATCGCGCAACGGGTGATTCTCGGCATCGTGGCTCTGCTGGTCATTGTGTTTTTCGCGTTGTGGTTGCTGCTTTATACCTTGTCGGCGGGACGGGTACCGGCAGGAACCTATGTCGGCGAGATAGATATTTCTAGGCAGCGTCCTTCCCAGGCTATAGCCACCCTGGAGCAAGCCTATAAAGAGCAGGTGAAAGCACCAATCACTGTGCAAGCTGCGGATGCTAGTGTCACCGTCGACCCGGTGAGTGCAGGCATGCAGCCCAACTGGGAGGCGACTGTTCACGCCGCCGGCACCTCCCACGGCAATCCGCTGCGCACTATCAGTGTTGCTCTGTTTGATCGGCACCGGCACATACCGATCACCGTCGATACGCTCGATACGGAATTTTCTGCCACAACCCAATGGTTGAGTGAACGCCTCGACCGGGAACCTCGTGATGGGGCGGTGACTATTGCTCGCGGCAAACCACGCAAAGTGGATGCCCAAGTCGGTATTGATGTCACCCCTGAGGCTGCAGCTCAAGCGTTACGCACGCAATGGCTGGCCGATCCGGCTGCCCCGCAGGAAGTAACTATTGATGCGGCAATTACCCAGCCGGCGATCGCCGAAGATCAAGTTGATACGGCTTATCAGCTTGCAACTGCTGCAACCAGCGGGGAACTTGTTGCCCACGGCCAAGGTGCCGATGGCACAATCACCCCAGTGGAAGTGGGGGATATTTTGTCCTTTACCGCTACTGGTAACCGGCTTGATCCAGTGATTGACTTGCAGCTCGCCGGTGCGATTTTGGGTCAAGGGTTAGACGCCACCGCCCAGCCGCCGGTGGATGCCCACTTTGCCACGGTCGATAGTCGTCTCACCACGGTGGCTTCCGCACCGGGGCGGCGGATCGACTGGGAGGAGGTGTTTCACGATTTTGATAAACGACTCTTCGCTGAAGCGCCCCGTGAATGGGAAGTGACCTATCAGGAGGAAGAACCGGCGATTACCGACGAAGCGATCGCCGATATTGATGCAAGCAAAGTGTTGGCGCAGGCAAGTATTCGTCTTCCCGACGAGCCGATGGTCGCCCAGGCGAATCTTTTAGTCGCCGAGTTAGATGGCAGGATTTTGCGGTCAGGGGAGAAATTTTCGCTGGAAGCTGCTGCGGGTGATTCAGCCGTGCAGGCACCGGCCTCCCATCAGTCCGCTGGCCAGAATGCGTGGAATAGTGTGGCGTCGGCATTGTTTAATGCAGCGCTAGCTGGGGGGATGCAGGATATTCAGCGGACAGCGAATATTTATGCCTTCGATGGCCTGCCGCTGGGTAAGGATGCTGACTGGGTGCCGGGAAGTGTGGATTTTGGGTTCTCTAACCCGTATCCGTATCCGGTGGTGGTGTCTTTGAGTGTTGAAGGTGGTCGTCTGCGGGCGGGACTATTCGCACAGGAAAAAGTGGATACCACTGTGAAAGTCGTGAAACGTTCTCGGACTGATCGTGCCCCTCGCATCGTGGAACGAGATGAGCAGTGCGTTCCGGCTGCTGGGCAGGATGGGATGCGGATTGTTGTTGAGCGGCGAACCAGGAATCGTGCCGGTGATCTGATAGCAAATGACAAGTTCGAGTCGGTGTATGCTGCCCGCCCGGTTGTGACCTGTATTGCCCCTGAGCCGGTAGAGCCGGATGAAACCCCGTCAGATCCCCTCGATGAGCTGCTGCAGCGCCGCTAGCGGTGCCAGGCAAATTGGCGAAGGACAACAAGTAAGGATTGGAAAAAACAACGCCGACAGCGGGTCGCTGTCGGCGTTGCCAAGCATCCTTTGGTGTTACTGATCCAGTTTCCATCAGGTGAAGTACTGTGTCCCCGGTAGTAACGATGGGTGCTTTATATTTTCGTTTCGTAAGGTTTGGCCGATAGATACAAGCTCTTGATCGCCTAACTACCAGCGTCAATGCGCGGAACAATGATCGATAGTTACGACCGGCCAGTCATCATCCGCTGCGTTGCGCCATAGGCTTCCACGCCAGGAATCTGGCGGTGACGGGCGGCCACCGTTTCAATAGCTTTTGTGAAGACCTCCTGTGGGGGGATGTCCATCGCGATACAGATTTCGATGAACTCGTCCACCGTTGGCGACTTCTCACCGCGGAAATATTGACTTAACTGGCTTGTCGAAATCGACGTGAGTTCCGCAACGCGACGCTGGCGCAGATTGTGCGCAGCGAGAACGCTGCGCATTTGTGCGGCGATCTCGAGCCCATATGTATCGGGTTTGCGTCTTGGATGTCCAGCCATGACTCTTATTCTACCGATTAGCTAACTGAACCAAACCATCATAAGTGGCCTTGAACTCAATTGAGGATTGCAGATGGTAATGATAATTTCATTTGCTTTGCTGTTGTGGCCACACCCGTTGGGTGTGAGCGAACCAATGGTGACCAGGAATGATAGCCGCGCGGCAAGATGGAATGGTCATTCTTTACTTAAAGGGATGATGTTTTGTGATGGCTTGGCTGATCATTGCGTAAACACTGTGTTGGTGAAGCCTCGTTTTTATTGTTTTGGGCGAGTATTTACCAGATATATTCGTAGTACTTTTCCCTGGGGTTTGGTGTAATGCATTGAGCCTGACTTGCTGAATAGTCGCACCTTTAACAACTGTTTCCCATGTTTTACGACGTGGGTAATCTTGTTTTTTCGCAGGACAGCCGGATGGTTGTATCAATCGCCCGTTTCTTACAGGGGATATCCAATTTTTATTTACGGATCGACTGGGGGTAGGGCAGTCCTTTTCTACGGCCAGCGGCGCTGTGCCGGTGGTGGAGTCGGCGTTGGAGTGTTTCGTATAGAAATGATCAAAGCCGCTGTGAAGGATTTTCTGCGAACTCTTTCGTCGACGCGTCATCGGGGGTGACTCGCGGCGGCAAGGGGAGTGCTGAGGGGCGAAATGGTGGCCTTATTTAGGGAATGGCGGGGGTGGTGACTGGGGGTAGTAATTGCGTATATTTCTGACGCTGGGAAGGCAAATTTGCTAGGGATTGCCGCCCGATGCAGCCGCCGGAATGGGAACTCCCGCGCAGGGACGTGGCGGATGCGAACCACCTGTCCATGCGACGCCAATCGGTATTGCTTGGGATATGCGGTGAGCTCGCACGGGAGAGACATCAGCATAAAGACTGCCTGTTCCCGTCATCCTGTGATCACTGGTGGGGTGTGGCGATGGCAAGAATATCGGCATGGATTCACCGCCGTGCAACACACAAGGCTGCTCTGATTGTTGGGATTACGCGCGCAAGGTTCACCCCCGGTGAAACATAGCTGTTTACAAAGGTTTGGCAGCGCGCCCCTGCCGGGCGATCTCGGCGTTATGCGGCGACGTCACGGGTCGGCCAAGCCGCTAGGCTGCGATGGTAGACCTGGTTGTCGATGATGTAGGGAGTTCACCCCTTTGGCGAAGCCCAGGGGCTGCGATATTGGGGCGCCGGCTACCGCAACCGCTCGTTTTACCCCGATGTGTGAAACATCCTCACGAGGCTGCTGGATGTTTTGTCCATGGTGGTTGCGCACTGCTTTACGCAACGTGCACATGATTTCCCTCGGGTTCTGCGAGTGAAAACGCAGAGAAACCAAAAAACGCCGTATTACATACGGCGTCGAATTGGAGCCGATGACGGGAATCGAACCCGCGCCGTCTGCTTGGGAAGCAGAAGTTCTACCATTGAACTACATCGGCAGTGTGCTTTGCACTCGATCGATTATAGCAAGCGTCTTTTGGATACACAACCGATTTTTTCCTCGCCTAGTTACCGCAATGTTGCACGGGTGCCTAGTTCCTGGGGAGTACGAAGGTGACTCGGTGTCGCTGCGTTCTTGCAGCTTGCTGAGCTGATTCGTCGCTAGCTGTCCGTGTAGATGGTGGCAAAAAGGGAGCAATGCCAAAGCCCCACCGGCACCTCCCTGGTTGCAGGGTTTGTGCCGATGGGGCCTCGAGTGTGATGGTGTGTGGTGTTGGCCGGGTGCAGTATTAGAGCTTGATTGGCGGATGGAGCCGTTTCATCGTCCAGGTGCGGTCACGCCACGCACCAAAAGCGGTGAGCGTGAGCGACAGGGCGATGATGATCAGTACTGCGGTGATCGACTGCGGGGCGCGATGGTCGAGATTGCCGTAGATGAATTGGCGGAAGCCATCGACCGAATAGGTCATCGGATTGATCGGATGGAGCCACTGGAACAGCGCTGGTTCGGTCTCTACGGGGTAGAGGCCGCCAGAGGCGAGAATCTGCAACATGAGCAGTGCCATTGCAGCCACCTTGCCAGGTCCTGGGCCAAGCAGGACGTTGAGGAACTGGTTGACAGCCACAAACATCACACTGACCAGCACAGAGAAGCACCACAATCCTAGGGGGTAGGCGGCATTGAGCCCGACCCCGTAGAGGGTGACTGCAACAATGATGGTCGCCTGCAGGGTGCCGATCAGCGCACCAGGCAGGAATCCGTCAATGGCGGCACGCAGCGGGCTTGCCCCGCTGGCAACTGCCCGGTTTTGCATGGGTTGCAGCAGCAGGAAGATGATCAGTCCGCCGATAAACATTGCCAAGGAGAAGAAGAACGGGGCAAGACCGGCGCCGAAGGTGTTCTCCCCGGCCTCGTTGGTAGTTTCGAGTTTCACTGGTGCACCGATGGTTTGGGCGAGATGTTCGCGCATCTCAGTGTCCATGGCGGGCACCTTGTCGGCACCTTCACCGAGTTTCGTAGCCAGCTCGTCGAGGCCGATAACCAGCTCCCCAGATCCGGAATATAGTTTGCCGATGCCGTCGTCGAGATCGTTGGCGCCGGTGGTTAACTGGGCGGTGCCTTCGCTCTTTAACTGGCTAGCACCGGCAGCAAGCGTTTGGGCGCCACTGTTGAGCTGATTGACGCCGTCGACAAGTTGCCCAAGCTGGCCGGGCAGTTGACCAGTTCCTTGCTGAAGCTGGTTAAACCCGCCGCGGAAGGGGGCGTTCGGGTCGGCGAGTTGATACGCCAGTTGGCTGGTACCGCCAGCAAGCCGATTCACCTGGTTTGTGAGCGGGGAAGCAGGTCCTAATGCGGTGGTTTCCATATTGGTGGCGGCCTGCTCAACTTGGGCAGCCAGATTGTGTGCCCCCGGGTCGGGGATAGCGCGCAGCTGGGCGGCGATTTGCCGCAGGTTTCGGGCCATATCCGCTTGCGTGGCGGTGATTTGATCACTGGTGGACTTCAGCTGCTGAACCCCGTTGTTCAACTCGGTGGCACCCTGTCCTAGCTGGTCAAGGCCACTGCCGAGCTGGTTGACTCCGCGGGTTAAGTCGGTGAGTTTGCCGGTGGCGGTATCGACTTTGGTGGCCAGCAGGCTGGTGCCGTCAGCTAACTGTTGTGCGCCTTGAGAAAGTTCCCCCATTTTTTCGTCGAGGGTTTGGGCGCCCGTGGCGAGTTTGTCGGAGCCATCTTTCGCGCTGCCGAGCCCGTCTTGCAGGGTGTGTCCACCGTCGGCGAGCTGTTGCGCACCGTCGGCGGCCTGGTGCAGTCCTTGGCCGGCGTCTTGCACCCCGACGAGGACTTTATCGACGGCTTGAATGCCGATCTTGTTGGAGATCACCGGCACCATGGTGCGCATCACGTTCTGTCCGATGAGGGTGGACAGGTAGCCGTTGGTGTCGTTGTAGGTGGTGTGAATCACCGCCTTGTGAGGGCTGTCAGTAGTCGGGGAGGTCACCGCTTGGGAGAAGTCTTCCGGCAGCGACACCACAAAGTAGTAGGTGCCGTCTTTCACGCCTTCTTGCGCGGTGTGTTCATCGACAAAGTCGAAGCTGACCTGCGGTTCCTCTTTTAGTTCGGCGACGACTTCGTCGCCGGCGTTAAACGGTTCCCCGGCGACGACAGTGCCTTTATCGTTGTTGACGAACGCGATCGGCAGCCGGTTCACCTGTCCGAAGGGATCCCAAAATGCCCACAGGTAGAGGGCAGAGTACATCAGGGGAATAAGGGTGATCGCGAGGATAGCGATGCGCCCCAACGTGGAGCGGCGGAAGCGGCGGAGTTCGGTGCCGAGGGAAAATCCTGCAAACATGGGGTTACTCCTCGCGGGTGGTGTCGGTGACAGGATGGTCAGATTGGGCAGCCGCGGTCTGCCGGGGAAGACTGTCGCCGTCGGTAAACAGTCCTGGTGTTTCCTGGACGGGTGCCACCCCGGTGGGGGCGGCAAGGGTGGGATCTTCGCCTGGGGCTAGCTCGGCGGGGGCTATCGCCTGGGCGGTGTCGGTGACCAAGTCAGTTGCCTGCTTCGGTGCGTGGATAGTCTCCACCGGTGGTGTCGGCGGCGGTGCCGCAGGGCTGGTGCCCCGGTCAGGTTTGGTCGCCGGTGTGGCGCTACTAGCGGCAAGACGGCTACCAGTTTCGGTGGAATGTGGTTGGCCGTCCCCGGTATGGTCGCGCCCTGCCCGGGCAAGATGGGCTTGCACACCTGCTTGCAGCAGGGCGGATTCGCTGAGGAGGAAACTGGGCAGATGTTTTGGTCGACCGTCGTGCTCTGGGCTGAGGTGACCTGCATCGGTGAAAAGTTCAATGAGGGTGTAGTTCGCGACAAGCTGCTGAGGCAGCGGGTTGACGGCGTTGACCACCACCGGGAATCGTTCGGCCAGGCGCGCCAGGGTGTTGACCAAAATGATGCGGTCGCTAAATTCGTGCACCTGCTCCAGATCGTCCATAACCAGCATGCCGATCTCGTGGCCGCCGACTGGGGCGAGTGCGAGCGCGATGCGGATCAGATACCGGTCGAGTGCAGAGATTTGGGAAACATAGGCGTCAAGTGGGGGAAGATCACGGTCGCCGAAAATATCTCCGCACAGGCTGCGGTAATAGTCGTCGTCGGCGCGGGTAATCCACCGCAGGAATCCGCTTGACCAGGCGCGATGTTCGGTGATGACGGTTTTCAGTTTCACATCCCGGTCGATGGCGTCAATTTCGTCGACGCCGGCGATCGCGACGCGTTTGCGGATTGCGGAGCGTTTCGTCTCCCCGAGGACGGTGAGTTCCCCTTCGGCGATTTTCATCCGCCCCGAGAGGGTTAACGCCAAGGCGGTTCGCCCGGAGCCGCCGCGCCCGGTGAGAATAGTCAGCCCCACCCCGGGGATTTCCACGTTGAGCGGCCCATAGACCACTCCTTCCCCGCCATAGACTGCGATGCCGTTGGCGACGACTGCCGGCGGAACGTCGGTAGTGGCGCCGTGGTTGGATTGTGCCGCTGCAGGGGTGATTTGTCGGGCAGTGTTGACTGCCCCGACCGGTTCACCGGCGTGGGCGAAGGAGTCGCCAAAGGCGGTGACGTCTGCTGTTTGCTGCGGGAGGTCAGTACGGTCGGCCTTCATGGTGTTCACGCTGCCACTTCACTTTGTTGGTTGCGGTCGATGATGAGCTGGGGTGTGCTGCCGGCAGACACTGTCCGCCGGGGCAGGGCACCGTGGCTGTTAGAAAAAAGGATAGGAATCCAGAAAAAATGTTGGGGGCAACACGGGGCTGTCGCGGTGGGGGATTGGGCGCCGGTGGCACCGCTGAACAATGATCGTGGCCTTGTTGTTGCAGTGGTGCGACGACGAGGCAGTTCAACAGTGCACGCTGCTCGCCCAGGTTGGCGGATCGCGACGGTTGCTGTGTGGCTTAAGCCTAGGCTGGTTTGGCGCTGCGGGAAATAGCAGGTGTGCCAGTTGTGGTGGGCTTCCCGACGTGCATAGTGCTCGGACGGGGCAGCTCACCAGCGTTGCCGGTCTTAGGCGCAGCAAGCGTGGCATGCGATCTGCTGGTCGCAGCATCCGCCACGGCCAGCTGCCCCAAGCTGGGACGACACGTCCCGCCGGAGCGGCGATACAATATCCTAGCCTAACCGGAGGTTGAACTTCCACTTAAGCTTGTTTTCGCTGGTAAACCCCACTTGTTAAGCGATAGCGATGTGGTAGTGTTCCTTCCCAATACGCCTTGTTGTTCCCCCGCAAACCGCCACTGGCAAGGCTTTATCGCTGATCCTCCAAACCCCATCCGGGTGCAGTGGCACGGCAACTCCCGCCACAGCCAACAAGCCCACTAGACTACAACTGTGCTGCTTTCAGATTGTGATATTCGCCAAGCCATCGACACCCAGCAACTGGTCATTGACCCGTTTGATGCGTCGCTGATCCAGCCCTCCAGTATCGATGTGCGGCTCGACCGATATTTCCGGGTGTTCAATAATTCCCGCTATACCCACATTGATCCGCGGGAAAACCAGGCCGAACTTACCTCCCTGGTGGAAGTCCCTGCCGGGGAAGCTTTCGTCCTGCACCCAGGCGAGTTTGTGCTCGGATCAACCTATGAATCCTTCACTTTGCCCGCCCATCTTGCCGGCCGCCTGGAAGGGAAATCCTCCCTGGGACGACTCGGGCTGCTCACCCACTCCACTGCCGGGTTTATCGATCCGGGCTTTACCGGCTACATCACCTTAGAGCTCTCGAACACCGCAAACCTGCCGATTGTGCTCTACCCCGGGATGAAAGTCGGCCAGCTTGCCCTGTTCAACATGACCTCCCCTGCGCAACACCCCTACGGCAGCGACCGGTTGGGCAGCAAATATCAAGGCCAACGCGGCCCCACCCCGTCTAAGGCGTATCTCAACTTTCGCCCCGACAGCGACCGTGACCACACCGGGAACCACTAACAGCCAGCAGCTTATTTATCCATCTCACTGATCACCGCTGCGGCCACCCGCACCGCCGATGTGTGCCTGGTTGTTTGCCGCGGGATGTTGAAAAACCACCACATGTCCACTCCCGTCTGTTGCTTGCTACCGTGAGGGATCCACATGCCACACCAGCGAACCCGGCGCCGATATGGTCGACTTGTTGTTGCAGGATGTTTCACGGCCACGCTGGTTGCCTGCACCAGTGACCCCACCACCGGGGTGGATGCCACTTCATCATCTACCGCTGTGGCGGCCAGTGACGTGCCCGCCACCGGCGACCCGTACACCCCCCGACAGCCGGCGCGGGAACAAGCCACGAAAACGCCGCAACGCACCAATCTTGACCAGCTTGATCCGCGGGTCACCACCAATCCGGACGACGCCGATATTGTGCTTGGCTACTGTGGCGGCAGCGAATTAGCGTTCGTCAACCATCTGTGGGCGATAGTGTTCGCTAACAACGGCTACACGGTGGCCGATCGGGGGCTGATTGGTCCGGTTCGCGCTGACTGTGTCAATGCCCTGCAGGCCGGTGAAATCTCTATCATGCCGGACTATTCCGAAGCGCTCGCCCAATTCTTCTACACCAGGGAACTTGGCCGGGAAGTTCCCCTCGGAGCCACAAATCAGCAATCGATGTCGGCGTTGAAAACAGCACTACCGGCCGGGCTGGCCTTGGGGAAACCAGTGGTCGCCGACACTGCCACTACCGTGTACGCAAACCGGGGTCGTGTCACCCCACTTGCAGTGACATCACTGGCCGACCTGTACCGCTTTGGGGCGATTCGGGTTGTTGTCGGGGCACACACGATCGCCGACAGCCGGAATATCAGTGAACTCTTTAGCGCCTATCAGGCCGGTGATGTGCCACTGTTGGGGGTTGCTGATTCGCCCGTCAGTGATGCTGCCGCCCTGCAGGCTGTGGCGGACGGGGACGCGGATCTTGCGTTTGTGTCGGCGACAACACCGATCCCTGCCGCCCTGCAGCCACAGCTTGTGCAGCTCGGCGACCCGGATCATCGCCTGCCGGCGAGTAAAATTTTGGCATTGATGAGCGGCAAAGCAGTCGACGGTGACGCCCGGGTAGGGATTCGGGCAATCAATAAATTCCTCACCACCGAAGCGTTGGCAACGGTCCAATCCCGCCACGCGGATGGGGAGTCCATTATCCGGCTTGCCCGCGAATTCGCGGCTGCCCACCCGGTTAGCACCACCAACTAGCGAACACTGGGAAGCAGCATCCTTGTTCGCCACAACCATCGCGTGGCATTCCGGTAACACTGCCACCTGCCAGCTTGTTTGCCCTACTTCCCAATCATCCCCGGGTGAGCGGGGGCATTGGCAGTATCCGCCGGCTGCCGGGTCGTCGTCAACGCGGCTATCAATGTGGTCAGGGGAACCGCTAAACACAGCGCCAATGCGCCGATCGCGCTGCGCAGAATCTCCGTGGCCAGCACATCAGAGGTCAACACTTGACTCAATGGCCGACCAGCTGCGGTGAGCAACAGCAGCAGCGGCAATGCCGCCCCGGTATAGCCCAACACTAGCGTGTACATAATCGAAGCAATATGGTCACGCCCCACCCGGATCGCGGCCGTAAACAGCCGCCACGGCCGCGCAGAAGGATCAGCATTCGCCAATTCGTTGACCGTCGACGCCTGCGAGATCGTCACATCGTTGAGCACCCCCAACGAGCCGATAATAAACCCGGCCAGCATCAACCCTTGCACGGTCACATCCGGCAAATATAGTTGGATCAGCAGATTGTCCTCACTGCCCAACCCCCGCAGATGAATCGACTCAATCCCAAACCGTGCCAGCCCGGTGGCACACACCAGCGCCAACAAGGTGCCGGCCAGCGCGGACGATGTTTTCCACGTCACCCCGTGCACAATATAGAGCGCCAAAAACAGGGCGGTCGCCCCACACACCAGCGCCAACAGCAGCGGATCCTCGCCATGCAATAGCCCCGGAAGCAGCACAGTTGCCACAACACCCAGGGTGATGGCTAAGCCAAACAGGGAACGCAACCCCACCAGGCCACCAATACCGGCCACAGCTAAAGCGGTGAGCAGCACCCACATCGTTAACCCGATCGAACGCTGATAGTCGAGGAAGGTGTAGCCTGGTTCCCCTTCCACAGTGGGGGTTTCGCTTAACAGGATGTTCTCCCCGACCTGCAGATCAGGATCGCCGGGGGTGTTCGACACCATCAACAGGGTATGCAGCCCGGCATAGCTGCCGTCGGTCAATTCCACCACCGCCAGCTGGCAGGCATCCGGTGCACCAGGTTCCCCCGGGGCAGGATCAGTCTCGAAGAGTCGACCCACTGACGGCGAAGAACAGGTTCCCGCCTGCCGGGAAATCACGGTGCCGCTTACCGCCTCGTGGGAGAACTGTGAATTACCCTGCAACGCTCCTTCCGTGCGGATTGGGGAATCGTCGGGAAACAGCAGCACCAGCCCCACCCCGGTCAGGATTGCTGCACAGGCCAGCAAACCAGCCAGGATTTTCTGTGCCCGGCTCCACGGGCCGCGGGAAGTGCTGCGCGGCATCTTCGTTCCATCGGGGCGATAGCCGTGTGCTGCTAAATGTGCTGCCGCCGACAGTCCCGCCCCATGGCTGTGCCCCGCATGGGTTTCCTGGGGCTGGCTGTGTACCGGATCTGGTGAGCTTTGCGGAGCTGCGGTGTCGCCCACCGGTGCTGGTGAGGTGTGCGGCGGAGCAATTCCTGCCGCACTGTCTCGCTGATCATCATCGGGGCGTGAATGCCGACCCATAATGCTCCTTACCTCTGCAGATTCTGCAGCGAACATGGTTGTCAAAACCCAGTTGCCACTAGGGATATGTGTCAGTGACCCGCCGTGGACACGGTGCCGGCAAGGACTCTTGTGCGCTCACTATACCGTCGACCCACAGGCCGGGTATTGCCGCAAGCTGGAAGAATACTTACCAGATACTTACCAGCAGCATTACAGTTGCCAGGACCTGTTTGCCCAATGGTCACCCGCCGGCCGCAGGCTGCGGCCGGCTGAAGCAATATCGATCCTGGTGGATGTGGGGGGTGATGGCCGGATTGTCCGCTACCAGCGGGTAAAAGTGGCCAGTTCACTGGGGGTAAGCGGGGCAACCTTCGCCTTGATCGGCGCCTGCAGATGCCAATCACCATCTTGGAAGATCACCGGCACAGTAAACACCCGCGGATGGGTTTGGTCACCAACAGCAAACGCAATCGTCGCCGCATCAGGGGTGAACTCTTGCACCGCAAACCCCAGTGCACTGCCAACATTGTCACCGGCCGGCCACTGAGGCGCATCAGGATTGGCCACCAAACTGATTGCACGTTCCCGCACTTGGCTGTCAGCCACATACATCGCTACCGCCCGGGAAGCAGTCACCCCGCCGGCACCAATCACCTGATACATGCACCAGGCGGCGACCGCCGCCCCCACCGGGGTGCGGGCAAACCCGACCGGCACCCCGTCAATCACATGCAGCGGCCCTTGGCTAGCAGAAAACGCCACATCCCAATTGCCTTGTTGTTTCGCCGCAGGCACCAGCCGCTGCCATTCCACTGCCACCTGTGCCGGTAACGCTAGCGTGCCGTCCGCCTGCAAACCGGTTACTGTCCGCGGATCAGTGGAAAGCAACGCCGAATCAACCACCCCAGGGGCAAGCTGGACGACATCACCACCAGGATGCACTGGCAGCATCACCGGGCGGCCAAGCATATCGTGCACCGTGGTACGCCCCATAGCCTCCCCCGGATAGCGGGTAGTAAACCGTGCCGTTGCCGCGGTGTGCAGTCGCTGCAAATCCGCCGCCAACTGTGCACTGGCCGCATCCCCACCGGATATGACCACATCATCTGCCGGGGACACCGGTGAAACCAGCACCGCCCCATCGCGGGTTGCCGCCCCACCATCAGCCCCACTGGCGGACGCTGCAACACCAGCATCACCCGAACCGGTCACCGCCCCAGCAGCAGCATCACTGGCATCATCGGCCACCTCCTCGTCGGCGGCAAGTGCTGCCTGCACATCACCAATACGCGCCAATTGGCGACCAAGGCCCTCCGGGGCAGGCCGGGCAGTCACATACAAATAGCCCCCAAGCAGCGCTAACAACACCACACATGCCACAACCGTGCCCCGGCTTGGCATCCCCACCCGCAACGAACGCTCCACTTTGGACACACCTTCCGTGCTACTACACAACCATCCACAGCATTAGAGAAATCCACCCATTTGGTGGGAAAACATAGCAAACCACAAGCACCGCTAGTGGCCGCAACTCGGAACGCACACCCTACTGCACCGGTTGGGTGCGTGCTAGCAAACTCAAACGGTGCGACGAACCGGTACGCGCCATCAACTCGGCCATCACCGCCGTAACCTCCCGGGTCGAACACGACAACGCCCGCGCAATTTTGCGATCCGTCAACCCGGCGGCAGCTAATCGAAACACCAACTCTTGCTCACCGGACATCATCACCGACACCGGCGCCGGAAACACTCCCCGCTGTCGATCAGCGCGCGACCACACCGCACACCGGGAAGCAGCCAACATTGCCGCCGGCGGCCACACCAGCCGGGCATGATCCGACACCACCGGCGGAAGCCGCCACACCACAGGAGCATCCACAGCCCCCGCCGCGGAAGCTGACCTATCAGCAGCCACATCGCTTTCCGGCGAAACACCGATCACAATAACCTCCACCCCAAGGCGACGCATCCGCGGCACCTCCACGGTGGCAAGCAACTGTCGCAACTCGCGAGCCCCCGCCGGCTGCGACATCCGATGCGGTGAACACACCCACTGCAACGCGGCCGGCGACAACAACCCATCCGGAATCCCCACCACCACAGTGACCGCCAACCCCAACTCGTCACTAGCTAGCTCCTCCCACAACGGCACCCCACCGTGGCCGCGCACAAACGCATCCACCACCACCCCCGCGGGACGAACCTGCCCAATCATCGCCGGCAGCAACCCCGGACTCCACACCGGCGACACCCCCGAATTTGCCGTTTCACCAGCACAATACCGGCAATCAGCCAACCCGCACGGCGACAGCGAACTCAGCAGATCCCCCACCACCGATCCGCAACACATCACCGGCAAACGCCGTGACGTGGCCGACGATGACGCAGCAACCATCGCTGCATCATCGCCGCCATGCCACAGTCGAGAAAAATTCACCACATATCACCGCACATGATGGGACAAGAAATCCCCCAGCCGATCAATCGCCTCAGACAACACATCCACCCGCGGCAAAAACACCACCCGGAAATGATCCGGCCGATCCCAGTTAAACCCGGTGCCCTGCACCAGCAAAATATGCTGCTGCCGCAGCAACTCCAGCATCAACGCCGAATCATCCGTGATGTCGTAATAATCCAAATCAAGCTTCGGGAAACAGTACAACGCACCCATCGGCTTCACACACGACACCCCCGGGATCTCGTTGAGCTTCTGCCAAGCCAATTCGCGTTGCTCATAGATCCGCCCCGTCTTCGCAGTCAACTGGAAAATAGACTGCTTGCCACCGAGCGCCGCCTGAATCGCATGCTGTGCGGGAACATTCGGACACAGCCGCATCCCCGACAACAAATTCACCCCGGCGACAAACCCCTCCTTCATCCGCTTCGGGCCGGTGACAATCATCCAACCTGCCCGATAGCCACACACCCGATACGCCTTCGACAAGCCATTAAATGTTACCGTCACCAAATCCGGTGCCAACGCCGCCAATGAATAATGCACCGCATCATCAAACAGAATCCGGTCATAAATCTCGTCGGCAAACACCATCAACTCGTGCTCGCGCGCCACCTGCACAATCTTCTTTAAAACATCCTTCGAATACACCGCCCCCGTCGGGTTATTCGGATTAATCACCACAATGGCACGAGTCTTCTCCGACACCTTCGCCCGAATATCTTCGATGTCCGGATTCCACTCATTGTCCTCGTCGCAGCGATAATGCACCGCCTTGCCGCCAGCCAGCGTGGTTGCCGCAGTCCACAGCGGATAATCCGGCATCGGAATGAGTACCTCATCGCCGTCATTGAGCAGCGCCTGACAGCAGATCTGAATAAGCTCAGACACCCCGTTGCCAACCCACACATCCTCGACATCAATATCGGGGAACCCCTCAACCAGCTCATAGCGGGTCACAATGGCACGTCGCGCCGACAAAATACCCTTCGAATTTGAATAGCCTTGCGCATGCGGCAGAGCAGCGATCATATCCCGCATGATCACATCAGGCGCCTCAAACCCAAACACTGCGGGATTCCCCGTGTTCAGCTTCAAGATTTTATGCCCGTCATAGGCGAGTTTCTCTGCCTCTTGGCTAATCGGTCCGCGGATCTCGTATTGCACACCACTGAGCTTGTCGGCCATCGTAAACGCGCGCCGACGGCGACGACGAACCTCACCTGTGGCGGGATCTTTCACCGTCGTGGTAACAATCGGGCCATCCCCAGGGATTTGGGAATCATCAACTGGTTGCACGGTTTCCTGCGAACTCATGGTGCTATCGTGCCACGAATACGGCCGTTGGAAAAGAGAAAAGCGGACGAAACCTGGATACGCCTTGCCCTCACACCAACAAAACCTCAAACAACAGCACCAGCCGGGCAGGGGAACAACGCCGATGAGTGAGCAGTCGGTGATTTGGTGCGGGCGATGCTACCGCCGAACCGACAGCCAACTGTATCGGCGCCACAGAGCCGCCGAATCTGCTGCTTGGGGCGCTAGTCTTCTTGATTCTCTACAGTCTTCTTCGGCTGTGCAGTATCGGATCCAGCATCATCATGACTCACCATCGGCCGTGCACCACCGGGGGCTAGAGGCCGTGTGCCACCGGGTGCCTTCGGTTTGGCAGTACCAGGAGTTACTGGTGCGGCTTTACCAGGGGCTAGTGGTGCAACAGGGGCAGCGTTACCTGGAACAACCGGGGCAGCCTTGCCAGGAGCCACAGGTGTGGCCTTTCCCGGGGTAACTGGTTGTGACGCCGATGAAGCCACCGGCGACACACCACCAGGAGCAGGAGGTGTGGCTCCGCCCGGGGCGGAGGGACGAACCCCGCCAGGTGCCAAAACTGGTGTACCACTTGGCGAAGAAGGTTGAACCCCACCCGGCGGTTTCGGTGCAGCCGACCCAGGAGGCGTTGGTTGTGCCCGACCGGGTGTCGGCGGGGTAACGCCCCCCGGGGTGACCGGCTGTGCAACAGAAGAAACTGCAGGTTGTGCAGCACCCGGCGCAGGGCGCGCGCTACCTGGTGCACTTGGTTGTGCAGGGGTAACAGTCGTTGCCTCAGTAGGAGCGCCACTACCAGGGGTAGGCCGTGCACCACCAGGGGCAAGGGGTGCTATACCACCGCCAGCAGGCATTGGGGTGTTACCGCCAGCAGAAGCAGTTTGTGGAGCAGCGTTCCCTGCCAGTGCGCCACCCGGTGCAGGAGGGGTAACTCCGCCGGGCGCGCCGGGTAGCCCAGCTGTCGCAGGTGTTCCCCCTGGTCGTGGGGTTGACACACCGCCCGGTGGAGGCGGAGTTGCAGTACCTGGACGTGGTGGAACACTGCCGGGCGCAGGCGGCTGGGCACTACCTGGAATAGCTGCACCTGGTGCTAAATCCTGCGGCGACTGCCGCGGTGCAACAGGTTGCGACTCTACTGGTTGTGCCTCTGGCTGCTGCGAAACAGCTGCTTGGCCGGTTTGGTTAGCGGTTTGCCCGCTCCGCTCCGGGAGAGTCGGATCAGTCACCGGGTCGGTGTTTCGTTTCGGAACAATCGACAGTTGTGTCCGTGCAGGATCAACAAATGCTTTCGGGAGTGCTTCCGGCAAACGCCCATCAGTACTGATTGCATCGCGAAGCATCACCGCCACATCCGCGACATTTGGCGCCGCTGATTGCGGATCACCGGTCGCCGAGTCGACAGCGTGTTGCGCTTTCACCCCGGATGAAAGCATGACATGGCAAAACGGGCAGCCAACTGCCACGGTCGCCGCGCCGGTATCGATCGCTTCTGCAGCACGCGCATCCGCAATTCGGGTCCCCAAATGTTCTTCCATAAACATCCGGGCACCACCGGCGCCACAACAAAATCCAGTGTTTTTGTTTCGGGGCATTTCGGTGAGGGAAGCCCCTGTTGCCTCCACAAGTTCCCGCGGCGGGTCAAACACTTTATTGTGGCGCCCAAGGAAGCACGGATCGTGGAAGGTTACCGGTTTGCGTTGATCCGGGGTACGCGGAATCGGCACCAGTCGTTTGTCGCGCACCAGACGATTTAACAGTTGGGTGTGATGGAAGACGTCATAGTTACCGTCAAACTCAGGGTATTCGTTGCGCAGCGTGTTAAAACAGTGCGGGCAGGACGTAATAATTTTTCGTCCACCACGGGCAACACCGTCGAACACGTCGTTGAGGGTAGCGATGTTGTCGTTTGCCAACATTTGGAATAGCAGCTCATTGCCAGCGCGCCGCGCCGGATCCCCGGTGCAGCGTTCCCCGTCGCCGAGCACCGCAAATTTGACCCCGGCAACGTGGAGACATTCCACGATTGCCATCGTCGTTTTTTGCCCTTGCTCATCAAACGCACCGGCACAGCCCACCCAGAACAAATATTCACAGTCGCTAAAATCGGTGACATCCTCGCCGAAAATCGGCACTTCCAAGCCTTGTTCACGGGCTTTGTCCACCCAAGTGCGGCGTTCTTTCGCTGCCCGCCCCCACGGGTTGGCTTTTCGTTCCAGGTTGGTGAACATGCCGGTCAGTTCGCTGGGGAAGTCACTTTCGACGAGCACACTGTAGCGGCGCAGATTGGTGACATGGTCAAGATGCTCAATATCGACTGGGCATTGCTCCACACAGGCGCCACAGTTCGTGCAGGAAAACAGCACGTCCTGGGTGATTGCGCCGCCTTCGCCGGCGAGTTTTAACACATCAACACCAGCATGGCTGTCGTCGTATTCCAGCGCTGAGGGATCGATCCAAGCGGGGAACGTTCCCATCGCACCGTCACGCAGGTCGGTGATGACTTTTTTCGGCGAAAGCGGTTTGCCCGTGTTCCAGGCAGGACAAAGTTCCTGGCAACGTCCACATTCGGTACATGCTGTGGTGTCGAGCAACATTTTCCAAGATGCGTCGGTGATAAACCCGGTTCCCAGTGTTGCCGGGGAATCTTCCAGTTCATCGAAGTGAATGGGTTTGCCGGAATCATCGACCAGCGGGGCGAGGGCACCCAGTGCTTTGCGGCCATCAGCATGGGTGCGGAAGAAGATAGTGAAAAACGCGGTGAAGCGGTGCCATGCCACCCCCCAGGTGAGCTGGCGGCCGACAATAGCTAGCCACACCAACCCGGAAAGGAGTTTGATCAGTGCAAACACACTGACGAGTTCAGGGGAGGCGGGCAGGAGTTTCGCCAGCTGCATGGTGACAAAGTCAGTGGCAAGATGCGGCTGATAGTTCGGGTAGGTGGCAATTTTTGCGGCTTTCACCAGCAGCATGCCGGCACCTTCGATAAACACCACCGCTTCGACGAAATATGCGGCACGTGCGTTGGAGCCGTAAAACCTGCTTAGGCGCTGTTTACCGGCAGCGGTTTGGCGGATAATGATCAAGGTAATGATGCCAACAACGGTGCCGATCCCCAACAGTTCGTCGCAGAGGTGATACCAGGGTTGGGTGGAGATCCAAGGCCAGCCGCCCGCCGGATTGAAGGTTTGAATATAGGCTTCAAACCACAACACAAACCCCAGCAGGAACCCGACCATGACACACCAGTGGGCGACGGCGACGAGTGGTTTCCGGGCAAGCTGGGTGTGGCCGACGACTTGTTTGAGTACTTCGGCAGCCCGGCGAACCGGCCGACTGGTGCGTTCCGGCAGCGGTTTACCGGCACGAACAAACCGCACCAGGGTTGCAACACCACGGAGGAAGATAGCCCAGGCGGGAATTGAAAGCAGCAGGCCAACTATCCCAACGATGAAGGAGAAGTCGGCAGCTAGTCCGGTGGATCCCATGAAAATCCTCTGTTCAGCAACGGGGCGGTTTGTGTTTGGCTGGTATCCCAGTCCGATTCCGGTGGCATAGCGGGTGATCGGTCTTTTTCTTCACGCATCCTATGTCCCTGGCGTGCGGACACAACCCGTTGAGTATATGGCACGGCTGTGGGGATGCTGACGCAGATGGCTGGCGCCAGCCGATGACACGACTCGTGAAACACCTGCACCGTTTAACCTATCGGCTTCCACGCCTCAGCGTGATATTAGGCCGGGCTAAATTCGATGTGGAGGTGGTGCAGCTGTGGCGGCCAGCTGTCCGCTAGGGTGGAGACCATGATTGATGCTGCTGACGCTATTGTTGCTGACCGTCCGCTGTTGGTTTCCGCGACGCCCGGGGAGATTGAACATGTGCACACGGATCTGCCACGGATTGTGGTGGGGGTTGGGGGGATGAACGCCGCGATTCACTTAACTGCCGCGTTGACTGCTGCGAAAGCGAAGGGTATTCAGCCGAGTTGTTTAATCAATGTTGGTACCGCGGGGGCGTTGAAAGCATCGGTCAGTGGGGTGTTTGAAATCGGTCACGTGTACAAGCATGACTTCAACGATGACGTGCTAGAAGCTATCGACGGCAAACCTGCTCTCAATGATCTGCTGTTGGAAACTTCGGGGGTGTTGCCGACGGCGACGCTTGCCACCGGCGATAGCTTTGTTGCGGATTCGGCTACGCGGGAACGGTTGGCTGGGAAAGCTGATCTTGTCGAAATGGAAGGCTATGTGATTGCCCGGATCGGGTTCGAGTTCGGTATTCCGGTGGTGTTGATAAAACAAACTTCTGACATGGCCGATGAGTCAGCGATCGGCCAATGGGCTGATGCGGTTGATGGTTCTTCCCGGCATTTGGATCGGGCGCTGGCAGCCTACTGTGATTCTGGGCATGTGGCAGCGGTGCCAACCCCGCAGCGTGCCGAGTTTCGCCGGTAGTTTGCCCATTGTGCTGCTGTAGCTGTGGCGGGCGTCGGCTATGCCACAGCCGACCTGTCGCCCGGCAGTTTTGGGCGTAACGCTCGTGGGTACCGGTGGCCAATCACACAGGATCCGACGTGGCGATGCTTGTTGTTGTCGGCCGCTATACTTCCGGGGTTATGGCGATCAACACGGTAGATGACTATTTAGCAACCTTAACCGATCAGCAACGGCCGGTGGTCGAAGCGATGCTGGAATGGGTGGGTAACCAGTATCCAATGTTGGAGCTGCGGATCGCCTGGAATCAGCCAATGTTTACCGATCATGGCACGTTTATCATCGGTTTTTCTGCCGCCAAGGGACATTTGGCGATTGCCCCGGAAGAGCACACTGTCGCCCATTTTGCCGCAGAACTCGACAGGCGAGGTGTGCGGCATACAAAAATGCTGATCCGTCAGCCGTGGGATGAGCCGCTCGACACGGCACTGGTTGGCGAACTTATTGACTATCAGCGGGAAACTAAGCGCGACGTGACGAGTTTTTGGCGGCCGAAATCCTAAGCGGCGGCACCGCCTGCAGGGGTGCCGCCGGAAGGGGTTGCCTGTTATTTTCGCCGCCGGGAGGTGCCGAAAATTGAGCGGGTGATCTCCCGGCCGAGTTGTCCGCCGACGCTACGAACCACACTGTCGATAAGTTTGTTGCGTTGTCTTGCGGCACGTTCTTGTTCACGCTGCCGCTCCTGCTCCTGCCGGCGCAGTGCTTTGGCTTCCTGCTCTAGGCGGCGGGCTTGCGCAAGTTGTTCTTTTTCCAACTGTTTGCGACGTTCAGCTTCGGCTTTCGCCTGGGCTTCGGCGGCGGCTGCGGCTTGCTGCTGTTGTAAGTGTTCCGCTTTGCGGGCGGCCAGTTTTTCAAAGGCGCTATAGGGGTTCATCGGTGCGCCGTATTTGATAGCCAGTCTGCTGCTTTCGTGAAGCTGCTGCAGTGTTGCTTGGTTTGCAGGTCCCATGACTGACTGTGGGGCATAGAGTTTGGTGGGGGCGACCGGGGTGGGGATGCCGCGGCCGTCGAGCACACTGATAAGTGCTTCACCGGTACCAAGTTCAGTGATGCGTTTGCTGAGATCAAGTGGGGAAACCGGGAGTGAATCGACTGTTGCCCGGAGTTGTTTTTGCTCTTTCGGGGTGAATGCGCGCAGCGCATGCTGGATTTTTGCCCCGAGTTGGCCGAGGACTGCCTCGGGCAGGTCGGTGGGGTGTTGGGTGATAAAGATAATGCCCACCCCTTTCGACCGGATGAGTCGGACGGTGTGAATGACTTGGTCGATAAATGCTTTGCTGGCATCGGCAAACAGCAGGTGTGCCTCATCGAAGAAAATGGTGAGGCGGGGTTTGTCGGTGTCCCCAACTTCGTCGAGGCCGCTGAACAGGTCGGCGATCAGCCACATGATCAGGGTGGTGGCTAGGCGTGGATTGGTGGCCAACTGTGGCAGGGAGAGTAAGGAGATGA
Source organism: Corynebacterium choanae (assembly GCF_003813965.1). Lineage (NCBI taxonomy): Bacteria > Bacillati > Actinomycetota > Actinomycetes > Mycobacteriales > Corynebacteriaceae > Corynebacterium > Corynebacterium choanae. The sequence goes on from NZ_CP033896.1 coordinate 251,360, forward strand.
TCCCTTGGCCATTGTTGCTGGTGCGCAGCAGATCCCGGGTGGCAAAGTCAGGTACGCCGAAGAAGTCGTCGCCGCCTTGGGCTTGCAGCGTCGCGATTTCCCGCAGAATCACACCGGCGGTGGCGCTGGAGATGCCGCCGAGGGTTTTCAATATGGGTTTCCCTTCGTCGCTGAGCAGATAGTCGATGACTTCCCGCAGGTCGGTGAGGTCGATGAGTTCGAGGTGTTCTTTATCCGCCCAGTGGAAGATGAGGGTGAGTGCGGATTCTTGGGTGTCGTTGAGACCTAAGACCCGGGCGAGTAGGAGTGGTCCGAAGGCGGTGACCGTGGTGCGCAGGGCAGTTGCGGCAGGCTGGTTGTTGACGGTGAAGTATTCGATATTGAATGCTTGTGGCTGCCAGTGTTGCCCGAGTTCGCTGGTGCGGGCGAGGAGTTTTTCGGTTGGTGTTCCTGCTTCGGCGATGCCGGTGAGATCCCCTTTGACGTCGGTGACGAGGCTGGGTACACCGGCACGGGCGAGTTGTTCGGCGAGCAGCTGCAGGGTGCGGGTTTTCCCGGTGCCGGTAGCACCACTGATGAGTCCGTGCCGGTTTAAGGTGGCCAGCGGAACACTGATTGGTACTTGCGCCAAGGCGGAGCCATCCTCGTCGATCATTGCGCCGATGGTGATGCTGGGATTGGTGTCGGCGATGTGCCGATAGCTGGCTTGTACTTCCGCCGGATAGCCGGAGAGCGGGGTGCTGGCGGCGGGTTTGTGCAGGTTTGGTGATTCGGCGGCTGCGGTTGCTGCAGCAAGAGCTGCGGCGGCAGCTTCAGCTTCGAGGCGGGCGGCTTTCGCGGCAGCGGCAGCGGCAGCGGCTTGCAGGCGGGCAATCTCAGCGTCAGTCATGGTTAGTACTGTAGTCGGCTTCGATCACCGTGCTTGGGTATCGGTGGGGTGTCTGTCGGGTTGGGTGTTGTTCGTTGGTGGCGCTGGAGTAGCGCGTCGTGAACTTCACGGGATCCTTGGGGGTTGGTGGCAACATTCACAATGCGATCACAGCCTATTGACACCGAAGAAGCGCACGCCGCTGTGGTGCGGGTGCGCTTCGCTAGGGTGGCAGCAGTTGCGCTGCGGCTAGGTTATCGGATGGGAAGGCTACTGCTTGAGGTCTTTTTCTTGTACCTGAGCTGGTTCCCGAGTGCCTTCGGCGGTTGCATGCCGATGAGCGGGCATGAGTTTGGTGAGACGGCCACGGACTTTCTGCAGGCCACGCTTCGGATTGAAGTGTGGATCCCCTTCAGCGGTGACGATTTCAATCTCGTCGACAGTGATCTCCCCGGTGCGCAGGCTCACCAAGTCGGCGTGATAGCGCAACCAGACGGCGACTGTTGCCGCAACAGGAACGGCCAGGAATGCGCCGACGATGCCGAAGAGGCCACCGCCGACAGCCACCGACAGCAGCACAATCGCCGGGTGCAGGTTCATTGCCTTCGACTGCAGCATCGGGCTAAAGACGTTGCCTTCGAGCTGTTGGACAATAAGGATCAGGGCGGTGACGATCAGTGCCGAGGTCACCCCGTTGGAAACCAGTGCAACCAATACGGACAGCACACCGGCCGACACGGCGCCGACGATTGGAATGAATGCGGCGAAGAATGTGATCACTGCCAGTACGAATGCCAGCGGCACCCCAAGGAAGAACAGGCCAAGCCCGATGAGTACGGCATCGATCAAACCGACAGCTGCCTGGGCACGAATATATCCGGCAAGCGTATTCCAGGTGCGGGTGAGCAGCTCAGTGAGATGCCAGCCAACATTGTTGCCCGCGTTGCGGCGCACCCAGGGGAGGAATTTGTCGCCATCTTTTAAGAAGAAGAAGGTGAGCACCAGCATTAATGCGCTGGTTACGGCGACTGACGATGCGGTGGACAGTCCTGCCGCCACCCCGGAGGCAATATTTGCGGCCTGTTCCTGGGCTTTCGCTAACGCCTCATTGGCGACCTCGTTGAGCTGGTTGGCGTTGATCTGAAGCGGACCGTCTTTCAGCCATACTTCGAGTCGTGCCACGCCTTCGAGTGCTTGCTTGTACAGCTGGGTGGACTGATCCGCTACGCGCGGCGCCATCGCGGCAAATAGTGCACCTAGCAGGCTAAACCCACCGACGAGCACAATCAGTGCAGCAAGGGCGGCAGGAACCTTGTGTGCTCGCATCCACCGCACCGGGGGCCAGAACACGGTGGTCACTAAAATCGCGAGCAGCACCGGCAGCAGCCCCGACCAGATGGTCGACAGCACATTCCATAACAGGTAAGCGGCAACGCCGATCACCAGCAGACGTAGTGACCAGCCGGCTAACCAGCGGCCGTCCATGCCGATAATCTCACCCCGGTCGATTGGCTTGTCGCGGGAAGCTTCAATTGTTGGTGACGGATCTTCCGTCACTTCGGCATCCCCCTCAACCATAGAGACAACCTTCTCTGGAAGGTCGTTGGTGGCATCAAGCTCACCAGGATAGGTATTTTCACTCATAGTCGCATTATTGTTCCATATAACCTGTTATAAACCAGTAAATACCTTTTGCGCTGCGGAAACTATGGCGGTAGCGGGTGAGGTGCGGGCAGGGTTTACAGCAGTTTTCCCGTCTCGACCACACCCCAATTGGCCGTAGTGGTGGGCAAGGGTGGGCTTGGGGCTGGCCGGTAAAGGATGAGCTGTGTGGCGCAGCGGGTTGTCGTGTGCAGCGGTGGGTTGTTGTGCGGTGTTCTGGGTGGCCAGTTGGGTGTCGTGTGGATGGTTCCTGCGCTTGGCGCAGGTGGGCACTGGGGGTGCGTCATCTTCCCTGCGAAAAAAGCAACGCACCCTGCGGCATGTGTTGCTTTTCTCAGGCAGTTGGAGTGTGCCTGAGAAACAACGGACGCTGCAGGGTGCGTGAGTGCAACGAGCGGGAGGTTGATCCCGCTCGGCGGGGTGAGCCTAGTCGGCGGCTTGCTTGATGTAACCGAAGCGGTGGCGGGTCATCGAGACGGCCTGCTCTAAGTAGTAGGGCAGAAGTTCCCGACGGCCGGAGGCAACCGGGGTGCGGTCGATGATCACTGAACCGGATTCGGCAGCAGCCTCGTAGAGCACTGGTGCGACTTCGCCGATGGCACGCACCCGCATACCGCTGTTGCGACGGATCCGGCGGGCGAGCACATCGTCGGCGACGATCTCAACAAGGTCAGCAATAGGGCCTAGTGGTTCGAGGAGGCTGGCGTTGCCGGCGGTGAGCACAATCTTGGTGCCGGTGGCTTCCGCCGCGAGCAGCTGCCGCAGGACGTCTTTGACCTCATAGTTGTGGCCAAGACGAATGACGAGCGGTTCGAGAAGGTTCTTGTAGCGGAACACGTTCGATTCGACAACCAGACCGGTTTTGTCGTGTTCGACACCGAACTCGACGGCAATAGCATGCGCATCGGATTCGGCTGCAGCCCGCAGCCACGCCAAATCATCGGCAGTGAGTTCATCGCGGAACAGGCGACCGAATTCTTTGAGCATCACTGCGACGTTGCGGCTGACCGAGCCGCGTGGCAGCGCATCGACGTCGTCGTCGGCCCAGGTGCCCAGGTGTGCCACATAGTTTGGGCCACCAGCTTTAGCACCTTCACCAACAGCAGAGTCTTTCCAGCCGCCGAAGGACTGGCGCTCCACGATGGCGCCGGTGATGCCACGGTTGATGTAGGCGTTGCCGACTTCCACGTTTTCCCGCCAGTGGGCGATCTCCCCTTCGTCAAGGGAGTGCAGACCACCGGTAAGACCGAAGCCGGTGGTGTTTTGCATCCGGATGGCGTCGTCGAGGGTATCGGCCCGCATAATGCCAAGCACTGGGCCGAAGCATTCGTGGGTGTGATACCAGGAGCCTTCTTTGACACCGTCGCGCAAACCAGGTGACCACAGGGTGCCTTCAGCGTTCAGCTTTTCTGGTTTCACCAGCCAGGATTCGCCCGGTTCCAGCTGGGTGAGTCCGCGCAGCAGTTTCTCCGATGGTGGCTCGATGATGCCGTTCATGGTGGTTGAAATGTCGGTGCCAGGACCCACCTTTAAGGTTTCCACAGCGTCGACAAGCTGGCCTAGGAAGCGCTGCGAGCTGCCCACTGAGCCGACCAGGATGACCAGGGAGGCGGCGGAGCATTTCTGACCGGCGTGGCCGAATGCTGACTTGTAGACGTCAGCAACTGCCAGGTCGGGGTCAGCCGACGGGGTGACAATGATGGCGTTTTTGCCAGAGGTTTCCGCAGATAGTGGTTTGGTCGGATCCCAAGAGCGGAACAGTTTCGCAGTCTCTGAAGCACCGGTGAGGATGACATGGTCTACCTGCGGGTGGGAAACCAGATGTTTCCCGGCGTCTGCCTCGTCGGCGTTGACTAGCTGCAGTACTTCGCGTGGAATACCAGCCTCGTGCAGGATGTCGATGGCCACCTCGGCGCAGCGCAGCACCTGTGGGGCGGGTTTGATAATGACTGCGGCACCAGCTGCCAAAGCAGCAAATACACCACCGAGCGGGATCGCGACAGGGAAGTTCCACGGCGGGGTAACCAGGACTACCTTGTGCGGGGTGAAGGTTGCCCCCTGGACACGATCCAGGTCGCGGGCACACTGGCCGTAGTAGCGGGCAAAGTCGATGGCTTCGGAGACTTCCGGATCGGCTTCGCCGACGGTCTTACCAGCTTCGTGGGTCATCACGGTGATGAGTTCGCCACGGCTATTGGCGAGCGCGTCAGCTGCCCGGTCGAGCAGGGCGGCACGTTCTTCACCGCTGAGCTCTGCCCAGGCTTGACTTGCCTCATGGGCGGTGGCTACTGCCTTATCGATAGCAGCAACATCGGTGACCTGTGCAGATTTGCGTGGACCTGGGTCGGCGGCCAGCACCTGCAGTGCCCAGTCGCGGTTGACCTGGAGGGAAGGATCGGTGTCTGGTTCACCCACAAAGTGGCCGGGGCGAGCCTCCGACAGGCAGCCAACTTCATTGGCTGCTTCTTCACTACGGTTTTGGGTGCGCCGGGGACCTGCGAAGGTTTCCCACCGCTGGTTGACCGCATCGAGGAAGCGCTGCTTTTGCTCCTGCAGCGGGGTGAGCCCGTCAGGTCCGGTGACCTCTGGGGCGAACAGGGCGTAGAGGAAGTTTTCCTTCTCCCCGTTTTCTTCTAGACGCCGCACCAGATAAGACACGGCAACGTCGAAGTCTTCATCCTTGACCACTGGGGTGTACAGAATCAGGTCGCCGACCACATCACGGACGGCACGCGCCTGGGATGGAGCCATGCCTTGCAGCATTTCGATGTCGAGCTGCCGCTGCACGCCACGGGCAACCGACAGCTCGTGTGCCATCGCCACGGTGTACAGGTTGTGCGAGGCGACACCGATTCGAACATGGTCGGCATGTTCTGGCTGCAGCACCCAGTCCATGAGGCGGAAGTAGTTAGCATCAACCTCAGCCTTGGTGAGATATGGTGCCTGCTCCCAATCGTGCACCTCAGCCTCAACCCGTTCCATCGACAGGTTCGCACCCTTGACAAGGCGGATCTTGATGGGTGCGCCGCCCTTGGCGGTGCGCTCATGTGCGAACTCGGTGAGTTCCTGCAAGGCAGCAAAGGTATCTGGCAGGTAGGCCTGCAGCACGATACCAGCTTCAAGGCCTAAGAATTCGTCCTCGCTGAGCAGTTCCTTGAACAGGCGGATCGTTAAGTTGAGATCCTTATACTCTTCCATATCCATATTGATGAATGGATGTGGACTGCGGGCGACAGCTGCCCGATACAAGGGGCGCAGTCGGTTCTTCAAGCGTTCAATATTGCCGTCAATATCCCACGGGTTGAGCTGGGCGCACACCGAGGACGCTTTGATCGACACATAGGTCACCCGCGGATTCTGCAGGAGTTTAATGGTCGAGTTCAGACGCTTGGTGGCTTCTTTCTCGCCGAGCACCGCTTCGCCCAGCAGGTTAAGGTTCAACCGGAAGCCCTGTTCGGCGGAACGGTCAAGCAATTCGTTGAGGGCTTTACCATCGGCGTCGAGGACGAGGTGACCAACTAGCTGGCGCAGCCGTTTGCGAGCAATTGGCATCACGACACCCGGCAGCAGTGGGGCGGCGATCGACCCGAGGGTGACCAGTGATTTGTCGACGGTGCCAACAAAGTCTGGGATGAGCGACTTGCCGGCAAAGGGGCTAGCCAGGCGGGCAAGTTCGCGGGCGGCAACCGTGTTATCTTCCGGCCGGGCAACCCGGTCGACGAAGCTCATGGTGAAGTCGATGCCGCGAGCATCGTGGACAAGCGCTGCCAGCTGCTCGGTGGACTTGGCTTCCTGCTTTGATTCGCCGGTGCCGGTGGCATCCAGCCAACGGCGCGCTAACGTGATTGCCTTTTCGACAACCTGATCCATGTCACTGCTATTTGGCAACGGGGTATGTGCGGGAGTGTTCATCGCTTGAGAAACCACCAACTTCACTTTCTCGGGCGAACCAGTAGAAGGCGCCCGGACGGGTTACGGACAGTTGTGCAATAACACTTTCCCCACGCCCTGCTGCAGTAGGCTGCAGCCTGCGCCCGACCACCCCCTCACAACGTGAGTATTAGCCGGATTTAACTGTCATTAGCGCAGCTTATGGCACAGTTTTGGCAGCGTGGGAAAAATTGACAGTCCCCATAGTAGGGGAGAGAACCCCAAATTGTCAGGGCGGCAACATTGCTCATGGTTTGTGACAGTGCCCACAACCGGGTGTATGGCGACCCTGCGTGTCTGAAACGCGCAGCGCACTGCCACAAAGGGGGCTATCATCCCCGCTCACCCCTGCTATACCCCCGATAGTCTCAGTGGTCACGAATTTTCTGCACGCTTGCCCGAGAAAAGATAACACCAGTGTGTCTAGCGACCGGTTCTATTGCCGCAGCAGTTTGTAGCGAGGTGGCAATGCCCAAAGTCGAAGGTGGCAAGTGGGTCATGGGGAAGGGGGTGCGGGGGCACTGCAGTCAACAACCAGGTATGAAAGCTGCAGCTGCCAACCCGCCGCGGGGGATGTGGCTAACTGCGAGAGAAAACTGTGAACGCGATAGCGGGTGGGATTGGTGGGGTTTTTCAAGCCGGTAACTCGATCGGAATTATGGCCACTAGCTGGGTGATGCGGTGGTTACGCCGGGGGTGCAGGCGAGCGCTATGGCATAGATCACTGGGCTAAAACCTTAACTCAAGCTTAGGGATTGCTACTATCGAATGAAGGCTCAGGTTATGGCTATTGCCGACCGCAAGGCCTAGGTATCTGCATGGGAAGGAATATTTCAGATGCCGCTGCTTACGATTATTTCACTGTACTTACCAAGCTGGGAGTTTCTCATGCACAAGCGCCTTCTTTCCATTGTTGTCACTGCAGGTATTGCAGTGTCTGCCACCATTGCACCTGCCTCCGCACTCACCGTCGATAAAGGCACCGTGCAACAGCAGGTGCAGCGCGCCCTGGAAGCCAAGTGTGAAGCGCTGCCAAATGCGCCGTATGTTGGCGCCCTCATCAAGTGGATTATGCCTGGTGAAGGCGAAGAGAAGAAGACCGTCGATGAACTGAAGGCCATACTGGATACTAAGTTCGACGAGAAAGCTGCGTACAAAAAGCTCATCACCGATCGTAAAAATGCGCGAGTACAGATCAAGGAAGAAGACGTTCCTGGTCTGCGGGAATTCATGATCGCCAGCGTGTTGGTTCGCGCCGTGGAATGTGGCTGGGTTGCTGATCCAGAAAACAAGATTCCGACCATCAAGCAAGAACTGGACAAGCAAGTCGAAAAGAACAACAGCTGGTCGAGTATCTTTGAATCCTTCTCTTCAGGGCTGTCCTCCTAGCCGAATCGCCGGCAAAGCGTCAGCGGTGAGCTCCTTGCCTAGTGCACCTGCTCTGCGTTAAGCGTCGAGTCTCAAGCAATCCCCTGCGAAGGTTCCAAGTGAACTTTCGCAGGGGATTGTTGTGCTGTGCACCCTGGGGGTATGCAAGGTTTAGCTGCATACTCGGCACGCTGCGGTTGGGCAGTGTGCTGCTGCCTGGTCGTGGGCGGTAAGGGGGCAGCTGTGCTGGCCAGATTCCACCCCTGTCTTCACTTGCGCACGTTTTATGGTGATAACCATTACCTTTTGTATTGCAAAGGGGTATCGCTGCGCTAGATTAAGAGCAGAGTGTTGTGCTTTTGTGTGACAGTGCAGGAGCAGATGCTCACCGCCTCCTGTCGACCGTTTCCTGCTCGATGTTGTTCAGACAATGCACAGGGTCGTTGATGTATCGGCGGCGGCGTGACCCAGTAAACGCTAAAGGAATACCATGACCACGCAGACACTTCGACGAAATCGGCGCGCAATGGTGGCAAGTTTGTGCACCGTGGTGGCGGGGATTGCCTCGATTGTGACGGTGAACCCGGCGGTGAGTGAGGAACGAGCCACTGCCCACCGTTTGACGATCGAAGAATTTAAACAGCAGCAGCAGTCATGGTTGACGGCCAGCTGCGATACTGTACGTCTTGCGGTTGGCAGTAATGGTTGCCACCTTGATCAAGTTTCCCGTGAAAGCGCTTATCAACTTGTCCGCCACGGGGACAACTTTATTAATACGGTGGCATTCCCCACTGGGACTCCCTATGACGTGCGGAAAGAAACCATTGAGGAGCTGCGGGAATATCAAACTGGTCTGATTTTGGATGCTGCTGAAAAGTGTGGTGCATTCAAGGGGCTACAGCCGATTGTCACTGAGGCTAGTACTGAGGCGTGTGTCATGCGTGGCAAGCTGCGACCTTCCGGCGGTATGCCCGGCCCTTCGATGCCTATCAGCAACGGGCTTTCTTCCGCATTGTTTGGTTCCTCGTAAATGGTGGTGTCCCGGTAAACCTTTTTCAGGGCACTGACGTGCCTGCTTTGCCCCACCTGATGGTGTTTGCACATCGACAGGTGGGGTGTTTGTCTGTGCTCTTGGGGAAGGATCAGCGACCGTTCGTGTGGCCTCCATGGAGTTCTGGTTGCACGTTCGTGCGGTGCCCATCCACTATGGGGAAACCGAGGTGTGGCCACTATTTGGGGGCGCACGAATGCTGCAGCGATGGTCGGGAAGGGTCGGGTCTGTGCTGCTCGTACTGTGCCGTGCTGTGGTGAACAGTGCACCGATCAATCGGCATCGGCAAGGGTGAAAGTTGAGTCAGGGGTGCGCAAGTTTAGTAGGGGGAAACGGCCTGCTTGCGCCAAGTTGATGGCACTTCGACGTTGGAAGCGACGGACTGTTTAGTAGGAAAACGGCGCTTTACCAGCGTAAATAGCTGATGTGATCTAGAACACAGTAAAAAGTTGAGTCATTATGGAACAACTTTGCGGGAAGCTCCGTTGTGATGGGTGTAAGACATTGAGTGACATACACTCAAGAACCTTGTATAGTGGCTCACGTTGCTAAAACTTGAGTCACCGGGAATCAAGTTCTGTGGGTTTGGGACGGCTTGCTTTCCATCCCCATCCGCGGGACTCCCGGCAAGAGTCAACACAAACGATTCCCTGCCGCAGGCGGGGAAGTGAAAAACAAAACTTGTTAAGGAGAACACACAATTATGGGACGTGCAGTAGGTATTGACCTTGGTACTACGAACTCTGTTGTCGCCGCACTCGAAGGTGGCGAACCGGTAGTTATCGCTAACGCTGAGGGATCCCGCACCACGCCATCGGTTGTCGCTTTCGCCAAAAACGGTGAAGTGCTCGTAGGTCAGTCGGCAAAGAACCAGGCGGTCACCAACGTTGACCGCACCATCCGCTCCGTGAAGCGGCACATGGGTGGCGACTGGACGGTCGCTATCGATGACAAGAACTACACCCCGCAGGAAATTTCTGCCCGCACACTCATGAAGCTCAAGCGCGACGCTGAAGCTTATCTTGGTGAAGAAGTTACCGATGCAGTGATTACTGTTCCGGCTTACTTCGAAGACGCACAGCGTCAGGCCACTAAGGAAGCAGGCCAGATCGCTGGGCTGAACGTGCTGCGTATCGTGAACGAGCCAACTGCTGCGGCATTGGCTTACGGCCTGGAAAAGGGCGACAAAGAACAAACCATTCTCGTCTTTGACTTGGGTGGCGGCACCTTCGACGTTTCCCTGCTGGAGATTGGGGACGGTGTTGTCGAGGTTAACGCTACCTCCGGCGACAACGAACTCGGTGGTGACGACTGGGATCAGCGCATCGTCGACTGGTTGGTAGAGAAGTTCAAGTCGCAGCATGGCATCGACCTCACCAAGGACAAGATGGCCTTGCAGCGTCTGCGGGAAGCTGCAGAGAAGGCAAAGATCGAACTGTCTTCCTCTCAGCAGGCTTCCATCAACCTGCCATATATCACCGTTGACTCCGAGAAGAACCCACTGTTCTTGGACGAAACCCTGTCCCGTGCAGAGTTCCAGCGCATCACCGCTGATCTGCTTGAACGCTGCAAGAAGCCGTTCAACCAGGTCATCAAGGATGCTGACATCTCCGTCAACGATGTTGACCATGTGGTGCTCGTCGGTGGTTCCACCCGTATGCCTGCGGTGCAGGAACTCGTGAAGGAACTCACCGGTCGTGAAGCAAACAAGGGCGTCAACCCTGATGAGGTTGTCGCTGTTGGTGCTGCACTGCAGGCTGGCGTGCTGCGCGGTGAAGTGAAAGATGTGCTGCTGCTGGATGTCACCCCACTGTCGCTGGGTATCGAAACCAAGGGTGGCGTGATGACCAAGCTCATCGAACGCAACACCACTATTCCGACCAAGCGCTCGGAGGTGTTCACCACCGCTGACGACAACCAGCCTTCGGTTCAGATCCAGGTCTTCCAGGGTGAGCGTGAAATGGCGGCGATGAACAAGCGGCTCGGCTCCTTCGAGCTCGGCGGTATTGCACCGGCACCGCGTGGTGTTCCACAGATCGAGGTGACCTTCGACATCGACGCCAACGGCATCGTGCACGTCACCGCAAAGGACAAGGGTACCGGTAAGGAAAACACCATCAAGATCCAAGATGGTTCGGGGCTTTCTCAAGAAGAGATCGACCGGATGATCAAGGATGCGGAAACCCACGCTGAAGAGGACAAGAAGCGCCGCGAGGAGCAGGAAGTCCGCAACTCGGCGGAGGCTATGGCCTACCAGACCCGCAAGTTCGTCGAAGACAACGCTGACAAGGTCTCGGAAGATCTCAAGGCAAAGGTTGAGGCTGCGGCGAAGGAAGTTGACGAAGCACTCAAGGGCTCCGATATCGAAGCCATCAAGAATGCTGTTGACAACCTGTCGAAGGAATCCCAAGAAATGGGCAAAGCTATCTACGAAGCTGAAGCAGCCCAGGGTGCCACTGAAGCAGCCGATGCTGAACCAACCGATCCAAACGTTGTCGACGCTGAAGTCATCGACGACGAGGAAGAGAAGAAGTAACCCATGACCAACCCTGATCAACCGGCAGCTGGCGCCGCCGACGTACCCCCGGAGAACGCCGCAACCAACGGTGAGCAGGGTGCCGACGTTGCCGCTGACCGCACCACCGGTGCGGCAGCGGACAGCACGGGCAATGCTTCTACCGACCAGCAGGCCACTGAGAAGTCCACTTCAGAGGAAGAACTCCTCGCCGCACTCGAACAAGACCTCGAATCGGCAACCGATGACGTGGACGAGTCCGCAGCGCTGGCCAACCAACTGCAAGAACGCACCGAAGATCTCCAACGGGTCACCGCCGAATACGCCAATTTTCGGCGCCGCACCGACCGGGATCGGCAAGCACTCATCGCCTCCACTAAATCATCGGTGGTAGCTAGCTTCCTGCCTGTACTCGACGATCTTGACCTGGCAAACCAGCATGGGGATCTCACCGGTCCTATCAAAGCAGTCGCTGACAAACTCGAGTCGGTATTCACCGGACTGGAAGTGCGTCGCTTCGGTACCCCGGGAGATAGCTTCGATCCAGAAATTCACGAAGCTGTGCAGGATCTCTCCGCAGGAGAAACCAAGGTGCTCGGCACGGTGCTGCGCCCCGGCTATATGATCGGCGACAAGCTTATTCGCACCGCCATGGTGATCATCGACGATCCAGCAGCAGAGGACACGAACCCATCTGCAGCTCACAGCGACGAAGATCGCAGCGGCGAATAACGCTCCGCTTTCGTGAGGCGTTCTTGACGCCATAGCTACAACGCGCCTGCACAGGTGATGCACATCGTCACCGGCAGGCGCGTTGCTACTACGCGGCGCAAACAGCATCCACAACCTGGACATTGTTTACGCTGTATCAATCAGCAGAACACTGCTTGAACACATATTCTTCATCCAAGAAAGGGGGATGAGGCCCGTGACTTCGCGGGAATGGGCGGAGAAAGACTACTACGCGGATTTGGGGGTCTCCTCCTCCGCAACTGCCCAAGAAATCAAAAAGGCGTATCGGAAGATCGCCCGGGAAAACCATCCGGATACCAAACCCGGTGACAAGGTAGCGGAAGAGCGCTTCAAAAAAGCTGCCGAAGCCTATGATGTCATCGGCGACGAGACGAAACGCAAAGAATACGACGAGCTGAAAACCATGCTGAAAAACGGCGGCGGATTCCGTGGATTCGGTGCCGGGCAAGGGGGCTCGGGTTTTCCCGGCGGGTTTCGATCGGCGACGGAAAACATCAACCTCAACGACCTCTTCGGACAGTCCGGGGCTGGATTCGGTGCAGAAGGCTTTGCTGGGGATTTCCTCGGTGGCCTTTTCAACGGCGGCGGTCATTCTCGTCGATCAGCTGCGCCGGCGCGGGGGGCGAACGTAGAAACCGAAGTCACCATCGACTTTGCGGAAGCTGTTCTCGGCTCTACGATCACCCTGGATCTGCGGAAAAAAGAACGCTGCCAAGACTGTCAAGGTAGCGGATCGAAAAACGGCAAAACGAGCGTCTGTCCGGACTGTCATGGGCAAGGGGTCATTCGCAACGATGCTGGCCACTTTGGTATGGCCAGCCCATGTCCGAAGTGTCAAGGCACCGGCACCTATATTCCCGATCCCTGTCCACACTGCCGGGGCACCGGGACGCAAATGCGGACGAAAACAGTGACCGTCCGTGTTCCGGAAGGATTCGCCGGGAAACGACTTCGTGTTCCTGGGGAAGGTGAAGCAGGGCCGAATGGGAAACCTGCCGGTGATCTCATGGTGCGGGTGCATGTTCGCCCCGATCCAGTGTTCACCCGCGACGGCAACAATTTGCACGTCACCGTGCCAGTGTCCTTCGACGAATTAGCCCTTGGTGCCACGATCACGGTACCGACTTTAGGGAAACCAGTCCGGATGAAAATCGCCCCAGGCACCCCAAATGGCCGTACCTTGCGGGTCAAAGGTCGCGGTGTGCCAAATAAGCGCAACACTGACGGGGATTTGATGGTTACCCTCGACGTACAGGTGCCAACAAATCTCAGCGTTGAAGCGTCGAACCTGCTGCGGCAGTATGCGCAAGCAGCCAACAGCAGCGGTGCTGATCCGCGGGCTGATTGGGCGGGTAATCGCCGGCTCTAAGCCGGGCGGAACTAACACTGCTATCACCGGCTTTGCGAGTTATCCGCCGTGAACCATCATCCAGTCAAGCCCACCGGATGATGGTTCACGGTGCCGGAGCAAAGCTGTGCAGACACCACCGAAGGAGGTGACAACACACAATGGCTCATCGTGAACCAGCCGACCACTACGCCGAATACTATGTGATTTCTGTGGCAGCCGAATTGGCTGGCATGCATGCCCAAACTTTGCGCACTTATGACCGAATGGGGCTGGTCACTCCGAAACGCACCCGCGGGGGCGGACGGCGGTATTCGCCACGCGATATTGAATTGCTTCGCCGGATTCAAACCCTCAGCCAAGATGACGGGGTAAACCTGGCCGGTATTAAAGAAATCCTGGCTCTTACCCGTGCCAATGAGCAGCTTCGACAAGAAAATGAGGCGCTTCGCCAGCAGCTGCAGGCTAAGGAACATGCTGCGTCACGAAACACTGGCGAACTTGTGCATGTGCCACGTTCCACAGCGGTAGTGATGTGGCAGCCACGTCGCCGCCGAAATGCCGAATCCTCTTAATCTCGAACTGCGCCGTTGGTCGCCGGCGGATACGTGAGTCTCCGGCGGATACGATGGCGCTGTAGCGTGTGACAATGGCACACCGCTTCACTAGTAGCCTGCTTTTTGAGGCTCTTTGCGCCATGCTGGGTAACGGTATTGTGCCAATGGGTTGTCTCCCATCAAGGACTAGCCAAACCAGCGGTGCGTGCAGCGGTCATGTTCCGGGCTTGGGAATGGTTCGCCGCGCGCGAATGCCTGCAATGCGGCAACAAGTTCAGGACTTGCAAAATAGTCGCTATGCCCGCCACAAATTGTGTGTGCGTCGGCACCGAAGTTGGGATCGGCTGGATCGGCACCATAAATACCGCTGGTTTCACTCGTTAAAATATCGATCGGATCACGCGAACCGATACCCACCCACACTGGCACATCCCGGCTGTGCCCACTGCTCGAGAGCAGTGAAAACTCGGCAACATTGGACACCCCTGTCCCTGGAGAACCGATCAACAGCAGGGCGTCACAGTACAGTGGCAACGATTCGGTCGCGGCCCGCCCAGCGGTCAGTGAACCATAGGAGTGCGCCACGATCGCTAAACGTTGTTGGGGATTGTGGATCGTTTTCCGCTTTGCTAGCTGATGTTGAAAATGGTGTAACGCGACACCCCCGTCGTCGCTTGGTTTGCTCCGCAGGGCGCCAGCCACGCTGGTCGGCGGATCGTAGCCCATCCACGCAATGGTGGCACTACCGGTGCGCGCTGAAAGCTCGGATGCCCGGGCCAGATGCGAATCCCACTGGGCGACCCCGGCACTGCCGACTCCGGACACATTGGTTACCAGCGTTGGGGCAGTGTCCAGATCGCCGAACACGGCCGCAATATGGGTTTGATCAATACCGATAATCTGCATCTGCGGGTAGCGTGCCACCAACGGCGCAAGGCGCTGCGCATACACCGGGTTATGCACAATATCGTCATGGATTTGCTGGGCTGAAACTTGTTCATATCCCGGAAAACCAATACCAATCGGCATGACCGGTGCGCTGGTGGTAATCGGGGACGGTTGGGCAGGCGCGAGCAGCGCCCCACCAACATCGTGCGGCAATATGGTCGGTTCACTCGGTAGTGCGGCCGTGTCGTCAACGAAACGCCAGCCGGCGGGAAACAGACGTGGAATATCAGCGGCGAGCTGCTGCAAGAGCCCATGAATTGCTGTCGCCACAGAGGTGTCGATTGCTTCCCGGGTAGCGGTGATCTCCCGGAGGAGTGCAGGTGTTTTCGCCGACAGCTCATTGGCGCCGACAAGTTGTGATTGCGCCATTTGTAGTGTCTCCAGCAGATGCCGATAACCATTGCCGGCTTGGATAAGCAGTGCCGCACAGGTACGAAACAGGGAGATGAGTAGGACAAGATAGCGATGGATTTCGGTGCTGCGATGGGCAGCTGCCTGAATTGCAACCCCCTGATCTGTACCGATCGCAATGCGCCACCAACGGTGATAGTTATCGCTGGTGTGTTGCATAATCTGCGACTGGTGATGAAACTGCTCACCGGAGTGTTTCGTCTCTTTGGCTAGTTGGCTGATCTCGGCGAGTGCTTGGGCGAAGGTGGTCATGGTTAGCCTCGCAGACAGCCCCGCAGCTCGCTGGCAAACTTGGCATCTGTTGCCGCCACATCCTGTTGAAAATGCTGATAACTTCGGCAGTGGGCGGTGGCTGTTGCATACAGCTTGTGTAGCACTTCATCGGTGATCTCGACGAGACTGTCTAACGCTGCGGCGGTCGCCGGATCACCAACCGGTTTCGGCAGCGTAACCTCCCCCAGGGTAGGCAGGGTTTGCTGGGCTGACTGCGGGTCGGCCATCACCACCATCGCCGAAGCTAAGGCACTGCGTTTCTGCTCGGCTTGCGAAGCGGTGCCACCCAATCGGGACGGGTAGAGTGCCGCGGGGTTGCCCGGTAGAGCCACCACATGTTGTGTGGCGCTTAAGGCGTGGTGTGCAACGTCTGTTTCGGCGTGGTCAATATGCAACATGTGCGGTAATCCATCGTTGTTGGAGCGGTGCAACACCCATCATTGGACAGACTGCAAGCATCTGCTGGGGGAGTGCTGCTGCTGTTGTGGACAACCCGGTAAGTGCGGTTTGATTCTCCACAGAAAGTTCAGATGCGAAGCTTGGAGGGGTGCCACGGTTGCCTGCTGGCCGCGACGGTGATGCCGGCTGCTGCAGGATTGATAGGAACACAGTCTGCTGTGTGCCAAGTCATCAAGCTCGTGCAATGTATTCCGCAAGGGGTGGGCGCCGGGTGGTGTTGCTGCAAACACGCCGCCTGGCATGGTCAACTAAGACAGATGATGACCATCAGCAGGAGCACAACCCGCTACAATGCGGGGGCATGAAGATCGCTCTTGCACAACTCCAGGCAGTTTCCGACTGGGAGGAAAACTGCGACCGAATTGTTGACACGATTGCTACCGCCGCGGCTGACGGTGCCGAACTTGTTGTGTTTCCCGAAGCGATGATGCGAAACTTTGCTGCCGGCAAATTAGCTGACCACGCGCAGCCTATCGATGGCCCATTTGCGTCCCGTATTCGCCAAGCAGCTGCAGCCGCCAACATTACTGCGGTGGTGGGGATGTTCACTCCGGCGCCAACCCGCCGGGAAGCTGGCGAAGCTGCAAGTGGCGACAATGATGCTGATCGGCCACGGGTGTATAACGTTGCGTTGGTGACCGGACCGGATGTGCACGAGATGTATCGAAAGATTTATCGCTACGATGCGCATGGGTTTACCGAGTCGGCTACTGTTGCCGCAGGCAGTACACCGTTGTCGTTTTCGGTTGGTGGTGTCACGGTGGGGGTAGCGATCTGCTATGACCTGCGGTTTCCGGAGTTGTTTGTGCATCTTGCTCAACAACAGGGATGTCAGATTATTGTTGTTCCGGCATCGTTTTCTGACGGGCCGGGCAAGGTTGATCAGTATCGACTGTTGCATCAGGCCCGGGCACTAGATAGTACTTGTGTGCTAGTTGGCTGTGATCAGCCACGCCCCGGCGGGAAACAAGCGCTCGGTCAAGCCGATGGACCAACAGGGGTGGGGCATTCGCTCGTGGTGGCTCCCGACGGGCGGATTCTTGCGGAGTTAGGGGCGGATGAAACCGTCGATATTGTGGACGTCCCAGTGGAGTCGGTTGCCACACTGCGGGAGTCGCTTCCGGTGCTACAGCTGCAGCGGGCACCGTTTGTTCCCCCGGTGGGTCAAGGATAGTAATCCTTTGTCCCGGTACGGTCAGTGCCGCTGCGCCGGCTGGTCGCCTGGTGGGGTGGGTTAGCCTTGGTCGGTGAAAATATTGCCGGCAGGGGTGCCGCCGTCGATGAGTGCGGTGACGATTTTGTCGGTGTTTTCCGGGGATGCGCACACGGTGATGGTGCGATCTTCCCACGTGCCATAGGAGGACACTATGTCGCCGATTTCGCCGTGTTGCATGAGGTGGAGTCCGCGGGGTGCTGTGCAGTCCAGGGTGGGTTTGACCCAAAACTCGTCGGTTTCGTGGAGCGCAACTGGGGTGACAGCGAGCCATGGGTTGCTTGCCGCAAGCTGCCACAGGCCGCGAAGATCATAGAGTTCACCTGGATAGTCGGCGCCGAAAAATAGATGTGCCCGTCTGCCGGCTGCACCTTGGGTGGCCATTGCGATGAGTTGTGCTTTGATGGGGGCAAGGCCGGTGGTGTGGGCGATAAACAGTCGATCGCTGGTGTCGGTGTCGTCGTAGACGACTGTGCCATAGGCGCGGCTGATGGTGAGTTGTTCGCCGGCGGTGATGCCCGCCAGACGGCCGGTCACGGAAAGTGGGCTGTCGGCTTTAATGTGGAATTCGATTTCCCCGGCTGGGTTTGCGGGAAGTGCCGGCGAAAGATAGCGGAAGTGTCCTTGGATCCGGTTGGCGGTGACTGCAACATATTGTCCCGGTTCCCATGTCCAGGGGCGATCAACGATAGCGCGGACAACCGTGATGCGGCGGCAGCGGCGAACGGTTTCGACGACGGTGGCGGTGGCACCGGCGGCGTAGCCGGCGGCTGCTTCCGCCCGGGCTGCGGCGGCTGCCTGGGCGAATGCTGCCGCAATAACGGTAGTTGCCTGGGTGATGTAGCCCCCGGGAATTCCTTGACAGTGGTTGGCGACCGCAGCGCTCACGCATTCACCCAGTATGGGGTAGTGATCCGGGTCGATTCCAAGGAGTCGAATTTGGCAGCCGAAGTCCGCCACAATCTGCAGAATATCGGTGGGGATTTCTCCGCTGGTGGGGGTGGCGCTGAGCAGCCAGGCGAGCATCTCCGGGAGATGGGTGAACATTGCTTGGGTGCGCACCGGCAGCAGCAGACGATCCTCGGGGCAGCGGCGAATATAGGCCTCCGTGATTTCGGCACGCAGTGGCTCAGCATGGGCGCTCACTCGAGCAGCAACGAATCCAAGCTTGTGTGCCTTCATGGCGTATAAGTGTATCTGGCTTTTCCCCGCCGCGGCCACGCTGCCATAGCACCGGTATATATCGCAGGGTGGTTCACTGCTGCGCTAGCAGGGACGGTATCGGGAAAATGACTCGGCACGGGCATGCTTCAACGCGGGGTGACAATCATGTGGTGGATTGTTGCATGGCGTGTATCCAGGCGGAGGTGCCGACCTGTCAGCTGCCAGGATTGCAGTCGTGATGCTTCCCCGGGGCGTGGAGAACGACCACACCCCACCGTGGCACGGCCTGGGGTACAGACATGATGCGTGGTGGGGTGTGCAGGGTTTTCACGGGTGGGTGTAGCAGTTCGAAGGGATGGGTTTAGTAGTACTGGCCGTGCCGGTAGTCCCAGCTTAAGAAGATTTCACTCAAGTTGCTCATGATTGGGTCAACGTCCAATCCGGCGCGGATGAGTACCGGTGCGGGGGTTACTTCCCGCTTGCCGTGCTGTGCCGGGATGAGGTTGCCGTCGGCATCGACCATGGAAACCATGACGCCTTGTTCTTTGCGGGTGTCTTCGGTTTCATTGGGCTGAATCGAGTGGACATAGTCGTCGGCGGCCACAATAAAGTCGGCTTCGTTTTCGATGCGTTGCCCAATATTGGCGACTTTGCCGCGGTTACCAACCCCAGAGGGGTTCGCTGACGAGGCGAAAGTGAGCTTGCCTTCTTCCCACCGTTTGGCGACGATCTGTTCAGCGGGGCGGCCGAAGCGGATCACGAAACAGGAGGTGCCGCGTGGATCGCGGACTAATTCCCGGACGGTGTCGTCGGCTAAACGGTCGACGGCTTCTTGCTTCCACGGCAGAATGCAGCCCAACAGAATGTCTTGATCCCAGTGGCGCTGGTAGAACTCGATAATTTCATCGTTGACTTCGGCTAAGGCTTGCAGCTCGTCGATGTCTGCGCACAGCACGACTGCAGGCTTTTCCCGTTTGCGCTGTTTGGCGTCAAATTTCCGTTCCAAACCAGGGCCGTCACCGGTCATGATGATGTAGCCAACTTTGGTGGCGCAGACAATCAGGCCACCCGGGGCGTTGATAGCGGCCAGGGCGTTGTCGTCGATTTCGCCGTTCCATTGGATGCGGGGGGTGTTGGTCATGGGGACTCCTTGGATCAGTGGGGTGCTGGTGGGTGGAAACCCTACCAAGCAAGTTTCATTATGTGGAATTATTTTCTTAGCATATGGGACAGTGGAGGGAATTGCAAGCCCTGCCATGGGAAAATGCCTTGAGTGAGGGGGACTCAAGAAAAAGTTGAAAAAAGTTGAAAAAAATTAGCCTTGAGTGGAACAGACTCAACTTGTTGTGCGTTGAGAGAAGTGAATGACATCAACACAGCAACAATGCAGGAGCAATAGCGGTGAACCACAGCGCTTTTTGCAGCGCCCCTTTTCGCCGCGCGGAGCCCCTGTAGCCCGGAACAAGTAACCGTCACCTGCCCGTTGAGAAAGCAACGATCCGGTGACACCAGTGACTTGCACACTGCAAACAACTCACAAGAACAACACAGAAGGAAAGAACACACTCTCATGAGCCAATTCACACCAACCACAAAAACTGCAGAAGCACTGCAAGACGCCCTTCAGATGGCGTCGCAGGCAGGCAACCCAGAAATCAAAGCCGGCCATTTACTGCTGGCGCTGCTCAACGCCCAAGACAGCATTGCCCGTCCGGTATTGACTGCGGCAGGCGTTGATCCGGCTGCCCTCCAGTCGAAGGCGAAAGCTTTGGTTGCTGGCTATCCCACCGCCTCTGGGGCGAATATGGGCAAACCACAATTCGACCGAGATGGGTTAAATACGCTCACTGCTGCGCAAGAATTAGCCGGCGAACTCGGCGACGACTACGTCTCCACTGAGGTGCTGCTCGCCGCACTAGCCCGGGGTGATCACGACGCAGGCAAACTGCTCTCTGAAGCTGGAGCGACCTATGATGCGATTCGGGCAGCCTTTGCCACTGTCCGTGGTTCGAAGCGGGTGACCACTGAAGATCCGGAAGGCCAATTCCAAGCGCTGGAAAAGTATTCCACCGATCTCACCGCCCGTGCCCGGGAAGGCAAACTCGATCCAGTCATCGGCCGTGACGAAGAGATTCGTCGCGTCGTCCAGGTGCTCAGCCGCCGCACGAAAAACAATCCGGTGTTAATCGGTGAACCCGGTGTCGGGAAAACCGCCATTGTGGAAGGGCTTGCCCGCCGTATTGTCGCCGGTGACGTGCCAGAATCGCTGCGCGGAAAAACCCTGATCAGTCTGGATTTAGGGTCGATGGTCGCCGGGGCGAAATATCGCGGCGAGTTTGAGGAGCGCTTGAAGGCTGTCCTCGACGAGATTAAGGAAGCCGACGGACAGATCATCACTTTCATCGATGAGATCCACACCATTGTTGGGGCGGGTGCCACCGGTGAATCGGCGATGGATGCCGGCAATATGATCAAACCGCTACTTGCCCGCGGTGAGCTGCGGCTCGTCGGTGCTACCACGTTGGATGAATACCGCAAATACATTGAAAAAGATGCCGCCCTTGAGCGGCGGTTCCAGCAAGTGTTTGTCGGTGAACCCAGTGTGGAAGATTCCATCGGTATTCTGCGCGGTTTGAAAGAACGCTACGAGGTACACCACGGAGTGCGGATCACCGACTCGGCTCTGGTTGCGGCAGCAACCCTCTCCGATCGGTATATCACCTCCCGGTTCTTGCCCGATAAGGCAATCGACTTGGTCGATGAGGCAGCTTCCCGCCTGCGGATGGAGATCGACTCCTCCCCGCAAGAGATCGATGCACTTGAGCGCATTGTGCGCCGCCTCGAGATCGAGGAAGTGGCGTTGGAGAAGGAAACCGATGCTGCGTCGAAAGATCGGCTAGAAACCCTCCGCAAGGAACTTGCCGACGAGCGGGAAACCCTCGCCGAGTTGAAAGCCCGCTGGACAAATGAAAAGCAGGCTATCGACGAAGTGCGGCAAGCCAAGGAAGAACTCGAGAAGCTGCGGGGCGAGTCGGAGATCGCCGAACGTGACGGTGACTATGCCAAAGTCGCCGAGCTGCGCTACGGACGTATCCCGGAATTGGAAAAACAGGTTGCGGAAGCTGAAGGTAACCTCGCCGAATCCGGCGGTGATGCCATGCTCACCGAGGAAGTCACCCCCGACACGATCGCGGAAGTGGTCTCCTCGTGGACTGGGATTCCGGCTGGCAAAATGATGCAGGGTGAAACCGAGAAACTCCTCAACATGGAAACTGTGCTCGGTGGACGGGTAGTCGGCCAGACTGCCGCGGTGCAAGCTGTCTCTGACGCGGTGCGCCGCACCCGGGCAGGGGTTGCCGACCCGAATCGACCAACCGGCTCCTTCCTCTTCTTAGGTCCTACCGGTGTCGGTAAAACCGAGCTGGCAAAAACCTTGGCCGAATTCCTCTTCGACGATGAACGAGCCATGGTGCGCATCGACATGAGCGAATACGGGGAGAAACACTCCGTTGCCCGGCTGGTTGGTGCCCCTCCCGGATATGTTGGCTACGATGCGGGCGGACAGCTCACCGAAGCAGTACGTCGCCGCCCTTACACGGTGGTGCTCTTCGACGAAATTGAAAAAGCCCACGCCGACGTTTTCGATGTGCTGCTGCAAGTCTTGGACGAAGGACGCCTCACCGACGGGCAAGGTCGCACCGTCGACTTTAGGAACACCATCATCATCCTCACCTCAAACCTGGGGGCTGGTGGTACCGAAGAGTCGATGATGGCCGCGGTGAAAGCTGCGTTCAAACCGGAATTTATCAACCGGCTCGATGATGTGGTGATCTTCCAGCCACTCAGTGAGGAAGAACTCGCCGGTATCGTCCATATTCAGCTGCGCCAGTTGGCTGACCGTTTGAAGGCTCGCCGGCTCACGCTGGATGTTGACGAAGCTGCAACCAACTGGTTGGCTGCCCGCGGCTACGATCCTGCCTATGGGGCGCGCCCGCTGCGTCGCCTTATTCAACAGGCAATCGGTGATCAGCTGGCTAAGAAACTCCTCGCCGGACAGATCGTGGACGGGGCACAAGTGCACGTCACCTATCACGACGGCGATGACACCCTCACGGTGAGCTAACGCTTTGCCCACCGGTTGCCGCTACCAGTGGGTGCTACCACCGCCTTGGGGCAGGTAGTAGCACCTGCCGGTGGGCACACAGGGGTTGATAGAACAACACACCACCGCCCGGGGAATGGATCATCCTCCCCGGGCGGTGGTGGTATTTCCAGGCTTACCAGGCACGCGACTCGATCGCCGCCGCCGGTTTGTGCTCCTACCTGTTCGGCAACATGAACTGTGGAACAGTAGCGGCTACGCCGGTGGAGCAGTTCTCAATAAGGATTCGTACACCCCACCGGTTGCCTGCCGATAGACCAGTGCCGCGAGAATAAACCAGAACGGCACTGCGACGACGCCCAGCACCAGAGTAAATATCGAAAACAGTGCCATCGGCAGCAGCATCACCGTAAGCAGGATGAAGCTGGTGAGATGTTCTTTCGCAATGTGCAGCCCGGCCGGTAAAGCGGTGTCAATCAAGGCAGTTTCGTCAACGGTGTACAGCATGGCTGCTGTCAACACGGGTGTGGCTACCAGCATGAAGATTGAAATCAGGGCGCTGAGGATCCCCGTGTTGGAAAGATTTTCAATCAGCTGCTGCAACACTAACGGAACCCCGAAGAGCAACCACAGGGTGAACACTGTTTTCGGCGATGTTGTGGCGTTGCTCAACATGTCGCTAACGCTGAATTTTTCACCCGCTACGGTGCGCAGCGAACCACGAATTAACTTCGCTGCGAGCCAGGCCGTAATCGCTGTGAGTGCCACATCGCACACCAGCAGGAAAATGATGTCACGTGCTTCGACAGGGATGTCTGCGTATTTGGCGGCTGCAACGCGATTCAGGCGACCTGACGCAACTATGCCGTCCACAGCTATTGCCACGCCTAGCAGCACCATGATGGTGACCATTGGCCACAGATTCCGGCCTAGCAGCTTGACAGCTTTTGCAATCGATGCACCAAATTCGACCGTACCGGTGCCGTAGAGCATCTGATATTGCGGGTCGGCAGGACTTGCCAGATATCCCTGCTGCGGCCGAATGGGCTCCTGGGGCGGCATGTTCATTGATGAACCCGCGTTGGGCGGTATTTCCGCCCCGGCCGGTGGGGTTGCCACCACGTGAGAGCTGCCTTGTTGAGGATCCACTGGTAGCCCTGCTGGCTGGGACGGTTCAGGTTCTTCCGATGGCTGAGCACTGTGTTTCAGCGCCTCATCCCACAGCGGTGTGCTGCCTTGCGGTGGAAGTGATGACTCATCCAAAGGCTTGGCAAGCTCACCCCAGGTGGGCTGCTTCTCGGGATCAGGTGTGGTCATAGTAATCCGGGTGATCTTTCGATATGAGAGATGGGCACGGCCGTGGGAAGTTTTCAGCCGTGTCCAAGTATTGCAGATATCGGCAGCGAAACGGGTGGTTCTTACCGAGTCGGCAGCAGCTCATGGGTGCCGCCGACTGCCTGACGATAGGCCAAGGCGATGAGAATGTAGGTTACCGGGTAAAGAATGAATCCGCCGAGCCCTAAGGTGAGCACGATTCCGATGGACAACAGGATCTGGAGACCGACGATGGCCAGCCATGCACCATAGTTGCGTTTGCCGAGTTCGATGGACAGCGCCAGGGTTTGACCGAGGGACTGATCAGAGTCGAGCAGTGCTGGAATCCAGGAATACAGCAGTGGTGCGATGAATATTGTTGCCATCGTGGCGAGAGAAAAACTGCCGAGCAATACGGGATTGTTGGAATCTAACTCCATAATCACCTGTACGAACCCCATCGGAAGCATCAACAGAAAACTTGCCAAATAGCCACGACCTATCCCGAACGGGTTGGTGAAGAATCCGCCAAAGGTGAGATTTTCTCCGGCTGCGGTTTTGATCGCCCCGTTGGTGGTAAACACCATGAGCAGTGCTCCCATGGCCGTCGAGACTAATACCACCACTAATACCATTGGCAGTGGCATCTGCGGATTTTCAGGGTCGAATGATGTCCCTGCAGTAGCGATGGCAAAACCAGTGATGATTCCCACCAAAATACTGAGCCCTACCAGGAAGGCGCCGGTGGCCAGCAAACCTAAAAACCAGGGGAGGAAGTTCCGAAACAGCTGACTGAAAGCCACCTTCAACGAGGCAAGGACTGCGATGCGGCCATTGCCTTGCACAACCGGAACACCAGCCGCAGTGACACTGGTTGGGCGGTAACCCTCCGGCAGGGGCATTGCAGGATACATGCCCGGTTGCTGCGGATAGCCAGCCGGCTGTTGCGGGTAGCCGTTGTTGTCCTGTGGATTGCTGTAACTGTTCTGTGGATTGCCTGCTACCGCGTCCTCCCAGGAGTGACGTGGCTCTTCCGGGGTTGGTTGGGGTGGATAGTTATTCGTCATGGGTGGGTGACACCTCTCTTTTCCTTGATATCGCCTGTGCCGATGCTTCACCTTGCTAGGTGGGTGAAGTGTGGGCTGTGCGATCGCTTCTCTCATTATGGTTGCGAGCGGGGCTTTTGACGATACCCTAACCTTCTTTGCTCTGCGTGGAGTAGTACAACAGCCAGAGGCTGCGCAGTGTGGACGCGACATTGCTTTTCCGTGCGGCATTGCCCGTGACAGCCGCAGGTTCCAATCGCAGGACAGTGGGCTTCCCTGATCGCGCTGCGGGAGTGTCCGGTTGCAGTAGGGCAGCGGGGACCGCATCCTTTTCGGGCGGGTACTGCCTGTTCCCCGCCAATAAGCAGCTATTCCTACTTGTCTGATGTATGCGGGTTTTTACTAGGGATCCCTGGTGGATTTTTAGCAGCGTGTGCCCTTCAGCCTTGCTGCATACAGCATTTTGGGGGTGGGCAAGTTGTCTGTTGGCACCGGGGTTGTGTTGCGCGCTACGCTTTTTAGCCATGAGCCTTTTGATCAGTGCTGATGAGCTAGCTGAATCTATTCGTCACGGTGAAAAACTCACCATTCTTGCCTGTTTGTGGCGCCCCGGCGAAGGGGCAAGTGAACGCCAATTCAAAGGCGACCATATCCCCAATTCGTTGTTCTGTGATCCTGCCCGACATTTAGCGATGGCGCCGTCCTCCCGGCAAGGCCGCAACCCGCTGCCTTCCCGGCAAACGCTGCGGCTCGCATTTCATGAACTCGGACTCGATCTTGCCCACCAGATTGTGGTCTATGACGACAACAAGTCACTGATGGCTGCCCGCGCCTGGTGGGTGCTCACCTGGGCTGGGGTGCCAGGGGTCAAAATGCTTGACGGCGGCTACCAGGCGTGGCTGCAATCGGGGCGGCAGGGTGCGGGCGGACCTGGCAATTTGGCGCACCGTAACCAGCTGGTGCCAAACCCTGGTCAACTTCCCACGGTCACCATGGATGACATGTATGCGCTGCCTGATGATGTCGTGGTGATCGACGCCCGGGAGCGGAACCGGTTTATCGGGCGGAAAGAACGCCTCGATTTGAAAGCTGGCCACATTCCAGGTGCTGTGAACCTGCCGTTGGAAGAACTTGTCCACCCTAACGGCACCTTCCTGCCGGCGGCTGAGCTACGCCAAAAATTCGAGCACGTCGGTGTGGAAGATCCGGCAAAAGTTGTGGTTTATTCCGGCTCCGGGCTGCACTCGGCGGCAACTATTTTTGCCATGCACCACTGTGGTCTGCCGGGTGCCGCGCACTATGTGGGCGGCTGGTCCCAATGGTGTGCCACCCCCACCAATGCGGTGCAGCGTTCGCTGTAAACACCGTGGTGTGTCGTGAACCTATGTAAGGCGAGCATCACTGCCACGCCGGTCACTGCAGCGACACGGGCAGTCGCAGCAAGCGCAGGAAACATTCGTTGTAGCCGTGCCCGTTGAAGGGTTTTCGTGGGCGGGTCGGTGCACCAGGTTGGCCGTCGGATAGGGGCGATATTGCGCGCGCCTACCGGCGGTTTTGTTTCCAACTGCCTAGACTTTGTAAATCGTGAATGCTCCCATTGCTTTGTTGGTGCTGGCCCTTGTGGCGTTTGCTGTGGCCGGCTACCTGCTCCTGCTTGATGCTCGGCGCCGCAATGGGATGCAACCTGGGCAAACCCCAGCATTATCGGCGCCGCAACCGGCACACAGTGACGCGGCGGAAACCGCTACCACAGCATCCGCCCCGGAACGTGGCGACACTGTCGCGGCCACTGGGAAAAATAATCCACCACAGGCAACGCCCCAGTCGGGGCACCCTGCCGATGAGGAACAGACCGACCACCATCACGTAGCCTGTCCGGCGTCCCCCCTTGGAAGCACGACAACATCGTCGGCAGCATCACCTTCGTCGTCGGCGTCACCATCATTGCCGCCGGTTACCACCAAAGATCCCGCAGCGTCAGCGAATGCAACCCCGACAGTTGACGACCAGGCTGAAACAGCGAACACTGTGCCCACTGGTGGGGCGGATCCACACCACAGTGCCGCTGTCAATAGCAGCAACACCGGGGCGGACACGACTGCCCAATCAGCCGACAAGGACACCGCTACTGATCTATCGCACAAGCCACCAACAGGCGACGATCTGCCAGCGGTAAACCCTCAACCGGTGACCGATCTATCTTCCCAGGATTCGGCAGCACCAGCAGCGCAAACAATCACTACATCTGCGCAAACAACGCCGGAATCTGCGCAAACAACGCCGGAACCTGCGCAAACAACACCGGAATCTGCGAACACTACCACTGCCGAATCCTGGCGAGGCGAGCAAGCAAGCAGTGCCAGAACCAACCCGGACGACCACCCCGGCGAGGTGTCCGCGGAACACCCTTCCGGGAACAACCACCTAGCGGCAACATCGACACCCCACAGGTCCCCATCAGCACCACCGCCCACCACCAGTGACGACACTGCACATCCCACCAGGAACCGTGTCACCGCCGGAATCGCCCAGCTCGCCGCACACACATCCCGCAAACTCCGTCGGATGCTTACCATCACTGGCAGTAAACGGCGCCGCTTCGCCACCCAACACGGACTGCACTACGGGCGAAAAGACCAATATCTTGCCGGGGAATTCGACTTTCCCTTCGCCGCCTTCGACGAACCAGCCCGACATGTGGTCAGCGGTATCCTTGCGGACAGGGAAACGCATCTCGCCGACTTTGGTGCCTTTACCGTCGTCGCACTTCGCCAACTACGTCCACCCGCCGCTGTCCTACGGATCACCCGCACGAATACGCCGCTCGCCGGCGAACAACCAGTCGCGGTAGCAACAGCCGGAAAATGGACAGTGTGGGCTGGTGAACCGGAAGCAGCCGGCATGATCGCCGATGATCGATTCAACACAGCACTCACGCGTATCGACAGCCACATCGAACAGATCGTCATCGCCGGATACTGGGTGGCTGCCATTGTGGACAGCACCACTAGCGAACAGGAGCTTTACACCCTAGCGCGCCAACTCGGCGCCATTGCTGACTGCGCCCGGGTACTCCCCGAACGCCACCCAACCCAGTTACCAAGCCAACCATCGGCCATCCCAACTCGCCCGGGAACCCACCTTGCAGCCGGCTGTGCACCACAAACCACAGCGCCACCATCGGCACACCAGTTTGCTGTTGGTGAAGAATCAACACCCCCAACTGAACAAGCTCACACTAGTGAGCATCGCGGTAAGCCACCGGCACAGGATGCTCACCAAACCCCGGCAGCGGCGAGTGCAACAGCAAACCCGGCTCAAAACACCACCCAGCCTGACAAGACACCGGGTGATGCGACACCGACAACAGCTGCTGCACCAACCGAACCTGCAGCACCTTTCGCCGCTGAGAATTCTGCTGCAGCAGCCCACATCGTAGGCGCGCCAGGGATGTCGACCACCGCGGAAAACAGTGATCACACCGTCGCCCCTGCCAACGTCGCAGGGCACGAAGAGAGCGAATCGCACACCAACCAGCACACGACTCATTCGCTCGATGCTGCCGGTTTAGCGGCGGCAACACCGGTGGACTATCCCACCCGTGCCAACCCGCGCACCTATGGGATTGTGCCGCTAACCCCACTCGGTGGTGACTATATTGATCCCATCGCCGATTCGCTGGATCCTGCCCCAACCGATGGCCGTCTCGTGATTCCCCGGAAGCTTGATAAACCCCATATTTTCACCGATACCACCGCTGAAGATCCCACCGATCCACATCTTGGTACACCTCCCAAGCCGCGCCGGGCAAAGCCACAACACGACGACGACACGAACTAGCGATGAGTGTTGCACCGATGAACACTCAGCCACTGGAAGGGTGATGTGTACGCCCAGGGGTGGGGCGCGCTTTGTTGCAGAGCGTTGCACTTTGACTTACTTCGTGGGCTGCAATGTTGTGCAGTATTCTTCCCAGTTTTCAGCGCCAACACGCACAAGGGTTGTGGGATAGACCGCAAACACTGCCGCAGCTTCGTGGCGCCGACTATCTTCGGTAACAACTACCCGCCGTCACCGGCTGAGTATCTGGGCGGACACACCTTGTTTCCTAGCACAGCCACCGGCAACTCATGCTGCACCGGTGTGCATGCAAGCAGCTTCGGGAAAGCTAACAATCGACACCGCTCTCTGGGCTGTTGCTGCACCTCGGGGTGACGATAATAGTTGGGTCATGTTGCCCAATGCGATCAGGTAGCTACTGTGCGGTGTGCCGCCCGGTAAGCTGGCTTTCCAGCAACAGGGTTGACGATATCGTTGCCGCACCGTTGCACAGAGCAAAATTCCATAGTGCCGCTGCCTGGTGCAGCAGCACTTTTCTCAGCAGTGAAGGACACCACCACTATGGCGAAACAACAGCTCGACCAAACCCAAAAAGCACGCCTCGCAGAGTTGGTGAAGTCGTTATGTGTCGTGCACGGCACGGTGACGTTGTCGTCGGGCAAGGTTGCCGACTATTACGTCGACTTGCGCCGGGGGACGTTGCATCATGAAGCCTCCCGTCTGATTGGTTCGTTGATGCGTCAGCTCACCGACGATTTAGCGTTTGATGCCGTCGGCGGGTTGACGCTGGGGGCGGATCCGGTGGCGACAGCCATCATGCATGCCGACGGTCGTCCAATTGATGCGTTTGTTGTTCGCAAAGCTGCGAAAACTCACGGGATGCAGCGGCAAATCGAAGGACCAGACATTCAAGGCAAAAAAGTGCTGGTTGTGGAAGACACCACCACTACTGGCCAGTCGCCGCTGGCAGCTGTGGAAGCAGTACGCAAAGCTGGTGCTGAAGTGGTGGCAGTTGCCACTGTCTGTGACCGGGCAACCGGCGCGGAAACCACCTTGGCGCATGCCGGGTTGGAATACCGTTACCTGCTTGACTTGGCGGATCTTGGGCTCGAACACTAGATCGTCGGGTGATGCGGGCGTTGGCACGAGACACGCCGGCAAGTCGCCTGGTCTCTTCCGTTTGCAAGATTCCCTGGTTTCTTTCCGTCTGCAAGGCACCCTGCTGCTAAACATGGATCTTGCCTGCCTAGGGTGGAAAATCCGCTAGCGCTGTTCGTGTGCCAGCTTTGCGGGCGGGTACGATGTGGTGATCATGAGGACAAACACCAACAAGCAAGCCGGAGGAGCCGCAGATCTGTCGACGGCCGATCAGCCAGGACCTACCGAGTGGGGTGCCGGGCGCGTTGGTGTTGGCCCGTGGCGGGAGGAACATCCCGATCAGCCTGTTCCGCAGGATGAGCGATATGATCCCACGCTGCTTGCTGAGGGTGACAGTCGGAATGTGGTGGACGCCTACCGCTATTGGACCCGGGAGGCGATTGTTGCCGACATCGACTCCCGTCGCCATTCGCTCCATATTGCGATTGAAAACTTTGAAAACGACGCCAACATTGGCACTGTGGTGCGTACCGCTAATGCTTTTGCGGTAGACACAGTCCATATTGTTGGCCGTCGTCGATGGAATCGACGCGGCGCCATGGTGACCGACCGCTATCAGCATCTGCAGCACCATGCCACCGTCGATGACTTGCTGGCCTACTGCCGTGAACAGGGTTTGACGGTCGTTGCTATCGACAACACTCCCGGGTGTGTGCCGCTGGAAACGGCTAAACTACCCCGAAACTGTCTGCTGCTGTTTGGTCAAGAAGGACCAGGCGTCAGCGAAGAGGCGCAAGATGCTGCGGTGATGACTTGTTCGATTGCCCAATTTGGTTCAACACGGTCGATCAACGCTGGCGTCGCAGCAGGTATTGCTATGCATACGTGGATCCGGCAGCATGCTGATCTTAACGATGCGTGGTAGCCACGGCGTTCGGGGCTGCAACCTTTTTCCGCCGGGATGGAAGCTTTTTCAGGGCTGTAGTGAAGGAAGTTGTTTTCAAGGGTATCGACTCGCGGTGCTTTGATCTTTATGTGAGGCGATAGTCGGTGGAATTCTTGAGCTTCCGGTGTTGCTGCCGGGTGCTGGTTTTCACCACTGTGCAGCAGTCTCAAAGACAGTGCAGCTTCCAGTCATGATTGCCATCTTGGAGGCTGACACACACCGCCCAATGGGCGCAAAGCTTGCCCAACGATCGCCTCTGCGAGCCTGATACCAGCGGCGTGTCGATGTTTTATTCTCCACCGGACAAGCGGCTGCCACCGGCCGGCCACCATCAGTGCAACCATGTGCGTCCGTTAATCCACCAGAAAACTTATAAGCCGAGTCGCAACACTCGCATGGGCACTGACCGGCTGACCATATCAGCCTCAGCGGCCCCTCATCGTTACTTGAAGAGTGGTGATTTGGCTGATTGTGTTCGAGAATTTTTCCTGGACGTGGCAGGGAATGTTGCCCTGGGGGTAACCTGTCACTTGCGTGAACGTCAACGCTGGTAGCGTCGTTGGACGAGCATACGATAACTCACAATGGCTGTACTTTTTCACTCAACTTGAAAGAACTCTTTTCCCGTGTTTGTGCAATGGGCGCATCGCGCCGACCTCGCTGAGTCAGCGATTACTGAACGCCATGCCAGCCGCGTGTGGGGTATTCCGGGAACCAACCTTCTCAAAGTGGCGTGGCCGCCACGGACACGGGACAACATCTTCTTTCACTGGCACTACTGGTGGCAGGCACATTATCTAGATTGTCTTGTTGACGCCGCATCGCGGCGTGCGACATCGCGCCGTGGCGCCATGATCGCGAAAACTATTCGTGGCATGCGGATCCGTAATCTTTTTCCATTAGTTCGCAACGATTACTACGACGACAAAGCGTGGATGGCATTAGCGCACGGGCGGGTCAATTCGTGTAGTGGTGTCCCTAATTCCCAGTACTACCGGGAGCTTGTCCGCAATGTGCGCCTCGGGCTCGACCCATTTGTGGGTGCTCTACCCTGGCGTCGGGAAGGTTACTTCTTCAACGTTCCCACCAATGGGCCGGCTGCTATTCTGGCTGCCCGGCAGGGCGAGATTAACACCACCCGGAATCTCGTCGATTGGATATATGAGCATCTCATCGATGACCGTGGGCTTGTCATGGACGGTATGCGCTGCACCATGAATGACTATGAGTTAGTCAGAGATATTCATCCCTATTGCCAGGGTGTCGTGATCGGCGCATTGGTGGAGCAAATTGTCCAGTACCGACAGCTGCTCGGCCTGGATGACACCACGCCGCTGAGTAGCATCGTCAATGATGAATGGATACCTCCTGGATCGGGAGAAAACGACCAAGTGTCCGGCAAGGCACCAGTCGAAGCCGGTGAAAAAGATCGCCGCGAGTCGGCTAGCGCTGCGACACCCAGAACGAGTGATTCACCAGTGTCAACGCCTCCAACTTCTTCTCCTGCACATGAGCTGTCAGCTGAGAGTGTGGCGCGAACAATCGATGCTTTGGCGACCGCTACGTTCCGCGTGGAAACCCTTATCCATGCTGTTGCTGCTCATCTTGCCGACGACAAGTCAGTGATCAATTGGCGAACAGGCGGCGGTGACGGGGGTCTGTTTAAAGGCATTCTGGTTCGCTACCTCGCTGATGCGGCAGTCCGACTTCCGGACGATACTCCGAATATGCGGAAGGTGAAAAGCATCGCGACACGTCTGGTGCTGCGCTCTGCTGAGTCTGTGTGGAATAACCGCCTAGAGATCGATGGGCTTCCCCTTTTCGCCTCCTACTGGCCCGAAGGAGCGCAGCTGCCGACCGAGCATTCATTTATTGGTACGCGCGTCAACGGTGCCACGAATGGTTCTGAGATCCCGGAGCGCGATTTGTCCACCCAACTATCAGGGTGGATGCTGATGGAAGCTGCTGCCCGCGTCACCCGGGATGACGTTTAGAAAAGCGAGAACCATATCTTCCACGAGGCTCTGCAACACGCAGCCGCAGTAGAAGACTTATCGCGCCCCGAATCCGATGCAATACCTCACAGGGCTCTGCAAACATCTTTATTTTTGTTACCCACAGTCCCGCGTCGGCGTGGGTGTTAAGCAATTGAAACTATTCAGTTTTGATTACCCCAAACCCGAAATGGCAAGCAGGGGCTGATTACTTCACTACGGTAATGGCATACCAGCTTGAAAAACACACGGTAGTCGTCTGTTGTATAGCGTATATCTCAGATAACGCGGGACAGGCTGATGAGCTCAGTCAATAAGAAAACCTGGCGAGCTCTTCACAGTAGAAGCAGTAGTGGCCGCGCCGGATTGAGCCGTTCGGCAGGTACCCAAGTAGTTGTTAGGCTTTCTTGACGATCGATGATTTGAGATACATCTTGCCGAAGCCGTCGATACGAGCTTCGATGTCGTGACCGTTCTCCGGTTCAATGAGCCGGATATTTTTCACCTTCGTGCCAGCCTTCAGTGGCGTTGCCGAGCCTTTGATCTTCATAGTCTTTACGATGGTGACGCTATCGCCGTCACTGAGGGGGTTTCCGACAGAATCAACAATCTGTTGGATTTCTGTCTCTTCGCCTGGAAACCATTCATGGGCGCATTCCGGGCATGTGTAGAGTCCCGAGACTTCGTAGGTGTATTCACAGTCACACTGAGGGCAGTTCATGTCCCGAAGTGTACTCGTCCTGTTTTCTGAGAACTATTGAGAACTATCTGGAGTCAAGACTTAGCTGCTGGATATCCGCTTGTCACGTCATGGGTAAGATCGATGTGTCCTGCTAATTGAAGATGATCGAGATTCGTTTTTCCTAACTGGTGGTGAGGTGCTCTGGATATTCGGCTCGGCAGACTTAAGTTGTCGGGCTGTTGTTTCTTGCCCAGCTTGAACTTGAGCTGCGAATTCACTCGGGGAAAGATACTCCAACGATGAATACGGGTGGCGCGGATTATATCGAACCCGCCAGCGTTTATGCAGAACACGCGCATGGCCGATACCTTCGATGTGATTGTCTTTCCACAGTTCATCCCGCATCCGGTTATGAAGCGACTCCACAAATCCGTTCTGCCACAGTTGACCAGGCGCAATGAACACCATCGATGTCTTAGCGTCAGGCTCTACAGTCCAATCAGCAAGAACATGAGCAATAAACTGCGAGCAGCGCAGAGCAGAACAGGCCGGGTGTGTGAATGTCGGGCGTAAACGCTGAAAGGTTGCAGGCTCTACTTCACCCGCGGGCTAGTAGTGTTCGCATCCGCCGTTTTCTTACTGCCCCACTTCGACTTTTTCCACGCGCCCCAAATACCTGGGGTGATAGAGAGCAACACGATAAAGAGGAAAATCGCCTCAATGTGGTCGCGGATGAACGAGAACTGTCCCAGCCATGCGCCGAGCATCACCAGACCCGTGCCCCACAGGATCGCGCCAATGATGTTGTAGATAGCGAACTGGCGGAAGCGCATACCTGACATTCCAGCAACAACGGAGGCGAAGGTACGCACAATCGGCACGAAGCGGCAGATAATCACCGTGATAGGGCCGTATTTTTCAAAAAAGTCGTGCGATTCGGTCAGCCACGCTTTTTTAAAGAAACGACTATCGGGCTTGTGAGAGAGTACTTCCCCAAACTTGTGTCCAAGGAAGTAGCCCACGAACCCGCCGAGTATACCGGCCATCGGGACGCTCACCGCGAGAAGCCAAAGAGGAGCGAAAGGATCAGGCTGGCTGGCGAGCATGCCGCCTGTGAATAGAAGCGAATCGCCGGGAAGAATCGGAAACAGCACGCCAGATTCGATAAAAACTATGAGGAGTATGCCGCCGAGAATCCAGTCGCCGAATGGTCCCGAACCCGACATGAGATACATCGGATCCATCCATCGCGGGCCGGCAGCTTGAACCGTCTCAGCCGCTGCAGTCACAAAGGTGGTGTCAATCACATGGCCTACCCTATCTGGTTACGGCGGAAAACCACAGTGACCAGCTATCAGGGTGACGCATACTGCCGCCACTTAACGGGGCTTTGGGAAAAGCTGTGGCACAGAAACCCGTTTCCGGTCTCAAGAGGTGATTGTGTAAAAAGCACGCCGCTGAGCCGTCGACGGAACCTTTTCACAAAGGGTTCTTCCAAGCCTCGAAACCTGCGGACTTGTGAAAAACTCCTGTTGCTAAAAGGGCTAGATCACCGTCAGCGACGACGTGCCCCACGCTGCTGAAACTGCAATGACTACCGTGTTTTCAGCCGGTTTGTCTTTTTTCATGTGGCACATGCTATCTGGTGATGCTCTCGGCAACTGCGAGTAGAAAGCCATTGCAACCGGCTGCAGTATTTGGCTTGG
Organism: Corynebacterium choanae; assembly: GCF_003813965.1. Taxonomy (NCBI): domain Bacteria; kingdom Bacillati; phylum Actinomycetota; class Actinomycetes; order Mycobacteriales; family Corynebacteriaceae; genus Corynebacterium; species Corynebacterium choanae. Next base: position 286,608 of record NZ_CP033896.1, read on the forward strand.
TACTGTCCGCGTTGCCCACTTTCGCCTAACGCCTAACATCATCGCTACGCCAACGGGACTTTGCTGCCGCCTACAGGGGTGATTGTTGTTCTCCCATCGGTTGCAGGAAAACACTACGCTGCGAGCATTATTGTGAATAGTTTCGCTTTCGATTTGGACGGTGAGCTATTTCACCACATGTGTTTGTTGTGTGGATGCCTACAATGCTGTGAGCTGCGGCGTAAGAGAGAAAAATCGTGTCAATCTCTCTGCCCCGCAGAGACCTTGGGTGGTGATATGAAACATAAAATCCGCCACCGAGTGCCGTCAACGCCTAAACTATCAGCATGTAGCGCCATGAGGGTTCGCGTGAGCAATGTCCGAGACGAAGATGCTCTGGCGCAGTGCTCACTCGGCTTTTCTGCTGCGGGGCACGCCCCATGTGTGGCCGCGTTCTACGCGGAGTCCACAATTTCATAGAACCCCGCGACGTTTTTCATCTTTAACCTACCCCAAGGAGAATCTTCTCTATGCCTATCGCAACACCTGAGGTTTATGCCGAGATGCTTGATCGCGCCAAGGAGAAGGGTTTTGCTTACCCCGCGATCAACTGCACCTCCTCTGAGACCATCAACGCCGCTTTGAAGGGTTTCGCTGAAGCTGAATCCGATGGCATCATCCAGTTCTCCACCGGCGGTGCTGAGTTCGGTTCCGGCTTGGCTGTGAAAAACAAGGTCAAGGGTGCTTGCGCGCTGGCTGCGTTTGCTCACGAAGCCGCCAAGAACTATGGCATCAACGTGGCACTGCACACTGACCACTGCCAGAAAGAAGTGCTCGACGAGTATGTTCGTCCGTTGATCGCTATCTCCCAGGAGCGTGTCGACCGCGGCGAGCTGCCTCTGTTCCAGTCCCACATGTGGGATGGTTCCGCTATCCCGATCGACGAGAACCTGGTGATTGCTCAGGAACTCCTGGAGAAGGCACGCAAGGCACACATTATTCTCGAATTCGAGATCGGTGTTGTCGGCGGTGAAGAAGACGGTGTTGAGGCTAAGGCTGGCGCCCAGCTGTACACCTCGGAAGAAGACTTCGCCAAGACCATCGACGCTGTCGGCTCCGGTGAAAACGGCCGCTATCTGCTGGCTGCTACCTTCGGTAACGTCCACGGCGTGTACAAGCCAGGTAACGTCAAGCTTCGCCCTGAGGTACTCAAGGCTGGTCAGCGTGTTGCTGCGAAGAAGCTCGGCCTGGATGAGGATGCACAGCCATTCGATTTCGTCTTCCACGGTGGCTCCGGCTCCGAGAAGGAAAAGATCGAAGAAGCACTGCGCTACGGTGTCATTAAGATGAATGTCGACACCGACACCCAGTATGCGTTCTCCCGTCCAGTGGTTGGCCACATGTTCGAAAACTATGACGGTGTGCTCAAGGTGGACGGCGAAGTCGGCAACAAGAAGGTCTACGATCCTCGCTCCTACATGAAGAAGGCTGAGCAGGGCATGAGCGAACGCATCATCGAAACCTGCCAGGATCTGCACTCGGTGGGCACCACCCTGTCGAAGTAAATGTCTTTCTTTTCCCTTTCAGCTAGCCGCTGATCGGTGAAATAGTTTGCGTGATGGTTGTGTGTCACGCATCTGTCAACGGATACGATGCTGCGCTCCCGGCTGCCGGGAGGGTGGGTCGTATCCGTTTTTTCATGCTTTGTTCTGCCGGGTGATCCTTACTGCCTGCCGCATGTTCCTTATTTTTTGTCCGTCACAAGTCCCTTACGTTGCTCCCGTTACAAGTTCCTGATGCTGCAGGCGCTTCCTTATGCTGCAGGCGCTTTACTTGGGCAGGCTGGGGGCTATGCGGGCAGTTGACTCCCTCGGTGGTGTGGGATACCGCCGGTTGTGGCGTTGAGGTCTTGCAACAACTACCACCGCATTGGATGGTTTTCGCTAAGGTTGGGACGTGTGGCACACCTGGCATGGTGCAGCAACTGTTGACGGTGTGCCGGAATGATGGTTTGGGCTGATACAACAACGGTGAAGGAATGCAAGTGGCTGGCCTCACATTGACCCGGGCGCGACGTGGTGCCGGTGCACGACTGCGTCAATTTCATGACGATGGGCTCACTCGGCTGCGGTCATCGCTTGTCCCCATTGTGCAAGGCTCGCTGGCGGCCGGGGTGTCCTGGTGGGTGGCAACCCACTGGTTTGGTCACCACAATGTGTTCTTCGCCCCCATGGCTGCGATCATCATCATCGGTCTTACCGGCGGGGAGCGGCTGCGCCGTGCTGTTGAACTGAATATTGGCGTTACCCTCGGGGTGGGGTTAGGTGATCTGCTGGTTACCTGGCTTGGCGGTGGTGCCTGGCAAATGGGGGTGATTGTGGCTATCGCGTTAGCGGCAGCAGTGTATGCGGATCGTTCCCAACTGGTATTCACCCAAGCTGGTATTGGGGTCGTGCTGATTGCCACGATTTTCCCGCCCGGCACTTCCGGTGGGGTGGATCGGATGCTGGATTCGTTTATTGGTGGGTCGGTGGCCATTGTGATTTTGGCGCTGGTTCCCGATAATCCGTTGAAGGGTGCCCGCAACGAAATTTCAACGATTCTGTCGATTGCGGCTCATGTGCTCGCGGAGGTCGCTCTTGCTCTTCCTACCCATGATGCGCCCCGGATTCGTCGGGCCTTACAGACTGCCCGGGGCACCCAGGGCAATATCAATAATCTCATTGCACAAGCAAAAGCTGGGCAAGAGGCCGCGCTGGTCAGCCCGCTGCATTGGAAAACAAAACGGCGCGTTCGGTCGCTCAACCGGGTGTTGAACCCAGTCGATAATGCGATGCGCAATACGCGGGTGCTGGCCCGCCGAGCCCTCGTGTTAGCGGAAGACAATGATGAGGTCTCCGCCGACCAGTTGCATCTCATTACTGGCCTTTCTGAGGTGATGACGGTACTGGCGGTGGCGTACCGGCAGCCACAACACAAACTCGAAGCGTCAGTAATCGGTGAGCTCACGGCGAAATTGCGACGAATGGGGGCGATGGCCGGTCCTGCTGTCGTTGATGGGAAAGTGCTCTCGGCGGTGATGGTGCTTGGACAGACCCGTTCCCTGATTGTGGATTTGCTCTCTATTTGTGGATTGTCCCGCAGCTCAGCGAAGGCGGTGCTGCAGCCAACGAGTGAACATCCGGAAGTGCCGCCCGAGTTGCATGAGCCCCGCCCGGAAGAGCGGCACGCCCATTTTCGGCAGCCCACGATCAGCGGCGAGCAGCTCAATGATCCTGCCGATACGGCTGAACAATAGCTGGAGTTGCGTAGCAGTGTTATGCAACCTTTTTAAGTTGCACCACGTTGTCATCCACTCTTGAACCACGTTGTCATGCACACTTGAGCCATGGGCATGGCCTTATGTGAGCTTTCCCTGACACCTGCTGGTGGGACTGAATTTATCAGCACCACGCTTGCAGTGCACCGCGTACGTGTTGCGCTCCGCAATCTTGCTAGATCCGCCCAATCTTGCCGCGTTCCCTTTTTCTTCCGTGGCATACTAGCTAGCTTTGCACCAGTTGCTGTGTTGTGGTTGCTGTGTTGCAGTTGGCAATGGTGCAGCGGTGTTTTCGCCATGGTGCAGGATTGCTACGGCTGTGAACCACCGCGGGTGATGAACTATTTGGCTGTGCGGTCATCACTTGGATCAGCGGGCCGCACAAGCTGCAGATCCCGCAGATGACGATAGAACGTTACTCGTTTCACCGGTCGGGGTCGGGCAATCCCGTCAATGGTGACCACCAGCTCGAGACCGCCGGCCTGGAGGGCACGGCCGGTGGCTAACGTCGCTGGATCATATTCGACCGGCGGCTGTTTCCCGGCCGGGGTAGGACTTGCAGTGAGACCAAATAGGCGACGCAACACTCCCGGTGTTCCTTGTGGATCAAAGGTGGTGATTGCCCGGGCGGCTGCAATGCCGGGTGCAGTATTCATGGGTACGAGCCGCACCCCATAGTTGCCGTGGCGGGGTAGTCGTTTGGTTGCTTCGTGCCGCAGCAGCACTGTGTCATCGACAATGATCTCCCCGGTGATCTCCCTAAAGTCGGCGCGGTGAATCGTGGCATAGCCGACTACCGCATTGGCGGAATCATCGCGGATGAGCGGAATAGGATGAACTTCACCTGTGGCGGCAAGCGTCCACGCCGCAGCACTGGTTGTGGGTATGGCGAAGTTTGCCGCCACCACAGAGGCAGGATCGGTTGGCACATAAGCTACTTCGATCCAATGCTCATCCCGCCGCATCAGCCGGGTGACAATGAGGCTGAAGAAGCTGTCATCGCCGTACACAATGATGCGCATCTCCACATCTATTAGCTGGCTGCGTTGTGGAATGCCCAATGCGGGCACAGCGTTACTTGCCTGAATCTCTTCGAGACTCGGTCCGGTGTCGGCGGGACGATACTGCGCAAGGATGTCGTCGAGTGTTTTGAGTTCGCGGCGGGTGGGACGCGGCGGCAACGAAACCACTGTGGCCTGTGACACCACCTGTGGTGCTGCGGCTGGAAGTGGGCTGCCCGGCACATCAGTGGCGGAATCCATGGCGACGACCAAGACTGTCATAGCTACAGCAGTCTACTGGGTGGTCAGTAGTACCTGTTATGCAGGGATGGAAGCCTTTGGTGTGGAGAGAACGTGTTTGGCTAAAGGCGCGTCGAAGGTGGGCTGTAATCAGGCCGAGTTTTTTTCTTTTGTTTCACCGACGAACGGCAAACGGGCTGCTTGCAAGGTGAGCACTTGACTTGGGGTGGTCTTTCCCACACTGGCCGGGCAGGTGTGCCGTGTACACTATGATGCGTTCTTGTCCCAACACGTGCCGTGGATGAGGACAATCACCAAGGGCAGTGCAACTCTGGCCGAATCTCGACACTTCAAGTAGGTGCACCAATGGCAGTAATCGTGGTAGTCGGCGCTCAATGGGGCGACGAAGGCAAAGGAAAAGCCACCGATATTCTGGGCGGACAAGTGGACTATGTTGTCAAGCCTAACGGTGGCAACAATGCTGGTCACACTGTTGTAGTGGGTGGTGAAAAATATGAGTTGAAGCTGCTTCCTGCCGGTGTGTTGAGCGAAAACGCCACCCCAATTCTTGGCAACGGTGTGGTGATCAACTTGGAGGCACTCTTCGACGAGATCGACGGATTGGAGGCCCGGGGCGCGAACGCTTCCCGGCTGCGGATCTCGGCAAATGCCCACATTGTTGCCCCCTATCATCAGGTACTTGACCGGGTGCAGGAACGATTCCTTGGTAAGCGTGCCATCGGCACTACTGGCCGCGGTATCGGGCCGACCTATGCCGATAAAGTATCCCGGGTTGGTATCCGGGTGCAGGATCTCTTCGACGAGTCGATTCTGCGGCAAAAAGTTGAATCTGCGTTGGATGTGAAAAACCAGATTCTGGTGAAAATGTATAACCGCAAAGCGATCGAAGCTGATGCGATTGTCGACTATCTGCTGTCTTTCGCTGACCGGCTGCGGCCGATGGTTATCGAAACCGAATTAGAGCTCAACCAGGCGCTCGACGCCGGCAAACACATTCTTATGGAAGGTGGCCAGGCCACCATGTTGGATGTGGATCACGGCACCTATCCTTTTGTGACCTCGTCGAACCCGACCGCCGGTGGCGCCTGTGTCGGCTCCGGGATTGGGCCTACGAAGATCACCGCTTCGTTAGGCATTGTCAAGGCGTACACCACTCGCGTCGGTGCCGGTCCCTTCCCCACGGAATTGTTCGATGAGTGGGGCGAGTTTTTGCAAACCACCGGTGGCGAGGTGGGGGTCAACACTGGTCGGAAGCGGCGCTGCGGCTGGTATGACTCGGTGGTGGCACGCTATGCCAGCCGGGTGAATGGGTTTACTGACCTGTTTGTCACCAAGTTGGATGTGCTCACCGGGATCGGGGAGATTCCGATCTGTGTGGCCTATGACGTCGATGGGGTGCGTTTCGATGAGATGCCGGTGTCCCAGTCGGACTTCCATCATGCCAAGCCGATCTATGAGACGATGCCGGCATGGGATGAGGATATTACCGGCTGCCGCACCTTCGAGGAGCTGCCGCCGAAGGCGCAGGCCTATGTGCGCCGGCTCGAGGAATTGTCTGGCTGCCGGGTGTCCTATATTGGGGTCGGCCCTGGCCGGGATCAAACCATTGTGATCAACGACGTGATGGAGAGCTAGCAGGGGTGTGCTGTCGCTGGCGGCCGTGGTGTGTTGCCTGGTGCTGGCGGTTGTAGCAGTTGTGCTCAGCGGGCTATCGCACCTTGGTTGTTGACACATCCCACACGAGTAAAGCAGCCTGTGGCAATCGTTGTTTGAACGATATGCTGCAGGCTGCTTTTCCTTATGTCTTGGTAGAGACCAGGTAACCTCCGGATGCACAGCCACCAACGGCGCGCCACCACACTGTGCACCACTGGTTTGGGTACCACAGTCGCGGGGACGCGCCGAGGGGGTGTTGGAACACTGCCTTCGCAGTAGGTTGTTGCTTGATAGAAGTCTTAGAAATCTAGTTCGTAGACTTTTCTACTGGCTTTTCCGCCGACCAGGGGAACACAATCCACTCGTCGGTGCGTTTCCACACGAAGGTCGGATCGACGACAGAGCGGGATTTCGCGTAGAGCACCGCGGAACGCACATCGCCGGCGCCGGCTTTCTTTAGCAGCTCGAGTACCAGGGCAAGGGTGCGACCAGAGTCGGCTACATCGTCAACAACGAGGAGTTTTTTTCCGGCGATCTCATCCATGTCGAGCAGGGGCGCCAGCAGCACCGGATCGGGAAGGGTTTCTTCGACGTCGGTGTAAAACTCGACGTTCATTGTGTCCGCCAATTTCACCCCCATGGCATAGGACAAGGCGCCGGCAGGCACCAGGCCGCCGCGGGCAACGGCAATAATAATGTCCGGGGTGAAATCCTGATCGACAATGGTTTGTGCCAGCTCACGGGTGGCTTCACCAAACCCATCCCAGGTGAGCACTTCTTTTACTGTGAGATCGCTTGAGTCTGCATGGTATGCCATAGCAGCAGTGTACTGCAGATTTCGCGGGCTGTGCGGATGCCTTGACGTAGCATGGGGTTTCCTACCTGGGAGGAAAACCTAAGAGTTGTTGTGGTATTCGCCACCCTGGCAGGGTGTGCTGCTTGTAGGGTGGAAGGCAAGCCCTATGGCGTAGCCGGCTGTTGGCGGCACCATTAGTTCGGTGTACTGGTGTTGTGTTCCAGCACGGTGTGCCGGTGCATCCTTCAAACCACCTATGGTGCTGTGGCGCAGGCGAGCGCTGCTATGTTAGCTGTCCGGTGTTCTGCACCGTCTGGTGACAACCAGATGGTGACAAGTTGGCAGCTGCACGAACTGTTTGGTCATCCCGGGCAGGGTGGTGGCCGGATTGGGCGAAAACTGGTTTGCTGCTGTGCGAACAATCAAGCGACGTGAAACACAAAAAGTGAAGGTGTTGTGCTGATGTTTACCCCGACCGAATTTGGTTGCCCGCATCCGAAACAGGCCATTACGGTCATGCTGCTGGGCGCTGGGGAGTTAGGCAAAGAAGTGGCTATTGCGTTTGCCCGCTACGGTGTGGTGGTGCATGCGGTTGACCGCTATGCAGGTGCCCCCGCCCATCAGGTCGCAGATGTTGCCCATGTTGTCGATATGACTGATCCGGTGGCGCTGCGGGAACTGATCACCACAGTGCAGCCGGATGTGGTTGTCCCGGAGATTGAAGCGGTGGCAACCAGTGTCCTGCAGGAGTTGGAAGACACCACCGAGGTCACTGTCATCCCCACCGCACAGGCCACTTGTTTGACAATGGATCGGGAAGGGATCCGCCGGCTTGCCGCCGCAGAACTCGGACTTCCGACCAGCCCCTATGCGTTTGCTGGATCATTGCCGGAGCTGCAGGAGGCAGCCGCCGACATTGGTTTTCCTTGCGTGATTAAACCGGTGATGTCTTCCTCCGGGAAAGGCCAGTCGGTGGCGCATTCCGCAGCAGAGCTTCCCGCCGCCTGGGAGACTGCCCAACGTGGCGGACGGGTGACCAACACCCGGGTGATTGTGGAAGGGTTTGTCGACTTCGACTATGAGATCACCTTGCTGACGGTGAAAAGTATTGATCCGGCAACCGGGCAGGATGCCACCTGGTTTTGTGAACCGATCGGCCACCAGCAGCTTGACGGTGACTATGTGCAGTCGTGGCAGCCGGCAGCAATGTCGGATGCCGCGAAAGAAGCAGCCCGCTCCATTGCTGCGCGGATCACTACTGCCCTTGGCGGGCGGGGAGTATTCGGTGTGGAACTGTTCGTTGCCGGCGACGATGTGCTGTTTTCTGAAGTGTCGCCGCGGCCGCATGATACCGGTATGGTGACGATGGCAAGCCAACGGTGCAGCGAATTTGAACTGCACGCCCGCGCGATTTTAGGGCTGCCCATCGACGTGACACTGACAACACCTGGGGCAAGTCAGGTGATCTATGGGCAGACCACCACAGATATGCCCGCATTCACCGGTTTGCGGGAGGCGCTAGCTATTCCCGAATCCCAGGTACGGCTATTTGGTAAACCTTCGGCGACACCCCGGCGTCGCATGGGGGTGGCATTAGCGACCGCGGACACAGTGGAGCAAGCCCGGCAGCGTGCCGCTGAGGCGGCCAGCTGTGTGCGGCCAGTAGACACTAGCTTGGAGGGCCAAGCGGGGCAGTAACCTTGGTGGATGATCCTTCGTGCGTCATAGCAGAAGGAACATGGAAGCAAATACTGTGCCGGGGTTTGGGTGCTCGAGTGGTGCTGCCCACCCGGTGTCGAGTACCCCACGCCGAGTGGGTGGCTGTCCCCGGATCCCAACAGGGCGCCCCAGCAGGTTGGTGACGTGAAAACAGTACAACCCTGGCACTGGTCGGAAGAAGGAATATCTTCTCCTCACCGCAGCCAGCAGCACCTGGAACTGGCCGGGAGGAGTAATACTGTGCTGTGATAGGTGCAGTAGAAACCCGGCGTTGCTGTGGCACCGGGCAGAAAAACCCCATGCTGTGAGCCACAGCCGCACCAGTGGAAAGATGAGTCGGTTATGACAGATGCCAAAGTCGCGCAGGCACTGCGGGCGGCAAAATTGTATTACACCGATGAGATGTCCCAGTCGCAGGTTGCTGAAGCGTTAGGGATCTCTCGCCCCACCGTGGCGAAATTGCTGCGTTTCGCCAGGGACACGTCCCTGGTCACCATCACTATTCACGATCCGAGCTCGCAAACCAGCGCCCTTGCCACCGCCCTTGAACAGGCGTTTCCGATTACTGCGGCAACGGTGGTGATCCCCGCCTCGAATGCGCACAAGCATGTGTTGACAGAACTTGCTCAAGCGAGCACGGCGGTGATTCCACCGCTGGTGGATGATGGAATGCGGGTGGGGATCTCGTGGGGCAACACCATGTATGCAGTGTCGCAGGCGCTGGCTGCGCATCCGTCACCGCGCCGGGATGTGCAGGTGGTGCAGCTCAAAGGCGGTACTTCCCATTCCACCCATTCCACCTTTGACGCGGAAACGTTACGCAATGTCGCGGAGGCGTTTACTGCCCGGGCAGTGCCGCTGCCGCTGCCGGTGATTTTTGATGATCCCACGACGAAAACCATTGTGGAACAAGACCGTTTTATTGCCGATATTTTGGCCGCCGGGGCAGCAGTTGATGTGGCGGTGTTTACCGTCGGTGATATTCACCGGGAGGCGCTGCTGTTAAATCTTGGGTTGATAACGGAAGGTGAGATCACCGAACTGCTTTCCCGGGCGGTGGGGGATGCATGTTCCCGGTTCTTCACGATTGATGGACAGATCGCCGTACCCGATATTGATGCCCGCACTGTGGGGATCACATTGGCACAGTTAGCTTCCCGTCCGGCGCGGGTGCTGATCGCCGGTGGGGTGGAAAAAGCACAAGCAATCAGTGCAGCCTTATCGATGGGATTGGCCACACATCTCATTATTGATGCCCCCACTGCGGAGCTGGTTCTGCAAACCGTGTAGCAGCCTGCTGCCGCTACTGGTGGGCAACACCGGTGCCGCTATAAGCGCGTCACGAGTTGCCGCTGGTAACAGCGGCTCACTGCTGGCCTGGTTGGGGTATGTCACCCTCTGGCAAGGGGGTGACCTGTGTGGCGCGGTAGCTTGTTTTCGTGGTGGGCGGTTTCCCGCATGACACCACCACCTCATCGACAGTGCTGGCGGTTACCGTAACGGTGAAACGACGACCATCCCGGTGGGTGACGATGTCGCCGTTGACGGTGAGATCCCCGAAATGGAGTGACTCCCCGGCCGCCGCAAGCCTGTGGGCGACAGCAAGTTCACGAACTTGGCCTGGCTGATCGAATAATGTTGAACCCCGGTTACCGGGCAGGAACATCTCGCCGCGATATGCTGCCCGCAGCAGGGCGATTGTGGCCTGTTCGTTGAGCTGCCCATAGGAATAGCCCCACGGATAGAGCAACACTGCTGGGGCGAAACGGTGACCACCCGCATGGGAGCATTCCCACACATGGGCGGCAGGGTATGCCTCCGCGGCTGCCGCCACAATCGGGCGGCCTTTCACCGCACAGCATTGATCCCGTTTCGCGTGGGTGCACACCAGCAGCAATGGTTCGTCTAACACTGTCGCCCCGTGGGCGGTGTTGCGACCAGGGTCGGTGAAGTCCAAGGTGGGTACGGTTTCCTCCGGGGCGAGGAGCGTTTCGATGATGCCTTCACTGGGATAGATGAGATAGATCCGCCGCAGTGTTTTGGGATGTCGGCCTTCCCGACCGGGGCGGCGAATGAGCATCAACCCCGGGATGTCGCGGAAACGGTCGGTGTCGGTGAGTGTGCCGCCATCTAAAATATCCCGTGACCAGGGGCCGGGATGTTCCATGGCGACAAACATGCGCCCGGTGCGGGCGGTTCCCGGCAACGGTTCAACAGTCGAATCACTGCAGGCGTGTTGCATAGTAGGCCAGTGTACTCATCCACGGCGCACCACCGGTGGGGTAAGGATGGACCCGTGCCCGTCCAGGCAAGCATCAGGCCACGTATCAGCGCCGGTAGGGAAGGGTGGGGTGCGGGTCGGTGCCTCGGCAGTGGATTGTTGCGGCGCGGTCGGTGCCTCGGCAGTGGATTGCTGGGGCGCGGTAGGCTGAAAGGACGCGCACACCGATCATCCCGGTTACCCACCTTGCGTTTCGTGTCGAGTCGCGCCCCTTGTTGTTGCTATTTTTGTCTCCCGTAGTCCAAGTACCACCCCGGGTGAATCATGATTGCTTGGGGCCGGTGTTTTCGGTAGTGGAGCCACAACCCTGGTGGTGCCACAATGTTGGCCAACACCCGGCTACACGATGGTGGGAAACCGCTGGGCGTGTGACAAAACAGGGTGTTTGCCGCACGGCGACACCATTGCAGAATAGGAGCTGTCATGCATCCCAAACTCGCCATTGATGCCACCAAGTTATTTGTTGCCCTTGTCGGATTGGTGGCGCTTCTTCTTGCCGCTATTGGCATCTCCTCCCGGGCAGGTGATCTTCCGCCGTGGCCGAGTTTCTCCGGGAGTGGTACCACCCGCGGCCCGGTGACCCGGGACAGTGATCTTGCCGCTAATCCCCAAATCGAAAACCCGCATCAGACGACATGGGATGGATACGAGATCATCGGGGATGGTTCGCAGATTCGCGTGTTCTTCACCACCGGAACGCATCGCTGCTATGGCATCAACACCGCCGTGACACAAACCCCCACCCAGGTGAAGATCACCGTGTTTCAGGGGCGGCTGCCGGATGCGCCGATGGCTTGCACCCGGGAGCTTGTGGTGACCTCTACGGTGGTGGATCTTGACCAGCCGCTAGGTGCCCGAATGGTGACACAATAAGTCGGCTGTGCGCCCCTGGGCTGGTCGGCCACATCCCTTCGCTTGCTTCTTACGCTGTAGCAATACCGGTTGTGGGTTTTGGTGTACCCCCGTTTCATCTGGTGTGGCAACACTTGTCGCCCACAACAGGCACACCTGGGGTGTACCCCGATGGGGCAGCTGGGTATGTAGTACGCGACGAGCTTGGTGCGCCGCATAAGGGGCTTGTGCACGGCGGGGCTTGTGCACGGCGGGGTGTGGTCACTGGGGAAAGGGAGCTTGTGCACGGCGGGCTGTCATGCATGGTGGGTGGAACATTGTTCGCATCCTGCGAGGCAAACAACCCGGCTCAGCACCTACAAACACCGCACCCGCCACCGGCTGTGCGTGCGACGCGACGCCGGTGACGGGTGATCGATGGGAAAAACTGTTTTTGTGTTGCCGCTTCCCATCGCTGGAACGGGACGGTTGCGACTTTGGTGGGCAAAGCCCTAGAAGGCCACCACACCAACAATTGCGGCATTGAGCATGTTGACTAAGAAACCAGTCATCAACGCCAGCGGCCCGAGTTTCGCGACTTCGCCGCGGCGCTCCGGGCACAGCCCGCCAATGGAACCGATTTGGATTGCAATCGAGGAGAAGTTTGCAAAACCAGCCAGGGCGAAGGTGGCGATCATCAGCGACTTCGGGTCGAGCGCATCCAAATTGTCCCCCATAGAGGTGAAGCCGACGAACTCGTTGATTACCGTCTTTTCACCGATGAAGGAACCAACCAGTGGGGCTTGATCCCATGGCACACCGATTGCCCACGCAAATGGGGCGAACACGGCACCGAAGATTCCTTCCAGTGACCAGTCATCTTGCCCGAACCAGGTGCCGACGCCGTGGATCATGGTCGACAGCATGGTGATAATGGCAATGAAGGCGATGAGCAGGCAGCCGACAGCAATTGCAATGCGACCGCCGGCCATGGCGCCGGCGCCGATCGCGTCGATAATGTTGCGGGAATCCTCATCGCGGACGTCCCGCACCGTGGCATCCAGGCTGGATTCTTCCGTCTCTGGCCAGAAGGCTTTTGCGACGATCAGCGAACCTGGGGCGTTCATCAGCGAGGCGGCAAGCAAATATTCCAGCGGGGCACCGAGCAGCGAATAGCCGATCAGGGTGGAACCGGCAACCGAAGCAAACCCGCCGGTCATACAAGTAAACAGTTCTGAGCGGGTGAGTTTCGGCAGATAGGGGCGAATCACAAGGGGTGCTTCCGACTGGCCGAGGAAGATCACCGTCGATGCCCACACCGACTCCACCTTTGAGGTGCCAAGAAGCCATTTCAGGGCGCCGCCGAGATAGTCCACAAAATATTGGATAACCCGCCAATAGTAGAGGGCACCGATAATTGCCCCGAGCACAATAATGACCGGCAGTACGTTCAGTGCAAACACAAAGCCGTTGTCTTCGCCGAAAAGTCCACCGAAGACAAACTGGGTGCCCTGGTTGGTAAATTCGGTGAGTTTCTCCAGGCCGCGGGCTACCGCCTCGAGGGCTTGGCGTCCTGGTGTCCACTTTAAGACGATCAGCGCGAACGCGATTTGCAACAGCAGCCCGACGCCGAGCGTGCGCCACTTGATGTGGGTGCGGTGCCGAGAAAACGAGATGAGAAAGACGAAGATCAGCGCAATACCGATCAAGCCTTGCAGTCGTTCCATGGAATGTCCTTACCTGACATGGGTGGGTGGGGTGGCAGAACACCAACACGGTGTCGCACAACTAGTTTCCGTGTGCGCAAATCGGCACCATAGTTGCGACCCCCACCTGGTCGGGTGTGGCACAGCTGACCAGGCATCGCCGGGACGCGCAGGGTGACGTGGTTGGGCGAGGTGTTGGCGTTGGTTGATTTTTTTGACCCGGTTGGGGTGACAGCGGCTGGGTGCGCTGTCAATAGGGTGACGCATATGTTGGTCGTTCCCAGGCTACAACTGGCAAACGAGAGGCTACAACTATGCCGTGCTCCCCGTTGGTGGAATGTTAGAGTGCGTCGGGTCCAAAGGCGTGCGGTAGCAGTTCGCTAAACGGCAAGACCAGGGGATTGTCGGCATCGTCCGGGTTTTCGACGACGACTGTTTCGCAGGAAAACTCGGAGAGGAATTGCCGGCAGGCGCCGCACGGCCAGCAGGGTGCGGCTTGTAGACCGACGATCGCCGCAACTTTGATCTTTTTGCGTGGCGGATGACCGTCACCGGGGGCGTGCTCGCTGCTGGCAACCATGCGAGTGATGGCGCATCGTTCCGCACAGATCGCCAAACCATAGGAGGCGTTTTCCACATTGCAGCCGGTCACAACTGTGCCGTCGTCGAGGAGCAGGGCGGCGCCGACGGGGAACGAGGAATAGGGGGCGTAGGCGTGTGCGGCGGCAGCTTTTGCCTGCTGCAGAAGTGCGTGATGATCCGTCATGGGATGAGGGTCCTTTCGCTGTGCTGCTGTGCATGTGGTGGGCGTGTGCACAATCACGGCCACGGTGAACAGGTGTTGCCTGTGCCCTGCACAATACGGTGATCAGTGGTGGTGAACAGGGCTGTTGCGGGTGGCGGTGGTGGCGAAGTGGAATATTCGGCCAGCGCCACAACCACACATTGCGAACAAATGGAAACCAAAGTGCTTGACAAATGTTCGTAATGGATCATAATCGATATCGGTAGGACACGACACATAGGACGTCGCTTTATGTGACAGATCACATTACCTTCGGGATGTGCTGGTCGCACGCAGCGTGCCGCGACACAACCGGGGAAGGCGCCTGCACGGAAGCTTGCGTGCGGTGGTGTCCGCGAACAACAACCCATTACACACACCAGTTCCTGCAACCGGTCTTCACCGCCCCTTCATTGGCGGTGGCAGAAAAAACCGGCTCATCTGGTGCAACAGCTGGAGGTTTGCCCACTCATGGCGCACACATTCGACACCGTGGACATTATTCGTTGCAAACGAGACGGTGGCGTGTTGTCCACCGAGCAGATCAATTGGGTCATCGACGCCTATACGCGCGGCGACGTCGCCGATGAACAAATGGCCAGTCTGGCGATGGCGATTTTCCTGCAAGGAATGAACAACGACGAGATTCTGGCGCTCACCCAGGCAATGATCAATTCCGGGGAGACCATGGATTTCTCCGGGTTGGGGAAAATCACGGCAGATAAACATTCCACCGGTGGGGTGGGTGACAAAATCACCCTGCCACTGGCGCCGTTGGTGGCATCCTTTGGGGTGGCAGTGCCGCAACTGTCCGGCCGGGGACTTGGCCACACCGGTGGCACCCTCGACAAACTCGAGGCTATCCCCGGCTGGCAGGCCGACATTTCCAACGACCGACTCATGGAGATCCTCGCCGGTCCTGGATGTGTGGTGTGTGCCGCCGGTGCCGGTCTTGCCCCAGCGGATAAAAAACTCTACGCCTTGCGTGATATCACCGGCACTGTGGACTGTATTCCGTTGATTGCTTCCTCAATCATGTCGAAGAAGATCGCCGAAGGCACTGCCTCCCTGGTGTTGGATGTAAAAGTCGGTTCGGGGGCGTTTATGAAAGACCTCGCCCAGGCACGCGAACTTGCCGAAACCATGGTCACCCTAGGCAACAATGCCGGCTGCGCCACCACTGCATTGCTTACCGACATGAACACCCCACTGGGGTGCAAGGTGGGCAACGCGCTGGAAGTGGCTGAATCTGTGGAAGTATTACAAGGCGGCGGTCCTGCCGATGTGCGGGAACTCACCCTTGCTTTAGCGACAGAAATGCTTACCGCTGCTGGTTTGCCGGATGCTGATCCGGCTGCCGCCCTTGATAACGGGCAAGCCTATGACACCTGGCGGCAAATGATCACCGCCCAAGGTGGTGACCCGGATGCGCCACTGCCGACCGCGAAACACACCCACACTGTTGTTGCTGATCAGTCCGGGGTAATTTCCGAATTAGATGCGCTCGCAGTCGGTGTCGCCTCCTGGCGGCTCGGTGCTGGACGTGCCCGCAAAGAAGACCCAGTACAGCTCGGGGCCGGCATCGAAATCCATAAACAACTCGGGGCGACCGTGCATGCCGGTGACGCACTGTTTACCCTGCACACCGACACCGAAGACCGCTTCGAACGCGCCTTAAGCGTGCTGAACGACGGGTGGAAAGTCAGCAATGATGCCCCGCCCGTCCGCAGCTCGGTCATTCTCGACCGGATCAGCGCCACCAGCTAACCGAGCTGCCCCGGTGCAGTGACTCGGCCAATGTGGACGCTGTCGTCATCCTGGCGCTGTCGCCACCCAGTCGCTGCTGTCACCGCTGGCATCCCATACCCTTGTACCTACACGCTCGCAACAGCAGAAAGAACACCTCCTATGAGCCAACACACCCGCGCCGAAGTAGCCGCAATGATCGACCACACCCTGCTAAAACCTGAAGCCACCCAGGCGCAGGTAGCAGCCCTGCTCGCCGAAGCGGCAACACTCGGGGTGTATTCGATCTGTGTCTCCCCATCGATGCTGCCCGTGCAGCGCACCGGGGAGGTAAAAATCGCCACCGTCATCGGTTTCCCCTCTGGGGCGGTGAAACCCGAAGTGAAAGCCGCCGAAGCCCGGCAGGCTGCCGCCGACGGTGCCGACGAGATCGACATGGTCATCAACATCGCCAACGCAATCGAACACGACTTCGCCGCAGTTGAACGGGAAGTCCGCCTCGTTCGCGAAGCCGCCCCCAATGTGCTGCTGAAAGTTATTTTAGAAACCGCTGCACTCGACGATGCGGCGATCATCGGCTGCTGCACCGCCTGTGAAAAGGCCGGCGCCGACTATGTGAAAACCTCCACCGGATTCCATCCTGCCGGCGGCGCCAGCGAACACGCCGTCGCCGTCATGCACCGCACCGTCGGTGGCCGACTCGGGGTAAAAGCCTCCGGCGGAATCCGTAACGCTACCCAAGCAGCCGCAATGATCGACGCCGGGGCAACCCGACTCGGCCTATCGGCCTCCAAAGACGTGCTCGACGGCTTCGCTGATGCCTAAGCACCACCTCTCTTCTGTTTTCGTCTGCCCCTCATTGCTCCCTTAGGAAAGAAGGTTCGCGATGAACCAACCCCTCACCACCCTCATCGACCTTGGCCGCAACTGGGCCAACCATGATGTCAGCGACACCGATCGGCAAGCCCTCACCGAACTCATAGATCTTGCCGCCGCCGACGGGGAAGGCAGCAAAGCCCACGAAGCACTCGACATTGTCATGGGTGCCCCGCTCACCTTCGGTACCGCTGGGCTGCGGGGAGTGCTCTCCCCGGGGCAAGGAGCAATGAACCGGGCAACCGTTATCCGCGCCACCAAAGGGCTCATCGACTGGCTACACACCCACATTGACCAGGCCAAAGTGGTGATCGGCTGCGACGCCCGGCACGGCTCCAGTGCCTTCGCCCGTGACGCGGCAGCAGTCATTGCGGCCGCCGGCGGCATCCCACTCGTGCTCGACCCCAAGCAGCCCACCCCAATGACTGCCTTCGCGGTACGCCACTTTGATGCCGACGCCGGAATCATGGTCACTGCCAGCCACAATCCACCCCAAGATAACGGCTACAAAGTGTATCTGGGTGGCCGGATCATCACCGGTGCCGGGCAAGGTGCACAGCTGATCGCTCCCGCCGATGAACAAATCCACACCCTGATTCAACAAGCCCCACCAGCCGATGAAATAGCGCGCGACTACAGCACCGTCCATCCCGTTGACGTGCGACGCGCCTATCTTGACCGCGCAGCCGAACTTGGTGCCCGCGGCAACATCGGCCAAGCCCACAAAGACAATCTCACCATCGTTGTCACCCCCATGCACGGGGTGGGCGGCGCGACGGTTGTACAAGCCCTGCACCGTGCCGGATTCACAGGTGTGCATCTTGTCACGGCACAGGCCTATCCTGATCCAAACTTCCCCACCGTGGCATTCCCCAACCCGGAAGAACCAGGGGCACTCGATTGCGCCATCGCCACCGCCAACACGGTTGGTGCCGACATTATCGTCGCCCTCGACCCGGATGCCGACCGCTGCGCGGTCGCCGTACCCGATCCGACTGCCGCCACCGGCTACACCCAGCTCACCGGTGACGAACTCGGTGCCCTGCTGGGGGAATTCGTACTCAGTGTCACCGACCACGGCGGGGTAGCGAACTCCATCGTGTCCTCCCAACTCCTCGCCGCTATCGCCACCGCCCAGGATCGACCAGCCACCCAAACCCTCACCGGGTTTAAATGGATTGCCCGCACCCCAAATATTGTCTTCGGCTACGAGGAAGCAATCGGCTACTGCGTTGACCCTGAATATGTGCGGGACAAAGACGGCATTACTGCCGCGATCACGGCCTGTCTGGTGGCGGCGTGGGATAAGAGCCGGGAAACGACACTGCTGACCCATGTTGCCGCACTGCGGGAACGCTACGGCATGATCGTCAGCGCCCCACTGACATTCCGGGTCGACGACGTGAGCCAAATCAGTGCAGCGATGCAACGACTGACCCAGAATCCACCAGCACAGCTCGCCGGTGCTACCGTCACCGAAACGATCAACCTTGCCGACGGCTATGGGGATCTGCCCCCAACCAGTGGTTTGATCCTGCATCTGGAATCGGCAACAAGTCGGGATCGAGTCATCATTCGCCCCTCCGGGACAGAGCCGAAGCTGAAGTGCTATCTCGACGTGCACATCACCGACCCCGAAAGCAGCGACCCACGCGCCGCCGCGGATGCACGCATTGCCGCTATCCGGGCGGATCTCTACGAGCTCATCGGCATACAGCAGTAGCCCGGGAACACCCGCGACCCACCCCAACATCACGCGAGTATCCCAACATCAAGGGAATATTCCGATCCCTCATCATGCAGGTGGCATCATACAAAGCAAGGCGGCAGGAACACCCCTGCCGCCTTGCAGTCGTTACCGGCCGCGCCGCATCATCGGCAGATGATCCATTCCATCCCAGTCGAAGACATCCCCGCAGCGGACAAACCCGAACGATTCGTAATACTGCTCCAAGGGAACCTGGGCGGTAATAACCTGTAACACCCCAGGATATTCCGCATCAGCAAGTGCACACGCATACTCCAACAGGCGCCGCCCCTCGCCCTGGCCGCGAGCCGACGTTGCAGTCACCAATCGGCCAATCTGTACTAAATCAGATGCGTCATCTAAGACCACATCGCCAAGACACTTCTGAACGAAATGCTCCCGTGTATCGGGAAAGAGCCGGGCGCAGCCCATAATCATCCCACGGTCATCGCGCCCAATAATGTGCAACGTGTCAGTAAGCGGATCGATATCGTCAATCTCCTGATACGGGCACTGCTGTTCGTGGACAAAAACATCAACTCGCAGCTTGTACAGATCATGGATATCCTTCCACGACAGCTGCGACAGGCGGGCATGGGAAAGCTGTAATGACAACGTAAAGGCTCCGAATCGTAATCCAACTGAAGGAAGGTGGGAACAAACCTGCTTGACAGCACAGCCCCAAGCAAACTGGCAGCAGCGAGCAGGTAGTCTCCACTGTAGTTCAGGAGGCGTTCACTCGTGGGATGGGTGATGACAGCTGCTCAGCAACAGTCGCAAGGATTGATCGCACGCACGGACCGCGGTGCTGGTGATAACAGCCGGTGCAAGGATCCCCAGCCGGTGTATCCATCAGGATAAAACAGAATACTAGTCGCGGCAGTACTCCCACGCGGCCTGCCACTGTGCCGCGAGCGAATCGATCGTGGCGTGCGCATTCAACCCGCTTGGTTGCGGCACCACCACCAAGGCTGTATCCACTGGCCAACCTGGGAAAATGCTTGTTTCTTGAGTACCCAATTGGGCTTTTCGCTGCTGCGTTGCCACACGATACGCAGTAATCCCAGCTACTGTCACCACATTCGGTTTGAGTATTCCAGTAAGCCGCACCACCTCGTGCCAACCCTGAATCAGTTCCGCAGGCAACAGTTCATCGGCACGGGCTGTAGCACGATTCACGAGATTCGTAATACCGATCCCCAAATCAACGAGTCGCTGTTCATCCGTATCAGACATACCCGCTGTGCAATCAATGGCCGGAGTGATAATGCCTGCCCGGTCAAGAGATGGCCAGAAGCGATTGCCGGGATAGGCGAAGGGAGCATTGACTGCGGCAGTCCACAAACCCGGGTTGACTCCAACAATAAGCATTCGCACCGGATATGGAGTGTCAGCAGTTGGCAGTCTGTCATCGACAGTCTTCCCCCGAAAAGCGGGCAGCTCACGACGGGTCGGGCGGCGGCCCGCACACGGGGATGGAAAACGAGTACTCATATCCGCCCAGTCTGCCACCCCACGATAGGAGACGGGAAACACCGGAGAAATAGACAGCGACCCGGCACCAGTAATCATCCCTGGTAATAAGGGGTGACACCGATGTCGGGTCGATGCGATGGTTATTTGCTAGGGGTGCTTCGTAGGAGCACTATAAGCAAACTTTTTACGGCTCCTGACGGCGGCGACGGAAGAACGCCAAGAGGCTGCCGACGACCATTGCGAGAAGCCCACCAAGTACGGTGCGATCAACATCGGCACCGGTGGTTGCCAAAAGTTGGCCGTTTGTCACATCGCGATTCGGGGACTGCACCACATCAGACTGCGGAGCATTTCCATCCGTTGCGCCAAGGTCTGTGGGAACTTCACTTGGTGAAGGCACATCGAGTGGCAGATGCGTGTTCGGCAGCAGCGCAGGAATACTGCCAATAACCCCGAGAATCCCGGCGAGTGCACCAAGACCAAGCACGACCGGAATGATCGACTTGAGCGCATCGTTTTCGATACTGGAGGTGTTCTCACTCGGTGGCGTGATCTGCCCCTCGTTATCGGTGTCACCAGGGTTTGCAGGAGGCGTGAAACGTTCCACGGAAACAGTTAAGGATGCCTGCAATTGCTGGCCATCTTCCAACGTCAAGGTGGCCGGCAGCTTCACAATATCGGCCGACCCGGTGCCGGTGAAGACATAGTCTTGGGAAACTTTGACCTCAATTTGACCGGTGTTTGGATTCACCGTGGCGGAAATGCCAGTTGGAAGTGTCGAGGTATTGATCGACATCTGGGAGTGTTCAGGCAGCACCATTGGCGCTCCGGTTGTTGCATCAACGAACTTCGGCTCGACACGAATCTTCTGACCAGCGGAAACCTTACTGTCCGGATAAGAAAGGGCGTAGTCGCTGTTGACCCCCTCCACGATAATCGTGACGTCGATGTTTTCGCTGGTGCCGTCGGGGTAGGTGACCTTCACGGTTGCGGTCTTGTCACCAGGGGTGGACGTGTCGATGTCGCCTACGAACTCGAAGGTGGTGTCTGCTGGGAGTTGATCGGCGTTGGATATTGCCTTTTTCGCCTCGTCGGCACCTGGGGTGCTTTGTTGTCCGACGGTCACCGTTCCGGCTGCAGGGTCGTAGGTTTCCGCGTCGGTGGTAGACGAATCTTCCGCGACCTTGATGGTCACCTGGACTTCTTCGCTGGTGCCGTCCGGGTAGGTGACCTTCACGGTTGCGGTCTTGTCACCAGGGGTGGACGTGTCGATGGTACCGACGAACTCGAATTTGGTGTCCGCTGGCAGATCGGCGGCGTTGGTGATTGCCTTTTTCGCCTCGTCGGCACCTGGGGTGCTTTGTTGTCCGACGGTCACCGTTCCGGCTGCAGGGTCGTAGGTTTCCGCGTCGGTGGTAGACGAATCTTCCGCGACCTTGATGGTCACCTGGACTTCTTCGCTGGTGCCGTCCGGGTAGGTGACCTTCACGGTTGCGGTCTTGTCACCAGGGGTGGAGGTATCGATGTCGCCTACGAACTCGAAGGTGGTGTCTGCTGGGAGTTGATCGGCGTTGGATATTGCCTTTTTCGCCTCGTCGGCACCTGGGGTGCTTTGTTGTCCGACGGTCACCGTTCCGGCTGCAGGGTCGTAGGTTTCCGCGTCGGTGGTAGACGAATCTTCCGCGACCTTGATGGTCACCTGGACTTCTTCGCTGGTGCCGTCCGGGTAGGTGACCTTCACGGTTGCGGTCTTGTCACCAGGGGTGGAGGTGTCGATGTCGCCTACGAACTCGAATTTGGTGTCCGCTGGCAGATCGGCGGCGTTGGTGATTGCCTTTTTCGCCTCGTCGGCACCTGGGGTGCTTTGTTGTCCGACGGTCACCGTTCCGGCTGCAGGGTCGTAGGTTTCCGCGTCGGTGGTAGACGAATCTTCCGCGACCTTGATGGTCACCTGGACTTCTTCGCTGGTGCCGTCCGGGTAGGTGACCTTCACGGTTGCGGTCTTGTCACCAGGGGTGGAGGTGTCGATGTCGCCTACGAACTCGAATTTGGTGTCTGCAGGCAGATCGGCGGCGTTGGTGATTGCCTTTTTCGCCTCGTCGGCACCTGGTTCGGAGTTCTGGCCGACGGTCACGGTCCCTGGGTTGGGTGTGAACGTGGTTGCGTCGTCAGCGACCTTGACAGTTACAGGAACAGTCTCGCTGGTGCCGTCCGGGTAGGTGACCTTCACCGTTGCTTGTTTGTCACCAGGGGTAGAGGTGTCGATGGTGCCAACGAACTCGAATGTGGTGTTCGCTGGGAGTTGATCGGCGTTGGATATTGCCTTTTTCGCCTCGGTTGCGCCGGGTGTGCTCTGTTGCGGGACGGTGATGGTGCCACCGGTTGGGGTGTAGGTGTTCGCGTCGCTGAGGGTGACGGTGGTGGAGGCGGTGGTGGTGTCGGTGGTGTCATCGTTGTAGGTGACGGTGACTGGGAAGTCGTATTGTTTGGCTTCCTGGTTGGCGGTGGGGGTGAAGGTGATTTCACCGGTTGCCGGGTTGATTGACACCTGTTCCTGGGTGACTCCTTGTGGGAGTTTACCGAGTGCGTAGCTTTTCACCGGGTTGTCGGTGGTGGCTGTGGTTTCCCCGGTTTTGGTGGTCTGCGGGGTGGTGGTGATGGTGGTGCCTTGTTTCCCGGAGACAGCCGCAGGATAGGACACGTCGTAGGTGGTGTTTTGTGGTTCGTCTGTGACCTTGACGGTCACCTGGACTTCCTCGCTGGTGCCGTCTGGGTAGGTGACCTTCACCGTTGCTTGTTTGTCACCAGGGGTGGACGTGTCGACGGTACCGACGAACTCGAAGGTGGTGTCTGCAGGCAGATCGGCGGCGTTGGTGATTGCCTTTTTCGCCTCGTCGGCACCTGGTTCGGAGTTCTGGCCGACGGTCACGGTCCCTGGGTTGGGTGTGAACGTGGTTGCGTCGTCAGCGACCTTGACAGTTACAGGAACAGTCTCGCTGGTGCCGTCCGGGTAGGTGACCTTCACCGTTGCTTGTTTGGCACCAGGGGTGGACGTGTCGATGGTGTCAACGAACTCGAATTTGGTGTCCGCTGGCAGATCGGCGGCGTTGGTGATGGCTTGTTTTGCCTCGGTTGCGCCGGGTGTGCTCTGTTGCGGGACGGTGATGGTGCCACCGGTTGGGGTGTAGGTGTTCGCGTCGCTGAGGGTGACGGTGGTGGAGGCGGTGGTGGTGTCGGTGGTGTCATCGTTGTAGGTGACGGTGACTGGGAAGTCGTATTGTTTGGCTTCCTGGTTGGCGGTGGGGGTGAAGGTGATTTCACCGGTTGCCGGGTTGATTGACACCTGTTCCTGGGTGACTCCTTGTGGGAGTTCACCGAGTGCGTAGCTTTTCACCGGGTTGTCGGTGGTGGCTTCGGTTTCCCCGGTTTTGGTGATTTGCGGGGTGGTGGTGATGGTGGTGCCTTGTTTCCCGGAGACAGATGTCGGATAGCTTGCGTCGTACTTCGCCGCATCAGTTTGGGTAATGGTGACCGGGACGGTGACTTCAGTTTTATTCCCAGCATCATCGGTGACGGTAACCGTGACGTTCACCGGTCCATCAGTTGGGGTCGTTGGGGTGCCGGTCAAGATGATCTTGCCGTCTTGTACATCCCAGGAAAGACCATTGGGAAGATTGTCACTGACCTGCACATTGTTCTTGGCTAGCGGGGCTGCTTGGTCATCGCTGATGGTTGCCAAGGTGATCGGAGCATCCATAGGGATAGCTTCGCCGGCGGTGGTGCTTACCTGAGTCGGGGTGACCACTGGTTTTGTCGTGTCGGTTGAGACGACCGCAAACGGCACTGTGTCAGTGACTTTCGACCATTTCCCGGAGCGATCCTGCACCTCATAGGTGACAGAGAAAGGCTGTTCACCAGGTTGGGTGGGGGTGCCAGCAAGTACACCTTCCGGGCTGAGCGTCATGCCAGCAGGTGGATTGCCGTTGATGGCAAAGTTTCGAACCCGGTCGCCCATTTCAGGGGTGACCACGAGTGGAGCACTGTAATCGTTGCCGACAACAGCGTGTTCAGTGGTCGCATCGGTCGGGAACGGGGCATCCTTGTCCCGGGATGCCGCCGTGTCGACGATGGTGATCGAACCAGGAATATGGGTGATAGTGGAGCGTCCATCCTTGGTGGCGGTAGCCTCGATTTTGAACTCGTAGTCGCCCGGGATGGTCGGCGCGCCGGTGATTGCACCTGTTGCGGGGTCAAGTTCCAGGCCACGGGGCAGACTCGTGCCCGGCTGCAAGGCGTAGGTGACGGTGGTGCCGTCCGGCACTGGGAGATTCACAGAACCGGCATAGGGGGTGTCCGCGTCGATAGCGCGCGACGGCAGATCGGTGGCATAGGACGCCGCCATAAAGCTGTCGAGGGCGATAATATCGTTCGGGTCTTGGCTGCTGTAGAGCTGTGCTGTGTACAGCACGCGGCCTTCGAACTGCTTCGGTACGGTCACCGGACAAGAAGGGATCGATGAGTCGGGCTGTGGTGTGATCGTCGCACAGGTTGCTCCGGGGACTTCTGTTTTTTCCCCTAAGGTGCCGTCGTCCTGGACGGTCTGCTGATACCACTTGATGGTGTAGGTGGTGTCTGTAATCGGCGGGAACCCAGAGGCGGTGGTTTGCACCGTCACCCCGGGAGGGGCGATGTTGGTGATGGCGTCATAGTCGGTGACGTCAAAGTTGGTGGCACCGCGGGACAGTGCCATCTTAATGTTGCCGAGCGAGTTCGTCACCGACAGCCATAGCTGGTCTTTGTCTGGCGGACGAGTGACCGTGCCCGGATCAAAATAGCCAGCAAAGTTGAAGTCAGAGTACTCCCCGATCTCTGGGGGTGTGTCTGTTTGGATGTAGAGATAGTCCCGGTTGATGTGCTTGAACTCTTTAATCAGAGTTCGCCAGCCGAAGCCATTGAGCTTGCCATCAGTTTTATTACCAATGGTCATTTGTTCATCGACAACATCTTTTCGGTCGTTGAAGATGCCCTTGAAGTTCATTGAGAAATCGCCGCTGGCATTGGTGGTGGTGTAGATCGTCTCAGCGATATATTCCGGATGCTCGGCCACCAGTGCGCGGCTTTGTGCAGCGAGCTCGTCTTTGGTGAAGTCTGGATGGGCTTTCTTCCATGCATCCATGACTTCTTTGCCTGTGTCGTTGAGATAGGAGGCAATGACTTTCACCCCGCTAGCAGGCAAATCCCCCGCGGTTTTCCGGGGGATACCGACCGAATAGTGGTACGGGTCACCGGATGGTTCGTTGAGGTTCCAAAAGACGGTGCCTTGCAGGCGGCCATATGGAGAGGTGAGATTTGAGTCGTAGTTGTCTTTCCGGTCACCAAGTCCACCGTCGTACCACTGGTCTTCCGGCTTGTGCAGGCTCGACACCGGGATTTCTTGCACAGCAATGTGGAAGTCCCGGGCTGAGCCGGCAATCCAGGAACCAGTTTCACGGTTGGTGCCGAAGGTTTGCATTTTCCCTAAGGCATCGTTGTCTGCCAGCCGGTACGGGGAGCCGGAAAGGTCAGCCCAGACTTTTAAGCGTTCCCCGATGGCGGCGATAAAGTCGTGGGTTTTGCCGTCGGCGCCGACAAAGTCTGGCATCGCAATCGAGTAGTAGCCGGTTGCGTCGGTGACAGTGTAGAAGATCGGCGAGCGGAAGCCTTCCGACTCGTAGTAGGCATACACCGGAATTCCCGGAATACCGAGTTCGATCGGTTTGTCGTTGCTGATGGCATTGTTCCGGTCACGGTTGATATAGACCCGCCCATTGACGGTCTTGGGTTGGTCGGTGACACCGGGGGAGTAAATCGCTTCTTTTTCCGCGCCATCCGGCACAGAGACATAGGATCCGCCGATGACTGCTGCGGCGAGGGGTTGCACTGGCAGTGGCAGTAATGTTGCAGTAGAGGTGGCAAATGCTGTGGTGAGCGCTACCAAGGCGCGTTTTCCGGCGATGCGATTGCATGAGATGTTCATTTTGGGGTGTGGATCCTTCCCACAGTAAAAGTAGCCATCGGTACTGGCGTGTCGTACCGATGGATGGTGATCCGACGACGAGGTGTGGTTGTCGTAGGGATCGGGAAAAGTGCCAGTGCAACGGGCGCGCGTGATCGGGGCGCACAGGATGGTGGCGGTAACCTTCATCCTAGAACGGCCAGACCGGTTTCTGGCCAGCGAGTAACCGGATACCCCTTAGGCGCTGACCGGAGATCTATCAATGGGGATCTGCTGTTGAGGAATCTGGTCGGGGGCACCCCGCTTTTCCCAGTTCAAGACGGGTGGTGAGTGCTTTTCGTTGCTTATGGAAGCGGCGATGGTGCGCACCATGTGAGTTTTCCGTCGGCTGTTCCTTGTTCACCCCCGAGGGCAGTGCACCACAGCGTGGGCGCAGCTGATGAGAAAGCCAGGTGAAAATGCTGAGATTCGCGGCAAGTGTATCCGGGGTGGTGTTGCGTGCTGCTGCGCCGCGCGGCAGCGGGGCAGCGGGGCAGCTACGCCTTTTCGGTGGCAGTGACGTGGTAGCGCTGCAGGGTGCTGGTCGTGGCGCGCAGGATCCGAATAATGGCAGTGGAATTGTCCCGCATCATCAAATGGCTGGCCTGAATCGGCAGGAAAAATACGGTGGCATCCTGGTTGCGGGTGGCAAGACCCCGGGCGTGGCGGCGGAGTTTCCGCTGCCAGCGGCCAAGGATCCGACCGCCGAAGTTTGCCCACCCCTGGCAGGCGGCAACCACGACGGTGTCGCCGCGCAGCGGCAGGGTGCGGTCGATGAGCGCCAGTTCTTCCGCCCACAATTCATAGCCCCGCAGTTCGCGCAGCATACCGTCGACGAACTGTTCTGTGGCGGCAAGCCGCACCATGAGTCGCCGATCAGTGCCGCCGCGCAGGGGGGTGTCGCGGCCGGGTTTGACCAGCTGCCAGGCGTGGGCGAACACGATCCGGGCGGCGTCAATATCAAGGACGAAACGATCAAGCTTTTCTACCAAACCCGGGGTGCGGGTGTCGTGCCACAGCCGCTCAATGATTGCGCGACTACCGGTGGTTTTCGGCTCATAGGATCCATCGAGCAGGGTTAGGCGGGTGGTGCGCGCCGGATAAATCAGGGCGAACGCCTCCCCGATAAATCCGGCCATGGAGTGCGCCACAAGATGTGCCTTGTCAATACCGGTGGCTGCCATCACTTGCGCAACAATATCGACTTCGCTGGCCAGGGTTCCCGGGGGATGCCCATCGGTGGCAGTGGACAGGCCACTGCCGATCCGGTCGAAAACGACCACATAGTGATCCCGGGCAAGTTCTTCCGCCACCTGCTGCCAATCAAACCAGGGCACCGACAACCCGGAGAGCAGCACTATGGCGGGATTGGATTGGTTGCCGAAGGTGACCACATGCACTTGTGCGTCATAGGTTTTCGCATCGGCGTCGGGTCGCTGCGCCACCGTGGCGGTGTGCGCATCTAAGAAGAGGTGCGGTGTGTAGCGCACCGCAATATGGGTGCCAATCGCCACCGGGCTTTCCACCGGGGCGCGATCATGATTGCCGGCCATAGCTGTAATCCAACTGTAGTGCTGCCGTTTTCGGCAAGCG
This sequence comes from Corynebacterium choanae, assembly GCF_003813965.1. Lineage (NCBI taxonomy): Bacteria > Bacillati > Actinomycetota > Actinomycetes > Mycobacteriales > Corynebacteriaceae > Corynebacterium > Corynebacterium choanae. The sequence continues at coordinate 314,413 of NZ_CP033896.1, forward strand.
GGTGAACTTGTGGTGGGTGGGGTGACCACCCGATATTTTCAAGGATGCGGGGTTGTCGTGTTGTACGACGGTGCAGCCCCTTTGTTGCGGAGGTTACGAAACCGGTGCGGTTGGGCGTTTCGCGTCACTGTTGGCAGTGGTGTGCCGGGCGCGGGTCATACCGTCAAGGAAGCCATCAAACCCAAGCCACGAATTGATGCACCACAGCCACCACAGGCTGCACAGGGCAAGGGAGATCCGCTGGATGAGACCAAGATAGGGCAGATCGTGGATGAACACGCTGGCGGTGCAGTACAACGCGGCGGCAGTAAACCCAACCGCCAGCACGGTGCCACGGGTGACATGCCGGTCGGCGGGGAATCCTTGCCGATAGTGGCGGCGGGATCCCGCCGCCCGGGAAAGCTGGATCATCCGATCCAGGGAAGGATCAGGGCTACCGCTAGTCAACGGTATGCCGCGTCGTTTCGCCTGCGGGATGAGGAAATGCTGCATCAACGCCACGAGCAGCATGGCGATGACCGCCACAGTGCCAATGAGTCCCGAGGTGAACTCGTGAATGTGCAGCTCAGGGGTGTCACACAGCGGCCCGTTGATAGCCGACGGGGCAGTGGTCTCAACGGGGCAGGGCAGCGGGTTGGAGGCGTCAAAAATGGTGGCGATAGCAAAGATCAGCCCGCACAGCACCACCAATGCCCGACAGATCGTCAGCGGCCGGGTAATAATCCGGTCGTGGGTGATATGCACCCGGGCGGCAAGAATAGTCAACGCACACAGCAGGATGCCGGTAAGTAAATCCCCGAGCTGAAACAGCCACGAGAGATGCCACACCGGGGAGGCGTATTCACTGGCAAACGCATTGGTGGCATCCACCTCTGGCACGAGCGGACCTGCCGCCCAGGTGGCGTAGGCGAGCGCGGCCGCAATCGCTAACACATAAACAATTTTCAACATGGCAATCTAGGCGTAGCTGCCACCGGTGGGACGCTGATAGGGGAAGGCGATAATGCTGCGGATATCCACCCCCAGCAGCAGCATCACCATCCGGTCGATGCCCATGCCCATGCCCCCGGTGGGGGCAAGACCCAACTCGAGGGCGTGCAGGAAGTCTTCGTCGACACTCATCGCCTCCGGGTCGCCGGCGGCAGCCGCCAGCGACTGTTCGACAAACCGGTCGCGTTGATCGATCGGATCCGTAAGCTCTGTGTAGGCGCAGCCCAATTCCATGCCGAAGGCAACAAGATCCCAGCGTTCCGCAAGCAGCGGATTATCCCGATGTTTGCGGGTCAGCGGAGAGCCTTCAGCCGGAAAATCGGTGTAGAACGTTGGCAGCCCGGTGCGGCTTTCCACCAGTTCGTCATACAGCTCTGTGATCATTGATGCAGTCGTTGCAGTGGGTGGAATGGCCACGTTGAGCCGGTCACAGATCGCCGCCAACTGTGCTTGTTCAGTGGTGATATCGATCTGTTCGCCGACCACAGCTGATACCGCATCACACACCCGCACCACCGGCCAAGGTGCAGCAATATCAACTGCCACCATCCCTGATGGGAGCGCAGCGGAATGCTCCACCACCTGTGGGGTGGGCGCAAAGGGAAGCGGATCGGTGCTGAACTGTTCCACCTTCGCCGCTGGTTGCCACACCACCTGTTCGCCGTGCACGGCAGTGGCTGCGGCGCGAATAAGAGCCTCGGTGAGATGCCGCATGGTGGTGTAGTCGCCCCCGGCCCGATACGCCTCAAGGGAGGTGAACTCCGGGTTGTGGGTGGCGTCGACTCCCTCATTGCGGAAGGAACGACCGATCTCAAAAATGGCATCCATGCCGCCGATCGCCAACCGTTTCAAATACAGCTCGGGGGCGATACGTAAAAACGCCTGCGCGTCATAGGCGTTGAAATGGGTGGTAAACGGTCGCGCATTCGCCCCACCTTGCACCGCCTGCAAGATAGGGGTTTCCACTTCCAGGAAGCCGGCATCGGTTAAGGTGTGGCGCACCGCGGCGATCGCCGCCGACCTGGCATAGAGCAGCTCCCGCTGACGCGGTACCGCAATAAGCGCCTGGGTGCGGTTTTTTACCCCAGCTGCCGGTGATGACACCGGTGCACTCGGAGGTTTGTTTGCCCCCCACAGCGGTGGCAACGCCACCGGGGTCAAGGTTTTCGCCAACATCTGCCAGGAGTCGGCAAATACTGACCAGCAGCCGGTGCGGGTCGCCCCCAGCACACCGGTGACCGATATCAGATCACCCGCGTCGAGTAGTTTCAACAGGGAAAAATGCGCGCAGCGATCCCGTTCGCAGGCGATTTGTACCTTGGTTGATCCGGTAAACACGTCCAGGAACACAATGCCGCCGTGGCGGCGTTGTTTCCCTACCCGGGCATGCACTGTGACCGTGGTGCCCGCGGGCAAATGGGCGAGCTCCGATAAGGCGGTGACTGTCACCCCGGGTGTTGCCGGGGGATAGGGATCCATGCCTTGTGCCTGTAATGTTGCCGCATGTTGACGGCGCACCTGCGCCTGATCGGAATATTTTCGTTGCGGCAGGGCAGGGGCCGCCGCGGCGGAGGCGTAAATCGCTTGCACTGCTGCGGCATGGGTGGGATCCCCCAGCCAGCTTGGTGTGCCCGCATGACGCGAAAGCAGTGAAGGTAAAAACCCTTCCAATGTGGCGGCCGCCGTAAGGACCACGGTTAACCGGGCGGAATCCGGATAGGCGAAATAGCGTGGCCGCCACGACGGCTGATAGCGGGCATTTGATTCCAGCAGGGATTCCAGCTGCCAGAATCGTGAAAATACTTGCATAATGCGCCGCAGTAGCCGATCACCAAGATGCGCGTCCACCGCAGCACCTTGCACAAACACGTTGCGCAGCATGGCAAAGTTCAACGAGATTTCAGCAATATGCACATCACGGCAATAGTCGATGAGGCTTAACACCATCGCTTCAACAACACCGTTGACGCTGCCTGGGCGGCGGCGCATCACATTCAGCGACAATCCGTGTCGCCCAAACGGAACGAAGGTGAGTAGCCCCTGCACCACCCCGTCCGTGTCGTAGGCGGTGACAACCAGCTGCTGTGAGTCAAGCGGATCCAACACCCTATCGAGCGCCATGGAAAACCCACGTTCATCACCCACCCGATAGGCGGCGGCCGCCGCCTGCAGGGTGCGCTGCTCCTCGGCGGTGATCGTGGCGAGTTTCCGGCAGGTGATCGTCACCCCTGCGCGGGCAACCCGGCGCCGCGCCACCTGCAGCGGTTTCATTTGTGGATCACTTAAACTAAACCGGTCAACGGCGATGACTGCCTCATCACCCATGAGACGAATCTTGAGTCCCGCCGCCCGATAGGCGCGGGCACCTTTCTCCGACGCGGAGATCACCCCCGGGATGAGACCGCGCTGATAGGTTTGCGCCAACCAGGCTTGGATAGCCGCATCCCACTGGCCTGGATCACCGATTGGATCACCACCAGCCATGGACACCCCGCGCGCCTCAGCGAAAGAAACCGCCGCCTGGCCGGACGGTGCAAACACCACATTCCGGTTCGTGCCGGTGGCGAAATAGCTTAAGGAATCCCCCGGATATTTCGCCAGCAATGCATGCACGGCCAGATCGTCGGCAGCGCTGCGCGGCTGCCGTCGATTCGCCCGCAGGAAAACAAGTAGCCCGGCGAAAAACGCAAGTCCTGACAATAGTGCCAGCACAAAGGCCAACCAGGCTGGTCCGCCACTGGGTAGTCCATCTTCGCCGAATACTGTTTCAAACCCCATGGCGCGCAGCGCCCAGTCCAACCGGTGGGTATCAGTAAAGAGTCGGTTGGGTACCAGCTCCACTGAGACAAACCCGATAACGAACACCAGTGCCTGTCCGATGAGCATCACCACAATGCCCAATCCGGCGGCTTTCAGCGACAACCGGGATGGCAAAGCCGGACGAGCCCACCACACGGCGGCAATAATGACGATGGCGCTGAGGACATTGGCTATCCACGACAGTGCCCACACCCGATCAGGGCCAAACAGGTTAAACACTTGGTTTGTTGCTACTGCAGTAAGCACAATCGCCTGAAAGACGATCGTCACCCACACCACGACCCGTTTCCGTAGAAACGCGGCAACCGCGAATACCAGCATCATGCCCGCCACGGACAGGGATGGTTCGTGGACAACATTGATGAGATCCAACCCGTAGCCGATGCCGTCAACAAGCGGCGAAGGGACATAGCGGAAGAGGAACTCCACTAAGGAAAACACGGCCGCAAACAGCGACATCCAGCCGATCGTATCGGCAATTTTTCCCCGCAGCGGATCAGTTGCCTGCGCCACCATTGACGGTGGCGGTGCGACCACAGTCCTTGTGGCCTGATCGGCAGGAGCAGCCGCTTGACCAGCATGCGTCACAGCATTTTGCTTCGACACCCGAACCCCTTACACAACGTTGAACCTGACACCCGAAGCCTGCGACGACGACCAGTAGCAACACGGTATCGCCGAAAACAGACAATCATGTTCAACAATAGATCCCGAAGATCAGGCTTGCCTGAGTAACAACTGGCAGTTCAGCAAAATCCCAGCACAATATTCACAGGTCATACCATTGCGTTCGGTATCGTTAGCCAAGCACCCCACCTACGGATCGATATTCACCGCTGCTTCACTGCGCCGCCCGCCAACGGCTTACACAGGGGTCTGCTGACATGACAAACCCCTGGCCGTTGCGCGCTTCCGGTGAAGGTGAAAGCGCCGCAACACCAGGGGGTTAAACCGCATCTACACCCGCTTTAGTGGGGTAGCCCTAAGCGGTTGAGGATATAGCCGATAAGGCCGATGCCAACGATCGCGCCGAGCAGCTTGCCAAGCCCGATTCCGAAGGATTTTGCCCCACCTTCCAACGTGGAGGAGTTGGTTTCTTTGGTTGAAGAGCCAACCTTGCTGGAAACCTCGTCACCAGTGCTGGCTTCCGGATCGGTCGTTTCCGAAGAGCTGTCCAGACCGAGCTTGCTGAAAAAGCCATCATCAGCAGTTGGGGTTGTTGTGTTCGCTGCTGGTGGTGGGGTTTGCTGAGCCACCGCCGGGGCGACGGGGGCAACAAGACTTGCAGCGACAACAGCTGCGATCACGGAACGACGAGCAGGCAGGAAACGCATAAGGTTGATGACCAATCGTGGAAGTAATAGGAGCGGTGGCATGGCAGCCACTCAAAGGGAAAGTGCCGGATAACAAGCACATCGCACCATGTGCTGGGGTGCCGTAGCTCAAGCGTCGGCTAGACAACCGGTGAGGTATCCGACTTGCGGCATGGCATCGACAGCAAGCAGGTAGCCGCCCATCACAGACAGGCACAAGGCTCAAGCTGTTTGCAGTGAAGCCCCGGACATTGTGTGTTATCGACTGTTGCCAGCGATGGTGTTACACCAGCCGGCGAACCTTGTGCCGCAGGTGCTGGCAGGGACTACCCGTCGAGGTCACCTTCCTGGTACTTGGCGTGGCGCACCATATCGTCCCATTCGACAATCTTGTGGCGTTCGCGGCCTTCCTGCTGCCCGAGGGCTTGCTCAGCAGCGTCAAGGCGGTGCCACCCCTGCCAAGTGGTGAACTCAATATTTTTGTCCTGCAGGAACCTCACAACCGCATCAACCTCCGGCTGCGCTGGTGTGTCGAGGGCGCCTGCAGTGTAGTCACCGACAAGCATGTCGATGGTTTGTTTCGCATCAGATTTCGTGTTGCCAATAAGCCCAACCGGCCCACGCTTAATCCAGCCGGTGCAGTACAAGCCAGCAATGGGGGCGCCAGTTTCCGGGTCGAGGACGTGTCCGCCATCATTCGGGATGACGAAACGGTTCTCATCAAATGGCACACCTGCGACCGGATCAGACTGGTAGCCAACCGCCCGATAGACAGCTTGCACTGGCCATTCGTGGAATTCGCCGGTGCCGGTCACTTGACCGTTGCCGTCGAGCTCCATCCGCTCAGTCTTCAGGCCAGCCACATGGCCGTCCTTTTCGATGATCTCCACAGGGGAGTGAAGGAAGTGAATATAGAGCTTGTGCGGCGCGTCACTGGGATCAGCCATGGCGTAGCCTTCTAGCACCTGGCAGACTAGATCGACTGTTTTCGAGTCGCGTCGTGCCTGCTCCCCAGCTTCGTCGTAGACGATGTCTTCGGGATCGACCACGACTTCGATGGTGTCGGAGTGGTTGAGTTCTTTCAGCTCAAGCGGGGTGAACTTGGCCTGGGCTGGGCCGCGGCGGCCAAAGACGTGTACCTCTTTGGCTTTATTGTTCTTCAAGTTTTGGTACACATTGTCCGGGATTTCGGTGACATGCAGCTCGTCACCGGTTTTCGCCAGCACTCGGGCGATGTCAAGGGCAACGTTGCCGACCCCGATAACAGCGACTTGTTCCGCTTCGAGATTCCAGTCACGAGAGAAGTTTGGATTGCCGTCGTAGAAGCCAACGAATTCCCCGGCACCGTAGTGCTCCGGAAGATCTGCGCCTGGAATGTTGAGGTCACGGTCGCCGTAGGCGCCGGTGGAAAACACGATCGCATCATAGAACTGCTTGAGCTCTTCGATGGTGACGTCTTTGCCGACCTCAATATTGCCCAGCAGGCGCAGCTGCGGGGATTCCATCACCTTGTGCAGGCTCATGACGATGCCCTTAATACGGGGATGGTCAGGGGCGACACCGTAGCGGATGAGCCCGAATGGGGCAGGCATCATCTCGTAGAGGTCGATGGCAACTTCCTGGCCGGACTTCATCAACAGATCAGAGGCGTAAATACCGGCAGGACCTGCGCCGATGACAGCAACACGAAGGGGACGGGTCATAGGGGAAACCAAGCTACTTTCGTAAAAGGTCAGTGATGTCGGTTGCCTGCGTCGACAACGTCGGCAACCGGCAGGGAATGATCAATCAGCACAACTTGTGGCACAGACAGGTGTTCCTGTCTCGCCGATGTGGCGTGCAGAACAACAGCATGAGCATTGCGCTTGAGAGCCACAGGTGTCGGCAACTATGCCACAACTGCTGCAATTTACCGCTTTAGCGTCGATATTTCTAGCCTGATTGCGTCCAGCAGGCGAAGCGGTGGACGTGGAAACACTGGAAGTCCTTGGCTGCTGTGCTCTGTAAAGATGCAGTGCAGTGTCAGATTGTGCGCGCCATGTCTGGATGCCACCCCACCCGGGGAAGTTGGCTTTCGGCAGCCTGCCGACGGGCATGGGGGTATCTCGTCGCGGGTGGAGCGATCCGGGGGCACTGCAATTGTGGTGTTGCCTGTCACAGTAGTGTGATTTTGCCCAAGGTAAGCGTCGTGTGAACAGGGATTTTTCGTCGACGGGGGAGGGTTGGCAAGCGGGAAAGCGGACACCTTTGTGTAGTCGTATGTCGCAATCCCTTACACTTATGCCATGACTCACACTTTTTCGGTGCCGTGCCCTCGGCCACCGGAAGGCGTGATGGCAAGCGACAATTCACCGTTGCTTGCTGCCCGCTCTCTCGACGAGCGAACTTTGTCCATCCCATGACGATCTCGGGGACACTGGTGATCCCCGAACCAAGGAGAAGCTGTCACGTGACTGCCGCACAACCGCAACTGAACGGATCATTCATTTGCTCCTGCGTCGCCGCGAATCCGGCGGAAGTGAATTTCTCAACGATTGCTAGCACGTTGGGGATTGATCACCGGCAGCTGGTGGGCGAAGAGTTCACCCTTGCCGCAGTGCTTGAGCAATCACCAGTCACTGACAAACCGGCACTTCTTGTCGGCACCGGCAACACAGTCTTTGACGCCCGGTGTGCCGCAAGCCTTGGTGTACCACTGCTGTTAGTTGCAAAATTCCCCGGCCATCACGTGGATTTGGCGGTCGCCGATGCGAAAGCAACCGATGCGACGGTGCTCGGATGTTTAGTGGGGCAGGATGTAAACGCTGATCGGGTACAAGAGATTGTTGCCACAGCCCCTGCTGAGGTTCCTGTGGTGATGGGGCCGGAAGTTTTCGAGCACATGCTCATCAGCAAGGCGAAAGAGCAGCGGCGCCATATTGTGCTTCCCGAGGGGGAGGATGATCGCATTCTCACCGCCGCATCGATCCTGCTGGAAAAAGATGTTTGCGATTTGACGATTCTCGGCGATCCGGCCGCGATGCAGGCTCGTGCGAAAGAGTTAGGTGTGGATATCTCTCGGGCAAAGCTCGACGATCCGAAAGCATCCCCACTGGCAGAAGAGTTCGCTGAAACCTTTGCCGAGCTGCGCAAATCTAAGGGAGTGACCCTGGAGCAGGCGCGGGAGACGATGCAGGATATTTCCTACTTCGCCACGATGATGATCTATAAGGGGTTGGCTGACGGCATGGTCTCTGGTGCGGTAAACACCACGGCACACACGATTAAGCCTTCCTTCCAGATCATCAAGACTAAGCCGGGTGTTTCGGTGGTCTCCTCGATCTTCCTCATGGTCATGCAAGATACGTTGTGGGCATTCGGTGACTGTGCCGTCAATCCGAATCCGACTGCGGAGCAGCTCGCTGAGATTGCAGCTGTGTCGGCTGAAACCGCTGCCGGGTTTGGTATTGATCCGAAGGTTGCCATGCTCAGCTACTCGACTGGTACCTCCGGTACCGGACCTGACGTCAATCGGGCAGCTGAAGCGGTACGGATCGCTCACGAGAAGTTCCCGGATCTTGTCGTCGACGGTCCGCTGCAATTTGATGCTTCGGTTGATCCGGTTGTGGCAAGAAAGAAGGCGCCGGAATCCCCGGTCGCAGGGCAGGCCAATGTCATGATCTTCCCCGATCTTGAGGCTGGCAACATCGGCTACAAGGCGGTGCAGCGCAGCGCGAGTGCCCTGGCGGTCGGTCCAATCCTGCAGGGGTTGAAGAAGCCGGTGAACGACCTATCCCGGGGTGCAACGGTGCCAGATATTGTCAACACTGTTGCCATCACCGCCATTCAGGCGCAAAGCTAGATCGCCTCTTTCAACTTCACCTGGGTGTCCCGCAGCACTTGACCAATGATTGCTGCGGGGCATCGCGTGGGAATCCCCTGTGGTTGTGTCTTGCCTGCGGGCAGGAGCACCGTTGCCACGCGCGGGTATCCCCGCGCGTACCTTCATCGTTTCGGTGACCCAGGGTGGTGGCCACAGTGACTACTGCAGCAGCAGGCACTGGGTGCACCTCAGGTGGCAGTCACCGCCCGTTTTCATCATGAGTCTTAGTTCTTAGTCTTCCCAGTTTTACAACACAGAAACACCCCAATTATGAGTCTTGCACTGGTATTAAACTCCGGATCGTCGTCAATCAAATTCCAGGTGGTGAATCCGAAAAATCACGCCACCGATGCTCCGCTCGTCTCCGGGCTCGTCGAGCAGATCGGGGAGCCGACTGGCTCGATCACCTTGAAATATGATGGCGAAAAGTATGTGCTGAAAGCACCGATTCCGGATCATTCCGCCGGTCTCGACTTGGCCTTCAAGCTTATGGATGAGCACGGCTGTGGTATTGCGCAGCTCGATATTGTGGCGGTCGGCCACCGGGTGGTGCACGGCGGGATTTTGTTCTCCCAGCCGCAGGTGATCACCGATGAGATTCTTGGCATGGTGAAGGATCTCATCCCGCTTGCCCCGCTGCACAATCCGGCCAACATTGACGGCATTGAAGTGGCAATGAAGCTGCTGCCGGATGTGCCGCATATCGCAGTGTTTGACACCGGTTTTTATCATTCGATGCCACCGGCTGCGGCACTGTATGCGATTAATAAAGAAACCGCCGCGGAGCATGGGGTACGCCGCTACGGGTTCCATGGCACCAGCCACGAATATGTTTCCCAGCATGTGCCTGCGCTGCTTGGGAAAGATCCCGATGAGGTCAACCAGATTACGCTGCACCTGGGCAACGGTGCTTCGGCGACGGCTGTGCGCGGCGGGAAAGCAGTGGACACCTCGATGGGGATGACACCACTTGCCGGGCTGGTGATGGGTACCCGCTCGGGGGATATCGATCCGGGTATTGTTTTCCACCTGCACCGCTCGGCGGGAATGAGCATTGATGAGATCGATAAGCTGCTCAACCGGGATTCTGGTGTCAAGGGCATCTCTGGGGTGAACGATTTCCGCGAACTCGGTCGTCTCATTGAGGATGAGGATCCTGATGCTTGGCTTGCCTACTCGATCTACATTCACCAGCTGCGACGCTATATTGGCTCGTACATGATCGCCCTGGGGCGGGTGGACGCGATCACCTTCACCGCTGGCGTGGGGGAAAATGATGCGATGGTGCGTGCGGATGCGCTTGCCAACCTGGGGATGTACGGCATCAAGATTGATCCGGAGCGCAATGCTATTCGCGCCTCTGAGGCACGGGAAATCTCCACCGATGATTCCACGGTGAAGGTGTTTGTTATCCCCACCAACGAGGAGCTGGCTATCGCCCGCTACGCGGTCTCTTTGGCTGGTGTTGAGTAAACGAGCAGCTTGTAAGTCTTTTTAGTTTCACCTAGCGGTGCCGTTGCGAGCAGTGGCACCGCTAGGTGCTTATCTGAGCAGTGCACACGTCTGGCCAAGTCATAGGCATCACAGTCTGTGACTTTGCCATTGGTACAGCCACTGCCGCTGGCGCTGTGTGAGCCGCTGCCGTTGTCGTAGGGCATTGCCCAGGGCGCAAGATAGTTTGCTTGGCTGTTCCTCACACGTTCGGTGACTAGTTCAGGGCATAGCGCAAGTTGAGCGAAGTTCATCCCGCGGTGCGGCTGGTGTAAGAACATACCCGAGCCGCACCGTTGTTGTGTGGTGGGTATCTGTGTACTGCTGTGCAAGCAGCGTCATTATTCCACACATTGCATGCCTCATACGTCACGGTAGACTACAGCTGTCACACTATGTGGTGGGTTTGTCCCGCGGACACTGCTTTGTGTGAGGTAGCTACTTCTCCAAGGAACAAGGACGACGTGAACATGATGCGCAGCGCCCAGTTAGTGCCGGCACCCGGTAAAGCATGTACCACGGTGCACCGCCGCCGGGTAGGACTGGCGATGCTCGTCGGGATCGGTCTTATTAGTACACCGGCGACGGCGACCGCCATACCAACCGTGCCAACCGCGCCACCCGTATCGGGAGTCCTTGTCGCCGATGCTGCACTGGATAATGCAGTGGAACAAGGCACGGTGATGCTCCCGGAGCGTCTCCAAGCAGTAGCGCAAACCTTTGGGGGAGTTGTTGCGGTAGCAAGTGATCTGCCACCAGCGATTGCCGCACTACTAGCGGGTGCGTATATGGACGAGCCGGTGACACAGACTGTCACCGTAGTGCCGACAGATCAAGGTAACCGCTATCAGATCACCCCGGCACCAGGAGTAACCGAACTGCCAGTCAACGCCCGCTACGCCGGTTGGCTGCAAGCCATCGCCCTGGGTGTGCCGGACACGCCAACCCTGCGGCACCAGTATTACTGCCACTTTGATGGCCGGGCAGCACTCGTCGACAAGCCCACCTGGAATATTGAGGATTTCCGGCCAGATAAAGGCATGGACGGCTTTTACGCGAGCCTCTGTAACTAGCAGGAACAATATCCTGCCGGGCAGGCATCTCAAAGCGTGTTGCTCCCCGTGGAAGCGGGTGCTTCCAGTTCGGGCGGTAAAGCAGCGGGTTGACTACACTGTTAGCGCATGACCACCCCACCTGCGCAGACGGATTTGGAAGTTGCGGCGTTACAGATACTGCGGCGTTTGACGAAGAATCCACACGCGGAATTTCGCCCAGGTCAACTCGAAGCGATCACCGCACTCGTGGAACGTCGGCAGCATGTGCTGGTGGTGCAGCGCACCGGATGGGGCAAGTCCGCGGTGTATTTTGTGGCCGCACTGCTGCTGCGCGCCGGATTTGGTTCATCTGACCGTCCTGCCCATCACCCATATCCGCAAGGACCTGCAATTATTGTCAGCCCCTTGCTGTCACTGATGCGCAACCAGATTGCGGCCGCCACCCAAGCAGGTGTCGTGGCCGTCACCATCAACTCAGGCAACGCGGAACAGTGGGATGCGATCGCCGAACGTATCCGTGCCCGGGACGTGGATGTCCTGCTTATCAGCCCGGAACGACTCGTCAACACCGACTTTCAACAAGGGATCCTGCAGGAAATCTTCGCTGAAGTCTCACTGCTTGTTGTCGATGAGGCGCATTGCATCAGCGACTGGGGGCATGATTTCCGCCCCGACTATCGGCGCATCCGGGAACTGATCAATACAATCGGCGCAGACTTACCCGTCCTGGCCACCACTGCGACAGCCAATACCCGGGTGATGGAAGACGTCGCCGCCCAATTAGGTGCCGGCACTGTCACACTGCGCGGGCCGCTATCCCGGGCTTCCCTGCAGCTTGGGGTGGGGCCGGTTGCCCCACTAGAGGACCATCTTGCATGGCTGGTGGACCATGTTGCCGACATGCCCGGGTCGGGAATTATCTACACCTTGACGGTGAATGCGGCTGAAGATACCGCGGCACTGCTATCCGCCGCAGGGATCACTGCACACGCCTACACCGGTCGCACCGATGCGGCAACCAGGGAAGCGCTGGAAGCAGCGCTGATCGCCAATGAAGTGAAAGTACTCGTTGCCACGAGTGCTTTAGGGATGGGATTCGATAAGCCCGATCTAGGATTTGTCATCCACCTGGGCGCCCCATCGTCGGCGGTGGCCTACTACCAGCAAGTAGGGCGTGCCGGCCGCGCGACGAAGCGCGCCCAAGCCATTTTGCTCCCATCACCAAGTGATGCAGCGATTTGGGCATATTTCGCCACCGCCGCGATGCCCGCTGCAGACACCGCATATGCGGTGCTTGCTGCCCTCCAGGAGGCCACCACACCACTGAGCATTCCCCAGCTCGAACAGGTTGTTGGGGTGAAACGCTCCCGCCTGGAACTCTTACTTAAAACCCTGCACGTCGAGGGGGCAGTAGCAAAAGCTGGCGGCAAATATCAGCCAGGACCACAGCCGAACTGGGAATATGATCATGCCCGCTACGCGGCGGTCGCCAAGGCGCGCCGGGCGGAAGCGGATGCCATGCGGGGCTATATCACCACCAGCGAGTGTCGCATGGTCTATCTTGCCCACCAGTTGGATGATTTCACCGCACAGCCGTGTGGGATTTGTGACCGTTGCCAAGGACCGTTCTTCCCCACCACCATTGGGGATGCGGCGAGAAAGCACCTGAACATGTTGCAATCTGCCCCCGGCATTGTCCTTGAGGTGCGCAAACGTTGGCCCAATGGGTTGCGCCAGTTTGGGATTGACTATGCGGGGATTATCAACGAACAAGCTCGTGCCGAACCCGGTCGGGCAGTTGCCCGGGCAACCGATTTAGGCTTAGGTCAACGGCTGCGCGAACTCGTCACAGCAAGCGATAAGGATCAACCCCTCCCCGCGGAGTTGCACGATGCTATTTTTGCCACGTTGCACCACTGGGACTGGGATACGCGCCCCACTGTGGTGGTTGGGCTTCCCCCACGAGAACAACCCCAATTGGGTCACTCACTGGTGAAGCTCATCTCGTCGGCCGGCCGTATCCCCTTTGCCGGAAGTCTGCGCTATACGGCAGGCGCCGGTTCCCGGGATGTCAACAGCACCTTCCGGGTGAAACACTTGGCGAACTCGCTTGTGTTGCCCCCGGAGGTTGCGGCAGCAGTGACCGGTGAAACCGTGCTCCTCGTCGATGTGGATACTGCCAGTGGTTGGACGTTTACTGTCGCCGCAGCACTGCTGAAAGATGCCGGTGCACAGGCGGTGTTGCCGTTTGCCCTGTTGCAATCCCGGTAACGAACCCTGCGGGTTATGCAGCCGGAAGTGTCGCGGCTGCGTACATGAGTTGTGCCGCGTGTAGTGAGCCACCCCCAAAGTGGTGGGGAACAGGGATGTTCAACTGCGAAAAATGTTCTTTGACGGCTGTGACTGTGGTCTTGTGGATAGTGCAGATAGCCTGTCCCTGCAGGCAGTCCCGAGCGCCTTATTGGTGTGATGATAAAGGGTCTCATTTCTTCCTAATCGTCATATGAATAATTGCAGGTCACCAATCATTTTCTGGCTCTTTCATCACTGCTAAGCTGCGAGGTACAAGCACTGTTTGCCGCGGGAGCCGCAAGCTTCCAAAAAGCAGACAGCAGAACAGCTGGCGGATATCAACGACAGCAACACGCACAACAGCAGTGATCATCATGGAAGGGGCGGAGCGGTTCGTGACTGTGCAACTACAGCAAGCCATTGCAGCGCGGATCAGGCAACTGGTCGAAGACGCTGCAGTCGCTGCTGCCATGGATCACACCACGACCGGCCAGCCGGGGCAACAACACGTCGGTGAATATCTCGCCATCAAACGCGCAATAGACACCCTCCATCGACCCAGCTACGAATTACTCCCGCGCAGCGGCTATCCCCTTGCCGGCAGACGGCGCAATGCGAGTATTCCCCCAGTCGCAGGAGCTGGCAGCCGACCAAGTGGGCCGGTGGGGGCGATCCCGCCGAGCTATCGCCATCGGGCGCAACTACACGCGCTGGAAGAACGACTCGCCCAGCTGGAGCAGTCCGCAGAACATCCCCTGGCGACCAGTGAATCCCCCGATCAGCGTGCAGCTGTAGAACAAGCCGTTGCCAACGCGCTTTCTCGCCTCGCGGAAGATGACTATATCCAAGACCAACTCGCTGACCTGCAAGACACCATCAACTATGTTGAGGAAAGCAACCGCCAGTGGCGGGATTTGGTCTACACCTGTGCCCATCTGCAGGCGGCAGCTGCCGATCCGCGGGTTTTAAGTGCTGCCCCGCGGGAGCAGGTTGCCGATGTTGCTGATCTGCTTGCCCACTATCTGCGAACGATTACCCAGTTTCAACAAGTCAGCAAGCAACGCGCCGCCGAGCAGCACAGTCATCCGTCGCGACCGGCTGCCAATACTGGACCCGCAGCAAATTCGGCGGAGAAGAAGGCCGCACCGGGGTTGGACGAAGTCGGCTGGCAGAAAATACCAGTACCGCCAAGCCACCAGACTCAGGCTCAAGATTCTGGCCAACCGTATCTCGACGGTGTGCAGCAGCCGGGCGCTCAACTGCAGTCTCAAGGTGGATCATCGAACCAGGTTGCTGCCGGCGATAGCGGATCGCCGTGGATCACCGCCCTACCCAGACTGCTTGTATTACTAGTTGCTGGGTGGTGGTTGATGGTGGGGCAAGCACATCTTCTGCCAGAACTGGTTTCCGCAGAACACTTTGCAGCGGTTCACCGCATCGGCGTGACGGTGCTCGTGGCAATGCTGTTTGGTATTTGTTGTTGGATGTTGTGTGCGCTCAGCGGGATGAGTAAACCTGCCAAAGCGCTAATCAGCCACCGGAAACCAACCAGCCATGACAGTGTTACCGCCGCCCCATGGCTGCAGGCCGACCTGGCGGAGGCACAGCTCAGTGCACTGCTCGCAGCAGCGCAAGCAGCACAGTCGGCGCGTCCGAATATTTCCCGGCACGATCGGGATATCCTCTTGGCCACAGAGCCGATCAATGTCAGCGACCTCACCGATCATGCGCCGATGGTGCTCCACCATCCGGAGGCACAGACATTGCTTGCCGAAGTCGTCGATCTTGTGGCGCGCTATTGTGTCGACGACAATCCCACAGCTGAACCACCGGATCTCCCCGAGCTAGAGATCGACCTGCAGCCGCCGACTTCAGCTGCCGGCAAGTTCCTCTACGAGGTGTGGCTGCAGGAATAACATCATCGCTGCATCTGTCAGCCTCGTACAGCACCAGTAGCGATGGTAAGCGACAGGCAACATTTGCCTGCCTCAGCCCTCTAAGGTGGCCACATGCGCCCGCGGGCGGTGTGTTTTCGTCGCAGCAGGCAACGAGCAGTTGCGGTAGCTGGCAGGCTTGATGTTTTCACTCACCAAGTTGTGGGAACGCTTTGCGGTGAGGGGGACTCGACCCGCTCGCGCAGCCAGGGCGAAGCTACGTGTAAAGCACTGCACGTTGAGTACTGCTGGCCTTGGTGCTACTTGCTAACGGTGCAACATACCTCACCATGATTGCTGGGGTATTTGCTCACGATCGGCACTTGGGTGTGAAGAACCCCGGGTCGGTCCCCAGAAAATTATGGATGCCTATAGCTTGCGGGGTGGGAAGCGCGGCAACCAGGTGATGGCAGAGGTCATTGAGCAGGTCGCATCCGAGATCCCGCAAGGCATCGATGAGCTGCGGGTATGAGGTCGGACGATGAACGAGCACGACGAGGACATTCAGATGTAGTTCAATCCTGAGACATCGAACGGGACAGTTGAAGCGATCCATAGTCGGCTGGAGCACCTACGGGGATCCGCTGTAGGGTTCAAGAATTTGGAACACTGCATCTTGTAATCATTGCTTTACGCCGGGCAACTCTGGGGGAGGTTTGATGCACCGTAAATTCTGAAGGATTACTTAAAATCTCCTTGAGCATTTCCGCAGGTAGGTCTCTAGTTGCATAGATGATTGCTAAAAAAGGTGGGAAACCTTAGGTTTTTCACATTTTTCGCAGTGTCTTTCCTGCTCGCCGGCAGTCTACTTTCAGTAGATCCCATTGCCTCAGCTGAGCCGTCCGGCGCAAGTCTTGATAGCATTGCTCTCGAGAGACGGTCCTTCGGGGAAAACTTGGAAGAAAGCATCCAGATTAACTATTCCCCGATCGACATCGAAACATCTCCGAGAGTTCTCCAAAACACCGGCGGCTTAACTGCTGAACAGGTAAAAGAAGCTCAAGGTGTAGCAGCAAGCTGGCCTGAATCACCTGCTTATACGCCGGACGATCCTAAGGCAACCTTGATTACGTCCCCTAGAGCGAAGAGGTCACTCGCGCAACCGAGATGCCGACGATTTGCGCCCCACAATATCGAGGTTTGCGGAGCAATCCTCGGGCGTGATGAGCAAGTTGGTGGGGTGATTTCACCCTTTTTGTGGCCCGTTGAACCTATGCAATGAAATCCGGATGGATGCGGCTACCGGCTTGCTCTTGCAAACGGAATGATCTACTGGTCGCCCGAAACGGGGGCACATGTCGTTTCAACACAGGTTGTAGCTGTATGGTCTGCACTAGGGTGGGAAGCCGCCGAGCTTGGTTACCCGACGACTGATCAAGATGGCATCTCTGCAAATCCTATTGAGCGCATGCAGCAATTCCAGGGAGGTGCCATCGTACAAAACTGGCTAGGTGTCAACGCCGCCGTTTACGGGCGGATCTACAATCGATGGATTGAGTCTGGCGGCATCAGGGGTGCTGCAGGATTTCCAAGCACGAATGAATCCGATTCAATTTCTCGGCGAGGTCGCTTGAATGTATTTGAGCACGGGATCATCGTATGGTCTCCTGAAAACTGATGCGCATACACTCACCGGTAATCCACTGGCGCAGTGGATTACCAACGGATTTGAAGTAGGGAAATGGGGGGTTTCCACCCAGGAAGCCCTAACATTCGAAGGCGATACGCATCAGGAGTTTCAGGGAGGGATTTCCACGCCCGGAAATCGCGAGTTCGACAAGCAATTAATCCACCTAGATGGAAATATGGTCTACAAAGGGGATGTGGACTTTCTGGACAATTGCAACAATCTGGAAAATAGATTTCAACCACTCCGAACTGGAAGGTCTTTCAAAGAGCGTCAAGGAGCTTTCGATTTCGAGAGCTCAGTCAAAATACCTAGCACTTATCCACCTGCCGAAGAAGTTAAGGAATCGTTGAAAGATTTCTGCACCTCCTCCCCGGATCTATTCCCGCTTGGTAGGCAACCGCTTGTGCGATTAGATCTACGAGGGTCGTGCGCCCGTCACAATACCTGCCACTATGAGTCCGATCGCAAGTTGGCCTCGATCGAAGCATGAAAAAACGGGTAACTTGTGACGAGAATTTCAAAAAGGATCTGAAAGCAGTTAGCTCGGAATTTTTCTCCGAAGGGTTCGACTATTCGAACCTTTACTTCAAGACCAAGTGCTTGCAGAATAGCCTCAAGGCATCGCTAGTTCCGAATATTTACTACGATGCTGTTCGTGTCTCTCACACGCTTACCCAGCATTACAATTCATACGAACTTCCCAGTGTCAGTGATGTTCAACCGTGGCAACGCGATCCGGATCATTGGTATCTCAGTATTTGAACGGCAAAAACATATCCCTGGAAGGACTAGAGGATCCCTGTTATGCAGACCGACAACTTGTCCGCGCCCCGCACAAACCACACCCGTCGGGAGTCGTTATTTTTCCTCATGTTGGCGGTGGGGCAATTATCGGTTGTGGTTCCCGCACAGATTCCTGGGGTGAAATTTATCGATTCTGAAACCTCCCAGGTGGTGCTGCTTCCTCATTCTCTTGCCAGGGCGGTGCTTGTCGGGGTGGTTCCTGCACCTGTGTACTGTCTGCTGTGTGTCGGGTGTGCATGGCTTGTTGTCGCGGCAGTTCGCCGCGGCACCAGCGCCGACGAGAAGCTGTATTCGGCTGGCTGGTTCTGGCAGGTGGTTGGTGCTGTGGTGACAGGGTTCGCTGTCACCAGCTTTTCTTCTTGGTCACGGGTCGGGGTCTTCGACGTGGCCTACACGGGAGTGCTCGCGCAGCGCAATAGTAGATACCCACTGATCTGGGGTCTCCCAATGACGATCCTGTTTGGGCTGGGTGCCGCCACCATAGTTGTGGCACTAGCCTGTTGGTTGGCTGCCCGCAGAAGTCCCCTGCTGCGCATTGGAGTCTTGTGTCTTGCCGTGGTGGGCTTGAGTGTCGCAGAGGTATTCGAGACGGCCACCACAGGTAGCCTCAACTGGGTGGTCGCCGGGATGACTGTACTGTGTTGCGGTGCCGGGGTGGGCGTGGCCTATGCGCTTCTACCAGCAGACATTCGTGTCACAGCTGATGGCCTGCCACCGGCAGGACACCACACAGTCCCACAGGTGATGAAGTAAGAAGGCTGCCCTGGCTCGCTACCCGACCTGCAAGACCCCAACCTCGGGGTATGAGATCAAGTGGTAACCGGCAGACTCGGTGTTTCGTCTAACCGAGTTGTGGGAACGCTGCGCGGTGAGCTGGAACAGATCCGCTAGTGCAGCGCAGGTCGAAAATACGTGAAAGGCACGCTCACCTGATCATGAACGCTGCAGAACATACCCCTAAATCATTACCAGCGGAGCCACTGGAATGGGAGAATGTTGCAGACGTCTCGAACGGTACTCACGATTCGACGAAGCCGCTCGACGCTGATCCGATGGCTACTGCAGCAGCGATCACTCGATTGTCGATTGCACTGGCCAAAGCACGCGCGGCGGAAGCAGAACCCGCGGTGATCGAAAGCCTTGAGGAACAATTGCGCCTGTTAGAAGGCGGTGATGGCGCTGACGTAACTCCCACGGATGCTGTGTGGTCGTACGGAAGTGATGATAGTGCGGCTTCATCGACCACCGCAGTTTCCTCGTCAACGTTGGTGTGGCCGGGCACGGCTGAGGTGGATGCAGCTGCATCGCAACAGGAAACACCAACGGTAACGCAGACTTCCACCGATGAGGCTGCGGACG
Source organism: Corynebacterium choanae (assembly GCF_003813965.1). Classification (NCBI taxonomy): domain Bacteria; kingdom Bacillati; phylum Actinomycetota; class Actinomycetes; order Mycobacteriales; family Corynebacteriaceae; genus Corynebacterium; species Corynebacterium choanae. The sequence continues at coordinate 333,963 of NZ_CP033896.1, forward strand.
ACTCAGCGGTTCCCGCACACGGCCGCTCGCCAGAACCAGCCCCGGCTTCGGAGTCAGACGAAGAAACGCTGACAGCAGAGCCGCATGCTGCGAAGCGGCCAACAGTGACCGAACCGCCAGCTACAGACACGCCGGAAGAGTTAGCAGCAGCACAACAAGTCCGCAAACTCATTGCGGCAATTGCAGCGAGTAACACGAATTATCAGGATGCGGCGCATCTGTTGGCGGATATTTATCGCACAGCAGGGGATGCGGATGAGCTGCAGCAATATTCTTTTGAACTGCGCAATGCTGTGGAAAAAGCGCTCGCTGACTATATCGCGGAGTACACCGACTCGATTGAGGTGGGTGAGGCGATGGAGGTAGTTGGGCGCGCACTAGGTTGGGAAAATCTGCGAATTGGAGATAATTTCGGTGATTACGCTGATTTTATTGCCAAGGGCAAATCGCGAATTCGGCTAGTGCCTACTGGACAGTTCATCTGGCGAACGCAGACGTGGTTATGGTGGCTGGCATTGTATATCCCCTGGCGGATTATCCGCCGACTCATGGAGAACGTTGAAGGACTCTCGTTTATCTGGGATAGCATATTTCTCGGGGTGCTTGTTCCCGTCGGATTATGTCTGTACTTTGCAACCACACTTGCCAATAAGTATAAGGAAAAGTCGGAGCCCCGGGTGGTGGAGACTGCTCAATATCCTGCTCTGCACGACGCATTACGGCCGATACGGTGGGTATCGGTAGTCGAAGAATTTCAGTTGGCGCTGATGATGGCGCGCGGCGTGCCGGGTGATGTATCCCTTTACTTTGCGACTCACGACGAGCCACTTGCGTTCACCGAGGAAGTCCTCGACTATGAGCCGTTGCGTGTCGATGCCGCCACGGCGATGGGGATGAAGACGTACGAGTCGGAGCCTGCGGGGCAGCGTACTGGTGCAGCCGAATTACTCGCGGATATTAGCGTTGAACGCGCAGAGCCTATCGACAGTGATGCAGGCCGGTTGGCGTTGTTGGTATGGGATCGTCTGGACCGGCCTGCGATCCTTGAGCAGTACCTGTAAGTTGCTGCTAAAACCAGGTGGCCGGACGCACTGAGTTCGCCATATCAACCAGCTGATACCGGTGGCGGGGAAATGGTGCTTGGCGGGCGAGTGCCCGCAAGCCATCGGCAAGGCCAAGCTGTAGGCCGCGATGGGTGAATGGAAACCCGAGCAGATCGTTCACCGATGCGGCTGCTTGCAGATGGTGGGCGCGGAGCCACTTCAAGGCGGCGTATTGGATGGCTACATGAATCTGTAGCAGGCGCGGCTCATTGGTGGGGATCGCTTCCAGACGCCGGGCGGCACGCCGAATGCGGGATTCGGTGAGTTGTTCCGCAGGCCCTGACACCAGCAACACAATAGTGGTTAACTGTGCCATGCGATGATGCCGGGAGGCTTGCGGTACCCGGTCTAAGGCGGCAACCGCTAACTCGACTTGACCTTCCGCGTTGAGTTGGCGGGCAAGCCCAAACGCGGAAGACACTGTGGCAGGATTCGTTGCCCACACCAGGCCGTAGAGCCGCAGCGAGTGGAAGCGTAACGCGACCGGGTTGGCGGTGAGATGTGTCCACCGCTCCCCGAGGATATCCATGGTCGACTGGTCAATATCTTCCAAGGTGGTGCCGGGACGGTTACACAGGCGAGTGTTTTCCTCCCCGAGTAACCCGGTGGTGTGATTGCCTTGGGCTTGCAGCATGAGCTCGTCGACGGCCGCAAGTGCCAACTTCGGTGCAGCTTCACCAGGCAAAATGTTGAGCACATTATTAAAGTGCACCTGCGCTGCTGAATAGTCTTCGAGCAGGAGATGGGTCACCCCGGAATACCATTGATGACGCCAGTCGTCACCGAGGGTGGCTTCTAAGGTTTTCAGCCACGATTGCGCTTGCAGGGTGAGCCCTAAGTCGAGCAGTGCTCGCACCACGCCCAGAGGGATTTCTGCTGATGTTTGATATTCCTCGGCTTGCATCGCTTGCCGCATGGTCTCAAGGGCCTCGGAGGGTTCCGCATAAGATGACCCCTGCAGCAGACTGGCGCCAACGTCGGTGCGGTCAATGAGCGGGACAGGAAGGGCAGCAACAACCTCCGGGGGTGTGATGCGCACCTGCCGGGAAATCCCGTCGATGAGCTGGTCGGTACGAAACACTGCATGTTTCGTGCCAAAGGTGGTACGTTGCGGTGAAAACAGGGAATGCTGTGCGGGGAAGTGTTTCCCATCCCGAACCGCGAGGATCTCCCGCAGCACCCCGTAGAGCTGGGTGGCGAATTGGCGAATATCTGGGAAACGGACTTGCGGATCAGGGTTGGTTGCTCGCAGCAGCAGCCGGTAGAAGGATAAGTATTCCCGCAGCAGTGGCATCTCTGTTGGTAGCGGCAGGCGTTGCTCATACACCCCATCGATAAGCGGAATCGGCAAGGTGAGCACGGCAAGGGTGCGCCCAATAGAGTAAATATCTGACCGAACCGACGGGCCTTCCGTGGCCACTTCGGGGGCTTGGAAGCCTTTCGTGCCATAAATATAGCCGTAGGCGCCGATCCCGCTCACTGCGCCCAAGTCGATAAGTTTCACCTGGTCTTCGGTGACAATAATATTATCCGGTTTGAAATCGTTATAGACCACACCGCGGGAGTGCAGATAGTCAATAGCCGGCAGCACCTCGAGCAGATAGCCGATGGCTAAGGTGACATCCAACACCCCGTCGGGGCTGTCTTTTTTCCGATCCTTCAACGACGGGCCGCCGACATATTCCATAACAATATATTCAGCTTCATGGTTATGGTCGTCGATAAAGTTGAAGATTTTTACAATCTGCGGATGGGTGATATCGGACAGGAAGTCTTTTTCTACTTCGGCAATAGCTTTCGACTGCGGCGAGTCGGCGGTGAACATCCCCTTGAGCACCACCCAGCGGCCAGACACATTTTGGTCTTTCGCTAAATAGATCCAGCCCATGCCGCCGTGGGCGATCACCCCACACACTTCATACTGGTTGGCGACAATATCGCCCGGCTGCAGGGTAGGGGCGGCGACACCGCGGGCAATATCGTCCGCTGGATCGATGAGTGCTTCCATCGGTTCAGGAAGCTCAATAAACGGTAGCTCCACCATGCCGTCGGCGATCAGCCGGCCAAAGCGTTCATTGCGGCGGGAAGATTTAAACGTCGATAAGGCTTGCTGGCGGGATTGTTGGGAAGGATCATGCGGGTTTTCCGCGCCCTGCTGATGCAGCTGGGACAGATCTTCAAGGAGGGCTTGAATATCGGATTCGGCGATGAGCGCTTTGCCCCCCACTCGTCCCCGCCGGGGTGGGGTTGCGGAAGTTGCGGCAGGACTGGGGAGTTGGCTGGCGGCAGCAACCCCAATCGGATAGCCGAAATCGTCGCTGGTATCGTCGTCTTCTTCAAATGGGTTAAATGCCACAGCAGTCGTTGCGGCGGGTTGTACTTCGTTGGTGGAAGAATGCTCCCGATTGGTGTGGCCGGGCACATAGTCTTCGTGGGCAGTGGGGCTGGTGGCGGTGCCCGCTTGGTCGCTGGCAGTGCCACTTCCCCCACGGGCAAGATCGGCTATATCCAGGCTTGGTGACTCAGGCGCAGTGCTGGTCTGAGGGTGTTGGTCGTTGCCGTCTTGGCTGCCGTGCATGCTGTGTGCGTGTGCTTCGCCATTGTCCTTGTCATCTTCGTCTTCATCATCGTCGTCGGCGAAGGGGTCGAAGAGTACTGCCGCGGTTGCCGCAGGATCACTTGCCGGCTGTGTGTCAGTGTCTGGGGTGGGGTGTGTCCCGGTGGTGGCATGTGACGCGGTGGTGTTGGCATCGTCATCGTCGGCGAAAGGATCAAACAGCACCGCTTCAGTGGCGACCGGCTCTGCAGGATCGGCAGGGTGCCGCTGGGGTGTGCTGGCAGGGTCATGGGCGGCGGCCGTCATCGGTGGCTGTCCTTTTCATCGGTGGCATCCGGGGATGATGTCCGGGCAGGTGATGCTGCCCGGTGGGAAACCTGTGCTGCGCGCTCGTCAGCAGGCTGCGGCTCAGGGGCGGCTGGCAGATGTGCCTCTGCTTCGCGATACACCGGTGCTGGCAGCGGAGAAACCACAAAATACTCCCCAAACCAGGTGTTTGCTAACGCTGCTAACGTTCCCTCCCGGCGCATTCGTTCAATCGTCGCATTGACTTGGGCGATCAGCCCCTCGACTTCCGGGGAGGACGATGCGGGAAACGCGGCCCCGTAAAACTCTTCCGTTACCGGGGTGCCCACAATATGGGTGTGCGGATCTTGGGCGGCCAAACCGGCAAGCACCGTATCATCGGCAAATATTGCATCGGCCTGCGACTGTTGCATTGCCACTAAACAGTCCGCCCAATTGTTGGTCATCAGGAGGGGAAACACTTCCCGTGCCGTGCGGGCGAGCAGTGCCGGGGTGGAATCGTTGCGAACACACACCCGGGTATCGCCCAGGGAATCAGGGTCAGTAATCGGGGAGCTTTTCGGCACCAGCAGGCGCGTGTTGCTGCGCAGATACGGTGCCGAAAACGATAGTGCTGTTTCCCGCTGAGGGGTGATTGATAAGGAACGGAACACCATGTCGATGCTGCCGGCGGCAAGCTGCTCCCGCCAGCTGGAAGCATCCACAAAGCGGAATTCCACCGCGCCAGGGTCACCGAAAATATCGCGCGCAATCTCGTGGGCAATATCGATCTCAAAGCCGGTGAGTTCCCCGGTTGCCGGGTTGCGATAGGACAAGAGATATTGGCCGGCTTGCACCCCGATAATGATGCGGCCGCGCCGCACAATCTGCGGAACTCGCTGTTGTGGGGTGAAATCCCCGGGGGCTATGCTGCGCCCCTGGTAGCCGGTTTGTTCTGCCAGCGCCTGCCAGTCCCGATCATTGGTGGTGTCGCCGTGCAGCAGCCCGGCGGTGCCGGTTCGTGCCCCCGGTGGCAGGGGGATAAAGTCCGTGTCTGGGCGGTTCTGCAGATCAATCGGTGGGGTGTTGGGTTGCGTGGTGGTGGGATCGTGTCGAAATGTTGGCACCGCAAGAGGGGGTGTGGTGGTCTGTCCACAGCCGGCCACGGCAACACTGATCCCGGTGAGAACTGCAAGTAGTTGTCGTGTGCGGCGGTGACATCCCACCGACTGGGGGCATGCTGCTATCGGGGCGGCTGGCGGGTTGAGGGGAAGGATCGACATGGCGGCTACACATACTCCTGCAGGCGTGCCCGCATTCCCAACGCCACTGCAAGCATGGCAGCGATCGTGGCAATGGTGACGATCGTGGACAGTAACGTGTTGGCGGCCAGCCCCCCGGTGAGATAGTCCTGCATCACCGACCGGGCGCCGGTGATCAGTCTGGCTAAGTCCGCATCAAGCTGGGCATAGGATTCTGCGGCGGTAGTTTGCTGTGCCCGGGTAGTGTCCACCGGTGCGTCGAGCAGCAGCCGCGAGTCGATAGTGTCCGGGGTGAGGATAACCGCCGGGGCGCTTTCCACATTTTGCGGCAAAGCGATTGCGGCGGCAGCCGCAAAATCGCCCCGCTGTTCGGCGGCGACAATCTGCCGGTGGGCGTCTTCCCAGGCGCTGAGATGCGCCCGGGCGGCGGCAATCGCCGGATTCGGGGAATTGTGGGCGGTGGCCTGTTCAGTGTGATCCAAGGCGCGCGCCACCGTATCGGTAGCATCACTAAACCCGTCTGAGCCGCTGGCCGACACTTCCCGGGAAATGAGCGCTAAGGTTTCATCGGTTCTTGCTTGCTGGGCAACAATCCGCGCCTCTGTGAGGGTTGCTAAGGGGGAGGCCGCCTCGGTGAAACCACGCTCCCCGGCATACCACAACACCCCGGAGGCGCCAGCGGTCCACAACAGTGCAAAACCCATGCAAACAGTGGCTGTGAGCAGGCCTTTATTGAGTCGGCGGCGAGTGACCCGCCACAACCAAATTTGTGCCATCACCAACACTATAAGAGCAGCCAACTGCCCGGAAAGCGGCACCCATTGCGGTTCGGTTAATGCTGTTTGTTGGGTGGCCACCTCCCCTGCGGTGAGCTGAAACAGGGTGGCTGCCGCGGGCAAAATATCTTGCCGCATCATCTCGTTGGCTTCGCCAAGATAGGCACTGCCAACCGGGTTGCCGGCACGGGCATTTGCCCGGGCTGTTTCCACCAGCCCGGAATAGATCGGCAACTGTGACTCGATTTGGCGGATCGCCGCCACCGCATCCTCTGATCCGGTTTGCGGCAGCCCGGAAGCCGCCTCGACGGCGGCACCGGCTGCCCGCTGCAGCGAAGCAAGATAACGTCCCCGGGATAGTCGATCATCACCCTGTGGATTCGCAAACCCGGTTGTTGCCGCCGTATCCGCCGCCGACAGCGACGTGTAGAGATTATGTGCCGCAAACGACACTGGTTCTGTGGCAGCAATCAAGGTGCGTAACTGTTGCTGCCTGGTGGCGGAGGACTGCGCCGCCGAAAAACCGGCCGCCCCAATCGCCAACAACACCACCAAGGTCACCGCAGTCATGACCCCCGGCGGGGTGGCAACAAAGGCGGCGAGTCGACGGCCCAGCAGCAGCGGCTGGGCAAACGTGGAAGCCAACGCCTGGAGCAGCGGATGCCGTGGACTGCGGGGCTGCTGCAATGATCCATCAATCCAGGACTCGTCATCGCTGTGACCCCGGGGATCATGCACAACCGAAGGCGGCGCGAAGGCAGGCTGCCCGTCGCGTTTTCCACCCTGGCCAAAGACATTCACACGCCCAATCGTAGAGCATCGACAACCCCAGTCACCAGCAAAACCGCTAAACCACACCCGTCACACCAGTGCGCAGGAGTCACACTTGTGCTCGTGCTGCCCACACCAGCACCGGCCAAGTAGGATCGACTACACACCCCACATCACCCACACCACCAGCACCCACCCAACCCACCTGCAGCACCCCACACTAGTGCCCGCTGACACTACCCGGGGCAAGCAACGAAAAAAGCGCAGCGAAACGAATATCAAGCCCAGCGCAACGAACGGGAAACCTTAATGAAGGAAAACCAATTGCGCAGCCTAAGACAAAAAGCACCGTGAGTGCACCGAAAAGAAGTAAGTGCGGGGAAAAGAACAGGGAGGAAATGATGCACACCACCGGTCATGACGGCGACGGCTGGGCGGCAGGGCCAGGCGGCACCACACGCTGGGGTCGCTACGGTGCCGCCGGCCTACTGCTAGTAGTCCCCGTTGATACAGCTCCCCACCACCCAGCGCCCGATCGCCGCGAACCCCTCGTCCTGTTGCAACACCGCTCACCCCACACGGCCAGCGGTGACACTTGGGGGCTCCCCGGTGGGGCACGCAATAGTGACGAAGACGTGATCGCCGCAGCCCTGCGGGAAACTGAAGAAGAAACCGGAATCCACCCTGCCGACGTCACAGTACACACCACACTCCAAACAGCAGGCCCCTATCCGGCTGATCCACACCGGCCAGAACTTGCCGCTAACTGGACATACACCGTTGTCATCGCCACCGCCGCCACCGCACTGCCCACGGTTGCCAACGAAGAATCCCTTGCCCTTTCCTGGATTCCCCTCTCCCAGGTTCCCCACCGCAACCTGCTTCCCGCCTTCCGGGAAAGCTGGCCACAACTGTTGCAAATCCTCACCGAAATCTGCGCGGACTCAAGCGGTTGCCTGCCAGTGAACAAGTTGCTCGCCGACCCGGCGGTGCCTGCCGAATACGAATCAGCAACCCCACCATTGGAAAGAATAAATAGCCACCGGCCAACCTTTATGGAACACTAACCAACCATGATTGAAGTGACCGGCTTAACGAAACGGTATGGCAACGTCACTGCAGTCGACGATCTCACCTTTAGCATTGCCCCCGGAAAAGTCACCGGCTTTCTTGGGCCAAACGGTGCTGGCAAGTCCACCACCATGCGCATGATTATCGGGCTTGATCGTCCCACTGCAGGAACCGCCACTATTGACGGCAAACCCTATGCTGAACTGACCAATCCACTGCGGAAGGTCGGCTCCCTGTTGGATGCCAAATCGTGGCATCCCAACCGCAGCGCCCACAATCGGCTGAAGTGGATCGCCCAATCCAACGGCATCCCCACCTCACGGGTTGACGAAGTGCTGCGCATCGTCGGCCTGTCGGAAGTTGCGAAGAAAAAAGTTGGCGGCTTCTCCCTCGGTATGGGGCAGCGTCTCGGCCTGGCTGCGGCACTGCTCGGCGACCCGGAAGTCCTCATCTTGGATGAACCTGTCAACGGGCTCGACCCGGAAGGTATCGTCTGGATGCGCACACTGATGCGGTCACTCGCCGCCGAAGGCCGCACCGTATTGGTCAGCTCCCACCTCCTTTCAGAGATGGCCAACACTGCCGATCATCTCATCGTCATTGGCCGCGGCAAACTCATAGCAAACGCACCGATGAACGAATTCATCGGCGCGGCTGGTTCCCAATCAGCGCTGCTCCGCACCCCGGACATGGATGTGATGAAACAGGTGCTGGCACAGGAAGGGTTCACCTTCACCGAAGAGGTCGACTCCTCTCAGCGGCAGATCCTCGTCGTGCACGACGTCTCCACTGACCGGCTTGGGGCGCTCGCATTTAGCCACGGCATTACCGTCTTTGAACTGCAGGGTAAACAGTCCACCCTGGAGCAGGCGTTCATGGAATCCACCGGGGCGGCGCAACAGTTTTCCACCGACAATCCAAGTGAGGTCTAGCCAATGCTGCATCAAATGAAAGCGGAATGGACGAAACTCACCACAACGAAATCGTTGTATTGGACCACCGCACTATTTTTATTCTTCAGCATCGGATCGTCGGCGCTATTCGCGTTTGCGATCTTGCGTTCCACCGCCGACCAGGGGCAACAGTTTGGCTACACGAGCCCAGCACTGGCGCTATCCGGTTTGCAGGCCCTCGGCCTGCCAGTGGTGATTATTCAAGCGGCCATGGTGTTTACCGCCGAATATCGGCACAACATCGCGTCGATGACATTTGCTGCCACCTCGAAACGCCTGCTGGTACCGATCGCTAAATTCCTGGTTTATGCGATCTTCATGGCCATCATCACGGCAATGACCGTGTTGCTGTGCTATCAGGTAGCCCTGTCCATTGTCGGCGAAGGCGATAACAGTTTCCGGTTCGATGCCTTCCACGATCCCGAAGCGCTACGCTTCTACTGGGCATATCCACTCATCGTGGTACTGCTCATCGCGTTTACGTTGGGCTTGGCAATGATGATCCGGCAAACTGCTGGCACGATTACCGTTGCCATGCTGTGGTTTGTGCTACTGGAAGTAGTGATGGGGCAGGTGCCGAAATTCGGTGCCATTATCACTCGCTATCTGCCATTTACTAACTTGCAAGCATTTATCAACAAGGCGGATATTGTTGATTCTGTTGTGGGCTGGCAAGGCTCCTTTGGAATCTTTGCCGCCTGGTGCATTGGTTTGTTCGTTATCGGCTGCGTGCTCGTACAACGCCGCGACGTATAACCTCCCTGCAGTCTTTACAAAAGAACAAGACACACCCATCCCCGGTGCGTGAGCAATCACGCGCCGGGGATGACGCAATTTCTGAAGCGGATCAGCAAACCCATCGCCACCTGCGTCGGTAACAACTCGGCACTGCTCGGTATTGCGCCGCAGAACCCCGTTGGGGGAGATACTGTTTTCCTAGCGGATTCACCGGTTGTCAGGCATGTGCATGGTGCAATGGCATGGTGACCACTGTGGGCCACGGTGGTGACGTTCTTGCAGCGCTGGACAGAGCTAGGAAAAGGAACGCTATCTCAAGTACTCACAGCTGGATCCTGCAAGATTTTCGAGCATCGTCGACACATTGACGAGAAGAACGCACAGGCAGATCCCTTCCCATGCCATGCCCTCGTGTAACCCCAACAGGCTCACTACAGGTTGACAATTACCGCAGGCAATATAAGTTTTCGACCCTGCCCGGTGTCCATTTTCAGCGCTGGCAAACATTGAGGACCGGCTCTGAATCCTGAAGGGCGGAACCGGTCGTGACAGCGGCAATACTGAATCTGGCTACTACTGTCACATGATCTGAAGAGCTCGCAGCTGGGGTGTGATTGCTAAAGTCGTGCTACTGCAGCGCAGAGGTGAGCCGCATGGCATTGTCGAGGTATTTGTTCATCATGGACCGGTTTTCCCATTCCTGCTTTCCTAACACCCGGGAGAGGCTGTAATAGCTTTGGGTGAGCGCATTAAGCTGGCGGATCAGCTGGCCTTGCGCCACATAGAGCGAAACTTCGTAGTTCAACCCGAATGAGCGCATATCCATATTCGATGAGCCAACCACGGCGGAACCATGTTCCGTGTCCGGGTCAATCAGCAAATACTTGGTGTGCAGCACCATCGGTTTTGGATACAGATGAATGGTGACACCGACTTCTAGCAGGCTGCGATAATACGATGCCTGGGCGTGGCCGACCATAAACTGATCGGATTGCTCACATACCAAAAGATGCACATCCACCCCGCGATAGCAGGCGGCTTTCACTGCTTCAAGGAGGGATTCGTCGGGGATGAAATAGGGAGAACACATGATGACTTCGTCCTTGGCTTGATGCACCATGGCGACGAACATCTTCAAGTTTGGATCCCCCTTATATCCCGGCCCGGATGGCACCAGCTGCACCAAGTTTCGGGTGCGATCCGGGTTTTTTTCCTCTTCATAGGGGCGGTCTTCAATAGGCAGCACTTCGCCGGTTTCGAGATACCAGTCGGTGGCAAACAGCAGCTCCAAGGAGGACAGTACCGACCCGGAAAGTTCAATGATGACATCGACCCATTCCCGGCCGATCGCAACATTTTTCTTCGACAGATAGCTGGGGTCGATCAGGTTTTGGGAACCCATAAACCCAATCTCCCCGTCGACAATGAGGAGTTTGCGATGATTCCGCAGATCAGGGCGACGGAAGCGCCACCGCCATGGTGCCAGCGGCTGGGTGAGATGCCATTGCACACCGATAGCGTCGAGGCGTTTGCCTAAGGTGCGATATCCGGGATATTTCCACGATCCGACCTGGTCGAAAAGCAGTCGTACTTCTACGCCTCGTTCGACGGCGCGGCGACAGGCTTGGAAGAACGGGTCGGTGACCTCATCCCAGGAAGTGATATAAAACTCTGCCCACACAAAGTCTTCTGCCCGGTCGATTGCGCCAGCCATGCGCACAATGGCTTTGCGGGCGTCGGGCAAAATATCGTCGACACCTGCCCAACAGGCGGGCATGCCGGTAAGAAATCTGTTGAGCCGCACAATGGTGCTTAAATTTTCCGGAATGGTTGCATCTGGTGGCAGATCCGGCAGGGTGGCATGCGGGTCGCCGACAACAGAGGCGGCATGTTGTTGGGTTTCGTGTCGCCGTTCGCTGATAATCTTCGATCCCATGAGCAGATAGAGCGGCAATCCGATCAGCGGGATGAACAAAATAGCGAGCAGCCAGGCGGAGGATGAGCCAGGTTTTTGACCGCCGGGCACAATACCGATCGCGGCGATTTTGAACCCGTACTCTAAAACGAGCAGCAGCCATTGCCACCATTCCAAGGTGGCAAAGGTGTGGGTGGGATCCATGATGCGGGTACTCCAATGCGATGGCGGTGTCGAAACAGGAGTGGAGTCGCTGAATCGGACAACAATGGCGGGAACAACTGGGTTATTTGCGAATGCAACGCTGCTTGAATTGCCTAGCCTAGCTGGTGAAAAGACCGGCGGTAAGAAGCACCGTGCCAACGACCCCTATCCGTTTACCTTCGGTGACTTAGAAGTCAGCCGGATAAGCGGCGTGCTGTGGGGACTGGCCGCGATATGGCAGCTTGCCGATCGGGGCAGTAGCGCTGGCTAGTCAAGGTCATAGTCGACGATGAGCGGCACATGGTCGCTGGTTTTCACTGTGCCGCGTTCCGTAATGTCGACGCTGGCCTGCGTTGCCCGTCGGGCAAGTTCAGCGGTGGCATAGTGGAAGTCGATACGCATCCCTTCACCGCGGAAGAATCGTGCCCCTTTGTAGTCATAGTAGGTGTATTGATCCCCGGTGAGAGGGCCGGTCACCTCAGTTAATCCGGCAAGTTCCAGTTCGGCGAAGGCGACACGTTCGGCGGTGCCCACAGAGGTGTGGCCGGCGAAAAGGCTGCGATCCCACACATCGTTGTCGGTGGGGGCGACGTTGAAATCGCCCACATAGACCGCTAGCCGGTGGGGATCGTCGACGAGTTTCTGCCGGGCAGTTTCCGCGATCGCTTCGAAAAACTGCAGCTTATAGTCGTAGTGGGGGTCACCAATACCCCGGCCGTGCGGCACATAGAGGCTGGTGACTTCGACTGGGCCACATTGGGCGGTAATTGCGCGGGCCTCAATAACTGGCTGTGCATCGTCGTCTTTGCTGAAACCTGGCTGATAGGGCAGGGCAGTGGACACATTGCTCAACCCCACCCGGGACAGCAGTGCGACACCGTTCCATTGGGAGAATCCGACTTGGGCGGACTCGTAGCCGAGTTCGGCGAATGCTTCGGTGGGGAAGTGTTCGGCTTTGCATTTGGTTTCTTGCAGTGCAAGCACGTCAATATTGTTGCGTGTCAGCACAGCGGTGACATGGTCGACTCGTGCTCTGACTGAGTTGACATTCCAGGAGGCGATCCGCATGCAAGTGATCCTAGCCAACCTTGGAGTGGTTGTGTGCCCGCACCCGGTTTCGGGATGGTTGTGCTTTCTTGTCATTGGTGGTGTGCGGCGCTGGTTGGATGTGGTTTTTCAAAGCGGGATGTGGGTTTGCTGGCAGAATGCTTTCTGCAGCGTCAATGTTGCGGCGGGTTCGTCGCTGGTGCGCTACAACTAGTACACGCGCTGCGGTTGTTTTTATTGTTCGCAAGAGCAGCCGGCGTTGTTGGAGAAGGAAGATGTGACAGCCTTACACCATGGGGCGGTGCTGTCTTGCTTCGTGGTGAGAGTTCTTTGAAAGTGTTGGTGTGATGAAACGATCGTTGTCGCTGCTGGAGCCTACGCCGCAGCCGTTTGCCCGCCAGGTGGCACGGGTGACGGGGATGTCTGTTGCCGCACAGGTAATTATTCCGTTCTTCCTTGGGATTGCGGTGTTGTTATTGCTGCCGGCGGTGGGCACGGTTGTTGTTGCGCTGTTGACCGGCGAGTCGTTGGAGCAGACTCTGTCGTGGGCGTCGACAGCTGGCATGTGGGTGGCGGTGCTCGGCGGGGCGTGGCTGATCACTCGGGTGTCGCGGATCTCTTGGCGGGCGTTGGGGTTTGATGTGCACCGATGGTGGCAGCAGTTGACGTTGGGATTTGTTGCCGGCAGCGGTCTGATTGGATTGGTCACTGCAGTGCTGGTGGTCACCGGTGCAGTGTCGCTGCGGTGGGTGTGGAGTGCTGATGCTGCTACCGCTTTAGCAGTGGCAGTGTTGTATTTCCTTGCCCAGGGCATGCTCGAGGAGTTGGTGTATCGGGGTTATTGGATGCCGCATTTCGCAAAATATTTTGGGCAAACTGCCGCATTGGCAGCAACTGCTTTCTTTTTTGCGATTATGCACGGCGCTAACCCGGGATTGGGGGTGATCCCGTTGCTCAACCTGGTGTTGTTTGGGCTGGTGTTTGGCCTGTTGTATTGGCGTACCGGTTCGTTGTGGATTACTGGTGCTGCTCACAGTGCCTGGAATCTTACCCAGGGGGTGGTGGTTGGTGCGCAAGTCTCCGGTAATTCCACTGGGGTGCGGCTGTGGGAGGCGACAGCTACTGGTGCGCCGTGGCTTTCCGGGGCAACGTTCGGTTTTGAGGGGTCTGTGGTGGTGACTGCCCTTGGGCTGGTGCTTGTGGTGTTGCTGCTGCGGGTTGGTCGCCCGGCGGGTAACTAAAACTGTTGCCCCGCAGTCGCGGTGGAAACCGGGTGGTGGCCGCCTAGCTGCCATCTTCCCGGTGCACATGGCATATAACTAGCCGAAGTGTTGGTGGCTGGTTTATGGATTGGTGCACTTGCTGGCTGAACCCTATGTTGATGCATGTGGTGTTGTTGTGGCCAGGCTAGCTGGTGGCAATTGCACAGCGGTGCCGATGGTGTTCGGCGAACCCGAGTCGGCGATACAGTGAGATTCCGGCGGTGTTGCTGCTCACCACTTGCAAAAGGGCGTGTTCCGCATTGTGGGTGGCACCCCATTCGAGCATGGCCTGCCCCAGATAGGTGCCGAGTCCTTGGCGGCGGGCATGGGGGATGACTTCGACTGCCGAATACCCCAGCCAGGTACGGCCATCGTCGCTGGCGGTGATAGTGCCGCGGGTGATGGCTACCACTTCGTTGCTGTGGCGATCAATCAGGGAGGCGAAACACATTTGCCCGTTGATGTGTTGCCGCAGTAAGTCGAGTGCATGGGTGGGCAGTGGCTGGCCGCGGAAGTGGTAGAGGGCAAGCCACTGGCTGCTGGGCTGGTCGTCGATGTGCACCGTATAGCGTTCTGCCAGGGCAGCGTGGTGCGCCGCAGGAAGAGGGTTGGTGTCCTGGTCGGGATAATGCAGGGCGCTATAGTCACGTCCCGGGTTTGGTGCCTGCAGTGGCCGGGTCATGACCACAATGTCTGGGCCGAGTTCCCAGCCTGGTTCGGTGCTGATAAGTACTTCCGCCGGTGCCCCGATGCGATCCGGAATAAGCAGCCGCGGCGGCAGCTGGTGGGTGGCATAAAACTCGCGGATTGCAGCGATTGGCACAGGTTGGAAGGCTGCCCCAGGACCGACGGGCACGCTTGAGTTTGACCGTTCGGTGATGCCGTCACCGGCCCGCAGCAGCCAGTCGCCGACCCGGCGGTGGGCAATGCCGGGGAAGGCTTGTGCCGTGGCCTGTTCAACCGCCCGAATATCGGCGTTGCGCACCGGCTGTGGGGCAAGGACTTTGATGACTTCAACGAGGTGGTGGTCGATGGTGATAGCTGTCGCCGCGGAGCGGAGGCCACCAACAGACTGAGGAAGAATCACCAGGGGTTTAAGGCTTGCAACATGCCCAATCACGTCGGTGAGATGACCGGGGGTGTCGGGCAGACGGCGACGAACCAGCACCCGGTCGCCGACCTGTGGGGTGGGGCGGCCGGCGATTCCCCCCGGCAGGCGGCGTCGAATGGCCATCAGGGTGGATCCTTCCTGCAGCGGTGCTAGATCGAATAGGTGCCTGATTGGGTTGTTCCGCCCGCCAGCGGGTCTGGAAGCATCAGGTTCGTGGCGTGGTTACGACTCCGGGGTGGTGCGGAATGCAGCCGCTGCACTGTCCTCGTCGGAGGTGTGTTCAGCAGTATCGTGGCCGAAGGGGTCAGCGTCTTCGCCGGGCATCCAGGTGAGCCCCGGCACTGTCCAACCATTGGCTTTGATCTGTTTTTTCGCCGCCCGCTTCCACCGGCCGATTAATGTGTCGGTGTACAGGAACCCGTCGAGATGCCCGGTTTCGTGCTGCAGGCAGCGGGCAAACAGCCCGTAGCCTTCGATAGCGATTTCGTTGCCGTGCTCATCTAATCCGGTGACCCGTGCCCAGTCCGCCCGCCCGGTGGGGAAGGATTCCCCGGGAACTGACAGGCAGCCTTCTTCATCGTCACCGTTGTCCCGCGGCATCGTTTGCGGGATCGCTGAGGTTTCCAACACTGGATTGATGACACAGCCTTTGCGGTAGGGGCCGCCTTGGGCGTCGATCTCTTCTTGGGTTTTCATTGTCCCATTTGGCCCTTCCACATCGGGGCAGTCGTAGACGAAGAGTCGTTTCGCTACCCCGATTTGGTTTGCCGCCAGCCCAACCCCATTGGCCACTGCCATGGTTTCATACATGTCAGCGATCAGTTCTTGGAGGTCTTCCACCGGTTCGGTGACCGGATTGGTGGGATTGTGGAGTACTGGATCGCCGTGGATCACAATGGGTCGAACTGTCATAGGTCACTATGTTAGAACAAAGCAGGCGTTTACGCGCCCTGCGCGAATATCAAGCCTGCCGGTGGTGGTGGCCGGAATCGGTGGGCAAGCGGTGTTCGGATACCTGGCGAAAGGCTGTGTCGCACACGCTAAGGTAGCAGCACGGTAATCCGTCAGGGTGCCTTGGGCATCTGGTCGGGATGATGGTGGGATTCGAATTGGAGTGTGTCTATGGTGAACGAGCAGCAGCCAGCGCCAGTACCCGCAGCTGAACCAACTTTGCCATTTGGTGAATCCTCGGCGCGCACAATCGCGTCACCCGAGGTGGACTCGGCCAGTGATTTCCCTGTGCCGGATTCTGGTGAATCCGCCCCTGGCAGTGATGACGATCGCCGCCAAGCGGTGTCGCTTGCTGCACCGGCAGCGGATGACCACCATGCACCCGGCGAAGCGCGACCAGATGATGTTGCAACCCACCACGGTCAGGCGGCGACAGCGGAAAACCCGGCAGACGTGGAGGAGGCTGCAGGCGATAGCGTAGAAGACACTGGTGCGGCACCAGCGTTGACGCCAGAGGAAACGATGCTGCTGCAGCTGGCGAAACAGTTAGAGACTTTGCCTGCTGGTGCCCGTGACGAAATGATTGTGCGCCGGACGGGACGATCGTCGTGGCGGTTTTATCAGCAGCTCTATCGCATGATTGACCGGCCTGAGGTGATCGAATTTGATCCGTTGTTTATCGGGCGGCTGCGGCGGCGAGTCGAACGCGGCACCACCTTGGTGTAGCGCTGCGACGGCACCTGGTGCAACAGGATTGCTTGGCGGCGGCGGCCTTCCACGACTCGGGTGAAAAACGCCAGCTTGGCTGTGGCGGGTGTTACTCAAGTGACTGATGTTCTATTGTGGTGGTGTGCGTGATGAAGATCTTCAGCGGAATACTCCAACCCCACAGCCCCGCAGTGGCAGCAATGAACCCGAGGTAGTGTTGCCCGGCGCGGATGCGCTAGCCGACCTTACTGCGGTGCCTACCAGCCCTGCCCCGAGCCGGGGGCAAACCCGTGATACGCAAGGGTTTTATGACTCGCTGCGAGCAGCGCATATGACCAGTCGTCAGGAGGTCAACGACACCGCCAGCAGCGACACAGCTGACAATCCGAAGCAGAATCCTGCGGCAACACACCCGGCAGATCCCGCCGCAGTGGGGATGCGTGCCGCTGATCCTGGCAGGGATGCCACAGATCCGCGGCCCGCGCTTCGCCCCACTGCAGTCTCTGCTGCGGATGATCACCGCCAGCCGGGTGCACCATCCCCGCACGGCGAAGGCACCTATAGTCGCGCCTATATTGCTGCCGCCGATGAGGAAGATGATGTCGACCGCGTCGCTGGGCTGGTGCTTGCCTCTGACGGGGTGTTGCACACCTTAGACGGCGACCAAGCAAATCAGGGGAATCATCGCAAACCTGATTCGACAACTAGCGAAGCTCATAGCCTGTCGGTGCACGCGCAGCAGGATGCTGCCCCTGGTGTCGCTGGTGCCACAGGTGCGGCTATCACCGTTGCCGGCGTTGCCAGTGCTGCCGGTGCTGCCGGTGCTGCTACCGTGCACAGTGGTGGGGCAGGTGTTGATAGGTCGCGTGGATACAGTACAGACAATGATCTGATTGCTGCGGCGCATACTGACGCAATTGGCGACGACGACCAGGCTGCTGTTGCCGACACCACCAGTGCCACAACTCCTGATGCCAACCTCACCGGTGTGGTTGCAGCACCGCTATTAGACAGTGCAGAAACCACAGGTGCCGAGCAACCAGCCGGTGATGAGGTCGCGGAAACTGACGACACCGCCGGCGAGGACACTACTGGCGGTGGGCTGCCGCTGCGCGGCATCGCCATGGTGCTGATTGCAGCTGGTGTGTTCTTCGGCGCATGGGCATTGATGACCATGGGTGGTGGGGATACCACCGATGATGCGGCCACCACCGCACAGCAGTCCAACAGCACCAATGCCACCACAGGTGCTGCTCGCGGGGGGCAGGCCGCACCGCAGCCAACCCAACCAGGTCAGCCACCAGCCAGCCAAGCAAACACCACCCCAGGTGCCGCGGCACCTCGTGCGGATGAAGCAGCCCCCGGCGAGACTCCCCAGCAGCCGACCACACCGGGTGATCCCGCCCAACCGGCAGCACCGGCACCAGGGCAGCCGGCAACCGCCCCCGGTGCACCAGTCGATCCCGTAGGGATTGCGGCGCAACGACGAGTACCGGTGGCTGTACAAAACAATTCACTGGTCAATGGCTGGGCCAACGAAACCGCAGATCAGCTCGCCAAAGCCGGGTGGACCATTGGGGAAGTCGGCAATCTGCCTGGCTACGCCTTCCCAGAAACCACAGTGCTTTTTACCCCCGGAAACAAGCTAGAGGAAGCAACCGCCGCATCAGTTGCCGCCGAATTAGGGGCAGTGACTGCTGCCCGCGACGGCGATAATCCGGGAATGCCACCGGGGGTAGTGGTGGTGCTTGCCGGCCGGTAACACCCGCTAGCATCCAACAAATCGGTGCACCCCGTAACCGGGGAAACACTGCCCTATTGCGGTTGTGGCCATCGCTGACCAGCATCGGTCGGCGATGGCCACACCTGTCTGCCGAGCAACGTCCCTTAAGCGACCATTTCCCGACCGTCTGCTGTCCCTCCCTTGCGCGGCAGTGGTGCGGTGGCGGCATTTGCACAGTGTGCTGCAGCGATATGTCGACAAACCTGCGGTGGATAGCAGCCTGTGGCTGACAGTCGTGGCGAAAAAGCTAGGTTGCAACCCCCACCGATTCGTTGGGACGCAGGCTTGCTGCATACAATAAAGACCACTTTGCACGGCGCCGGGACATCTTGGGTAGCATCGCCGCGTAGCGCTGCTGCCGCAACGAAGTGTGCGCAATATATCGCTTGCGTGAACAGCGAGTTCGCATCGCCGCCACCAACGCTGCGCAACCAGGCGTGCTTGACAGCCTACGGTTGCCACCAGCGTCGCCTGCCGGGGAACCGGAGTTGGTGCCCAGACAGGTGTGGGGTTAAGGAACCATTCGCGCAGCAGGAAGGCAGATCATGTCGCTTCAATTCAACCGATCGCCGCAACCGACAGTCGGTATCGAATGGGAGATCGCCCTCGCCGATCCCACCACCTATGATCTTTCGCCGCACGCCCCGGAAGTCATTGACTATGTCACCAACCATCACCCGTCGGTGCATATTGAACGGGAGTTTTTACAAAACACCGTGGAACTCGTCACCGGGGTGCATGACACCGTGCCCGCCGCGGTCACAGAACTCGCCACCGGGTTGGCGGCTGTGCAAGCCGGGGCGAAAGCTCACGGGGTGCTGCCATGGTCGGCCGGATCGCACCCATTTAGCGACTGGCGCACCCAACCAGTGTCGTTGAAACAGCCCTACACAGAGATCATTGAACGCACCCAATTCTGGGGTCGACAAATGCTGATCTGGGGTTTACACGTCCATGTGGGGGTGAGCCATGAAGATAAAGTGTGGCCAATTATTGGGGCGTTGATGACTCACTATCCGCACCTGTTGGCGATCTCTGCATCGTCGCCGGGCTGGAACGGCAGCGACACTGGCTACGCCTCCCACCGAACCATGCTCTATCAGCAACTGCCCACCGCCGGCATCCCCTACGGTTTCCACAACTGGGATTCGTGGAGTGACTATGTTGCCCAGCAGGCAAAATCCGGCGTGATCTCCCACACGGGGGCGATGCATTTCGATATTCGCCCGGCCAGCAAATGGGGCACCATTGAAATTCGGGTCTCAGATGCGCCAAGCAACCTCAAAGAGCTGGGGGCGATCGCCGCACTCACGCATTTGTTGGTTATCTACTATGACCGGCAGCTTGACGAGGGTGCCCAGCTCCCTTCCCTACAGGCGTGGCATAACCGGGAAAATAAATGGCGTGCCTGCCGCTATGGGATGGATGCCGAGATCATTATCTCCCGCGACACCGATGAGACATTAGTGACCACTGATTTGCTGCGGTGGCTGACCATTCTGGAACCCTTAGCGAAAGAATATGACTGCGTCGAGGAATTGCGATTTATTGAGCAGATCATCACCGGCGGTGCGGCCTATCAGCGGCAGCGTGCCCGCTATGAGCGCAGCGGCACCTGGGCAGATACGGTCGCGTTGACTGTGGAAGAGATGGCCAACAATCAGCCTTTGTGGTTGCCTGCCGGGAGCAAAGAAGACGCGCAGAACCCAACGCAGGTAACCAATGAGGAACACCGCTAGCGAGAAACGTCGGGCAATCAAACCCCCAACCACCCAAACACCCGGCCACCTGCCGAAGGGAAGATCTCAGCAGGTGGCCGGGTGTGGTCATGTTCAGGTGTTTCGCGCTGCGGATTGGTGGTTTCGCACCACCGCTGCGGTTAAGCGTGCACCGCCTTGGGGGTTGCCACTTTGGTGGGGATGACAACGGGAAGATCCCGGTGAGGGAAGACATCCGCGTCGACGTTATACACCTGGCGGATTGCCTGTGAGGTGAGCACCGCTGTAGGGGTTCCTTGGGCAAGCACCTGCCCGTCGTGGAGGATGATAAGTTCATCGCACACCCGCGCGCTGAGGGTGATGTCGTGAATAGCGACCAGGGCAAGTGCTTGGGAATCGACAGCTCGCTGTTTTACGGTTTGCAACACAAAGAGTTGGCGATGCAAGTCCAATGCCGAGGTTGGCTCATCAAGGAGCATTACCTGCGGGTTGGTGACAAGCATTTGTGCCAAAGCCACCATTTGCCGCTGGCCGCCGGAAAGCTCCCCGAGCTGTCGGGAAGCAATCGCATCAAGCCCTAACTCGTGGATGATCGCAGCAGTTGCCTGCAGCGGATCGGTGGCACTGCGCCGGGCAGGAATCAGCACTGCTTCAAACGCCGACAGTGCCACCCCGTCGGGGAGGCCTTGCGGCACATAGCCTGGCCGATCAGTCACCCCGGTGATTGTTATTTCACCGGCGCTTGCCTGATGCAGTCCAGCAATGGTTTTAATCAACGTTGATTTGCCGCAGGCGTTTGGTCCTAGCAGACCAACGAGTTTCCCACCGGTCAGGGGGCGCACAGTAATGTCGTGCAGCACCTGTCGGTTGCCGTAGCCAACCTGCAGCGAGTCAATGCTCATCGTTACCACAGGTTTCGCCTCCTAGTCAGTACGATCCCGAGGAAGAATGGCACACCCAGCACCGCGGTAACAATCCCGATCGGGATTGCCAAGCCTGGTTTGACCAGCAAACTTGTCGCATGGGCGGCGCACATGACCGCCGCACCGGCGGCCATTGCCGCCGGAATGAAGGTGCGTTGATCTTCCCCGACCAGCATCCGGGCAATATGTGGACCGACCAGCCCGATAAAACCGATAATGCCCGCAAACGCCACGGTGGTCGCGGCAATCAGCGACACGAGAATTAGCACCACGATCCGCAGCCGGGCGACGTTAATACCCATTGCTTGGGCGCGGGCATCCCCCAGTCGCAGCGCGGTGAGCTGCCAAGACAGCATCCAAAAGATTGGCACGGTGACAACAAGAACCGCGGTGAGGATGGCAACCCCCGCCCAGTTCGCGCGAGTAAGCGATCCCATCTGCCAGAACACGATCTGTTGGAGGGCATCCGCGGAGGAATGATATTGCATCAGCGCCAGCAGTGCTTGGAAGAAAAACACCAGCCCGATTCCGAGCAGCACCATCGTTTCAGCAGATGCGCCCCGCAGCACCGCCGCCAACACGATCAGCCCGGTGGCGATCATGGCACTCAGCCACGAGACGATGGCGATGTTGATCTGCGGCTGGGCAACCAAGGTGACATGGGTGACAATTGAGGCAGCGCCACCAAATGCGGCTGCGGCAGAAATTCCTAACGTAAACGGTTCCGCCAGCGGATTGTTTAATATCGTTTGCATCTGTGCACCGGCCAGGGATAGCGCCGCCCCAATGAGGAGCGCCATAACCGCCATCGGCAGTCGCAGCTTCCACAACACGGTGCGGGTTTGCTCATCGATACTGCCCGGTTGCGCAATACCGCGCACCACATCGCCGAAGCTGATCGGTAATGCCCCCACCGAATTGGACACAATAAACGCCACAACAGTAATCACTACAAGCAGCGCAACAATTGTCAGCCGTTTAAGGACATGCCGGCGATGCTGGGCAATCAGTGCTGCCGTCGCCGCTTGCGCGGAAGAGGTGTCCGCCTCGGGGGAGGGGTTCACCGGTGAAGCAGTCTGGTTAGTGGACAGTGTGAGTGACACTTATTTCGCCTCAGCGGTGCTAAAGAAGGTGCCGGCAGCACTTACTGGCGAATAGGTGTCTTGCGACGCCTTCCAGGCAGCAGCAACATCAATGTCGGCGAAGGCTTCCGGGTTCACCCATTTTGCGATCTGCAGCAGCGCAACATAGTTAAACGGCGAGTTGTAGAACTGGTGCCACATGGCGTGGAAGTCACCGGTTTGTACCGCTTGCAGGGTATCGAAACCCGGCTGCAGGTCAGGGCCGGCGTTGACCGAGGCCTGCGCCTGATCAGCGGAAATGTCATACCCTAAGGCGATATAGCCGACCGGGTTGCCTTCCTTGTCCTTCTTAGCTGACCAGTCGCCGCCAGTGGCAATAATGACCTCTGGGTTTTGTTCGATGACCTTCTCTGGGGTCACGGCACCAGATTCACCGTCGAGAATCGAGTCGCCAATATTTTTCCCGCCGGCAGCATTCACCAATTCGGAAATATTGGAGTTATTCCAGGTGCCACAGCAGTCCGAGACACCTGCAGCCCGCCACACGAAGACACTCTTGCCATCCGGGGTGGCTTTTGCCTTGATGGAATCAACGGTTTGCTGCCATTCCTTGTTGAATGCGGCAGCCTCATTTTCGTGGCCAAATACTGCCCCGAAAATCTCCATGGAACGGGTGGTGTTCTCTAGGGGATGCTGCCGGAAGTCGGTGACAATATAGGTCAGGCCAGCATCATCGATTTGCTTATCCAGGCCGGTGGTCTGTGCCGCGTCGTATTGATCCTTGGTAAACAGGATGACATCCGGGTTGAGGCTTACCAGGTTTTCAACAGTCACATCGCCTTTCGCAATGTGGCCGATCTCTGGGAGGGATTCCACTTCCGGGAACTGGTTGACAAAGTGTGTGTAGTAGTCGGGCACATTGGCTTTGAGATCCGAGCCGATTGCCACAATATGTTCCAGCGGATCGGTTTTATCCAGAATGCCGGTGGCGAACACGCCGCGGCCTTCGCCGAGGATGATGCGCTCGGGCAGTTTGTCGAGGGTTACCGTGCGACCAACAATGTCGGTGACTGTGATCCCCTCGGAAGATTGGCTCGTCGTGGTCGAGGTCGCGGAGACACTCGACGAGGTGGAGCTAGTCGACGATGCGGACGAGGTGGATTCTTCCGCCCCGGAGCATCCGGCAAGAGCAAGACCGGCACCAGCTAAGACTGCGGTAGTACGGCGCAACAACGACAACGACATTCATTCCTCCAACGATAGGATTACACAACTTGATGTAGGGAGCATCGCCCAAATGGCGATAAATCCTGCCCTATCTTAGGAGATCCTTATTTAGGTAAGGCAAACATCAAAATGACATAATGCGTGATCCGCAGCGAGAAAATTGCCGATACCCTGCACCCATAGGCAAACCAGAACAACCAAGGCCTGCCCCCGTCTACCCCCGGTTACGGGGAACTGTGGCTCGTTATGGCATCTGGCTTGGTCGGCTTCGCCGGTGCCCGGTCTGCTGGTGCCAGATTGACTCGCCGGCAAACCGTCAAGTGGCTGGCGTGTGCAGTTGCGCCGGGATCATCCACCGAAAGGGGGCAGGCCGCATCAATATTCCCATCCCTGTCACGGTGCATGGTTATAAGCCAAGTATCGGCAATTGGCAACGACGGCTTAAGGGTCAAAAAGTGTGTCTCAAACCGCCGATTTCTACCACCTGAACAGCAATGACAACAAAATAATAAGCCTAGAAAGCTTATTCCCCTCTTTTTTCTCCATAACCCTTGACGGCACCACCACCCCATGGTATAGATCCTGTTGGCTTCAGGGTTATGTCAACCAATCGTCCCCGCTGCAGTATCTGCGGTAACCCCACAAAGAAAAACGGCACAACAACAAAAGGCACCACACGATGGCGTTGTATCCACTGCGGTGCCTCTACAAGTAAAACCCGGCCCGATATCACCGCTCGAACCTGGATGAATGAGTTCATCTCCCACCTGACGAGCAATAAAAGCATCGCCGACATCGCCGCTGCTCGTGGCACATCCCCGAAAACAGTTCACCGCCACTTCCAGCCACTGTGGCTGATCAGCGTGCCCCAACCACACAACCACCCCGTCTACGATCAAATCTTTCTCGACGGAACCTACCTCAACGGCGGCTGTCTCCTCATCGCAGCAACCCGTGACTACGTCCTTGCCTGGCGCTGGTGCAAGCAAGAAACCACCTACGACTACACAACTCATCCGTGATATCACCCCGCCACTTATGGCAGTCATTGACGGCGGCAGCGCCTACACAGCGATGACCTCATGCTGGCCACAGACCCTATCCAACGCTGTCTCGTACACGTCCAACGCAACACACGACGCGATATCACCAGCCGCACACCCCAAGGCACCATCATCTACCAACTCGCACTCCAGCTCACCCGCATCACAACCCGTGAACAAGCCGACCAATGGATCGACTACCTCCACCAATTCACACAAGACTGCAACAGCTGGATGAACGAAAAAACCACCATCACCGACCCCCTCACCGGGAAAAAGAAAAAAGTCTTCACCCATCAACGCGCCCGACGCGCGTTCTACAGGCTCTACCACCTGGCAAAAGACGGCAAACTCTTCGCTTACCTCACCCCCCATCCCAGCGCGAAGAACCCTGAGGCGTTCGCCTCCACAACCAACTGCCTCGAAGGCGGTATCAACGGGCCTTTAAAACTCATCGCCAGACAACACCACGGTAGAAAAGGAGAACGTCAACGAACCAATATCGACTGGTGGCTCCACTTTCGCACCCGAGATCCGCTTGATCCCCACATCATCGCGAAACAACAAAACTGGGGCAAAGACTCACTCGCTAAAGTAGAAACCCTCACCCCAGTCAACAACAACGAAGCAAACCATCAAACCGGACGCCCCGCGCTGTACGACAATCATATCGACATCGAGTACACACACTCCGTCGGGATCAGAAAAGGAACGATCTAAACCCCCACAGCCACCCCCACCCCCAGACACACATTTTGTCCCTTAACCCGCAACGACTAGCAATGAATTAGGTTCGGGGCAGGAAAGGCCTGCTCGCTGCGGTATCTGTCGGATATGCCCTGCGGCGCAATGAGAAAAAAGAAAGAAGCCTTTGCAGTGCAAAGGCTTCTCCGGAATTTTCCTAAAGGGCGCGGACGGGAAGGTGGAAGAGCCGAATTCATCAGGGGGGTGTTGTATCGGCAGTGGCAAATCAGGGGGGTGCAGCCACGCGGAGCTTAGCTCAACGCCATCCAACCTTTGGGGGAAAGGTCTCCCCGTCCGACGCGTTAGTCTTGCGAACAAGACTGAGGCTTATGTTATCCCCTTAGGCAAGACTGCGGCAACATAGTGTGTAAGAACTCACAAATCACTCCCCAAAATGCGCTAGGTAACGCTTGCGACCTGGACATTTAGAAGCCGGGTGATGCACCAATTCGGGGGTATGGGCAACGATGATGGGCTGTCAACATCTCCCTTTGTGTAAGCCGCTTGCTGCAAACCTTTACCCACCGGATTGGATGATCACAGCCTTCCTTGGCGTGCCGGAGAACGCAAAGAGGTATCTACGACAGCCGCATTCTTTGCTGTCCATGACAGCTGGCGGGTGATCACAGTGTGGGCACTGCTGCACCAAGTCGCCCACTGGAATACCTGTGACATAACGGTGCTTTGTACACAACACAACAGCCGATCATCAGTAGGTGATGATCGGCTGTTGTCTTCACGTTGGGGGGGTGACCGGGTCCGTTAGGCGCGGGGACGCAAAAATTCGGAACGCACGAGGGGGGAATCGTGCCGTGGAGCTGGGCTCGACACTGCCCGGTCGCAGCTTGCGCCGTAAACGGTGCAAACTATGAGCGCGGAATGAGGGGGATATCCGTCACTCACAGAAAGAAACCTTAGTTCCAGGGTCGGGTCTTGCATAGGGTTTGCACTCGTAATACCAATTTTTTGCAGCTCAGCGCCACTGTGGATACCCACTTTCGTGGGGGTCAAATGGCGTTTTTGGCGTTACAACATGTCCACCTTGCTCGAAGAAACTGCGCACAACTTGCGCAAAGTAGCGCATATTGCGCACATTTCGTGCGCAATGTCACGAAGGAAGTTCTTATCCTGCTCCCGCGGCGAGCCCTGGTTTTTCATCTCGGGGGTGCTACCGGTTGGAATCACACCTCGTATCCATCTGGCAGCGACAGATCCGCGCCGTGGGTAGCAATCACCTTCGCATACCAGTCAAATGATGCTTTCTTCTGCCGGGCAAAACTGCCATTGCCTTGATCATCCCGGTCAACATAGATAAACCCGTAGCGTTTACTCATCTCCCCGGTCGATGCGCTCACCAAGTCAATCGGCCCCCAACAGGTAAAGCCCAGCACGTCGCAACCATCGATAACAATGGCATCTTTCAACGCCTGCAGATGGTCGCGTAAAAATCGCATACGCTGCGGATCGTCAATACTGCCATCCGGATTGACTGTGTCCTTGACACCGATTCCGTTTTCCACAACAAACAGCGGTTTTTGGTAACGATCCCAAATGTCATTGACGGTGGTGCGCAGCCCCAG
This sequence comes from Corynebacterium choanae, assembly GCF_003813965.1. NCBI lineage: Bacteria > Bacillati > Actinomycetota > Actinomycetes > Mycobacteriales > Corynebacteriaceae > Corynebacterium > Corynebacterium choanae. Next base: position 360,777 of record NZ_CP033896.1, read on the forward strand.
CGGATCAATCGACCAGCCCCAATCGGAATACTCCAGATAAGGGTTTTTTACAGTCGTAAACAGATTGCCGGACATCTGTTCTGCTGCAGTGCTGCTGTCGGCGGTGGTGCGCGAATTGTAGTAGGAAAACGAGATGAAGTCGACAGTATGCTCGGCGAGAATTTCGGCATCACCGGGTTCCATCACCGGCATAATGTTGTTTCGTTCCAAATAGCGCAGTGCATAGTTTGGGTAGGCGCCGCGGGACTGAATATCGATAAAGAAATACGAATCCCGATCTACCTGCTTTGCTGCCCACACATCTTCCGGGCGGCAAGAGAAGGGATACGCCACCCCGGCGGCGAACATGCAGCCGACCGCGAAATTTGGATCAATCTCATGCGCCAACTTGGTAGCTAAGGCACTAGCCACCAATTCGTGATGGGCAGCCTGATATTTCACTGCTTCTTCATTGTCGCCTGGTGTAAAGACCAGGCCGGCACCTAAAAATGGGGCGTGCATGATCATGTTGATCTCGTTGAAGGTGAGCCAATATTTCACCCGTCCGGCAAAATGGGTAAATAGTGCCTGACACAGTTGGAGATAGTGGTCGATCATCTGGCGGCTGCGCCAGCCCCCGATGGTGTCAATAAGATGCACCGGACAGTCAAAGTGGCAGATGGTGACCAACGGTTCGATGCCGTGGGCGCGGCAGGTGTCGACGATCCGGTCATAAAACGCGAGTCCGGCGGCGTTTGGGGTGGTTTCTTTACCGGTGGGGAAGATGCGTGTCCACGCAATAGAGAAGCGATACACGCCACAGCCCATCTCGGCTAACAGTGCAATGTCTTCTTCCACATGGTGATAGTGGTCAACCCCAAGATGGGAAGGATAGTGTTGTGCCGGATCCAGGCTCAGCGAGGACAAATGTCCGGTGATCACTGCTTCGCGGGCACTACCGGCAGGGCAAAGGTCAACGTTGGCAAGACCGCGCCCGTCTTCGTTGAATCCGCCTTCAAATTGGTTGGCGGCGGTTGCCCCACCGAAGAGGAATCCGGTCGGAAATGGTTGTGCAGCTCCTGTGGTTGCGACAGATGACATGGTGAAAACTCCTGGTGTGGTTGAAAATATCGGGCTGTGGATGTGGTTGCACTATCGTGCTGCGGGATCAGTGGGGGCAAGTACCTTGTGAGGGCTCATCGGTGCCGGTGCACCCGCAGCCCCTGCACACCACTGGCTGCTCGCCAGTGGCTATGCAGTGACAACTGCGGTAGATAAACCTCAAGTTGCTGCTGTCAGTATGCGCCCCACGCCCGGTGATTGGTATCTGGTGTGCTCGACTGGCAGGTGCAGATGGATTGTGCTTGGGCGTTTCTCTGCTAAGTGCCCCACCGATGTGCCGATGTGCCGGTGGGACGGTGGGACGGGAGCACCCAGATTCCGGTGCTTGCTAGCTACCGGTGTTTTCCGGGGCGCTTGCTTCTGCGAATGTGCTTGCGGCATGGAGCAGTGCTTGTCCTGGCGTGACTGTCGCACCACTGGTGACTTGTTCAGTGACAGCAGTAAATCGCTGATGGTTGACAACTACAACCGGTGTGTCGCTGGAATAGCCCCGCTTGGCAAGCAGCTGCAGATCAACCTCGATAAGTCGCTGTCCTAAGGTGACTCGGTCGCCTTTGGCAACTAGTGGATGAAACCCATCCCCGCGCAACTCTACGGTGTCCAGACCGATGTGAATGAGTAGCTCGGCGCCGCTATCGGCGGTGATACCGATGGCGTGACCGGTAGGAAACAGGGCACTGACTGTGCCGTCGACGGGACTGACTACAGTGCCGTCGGTGGGGCGGATCGCCACACCGGCCCCAAGTTTGCCGGAGGCAAACACCGGATCGGACAATGCAGTCAAAGCAAAGACTTCACCGGCAAGAGGGCTTGCAATAGTGGTGGTGGTAACCGTTGGCTTGGAGGCAACTGTTGGCTTGGTGGCAACTGTCTGTTTTGTGGCCACCTGGGTTGCCCCGGTTGTGCCGTCAGCCACGGCGGCTGTGCCATGCTGAACCTCAGCGGGCGCACTTGCCGACTGTGGCATCGCTACAGTTGATGCTTCGCTGGTTGTGGCGGCAGATGCTGCTGGTCGATAGAACACCATCGTCAAGACGAAGGCGACGATCATGGTGATGACGACACCACTGACGGCGACAATAATATTGCCGTTGGTGCCATCAGGGTTGATCATGCCGGGGAATTCGAAAATCCCCATGCCACCCATGATGAATTTGCGGAAGTTCATCGCCCCATAGAAGGCGCCACCGATACCGCCGGCGATACAAGAGATCACGAACGGGGTTTTCAAAGGCAGCAAAATCCCGTAGATCGCCGGTTCGGTCACGCCGAAAATCCCGGAGATAAAGTTCGGCATGCACAGCTTTTTGATGGTGTCATCCTTGGTTTTGAAAAACACGGCCAGCACCACCGCAGAGGTGGCGAAGGTGCAGGCGAAAAACGGCATCATCACATTGTCGTAGCCGTTGACCACAATGTTGTTGATATATACCGGAATAAATCCCCAGTGCAGGCCGAAGATCACTAGGATCTGCCAGGTGGCGCCGACGACGAGTCCGGCTAACAGTGGGGAGAAGTCCCGCAAAGCAATCACTGTGGAGGCAATAGCGTTCGCGCCGAACGATGCCACCGGCCCAATCAGTAAGAAACCAAGCGGAACTGCGACAAGCAGCGTCAACATTGGAGAGAAGAAGAACTTCACCAAATCAGGCACATATCGGTCGAAGAATCGGGCAAGTTTTGCAGCTACCCACACGACGAAAATCACCGGGATCACCGTTGAGGTGTAGTCCATGGCGATCACTGGAATGCCGAAGAAATCAAGATAGACATCGGCAGCAAAATCGGTGCCGGCAAACACAGTCCGTATTGCTTCACGTTCTCCTGACAGGCTCGAGGCTTGGATGGCTGGATAGAGCATGCTTACCCCGACAGCCAGGCCGAGCATGGGTTTCAGGCCAAACTTTTTCGCAGCGGTAAATCCGAGGAACACCGGCAGGAAGAAGAACATGCCATCGCCGACGGCGTTAAATATCTGGTAGGCGCCGGATGTGTCGGCATACCATCCGAGGTGGCTAAACAGCAGATTGAGGCCTTTGATCATGCCGCAGGCGGCCATCAGGCCAAGGATTGGTTGGAAAATCCCGGAAACAATATCGACAAACCGGTGCAACAGGTTGCCGTCCGCTGGGGCAGTGTCTGCGGGGGAATCCTCGTCGGAGAGCTGCGGCAACAGTGGCATGACTTCCGCGTAGACGTCAGCAACCTGGTTGCCGATGACCACCTGATATTGTCCCCCGGAGCGCATCACTGTCACCACCTCCGGGAGGGCTTCTAGGGCAGCAGTGTCGGCGATTGACTCGTCTTTGAGTTGAAACCGCAGGCGGGTGATGCAGTGTGTTAAGGAGGCGACATTATCTTTGCCGCCAACAAGTGCCACGATCTGTTTCGCGGCAGGTGCGTAGGTACCCATCATTGTCCTTTTCTGATGAAACAATTTGGGTCGGATGCGGTTAAGCCACCAAGGTCACAGCAGGTGAATCCTGTGGTGTTACTTCCCGCAACGGTGAATGATGTTGCAGTGTTGCAGGTGGTAGCCACCCAGCCCGGCGGAGCAGCAACCTTCCGGCAGCCCTAGGGCGGGCTGGGATCGGTGGTGGATGCCGGCTCGGTGGGGGCTTGTTGGATCAGGCGCGCTAAATGAATCGCCAGATACAAGCCTTCAGCTTCCTCAACGTGGAAGTCGTAGGTTGCCAGCAGGAAGAGTCGAATTTTTTCACTACAGGCACTAATCCGTGGATGAGTGGTGGTGATCTCTTCCAGCATCCGCTGGGCATGTGCTTGGCTGGTGCCCAGCGGTAAGGATTCGTTGCGAACCAGCCGGCGGATAAAAAACTTCAAGTGGGTGATGAAACGCTGATAGCTCAAGGAGGAAGGATCCAGGCGCAGCCGCAAGTCTTGTTCGACAAGTTTGGTGACTTCCCGAATCACATGGGTGATCTGGCTGACTTCCTCTGGCTGTTCGCCATTGCTCGCGTTGATGATGTGCAGTGCCACAAATGCGGCCTCCGCATCAGTGAGACGCACCGCGAACTGTTCGTTGACCAGGCGGACAGCAAGCAGACCGGCTTGGAATTCTTCCGGATAAAATTCGGCAAGCTCCGCAAAAAGCAGCGGCGGCAGTTCATTGCCGTGCCGGGCACGGTGGAGCGCCCCTTGCAGATGATCAGCAAGCGGCAGCAGCACATTCGTTGTCATAAGGGTGGGCAGTGCTGCTGCGGCCACGTCGAGCACATGCTGGGCGATCGACAGCAGTTCGGGATCGATTGCTGCCAAGACGGCAAGTGCGTGGGGATCCTCCCGCACCGGGGTGCGCTGGCCGGCAAGAGAAAATAGCTTCTCAATTTTGGTCTGGTCGACCGGGCCGCCGACTGTCACCCCAAATCCGACGCCTTTGCCGGTGACGATCGCTTCCTCGCCGCGACGGGTTGCGACAACAACGGCATTGTTGTTGAGGCGTTTGATAACCTGCATCGGGGGCTTAAGGGTCAAAAAGTGTGTCTCAAACCGCCGATTTCTACCACCTGAACAGCAATGACAACAAAATAATAAGCCTAGAAAGCTTATTCCCCTCTTTTTTCTCCATAACCCTTGACGGCACCACCACCCCATGGTATAGATCCTGTTGGCTTCAGGGTTATGTCAACCAATCGTCCCCGCTGCAGTATCTGCGGTAACCCCACAAAGAAAAACGGCACAACAACAAAAGGCACCACACGATGGCGTTGTATCCACTGCGGTGCCTCTACAAGTAAAACCCGGCCCGATATCACCGCTCGAACCTGGATGAATGAGTTCATCTCCCACCTGACGAGCAATAAAAGCATCGCCGACATCGCCGCTGCTCGTGGCACATCCCCGAAAACAGTTCACCGCCACTTCCAGCCACTGTGGCTGATCAGCGTGCCCCAACCACACAACCACCCCGTCTACGATCAAATCTTTCTCGACGGAACCTACCTCAACGGCGGCTGTCTCCTCATCGCAGCAACCCGTGACTACGTCCTTGCCTGGCGCTGGTGCAAGCAAGAAACCACCTACGACTACACACAACTCATCCGTGATATCACCCCGCCACTTATGGCAGTCATTGACGGCGGAAACGGCGCCTACACAGCGATGACCTCATGCTGGCCACAGACCCCTATCCAACGCTGTCTCGTACACGTCCAACGCAACACACGACGCGATATCACCAGCCGACCCCGCACACCCCAAGGCACCATCATCTACCAACTCGCACTCCAGCTCACCCGCATCACAACCCGTGAACAAGCCGACCAATGGATCGACTACCTCCACCAATTCACACAAGACTGCAACAGCTGGATGAACGAAAAAACCACCATCACCGACCCCCTCACCGGGAAAAAGAAAAAAGTCTTCACCCATCAACGCGCCCGACGCGCGTTCTACAGGCTCTACCACCTGGCAAAAGACGGCAAACTCTTCGCTTACCTCACCCCCCATCCCAGCGCGAAGAACCCTGAGGCGTTCGCCTCCACAACCAACTGCCTCGAAGGCGGTATCAACGGGCCTTTAAAACTCATCGCCAGACAACACCACGGTAGAAAAGGAGAACGTCAACGAACCAATATCGACTGGTGGCTCCACTTTCGCACCCGAGATCCGCTTGATCCCCACATCATCGCGAAACAACAAAACTGGGGCAAAGACTCACTCGCTAAAGTAGAAACCCTCACCCCAGTCAACAACAACGAAGCAAACCATCAAACCGGACGCCCCGCGCTGTACGACAATCATATCGACATCGAGTACACACACTCCGTCGGGATCAGAAAAGGAACGATCTAAACCCCCACAGCCACCCCCACCCCCAGACACACATTTTGTCCCTTAACCCGCATCGGGGCTCCTTCGAGATTTCGTCATTTTGGGGTGGAAATGCGAAATGACCTGCCCGAGAACACTGGTCTGTTCGTCCGGAAGGGGCGATACAATCCAGCGCACAGCTGCAGGCGTGCACGCGCACGAGGTGTAAAACCCGGTGCGGAAACACCGTCCAAGCTGTGCTGTGTACAGCGATCGAATACTTTTCCCCAGGTGTCGACTGGTTCGTCGCCTTTGCGCGGCGGGAACCTTAGCAACCGTGCGGAATGGTTCGAAAACAGCACACAGTGTGGCAGGTCAAGCTGGCAAGCTTCAGCGATCTGAAGCGCCATCACTATCCTTGTAGTTGTCCTCACGCTAGCACTATCGCCGTGATGAGCGCAATAGCCGTCGGTGTGATGTGAGCATCTCGTGGATTGGGGGATGGGTTTGCTTGCAGGTTCCCCGATGCAGCGTTCGCGGGACGGTCAGGGGAGTGGATTTGGCACATGGTGGGGTGGTTGGTGAAGGGGGGAAGGTAGCGGCAGGGGGATCGCTGCTGGTGGGGATAGTTGATCGGGGTAGGGTCGCTGCACAAAGCTGTGCAAACCATGCCGAACTAAGCGGTTCACTATTGCGGGAAAAAGGCTGCTAAAGCAGCGCAGCTACCCCCGGCAACCAGGATGTTTTTATTCAGTTTAGCTTTGGACTACTCTGTCTAGTCATGGCTGAATATCCGGCGAAACGTGATCTGCTTGCCGCCCTCAAACAACGGGTGGTGATCGGCGACGGTGCTATGGGCACCCAGCTGCAGGAATATGACCTCGATGTGGAGCAAGATTTCCTCGGCCACGAAGGCTGTAATGAGGTACTCAACCGCACCCGTCCCGATGTGGTCGCCGCCATTCACCGCAGCTATTTTGCGGCCGGCGCCGACCTGGTGGAGACCAACACCTTCGGCTGTAATCATCCAAACCTCAACGACTATGGGATTGCCGACGAATGTCGAGAACTTGCCCGGTTGGGGGCACAGATTGCCCGCGAGGTCGCTGACGAATTCGGCCCCGGTGACGACGGTATTCCCCGGTTTGTGGTCGGCGCCCTAGGTCCTGGCACGAAACTCCCCTCGCTGGGTCATGCCCCCTTTGGGTTGCTGCGCGACTACTACCAGCAAGCAGGTCTTGGCCTGGTCGAAGGTGGTGCGGATGCGATTCTGATCGAAACCGCCCAAGATCTTTTGCAGGTCAAAGCTGCGGTTCACGGGGTGCGGGCAGCATTTCAAGAACTCGATCGGCAACTGCCAATTTTGGTGCATCTCACCGTAGAGACCACCGGCACCATGCTGGTGGGTTCTGATATCGCCGCCGCCTATACTGCTGTTTCTGCCCTGGGCGTGGACGGTATCGGGCTCAACTGTGCCACCGGTCCTGATGAGATGAGTGAGCATCTGCGGTATCTGTCACAAACGTCAACCGTGCCAATCAGTGTGATGCCAAATGCTGGCCTGCCCGAACTTGGCCCCAATGGGGCGGTGTATCCGCTTGCGCCAGCAGGTCTTGCTACCGCCTTGGGGAAGTTTGTCACCGACTATGGGCTGCGCCTGGTGGGCGGCTGCTGCGGCACCACCCCGGAACATATCCGACAGGTCAAAGACGTTGTCAGCACCCTCACCCCGAAAACCCGGGACACAAGTGCAGGTACCATCCCCGGCGGCTGCGTGTCATCGCTCTATGCACAAGTACCACTCACCCAAGACACTGGTATTACCCTCATCGGGGAGCGAACCAATGCCAACGGCTCTAAAGCCTTCCGGGAGGCGATGCTGGCCGGCGACATGGACACCTGTATCGACATTGCGAAAACCCAATCCCGCGACGGTGCTCACCTCTTAGATCTGTGCGTCGACTATGTTGGCCGCGACGGGGTGGAAGACATGCGCCGGCTGGCGCCGCTGATCGCCACCGCCTCCACGCTGCCGGTGATGATCGACTCGACGGAACCTGCCGTCATTGAAGCCGGATTGGAATGCTTCGGTGGCCGCTGTGCTGTGAACTCGGTGAACTTTGAAGACGGCGACGGGCCGGATTCCCGCTACCGGAAAATAATGGATGCAGTTGCCCGCCACGGCGCTGCTGTTGTTGCACTGACCATCGACGAACAAGGACAAGCCCGCACCCGGGAAGATAAAGTCGCCATTGCCTCCCGGCTTATTGACGACATCACCGGCACCTACGGTCTGCAGCAGGAAGACATTATTGTCGACTGTTTAACCTTCCCGATCTCCACCGGCCAGGAAGAAACCCGCCGCGACGGTATTGAAACCATCGAAGCGATCAGGGAACTGAAACAACGCTACCCGCGGGTGCACACCACCCTTGGGCTGTCGAATATCTCCTTTGGACTCAACCCTGCCGCCCGGCAAGTCTTAAACTCGGTATTTCTTCACGAAGCGATCGCGGCCGGCCTTGACTCGGCGATCGCCCACTCGTCGAAACTCTTGCCGATGAACCAGATTGATGACCGGCAGCGTGAAGTCGCCCTCGACATGGTGTGGGATCGTCGCCGTGACGACTATGATCCACTAGCTACCTTTATGGAATTGTTTGCCGGAGTCGATGCGAAAGGGGCAGCCGATGCACGGGCGGAAAAACTCGCCGCCATGCCGCTGGCCGATCGTCTCGCGCAGCGGATTATCGATGGGGAAAAACACGGACTGATCGAAGACCTCGATCTTGCCCGCCAAGAAAAAGACCCGTTGGCCATCATCAATCAAGACCTCCTGCGCGGCATGCAAGAAGTCGGGGAACTCTTCGGCTCCGGGAAAATGCAGCTGCCCTTTGTGCTGCAGTCCGCTGAAACCATGAAACTTGCAGTCAGTCACCTAGAACAGTTCATGGCGGCAGAATCTTCCGGCAGCAACAAAGGCACCGTGGTGCTGGCCACCGTCAAAGGTGACGTCCACGATATTGGGAAAAACCTTGTCGACATTATCCTGTCGAATAACGGCTACGATGTCGTCAATCTGGGAATTAAACAACCCATTGCCACGATTTTATCCGCCGCCGAAGAGCACGCCGCCGATGCGGTAGGCATGTCTGGTCTGCTGGTGAAATCCACCGTGGTGATGAAAGAAAACCTGCAAGCCATCAACGAGGCAGGGCGATTCGATATTCCAGTGATTCTCGGTGGGGCGGCGCTGACCCGCGGCTATGTGGAAGATGATCTCACCAAGGTCTATGAAGGTGACGTCCACTATGCCAAAGACGCCTTTGAGACCCTTCGCCTCGTCGACGAGATTATGGCGGAAAAACGCGGGCACACCACCGATCAGGACAACCCTGAACTCGTCGCTCAAGCGCAGCAGCGGGCTGCCGACCGGGCTGCCCGAGCGGCGCGCCGGGAACGGGCAAAACAAATTGCGGCGAAACGGAAAGCGGAAGCCGCCCCAGTGGAAGTCCCGGAACGTTCCGCGGTGGCGGCTACGATCCCGCGTGCAACACCACCATTCTGGGGAACCCGAGTGGTCAAAGGGTTGCCGGTGAGCGAATATTTAGCGAATTTGGATGAGCGCGCCCTGTTTATGGGGGTGTGGGGTTTGAAAGGCACCCGTGGCGGGGATGGTCCGACCTTCGATGAGCTGGTGGAAGAAGTTGGTCGCCCGCGGCTGCGGGGCTGGCTCAACGAGCTGAAAGCGGAAAAAATCTTAGACCATGCGGCAGTGGTGTACGGCTATTTCCCGGCGGTCAGCGAAGGGGATACGGTGCATCTGCTCACTGAGCCGGATCCGAATGCGCCGATTCGAACCAGTTTCACCTTCCCCCGCCAGCAGCGGGGCAGGCATCTGTGTATTGCTGACTTTATTTTGGATCAAAAGCAAGCCCGGGAAACTGGCCAAGTGGATGTGTTCCCGCTGCAGCTTGTCACGATGGGGAATCCTATTGCTGAGTATGCAAATCAGCTGTTTGCGGCCGAACGATACCGGGAATATTTAGAGGTGCACGGGATCGGTGTGCAGTTGACGGAGGCGCTAGCAGAATATTGGCATTCCCGGATTCGCAAAGAGCTCGCTTTGGACGGTCAGGAAATGGTTGGTGACTATGATGCGGTGGATCCGAAACGGTTCTTTGATCTGGACTATCGGGGCGCCCGCTATTCCTTCGGCTATGGCTCCTGCCCGGATCTTGCGCCGCGCCGCACTGTGGTGGAGCTGCTTGATGCGCAGCGTATCGGGGTAGAGATCTCGGAGGAGTTGCAGCTGCATCCTGAACAGTCGACAGATGCATTTGTGCTCTACCACCCGGAGGCCAAATACTTTAACACCTAGCATCGTCGTAATAAGACCAACAGCAGCGCACAGGACTGGTTCCTGGCGCTGCTGTTTGCGTATCCCCTACTGCTGCTGATGCTGCTGGTGGTGATAGATCCTTACTGCTGTTGGTGATGGATCGCTGCTGCTGTACTGATTGGTAAGGCACAGTTTTTTTGGGGTGTGGTACCAGCGTGCCGGTCGGGTGATGCTGGTCAGGCTCGGCGGGTGCCTGAGGGTTGATCTGGGAAGGTGCCAGAGGGTTGATCTGGGACACATTGGGCAGAAGGGGGCTGCTAGACCGATTTGTCTATTAAGGGCTCACTGTTGGCGGATGATTATTTACTGTTGCCAGACGGATAGCGGGGCGGGGATTGATGTGTTTTTTGGTGGGTGTCCTGCGCTATTCGGGGGTGATAAAGGGGGAGTGATTGGCGGGGGAGGTTTCCGTATTGACGCAGGTCGCTGTGGTATTGCTGTTACCTAGACTGCTCTGTCTAGACTTGAATGGACTGAGCGGTCTATATTTCCTAGCTATGAACAACGCATCACTGCTACACCGCCCCACCCGGCGGGGAAGCGGACAACGAACCCTCCTCGCTATCCTTGCTGCAATACTGCTCGTCGCCGGTGGAATCATCATTTTCGACAACACACGTGCTACCGCCGAAACCAGCAACACCATCACCTATCTTGACCAAGCCAACTGGACAACGCTCTATCCACCCAATGCGGGCTACTATCCCAATGGCGGCATCGTCGGCAACATCACCGACCGGCTGCTCTATCAGGACCCCGAAACCCTTGAACTGTATCCGTGGATCGCCACCGACCTCCCCGAGATCAACGCCGATGCCACCGAATACACCTTCCACCTTCGCCCCGGGGTCACCTACTCTGACGGCAGCCCGTTAGATGCTGCCAATGTGGCGAAAAACTTTGACCTCTATGGGCTGGGCGATAAAAGCCGGAAGCTGTCAGTAAGTTCACAAATCAGCGGCTACTCGCACAGCGAAGTTATTGATCCGCTCACCGTAAAATTCTATTTTCACAGCCCCGCCCCCGGATTCCTGCAATCGACCAGTGCAATTAACTCCGGACTGTATAGCAACGCCACCTTAGACCGCAGCCTTGACGAATTCGGTCCCGGCAACGCCCTTGCAATCAGCGGATCAGGGCCATATGTCATCACCGGGGAAACCATCCGCAAACAAACCGTGCTCACCGCCCGGGAAGACTACAACTGGGCACCCCCAGTATTAGCGAAACAAGGCAAAGCCGACATCGCCCAAATCACCGTCATCGCCACCCCGGAATCCGCTGTCCGGGTCGGTGCCATTGTGGCCGGTCAAGCCGACATTATTCGCACCGTCGATGCGCCGATGGAACAACACCTGCTGGCCAAAGGCATCGACATAGTTTCGGCAAGCACCCGCGGCACGAATAACGGTTTTCATCTTCGCTTCCGGCATCCACTTCTTGCCGATATTCGCGTGCGGCAGGCAATCACGTTGGGCATTAATAGGGACGAGATTTTAACGACCCTGTTCTCCCCGAGCTATCACCGCGCCGATGGGGCTGTTGCACACAATGCACCCGGCTTTGTGGATCTGCGCGCCCAGCATCCCGAATGGTTTGCCTACGACCCTGACCGGGCAAACCAGCTGTTAGATCAGGCCGGCTGGCGTCGTGGGGAGGACGGCATCCGGGTGAAAGACGGGCAGCGTCTCTCCTTGCAAGTCTCCTATGCGACAGTGATGCCCCGCAGCCGGGATGTCATCACCAAAGCGAAGGAACACTTATCCCGCATCGGCGTTGAGATCAACCCCTACTCCGGGGACAACACCGCCCAAACCGTCGCCTCCAGCGACATCACCAAAATCCAAATCTCCCACTCGGTATTTGGCCGCGCCGAACTGGACGCCATGAAAAGCCAATTTTCGGCCGACAATGTGAACAAAATTCTCAACGGTCTGCCCGACGGCACCGTCGGCGACCAGCAGCTGGAAGATCTGCTCCAGCAGATTGCTTCCAGCGCGCAAACAGCTGATCGGATGGCGGCAAGCGCCGCCGCCCAACAGCGCCTGCTCGCCGAAGCCTATTTCATACCACTGTTTGAAGAACCACAGGTGTATGCCGTGGCGCCGAAGATCAGCGGTTTTACCACCGAACCCGTTGGACGCCCCAATTTTTATCTGCTGCACAAGCAGGAGGGATAGTTATGTCGAATCTGCCTCAGCAGCACTCACACCACACTTCGCTGTTGCCACCAGAACTTGGGACGCCGTCGCCGGTGGCTGTCGCGGCTGCCTCCCCGGGGCAAAGCAACGCAACGCCGAACCCCGCAGCAGCAGACAGCAATTCCACCGACCCGGACACATCATCGGCGGTTCCAGCTGCTGTGCGTGGCACCGCCACAGGATCAGCCGCGACCCTGCCCGCAAGCTATGTCATTCGCCGGCTGCTTTCCGGGATCGCCGTCTTATTTGCCGCGTTTACCGTCACCTTTATCCTGTTAGCAGCCCTGCCCGGCGATGCGGTGGCCGCCCGCTTCGAAGATCCTCAACTTGGGCTGACCCCGGAACAAATCGCTGAAATCCGTAACGCCTACGGGCTCGATAAACCACTGCTTGCCCAATATTTTATTGTGCTGAGCGGATTTCTCACCGGAAACTTTGGCTACTCGGCGGCCAGCGGCGCGTCAGTGACCACGCTCATCGGGCAAGCACTACCCGGCACCCTGGTGCTTGCCGCGGCGGCGCTTACTGTTGCACTGATCGTCTCGGTGGCCATTGCCTATCTGTCCTATCGGGTGCAGGCGGGCTGGCTGCGAAAACTTGTCACTGCCCTGCCTGCCACCTTCGTTTCCCTGCCAGTCTTTCTAGTCGGCATTGTCCTCATTCAAGTGGTGAGTTTCCGGCTTGGGCTAGTACCCGTGATTGGGGCAAGCCCCCTGCAGGCATTGATCCTGCCCACGGTAACCCTGGCAGTGCCGATTATCGCCCCCGTCGCACAAGTATTGGTGCGCAGTGTTGCCGATGTCGCCAACCAGCCCTATGTCACGGTTGCCCGGGCCAAGGGTGCCTCCCGCAGCTGGTTGTTCTTCCACACCATTGTCCGCAACGCCCTGCTGCCAGCGGTCACCATGATCGGTTTGATCTTCGGTGAACTCATCGGTGGGGCAGTCGTGACTGAGGCAGTGTTCTCCCGGCCGGGTATAGGTTCCCTGACGGTGTTGTCCGTCGCCAACCGGGACACCCCAGTGCTGCTGGCGATCGTTGTCCTTGCAGTCGCCGCCTATGTGGTCGTCAATATTGTCGTTGACCTGCTCTATCCGCTCCTTGATCCGCGGCTGCAGCGCCGTGCCCCCAACACTGCTGCCCAATCTGCTGCCCAATCTGCTGCCGCCCAACCTTAAGCTTGAGGAACAACCCGTGAACACCCTTTCCCTGCCACCCGCTGCGCCACCGCGCACCACCTCTCGTCGCCCCCACACGAGTTGGCGATTACCATCCGCGGCCACAGTGCTATCCGGATGTGTCCTGTTTATTGCCCTACTGTGGGCACTGGTGCCGCAACTGTTTACCCATTTTGATCCCACCACCGGCACCGACCCGGGGTTGCTTGCCCCGTCAACCACGCACTGGTTTGGCACCGACGCAGTCGGCCGTGACGTGTACGCCCGGGTTGTCTATGGCACCCGCCAATCCCTGCTGGGTGCGACTATTGCTGTGAGCCTCGGCATGATTGTCGGCACCACCATTGGGGTGCTAGCAGCGGCGAAAGGCGGCATCGTCGATAACCTGCTCATGCGGATTATCGACGTACTGTTAAGCATCCCTGGGCTGCTGCTCGCATTAAGCATTGTGGTGCTGCTCGGCTTCGGCACCATCAACGCCGCCATCGCCGTCGGTATCACCAGTATTGCCACCTTCGCCCGACTCTCCCGGGCACAAGCCCTCCAAGCGGCAACAAGTGACTATGTGCAGGCCGCCTACGGCACCGGCTCATCCACATTCGCCGTGCTCTACCGCCATATTCTGCCGAACTCCCTGCAAGCCGTGGTGGCACTAGCCGCAGTCCAATTCGGCTCGGCGATCCTCCAATTATCTGTCCTGGGATTTTTAGGTTACGGCACCCCGCCACCCACCCCGGAGTGGGGAGTCATTATTGCGGAAGCCCGCGACTATGTTGCCACCTCCTGGTGGCTCACCCTCCTCCCCGGCGCCGTCATTGTGGCTGTGGTGCTGGCCACCAACACCATCAGCCGCGCCCTGCAACGACTCGACTAACACCCGGCAGCGACCCGACTCCCGCATTGCTGCGTAGCGTAGTGATCACCCACCACACCAGGAGCCTGTTCGTTTGGCACCACTGCTTATGGGCATGTGCCGCCAGCGCTGTACTGGCCACCAATAGTCCCCCCCAAGAAGAAGAATTGCTTGAATTTCACCGCCATGACTTCACCTACCACCACCACCACCTGGCCGGTGTCACCAACACCAGCCCCCGCCGCCCACACCCTGCCCGAACGCCCCGAATATCCGCTGCTTGATGTGCGTGACCTGTCTATTAGCTATCACAGCAACAACGCGACCCGGGCACGGGTCGACGCCGTCACTGCTGTGAACCTCACCGTCTATCCGGGGCAGGTGACCGCCCTGGTCGGCGAATCCGGGTCAGGGAAGTCCACCACCGCCCACGCCGTCATCGGACTCCTGCCCGACAATGCGCTCATCGGCGGCGGGGATATTCTCTTCCAAGGACAGGTGATCAGCGTCCTCGATGAGCAACAGCTCACCGCCTATCGTGGCCCGGCCATCGGGTTTATCCCCCAAGACCCAGCGAACTCGCTCAACCCCACCAAAACCATCGGGGCAAACCTCCGAGAAATCTTCGACCTGCATCCGGCCGCAACCCGCGCACTTGGGATAAGCGACATCACCGCGGAATGCGAACGCCTACTCGCCCGGGTCGGCATCGACCAACCAGCCCAGCGGCTCAACCAATATCCCCATCAGCTTTCCGGCGGAATGCAGCAACGGGTTCTTATCGCCGCAGCCCTCGCACTACGCCCCAAACTCATCATCGCCGACGAACCAACCAGTGCACTCGATGTGACCGTGCAACGCACCGTCCTTGACCTGCTCGACGATCTCGCCCGGGAATACTCCCTCGGCGTCCTGCTCATCACCCACGACCTGGCAGTCGCCGCCGATCGCGCCAATCAGATCGTGGTCATGCAACACGGCCATGTCCGCGAACAAGGACTCACCGCGGCTGTATTCAGCAACCCTCAAGACCCCTACACCCGACAACTGATTGCTGACGCACCGGCAATCGCCGCCATGGTCGCCCCCACCGCACCAACGATCCGCCAACCCCACACCACACCGGCCGTGCCAGCAAACACACCGCAACCTGCGCCGCTGCTCGAAGTCGACCATGTGGCCAAATATTATGGTGATTTCACCGCCGTTGACCATGTGCATTTCACCGTCGAATCAGGCACCACCCATGCCATTGTGGGCGAATCCGGATCCGGAAAATCCACGTTGGCAAAAATTATTGCCGGTTTCACTGCACCATCACAGGGACAAGTGTTACTGCACGGCAACCCAACAACAATAAACCGGGACTTCCGCCGCCAAGTACAGCTGGTTGCGCAACATCCACTGAGCGCCTTGAATCCGCGGCGCACCATCGGCCAATCGATTGCCGAACCGTTGCAAAATCTCACAAACGCTTCCAAAGCAGAAATCCGCGAACGAGTAGCGCACATGTTATCGACTGTCGCACTCGACCCGGCATTGGCGAAACGGAAACCACGGGAACTCTCCGGGGGTCAACGGCAGCGGGTTGTGCTGGCACGGGCGCTCGTGATCGAACCGGAACTCGTCGTCCTTGATGAGGCAGTCTCGGCGCTCGATGTGACTGTGCAGGCCCGCATTCTTGATCTGCTGCAGCAGCTGCAAGAAAGCCTACAGCTCACCTATGTGTTCATCTCCCACGATCTGGCTGTGGTTCGCCAAATCGCCGACACCGTTTCTGTGATCGGTAACGGAATCCAAGTTGAACATGGGCCGATTGGACAAGTCTTCCAACATCCCCAAGCGCCCCTGACCACAGCCTTGTTAGAGGCTATTCCCGGGCGCGGCTACACCAGTGGTGCTTTCAACCTCGGCCTGTAACCAGGGGTTGCCCAACCTTGCCAACACAGCACCTGCCGTAGCAACCTCTGCCCGCAGGTGCGTTGGGTATGTCGCCGCAAGATCTGGGGTCTAGCTGTGCCGCGCACCGCCTTTGTTTTTGGCAACACTACTCAACACACCGTGCCGGAATGCTGCACCGGTGTTGTTGGCGCTGAAGTTTGCAGGCGTCGTGCTGGCAGGTAATGCTGGCGTATCAAGATAGTGCCG
The DNA here is from genome assembly GCF_003813965.1 of Corynebacterium choanae. NCBI lineage: Bacteria > Bacillati > Actinomycetota > Actinomycetes > Mycobacteriales > Corynebacteriaceae > Corynebacterium > Corynebacterium choanae. The sequence continues at coordinate 377,433 of NZ_CP033896.1, forward strand.
TATCCGCCACTGAGCTGGTGCAGCAGGGCACTAGTGTGCGGCCGCGCAGCTGGGAAGGCCATGGCTGAACACTTGTCGCGCCCACCTGACCGGTGGCGCACCGATACTGCCTTCCATCTTGTTTGCCGCGGTGCTGTTTTGGCGGTTGCACGGGTAAAGTGCAAGCGCTGTCGGGCTGATCGGTGGATTTCTGCAAGCTGCCGTCATTGGATTAATCGCTGGGGTGCGCGACACTATCACCTACTACACCAGTGCCATGTTTCATGTCAGTGACTCTGTGTATTTTTGCTGCGAACCTGGCGCTGCTGGCCATGGTGTGACCGGGTGATGGATGGTACCTCCACCATGTTCGAGATTGCGTTGATTGTCGGGGTGCAGCGGTTTTCCGTCGCATCTGCGCCCCGCGAAGCATGCACTGGGTGCAATATGGCAACCCTAATAACCCCGCAGCGGTGACCCGGGTCTTTGTCAGCGCAACCAACTTACTGCCGGTGCCCCTGTTTTCGCTGACGGCGAGCCGCGCCGGGGTGGTGGTTGCAGTCAGCGGCAGGGGCACTGAAATTCAATCTATCCGCGACCAACTAGAGCAGCCCGTTAGCTTTCAAAGCTGCTTCCACCTCAGCGTTGGAAGGTTCAACCTGGTGGCTGCCGTCGGGATAGACGACGACCGGAATATTCTTCCGCCCAGCGATAGTTTCCGCCTCGTCGGCAAGCGCCGGATCGGTAGCAACGTCAAGATACTCGTAGGCGATACCAAGCTCATCGAGCTGTGCTTTCGTGCGGCGGCAGTCGCGGCACCAATCAGAACCAAAGACACGAAGTTTCATGGTTGCCCAGTGTAGGGCACAACGCGTAAACACAGCACCTGTGCACCCGTCTCTTGGGGACCTGGTTGTCACAGCGCAGGAACAAAACCCGCGGGACAGGCTGCCCCACCACCCGCTTTGCGGAGGATTACTTGTTACCGGCCAACAGCTACTGAGTGCCGTGCCCAGTTGGGGACGGTGTGCTTGAGTCGCGGCCGTCAGCGACTGTGACATGGCCTTTCGCATAAAGCCCTTCCTGGGCAGCTTTCCGACCGACTCGCTGCGCAATCACTGGGGCAGTGATGAGAGAAAACACTACGGTGAGCACAATAATGCCAATATCGCCATGTTCCGCGGCAGTCGCCTGTGGATGGGTAGCGATCCGAATAATCGCCCCGGCGACGGTGACGATCAGTCCAAGGGTTTGCGGTTTAGCGACCGCATGCATGCGGGAAAGCGTATCGGGGAAACGCACCAAACCAATGCTTGCGGTTAACGCCAACACCGCACCAAGAAGCACACATCCCGCCGAGATCACATCGGCGACAACAAGATAGGTGGGGGTGGTCATGACAGATCAGCTTTCCGGTAGCGGGTAATCGCAACGGTGGCGATAAACCCGAGCAGGGCGATGACGATCATTGCCGCGGCGACAGTAGTGTCCAGCGTTAAACAAATATAGGTGGCGAAAACACATTGAATCACCGCCACCATGCCATCCATGCTCACCACCCGGTCGAGCGAATTCGGGCCGACAAGCAGCCGGTAGAGGGTGAAGAAAAAACTCACCCCAAAAAGTGCGGCGGCGATCGCAATACACCACTGGTAGGCATCCACGGTACAGTTCACGCTCCTGAAGGGGAAGGAAAAAGAAAGAACATACACAGCATCAACAGCCAACTAGGCGGTATGCGGGGTTGCTGGTGTCACTGGGGGGATCTGAAAAATCCGACACAGCTTGTGGGCAAAGCGCACTGTCACCTGCTGCTGGGTGCGGATTGCCGCATCAGATCCAGCGTTCAGTAGATGCATGGTGACGGTGTGATGTGTCTGATCAAAGAAGATCACCGTGCCACCTGGTTGAAGATTCATCAACAAAATCCCAAACGCCGCCACAATATCGTCGCTGACTGGATAGTCGCAGGTAATAATGGCTGTTTTCGGTGGTGGCTGGGTGCCAATTGCCAGCTTTGCCACCGCGAACGAACTGGTCACCAGTGAAATCGCAACCTCCCCGAGCAGGGCAAGCAGGGCGACAATGCGGATACGGCCGATCGTGGATGGCAGTGGTGGCAATGGCAGCAGTGCCATCACGGCCACCGCCAACAGGATTCCGGCCAGCACATTGCCGAGGGTGATCTGGCCGACGAGTAAAACCCACAGCAGGGTGAGCACTACCACGGGGAAGGGACGGATGCGGGCTGAGAGTTTCGCCCGTATCGGCAGCCGCGACGAGGGGACAGCAGTATTATCTGTGGCCGGTTTGTGCCCGGTGCGGGAGGTGGAAACATTCCCAAGCTGGTCGGTCATCGCATTTCCTCCGATGAGGTCGGCACTGCCGGCACCCCACTGCTGGTGGGGGTTGCCGGTTGGGTGATTGCCGGTTGGGTGATTGCCGGTTGGGTGGTGGTTGCCTGTGGGGGTGTCGGCTGTGGGGTTGTTGAGTCGTGAACAATCCCGTCACCGCGACTGGTTTTATCATCCGGTCGGGGCTCCTGCGGGGTGGAAGGATCGTCGTCGATCGTTGGCAGGGTTTCACTTCGGCTGGGGCGCAGATAATCTTCCCCCAGCACCGCGGCGCGATAGTTGCCCACATCTTGTGCTGATTCGGCGCTGCGGCCAGTTACCGCACTTAACGGGCCGGCCATTACCGTAATAGCAACACTGGCCGCCACCATGACCGCCGTCGGCACCACAGTACCCACTTTGAGTGGCTTTAACGTGGTCTGATGTGCGGTGGAGTGCGCCGGGTTGGCGGCTGCCGGTTTGTGCAGCGGATGATAGTCCGGGGCGTCGGCCCGGTCACGCCAAAACGCTTTCTGCCACACCAGCGTCATCGTGTACAGCGTCAACAAACTCGTGACGACTGCGGCAGCAATACCGATAAACGCCACCGCGCCACCTTTGGCGGCTAATGCCTGCAAAATGATGACTTTGCCTAAAAAGCCGGACAGTGGCGGAATTCCGCCCAAGTTCAACGCCGGCACAAGATAGAGCAGCCCCACCAACGGGGACAGATAGGCAAGCGATCCTAGCTTTCGCAGCGACGATGTGCCGGCCTGTGCTTCGATGAGGCCGACAACTAAAAAGAGTGCGGTTTGCACCACAATGTGATGCACCGTGTAGAAAATCGCCCCGGCCAACCCCACAGCGGTGGCGCATGCCACCCCAATGAGCATGTAGCCGATGTGGCTGACCAGTGTAAACGACAACAGTCGTTTGATGTCGTTTTGGGCCATTGCCCCTAAAATTCCGACCACCATGGTGAAAATCGCTGCCCATAACAGCACTGTGTCAAGGGAACCATCGGGAAACACCACAAACCGCAGACGAATAATGGAATACACACCAACTTTTGTCAGCAGCCCCGCAAACACTGCCGACACCAGCACCGGGGCGGTGGGGTATGAGTCAGGCAGCCACGAATAGAGCGGGAAAATAGCGGCTTTAATCCCGAAGGCAACCAGTAGGACGGCGAATATTGCGGTTTTGGTGCCGGTCGGTACCAACTCCATGCGTTGGGATATTTGGGCAAGGTTCATGGTGCCAACAGCCGCATACACCAGTCCAATACCGATGACGAAGATCAGCGACGACAGGGTGGAAACCATGACATAGCTCACCCCGGCGCGTACTCGTGCCGGGGAGGCGCCGATGGTGAGCAGCACATAGGAGGAGACGAGGAGTACTTCGAATCCGACGTAGAGGTGGAAGAGATCCCCGGAGAGGAATGCAATGTTGACTCCCATGGTGAGGAGGAGATAGGCGGGGAGGAACACTTCGTTTGGGGTGTTGCGGCCGCTGCCGTGGCCCGTTTGCCCGATGGCGTACCACATGACGGTGAGGATGACGAGGGAGGAGACGGCCAGCATGAGGGTGGAGAGCCGGTCGGCGACGAGGGTGATGCCGACGGGGGCGTCCCAGCCGCCGAGTTGCAGGGTGGTGATGCCGATGAGGTCGGTGGCGGCGATCATGGAGAAGCAGATCGCGATGGTGGCGGTGAGGGCGACGGTGGCGAGGATGCGGGCGGTGCGGGTGAAGCGGGCAAGCAGGAGGCAGCCGCCGGCGGCTGCTGCGGGCAGGATCACCGGCAGAGCGATGAGATACGGCATGATGGTTGCCGCGAGGGTGGGGCTCATCGGGGATCCTTTCGGATGGTGTCCGGCTGGTGGTCGGTGTGTTCGTCAAATGGTGGGGTGTCGTCGACGGCGAGGGGTTGTTCGAAGATGTGGGGGCCGAAGTTGTCGCCGTCTTTGGTGGTGCGGCCAGTGGTGGGGTCGGCGGAGGCGTCGTGGTCGGGGGCGGCAGATGCGACGGTGGGCCGGGCGGCGATGACTTTGTCTTCGGTGTCGTCGCTGACAATGTCGGCGGTGCGGTAGCGGTATTGCCGGTAGGCCAGGGCGGCGAGAAACGCCGTCATGGCCATGGTGATGACAATGGAGGTGAGGATCATTGCTTGGGCGAGCGGGTCGGCGTCGGCCGCGGAGATCAGGGAGCCGCGCCCCATGATGGGTGGGGCGCCGGCGGAGCCGCCGGCGGTGAGCACCAGCAGGTTGACTCCATTGCCGGCCAGCAAAAGCCCGAGGATCATTTTGGTCATTGCCCGGTCGAGCAGCAGATACATACCGCAGGCAAACAGCACTCCGGCGGTCACGAGCAAAGTGAGGTTGGCGCTCATCAGCGGTGTCCTCCTGTTGTAGGGGAAGCGGTGGGCTGCGGTGGATTGCCGGTGGCAGGCGGGGCAGGGGAAGTGTGTATCCCCGCAGCCGTTGATGGCGGGGCGGTGGTGTTGGTGGTGGTGCTGGTGCGGCGGCTGCGCCGCTGGGATTCGGCGTCGAGCCGGATACCGAGGGAGGACAAAATGTGGAGCACTAAACCGACAACGATAAGGAACACACCAATGTCGAGCACCATCGCCGAGACCACATGCAGTTCGCCGATCAGCGGCAGATGCAAGTCCACGACACTTGAGGTCAAGGGGGCTACACCGAAAAGCAGCGGGACAATGGTGGTGCCAGTGGCGATGACGAGGCCTGCGCCGAGCAGCGACGACGGGTTGACTGGCAGGGTTGCTTCAAGTTCGGCGGCACCGCCGGCGAGATAGCGCAGGGTCAACGCCAAACCGACGACCAGCCCGGCGGCGAAGCCGCCGCCGGGGCCGTTGTGTCCGGAGAAGAAGAAGTAGGCGGCAACGATGAGCATGGGGTGAAACAGCAGCCGGGCGGCAACATCGACCATCAGCTGCGGCCGATGCGGCCGGGTTTGCTGCCCGGGGCTCGCCACAGATGATGCGGCAAGGGTTTGTCCGGTACCAGGTGGGCTAGGTTGCCCCGCTGCCGGGTCAACCACCACATCAGACGTCAGCAGGGTTGCCCCATGGGTGGGCAGGGTGGGGCGTTTAGAGCGGCGGGTAAAAGGCCGGGTGCGATACACCAGGGAGGACACGCCCACGGCCACCACTGCGAGCACGGAGATCTCCCCGAGGGTGTCGAAGGCTCGAATATCAACCAGCAGCACATTGACCGCATTCGCACCGTGGCCGATCCGTTTCGCAAGATCGCCGATGACTGCCCCAACCGGGGTGTGCTCCCGCGCATTTGCGGCATACACCCCCAGTACAGTCACCATCAGTCCGCTGGCGGCTGCCAGCCATCCCCGCAGACGTGGATCATAGTCCGGGTCAACTGCGGGGGGACGGTGCGGCAATTTCCGCAGCAGCAACACCATCACCACCACGGTGAGTGTTTCCACGACCGCCTGGGTGAGCGCTAAATCGGGGGCACCATGCAGCGCAAACACCACAACCGTACCGAAGCCAGTCACCCCGACAACCAGCAGCGCAGAGAGACGATGCTGTGCCGCTGTGGCGGCAACAGCTGCGATCATCATCACTGCACACACCACTGCCTGGACGGGATGATCCCACAGCCGCAACGTCACCGGCGCCCGCTCCCCAAGGAGCAGCACGATCCCGGGCAGTGCCACAAACGTTGCCAAAATCACTGCCTCGTTGACTGGCAGCGACCCTTTCTGTGTGGAGGCGGTAATCCGCTGGGACACTAGCCGCAGCTGCTGCACAATCCACTCGTAGGCGTGATCGGCGCTGCCTAGTGCCGGTCGGGTGAACATCAACGTCCGAATCACCCGCAGCTGGGATACAACGATCGCCCCGGTAGTAAACACCACCAGGGTTAAAGCCAGCGGCACTGTCCACCCGTGAAACAGGGCAATATGGCCAAGATTGAAAGCCTCCCCGGCTGTCGAATCATTGCCATGGGCACCGGTAAACCGTTGTCTCACCGGTGGCTGTATCAGCTGTTCAACCAGCTGCGGCAGAATCCCGAAGAGCAGCGACAATCCGGCAACAATCGCCGGTGATGCCAGCAGCAGCACACCAGGACGGTGCACTGTGGCCGGATCGATAAGCCCCGCCGCGGCAGGAACGGTATCTGCCGCAGATGGCTCTTGCCGTCTCCGCCCTGGATAGGCGACAAGCGACCGGCTGCCGAAGGCGCCAAGGAAAAAATATGCCGAATAGGCGAAGGTCAACACTGATCCGGCAACCACCGCAACAGTCATAGCAATCGCCGGCATACCAGCGAAAATCGGTTCCTCGACTACCGTTGCCAGCACTGCTTCTTTCGCGATGAACCCCACCGTCGGCGGCACCCCGGCCATCGAGAAACACGCCACTGCCGCAATGACCGCCGGAATCGGCAATAGCCGACCAAGGCCTTGCAGCCGCCGCAGATCACGGGTGCCTGTCGCATGATCAATTGCCCCAACCACCATAAAGAGCGCCGATTTGAAACAGGCGTGCGCAACCACGGTGAGCAACCCGGCCTGCATAGCCTGTGGTGAACCAATGGCAAACACTGCCACCATAAAACCTAATTGGCTGATCGTGCCGTAAGCCAACACCAGTTTTAAATCAAAGGCTTTCAGCGCCATCCACCCGCCCAGCAGCATGGTGAACAACCCCAGCGGAATGACAATCACATGCCACATCGGCCACTGGCTTGCCGTGGGCGCCAGCCGGGCAATCAAATACACCCCAGCTTTCACCATCGCCGCCGAATGTAAATAGGCAGACACAGGTGTCGGTGCCGCCATCGCCTGCGGGAGCCAAAAATGCATTGGTGCCAGCGCCGACTTGGTGACAGCCCCGGCCAGCAAACACACCACCGCCACCTGCAGGGTGACCTGATCAAATGCATCTGCGGGAAGGGTTTCAAACTCGCTAAACCGCCAAATACCGTGGCCAACCCCCAACAGCACAATGCCGACGAGCATTGCCAGGCCCCCAGCCACCGTCACCATCAGCGCCTGGCCGGCGGCGCGGCGGGACGATGCACGCTCCCCGTAGTAGCCCACCAGCAGAAACGACAAAATTGAGGTGATTTCCCAAAAAATGTACATCACCAGCAGTGAATCGGCGATTACCAGCCCAAACATGGCGGCAGCAAATGCCACCATTTGTGCCCCAAAGAGGGTTAGACGGCGGGCAACCTGGTCAAAATAGCCGGCGGTGTAGCACAACACCAGCCCGCCCACCGTCAACACGATCAGCGCAAACACGGAAGCCAGCCCGTCCATGCGGAAATCGAGGGACAGATGCGCCTGCGGCATCCAGTCATAGGTTGCTGTCGGTGGCTGGTCGCCGGTGAAGAGCCCTGCGCCGATTGCCTGCAGCAGCCATCCGGCACAGGCAAATAGGGCAAGGGCTGCAACGATGAACCCGTAGCGTCCACATGTGCGAACCAATAGCGGCATCACCACAGCGGTAACGGTTACAACACCCAAAATCGTCAACATCGCGCCACCTACTTACCGCCATACCCGCATCAGCATCACGCCGCGGCGGCTGCCACACATCAGGTGGGTGTTGCAGACCACGGCAATTTCAATTCCCAATGATGACATGAATTCGCCACAGTTGCCTATTACAGCGCAAACCCCAGCCACCCCAACAGCAACCCGTCCAGCCCGAATTTCAACCCGCCCATGACGGCAGCCGAACACTGCCCAGACCCCGTCCGGTAACAACTGTTGCGATAAATTATTCTCACCAAACCGGCAGCGTGACACATGCTGTCGTGTTTTCTGCCGCGGCGCGAGTCATTGAGCAGGAAAGACAACACCACGATCCACCGGAAGTAGTTTTCCAACGCTGCATAGCTGACAACGCTCAAACATATCCGATGGATCGTGTTGCAGATTCCCGGCACCTGCGGCTGGTTGCTGTACCTACCAGCCGTTGGCTGCTGTATCAATCGCACACAGCGCCGCGAGGTGCAGGTTCCTGCGGTGATTAGTCCTGGCTGCCGTAGCGCAGCAGGAAGAGTGCTTCAGCGGTGGCGATGGATTCGATCTCGGCGGGGGAGACTGATTCGTTTGCTGAGTGGATCGCGCATTGAGGTTCCTCCACCCCGTAGAGGGCGATAGCAGCGTTTGGATGCAGCTCCTGGAGGGCGGTGGTCAGCGGAATGGATCCACCCGAGCCGATTGCCACCGTCTCCTTATCGTCGAAGGCTTGGGACATGGCGGTGGAGAGAATCTCAGCAACCGGTCCTTCCGTCGTGCCTTGGAATGGCGGGTTCACATCAACGATCGTGACTTCCGCCTGGGCGCCCCATGGGATGTGCCGTGCAACGTGTGCTTTGAGCGCTTCAGCAGTTGCTTGTGCATCCATGCCGGCAGGTACCCGCAGATTGAGGCGGGCGCTGGCAGTGTGCGGCACCGCATTGACTGCATCCTCTACCGGGGTGGAGGTGAAGCCAATGACAGTGACTGCGGGACGGGCCCACACCAGATCGGCTGGTGTGGCATCGTCACCACCGAGCACTGCAACCCCGTCGAGCACACCTGCGTCGGCGGCGAAAGTTTCCTTGTTGTAGGGGGCGCCTGTCCAGCGGCCAGAGCAGTCAACCCCGTCGATGGTGGTTGCCCCGGTGGCGGGATCTTTCAGGGTTGCCAGTGATTGCATCAATGCAGCAACCGCATCAGGTGCCGCACCGCCGAAACTTCCCGAATGGACTGCATGCTGCATGGTGTTGACGGTGACATCAACCAGTGCCCCACCACGGAGCGAAGTCGTCAGGGTTGGCACACCGACGGCCACACCACCTGTGTCGACGATCATAATGGCGTCAGCAGCAACCAGTTCAGGTTGTTCGTGAATCAGGTCGTGCAGCCCTTCGCCGCCCCGTTCTTCACTGCCTTCAATGAGCAGGGTAATACCCACACCAGTGTCGCCGAAGTGGTGCAGTGCCCGCAGCGCGGCAAAGTGCGCCACCACATTGCCCTTACAGTCCGCGGCGCCTCGGCCATACCAGCGGCCGTCCCGCTCGGTGAGCTCGAGCGGATCGGAGATCCACGCATCGCGATCAGGAACAGGCACCACGTCATAGTGGCAGTAGAGCAGCACGGTGGGTTGGTTGTTTTTCGGTGCGCGGTGGGCAACGATCGCCGTTGACCCGTCGCTGGTGTCAAACGTTTTCGTGACAAACCCCATGTTGAGCTCGTCGATGCTTGCCACCAGCAGATCGACAGCCTGCTGCCGGTCGGCAGCGGTGTCGGTCTCCCCGTGGACGGTGTAGAGCGCAACCAGCTTGGCCAGCTCTGCAAACAGGTCGTTGCGCTGCGCGTGAATAAAGTCTTTCACTGCCGCCGGGGTAGCCGATGAGGCAGTGTTGGATGGGCGTTGATTTGAAGTACTCATAGTGGTTGCCAGTTTAGCGGTTTCGCTGAAAGCGAACCTTGCCGCAGTTTTCTTGCACTGTCGATGGCAGACTGCTAAAAAAGCAGTTAGCACTCTCCAGTGCCAAGTGCTGAATTTGCAGGTGTCATTATGGCGATGACCCTGCGCTTGGTGCGTGACACTGGGTGAAGAACAATTCCAGATCCGCCACCGATACCGTCACTGTTGGGTGTCGCACACCAGGGAAACATTGGGCAACGTGCCCACTGCCCCTTGTGGCAGATGCACCACTATCTCGTGGTGCAACTACTGCGGCGATACTGCTTGATCGCCCCTCGTGTTGTCCGGTGATTACCAGTTACCCCGAGCGACGCATCGGCATGGCCTTGTCACCTGCCCGGTTTAAGGAGGTTCGGCGATACGCCGGATTCCCACCGGCGGTGGATGGATCGTTTCGGAACTTGCCGTCGCGGGCACTTCACCTCGAAGCAGTGTAGAGACCGTGGCATTGCCGATGCGGCAAGCTGCAGCACAGTTCCTGCGCACACTGTGTGCCGTGCCAGGAGTTGACTGAACACGCAAGTGTTTTCGCAGCTTGGGCTTCAGGTCACTGTTGCGGCATCACATTTTTGCAACACAATAGAACAAAAAACCATCACAAACATTTGGTGAGTACAGCAAACACTGTCTGCCCCGGCAGAAAGATTCTGCGCGGCCGGTGTTGTCGAAGCGCTGGAAAAGCAGCCAAGAGTGTTGTCCCACAACCTCTCGGATGTGCAATCAGCTGCGGCAATCCACTCGGGAAACAGCGAAGAACACAGGAAGTTTGCTGCACCCATATCAAGGAGAAGTACACCTACATGGCTAAGATGATCGCCTTTGACGAAGAAGCACGCCGCGGCCTGGAAAAGGGCCTGAACACGCTTGCTGACGCGGTGAAGGTCACCTTAGGGCCAAAGGGACGCAATGTTGTCCTGGAGAAGTCCTGGGGTGCCCCGACTATTACCAACGACGGTGTGTCCATCGCCCGCGAAATCGAATTGGAAGACCCTTACGAAAAGATCGGCGCTGAGCTGGTTAAGGAAGTCGCCAAGAAGACTGACGATGTCGCCGGTGACGGCACCACCACCGCTACCGTGCTGGCACAGGCGCTGGTTCGCGAAGGGCTGCGTAACGTCGCTGCAGGCTCCAACCCGATGGGCATCAAGCGCGGCATTGAGCAGGCTGTAGCAAAGGTTACCGAAGAGCTGCTGGCTACCGCGAAAGAAATCGAAACCGAAGAAGAGATCGCTGCAACCGCTGGCATCTCTGCCGCTGATCCGGCAATCGGCAAGAAAATCGCGGAAGCAATGTATGCCGTTGGCGGCGGCAAGCTGAACAAAGAATCCGTGATCACAGTGGAAGAGTCCAACACCTTCGGTGTGGATCTGGAAGTTACTGAAGGTATGCGCTTCGACAAGGGCTATATCTCCGGCTACTTCGCCACCGATATGGAACGCCTCGAAGCTGTCCTGGAAGATCCATACATTCTGCTGGTCAGCTCGAAGATTTCCAACATTAAAGATCTCCTGCCGCTGCTGGAGAAGGTCATGCAGACCGGCAAGCCGCTGCTGATCATCGCTGAAGATGTGGAAGGCGAAGCACTGTCCACCCTCGTGGTGAACAAGATCCGCGGCACCTTCAAGTCCGTGGCTGTCAAGGCCCCAGGCTTCGGCGACCGCCGCAAGGCACAGCTGCAGGACATGGCTATTTTGACCGGCGGCCAGGTTATCGCAGAAGAGGTTGGCCTCTCCCTGGAGACCGCTGATCTGCCACTGCTCGGCCGCGCCCGCAAGGTGGTAGTCACCAAGGATGACACCACCATTGTGGAGGGTGCCGGTTCCGCAGACCAGATCGAAGGCCGGGTCAAGCAGATCCGCGCTGAGATCGAAAACTCCGACTCTGAATATGATCGGGAGAAGCTGCAGGAACGCCTGGCGAAGCTCGCCGGTGGTGTGGCTGTGATCAAGGTAGGCGCCGCCACCGAAGTTGAGCTGAAAGAACGCAAGCACCGCATCGAAGATGCTGTTCGCAACGCGAAGGCTGCAGTGGAAGAAGGCATTGTTGCCGGCGGTGGTGTGGCGCTCTTGCAGGCCTCCCACGTGCTAGAGAACCTCGAACTTGCCGGTGATGAAGCAACCGGTGTGAAGATCGTGGAAGCAGCTTTGGCTGCACCGCTGAAGCAGATCGCTGTCAACGCAGGCCTGGAACCAGGTGTAGTTGCCGACAAGGTTTCCCAGCTGCCTGCCGGCCAGGGTCTCAATGCCGCTACCGGTGAATATGTTGACCTGATGGCTGCAGGTATCAACGATCCGGTGAAGGTGACCCGCTCTGCCCTGCAAAACGCTGCCTCCATCGCGGCATTGTTCCTCACCACTGAGGCTGTGGTCGCCGACAAGCCAGCACCAGCCGGCCAGGGTATGCCGGATGCTGACGCTATGGGTGGCATGGGCGGTTTCTAATCCGCCACCTTCGGAAACCGCCAAATCTGCCGGTGATCACAGCAGCAGGCCGTTGCGCGTTGCGTGAGTTTCCCTGCTCGTGACAGGTTGTGCACACCTGCTACCGGCGGCGTGTTTCCAGCGAAAGATGTGTATGCGCGCCAGCTGCTCCCGTGTGGAGTAGCTGGCGCGTTGTGTATTTCGGCGCCCGCGTTCCCTGCTGCACAGCCTCGTCACAGAGCCAAGCGTGTCGTGGAGAGGATTCCGTTTTTTTCGGGGGATACCTACCTGAGTTTTACCAAGGTTGCAGTCACGCATTGTGGGGGAAGTCGGTGCACGGTGTGCTGCATCAGGGTTGGAGCCTTCAGTAGCACCAGATTGGGGCGGTTGGTGCTGCGACACTGGCAGCAGCTTCAGTAAACCCAAACGGGGGCAAAATTCTCAGTTTCAATTGAAAGAAATCTTATCTATCACGGGTGTATTAGCTGGCCCGGCAGGCAGTGTGGGGATGCCGGGTCAATGCAATAAACCCCCGGTACCAGCAGTGCTACGTCCATCTTCCCGGATGGTTGCAGGAACCCCGCGCCGAAACACATGCCGTCATTGGCGGATTTCCGGCGCTTCGGATTTGTCTTTTGCTGTGGATTTTTTTAGCGATTTCCGGCATTCTATCGACCAACGACTCAGCAGCATGTGTGCTGTTGTCGATTGATACAGCATGTCATTTATTGATGCTTCGAAACCATCAGTGTGATCGCCTTACCAATGGGAAGAGTCAAGCGATCAGCGTTTTCGTACGTCTGGATTACTAGCAGTGTTGCCCATGCCTGGGGTCTGCAACATTCCAAGCATCGCCTCATAGTGACGTGCTTGTCGGAAGGAACACATTACAACCTGGGCGAGGATGCTCGCAGTACAGCAGCAGCAAGTGTGTCTCGGTTTAGAGATATGCAAGTGGCCAGCTTGTGCAAGTGCGCATCGTTAGCCTCACATGACGGTCTCTGCAGCCAAGGGAACGTTACAAGGTGATGGTTGCAGCAGCATCAGCACGCTGTTGCAACTATGCCGGGCCTGGTTACCGCTGCGCTTAGGGATTGTCGGAAGGGACACCACACGTTGATGAAATCACCTCACGTCCGCAAGATTGGACTGTTAGCGAACGGCTCTCGCGTAAAGGTCATTGCTGCTGTTTGCTCAGTAGCGTTGGCAATGCCTGCAGTCGCCGCGGTTGATACCCCGTTTGCTCCTGCTCCACAAGCGCATGCTGGTACCGCAGTAGCCGACGCTTGGCCAATTCCGGCAGAAGTTGGCACTGTCAGCGCAGCCCGCAAGGGTAAGGTGCTGCAAACCGACGTTCGTTACGGCGGCCTTGTTGCGCCTGATGTGGTGCGGCTACAGGTGGCATATCGTGCTTCACTCGATCCAGGAGCCGAATGGCTGTATCTGAAGTTTGACGATCAATTCGCCAAACATATCGTGAGTATTGACGGCCGGTCCAATAAACCAAAGGTTGGGAGCTACGTCCGTTACTTCGAAAAGGTTGACGCCAATTCTAAAGACGGTGTGAACTTTGACGGTTCGTCCACAGCTAATCCTGATCCGTACGCCAAGACCGCCGACGGGACGATTTGGCGCGTTCTGAACTCCTTTAAGGGTGCGCACGCGCCAAACGCGTTGCAATCCGACCAGTTCTATCGCGGTGCGCTGAGCGGTAACTGGGGGCTGTTCGGGCGGCTGAGCCTGTCCGTCGACAACCGGGTGGCGGAGATCAATGTGCACCTGGACAAGCCAGTGAGCGAGATCATTAAGTCAGATGGTGCTCGGTCGACGGTGTATGCCCGCTGGCAGTCCAACCGGAGTAGTGGCCTCGAGCCACTGTTGTTTAAGGGCGTTTTCGAGGAAAGCCCCGACAAGGGTGCAACGATTGACCTCAACGAAACCAATATCGGCGAAGACGACCTCTCCAGCGTTACCACCTGGATTCAGGGTGTCGCTCGGATGAGCCTGAAAAACACCAACAACAATGTGTATGTCGGGGAAGGTGGGAAAACATCGGCACCTGCAGGTACGAGCGTTGTTCGGGCTAGTCACTCAGCCCTGTACAACGTAACTTATAACGGGATCGCTGACTCGAAGCCTTATCGGGTAAAGCTGCATGTAGATCCAACGGTGCTCGCGAATTTGGCCGATAATACCGTGCACGTCTGGCGCCCCGCTCTGGCCGCTGATACGGACAATAATAGGGCGGCGGAGCCAGTGATCTCGATTCCAGTCGACAAATTTGATGACAACGGTGATGTTTGGATTGCTCCAGATAATCCGATGAACGCGGACAACTATGTTCGCGCCAACGTGGCACAGTACATTTCCAAGAACAACTCATTGGACTTCGCTGGCGCGCTCGTCGTTGACATGGTCGTCAAGGATAGCTTCTTAGAGGATACGAACGCTGTCGCCAAGGTACCCAAGGATTCCGTAATTGTGGAGTTCTTCAAGTCCGGCAAGGACAATGAACAGCTTCCGGTGCCGAACTCCCGTGCCAGCGCTCCACTACTAAATCACAGCCTTGTCGACACCGATAATGACGGTATCCCTGATGTAACCGACACCGATGATGACAACGACGGTAACTCGGATAACAACGGCGGCAACGACGGTAACTCGGGTGGCAACGGCGGCAACGGCGGTAACTCGGATAACAACGGCGGCAACGGCGGCAACTCGGATAACAACGGCGGCAACGGCGGTAACTCGGGTGGCAACGGCGGTAACTCGGGTGGCACCGGCGACACTGGTGACACCAATGACAAGGGCGGCCGTGGTCTTTCCTCTGCGGTGATCAACGCCAACAGCACTTCGTCGAATTCTTCTGCTGCCGGCATTATCCCGATTCTGCTGGTGCTCGGGGCACTTGGTGCTGTCATCGGGTTCGCTGGAAACAGCGGATCCGCTGGTGGGGCGATTGTAGCCGGTGGCGGTATGGACGTTCCACTGCGTGACCAACTCTTGCGCCAAGGATTCCCGAAGAATATCGCGGACTTTTTGGCTAGCGCTGCCTGGAACTTGGGCTATCGCACACAGCAGCAAAATGACCAGTAGCCCATATTGGGCTGTTGCTTGAGCTTTCTGATCCTGTGGCGGAGCGCCAGTGCCCGGACTCTCCCGGAATGAGCACTTCTCGACTGGGTTTTGCCAGATGAGCTTCGCCACTGTTGCGGTGCCCACTATGCGGGATCGGAGCAAGCTCTTTGGTGCACACATAGCTGTGGCCACAATTGAAAAAGCACTCTCATCCCATCGGTGATCTGCGCTGCAATGTTGCACCGCACCCGGTGGGATGAGTTTTGTCCCAAGCGCTACATGGACGTTTGTGGGTTGGTTATTTTTGCATCGGCTGCGCTTCCCAGAAACGGTGTCGTTTCAAACAGTCGCCAAAATGGAAGCAATGCCACGGCCGGCTCTGTGGTGTGGGTCGGGTCACTTCCGGCGGTGGCTCTTTGGAGCAAGCACCAATCCCGGCAGTTAGCATCGACGATTTGGTGCTGCGCCACAAGTAGGGCTCTTCAACGAATGAGTCGGTATTGTTCCTAAACCAGCCGGTGCGCTGCATAAAGATAGAGTTGGCAAGAAAAACAACAGACACGTTTTACGCCCCCTGGTTGCAGTGGATTGTTTTGCTGCGCGCTTACTGTTTCCCCGGGGTGCACGGGTGCCAGGCTTAGGGGGAATATCGTGAGCATGAAAAGACCAGATCACAGCCCGATTACAGATGAAGAAACCCTGATGGTGGATGAGGGTAACTGAAGCTCAAATAAAGTATCACCTATGGTAAGTTAGCGCCGAACCATTCACCGGCGGCACATTGCGTGTTTTCGCACCCACCGGGTGGGACTTGCGTTCATGGATTCTTTGCAATGCTTGGGATACACCTTGGAGCGCGCAACGCTGATCGTTTCAGCACCGTTGCAAGCCAAGCGCCGCCGCGTTCCGGTGGATGGGGACTTACTGACAAAGTTTTCAAGAAAAACGACGCACAAGTCATTTCAACTTGTGTTCGATCACAAGGAGAAAAACAATGAAATTCCGCCGTTCTGTACTGTTGTTGTCCGCTGTCGCGGTTACCGCTAGCCTGGCAGCTTGCTCCGACGATGATGAAGCAAAGGTTGCCAAGGTGGAGGGTGTCGATGGCACCACCACTACGGTGGTTGCAACCGAGGATCGCGACCGTGACGACATCCACGACAAGGATCTTGACGACAAGCTCGACAAGGATTTGGACGACAAGATCATTGGCGACGTCAACGGTCTGGCGCTGCTGAAGACTGCACCGGCATGGCTCGTCGGCGACTGGGAAGCTGACGGTCGCGAACTCGAGATCGACGACGACGGCTCGATGTCGATTGAGGTGAACAACCCATTCGACGGCCAATACATTGACGCTGAATTGCAGCTTGCCGCGGTGGAAGGCGACCGCACCGAAGGTGAAGTCACCGCAGTGGTGATGAGCGTTGATAGCGACAACAATGATCCGAACTTCGCTCCAGAGTCGGTAATCAAGTTCACCGTTCGGGAAGGTGTCATTCGTGAATCGACTTCGACGGCGACCTTCTGTGACTCTCGGGCGCTGGTTGATCCGGACAAGGTGAATGTCTGCGCTAAGGGCTAGGATCCTCTTTTTTCGCTCTGCACATGCTGCCATAGTGGTCTGCAGATAGACGGAGTACAACGGTATCCAACACGTGCTGTGTTGGATACCGTTTTTTGTTGGTTGAACAGGTGTTGTTACACCCCACGGTGGGTGCGATATGCATGGGTTTTTGTGCACCGCGGTTCGGTGCGTACCGCCCCTGGTTTTCGCTGTCACGGGGTACAACTTCGGTGCAACCGTTGCCTGCAGCGTGCCGTTTTTCTCTTCGGCTGGTTTAGTGCGCCGGATTGGGGTGTACAAGATCAGCGAGCAGGGTGGCAATCCCGAGCACTAGGTCGTCGATGGTGGTCGGATTGTGCACTGCAGTGTTCGCGGCGCTTGCGGCTGGTAATTCGGTGTTGGGGGATGATGGTGCAGTAGTCAAGGGGTGTGCCGGTGGGTGGAACAGTGCGCGCACCTGTTGCGCAGTCTGTGCGGTGATAGGCTGCTGCAGATCAGCAACTGGCAATGCCGGAATATGGCAAAAACCGCCAGGAATGTTGGATTGTGCCAGGGTGTAGGCCGTCGTGTTGCACACGTATCGTCCCGGATCGTCAGATATTTCGGCCGCCAGTTGTTTGCTGTGGAGGCAAGCTACCAGTCGTTCCGGATCCCAGTTGGCTTTCAGTGGGCTGCCCACGGCGGCGGTAGTGGTGATGGCGGCATTGGTTTTGCGTATTCCATCATTGTCAGCCATGGTCGCGTGGCATTCGTTGTAGGCGTGACGTTCGATCTGTAATGCTTTGCGGGTGCCATCTTCGCCTAAACACAACATGGCTGCTGGGTGAAAATGATCGATGATTTGTTGAAGCTGGCTGCGGGCGCGCCGGAAACTCACCGGGAGTTCTACTGCGAGCAGGCAACACTTTGCTTCCTGGCTAACAAGATCGATGGTTGTGGTGGGCTGCCGCCAAACGCCTGTGGTATCGCCTTGCGTATCGCGGTTGGGATGCTGCGGCGGCGCGGATTGGGGTGTTGACCCGTTGGTATGCGACGGGTCTGTGAGCAGTATGTGGGTGAGCGCGGTGGCTGCTTGTTGTGTGGCGTTGACGGGGCGTCGCCCAAATGGCTCAAAATAGGTCATCACGATGGTGCGATCCATAGGGTTGACGTTAGTTGGTGGGAGTTCCCTGCCGCAGACAAGGGCTAGCCAGATTCCTCTTTTCCCTGCGTGGGAGCGCAGCAAAGGGGTGGATTGTTCGGTATGGTGGTCATCCGCGCAGCATCAGGTGCCAGGTTCCTGAGACTGTGACTGCTCGCAGGTGGTGTTCACCGATTGTTCCCGTCGCTTGCCTGCGGGGCACAGTTGCGCGTTGTTGCTCTTTTTCACCCACGGCAGGCAAATATGGCGCTCGATCTTTCTGTGCTCAACGAACTTTCTTCTGTTGCAGAGGTGCAACAAACTACGAGGGCGTTGCGGGCCACGAACCGGCCGGTGGTGTTGGTTCCGATATTTGGCCGTCCGCACACTGCCCATGCGGAGTTGATTGCGGCAGCGAAAAGTTTGCCGCGGGCTGTGGTGTTTGTCGTAGTGCTGCCGGGGATATGTAAACGGGATGAGGAGTTGACGGCGGCCGCAGCGCAAACAAGGGTCGAGTTTTCCGCGCAGGAAATCGACTATCTGGCGCAAGCTGGTGCGACATTGTTGTGGCGCCCGACAGCCGCGGAGGTGGCCGTTGCGGATGGTCGCACGATGGTGGATGCTGGTCGGTTGGCAACTGCGTTGCAGTCGGCGGTGTCGCCGAAAGCCGTCAACCGGTTTGTGACCACGATGGTCCGCCTACTGGGTTTGACTAGGGCGTCTGATGTGGTGATCGGGGAGCGATCCTATGTGCAACTTGTGGTGTTGCAGCAGGCCGTAAGCGATTTGGCTATGGGGGTGCAGGTGCACACGATTGGAGTGTTGCGAACCAGCAGTGGGCTGCCTTGTTCGCGCATGTTGGGGCAGGCTTCGCCGGCTGTGACGCAAGCTGCAATGACGATTTCGGCGGCGCTGGTGGCCGGCACCCATGCGGCCACCCAAGGCATTGCGGCAGCTATTGCGGCGACTCAGCAGGTTGTCGCGTTAGCACCGGGGCTGGACAGTGTGACGGTGACCGTAACCGATGATTGGTTGCAGGAAGTGACCGATACGACTGTTGGTGCAGCTGAGGATGCATATCGACTGCATGTTGTCGCAACGTGTGACGGTGTGACGTTATATGACCAAGGGACAGTGCTGGTGGGGGATGTGCGTCGGCGGCAGGAAAAAGAGATTGCTCAGGCGGCGTTAGCCGCCGCAGGTTTAGATGCTGAGCTCACTGAGGAAGAGTTCAGCGAATTGCAGCGGCTCCGGGAGTTGGTTGCGCGTCAGCAGACAGTGCGCAAAGCCTTCGGCAACGATGCCTCCGAGTAGTTCTTGGAAGGCGGCGGTGCTCTTGAGGTGTGTATGGTTCGTGTCTTGTTTCCCTCACACCAAGTTCACAGCTTTCACAATATTCACAGTAATTCACATCCGTCACAGCCTTGGCGTGGCCTGTCAAGAGTTTTGCAGGAAAAAGTCTAGTTAGTGCACCGTAATAACCGGCCATAATCGGTGGGGTTATCGCTGTAAAATCGGGCAACTAGCTGTGGCGACGGGGCGACCCCTATCAATTTCATAACAGCCATCCCGCGGCGCCGAGAAGCCCCCGAATTGGGGTAGTTTGCAACGATGCATATCGCCCGGAACGGGGAAATTTTGCACTATCGAAGAAGCATTTCCGGGTGTTACGAAATTTGAAAAATCCCTCTATCGACAATGGGATGCGAGCAGTCCAGAATGCTGCGTATTCCCAGGTGATACGGTTTGCGTCGCAGGTCAGGTGTGGCCTGTTTCACACAGGGTTGTCAATTGTAATGAGGGCGTTACGGAACCGTAATCAAATTTGCTGCTGTGAAAAAGTTGAAAAAACCGCTTGACGGGTGCTCAGGTGCGGAATAAGTTAGTTGCTGACGTCCTGAGGGGCGTCAGCAACTGGAAACATCTACCAGCTCCAGAGCTGGTTCCTCTCAAGGAGTTCACACATGGATCTCTCCCTCATCAAAACCCAGCTGGGCCAGTTCAAGACCTTCGTTGAAGCAACCGGTGGTCTGCTCGAGAACCTTCCGACCGTGCTGTATGACATCTACGGCCTGTTCAGCGGCAAGCTGAGCCTCTTCGGCAACTCTGCTGATTATAACCAGTCTGTCCTCGACTTCGGCAAGGAAATCGCTGAATCCAAGGCTAAGTAATCCAGTAGGTTACTTCAAGCAAATTCATCTCACCTTTTGACATCGCCTGAACAGGTGACCTGTCTTCACGTTCAGGCCGAAATTTTTTCCTAGGAGCTAACATGCTGGATTTCCTTAACACCGTTACCGGTTTCTCCACCGACGGTATCCTTCCTAACGTCTTCGACTTCCTGAAGCCATTCGCGAAGCTCGCTGGCAACGTCAAGGATCTGCTCGGCCTGATGCCGAAATAATCACTCGGCACTGCAGTAAATAACTGCAGAATCTCAAGCCTTTCAAAACCGCTTCTGTCACCAGACGTCTGTGACAGAAGCGGATTTTTGTTGCTGCAACTGCGGAGCCTTCGCTGCGCTGCCCGACAAACGCTGCCGGGGGTAGCTACAGGGGGAGAAACACAGAATGCGGGAAGAAGCACTGTGATAGCCGGGTGGAAAAACGCAGGTGGTCTACACCGTAGAAAAAGGTTGCCAAAAGGTCGTAAAACATCTGACATGCAGCGCCCCCGCGGGCTAGTGTTAAACCTATGGCAGACAACACCGACGAACTCCCAGTTATCAACCTCGCTGCAACCGAAGGATATGTTGTCGACGATTCCGACGATGACGATCCAGTGCTCATCAAACCAAATGGTGAACCTGTGGAAACGTGGCGGGAAAATTACCCCTACGACGAGCGGATGAGTCGTAAAGAATACGACCACATTAAACGCGCCCTGCAGATCGAGCTGCTCAAGTGGCAGAACTGGACGAAAGACACCGGGCAGCGGCATATTATTTTGTTCGAAGGTCGCGACGCTGCCGGTAAGGGTGGCACAATCAAGCGCTTCAACGAGCATCTCAACCCGCGTGGCGCCCGCACCGTGGCCCTGGAGAAGCCCAGTCCACGGGAATCAACTTCGTGGTATTTCCAGCGTTATATTCAGCACTTCCCAGCTGCCGGCGAAATCGTGTTCTTTGACCGTTCCTGGTACAACCGATCCGGTGTGGAACGAGTCATGGGTTTCTGCACCGAATCACAGCATGCCGAATTCCTGCGCGAAGTCCCCATGCTTGAAAATATGATCCTCGGTTCAGGGATTTCACTGACGAAGTTCTGGTTCTCGGTGACGCAAAAGGAGCAACGAACCCGGTTTGCTATCCGCCAGGTGGATCCGGTTCGCCAGTGGAAGCTGTCCCCGATGGACTTAGCATCGCTGGACAAGTGGGATGACTACACCTCAGCGAAAGAGGAACAGTTCCGGTACACGGACACTGATGAGTCCCCGTGGATTACCATCAAGTCCAACGATAAAAAACGTGCCCGCATTAATGCGATGCGCTATGTGCTCTCCAAGTTTGAATACACCGGCAAAGACTATGACATTGTCGGTGAGCCGGATCCGAAGATCGTGCTGCGTGGCCGCGATCAGATCGGCGACTAGCGCAGATATTGGGATTGTCTCGGTGACTTGTGGGCACACCCGCAGCACGGTGTGCTCTACAGAACAACGCCGCCGCCAGAAAACCTGGCAGGCGGCGTTTCTGCTTTCTTCTTCGGTGAACTGCCCAATGTCAAGCCAACATGAGTGCTGTGACCTGGCAATTTGGCGGGTGTGTTGGCTGCGGTGCCGGTGGCGCTTGCGAAAATGTAGTGCTGCGTATAGGGGAGAAAATCTGCAGTCAGCACCAATTGCCTGGGTGTACTATTGGTTCCCATGACCGATTACCGGGAAGCCAAGCAAGCAGCCCCGCGGATCCGAGCCTCGCATGCGGAACGGCAATTTGTTATGGATCGTATTGCTGACGCATTCGCTGAAGGGCGGCTGCTTCTTGCCGAATTTGAAGAACGAACCACAATAGCAGCCGGTGCAGTATTCCGCGATGAACTCACCCACCTGGTGGATGATTGCGGCGGTCTTCCGGCCTGGCCCAACGACACAGCCAATGGGGAAGTCACAGGTCATCAGGTGGATGTGCCAGGTCATACCGCGCAGCTGAGCAATCTGCCGGCTGCGAGAACACCTGAAACCACAGCTGTTGTACCAGCGTTGGTGCAGTCACCGAAGTGGGTTGTGTTGAGTTCCACCACTGAGCACATTGCTACCGCACCCGGCGGCTGCCATCGCACCATCACCGTCTTTGCGGATAGCACGCTTGACACCCGCGAATACTTCCGCAGTGGCAACCATGACCTGGAGATCAATCTGCACGTCGTCTTTGGGGATTGCAAAATTATCGTTCCGCCCGGCATCACTGTTGAGTCGGCGACGCAAGTGATCTTCGGTAATGTTGCGAGCCGGGTGAAGCCACCACGGAAGAAGATGATGCAGCGGGCGCTGCCAGCACCAAAGCACGGCGTGCTGCGCCTGACGGGTCGCGTCATATTCGCCAATGTCAAACTGCAGGAAGGCTAACCCTTCCAGGGGAAGGCTGCCCGGGGTTATCCATCCTGCTCGGTGACGGTGATCTCCTCGGTGGCGATAATCGCTTTCGCCAGCCCACGTAAGTGTTTCAGCTGCTTTTCACTCGACTCGTCCAAGGCCCGCTGTTCAGCTTGCTGAATTAAGGCAGCGAATTTCTTTTGCGCATTGCGACCCCGTTTGGTCGCCGCAACCTGCTGGCGGCGGCGATCTTTCTTATCCCGGGTGCGTTTCACATAGTTGCGTTGTTCAAGACCATCAAGCAGCCGCACCATGTCAGAGGCATCGATAGCAAGGAGTTCCCCTAACGCCGCCTGGGAGGCGGTCGCTTCCTCCACGAGACACGTCAATACCCAAAATTCCCGCATTGTGGTGTCATGTTCGGCCAGGGCGGCTTCCACTTCGTCGCGGGTTCGGCGGCGCAGTCGTTCAAGCTGAAATGAGGGGGATGCAAGAAGCTGCTGGGGGATCGCATCATGGTGCGGCATAGGGGTTAAGTCTACCTGGTAGCAGCGCATTGTTGCGGCAGGTTTCGCCGCGCGTTATGCAGTGGCGTTTGGCAGATTATTCCATTGCTAAACCGGCCGCTGCCCACGCGGAGGTGCCACCATCGATATTGATAGCGGAAATCTGTTGCTCGGCAAGATACGAACACATGCGGGAAGAACGGCCACCGCCGTGGCAGATAACATAAATATCCTGCGACTGGTCTAGTTCGGCGAGACGGTGAGGAAGTTCCCCAACCGGAATGTTTTTCGCCCCTTTCGCATGGCCGGCCTGGTATTCATCAGGTTCGCGAACATCGATGATTTGTGCGCCGGCGGGAACTTCGTTGACAGAAACTGCAGAGATAGCCATGAGTATTGCGTAGTCCTTTTGACTGTGTTCACACGTTGGGATGGGGGAGGTGATGGGATGTGCCGGTAGCTCACCTATCGCCTTGGCCACCAGCACATCGAAGCTGGTGATCAGCGGCGGCGAGGATCACCAACGGATATCACCATGGCGAACGTCGCTGCGCCACGACCTGCAGGTCGGCTGCCTGGCAGCACTAAGCAGACCTGGCAGGTTGCACGTTCACCGGATCAGATCAGAATATGGCCAGCGGTGCGCTAATGCCAACACTCGCCCCTGTACGGATGTGAACGCTCACCGGGGAGGGGAAAGATTCTGCCGCTGCTACAGCAAACGAGGATGCCGCGGGTAGCCATCCCGCCGGCTGTTGGACCTGGCGGGAAAATACGGCACTACCTGGCAGCATCAAGCAGTAACTATGGTGTAGTGCTGTCCTCATCCGCCGGATCCGTGGCGGCAGCTGCTGGTGGTTCGAACGCTGCGGTGTCTGCCACTGGCGGCGGTGGTGCAGCCGGATGTGGGCTGGCAGGTCTAGTCGAATGTGGGCTGGTTGGGGGAGTTGAATGCTCATCCACCGCAGGTGATGGATGATTCGGTGATGCGCTGCGCCGGGTGGGATCGCTTGGAATCTGGTTGACACTTGGGGAAGGGGAGCTCGCCTGAGGGGTGGTAAATCCTTCCCGCTGCAGGCGACGACGGTGCACTGCGGGGGTGGGCTGCTCGTTGTCGGATATCGACGGTGAATCAGCCACTGCTGAAGATTCGGGGGAATCCTGCCGGTTGCTGGCCGGTGGGGTTGGCTTTGCCACCTGGTTTGTTGTCGTAGGTGTTGCAGGGGATGGCGGACGGTGGCTTGTTGGGGGAGTGTCGGTGGCAGGTGGTGTTACCGAATCCGGCTGCGAGATACCGCTGCGACGACGACGTCGCTGCCACCAATGGCTGGGGGAGGCAGGATCGTTGCGGTGATGATCTGACGGTGTTGGAGTGTGCGGCGGCACGAGTGTGCCAGCTTCGTCCAAATAGCGTTTCAACGACGAGGACATGTGGCGTCCCACGAGTTTCAACCCTTCGGTCAACGTGTATTGCTGCACAGCCTCCGGGGCGTGTGGCACACCACCGGTGTGTGCAGGCGGCAAACTGTCGGCCGATATGCCAGGATTTGCGGGATGATCGATCTTCGGTGGGCATTGGTGCTGCCCAGGTTCGGTGGTGTTTTGTTCGGCACAACCCGCATCAGGTGCAGGATTGCTTCCAGCCGAGGGGGTTCCAATGCGTGGAAGCGCCTCATTGCGGGATTCCTCCGCGAAGCCAGTCGGGGAAGATAACCCTGCTGTATCCCCTGCAGCATATGGGGGGTAGGTTGCCGCACCGTTTGCAGACCCTGTAGCCGGAGCAGTCGACTGGGCGAGTTCCCGGCGCAGATGATGCAGCTCTTGGCGCAAAGTTTGCACCTCGTCGAGCAGCAGTTTCCCCTGCACCTCGTTGGCTTCATCGTCGCTTACTTGTTGCACCAACCAGGCGGCCACTGTAGCGGTCACAATACCGGCAACCGCAATACCGCCGATCATCAACACCACCCCGACGCCACGGCCAAAACTCGTCACCGGTGTGATATCGCCATAGCCGACAGTAGTGACCGTCACAATCGACCACCACAGTGCATCGCCGAAGGATTTAATCTGGCTGCCTGGCTGCCCATATTCGGCGTCATATATTGTCAACGCGGCAACCAAAATCATCAATGTGGAACCGATCGCCGTATAGATCGCCACTGTCACCTGCTGGCTTTTCGTGGAGAAGCGTTGCATCAAAAACAGCACCGGCACGACGCGCAGCACCCGCAGCGGTCGAAACCAGGGCAGCAGCACCACAATCAACTCATGCAAATGGGTGAAAAACCATTTCAGGCGGGGTTTCGCTAACGCCAAACGGACACAGTAGTCGATACCAAACACCAGCCACGTCAACCACATGCCCAATTCGGCGATTTGGGTGCCGCGGGCATCCGTTTTGCCTAAGGCTGCGCCGGTAAACAGCACCAAAAACACCACCGAGGCCAACAGCATTGGCCCTTCAACGCTGGCCTCCCATTTCTTTTGTGGGGGCGCATCTTCGGGAACATCCGGATAAAACACCGCATTGTAGGCATAGCGAATCCGGGCAAGACCCTGCCGAAGCGTATGCACTGCTGCTGGTGGGGTGTCTGACGAATGCGAATCAGCCATGGGCATAAGTTTGCCATGAACTCGTCAATTCCGGTGGCCGCAAGCACCCAGCAGCCGCCGCGCCTGCGGTGGGTAACACCTGAGCAGAACAACACCGACACGTGCAACAAAGCCACAGTTGCACCTTGTCCCCGCGGAACCCCCGCCGCATCCTGGTGGGTGAACCCCGGCCACACACCGCCCCCGCACCCCGGCGCGCCCGCACCGGGGTGATAAACCAATCCAGGCAAGCCACAGGCGCGCCCCTGGCCAGAACCTGAAACAATCGCAATCCGGCGAAGCCACCATCGGGGAGAACCACAACCCGAAAAACCACACCACCCGGACTGCTGCCAGTTGTGAGCTGTGCCAGCAGTCCGGGTGGGACATAAGAATGTTCGGCAAACCAGCGCACTATTTGGTGTGGGCAACCCCCGATTGGTGGAAGGTGTGCCGGTGCGCGGCGGTTACCGCCACTGAAGCCGTGCCCACCAAATCGTCGGGGGCAGTACGTTCAGCGTTGGGGAAAATCGATTAGCCCTGGTAGCGGTCTTTCGCCTCGGCAAGGATCTGTTCCGCGGCGGCCTTGTCGCCCCAGCCGGTGCCAGAGACTTCCTTGCCCTTCTCGAGATCCTTGTAGTGGACGAAGAAATGCTCAATTTCGTCGCGCAGATGCTGCGGCACATCGTCGATGGTCTGCATGTGGTCGTAGCGGACATCATCAAGCACGCAGATCAGCTTGTCGTCGCCGCCGGCCTCATCGGTCATGTTGAACACCCCAAGCACGCGGGCATCCACCAGGCAGCCGGGAAATACCGGCTCCGGAAGGATGACAAGTGCATCCAGCGGATCGCCGTCTTCGCCGAGGGTGTGGTCGATAAACCCATAGTCGGTCGGATAAGCCATCGGGGTAAACAGATAACGGTCAAGCTTCACCTTGCCGGTCTCGTGGTCAACCTCATACTTGTTCCGGGAACCGGCCGGGATTTCGATAGTAACTTCAACGCTCATAGCAGCACACATGCCTTTACTTGGGTGAGTATCTTGCGGCCAACAGCTGCCGGGAAGATACCGGGCTGGCTGGCAACAGGTACAACTGATCAATGATCTGGTGTTCACACTGTGGGCAACAGCAGCAGATTAAGGCAGCGGACAGCACGATGCTGCTGCCGCGCAGCTGAAAAACCCGTGACCGGTGATGCCACAGGCGTCTGTGCACATGTGAAAACACCCAGCAGTCTAGTCGTATTCGCCCGGCTGCGTGACACTGCCCAACGAAAACCGGCGACTTTGAGGATGTGACCATCGTCGCGGAAACCGGGGACAGCGGGGCAAAAGAAGTACCTGGTGCTGCCGGAAGTAACAATTGCCGCATACCCCACCTGCTCTTCGGCCAGATCCTGCCAGATCTACGGATCATCCCAGCGGAATAACAGGTCGCTGCCAGGAAACGGCGGCATACTATGCGCAGTAGGAACGCAAGTCTGCTGTGTGAAAATTCACGACTGCACACTGCAGAAGATAGCCAAGCTGACAGGTGGAATACTGCTTGCTTCGTGTCGCAGCAGGCACCGCACCCCGGTGCCTGTGACATGTATGTAGCCGCCGCTGATCCCGGCTGGGGTGTAGCAGCCGTGGCACGCCGCCAGGATTGCCCTTGTGTTCCGCAGTTTGTATCCCCGTGTATCTCCCTTACCGCAAAGGAACACCGCAATGCGTCGCGACTATGGCCGGATCCTTCGACTCATCGCAATCTACTATTTGCTGGCGGCAACCGGATTCGGCATCGCCCACTACGGATTCGGGATCAACTACACCGACCAAGCCATGATGCTTGCCGGTATCCCCATGATGGGCGTCCTCGCCGGTGTGGTGTGGTGGAACCTGCGAACACTGCACCCGCAATGGAATACCTGGCGTCAATTCACCTGGCGCTGGGACTATACCCCGATAGCGGCCGTACCAATCCTCACCCTGCTCGGGGTGGTGTCCACCTATGTGGAGGCCGCGATCGCCGGCACCTTCAGCTGGGTACTCCCCGCAGCAACCGTAGTCGCCGCCTGCATCGGATTTGCAGAAGAAGGCATGTTCCGCAGACTCATCCTCGATATGCCTGCAGCTCGCAGCAGCCTCGGCGGGATGATCCTTGCATTTGCTACCTCGGTGATCAGTTTCGCACTGTTGCACATGATGAACGTATTCGCGGGACTGTCTATCAGCGATGCCTGGAATCAGACGCTCTACACGGTGCGCTTCGGCGTGGTTGCGGCACTCATCTATCTGGTGACCCGCAACTTTGTGGCCGTCGCCGTCTGGCATATGGGCATTGACTACAGTCTTTTTGTGAGCCAAGTCGGTGTGTTTCGCGCTGATGCAATCCTTGGCCTGGGGGTGGACTGGATCTGTAAAATCACCACCATCTTGTGCCTGTGCTACGCGCTCGTCGGCCTCTATCGGTGGTGGAAAGCAGGCCACCGGGGTGCACCCCAACTCAACCCGTGGGCGACACACACGCTATAGCGCCACAGCTGAAAAGACACCGCCCTGGCATGCCTGGTGTTTCCAAGGTGTGCACCTTATCTCGTCACACTTACCGCGCCGGGCCGCATCACACCGCGCCGCAAGCTACAGACTGCAGCGATAGCGCTAGGCGACGAGCAGTGTTGCACGGGAAAACTGCGAGATCCCTAACACTGGCTAGTGGCACATCGGCCAGATCACCACAGCCGGTGGCGCGCCGGGTTATTCACGAAAACCGTGCTCATACTAGCCACCCCAGGTGGCCGCGTTTTATTCTTACACTTTATCTGCCTGCCAGGAGCGCAACAATGATTGTGCATCCCGCACTGCTGTGAAGCTGGCAGGCGCTGCAGAGCCCAGAAAAAACACTGCAGTCACCGATGTAGCTGAAGAATGGTGTAACCAACGCTTTGATGAATACGCAATCCCAACAACCCGGCAAACAGCCAACCACAACACAACAGCAACCCTCCCCTTCACAAACCGGGGCACGTCCCTTAGTGCAGGAACAGCTCGCAGCCACTGATCATCTGCAGCCGGCCGCACCGAAGGGGGATGCTTCCCAAACCCCGGTCGTGGAAGGCATGGGTGCAATTCCGCTGCCCGATGGTGGCTACGCCTTCCGGGTGTGGGCACCCAATGCGACATGTGTCAGTGTGGTTGGTGATTTCAACAATTGGAATGACACTGCCCATCCGCTGCACAGCGAAGGTGCCGGCAACTTCTACGGGGTGGTGCCGGAGGCTGCCACCGGTGACGAATACCAATTCGCCATCGTCAACGGTGATGCCACCTTTTTTCGCATCGACCCGCGGGCATTGAAAGTCACCAATTCGGTGGGCAACGGTGTGCTGTACAACCATGCCGATTTTGACTGGGAAGGCGACAATTTTGTCTGCCCTGGTCTGCACGAGCTGGTGATCTATGAAACCCACATTGGGTCGTTTGTCGACAATGGTCTCGACAAGCCAGCCAATATTGACGATTTGGCCGCCAAGCTGGACTATTTGGTGAACCTTGGGGTAAACGCCATCGAACTGATGCCGCTGATGGAGTTTGCCGGCGATTATTCGTGGGGCTACAACCCGGCAAATATTTTCGCCGTCGAGTCTTCCTACGGCGGACCAGATGCCCTGAAACACTTCATCAAACATGCCCACGCCCGTGGCCTGGCAGTGATAATCGACGTGGTGTACAACCATTTTGGTCCATCGGATCTATCGCTGTGGCAGTTTGACGGGTGGAGCGAAAACGACAAGGGCGGCATCTACTTCTATCAAGATTGGCGCTCCTCTACCCCATGGGGTGATACCCGACCGGACTATGGGCGCAGAGAAGTCCGCGATTTTATCGCCGACAATGCGCGCATGTGGCTTTCGGATTATCACGCCGACGGGCTGCGGCTCGACATGACCCCATATATGCGCAAAGTGGACGGGTTCAGCGGGGATATTCCTGACGGCTGGTCGATGATGAGTGAAATTGGCTGGCTCGTGCGGGAAAACTTCCCAGGCAAGATTGTCATCGCGGAAGATTTGCACAATGATCCAGCAGTCACCTCCGCGGAGGCATATGGCGGCAACATGCACGCCCAATGGGATTCGCAATTTGTCCATCCCATCCGGGAAGCGATCACCACCAGCGATGATCATGCCCGGTCGGTAGAGGCGGTGAGCAACGCGGTCACCCACCAATATCATCACAGTTTTGATCGGGTGATCTACACCGAATCCCATGATGAGGTGGCCAACGGCTCGGCCCGGGTAACTACGGAAGTCGATAGTGCCAACCCGGATGGATGGGATGCACAGAAACGGGCTACGTTAGGGGCGGCATTGGTGTTGACCAGCCCCGGTGTGCCGATGCTATTCCAAGGCCAAGAGTTTTTAGAAGATGAATGGTTCCGGGACACGGTGCCACTTGATTGGGAGCAGGCCTGGAAGTTTCGGGATATCACCCGAATGTTTAGGAACATGATTAGTCTGCGGCGGAATCTGGACGGTACCACCCCCGGGCTGACCGGCCCGGTGACCCGTGTTCTCTTCAGCGATGCAGCCGCCCAAGTGCTGGTGTATAGCCGGGAAACGCTGGACGGCAATGCGACGGTGGTGGCAGTGAATTTTGCCCGCGATCCTCGCGAAGTAACAGTCACCATGCCTTATGACGCGACCTGGAAGGTGCGGTTAAACACTGATGCATCCACCTATTCCACCGTGTTTGGTGGGCATGAAACCTTTGGGTTTACTGGCCGCACCGGGCAGCTGTCGATAGGGCCGTTCACTGCCACGGTGCTCAGCGCCGGATAGGGGATGTGGTTGGCCAGTGTTTGCTGGCAAAAAAGGGGGAATAGGCAGGTGGCGCACATGCGCCACCTGCTTTGTGCGGTGTTGTTCACGGCTGGCATAGGGTGCGTGCTTGCCGCGCACACTAGCGGGATGCGTTGCCGCGCTGCCAGGTGTGGCGGTACAACTCGGCGGGTTGTGCAACAAGTGGGTGGGGAAGTTGTCTGATTGCGGGGGTGTCGGGGGTGATGGGATTGGTTGGGGGATGGCGGCGGAGTTTCGCGTGAGACTGTGGGGGAGGATGCCGCGATCGGAGCGGGGATGGGGGATTTTCCAGCAGCATTAAGCGTGTGTAACTTGGGGTGATTTTTCCTTACAAGGTTGGGTGCTTCCTGCCAGAATCCGGAAGTGTCCGTCATGTGAGATGCGTGCTAGTGTCCTGATGGGTTTGCATGGGGACGCAGCGCGTATGTTGTTGTGGCCTTTGCGACCTTGCATAGGGAATGCTCGACGAATGTTGCCACCGCCAGGCGTGGATGGTTTTTCCGTCGTCTGCCTCCTTATGTGTTATTTGTCCGGCACATCGTTTGTAAGGACTCCGGTTACCATGTCAGATGCTTCACAAGCTTCCGCGGCGATTGTGCCTGCCCCCAGCGCCGCCGCGTCGCGGCCACGGATTTTCGCCGCCACTTTTGTCTCTGAGATTGCTGTCGGCGCCCATGTTGGTGGTGTTGGTGCGCTTATCGCACTGCTCAGCGTCGATTTCGGGTTGCCGATCAGCCACTTTGCGATCCTCGGATCATTCCTCGGGGTTGGCATGGTCGGTTTTTCGCTGCTGTCGAAATGGTTGATGAAAGCTACCGCCGGGATGGTGCTGCAGCTGGCAGCAACCCTGGTGATTGTTGGTGCCCTCGGTTTGGCGTTCGCCCCGTGGGCGAATGTGGCTATCGCTTCGGGATTGTCGGTGGCTTTAGGTACATCGCTGGTGATTTTGATTGTGCCGGCGGTCCTCGCCGGGCCGCGGCGCGCCCGCGATATTGCGCTGGCTAACGGTGCATCGTCGGCGGCTTCCATTGTCAGTCCGCTGCTCTACGGATTGTTTGCATCCATTCCGTGGCTGGAAGGCCGCTGGGCAGCGTTGATGCTTGCTTTGCCAGCAATCTATGTGTTGGCCACTATTCGCCACGTCGACTTTGTTGATACGCCTTCCGCGTTTGCGGAACGGTGGGCTGGCCGCCGGACGAAACGTCGCAAAGATCTTGCCGACAAGTTTGGGGCGGTGGAATCGGTGCAGGCCTTTGGCGGCGCCGAACAGGTTGCTGAAGACGAAATGGGTCGTGCTGCCCTCCCGCAGGCGGCTGGTGCTGTCCACGAGCCGAATATTAGCCAGGGTCGTGCACCGGTGACGAAGAAGCAACGCATCCAGGTTGGTATGGGGCTTGCCCGGGTCGCCTTGTCGCTCGTCGCCGAGTTTGCGCTCTACACCTGGGGTGTGGCGCGTCTGCTGGAGATCGGGGTGCCGAATGCGACCGCTGCCACCTTAGGTGCGGTGTTCCCGCTGGGGATGGCTGCCGGGCGTTTATCGGCCGGTATTTTGATCCGTTGGCGCTATATTTTCGTCACCTCCATTGCCGCTTCGATGATCGGCACCATCATTATCGGTACCGGCACGTCACTGCCGTGGCTGATTTTCGGGTTGCTGCTGGCCGGTTGCGGCAACGCGCTGCTGTATCCGATCACGGTCGACGATTTAGTTGCCCAGCCGTCACTGTCGGCAAACCGGGCGGCTGCCCTGTCCGCGCTTTCCGGCGGGGTAGTGGTGTTCATCATGCCGATTTTGCTGGCATGGGTGCAGCAGTTCCTTTCCCTCGGGCATTCGCTGCTGCTGTTATTCCCCATTACGCTGCTGTTGTTTGTGCTGCCCAGCGGACGGCATTCCAGCACGGTTCGCCGATCCCGGCGGCGGGGCAAACGCATCGATGCGGAAATCCACAACTCACCGGCACCGCGGGTGCAATAGGTGCGGCCATACGAGCCGGAAAACCCCAGCGGGGAACAGTCGGTGGGTGCACTACATGCACGGTGGTGGGAACATCACTTTGCCACGGTGCTGGCGTGCCAGCACCGCTGCGCCGACGGGCGCTCACCGGCTGCTGCAGGCCGAGTAGCCGCTTGGTGATAGACGCTGCTCACTGTTGCCGTGTTTCGCCGCGCCACGGCCCAGGGAGGGTATAGCTGGTGGTAGGTTGGTGCGAATCGGGCTATGTTGCCTGGAATAACACTGGGGAAGGGTGATGGTGTGCAGCGCGGATACATGGCAATAGTGGCGGCAGCAGTAGCTGCCGTGGTGGCAGTTGGTGGGGTGGCTGCCGCAACCGGGCAGCTGGATCGTCCGCTTGTGGTCGATCCGCCACGCACACTGCCCCCGCTGCCGGAGCTGCCCGCCCCGGCAACTATTCCCCTTGACCCGGGGCAGAAACATGCCCTGGCAGCCGCCCTGCAAGAGGCAGCCGCCGATCCGGCGTTGGGAAACTTCACTGCCGCGGTCGTCGATGCCAACACCGGGGAGCTGCTGGTTGGGATCAATCCGCGGGCTGCCCGACCGGCCAGCGTTACGAAACTCTTGACCGCGGCCGCTGGGCTGTGGACACTCGGGGAACAGTATCGGATTCCCACCACGGTGGTGGCAGGTGTCACCCCCGGTGAGGTGATTCTTCGCGGCTTCGGTGACCCCACCCTCAACGAGCAGCGCCTCACCATGCTTGCCCGTGACGTGCTGCAGACCGTCGACGGTCCAATCACCGCGGTCGCTGTGGATACCTCCACCTATTCGCCGGTGACGATTGCCCCTTCCTGGCATGCCGAAGATATCCCCGGCGGATTTATCGCCCCAGTGGAGCCGCTCATGGTTGCCGGCGGCCGTGTCGACGGGCAGCCAACCGGCGATGTGCCCCGCAGCATGACCCCAGCGCTTGATGCCGGCAACCAATTCGCCGCTATTCTTGCCCGGGAAGCGGCTGCTATGGACAACATGTTCAGCGGGAATGGTGAGCCGCCGGCTGTGGTGGACCTGGCCCCGGTGCGGCTGCTCACCGCCGAAGAGGCAGCCAGCCTGCCGGCATATCAACCAACCCCTACTG
The DNA here is from genome assembly GCF_003813965.1 of Corynebacterium choanae. NCBI lineage: Bacteria > Bacillati > Actinomycetota > Actinomycetes > Mycobacteriales > Corynebacteriaceae > Corynebacterium > Corynebacterium choanae. Next base: position 410,977 of record NZ_CP033896.1, read on the forward strand.
GTGAACAGTCGTCGGGCAACACGGCAACTTCTGCGAGTGGACAACGTGCCCTTGCCGACGGTGACAACCTGTTAGCGGTGAGCTATGCACCGCCGCTGCGGGAGGTGTTAGCGGTGATGTTAGAAGACAGCGACAATGTGTTGGCGGAAACCGTGGGGCGGCAAGTCGCCCTCGCGCAAGGCGTTACTGCCCCCGACTCGGCGGCCGCGGCAGCCGCGGTGCGGCAAGCACTTGCCGCACACGGAATCACCAGCGACGATCTGGTTCTGGTTGACACCTCTGGGCTCAGTGACGACAACCGCATCAATCCCCAACTACTTGCCGATCTGCTGCAGCACACCACCAGCGACCGGCGACTAGACGCGTTAACCGATGGCCTGCCGGTGGCAGGCGCCACCGGCACCCTTGCCGGCCGCTACCTTGCACTGCCCGGCGCCGGGTTTGTGCACGCCAAAACCGGCACCCTCATCGGGGTGTCCTCACTGGCTGGCACAGTGAGCAACCCCGCCGGCAACGCATTCGTTTTCGCCGCAATCGCCGAAGACACCAACGCGTTGGATGCCCGCCCCGCCCTTGACCGGTTCGCCAGCATCCTGGCGCAATAATCCACCGCTTTGCAACTACTCCTGCAACACTTTTCCCACTGAGCCCCCATACGATCGTTGCGCACCCCACCTATGAGCCGCCACCCACAACCGCTACCTCTTCCAACCCCCGCCACCCCGCCGGCAGAACCCTCCTATTTTGGGCGGATTCGCTGCACCCCTGCGCGGCTCTACCCGCCGGAGCCCAGCCGCCAATTTCTCCGCGTCCGCAACGCAGTTGCCCACCTGCTCAACACCGTCCCCAGCCCGGCTGAGCACCGGCAGCAACCGATCAATGTTGGCTTCTCCGGGGGTATTGACTCGCTGCTGCTTGTTGTGGCGCTGCGCACCCTCGGCCACCCAGTGCATGCAATCATTATCGATCACCAGATACAGCCAGGCCACGAACACTTCAGCGGGCAGGCAGCCCACATCGCTACCCAACTCGGATGCACCACCACTGTTGCCACCGTCACCGTTGACACCACCAGCAGCAACGGGCTAGAAGCGGCCGCCCGGGAAGCGAGATATGCAGCGTTTCGCTATCTCACCAGCACTATCGAATACCGGCCAGGGCAGCGCACCGTCGTCACCGCACCACCCGGGCATCGCCCCACCGAACTTGCTATTGTCGCCACCACCGTCACCCAACCCACCGCCACCGGCATGATCATGCTTGCGCACACCGCCAACGATATGGCCGAAAATGTGCTGTTGAAAATGCTGCGCGCCGAGCCCCAAACCATGCACAGCCACACCGCAATTGGGGAACTTGCCATTGTCCGACCCCTGTTGCGCATCGATCGGCCCACCCTGCTGGCGGCCGCCCGCGAACTAGGAATAGACCAATTCGTCTTTCACGATCCCATGAATGACGACCCCCACTATCGACGCGTCGCCATGCGCAACACCGTTTTGCCGATGCTGGCTGAAATCCATGGCGGCGACGTCATTGCACCACTAGCCGACTATGCCGATCAGCAAGCCCGTGAACAAGACTTTCTGCACGAACTTACCGTTGAACGGCTCGCAAACTATCAGCCCACCGCCACCACCCTGACCACCGCAATCGGTGCCGAACACAAAGTTCTGCAAGAACGCATGGTGCGCCTGTGGCTGCGTCCCACCCAGCCCCGAGTGAACACTGCTGCACTCAACGCAATCCTGGCGCAGGTAAACAACTGGAAAGGACAAGGCCCGGTCGCCATCGGTACCCGCCCCGACGGGGTACGATTGCAGGTAGCCCGCACAGCGTCAACGCTGGTCATCCAACCTGTTGACGCCCCTCCAGCCACCCCGCCCACCCCACACCCGGGTCGGTCACAGTAGCGGGCACACCACCAGTTGCATACTATTTGACTTGCTACATCCGTCGAGCAACAACCAAAGGCGCCACATGACTGCCAATGACAATGCCCCGATCCCTGCCCACGCCTACGGTGACGATGTCGCCAGTATGCTGGTCACCGAAGAACAGCTCAAACAGCGTATTCAGCAGATGGCTGACAACATCAGCGCACAATACGCCGACAGTGAACAAGACATTATTCTCATCGGTGTACTCAAAGGCGCGGTATTTTTCATCACCGACTTCGCCCGGGCACTTTCAATCCCATCCCAGCTGGAGTTTATGGCCGTTTCTTCCTACGGCAATCAAGCATCCTCCTCCGGGATTGTGCGGATCTTAAAAGACCTCGACCGGGATATCACCGGCCGCCACGTCATCATCGTCGAAGACATCATCGACTCCGGGCTGACCCTGTCGTGGCTGCTGAAAAACCTCAGCAACCGGAATCCTGCCTCCCTCAACGTGGTGGCGCTGCTGCGCAAACCAGAAGCTGTCAAAGCCAAGATTGATCTTCTCGACCTGGGATTCGATCTGCCGAACGAGTTCGTCGTCGGCTACGGGCTGGACTATGCCGAACGCTATCGCGATTTGCCATTTATCGGGGTGCTGCGGCCAAGCGTCTACAGCTAGACGGCAATCCACCCAGCTCAAAACAGCAGCACCCTGCGCAGCAACGCTGTCGCGCTACACCACCTCTTATCGTGCACACAGTCGCAGTCACAGTCACTGGCTGACTGTATTTGCCGTGCACGGTAGGAGGTGGCTTGCTGTGCACCCCGCACACTCTTGTCTCACCTGCGCAGCGGCACCGCCGGCATCACAGCTGTTTAGCTGCTCTGCCAGCTACTAATGCCCAGGAGCGTCGATATGTTCCCGGCGGCAGCCTTGCGGATCCAGCAACCGGTCCGCGGATAGGTGGCAATCCGTGGCCAGGTTTTTCCTCTATGATGCTGCTGCCCCAAGGGCTAACGCCTGCGGATTGGCGAAAGAACATCTGAGCTCTTGTGGGTTTACCGAAAATGTTGTGCCGATTTGTGGGGTCTACGGCAAACGGGTGGGGCAGCGGTTCACCCGATAAGGTCAAACCATCACCATCCGATAGGGTAGGGGACGGCCACCGTGCACACGGTGCGCTGCCACCGGGATGGGTCACCCATCAACAACCCCCATGCCAGGGGTGTGGGGATATGCCCTCGGGAACCGGTTACCACAGTGAAACGTTGATAGACAGTTATGGCGAATAAAAAAATCCTGCGCTTCGGGCTGCTGGCGGCCACCATCCTCATCGTGTTGTACATGGTGACGGTGTTTACCGACGATTCCCGCGGCTTCGTAAAAGTTGATACCTCTCAGGCGGTATCGCAGCTCACCGACAACAATGTGAAAAAAGCACGCATTGACGACCGGGAGCAGCAGCTGCTGCTGGAGTTAAAACATCCTATTTCGGTGGAAAAAGTCGAGGGTGTAGAAAAAATCACCACCCAATATCCGGCACGTGCCACCGATCAGGTGTTTGACCTGGTCAAGGCCAGTGACGCGGAGAGCTACACCACCAAGGTGACCAAAGAGTCGTTTATCGGTTCGATGATCACGTTGCTGCTGCCGATGCTGCTGTTTTTTGCCCTGATCATGTTTGTGTTTTCCCGGATGCAGGGCTCGAGTATGGGCATGTTTGGGTTCGGCGCATCACGGGCGAAAGAACTCACCAAAGACATGCCGACAAACACCTTTGCCGATGTCGCCGGTGCGGAAGAAGCCGTCGATGAACTGCACGAAATCAAAGACTTTCTCGAGGATCCTTCCCGCTATGAGCAGCTAGGGGCGAAAATCCCGCGTGGTGTGCTGCTCTACGGGCCGCCCGGTACCGGTAAAACCCTGTTGGCGCGGGCTGTTGCCGGCGAAGCAGGTGTGCCGTTTTATTCGATCTCCGGGTCGGACTTTGTGGAAATGTTCGTCGGTGTGGGTGCTTCCCGCGTCCGTGATCTGTTTAAACAAGCGAAAGAAAACAGCCCTTGCATTATTTTCGTCGACGAGATTGATGCAGTCGGTCGCCAACGTGGCTCCGGTATGGGCGGTGGCCATGACGAACGGGAGCAAACCCTCAACCAGCTTCTCGTCGAGATGGATGGGTTCGGTGATCGGGAAGGTGTCATTTTGATGGCAGCCACCAACCGGCCCGATATTTTGGATCCGGCGCTGCTGCGGCCAGGGCGTTTCGACCGGCAAATTCCGGTGACCAACCCGGATTTGGCAGGACGTGAACAAATCCTGCAAGTCCACGCTAAAGGCAAGCCGCTTGCCCCCGATGTGGATCTTTCCGCGCTCGCGAAACGAACCGCTGGTATGTCTGGTGCTGATTTGGCAAACGTCCTCAACGAGGCGGCGCTGCTGACTGCCCGAGTCGGCGGCAACATTATTACCGCCGACGCGTTAGAAGAAGCCACCGACCGGGTTGTTGGCGGGCCGCGTCGATCCTCGATGATTATCTCCGAGCAGGAAAAGAAAATCACCGCATATCATGAAGGTGGCCACACTTTGGCTGCGTGGGCAATGCAAGACATTGACCGGGTGCACAAGGTGACGATTTTGGCTCGCGGGAAAACCGGCGGCCATGCGATGACTGCTGGTGATGACGATAAAGGCATGTACACCCGCAATGAACTTTTCGCTCGCCTGGTATTCGCTATGGGTGGTCGTGCCGCGGAAGAGGTCGTTTTCGGTCAGCCGACCACTGGTGCCTCTAGCGATATTGAACATGCCACTAAGATTGCCCGTGCCATGGTGTGCGAATATGGCATGTCGCCGGTGGTTGGTGCAGTGAAGTTCGGGGTGGAAGACGGCGATCCGTTTAGCGGCCAAGGCGGCGGCGGAAGTTTGGAATATTCCCCAGCAACTGCTGCAACCATCGATGAACAGGTGCAGTATGTGTTGCACTTGGCTCATGAAGAGGCATATGCGATTCTGCGGGAAAACCGGGACTATCTTGACCGGTTGGCAGCCAAACTGTTGGAAAAAGAAACGCTGCGCCGCCCCGATTTGGAGGCGCTCTTTGACGGTCTCACCCCGCGGCCACGCCTGGAAGTGTTCCCCAATGAGAACGCCCAATTCGGCAAGCAGCCTGATCGAAACCCGGTGAAAACCCCGAATGAGATCGCGAAGGAACAAGGCACCGAGCCGCCGAAACGATTCTCCATTTTGGAAGCTTCGAAAGCTGCCCGGGCACGTCGTGAAGCAGCGCAACGCAACACGGCTACCGGAAGTGGCCACGGTGGGATGAGTGGATCCGGTGCGGCAGTCTCCTATGGTGGCACGCCACCACCGGCGAATTGGGAGGTGCCGACACTGTCTGGGACACCGGCACAGCACGACACCCCAGATCGGCAGACGCCAGCCACACCTGCTGTGCCGCAACCGGAACATCCTGGTGTTGGCGCCTATCCGGCCGATGGCACATCGACGGCTTCGTCTCCTGCTGCAGGGCAAGCATCGTCGGCAGCGGCGCCTGCTGCGGATGAACCGCTCATCGGATTCCGTCTCCCTGATAATGAGCGTCCCGATCATGCTGAAGCTGACGGCTGGGGGGCTACCCGCTACCGCAGCCAGTTTGATGATTTAGCTGAAGCACAGTCAGCTGCTGGTGACACCACTGCGGATTCCCAGCCGGACAACTTCACCGATAGTCCGCAGGATCACCAGCCTGCACGGCATGCTGGCCCGGATACGGATACTGGTGATACGCCGCGTGGTGTGTCAGCTGGCGGTGCGCAAGCAACAGATACTGCCGGTGGACATGCGGCACCTGTGGATGCCAGCAACACGGCAGATCCCTTCGCCGATCCGGCAGCCAACAATTCCACTCCGGCGGCACCGGGAGAACCCTCTTGGCCAGAACCGGAAGAACCCTCCGAGAAGGATCGCTAGGCCGCAGGTGATTGTGTCACTAATTCCGGTTTCAGTGCTGGTGTATTAGCGAGATATCCACGGCGAAGACAATACTTGCATGAACTGCATATCACCCCACCCCGCGGTGCACGCAGCGTTTCGGTTGCTGTGTGCCGTGGGGTGGTTGGCGTCTCAGCGGGTGTGTTGTGGCATGGATGGTTGCTGTCGTAGCCAGGTCGTGGATCCTTCGCAGGAGATGAAATACTTCCCGAACCGGGGAAAACACCAGGTGGAAGTCTGTAGTGGTGTACACCTCAGGGGGATACGACGCGCCCCGCGTTTTGCGGTGCGGGTCGTGCACACCTCCACTAATGCGCCGTGTTGCAAGCAGCTGGATTGGCCGCTTGCAACACCGGATTGGGGGAACATACCTGGACACCCTTGGCCTGCGGCAAGCAGCAGCGCTGGTTTACTGGTGTGCTGCACAGATCACTGGTGGCAACCAGCTATATTGAACATGCAGGCAGACACGCCTCCACAGCAGCGGTGCCGCTAGCCACTTAGGGTCACCCCAGGTGGCACCTGGTTGGTGCGAAGCGAAGCTGCGCCGTGTTACTTGCAGTGTCACCTGTGCAGCACAGGTGGCATGCTTCACAGGATTTTTTGGGAAAGGATCAACGCACTGTTATGACCGACCAGCAGTCACACGAGGTAAGCGGAATTGACCTTCCCCGCGCCGAACGAGCAATCCGGGAACTGCTGCTAGCGGTTGGTGAAGACCCTGATCGGGAAGGGCTGCGGGAAACACCCCGGCGGGTGGCGAAAGCCTATGCAGAGATCTTTGCCGGAATGCATGTTGATCCGGCAGCCCAGTTAGAAAAAACCTTCGATGAAGATCATCAGGAACTTGTCTTGGTGCGTGATATCCCCATCTATTCGACTTGTGAGCATCATTTGGTGCCGTTTTTCGGCCATGCCCACATCGGCTATATCCCCTCCGAGGAGGGGACAGTTACTGGTCTTTCGAAACTTGCCCGGCTCGCTGACCTGTATGCGAAACGGCCACAGGTGCAGGAACGGTTGACCAGTCAGATCGCTGATGCGCTGGTTGACAAACTCAATCCGCAGGCTGTGATTGTGGTGGTGGAATGTGAGCATCTCTGCATGGCGATGCGGGGTATTCGGAAACCTGGTGCGAAAACAATCACTTCGGCGGTGCGGGGCGGGTTTAAAACCAATGCTGCTTCGCGGGCGGAAGCATTGTCGCTGATCAGCCGCCGTGACCGCTAGCTTGTTCGCGGCAACATCACACGTTTGAGCAAAGCGCAGGGCTCCTATAGCCTCCCGGGATGACTGTGCAGTGGTTATTGCCGGGGTTTGTTGTTGTTGGAAATGTCGTCGTTGGTGAGCGCACTTATCGGCGGGGTGCCGCAGGTTGTGCAGCACCCAAGTTCGGGGAGAAATTGAGGAGTTGGTGATGGGGAAATCAGTGGGCAATATCCGCGCTGGACGAGTCACAGATTTAGCAGCATATTTTGCTTCGTTTCGTCCGCACCAGTCGCGGCCTTTGGTGATGGGCATTGTGAATGTGACTGCTGATTCCTTTTCTGATGGTGGCCAGTATTTGCATCATGAGCAGGCGGTGGCACACGGGTTGGCGCTTGCTGCAGCAGGTGCGGACATTATTGATGTGGGCGGGGAATCCACCCGGCCGGGGGCGACTCGTGTGGCTGCCGCGGAAGAAGAGCAGCGGGTGGTGCCAGTTATTCAGGCGCTGAGCAGCCAAGGGATTGTGTGTAGCGTCGATACGATGCGTGCCTCGGTGGCGAAGGCTGCGGTGGCTAGCGGTGCTGCACTGATTAACGATGTCTCTGGTGGGCAAAGCGATCCGGCAATGTTGCAGGTTATGGCTGATGCTGGTGTTCCAGTGTGTTTGATGCATTGGAAGACCCCAGTGTTTGGGGATGCGGCCGGGGCTCATCATGATGCGGCGACTGTGGTCGACGAGGTGCGTACTACGCTGCGGGCATTGGTACGTCGCGCCGAGGATGCCGGGGTTGATCCGGGGCTGATCAGTGTGGATCCGGGGATTGGGTTTGCGAAAACACCTGCCGACAACTGGGCGCTGCTGCAGGGTCTTAGGCATCTGGTCGACGAAGGTTATCCCGTCCTGGTAGGTGCTTCGCGGAAGCGATTTTTGCAGGCTGTTGTTGCCGAAACCAGACCTAGCGGTGCCGAGACACCGCCGGTGATCCCAGCCGATACGGATGTGGCGACGGCAGCGGTGTCGGTATTGGCGGCAACTGCCGGGGCAAGCATGGTGCGGGTGCATGCGGTACAAGAAACCGTGCAAGCTCTGGCTGTGGCACGTGCTTGGGGCAAGATTAGGTGAAGATGCGCTGTGATGCGGTGCTGTGTGATGCAGTGCTGTGTCGCAATGTTGCCCCGTGGAGCTTAAACCAGGTGCCGACCGTGGTTGATCGATACCGGCTGGTGCAGGGGTGAGACCTATTCGTGTGCCAATAGTTGTTCACTGTGGTTGGCATGATGGAAGCTGCACGGGGTGAAAACGAGACGGCGTGTGCCGGCAGGTTGTCGGGTTGCATCAACTGGAATGGTGATAAGGGGTAACGAGGTATGGCTGATCGTATTGTGTTGACCGGTGTTGAGTTCACTGCATGTCACGGGGTGTTGCCGGAGGAGAAAACCACTCCGCAGCCATTTGTGGTTGATGCGGTGGTGTGGCTAGATTTCAGGCCAGCAGCCGGCAGTGATGATCTTCGCGGGACAGTGAGCTATGTGGATCTTGCGACGATCGCCGAGGAAGTGATTGTGGCAGGTCCTCCCCGGGATTTGATCGAGACGTTGGCAACAGTGATTGTGGAAACGATCATGGAACGATTCCCGGTGTTGCATGCCGCGGAGGTGACGGTGCATAAACCACAGGCGCCGATTGGGAAGCCGTTTGCTGATGTTGCCGTGGTTGCCCGCAGATCCCGCAAACGTATGGGTGGTGCTACCACAGTGGCCTAATCTGGTTGCCGGTCGGGCGGTTGCTGGTGGTGTGCGGTGGTGTCGCCGCACTGTTGTTGTGGCCAGCTGCCTGCGTGTTGTGGTGGACAAACCGGGAATTGGGGCCGCAGGTTGTGGTGTTTGCTGCTGCCGTAAATTGCTGTAGCCCTACTGCACCCGGCAAGATAGGTTGCACTGTTGCGTGTTGTTGGTGGTGTCACTGATTGGTGTAAGGGTGAGGGAAGGTTATGGCGAAGCTGCGGGCTGTGTTGTCGATTGGTTCGAATAAAGACGACCGGCGACAGTTGTTGCACACTGTGTGGGAACATTTCCGCCCCGAGTTGTTGCATGCATCGTCGATTTGGGCAACCCCGCCGTGGGGCGGGGTGGATCAGGACGAGTTTTTAAATGCCACCTTGGTGATTGAAACGACCTCCACCCCGGATGAGTTGCTGCGTCGAGGGCAGGCGTTAGAGGCGCAGGCTCGGCGTACCCGGGAGGTGCGGTGGGGGCCGCGCACGTTAGATGTTGACATTGTGCAATGTGTGGTGGCTAAGGATGCGGATATGGCGGCAATGTCCGCGCAGCGTGCCGATGACGAATATCCGTTTACAGGTGTGCCGCATCCGCAAGGCCAAGAGATTGTCAGTGTTGATCCGGCGTTGACGTTGCCGCATCCTTACGCCCATGAGCGGGCGTTTGTGCTGGTGCCGTGGCTTGAGGCGGAGCCGAATGCCGTATTGCGGGGGATGAGTGTGGCGGAATATGTACGGGATTTGTCACCGGCTGATTTAGGTCAGCTGCGGGCGGTTGATAGTTTCGGATAACTTCGGTTGCTGTGGTGTCCCGCTGCTGGTTGGGGCTGGCGGTGGATTGTTGCAACTTGGGATTGCCGCCCGGGATGTGTTTCTTTCCGTGGGGCCGGTAGGCAGCGGAGTGTTGCGGGGTTGTAGCAGCATTGTGCTGTCACAGATGGTGTTGGGCGACTACCGTGGTGGTGCATACGCAACGATTGTTCCACTCGAAAGGAATCAAAGCAGCCACAGCCAGTGGCGGCGTCAATGTCAGCGGGTTACTTGGTGCCTACGGCTACCTGCCAGGCGTGCTACTGACGATGATGGTGGATGGTTTCCCGGTGTGGTTTTGCAGGCAAGGAGTGTGCAGCGGTGAAGAAAACATCTCGTGCCCAGGTCGCAGCACTGGTGGTGTTTGTGGCGTTGGCGTCGTTTATTGTGGTGCGCCGTTTTTATGGTGATCTGTTGCCAACTTCGTGGCTGGCGAGCGTGTTTCTGTGGCTGTTGGCGATTGTGTGTGCAGTGATGGGGAAACAGATTCGGGCAGCTGTCGACCAGGGGCGGATCGGGTTTGATCGAAGCCAGTTTGGTCCGTCAGCAATTGCCGCCTGGTTGGCGGTTGGGCGGGGTGCGATCTATACGGGGGCGATTGTTGGGGCAGTGTATTTAGGGTTGACGGGTTATTTGCTGCTACATGTGTCAACGCTGGTTGCTGCCGCCGAGGATCTTCCCGGCAGTGTGGCGTCGTTGCTGGCGGGGGGATGCTGTATGGTGGCGGGTTTTTATTTAGAGTCTGCTTGTGAGGCACCACCGCCGCCGAGCGCCGAGGCAGCCCAGTAAGCCTCTGGTGGTGTTTCGACACGCCCCTGCACTGCCACACCCCCATTGCTGTGAGGTATGGCACAGTGTTGTGGTTGGTGTGTGCCAAGTTTCGGTGCAAAGTGCGATAGATTAGAGGCCATGACTGACCACGGGCCTGCAGGCGAGATCGATGCTGTTGATACCGTGCCGTTTGATGACGGCGATCGGGGGCATATCGTGCTCACCGTGTTGGTGATCCTGGCACTGGGTGCCAGCATCGCCATGTTGTTCACTAACAACACTGCGGTGATGAAGATTGCTGCGTTGGCAGCGTTGTGGGCAGCGTTTCTGGGGGTGTTTCTTGTTTCCCGCTATCGACGGGGCTGGGCAGATGAGCGTCGCCGCGCCCAACTTCAGGCATCCCAACATGCGGAGGCACTCGCCCGGGAACAAGAGCTGCACAGGGAACAGGAACTCCTCATGGAGCAGTCCTATGCCGACGCGGTTCGGGACGCCCGGGAAACGGCGCTGGGGGACATTGCGGCCGAATTGGAGGCGATGCGGCAGGTGCTGGAGCAGCTCACCGGTGGGGTGTGGGATTATCAGCAGCACACTGTGCAAGTAGAGGCCAGACGCCGCGACGAGCTGACAGAAGCCGAAATTATTTCCGACGAGGCGCCACAGGTTCCGCTGCAGGACAACATCCCGGACAGTAAAGAACGCGGCGAAGATGCCAAGTCGGCGGAAACCACTAGCAGTTTTGCAGCGCTCTCCCCGGAGGCGATCGCCGCAGCGAAAGATAGCGCCGCCGATACTGAAGCGGCAGTGAAGGCGGCAGCAGCTGAAAAAGCAGCCGCCGCAGCACAGCGTGCCGCGAAACTTGCCGCCGAACGGCAGGCCGCGGAAGAGGCGAAACTGGCGCGGGAAGCCGAGTTGGCGCGGCGCCGCGCTGAGGAAGAAGCTACTGCGAAACAGCGGGCGGCTGCGGCGCGGGCGAAACAACTTGCCGCTGAGGAACAGGCACGAAAAGAGCGGGAAGCCGCAGTTGCGAAAGCAAACGCTGAACGGGAAGCGAAACTTGCCGCCGAACGGCAGGCTGCGGAAGAGGCGAAACTGGCGCGGGAAGCCGAGTTGGCGCGGCGCCGCGCTGAGGAGGAAGCTGCTGCGAAACAGCGGGCGGCTGCGGCGCGGGCGAAACAACTTGCCGCTGAGGAACAAGCGCGAAAAGAGCGGGAAGCAGCAGTTGCGAAAGCAAACGCTGAACGGGAAGCGAAACTTGCCGCCGAGCGTGCCGCCGCCCAAGCTGCGAAGGCAGAGCGCGAAGCCAAACTTGCCGCCGCCCGGGAAGCAGAACAAAAATTTGCCCGCAACTTGGCGAAACAACGCGCCGCCGACAGCGCAGAGAGCGACCCCGACACTGGCGACACCCCACCTATTGGACAGACCAGCGGTCACCATCGTCGCAGTGACACCACCGGCACCTCCCCGGTGTTGGCTGCCGCCGGTGCACCCCGTCACCACCGCCGCAAACCAGAACCTCCCACCGACACCACCGGGGGACGCCGCCGCAAACCAGTGGAACAGGAACAAACCTCCGGCGGCCGCCGCCGGCACACAGCCGACGGTAAACTCACCGTCGCCGAACTGCTCGCCCGCCACAAGGAAGCCCAACAACCACATGAGTGACGCCCCCACGCTCACCATCGGCATCGTCAGCGACACCGACCTCGGGGAAATACTGGCCGATGCGCTTCGCCGCGTCGGCCACAATGTCATCGCCCACAGTCGACTGCAAGGTGCTGCCGGCACTGTCGACGTTTGGAGCAAACGCCGCACCACCCCAGCCGCCCCTGACCTGGGTGATCCTCTCGAACACACGCTGCGATGCCCCTGTGTGGTGTTGGCTGTCCAATCCACCCATCTGCCAGTACTCGTCGAACAGCTGCTCGCCGCAGATACCCCACCCCACATTGTTGCCCACACCGCCATTAACACTGGAACGCGGATTCTCACACCGCTTCACAACCGGGGCATCATCACCTTTGCACTCACCCCGCTCGTCGTACTCGCCGGTGACATTGCTAGGGATTGGACAGCTATCGCCAACTGCTCCTGGGCAGTCACCGCCGACGACCTGCCCGGTACCGCGGTAGCCGAAGCACTCGTCGAACAACTCACCGGCCAAGTCATCCACCTCCCGGAGACCAGCCGGCCACTGTTTGCTGCCGGATTTATCCACGCCGTCGACCATCAAGCCACCGTCATCCGCGACAGTCTCGCGATCATGTCCCGGGCACTCGGCACCCGCGACCAGGCAGCCGCCCTGATTCGAGCCCTCGCCCCGCAGCTCGCCGAAGCTGTGATCGCCGCCAGCGCCACCGACCCTGTCCTGCCCACCCCCATCGGGCAAACCCCCGCCCTGGTCGACGAAGCCTACCGGTCAATCCAGGGCTATCCCGAAGCAGAACTGTTCACCGACCTGGTGGCCCGCCGAGCCAGCATCGACCATGTGGTGGATGTGGAACTTTGGGCACACAACAACCGGCAGCATCCACCAGACTCTTCCGGATCCGCCACCCCCTAGCACCGAAACCAGGTGTGAAAAACCCGAAACAATCACCATCCCACCTGCGTCTGGAATCATCGCACCGGGGTGATCACTGCACGGACACGATCCGTAAAATAAGCCGCTCCACCAGGGCTAGCAGCCCAGCCAATCCAAAAAACAATCCGTAGACACCCACCACATTGCGTATCACCGTCGCATAACCCAATGTGGTGACATCCACAATCGAATAGGGATAAAACCCGCCGGTTGCGGCACCCCGATAAAACATCCACACCGTCCACACCACCGGCACTATCAGCGACAATACAACCGTTCGCCACGTCACATCGGGTTGCCGCCGGAGTGGAATAGTGCCCAGCCACACCAGCGGTATCGCCAGCGGCAACACTGTGTGCATAAATGGCGAAGTCACCTGAAACACCGACGTATACGGATCGTGGGTGAGCACAAAATTGTAGATAATCCCGGTAACCACAATCATGGTCACCGCATTGATGCGCAGCACCGCCGCCCCCACCCCGCGGGCAAGCAAGACCAGCCCACAGATGATGCACAGCACGGTCGACCAGATAGTGAAATAGGAATAGTAGGCCAGCAGTTTTTCAGCCACAGAAGCAAACGCCGGCCAGTCAGTAAACGGCTGCCGGGCGGTGGCCACCGATGCGGTCAGCAACGCCACTATGCTCACCGCACTCAGCAACCATCCGGCCAACTGCCAACCCCGGGAACTGGCCGCATCCGGGAAGTAATCAGCTGCCACGAATGTTTCCCCGGCAGGGGCTTTGGACACGCGCATATTCATGAGCCAATAAGCTACTTGTCGCGCACTGGTATTGGCATCTACCGGCAGATACGGCAATGTATGGATCCACGATAGTGCCCATCACGGGGTAGGCCAGAAGGGGGAGCCTGTCGGTGGTCACCAGCAACGCCACGACTCCGCAACCATCCGCCACCGCATCCCCAAGATCCGTGGCAGCAGGCAAGCCCGTCCACCCGGATGCGCCCGCAGAAGGAGAGAATCTTTCGTTTTTCCCCAGCAGATAGGTAGTCTTTTGCACGTGACTGATACCAACCAAACCTCCCCAGACCAGTTAACAGACGACGCCCCGGAACAGATCCGGATCCGTAAAGCGAAACGTGCCCGCCTGTTAGAAGCCGGCATCGACCCTTATCCGGTGTCGGTGGAACGCACCGCCTCATTAGCGGAGGTACGCCGGAAGTATCACGTCAACCGGGAAGACGACGACGCAGCCGCCGCACCAGCTGATTCCCGCATTTTGCAAATCGGCGAAGAAACAGATGATGTTGTCAGTGTTGCTGGCCGTGTCATGTTTATTCGTAACACCGGCAAACTTGCCTTCGCCACCTTGCAAGACGGCGACGGCACCCAGCTGCAGGCCATGCTGTCGCTGCGGGAAGTTGGCGAAGAAGCCCTCGCCCTGTGGAAGAGTGATGTTGACCTGGGTGACTTTGTTGCCGTCACGGGACGGATTATTTCCTCGAAACGCGGCGAACTGTCAGTGATGGCAACCTCCTGGCAGATGGCCGCGAAATCGCTTCGTCCACTGCCGGTCGCACACAAAGACATGAGCGAAGACACCCGTATTCGCCACCGCTACACTGATCTCATCATGCGCAAGCAGGCACGCGACAATGCGATGACCCGCATTAAAGTGATGCGTGCCCTTCGCCATCACCTGGAAGGTGAAGGGTTCGTCGAAGTGGAAACGCCGATGCTGCAAACCCTGCACGGCGGTGCGGCTGCACGCCCCTTTGAAACCCACTCCAACGCCTTAGATATTGACCTGTATCTGCGGATTGCCCCAGAGCTATATCTCAAGCGTTGCGTAGTCGGCGGTATTGATCGGGTATTTGAAGTCAATCGAAACTTCCGCAATGAAGGTGTGGACTCGTCCCACAGCCCCGAGTTCGCCATGCTGGAAACCTATCAGGCGTGGGGCACCTATGACGATGGTGCAGAAACCATCAAAAACCTGATTCAAGCAGTCGCTATGGAAGTTTTCGGCTCCACCACAGTCACTTTGGCAGACGGCAGCACCTACGATTTGGGTGGGGAAACCTGGAAAACCATTGAAATGTATCCGTCGCTCAACGAGGCACTGCAGCGGAAATTCCCTGGCCAGCCGGAAGTGACTGTCGACTCCACAGTGGAAGAACTCCAGGCAATTGCGAAGGTGGTCGGTCTTGACGTCCCAGCCAAGGGCGGCTGGGGTCATGGCAAACTTGTGGAAGAAATCTGGGAGCTGCTGTGTGAAGATCAACTCGAAGGGCCGATCTTTGTGCGGGACTTCCCAGTGGAAACCTCGCCGCTGACCCGTCAGCACCGCGACAAGCCAGGGGTGACCGAAAAATGGGATCTCTATGTGCGCGGTTTCGAGCTTGCCACCGGCTATTCGGAGCTGGTTGATCCGGTGATTCAGCGGGAACGTTTTGTCGATCAGGCACGCCTTGCCGCCAATGGTGACGATGAGGCCATGGTGTTGGATGAGGACTTCCTCACCGCAATGGAACAAGGCATGCCGCCGACCGCTGGCTGTGGTATGGGTATTGACCGGCTGCTGATGGCGCTGACCGGGTTAGGTATTCGGGAAACGGTGCTGTTCCCGATGGTGAAACCAGAAAAGCAGATTCCAGCAAGTGCGGAAGAAGCCTGATATAGGCAAGCCCTAGCGCCACGTGCTGTGATCCGCGTTGTAGTCGATAGCGGAAGCAGTGCGTAGCAGTTACCGGTTCACATCACATGTTGCCGCCTGCCATAGCTCAGCTGCTGAGCTACGGGCAGGCGGCTGCGTTATCTCCCCCCTTTAAGAGAACAGCTGGATGTCGCTAACAGTTCGGCTGCGACTGCTGCACACCACGCCGCAATCGCACAAGGCCGCTGGATACTACCTTCCAAACCAATCCCGGAGTGCAAAAAGTGAGCGAATCACTATCAACTTTGCCGCCGGGAGGTGTGCTGCTGGGCTGGTCAACGGGGGCGGTTTTTGAAAGTGTTCGCTGAAGGCGTACACCTGTGGAAAACTTCCCGCAAAACCGCTATAGCCTGCGGTAATACGTTCTATTGTCTGCGTTTTAGCAGTCGCCAGAGCGGTATTGGTGTGCACGCTCCGCAATGAATGTGAACCTGGCGCGTTAGAGTAGGACGAAACAACCCAATAACACGAGTCTGCTTGCGTGCTCTCTACAGCAACCCGCAAGCACTACACAATGACGACAATGTCGCCGGGGTTGCTGCAGTATCGCGAATCTTTGCAACAAGTATCTAGCGTATTTTGCCACTACGCACCGTTGCTGCAGCATCCAGGAGGCAGCAGTCCGAGGGGAAATTAGAAAAGTATGTTTGAACGGTTTACCGACCGCGCGCGGCGCGTAATCGTGTTGGCACAGGATGAAGCCCGCCTGCTGAATCACAATTACATCGGTACCGAGCATATTCTGCTCGGACTGATCCAAGAAGGCGAAGGGGTTGCTGCGAAAGCCCTGGAGTCTATGGGCATCTCTCTCGACGCTGTCCGTCAGGAAGTCGAAGAAATTATCGGTCACGGCACCCAGCCGCATACCGGCCATATTCCGTTTACGCCACGGGCAAAGAAAGTCTTAGAGCTCTCCCTGCGGGAAGGCCTGCAAATGGGGCACCGCTATATCGGGACTGAGTTTTTGCTGCTAGGTCTTGTCCGCGAAGGGGAAGGCGTCGCCGCCCAAGTTTTAGTGAAGCTCGGCGCTGATCTGCCTAGTGTGCGCCAGCAGGTTATTAAACTGCTCTCCGGCTATGAAGGTGGCGAACAGGGTGGCCAGTCCTCTCGTCCGCAGGTACCGAATGCGGGCGATGTGGTCGGCACCGGTGCCGCCCCTGGCGGCCGTGGTTCAGGTGGTCCGGGTGAGCGTTCCAACTCGCTGGTATTAGATCAATTCGGCCGCAACCTCACCTTGGCTGCCAAGGAAGGCAAACTTGACCCGGTGGTTGGCCGTGAAAAAGAAATCGAACGCATCATGCAGGTGCTGTCGCGGCGAACCAAGAACAACCCGGTGCTGATCGGTGAGCCAGGTGTGGGTAAAACTGCTGTGGTTGAAGGGCTTGCCCTCGATATTGTCAACGGTAAAGTGCCGGAAACCCTGAAAGACAAGCAGCTGTATTCGCTTGATCTGGGATCGTTGGTGGCAGGTTCCCGCTACCGTGGCGACTTTGAGGAACGCCTCAAGAAGGTGCTGAAAGAGATCAATCAGCGCGGCGACATTATTTTGTTCATCGATGAGATTCACACCTTGGTCGGTGCTGGTGCTGCCGAAGGCGCTATTGATGCAGCCTCCCTGTTGAAGCCGAAACTTGCCCGCGGTGAACTGCAAACCATCGGTGCGACCACCTTGGACGAGTACCGCAAGCATATTGAAAAAGATGCAGCCCTCGAACGGCGGTTCCAGCCGGTACAAGTGCCGGAACCTTCCGTCGAGATGACCATCGAAATTCTGAAAGGCCTGCGTGACCGCTACGAGGCTCACCACCGGGTGAGCATCACTGATGGTGCACTTGCGGCGGCTGCAAACCTGTCCGACCGCTACATCAATGATCGTTTCCTGCCGGATAAAGCTGTCGATCTGATCGACGAAGCTGGCGCTCGGATGCGTATTAAGCGGATGACCGCCCCGGAAGGCTTGCGGGAAATCGATGAGCGGATCGCTGATGTGCGCCGCGAAAAAGAACAAGCCATCGACAATCAGGACTTTGAAAAAGCTGCCGGTTTGCGGGATAAGGAACGCAAGCTCGGTGAGGAGCGTGCCGAGAAAGAAAAGCAGTGGCGTGCCGGCGATTTGGAAGAGATCGCAGAGGTGGGCGAGGAACAGATTGCTGAAGTGCTCGGCAACTGGACTGGTATTCCAGTGTTTAAGCTCACCGAAGAAGAGTCGTCCCGTCTTCTGCGGATGGAAGATGAACTGCACAAGCGGATCATCGGTCAGGAAGATGCCGTCAAGGCGGTATCGAAGGCGATTCGTCGTACCCGTGCAGGATTGAAAGATCCGAAGCGTCCATCGGGTTCGTTTATTTTCGCCGGCCCCTCCGGTGTGGGTAAAACGGAACTGTCGAAGGCGTTGGCAAACTTCCTCTTCGGTGACGACGATGCACTGATCCAAATTGATATGGGTGAATTCCATGACCGGTTCACCGCCTCAAGGCTCTTTGGTGCTCCTCCTGGATATGTCGGCTATGACGAAGGTGGACAGCTCACCGAAAAGGTGCGGCGGAAACCGTTCAGTGTGGTGCTTTTTGACGAGATTGAAAAAGCTCACAAAGAGATTTACAACACGTTGCTGCAGGTGTTGGAAGAAGGCCGGCTCACCGATGGCCAAGGCCGCAATGTGGACTTTAAAAACACAGTGCTAATTTTCACCTCGAACCTTGGTACCCAAGATATTTCCAAGGCTGTGGGGATGGGCTTTAGTGCGCAGAACTCCACTGATGCTGACGGCCAATATGAGCGGATGAAGCAGAAGGTCAACGATGAGCTGAAGAAGCACTTCCGACCAGAGTTCTTAAACCGTATCGACGATATTGTGGTGTTCCATCAGCTCACCAAGGATCAGATCGTCGAGATGGTTGATCTGCTCATGCTGCGGGTTACCAAAGCATTGGCGCAAAAGGATATGGGCATCGAGCTTTCGCAGCAGGCGAAAGATCTGCTGGCCAAGCGTGGTTTCGATCCGGTGCTGGGTGCTCGTCCGTTGCGTCGCACGATCCAGCGGGAAATCGAGGATGTCCTGTCGGAGAAGATTCTGTTCGGCGAATTTGGTGCCGGTGAGATCATCCACGTCGATGTGGAAGGTTGGGATGGTGAGTCGAAGGGAACCGATGCGAAGTTTGTGTTCTCTGCGACACCGAAACCGTTGCCGGAGGACAAGTTCGAAAATCTTTCCGATGAGGCAAAGGAAGCAATCCGCGACGTTGCCGAAGCTGCTGAGGATGTAGAGGTTCCGGAAACGTTGACCGCTAACCTCATTGAGGAAGATGAGGCGCGGGCAGCTGAGCATGCTGCTGACGGTGACGAAGCAGAGAACAATAACGCCTAACCCAGCAGTTTCGCCTGATGTGGCAGGCTAGCTGTTAGGTCAAAAGAGAACATCACTTCACCCGTCTGGTTTCGGTCATCGTTTTTCACCGAAGCCAGGCGGGTGTCGTGTTCTCTGCAACCCCGTGAAGTGTTGCGAAGTGTCGCAAAGTTGTGCGAGTATTCGCGGCTGGGTGGTGTGTCGATGGTGGGTGGTCTGTCGTTGCTGTTGCTGCACATGGTTTGGATGGGGTTGTATGGTTATCCCTACAAGCCAGTGATGATGTTCTCTTTGCCGGCGGCAAGGTTGTGGCTGCCGGGCTAAAGGGGCGCGACGGGGAAAAGAGCACGACTGATGGATCTGTCAGATATTCCTGATCCGAATCTTTCCAATGATTGGGAAAAGGAAGCTGCAGTTCAGCATGAGCTTGGGGTGGAAGCGGAAGCTGTGCTGCGCCTTGGGTTGATGCTGATGGGGGCGGGTACTGCTGGCTATCGGGTGATTCGCGGTATGAAACGGGCTGCCCGGGCGCTGGGGTTTAACGCACTGGATGCCATTGTGGGGGTGAACTCGATTACGTGCACCTTCAAAGAGGGAGAGCGTTTCCGCACCATGGTGGCGGTGCAGCAGAAACCGGGTATTCATGCGTCTCGTATTGAAGCTTTGGAAGACCTCACCCATCATCTGCATCATCGGATCACGGTCGATGATCTCAACGAGGCGCTCGATTTTATTGAAGAACACATCAATCAGCGTTTTCATCCAGCGGCGCTGGTGGCGGCGGCCGGGGTTGCTTGTGCCGCATTCGCGGTGCTTAACCATTATGCGTGGGCGGAAATACCAATTGTTGGGGTTGCTGCCGCACTAGGCCAATGGGTGCGGATGGTGTTGACAAACAAGAACTTTAACCAGTTGGGGACGGTCGCGGTGGCCGGTGCTGTTGCTGCGCTCGGGTATTTCGCGGTGACTGTCGGCTTGGATGCGCTTGGTGTGCTGGTGACTGATAGTCGAAATTTTGCCGCCGGCTATGTTGCTGCAGCCTTATTCCTTATCCCAGGATTTCCGCTGTTTTCCTCGCTGTTGGATTTGTCCCGTTTTGATATTACGGCCGGTGTGGCGCGGATGACCTATGCGTTGAGTGTGATTGTGACTGCAACGATTTCGGTGGGCATGGTCAGTGCTGTGACGGGGTTGAATCCGCTGCCGACGGTGGCTGCCGAGCCGCCTCCGTATTGGCCGTTGATTGCCGCGATTGCGAGTTTCCTTGGGGTGGCCGGATTTTCGATGCTGTTCCAATCTTCGCGGCGAATGGTGGTTACCGCCGCTGCGGTTGGTACGGTCGGTAATCTTCTCCGGTTGGCGATGATCAGCCATGGTATTCAACACCAGTATGCGGCGTTTGTGGCCGGTTGCGTGATCGGGTTGGTGGCGGCTGTGTTTGCCAACACTATGCGGATTCCCCGGATCACCGTGACTGTGCCGGCGGCAGTGATCATGATCCCTGGTGTAGCGATGTATAAGTCGATGTATTTTTTGAATTCGTATGATTTGGATCAGGCGATTTCGAATGCGGCTGATGCGGCGTTGGTGGTGTTGTTTATTACTGCCGGATTGGCGACCGCCCGGATGATGACTGATCGAAATTGGACGTTTGGCCGGTTGATTGATTTTGATAAGCCGCTGCGACCCGAAGATGATCTTCCCGCGCATGAGCGTCACCCGCGTGGCACGGCTGGGCAGCGAACCTTGTTGGGGGAAGTAACGTTTCGCATGTTGGGGAGTTCTGCGCAGCATCTGCCGTTACATCGGAGCAAGGATTCAACGCAGTAGGTTTTCCGTCACTGTTTGCGTGCTCGTTTTCCCTTAAGGAGGGTGCGCTATGCCGGTAGGTGGAGGTTTTCTTTGTCGTCGAGGGCGGCTAGCCCATCTTCTACTAGGGAGATCACACAGCTGTGCAGCTGGGCGGGTTGCGCCCACAGTGTATCGATGGTGGCCGGGGAAAGACCGTGCGGATGATGTTCCCGCAGAGCAGCCATGATGATTCCGCGCACATAGCGGTCGGTGCCGAAAAATGATGGTTGGCGTCGTTTTTTGGCTGCTGCTTCGCTGGCCTGGTCGAGTTGGGGTTTGCCGTTGGCTACCCATTGGCATGTTTGGGCTAGGGGACAGCTGTCGCAGTGTGGTTGTCGGGCGGTACAGATGAGTGCCCCGATCTCCATGAGGGCACCACAGACTTCGTGGCCGCGGGAAGGATATGCGTCGACGAGCTGTTGGGCGTCGCTAAGGTCGCGCCGTTTCGGATTGCCGGCTGCGGCAACACCGAATATTGCGCGAGCGATGACGCGTCGCACATTGGTGTCGACTACTGGAACTGCCTGCTGGTAGGCGAAGGCACACACAGCACGGGCAGTGTAGTCGCCAATTCCTGGCAGGGTGAGCAGTGTTTCTACGTCGGCGGGGACGGTGTCGTCATACTTGTTGGCGAGCACTGTTGCACACTCTTTGAGCCGTAAAGCCCGTCGCGGATAGCCGAGCCGTCCCCACAGCGAAAGCACTTCAGGGGTTGCGGCGGCGGCCAGATGATGTGGTTTCGGCCAGCGTCGCATCCATTCCTGCCAGAGTGGTTCAACTCGGGCGACTTGTGTTTGTTGGCTCATCACTTCACTGACCAGCACACCCCATGCGGTTACCCCGGGTTGGCGCCACAGGAGTGGACGTTGATGCTTGGCAAACCAGGCAACTGCTTGGCGTGCCACAGTGTGGTGCAGCTGATCCGGGTTGGTCGGATGCTCCTGGGTGACCATGGATGCTCCTGGTGTGGGTTGGTGGCTTGGTGATGATTTGGTGCCATGGGGGCGGCTTGCACCAAACGGGTGGTTGTTTTGCAAACAATCCCCGGCAAGTGCACCCGCTGGTGGCGCCGTTCGACGATAATAGCAATCAGGTTCGTCACCTGTTTTCTTGCTGCTTTTTCAAGTATCAAGGCAGTGGAACTCTTCGATGTGGAATTGTGGTGTGACCCGGGCTGGTATCTCCCGATCGCCGACTGTTCCCCCCCAATAGGTATTGTGTGCTTCGGCCACAGGATCGCCGCGTAACGCAAGCAAAGAAACGAGCATAGAGCTATCATGACCACTCCTTCGATGCCCACCCCTGCCCAAGCGTGGGAAGCCTTACAAGAAGGCAATCGTCGTTTTATGAACTTCCAGGTGGAGCGCCCCAATCAGGATAGGAAACGTCGCCTGGAGCTGCGCAATGGACAAAACCCGATAGCGGCGGTGTTGGCGTGTTCGGATTCCCGTGCCCCGGTGGAGATGATTTTCGATCAGGGGTTGGGCGATATTTTTGTTATTCGCACCGCCGGAGAGATTATTGATTTGGCAGTGTTGGGCAGTTTGGAATATGCGGTCGAAGGCCTGCAGGTGCCGCTGGTGGTGGTGATGGGGCACGAGTCTTGTGGCGCGGTGAAAGCCACCATGGACGCCATTGATGGTTACGGGATTCCGAACGGTTTCCAGCGGGTGCTCATTGAGAAGGTGTCCCCGTCGATCATGGAGGCACGGGCGGCCGGTCGGGAGTCGACCCGCCAATATGAAGAGCAGCATGTGGCAGAAACTGTGGATCAGATTTTGTCCCGTTCCCCCGAGATTAAAGCCCGGGTGACTAATGGGATGGTGGGCCTGGTGGGTGTTCGCTACCGGTTGAGTGACGGGTTGGCGGAACCGATCGTAGAGATCGGTACCGGCGAGCACGACTAAATTCGGGGGTTGCTGGTTTTTCCTTTACCTCAAAAAAGTCCACGTTCCGGGAAGAGCAAGCTGTTTTCGCAGGCAGCCGCCGAATCCACCGGGGTGGTCTGTTGTTGCGGCCGGTTGCAACAATTTGGCATGGTGACCAGGCGCGGCAGTGGTTCGCCCCAGTGCGTGTCCGGGTGTGTCTTTGTCACAGGAGCGCTGCTGGGGTCGGCGCACCGGGGCTCATGGTGTAGTCAGTTGCGTATGGCAGGCGGCAGTGTTGCATGGCTTAGTGCAGACAGGTGTGTTTTGCCGCATTGCTGTTGCGCGTTTCTCTATTCGAGCAGGAATACCGCAGCCGCAATCATCGACCATGCCCCGGGGCGGGAAACCATGGTGTGTAAGGATGATTGCTGCTACCTGGCATCGATGCTGGATGCGCTGTGTATATTGTGGTGTTTTGTCGGCGGTGTGGGCCGTAAGGCTGTGGGGCGTGCTCTTTAGGCCATGGTGAAACCGGAGCACTGGTGCGAGTACAAGTTGCAGGAACCAGACGAACCGTCTTTGAGTGATGATGCGTTTGTTGAGGGATGGCCGGTTAGAGGCCAACTGCCGGGTTGAGATTAAAGGTCAACGCGTCGGAGTGGTTGTCGCCGATCAGCGCGTGCAGATAGTAGCCGCCGGCAGGTGCTTCCGGCCGCACCGAGCAGGCGCCGGGGGCTGATTCGGTGCGTGACCACACTGCCTCATAGGAGACATCTTTCCCCGCTGTGAAGGTTCGTTCCCCTTCGCCTTCGCTGGAATTGCAATCCACATCCGACCAGACGCGCCGGTTGGTTGCTAGATCATAGACTTCAAAGCGGAGTAGTTCTTCATCCAGATTAATGGTGCAGTCAGCGGTGGTGGGGTTGCTGATGGTCATATAAAACTTGGGTGCCTCCCCAGGGTTGTATGACGCCTTGTCGGAGGTTGCCGTGATCACCAGGTCGGCAAGCGTGCAGGTGTCTTTCTGCGGGAGAATGCTGGTGACTGTGGTGGTGGGGCTGGCAAGCGCGGTTTCGGAGTGTTCACCGGCAGTATCGGTGGTTTCCGCCGCTTTTTTATCATGCGCAGCACTGCTGGTGGTTGTGGTCGTGGCTGTCGCTGTGGTGGTTGCGGTGGTGGTTTCTGTGGCGGTGTCTTGTTCACTGCCGCCGGCGATCGCCGCAATAATCCACCACAGGATACCGACGAGCAGCAGTGCGATGACGCCGACAAAGATGCGTCGCCGAATATAGATCTCTTTCGGCAGTGGAAGCTGCTCGTGGGGATCTTTCGATGAATCCTGCTGACGGCCAGGCTGTGGCCTGGTTGGGGGCGTGGTTCCCCGCGGGGTGCGGGAATATGACGGCCCTTGGCTTCCTCGACGCGACTCCATGCCAAGTTACTTTAGGCGTTTTTCTTCGGCCACCGGTGGTACCGCGTCGAAGGCGGCGTGTTTTTCTGCCGGTGGACGCTATGATCCCCCAAGGAGTTGGCTGATTGCTGCCGTGATGGTGTCAGCGATGATAACCCGGTCAATGTGGCTGGCTGCCTGCCGCGAGTCGCTGGTGTTCGGGATAACAGCTGTCCGATAGCCGAGCCGTTGTGCTTCCTTGATGCGGCGAATCATATCCGGTACTGGCCGGATCTCCCCGGCGAGTCCGATTTCGCCGAAGGCAACGAGCCGTTGCGGGAGTGCAGTGTTTTTCGCCGCCGAAGCGATAGCCAGCGCAATAGCTAAGTCGCAGGCAGGTTCGGTGACTTTCATTCCGCCGACAGTGGCAACATACACATCGGCAAAGCCGACCGATTTTAGTCCGGCACGAGCCTGGAGGACGGCGAGAATCATCGGCACCCGGGTGTTGTCGAGACCGGTGACTGCCCGTCGCGGGTTTGCTGCTTTACTGTCGCCAACCACTAGGGCTTGCACTTCGGCAAGCAGGGGACGGTTGCCGTCCACACACACAGTGATGCAGGAGCCGTCAGGGGTGTGTTCTTTGCTGGAGAGAAACAGCCCACTCGGGTCGGGGACTTCCACGATCCCGGTGTCGGTTTGGGTGAAACAGCCAACCTCATCGGTGGCACCGTAGCGGTTTTTCATGCTGCGCAGGAGTCGCAGTGGGGAATGTTTATCACCTTCAAAGTTAAACACGGCGTCGACGAGATGCTCGAGGACGCGCGGACCGGCAACATTGCCTTCTTTGGTGACATGGCCAACCAAAATGATGGGAATCCCGGTGCGTTTGGCAAGGGCGGTCAGCCCGGCGGTCACTGCCCGGGTTTGTGCCAGACCGCCGGCGGTTCCTTCCACCCCGGGGGCGCGCACAGTTTGTACCGAGTCGACGATCACCAGGGAGGGATGTAGCGCATCCACATGGCCGAAGATCACTTCCAGGTCGGCTTCGCTGGCAAGATAGAGGGTTTCTGCGATGGTGTCGGTGCGTTCGGCTCGTAGACGCACTTGGCCAACGGATTCTTCCGCGGTGATATACAGCACGGTGCGGGTGGCAGATGGTGATGCTGCGGCTGCCGGTGGGTTGGGAAGACGTGCCCAGCGGGCAGCGACTTCCAACAGTAACGTGGATTTGCCCACCCCTGGCTCCCCGGCAAGCAGCACTACGGAACCGGGCACAATGCCACCGCCGAGTACCCGGTCAAGTTCCCCGATTCCCGTGGAGCGGCGAATCGTCACACTGGGATCAATCTCGACCACCGGTAGCGCGGGGGTCGATGGGGCAAGTGAACTAATGACGGTGCCGGAACCAACCTGGGTGGTGGGTGCAGGGGTGCTTGCTTGGCTCATGGTTCCCCACGCGCCGCATTCCGGGCAGCGCCCAAGCCATTTCGGGGTTTGATATCCGCATTCTGAACAGGTGTGTACCGCGCGGGGTTTTCTTGCCATGGCTCTAGAGTAGCGGGCACTGTGCACAAGTTGGTGTGCAGCTGCTCGAGTGCAGCATCTGCTCGTGCATGCGGCATCTGCTCGTGCATGCGGCATCTGCTGTGGTGAGCCGGGCAGACTGCTCAGCAGGGCAGTGCATTGCGCCGGGCAAGCCGGCAGCAGCAGAAAACACCAGGGAAGAAAGAGGGAAACAGCAAGACAGAAGAAAACAAGGCAGGGGGAGCCGCAAGCAACTAAAAGGGGTACCTATGCAACAGCCGTATCCTTGCACACCCGGCAGGTGGGGCAAGAATACGGCTGAAAGTTACACAGTGTGCTCACCGGCAGTGGGGTTGATCACCACACGTCAAGCTTGGTGTGTGCTAGTGCTTCGCATGTGAATCGTCGGCGTGATCGCCCTTATATTCGCGAGGGGTGCTTCCTGCGTCAAGCAGCGGCTCGGTAACGGCAGCATCGACGTCAATCGTGCCGGCGGCACCGAAGTCGAAGGTCACAGGAACGGTGCCACCCGGTGGGAAGCCGATATTTTTCACCGTTGCATCGGTGTAGAACTGGCAGGAGCCCTTCGGCGCATCTGCTTTCGCCTCGCCGGCAGGAATTTCCGGATCAGCAATCAGCAGGCAGTCGCGGTTCAACTCAGGGGAGTTCGACACCGTGGCTTTTTCACCCTGCACTGTGACCGACTTCAGCTGATAGGTGGCAAGATCGGTGTCGTTGTTGATGGCGGTGAACTTCACCCCAGCTACAGGATCCTCGGTGTCGACAACCACCATGACATCGCGAACGAGGAGTTTGCCGTCTTCCGTGCCGCCCTTGGCGCCGTCGACTGCAGCAACCTGGTGTGCGGTCTGGGAAACTTGGCCGGCACTGCAGGCGCTCAACGCACCGAGCGCTACCGCTGCTGCGGCAACAACAGCAAAGGGGCGTGCGACAGTCTTACGGGTCATCACTACATCGTCCTCCATCTGAAGACAGGTCAAAAAGGTATGTGTTAAAGCTTTACCGTTCCTCACTCTAGTGGCTTCACAGGGGTGATTGGTAACGCGGAGAGTGCACGTCCGAAGAACCTGCGGTAGCTGACTGGAGTGCGACACGTGTGAAAAGTGCACGCACGCCGCAAGGCTGGGAACTTTTCGGCTAGTTTATCCGACGATCAGGTTGTGCTGGGATGTTTCCAAGGGTTATTCCTTGGTGCAGGCTGTGTATATGTGTGCAGGTGAAGAAATAAATTCCCGGAAAATGCCAAGTGATGGAGTGCCCTGATGGGAAAAACCGCACAGTGAATGTGACACGTCCCACGCCTAGCGGGGGTAGTGGAAAGTTGGAGAATACTGCCCAGGTGCGGGGATTGTGGCGGGGTATGGTGACTGCTCGCCGGGGAAGGGGACACACCCCATGCAGGTGAGTGCCGCCCCCGGGGACGAACCCTGGTATTGGCACATTGCTGGTGTGGGCGCCGAGCGGGGAAGAAACATGGTAAAATTCGCAAGGTTACCCAGGTCTGTTGCTCTAGTGTGGCCGTGCTGTGCCCCTGCGACGCGCATGGTTGTTGCTAGCAGTATTGCAAACAGATCCGGGGAGTATTCACCATCACGACTCGGCGAACAAGGAGTAACGATTCCGCATGGATTTCAAGGTTGGCGATACGGTCGTCTACCCGCACCACGGGGCCGCAGTAATCGAAGGCATGGAAATGCGAACGGTTGGCGGCGAAGAGAAACAATTCCTGGTGCTGCAAATCCACCAGTCTGATCTCACGGTGAAAGTTCCCGTCGACAAAGCAGAACTCGTCGGTGTCCGTGACGTCGTCGGCGAAGAGGGGCTGCGGAAAGTATTTTCGGTACTGCGGGAAACCGATGTGGAAGAAGCCGGCAACTGGTCGCGGCGCTACAAAGCCAACCAGGAGCGGCTCACCTCGGGTGACGTGAACAAGGTTGC
Organism: Corynebacterium choanae; assembly: GCF_003813965.1. Taxonomy (NCBI): domain Bacteria; kingdom Bacillati; phylum Actinomycetota; class Actinomycetes; order Mycobacteriales; family Corynebacteriaceae; genus Corynebacterium; species Corynebacterium choanae. Next base: position 438,625 of record NZ_CP033896.1, read on the forward strand.
CGAAGTGGTGCGGGATCTGTGGCGGCGTGACCAAGATCGCGGACTGTCCGCCGGTGAAAAGCGGATGCTCAATAAGGCTCGACAGATTCTGGTGGGTGAATTAGCGCTTGCGGAAGATGTTGATCATGCCAAAGCCGACGAGGTGCTTGCCGAATTGGATGTCATCATCGAACGGCAACGTTCGCAAGGGGTGGCCGGCAAAGAGGACACGAAGACGGCGAATAAACCCGACGACGATGACGAGTTGGATCTCGACTTCGACGACGATGACGACGACTAGAGCATAACGACAGCGAAATACCGTTGGCTGTGGCGCGAATCGACCGGCTCACTTGTGTAGGTGGCGCTGCACTGCAAAAGGAGTAACCAGGGTGATGGCATCGCAACAGCAGCAAGCCGGTGGGCAACCGGCGGCGCAGAGTTCCGTTGCGTTGCCACCGACAGTGGTGGTGATTACTGCCGCTGGGCAAGGCACTCGCCTGGGGGCGGGTATGCCGAAAGCCCTCGTCCCGGTGGCTGGGAAAAGCCTGCTGGCTCGGTCACTGGCCGGCGTTATTGACAGTGGTGTCGCCGATATTGTGGTGGTGACCTGTTCACCAGCGATGTGGGATGCGGTTGCTGTGACCCTTGCCGCGTGTGCTGCTACCCAGCCTCAAACGCTGGAAGTTGTGGATGCATCCTCACTGACTGAAGCAGTAGCAAGCACTGCCTCCAAACGCGGCCCCGGCTGCAAGGATTCGCCCACGCTGCTCACCCAGATCACTGGTGGTGCGGAGCGCTACGATTCGGTTGCCCGGGCAGTGCGCTGTGCTGCGGATGCCTTCGCCACACTTTCAGAACCTGCGAATATGCAACCGATTGTGCTGGTACATGACGCTGCCCGGGCGCTCACCCCGCCTGCCGTGTTTGCGCGGGTGGCAGCATCTGTTGCCGCCGGCCATCCAGGGGTCATTCCCACCATCCCGGTCACCGATACGATCGCCGTGGTGGCAGGGGACACCGTGACCAGCAATCCGGATCGGGCTACGTTACAAGCCGTGCAAACCCCGCAAGGCTTCCCGTTGGCACTGTTGCACGCCGCATTTCAGGCCTACTATCAGGCGCACAACACTGCGGCGGGGCAACCAACCAATGCCCTGCAGCAGCCCACAGGCGGCGAAACCGTTCCACCGTATCCAGGGGATGCTGCCGCGGATACGGTATTTACGCCGGAACAATTTCACGACTTCACTCCGACCGATGATGCGTCACTGATGACACAAGCAGGGCTGCCGGTGACCGTGGTCGCCGGTGACACCCGCAGTTTCAAAGTCACCACCGCAACAGATTTACTCCTCGCCGAAGCGATGCTGGCGAACCACACAACCTAGACACACAACATAGACACACCCATGCTGTTTTCTGGCTCATGTTGTCTTTTGGCGCACACTGTGTGCGTACCCGCTACCGGTGCGCTGTAAGGGTCTTGGGTGCCTATAGGGGTGAGGTCGAAGCGGTGACAAGCCGGATCGACAGGTAACGGCTGCACGCTTCGGTAAACAGCGCCGTCCTGCGGTTTGCGTATCAATAAATCTTCGGCGCCTGCTAAACCCCGGCGGGAAGAACCCGAACTACACTCGATAGTTGTTGAAAAAACATCAACTGTTGGGTGCGCGGCCGCTTGCAACACTGCAGGGGTTTTGCACACCACTTTATCCATCACAACGAAAGCACACCATCATGGTTCAGCCCACCCCCGCGCAGCCAGCGCTTCCCCGCGTCGGCACTGGATTTGATGCCCACCAGATCGAAGCCGGTAAACCGTGTTTTATCGGCTGTATCGAAATACCGGCAGCCGACGGCTGCGAAGGACACTCCGATGGGGATGTGGTGGCGCATGCGATTGTTGATGCACTACTCGCCGCAGCTGGTCTTGGGGATTTAGGATCTTTCGTCGGGGTAGGGCGGAAAGAATATGACGGGGTAAGCGGCACCCGGTTGTTAGAAGAATGCGTAGCGTTGCTTGCGCAACACCACTATCGCATTGGCAATGTGTCTGTTCAGCTCATCGCCAACACCCCGAAAATGGCTGCATATCGCGAGCAGAGTGCAACCCGCATGTCGGCGATCCTGCATGCACCTGTCAACCTGTCAGCCACCACCACTGACCATATGGGGTTTACCGGCCGGGGGGAAGGCCGGGCAGCGATCGCCACCGCCCTAGTATTTGAGTCGGCATAGATCTCATCATCGCGCCGGGAAAACCCGGCGAACAGCATGCGGGGTGTTATCGTTACACCTATGGCATTGCACATTTTTGATACCCGCACCGCACAACTTCGCGAATTCACCCCGGTCGTTCCCGGCCGCGCCAGTGTGTATGTGTGTGGGGCAACAGTGCAGTCCGTGCCGCATATTGGTCATCTTCGCAGCGGTGTCGCCTTCGATATTCTGCGGAACTGGCTGGAATATTCCGGCTATGACGTGTGGTTTATCCGCAATGTGACCGACATTGATGACAAAATCATCACCAAAGCCGCCGAACATGATCGCCCGTGGTGGGAATGGGCAGCCACCCATGAGCGTGCCTTCGCCTGGGCGTATGAGGTGCTCGGAGTGCGGCCGCCGTCACTAGAGCCGCGTGCCACCGGCCATGTGCCGCAGATGATCGAATATATGCAGCGCATCATCGACAATGGGCATGGATACGCCGCCGACGGCAATGTGTATTGCACCCCGACGACGATTGCCGACTATGGGGAGTTGTCCGGGCAAAAACTTGACCAGCTTGACCAAGGTGAAAGTAAAGGCACCGGGAAACGGGATCCCCGCGATTTTACGATGTGGAAAGCCTCGAAGCCGGGGGAGCCTTCCTGGCCAACCCCGTGGGGGCAGGGACGCCCCGGCTGGCATTTGGAATGTTCAGCGATGGCGACCACCTATTTGGGCAGCGAATTTGATATTCACGGCGGTGGTATGGATTTGAAATTCCCCCACCATGAAAACGAAATCGCCCAAGCCCATGCCGCCGGTGACAACTTCGCCAACTATTGGATGCACAACGGTTGGGTGACCCTGGCCGGGGAGAAAATGTCGAAATCCCTCGGCAACGTGTTGTCTGTGGAGAATCTGCTGCATCTCGTGCGTCCGGTAGAGCTGCGCTACTATCTTGGCTCCGCCCATTATCGTTCGATGCTGGAATATTCCGAGGCTACCTTGGCTGATGCCGCCCAAGGCTATCGCCGGATTGAAGCGTTTGTGCATCATTTCCCGAAGCAGCAGCCCACCACAGTCACCGACGAATTTGCAGCCGCAATGGACGACGATGTGGCGGTGCCGAAAGCTCTCGCAGTGATTCACAACACGGTGCGTGCCGGTAACACTGCCCTGCAGCAAGGTGAGCATGAGTTAGCGGAAAAGCTCGCCGGACAAGTGCGCGCCATGATGGCAATTTTAGGGGTTGATCCGCTTGCACAACCGTGGTCTGATACTGATAGCGGTGCCAATGCGGCAACCCAGCAGGCATTAGATGTGTTGATCAGTGCAGAACTGCAACGACGCAGTGAGGCGCGGGCGAATAAAGATTGGGCAACCGCCGATGCGGTTCGTGACCGTCTGCAGCAGGCAGGTATCACGGTCACCGACACCGCCGACGGGCCGACCTGGACGATCGAGCGCTAAACGCATCACCCATTGAGCGGTGCAGTGAGCGCAGTGTCGCTCCCCAGGTCGCTGACACAGGTACAGGGGCACCGCAGGTTACGATGAACAGCTACAATGCGACACCATCGGCAATACTGGATTGTTTCGAGGACAGTATTGGTGACCCTGGTGCCGCGGTGTGTCCTTCGATCACTGCGAGCTTTCACCTTTACGCGTCGATCAGAAATCGCACCCACATCACTGATCTCACCCGAATCATCACCTTAAGAGTTAACCCAACAACACCCCACTTCGCCGTTTACCCCAGCAGCAACACTGGCAGCAACACTGTTCGTGTTTTTTTAAAAAACACTCTTCGCACATCCAGATTGCAGTAGACGGCACACACAGAAAGCAGACCGTTTAAGACGATGGCAGGTAATTCGCGACGCCCCGGCGTACGGAAAACACACAAAACCGGTGCACCCAAAGGCTCAGGGGGGAAACATCGCCGCTCACTAGCGGGGAAAGGCCCTACCCCGAAGGCTGAGGATCGCACCTATCACGCCGCATATCGGCGGAAGAAAGAACAAGAACGACGCAACCAAGGCCGCCACGAACAACAAGACACCGGCGAGATCGTGCTTGGCCGTAACCCGGTGGTGGAATGCCTGCGGGCAAAAGTACCAGCCACCCAGCTGTATGTGGTCGCCGGAACAGCTGCTGATGATCGACTCAAAGAAGCAATCGTGATTGCCCGGAAACGTGCCATCGCCATCAACGAAGTGCAAAAACATGAGCTCGACTACATTGCCGGTAATGAGAAACATCAGGGAATCGGGCTGAAAATCCCGCCCTATCAATATGCTGAAGTGGAAGATCTCATCGCCCAGGTGAAAGACTCCGGCGAGCATGGGCTGATCGTTTGTCTCGACAACATCACTGACCCGCGCAACCTAGGGGCAATCATCCGCTCGGTGGCCGCTTTTGGTGGACACGGGGTAGTGATCCCGGAACGTCGCAGCGCCAGCGTGACCGCGGTGACTTGGCGAACCAGCGCCGGCACCGCGGCACGGCTACCTGTTGCGCGGGCAACAAACCTCACCCGCACCTTGAAACAATTCCAACAAAACGGCTACCAGGTGGTGGGGCTTGCCGCCGGCGGCGAGCACACCCTCGACACCTATCAGGGAACCGGACCTACGGTGATTGTGATCGGATCGGAAGGTAAAGGCATCTCCCGGCTGGTGGGGGAAACCTGCGACACAATGCTCAGCATCCCCATGTCTGACTGGGTTGAATCACTCAACGCCTCGGTTGCCGCCGGTGCAGTGCTCAGCGAGTTCGCCCGGCAGCGCCGCGCCGAAGTACGCACCAACCACAGCCTGTAAACCCACCCAATTGAGCGTGTACCGAATGTGTATATTGCCGGTACACGCTCAATTTTTTTCCTTCCCAATCTCTTCGCTACAAAGCCGTCGGGAAGAGTAACCACATCATCAGCGTAGAGTTGCTCGCTGCACGACAACCGGATTATCGACCGAAACCTTGCTGCGCTAACAATGACCGGCAAGCCACAGCGCTTGGCATCAACAGATCTTGACCATAGGTATTCTTCCCCGGCGGAATGCGTCTCAGAACAGATACTTGGCAAGACGGTAAGATACCTTCCAACAAGCAAACGGTGCACGCGCTGATGCGCACGCGCTTCCTCCTTGAAGGGTGTGCCCAGCAGACGCAACACAGGTGAGGTGGGTCAACCATGGGGCGACGGAAAACATTGCGGCGGGGGTGCAGCCTGCTGCTCACCCTTGGACTGTGTGCGGCACATGGCGGTGTCGCTGCAGCAGCACCCGATCAGTTTTCCAACGTCACTTCTGCTACTACTCCGAAAGTGTCAACACCTGTTGACCCCGCAGTATCAACAGCGGTAGCCGTCGCCGAATCTACTGTGCCACCAGCCGATCCGGCACCGGCACCGCCAGCAGCCTCTGCACCGGCACCACAGCCAGTAGATCCAGTGGTGCGAACACCGGTCACAGACCCCGAGAAACCTGTGGCCACACCTGTACCGACGACAACCTACGGCAATGGGATCTGCCCGGATGCGGTGATACTTGTCGCCCGCGGCTCCGGGGAACTCCAACAACCACCCCGCACACTGCCGTCCGGGACAGTACTCAACGGCTGGGAAGGGAAACGCCTGCGACCACTGCTGGAACGGATCGACACCAACAATGTGGTGATCATCGCGATGCCCGCAGACACCTATGAAGCCAGCCCCTTTTGGACAGAGATCTACAAAACAGGGGTACGAACCTCCGCGGTCGGTGGGGCGCAAGCCGCCATTGCTACTGCCGTCGACTTTGAAGATCGCACCGGCTGCCATCCCAGCTATGTGCTGCTAGGGTACAGCCAAGGCGCCATGGCTTTAGGGATGGCGGAACGAATATTGGCACTGTCTGGTCGCCTCGCCGGATCGGTCTATATCGGCGACCCGTATCTAGAACCGCATGATCCCGCACTGGTCGGTACCGCCACCGGCGGCAAAGGGATCATGTATCGAACCGGTCCGCTGTTTTCCTCGACAGCGCTGCGATTCTCCCCGGATGTGGTGGAATATTGCGAAACCGCCGATCCAGTGTGCGACGACACCCTCCCGGTGGTTGATCAGGTGCGCGCCGGGGGTGTGCAACCCCACCTTGACTATTTCGCCGGGCGGCCGGAACGTGCCGAACGTGAGCAATATGTCGTTGAGCGAATGAACACGATGATTGCTCGTGGCCGGGCGGCGGAACGGTTGAAAGTGACCCGCGGTGCGGTCATTCCACCGGTGTGGCGCATGGTGGTGGCAGGTCCTCCTCCAGCTCAGCGCTCCAACTGGATGCTGGAACTTGGCTACCAGATTGTTGCGGATGCGGTGAATGCTGCGGATCAGCAGGCCAAAGTGGTCAATGTGTTGCTTGCCCAAGGCCAGCAGCCGATCCGTCCGGAGGATGCCCAAGTGGGGCTAATCAGCGGCGGTGCCGCGTTGACATTGCTGGCGTTAGGTGATGCTTTTGCCGCCGGCGGTATGCCTGCGGTTGCAGCAGTGTTATCCTCCACCCCGGATGCGTTATCATCCGGGCTGGTTGCACTCAATGCATTGGCCGGCACAATCTCGAGCCCCGGTTCGCTGCTATATGGTACGAATCTTTCGTCGTGGGCAAGTAGCGATATTACCTTGCTGACTTCCTTGTCGGCGGCAGGTTCTTCCCTGTCAGCTGGATCCTTGTAGAGGAGCCGCCTGGTTGGACTGTGCAGTCTTCAGGGTTGCCTGGTGTGGTGGTAAACCGGTTAATTTTGTGGTGGTCTATTGCGTGCCGTAAACACCCGGTACGACTCGTTGAGCCTGGTAGATTGGTCTGTTATGGCACGCCGCACCACGAAACCAACGCTGTCGACCCTCGCTGAGATGTGCGGGGTGTCGAAGACGACGGTGTCGAATGCGTTTAACTATCCCGACCGGCTGTCCCATGAGTTGCGGGAATATATTTTGGCTACCGCCGCCGGAATTGGCTACCCGGGTCCGCATCCTACTGCCCGGTCGTTGAACACGCGGCAAACCGGGGTGATTGGGGTGCTGCTCACCGAGCATTTGACCTATGCATTCGAAGATTTAGCGTCAGTTGATTTTCTTGCCGGGCTTGCCCGCGCCACCAGCAATTCGGGTCACTCGGTGCTGCTGCTGCCGGCTGGTCCACATGCCACCGATGAAGCTGGTCAAGCAACCCGGTTGATGAATGCACATGCGGTGGACGGGTTTGTGGTGTATTCGGTGGCTGCCGATGATCCATATCTGCAGGCGGCGACCACGCATCGGATTCCGATTGTGATTTGTGACCAGCCCACCGGGGTAAAAGGGGCAGGATTTGTCGGCATTGATGATGCGGCAGCAATCGCCCCCGCGGCAGCCGCGCTGGTTGCTGCCGGTCATCGTCACATTGGCATGCTCACGATTCGTCTTTCCCGGGAGGTCAACAATGGGATTGTGGATGATCGACGGCTTGCCACTGCCACCCATCATGTGCAGCAGTCCCGGGTGAGGGGCGCGTTAGGAGTATTTGCCGCGGCAGGGATTCCACGAAGCGATATCACCATTGTTGAGCGGCATATTAACGATCCGGTGCAATGCTATGACGCCGCGGCTGAACTTCTTGCCGCTTTCCCGGCGATGACTGCCGTGTTGTGCACCACCGACTCGATGGCATTGGGGATGCTGCAGGTTGCCGCCGATCGGGGGATTGCTGTGCCGAATCAGCTTTCCATCACCGGCTTCGACGGGATTACGACCGCGTTTCACCATCAGCTCACCACAGTGATTCAGCCAAATAAGGACAAAGGGGAAGCCGCCGCGCAGCTGCTGCTAGAGGCGATCGCGGCAGGCGAGCAGGGTTCTTCCAGTTTGGACGGAGTAGTTCGGCTGCTGCCGACAAAGTTCGCACCGGGTGCCACCGTGGCAGCACCCCGCACAGGTTCACTCCCGGGTGTTGCCGACTAGCGGCAGGGTTGTGCTTGCTAGCGGCAAGGTTGTGAAGGGTGGCGGGCTGGCATGGGTGTGCCGGGTGGCGGGCTACTTGCTAGTGGTCGTGTATCTCCAGCAACTGTCGAAGATATGACAAGGTGCAAGTTAGTGGCACATTGTTGGTTTCGGTTGGGGTGGGGTGTTTAATGGTGGTACGCAAAGCCGCGATCGTGGAATCTTCCGGGATTTCGTCGTGCAACACGCTTGCCCCTTGGCGAAGTGCGACATGACGGAAGTTGATCGGCCCCTGGGAGAGGGCGGCAGCTAATTCCGGGTTGCGGATCCCTAACACCAGCTGTGCGCGCAGCGGATTGAGGGTCTCATCGCAGAACCATTCCTGCAGGAGTGTCACCAGTCGTGGGGTGAGGAAACTGTCGGCGTTGTCAATGACCAGCGTGCCGCCGGTGAGCAGGGTTACCCCAGCTGACAGGGAGACCCGACACCAGGTTTGGGCGGTTTGGGAATGCTCAGCTAGGGCGAGGGAATAGGTGGTAAACCCGGTTTTGTGGGTGATTGCCGCATGGGGCAGTAGCCGGGCAAGGTCGGTGAGGGTGACATGTGGCCACGGGGGAGCAACCCGCTGATTTCCTTGTTTGTGGGCGCGAATCATGGCGCGCACCTGCTCCGGGGAGTGCAGCGGTTCAATGGTGCCGAAGAGTTTCGCGACCGGCTTTAACCGGGCGGTGAGCTTTGCCGAGTTCACCCCAATCCCGGCGGTATCAAAACCGCCGGCGGTCATGGCTGCTGGGATGATTCGCAGCAGTTCCGGGTTTGCCGCGATATGCCGATAGATGATGCGGGATAAGGGTGCTTGCGCACCACCGTCGCGGATACACACCAGTTGGCGGGTGAAGAATGTGGAGGCAGCCTTCGACGGGGAAGATTTCTTGGTTGACCGCAGTGCCGGTAACGCGACCGCCATTTTGCCGCTGGCTTGTGCGATCATTGCCTGATCGGCAGGGGACACATTCGCAGAAGATCCGAATACGACCTCATCGTCGCGATGTTGGAACAGCAGCTCCCAAGAGGTCGCACCCTGCTTATGGTAGAACACTTCTTCTTCCGCTACCCCGCGGGCATCCACATTGACTTGCCAGCGGAAATGGAATCCGTCGTGCACATAGGTGAGATGAAACTTGCAGGGGCGGGCAAGCTGCGCGAGATGCGGCTGATAGAGCTGTTCGACGGTGGTTGCTGAACCGATTGGGTGCAGATTCGACTCGGATAAGGAGGCCAGTGGTGCCAGCAGACTGGTCACCCCGCCGGCACTGGGGCTGTGCAGCACGGTGCAGGTGGTGGCCGACGGGCCGTGGGCGCATACCCAGGTTGCTGGATCGACCAGGTTGAGCACGGTCGGATCATGATGAGATCGGTAATTATGTACTGAGCACAGCACTAACATGCCTGTTGACACCTCTCATTGTTCCAGTCGGCACACCAGGCAGTCGCAGGAATGGATGCTGCTGTGACAGGGATGGGGCGGGGTTGAAGCCGTGCCCCGGGGGTACACGATATAACTATATTATCGGTAAAACTAATCAAAGTTATTTACTTGACCAATACCTGATGGTGGTGGTCGATGCGGATTGCGCGGCTATGGCAAGCTTAGCAGGGGCGAAGTAGAAGTTAATACACTTCAGTGAGGGCAGTTGGTATGCTACACGGCCATTGCAGAACAGTGAACCTGCCGATTCTTACCCCCAACTAAGGGGTGGAAAGCGATGGGTTAAAACACCCCAAGAGAAGACGAGGAATGCTGCTGTGGCGCAGCAGGCTGCGCTGATGGTGGATTATGTGCGCTGCGCAGAGTCGTCGAAGGGGTGCTGCTGGCGGCGGTGGGTGCAGAGTCAGGCACAGCTTCGGTGATGATCTGCAGAAAGCTCGGCGGGTGGAGGGAGCCTTCTTCTTCCGCTGGCACCAGGCTGCGGGATACCCGTTTTAATGCCAGGGTGCCGCCGCTGCCCGGATCGACCCGCCACAGTGCAATCGGCTGCGTTGAAGTGCGCGCCAGATGTTCCGCCACCTGGGATTGTCCCACCGCCACCAGAATCTGGGCAGGGGAGGTGCCATTCGTGCATGCCCGGCTGCGTCCACACATTGCAGTATGTGCCGCCGCCACCACTCGCTGCACATCTACTGTGGTGCGAGCTAAATCGGCGATCACAATGCCCCCCAGCAGCCGGGCAGAGATAATCGCCACCAAATGATACAGCTGCCCGATGGTGGCAATATCGGATCCTTGTGCTGCTAGGCGGCGTCGGGAACCGTCGGCAAACGCTAGCTGCAGCAGGGGCAGTATTCGCAACACTTGGGCGGTGCTTACCGTCACATGGGTGTGACTGTGGGGAATAGGTTTGCCGGCAAGTGCGGCGTTGAGCACGGTACACGCAGAACGATCTTCCACTGCCACCGCCGCCGATGGAATGCTCAGTTCCATGATTGCCGGATAAAGTGCCTGCAGCACTGCTGCCATATCACCCAGCAATGCGGGCTGGTCGGCAAGGGAACGCAGCAATAATTCCCACTGGCCTTCCGGGGTGGGATCCTGGGGGATCGGCGGCAGCATCACCACTGCTTTCGTGATCCATGCGATTGCTTCCGCATGACGTTCCACATTGCCGATTTTCGCCCACGCCGACAGGGTTAATGTCCACGGGCTTGCCATATCGGCGATGGTGCGGGACTGCTGAAATGTCACCCCGGCCTCGGCGTGAAAAAACTGGTTGGTTCCGGTGCGGGTGTAGAGCGGAATCCACATTGTGTCCGTGCGTACCCGCAGTGACTCTTTGACAATCCCTTGCGCGTCGACGACAAGCCGCAGTTCATAGCGCAAACCACCGGCTAGCCAAACCAGCGAAAACTCGGTGGAGTCCTGCAAATTCGCAGGATGTGGATGCGCCAGCATGCGCACCAGTGTGTTGTCTTCCGTCGAATGACACATGCAGGTGCTGAGCAGCTGAAGCCCGGACACGAGATCGGTTTTGCCGCGGGCCGCATCGCCGGTGAGCACCCCCACGGTGGGCATTGCGGCCGCAAGTTCCTCGTCGCTGGTGGTTTCCGAAGCCAATTCTGGGCGTCGAAAATCGATCGTCGCCGCCGCGGCAATGGAACGGAAATTACGCAGTGTGAATTTGACCAGCACGAAACAAAGTATAGCGAGTGTAGCCCCCAAAACTGTGCCGCTGTGGGCAAGTAAGCACCGGCTAATGCCTTCAATTGGGGGCAGTGATGCGGCTAGTTTGCGCTGTAGCGGGCTGCCCGGGCGGCAGCGAGCCGCGCAAACCATTGACTAATTGCCGCAGTGTCAGCCAGCCGGTAGCGGGCACCCGTTGCCCCGGAGCCAACTTTGATACTGATATCGGTGGGTTGAAGTGCGGCAAACCCGTGCTCGTCGGTGACATCATCACCGGCGAAAATCGTCACTGTTGCTCCGGTTGCTTGCTGCTGCGACTGAATCCAGGTTCCCTTCGTGCAGGTGGTGGCGGCGATCTCTACGATACATTTGCCAAATGTGGCCGACAGGCCATCAATGTTCGCGGCGATCGACGCCGCCTCCTCAAGCATGCGGCTGGCGTGTTCTTGATCTGCTACCAGCCGAACATGCAGCGCTAAATGATAGGGCTTGTATTCCACAAACGCCCCCGATGCCTGCTCGGCGATCGCTTCCAGGGCATCTGCTGCACTATGCAGCAGCCGCTGCTGCTGTTCATTCGCGGTTTCTTGGGCACCTGCCGTCTCTGCACCGTGGGATCCTGCTAACACCACCGGTTCCCGCAGCGGCGCCACCTTGGCCAAACTTTGCAGATCCCGCCCCGAGAGCACCGCCACTGTTGTATGCGGCAACTCGCTGAGCTGCTGCAGTGCAGCCACCCCCACCGGATCGGGATGCACCCGCATCGCGTCCCCAGTCAGCGGTGCAAGGGTGCCATCAAAATCACTGACCACCAACAGTTCGGCAGCGTTAACAGCACGGTCGAAAGCAGAATCGATAGCTACAGTCACGGAACAACAATCTCCCTTTTGCACACTCACGTCAGCGTCGGCGACAGGTCGTAACACACTGCAACGACCGCCGATCCTGTCATCGACCCTACTGGGCAAGCCGTCCGCAATGGGCATAATGTGACCGGTACCCCAGTGTGGAACCGTCGCGCGGGCACCAGCTTACGGCGATGGACACCGCCAACTAGTTCGGTGTCCGATCGGCAATAAGCTCCACTGTTGGCACAGCAAGCCCACCAGCAGCATCCGCGGCATAGATCCGCAACGTTGCCTCATCAACCCGTCGCACAATAACCGTTTCACGATTGACAATATCGATGATCGCATCGTGATAAAACTGGTTTTTCGCCGCACACGGATAGGGTTTCGTGTCCCGGTCGGTAAGCGTGACCTGCCACAGTTGTGCATCAGCGGGCAGCACAATATCGCCACCGACATAGTCGTGCTGCTCCTGTTTCGGGATCACTGAAAAGGAGGTGTGGGCACGAAACAGCCCGCACGCATCAGACAACAACATCCCCTGCGGGGAGAACACTGCCTGGCCGCCGCCGGGTAGCTGCGGGGGATATCCGGCAACAAATACCGAACTGATCTCCCACGGATAATCCGTCAGCGGTGCCGGATCATCCGCACCGTGGGCACAACCCACTAGCGATGCAAGCATTGCTCCGGCCAGCAGCACACGGCAGCGAACCGAGAAAGGCACAACGTTCATAAACACCGGTCTAGCTTTTCTAGTGGAACAGTCAGTCGAAGGTGCATCAACCACGGTGATCGATACCAGCTCAAGGGCGTAAACATGCTAAAAACTCATCCGCCCAATATTGCACATCATACTGGGCAATATGTGCCGCCATCGTCGCCAGGTCGGCAACCGCCGAATCCGGGTGATGCTGCACTGTGGTGATTGCAGCCGCAATCGCTGCAGCAAGCTCCTGCTCATCGTGCGGGTTGATCAGTCGCGCCTGCCGCAACTCTTGGGCAGCCCCTGCCGCCTCGGAGAGCACCAACTGGCCAGGTCTCCCATTGCGGCAGGTCACATATTCTTTCGCCACCAGATTCATGCCATCTTTCATGGCGTTGACCACCATAATATCGGTTGCCGCATACAGTTCATAGAGCGCCGGCGCAGCATAGGTGGTGTGATGATAGTGAATCACCGGCCGCCCCAACCGGGCATAGGTACCGTTGATCCGACCCACCGCCTGCTCCACAAGCTCCCGGGTGCGCTGATACTCCTCGATACGTTCCCGAGAAGGGGTTGCGATCTGCACAAACGTCATCGTCGCCGGGTCGAAAACCTGCTGCTGCAGCAGCTGCTCAATCGCTGCAAGCCGGGTCAAAATCCCTTTGGTATAGTCCAGCCGATCCACGCCGGCGAGCACAATCGCCGGATCGCCCAAGGTGGCGCGCAGTTGCATCGGATCGGTGGTTGCTGCGACCTCCCGCACCTGTGCCACATCGATCGAGATGGGAAACGCCCCAACAACACACACATGCCCATTGGGGAGATGAATCTCCGCCTGCACCCCACGGTTACCGGCAGCCGTGCGCACAATAGTCGCTGCAGGGAGAAACCGTGCCACTGTGGCGAGAAAATTCTCGGCACAGTGCACAATCTGAAATCCCAGCACATCACTGGCAACCAGCCCGGCAAGAATGGATTCCCGCCACGGCAACTGGCCAAATAAATCCGGGCCGGGGAAAGGAATATGGCAAAAGAACCCCACCCGCACATCGGGACGCTGCTGCTTGATCATCCCCGGCACAAGCTGCAGCTGATAGTCCTGCACCCAAATCGTGCCACCTGGGGCAGTGACTTTAACCGCCGCATCGGCAAACGCCTGATTCACCTGCGCATAGCGCGCATACCAGTGCGGATGAAACTCAGGGGCAACAACCCGGTCGTGATAGAGCGGCCACAGCGTCGCATTGGCCATGCCCTCATAAAACTCGGCATAGTCACTGCTGGTCAACGACACCGGAACAAGGGATAACCCATCTTCGGTTCGCTGCGGCTGCTCAGCGCCGGCAGGAAGATCAACAAGCCCCGACCACCCCACCCAATGGCCTTTGGTGCGGGCAAGCACCGGTTTGAGGGCGGTGACTAGACCACCCGGTGATGTGGTCGTGGTGATGGTGCCGTCCGCGGCGATCGTGGAATCGACTGGTAGCCGGTTTGCAACCACCACAAACCCGGCCGGGGCACACGAGTCCATAACGCACTCCAAATCACAAAAATAGCAACAATCACACCCCACAAATTGCCCTGCTGCCGCAGCTTGGCGGCGCCGAGGGATCCGGACAGTGCGCCCGGCCACAGTGGTTGATTTAGCCTACCCCACACCCGAACGAAGCGACGGCACAGCGTAAGCAACCCCACAGCCAGCTGGATAACATCAGCCAGACTGTGGGGTTTACTACTACCTAAAACGTTCCCGCGGCAAGCAGTACACGCCCTCACCGTCAACAGCCGCAGCGGGCGAGCCCCTGCCAGCCCCAAATATGTAAGGACTCTCGGGTTTTCCCGCCTACTTGCGTGTTTGGTTACGCCTTCTTGGTGGTTTTCTTTGCCGCAGCTTTCTTCGTGGTCTTTTTCGCTGCTTTCTTCGTTGCCTTCTTGGTGGCTTTCTTCGTTGCCTTCTTCGCCGCTTTCTTGGTGGCTTTCTTCGTAGCCTTGCGGGTCTTCTTCGACGTTTCAGCCGCCTGCTGGGCTTCCAAATGCTCCTTGGCAAGCAGACGATAGTTGAGCTCTTCTGGCTCCACACCAAGCATGCTCATCATCGTTGCCGATTCGAATAAATCCTCAGCATAGGTTGCTACCACCCGGCGCGCCGCCGCTGCTGTAGGCGCATTAATCGAATGGAGTGACTCGGCATTCGGGGAGTTGGTATCAGTAGCCTTAGGTGGCACGAATCCTCCTGGAAAACAATGATGATAATAGGGTGGGTGGCCAATGAGGGGCGGATACGAGTGCACCTGGCGGAGAGCACCAGCTGTCGCAGGCACCATCGTTGACCACGATCACGTCGCAGACGCGAACGGCTATTTTACCATAAATGCCCAGCAGCAGGGGAGGCTAGTAGGCAGGCGGCCAGCATTGCACGCAACGCACTTCCCGCAGCGAACACCAAAGGGTAGGCAACCCGCGATGGCATGCACCGTTGCGGCAGGTACCCGCTACTCGGCGGTGGCGGTTGTATCCGCTGCTGGGGTGGAATGTTCAAACACACTGGTTCGCGGCCGCCGGAATCCCTTATAGAAGTTCAACGTCTTGCGTGGCCGGCGAATCTTACGAGCCATCCACTCGCCCAACACCACCCCGGCAGCCAGGGCGGAACCGATAGCTAATGCTAACGCTAAATTGGAAAAACCCAACAGAATCTGATCATGCAACACGGCATACATGCCGCGATAAATCGCCAACCCGGGAAGCAGCGGTGTAATCCCAGACACGGCGGTAATCAGCGGCGGAATGGCGAAGCGGCGGGCTAGCAAACCACCAATCAACCCGATGATGGTCGCGGCTGCGGCAAGCCCGATCACCGGGGAAAACCCCTGTGGAATGAACACATAGTAGTAGAAGCCGGAACCGATCAACGCAGTCACCCCAGCCACCAGCACTGACGACCAGCGGGCATAGAGTGCGATCGCGAACCCTGCGGAGGCCACCGCCCCGGAGAGTACCTTCGCCAATGAGCCGGCACTGGCAATAGCTTGCGTCTGGAGGGGAGGTAACGAGATATCGAGTGCTCCGGCAAGCTGAATACCGATACCAACACCAGCAATAATGCCGCCGGTGAGCAGGATCGTGTCAAAAAACCGTGCCGATGCGGTCACCGGGGCGCCGGTAATGCCATCCTGCAACGACTGCACCAGTGTTAATCCGGCGAGCATCACCACAATCCCGGAGGCAACAATTTGGGACGGTGTGAGATCGACATCATTGGTTACCGCCCACTGGTAGGTGATCGCCGCAGGCACAGTAGCCACAATGCCGCCGAAAATATTTTTAAAAAAGTCCGGCAATCCCTGCTTACCCAGCAGGGTAAACCCGTGCATGATGACGGCGGCGGAGCAGAGCGAAATCAACGTCACCAACAAGTTACCGCCCAGCAGTACTGCCACAGCCGCTGCCATAATCGCCCAACCAAGCAACGACACGAGATAGCCGTACGGCGGTTTAGCCTGCAAAATCCGGTCAAGGTTTTGTTCCGCTTCAAACGGCGGCAGTTGGCCGGCTTGAATTCGGCGAATCAGCCGATCAACATCTTGCAGTTTGGAGAAATCAAGCGACAGTTTGCGCACCACGCGAAACACGCTGATAGGGCGGCCTTTTGTTGCCCCAACATGGGTAAACACTGTGATGGTGTTGAAGGTGATATCGACGTGACAATAGTGCAGCCCGTAGGCGGAGGCGACCGCGTGAATCTGGGTGCGGGCATCGGTATTTCCGGTACCTGAAGCAAGCAGCACATCCCCGATGCGCGCCGCTAAATCCATCACTGCCGCAACTTCCAGCGGATCGGTGAGATCAACTGGCGCCAACGGGGATGGTGGTGGGGCGACGGCAACCTGGTCGACAGTCGACAACTTTCCCCACCCGGGGAGTAACCCCGTCAAGCGTCGCGCCACGATGAACAACCCCTACCTCTCGCGGTTATTGGACAGTTGTCGGCCGGGGTCTTGCATGACTCCAAGACTAGGCGTTCACCTGCGGATAGTTGGTGAAAACTTCACTATCGAACGACAACAGATTCCTAGCGTACTCGTCACGAAACACACGATGCGAATGTGGGGGCGAAAGGTGAATTTTGACGCTGTGACGCGGCACTGAATTCCGCCAGCGGTAGCGCTGGGAAGATCGTGGTGCAGCTGGCAGTACCACGCCCCTTGGGCGGGAAACTTGCGCTGTACAACGGTGAAAATTTGCCCAATCGTGGTTGTGCTGTACGATGTCTTGCTACGTGCCCACCGTGCGGGTAACCGGCGCTGACTTCAGCAACCGGCCCCTGTGTTCACGGTATGCGGCAAGACTTCGGTGAAGCATGATCGTCTGTATGGGTTCAACCCAGCAGCGAACATGTCTTTACGGCAAGATGTCTTGTCTCGACTCATAAGTGGCATGCTGCTGGAGTGGCGCAATCGGTAGCGCAACGGTCTTGTAAACCGTAGGTTGCGAGTTCAAGTCTCGTCTCCAGCTCACCCGCCTCCTACCTGAAACACCAGGTAGGGGGCTTTTTCGTGCCCAAAACCCACCCCGCAAAACCCAATCCCACGACATTTCCCCGACCCCTGAGAAAACCGGCAACAAAAAAGCGCCCGGCGCGCCAGGCGCTGCAACACCCCCACTATCCCTTGCTTGCTGGGTGTGTTGCCTGTCGGCCTGGGTTATTCGACAAGACTTCCGTCGCGGGCAACGACTGTGCCACGGTGGATGACGATCCGCCCGGTTGGACAGTCCATCACCGCGGAAGTCACGGTTTCCGCGTCAAGAATAAGCAGATCAGCTGGTGCCCCAACCGTGATTCCTCGATTCGCGAGTGCCGCGGCTGAGAAGTAGCGTGGATTGTTGATTTGTTTGCCGCCCACAGAAGCCACCGCATAGGCGTGTTCAATATCGGCATCTGCCCGATAATTGGAGCAAAACGCCAGTTGCCAGGTGCGGCGGAGCATGTCACCGTCGCCGTATGGGCTCCAATAGTCGCGGGTACCGTCTTGTCCTACACCGACGCGAATGCCAAAGTCACGCAACCTATTGAGATCTATGGTGCGGCCAGGTGGGGCAACTGTGGTCACCGCAATATCTGCTTCGGCGAGCTGTTCTAGCAAATGTTGGGTTTGGGCAGGTGATGGCTGGGTGACGAGGGCAAAGGCGTGGGAGATGGTGACCCGGCCGTGCATGTGCAGGGCGCGGGTTCGTTCCGCAATGAGTTCCATGCTAAAAGCACCTAAGGTGCCGCTCTCGTGGAGATGAATATCGACATCTTTGTCGTAGCGCTCCGCTAAGTCGAAGATACAGTCGAGCTGTGCGACTGGGTCACGGTCGAAAGCACAGGGATCAATACCGCCGATACAGTCCGCGCCTTCTTCCAGGGCAGCCGCCAGTAACGCTGTGGTGCCAGGAGAACGGATTACCCCGGCTTGAGGGAAGGCCACAATCCGGACATCTGCCCGATGCTGGTGGTGTTCCCGGGCGGCTAACACTCCGTGGAATCGGTCGAGTTTGGATTGCGGATCAATTTGGGCGTGGCTGGTGATGGTTGTTGCCCCAGCGGCGATCGTGGTGCCTAGGGTGTGGGTTGCCCGCCAGGTGACGTCCTTTTCGGCGCTGCGCCAGTTGGCAAGATCATTATCGACGAGAGATTCAAGGGTGCGGCCTGCCGTGTGTGGACGAAATGGGAGGCCGAGCCGGGTCGAGTCAAGATGGGCGTGCACATCACTCAAACTGGGAACAATGACTCCGCCGCCGCCGTCAAGTATTTCGGTGCCGGTCGGTGGTTGAGCATTGACAGGATCATGTGGCCTAATCGCACAGATCACGCCGTCGCTGATAGTGATATCGCAAGCAGGGGTATCAGGGGTGCGCGCCCACGGCCGCACGCGGGTGATGAACAAGTCCATAGTGCTTCGTAAGTGTAAAAGATTGGGCGGGCTGCCGCGGAAGCAACCTGTTGCTGCCGAATAATTCTTAAGGTAGTACCCCCAAGGGTTGTTTCGTTGGGTTATCGGGGGCGGGGCAGGTGGTGAAAAAATGACCGCCGTCGCCGGGGGAAGTCGCTGCCCGGTGGTAGCAGATGAACGGAAACGTACTACTAAACCGGGTTGTGGCAGTGCTGTCGCCGCCAACACAATGAACTTTGTGTTTGACTAGAAGGGGAAACGACAGCAGCAGCTGGCAACTGGACGCCTGCTGGTCGCGGAGAGTGCGTGCCGTGCAGGGTGTTGTTGGTGTAACGATCACCAAGGAGTGGGGTTGCTGGCGCTGCACCGAGAAAAAAGAAAGCTTGACGAACAATCATGGCGAAAAACTTTGCCCACCAGTTGGTGGAAACCCTGGAGAAGCTCGGGGTAAAACGAATCTATGGGTTAACCGGTGACTCACTCAACCCGATCACCGATGCGGTCACCCAGTCGTCAATCGAATGGGTGCATGTGCGCAACGAGGAGGCGGCGGCTTTTGCCGCCGGTGCCGACTCGCTGGCTACCGGTGAGCTGGCAGTGTGTGCCGGGTCGTGCGGTCCTGGCAATCTGCACCTGATCCAGGGGCTTTATGACGCCCACCGGAATGGGGCGAAGGTGTTGGCGATTGCTTCCCATATTCCTTCCCGCCAGATCGGCTCGCATTTCTTCCAGGAAACCCATCCCACCCAGGTGTTCCAGGAATGCTCAAGCTACTGCGAACTCGTCAACTCGGCGGAGCAGGGTGCAGTGGTGTTGCATCATGCCCTGCAGTCGACGATGGCGGGCAACGGGGTGTCGGTGCTGGTGGTTCCGGGTGATGTGACCACCCAAGACGCGGTGGATACCCCGATTCTTGAATCGGCTATTGCCGTTGATAAGCCAGTGGTCTATCCCAATCCGACAGCTGCAGCACAGCTGGTTGAGGCGATCAACAAGGCTGAAAAAGTTGCCCTGTTCTGTGGGGTAGGGGCGGCTCACGCCCGTGAGGAAGTGCTTGCTCTCGCAGCGAAACTCAATGCGCCGGTTGGTCACGCATTGGGCGGAAAAATGGCTATTCAGCCAGGTAACCCGTTTGATGTTGGCATGTCAGGGCTGCTTGGCTACGGCGCCTGCTATGACGCCTGTCATGAGGCCGATCTGCTGATTTTGTTGGGCACCGATTTCCCATACAACACCTTCTTGCCGACAAAGCATGTCGCCCAGATTGACATTAATGCCAATGCAATCGGTCGCCGCACAAAAATCAGTCATCCGATTGTGGCTGATGTGGCAGCAACCATTGAAAATATTCTGCCGCATGTGGAGCAGAAAACTGACCGAAGCTTCCTCGATTCAATGCTGAAACTGCATGAAAAGAAGCTGCGCGACGTGATTGAGGCTTACACCAAGGGTGTAGAGAACCACACCCCAATTCATCCCGAATATGCTGCCCGGCTCATCGACGAGCTAGCAGCCGATGATGCAATATTTACCGCCGATACCGGCATGTGTAACGTCTGGTCGGCGCGCTATATCACCAACGATTCTTTGCAGCGGCAACTTATCGGCTCGTTTAGGCATGGCACAATGGCCAACGCGTTACCGCAGGCGATCGGCGCACAGATGGCCTATCCACACCGGCAGGTGGTGTCCTTTAGCGGTGACGGCGGGCTGGGCATGCTGCTGGGTGAGCTGCTTACGGTGAAACTCCACAACCTGCCGGTAAAGATTTTCTGCTTCAACAATTCGTCGCTTGGCATGGTGAAGCTTGAAATGCTCGTTGAAGGGTTACCTGAGTCGCAGACCGACCATGAACATGTCGACTATGCGGCGATTGCTGCAGGATGCGGAATCAAAGCGATCCGGGTGACCGATCCAGCCCAGCTGCAGTCGAGTATTGCGGAAGCCTTCGCCCACGACGGTCCGGTGTTGGTTGATATGGTGACCGATCCGAATGCGTTGTCGATTCCGCCGGATATCACCTTCGATCAGATGAAGGGGTTTGCGACTGCTGCGGTACGCACCGTGCTCGAGGGCGGTGTCGGCAAAATGTATGAACTTGCCAAGTCAAACCTGCGCAATATTCCGCGCCCCTAGTATCCGGTCGCGTTGCATACAACCAGCAACCAGCAGCCAAAAATGGTTGAGCCTGCGGGTTGCTGGGCTGTAGCACGACGCAACATTGAACGCCCAGTAATCCCTTCCCCGGTGGTAGCAAACAGCAAGACTGTATCCCCCGGTGGGGAAGACTGGGCGTTTCGCGTTGCAAGGAAAAGATCCTTCAGGCTCATCATCGCTAGGGGATATGGCGTCCCTGGCGCGAGCAGGGGCGAGATGTTCACAGCAATAGTGGCTAATGCGCGGTGATAGTGACGCTGCGCGCATTGTGGCCGGTGCGGAACCTGAAACGATTCGGTTGCGGTAAGCGCAACGAAAACTGTCGTTGTTTTCTACGGTTATTCCCATGCTCCTCCCAGGAAGAGCCGTCATCATAGAGATGCGCATATGCCGCTGTGCACAGGTTGGCTTGCTATGAGTCTCAATCGTCTTTGCAGGACGAAGTCAAGAGTCCGGCACAGATCACCGATGGCGGCAGAATGCGTGGATTAGAATCGAATGGCGTGGATTGGCCACGTCACCTGCTGCCCGTCACCGGACACGAAGCCTTACGGGCTTGCAACGCAATTGGCAGGCGCACACCCGGGAGATGTTTGGGCGTGTCGCGGGCTGGCTGGTTGTGACGGGGCAGGTTGAAGGAAAAGGAGAGCTGTGGCGGCGGAGAAAACCACAGTGTTGGTCTGTGATGATGAGCCCAACATTGTTGAATTGTTGAAAATATCCTTGGAGTTCCAAGGATTCGAGGTGCTGTGTGCTTCCCGCGGGGAGGAAGCGTTAGCGTTAGCGCTCAGCAACCGCCCGGATGCGCTCATCCTTGATGTCATGATGCCCGGTATGGACGGGTTTGAACTGCTCACCCAGCTGCGGCGAAATGAGATTGCTGCCCCGGTGATTTTCCTTACCGCGAAAGACGCTGTAGAGCATCGTATTCATGGTTTGACCTTGGGGGCAGATGACTATGTGACAAAGCCGTTTTCATTGGAGGAAGTCATCACCCGCCTGCGGGTGGTGCTGCGGCGTGGTGCCCCGATTGCTGCCACTGACAGCGTCGATGATCAAGCACTTCACTATGCTGATATCACTCTTAATCCGGCGACCCATGAGGTGACCCGGGCAGGACAATTAGTGGAATTGTCCCCCACAGAGTTCAACTTGTTGCAGTATCTTTTAGAGAACGCCGAGGTTGTCGTGTCCAAGGCGAAGATTTTGGATAATGTGTGGCATTACGACTTTGGCGGGGACGGTAATGTTGTTGAGTCCTATATTTCTTATCTGCGCCGCAAGATTGATGATGGTCATCAGCCGCTGATTCATACAGTTCGCGGAGTGGGATATGTGCTGCGGCAGCCCCGGTCAGGTGACAAATAGCTGAACAACGTTTGCCGATTATGTCTGCAGGCAGGGAGTCGGCAGCATGGTGTGGACAGCCTTGGCATGTGCCTTCCCGACCGGATGATGGTTGCTGATGGGGCTGATCTGCAGGAAGGATTCCACGACAGTGGCCGGAAAGGTCATCTGACTTGGGTTGATCCCTTTTTTCAGTGGGGTTGGTTCACTGGGCTACGGTGCAAGGAGAGGCAGTGTCGATGAGTCACGACAGGGGCGGCAATCCCACAGACCACCAGCCGGAACATCTAGCTGAGTCGCCCGCGGTGGCACCACAGCCCGGGGACGCTGCCAACTCCGCGGCCGGGATTGCACAGTTGCCGCGGGCGCCACATGTCGCGGGTTCGTCGGATGGGACACCAGTACAGCGTTTATCGTTTCGGCAGCGGCTGCACCGGGCGCTACATCCGCGACTGTGGAAACTTCCAACACTGCTGGTGTGTATCGTAGTGCTGCTGTCTGCGGCGGGACTTGTTGCTAGTGCCGGGGCTGTCAATATGACGATGCGGCAAGTTGCAGTGAGCAACATTGATAAAGACCTGCTGATTGCTGCGCATTCGTGGGCGGGTGGACAGCTGTTGCAGCCACTGCCCGCTGAGCATCGGCCGCCGTCAAATTTTTATGTGTATAAAGAAACCGCGGCCGGTGCGATTGTGTATAACGATTCGAATATCAGCCCGGATTTGTCAGCCATCACCGAACTGCAGATACCGGTGACTATTCCTAGTGTGGATGCCGGCCAGCGGTGGGCAAAGTGGCGGGCGTTGGCAATTCAAGATGATCAATCCACCACTGTGGTGGCCATGTCCCTGGAGCCGACCCGGCAGCTCATAGTGTGGCTTACACTGCTGGAAACTCTCATCGGGTTAGTGGTGTTGGTGGCGCTTGCGCTGCTTGCAGCGTTTGTGGTGCGCCGCGCGTTGCGGCCGTTAAAAGAGTTGGAAGATACCGCTACCGCGATTGCGGCCGGTGATCATGAACGACGTGTCCCCACCTGGCCTGCCACCACTGAGGTTGGCCAATTATCGCGGGCGCTGAATGTGATGCTTGCGAAACTCGATATTTCCTTGACCCAGGCGGAAGAAAAAGAAGCCCAAATGCGGCGGTTTGTTGGGGATGCCTCCCATGAGCTGCGGACACCGCTGACGAGTTTGCAAGGCTTCGCTGAACTGTATCGCAGCGGTGCAGTGAGTGATCCGGAGTATTGTCTCACCCGGATTGAGCAGGAAGCACAGCGTATGCGTGCCCTTGTTGAAGATCTGTTGGCGTTAACTCGGGCGGAAGGCCAACCCCTGCAGTTGGCGCCGGTTGATGCGGCCTTGTTAATCGATGATGTGGCGCAGTCGATGCGGGCAGCCTGGCCGGATCGCCGAATCACTGTCACACTTCCCACAGATGACCCTGAATCATTGCAGGTCATCGCTGATAGCGACCGTTTGCGGCAGGTGGTAAACAATATTGTGGCAAACGCTTTAGTGCATGGCGGGTCCCAGGCGCAGGTAACGCTTGCTGTTGAAGCAGTCCCCGAATCAGCATCCCGGCCAGCGGCGGTCGCAATCAAGATTAGTGATGACGGAATCGGAATGGAACAGCACGATGTTGACCATATTTTTGAACGGTTCTATCGGGCTGATACGTCGCGGTGCCGGTCGGCAGTAAACACCGGCAACGGGCTGGGGCTGTCGATTGTGCGTTCGCTGGTATTGGCTCATCATGGTTCGATTGCGGTGCGCTCAGCGGTGGGGGAGGGGTCGACGTTTACCGTCACTATTCCTTGCGAGTTTGTGGCCGGATAAGTGGTGCTGCCGCGGACGATTTTTGCACATCCCCGTGCCAATACTTGCTTCTTGCAGGTAGATGCTGTTTTTCTGGCAGAAAATCTGGTGCTGCGATCGACAGATCCTGAGGTCTTAGGGGATGGGGCGGCTCACGGAAAGCTGCTTGGCGTCGGTGATCACCCAACAAGGAGAGATGGGGCTTGCCTGCGAATAAATAGCGTTCATGGCGCCCCTCGTTGGTGGGAATCCGGGAGCGGCGGTGCTGCTGCTATCGCAGCTCACCGTCGCGCCGCGTTGGTAGGCGGAACTAGTTGCGACGGCTGTGCTATTTACCGCGGTGAGCGCTGTCCCCACCCACCGTATGGTGTGATGATTATCTCCTTCGGAAACGTTTCCGGGAAAAGTCATTGTATTGCAAAAATTTGACTGCTACCGTGGGCAATTAGTCGGAAACGTTTCCGAAACTGGGATTGATGCCCCATGCTGCGGCGGTGGTTCGGGGATTGACTCACCATCCTTGCCGGATACACCCCATCCTGGCAACGCCTACTGGTGTTGTTGTTCATAGCAAGACATGCACAGCGCAACCAGCAGCACGCGCCAACAGTTGGCGCACCACACGATGGCATCATCCTGTTGCAGTATCGATTGAAAAAGAAAGTTCCTGTGTGATGAAACTGACCAAGATCTTGTCGCTGTCCATGGCTGCAGTGCTGGCCACCAGCGGGCTTGCTGCCTGCTCCTCTGATTCCTCTGATGCGGCCGGCGACGGTGCCGGACAGGTGTACTTCCTGAACTGGAAGCCGGAACAAGATGCGGCTTATCAAAAGATTGCTGAAGAGTACACCGCCAAGACTGGTGTGCCGGTCAAGGTAGTTACCGCAGCATCCGGTACCTATGAGCAGACCCTCAAGTCGCAGATCTCCAAGTCGGATGCCCCCACCCTGATTCAGGTCAACGGCCCGGTGGGTCTCGCTTCTTGGCAGAAGTACACCGAAAACCTCACCGACACCGACTTCGCGAAAGCCCTCAACGACCCAGAGCTCGCCCTCAAGGGTGAAGACGGCAATGTCTACGGTGTGCCGCTGGCTGTGGAAGGCTACGGTCTGATCTACAACCAGGAGATCTTCGACAAGTACTTCGCCCTGCCAGGCGCGAAAGCATCCTCAATGGATGAGATCGACGGCTTCCAGAAGCTGAAGGAAGTCGCCGACGACATGCAGGCGAAGAAAGATGAACTGGGAATCGATGGCGTGTTTGCCTCCACGTCTTTGGCAACCGGTGAAGACTGGCGCTGGCAAACCCACCTGTCGAATGTGCCGTTCTACTACGAGTTCAAAGATAACAACGACATGGATCCGGCTGAGGTCGAATTCAAGTACAACGACGAGTTTAAAAACCTCTTCGATCTCTATCTCACCGATTCGACGATCCCTGCCTCCCTTGCCCCCAGCAAGGATGTAGCTTCGTCAATGGCAGAGTTCGCGCTTGGCAAGGCTGCCATGGTACAAAACGGCACCTGGGCTTGGTCGCAGATCTCCGAGATCGACGGCAACACGGTCGCGGAAGAAAACATCAAGTTTATGCCGCTGTACACCGGCCACAACGGGGAAGACAAGCAGGGGCTGTGCATCGGTACCGAAGCATTTATGGCTATCAACGCCAAGGCCAGCGAGGCTGACAAGCAGGCAACCATCGACTTCGTCAACTGGCTGTTCCTCTCCGATGAGGGCAAAGAGCACGTCGTCAACGATCTTGGTTTCATCGCCCCATTCACCAACTACACCGAAGCTGACGTACCAAACGATCCATTGGCCAAGCAGATGGCTGAATCGATGACCAACGGCAACACCAATGTGGTGCCCTGGATCTTCACCGTTTATCCAGGCCAGGCGTTTAAGAATGCCTTTGGTCAGGCACTCGGCCAGTATGCTGCCGGCAACATGGAATGGTCGGAAGTTGTCGACACTGTGAAGGAAAACTGGGCGGCGGAAAAGAAGTAAGCCTGTCCACCTGCACAGCAGCGCAGATGAGTAGCTGGGTCAACAGTTGCCAAGGGGGTGAGCTTCGGCGTTGCCCAGCACACCCCCGCCCAGCCACCTTCCCTGTTCGGTTACGCTGTGCATCCCTTGGCAACCGTGAACTACCGACTTGTGTATTCCCTCATGTGTACTCCCACCTGGGTGAGCCAAGTCGGTGGTGGCGGTGATCCGGCATGTACCAATTCGGCAGTTGCCGCCGGGGTAGGCCACCGACGACTGCCACATAATACTGATTTCGCTTATTGCTCCCACCGTCAATCCCACTACACAAGGGTAGGAAGCCTGGCACCGGCCGCACCGCTCCACTGCAGGTGCGACGCTACTCCAAGTTTCTTCACCCCCAACACAGTGGGCACTGGCGTGTGGCTTTCCACCACCACTTCTAGGGAAAATCATGAGATCCAACCTCAAATATTATTTCCCGGTGTTCGTGCTGCCGACGCTGTTGGCGTTTGCGATCGCATTTCTTGTGCCGTTTTTCGTCGGCCTATTCTTAAGTTTCTGCGATTTCACTACGATCACCGACGCGGAATGGGTCGGCGTCCAAAATTATGTCGACGCCCTCACCGACACCCGCTCCGGATTTGTTGATAGTTTCATCTTCACCGCCATGGTTGTGGTGGTCTCTATTGTCACCGTCAACATCATCGCCTTCTCGATTGCTTGGGTGCTCACCTTAAAGCTCAAGGGCACAAACTTTTTCCGCACCGTGTTTTTTATGCCGAACCTGATCGGCGGCATTGTGCTCGGCTACACCTGGCAGGTGATCATTAACGCGATCCTTGCGAAATATGCCACGACCATCATTGCCGACTGGAAATACGGCTATATCGGCATGATCATCCTCATCAACTGGCAGCTCATCGGCTACATGATGATTATCTACATTGCCGGTCTGCAAAATGTGCCGCCAGAACTTATCGAAGCCGCAGAGCTCGACGGGGCTGGCCGCTGGACAGTGTTGCGGCACGTCACCATTCCGATGGTGATGCCGTCAATCACCATTTGTTTGTTCCTCACCCTGGCGAACACCTTCAAGCTGTACGACCAGAACTTGGCGCTGACCAATGGTGCCCCGCAAAATAAAACCGAAATGGTGGCTTTGAACATTGTGAACACGATGTTCTTCCGCATCGGTGAAGAGGGTGTTGGCCAAGCCAAGGCTGTGATCTTCGTGGTCATTGTGGTGGCAATCGCCATGTTCCAGATTCGCGCGACCCGCGGCCGGGAGGTTGAAGCCTAACATGTCTACGCCACAAACCACGCCGAAAAAGCGGCTTTCAACAAAGGCGAAGGCCACCGAAAAATATCAGGTCGGCACCGCTGCAAAGATCATCATCTACGCCATTTTGGTGCTGCTCACCTTGGTGTTCCTCGGTCCGATCTTCTTTATTCTGCTGAACTCGTTTAAGTCGAAGTTCTCCATCGCCGATCAGCCATTTGTGCTGCCCACCGGGGATATGTTCGTCGGCTGGGAGAACTACATCACCGGCCTGCAGCTGTCTGGGTTCGCCTCAGCGATTTTCTGGTCGTTTTTTATCACGATCTGTTCGGTGATCGTCATTGTGTTCTTCTGCGCAATGACCGCCTACTACATCACCCGGGTGAAAACCTGGTGGACTACCGCCCTGTATTACATGTTTGTGTTCTCTATGGTGGTGCCGTTCCAAATGGTGATGTTCCCGACGGTGAAAATCTCTGACATGCTGCATCTTGGTAACCCGTGGGGCATTGTGGTGCTCTATCTCGGGTTTGGTGCTGGCCTGTCGGTGTTTATGTATTCCGGTTTCATCAAATCCATCCCCTTAGAGATCGAAGAAGCAGCCATGATTGATGGCTGTAATCCGATCCAAACCTATTTCCGGATTGTGATGCCGATGCTGAAGCCAACCGCGATCACGGTCGCCATTTTGAACACCATGTGGGTGTGGAATGACTTCCTGCTGCCATATTTGGTTATCGGGTTGTCCCGCCCGGAGTATCGCACTATTCCGGTGGTGGTGCAGTTCTTGGTCGGCTCGAACGGTAACCGCGATATCGGCGCGCTGATGGCGATGCTGGTGCTGGCCATTATTCCAATCGTGGTGTTTTATATCGCCGCCCAGCGCTACATTATTGAAGGTGTCGCCGCCGGTGCCGTGAAGGGCTAGTAACCCTCAAGGAAAAAACTCATCAGGGATAAACACTGCACTGTCCCACTACTGCCCTTTAGGTTTGCTTCCCAGCTCCGAAGTTCGTATGCAGCGCGGGCGATCTGCTCTCTGATCGCTTGCGCTGTCATGCTGTCGGCAGTCTATTTTGCGCAGCACACTGTTGCACAGGGCGTTGTGTGCTGCTGCCAAGCAGAAGTGGGGTGGCTAAGGGTTTGTGGGTGCTTACAGGGTGGATGGTGCAGAAGAACAACATTGCGGGAAGAAAAGGCGGGTCAATGGTGATGCGGAGTGCAGCTAAAGCGGTAACAATCCGGGATATTGCGCTGGCATCCGGGGTGGGGGTGACGACCGTGTCACGGGCGTTGAATAACAGTCCCGGGATCGCCCCAGAGACCCGTGCCCGGGTGCTGGCGGAAGCCACCCGGTTGAACTATCAGCCGAATATGTACGCCAAGTCGCTTCGCGCCGCCGACGCCCGCACCGTCGCGGTGGTAGTCAAAGGGCCGTCGAATCCGTTTTTTCAACTGCTCTACGACGATCTTGAACAGCTGTTGCGCGGTAATGATTGTACTGTCAGCCTGTTTCGGGCAAGTCACGATGCAGACGAGTTTGCTCAGGCGCGCGAAATTTGTTCCCGCTATCAGCCGGCAGCAGTACTGTTTTTAGGTGGTGGCGTCGCCGGAAAAGCAGCACCTAGTCTGCCCGTGCCGTCGGTGGTGGCAACAGCCCCGGCGTGGCCAACGAACGACACGGTGAGTGTGCGGATAGATGATCGGCGCGCAGTCGCCGATGTGGTTGATCATCTCGTGGCGATGGGCCATGAACACATTGCGTTGCTTTCCACGGATGAAAATCCGGGCACGGTCGGCGGTATTCGGCGCAGTGCTTTCGTGGAGCGGATGGCTCACTATGGTTTGCATGTGCCCAGCCAGCATATTGTTACCGCCCCGTTGAAACATCGCCCATATTCTTTTGACTACGGCTACCAGTTGGGGAAGGCCTGCACCGAGCAGGCTGCGTCCTGCACTGCTGTGGTGGGGTCATCGGATGTGTTGGCACTAGGGGCGATGCGGGCCTTGCATGATCAGGGGATTTCCTGCCCGGATGATATCGCGATTACTGGTTTTGATGGCTTGGATGTGGCGCGTTGCACGATTCCAACATTGACTACGATCGATCAGCCAGTGCAGGCTATTGCTGCGAGTTGTGTGTCGAATTTGACTGGGCTGATTGCCGGGCGGAAGGTGCCGAAAGAAACTACGCTGCGCGGTTCGTTGCGGCTTGGTGAATCGACAGCGAAACCCCCACGGGTGCGACGATAATACTGTTACACAGTGTCGCAGTGGCACTCCAGCGACACCATGGCCACCTGACCTCTCGGCGAGACGGTCACACAGTGGCACGGTCGCACTATTGCATGGTGCACGATTGTACGAGTGTGTGCCGGCAGTGGTGCACAGCAGCTGCCTGGGCAGGCCAGTGGGACAAGCTAGTGTGCCGCCTGGTGATCGTGGGCGTTGCAGAACACATAAGCGCTGCTGCAGGTGGAAATGTACCGCCTGCAGGTGGTGGTAGAACGAAAGGATCCGGCGGTGAAGGGACTGCTTGATATTGATGGTGGGCTGTATGCGGCCTTGCAGCTATTCGCCGAGATCGTGCTGCTCAATCTATTAATGGTCATTGGGCTGTGTTCGATAGTGTGCGGTGGGGCAGGGATTACTGCCAGTTTCGCGGTCGTGCACACCCGCCTGAATGGGAATAGTTCGCCCCTGTTTGCCACGTTTATGCAGGCGCTGCGACGAACATGGTTGCGTGCTATTGCCCCGTGGCTGGTGATAGTGGCCATCACCCTGATCGCCCTCTGGGAGCTTGCCCTGCTGGCGAGTTTGCCGATGAGTCTGGCCACCCAGGCTGGCCGGGCGTTAGTGATTGTCGCCTATTTGGTGGCTGTTGCTTGTGTGGTTTGGTATTGCTGCTTGTTAAGCGCAGACGTGCACAATGCTTCGGTGCGGGAGCTTGCCCGACAGGCGATGGTGACCACCATTGTGCAGCTGCCCCGCACCGCGCTGGTGGTGTTGGTGGTGATCGTGCCAGTGGTGGTGGCCGCGATCTCGCTGCCGTGGGCGCTTCGCCTGGTCGGATTCTATTTGGTTGTGGGTATCGGCTTGTCGGTGTATCTGCAAGGCCTTGCCACCCATGCGGTGCTGTACCCGCGACCTGAAAGCAGGGCCTGACAACCCGATGGGGCAACAGTATGCATCCCCACATTGGGATGGGTGGCAACGAAGTCACCAGGAAAGATGTGTCCCTGGGGAGGGGGATGATCCCTAGGGGTGAGGGATGGTTGCTTGCGCGTGGGGATTGCGCCGCGGGTGCCTGGGTGGTGGCGATAGGGAAAGCTGTCTGGGGGATGCTTACACTGATATGTCATGGGATCTGCACCACACGATGCAAGCTTGACTATGCGCACTCTACCCGCGCAAGCAGGCGGCATTACCGTTGCGTTTATCGACAATGAGGATTCATTCTCAAGGCTGCTGCTTGATGCGATCTGGCAGGCAATAGGGGTGACACCAGTGGTTATTCCCCGCACCATGCAACCGGATCAGGCACGAGATACACTCGCGCAAGCCGATGTGATTGTGGTGGGGCCAGGCCCTGGCCATCCCGCCAATCCCGCGGATGTGGGAATCAGTGCACTGGCACTCACAGTGGGGAAACCCGTAGTGGGGGTGTGTTTAGGGCATCAGCTCATCGCGTTGCAGGCAGGGGCAACAGTCAGCCGCGCAGCCTTCCCGCAACACGGGGTATCTTCCAAGATTCAACACCATCACACCGGGGTGTTTGCTGGGATAGCAAACCCGATGACAGTGATGCGTTACCATTCGCTGGACGTGACCATCGATGATGATTCCCTGCCCTTGGAGGTGCTAGCAACTGCCGCCGATGGCACAGTGATGATGCTGCGACACACCGAACTTCCCCAGTGGGGTATGCAATTTCACCCGGAATCCTTCGGCACCCCGCAGGGAACCCTGCTGCTGCGCAATGTGCTGCTGCAAGCCCTGGGCGTCGACCGGTGGCCGGATACCTATCCGGCCGCAGCCTGGCTCGAATTCGCCAACCACACCCTGCTTGCCGCAGGCACACAACTG
This sequence comes from Corynebacterium choanae, assembly GCF_003813965.1. NCBI lineage: Bacteria > Bacillati > Actinomycetota > Actinomycetes > Mycobacteriales > Corynebacteriaceae > Corynebacterium > Corynebacterium choanae. The sequence continues at coordinate 470,107 of NZ_CP033896.1, forward strand.
CTCAGCGCAGCAGAAGTGCAACAGCGCCGCACCACACCACCGGCCGATCCACCATGGATTGTTGCCCTATCCTATGAGGCAACCGAATTACACGACGGTGGCGCACTCACCGGTCCGGTCTGCGGGTTTATCCCTTCCCGCTGGATATCCTTTCCGGGACGCCGCGCCATCGACCCGGATCCGATCCTGCCGCCGCCACTGGTTGACGCCCCACAGTTACGCACCAACCAGCACACCTATGAGCAGCAAGTCCGTTCCTGCCAAGAACATATCGCTGCGGGGGACGCCTATGAGCTGTGCCTGACCACCGCAGTCACCGGACAGTTCACCACCACCGACAGCGACCGCCACCAGTGGATGCAGCGCGCCTGGCAGCTCTACCGGCGGGTGCGGCAGCTTACCGATGCACCATTTACCGGAATTTTGACTATTGCGGAATCCTCCAACCCACCGCTGGGGATCATCTCCGCAAGCCCGGAACGATTCCTGTGTGTTGACAACGACACCGTAATCACCCAACCAATGAAAGGCACTCGCCCCCGGGGCGCTACCCCTGCCCAAGACGCCGCATTGCGTGCGGAGCTGGCAGCAAGTGAAAAAGACCGGGCAGAAAACATGATGATTGTTGATGTGTTGCGCAATGATGTGTTGCGCTCCTGCGCGCCGGGCAGTGTTACCGTCCCCGCCCTGCAGGAGGTGCACACCTTCACCCATTGGCATCAGATGATCTCTACGATCACCGGCAGACTCACCACCACCCCGCTGCAGGCGGTGGTGCAAGCATTCCCTGGTGGATCGATGACCGGGGCGCCAAAACAGCGCGCCATGCAGCTGCTTGCCGCTATCGAAGGGCACCCCCGCGGCTGGTATTCCGGCGCATTAGGCTATCTTGGTGTCGATCGCAGCGATGTGGCGATGCTCATCCGCACCCTGGTGATCACCGGTGACAGCTTCACCTATGGTGCCGGTGGGGCAGTGACTAGGCTCTCTGACCCTGCAGAGGAGTTCGCCGAAGTCCAGGCCAAACTGTACTTCCTTGAAAAGCTGTTAGCTGCCCCCATCACCACAGCGCCGTAAATCACCTGCCGAGTGTTCACTTTTTCCGCGAGTGTTCACTTATTCTCCGAGATCTTTCCACATCCCGGCGGATCACAGGTGTTTGCAGGTCACCGGCGCTGCCGGTCGAAGTGCCGGGCCCTTACAGTGCCTGCACCGGCATTCCGCGGCACGGCATACCCTTATTTCAGGCGTTGCCGTGCAGCTGTGCACCAATAATTCGGTGTGCTGCCAAGATCAGCGCACCCCTTGGTTTTGCAAGTTGTTCTTTTCCACCCCTAGGAGCTACGACGTGGCCGCTCATCTGCCCGCGGTGATGACCTCATTCCGGATGATCAACAACCGGGTATGTAATTTCCCCGCACACCTCACCCGGCTGGCAGCCCACCGCGAATTGAGCCGCGAAGATGAACACCACATTCGCTTAGAACTGCTGCGGCTAGGACCTGCCGCCAGCAATCCGAAAGTGGAATATCAACCGGCAACCGGTAATTTTGTGGTGACCCGGCGGCCGGATCGCCCAATACCTGACACGCTGACCCTGTGGGGGCATCCCATCACCGATCAACGAATAGCCCCCACGGTGAAAGGCCCCGATCTCATGTGGTTGGCCGGATGCCAGGCACAAGCCCGTCGACATCACAGCGACGAGGCGCTCCTCTGCGATGACCAGGGTTTTATCGTGGAAGCCAACTATGCCAGCATTGTGTGTTTCACCGGGCCAGATACGATCACTATCTCCGGGCATCCAAGGGCTCTTGCCTCAACCACACTGCCGGCAGTGGTGCATTATCTCACCGGGCACGGCTATCAAGTGGACACTGCCGTCGACGGTCTGCAGCTTGCGCAATTACGGGCTCACCCAGTGTGGCTCATCAATGCGTTTGCTGGGGTACGGGAAGTCACCCATTGGCGGGAATATGCCACCACTGCGGCGGCCCCCAGACTCACCAGCCCCTCGACGATGATTCACCACACCGCCGTGAACCGGTGGTTGTGGCGCAATGCCCAGTCAGTTGCCCCGACCATGTAACCACCGGGGAACAGATACCGCTCGGGCTGTAACACCTCCGCCCCAGATAGCGACCCGAAGCTTTCTTTCACAAAGGGTAAACGTGCTGCAGGTGCCCACCACGGCGGTGCTCATACGCCCACCACGGCGTGCTCAGCGATGTGCCGGACGCGGCGCCTGCCCCGGGTGCTGGAAATTGGTCTGCGATTGTGCACCCATTACGCTGCTCAATTATGCCTGATTCCTTTTCCCCATCTGGTCAACCAGCGACACCTGGGCCATACCCGACCGCCGGGCAGCCTGGGGCTGCCCCGCTGCAGCCGACCGGCCAGGTGCAACGCACCCCACTGCCGCCAACCAGTGCAACCGTGCCCTTCCCATCGCCAACAGTGTCCCAACTGCGTCACCGCTTCGAGATGCCGCTGATTATGTTGGGGGTGGTGCTCACCGTGCTGGTGGCGTGTCTGGCAATACTGATGATCCTGCTCGACATTCCACTCGACGACATCACCACCGGGGTGCTTATCGGTCTTGCGGCACCAGCATTGGCAGTGTGGTTTATTCGCTACTTGTATTGGAATCAAATCAGCAACAGTGTCGAAGTTACCGAGCGGCAATTCCCGGAAGTGTATGCGGTCTACCAGTCGCTGCTTGGGCCGATGGGGTTTACTGCCAGCGAAGGAATCATGTCGCCGCCGCGACTCTATATCACCAACGGCAACGGGCAAATCAACGCCTTTGCAGCGAAATGTAAAGTTCGCAAAGGCTATGTGGTGCTGTACTCGGACATTGTTGATATCGCCTATGCCCACAACGATTTCGGATTTTTACGATTCGTGCTCGCCCACGAACTTGGCCATATCAAGTGCGGCCATGTGAACCTGTGGCGCAATATTATCCGGCCTGTTACCACGGTGTTGCGGCTGTCGCCGTCGGTCACCCGCGCCCAGGAATACACTGCTGACCGCTGTGCCCTCTACTATGCGCCGGAACGCGCCGAACAGATGATTTATCTTTTCGCCGGGAAATATCGCGGCGCCCAAGTAGATTTAGATGAATACTTCCGATCCGTTGCCGACCACGGCGAATCAATTTGGATGAAATTGGCGAACTTCCTCGCCGACCATGCCGTCGGTTTTCGCCGCATGGCCGCGATCCGGCAAGCGAAACTATCCGGCACCTGGGATGTGCACGGCAAAATGCTGTAACCAGGCAGTCCCGTACAGTATCCAAGTGTGACCACTAAGACAGGTGCAGCCTGCAACAATGCGCGGTTCACTTCGGTGAACCCGCTCCTGTGCCGGCCGTGTAGGCCTTCCTCATCCCAGCCAGGGGAGACGGGATGGCTGCTTTTTTCTCCTGCTTGCCGGCGCGATACAGTGCACACCGGCTAGGTGGTGCACTGTGCACGATACTCGTAGGCAACGGCTTTCCCTGCTGCAGCGCACCCAGGTGGTGTGTGGTCACTGTGTGACGGCGATCGCCTGACACCACTGCACCACCGGCGCTGTGACTCGCGCCATCGCCGCGTGGCTTACCCCGGCGATAGTGTGCACTTTCCCAAGGGCACTACACGACAGCGGAACGATAGTGTCGGCGGTACTGCGCAGCGACCACACCGGTATTCCTGCGGAAACAATTGCTTCAGGTGGGATGCCTGTGTGGGCAAGCGTGCCACTAACAAACTCGGCAGCAGCTTTGCCCGCGAATACTCGCACTAAGAGTCGTTTCGCTAATGATAACGGCCGGGCAGGTTCGCGAAACACGCCGGCAAGCCCGATAATGCCGCGAACCTGTGGCATGATCCGGGGATCGAAGGCTACCTGGGTGGCAACCCAAGCCCCCAGCGAATGACCGATCAACACCATGGGTCGATGCGTGGGAAGAAGCGCTGCAACGTGGGCTGTTGCATCCTCCACACAGCGGGCAAGTCCATCAGTGCCGCGATGGCCATAGGACACAGCCACAACCGGGAATCCTGCGTCGCTCAACGCCTGCAGCAGAGGCTCACTATTGCCTGCGGAGGACATTGCCCCATGGAATACCACGATGAGTGGACGGCCAGCAGGTGCGTTATCGTCGCCGGGAGATATATTGCCGTCTGCGGCAGGATGCCGAGCACTGGAAGATAACAATCCGCAGCTCCTGGGAACCTGGCCTTGTGGTGGGATGAGCCGCAACAGTGCAAACGCCATATTATCGCGGCGTCCCATCGGTATTGTTCCCGCCGTTGTGCCCGGGAGCATCGCCAGTTTCGTGGCATGGGTCAGTCTCCGGGGCATGGTCGGTGGTGCTTTTGGCGTTGCGGTCACTTGATTGGCGGGGATCACGGGTGGACGCTAGCCGGTCGGGGGCATGATTTTGCGGATCGTTGAGATCTTCCTCCGGGGAAAACGCGAAGCTGCGCGGGGTGGTGTGCTGCCGGTTGCGGTGCCGGGTGGAGTCTTTCGCAGCTTTTTTATGTTTCCGCTTTAATTTCCGCACTTTGCGGCGGGTTAATTCCGGGGTGTCGCTGGTCGACCACTGCTGCAACAGTTTGTTGGTGGCCGCCCCAGGCAGAAGCGCTGTAGCGGCGAAACCTTGTTCATCAGTGGGATCATCATGGTCAGGATCAAAGGCTGCATCAAACCATGATTCGTCATCCGCTTGCGCCGACGGTGCTTGGAAATCCGAGGCGGCGCGCAACGGTGAATCTGCCCGCGAAGACGGTGATAACCCAGTATGAGTTTTCACATCAGCCTCAACCACATCTGGTGTGGGATGGTCAGTGGAACTTCGCTCGTCGCTGCCTGCTGAAGCGGATGCGGCGATGGTGGAAGCTGGCTGCTCCGCGGCAGGATCTTCCCCCGGTTCGTAGCGGCGGTGTAAATCATCTACCCCACGGGTAAGCACCCCGGGACGTAAATTGGTGGCTTCGCGTAGCGCTGCTGAGGCAGCTGTGAACGCCAAGTGTTGCAGTCGGTCAATCACGATGCGCCGAATCTGGCGATCCCGGACAAGATCCCCATGTGACGCCGGGTATAGCGGGAAAATATCTTGCACAAAAAAGTTTGTCACCTGCCCCGGGATTGGGGAGGAAAGAAAACAACTCGACGGTGGGCGCACTGTTGCATCCGAACGGGTAGCAATGAGCGTATAGCCCACCCCAGGGACGGTTTCACTGGGAGTGTTGAGTTCGTGTAAAAACGTCGAACCGTGCAATTGTTGCCGACCGGCCTGCCCAAAATACACATCGACTGCTTTTTCCGCGACAGCCACTGTTGCATCCCGGGCAATCAGTGTGGACACCATCCCACCCAGGGAGGTGCCATGGTTCGGGGTGCCAAGACACAACAGGTGGGCAATCCGAGTTGCCCCGTCGAAATGGCGCAAAATATAGCGGGCAACCAGACCCCCTTGAGAGTGGGCGACAACAATGCACCGCCCCGCCCCGGTGGCGTGTAACACCTGATCGATATAGGCCGACACCTGGGAGGCGGAATCCTCAATCGGCCGCGTCCCCCGATGGCCAAATTCGGGGGTGAACACCACCCAGCCGGCGCGGCGCAGTGAGCGCACCAGAAGAAAGAGATCACCTGCAGCCGTGAGTGTGCCGTGCAGTAGCACAATAGGCCACGGTTTCTCCGGGACGGGACGTGCCCGCCAATCGTCTTCCACATAGCCGCGTTGCCGCATGCGGTGCAGGGCAGCCAGTGCAGCAGGTCCACCAGTAGACCCGGCATTGGTAGGGGTGGTCACCGGGGCAGATCACTTCCTCATGTGTTGTGGCGCCGTGTAATCGTCACGACAGGCAACCATCGCTGGGCAACAAAATATTGACGAAAAGATGAAAGGATATACACCCTCGCCACCAGGCAGCAGGGGGAGATCAGGGCAACAGCATCGCGTAGTAAGCGTTGAGTGCTTTCGCCCCTGCGGGTTTGCTGCTAACAGTTGTCGGCGCGCCGGAAACCGTTGTCGTCAGTTCCCAGATACTTCCGCATTGCAGCCGCAGTTTCCGCGAAACGTTCCTGGTCAACCGCATCAGGGGCAATCTGATTGGCGAAGTTGTAGTCGGCGAGTGAATTGGCTGGGAAAACATGAATATGGGTGTGGGGAACATCAAAACCAGCAATCACTTCCCCCGCCCGGGCGCTGCCGCACACTGCAATGACGGCCTGACCAATGATTTGCGCCACTTCGGTGAGATGCTGCCACAGTTCAGGGGACAAGTCAGTCCAGCGATCTACTTGTTCCACCGGAACCACCAGGGTGTGCCCATAGGCCAGCGGGCTAATGTCGAAAAACGCCACTACCTGTTCATCCCGATAGATGAAGGTGCCGGGGATTTCATTGCAGATAATCTTGGTAAAAATCGAGTCCATGACTGTTTATCCTACTCAAGAAGACCGCCCCCTTCGCTCCGAGTCAGCGGGGCAAACCTGATCCGGCAACCAGTTGTGTGCCGCGGTTGTTGCTGTGTCTGCAGGAGTTGTTGCTGTGTTTGTCGAATAGGTTTGGTGCGCTGCAATGGTGATGGGTGAAGCTGTCCCCGTTCCCTCAAAGATGCCAACGCCACATCAGGGTGGTCTCACGGTGTGGTGATGAGGCTGGGTGCGGCTGGTGCTTCAGGCCTGGTGTGCGATGGGCAGTGCACAGCGGGCAAGAATCGGGGGTAGGAGTGTGCACCCACATAGTTGGTTCGTGGGAGATCCGGGGGTGATGCACCGCCGGCGATGGGTAGGATCAACTGTTATGCGCGTCCTTCTTCTTGGCTCTGGTGCCCGTGAACATGCTCTTGCTCTTGGACTTTACGCTGATCCGGCAGTGAACTCCCTCACGATCGCCCCCGGAAATGCGGGAATGGCTGATCTTGGGGAACTTGTGGCCGAAGTAGAGAATCAGCCAGTCGATATCACCGATGGCGCCATGATGGTGTCGCTAGCGCGTGCGGTAAACGCTGATTTGGTGGTGATCGGCCCCGAGCAGCCACTTGTTGCCGGGGTTGCTGATGATTTACGGGCAGCCGGCTTTGCGGTCTTTGGTCCGTCGAAGGCCGCCGCAATGCTGGAAGGTTCAAAGCTGTTTGCCAAACAGGTGATGGAAGAAGCTGGGGTGCTTACCGCGGAGGTTACCCGGGTTACTCCGGCGGATTCGGCCGCAACGCTGGACGCCGCATTAGACGCCATGGGGCCTACCTGGGTGGTGAAAGATGATGGTTTGGCCGGTGGTAAAGGTGTGGTGGTCACCGCAGATCGAAATGATGCTGCCGCACATGCGCAAGCAGTCCTGCAAGCCGGGCATGACGTGTTATTCGAATCTTTCCTCGACGGTCCGGAGATTTCCCTGTTCTGCCTGGTCGATGGGGAAACCGTGGTGCCACTGCTGCCTGCCCAGGATCACAAACGCGCCTATGACAATGATGAAGGGCCAAACACTGGCGGCATGGGGGCCTACACCCCACTGCCGTGGGTGTCCGCAGCAGCAGTAGAGCACATCGTGCAGACCGTGGTTGAACCGGTAGCCGCTGCCATGGTGCGGCGCGGCACCCCATATTCAGGATTGCTCTATGCAGGCCTTGCTTGGGGAAAGCGGGGACCTGCGGTGGTCGAATTTAACTGCCGCTTCGGCGACCCGGAAACCCAAGCGGTGCTATCGCTGCTCAAGTCACCACTGGGGGAAGTATTGCACGCAACTGCCACTGGGAAGCTGGCCTCCCTGCCGCCACTACAGTGGAAAGATGGCGCTGCCTGCATTGTGGTGCTGGCGGCGGAAGGCTATCCGGCAAAGCCACGTACCGGGGATGCCATCGTGATCGAAGAACATCCAGGTGACGCAGCTATTTTGCATGCTGGAACTCGCGTTGACGAGCAGGGAACATTATGTTCTGCAGGGGGTCGAGTGCTGGGCATTGTTGGCCACGGTGCGGATCTTACCGCCGCCCGGAAACAGGCCTATGACACACTCGGACACATTAGCCTGCCGGGGAGTTTCTACCGGCGCGATATTGGGGCTACCACCATCGACCCGGTGGTGATCCCCGAGACGTAAACCCATCGTTGCTTACTGCATCGCAGGAAAGGCAGGCTCCGCCGCAGGTGGTGCCTGCCTTTCCTGGTTTCCAGGGGGCATGCCTGCAAAGAAGCATTCGGTTCGTTGTTGCAGCGACGGCTTGTGGTCAGCCGGTTACTGTTGTTGCGTACAGCATGCGGGGCGTCGCCGGGGGGATGCTGTGCCGGCAGCTGCCTTCCTGCAGCCAGGGATGATGTACTGGTTGTTTAGGGACAAAAATCCGTGGTTGGGGTTGATCGATGAGTGAACCTGGAAGTGTGAGCAGTCCCACAAGCTGCCCGCTTATGCCGTGATGAGGTGTCGATGAAACCGCCTGAATAGGGGGAGGTTTCTCTGGCTGCAACTCATCGCTTTTGTTTGCTGCGGGGTAGCACTTAGGGTGTGTGTTCGACGACATAATCGTCGAATAGTATGACTAAATGATACGGTCAGTGTGCAAGGTTGCGCAGCTAGCCTTCCAAAGAGACTGGCGTCACAAACGGCCTGCAGTTGTTAAGTAGTCAACGCCGTTGGGCAGAAAAGGGTGCTACTAATCGTGAGTCCGCGACCCTTTCACCATCAGGTGATCTACCAGATTTACCCCAAGTCATTCCAAGACTCCACCGGCGACGGGGTCGGCGACCTGCGCGGCATTATCGAGCGGGCGGACTATATTGCCAGCCTGGGCGTCGATATGGTGTGGTTCAACCCCTTCTTCGTCTCCCCGGGACGGGACAACGGCTACGACATTGCCGACTACTATGCGATCGATCCGGCCATGGGCACGATGGACGACTTCACCGAGCTTGTTCAAGCACTGCGGGATCGCGGAGTTGGCGTCATGCTCGACATGGTGCTCAACCACACCTCCACCGAACATGAGTGGTTCCAACGTGCACTTGCCGGTGAGCAAGAATATATCGACCGCTATATTGTGCGACCCCCGCAGGAAGACGGTTCCCTGCCGACAAACTGGGTGTCGAAATTCGGCGGTCCCACCTGGGAGCCGTTGGGGGAGAGCGGCCAATATTATTTGCACCTTTTTGATGTCACCCAGGCTGATTTGAACTGGCATCATCCAGCAGTCCGGGAGGAAGCCGCCCGCATTGTGAATTTTTGGCGTGACCGCGGGGTGACTGGTTTCCGTTTTGATGTCATCAACCTAATTGGTAAAAACACGGAATTGCTTGATGCGCCAGCAGGGGTTGATGATCGCCTCATGTACACCGATGGGGTGTATGTTGACGAGTTTTTGCAAGAGCTCAACCAGGCAAGTTTCGGGCAAGACCCGGCAACCGTCACCGTGGGGGAGATGTCTTCGACGACTACTGAGCGGTGTGTCGGCTATTCGAATCCGGACAATCACGAACTTGACATGGTGTTTAGCTTCCACCATCTCAAGGTGGACTATGAAAACGGGCAAAAATGGACCACCATGCCCGCTGATCTTGTCGCTTTACAGCAAATTATTCACGATTGGGCTGCGGGGATGCAGGCCGGCGGCGGCTGGAATGCGCTGTTTTGGAATAACCATGACCAGCCTCGGGCTATTAATCGTTTCGGTGATGCCGGCGAATATCGGGAGAAATCTGCCATGATGCTGGCGGCAATGCTGCATCTGCTGCGGGGCACCCCGTTTGTGTATATGGGCGAAGAGATCGGCATGGTCGACCCGGAATACACCAGCATCGACGACTATGTCGATGTTGAGGCACGCAACGCGTATGCCGCGCTGGTGGCGGCCGGATCATCCCCGGACGATGCGTTCGCTGCAGTGCTTGCGAAAGCCCGGGATAATGCACGCACACCAATGCAGTGGGATGACACACCTGGAGCCGGGTTTACCACCGGCACCCCGTGGCTGCAGCCATCCCGGCAAGATGAGATCAACGTCAAACAAGCAGCAGCCACCGGTGAAATATTGCCGTTTTATCGGAAACTCATTGCATTGCGCCACGACATGCCGCTGATTGCTGATGGTGACTATCAGCAGGAATTCGCCGACTATGCCAACGTGTTCGGTTATCGCCGCACGTTAAACAATGAGCAGCTGCTTGTCGCGGCGAATATGACTGCGGAGACGCAATCCATCACCGTCGAAGCACCCTTTATCGACGGGTCTGTGCTGATCGGTAACTATGACGCACCGACGCTGGCACCCACGATGGAACTGCGCCCCTATGAGGTGGTTGCCGTGCTAGTCGATACGCGTAGCTAAGTCACTGCATCGCGGATCGCTGCAGCTCACCAACAGATAACTCGGTGAACCTGCAGCACTGCACCCCACCTGGTTCGTTTCTGCACTTACCCACCTCGTTTCATTGCTTACCCACTTCATTTCTTCACCCTCTCACCGGCCACATGGTCTTCAACGCTGTGGCACTATTTGGAAAGGCAGGTTGATGATATGACTGATAACGTTGCTCAGCTGACGTTGCTGTCGCCCGCCGCGGGCACCATCATCCCGATTACTGACGTCCCCGATAAGGTCTTTGCCTCGAAAGGGGTCGGTGACGGCTTCGGGGTGTCCCATCCGGCAAGTGACACCGTTGTTGCCCCCATGTCCGGAAAAATCACCATGGTTGCCAAAACCGTCCATGCCATCGGTATCCGCACCGACGACGGGGTGGATCTGCTCGTTCACCTGGGTATTGACACCGTCGAACTTGGCGGCGCGTCATTTACCTTAACTGTTGCTCGTGGCGATGTGATTACCGCCGGTGACCCGTTTGGCACCATGGACACCCAGGCCATCGTGGACGCCGGGAAAGACACCACCATTGTGGTGGCTGTCACTAACTCGAAAAAACGAGTCGACGGTGATATTGCGCTCAGCCTCGGCCAGGCTGCGGCTGCCGCCCCGGTGGCACAGGTAGCTGTGCTGCCGAAAGCCGCAAAAAAGGCAGCAGCACCGGTTGCGGCGACATCTGCAGGAACCGCTGTAGCGACGACCACCGACTCGCCAGCGCCGGCAGCGCAACGTCCGAGCGAACTCACCGGTTTTGATGCGCTTGCCTGGGACATCATCAACCTGGTTGGCGGGAAATCCAATGTGAAGTCGGTGACGCACTGCATCACCCGGGAACGTTTCTATCTGCACGACGAAAGCAAAGCCGACGATGCAGCGATCGCCGCCCTGGACGGGGTGATCGATGTGGTGAAAGCCGGCGGCCAATATCAGGTCGTCATCGGCCCTGATGTGGAAGATGTCTACGATGCGATCGTCGCCCAGCTGGGCGACGGGGCTGCCGGCGGCGACGCCCCCGCGGAGAGCGCACCCCGCCCAGATTCCTTCTTCGGCTGGATCAAATGGGGCTTTTCCTCCCTCATCGGGGTGATCACCGGATCAATGATCCCCATCATTGGTCTGCTTGCCGCATCCGGCATTATCAAGGGTATTTTATCCCTGCTCACCACCTTCGATCTCACCACTAATGATTCGAACACCTATCAGATCATCAATGCGATGTCGGACTCGGTGTTCTTCTTCCTGCCAATATTCGTCGGTTTCACGGCGGCGAAACGCCTCGGTGCCGACCCGATTATTGTGGCGATTATCGGTGGTGTGCTCACCCACCCGTCGATTATCACCTTGGCCGGTCAAGACGCTACCGGTTCGGTACTGTCGGTGCCGCTCAACGGTGATTTCTTCGGGTTGCCGATCAACATTGCGTCCTATAGTTACTCGATTTTCCCAATCATTGTGGCCGCCTGGGTTGCCTCCAAGGTCGAGCCGTGGCTGAAGCGGATTATTCCGAACACGGTGCGCATGATTTTCGTTCCACTGTTGGAAGTGGTCATTGTTTCGTTGGCGATTTTGCTGCTGCTCGGCCCGATCGTCATGCTGATCTCTGGTGGTATCGCGAACTCTATCCAGTGGCTCTACGATCTGTCCCCGACGATCTCGGGGCTGTTTATCGGCGGCTTCTACCAGGTGTTGGTCATTTTCGGCCTGCACTGGGCAGTGATCCCGCTGGTGGCGCAAGATATTGCCAACACCGGACATTCCTATCTCAATGCGATCATCTCTGCGACCATGGTTGCGCAAGGTGGTGCAGTGCTCGCTATTTTCGTCAAGTCGAAGATCGACAAGATCAAAGGGTTGGCCGGACCTGCCGCGATCTCCGCGTTCTGTGGTGTTACCGAACCGGCTATGTATGGTCTCAACCTGAAATATGGTCGGGTGTTTATTATGGCCTCGATCGGCGGTGCCGCAGGTGGTTTGCTCACCGGGCTGTTCAACGTCAACATGTGGGGGTTCACCGGTTCGCTCATCGGCTTTACCTCCTTCGTCAACCCGGAAGGCCTCGACTTTAGTTTCTGGGGCTTCCTCATCGCCTCCGGGGTGGCGCTGGTGGTGTCGTTTACCTTGACGTATCTGTTCGGGTTTACTGACGCCGATGTGGAACAGGCCAGGGAAGTGAAAAAGATTCGCCTCGGCAACCGGGAACCGGTTGCGAAATAGCTTGCAGGAGCACTTGCTATAGCACCATCATCAGTCTCGCTGTCGATTCGGTTTACCACGGGCAGCTGCATACTGTTGGTTGCATCACTAAGCAGGGCTGGGGTGTGATGCCTATCTTCGGCATCATCCCCAGCCCGGTGATGATTTCCGGGCAGGATTGCTGTGGTGATTGTCTGCGGGGTGCCGGGTGCAGTGCTAGTGTGTTGTCCCGTATCGCTCACAGCGTGACCGTCTGACTGATAACCAGCCGCGGTGCCATGCGTGGTGTGTTGCTGGCTGGTCGGCTGGCGCTTGCAGCATCATTGCAGTGGTGCAGTGTGCACCTGGTGGTGTTGCACCTTGGTGTGGTGTTGCACGAGCTAAGGATGCTGTGTCCGCAGCTGTTGATTGACCAGTCGGTGCAGGTGTGCGACGGATTGATTTGTTAGTGGTGCAGCCGTGTCCGATGGCGGTGCGGGAAAGGGGTTTCCATGGCACAAAAAGCAGCCGTGGTGCTGCGCCGTTGGCAGCGCAACCATTCCGGCGGCGCGCAGGCGAAGCCCGCACAGCTAGTGGCGTTTTCTTTTCTGTCGTTGATTGTGCTCGGCACGATTGTGCTGCTGTTACCGATTGCCCGTCCGGCTGGTGCCGGTTCCGCCGATTTGGTGACCGCGCTATTTACTGCCACGTCGGCCACGTGTTTAACAGGGCTGATTGTGGTCGATACGGCCACCTACTGGTCGCATTTTGGCCAGTTCGTCATCCTCATGCTTATCCAGCTTGGCGGATTAGGCATTATTATGCTTTCCACGCTGGTGTCGTGGATTATCGCTGGCCGTATCGGGGTGAAATCCCGGCTGAACACCGCCGCGGAAGGTCGCGGCGGGGTGCATTTGGGGGAAGTGAAAACACTCCTGATCGCCACCTTGTCGTTTACGTTCGCTATTGAAACGTTGGTTGCTGGACTGTTGACGTGGCGGTTCCATTTCGGATACGGCTACAGCTGGGCAGCCGCCACCTGGGAGGGGATTTTCCACTCTATTTCGGCGTTTAACAATGCCGGATTTTCGCTGCGCACCGACAATCTGGTGCCCTACGTGTTTGATATCGGCATGCTGCTGCCAATCTCTATAGCGATTGTCATCGGCGGGCTTGGCTATCCGGTGCTGCTGGAATTATCACTGCGGGCACGACGCCGCAGTCAACGTGTCCGGCATTTGCCGCAGCTCTCGCTCACTGCCCGGTTTACCCTCATCGGTACCGTCCTGCTGCTGGTGGTGGGGTTTGTGGGCTTTGCCACAATGGAATGGAATGGGGCGTTTGCTGGGCAGCCTGTGTCCGGCAAACTGCTGTCTGCAGCATTCCAATCAATCACCACCCGCACCGCCGGGTTTAACACCGTCGACTTTGGGGCGATGCATCCTACCTCGTTGATGCTCACCGACGCATTAATGATCACCGGTGGTGGCTCCGGTGGCACTGCGGGCGGCATTAAAATCACCACCCTCGCGGTGCTGGTGGCAGTGGTCATCGCCGAAATCCGCTCCGACGAACAGGTGATGGTGTTTGGTCGCCGCATCCAAAACCGGGTCGTCCGGCAGGCGATGGCTGTGGCCACCATGGCTGTTGTGCTGGTGACTTCCGCAATCGGTGCCCTGATGCTGCTGGTGCCATATATTCCCACCTCACAGCTCGCATTCGAAGCGATCTCGGCGATCGCCACCGTCGGCCTGTCCACCGGTATTACCGCTGTGCTGCCGACAAGTGCGAAACTGGTCATCACATTGCTGATGTATGCCGGGCGGATCGGGCCGATCACCCTGGTGGCAGCCCTGGCCGCCCGTCACCACACCCGCCTGTATTCCTATCCTGATGAAAGGCCGCTCATTGGTTAAGTTCTGGTCGAAGAAAAACGTGCCCCTGGTGGTTATTTTGGGGCTGGGTCGCTTCGGAATGGCCCTCGGGGAAGAGCTGGTGGCCTCCGGGGTGGAAGTATTGGGCATCGACGACGATGAAGAAGTCGTCAAACGAGCAGCACCACTGCTCACCCACGTCGCCCAAGCCGACACCACCAACCCGGATGCGTTACGCCAACTCTCTGTTCACGAAGCACAGCGGGTCGTCATCGGTATCGGCTCCGACATGGGTGCGTCGCTCTTGACCGCCTCCACCGTCCTCGACCTTGGGGTGCCGAATGTGTGGGCGAAAGCCGACAACGTCAACCATGCCAAAATCCTTTCCCAAATCGGGGTACATCATGTCATCCGTCCCGACCGGGACACTGGCCGCCGAATCGCCCATGTCATCACCGGCCGGGTGGAAGAATACGCTGAATTTGACCGGGACTTCGCCCTGGTGAAAGTCGCCCCGCCGGTAAGCCTGCTCGGGCAGCCGATCTCCGCGGTGCAAGGCGAGATCTCTATTGTGGCGATCCGACCCGCCGAAGGAACCTTCCGCATCGCCACCCCGGAGACCATCATGCACTCAGGTGACTTAGTGATCGCCGCCGGCTCTATTCAAGCCCTAGAAGAGTTCGGCGCCGCTGACTAGCAACACTGTGGCACCATGCACAAGGAACACACCCGCATGGTGCCAGAGCACCCGGCAACCGCTGACCGTGCACGCAACCACCGCAACCATGCTGCCGGGGTGCAGTGACCCATCACCTTGCCGCGGCACAGCAGTGATGCAACAAAACACGCCTAACACATAGCCAACCCATCCGATTCGCACCGCACCGTCGCCACCCCCAACCCCCGATCAGCGAACCAAGCACCACAGCATCGCCCTGAACAATGGCCCACCCGCTGGGCGACACACCCCGCTGCTTTCTGGGATAATGAATATTTGTGACTGACAACGCCCCCATCGCCAATATTCTTGCCACCCGCTACGCCTCCCCGGAACTCACCGACCTGTGGCGGGCAGAAAACAAAATCATCGCCGAACGTCAACTGTGGATCGCGGTGATGAAAGCCCAAGCCTCCCTGGGGATCGACATTCCCCCAGCCGCCATCGACGCCTACGAACAAGTCATCGACCAGGTGGACTTAGACTCCATTGCCGCCCGTGAACGAGTCACCCGGCATGATGTGAAAGCCCGCATCGAAGAGTTCAACGCCCTCGCCGGGCAAGAACACATCCACAAAGGCATGACCAGCCGTGACCTCACCGAAAACGTCGAACAGCTGCAAATCGTTGCCTCGCTGAAACTCATCCTGGTCAAAGCAGTAGCAGTCGCCGACCGGCTCGCGCAGCGTGCCGCCGCCTACGAAACCCTTGTTATGGCTGGCCGTAGCCACAACGTCGCCGCCCAAGCCACCACCCTCGGCAAACGATTCGCCACCGCCGCCGACGAACTCCTCGTCGCCTGCGAACGCATCGAACAACTCATCCACCGCTATCCGCTGCGCGGCATCAAAGGGCCGATGGGCACCTCCCAAGACATGCTCGACCTGCTCGGCGGCGATGAGGCAAAACTCGCCTCCCTCGAAACCATCATCGCCGACCATCTCGGATTCAACCGACTCTTCGACTCTGTCGGTCAAGTCTATCCTCGCTCCCTCGACTATGAAGTGCTCAGCGCCCTCGTCCAACTCGGCGCCGCACCCTCCTCGCTGGCACACACCATCCGCCTGATGGCCGGCAACGAAATCGTCACCGAAGGATTCAAAGAAGGCCAAGTCGGCTCATCGGCCATGCCCCACAAAATGAACGCCCGCTCCTGCGAACGAGTCGGCGGCCTGCAAGTCATCCTTCGCGGCTACGCGGCAATGGCCGGCGATCTCGCCGGACAGCAATGGAACGAAGGCGACGTCTTCTGCTCCGTGGTACGCCGCGTGGCACTGCCGGATGCGTTCTTCGCCATCGACGGCATGTTTGAAACCTTCCTCACCGTGCTCGACGAATTCGGCGCCTTCCCCGCCATGATCGACAAAGAACTCACCCGGTATCTGCCATTTTTGGCTACCACCCGCATCCTGATGGCTGCGGTGCGCGCCGGGGTTGGACGGGAAACCGCCCACGAACTCATCAAAGAACACGCGGTGCAAGTTGCCCTCGATATGCGGGAACGCGGCGGGGAGCAGGATCTCCTCGCCCGATTGGCTGCCGATCCCCGGATGCCGCTGAGCGAAGCAGAACTCAGCGAAGCGCTCGCCGACCGGAAAGCCTTTATCGGTGCTGCATCGTCACAGGTGCGACGGGTAGTCGGCCGGGTCAATGATCTCCTTGACTCCTACCCAGAGGCGAAACACTACGCCCCCGGGGAGATTCTGTAAGAACACCATCGGTGCATCCCCTTCTCGCAACCCCCACGTCCCGCCGAGTGGGGACGTATCCCCGCTACCCCGGGGGAGTATCCCTCCCGGGGTAGAGGGAGCACTGCCTGGTGGGTGATCCGCCCGCCAGGTGGGCATCGCGCCTCGCGGTTGGTTCGGCGAGCCACCCGGCTGGAATCAGCCCTCTGCCTGCGGCGGGCTGCCCCGTGTACTGGTGTGACTCATGCTTGCCCCACCGCTTACCGCCGATACACACCTCGCCTTTTACCGCTGATACACGCCCCGCAGTGCACAACGTGGCCTGTAGCCGTCTTGGCCATCGTGTACTGTGACCTGATATTTACAGCGATCTGGTGCCGACGATGGGCGAGTAATCCTTGCGATGGTGCGGCGACGCAGGGTTTGGAAAGGCGGGTTGGTGGCGGTGCGCCTAGTTTCATCACCGCAACACTGGCACCGAGTCACTGCCCCAGTCACCATTGCAGTTTTGGGAGAATCACAATGCCGGCGATGTTCTATGAGATGCCATATGCGGTCTTGTACACCGTGTTTTTCGTCGCCGGTTTCGGCCGCGGCCATCTCACCTATTCGATTGCCAAATATTTCACCGAACATGCTGTCCTGGGGCGGCAAGCAAACCATCGCTGGGTGCAGGCAATCCAAGGCTGGCTGCAATCCCCCCGGCTTGCCAGCGGAACAACCATGCTGCACCGCTACGGGCTCATTGCAGTACCAGCCTGCTATCTGACCATTGGGTTGCAAACAGTCGTGCTTGCGGCCGCCGGGGTGATCGGAATGCCCCGGCTGAAATTTGCACTCGCCCAACTCCCCGGGGTGGCGGTGTGGGCGGCAATCTATTCCACGATCGGTTGGGCTGCCTGGGAGGCGATGATTACCCAAGCGGCTACCTCGTGGATAGGAATAGCAGTACTTGTTGCCCTGCTGTCGGTGGTGGTGATGTTGGTGATTCAGCGGCGCCTGAAGCAGGCAGCGGCCAGTAATAGGTCACGTATTCATCCCACCGACCCGGCCGGTAACACTCACCAGCAGCAGTAGCAGCGGGAACCAGTCGTCGAAGCCCAAGCAGCCAGTCGCAAAGGAACAAACACCACAGCAGTGCAAGCTATTGCTTCAATAGCAGGCTGTAGGCCTCAACCGGATGAGCGCAAATACAAGCCTCAACCGGATGAGCGCAAATACTTGCAAGACAGCTGCTCGTGGCCACCGTCGCAGGAGACAGCGGCCACCCATCATCCTTGATCACAACACCATGTCGCGGCTGTTGACGACCTGATTAACGCGGTGGGAACAGAGCCGGGGGATGAGTAAGAAACTCCGGAAGACGAGCCATAACCGTCGGACCTGCCGCCGCAACAATAGCGATAAACACCGCAATCACTGTTAACACCGCATCAGAGTCGAGATCGGAAGAATCCCCGCGGAATAAGTGCACCGCCTCCAGGGGGGCGAAAATACCAGTGTCGCCAGGGCCGGAGGTGCCAGCAATCCGACTAGTGTCCGGCACATACAAATCCGGCACAACCTGATTAAACGAACCAGCCTCAGCGGTGATACCAGCGGCGTCGAACGCTGTTGCGCATTCAGCAGCAGCACGCGCATAGGCGGCGTTGACTGTGCGGAAATCAGTTGCCTGTAACGATCGCGCACGCCCCACAAGATCAGCTGCGCCAGCCCCAATGAGCTGCTGCAGCCGGGGGGACGCATGAGCAGTTAACGTTTCAAGCCCATTGATGTAGGCGCCTAAACGGGCATCAACTCGTTGCCCATCAATCGCCGCCTGGAATCCGGTCGGATTCGCAGCGATTGCAAGGGCCGCGGCAGGATCGATCGCTACCCGTGGATCAAATGCCCTATTGTTGGCGATGGCTTGCGGGAACGCTAGCCGCCATTCGCCGAACTTGTAGCCCTGCTCATGCATTGCCGAATCAATCTCGACGTAGAGCTTGCCCAAGGCTTCTTGTGCACTACGATCAACCCCGCCGCTTGCGGCAAGCTGCTCATTGAGTTGATCTGCGCGCAGAAACTTGTCAGCAATCGCTGGGTTATCAGTGCGGATACGCTGCCTCAGGTCGGTGAAGAACTCACCAGTCGCCCCGGATAAGGCACCCAAATCGGTGTAGGCCTGTTCACCTTCCACCTGGCAGGTGTTGCCGATGACCGTGGCGGTTGCGGCATGTGCCGGGGAAACTGTGGTACAGGGGATCGCCGCGGCGACGGCGACTGCAAGAACACGAGAGACGAAACGGGATGTCATAGCACCTAATCCAATCATTGAATTGGAAAAATGCAATCTGCCACGACCACTATTGAGCAATCTGCCAGATTGCCAGCTGCCACTATCGGCGGCAGTGAAGCTGCCCACCAGGTTGTATGGCAACCCCTGCCGCACCTGTCGTAGCTGCACACCGCATGAGATGCAGCGCATCGGTGCTGTAGCGGCCAAGCGGTAACACACAGTCAACAAGAGTGAATGGAAACCCCACACCAGGGGAGGGGAGCTGCAAAAACTTTGCAGACATCTGCACAATTGTTTCCAGAAGGACTACACTGCCAAACCATGCGTGCTGAACTGTCAGACTATACCCATCTCACCGCCGGTAAAGTCCGGGAAATCTACGAGATAGACGACGATACGTTACTGATGGTGGCGTCTGACCGGATCTCGGCCTACGATCACGTGCTCGACACTGAGATTCCCGACAAAGGACGCATTCTCACTGCGATGAGCTGCTACTACTTTGATCAGCTCGACTTTCCAAACCATCTCGCAGGCGCGGCGGATGATCCCCGTATCCCGGAGGAAGTATTAGGGCGTGCCCTGCTCACCCATCGGCTGTCGATGATTCCGTTTGAGTGTGTAGCCCGCGGCTATCTCACCGGCAGTGCTCTGGCCGAATATCGCGAAACAGGCAAAGTGTGTGGCATTACGCTTCCCGCAGGATTAACCGAATCTTCCCGGCTACCGGAACCCATCTTCACTCCGGCTACGAAAGCCGATATCGGTGACCATGATGAAAACGTCACCTTTGAGCAGGTTGTCGAAGTACTCGGCCAGGATCGGGCGGAAGAACTCCGGGATGCAACCTTGTCGCTGTACACAGCTGCCGCAGAGATGGCGCTTGCCCACGGGCTGATTTTGGCTGACACCAAATTCGAATTCGGCCTGGATAAAGCCGGCCATATGCTACTTGCCGATGAGGTACTCACCCCTGACTCGTCCCGCTACTGGCCACTGCGGGACTATAAGGAAGGCCAAATTCAGCCATCCTTCGACAAGCAATATGTGCGTGACTGGTTGACCTCCCCAAAGTCCGGGTGGGATAAACGCTCCAACACTCAACCCCCTGAGCTGCCCGGCTCGGTGGTGGAAGCTACCCGGCAACGCTATATCGAAGCCTACGAGCAGGTTTCGGGGCGCAAGTTTAGCGACTGGATCGGCTGCTGCGTGTAGCTTCCCGGCCTGTTGTCGGGCGAGCATGCCGCATGCTGGTGGTGCCGACGCAGAGGTGTGAAATTGCTACCAAAGTAGCGCATTGTTTCTTGCCGGTGCGTAGGGTTTTTCACTATGAGTGAACTTGCCGACAACATCTTCGACACCACTGTCACCACCATCGACGGGGACGTATTCACAGTCGGGAATTATGAAGGCCATGTGCTGCTGCTGGTTATTGTCGACCCGGACAGTGACCGGCTAGCGCAGCTTGCCGAACTTCAGGAAGTATTCGACGAGTTTTATATGCGTGGCTTTTTCTGTGTTGCAGTAGTCACCGAAGATTTCGCGACCAGCCCGCATTCAGCGGAAGATATCGCCAACACGTTACGTGACGACTATGGGGTGACCTTCCCAATCGTTGGACCAATTCCAGTCACCGGAGAGCAGCAAGCTGAGCTTATCTCTGTGCTGTTAGCAGCGGTAAATGACGCCGACGAGGATGCGGTAATCATGGGGCGCGGACCTATTGCTGGTGGTTTTGAAAAATTCCTTATTGACCCGGAAGGGGCGGTGATTGGCCGTTTCCCAGCCCGGATGGAACCATCGGCACACACCATTGTGGATCTCATCGACTCGCAGGTGCCAGTGCAGTAACCCGGGTAGGAAAAACAATCCCGGTAAGACACACGGTAGCGCCAGCGAGAAATAACCCAGTGAGCAACCACCTCTGGGCACCTCAGCGCACAGCTTGCGCAATAGTGCACATGGAACGCTTCACTGTTGCGGTCAGTGCAGCTAGTGAAATCGGCGTACAGACGATCACCGGGGAAGGGGAGCGAGCAGGAGTGCCGCGACGGCCACGGTTGTCTTGCTGGGACGCGACTTACCAAGAGGGGTAATGAGGTGCTGGTGATGGCCAAACTGGCAGGTTATTGCAGCCCCATGTGTCCGATGCGGAAATGGGGTCGCGGCATCACGAGTTCTCCCACAATCAGGGGTGAAATTGGGGCAGTTGGGTGGAAGTTCTCACACGCAGACGGGGGCAAGTGTGGACATTGGTGCGGTAAGCTGGGGGCGCATGTGATCGATACTGTGTGAATACTGTGCAATTCACTGTGCTACATGCCAGCATCACTCCCCTCGAAAAACCTCTATACGCTGCGAATATCTTTCCTGCTAGAAGCAGCGTTTCTTCAGGGAGTGAAAGGATCAACGGGTTGTGTGCTCGTGGCCTTACTGCGCTGGAACAGAGTGGTATTTTGTGGTGGTATTCGCCGGTGACGATCCCGCGGTCAGCAAAATATTGCTGGCACAACTTGTAACTATTCACGTCGCATAGGGAGAGCCGCCAAGTGGCCCGTGTCGTAGTCAATGTGATGCCCAAAGAAGAAATCCTCGACCCGCAAGGCCAGGCAGTGCAACGTGCACTTGGCCGGATCGGTATCACCGGGGTCAACGATGTTCGCCAAGGTAAACGGTTTGTGATTGAAGCCGATGACTCGCTCACCGCCGAGCAGGTGCAGCATATGGCTGAAACCTTGCTGGCGAACACGGTTGTGGAAGATTTTGAGATTGTTGACGTTGCAGTGGAAGGTGGCAAAGCGTGAGCGCCACAATTGGGGTTGTAACCTTTCCTGGCACGTTAGATGACGGTGATGCCCGACGTGCAGTGAAGCTAGGCGGGGCTACTGCGAAAGCATTATGGCATGCCGATCAGGATCTCAGCGGGGTTGATGCTGTGATTATTCCGGGCGGGTTTTCCTACGGGGATTACCTTCGCTCGGGGGCAATTAGTGCACTGGCGCCGATGATGACTGCTGTTGTGGAAGCAGCCGGTAAGGGTATGCCAGTGTTGGGGATCTGTAACGGGTTCCAGATTTTGACCGAAGCAGGCTTGTTGCCGGGTGTGCTTACCCGGAATCAAGGCCTGCATTTTCATTGTGTGGATACCTATCTCACCGTGGAACAAGCTGACACTGCTTGGACTTCCCAGTTCACTGCCGGGGAGAACATACTTGTTCCTGCGAAACATGGTGAGGGGCGCTTCCAAGCTTCCCCGGAAACAGTGGCGATGCTGGAAGATGAAGGCCGGGTAGTGTTCCGCTACACCGATAACTTCAACGGTTCCATCAATGCAATTGCCGGGGTGTGTAGTGAAAATCGCCGCATTGTGGGGTTGATGCCCCACCCAGAGCATGCGATTGAACAGCTCACCGGCCCTTCCACTGACGGGTTGAAGCTGATTGCTTCGGTGACGCAATCACTGCTGGAAACAGCGTAACAGCAGCGCTTTCCCCATGCTGTGCTGGTGACCCTGGAACACAACCCTATGTTGGCAGCTGGTGCCGCAGATGGCGTGCCCTAAGGTTGGGTGCAACCCAGCTCGCCCGCCGGTGTGAGTGTCCAATGCTTACAGCAGGCGTGTTCCCTGGTGTGCAGGTTGCTCTTCCTGTCCTCGCGGTGACCTACATTGTGGGGCGGGAAATTACTGCACACGCCAGTATGCGCTGTGGGGTGTTCACAATTGTTGCGCTTAACTCCTTTTTCTGTTGTTTTCGTCGTTCATTCACACTTTTTCTCGTTTTTCGTTTCTCGTTTCTTCTTTTTCTTCTCGTTTTCGTTTCCTCCTACTTCGCGGATCAAGGACGTCGACACCTATGGCCGAGCACACTTCCCATTTTCAAGACACTGTCGCTGATGCGACCGCAAACCCTGACCAGTCCCAGCCGTACGCATCGCTGGGCTTGAAAGACGATGAATACGCCCGGATCAAAGAGATCCTTGGCCGCCGCCCCACCGATGCGGAACTCGCCATGTATTCGGTGATGTGGTCGGAGCACTGCTCCTATAAGTCCTCGAAGGTGCATCTGCGCTACTTTGGGGAAACCACGACCGAAGAGATGAACTCCAAGATTTTGGCCGGTATCGGCGAAAACGCTGGCGTTGTCGATGTTGGTGACGGGTGGGCGGTTACCTTCCGCGTCGAATCCCACAATCACCCTTCCTATGTGGAGCCACACCAGGGTGCGGCCACCGGTGTGGGCGGTATTGTGCGGGACATTATGGCGATGGGGGCGCGCCCTATTGCGGTGATGGATCAGCTGCGGTTTGGTCCAGCCGACGCGCCCGATACGCAGCGGGTGCTTCCCGGTGTCGTTGATGGTGTTGGCGGCTACGGCAACTGTTTGGGGCTGCCGAATATCGGTGGGGAAACAGTTTTCGACGACTGCTATGCGGGCAATCCGCTGGTCAATGCGCTGTGTGTGGGCAAGCTGAAGAAGGAAGACCTGAAACTGGCGTTCGCCTCAGGGCTGGGCAATAAGGTGATGCTCTTTGGCGCCCGTACCGGTCTTGACGGCATCGGCGGGGTGAGTGTGCTTGCCTCAGACAGTTTCGAAGCAGGGGCGGAACGCAAACTTCCTGCTGTGCAGGTTGGCGATCCGTTTGCGGAGAAAGTCCTTATCGAATGCTGCCTTGAGCTGTACCAAGCTGGGGTAGTTGTTGGTATTCAAGACTTAGGTGGTGCAGGGCTTTCCTGTGCAACCAGTGAACTGGCTGCCGCCGGTGACGGTGGTATGCAGGTTAATCTTGACCGGGTGCCGCTGCGGGCCAAGAACATGACTGCCGCAGAGATTCTCTCCTCTGAATCCCAGGAGCGGATGTGTGCAGTGGTGCGCCCAGCAGATGTCGAAAAGTTCCAGGCTATTTGTGCCCACTGGGATGTGACCTGTGCAGAGATCGGGGAGGTCACCGACGGTGACCATCTCATCATCACCCATCATGGCGAAGTGGTTGTTGATGCACCGGCGCACACGATCGCCCATCAAGGACCGGTATATGACCGTCCCTATACTCGCCCCGACTGGCAGTCGGAGATCCAGCAGCAGCGGGAACTTCCTCTCCCGCAAGACAGTGACGCTATCCGTGAGCTGATCTTGACCATGACCGCTTCGCCGGCGCTGTGTTCGCGGGAATTTATCACCAACCAATACGACCGTTATGTGCTTGGCAACACAGTGTTGGCGAAAGACGCTGATGCTGGGGTGCTGCGTATTGACGAAGACACCAACCGGGGTGTGGCAGTATCTGCGGACTGCTCGGGTCGCTATACGAAACTTGATCCGCGTACTGGTGCGCAGCTTGCATTGGCGGAAGCGTTCCGTAACGTTGCGGTCACCGGGGCAACCCCTGTGGCGGTAACGAACTGTCTCAACTTTGGTTCTCCGGAAGATCCGGCGGTGATGTGGCAGTTTAGGGAAGCAGTCCGCGGTCTGGCGGATGGCTGCGCGGAGCTTGCTATTCCAGTTTCCGGCGGGAATGTGTCCTTCTATAACCAAACCGGCGACCAAGCTATTCACCCCACCCCGGTGGTTGGTGTGCTTGGGGTGATCAGCGATGTGCGCCGCCGCATCGGCCACACCCTTGGTACTGTCGACCAGCCGGAAGAACTCTTCCTGTTGGGCACCACCTGCCAAGAATTTGGCGGTTCGATCCTGCAGCAGGTGATGCAAGATGGGGAACTTTCCGGTTTGCCGCCACAAGTCGACTTTGCTGCGGAACAGGCGTTGCAGGCATTGCTCAGTGCACAAACCGAAGCTGAGACACCAGTGATCACCGCCGCCCATGATTTGTCTGAAGGTGGCCTGGGGCAAGCCCTCGTCGAGATGGCTATCACCGCCCGGGGTGGCCATGTGGGTGTCACTGTTGATCTGCGCGGGGTTCATCCCGATGCGGTGACCGCCCTCTACTCGGAGTCCGCTGGCCGGGCAGTGGTGGCCACCACTGCCGCACATGCTGGCAAACTCCAAGAACTCGCCGATGCACACGGAGTGCCATGTGTTCGCTTGGGCACGACGGGTGCTGCCGGGAACCTGGCGCAACTTGTCATCACCGACGGCCACGATCTGCACATTGAGATTCCTGTGCAGGAATTGGCGGATGCCTGGTACGGCACCCTGCCTGACCTGTTCGGTCATGCCGTGGGGGCAAACTCTGTCGTGGAGTAATTGATTACCGCTGGGCTGCCTCGGACACCACCTGGGTGTTGGAGGCAGCCTTTCTTATTTCCACTTCTACAAGCCTGCAAATACTTGATACCTACGAAAAACGGTGGTGCTGCGATATCACCCGGTGGGGGGCAATGCACCGATACCTGCCACTAGTCGAAGCTTCACCACCATGTCTCGCTGAACCGCTACTCCCCGTTGCACACCGTCGAATCGTCCAGCCGGCCTTGGTTCGTAGCTGTGGGGAACCTGCCCCACCGGCGTATGGATCCGCGGCACTGTTTCCTCAAGAACTGCACGACAACATGGTCAGATTGCAGGGTGCTGCTAGATTAGTGCCATGCTTAAGGCCATTCGGCGCGTCGACTCCATTGTCGATCAATTCTGGTTCATTCCCGCAGTCATGTCGATCATCGCCGCACTGCTTGCGTATCTGCTGATCTGGCTGGAGCAATCTTTCGGTGTGCCGAGCTGGCTGAGTTTCATCTACCAGGGCGGGGAATCCGGTGCCCGGTCGCTCCTGAGCTCAATGACATCAATGTCGATCGGGGTTGCTGGCACCACGTTCTCTATCACGATTGCCGCCCTGTCCTCGGTGATCTCCTCAATGGGGCCGCGCCTGCTGCACTCCTTTGTGCGCGACCGGGGCATCCAAACCACCTTAGGTGTCTTCGTTGCCACCTTTGTGTTCTCCCTTTCATCACTGCGAGCCATCTCCGCCGGGGAGAACGGGGCGGTGTTTGTCCCACACTACAACGTCACCGTCTCCATGGGATTCGCTGCCCTGTGCGTGGGATTTCTGGTCTACTACATCGCTCACATGGCCATGTCGATCTCGATGAGCAGAAACGTGTATCTGCTCACCGCCGACACCAAACAAGCCTTCGACAAAGCAACAGAAGAAGCCGCCGATGAACACACTATGCCAACAGTCGACAAGACCCTGTTTAGCGGTGCTGAAGCACTAACCCTGGATCAATCCGGCTATGTGCAGGCAATCGACTATGCGGGACTCGCGGAATACGCCGCCAAGCATGACCTGGTCATCAAACTGGACATCAAACCAGGCGATTTCATTGTGCGGGGGCAACGCATCGGGAAAACAACAGCCCTCATCGACCCTGATGTCCTGCACAACATGGTGTTCGTCGGCGACACTGCTGATCCGGAACATGACGTCACCTATGCGGTACGGCAAACCGTGGAGGTCGCAGTCCGCGCGTTAAGCCCTGGCACGAATGACCCCTACACAGCAACCGATGTGATCCGTCGGCTCTCCCAGATCCTCGCCGAGTTGAAAGACCGTCAACTCCCCAGCGGTATTGTGACCATTGACGGTGAAGTGCGTCTCGTGCACGACGTGGTCACCTTCGATGAACTTGTCGACACGATGTTTTCTGATATTCGCCGGCATGCTGCCGGCACTGTCGTGGTCTACACCACCCTGCTGGAGCAGTTCGTTGCCTTACAACACGTCATCACTGATCCGCTGCGGGTCGGACTGTTGCATGCCCACGGTGAGGCGGTGTATGCCGACGCGAAACGGCTCGTCGACAACGACAAGGATATGCAAGTCATCGAATCGGCCTACCGAAAGTTTAAGACCGTCAATGCGGTCACCGGACAGGCAGTGTAGCGTTCATGTTTGCGTAATCTTTTACAGTGTGACGCCAACGGATAGTTTGTTGGTGGGGAAGTGGAGGTAGCGAGCTACTTTCCGGTCACCAAGGAGAGCTGAAAGAAGGAACCTCTCAGTGCGCGGCGAAAGTAAATAGAATTTTCGTTGGC
The DNA here is from genome assembly GCF_003813965.1 of Corynebacterium choanae. Classification (NCBI taxonomy): domain Bacteria; kingdom Bacillati; phylum Actinomycetota; class Actinomycetes; order Mycobacteriales; family Corynebacteriaceae; genus Corynebacterium; species Corynebacterium choanae. Next base: position 497,177 of record NZ_CP033896.1, read on the forward strand.
GCCTTGCGATATCCTGTCGCGGCTGTTACGATAGTTCTCGTCGAACCTCAATAAGTAATGGACTCGTTAGCCATTACGGAATTCTCCAGCCGGCGCCTTCGGGTGTCGGCTCTTTTTATTTTCTAGGGAGCAAGGCGGTCTGGTGGGTTAAGGGACAAAATGTGTGTCTGGGGGTGGTTGCAGCTTCCCTTTTATTCGCCCTTTTTCACTTTGGCAGAGCGTTTCCCTCACAGTCGATATGATTGCCGCCCAATAGAGAACGTCCCCGTGTCGCGATTTGCTGGGTTGCTTGACACTGGGGTGCGGATCGAAACATTCGCGGATACCAGCGGGTCTGTGAGGGCCGGTGTGTAGGTGAAGCCGTTGTTCTTGGTGGGCTAGTTTCAAGCACTGCAATGGGGAAGGTTGGTATCCATAGGCGACAAGCAATCCGGACTTTTACCCTTGGGCGTCAACAGAGTCAAGGGTTTGGATTCACTTGGCGAGCATATATTTTGGTGTTGGTGCTGGTTGGGGTAGGGATTTCGGCCTTTCAGACACACTTTTTGACCCTAATCTCTCCCTTGTCGATAGTCGTCATTGGTCTGGCGATCGATGAACTGGGAGTTTCCTCATTTCATATTTTCGTCAAAGAGCCTCTCCTGAATCGCCTAATTTAGGGAGCTGCGAGCCCAATTCGTGTACCAACTACTGCATCTTTGTGATCTGTTCGAACGATTCATTGAAGTTGGTAAGCGTGTGCACAATCATTGCTACTGTGAGAACAGATGACAAAACTTTTCCATTGCTGCGGTAACGGGGTAGGTGCCGCACCTCCTGAGGAGAAATGAAATGCAAGTTCAAAAACGCTATACCGTGGGGCTTGACGTTGGATCCTATTCGTTAGGTATGGCTGCCATTGAGCTCAATGAAAACGGTAACCCAGTGAGTATTCTCAGTGCAGTGTCGCACATCCATGACGCTGGGTTGGATCCAGACCAGGTTAAAAATGCGACAACACGCCTTGCGCAGTCCGGTCTTATGCGACGTACCCGCAGGCTATATAGGGAGCGGCGCCGGCGTTCCCGCAAACTACATGAGTTTTTAGTAGAACAACAATGGAAAACTTTGCCGTTCGAGTCATATGCTGACCCGTACCATCCGTGGCGGGTTCGAACGATGCTTGTGGACTCGTATGTGGAAGACGATGTAGAACGGGGGGAGTTACTTTCGATTGCGCTGCGCCATATTTTCAATCATCGCGGATGGCGCAACCCATACACCCGGGTGCAGAGTCTTTACAATGTGGCAGAGCCAAGTGAAAACTTTGAACAGATTCGCAACGATCTGGAAGGACGGTACGGTGTCCCAATCGATCGTGATATCACCGTAGCTCAGTTAGTTTCGGTTGCCGAGTTTGGTAAAGACCGGTTACGGGGAGCGGTGAAGTCCAAGAAAAATGGCAACGCCAAGGGTGCACCCGAAAACGAAGTGAAGGAAGCCGTCCTTTCCCATCGTTTACAACAGAGCGACAACGCGCGTGAGATATGCCGGATTTGTCAGGTGCAACGCATCGATGACGACCTTTACAAGAAAATTATTGATTTAGTCTTTGATGCAAAGTCCCCAAAGGGTGCACAACAGGAGAGAACTGGAAAAGATCCGTTTTTCCCCAAAGAATATCGAGCCCTGAAAGCGAGTGATGCATTTCAGCGATACCGAATCGCCTCAATCATAGGTAACTTACGTATTCGTGAGGATGATTCCAACGTTCCACTCGATCATGATCAACGCCAGCAACTCTTTAACTTTCTGGTAAATCATACTGGGAACAACCTTCCGACTTGGCAGGATGTAGCAGAAGAACTTGGTATCGATCGCGGGTTGCTTCGTGGGACAGCGGCGGTCACAGAGGATGGAGAACGAGCCAATAGCCGTCCCCCTATCCATGAAACGAATCGAGCGCTGACCAATTGCAAAGTCAAACCTTTGGCCTCTTGGTGGAAATCTGAAGATTGGCCTGCGAGAGAGGCATTGGTTAAGGCGCTCTCCAATGCAACCAAGGCCGATTTTGCGTCTCCAGCAGGACTCAAGGTGGAGCAATTCCTCAGGAGCGTAGACGATGAGCTGCTTACTGAGATCGACAAGCTGAAATTGCCAATTGGTCGTGCAGCCTATGGTGAGACTACACTCATCAGGCTTACAAATACGATGTTGGAAAATGATCTGGATTTGCGAGGTGCACTAGAAGCGGAGTTTAACATTCCAAAAAATTGGTCTCCACCAAAGCCACCAATCAACGAGCCAGTCGGCAATCCGGCAGTCGACCGAGTGTTAAGGGAAGCGCATCGCTGGATTGAAGCTGCAGTGTCCCAGTGGGGTGAACCAGAATCGGTGGTGGTTGAAGATACGCGTGCAGGATTCACCAGTGAGGCTACTCGGCGCGAAATTGAGCGTGGTATTGAGAAACGTACAAAACGAAATCTCGCTCTGGCAGACCAAATGCGGCTGGAACTTGGCATCGATGGCCCAATTCGCCGCTCCGATCTATGGCGATACCAGTCAATACAACGCCAAAATGCGCAATGTGCTTACTGTGGTAATCCGATCACCTTTTCAGCCAGTGAGATGGATCATATTGTGCCACGGGCCGGGGCTGGATCTACTAATGTTCGCGAAAATCTGGTGGCTACATGTGCGCGTTGTAATCGGGCAAAATCAAACAGACCATTCGCTAATTGGGCTCGCACCTGCGGTATCCCAGGAGTGAGTGTAGATGAAGCTGTGGAACGAACCAGGCATTGGGTGCGAGACTCAGCAATGAAAACGGGGGAATTCAAACAGTTTGTCAAGGATGTGACGGATCGGTTTAGGCGAACTGAATACGATGCGCCACTGGATGCGCGATCCATCGAGTCGGTGGGATGGATGTCCATCGAATTGCGAAGTCGAATCATGCAGCGATTCCCCAATGCGCGTGTAGATCTTTACACAGGTAAGACCACGTCTCAGGCACGTGGTGCTTCCGGTATCACTAAGCATTTGGAGTTTATCGGGGGTACCGGTAAGTCCCGGCTCGACCGACGCCATCATGCGATCGATGCAGCAGTTATCGCAATGATGCGGCCCTATGTAGCTGAAACCCTGGCGATTAGAAATAACATTAAATTCGGAGAGTTTCTTGAACATGGAGGCTCCGATAATCGGCGGTGGAAGGAATTCATCGGGGAGGATCAGGCTCACCGTCAGTCGTGGCAACGCTGGATGCAAGCCATGCACGCGTTGCTTCCACTACTTCAAGAAGCTCTGGATCAGGATCGAATCCCAGTCACGAGGAATTTACGGCTGCGCCTGGGAAATGGCGCTGTGCACAAAGCCGAGATTCATTCGCTGGAAACTGTTTCATTGTCGACAGCGCTTACCGTGGAACAAATTGATCGTGCCGCAACTGAGGCTCTGTGGTGCGCTCTGACGAGGCACCCCGATTTCGATCCCAAGGATGGTCTGTCAGAAGACCCGCAACGCCAAATAACGGTGAACGGTAAACTGATTAAGTCCGATGATCAGATTGAATTGTTTCCAGTCCAAGCTGCGTCAATCCGAGTTCGTGGTGGATATGCACAGCTTGAGAAGATACACCATGTGCGCTTTTACCGAGTGCCTGGGAAAGTAAAACCCAAGTACTTCATGCTGCGAGTTTTTGTCCACGACTTAGTCAATTTCGGTGGTCGGGATCTTTTTAGTGTTGAACTTGCCCCCCAGACACAATCGGTTCGGCACTCCAGGAAAATTCTTCGGGAAGCGCTTGTGGATGGAACCGCGGAGTATTTGGGGTGGGTAGTCACGGGAGATGAACTACACCTAAACCCAACTGTTCTTCCAAAATCGGTGACGCCCCTATTGGAAGAATTCGGCCACCTCCATCGTTGGACGATTGATGGTTTTCCTGATGAGAGGCGTATTCGTCTGCGCTCGCGATTGCTGAGCGGTGAAGGTGCAGAGAATCTGCCAGAGGAGTGCAGAAAAGTTCTGACGGGAAGGGGAGTTCTTACCTCAGTCAATGCGTTGCTTGCACAAGGTGAGCTTATGGTTGTGCGGCGGGATGCCTTAGGCCGTGTCCGCCTAGGCAGCAGAGCTAACCTCCCCGTATCTTGGCGCTTGGATCGGCAATGAATCTTGGATGGCGTGTGTTGGACTGCTCACAGCTTGATGGCAGACTCCGCTATGAACGAGGAGTTATGAAAGTCCTGGATCGTGAGGGTTCTGAGCTCATAACTGCACCACTTTCGCAGATAGCTATTGTTCTAATTGGTGTACAAAGCTCTATATCCGGAGCGCTCATTGCCAAGTTCGGTGAGTATGACATTGCTTTGCTGGTCTGCGATTGGCGCCAAGAGCCAGTCGCAGGGGCAATGCCTTGGCATGACCATTCGCGGATCGGCGCACGACAGGTTGCCCAGGCAAGATTATCTGCGCCAAGAGCAAAGCAGGCATGGAAAGCAATAGTCAAGGCGAAAATTGCTGGACAGTCATGTTGTCTAAGTTCTGTACGAGGCATCTCGCCGATATCAGAGCGTTTAGGCGAGCTCGTTGGTCAAGTGAAATCGGGCGACAGATCCAACGCGGAAGGTCAGGCCGCTCGAATCTACTGGCCGGCAATCACGGAAGACCCTACTTTCCGTCGTACACCCCAGTGCTCCGATCGCGGTTGGAACATGTATTTAAACTACGGTTACACCTTGCTTCGAGGGCATGGCATTAGAGCCGTCACAGCTGCTGGACTGTGTGGCACGCTTGGTATTTTTCATCATCATCGGGAGAATGCTTTTGCTCTTGTTGATGACCTAATTGAGCCATTTAGACCGTTGATCGACTATCACATATTTTCCTCATTTGACGAGTTGTGTGAACTAGATAGAGATTCCAAAAAGATTATCATTAACTGTTTTGATAAGCCGTTCAACGGAAATGGAAAAAGTCTGGTGACAATGCTTGAAGAATTTGCTCACCATTATGGTGCCTATGTTGAAGATAAAATCGAACGTTTAGTTGTTCCCCGATGGGAAGGTAGGAGATGATGCCTGCGAAAGGAGCAGATCCCGTGTGGTCGATGGTGATGTTTGATGTGCCTACCAAGACTGATGTTGACAGACGAAATGCAAACAGGTTCCGACATTTCCTTGTGGATGAAGGATTTGGCAGAGTTCAGTTGAGTGTCTATGCACAGTACTATCCGAACGGGGCCAGGGCGGTGACTGTATTGAAGAAAATCAAACAGAATTTGCCTCCAGGCGGAGACGTTAGGATTCTTCATATCACTGACAAACAGTGGTCGACCGCGAGCAGATTTTCACGGACTAAGGCTGCATCGATCGAGGAAAAGCCCGAAGTGGGCGTAGTTTTTTAGCCAACGATATAATAAAACCCCCTGGTAGAGCCCGCTTTTTGTGATTTAGGGAGTATACCAGGGGATTTTTGTGTCGAACCCCAACATGAAAGCATACTCATACGACAGCCCTAGGGAGTATACCAGGGGATTTTTGTGTCGAACCCCAACCTGCACTTGTCGTTTGTGGCGCGTGCCGGGAGTATACCAGGGGATTTTTGTGTCGAACCCCAACCTACCGGGCTCACCCCGCAGGCCTCGGAGGAGTATACCAGGGGATTTTTGTGTCGAACCCCAACGTGCCGCTGCAGCCACTGTGACAGACAAGGAGTATACCAGGGGATTTTTGTGTCGAACCCCAACGTGCAGTCTGAGGTGGCGCCGCTGAAGGGGAGTATACCAGGGGATTTTTGTGTCGAACCCCAACGCCATCCGCCATGTAGTAGCACAAGGCGGGAGTATACCAGGGGATTTTTGTGTCGAACCCCAACGTGCTGAAAGACAATGCGGCGGCGGTGCGGAGTATACCAGGGGATTTTTGTGTCGAACCCCAACGCAGAGCGCGGCGAGGTGTGTTGGCTGTGGAGTATACCAGGGGATTTTTGTGTCGAACCCCAACTTTGAGGTGTCGGTGGTGCCGATCGGTGGGAGTATACCAGGGGATTTTTGTGTCGAACCCCAACCCACTAGGGCTCGCCGCACTTGGATCATGGAGTATACCAGGGGATTTTTGTGTCGAACCCCAACGGGCAGATGATCGAGACAGCGCTGGGTGGGAGTATACCAGGGGATTTTTGTGTCGAACCCAAAGGTTGGTTTGGTCTGCAGAGGCCGGTATCCCTCACCGCGTTCGCCTTCGTTGCGTTCAAGGTCGTAGTACGACCGTGAACGCTGGTGATGGTTGAGGCTGGCGAAAGCTGACATCCACAAGGAGTTCTTTGGTTTCTTGGTGACTCCTCGGTTCGGGGTTAAGGAGCGGATTGATGCCTCTGATCGTCGTTGTTGGGGACTGAGACCTGCGTATGCTGCCAGCTGTGCGGGGCCGTGGAACGCTGAGAGGTCGCCGACACACGTAATGAAGATCGCCGCGATGTGTTCTCCTGTTCCAGGCATAGATTTGTCGATTTCGTACTCTGGCACGGTTTTCGCTGACTCGATCATGCGTTGTTGCACCTGCTGCCGTTTTTGGCCGTTGCCAGCATGATTGTGGTGTGAGTTTGCATGCTGTACCAATGATCTTGCTTCGCTGGCGTTGCAACAGTTTATCGGCTCTTCGCAGTTTAGAGTGCACAACCGGTCGCAAGGCATAGCAGCTGCCTCAATCCCAGACTCAACATTTAGTAGCATCCACCCCTGCAGCCACATGCCGCTGTACTGGCATCGACACACTAGTGTTTGGGTTTGCTAGCGAACAGCTTTGTTGTCGACATTGAGGTAGCGACATCTATCTGGCGGAATGGTGGAATGAGAGGAGCTGTATGAAGTACCTGGCTATCGGATCTGTCGATGGCTTGCATCACTAGGGCGGTGCTCGGTGGTGTTTTTGCCGCTGCTTGCTTCCATCACGCCGGTGGGTCCTGGGCAACGAGTTTCCAGAATCTCTGGCGGATCTGGTGAAGGTGCACGTTCAGGATTGCGGCAAGTTCGTTCTCTGTGAGTGGGAGGGTTGCTTTACAAGGTCGATGAGGGGGAGTCACGGTTTTGCGGATTTGGGCTGTGCAATGCTTCGGGATGGGGCGCTGTTGTGTTCCACAACTGACGGTGCGTCAGATTGTCGACGATCGCAGCCGATGCGAAGTTCGCATGAGGCATCGACGAAATTGAGCACGAGCAATCCTGCTACGTTCCATAGTTTTAATAGGTGTGGGCGCGCCACTGCCTACCCCTTTAATGGTGCGTGCTCCATCGCTTTATTGCCATAGTCGACAGGTATTGTTAAAGGGCAGGTTTGCAAGCACTGTTTTGCCGTGCTTTGTAGGCGTGCCGTCGATATTCCCTCATGCCCGCCGAGGTTCGTGATCACAAGTTTGCGTGACCTCTATTGCGGTTCTCCTCATGTTGGCTCGATGAGCGGATCCAGTGTGCAATGAATCATTGCATTTACGATGAGTTCGTACACCCAAATGCGTCGGTGCGCGGGGAATTCGAGTTTGAACTGGCAGCAGTCTGCTCTCTTTAGGTGTGTTAGCTGGCAGTGTTGTTGCCGTCGGCATTATCGACGAGGGGTTCCGGGGCATATGCGGCGCGCAGCTTTCGCAACGTGTCCGCATGCTCGTGGAGCCGCTTGTCTTCTGCTGTTTGTGGAATGAATTGCCGTGCTGGGAGCGGATAGCCGTCAATATCGATACCGACAAAGGTGACGGCAGCATGGATTGCTGTGCGAAGATTTTCACGTCCACCGGTTGGTTTGCCGCTGCGCACATGCACACTGACCTGCATTGAGCGGGTGTCGGTGCGCATAATTCGGGAATCGACTTCGACTAAATCGCCAATGTGAATCGGGGCGTAGAAGCGGATCCCGCCGGCGTAGACGGCAACTGTGCGCTCCCCGGAGAATTCCATGGTGCAGGCGGTGGCGGATTCAATAATCCATTCCATAGCGGTCCCGCCGTGCACATTGCCACCCCAGTTCACGTCATTCGGGGACGCTAAGAAACGGGTGATGAGGCGGGGTGCATCAGAGGGGCCGTCATAGGTTTGCTTCGCCATTTCTTCTTCAATGGCATTACGTAAATCGATGCGGCGGGTAGCAACCTCGTTGAGGCGCTGCTCGGCGGGGGTTTCCGGGGTGAAGGTTGGTACTGCGACAGCCTTGTTTGTTTCTTCGTCTTTTGCCACGAAAATCACCAAACAGTCGCAGGCGCGGGTAAACACCCCTTCGCGGGGATCCGCGGAAAGCACCTCGTTGACAATATGCATTGAGGAGCGCCCGGTGAGTGCAATCCGGGAGCGAACTTCGACAATGTGTCCCACAGGGATAGGGCGGGTGAAGTGAATATGTCCCACATAGGCGGTGACACAATATCGTCCCGACCAGGCGGTGGCGCAGGCATAGGCTGCCTTGTCGATCCACTCGAGTACCCGGCCGCCGTCGACGCCAAACGCACCGGCGGTAATCACATCGGTGGGTGCGGCCATAAACCGCAAAACAACTTCGTGGGGACGTTGTGTGGACAAGACAGAAAACCTTTCACACCTTGGGTTAGCAGCAGCTTGCCACAGGCAAAACCGCGGATGGCATGCGGATGGGCAACACTGTTGCGCACCATTCCCGCATGGTCTGTGAGCGTTGACACAGTGTACCGGACGGGGATCGGCATCCCTGATAGACGGTTCCGGTTGGCAGATATCGATGGTTAAGCGATGGGGACGCGTGGACGGTGGGGATCGCTGGCCGGTGATCTCAGGTGGCGAGTGCTGGTGTTTGGCTCGTAGTCGTGATCACCAGTGGTTCAACGAGGCGAGTGATATTGATCGGTTGGTGAACATGAGTGGCTAGTTGCCGGTTGGCATGATTGGTTGGTCGCCGGTGGACATGGTGGCACAGTGGCCGGTGGCGACGCTTTGGCGGGCTGCTGGAACTGGGGGAAGGTGTTGTTGCGGGTGGAAATGCTGTGGCGCACATCCCGCAAAATGGTGTGGGTGATCAAGGTGTGGATGGTCAATAGGATGGCTGTTTTTTCGGTTTGGTGTGCGTTGCGCAGTGGTGAAACCGGGATACTGGTGGACACTGTGGCAAAGTTACAACGTATGACTGGAAAACGCATCGACCCGCAGCAGCTCCGGGAAGCAGTGATGGCGATCCTGCCGTGGATTGCTGATCCTGCCACCCAACCGGAACCGACCCGGCCGCAACTCGCGGCGGCGTGCCGCATGTTGGCGCGCACGGCCGCCCAAGACGCCCCGGGGAAAACCGTCGAGTTGCGGGTGCCGCCATTTGTGGCTGTGCAACTTATAGACGGACCTGCCCATACCCGGGGAACACCGCCGAATGTGGTGCAGCTCGATCCGCTCACGTTTTGTCGACTGGCCTGCGGCTGGATCACGATGGCTGACATTGTTGCTACCAGCAGCCCGCTGATTGAAATTTCCGGGACAAGAGCACAGCTGGTCGACGAAGTCATGCCGGTGGTCGATGGGCAAAAGCTGATGTCGGCTGCCGTGTAATGCAACTGCGGATAGAGGATGGCTGTGGTGAACTTGGGGTGGGGCTTTCGCTTGTCGGCGGGGGGACTTTCCGGGTGAGCTGTTCCCGGTTTGGTGTCGAACTTTGCACGCTAACGGCTACAGTAGGAAATTGTGGCTTCGCAACAACCAAGACAGGCAAGTGCATGTTCAACCCGTCAAGGGGGGTATAGCGGGGGGTTAGCCTCCCCGTTGGATGATCAAGGCGAGACCGCACCCCGTGAAGAATGTGGGGTGTTTGGGGTGTGGGCGCCGGGGGAAGACGTTGCCAAACTCACCTACTATGGGCTCTACGCTTTGCAGCATCGCGGCCAAGAAGCAGCAGGTATTGCTGTTGGTGATGGGGATCAGATTGTGGTGTTTAAAGATTTGGGACTCGTGAGCCAAATCTTTGACGAACAGTCGCTGGGGGCTTTGAAAGGTGACTTAGCGATCGGGCATACCCGCTATTCCACCGCCGGTGGGGCGTGCTGGAATAACGCCCAACCAATGTTTCGGATGGCGAAAAACGGCACCGATGTGGCGCTAGGTCACAACGGCAACCTGGTGAACTATCTGCAGCTGCTCGATATTGCCCACGACAAGGAACTAGTCGACAAAGAGCAGGCACCATCGGACTCTGATGTGTTGTGTGCACTGCTCGCCGACGGCATTGATGATAAGACTTCGCTGGAGCAGTCAGCACTTGCCCTGCTTCCGCAGGTGGAAGGGGCATTCTGCCTTACATTTACTGACGGCAACACTTTGTATGCGGCGCGTGACCGCAATGGGGTTCGCCCACTTTCCCTTGGCCGACTGGAACGTGGCTGGGTGGTAGCCAGTGAAACTGCTGCCCTCGATATTGTTGGTGCCTCCTTTGTGCGGGAGATCGCCCCCGGGGAATTGGTGGCAATTGATGCAACCGGGGTGCATTCCACCCGGTTTGCTGACACCACCCACAAAGGCTGCGTCTTTGAATATGTGTATTTGGCTCGACCTGACTCGGTGATCCGGGGTCGGGCGGTTAACGCCACCCGCGTTGAAATCGGGCAACGGCTAGCGAAACAATATCCAGCAGATGCTGACCTTGTTATTCCGGTACCAGATTCGGGTACCCCGGCGGCGGTCGGCTACGCCCAAGGTTCCGGGATTCCCTTCGGGCAAGGACTGGTGAAAAACGCCTATGTGGGGCGGACATTTATCCAGCCTTCACAGACCATCCGGCAGTTAGGTATTCGCCTCAAACTCAACCCGCTGCGGGAAGTCATCAACGGCAAACGACTTGTGGTGGTCGACGATTCCCTGGTGCGTGGTAACACGCAGCGGGCCTTGATTCGGATGCTGCGGGAAGCCGGCGCCCGGGAAGTGCATGTGCGGATCGCATCCCCGCCGGTGAAATGGCCATGCTTCTATGGCATCGACTTTGCCACCCCCGGTGAGCTTGTGGCGAATGCCGTCGACACTGCGGATGAGGCAGCCATGGTCGAATCGGTGCGCACTGCAATCGGGGCGGATTCGCTGGGGTATGTATCCATCGAAAACATGGTGGAATCTACCCGGCAAACCCGCAGTGAATTGTGTTGTGCCTGCTTTGATGGGGACTATCCGCTGGGGTTGCCAGAAGGCAACCCGAATGCGGCACTCGTGCGTAAACTGCAAACCCCGGCCGCATCGGCGGAGCAGTAAACACAGCAGGAGGCAGCAGTGTGGAATCATGCACTGCTGCGGATAGGTGCGCGAACAGTTGCACCCCACAACCACCCTACTTGCCGCCCTGATTGATATTTGATTGAACAACACGAACAAAGAATGTGAACAAACCCTGATGACGAATCAACCACACAATCCGGCTTCCACAACACCTGCTGCAGCCCCGCAGCCTGCCCCGGAGGGGGTCTCCTATGCGGCAGCCGGTGTCGACATTGTTGCCGGTGATCAGGCCGTGGAACTCATCGGCCCACTGGCGAAACGAGCCACCCGCGAAGAAGTCACTGGTGGTATTGGGGGATTCGCCGGATTATTCAAACTGAAACAATATGAAGAACCACTGCTTGCCGCCGGCAGTGACGGGGTGGGCACGAAACTCGTTATCGCCCAAGCAATGGATAAGCACGACACCATCGGTATCGACCTGGTTGCAATGTGCGTTGACGATCTCGTGGTGTGCGGGGCGGAACCCCTGTTCCTGCAAGACTATATTGCTATCGGGAAGGTGATCCCGGAGAAAGTCGCCACAATTGTCAGCGGTATTGCCGAAGGCTGTGTGCAGGCTGGCTGTGCCCTGCTGGGTGGTGAAACTGCGGAACATCCCGGGGTGATGGAGCCCGACCACTATGACGTGTCCGCCACTGCGGTCGGTGTGGTGGAAGCCGCACAGCTACTCGGACCAGATAAGGTTCGCACCGGGGATGTGGTGATTGGTATGGCCGCCTCCGGGTTGCACTCGAACGGCTATTCGCTAGCCCGCCACGTCCTCCTTGAGATCGCCGGCCTTGATCTGCACTCCCATGTTGAGGAACTCGGCCGCACGCTTGGCGAAGAGCTCTTGGAGCCGACAAAGATTTATGCGAAAGACTGTCTTGCCCTGGCCAGTGAATGTGATGTGCACACCTTCTGTCACGTCACCGGTGGGGGATTGGCTGGCAACCTGGCGCGGGTCATTCCTGACGGCTACACCGCTACGTTGCACCGGGCGGCGATCACCCCAAATCAGATTTTCCGGGTCATCGAAGACTTAGGGAAAGTATCCCGGGAAGAGATGGAAAAAACCTTCAACATGGGGGTTGGTATGGTGGCGGTAGTTGCCGCTGAGGATGCGGATCGGGCAATGGCAATGCTGACCGCCCGCCATGTGGACAGCTTCATTCTTGGTGAAGTGCACACCGCCGCAGCGGATGAGCCACGAGTCGTGCTCACCGGGGATTACGCCGACGAGTAACAGCATCTGGCTTTTGGCGGTGATCGCAGGTCGCTGATCCGGTAGTGCAGTGGCGTGTGGGACTTATGGTGCACACAGTCAACGCAACTACCGGGAAGTCGCGCTACAGGGAATTGCTGGCGGTAGCATCCACGGTCACTGCAGGCGCGGCAGGAATCCTCCACTACAGTAAACGCAATGCTGCTGCCCCTTCGTTGACGGTAAATGAGCAGCGTACGACGTTGATGTAGGGTGCCGTTCCCACAGCCCGACTAGGTGTTGCCCGCTGGGTTGCATGGCGACTGCTTGCACCCGGTACCAGTGGTGACTCATTCCGCGGTGGAATAGGGGCTTTGCTCCTGTGCGACACCTATCGGCATCGGCGCGGGCAAACTGAACACCCCAGTTTCGCGTTGCAGAAGCAACACCAGGCTAAGGAACAATCATTATCACCCACGCACGGCGGCACCGAAGGTGCTGCCAGCGGCCTTTGAACATGGAATAGCTGTGGCAATGTAGGCAGCGGAAAAACCACCGTGGCCGGCTATGGAAAAGCCGAGCGACGGTGGTTGCACAAATAGATTGCACGCTTTGCAGTTATTGCTGCACGTGTCAGCATCGCGCTGGTACTCCGCTGGTAACGGGATCAGTTCAATGCAACTTCGCCCGCCACCGCACACGGTGACGTGGATATTCGCCTGGCACACCAGCTAGCGCTGCGGCGCCTCATCCGCCCAATCCGACCACTTGTCATAGTCGTCGTCATAGTCGTCAGCACCATAGTTCTCGTGATCACTCGAGTTGCCCTTGAGTTCACGTTGCAACTGATCCAGGTCCATGTCCGGGATGTTGTACTTCAACTGACGAGCAACTTTGGCTTGTTTTGCTTTAGCACGGCCGCGACCCATGGTCTGACCCCCTTGGGTTTTCGTCGGGCGTAAGAGTACGCCCGGAATGTCTCTCAATGTGTATTCCTGTTAGACAACAATAGCGGTTTCTGTGTGAAAATACCGCAAATAGTCATTGAGCTGCAGAAAACAACACATTCCCGACGCGGTGATCGGACGCAGCCCGGTTGTTGATGCCCCTTTTTTTGCATCAAAGGCACATGGATGATTTTCGCTACGCTTCCCCGAGACTTGGGTCGGTGGTCCTTCGCGGCAGGCGAGCAAACAATTCTTGGTGGCGCTGTGGCCGACAAACTGGGTTCCTCCCGCAAGGCGGGGTGTCGGACCAGGGGGCAGGGTGGGGCACACCTAACGGTGTCAAGGAACCTGGGTTTTGTTGTCGCCTGCTTGGGGGGTGGGGCAGCAATCTGCCAAGCATTGTGTTCTGCTGGCTAGTCGTCGGTGGGATCAAGTCCGCGCAGTTTCGCCAACGCCACCCGTCCAGCTTTCGGACCGGAATCCGGGGGTAGTGAATCCGGGTCGATAGCAATCGATTGACCGGCGGCGGTCAGGGTGCCGGTTTTGCCGACGGCAGACCGTTTCACCAAAGCAAGGGCAATCGGACCATATTCGTGGTGCTCAATGACACTGCCGATGGTGCCAACAGTGCGGCGACCATTGCTGATCGCAGTACCTGGTGCTGGTAGCTGTGGTGCGGAACCATCTAAATGGGCGACCACCAGCAGTTTTGGGGGTTGGCCAAGGTTTTCAACGCGGGCAACAGTTTCCTGCCCCGGATAGCAGCCTTTGTCCAAATGCACCGCGGCAGGGGTTGCCCCCCGGCCGAGCAGATGATGACTTTCATGCGGGATCGAATTGGCGGCCAAATCTGGTTCCCGGCGGGCAATACCGGCCGCGATCCGCAGCGCTTCATAGGCCATCATGCCGGCCAGGGATATGCCATCGCCGGTGAGAGTAGTAATCAATGCGGGAAGGTGTTGCGGATCGACCAGTAAGTCAGTGCGACACAGCCCCGCCCAGGTGATGTGGGCGGCAACCGTGACCAGTGGTTGCAGGGCAGGATTGGCAGCAAGCTGCCCATGGTGTGAAGCAGTGCCACCCAGGATCACCACCCGGTTCAGGACGGTGGGGGTGACGGTGACATCTGACCAAAACTTCATTCGGGTGACATGGTCGCTAAAAGCGGTGACATCCGCGGCCGCGCCAACACCATAGATTGCAGTATCGTCGCCGGTAAATACGGTGAGCTGCTGGTTGATATGCCCCTGGGCGGAAAGCGTTAACAGCCCGGCGCCATTAATACTGGTCGTATCGCCGAGAAAATGCTGTGTCGTTAGCCGATGCAAGAGATCAGGGGCATCTGCGCCGCTGATGCGCACAGCATGCTGTTCATCGGTGACGATCACACGCGGCCTGGTACCGGCCGCAATCGCTGCTTGTTCCCCGAAAGGATCCCCATAATGCCACGGTACTGTGGCATCCCCCTGATAGCTTGGCCGGAGCGTGGCCGGCACATCGGCAGCAAAATCAACGATCAACCCGCCATAGTCGCGGGTGAGGAATCCAGTTGCCGCACTGTCGGCTGATTCCACCATCGCTGGGGTGTGCCCATCATTGGGGGGAGTAAGCGTCGCCTCATTGGTCACAAAAGAAGATCGTAGTTGTTATCCGAGCCATAATCTAGGTATGCCCTTTTCGACGCCCAAACCAGTCATTGTGATTGTTGATCCGCTCGGCGGATCGGCGCGCGCCCACAATCCGACCATGCCCCACATTTTCTTTGATGATGCGGCAGTCACCAGGGGGGATGCGGTGTTTGAAACATTACTGGTCAGTGCCGGTAAACCGGTGGGATTGTCGGCACATTTGCAGCGCTTTAGTAACTCTTGTGTCGCCCTGGGGCTGCCGAATCCACAGCAGGAACAATGGATCACCGCCACAGAGATTGCGGTTGCACAGTTTAATCAGCAGGCCACCACCGATGCCCGGTGCACGTGGACACTCTCCCGGGGACGAGCCGCAACCGGGCAGCCCACCGGCTGGGTGACGGTGACCGCTATTCCAGCGGCACAACTTACCGCCCGGGAACAAGGGGTGAAGGTGCTCACCGCTTGCCGGGGATACACCATTGATCGTGGCGACGATGCAGCCCCCTGGCAGCTTGCGGCAGTAAAATCGGTGAACTATCAGGCGGCGATGGCGGCAGTACGGTGGGCACAAGATAACGGTGCCGACGATGTGATTTTCACGAGCAGCGACGGACTCTTGCAGGAAGCAACTACAGCTGCGCTGCTCGTCGTGCAAGGGAAAACATTGCTGACCCCGAAACCAGACCGGCATATTTTGCCGAGTACGACAATCGGTGCGTTATTCGACTATGCCCCCAGCCAGGGCTATACGGTGCAGTATAAGAAAATCAAGAAAAAAGATGTGCTGAAAGCCGATTCGGTGTGGCTGGTTTCTGCGGTGCGGATGGCTGCCCGGGTGCGCAGCATTGACGGGGAGAAACTCGCCAAACCCGATAACCCTGGTGCAATCCCGGCTCTGGTGGCACAAGCCTTAGCCGCCGCAGCAGTGGTCGTCGATGAACGCGCGGCACATCGCCTTGATAGTCCCGTTCAGCGGCCAGCCGGCAAGGCATTCGATGCACATGCAGATATTGACGCAGCTGTTGGTGCAGCAGGCCTACTCGGTGAACATGGCAACGCTAACGGTGATGGTGCAGCACAGAGCACCGGCACTGCTAAAACCGGGGGGAAGTCACAAGATAGTGCTGGGCGGGAAGAAAAATCCAAAGACAAAAAGCATCGCAAGCGGAAATAGCGCTGGTCGCCTTTGCGGCGGTGGATGCCAGCGCAGCAGTGTGCTGCGTGTTCCCCGCACACGCTGTGCTCGGCTAATCTGCTGTGCACCCAAACAGGACGTGCATCCAACGGAATGCACAGCGGTGCGCAAGACACAACAAGCCTTGCCCCGAAAAAAGCGGTGACAGACCACCGCGGCAGAATCGGGCAAGGCTTGCTGGCGGCACACGGTTTGCAACCAGTGCCGCGTGTGCGTTGTCTTTTTTTGCAGCAGCTGCGGCTATTGCTTGCTGGCGTTAGTTACAGCTGCAACGTGGTGTTCTTCCTTACAGATGCAGCGCCTGCAGCTGCTTGTTTGTTCCTGCTGTGAAATGTTGTGTTGCGGGGGCAGGCACTAGCCGACGATGCGGCGCAGCTGCGCGGACATGCGGGGCAAGAGTTCACCGTCGACGACCCGCTCATCAACCCAGCCCAAATCATTATTTGGCATCAGCCCGTACAAACGTTTGCCAGGGCCTAATGCTTTCGGGCCGGTGGCGGTCACCATGGTAGAGGCGGTTTCGAACTGCCAGGCACGCTCGTTGAGCGGATCACCATAGAAAATCTCGACTGCGCCAGCGGCGTGAGTGATGACAAATTCCATCTCATCGGATTCGCTGATCCGCAAAAAACCGGCTTCTTGCTCCGCCCAGCCGATTGCTTCCCCATGTTCGTCGAGCTTGTAAATCTTCGACGAATAGCTGATGTAGTTTTCACCATTGTGGGCAAAGGTGAGCCGCTGCCCAAACGGGTAGCTGCCACCTTCTGCGGTATCAGCCTGGCCTTGCCCTTCCCACACACCAATCAGCGGCAGGAGGGCAAGCAGACCGTCGTGAAGATTGGGGCCTTGCCGCAGGTTGGCGGTGTCATCGGCAACCGGCAGACCTTCCAAATTGGGGATATTTTTCTCGGCGGTGATTTTGGATTGTTCGGCAGCCAGATTCACTGCTGCACTCCCGGACAAGAACGGGCTTTGCGGGGCAGCGGCCTGCGCATCGGCTGCGGTATCGACCACCGGACCGGTGGTGGTGGCGGCATCGGCTGCTGTGGCACCAGTGGCTTCTTCACTGTGCTGTGGATTCGTATCGTTTTCGCTCATGTCCTGATCATAGCGGCCAGCAGCGATTGCCTTAAAGTGTGTTCGCCGCCAGCGCACAGCAGCGTCTAACCGGGTGCCGCGCTATGAGCCTGCTGGCTGCTCCTGCTTGCAGTGGTGACGGGTGCGCTAGGGTCGAAGCCATGGCTTTTCGTATCGAAACCTACTCCCAGCCCCTGTCCGACGACCTGCAGACCACGCTGCTCAGCGTGATCGACGAGGCGACCTCTGTCGACGGAATTGCAGCAATCAGTGAACAATTCCGCAGGGCAATCACCGATGGAAGAACCGACAGTACCGCGGCGGTGACCGTGTACGGGGTGGTCGATACCAGTGAGCAAACCCAACCCATTGTGGCAGTGGCTGTCCAACGCGATGCACAGGCCGAATGTGTGGTGGCGCCACACTCACGAAATGCCGGCATCGGCAGCCAGCTGCTTGCCCACCTCTTTGCCGCCGGGGTCGTCGATGTGTGGGCACATGGTCAACATCCAGCCGCTGTGCATCTTGCGAAGCAATTGGGTCTGTCCATCACTCGAGAATTGCTGGTGCTCGCCAGTGATAATGATAATGCTGCAAGGGTGGTGGCAAAGCAGCAAGACACTACCGGGCTGATGACACTTCCCGCTCAGCGTCGTTTCACCACCTATGAGCAAGCCTGTAGTGTTGCTGATCCCACCGCTGTTGCGGCAGCCTGGGTGGCGGTCAATAATGCCGCATTCGACTGGCATCCCGAACAAGGCGGCTGGTCGCAGGCAACGCTGCAGCGGGCAATGGAGGTGGACTGGTTTGATCCGAATTCGGTCCATCTGCTGTGGGATACTGCTGCTGAACCGGGTGCCGAGATCCACCCGCCAGCAGCTGATGCGAACCATGATCCGGAAGTAGTTGCCGGACTTGGCCGACTGGCTGGATTCCACTGGGTGAAACGACACCCGGATGGGGTGGGGGAAGTCTATGTCATCGGTATTGCCCCGCACTATCAAGGCACGGGCCTGTTTCGACCGCTGATGGCGCAAGGTCTGCGTGACCTGCTGCAGGGGCGTGCCGGTGCGCCAGCAGTCACCAAAATTGTGCTGTATGTGGAAGCAGATAACACTCCTGCAGTGGCCGGTTATCGTCGCCTAGGGTTCACCACCGCGGAAACCCATGTGGTTTTTCACCGGCACAATGACGGCAAGGACACCCCGGGCACGAGCGGTGCCGCAGAGGCAGCCGGCGACTAACTACAGCGGCCTGGATCTGCCCAGTTTCCTGCCACAGTTTTCCCAGGTTAGCGAGACGCTGCAGTCCAGCCGGGAACACCAGCTGTAGCCTGGGGCAGGGACATTGCAACGCGGCAGCGCCGAAGGTGGGATCGCAGCGCTAGTGGGGGGTGAACTTTAGGTAACCCAAGACACCTGGCGGGGAGTCCCAGGGGTGTGCCATGCCCGGCTTTCACCCCTGAACGTGGGCGGGGGTGAGGGCATGCTGTTGCTCATGTGAAAAGTCATACTTCACAAGCTGTTTACTTGACTGTTACCTGCCGCACAGCGGGGATGTGGGGCATCGCTGATGGCAGGGCAGCACCAAATGCTGCCCTGCTTCGGATATCAGCGTGGCCGGGTTGCCGGTGTTCAGGGGTTACCTCTTCAGCAATGCCGCAGCAGGCGGTGATGGGGAAGCAGCAATCATGGGTGCTGCCCTACGACTGGGTGGCGGCGAAGCCAACCTCGGGTGTTACAACGGCGCCCGATGGGGGAAGAAGTTTCCTTTCTGGTCGCCTACCCGTTACTTCGCCTCGTTAGAGTCCCTTGATTGTCAGGGCAGGTAGCACCCAACCACCTGGGTATTCCAGCAGCTTTGCTGGGCTGGCCAACGGCATGGTTAACCAGTCCACCAGCCGGCGGAAGCACTGCCAAGAAGGTGCTTGGCTGATGGGATAACCATCATTGCACCCCCTGAGACTTTCCCTTCACCCTGTGTATAGCTTTTCGGTTCAAGGAAGTAGGTATCCGTGTACAACCCACGTTATCGTCGCAATTGTTCAATTATCGCCGGTGTCGCTGCCGCCGCACTCTTGCTTGCCGGCTGTAATGAACAATCCGAACAGGCTGCACCGGTCAGTGCTGCCGCTGATGCTGAAGTGACCGGCCAAACCGGTCAGCTCACCGGGGAAGGTGCCACCTCCCAGCAGAAAGCAATGGAATATTTCCGTGCCGCCTACGGGCAGACGATCCCCGGGGCAAGTTTCGACTACACCGCCACCGGTTCCGGCGCGGGGCAGAAACAGTTCATTAACGGCACCGTCGATTTTGGCGGCTCCGACTCGCCTTTAAACGATGAACAACAAACCGCGGCACAAGCCCGCTGTAACAACAATCCTGCCTGGCATCTGCCATTGGTGATCGGCCCGGTTGCTGTGGCCTATCACCTTTCTGGGGTTGATACAGTAGTGCTGTCCCCGCCAGTGATTGCACAAATCTTCGCAGGAACCATCACCACCTGGAATGATCCTGCTATTGCGGCCCTCAACGAGGGAGTGAGCCTGCCTGATACCCCGATTGCGGTGATCTACCGGTCGGAAGAATCCGGAACCAGCGACAACTTCCAAAAATTCTTAACCGCCGCCGCCCCTGGGCAATGGTCAACCACCGGGAAATCCTTCCCCACCGCCACCGGTGCCGGGGCAAACGGCTCGAAAGGGGTAGTGACAGAAGTGGCTGCCACCGAAGGTGCCATCACCTATGTGGAGGCCGGTTTTACCCGCGATGTTGCTGACGTCAATGTTGCGGCAATCGATTTTGGGGCAGGACCTGTTGCCCTTGATCCCGATTCGGTTGGGATTGCGCTCGACAACCTCACCTATGTTGGCAGCGGTCACGACATGGTGGTGGATGCGAAGCAACTCTTCGCCATGCAAACCCCCGGCGCCTATCCGCTGGTGTTGACCACCTATGAGATTGTGTGCTCGAAAGGCTACGAACCTGAGGTTGCAGCCAGGGTAAAAGACTTCCTTTCCGTGGCGCTGTCCGTGCAAGATGACACCCTGGCGGAAAAGGGCTATATCCCGGTTCAAGGTGACTATAAAGCCAAACTCGAAGCAGCAGTTGCCGCCATCGAATAGCGAAGCGACCACTGGCGAATATGCGTCACCCTGGTGTGCAGCAGCAGGAAGCTATCAAGCAGCAGTGAGTCTGTGCTGGCACCACCCCGCATCGTGTACCAGGGCAGATCCGGGGTGGTGCAACAACCTTCGCGCATCTTCCCGTGGCAGTGCACCGGCAGACGTTGTAGAACAAATGCGTGCCGGCGTGGGGTGTGCTGCAGCAACTTGTGGTGCCCACGGCACCTCCAAGTTTCCCGACTGTGCAATCTTAGCTCCCACCCCGCTTCTTCCCCTTCATGTTCGTCTCACCGCCTTCCCATAACCCTTACTTCTTCTCCCCTCTTTTTCGCTGAAATTCCTTCGCTGCTCGCGCACTTCCGCCACCCTTTTTTCCAGCACGACTACTCCTTATTGCTTGACTCCGGTCGGTGTGGTGCGGCATGCGCAGCAACATGCGCTTTGCAACAGTCACCGCGCAAACCACCCGTACTCGCACTACAGCAACCGACCACCCCGAAACTGTCCATCCCCGCTGTGGAAGCCTGCTTGGATACGATGACTCATCTTGATCACGACATTCGCGGCCGCACCGGCCGCGGTCCCGCCCAACTCCCGTCAAACACCCCGGCCACACCGCCCCCACCACCGACTGGCACACCCACCAGCACCACCCCGCCTGGATTGCTCACCACTGGTGGGAAAACCCGACGGGCAGAAACCCTCGCCCGGCTCGGCACCACTAGTGCCGCGATCACCGTAAGCCTGCTCATTGGGGCAATTGGACTCTTCCTCCTGTGGCGGGCTGTCCCTGCCCTCCAGCGCAACGCCGCCGGCTGGCTCGGATTTTTCAGCTACACCGGCGACTGGGACACCACCAACCGGGAAGCGATGTATTTCGGTATCCCCAACCTGTTCGGCGTCACCGTGGTGATCTCCCTGATCGCGCTCCTCCTCGCTATGCCCGTTGCCCTAGGGGTAGCGATCTTTTTCACCTGCTACAGCCCACCCTGGCTGAAACAGCCACTCGGATTTGTCATCGACCTGCTCGCAGCTGTGCCCTCAATCGTCTACGGACTGTGGGGTATGACAGTGCTAGGTCCTGCACTTTCACCACTTTTTACCTTCCTCACCACCCATTTCGGAGCGCTGCCACTATTTACCACCTACGCCAACAGTCCATCGCTTGCAACCTCCCGCAATCTGGCTACCGGTGGGGTAGTGCTCGCGGTCATGATTTTGCCGGTGATTGCCGCAACCGCCCGGGAAGTATTCGCCCAAACCCCAACCGGTCACATCGAATCGGCACTCGCTTTAGGAGCAACCCGGTTAGAAGTCGTGCAACTTGCTGTGTGGCCTTTCGGGCGCGCCGGGTTCGTGGCGGGCAGCATGCTGGGGTTGGGGCGTGCCCTCGGGGAGACCATGGCGCTGTATTTAGTGGTGTCCTCCGCGCCGGGATTCCGCTGGTCAGTATTTGATGGCGGCAACACGTTTGCCACCGCGATCGCCAACGCCGCACCTGAGTTTAACGACGATATCAAAGCCGGCGCCTATATCGCCGCAGGGCTTGTGCTGTTCGCGCTTACGTTTGCCGTCAACGCTGTTGCCCGCCTGGTCATTACCCGTCGTGCCGTCGGGAAAGCCAAACGATAGCCCTGTTGAGACCACCTGATACCAATCCTGCTCGATCCAGCTTGTTCAACGATCAGAAACGAGTGTGACCATTCGTGACCTCACCGACAACAACACCAGCTACTCGCAAGACGCCCGCCCCCTTGGCGGCTGGACTCACCACCCGCCGCCGGATCAACAACCAGCTAGCAACAGTCATCATCACTGCCACCATCGGCATTGCGCTGATCCCGCTGCTGTGGGTGGTCAGTGAGCTTGTTCGCCGCGGCATCGGGAGCATTATCACCGCTGAATGGTGGACAAAATCCCAGCTTGGTGTCACCAGTGACATGGCCGCCGGCGGTGCGATCCACGCCATAGTAGGCACCGCAATGCAAGTCGGGGTCTGTGCCGCGATCGCTATCCCCATCGGCTTGGCCACCGCCATCTATCTGGTCGAATATGACGAAGGTGGCCGCTTGGGCAAGATCACCACCTTTATGGTCGATATTCTCTCCGGGGTGCCCTCTATTGTGGCGGCACTGTTTATCTACTCGGCATGGATCGTGCTCTGTGGTTTTCAACGCTCCGGGATCGCGGTAAGTCTGGCATTGGTGCTGCTCATGATCCCTGTGGTGGTGCGCACCACCGAGTCGATGCTGGAAGTAGTGCCCCACGATTTGCGGGAATCCGCCTATGCGCTCGGCATTCCCAAGTGGAAAACCATTATCACTATTGTGCTGCCCACCGCACTGTCGGGCATTGTCACCGGGCTGATGATTGCTATTGCCCGTGTCATGGGCGAATCTGCCCCAGTGCTGATCCTGGTGGGATCCTCCGCATCGTTGAACTTTAACCCCTGGCAGGGCAATCAATCCTCGCTGCCACTGATGATGCTGGACATGTATCGCGCCGATTTTCAAGGCCCTGCCGTTGACAAAATGTGGGGTGCGGCACTGACCCTGGTGTTCTTTATCGCGGTACTCACCATAGGTGCGAAACTTCTTGCCCGCATGTGGGCACCAGCAAAACGCTAACCATATTGCCCGCCGGCGGCCTGTCGCCGCCCGGCCAGTGGTAGGTCCGCAGCGTCAAGTCGGCTGCCCGAAGCTGCTGGCTGCTCGCGCCCCCTTTTTATCAAGCAACAACGTCGAATAAGGATTCGGGAAGAAACACAGTCATGGCTGAACAACTCGATTTACACGATGTCAATATTTATTACGGTGATTTTCATGCGGTGCAAGATGTGAACTTGCACGTCCCGGCGAATGCGGTGACCGCGTTTATCGGTCCGTCCGGATGCGGAAAATCCACAGTGCTGCGCACCATCAACCGTATGCATGAAGTCACCCCCGGTGCGCGGGTCACCGGTGAGATTCTGCTCGACGGGAAAAATATTTACGACCCCGATGTGGATCCGGTGGCAGTACGCTCCACCATCGGGATGGTGTTTCAAAAACCGAACCCGTTTCCCACAATGTCCATCGCCGAGAACGTGACAGCAGGTCTGCGCCTTGCCGGGGAGAAGAATAAGGACAAACTGGCTGCCGTCACCGAAGAAGCCCTGCGGGGGGCGAATCTGTGGGAGGAAGTCAAAGATCGCCTCGACAAGCCGGGCGGTGGGCTGTCCGGTGGACAGCAGCAGCGGCTTTGTATTGCCCGGGCGATCGCAGTAAAGCCGAATGTGTTGCTTATGGATGAGCCGTGTTCGGCACTTGATCCGATCTCGACGCTGGCGGTGGAAGAACTCATCACACAGCTGAAAGATGACTACACCATTGTGATCGTCACCCACAATATGCAGCAGGCGGCGCGGGTGAGTGACCAGACTGCGTTTTTCTCATTGGAGGCAACCGGGAAACCGGGTCGGCTGGTAGAAGTAGGGCCTACTGCGGCAATGTTTGAACATCCGCAGGAACAAGAAACCGAAGACTATATCTCCGGACGGTTCGGCTAACCCGCGTGAAGTAATGCGCCAACCACATTGAATGGAACCGTCGCACGGCTTCCACGGCTGCATCGCCGAAAAAACAGCGCCGACAATGGTGTTGAGCAAGGGTGATCCCCTTGCCGCAAGAAACCTTGTCGGCGCTGTACTGTGTGCAGCGGTTACAGCGGCCGCCACCGGCTACGCTGCACCGGTGGTGCAGGTGGACGCTTGCGCGCGTGGGAAGTCAACCGTGCCGGTTTGTGCCAGGTGGCGGGTAGTGTGTTACCGCTTTTGGTAGAGCGACTTTTTCGCGAACACGGGATCGCTGGTGACCAGCACCCCAAGAGAGCGGAAAATTCCCTCATCGACACTGCCCAAAATAGTGGTGGTGTGCGCATCGCAGCCTTGCAGATTCTTCAACTGCTCTAAAGCCTTGCGCGCATCCTCATCGTGGCCAGCAGACACCGACAGTGCAATGAGCACCTCATCGGTGTGCAGCCGCGGATTCCGGGAACCCAAATGCACCGTCTTCAACTCTTGGATCGGCTCGATGGCTTCCTTCGACAACAGATGCATATCGGGGTCGAGGCCAGCTAAATGCTTCAAAGCATTGAGCAATACTGCCGCGGAACAGCCCACCAGATCACTGGTGCGGCCGGTAACAATGGTGCCATCGCCCAACTCGAGGGCAGCCGCAGGAAGACCAGTGGCTTCTGCTTTGGCACGGGCAGGCTGCACCACAGTGCGATCTGTGACTTTCAACCCGGCTTTCGCCATCACCACTGCCGCCCGATCCGAATCGGTGGAATCCTTCGCGCCGCGTGCCTCGTCGACGAGCGCTTGGAAGTAGCGGCGAATAATCTCATTGTTTGCAGCAGCCCGACAGGCTGCATCGTCAACAATGCAATTACCGGCCATGTTCACACCCATATCGGTCGGGGACTGGTATGGGGTGTTGCCGGTAAGTTTCGTCAGCAGGGTTTTCAGCAGTGGGAAGGCTTCCACATCCCGGTTATAGTTCACCGTCGACTTGCCATACGCCGACAGGTGGAAATGGTCGATGACATTGGCATCATTCAAATCGACCGTTGCCGCCTCATAGGCAAGATTCACCGGATGCTCCAGCGGCAGATTCCAAATCGGGAAGGTTTCAAACTTTGCATAGCCGGCATTCACACCCCGCTTATGCTCGTGGTAGATCTGCGAAAGACAGGTGGCAAGTTTCCCGGAACCAGGACCTGGGGCGGTCACCACCACCAGGTTACGGGTGGTTTCGGCGAATTCGTTGCGGCCAAGTCCCGCCTCCGAGACGATAAAGTCCGTGTCGGAGGGATAACCGGGAATGACCCGATGGCGGGAAACTGTCAACCCCAGCCGTTCCAGGCGCTGCTTGCATTCCACCGCTTTGGTGTTGGTGTCGTCCATTTGGGTGAGCACCACATTGTTGACCAGGAATCCCCGCTCCCGGAACACATCCACCAGACGCAGCACATCATCTTCATAGGTGATGCCCAGGTCGGCGCGAATCTTGTTGCGTTCGATGTCTTTAGCGTTCAAACAGACAAGGATTTCTACCTCGTCTTTGATTCGATCGAGCATGGCAATCTTGTTGTCAGGGGTAAACCCTGGCAGCACCCGGGAGGCATGCATGTCATCGAAGAGCTTGCCGCCCATCTCCAGGTACAGTTTGCCGCCGATTTCTTCGCGTCGCTGCCGGATATGTTCCGACTGCATTTCGATATATTGTTCGCGATCAAATCCTGTTACATGTGGCATGGAAAAAGTGTACTCTGCTCAATTCCGGCAGTGAAAACTCTCATTGTTTCCGCTGCTCACAGGCCACTTTCTGGCCGTAGTTAGGGTGCGTGGGGAATGCCTATTCCTGTCGGTCTATAGGTTGTGGGGTTTGGGTTGTGGCGCGATCCCCAGCCGATGCTCTAAGGCGGCGAGTCGATCATCGAAGCGTTCCCCGCGTTGGGCGGCTTCCCGGTTGGCCAGATATTCGGCTGGTTTCATGCCGGTGGACAGATAGATGATTCGGCTAGCAACGTTGACAATGTGGTCGGCGTAGCGTTCGAAATAGCGCGACAGCAGTGCCACATCGACGGCTTGGGTGGTGGAGTGTTCCCACGGGCGGGCGGTAAGAAGAAGGAATAAATGTTTCTGAATATCGTCGACCGCGTCATCGTCGGCGCCGAACACCACTGCCACATCCACATCATCCGGGTCGGTGAGGAGATCACCCAGTTTTTGGGTCATCTCTTGGGCGAGCCGCGAATATTCTTCGAAATAGCCGACGAGCGGCTCAGGGAGCACCTGTGCAGGATGCCGCAGCCGGGCGGTGGTGGCGATATGTTTTGCCAACGTCGCCATGCGGGAGATGTCTTCCACAATATAGATACTGGACACTACTTGCCGCAGGTCGCGGGCGAGCGGTCCTTCCAAAGCAAGCAGCTGCACGGCTCGTTCTTCGCAGCGTTGAGTGATCGGTTTGAGATCATCGGTGAGGGTAAGTGCTTGTTCGGCGGCGGTGAGATCCTGCGCTAGCAGCGCCTTCGCTGCCTGCTGCATGATGACCTGCACAGTGTCACACATGACGATGAGATCTTGGGCAAACCGGTCGAGTCGTTCCTGGTAAGAGCTGCGCATACTATGCAATATATTGGCTATCGTGCGGCAGGGAAAGCCTCTTGAGGGGTACTTCCGGGGGATACGAGTCGCCGGGCACGAGGGTGTCTGCGCCGGGATGTTCAACCATTTTCCCGAGATCGACATCAACTGGCGAATGGGGGAGGTGACGGTGCAATATCGGCACCGCAGCTGTTTCGCCAAGACTGTATATGGGCTGTTTTGTGGCCGGTAACTTGACGGTACTGCTGCGGTTACTCGCCGGTAACCTGTGCAAGTCTGGTCAACTGGCAAACCGGCTTACCACTTTGGTGCGATTTGCCGCCAGAACGGGCGCTGCACTGCCTCGCCAAGAAACTGGTTTTTATTCCCCCAAATGGGTGGGCTGTGTGGTGGTTGGGTGCCACGCAGTAGGGAAGTGTCATGACGGAACGTTGGAAGCGCTTCGCTCGGAGAAGCAGCGGTGCGCCAGCCGCACCGCAACTAGGGGAGTCAAAGTACCTTAAGAGTGTCGCAAGCCCAGTCTGTCGAGACAGGCATCAGCCAAGTGTGCGGTGAGCAGGGGGCAAGATATCTTGTGAGCAACAGCAGCCATGTTGTGTTATTCACCGCCACAGATCAGATCATCACCAGCCTGGTGGGGTTGTTATCCCTCCCTGCGGCGTGTGTTAGCCCTCACCGGCGGCGTGTGTTAGTTCTCACCGTCGGCGTGTGTTAGTTCTCACCGTCTGCGTGTGTTACTCCGTGCCAGTTCCCTTGGATCCTGGTGTGCGCTGATAGCTGCGGCATCCAAGCCGGGTACTTGCGGTGCTGGCTGCTCGCTGAATGCTGGCGGTGTTAGCTGCTAGCCGCCCGAATTTTCAATCTCTGCACCAACCGGAACGGTGAGATCATAGGGATCATCCAACCAGCCTTCCGGCAGGGTAACTTTCTTTGCCCGGCCTTGCCGACCACGCGCCCCATCAGCATCATCGGCGACTGCAACCGCATCACGATACGGTGCCAGTAGTTCACATAATTCGTGAAAAGTCGATACCCGGGCAAGATCAGCGCGCAGCTGGCCGCCGACCGGGAACCCGCGGAAATACCAGCCCATATGTTTCCGAATGTCGCGCATCGCCCGCTGCTCACCATCATGCGCGATCAACAATTCGGTGTGCCGCAGCACAATACTGCACACCTGCCCCAACGTCGGTGGCGCTGGTTTTTCATGACCATTGAGTACTGCAGCTAACTCGGTAAACAGCCATGGACGTCCCAAACAGCCGCGACCCACCACAACCCCGGCACAGCCGGTGTGTTCCATCATTGCGGCGGCATCCTCGGCAGCGAAAATATCCCCATTGCCTAACACTGGAATCCCAGTAGGGCGAAGATGCTCCACCAATTCGCCGATCGCATCCCAGTCGGCGTGACCGGCATAGCGTTGCGCGGCAGTACGACCATGAATCGCGACCGCCTGCGCGCCTTCTTCCACCGCAATCCGGCCGGCAGCAAGATGCGTCATATGCTCAGCGTCAATACCGGTGCGCATTTTGACGGTGACCGGAATATCGGTTCCTTCACAGGCTTTCACTGCAGCGCCCACAATTGCTGCGAAAAGTCGCTGCTTGTAGGGTAGTGCGGCGCCGCCGCCGCGCCGGGTCACCTTCGGTACAGGGCAGCCGAAATTCATATCGATATGGTCGGCCAAGTTCTCGTCAACGATCATTTTCGCTGCAAGATACGTGTATTTCGGATCAGTGGTGTATAGCTGCAAACTGCGCGGCTGCTCATCGGGGGCGAAGGTGGTCATGTGCAGCGTTTTCTCGTTGCGTTCGACCAGCGCCCGAGCAGTCACCATTTCACAGACATAGAGTCCGGCGACGGTACCGAAGGCGTCGCGTTCGAGTTCCCGGCACAAACTACGAAATGCCACATTGGTCACCCCGGCCATCGGTGCCAAAATTACCGGCGATACTAGCGTCAGCGCCCCAATGCGCAGCGGATCGCGTTGCGCTGCGGATGCTGTCTGTTGTGTTCCACTGTCATCAACCACGGCGTTAGTGTTCCAGGTTTCACCACCGTCGTCCAACTTTGGGCGGCAGCGAAGGCTGCGACGCGGTATTCGGGCGACGCGGTCTTTGGACACCGTATCGCAGGGTGTCTCGACTTGTGTGGGAGGACTACGACTCGTTTGGGAATTTGGGAAGCTGTCCCAGCTTGTTTGGGAAGCTTTCATAGCCGGCAGGCTCAATCTGTGCACTCTGGGGTGGGATGAGTTACGCACTACCGGCAGTGATGATCTGTGGCCATACGGGAAGAACGGAGAGACGCACAGCCCAAGCTGTCCGACTGCGATGGCGACCACCGCATGCCGGGGGTGAAGGATTTGGGGTGATATTCTCCAGGGATTTCGAGAGTATATGCCCGAATGCGGCACCCTATCTGGGGGTATTGGGGTGGCGATCTTTGCGCCGACTTGTCGCTAGCTCAGGGGCTGCAAGCGTGCCACTGGATAGCGGTTTTTGCAGCGTAGTCCTGGTGTGGGCCTTTTTCGCGGCGGGGGGATTGTCGGGTTATTGTCATCCCCCAATCGTCGAAATCGATCCCATCGCCGGTGGAACTCCCCTATTGTGGGGAAAGTAACGTGACCGCGGGAGCAGCGATCTAGCCCACCGGCTGGTGGATACCCGCATCCCTACCGCGGCGCACCCTACACCGTCACATTTTTCCATCCTGCCAATCGCCGAAACATTCCGATCAGTGAAGTGACTGTGCGATCAGTGAAGCGATCGGCAAGCTCACCCGCTGCCCAAACTGGCTGCAGGATGGAACATAACAGGAGGAAGTACATGTCCGACCGGATCGCCAATGCCAAGCTCCGCGGCAAGGTAATGACGGCTGAAGAAGCCGCCGAGTTCGTCAACAATGGCGACAATGTAGGAATCTCCGGGTTTACCGGTGCTGGCTACCCGAAGGCACTGCCAACCGCTATCGCGAACAAAGCGAAAGCCGCCCACGAGCGTGGCGAAGAATACATGATCAGCCTGTTTACTGGCGCTTCCACCGCACCTGACTGCGATGGTGTGCTTGCTGAGGCTGACGCCATCCGCTTCCGCACCCCATACCAGTCGGATCCGATCCTGCGCTCGAAGATCAACGACGGCACCACCTACTACATGGACTATCACCTCTCCGAGTCTGGTCTGTATGTGGAACAAGGCTTCTTTGGCCAGATGAACGTCGCGATCGTTGAAGCGGTGCGGATCACCGAAGATGGCCACCTCGTGCCATCCTCCTCGGTGGGCAACAACGTGGAATACCTCGACAATGCTGAAAAGATCATCATCGAGGTCAACTCCTGGCAGTCTGAAGAGCTGGAAGGCATGGCGGATATTTACCGCATCAATAAACTGCCGAACCGTCAGCCAATTCCGATCACCGACCCAGGGCAGCGCATCGGTACCACCTATATTGACATCGACCTGGACAAGGTTGTGGCAGTGGTGGAAACCGACCTGCCAGACCGCAACGCCCCATTCAAGCCGATCGATGACCAGTCGAAGCAGATCGCTGGCCACTTCCTCGACTTCCTGGAGGGCGAAGTTGCTGCCGGCCGTCTCACCTATGACGGCTACATCATGCAGTCCGGTGTTGGTAACGTGCCAAACGCGGTGATGAGTGGTCTGCTGGACTCGAAGTTCGAAAACATTAAGGCCTACACCGAAGTGATCCAGGACGGCATGGTCGATCTCATCGACGCCGGCAAGATGACGGTCGCTTCTGCAACCTCGTTCTCCCTGTCGCCGGAATATGCCGAGCGGATGAACAAGGAAGCCAGCAAGTATGCCAAGACCATTATTCTGCGTCCGCAGCAGATCTCTAACCACCCAGAGGTCGTGCGTCGTCTCGGCCTGATCTGCACCAACGGCCTGATCGAAGCTGACATCTACGGCAACGTGAACTCCACCAACGTCACCGGCTCCCGGATGATGAACGGTGTGGGCGGCTCCGCAGACTTCACCCGGAATGGTCTGATCTCCTCGTTCATCACCCCTTCCGATGCCAAGGGTGGCGCAATCTCGGCGATCGTGCCGATGGTTTCCCACGTCGACCACACCGAGCAAGACGTCAAGGTCATCATCACCGAATATGGCTACGCCGATCTGCGTGGCCTGGCACCACGCCAAAAGGTGAAGAAGATGATCGCACTGGCTCACCCGGACTACCGTCCGCTGCTCGAAGAGTACTACGAGCGTGCACTGGCTAAGGCTGAAGCAAACAAGACCATGCAAACCCCGCATGATCTCGCCACCGCGCTCAGCTTCCACCAGCGCTTCCAGGACACCGGCACCATGAAACTGTCCTAAGCGACACTTGGAGCACGCCCGCTGAGTGAACACACAGCGGCAACTCCTCACCTGTGGCCACTTATCAAGCCCCCTCGCTGGCAGCCGCCAACGAGGGGGCTTGACTGTGCAGTCGACGTTGGAAAAAACTCGATCACTAGATAGTAAAGCTGTGCTGTCGTAGCGGCACGAAATACGGAGCCCAGCAACCGTGGGCTAAAAGTATTGCGGCGCAGCTCAAACAAGGTCGACCGCCGGCGGAAGATGGGTGCTCTCGACTGTTGCGCAGCGCTAGGTTTGTGCGAACGGCAATCGCCCTATACAATAGCTGCTGTGGTTGGGGCGTGTATGCGCCGCCATTCCACAGTGGGCCTTTAGCTCAGTTGGTAGAGCTACGGACTTTTAATCCGCAGGTCCCGGGTTCGAGCCCCGGAGGGCCCACAATAAATTCAGTGCCCACAGCAAATGATTCCGCATCTGCTGTGGGCACTGTTTTTTTGACCTATACCGCACATGCGGTTTTGGGGAAAATTCGGGAGTCCTGTGCAGAGCTGATCTTGCACAGAACTCCCATTTTTTAAGGACACATGCGGTGACGATTGCAGCCGTCTCACACTCAGAAATCCGCAGTCGTTAGCCTTCGCTCTGCCAATGTATAGCGCCAGTTGAAATTGGACGGTCAGTGCCAGTCGTTGATGATGTAAATTCCACCGATGATCGGCCCCTGCGATGTCTGATGCTGGTTTGTGGCGTGTGTGTGGCTGCCGATCAACGAGCTCGAATATGGGGATCAGCTCGTCGTGGTGATGGTCGGTGTAGACCTGCTGTCGATTCCCGTTTTAGATGGCATCGACGGTGGCTGGGGTGGTGATGGTGGTATCAGCGATCCAAGGATCTCGTTCCCTGTGGTTGTTGTTAGCGATTTACATTCTACTTAGGGACAAGGGTCGTCTTTTGTATCGAGTTGTGTTGGCGGTGGGGTGCAGTAGCCCTGGGGCTTTCGGGGGATCTGCTGCTCGGTGTCGTACCCCTGGGTTGAGGCAGGTTCTTCACTCCCACGCACTTACTTTTGTGCAGAGCCTCCTTAACACATGCACGTGAGCCAACTTAGGCAGCGCGGCTGGATAGCCCGCCCCCTGCGACTTTTCCGCCCCTGTCAATGCCGTATGTAACGTTGTCTTGGTTATTGCAGTTGCATCTTTAACTACGAAAAAGTCGACGCAGAAGACATAAATACGACTCCTGCGCCGGCTGGTTACGTTAACCGTTTTTAGGTCTCCCTATTCTTTAACTCTTTTGATATTTGCTCAACGTCTCTCTGGAGCTTCATTAAATGCTTTGCCCCTTTGAAGGCGATGAAAATGATAAGAGCAGGAATGAAGAGAATGGCTGCTATGAGTAGTGCTTCGATGGGGCCGATCATAGCGTTACGGGAGGATGTTGATGCACGCGTAGTTACCCCAGTTCTCGCCGACACGGACTCGACCGCAGAAGGGAGTGTGTGCATCCACGTCTTTGTAAAGGTCAAACCGGTGCGTTACCCGGCCTACGGCGCAGTTGCTGCCAGCGGTTTCGGTGATTCGTTGCCCATTTTCGTAGTAGGCAATTTCGAACTCATCAACGCATGCATTGTTTTGAATCATGTTTGACCCTGCCATGTACGCCACAGCTGCAGTACGTACGTTCAGGCCATCGCCTTTGACATAGAGCCAGTTTGTCGCGCCTGCGCCACCAGGTGCCCATGATGCGCCATCTGTGTCTCGCGGTGCGTAGACGTTCTGTGCCGGGGCTGGGGCAGAAGCCTTTTGGACAGAGACTCCATCGTCGCCCACTTCACTTGCGTGTGCGTATGGCGTGATGGCGGTTGCTGCTGCGATAGCTTTTGTTGGCGCTAGCATCTTCATGCTTTTCTCCTTTGGTGCTTGGGGCTGTTAAGCCAAATCTTGGGTTCCGGAGTTGGGATCACCCCTTGTGACTTTGGTCACTAAGTGTGATGTCGAATACCTTAATGGCAATGATTCCAACTAGCACGGACAGGGGTAAAGCGCAGACAAACCACACCTGAAGAGAATGGCAGCGCGTCGCCCCCGATTAGCCGAAGCGCTGAAATCGGCGACGGGGATCCCTCGGTGTCCTTTTAAGAGGTGCCAGACCTGGTAGGGGGCTACCTGCGGCGAAACGAACTCGCCCAATCCCCGAACGGTTCCTCCGCCTGCCCAAAGAAGCCGATATGTTGGCGGTTAAAGGCTGTTACAACGATGAGATCGGCAGGGGCATTGGAATCTTCCCGGCTACGTTGTTTAACTGGTGATGCCAGTACGGTGGCATGAGCATCGATAGCGCTGAAGAGTTTTAAAACCCTCAAAAATGAAAACGCCCGCTTCAAGAGCCTGTTGGCTGATCAGGTATTACATGCGCAACCGCTCGAGGGGATCGCGAAGGGAAAAGTTGTAAGCCCGGCGGCTCAATGCCGGGCAGCCCTAAAACTTCGAGGCCCCCTGGGGCTTAAGGCCATGTCAGGCTTGTTGCTAGGTGTGTATGCCCTGCAGCAGGTTGCAGTGCACTCTTTAGAAAACACACCACCTGCGACCCGGATAATCACCTCCGTCGGATGCTGCGGGAGTACGCACTTAATCACCCGTGTGCGGGGTTCATGCGGGCGTACGCGTGTGTGTTCATGCCGAGGGCATGGCGATCAACCGAGAAAAGGTATGGCGGTTATGGCGGGAGGAAGGACTTGCTCAAAAGGGGATCCGCCTAACGTGGCGGACTAGCGTAAGCATTGTGGACGAGCCGGTGGTGCCCGGCACACCACACCACACCACACCAGGTGTGGAGTATTTGACTTGGGTTTCCAGGTTACTGCTGATGGGAAGCCCTTGCGAGATCGACGAATACACAGTATGTCGCTGAATGTTGTGGTCGAATGTTCGGTGATCGCTGATCATTGGGGCGGCGCGCTGATCCGCCTGTTGCAGGCAGTGGGGTGTGCTGGACTTCCTGCGGATGGACAATGAGCACGAATGTATCTCGCGCTGGCTTGTTGGGCTATGTGCGAGAAGGTGTAGATGTGTTTTATCCCGCCGGGTAGGCCGTGGACTAGTGGTTTCGTGGACTCCTTTCGTCGGGGTCGCCGTTATGAGTGCCTGCAGCGGCACGTGTTCGATACGAGGCTTCAAGCGCGTGCGCTGATCGGCGGCTTTCGTGGGGAGCGCAATCTGGGGCACCTTTATTATTCCTAGAGGATCTGACCTCACGGGAATTCGCGGCGAAAGCCGCTGCTTAGCTTACCGATTCATTCCCGGTAAGCCCTGACTCGGGACGAGGGGATCCCCTCAGATATTTTCTAAAAAATCGGCACTTGACCTGGCGATTTGTGTTCTTGGTAGGTGGTGGGTTAAATTATTGGAGCCGACAGGGAAGCCCCCTGGAAAGCAAAGCTCCCATCGTCTAGGGGCCTAGGACACCGCCCTTTCACGGCGGCGACACGGGTTCGAATCCCGTTGGGAGTACAATTGCCCCCTACCTGAAACGCCAGGTAGGGGGCTTTTTCGTACCCATAACCAACTCCTTAAGTTCGGGTTAGGGTTAAGGTACAAAATGTGTGTCTGGGGGTGGGGGTGGCTGTGGGGGTTTTGGTCGCAACGCCCCGATACCACCCTTATTTACCTGCCACGCCCAGTGAGAAATCAGGTCCGGCGATGACAACCCAAATTCTTGAGCAAGATCAAACCTTGTTTCGCCGGCTTTATAGCGGCAAAGGATCTCCATCTTCGTGTCAAAAGAATACTGTTTCTTCGATGGTTTACTCACAAGACATAGTCTGCCATGTAGCCTAAACCTTCTTTCGAGACGAAGTACACGGTCACGGTTGACCCCTAGACGGGTAGCTACCGCACGTGCGCCGTAACCCTCCTCGAAGAGATCGACTGCTAGCTCACGCTGAGTCTGACTGAGTTTGCTGCGTGGATGCATTGAAACTCCCCACAATCTGGTTTTCTGATTGCTCAGTCCGGATTATGGGGAGCAGTTCAAACACGGCAGTTGTTTCATCTCGTAAATGCCCGAAAAAATACAGCAGTCGATCGTCAATAGTGGGGCGCAAAGCCGTGGTGCTTGCTGACGCCGCAGCGAGGGTCAGATTCGTTGATCCGGGTCTTGCACCAACAGTGGGCAACCCTAATGTCCGGTGGTAGCACGGGCGGTGAGATACGCTGCGTGCCGAAAATTGCACAGCCTCTTTCCATCCGGCTGCGCCGGCGAATGGCGGCACCACACAGTACCCGCAACCCCAATTGCGCCAGTGTCTATCACAAAGTGGGGTAGAGTTTTCGCTGGCCAGAGCCCTATTGAAATGGTGCAATTTGCACAGACACGAAACTGGTACACGATTGTTGACCCTTGCGCGGATGTTTCATGCCAGCAAGCCCGCTTCGTCGGCTTCGTGCTCTCCAGCCAACGAGGGGATCGACTCGGATCCAAGGACGATACGGGAACGCTCAACGTTCCCAGCAGCTATCACGTCGGTTCTGCGGGGTAACGCTTGATTCCGGTAGCCTGACTCGCAACAGTTGGCCAGACAGATAAATGCTACAGCCTTTGACTCTCCTAGCGAATCCTCGCGGCCGGAAGTGCACCATCGGCAATTGGAAAATTCCGCAGTAGAACTGAACGTCCAGAAGGTACCTTGCCACCATTCGCAGGGGAATACCCGCTGATTTTTGTGCAGCGAATTTTATCCTGGAACAGTGACATGGACGGTGTTCGGTAAAGCGCTTCGGTACAGGCCCCAAGGCGACTCTTTGAGACTCTTCGTCTTTTCATGGTGATTACAGCCGGGATGCACAGCACTGATTTATTCGCAAACCATGCACTCCATTTGGCGCCGCAAGCATCGAACCCTGAAATTGCAACAGCGCACGAAGCAGGAAACTACCTGCCACGTGCGCTGTGCGTTTTTACCATTTGAGCATTGAGTGCAAAGCCTCGATGCTCACAAGGTGGTTATGGATTACAACTGCCGACGACGACTGCGGGCGAGAAGAACCAAACCAGCAAGGAGGAGTGCCAGGCTGCCGAGTGCGAGCCCGGTCACGTCAGCACCGGTGACTGCCAACACTGGAGTCTTGGCTGCCTCAGGATGCGGATTTTCCGCAGGAACTGGTGCTGGTGTCGGAGCAGGAACCACAGCTGGTAACTGGGTTGCAGGAACCAGCGGCGGTACCGATGAACCGTTAGAGCTCAAACCAGGAAGCAGTGGGATAATCGCAATCGGAATCAGTGGCACGAGCCACGGAATGATTGAGGAACCCCCAGTGTTGCTGCTGCCTGGCGTTTCTTTACCAGGCTTATCCTTGGTGTTCTCTCCGTCGTCCGTATTTGGAGTGGTCGGAGTGGTAGGCGAAGGCTCTGGCTCCGTTGGCTCCGCCGGCTTCGTCGGTTCCGTCGGATCGGTTGGCTCCGTCGGCTCCGTCGGTTCCGTTGGCGTAGTCGGTTCCGTCGGGTTTGTAGGCTCGGTCGGCTCTGTCGGCTCCGTTGGCTCTGTCGGCTCCGTTGGCTCCGTAGGCTCCGTCGGTTCCGTAGGCTTCGTCGGTTCCGTAGGCTCCGTAGGCTTCGTCGGTTCCGTAGGCTCCGTCGGTTCCGGTGTGACGGTCGAATCGTACACGGCTTCAACCATGGCTACTGCTGGCCGGATCGTCGACAAAGGAGTGCCGTCTTCGGAGGTCGCACGGGATGCGATGCGGTTCACCGCATAATGTCCCTCGCCAGTGATCGCCTTGCCATCGACCGTGGTCGTAGGCATCGCCATTGGAACTGGAATGTCGAAGTTACCGGTGAATGTCGGATCAAAGGCGATCCGCAGATACTTCACGTCTGCGAAGTCCTCGACTTGATCTTCGGTCACCCAGTCGTTGTTGCTATTGAATTCCGTGCAGCCGGAGTTCGCCGGGTACTCCGTTGCCTCGTTGCCCATCTCTGGGCGGCAAGGGTTCATGTCAGTGGAGTAGTAGATCGTGCCCGGAATCTTGCCTGACACCCACCGGTTTTGCTGCTTGTCAAAGTAGCGGGTCTCTGGAAGGTCAAGTTTGCCCTTCAGGGTTGGCACCAGATCAGGCGCACTGTCGCGTCCCGTCGTTTTTGCTTGATCAACTGACTCTGCATTGAGTGCTACCCAGTCGGCGGCAGGAAGTGCGTCGTAGAGCACATAATCCTTGACCGGAATGGAACCATTGACCGCCACATTCAGGGTGAAGGTGACATCTTTGGAAGCAAACGAGGTCGGTTCCCTGTTCCCATCGGTGGGGAACTTCTGCGTCGGTTCCGTGATGTTCTTTTTTTCGTCCTTGTCACCGGTAGCGAACTTGTTGACATTTGCGCTGGAGTAGCGATCAACAAACAAATCCACACCTGCACGGTAGTAGCGTTTCTCCGTGTCGCAGGAAACAAGCGCATCATCACAGGTGAGCTCATTTGACAGCTGCAAGTAGGTATCAGGTTTGTCGACGATGACGGTCTGCGGGTCAGCCGCGGTGATAAACATGCTCAGCTGTGAAAGCGGATCGCTTAACGATTCCTGTTTGTAGTTCCCAGCAATCGCACCGACAGTCTTCAGCGGTACATTGAGGCGGCAATTGAAATTTTCCACCACATTGCCGCGCATCACCATGTTCGACGGCACAGTAAGCGTCCACAGTTCACCACCATTTGGGGTGGTGGTGTCGAGTTTGGTGAAGGTGACTTCCCGCGGATCATAGGCGACATTCGACGGGAAATCCTGGTCGACATTGCCTTGCGCCTCGATGCACTGTGCTGCGGTAGCTACCGGCAGCACAGATTTGCCTTCACTATCGACATCGAAGGTAAATCCTGGAGGAACCGCAGCAACGATAAACGGCGAGTAGATGTCTTCTGGTGAATCTGAGAGGTTCACCGGTCGCACCGATACCTTGGCGGGTGCAGGTTCTTGGCCGTTGACTGCACCGAAGCGGTTATCGGTGATCTCCAGCCGCAGCTCTGGGGCGTTCACCGACTGGCGCACCTGAATATAGGCTGTCGTCTCCAAGGTGTTGGGTTGTCCAGTGCTGTCTGGGAAGGTAGCCGACAAGTCATTGAAAACTTGAACGGTTTCCCGGCTGGCACCACTGGCGTCTGCCGCAAACACTTCAGCAGGCAGGTGCGGAACACCTTCCATACGGAAGCGGAAGCCTGCATTTTGTTGCAGCTCGTCCATGTGGACTTCGATCTTCACTGGTTTGATACCGTTTGGTACCGCAAGCTCACGGTTTTGGGTGGTGACTTCCTCTTCGAGACTGACCGTCTGAGAAGAACCATCGGCAGCCGTAAAAGTAATCCGTGCGGCAGGATGTGCTCGGGTGATTTCCCCATTGACTTCCATCGTTACTGCGTCGAACACAAGCACGGTTGGCTCGAAGAACACTTTGTTGTTGTCAAAGGAAGCACCTTGCTCGCATTCTTGCGACTTGTAGGCCGTTGTATCGGTCCATTCGAGGCAGTATTGCGGACGTAGTTCGTCGACAATATCAACCGGGCCGGTGGCGGCAGGACGCAGGCCGACAGTGTAGAGGCCAGAACCATTATTCGGGCTTGGCGATTTGCCCTCTTGCTCTCCCCAGCCATTTTTCCTCACATAGCCGTTCAATTTGTCGCTTGCCAGCACGTCAGAGGTCGCAGGTTTGCCAAGGCCTTCCGTGTCCGCCGGTACTGGGGTGGTTCCGTCAAGCTGGGTGACGCCATCGGCCCATTGCAAGGTGTTGACATAAGACTTCGCATCACCTGCTGGCTTGCCTACTACCTTGGCGATATAGCGCACGCGGAAGCGTTCATTGCCGCGCATCGACAGCACCTGGTCGACGTTAGTATCCACATCGATGCGGATCTCATTGTTGGCTTTGTCGAAGGAGATATATCGGGAGTTCAGGATCGCTTCCTCGTCCCGGTCAAAGACTGCCTTCGGGTTGGTCACTCGGCGGGTTGCCGGATCGACGTTCACTTCACCACGGTCAGTGTTGAGGAAACGAACAAATTCGAGCCCTTCCGGCAGTTTGTCGGTGAGGGTACCGATTACACCTGTCGTCCCGGAACGACGGTAGGTGAGATCGTAGAAAATATAGCTACCAATGGTGGCCTGGTACTCGCTGTTGCTTTTGGCCAGGACATTGTCGAGCTTGCCGGTGATCGTTGAGGTTGCCTCGGAGGACTGTTTTTGATCTTTGTAAGCAGCCGACCACAGTATCGGACGGGTGCCGGGGAAGGACGGGTTATCGTTCACCGGCCACGTCAGAGTCATGACGTTGTGGTTGATGAGCTTGGTAAAGGTAATCGTCGGATTAGCGCTTTGCGGATCTTTGATGGTGGCTTCCGCCTCAGATGCGACAGAAAGTTCCGCATCAGGGGCGATGTTATCGGGACGCTGCACCTGCACGGTTACTGGATCGTCACAGGAACCTTGCGTACAGGTGATGGTGAGCTCGGACTGGACGACGGTGCCGGTACCGGTTTCGCCGGTGGCATCCGACAGTGTGACTGTGGCTTCACCCAAGTTCACTGAGTGGGTGTCTGCAGCATAACTGCGGGGCACGCCAGCCTGCTGTTGAGCTGCGGTAAACAGCACCACTGCCATCACCGCTGCCCCAGCGCGTCGCATGATGCGTGATCTGTGCCGCGACACAGAAGAAGTGTTGTGGAACATCTACATCCTTCACGGAATCGTTAGGTTGTTCTTCGGTTGGGAGCTTGGGCGCAGGGTTGTTGCTGTGGGCAAGGATCATGCTCCGGCCTGGCGCACTTCACTTGCGGACAACCTTGCGCTATCCACCTGGCAATATACAGATGATTGGTGAGTGGAACCAACGATTAATTTGCCCGATATGCTGGAAAAACGGTTCCTCGCCACTGTGGTGATGGAGAAAACTAAAGGGTGATCGGTAATTTGATGCTCTTTCGTTGTTATTCACTGTGAGGTACCAAACGGGGGTAAAAAACGTTGTTTGTGACTGTGGTGGGTGGCTGTGCAGGGTGGCGAAAGAGTGAAAATCGCCACAATGGTTACGTCGGCGGCTGTTGCTGGCCTGAGAGTGGGCTGAGGTGTCTCTGGCGGGTTGCACGAGGTGCCATACAGGTAGTGAGGCAAGTCAAGCAGGGGGTTGGAGCCGGTGCAGAAGCGAGAATGATCTACCCCGCGATGGGCAAAGTAAATGAGTGAGAACGATCGCTAGAACGAGGTTTGTGCCCGAACAGGTGAATCTTTTCTGCGCTGGGGTGGTGGGGTGATGGGGAGCCTCGCGTGCAATACTCCGACATTCGTGCTTTAGCTCGGGGAGGCAACCTTCAGCGTCGGGCGGGGAAGCGCACAGTGCGACATGAAGCGGCAGCGATGTGCGTTGCCTGCCGCATATCTGCGCGACGAATGTTCGTGAAAAATAGTCTCTGAACAGCTGTTTAGGATGATTGCGTAGGGCGTGTTACTGTGTATATCGCTAGCAAGGCGGAAACGCTTTGTGGCGACAATGGAATGTTCCATATGGCCCTGTGGCGCAGTTGGTTAGCGCGCCGCCCTGTCACGGCGGAGGTCGCGGGTTCGAGTCCCGTCAGGGTCGCCATAACATTCATAGCAACGATCCGGAGTGTAGTGAAAGCTACGCTCCGGATCGTTTGCATTGGGCGCGTAATGTGCTGTTGCGGTAGTAGCAGGGGTGCAATTCGGCAAGGTTGGCAAATAACATCTTTGGTGGCCTTGTTGTGGGCGCAGTGTTTCTTGGTGGTAGTTGCCGATTTTATTGCTCGTTGCGGCAGCTGAAATGGCTGTAAATAGGGCGCTGGGCAGGGTATTTGTTGCTTGCATCGATGTTGTGTAAGCTTTCTTTTCGTTGCACGGCAAGATGCCTTGCTGTGTAATGCAAGATAAGTAAATTATCTGGCCCTGTGGCGCAGTTGGTTAGCGCGCCGCCCTGTCACGGCGGAGGTCGCGGGTTCGAGTCCCGTCAGGGTCGCAGAACAACACTGTTGTTCTGGCCAGATAGCTCAGTCGGTAGAGCGTCCGCCTGAAAAGTGGAAGGTCCCCAGTTCGATCCTGGGTCTGGCCACAATCACCCGGTTTCATCGTTGATGGAACCGGGTTTTTGCTTGTCAGTCTCAGGTGGGCGAATGTGTGCAGTGTTCCTCA
This sequence comes from Corynebacterium choanae, assembly GCF_003813965.1. Classification (NCBI taxonomy): domain Bacteria; kingdom Bacillati; phylum Actinomycetota; class Actinomycetes; order Mycobacteriales; family Corynebacteriaceae; genus Corynebacterium; species Corynebacterium choanae. Next base: position 538,238 of record NZ_CP033896.1, read on the forward strand.
GTCAACAGCACATCTCTAGGAAAGCAAAGGGTGCCAATCCATTTTTTGCCTCGTTGTTGGCCGGGCAACCCCATCGAGCTTTTGCAATGCGTCCCGGCAGGGTGTTCGCGGGCGAACTGGCACAGATCATTAGCTGATCAACAATGCGCAGGGTTTGCGGGATACGAGCGCGGTAAGGGCTGGTGGTGCCGTTCCTGCACCCCCGCAGCGCCCCAAAGGAGAGCCCAGCAATTCGTGCAACAGCTACCTCATTGCGTAAACTCATCCTTCTCTGTGAAGTTTATTTTCACTTTTTAGCAAATTCCTAAGTAGGGGCGGCAGACGCTTCCACTGGGGTGGCTGTTGAGTGAATTGTTGGTTTTATCGAAAGACTCGTACCTTATGACTACCCCTGAAGATCCGTCGAATAATAACGGGTTCCCACAGTTCCCACAGGGCGGCAACGGCGCCAACGGGATGAACACTGGAGCAAATGCGTTCAACAATCCAAACGCCCAAGCATTCGGCGGTTACCCAAACCAGGGTTTTCCAGCAGTTCCACCGGTACCGAAGCCGGAGAACTATCTTGTTTGGGCTATTTTGACGACGCTGTTTTGCTGTTTGCCGTTGGGGATCGTCAGCATCGTCTACTCCACCCGCGTGGATAGCGCTTGGAATGTTGGCAACTATCAGGAAGCGATGGACAACTCCCAGAAGGCAAAACAATTTGCCATCTACAGCGCTATTGGGGTTCTTGTCTTCCCCCTGCTCTATCTTGTCATTTTCCTGCTCGGTGGTTTAGCCTCTGTCGCCGGCTATTATTAGGCCACAACTTCGCTGTGCCGTGGAGTGAAGGGCAGTGTAGTACACCCGCTGTATTAGCTGCCTGAAGATGCAGGTGTCCCCTCTGGGGATCGCTGCACGCTACCGTGAACCGGGTGCGGGAACCGGGAATTACACCGTTGCACCTGCTGTTGATGATGCTCTAATACCATTGATGGTTCTCGTCGCACACCGGGTTGCACAGAACACTGCATCGTTGTGCTACAAGGACGTGCATTATGACTCACCAACTACCTGTGCCGGCGCCACATCAGCGACCAGTGTCGGCGAAGCAAGGACAAGCGTGCACACCTGCTAGTTCGCGGAGGCTTCGACAGTTGTGGAAGCCGATCATTGTCGGGGCTGCGGCAGGAAGTGCCCTGTTCGTGGTGAACGCTGCCGACCCGACCACCCCTGGCGGGATCATCCCAGTGTGCCCTTCCAAGTTCGTGTTTGGTCTGTGCTGTCCTGGTTGTGGTGCTTGCCGCATGCTGTACAGCCTCATGCACGGGGATCTGCTGGCAGCTGCTGCCTATAACGCGGTGGCATTGGTCGCCCTCGGGTTGTTGTTGTGGGCGTATCTGGCGTGGATTGTGCGCCTGTGTGGGGGACGGATCCCTACCTGGGAAAACGGGCGCTACACAGCGAACGTGACGTTGGTGGTAGTCATCTTGTGGCTAGTGATAAGGAATCTTCCCTTTGCGCCGTTTACAGCACTGTGGGTGTAGTTCTCCCGCCCTGCGGGTGCGATCAGGGTTGGCTTGTACCGCGGGTGCGTTGCACGCGACCCGGCCACGGTGCGCATGTCTGAGTTGCCGATAGGCGGCTGTCCGCAACAGGTCTGATACGCGAACATTGTTTAAGTGGGGGTGCGAAACCCCACGAGGTGCCGCACCGCAATGTGGGGAAAGCTGCCCCTTTATTGGGGTATTTGGGGTGTCTTGAACTTGGGAGATGTGAAAACTTGCGCAACTTGCTCGCAGGCCATACACGGGGTTCGCTAGTCTTTCCCATGGAGTGAGACAGTCGTCGCTAGGCGGCGGGGTTGTCCGAACTCTTCGAACGTATCTGTCGCGGATTCTTGGCTGCCAGCTTCATGTTTTAGAGGCACCAAGGTGGGGCGATGGGGCGAGCTATATCAGTGTTAGTTCTATTCACCTTTTGAGGAGTCACATCATGGCTGATAGCAACATCACGGTGAGCTTTGACGAGCAGCAGCATCGGTATTATCTTTCCGTCGACGACAAGGCCGCGGCCTATGTGCAATTCGTGGCGGAAGATGGGGTGTGGGACCTGCAACACACCGTCGTGGATCCGTCCTTCCGCGGGCAAGGTCTGTCCAAGCAGCTGATTGCGGCGGTGCTTGAGGAGGCTCGGGCAAAGTCGGTGAAGGTGAAGCCAACATGTTCCGCGGTGGCCGGGTTCATTGAGAAGAATGAGCAGTACGCTGACCTCGTCGCAGCAGAGTAATACATCACTACCTTGGTTTCCGCCCAGGACTCGGTATCGCCGCAGCTGGTGATCAAGAGCCCTGGGCGTTGGTGTTTCCTCGGGGGTTGAGGATTGTGTTGCTTTTGCGGCAGGCAAGGTCTAGCTGTACAGCCCGTCACTAGCAGGCTTATTCCGGTGAATATAGAAGTCCGGGTCGACGAGTTTCTTGCACTCTTCCGTTTTGCGTGGCCGATTCACCGCGGGAATCCCTACCGCAATATGGTTTGGTGGCACATCTTTCGTTACCACCGCATTCGCCCCGATCGCAGAACCGCAGCCAATCGTGATAGGGCCTAACACTTTGGCACCTGCCCCAACGGTGACGTTGTCTTCCAAAGTGGGGTGGCGTTTGGTTTGGGTGAGCACCTGACCACCCAATGTCACCCCGTGGTAGAGCATCACCCCGTCGCCGATCTCAGCGGTTTCCCCGATGACCACACCCATGCCATGATCGATAAAGAAGCGACGGCCAATTGTTGCCCCGGGATGGATTTCAATTCCGGTGAGGAACCGAGTTGCTTGCGCCAATATGCGGGCAGGTCCTTTCATGCCGCGCACCCAGAGCCAGTGCGCAACCCGATGCGACCAAATCGCATGCAGCCCGGAATATACGATGGCGTTTTCCATATCGCCGCGGGCAGCCGGATCGTGGGCGCGGGCGTTGACGAGATCTTCCCGCATGGTCTGCAAAACTCGGAACATACTTTCAAACAGTACCAACGGCTGCGGCTGCAGGAGCTATTGGGCGGTCTTGCCGGGGAGCAAGGTGAAAGCTATGGGACTGCAATGGTCGACCATTTGCGGCATAAGTCGGTGCGGAGTAAACCAGCACAACGCCGACGTGCGGCCACCTTGTCGCAGGAAGATGGTGGGCGCCCGTCGGCGTCATGTTGGCAGTTTCGTCAGTGCCGGCGGAAAGCAGGCTTGCGCAAAACACTTGTTCACACCGTGTCTACTCGGCGTTGCCGCAGTCAGTGGGTAAAGCCTTGTGCCCACCGGGTCGCGGCGAGTTGTTGCTCTGTGCCTTCGCCGTTCGGCGTCGAAGTTGTTCGGCTACGCGTCTTCGTAGTGCTGAACCGGCCGTCTAGTTGCGAATATCGTCGTAGAGCACTGTGGAAACATAGCGCTCACCATAGTCGCACACCACGGTGACGATGGTTTTGCCCCGATTTTCTTCCAGCTTCGCAAGCTCAAGGGCGGCGTGCACATTCGCGCCGGTAGAAATACCGCCGAGGATCGCCTCCGTGGAGCCGAGTTTCCTCGAGGTGGCAATCGCATCTTCACTACTCACCGCAATAACGTCGGTCAACAGTGAGCGATCGAGATTTTCCGGCACAAAGTTGGCACCCAACCCTTGAATCTTGTGCGGACCTGCTTTGCCGGTGGTCAACAGGGCAGATTCGGCCGGCTCCACTGCGTAAAGTGCAATATTTGGATTGTGTTCCTTTAAGAATTTGCCCGCCCCGGAGATGGTGCCACCGGTGCCGACCCCGGCGACGAAAATATCGACTTTGCCGTCGGTGTCTTCCCAAATCTCAGGACCGGTGGTGGCGTAGTGAAATTTCGGATTTGCTTCATTGGCAAATTGGTTGGCCAATATTGCACCCGGACGCTGGGCGACGATCTCATTGGCTTTATCCACCGCGCCCTGCATTCCCGCTGAACCGGGGGTGAGGATAATCTCTGCCCCGTAGGCGCGCAGCATCACCCGGCGTTCTAAGGACATGGTCTCCGGCATAGTGAGCACCACATTGTAGCCGCGGGCGGTAGCGACCATGGTCAAAGCAATACCTGTGTTGCCGGAGGTGGCCTCCACAATAGTGCCGCCAGGTTTGAGATCGCCTGCTTGTTCGGCTGCATCAATAATCGCCAAACCGATGCGGTCTTTCACCGAGTGAGCCGGGTTGAAGGATTCCAGCTTCACCAGCACGTCAGCTGCAAGCCCTTCGGTAAGTTTATTAAGCCGAACTAGCGGGGTGCCGCCAATAGTTTCGGTGATGGACTGATAGATACGGGACATGGCTACTCCTTTTTCATCGCAGCGCGCTGACTGGCAGCTGTAGTTTGCTGCTGATAGTCGTCGCGCACCAGCTGTGATGTATGCGTTTTCTTCATAGGACAGTTCGTGGTGTGCAGCGATTTATGCTTTGGGAATCGGATACCCGTCGTGCACACTGCTGGCGCTAACGCTAGCACAGGATTTGAACCGTCTAGTAGACTGTGCTGTCTATATTTTCCGTGGTAGTGCAGGCAGCAGCGGCTTTTCGCTGCAAGATCTTCGCGGCGTTTTTTTACACAATTCGATGTGTTCCTGAGCATCATCGCAAGGACTTGGAGCAGGAGATCGTCTCCCAAACCGATCCTCGATGGCGCCGGGAATCCCTTAGGCGCTAGGGGCGTCGAGTGCTGATTTATCCCGGCAGGGAAAGTTCTAGACAACAGCGTCCCTCGGGTTGGGGAAGGGTGGCGTTGGTCGGGGTGAGTATCGGCGGCATTGTGCAGGGAATCCGAGCCGGATTGCTAATTGCCGTTGTTGCACCGCTGGTGCTATATTCAACTAGGTAAACCAACGCTTGGTCGCAGAGTGCCCTGCGACTGGTTTCGGCAACTACTACTCGACAACACTGCAGGTGCCGCTGCGGGGGATCGGGTCAGGCGAGCACCACACAAGCGCAGACAACCGTAAGCAGGCCCAAATGATCGGCTCGGCGGCGGTTGCTGCGAAGCTTGGGTTTGCCTGGTGCCGGATTAGCGATGGTGCTGCCGGATGCTACAGGAATCACTGAGCTGTACCGCCTGCGCAGGATAGGCTGCGGGGTGAACTGCTCGTGGTATTGATGTTGCGGCCGGCGGCGGCGATCCTTGGAGAGAGATCGGTAACAATTTATTGCACGGTTGTTGTACGGGCGAATAGGGCTACTGCTGTATCCCTTCCCCTGGTGTCGTGCCACCACCATGGCGTGTTGCCGCAGAGGAGAGCCAGCCTCTGCACCGGCATGCCGGGGGAGGGGAGATACCGCGCTGCCCTGAACACCACTGTGATATCTACCAGTTCCCTGCTTTCTGGTGGATCTTGGCAGTGACGCAGAATCCATTCATATTCCGAGTTTTCCCAAGGATCATTATGCATATTGCGGAAGCATTCCTACCCGCCAGCCACTGTGTTGCGTGGGGTGTTGCGGCTGCCCCGTTTGTGGTGCACGGCGCTGTGGCGGTGAAGAAACAAATCAGCAAACAGCCAGAAACTTCCCTGTTGTTGGCTGCCGCAGGCGCCTTTAGTTTCGTGCTGTCGGCCATCAAAATCCCGTCGGTGACAGGTTCTTGTAGCCATCCGACTGGTACCGGTTTGGGGGCGGTGCTGTTCAAACCGCCGGTGATGGCGTTTATGGGCGGTATAGTGCTGCTGTTTCAGGCGCTGCTCTTACAGCACGGCGGGTTGACCACCTTAGGGGCAAATATTTTCTCCATGGCGATCGTCGGTCCGTGGGCTGGCTATGGGGCTTGGCTGCTTGCCCGCAAACTGGGGGCATCCTTTGATGTCGCTATTTTCGCGGCGGCATTCTTCTCTGATCTGCTCACCTATGTCACCACCGCATTGCAGTTAGCGGCCGCACATCATGCGGTGGGTTTTGTGCGTTCCGCGGTCACCTTCCTGGCCATGTTTGGCCCCACCCAACTGCCGCTGGCGGTCATCGAGTCGATTGTGACAGTGCTGATTTTCCGGATGCTGCGCCAAGTCGCCGCCCCTGAACTGCGGATGCTCGGCTTTGTCCGGCGCCCCACCACGGACGAAACCGAATCCGCCCCAGTAGTCGTCAATTCTTAAAAACCCACCGCATGTAGGGGCTGTGCAACCCGGTGCTGCGCTGGGGTGGTGTGCCGCTAGCGGCGTGGAGTGGTTCGACACGTCTGTACCTGTTCCCCTTGGAAACAGGGGGGTGGCGTAGTCCACGCGTTGGCGTTGTTGCCCACCCTCCACCCACCTTAGGTGCCCTGTCGGCGGGTTCGTTGCCGCTGAAATCTGCCCTTACAGTGATGCTGTCATCCATGCCTGAAGGATAAATCTATGTCTGCGAATAATGCTGTGTTCCCCACCAATCAACCCGCTGTGCCAAACCAGCAGGCGCAGCCAGCTGCTCCTGATCCGAAAACCGTCGACTCTGGTGAACGGCATTCGATCGGTTCGACGATAGCCCTGATTCTGGTGGCGTTAGCGTTGGCAGGGTTGCCACTGTTTTACAATTTGGCTGACCCTAATTCGGAAGAACAATTCGCCGGAACAGATTCCACGGCCGAACAGGTCGTAGAAGAGGTCGCCCCCGGCTATGAGCCGTGGTTTGAACCGATCACCCCAGAACTCGCCCCAGAGGTGGAATCCGGACTGTTTGCTTTGCAGGCAGCGTTAGGTGCCGGGGTGTTAGGTTATGTGCTGGGTGTGTATCGTGGCCGCAGCCGTACAGTCAAACGCCGCAACTAGGCGGGCTTAGCGGTAGTCCCCACTGCGGCGGTGAACGCTCACAGGTTGAGTGAAGGTCTGCCTGGTTTCTAGGTGGCCGGCTACGGTAGGAATCAGTAGCCCAAGCTGGTGGCATGCGGTGAAACAGCCTTCATAGGTGTTTGCCTGTGACGCTGCTCTTACCTGGGTGGCGGGAGCACAGCGTTCCACCCCTGGGAGGGCTGTGCCGCCGGCTGGGGCTGCTCCAGGTGCGGCGCAGGCTGTTTGACAAACAATGAGAAGCGATGAGGTAGACGGATGCGATCCCTGGAATTGGCGGCGGCGCGCAACCGGTTTGCGCATGCCCCCGTCGGGGAGAAACTCGTCGCCCTGCTTTTGGTATTCAGTGGGGTGTTGCTGCTGCCGCCGCTGCCAACGCTGCCGCTGCTTGCGGGTGTTGTGCTTCTTACCGCCTTCCACGCCCGGGTGCCGTGGCGGCTTTATGGGGCGATGATTATCGCCCCCGCCAGTTTCCTCATCCCCGGGCTGATCCCGCTAGTGGTCACCTTCGATCACAGTGGGCTGCTGCTCATCGAAGGGGGTCTAGTTACTGCCGCAACAGTGCTTGCCCGCTCCACAGTGGCGATGAGTGCAACTATGCTGTTTGCCCTGACCACCCCGATGAGTGAACAACTGATGTTCGCCCGCAAACTGCACCTTCCCGACTTTGCGGTGCATATGGCGATGCTCACCTACACGATGATTGGATCGTTGGTCACCACCGCCCAAGCGATGCTGTTTGCGCAATCCTCCCGGCTCGGATTCCGCAATCGTCGCCGGTGGATTGCCAGCAGCGCCGCGCAGGCCGCCAGCCTATTTGTGGTCGCCTTTGCTCGGGCGCGTCGCCTCCAGGAAGGACTCGAGTTACGTGCCGATCCGACAGCCCTTGCCACCGGTCGCACCCAGGTTGCTACCGCCTCCAGCCGCCCGAGTCGAATCGTCGCTTTACTCGTTGCGGCGCTGATAATCGTCGGTGTTTCCTGGTTTACTACCGGCAACTGGATTGACCCCGGCAGCAGGTGGTAGCCGATGCACACCAACCCCCAGCAGGTGGATCCGGTCACAAAATCCCCCGTCTTACCACGCTGCGCCGACAGCGGTGGTGTCGGCTGGGGTGCACACGAACCATGAACCGCAGCGATAGGAGCAGGGAAATTGCCGCCTAAACGGGCTTCATCCCGGCGGCAGCATCAACGGCACACGAAGAAGTTCACGACGCAACATAAAAGGATTGGTGGTTGACATCATGGGTGATACTGAACCGGCAACCCAGCCGCCCACCGCGGCATGCCTCCGCGCAGTAGGCATCTCCTTTGCCCACGAACCCCACCATCCCATCCTGCACGACTGTTCACTGGCGGTCTATCCCGGCGAAATCATTGCCCTTTTAGGGGCAAACGGCTCCGGGAAATCAACCCTGCTCAAACTCCTCGCCGGGGCGTGGCGTCCCGCCACCGGCCACGTGGAACGGCACGGCACCCCGCTGGACTACAGTCGCAAAGGCCGCGACCAGCACCGGCAAGCAGTGCAGCTGGTACTCCAAGAACCCGATGATCAAATCTTTGCGGTTTCCGTTGCCGCCGATGTCGCATTCGGTCCGACCAATCTTGAACTAGACCCGGACACCATTGCACAACGAGTGGCGTGGGCAATGGAAGCCTGCGAAATCACTGATCTGGCGCGCCGGGTACCTCATCAACTCTCCTACGGGCAGCGGAAACGAGTTGCCCTCGCTGGGGCGTTGGCCATGCAACCATCCGTGCTCCTCCTCGACGAGCCCACTGCCGGACTTGACCCGGCCGGGGCAAGACAGCTGCTTGCAACAATCTCCCTGCAACGTGCCGCCGGGCGGGCAATCCTGCTCGCCACCCATGAGGTGGATACCGCCTGGGAGATAGCTGATCGGGTGGCGATTATGCATGAAGGCACTGTGCGAATCGGCCCTGCCCGCACCATGCTGCGGGATCAACAACTGCTCGCGGCTGCCCGGCTGGGTCAACCGTGGGCACCAATGGTCGAACAGCTCACCGGCACTACGATCACCAAGCCGGCGGATCTTGCCGCCTGGCTCGCCGCCAACCAGCCCCCCCTCGGCTGAACAACATTAAAACAAGAACGCGGCAGCATCGCAGCAGTCATCGCCGCAAAAATAGGGCGCCACTGTAGTCATGCGGGAAGCCGCGGCGGCAACCGGAAAAGCCGCAACCTAGAGGAGTAGCAACAATACTTCGCGCCCTCTGTCATCGCCGCCGCAATAGCTCACAGCCTTTGAAAAAAGGAGATCGTCGAACCGGCTAAGGCAGTGTCCTTGCGAACCGCTAGGCCAGATAGTCAAGCGGGGCATAGTCTCAATGCAGGGAAAGAGCGTTCGGTTTCCCCGGTGGAACGTTTGGAGAAGCTGGCAAGCACCGGCGACCATCACCACCCACCAGCAACCGGGCATTGCTGCCAAAGGATCTTTGCCATCAATGCTTGCTGCCACTGGAAAAACAGCTAGATACGCTCACTGCGACACACCAGCCAAGTGGTACGCGGTTGGAGAGAAGGCTTACGGGCAGTACGCGGCGGCGAACATCACTGTGCAAAGCAAACCTTTACGCAGTGACATTTTTTCGCGCAACCGCAAAACCCGCACCACATGGAGTGTGTCCAGCAAGCATCACAGCGGTGCTCCCTGGTGGGGTAGCTGCCTTCCACGAAAATACGCGGATGGCAGCGGTGATGGTTGCGCCGGTGAAGTGTTTCCGCCTCCCACGCAGCCCCCCACGAAGGAGGAAGCGACAGGAATGCTCAAGATTTCTGGAAAACATGCCCGATTGTGCCGATCGAACACTCCCTGAGATCTTGCCGAAAACCAGCATCCGCCCCAGCAGGGGGAATGACTGCTTCTTGCTGCACACCAGCTATTTCTCAACCAGGTGGGGGAGGAACCACGAACAGCACCCGCAGTGCATCGCAAAACAGCCAGCAGACGAGATGTTCAGCATGAAGGCGATGGCGTTGTTCGGCGGAGCCGGTTTGCGGTAGGGAATAAACCCTGCAACCGAAGCTGCCGCGACAGAGCAAAGCGCCGACAGTTTCACCACAGCTACCTGGATAGTCCAGGGTAAACCCGGGAACCGGGGTGGTGAACACCATCGACGCGGAAACGTTGTGCGAAGCGCTGCAACACACCATCAGCAACAGGAAATACCAGCAGCAGCTGCGCCAACCAACCCCCTTGCTGGCGCATGGCAAACAGCGTGCTCGGGGTGCCGCCCGAGTGCTGCGGTAGCCATGAATCAACAAGATGGTTACCGCCGCAATCACCAACTGGCCTTCACGCATTACACCGTGAAAGGCTGCACGCTGACAATATTGATTGCACCGACCCACCGAGAATCCACGCCCGTGGTGCCTCACCCAGTAGCAATGCGCATTCCTCAGCCGGTGCCAGGAACTCGCTGGTTGCTACCAGTGAGAGAAGCTGGTGCGAGAGCCAATCTTCCGCCCAGAATCCACCCATGATCGCATCACAAACGATGGCTGGGGTATTCCGCGCAGGACGATTCGGAAACCTCTTGCACAAGCAACACAACTGACAGGTATCGGACTTGTGGGCTGATGTATTCCCCGGCGTTTGGTGACGCCAGCGACAACCCCTTACCGTTGCGGGACAGTTCCGGTTTTGCACCGGATTCCCTTATTTCACGCCGCCACGCACTGCCACACCACGGTATATAAACCAGTGGTTATGCAGCTATTGTGCTGCTGTGGAAGCAACAGTGGCGACGACCAGTTGCACCGGTGATCCTACAACGAACCCGCCAGCTTGTGCAGTGCAATGTTGGCCATACCCCCAACTTCATACCCCCAATACTTGAGCCCACTTGGCAAACTACCGCCGCATGAGATGCCGCATCTGGCATAGCTGGTGTCTGCAGCAGCGGCACGGTGCGGTGAAAGAGAACAGCTGGCATCCGCCCGAGTTGCAGCGACCCGGTGAGGTGGGCTGTGGCGGGTGCTTCCACTAATGCTTGCAGGGGAAGGGCTGCGCCGGGTGAACTGTCGCATAGGGGAGTCGGCAGTGGGGCAACGGGGATGCGCACTGTTGGGCAACTTGCGTGGAATTTGTCACAAAACCTGGCAATTGCAATGGTGTAAATCTGGGTCTCGGGTAGCTGTGCTCGGTGAGGAAACAAGGTGCTAACCGGCGTCGTGCAGGGGGTATTCCGAATCCCCCCACGGGGCTAGAAGGTGGATGGGGGCAAAATGGGCACCCAAGCGGGCAATGCCCCGATGAGCGTGTGGGATAAAAAACAGCGCAACCGCTAGATTACCCCCATCTCAGCGGTTATACTGCCTAGCGAACGTAGTAACAATTGCCTGCCGGGTGTACCTAGTCGGGTGGGCTGAGCTATAGAGGAAGAAGCACGTGGACTCACAACGGATGAAGGATGACGACGATGCCATCCGCGAGGCATTGTCCTCGTTAAAGACCGCGACTGGTATTCCGGTGACCATGTTCGCCACCGTGCTTAACGACAACCGGTTGAAGATCAGCTCCTGGGTTGGACTGCGCACCCCCGCGCTGCAGAACCTGGTTATCGATTCCGGCTGTGGTGTCGGTGGACGGGTAGTCACCACCCGCCGCCCGGTCGGTGTGTCCGACTATGCACGCGCCAACGTGATCAGTCACGAATACGACAACGCCATTCAAGATGAAGGGCTGTTTTCGATCGTGGGCGTGCCAGTCATCGTTCACCGGGAAATCCGCGGCGTGCTCTATGTGGGTGTGCATTCAGCGGTACGGCTCGGCGACAAAGTCATCGAAGAAGTCACGATGACTGCCCGTACCCTTGAACAGGAATTAGCTATCAATGCTGCAATGCGCCGCAGCGACATGACTCGTGCCCCGGGGGCGAAATCCGGCCGGGTGATGAACGGCGCTGAATGGGAACAAATCCGATCCACCCATTCCAAACTGCGGATGCTCGCCAACAAGGTCACCGATGAGGCGCTGCGGCAAGAATTAGAAGAGCTTTGTGATCAAATGGTCACCCCGGTGCGAGTAAAACAAACCACGAAGCTTTCCGCCCGCGAACTCGACGTGCTCGCCTGTGTGGCGCTTGGCCACACCAATGTGGAAGCCGCCGAAGAAATGGGGATCGGCGCGGAAACGGTGAAGTCGTATCTGCGCAGTGTTATGCGCAAACTTGGGGCACACACCCGCTATGAGGCAGTCAACGCTGCCCGCCGCATCGGTGCACTCCCTTAAAAAAGCAACCAATCCTGGTGCCTGCGGGGATGTTGCTGACCGCATCCAAGAGCAGGGACAACACTGAACCAATACTGCAACCCCTGAGGGGTGCTTTCCGGAGTTGAGTTATCCGGGCAGCACCCACCAGGGGTTGCGATCTACTAGCGGTGCAAAGCACCTGCGGGTTGGCGGCGAATCGGCACCTGAGCAGGTTTACTCGCTGGCGTCGCTATAGCCGCGACCTGATCCTGGCACCCACAACACATCGTTGCCGTCATTGACCACTCGGCCGATGATAAACAGCAGATCGGACAACCGGTTCAAATAGGCGGCCGGCAGCGTCGAAGTCGTTTCTGGGTGATCCGAAATCGCCTGCCAGGCAGCGCGCTCCGCGCGACGACACACAACCCGAGCCACATTGATATGGGCGGCCGCTGGTGTGCCACCTGGCAAAATGAACGAGTCAAGCTTGCCGAGCTGCTCGTTGAGCACGTCACAATCGGCCTCAAGCGCATCGATATAGCTTTGCGCCACCCGCAACGGTTCCCACTTTGGATTTTCTTCCACAGGTGTCGCGAGATCAGCCCCAGCATCAAACAGCTCGTTTTGTACCCGCTGCAATATTGCTCGCACCTGATCGGGAATGCCATCGCAGGTCAACGCCACCCCGATATGGCAGTTGGTTTCCTCACAGTCGGCATACGCTGCCAGTCGTGAATCGGTTTTTGCCACCCGTTCAAAATTCGACAGGGCAGTCTCACCTTTGTCGCCGGTACGGGTATAGATTTTCGTCAAATGCACAGCCATACCTCACCAGCCTAGCGAAGAACCATTGCGCAAGCGGCAACAATTCCTGTTGCAGCGCGGTAGAACAATCCTTGCGCGTTGCGGTAAACCATCCCCTCGCGGCAACCGCAGACATGCTCGCTGCCACAGCAGCAAGACGGCCGCAGCTGGTTTCCGATCCGGTGAAAGTGAGCGGTGGGTATGCGGAAGCTTTGCGGTACCCTGGAAACCTGTGACCGGTAAACAACGTTTTCAAGTAGCAGGTGGCGCTAGGCTGCAAGGCTCTGTGCGGGTAAGCGGGGCAAAAAATAGTGTCCTGAAGTTGATGGCAGCGGCGTTGCTGGCAGAGGGCCGCACCGTATTGACGAATTGCCCAGAGATCCTCGATGTGCCGCTCATGGCAGAGGTGCTGCGCGGTCTTGGCGCGGAAGTAGCAATTGACGGTACCACTGTCACTATCGATGTGCCTGCCGCATTGGAATATCGAGCCGACTTTGACGCAGTGCGTCAATTCCGGGCAAGTGTTTGCGTGCTGGGGCCGCTGACTGCCCGCTGTGGCCAGGCAGTTGTGGCACTGCCTGGTGGGGATGCGATCGGTTCACGACCGTTGGATATGCACCAATCCGGGTTGGAGAAACTTGGGGCTACCACCCGTATCGAACATGGTTGTGTTGTGGCACATGCACCTGCATTAACCGGCGGCCGAATTGATCTAGATTTTCCCAGTGTTGGCGCGACGGAAAATATTCTCACCGCAGCAGTCCTCGCCGACGGGGTGACTATTCTTGACAACGCCGCTCGCGAGCCAGAAATCGTTGATCTTTGCCAGCTACTCACCGCGATGGGGGCAAAGATCACCGGTGCGGGATCGAACACCATCACCATTGAAGGGGTCGATAGTCTGCATCCCACTACCCATGCGGTGATCGGTGACCGCATAGTCGCCGGAACCTGGGCATATGCAGCAGCAATCACACAAGGCGATGTGACGGTCGGAGGGATTTCCCCGAAACACCTGCATCTCCCGTTGGAAAAACTCAAGCTTGCCGGGGCATCGGTGGAAACCTACGAGCAAGGTTTCCGGGTAGTGATGAATGGCCGCCCACAGGCAGTGGATTATCAAACGCTGCCGTTTCCTGGTTTTCCCACTGATCTGCAGCCGATGGCTATCGGGCTTGCCGCGGTCAGTGATGGATTGTCGATGATCACAGAAAACGTGTTTGAATCCCGCTTCCGGTTTGTCGATGAGATGCAACGACTCGGTGCCGATGCTTCAGTGGACGGTCATCATGTTGCTATTCGCGGCACTACCGAATTGTCCTCGACCAGCGTGTGGTCATCAGATATTCGGGCAGGTGCCGGTCTCGTGCTGGCCGCACTCGCAGCCGACGGGGTCACCGAAGTGCACGATGTGTTCCACATTGACCGTGGCTATCCACACTTTGTTAAACAGTTAGTTTCCCTTGGTGCTGATGTAAAGCGAGTAGGGGATGGCGCTGCATAGCGCGCAATCGTGTGCACTGCGGGTGCAATAGCGGTGACAACTCACGTCCACAACCACCACACTTGTGCCGGTGTGCAGCCCTGCTGCGCACCGGCTTTGTCGATGTAAAACGACCCTGTGCAAGCACAGTGTGCGGGCTGGTAGCGGCACGTGTTGGTGTCTTCGCTGTTGTTCCCATTGTTATTTGCGGGGCTGACCTGGTGTTTTGTGTTTATGTGTGGGGTGTGTGTAAATTCTTCCAAGCAAGCACGGCGCAGCCTGCTGGAGTTTCTTGAAGTGTTTCGTCTTGGACGGGATGTTTTTTAAGAAGGGTTCTGGTGGTTGCGGGTGTGGGAAGACTGTGTTTCAACGCTGTTGGTTTTCCCTGATGTTGCTGGGTGTTGTTCCAGGATTGTGATGCTGGGTTGACATTCTGGTGGCGGATTGTGTAGGTTGGAACAACGTTGCCAATGCGGCTGTCAGTTTTGTGTGATGGTTGCGTGGTGGACGCATGATATGTGAGAACTCGATAGTGTGCCAATGTACTTCTATGTTTTATAGTGCCAGTGGCCATGGTGTTCGGTGTTGTGCCGGACAGCTGTTGGTTGTTGGTGTGATCATGGATGCTTTCTTTTGCTTTGGTGATGATCATGCTGGTGTAGACCGGGGATTTGCTAGTCCCTGAGTGTTGTTGTTGGTTCGTGGTGGACGATCTTAGTGTTCACGTGGGAGCAATGATGATTAGCTGGATGATTGTTTTTATCCAATGGCATGGAAGTGTTGTTTGGTTGAAACATGGTTATGGTTGATTGTCATGTTTGATGTGGTGTGGCCTTCCTCGTCGGGAACCTGCTGCAGAATTCTGCCTGTGTTGCATGCATGGTGTATGTGTGTGGCGTGTGGGTGGGTGCGTGATGGTTGATTTTCATCTATTTTTATATATTTTTTTGCAACAATTGTTGTTGCCATGGCAGCTCTGCTTGTTGATCGGGTTGGGGTTGTTGTGGTGGCTGGTTGTTTGTTTTTGCTAGTTTTAGGCTTTCCAGCCTTTGTGCCTTGATGGTTCAGTGTTGTGCTGATTGTTTTGGTTTTTAATGGAGAGTTTGATCCTGGCTCAGGACGAACGCTGGCGGCGTGCTTAACACATGCAAGTCGAACGGAAAGGCCCTGCTTGCAGGGTACTCGAGTGGCGAACGGGTGAGTAACACGTGGGTGATCTGCCCCGCACTCCGGGATAAGCCTGGGAAACTGGGTCTAATACTGGATATTCACTGCCTTCTAGGTGGGTAGTGGAAAGTTTTTTCGGTGTGGGATGAGCCTGCGGCCTATCAGCTTGTTGGTGGGGTAATGGCCTACCAAGGCGGCGACGGGTAGCCGGCCTGAGAGGGTGTACGGCCACATTGGGACTGAGATACGGCCCAGACTCCTACGGGAGGCAGCAGTGGGGAATATTGCACAATGGGCGCAAGCCTGATGCAGCGACGCCGCGTGAGGGATGACGGCCTTCGGGTTGTAAACCTCTTTCGGCAGGGACGAAGCGTAAGTGACGGTACCTGCATAAGAAGCACCGGCTAACTACGTGCCAGCAGCCGCGGTAATACGTAGGGTGCGAGCGTTGTCCGGAATTACTGGGCGTAAAGAGCTCGTAGGTGGTTTGTCGCGTCGTCTGTGAAATTCCGGGGCTTAACTCCGGGCGTGCAGGCGATACGGGCATAACTTGAGTGCTGTAGGGGAGACTGGAATTCCTGGTGTAGCGGTGAAATGCGCAGATATCAGGAGGAACACCGATGGCGAAGGCAGGTCTCTGGGCAGTAACTGACGCTGAGGAGCGAAAGCATGGGTAGCGAACAGGATTAGATACCCTGGTAGTCCATGCTGTAAACGGTGGGCGCTAGGTGTGGGGGTCTTCCACGACTTCTGTGCCGTAGCTAACGCATTAAGCGCCCCGCCTGGGGAGTACGGCCGCAAGGCTAAAACTCAAAGGAATTGACGGGGGCCCGCACAAGCGGCGGAGCATGTGGATTAATTCGATGCAACGCGAAGAACCTTACCTGGGCTTGACATACACGAGATCGCTGCAGAGATGTAGTTTCCCTTGTGGTTCGTGTACAGGTGGTGCATGGTTGTCGTCAGCTCGTGTCGTGAGATGTTGGGTTAAGTCCCGCAACGAGCGCAACCCTTGTCTTATGTTGCCAGCACGTGATGGTGGGGACTCATGAGAGACTGCCGGGGTCAACTCGGAGGAAGGTGGGGATGACGTCAAATCATCATGCCCCTTATGTCCAGGGCTTCACACATGCTACAATGGTCGGTACAGCGCGCTGCGAGCCTGTGAGGGTAAGCGAATCGCTTTGAAAGCCGGCCTCAGTTCGGATTGGGGTCTGCAACTCGACCCCATGAAGTCGGAGTCGCTAGTAATCGCAGATCAGCAACGCTGCGGTGAATACGTTCCCGGGCCTTGTACACACCGCCCGTCACGTCATGAAAGTTGGTAACACCCGAAGCCAGTGGCCTAACCGTTTTTGCGGGGGGAGCTGTCGAAGGTGGGATCGGCGATTGGGACGAAGTCGTAACAAGGTAGCCGTACCGGAAGGTGCGGCTGGATCACCTCCTTTCTAAGGAGCTTATATTTTTTTGTGTTTATTTGAATCGGTGTGGACTACCGCTGCAACTGTTATGTTGGGTTGTGGTGTTGGTGTGATGGTCACTGTGTTGAGGCTTGAAGAAAGCGGTTGATGATGCTGGTGTGCTGCTGCAAACCTCGTGTTTGCGGTGGTGGTAAACAGTGTTGTGGTTGATCGGGTATGTTGGTGCGCTGTTGGGTGTCTCGGGTGTTATGCCCGTGGCATTGTTGGCATGCTTATGTCTGCTGCAACAGGATGCTGGTCTTGGTGGCTGGTGGGTGTTGTGGTGTGGGTGAGTGTGTGTGTTGTGTGTGAACTGTATAGTGGACGTAGAGCATCTTTATTTTTTGCGTCTATCAGTGCCTTTGAGCCAGACCGCTGCTGTGTTTGTTGGTGGTGTGGTGTGGGTGCTGGTAGTGATTGTTGATTCTTGTTTGTTTGTGTTCTGGTTTTTTAGGGCACACGGTGGATGCCTTGGCATGCTGAGCCGATGAAGGACGTGGGAGGCTGCGTTAAGCCTCGGGGAGTTGTCAACCGAGCGTTGATCCGAGGATGTCCGAATGGGGAAACCCGGCCATGGTTATGTGTGGTCACCTGCAACTGAAGACTTGTGTATAGGTTGTGTGGAGGTAACGCGGGGAAGTGAAACATCTCAGTACCCGTAGGAGAAGAAAACAAGAGTGATTCCGCTAGTAGTGGCGAGCGAACGTGGATTTTTGGCTAAACCGTGATTGTGTGTGATACCCGGCAGGGGTTGCATGATCCGGGGTTGTGGGGTTTATAACGTCTGTTATCTGCCGGTGACGGGTCTGTTGTTGGTGCTGTTAGTGGAAGTGGTGTGGAAACGCCTGCCGTAGAGGGTGAGAGTCCCGTACATGAAAGCAGTTGCCTGATGGATGGTTATTTGTCCCCGAGTAGCAGCGGGCTCGTGGAATCTGCTGTGAATCTGCCGGGACCACCCGGTAAGCCTGAATACTCAGTGTGACCGATAGCGGATTGAGTACCGTGAGGGAATGGTGAAAAGTACCCCGGGAGGGGAGTGAAAGAGTACCTGAAACCGTGTGTCTACAATCCGTCAGAGCCCTTTTGGGGTGATGGCGTGCCTTTTGAAGAATGAGCCTGCGAGTCAGCGGCATGTCGCGAGGTTAACCCGGTTTGTGGGGTAGTCGTAGCGAAAGCGAATACTAACGAGTGTGTTGTAGTGGCATGTCCTGGACCCGAAGCGGAGTGATCTACCCATGGCCAGTGTGAAGCAGCGGTAAGACGCTGTGGAGGCGCGAACCCACTTAGGTTGAAAACTGAGGGGATGAGTTGTGGGTAGGGGTGAAAGGCCAATCAAACTTCGTGATAGCTGGTTCTCCCCGAAATGCATTTAGGTGCAGCGCTACGCGTGTTTGCCGGAGGTAGAGCTACTGGTTGGTTTAGCGGGACTATCATCTTAGCGACATCAGCTAAACTCCGAATGCCGGTGAAACGGTTCGTGTAGTAGTGAGACTGCGGGGGATAAGCTTCGTAGTCGAGAGGGAAACAGCCCAGATCGCCGGTTAAGGCCCCTAAGGGTGTGCTAAGTGGAAAAGGATGTGGGATCGCCCAGACAGCCAGGAGGTTGGCTTAGAAGCAGCCATCCTTGAAAGAGTGCGTAATAGCTCACTGGTCGAGTGGTTCCGCGCCGACAATGTAGTGGGGCTCAAGCACACCGCCGAAACCGCGGCAGCAGCATCTTGTTTAGGGTGTTGTTGGGTAGGGGAGCGTCGTATGCTGCGTTGAAGCTGCCGGGTGACCGTGTGGTGGAGTGTATACGAGTGAGAATGCAGGCATGAGTAGCGAATGACGGGTGGAAAACCCGTCCGCCGGATGATCAAGGGTTCCTGGGTGAAGCTAATCTTCCCAGGGTGAGTCGGGACCTAAGGCGAGGCCGACAGGCGTAGTCGATGGATAACGGGTTGATATTCCCGTACCCGTGTGTATGCGAAAAGTGGTGACGCGATGATACTAACTGCCCGTCGCATCCTTCACGTCAGTCTTTTTAGGCTGGTGGTTGTGGTGTGTTCGCGTAGGACCTGAGTTGTTGGTAGCCAAGTGATGGGGTGACGCAGAGTGGTAGCCGAGCCAACGGTTGGAAGTGTTGGTGTAAGCGTGCAGCCCGTGGGATAGGGAAATCCGTTCCACATTATATGGGTGAGGCGTGATGCAGACCCACATGTTGTGGGGGAGTCGGTGTGCCTGTGCTGTCGAGAAAAGCCTCTAGCGAGTGTATGCATGGCCCGTACCCCAAACCGACACAGGTGATCAGGTAGAAGATACTAAGGCGATCGAGAGAACTGTGGTTAAGGAACTCGGCAAAATGCCCCCGTAACTTCGGGAGAAGGGGGGCCGCTACGGGTGCCACTGCCTTGCGTGGTGGTTGCGTGTGGTGGCCGCAGAGAATAGAGGGAAGCGACTGTTTACTAAAAACACAGGTCCGTGCGAAGACGATAAGTCGATGTATACGGACTGACGCCTGCCCGGTGCTGGAAGGTTAAGAGGACCTGTTAGATCTGTTTGGGTCGAAGCGGAGAATTTAAGCCCCAGTAAACGGCGGTGGTAACTATAACCATCCTAAGGTAGCGAAATTCCTTGTCGGGTAAGTTCCGACCTGCACGAATGGCGTAACGACTTCCCTGCTGTCTCAACCACAGACTCGGCGAAATTGCAGTACGAGTAAAGATGCTCGTTACGCGCGGCAGGACGAAAAGACCCCGGGACCTTTACTATAGCTTGGTATTGGTGCTTGCTACGGTTTGTGTAGGATAGGTGGGAGATGTTGATCGCATGACGCTAGTTGTGTGGGAGTCGTAATGTGAAATACCACTCTGATCGTAGTGGGTATCTAACTTCGGCCCGTGATCCGGGTCAGGGACAGTGCCTGGTGGGTAGTTTAACTGGGGCGGTTGCCTCCTAAAGAGTAACGGAGGCGCCCAAAGGTTTCCTCAGCCTGGTCTGTAATCAGGTGGTGAGTGTAAGTGCACAAGGGAGCTTGACTGTGAGACTGACAGGTCGAGCAGGTACGAAAGTAGGGACTAGTGATCCGGCACCGGCTTGTGGAAGCGGTGTCGCTCAACGGATAAAAGGTACCCCGGGGATAACAGGCTGATCTTCCCCAAGAGTCCATATCGACGGGATGGTTTGGCACCTCGATGTCGGCTCGTCGCATCCTGGGGCTGGAGTAGGTCCCAAGGGTTGGGCTGTTCGCCCATTAAAGCGGCACGCGAGCTGGGTTTAGAACGTCGTGAGACAGTTCGGTCTCTATCCGCCGCGCGCGTTGAAACGTGAGGAAGGCTGTCCCTAGTACGAGAGGACCGGGACGGACGTACCTCTGGTGTGCCAGTTGTTTCGCCAGGAGCATTGCTGGTTGGCTACGTACGGGAGGGATAACCGCTGAAAGCATCTAAGCGGGAAGCCTGTTTCGAGATAACGTTTCGTTTGAGGTGTCCGGGAGATGACCGGGTTGATAGGCCAGGGTTGTAAGCGCTGTGAGGTGTTGAGATGACTGGTACTAATTCACCGATACCAAACACAACCACCCTTTTCCGGTGTTGTTTCACCGTATGGTGATGGCCAGGTTAGGGTGTGTGGCGAGGGTTGATGATCAACAGCCGTAAAAAAATTCCCAATGTTTTGGGTTGATGAGTGTTCTACGTCCACTGTGCGGTGTCACACACAGCACGGTCGAGCCAGCCTATTGGGGTGGTTTGATGGCTGATAATGGTGTTCATAATAGAGTTTGTCGGTGGCGATAGCGGTGGGGAAACGCCCGGTCCCGTTCCGATCCCGGAAGCTAAGCCTACCTGCGCTGATGGTACTGCACACGGGAGTGTGTGGGAGAGTAAGACACTGCCGACTTGTTTCGTAGAAGGGGTGTGTGTGTTGTTTGCTGGAAAGCAGACAGCATACACACTCCTTTCTTTTTTTGTGTTTAGTGGTGTGTGGGGTGCTGTGCGTGGGGGTTTGACGGGGTACAGGTTTTTTCCGCGACTGCTGCGCGGGTGGGGTAGCGGGGAGCTAGGCAAGCCAGCGGCTGGGATTCTTTGTGAATGGCTGGTGCGTTGTGTTGTCACCACAGGTGTGTGGCAACAGCGGCCGCAATCTCATAGCTTATTAATCCGCCGAGTAGCGTGGAGCCAAGATAACTACTGGCTTGGCCTCGGTTTTCCTGCCAGGTGTCAACTACCTCGACTGCAAATGAAGACCAAGTGGAAAGTCCTCTTGTTACCCCAACGATGAGGCCTAACAGCAGCAAGGACTTGCCCTGATTTGGGGACGGAAAACCTGTCAACAACCCGAGAAGTCCGCATCCCACCATATTGGCTATCCAGGTTCCCCAGAGCCGTGGCGCTACTTGGGCGATCTGATATCGGCACGCAGCACCGCAACCTGCGCCCATAGCCACCGCGGCCAAATTTGAGATATCCATGTTGTTCTACCGGCTGCCTTTCCGGGCGGAGGTGCGCCACTTGTTGCCTGCTGCTGCAGCACAAAGACACATCAGGGGCGTGATGAGTATATATACGATCCCAAAAAGGCCGGAACTGGCGCTTGCCGCAATATATGCGCTGAAGCTAGTCAACCCTCCCAGGAAACCGGTACCCCAAACAGGTGACGGTCGCAGCCACGCAAGGAGGAATGCGCCGATGATGTTGATACCGAGTAACACGCCGAGTTGGTGTGTCCCATATATGTTGGACACCAGTTGGTGGATGACTGCGCCTGCCGCACCACCACCGGCGACTAAGAGAAGTTGCTTCACACCCGTCGAGCTTAGCGTTGCTGTTGCCCGGGGCAAGGGCTAATTGTTTGCTCGTTGTTTCCGCGGGTGGCTTGCTGGTGGTTGGTACTAACTGCCAGCACACGAATGTTGCTGTCCGGTGTTTCTACGTTAGCGGTGTGGGGAACACACAGATCACCCCTGCGGAGTTGTTGGAACGACCGCAGGGGTGCTGGTGTGGTGCCGGGGTGGGCTGGTTGATCAGGGTGGTTGCTTGTCAGATACGAATGTTGTGAATTGCGCAGTAGCTGGCAACCTGGTCGCTGCTGGCGGTGAGTTTCGGATCGAACTCGAGATATTGCCGGGTTTCCTTGGCAACGAGACCGCCAAGGAGTAGCAGGCCGATAAGGTTGGGAATGGCCATGAGCCCGTTGGCAATGTCACTAAACGTCCACACCATCCCAAGTTCACTAATCGCTCCGATAAACACCAGGCTGGTAAACAGCATCCGGTAGGGGACTGACGCGTGGCGGCCAAAGAGTGATTGGAGTGCCCGTTCACCGTAATAGAACCAGCCGAGAATGGTGGAAAACGCGAAGAACACAATGGACAAGCTGACAATAGTGCCACCCCATTGGCCGGGGAGTCCTTGTTCGAAGGCGGCCGCAGTCATTGTTGCGGCGTGTTCCTTGCCCATTGTCCAGGTCCCTGTGGTCACAATCGTCAAACCGGTAAACGTCACCACCACAATGGTGTCGATAAAGGTTTGCGTCATGGACACGAGGGCTTGCCTGGTGGGATGGGAGGTTTTTGCGGCAGCGGCAGCAATCGCTGCTGTGCCGATACCGGATTCGTTAGAGAAAATACCGCGGGCGACACCCATTTGGATGACGAGGATGATCGCAGAACCAGCGAAGCCGCCGGTGGCTGCGGTACCGGTGAATGCGTCGCTGAAAATGGTGGCAAATGCTGCGGGGATCGCGGCCGCGTTGCGGATGAGCACAATAATTGCCCCACCGACGTAGAGCACAATCATTAGCGGCACAAAGGCGCTGGTGATCTTCCCGATAGCAGTAATTCCCCCCAGCAGTACGGTACCGACCAGAATAAACATCACGATTCCGGTGATCCACGGGTCGACACCAAAGGTGGTGTGCATGCCGGCCGCGATTGCGTTCGACTGGGTGAGATTGCCGATGCCGAGCGCCGCAATTGGGGTGAGTACTGCGAAGGCAACCCCAAGTATGGTGCCGAGTCGGCCGCCGACCCCGTGTTTGAGATAGTATTGCGGGCCGCCTGATTGGCGGCCGTAATAGTCGGTGGTTCGGAATCTGACCCCAAGATAGGCTTCTGTGTATTTGCTGGCCATTCCGACCAAACCGGTGATCCACATCCACACCAATGCACCGGGACCGCCGAGGGATAATGCGGTGGCAACACCGACAATGTTGCCCACCCCGACGGTGGCTGCCAGGGCGGTAGTTAATGCCTGATAGTTCGAGATATCGCCGTCGGTGTCCTCATCGTCGGAGTCGAGGAACCCGTGTCGGAACCCTAACAGCAGATGACGGAACTGGAGGCCGCGCAGCCGGAAGGTGAGGTACAGCCCGGTGAGCAGCAGCAGGGGGATGAGGAGGAATGGTCCCCATACGAAGCTGGCGATAGCGCCGAGAAGATCACTGAAACTGTGCTGTGACATAGCTGAAAATCCTACCGGCAGTGAGTTAATTTTCCTTAATTTAACTGAAAACTCACTTCAGTGACTGTGGTGATGCGCCGCGGCGACGCATTGCGTGACATGGTGGTGCCAGCCGGGGAGATCCTGGTGCGGCACGCCGTAAGTGTGGACAGCAAGGCTCAGCCATCAATGGTTGTGGGGTTGTGCCTGCGGGGAGGTGGTGCCGGGACGTGTGGGGGAAAGTTGCGTTTCGGGGCAGATTCTTCGTTGTACACAGCAGGGATACGAGGCAACAGTGTGGCACTGCTTGCATTTAGCGTATTTTTGTGGCGAAGTGCACCAAAGTGCAGGACAATGGGAATACGTATCTGGCTTAGCCGGGCACCAGCGATTCCCTTGTGCCGCGTATTGCACAGTATGCAGGGCAGGAGAAATCGATGGGGCTGGGCTAAGCCAACGCCGCGCGCATCTGTGAGAAGTGGCTGGGATGGCGTTGGATGATTTGTGCCACTACAAGGAAAGAAGTGACAACAATGGCTCACGAGCGTGCTGGTCTTCCCGCCCGGGATTCTGACCTTATCGATATTGCCGAGGTGGTTACCGCCTACTACACCCGCACCCCTGATCCGTCGAATCCGGACCAGCAGGTTGCCTTCGGCACTTCCGGGCATCGGGGATCTTCGCTGGACACAGCTTTTAACGAGCAGCATATTTTGGCAACCACTCAGGCGATTGTTGACTATCGGCGGCGGGAAGGGATCACCGGGCCGATGTTTATTGGGCGCGATACGCACGCCCTGTCCGAGCCGGCTATGGTTTCCGCCCTTGAGGTGCTGCTAGCCAACGATGTGGCAGTGATGGTGGACGATCGGGGACGCTACACTCCAACCCCTGCAGTATCGCATGCGATTTTGGCATATAACGCGAAACTCAGTGGGGGTGTGACCGGTACTGATCCGAAACGAGCCGATGGTGTGGTGATCACCCCGTCGCATAATCCGCCACGCGATGGTGGGTTTAAATACAATCCGCCAAATGGCGGTCCGGCAGATACCGATGCCACCGACTGGATTGCGGCGCAGGCTAACCGCTACTTGTTTGAAGGGATGAAAGGGGTAAACCGCACCCCGGTCGAGGGGGTGCTGGATTCCCGCGCCACCCGCCACGACTATATGGGCGCCTACATTGCTGATTTACCGAATGTGGTGGATCTGGAGGCGATTGCTGCCTCTGGGTTGACTATCGGTGCTGATCCGATGGGTGGCGCCTCAGTGGATTACTGGGGTGCGATCGCTGATGCACACGGCCTGAATTTAACAGTGGTCAACCCGCGGGTCGACGCAACGTGGCGGTTTATGACGTTGGACACCGATGGGGCGATCCGGATGGACTGCTCGTCGCCAAACTCGATGGCGTCGCTGGTGAAAAATCGCAGCAGCTTCGATCTGGCCACCGGTAACGATGCTGACGCTGACCGGCACGGCATTGTCACCCCGGATGCTGGGCTGATGAATCCCAACCACTATCTTGCTGTCGCTATCGACTACCTGTATCGTCGCCGCTCCCAGTGGAGTGACAATATTGCTGTCGGTAAAACGTTGGTGTCTTCCTCGATGATTGACCGGGTGGTCGCTGATCTGGGCCGGAAACTTGTTGAGGTGCCGGTCGGGTTTAAGTGGTTTGTTCCCGGGCTGATTGACGGCACCATCGGCTTTGGTGGGGAAGAGTCTGCTGGTGCATCCTTCCTGCGCCGCAACGGCCAGGTGTGGTCGACGGACAAGGACGGTATCATTCTTGACCTGCTAGCCAGCGAGATCACCGCGGTGACGGGGAAGACCCCATCCCAGCGGTATGCCGAACTTGCCGCCCAGTTTGGGGCACCGGTGTATGCCCGCACCGATGCACCAGCCAACCGGGAGCAGAAAGCCGTGTTGAAGAAGCTTTCCCCCGACCAGGTGACTGCTGACACGCTGGCCGGTGAGGCGATCACGGCCAAGCTCACCACTGCACCGGGCAATGGTGCAGCCCTTGGCGGGTTGAAAGTGTGCACCGAAAACGCCTGGTTTGCGGCGCGTCCATCCGGGACGGAAGACAAGTACAAGATTTATGCGGAATCCTTCAAGGGGGAGGATCATCTCGCCACCGTGCAGCAGGAAGCCCAAGAGCTTGTCTCTGCTGTGCTTGGCGGATAACCACCATCCTTGGGTGGGCAGGACAGGGTTCACCCCGGCAGGTGCGTCTGGATGGTGCTGCTTGTGGCTATGTGTTGCGGCAGGCCAGCCAACCAGCTGCCGGGGTGTAGCTGTGCCCCGGCTATGAGCTTGGTTACCGCTGTCGCTGCCATCACTCACCCCACCGGTGGAGCATGCTAGAAGGTGATTGACAGCAAACTTTATAGTTGGCAGCCATCTGTCGTGATCCAAGGGGCGTTCTTGCACCGTGCTCAACACCCAAAACCTGGCCGTATCCTGCGGGTTTTCGTGATTCGTGCGGGGCAGTGTGGTCTTGCCAGCGTTCTTTAACCCCCGTTATCTGCCGTGGGGTGGATAGCTGTGCCGTATTGGCATTCGCTGTGTGGGGCTTTAGGCTTCTATCTTATGAACCTGCGTAACAGCACTCTGCTGCATTGGGTCAGCGCGATAAGCCGTTTCGGTTTGGCGCTGGTATGGCTGGTCTCTGGGGGGTCGAAAATTATCGATCCGCTGGCGACCAAACAATCCATTTACGCCTACCAGTTGTTTAGCCCGCAGATGGTGAACTTTATTGGTACCGCTTTGCCCCCTGTAGAGATCGCGCTCGGGGTGATGCTGCTTATCGGGCTGCTTATTCGTCCCGTCGGGGCGATCAGTGCTGTAATATTTGTCGGGTTTATCGCCGGTATCGCCTCAGCGTGGGCGCGGGGCTTGACCATTGACTGTGGATGCTTCGGTACCGGCGGCGACAATCCCAATGTGACCGGCTGGACTTATGCGGGTGAAATCCTGCGGGATCTTCTCTTCGTCGCGATGGCGATCGTCTGTGTGTGGCGGCCGTTTCAACGCTTCGCCTTCCCGCAACTGTCCACCCGCCGCACCTAGCCAAGCACTGGTGTAGTGGCCAGCTGCTCGCTGCGGTGGACCGCGCCGGCGAGCAGCAGTGTCTGATCGTGCAGCTGGTCTCCCCGGTGGCCTGGTGTCGAACCAGCGCACCACAAGGCATCATCTGCTGGCTGGTGGGACAGAAGTTTTCCAACAAACCTATCGAGCAATACTATCGAGAAACGAGAATTTTTCCGTGGCATCAACTGTGAAAAAACCCAATGAGAAAAGTAATGCTTTTCTCTACACGCTTGTGGCGGTGCTCGCTATTGTGGGTATCGTCATTGGCTACATTGTGATCAACGGCAAAAACGCTGCTAATGAGGCGATCACTGCGAACGCTCAGTCAGTTGGCGATGTGACCGTGAATGCGGCTGGGGATACGATTACCTTGCAGGCAGCGAACCCGAAGGCTGACGCCCGGGAAGTGAGCCTATATGAGGATTATTCCTGCCCGCACTGCGCTGAGCTGGCTGAGGCCACCGACGACTCGATGCTGGAATCCATCCAGGATGGCGATTTGATTGTTCATGTGCATTCGCTGAACTTCCTCGACGGCGACCAGTGGGGTAACTCCTCGAAAGCAGGCGCTGCCGCGGAGGCTGTCGCCCAGCAAGGTGACGCGGAACTGTATTGGAACTACCGCAAATATCTGTTCGACAACCAGCGGTCGATCTATTCGGCTTGGGATGAAGCAAAGTTCGCCGACCTGGCGAAAACCTTAGGTGCTAGTGATGCAACCGTGGCAGCTATCACCGACGACAAGTTGCACAGCGACTATGAAGCTGTCGCTACCAACAATGCGGAACAGTTGAAGAGCGAATTAGGGAAGATCTCTTCCCCGCAGGTGACCATCAACGGCAAAGCAGTCAACATTGCTAGTGAAGGTGCCTTCGCTGACTGGCCGAAGGATGTTGTGGCCGGCAAGTACGACAGCTAGGCCGCCCAACTGTCGATAGAGCACTTCATTTTCACCCATCGCTGCGCGTTGCTTCCACGTTCGTGCCGCGGTGGGTGTTGTTTGCTTGCAGCCGCACAACACGGCGGTGTGGTGTGGTGGCTGCTGCACCACCTGTTGACACTCACGGAGTGGATAACTGACGTAGTGGATGCTGCCGCTGCTAGCTCGCAAGGCTGTTTTCGCTGCAACGATCACCCGCCATTTCGTGCCGCTGGCAGCAGGCGCAGCTTCAGCTTCGCCGCCTGCGTCATATCACCGCTGGTAGCAGTGATAGCATTTCACCTTGCGTGTGGGGTAGCTGTCGGTTGTGGTAGGTAACGCTGCCGGGATGCGCTGGAATGCGTGGTGCTAACAGGCAATTTGTTCCCCGTTTTGGTGCCCGTGTACTATAAATCAGGTCGCTTGCCACAAGCAGCGCTCTTGCAGTGAAGCAGTTGGCAGCAACACAACAACATATGGGGCTATGGCGCAGCTGGTAGCGCACCACACTGGCAGTGTGGGGGTCACGGGTTCGAGTCCCGTTAGCTCCACGGCGACGCGAAGATCATCGCTTGAGGGATCCGTGGTACGCACAAACACAGAATTCAATACTGTTTCTTGGGGCTATGGCGCAGCTGGTAGCGCACCACACTGGCAGTGTGGGGGTCACGGGTTCGAGTCCCGTTAGCTCCACTTCCTTACTTGAGCAACGCCCATGCGATACGGTGCTGGTTTGTACAAATCAGCCTGTGGCAGCATGGGCGTTGTTTTTTTTTTGCAGGGAAACAGGCGCCCACCGTGGGTACAGGCTGCAATCGGCGCCGTGAAAAAGGGTTGCGCCTAGCCGTATGTGATCCATCCGATAACGTTGCTCGCCGCTGTGCACTGGGCAAGTGCCAAGATGCACGCTGTGGTGAGTGAACTTCCGACAGGAGTGGATTGTCCATCGCAGGTGGGCGGTTGCGGCTTGCCTGTGGCCGAATGGTTGCAAGGCCGGTGTCGGCTGGGGTGTAAACCTGTCTGGAGTCCACCATGGTGGGTTTCAGCCCCTGGTATGTGGTGCTGCTTTATAAGATTTAACCAATCGTTTGGCATGAGCGATGGGTGGCAGAAGGGAAATCCAACACCGAGCGGCCACCGGCACGGCTTAAGGGTCAAAAAGTGTGTCTCAAACCGCCGATTTCTACCACCTGAACAGCAATGACAACAAAATAATAAGCCTAGAAAGCTTATTCCCCTCTTTTTTCTCCATAACCCTTGACGGCACCACCACCCCATGGTATAGATCCTGTTGGCTTCAGGGTTATGTCAACCAATCGTCCCCGCTGCAGTATCTGCGGTAACCCCACAAAGAAAAACGGCACAACAACAAAAGGCACCACACGATGGCGTTGTATCCACTGCGGTGCCTCTACAAGTAAAACCCGGCCCGATATCACCGCTCGAACCTGGATGAATGAGTTCATCTCCCACCTGACGAGCAATAAAAGCATCGCCGACATCGCCGCTGCTCGTGGCACATCCCCG
The DNA here is from genome assembly GCF_003813965.1 of Corynebacterium choanae. Lineage (NCBI taxonomy): Bacteria > Bacillati > Actinomycetota > Actinomycetes > Mycobacteriales > Corynebacteriaceae > Corynebacterium > Corynebacterium choanae. Next base: position 567,123 of record NZ_CP033896.1, read on the forward strand.
AAAACAGTTCACCGCCACTTCCAGCCACTGTGGCTGATCAGCGTGCCCCAACCACACAACCACCCCGTCTACGATCAAATCTTTCTCGACGGAACCTACCTCAACGGCGGCTGTCTCCTCATCGCAGCAACCCGTGACTACGTCCTTGCCTGGCGCTGGTGCAAGCAAGAAACCACCTACGACTACACACAACTCATCCGTGATATCACCCCGCCACTTATGGCAGTCATTGACGGCGGAGCGGCGCCTACACAGCGATGACCTCATGCTGGCCACAGACCCTATCAACGCTGTCTCGTACGTCCAACGCAACACACGACGCGATATCACCAGCCGACCCGCACACCCCAAGGCACCATCATCTACCAACTCGCACTCCAGCTCACCCGCATCACAACCCGTGAACAAGCCGACCAATGGATCGACTACCTCCACCAATGCAAACAAGACTGCAACAGCTGGATGAACGAAAAAACCACCATCACCGACCCCTCACCGGGAAAAGAAAAAGTCTTCACCCATCAACGCGCCCGACGCGCGTTCTACAGGCTCTACCACCTGGCAAAAGACGGCAAACTCTTCGCTTACCTCACTCCCCATCCCAGCGCGAAGAACCCTGAGGCGTTCGCCTCCACAACCAACTGCCTCGAAGGCGGTATCAACGGGCCTTTAAAACTCATCGCCAGACAACACCACGGTAGAAAAGGAGAACGTCAACGAACCAATATCGACTGGTGGCTCCACTTTCGCACCCGAGATCCGCTTGATCCCCACATCATCGCGAAACAACAAAACTGGGGCAAAGACTCACTCGCTAAAGTAGAAACCCTCACCCCAGTCAACAACAACGAAGCAAACCATCAAACCGGACGCCCCGCGCTGTACGACAATCATATCGACATCGAGTACACGCACTCCGTCGGGATCAGAAAAGGAACGATCTAAACCCCCACAGCCACCCCCACCCCCAGACACACTTTTTGTCCCTTAACCCACCGGCACCAGGCAATAGCTTCCCCGGGGCGATGACCGCTCGCTGTTACTGATACGCGGTGCTGCACCGTCGTATCTGGTTATTTAGGTTTGAAAACGGTGCGGAATCTGTTGGCTACATCCCGTGATGGGTGCGACGCTCAGAATCGCCAGAATAGTGACGCTCCAGCTGATATTGTGCCCCGTCCAGGATGAGGGTGACACATTCCTCCCACCAGATACGATCATCTTCCCGCACATGGGTCATGCGCAAAATGGTTTCCAGTTGGCTGGGATCGGTGTTATTGGTGGCGTTCGCAATGACCTGTTCGGCATGCTCTGCTTTCAACACTGCCGTGGCGGTAACATGCAGCAATGTTTCCAAGATCCGCAGCGACTGCTGGGCGGTAAACCCGTAGCCTTGCAGGACGTCGATGGTTTCTTGGGTGCGGCCAGTTAACTGTTCTGGGGTGGGGGCGTCGAGTTCGAAAATCACTCCGGCCAGCCCAGGATGCTTTTCCAGCATGTTCCACACAGTTTCAGCGATCGCAGTCAAATAGTTGCGCCACGAATCATGATGCTGGGGGAATGTGGTGTCGGCCACCACCCGGCGGATAGCAGCAAGCAGCAGTCCACGTCGGGAGGAAATATGCCGATAGAGCGAAGACTGCTCGACTCCTAAATGTTTCGCCACCACTGTGGTCGATACCTTGTCGAAGCCGACTTCAATAACTGCCGATTCGATGAGATCAATATTGATGCGTGCGGGACGTCCCGGTGTTCCACGTGCCATGGTTGTTCTGTCACTCTTCCTTCCCAATTGTATTGAGTGCAACACCTCGGTGTGCGGTCATGTCGATCAGCTGCAACGAGATGGTCTAAAACTGCGGTGGTTAGTTGATAATCGATGTATATGGTGTGCCAGATCCGCCTGCCTGCAAAGCAAAAACAGTGCTGCTGCGAATGCGTGGTGCAGGTGAGTGGCGTTAAGACACCAGTGGTGCGATAACCTCTAGGAATACCACACTTCTTCCGTTAAGCGTAGAACACACCCACTAGAAAGTGAAACAGCGTCAAAAATAGGGTTTGTCCCGCTTGCCGCTGGTTTTTTCCATTGCATCATCACGGGGCAATGCAGGGGGCGAAATACAGCAAAAAGTCCAAGCATTTGTTGGCTGGGTCACGGTTTATCGGCAGCTTTCTTTGCGTTTTGGTTGCAAACCTGCCCGTTCCCGCCCACAGATGCACCGACAGTGGAACAATAGACCCATGAGTGAGCAAGAGGTTGTAACTGTTCTATCCGATGATGAAGCTTTGGCGTTGATGTCGACTGCCCAGCTGGGCAGGCTCGTCGTTCGCCGGAATGACGATATGGATCTGTTCCCGGTGAACTTCGTCATCGACGATGGCATCATCTATTTCCGTACCGCTGAAGGTGCGAAGTTGTTTACCGTCAATCTCAACCATGACGTCCTGTTTGAGGCTGACCATTACGCCGATGATGCTGCCTGGTCAGTTATCGTGAAAGGGACGGCGTCGGTGGTGACGGCCACCAAGGATATTCAGCATGCCGATACGTTGCCGCTGCGGCCATGGTTGCCGACGGTGAAGTACAACTATGTAACGATCACCCCGAATTCGATTTCGGGGCGGAAGTTCCGGCTGGGGGAAGAACCAGAGCGCTACTGATATCGCCGAGCAGATCGGGAATATAGCCAGTATTCGGTGCCAGCTTGCGCTTCACCACCGCTGGAGGGGCTGCTGCCGCACATGTGTGCTGTGGCACCCCGCGGCAGGGCAGCGATACACCAAATCACGGGGCTCACACTTGGCGGGCTGCGGAAGGCGAATGCTGCTTCGATGGGCAGGCATGTGCGGGGCAGGTATGCGGGCGCACTGCTCGACATGGGTATCGCTGCGCCGGCTGGGCGTTTGCCTGTGAGCGGGTTTGTGGGCGGATGGGGGATAAGAATAACGCAAGGAGTGGAATGAATACACCGGTGTTTAGCAAACGGACAGCAACCCTAGACATGGCCAGATATGAGGTTGCCAGTCTGCTGTGGCTTGGTGAACATGCGCCAGGTTTTGTTGCTGTACCGTGTGACCCGCACACCGGCGAAGCAGTGACGGTCCTGCCCACCGCACCGACCGTGGCTACGGTGCAGGCGACACCAGTGCGACCTACCCCGGCTGCGGCGTTTGCAGCTGGTGAAGCATTAGCAGCCCTGCACCAAAATCCTGCACCCGCATTTGGGGCGCCGCCGAGCTACGGCGGCAAACCCTATGCAGGGGAAACCTATATCGGTCGGCTTGCCCAGCCGTGTGAGCCGACCGATCACTGGGCAGAGTTTTACACCGCGCAGCGGGTACTCCACCCTGCCCGCCTTGCCCGCGACGCTGGCACGCTGTTACCGGAAGAATTCGCACTGTTGGAGGAAGCCTGTGCCGCCCTGCTTGATTGCGCGGAGCCTTGGGCACATCGCGATCCTGTGCTGGTGCATGGTGACTTGTGGACTGGCAATCTGCTGTTTACCACCACCGGTCCGCTGCTTATTGATCCGGCGGCTCATGGCGGCCACCCGGAGGTTGATATCGCCATGCTTGCACTCTTCGGGGTGCCGTATTGGGAAGAGATTGTGGCTGGATATTCCCGGGTCGCGGGCGACTGTTCCGCCGCCCTTGAGCGGCTGTGTATTCACCAGCTGCACCCGTTGGCGGTGCATACGCTCACCCATGGTCGCAGTTATGCATCTTCATTGGTGCAGGCTGCCCGCGCAACGCTGGCATATGTGCAATAGTTTGCTTTTTAACCGGCTGTTGCAGGTTTGGTGCTGTTGCGTGAGTAGCGGTGTAGTCGGTGTTGGGGCTGTAATTGGAGTTGGTGAAAAAATACTCACCACCAGAGGCTGGCAGCAGCGTCAGGCGGTGAGTAGAAAGCGGTGTCGCAGATAGCGTTACGTCCACCAGGTATCAAAGGGGGTCACCGGCAGATGGCGCTTGTGTTCGCCAATTTGCCACAGGTGGTCGAGCCGTTGCCTAGCAGCCGGGGTGACCTCTTCACCTGTGAGATACGCGTCAATTTCGCTGTAGGTGACGCCGAGCGCTTGTTCATCGGCCAGCATCGGGCGATCGTCTTCTAAGTCGGCGGTGGGGACTTTCTGCCAAGTAGAGTCCGGGGCGCCTAGCTCTCGTAACAAAGCGGCACCTTGGGATTTGGTGAGTCCGGCAAGCGGCAAAATATCGGCCGCGCCGTCGCCAAACTTGGTGAAGAATCCAGTAACGTTCTCTGCGGCGTGATCGGTGCCGATGACTAACATGTCGAATTCCCCGGCAATGGCATATTGGGCAGTCATTCGCATCCGTGCTTTCACATTGCCTTTATCAAAGTCGGTCATCTCAGGTTTCGACAGACTTGCAGCAACCTGTTCGGCGAGAGCATCGGTGGCGGGGGCAATATTAATGGTGATGGTTTCATCCGGCTGGATGAAGTCCAAGGCGATTTGGGCGTCGGCTTCGTCTTGTTGCACCCGGTAGGGCAGACGAACAGCAACAAATTTGGCGTCATGACCTTGTTCGCGAAGGTCTTCGACAGCACGTTGTGCCAGGCGTCCAGCTAAGGTGGAGTCTTGCCCGCCGCTAATACCCAAGACGTAGCCGCGCAGCCCCGTGTGCAGCAGATAGTCGGCGAGGAACCGTATCCGGCGATGGACTTCGGCGGCCGGATCAATCGTGGGGGCGACATGATTGCGGTCAATGACGGTTTGCTGAATTGACGCTGACGAGTCGTCGGAACGGTGTGTGTTGCTCATATTTGCCCATGATACCGGGGGCTGGCTGAAGGTGACCGGTTTGCATCCCTGGCCGGTCGCGGGCTAACATAGCAGTTCGTGTCCTACGCCGGGGACTGATTTTGCCTGCAATTCAGGCGCTCAACGAGCGAAAGATTGCACAGCATAGCTGCCGCTTTCACTCTCGAGTGATATCAGATCGTCCGGGGTAGCAGCTAGCTTGTTTTCGCAACAGGCCAGCGTTGCTAACTTCGTCTCACAGTGTGCGGCCGAAGCAGTAGCCACGAGCAGGTTGTCTGTTACGGTCAATATTGGTAAAACACTGAGTTTAAAGAAAGGAGCGCCCGATGAAGGTTCGTAAATCCCTGCGGTCGCTGAAGAACAAGCCGGGCGCTCAGGTTGTGCGTCGTCACGGTAAAGTATTCGTGATCAACAAGAAGGATCCGCGGTTCAAGGCTCGCCAGGGCTAAAACCTGCGTGTGAAGGGAAAACCTCAGCGGTTTCACCTTCACCCCTCATTACACGTTGCAGCAGTATTGCTGCGCTGCGCCCTGCAAAAACGTATCGCTTGAAACGATATGTTTTTGCAGGGCGTTTCCTTGTTTCTGCGGCGATACTCACAGCGGCACTAGGGGGCGATCGAACTCCTGCCGGGTGGTATCCGCAGGGGTGGCCGTGCGGCGGTGTGGCAGTGCCTGTATCCCGGTGCGTCCTGCCGCGTCATTGTTTATGCCGTGAACTGTCGTCGTATCAGGCGGGGCGCGCCGGGACGGTTGCATTCGGTTGCAGGTGCGGCTGCTGTTGTGCAGCGCCGTAATCGCGTGGCAGCTCACCTGGGGTTTTGTGTATCGTCGGGGCGTGTTACCCCGAGTGGGGGCAGGGGGCATCCCCCTTAAATGTAACAAAATTATAACGGCCGCAAGTGGCGACCTGTGTAAATGTCATCGATGTGCTTTTCGGATCATTCGGGGACTGTGGCAGCGAGCAATAGATGTGGGGCAAGGCGATGAAGTATCCTGCGTATTTCATCGATGTAACTACTAGATGTAGTGCCTGTTGCGGACTTCGGCCACAACGTATAGTGTTTCGGGTGTTGCTCAAGCGGGGCAGGGAAGGTGGCGAGCACCACGCCATACACACCCCGTTAGCAGAACAAATCAGCCGAAATCGCTCCATGCGAATGGCTGCAATGAACGTTCCTGCAAGCACAACCGCGCCCGCGCATGGTGCACTGGGATCAAAACCACGATGCCGACTACTGTGCCAACTCGCAGCCACCTGCTGGCTGGTGTTGGCAGCCCCTGCGGCATCCACCGATAAAAGCACAACAGGCAGCATCCTCACCTGTTAGCTGTGTGGTTGCTGGTGGCATCATGATTCCAGGCGCAATGATGACGTACCACGACCAGTTAGAGGCTAAGACGAATGTCGATCACTTTGTACACCAAGCCCGCCTGCATGCAGTGCACCTTCACCAAAAAAGCTCTTGACCGGGCTGGCCTGGAATACACTTCCGTCGACGTGTCGCTTGATGAAACCGCCCGGGAATACGTCATGTCGCTGGGCTATCTGCAGCTGCCAGTCGTCGTCGCCGACGGGGATCACTGGTCGGGATTCCGCCCAGAGCGCATCGATGCGCTGCAAGCCGCTGTGGCCTAACAGGTCACGGGCGCCGCTATTGACGCGCTCTACAACACACAACGTATTCACCCTGGATGTGCGGTGGCATTGCAGCCGAAGCAACAGACAAACGCAGCAATCCACGCACCGCAGCCAGGGTGATTTTTATTTACCCATCTGCCAAACCTTGGTCGTCTGTTGTCTATCGGCGGCCTGCTGTAAGGATTGGCAGGCTGCCGCGAACACGCAGCAGACGCTCTGCAAAGCCGGTGATTATCCATGCTGGTAGTGTATTTTTCCTCGGTGACCAACAACACGCACCGATTCGTGAGCAAGCTTGGTTTGCCAAGTGCCCGGATCCCCATCAAAGCCAGCGACGAGCCGCTCGTCGTCAACGAGCCCTACGTGTTGGTGTGCCCAACCTACGGGGGAGGGGTTTCCATACGGGGTGGGGCACCAAAACCGGTACCCATTCAAGTCATTAAATTCCTCAACAATCCGCACAACCGGTCGTTGATTCGGTGTGTTATCGCCGGAGGCAACACCAACTTCGGTCCGGACTATGCCACTGCCGGAGACCTCATCAGCGCGAAATGTCACGTGCCGTTCGTCTATAAATTCGAATTAATGGGTACCCCCGAAGATGTCACAAAAGTCCGGTCAGGGCTTGCTGAATACGCTGCAGATTTAGGGTTAGAACCCGCCGCCTAGCAGGGGTTTTAGTAAACCTGAACAAGCAGCTTGCCGGGTGGTCACAAGCGTGCATTCGCACCTGTCGTGTGCGCCCAATCCGGTATCGTCGTCTGCGGCTAATACCCCGCGGTGGCGTGATCGACACCAGCACGGGGAGCTGCTGCGCGAATAGTTGGCGAAACCTGCGGTTGCACCCGACTAGCCGATGCCCGCACCGAGTCAACCCGGTACAGGCAACCTGGCAGCTGTTTCCCGCGGCAGACGTCTACCACACCGGCACCATCCCGCACCGCCGGTTGCCATTGGTGCGAAACGCACCATGTTTTTTACCTCGAGCAGGAAGAAGATCGAAGAGCACATGAGCACCCTCGGAAGAAAAGTTGCCGAACCGGTGAGCCAGCGAGAGCAGTTGGACTATCACGCGCTCAATGCGTTGTTGAATCTCTATGACGAGAACAACCAGATCCAGTTCGACAAGGATCGGGAAGCTGCAAACCAATACTTTTTGCAGCATGTCAACCAAAACACGGTCTTCTTCCATGATTTGGAAGAAAAATTCGAGTACCTCCTGGAGAACAACTACTACGAGCCGGAGGTTGTTGAAGCCTACGACTTTGGGTTTATCAAGTCGCTGTTTAAACGGGCGTATGCGAAAAAGTTCCGTTTCCCCACCTTCCTTGGGGCCTACAAGTATTACACCTCCTACACCCTGAAAACCTTCGATGGTCGGCGCTATCTGGAGCGCTACGAAGACCGGGTGTGCATGGTGGCATTAAAGCTTGCCGCCGGCGATGAAGCTTTCGCCGAATCGCTCGTCGACGAGATTATGTCGGGTCGCTTCCAGCCGGCGACGCCGACCTTCCTCAACTCCGGCAAAGCTGCGCGCGGTGAACCGGTGTCCTGCTTCCTGCTGCGGATCGAAGACAATATGGAATCGATTGGGCGCAGCATCAATTCGGCGCTGCAATTGTCGAAACGCGGCGGCGGGGTCGCGTTGCTGCTGAGTAACCTGCGGGAAGCAGGGGCGCCAATTAAACGCATCGAAAACCAGTCTTCTGGTGTCATCCCGGTGATGAAACTGTTGGAGGACTCCTTCTCCTACGCCAACCAGCTTGGTGCCCGGCAAGGCGCCGGGGCAGTGTATCTTTCCGCCCACCATCCCGATATTCTGCGCTTCCTGGATACCAAGCGGGAAAACGCGGATGAGAAAATCCGGATCAAGACGCTGTCGTTAGGGGTGGTAATCCCAGATATCACCTTTGAGCTGGCAAAACGGAATGAGGACATGTATTTGTTCTCTCCCTACGATGTGGAACGGGTCTACGGCAAACCATTTGCGGATGTGCCAATCACCGAGCACTACCATGAAATGGTGGAAGATCCACGGATCCGGAAGTCGAAGATTAACGCCCGCCAATTCTTCCAAACCTTGGCGGAAATCCAGTTCGAATCCGGTTATCCCTACATCATGTTTGAAGACACCGCGAACCGGGCGAATCCGGTGAAGGCCGGCCGCATCACGCTGTCGAATCTGTGCAGTGAGATCCTGCAGATCTCTACCCCGTCGACCTATAATGCGGATCTCACCTATGAGCATGTGGGTGAAGATATTTCCTGTAACTTGGGTTCGCTGAATATCGCCAAGGCGATGGATTCGCCTGATTTCTCGGCGACGATTCGTACCGCTATTCGCGGGCTGACAGCCGTCTCGGAGCAGACTTCAATCGATTCGGTGCCTTCGATTCGCAAAGGTAACGATGCTGCCCATGCAATCGGTTTGGGACAGATGAATCTGCACGGCTATTTTGGCCGGGAGCGTATCGAATATGGCAGTGAGGAAGGGCTGGACTTCACCAACGCCTATTTCGCGGCGGTGATGTACGAGTGCATCAAGGCGTCGATGGAAATCGCGAAAGAGCGTGGCCAGCGTTTCGCCAAGTTTGAACAGTCTGAATATGCCACTGGCGAGTTCTTTGACCGGTTTGATCCAGCTGAGTTTGCACCGACCACAGCGAAGGTGAAAGCGCTGTTTGCAGAGTCGTCGATTGCTACCCCGACTGCTGAGCAGTGGGCACAGCTGAAGGACGATGTGGCCAAATATGGCATGTTTAACCGCTATCTGCAGGCGGTGCCGCCGACGGGCTCGATTTCCTATATCAACAATTCCACCTCGTCGATTCACCCGATCGCTTCCCGGATCGAGATCCGTAAGGAAGGCAAGATTGGGCGGGTGTATTATCCGGCGCCCTATATGACCAACGACAATCTTGAGTATTACAAAGATGCCTACGAGATTGGCTATGAGAAAATCATCGACACCTATGCGGTGGCGACGAAATATGTGGATCAGGGCTTGTCGTTGACATTGTTCTTCAAGGACACAGCGACCACCCGCGAGATCAATAAGGCGCAGATTTATGCTTGGCGCAAGGGGATTAAGACAATCTACTACATTCGCCTGCGGCAGACTGCGTTGACCGGCACCGAGGTGGAAGGCTGTGTTAGCTGCATGCTGTAGCACGCATCGCTGTGCTTACAGCTGGTGCCTGCACACCCAGCAGGGGATCCAGGCACCCTAGTTGTCACGGTGCTCCGCAGTGATCTCTTGGGAAACGAGGGAACACAATATTGGGCGGTGGCTGAAAAGAGGATGATGCTCTTTTCAGCCACCGCCCAATGACTTGGTTTGGCTTGTGTTGGTTGCTGAGTGCAAAGCCTTTTGTGCTGCGGCGATGTTGCCTGCTGTGGAAGGTGGCTGCTCAAGCTGTTGCCTTCCGCAGCATTGCTTTAGGACAGGACTAGATTTTCCTACAGGACTAGATTTTCCTGTGGCCGGTGCTTCCTAGCGGGGCAGCCGACAGGGGAAAACACCAGTTGGTTTTCTCGCAGCGGGCTACACGTCGGCAAGCGCCTGGGTGACTTCGGTGAGCAGGGCACGGGAGTGCATTTCTGCTGCTGCCCGATCGCCGCGTTGAATCGATTCTGCGACAGCATCATGCCGATCAAGGGCTTCTGCCGCAGGATGCGCCGGCTGCAGACCGAATTGGGTGCGGCCTTTTAACACTTCGGCGACTGCCGGTGCTAGCGCTGAAAACATCTCATTGCGGGAGCTGCGCAGGATAAGAATGTGGAATTCAATGTCGAGGGTTAAGAATTCGCGACTATCGCCGCGGCCTGTCTCCCCGAGGCGGCGCAGCTTCTTCGCGATCGTCAATAACTCTTCGCGTTCTTCTTCCGTGGCGTGATCAGCCATTGCCGCCGCAGCCACAGGCTCTACCGCGATTCGCAGTTCGGTGAGGCTGCGCAGCTGGTGAGGAAGTTCTTCCGCATTACCCAGCCGGTGGGCAATCACTCGTGGATCAAACACTGACCATTCTGATTGGGGAAGTACCGTAATCCCTACCCGCCGGGAGGATCGCACCATGTGGACTTGTTCGAGTGCCCGCATCGCTTCCCGGGCAACCGTCCGGGAGATCCCGAAGCGATCACAAATATCGTTGAGGGTAAATGTTGAACCCTCCATATAGGTGCCGCTGACGATATCTGACGCGAGCTGGTCGAAGACCCGGGTAAGCAGTGTGGAGTTTTCGGTCATGGTATCGCCTCGCAGGAATGTACATTGGGGGCAGCTATCGCACTGGGAATCTTCGTGGCGAGTCGCAGTGGTGCCTCACGTGTTGACGGTTGCGCGCGAGTCTGCTGCTGTGCTGCAGCGCAGAATCTGTGCTCAACAGGAGATTACCTTATCGGTGCGATCATTGACGATTATTCCAAGAAAGGTATGACGTTTTGACCTGTGCAAACGCCGGTGGGGGTGGAAACAGGGGCGCTGGTGCGAGCTTTGATATTACCAATGTGGACAAAGGCTGGTATCCTCAATTGTGGACATTCTTGGGTGATGGTTCATCGGCCGCTGCAGCCTGCAAGGTTAGTATGAGGCAACACGGCAGTTCCCGTCCGTCAGGTTCCAACCTTGCAACTTACAGCATGAGTGCTGCGGGCAGCTGCAGTAGGGCACTGGCATCCTGATATAGGTTCACCAACTCGTTGGTTCAAGCCAAGATATTCCTTGTGGCATCATCGGTGGGGATGTATTATTCCCGCAGCTACGAAGCTATCGACCAAGGTATTTCTTGGCGCCACGGTATGCTATTGCGCGCAGCCTGTTGGGCCAACAGTAAATCTTCACCAAAAATATCCGTCACTAGCAACATTTGTTGGTGGCGGGGAAGGATCCGGTTACCGCAACCGCGGATGCAGGAGTAGGGAACCACACCCACGACATGTCATATCGTGCTTGAGCGTTGCGTAACCCTATGATCGCGCATCCCCAACTCGGGAAGGAGGCGTCGATTCCCGTGACTGTGACTCAGCCACGGCGAGGACATTTGTCGCTTGCCTATTCCCAGCAACCCACCCACTATGTGTGCATGGGGATCTCCGGGTGCGGTAAATCCACCATCGGACAAGCCTTCGCCGACTCAATCAATGGAATATTTGTTGACGGCGACGATTTTCATCCGCGCGCCAACATTGCCAAAATGTCTGCCGGTATTCCGCTGACTGACCAAGACCGCTGGCCGTGGCTGGCCAGCATTGTTGACTATTTGGCCGCATCAACAGCCCAACAGCAGCAGGTAGTCGTCGCCTGTTCGGCGCTGAAACACGCCTATCGGGAACAGCTGCGGCAAGCCCCCGGCAATGTGGTGTTTATCCATCTGGAATTGCATAAAGATACGGTGCGGGAACGCATGAGTCAGCGCATGGGGCACTTTATGCCGGTGTCGCTGCTATCGAGCCAATTAGCAACCTTGGAACCGTTGCGCGATGACGAATGTGGCATCACTGTGTTCAATGATGCGGATCCATCAACAGTGGTACAAACCATCCATGAGCAGTGTGCTGCAGAGCTGGCCATTAATCCTCGGCTGACCTAGCTCGTCAGGTTCCGCCGCCGGGTACAGCGTGCATCGCCGCTGCCGCGGCACCAGGGCGACACATCATATGAGCCTGCCGCAAACGTTAAGGCGCATGGTATCAGCGGCGTGCCACCATCCCGCTGAGGCGCGATGAGCAGACAGGTACCCGTCGTGGGGTGTGTGAGCCAGCTCCCCGCCGAACAGCCTGTGCAGTGGGATGCAACACCGCGATAGGGCTAGCAACCGGTGTCGTCACCAGTGACGCAAACCTCACGGCCAATCCCAGACGTGCATGCCGCTGAATCCGGCCAGATCATTATTCGAAGCAGCACTGCTGGCAACCTGGCATCTTCGCCTGGGTCTGGCAGGCTGTAGCGCTAACGAAGACTACTGCTGTAGCGATGACGAAGACTACGGCTGCAGCGATAACGAAGACTACTGCTCGTCGGAAGGCTGTGACGGTTTTCGAAAACGCAGCGGATCCTGGCGAAGCTCCGGAGGAAGCCGATCGGCACAAAACGCCGCCAGCGACGGCAATTCCGGCCAGTGATGTTCCAGTGACGTGATGAGGAAATCAACCTTCCGCTGCAAAAACGTTCCATCCACCACCTCCGGCGGTAATTGGCGAGCCGGCTGATGGCCTTGTGCCACTAGCCGGGTCCGTGCCCGCCCCGTTTCCGCCGCGGCCCAAGACCGTTCCAACCCCTGCTTCCACCGGTGCGTGCCGAGCACCATATCACCCACCAAATCGGTTGCAAACCCTGCCTGCGCTGCTGAGATTCCACGTTTCGTCAGTAGATTCGCAAGATAGGCGGCGTTCGTATCAAAAGCGGCGAATGCCCCCGGAATATTCACCAACGCCTCATTAAATCCGGGATAGGTTTCGCACAGTCGCCAAGTCTGTGCGGCGAAACGGCGCAGCACATCCTGCCAGGTTCCCTCATCGGGCACCGGCACAATCGTCCGGGCAATCTGCTCAATGGCGAGCAACACCAGATCATCCTTACTAGAAACCAGCCGATACAGTGCAGACGACCGCACCCCAATATGTTTCGCAACCGCTGCAACGGTCACCTGCTGCAAACCAATCTCCAGGGCAGCAACCCCTAAAGATTCGTCATCAAACACCGGTTTCCGGCCAATTTTTCCTGATCGTTGTGAGATGTTCACACTGTGCTCCCAAGTGGTGATTTCGCGGCGTGCTCGCTGTGGCAGATAGGACGGACGTAAGCCCAAACCAGTGCCCCGCTACGGCTCCGCGGAACGTCCCTGCTCCACCCAGTCGAAACTTCGTGCAACCCCCTTCGACCAGCGTGCAAACGCACTATCCCGATCGGGTGCATCCTGTGGATAATAGGTTGTTGCTGCCCGCCACAAACCGCGGATCTCCGCGAGATCGGCATATACCCCAACCCCCAAACCCGCCGCATAGGCCGCACCTAGTGCGGTGGTTTCCGTTACCTGCGGCACAATCACCGGGCACTGCAACTGATCGGCTTGGAACTGCATCAGCAAACTATTGCCCACCATGCCACCATCAACCTTGAGCGCCTGCAATTCCACCCCCGCATCCTGATTCATCGCCGCAACCACCTCCCGGGTTTGAAACGCCACCGCCTCCAGTGCCGCCCGGGCAATATGTGCCTTACCATGAAAGCGGGTGAGACCGGCGATAATTCCACGCGCATCAGGTCGCCAATACGGTGCCAACAATCCAGAAAACGCCGGTACAATCACCATCCCGCCCGAATCGGGAACACTGCGAGCAAGCGCTTCGATCTCTGCGGCGGAATCAATAATCCCCAGATTATCTCGCAGCCACTGCACGAGGGAACCAGTCACCGCAATCGACCCTTCCAGGGCATACACTGCCGGTTTGCCGGCCACCTGATAACACACCGTGGTGATTAGCCCATGCCGGGAATGCTGAATCGACTCACCGGTGTTCAGCAGCAAAAAATTGCCGGTGCCATAGGTGTTTTTCGCCTCCCCCGGGCGCAGACACGCCTGCCCAAAAGTGGCAGCCTGCTGATCGCCCAAAATACCGGCAATCGGTACACCACGAAACGGGCCTTCCACCGTGACTTCCCCAATGATTCCCACCGACGGCACAATCGTCGGCAGCATTGCATCTGGAACACCCACTGCTGCGGTCAATGTCGAATCCCACGATAAGCTCGCCAAATCCATCAGCATGGTGCGGGATGCATTCGTCACATCGGTGACATGATGCTTGCCGCGGGTGAGTTTCCACACCAGCCAGCTGTCGATCGTTCCCGCTAACAGTTCACCGCGTTGCGCCCGCAGCCGTGCACCCGGCACCGAATCAAGAATCCAGCTCATCTTCGGCCCGGAAAAATAGGGGGACACTGGCAAACCGGTGTGCGCAAACATGGCACTGTCGAAATCGGTGATCCGTTCCGCAGTGCGTGTATCTTGCCACACAATCGCCGGATGGATTGGCTCCCCGGTGGTGGCATCCCACACCACCGTGGTTTCCCGCTGGTTAGTGATGCCCAGGGCGGCGATATCACCTGCCCCGAAATCGGTTTGCGCCAGCGCATCAGCCATGACCCGCTTCGTATTCGCCCAAATCTCTAAAGGATCATGTTCCACCCAGCCGGCTTTCGGCATGAGCTGGGCATGTTCCATCTGGGAGATAGCTGCTACTTCACCACTGCGGTGAAAGAGCATGCACCTGGTGGAGGTTGTGCCCTGATCAATAGCGGCGATGATCGGCGCATGGCTGCGAACCATCCGCTGCAGCCCTTGCGAAAACGACCTACCCAACCGTCCAGCCGCACCAGTGGGCTGATGCTTAGCCATAACCCCCACCTTTCACCAACATGTTTACTAACTCACACGCCACCGATTTATCAGTTCACCGACCTCGGTGGAACAACTGCTACCCCTCGTCTGTCCCTGCTCACCGACCTGATGAGGGGATCGCCAAAAGTAGCAAGCTGAGCAATGCGGCACTTCTGATATCTCTTAGTAGGTAGTACAAGCCTTACGGATCGCCTCGTCGTATCGGTGACATTATTGCCGATGAGGCTTTCCACGACCCGGCTACCAAGCCAGGGCACCAAGGTTTGTTCAGCAACGCCAACCTTTCAACCATCAAGCGGTGAAGCGATGCAGCAACGAAACAAGTGAAGCAAAGCCCCAAACGCTGCTGCGGCGAAGCACGTCACCCAGGCAACGTGGGGTTATCCAGTTTGGCCGTCAACTGCGGCGCGTTGCAGATATCCGGTGATCCACCGCAACACGGTGGCTTTCCCTTCGTCGGCAGCATCCTGATAAGTTTTTCGCTCCAGATCGTCTGGATTAGGCACAAGTGCGGTGGGATCACCAACCGGATAGCCGCACACTTTATAGCTGCCATCGGCCTGTTCTTCAGCAACAACCAATGCTGCCATGTCGATCCACGTCTGCTCACACACCGCCCAGGTCAGGCGGCTACCGGTGTGCCAATCCTCGGTCGCCTGGCGCACCGCATGGTGTTGATCGCCCCCCAACAACGTAGTCAGCAGTGGGCGATCGTCGATTCGATCATCATCGTGCAGCGGACGTAGGTAAAACCGTCCCCCATTGAGTTCTGCAGGTTCCATAACCACCAATTCTAGAAAACCCCGCCATTGAACGCAGGCCAATTGCTGTGATTGATACCTTCTACAGCGCAAACGTTGCGCTATTCAGCGCTGGCCTGAAGTGCCCCGCAGCCGGTTGGCAGGTTTACAACAGCTGATCAATAATCGCAGTTTCAGCAGCATGAGGCGTCTGATGCATCCGCAGACCTAGCCGGGTTACATTCGGTGGCCACCAGTGTTGAAAGGATCAAACGCGTCACGTGGCTGGATAAGCTGATTGAGCTGTTGTTGACCGCGTTCCAGTAGTCCAGGTGGTTTCTGATACCACGAGGCCGGTCCAATTTTTAAGATATAGAACATAATCCACAAGATTGGAATCAGTAAAATGGCCAGGCTGGCACCTGGAAAATTCAGACCGCCAATAGTGATAAGTCCAATGGTGCCAATAAGACAGATCCCAAGGCGCTTTGCACCCCCGGAAGCATTGGAACGGATCACAGTAGGGAAGGTGGCTGTCCCAGTTGCGGCCTGCACCGGGCTAGAAGAGTCCCGTTTCGCCACCGCCTTGGTGGAAAACGCCTGCCGGGGGATATCGGTAAACAAGCGGCTGATTTCACCGCGGGTGGTTGCCTGCCATGCAGCCGAGGTGCGTTCGTCATACTCGTCGAGCGTTAAGTAGCCCGCAAGTTGGAGTTCTTGCAAACATTCCAACGCTTTTTGCCGGTCTTCATCGCAAATTCGTAATTCATGATTACTTTGGGGCGTCATATCTTGACTCTACCATCAGCCCGCGGGGGTACAGCAGAGAAACATTATTGCTGTCGCTGCCCTGTGAACAAGCACCTTGCTCGCTCACCGGGGTGCTGTACAACCCTTCCAAAATTGATTGTGACATGGGGTTATTGGGTAGCGCTTGCGGGATAGTGAGCTATCAGTATCAGTGGCGCCGGTGCAACAAGGACACTGCCCCGCAGTCCGTGAGGTGTTGACCAGAGGACTGTGGGGCAGTGTTGCAATATTGTTCAGTTGTGATGGCCACCATGAATCGGCGCACTCGCCACTATTAGGCATCTCCACAGGTGAAGCCTGGAGCGGTGTGCCCCCAGCGCGTGGCGCGGGTGGCCGGTCAGAGGTGCTACTTGATCTCCATGAGGACAGCACCCTTGTTCACACCGTCGCCGGCGGTTGCCGCCAAATCAGTGACCGTACCGGACTTGTGTGCCTTCACCGGGTTTTCCATCTTCATTGCTTCCAGCACGACCACGGTGTCACCTTCGTTGACTTCCTGGCCTTCTTCCACGTTCACCTTGATGATGGTGCCCTGCATCGGTGCGGCAACTGCGTCACCGGAGACGGCTTTCTTCGCCCCGCCCCGCTTCTTGCGGGACTTCTTCTTTGCGCCACCTGCGCCGCCACCACCGAGTGCAAGATCGCCTGGCAGTGCAACCTCGACGCGACGACCATCGATTTCGACGACAACCTTCTGCGACGGGGTGGCTTCTTCGGCTTCCTCGTCCTCGTTCGGATCAACGTAGGCAGGAATTGGGTTTTCCCACTCTTCTTCAATCCACTTGGTGTACACCGAGAAGCCGTTTTCGTCACCGACGAAGGCCGGGTTTTCCACAATATGGCGGTGGAATGGGATAGCGGTTGGCATGCCTTCGACGATGTATTCATCCAGTGCCCGCTTTGCCCGCTGGAGGGCTTCTTCACGGGTTTCACCAAAGACAATAAGCTTGGCGAGCATCGAGTCGAACTGGCCGCCGATGACCGAGCCTTCCTTCACACCAGAGTCCATGCGAACACCCGGGCCGGACGGTTCGACATACTTGGTGATGGTGCCTGGTGCTGGCATGAAGTTCGAGCCGGCATCTTCACCGTTGATACGGAATTCGAACGCGTGGCCGCGTGGCTTCGGATCCTCCTTGATATGCAGTGGGCGACCCTCTGCGATGCGGAACTGTTCACGCACCAGATCAAG
Organism: Corynebacterium choanae; assembly: GCF_003813965.1. Classification (NCBI taxonomy): domain Bacteria; kingdom Bacillati; phylum Actinomycetota; class Actinomycetes; order Mycobacteriales; family Corynebacteriaceae; genus Corynebacterium; species Corynebacterium choanae. Next base: position 584,686 of record NZ_CP033896.1, read on the forward strand.
TCCGGTGGTGACTTCCGTCACCGGGTGCTCCACCTGCAGACGAGTATTCACTTCGAGGAAGGAGATCAGCCCGTCGTCGGAAACCATATATTCCACGGTGCCGGCACCATAGTAGCCAGCTTCGCGGCAGATCCGCTTGGCCGACTCGTGCAGCTTAGTGCGCTGTTCATCGGTGAGGTATGGGGCTGGTGCTTCCTCGACAAGCTTCTGGAAACGACGCTGCAACGAGCAGTCGCGGGTACCCGCGACCACCACATTGCCGTGCATATCTGCGACAACCTGGCACTCGACGTGGCGGGCCTTGTCAAGATAGCGTTCCACGAAGCATTCACCACGACCGAACGCGGCAACCGCTTCACGGGTAGCGGATTCGTACAGATCCTTTACCTCATCCATGGAGTGGGCGACCTTCATGCCGCGGCCACCGCCACCAAAGGCTGCCTTAATAGCAATCGGCAGACCGTGCTCTTTCGCGAAGGCCACCACTTCGTCGGCGTCTTTCACCGGCTCCTTCGTACCTGGAGCCATCGGTGCTTCAGCACGCAACGCGATGTGACGGGCGGTCACTTTGTCGCCAAGATCACGAATTGACTGCGGTGATGGGCCAATCCAAATCAGGCCAGCATCGATCACAGCCTGTGCAAAGTCCGCGTTCTCGGAGAGGAAACCATAGCCGGGGTGAATCGCGTCAGCACCAGACTTCTTTGCTGCATCAAGAATTTTGTCGAATACCAGGTAGGATTCGGCCGAATTCTGGCCACCTAAGGCAAACGCCTCATCAGCCATCGCAACAAACGGTGCGTCCTTATCCGGTTCGGCATACACCGCCACCGAGGCAATGCCCGCATCCTTTGCGGCACGGATCACGCGAACCGCAATTTCGCCGCGGTTGGCGACCAGTACCTTGCTAATTGTTTTGGTTTCGACGGTCACGAACGACCCCTCCTCGAGGTTGTGAACTTCTTCGTTTGGTTTTTACATGAACAAAAAACCACGCCGCTCACCTGCTAGGAATGGCAACGGTGATAGCCAACTGCCGAGTTGAGCCAAACCCGCCACTGCGGCGGGGTACCGGCTCAACCGGTGCGCTGGGGATCCAGCACTGAAGCAGCTACCAGCGTGCTGTTGCGGTGAGTTGTGCAATTTAGTGTAGGTGGGCAGGGAACCTACTGGTGGGCAATTGGCAAATCGCTGCGGTGAAGCAATACCAGCCGTTACCCCCATTCGCACTATGCGAGGGGTGCGAGCCAACCAGGAGTTTTGCGCACATGTTCCTCAACTATTTTGGCACAGTGCCGTGCAGGAATGGCGGTAAAAAGAAATTTTTGTGTCCGATACGGGGGTGTATCGGGTGGGAGGGGTGTCATTGTGGCCGATCACACCCCCTCTTGAACTACGTCCAAGAGGGGGTGTGAAGGGGGAGATTATTGTTCGACATCGATCGGCATGCGCACCATATTGCCCCACTCAGCCCATGCACCGTCATAGTTGCGGACATCTTCGCGGCCGAGCAAGTGGGTTAGTACAAACCAGGTCATCGAGGAACGTTCACCGTAGCGGCAGTACACCACTGGGGGCTTGGAATCCTCTAACAGTGGGCTGTACAGCTTTTCCAGTTCTGCGCGGGAACGGAAACGGCCATTGGGATGGGTGACCAACTGGGTTGGGACGTTGCCGGCCTGCGGAATATGGCCATGGCGCATCGTAATCAAGCCGTCGGTGTGAGCAAGATCAGCGGCGGGATCGCCGGCATATTCCTCCGGGGAACGCGTATCGACGAGCGAAAACTCGCCCAAATTATTTCGCAGTTCATCGACGAAGATACGGTGGGTGTGGTCGTCGCGTTCCGGCACTGGATATTCGGAGCGGGGGAATTCCGGAACAACATATGAGGTGTCCCGTTCTTCCGCCATCCAAGCATCCCGGCCGCCGTCCAGCAGTCGCACGTCGCGGTGGCCGAACAGTTGGAAAATCCAGACGGTAAACGCCGCCCACCAGTTGGTGCGATCCCCATAAACCACTACGGTGTCGTCGGGGCTGATGCCGCGTCGCATCATCAGCTCGGCGAATGCGGCGCCATCGATAAAATCGCGAGTCACCGGATCGTTGAGCTCTGTTCGCCAATCGATGCGCATAGCGCCTGGGATATGCCCGATGTCATACAGTAGTGCGTCAGCATCTGATTCGATGACCTTTAATCCAGGAGTGCCCAGTCGAGCGGACAGCCATGCTGCGCTGACCAGGCGTTCTGGATGGGCGTATTCCGCAAATGTCGGATGTGGATCAAAGGGGATAGGCATAGGGTTCTTTCTGCAAACGTTCAATTGCCTGTGAAACACGCCACGATGTGAATTGGGTGGGGTGATAGGCACAGCGACCCCAGGTTAGTTTATTGCGCCATAGCCGTGCGCCTTATGCCGCACGGATCACACTACTTCCTGGGCGCATAGCAGTTCACTTACCCCCGGTGAGGGGGTGCTAAGTCCATCGTCACACATCGGCGCAGGTGCAGGTAGTTGGCAATCTGATTCCGTCAAGTGTGAAGCAATCCCGCGGCTCGCGAAGGTGAGATGGGCTGTAGGGTCTAGGTCCGCCTGGGGCAGGGCAACGGTGTGGCTGTTCACTTTGCTGAGTAAACAGCGGCTGCGCGGCAGTAAGCGGGCTCGCCTGGTCGCAACAAGGTGGTTGGGGCGGGGAACCTGCAGCAGATGGGTAAAGGGGGTGAAAGTGTGTGCTGCGATGGCTTGCCTGGGGTTGAAAAGATTCGTGGTCAAGCGATGCTGACTTACCAGCACTGATAGGCATTGGGTATTGCAGTAGTTGGCGATTGCCCCCGTTAGGGGTGGGATGGTTGATGTCGAACCCACCGTTGTTCGACCTGGTAGTGATCGCCTGCCGCTCGATAGTCGAAATCGTGGCGATGTGCGCGGTGAGTTCGTTTCGTTGTTCTTGACCTGCGGCAACGGTGTTTTAACTGGGTTTTCCTCGATGTGCAGTTACCCCCATATCGGGTGTAATGGTGTTACTTTCGCCACTAACCAATGGAACAGGCGAAGAGATCACTTAGCCTAGTTGTGGGTGACCAACCGGGATCTGCCATCCAAGCCGTGTCAGAGCTCTGGTCACACCGAAGACGTAAAGGTGCTAGCCCGCGACAGGATATGCGTTGGCAGATGCTATTGCTGTTCCGATTGTGGTGGCACCTGGTGCATGAGATGCACACGAAAAAATCGACAATCCAATACCAAGGAGCACCACCGAATGAAGAAAGCCATCGTAGTTTTCGAGGTCGAAGGCGGCAGTGACAAGTATTTCGACGGCCACCGCAAAGACACCATGCCAATCGTCAACGCCATCAAAGACAAGGGCTGGCATGCGGAGGTCGTCTACTATCGCCCCGAGTGGAGCGAAGCCCTCTACGAGTATGTTTCGCAAAACTTTGACGCCTACATCTCGCGGGTTAACCCGGGCAACATTCCCGGTGGTGAAAAGGGCTACTTTGAGCTGCTGACCAAGCTCAGCGACGAAGGTGGTCTGGTCGGTATGTCCCGCCCCGACGAGATGATGTCCTACGGTGCGAAAGATGCACTGGTGAAGCTCGCTTCCACCGATCTCGTTCCGGAAGACACCTACGCCTACTATGAGGTGGAAGACTTCCACAAGACCTTCCCGAAGTCCATCTCCTACGGTGAGCGTGTGCTCAAGCAGAACCGTGGCTCCACCGGCTCCGGTATTTGGCGCGTCCAGCTCGTTGACAAGGAACTGGCTGCCTCCGTGGAACCAGGTACCGAACTGCCGCTCGATACCGAACTGAAATGCACCGAGGCAGTCGATAACCACACCGAGATCCGTAAGCTCGGCGAATTCATGGACTTCTGTGATCAGTACATTGTGGGCGACAACGGCATGCTCGTCGACATGCGCTTTATGCCACGCATCGTCGAAGGTGAAATCCGTATTCTGCTCGTCGGCCCGCACCCAGTGTTCGTGGTACACAAGAAGCCTGCCGCCGGCGGCGACAACTTCTCGGCAACCCTGTTCTCCGGTGCACAGTACACCTACGACAAGCCAGAGGCATGGCAGGATCTCGTGGACATGTTCGCCGAAGCACGTCCGGTCATCGCTGAGAAGCTCGGCGGCGACAACATTCCGCTGATCTGGACTGCTGACTTCATGCTTGACGATGCACCAGACGGTGGCGACACCTATGTGCTTGGCGAAATCAACTGCTCTTGCGTCGGGTTCACCTCTGAACTCGACATGGGAATCCAGCAGCTGGTGGCTGAAGAAGCCATCAAGCGGGTGGAAACCAAGCACGGCGCATAAAAAAATCTGCCAGGCCGGCATGATCTGCTGCTGACAGGTAACCGTAGCGTCAGCCACCATCTGGTCAGCAGCTTCACAACTTCACCTCACCAGTTACACCCTCGTAGACTGCGGCAAACAACCGTGCTGAAGGAAACGAGGGTGTACTGCGATGGGAGGGACAGGCAATACCGTCGGTGCGCACGGGAAACCACACAAACCACGGGAATATTGCTTGTCGTTGCTGCTTGCTGCAAACACAAAGCAGTACTTTCAACTGCCTGGCGTTGCCCAGCTGTGCGGCTGGCAAATGGGGATGTGCACAGTTGCTGTGTGTGGTTACTAACGGTGAAGGTGTAAAGCCTGCTCGATGGCTTTGGCCTGCTTCGCTTTTGCTGCATCGTCTAAATAGTCGTTGAGATTATTCGCCTGCCACAAGCTAGTGATCGCGCCGCTGCTGTAGTCGAACTCCACAATCCAGGCAGTGTTGTAGATGCTTGCTGCGGTAAATGCGGCGTAGTAGCGACCATTGCCGGACTTGTAGGCGTGCACCGGCGAGCCGTAGGTATTCGTCGCTTCGACAAAAGTCGATTCTGTCGAGATCCCCTCCGGGGTGCGCGGCAGCCGAATGCGGCACAGGACGTCACCATCGAAATAGTAGTAGGCCTGCCGGTATTCAAAGCGGGTGAGTACCCGCCCTGTTTCGTCGAGGATACGCTCGCCCTCAATGGGGAAGTTCAGTGCAATCGCCCGCGCCTGTGCCATAGACAAGTTCAAGGTGAGGCCATTGACAATCACTGAACCATCACCGGGAGCAACGATCATAGGCCACAAAGGGCTCGGGGTAGCCAACGGCGCGTGCACCGTTTCCCGGAGGGGAAACAGTGCCGGCACAGTGGAAACCAGATTAATAAGCAGCCCGAATGCGGTCATGAGACCGGCAATAATCGTTAACAGCTGCTGCATAGCAATTATCCTAGCAATCACTTACCCGTGTCATGGTGCCTAACGCGGCACTGGTATGTCTCCCGGCAAGCCACATCGGCAGGAGGGGGGCAGCAGGTGTGCAAAGTTTCTGACACAACCCGCTGGTTCGGGATTATTCGGGTGTGCGAACGGTGTAGCGGCTATTTGTCCGGTGTTGCTGGCGGAAGGAAATCAGCCACTGAATATCCCGCCGCGTAGAGCGCCTGCCGAATCAGCTGCAGGGAAAGACCAAGAGCCCCTGCATAATCGCCGATAATCTGGTCAATAAACCAGCCACCCATGGCCTCTAGGGTGAACGCCCCAGCACTGTTTAACGGCTCCCCAGAGGCAGCGTAGCGTTTAATATCGGCATCGCTCACCTGACCAAAGTGGATCTGGGTGCGTGAAGTGAATGTCTTCGTGGTTCCATCCGGTGTGCGGATGCAATGGCCACTGAGCAGGTCTGCTTTTCTTCCCCGCTGGAATTGCCAGCGCTTGACGGTCTCCTCGTAGGTGAGGGGTTTGCCTTGCAGTTCGCCGTCTATAAGCAGCATAGAGTCGCAGGCGATGACCACATCATCTGGATAGTCGTCAGCAACACTTGCAAGTTTCGCCTCCGCTAACGCTTCGACGACTTGTGCCGGAAGAAGGTCGGAAAGGGTAGCCAGCAGCGCATCCTCATCAACCTGGGGCGGGACGATGACTGGGTTTGCCCCGGCGGATTCCAATAGTGCTTTCCGCGAGGGAGATGTTGAAGCTAAAACGAGTCGCACAGCACCCTAGTCTAGTCGCTTCTCGTTAGGTGCTGTGGTGCAGCTCCGCGTGGGCGGGCGAACCGAGTCGCCCGCGTGAGGGAGTGTCGGGGACGGGCACCCGAGGAATGCGGATCCTGGTTTTGGGGCAGACCCGGTGGGAAATACGAACACCACCTCGGCTACCGCTTGTGTGGGCTGTGATGCGTCAATAGAAAACGCGGACGAATGCTGTGTCTTAATAGCCAAGCGATATGGGAGCCTGCTGCAATAAGGTGCAGGCATCCTGCCAAGGTGGTGTGAATTCAGTTGTGTTGCGCGCAACCTCCCCTGCCTGCTGCCAGCAGGGGATAGTAGCCCCCCGACCGGAAGTGAACCTGCAGCCAAACCGCTGCCGCATCACTAGCGCGTTGTTTGGCGAGGTTGCGGGGATTTTGGCTGGTTGCATGAGCAACTTAGCGACTCATCCCAGGAAATACGACGAGCCGGTCAGCGTATCGGGGCGATCTTCCCTGCTCACGCAGCGGTGAGAATGACGACTAGTAAAACTCGACATTCCTAAACGCAGACGGGTTGTAGGCAATATTGCTGTGGTGCTTTTCAGAGAAGTTGCCCCACATGTTGCGTTCTCGATTATCTTGTTCGGCTTGCGCTGCAGAGGCTGCCAGCGAAGCAAACAAAACAGTCAATGCCGCGACCTGCGTGTCGTCAGGGTTACCGGAAACCACAGTGAGCAGTGGAGGCGCAGGCTTCGTGGCCTCCGGGGTGGCGGTCGTGTCAGACATAAAAGAGTCCTTGCAGCTTTCTAGAAAACATATGAGGAAGAAACTTCAAAAAGAGCAGGCGTGAACAGTGTCGCTGTACTGCCCCCGCATACCAGCAGATAGCCAGTAGCTATCTCCGGAAAACACCACAGCGTGGGGCTCTCGCCGATATGCGGGGATCGCAGTGTTGTGCCTCGTTCAATAGGCGTTTCACACCGAGCGAAGCATTACAGCGGAATGTTGCCGTGCTTCTTGGCCGGTACATTGACCACCTTGCGGTCGAGCAGCCGCAGGCCTTCGATAATCTGGCCACGGGTCTCTGAAGGTGGAATAACCGCATCCACATAGCCGCGTTCGGCAGCCATATATGGATTGACGAGGGTTTCTTCGTATTCCTTCTGGTATTCCGCCAGCACCTCTGCCGGGTCTTTGCCCTGCATCGCAGCTTCCTTGATTTGCTTGCGGTAGATGAACCCGACAGCACCAGCGGCACCCATCACAGCAATCTGTGCGGTTGGCCATGCCAAGCAAATGTCAGCACCCATATCCTTCGAGCCCATCACGCAGTAGGCGCCACCATAAGACTTCCGGGTGATAACGGTGATCTTGCCGACTGTCGCTTCAGAGTAAGCAAACAGCAGCTTCGCGCCACGCCGGATAATGCCGTCATATTCTTGGCTGGTACCAGGCAGGAAGCCAGGCACGTCCACCAGTTCAACAATAGGAATGTTGAAGCAGTCACAGGTGCGGATAAAGCGGGCAGCCTTTTCCGAGGCACGGATGTCCAAACAGCCAGCAAACTGCATCGGCTGGTTGGCGACGAAGCCAACCGAGCGACCCTCAATACGGCCAAAGCCGATGATGATATTTTCCGCGTAGCCTTCTTGAATCTCGAAGAATTCGCCGTCGTCCACCAGCCGGTTGATGACTTCGTGCATGTCATACGGCAGGTTCGGGGAATCGGGGATGATCGTATCGAGTTCCAGATCAGATTCGGTGATGTTGTCCTGAATGGAGCCTTCCATGATGTCGGCTTCCATCCGAGGGGCTTCCGCCCGGTTGTTCTGCGGCAGGAAGCCGATCAGATCACGAACCCAGTCAAGTGCATCGGCATCATCGCTTGCCGTGTAATGCGAAGTACCCGACAGGCTCATGTGGGTGGATGCGCCACCAAGTTCTTCCTGGGTGACGTCTTCACCAGTGACAGTCTTAATCACATCAGGGCCGGTGATGAACATCTTCGAGGTCTTGTCGACCATGATGATGAAGTCAGTGAGTGCAGGGGAGTAGACGTGTCCACCAGCACAAGCGCCCATGATCAGGGAGATCTGTGGGATCACCCCGGATGCGAGGGTGTTGCGGTAGAAGATTTGCGAGTACAGACCAAGGGACACCACACCCTCTTGGATGCGGGCGCCGGCACCTTCATTGATACCAATCAGCGGAACACCGGTTTTCAGTGCCAGATCCATGATCTTGACGATTTTCTCGCCGTACACTTCACCAAGTGCGCCGCCAAAGACAGCGCCATCTTGGGAGAACACGCACACTTTGCGGCCATCGATGGTGCCGTAGCCGGTGACCACACCGTCGGTGACGGGGCGGCGGGCATCAAGTCCGAAGTTCTTCGAACGGTGCCGGGCGAGGGCATCGATTTCGACGAAGGAACCGTCGTCGAGCAGATACTCGATGCGTTCCCGCGCAGTTTTCTTGCCCGCATCGTGCACACGCTGCACAGATGCTTCACCCATTGGGGCGAGGGTTTCTTGAATGCGACTCCGCAGATCGGCAAGCTTGCCGGCGGTTGTCGACAGGTCTGGTTTTTCTGTCTCGGCAGAATTATTCACAGCAGTCGTCATGGAAACTAATTTTAGGGTCTTTCGCGCAGGATGTGCATGGGGTTTGCGGGAAAAGGTGGAAAAATTCCGCACAACCGGGGGAGTCCACCCCCCGAACGGGGCGTGAGAGGACTTTGTCAAGTTCAATAGCGCACCCCACGATCGCCCCTACTTGAGGGGAACGATGTGGGGTGTGGCGCCACAGTGGAGGAGCTGTCGTTGCTGGCAACACAGCCACATACCCACTTGCTGCCGCCGAGGTATTTGCTCCTGGTAGTGCGGATGCGGTGGTGTTGCGCTGCAGACCTCACAGGCTGGGTTACAGCGGAATATTGCCGTGTTTGCGGGCAGCGCGCGGAACCTTTTTATCTGCCAGGAGTCGTAGATTGCGGGCAATTTGTCCGCGGGTTTCGCAGGGGAGGATCACTGCATCGATCAGGCCGCGTTCGGCGGCAAGATACGGGTTGAGCATGTGATCTTCGTATTCCCGCTCGAATTGGGCGAACAGCGCCTCGGTGTCGTGTCCTTGATCGGCGGCTTTCTGTAAGGCTTTGCGATGGATAAACCCAACTGCACCCTTGGCGCCCATCACTGCGATCTGGGCAGTCGGCCAGGCGAGATTCACATCCGCACCCAATCCTTTCGACCCCATGACACAGTAGGCGCCACCATAGGATTTCCGCAGGATCACAGTAATTTTCGGAACGGTTGCTTCCGCGTAGGCGTAAAGCAGCTTTGCGCCGCGGCGCAAAATACCGCCGTATTCTTGGCCGGCACCTGGCAGGAATCCGGGCACATCGACCAGCATCACAATCGGGATGTTGAAAGCATCGCAGAAGCGAACAAAGCGGGCCGCTTTTTCTGAAGAGTCAATATCCAGACAGCCGGCATAGTGCATCGGCTGGTTGGCGACGAAACCTACGGATTGTCCTTCGACCCGTCCAAAAGCAATGACCACATTCGGCGCCCGGTCTTCTTGGATTTCTAAATATTCGCCGTCATCGGTAAGGCATTCGATAATTTCCCGCACATCGTAGGGCACCTGTGGTGAGTCGGGGATAATGCCGTCGAGGCGCAGATCGTCAGCGGTGAGATTGTCGTCAATGCTGCCGTCTTCTGGGTCAAATACCTCCCGTGGGGCGATGAGCCGATTGTTGGCGGGAAGGAATCCCAGCAGGTCTTGCACCCATTCGAGGGCTTCCTCTTCGCTGTCGGCGGTGTAGTGGCTGTTGCCAGCTGTCGACATGTGGGTGGAGGCGCCGCCAAGTTCTTCCTGGCTGATGATCTCACCGGTGACGGTTTTGATGACGTCAGGGCCGGTGACGAACATTTTCGAAGTGTTATTCACCATCACGGTGAAGTCGGTAAGTGCTGGGGAATAGGCGGAACCGCCAGCACATGGCCCCATAATCACCGAGATCTGCGGAATCACCCCGGAGGCGTTGACGTTGTGGCGGAAGGTTTGAGCAATATAGTCCAGGGATACGGCGCCGTCTTGGATGCGGGCACCCGCCCCCTCGTAGAGGCCAATAAGGGGACGTCCGGTGGTGAGGGCAAGCTCCATAAGCTTGGTCATTTTCTCGCCAAACACCTCCCCAAGGGCGCCCCCGAAAATGGTGCCGTCCTGGGAGAACACGCATACTTCCCGGCCGTCGATGGTGCCCCAGCCGGTGATAATTCCGTCGGTGGCCGGCCGGTTTGTGGACATGTTAAACGCCTGAGTCCGGTGCCGTACTAGCTGGTCGGTTTCCACAAAGCTGCCTTCGTCGAGCAAAAACAGCACGCGTTCCCGGGCAGTCATTTTTCCTGCGGCGTGGACTTTTTCAACCGCCGTCAAGCCTGCCGGGAAGTTTGCTTCCGCGCGGCGGGCTTTCAAATCAGCAATCTTGCCTGCCGTGGTAGCAATTGCCGGAAGTGCGGCGACATCGATCATTGTTTGTGTCGGTGGTGTCATGTCAGCGAACTGTAGCGGGCTATTTTTCCAACCGACAACATTTCGCTTATGTGAAATAAGTCACTTAATAAAAACTGGTTTATATGCAGTAACTATACGGTGATGCATCCATTAGTGCGACACCGTATCTGCAGCGTACAGGCATGTATCGGGTGAATACATAATTGTATGAAAAATGGGACGAAGGTGCTTGTGGTAGTGCAAAATGTCGGCGGTGTCGCGCAAATTATTATGCATACAAGAATGTATTGAACAGAATTTGGCATACCGGAAAATGCATTATTGTATTTACTCGTCTGTCGTTTTCCCGCCAAGTGGGTGTGGTGCGCACAGGCAAGCCTGTTTACTGAATCGTGCATCTGCCGGCGATCTCCGGTGTTGTTGCCTGCTGCCGGGATGCAGTGTGCTTGCGCCTTACCCACCTGCGGATTCTCGCAGGCGTTGTCACTATCCGGGGGAGGAACCGCAATGGGGAGAAACATTCGGTGGCAGGCCGCGCAACAGTGGCAAGGCCCCTACCAAGGTAAAGAGCAGGTTGCTGTGGTGTGGCACGCCGTACGGTACCTCGTTGGCGGAAGGTGGGCGGTACCGGATTCGATGCTTCATGCAATGCTGCGTCGCACTACAATGGGCTGCTATGACTTCCCGCAGTCCGCTTGATGCAACACGACTCCGCCAGCTTGCCGTCGATAAGGGGAAACTCGCCGATGTGGTGGTGACATCCGCAACGGGGTCGACAAACACTGATCTGGCCGCTGCCCTTGCTGGTGGCGCGAGCACCTGGACTGCCCACGTCACCGATCATCAAACAGCCGGCAAAGGACGTCACGGTCGTCCCTGGGTGGCACCCCGATACAGTCAAGCCACCCTGTCGCTGGCATTGCGTCCACCACAATCAGCACTCCACCGGCTAGGCCTACTGCCGCTGGCCGCCGGACTCGCAGTAATCGACGCTGTTCGGGACATGGTTGCCGCCACCACGGTGCTTGACCCTGGCGGGCAATCCCCAACCAGCGGACATTGGGCAATACCAACAGCCCACGACAAGGCCGAAACTAGTGCTGCAAGCAGTCAAGCTGCGGGGAGTACCCAGTCCCCGCGGCTGCCCGGCGATGATCTTCCCACCACCGGGCCCGCCAACGGAATATATGCCCCTGACACCACCGCCCCCGATGCGGCGCAATACGGCCCGTTAGGCAACCTCATCCCTGTACTGAAATGGCCAAATGATGCCCTCATCGGCGGCCGGAAAGTCTGCGGGATCCTCGCCGAAGCAGTCAGCCTCGGCCAACACCCTGCCATCGTCGTCGGTCTCGGCCTCAACGTCTCACTCACCGCCAACGAACTTCCGGTCGCCCACGCCACCTCCCTCGATATTGCTGCCGCCGAACTCGGCTACGAACTGCATGTTGACCGAACCATGCTGGTAGCCGGCATTTTGCAGCATCTTGTAGCGCGATGTGAACAATTCCAGTACGCCAACCCCACCCTGCTCGGGGACTATCGGCGCGCCTGCGGAACTATCGGCACCCGGGTACGAGTCCACCTCCCGGGGGAGCGAATCCTAGAAGGAATGGCCACCGGGGTTAACGACACCGGGGAGCTGATCGTCGTCGACGATCACGGTGCCGCTACTGCAGTCGCCGCCGGTGACGTCAGCCATCTGCGGCGCGCAAAGCACCCCAAATAGTTACCGAAAACATCCCGCGCGACCACCACAACTCGACTAAAAAAACAGCAGCTAGACAGCAGCACCACTGCAGATCGTCCAGCGAAGATCTGCTCACAAAAACTACGCACCACCACCCGCGCGGTAGGCCACATTCATTCCCATAGCTACACCTGGCAAGGGCACAGAAACACCACCATGCATCACCCCGCAGACCATCCTGAACACCCCCGGCGCTTACCCGCACACCGCTGGGAAGACGGCCTGTTCCCGGAATACGACCACCACAACACCTCCCAGCCAGCAGGCGGAACACCCCACCGCGACCACGCCCTTCCACCATCACCCCAAATCATTCCAAGACAGGCCGGGAAGCAGCCCAGCACACCCGACCGATACACCCCCGCCGACTATCCACCCAACAGCTCCACTACGGGCACCACACCCCACCACCGACAAGACCCAACCACTCGGGAAGTAACCCGGCAGATTCCGCGGCCAACCCCGCCGCCGCACTATGCTGCCGGCGCGCCGGGAACCCCAGTACCGCCGTCGGCAACAGCAATCAGCCGTCTTCCCGGGCAGCGGATGGTGTATGTCGATCTGTGTGCCCCGTTACACACGCTCACCTTCGATGTGTGCAAACTTATTGTCGTTACCGGGGTGGCTTGGATGGCTATCGGCGCAGTTGATCGGCAGCCGCCGCTGATCAATGTGCCGCCCTACACCCACAATCTGCTCGTGGTGCTGTGGCTGATCGGGGTGCTGTTCACGTTTATTATTCCGCTGATACGTTCCCGCCGGCGACGGCTGATGGTCACTGATGATCAGTTAATACTGCACAACTATGGGGGTGTGTCGGGTCGGGATGTGATTCAGCTGCGCGAAGTCAGCCAAATCTCCCGGCGGCGAAAGACTCTCTATCTGCAATTCGGTGTGGATGGGCGCACCGTCGCTATTGAGCAGGTCGCACAGGCGAAACAGGTGGCTGCTGTCCTCACTGACCGGATCACTGCTGTATCCCGGTGGGTGTATTAGTTGCAACCGCTGGTCACTACACCGTGAAAAGTTTAGGTACGACAGTTTCCTTGGGGTGCGCTGCAGCTGGTGGTGGACAGGGAAAATGAGCGTATCGGACGTATGAGTGTCGTGCCGGCACAGCCGATATCGCATGCTTTTACAACCCAATGCCACCCCCAACGATGAACTCGCCCCGGCAAGACTGTCGAAGGTGGGCGCGGTAATACTGGGCAAGGGGTGGAGAGAATACTCCCCCAAATGGTGTATGACCGATATAGTAGTGCCTGTGAATGCAGCGCAATCAGCACCATCAGCCACCACCCATAGGGCGCTTGACGTGCCCCCAGGAACCCCTATTGTGACCATTTTGGGCGACGGCCAACTTGCCCGCATGATGCAAACTGAGGCGATCGAACTTGGTATCGGGGTGCGGTTGCTCACCGCTAGTCGGGACGCTTCCGCGGCGCAAGTAGTTGCCAACCCTATTATTGGGGACTATCGCCAAGTCGATGATGTGCTGGCTGCGGCCGCTGGCAGCGACGTGGTCACCTTTGATCATGAGCATGTGCCTGTAGCAGTCATGGATGCGCTGATTGCAGCCGGTCATACGATTCACCCCAGCCCGCAAGCATTGCAATATGCGCAAGATAAAACGCTGATGCGTCGCAAACTCGCGGAGCTTGACCTTCCCGTTCCGGCGTTTACCATCATCGATGATCCAACCCAAGTAGCCCCGTTTTTCAACCAAGTCGCTGGCCGTCTGTGTATCAAAACAGCCCGGGGCGGTTATGACGGCCACGGGGTGTGGTTTCCTGCAACAGTGGATGACGCCACCGACCTGGTGCGCAAACTCTTAGCCGACGGCAACCAAGTGTTGGCGGAAGAACGGCTCACCCTCACCCGGGAATTATCGGTGCTTATTGCGCGCCGCCCAAGTGGTGAGATGGTGACTTGGCCGGTGATCGAGTCTGTGCAACGGGACGGGATTTGCCACTCGGCGATCGCTCCGGCACCACACCTTGCCCCGCAGCTTGCTGAACGTGCTGTGGAGATTGCCGAAACAATCGCCACCCAGCTTGGGGTGACTGGTGTGATGGCGGTGGAATTGTTTGCCTTCCTTGACCATAATGGCGCCGAGACCGTGAGTGTCAATGAGCTTGCAATGCGGCCGCACAACACCGGCCACTTCACCCAATTCGGTAGTGTCACCAGCCAGTTTGAGCAGCATCTGCGGGCCTGCCTTGATTTACCGCTGGGATCAACAGCGAAAACGCACGAAACAACCTGCATGGTCAACGTGCTTGGTGCGGACACTGCCCCGCACTGCAGTGTGAAGGATGCTTGCGCTGCTGTGTGGCAGCGTTATCCGGCCGCGAAAATCCACCTCTACGGCAAACAGTGGCGACCGGGTCGCAAACTTGGCCACGTCATCATGGCCAGCGACAGTGCCGATCCGCAACAGCTCTTGGCGGATGCGACCGCGGCGGCGCACTGTATCCGCACCGGTGAATGGAATACCACAACATCCGCGACGGGCTAACGAAAGCCCTGCCGGCAACATCAGGATCCTCACGCCAGTATCGCGCCGTGAATTGTCCACATATTGCCCCATGTGGCGCCTCTGGTGTCTGGGGTGACCACCGCACTTTTGCCCCGAAGAAAGGTTGACTCTGCTATGTCACAAACCCCGCTTGTTGGTCTCATTATGGGATCTGATTCCGACTGGCCAACTGTTGAACCGGCAGCCAAGCTGTTGGCGGAATTCGCTATCCCCTTCGAAGTTGGGGTGGTGAGCGCCCACCGCACCCCAGAGAAAATGATTGCCTACGCTCAAGGTGCTCACACCCGTGGCGTTGAATGCATCATTGCCTGTGCCGGTGGTGCGGCGCATCTTCCGGGGATGGTCGCAAGTGTCACCCCGCTGCCGGTGATTGGTATTCCGCGGGCGTTGAAGCACTTCGATGGACTGGATTCGCTGCTGTCAATTGTGCAGATGCCTGCCGGTGTCCCGGTAGCTACCGTCAGCGTTGATGGGGCACAAAACGCCGGACTGTTGGCTGCCCGCATGCTAGGTGGTTCCCATCCGGAAATTCGGCAACGCATGATCGACTATCAGGCTTCCCTGGCAGCAGCAGTGGAAGAAAAAGATGCTGCGCTGCGCCGCAAACTCGTCGGCGAACACTAATTCCCGCATCAACTGTGGTGCATCTGCCCTGGGTCTGTGGTGCATCTGTCCCCGAAGCGGTAGCGGAGCTGCTGTGAGCCACCGGGGTTGTCGGTGGGTTTCCGCCCCGGTCGCTGGATTGCGCTGCCACGGGGTAGTCACGCGGCAAGAACCCATCAGTTGTTGCATACAGTAGTATCAACAAGCAGCAAAGTGAGTTGTTGATGGGTGAAGTGACGCGCCCAAAGGAGCCTGATATCACCGTGCACACACCAACACAGCCCGCCGACACGGTAGTGATATTAGGGTGCCGGCTGGTCGATGGGGTTCCCGGTGCCGCGCTTGCTGCCCGGCTTGCCGCCGCCTTACCGCTCATCGGCCGGCAAACCTGTGTGGTGGTCTCCGGATCGGGGGAAGCACCCGCAATGGGGCGCTGGCTGCGCGACCACGGGGTGGATCCGCAGCAAATTATTGAAGAACCCAATGCGACTTCAACGAATGAAAATCTAGAATTCACCCGAGCATTGCTGGGCTGCTGCAACAAATGGACAGTTGTTACCAGCGATTTCCATGTGCCGCGGGTGAAAATGTGGGCGTGGCATCATGGCTATGACGTGCAACTCGTGTGTGCGAAAACGCCGCCGGCACGCATCCCCTACCTGTGGGGGAGGGAAGTGCTTGCCTTGATTCATTCGACGCTGCGGGTAGTATGGCGCCGCCTCATGCAGCAGCTTCGTGGCCGGTAACTTGCCCCCAAAAACCATGTTGGTCACCAACGGGGTCAGCCACAAAAATAGGGGCGTGTCCGCTGTTGCCGGCTTTGCCGACAAGCGCAGTGTTACGGGGCAGCTAGTTGTCTTCTGCTGGAGTGGGGGTTTCCACGGGTAGCTGGGTGCGCGGCGGTCGGGTGGCCCGGTACAACACTACGGTTGCAATAACCAACACCAGTGCCAGCAGCGCCGGCCACACCTGCGGTTCTGGGCGCAGCACATTGAACACCGCCTGCACAGAAGCAACCATGGCGAAGAAACTTACAAACCCCACCAAGGAGTCACGCAGCAACTGTCGACGGGTGCTGTGCGGATGCTCTTTGGGTGCCATACCAGCACATGGTAGCGCAAAGACCACCAGTACAGACATCGGCCGCCGCTCGCGTGAAACAGAGACTCGATTATGCTAGGCAGTTATGCTCGGACAAGGATTCGCCACCGACAATCCCCACCTGGTTGTCCCCACCACAGTGACGAGCTTTCCCCACCTGATGCCGGTGATTATCAACGACACCTTTAACCAATCCGTCGATACGATCACCCAGTGGCTCTCCCAGCCGGGGTATGCCACCGCCTATGCGGGACATCAGTTTGGGCATTTCGCACCACTGCTTGGGGACGGGCGGGCAGTCCTCCTCGGGGATATCGACACAGCAACCGGACGTCTGGAAGTACAAGCCAAAGGAGCTGGGCGTACCTATTTTTCCCGCCGGGGCGACGGGCGACTGCAGCTCGAACCGGCACTTCGCGAATATCTCTTCAGCGAATGGATGCACGCCCTCGGGGTACCCACCACCAGATCACTTGCCGTGTTGACCACCGGTGAAACAATCCATCGCGACACTGCCCAACCCGGTGCCTTGCTAATTCGCCTTGCCCAATCCCATGTGCGGATTGGCACAGTGGAATATGCTGCCCGTCACTCACCTACAGTGCTGGCTGATCTTGTGCAGCACACTGCAGACGTTTTAGGGCTCGACCCGCACACCTCGCCGGCAACAGTAGCCATCGACTTGTTGAGGGAAGTGTGCCGGCGGCAAGCAGCACTGCTGGCTGCCTGGATGCGCTACGGGTTTGTGCACGGGGTAATCAACACCGACAATGTTGCATTAAGCGGGGAAACCCTCGACTACGGGCCGTGTGCCCTCATTGACCGTTTCGACCCGCAGGCGGTGTTCTCCCGGATTGATACCGCCGGGCGATATCGATATGGGGCGCAGGCACACATAAACCAATGGAATCTCATGGTGTTAGCGCAGGCGTTGTCGCCGCTCGCCCCAATGGAACGCCTCACCGCGGTGCTTGCCGAGTTTGCCAGCCACTATCACGACTGCTACTTCGCCCAGATGCGACAAGCCCTTGGGCTTGCGGCAAGCAGCGAAGCTGACGAACTCGTCGCCGACTTTGTCACGTTGTTGAGCCATAAGCAACCGGACTATCACGAAACGCTGCAGCAGCTAGCCGCCACCCCGGAAGCGTTACCGTCGTGGCTTGCCCCCTGGGGTAAACGATGGCTGGCAGCAGACCCAAATCTTGCCCTTATGCGGAACAACTGTCCCCAGTTTATTCCTCGTCATTATGTGCTCGCGGAGATTATTGCTGCGGCAGTCGCAGGTGATTATGAACCCTTCCACAAGGCTGTTGCCCGTGCACAACACCCCTATACCGGTGCTGCAACGCCACCGCCGCCCCCAGGAGTGCCGCCGACGCAAACCGTTTGTGGCATCTAGTGCTGTGTCCCATCGCCTCCTGGGATGGTGGTGCTGCAAAGCAAAAAAACAGCACCAGGTGGGGAAGCGAACAACATCGTTCCCCAACGGGGTGCACACCACTGTTGCAACCGTGAAGAGCAAAACCACAAGCGCACTACCATCATCCATGCGCAGTATCACCAGGGTGCCGCGGCAAACGAAACCGGTTGACCCACACTTGGCGTCACCGGTCCGCTTTAGCCGCACCGCTGCTACCAGCCAACACAGGGTGGCGCTGTGTGGTTACTCTTTCACCCCGCCGGCGGTCAGCCCGGCAACAATTCGCCGCTGGAAAAGCAACACCATGATCACCAACGGCACCGTCACCAGTGCACCAGCCGCCATCACCGACGTGTAGGGATATTCAAACGAAGACGGGCCGTTAAAGCGGGCGATCGCCACAGTCACCGGCTCGGTCGCAGGATTCGACAGCTGCTTGGCGAGCATAAACTCATTCCACGAGGCGATAAAGGCCAAAATAGCGGTAGTAAACAAAGCTGGCGCCGCCAACGGCAGCAAAATCTTGCGGAACGCCTGCGACCGGGTCGCGCCGTCGACCCGTGCCGCCTCCTCCAGCTCCCAGGGGAGTTGACTGAAAAAACTTACTAATGTGTAAATCGTCAACGGCAACGCAAATGAAATATTTGGAATGATCAGCGCCCGATAGGTGCCAATCCATTCCAGATCAGTAAACAGTTGAAACAGTGGCGTGACCAGCGCAATACCCGGGAACATGGAAGCCGCCAGCACAATACCGGTCACAAACCCTTTCCCGCGAAAATCCAACCGGGCAAGCGCATAGGCGGTAAATACCCCCACCGCCACCGCAATCACTGTGGTGGCCGCACCAATGATCAGCGAGTTGATAATCGCCGAGAGAAAATCATTGCCTTCATCGGTGGCTAATGCTTTGTGAAAATTTTCCAGCGTCACATGGGTTGGCCACGGAGTGGTGTCGAACGTAAAGTCGGGATCCCGCAAGGCGGTGACCACCATCCAATAAAACGGGGCAAGCCCCCACACCAAAATCAGCAGCACACCAGCATAGGTTTTTATCGTTTTCAGCATCGCAGCTTAACTCCCCTGCACAGTGGTGGTCGATGAGGTGGTTTTATTTGCCGCTGACGAATGATCGGCGACAGCTGATGCAGCCGGTGCAGCTGAACCCCCAACGGTTGCCGCAGCCTGGCCTTTCTTGCCCCGGCTGGTGGGGGTGGCGGGTAGACGAGACGTTGCCCGCACATCAGCGCCGAGGAACCGGATCATGATGAACGCAACCGCGAAAATCATGAGGAAAATCAGGGTGGAAAGCGCCGACGCGGAATTAAAGTTGTTTTGTCGCATATCTTCCACCACCAGCATTGAGATCGTCGCAGTCGGCGAATTCGACGAGGAAGAGATCATAATCAGCGGCAGATCATACATGCGCAACGCATCCAAGGTGCGAAACAGCACAGCCACCATCAACGCTGGTTTCACCAACGGCAAGGTGATCTTGGTGAGGATCTGCCAGCGGTTTGCGCCATCAACCCTCGCAGCCTCGTACACATCCTGCGGAATCATCTGCAAACCGGCCAAAATCAGCAGCGCCATAAACGGCGTTGTCTTCCACACATCGGCGATAATCACCGCAGTACGTGCCGCCCACGGATCAGTAGTCCAAGCAATCTGGGTTCCCAACAGGGCGTTTATGATTCCCTGTGGGGCGAAAATAAACTGCCATAGTTTTGCAGTCACCGCGGTTGGGATCGCCCACGGCACCAGCACGGCAGCCCGCAGCAATGCCCGGCCGGCGAACTCTTTGTTCATCACCGTCGCCATCCAAAAACCCAAGAGGGTCTCGAGGGTGACGGTGACAATCGCGAAGAAGAATGTGATCCTTACAGCCGGCCAAAAGTCGGTCGACAGCACTCCGGGGGCGCAGTCAACATAAACTCCTGGATTGCCGGGCTGTTCGCAGGACTGGGTGAGCCAGTACACATAGTGGCGAAGGCCAGCAAAGCCGCCCTCCTCGAAGAAACCGGTAGTCGGATTGAACGCCATGTTCGATTGGAAGGACAAATAGATTGCCCGCACAATCGGATATCCGATGACGATTGCTAGCACGATCATTGCCGGGGCGATAAGCAGCATCGCGGCACGGGATTGTTTTGCTCGTTGCATCATGTTCCTGATTCGAATCAGGTGGTGGAAAATTCAGTTCACAGGTGGTGTCGCAGCAAAGCCTAGGATCATCACAACCAGACGTGCAGTCAACGGAAAAAAGCTTCCCGAATGGCACTGGTGTCTTGGATTGCTTGAGTTCGATGAACCCATTGAAGCGGCGGCCTTGCACCACCGCCTGGTGGTATCGCACCACCAAACGGTGGGCTGATATGACAGCTAGTGTAACTGGCTGTCTGATCGACTGGGGAATGCACCGGCAGCACTGTTGCCTATGTTTGCCAGTAGCACACCAAGGACTGCCCCTGCAGGTGTGACCCAGCATGAGCCAGGATCTAACTGGTGTGGCCGAAACCTGCGGCAGCCTACCTGCGCAAAAACCGGGCGACAGCGAATGCCAACACAAGGGGAGTACGTAGCAAGGTGGTGGGTACGCCGATAGCGACACCTGCGAAGTGGCACAGCACCTGCCAAATGCCAATTCAGCAGACAGACACAACCAGGTGGCTGTTGCAAAGTCGCCCGGAAGACGGCTAGGTGCACCGCCTACAGGGGTATCAAGCAGCAGGTTTTCATGAGGGGATAACAGTCGGTAAGCCGCCCCGCACGACAACACTCCAGCAGCAGTGCAGCGATCCATCGCCTGTGAGAAAACACTGTGCAGCTGTTGCCACACAGAGGACGTATCGAGCTACAGCAGCCTGCTGGAGTGAGAAGAAGAACACTTGTCCACCGGCCAGACCCGCAACAGGATTGATCCGCTGCGGATAACGACCGGCGCAAGCCAACAGCCGGTGACTGGCAGAGATAGCGACACTACCTCTTGTGAAACACGGTCACCGGCTGCGCAAGGACAGCGCTGTCACTGAAGGACTACATGCCAGCCTGTTGGATAGCAGCCTTCATGTCGTCGGCAGCTTCATCCACGGTCTTGGTACCCTGCAGCGCCGCATAGGCGTTATCCTGAATAGCCTTCGAGATCGCCGGGTAGAACGGGGAGACCGGACGTGGCACCGCGTTTTCTAGGGAAACCTTCAACGCCGGCAGATACGGGTATTCGGCAATCAGCTCAGGATCGTCATAGACCGATGCCAGCACTGGCGGGAAGGACTGTTCAGCGAACCACTTCTGGTTGTCTTCGTTGGTGATGAACTCAATGAAGTCGCGAGCAGTCTGCTTATGCTCCGAGTAGACGTTGATGCCATTGTTGTAGCCACCGAGGGTGGAAACACCAACACCGTCCTTTGCAACCAGTGGCTGCACCTCGAACTTGCCCTTCACCTGCGACGAGTCATTGGTTTCTGCCATCTCATACATGTATGGCCAGTTGATAGCGAATGCCACGTTGCCTTCCAAGAAGGACAGGTGCGTGGTTTCCTCATTAGCGCCGGTGGAAGCTTTGGCGATCACACCGTCGTTGTAGGCGTCAACCATGGCGTTGAGGCCGGCCTTTGCTGCATCGGAATCAACCTCTGGAGTCTTGCCGTCGCTGCCAACAATGTGGCCGCCCCAACCTTCGATGAAGCCTGCCGTGTTCACCGTCAAGCCTTCATACTGCTTGAGCTGGGTGAGCAAACAATCATCGCCTGCTGGAAGCGTGGCACAGGCTGCCGCAAGTTCGTCGAAGTTCTTTGGCTCTTCCGGAACCAGTTCGGTGTTGCGGAACAGCAGCTGGCCGTTGGTGTTCTGGGGAACGGCATACAGCTTGCCGGCGTAGGTTGCCGAATCAACAGTTGGCTTGAGCAGCTTAGAGGTGTCCACTGCCAGATCACCCTCGAGGGGGGCGAGCCACTTTTGCGCCGCGAACTCGGCAGTCCACACCACATCGAGTGCCATGACATCGTATTCGCCCGAGTTTGCCTGCAGCGACTGCACCAAGGTGGAACGCTGATCGTCGGCCTCACCAGCAAGTTCCTTTAAGGTCACTTCCTCGTCAGGATGTTCCTTATTCCATGCTTCGATGATCGGCTTGAGCTTGTCGGTGTCGTTTTTGCCCATAGCAAAGGTGATCGGGCCGCGACCTTCACCGGCAGCATCAGACTTCGCAGCCGAGCTTTCCGTCGACGAAGCGCTTGCCGCAGAGGTGCTGCTGGAGTCGGAAGAGCCAGAGTCGCCGCAGGCGGTAAGCAGTGCAGCGGTTGCCAGTGCGGTAGCACTCAAGGCGGTTAAGGTTTTGGCAGTGTGCTTGGTCATAAACAACACTTCTCTCTGAGTTGTAGAACAATGTATGAACATATCTGGTCGCCGTCCTGCATTTTTAGTAAGGACGTGGTGACGCACATACTTGTCACGCGGGTTTTCTTTCGCGGCCGATGTCCCCGCAGGAGTCTTTCCGCTTGTGCACACTATTAGCTCGTGGCACTGAACTGTCGGCCGTGTCACCGTGGTGGCCTGCACAACAGTGACAGGTGTCGCGTGACGTTCACCGCGATTCTACCGGGTGAGCACCAGTGAGATAAGACCTTTGCAGAAAAAGGCGCAACTGTCAGACAACCACTGGTTTGCCGGTATCTGCTGGTGCTTGCGGACACAATCACGATTGGGCAGGCGTATTGCTGGCTGGGCGGAGTTTCGGTCGGGCGGTGTGTGCGATCCGGTCGGGCTGTGTTTGCCGCTGGTAGGGGACCTTGAGAAACCCCGCTACACAGGGCAATCCAACCAGAGCAGCGGTGCGGTGTAGTCGCCTGTTTAGCGTCAGGGTGCTTAGCACCAGGAGAATGTTCCTCCAGGTTGGGCAGGGCAGCATCAGTGGGGAGAGCCCGTGGGGTTACCTGACGAGTCAATGTACTGCGTCCAACGAATAGCACGATTGATGGTCACAGTAGCTATTGATGTACGCAGGTTCCGCAGCCGGTGCTAGAGCAATCTTTGGGGGGTGGCTAGATCCTGCCCTTGAGAAAAACGCTCCCGTAATGACTGCGGCAGGTTCGATACCACGCGCCTGAAGGTCAGAACGATACTGCATCTGCCGGCTGCGCGAAGCTGCACAGGGTGTCGATTGGCGGTGAAATCACCCTGCAAGAGTTCCTAGCCTGGTTCGCAAGTGCAGGCTTATGGTGTCTTGCTGGGCGCGTCGCCGGTGCCGCGTAACACTGCGCGTTCTTTGCTTGCAATTGTTTCCATGCGGGCAATGCTAACTGGTGGAGTTACCAGTACGGCCGATCCGCCGACACTCAACGGTTCAAGTACTGCACTGTTGAGCGATGCAAGATCGGTAAATCCAGCGCTGATCAGCCGAATCCCGGTGGGAAGATCACTAGATACCAGGTCGGAAAGGCGTTGCGATGCTGCGGTGAAACTGTCCCCGTAGGGGCGGATTGCCGGTCCGAAATCAAGAAAATCCTCCGGCAGTTCGCCGCCGGTTTCTTCCACGCCCCGGCCGAGGGGATCATCGGTGACAATCACGATCTCTGGGGGAGCATCGTCGATGGTGATATCGGCATAGTTAGTGGCGCGCGCCAGATTGGTAAACACTACCGGGGTGGTGTTGACTTCCTCGTCGCCAGGGAAATGCAGTGTTACCCCTGCCGCCAGTGCACCGAGTGCGATCACAACGGGCTGCCAGCCAGAGGGAAGATCGATGACGATGCCATCGCCGGGGGTGAGATCGAATTCTTCCCGCAGCATATTGGCGACTTTCGCCGTCCAATTGTCGAGGGTGATTGCGGAAAATTCGACTCGCGTGTCGGCACTGTCGTTATACACGGTCAGTCGTGGAATTGCTGGATCGGTGTGAAGAAGATCGTCGAGCAGCTGCATAACATGTAAGCGTAACTGTAGCTACACACCTATGCCGACAGGTGGTAGCCCCTTGGGTGCCTTGTGGGCATCGGCGCCCGGCGGAAAACAGTGTGTGAGATCGCGACCGGGGTGTCGTTGTTATGTGCCAGGTTGTGCACCTGTCGCCGGGGGTTCAAGTTAGCCGGTTTTGCCAGAGGTATGAGATTGTCGGTTTCGCTTTGCTGGTGAGACACGTGGTCTACAACGAAAACAACCATCCCAGGCGCAGGCGCAGTGGGGTGGGTCACTTGCTCTGGTGCTGGGATGGTTGCTGGTGCAGTTCTTCTAGTGTTGCTTCGCCGGTGTGTCTAGTAGACGCATCGTGGCCCGTCGCCGCCAGCATCGATCACTGCAGGGGCGTCGTCGACGGCTTCTTCACCGGGCTGTCCGACGACAGCGGGGGGAAGCTCATATTCCGTGTCGGCTTTCGGACCGACATAGTCGCCGTGCACCACTACTACAGCCTCACCGGGTTCGAGGGAATCAGATTGGGTGATGGGCAGGGAACCTAACAGTTTGGCGAGCTGTTTCACTTCCCGATCATCCGGGTCGGCGGCCACAATCTGGCTGCGGTCGTAGAGACCTTCTGGGGCGTTGCTGATATCCCCGATCGGATAGTTGTCGTCGGCGAGATATTGCGCCACCCGCGCGGCTAACCCAGTTGCCAGCGATGCGTTGAGGGTGTGCACAATCAGTGGTTTCTTGCCGTCATCTGCAGCAGTGTCGGCGGGTTCTTCGGTTGCTTCCGGTGCGGCTGTTGCGGTGGAAAGCAGGGTGTCGAAGAAGTCGTGAACTTCCTTAGTGTCGACGGTAACCACCGATTCGCCATAGTCACCCACCCCGTCAATGGAGGTCACCGGAATGGTGGTGAACTTCACTCGACCGCCGGCCAAGTTTTGCAGCTGGTTAGCAAACGACATAATGTCCCAGCCTTCGTCGATAATCACCGAACGGCGGATCGCGTCGGCCAGCTGCGCGAGGGTGGCAGTATTCGTTAACGTGCCGTTGGACAGCATCTTGTTCACCAGGGACGCCATGTAGGCCTGCTGCCGGGTGATCCGGTCGAGGTCGCCGCGGGGCAGACCGTGCCGCTGCCGAACATAGGACAGCGCATCAGGACCATTGAGGGTTTGCCGTCCGGCAGGGAAGTTCGCCTGACTGAATTCGTCTTGGGTGGGTTCCAGCAGACACACTTCCACACCGCCGACCGCATCGGTGAGGAGCACGAATCCGAGCAAACCGATTTCGGCATAGTGGTCGACAGTCACCCCAGACAGTCGGGAGATCGCCCGAATCAGGGCGGCCCGTCCCGCTTCAGTGGATCGGGCGATGAGTTCTTTTTGGTCGGTGATGCCTTGTTCTAACAGCTGGGTTTGTTTCGCTGCTTTATATGCGGAGTAGACACCGTTGATTTTCATGTTGCCCATCTGCGGGTCGTGAATATAGGTGTCCCGCGGAATGGAGATAGCTGTTGCCGAGGAGCCATCATTTGGCACCCGGATGAGCATCAACGTGTCGGTGTTGTCGTTTTCTTCATCCCCGGCGCGCAGCATGGCGATTTCTTCGGGGGTGAGGGGGTTGCCTTGGGCGTCGGCTCGGGAATCGGATCCGACGAGGAGAATATCGGTGGCACCGTCGGTTGCTTGGCCGTGTTTGGCGACTTTTTTCTCACCTGAGGTGCCGGCAATAGCGTCGCCGAGGGCAAGTGATGAGGCGCTGGCGACGTCGTTGCCGATGCGGCCGACGGTGGCGTAGCCGACAGCGGAGAGGGTGATCATAAGCAGCGCGAGGACGGTGAGGATGACCAGGACGATGGTGGGTTGGGACTGGCGTGCCGGGTTGGCTGGCAGGGGGAGTGACTGCACCTGCCGAGCCTTGCGGGTTTGTGGGTCCACCAGTTTCTCCTCATTGTGGGCGGCGTTTGATATGTCTGCGGTTGCCCGCAGGTAGAGAACGGTTGTTAAGAGTACTCGGATTGTGGCGGTGTGTGCTATTGCCGTTGCGGTTTGGGTGGGTGGTGGCAGTGGATGGTTTGGGCTGTTGGTGGGAAACCGGTGCTTAGGGTTTGTTGGTGGTTGGGTTGTCCGGTGGAATGCGGATGGCAGGGTTTACGATGGTTGGCAGATGTGAGGCTGGAAGGTGGCGAAACTGTGACTGCGCAAGATGGTGCTGTGGCTGAGCGGGCGGCTGCGGGTGGGCGTCCGATTCGGGTGATGATTGTGGGGACTGGCCAGTTGTCGCAGGCGATGCAAGCGCTGGCGCCAACCGATGTGGTGGACCTTACTGTGCTTGGTCGGGCAGAGTTGGATCTTGCTGATGCGGCGGAGGTTGCTGCATATGGGGGGTTTGCGGCGGCGGATGTGGTGGTGTGTACGGCTGCGTTTACCCAGGTGGATGTGGCAGAAGATGCTGCGCAGCGGGAGCAGGTTTGGGCGGTGAATGCGTCGGCGCCGGGGTTGATTGCGCAGGCTTGTGCGGAGGCTGGTACGGCGCTGGTGCATGTGTCGACTGATTATGTGTTTGGTTCCCGGCCGCTGCCGGAGGAATTAGCCGCCCCGGTGGGGGTGGATTCGCCGCCCCCTTCGCCGCAGGATCCACAGGTGCGGCAAGTGGTGGATGGGTTGGCGTTTGCATCTGCTGATCCGGTTGATCCGGAGGCGGTGTATGGGATTTCGAAAGCCGCCGGTGAACAGCAGGTGTTGGCTGCTGATCCGTGGCATGTGGTGGTGCGGACGGCGTGGCTGCTTAGCGGGGAGATGCTGCCAGGGGTGCGGGATTTCGCGTCGACGATGTGTCGTCTTGCCCGGTCGGGGGTGTCTCCGAAGGTGGTGGCGGATCAGTGGGGTTCGCCGACGGTGGTGACCGATTTGGCGGTGGCATTGTGGCAGCTGGTTGGTCGGGTGGCGCTGGTGCGAGCCTGTGGGTTGCCGGATTTGATGGATGCACCGGTGTGTGCACCCGATGCTGGTCGTGGGATGCCAGTTGCAGATTGTTCGCAGGCGGAACATAAGCCGCGGATTGTTGCGGCGTTGGCGGCGATGCCGCCGCAGCGGCTGGCACGACTAGCGTGTCTGGTGGCACCGGGGATGGGCGACCGGGAAGCAGCACAGGTTGGGGATCAATGGGTGCGAACACAGTGCTTCGATGAGCTTGCTGAACAG
Organism: Corynebacterium choanae; assembly: GCF_003813965.1. Lineage (NCBI taxonomy): Bacteria > Bacillati > Actinomycetota > Actinomycetes > Mycobacteriales > Corynebacteriaceae > Corynebacterium > Corynebacterium choanae. Next base: position 611,743 of record NZ_CP033896.1, read on the forward strand.
CTCGCGGCAACAGGTGGAGTGTTGCATGCGGCGGGCAGTGAACCGGCGACTTGGTTTCATGTGGCTGCTGAACTGTTTGCGGCGTTGCCGGGGCATGCGGCAACGGTGGTGCCGTGCACCACTGCGGAATATCCGACGGCGGCGCCGCGGCCAGCGTTTTCAGTGCTTGATTCGGGCAAGTTGACCCAGCTTGGGATCACCCCACCGGGCGGCTACCGCGGACAAGTGTCGCACCTGGTGGGGGTCGCGCCTCGTCCGCTTGGCTGATCGTGCCCGCTACACTGTTGATCTTGTGAACACCCCAATTGCTGTTGCGACAGTCACTTTCCATCCCGGCCGGCATTTTCGTACGATGCTGCAATCGCTTGATGCTGCCACAACCGGGGAGACGGTTGCGGTGATTGCCGATAACGGGGGACAGGCAGCACAGCTCGCCGCCCAGCTGCAGGATGCCGTGGAGCAGGGGCTTGCGGTCGTCCTCGACTCGGGGGGCAATATTGGCTATGGGGCGGCTATGAACCGGGCGCTGGCGCAGGTGGTAGCCCTGGCTAAGCAGGGGAGTGTGCGCGGTGACTATTGTGTGCTCACCAACCCGGATGTCACCTTTGATCCTGGCTCGATCGATGCGCTACTTGACTGCGCTCGTCAGTGGCCTGATGCGGCGGCGATCGGTCCGGCGATTCGGGATGTGGATGGAAGCCGCTATCCGTCGGCGCGAACCATTCCAACCTTGCGGAACGGTATTGGTCACGCATTATTTGGGTCTGTGTGGCCGAATAATCCGTGTACCCGCGCCTATCAGGGACGTGATGTGCTGAGCGCCGTGGAGCCGGTGACGTGCGGATGGCTGTCCGGGTCGTGTTTGTTGGTGAATCTGGAGGCATTTACCCGAATTGGCGGATTCGATGAACGCTACTTCATGTATTTAGAAGACGTTGATTTGGGTGATCGTTTTCAGCGTGCCGGATATGTCAATGTGTTTTGTCCGGCGGCGACAGTGGCACACGATCGTGGCCATGTGGCGAAGAAATATCCGGCGGCGATGCTGCCGGCGCATCACCGGTCGGCCTACCGTTTCCAAGCTGACCGCCATTCGGGACTTGTGTATGCCCCGCTGCGGGCAGCGCTTGCCGCAGGCTTGGCGTTACGGTGCGGCATTGCGATTTTGGTGACGAAGCTTCGCCGCGGGCAACACCACTAATCGAGCAACACCCCAAATCGGGGAACATCACCAATACTGCCCGTTTCAAGTAACACTGCCAATACTGTGCATTCGCTGGGCGCTGCGCGCACTAGCAGCCCGGTAGGTTGCAGGCTGCGGTCCGCCCGCCGAGATGCGGCGACGGCGCCCAGATGGGTAAATGACGATGGAGGTGGCAGTGGGATCTTCTGTCAGGTCGGTGCTGGTTGGTGTTGATCGATACTGCAGGCTGCCGCTGGTAGCTGTGCTGGCAGCAGCAGTTTTGGTTTCTCTGCGGTGGTTGCACAGCATCGATTTGGCAGGGATTGTTTCTGTGAGATCGGCCACCAACCAGCGTGTGGATGGCGGTGTATGGGGCTGCGCTTTGCAACAATAGAGCGAATATTCCGCGCCATGATGATGCCGACACACAAGCTGAGCGGGGCAACACGCTTTCCTTCCTTCAGCTTGGGGAGCGTCGCCGCGCCGGGTTTCGCCGCCAGTTATTTATCAGGGTGGTGTTGCCTGCTGTGCGTGCGGGCACCGGTTGTTGGCGTTGTCGTCGACAGGACAGCGCGAGAAAACATATTGACGTTTGTGATGGTTTCGGGGGTTTCCGAAGCCTGTGGAAAAGTGAGTCGTTGTGAACCACACCTTCGCCGCCGAGCGGCGCGATATTGATGCAGTCATTCTTGTCGGTGGCAAAGGCACCCGGTTGCGGCCGTTGACCTGTCACACCCCAAAGCCGATGCTGCCGGTCGGCGGTGTGCCGTTTTTAACGCATCTGCTTGCACGGATTCGTGCAGCGGGGATCACCCATGTGGTGTTGGGAACAAGTTTTCAGCGGGAAGTGTTCGAAGAGCACTTTGGGGATGGTGCTGATCTTGGCCTGGAGATCGACTATGTCTTTGAGTCGAAACCGTTAGGCACCGGTGGTGCGATCGCGAATGTGGCCGAGAAGCTGCGGCACGACACGGTGGTGGTGTTTAACGGCGATGTGCTTGGCGGCACGGATTTGCAGTCGATCATTGCTCATCACCAGCACAGTGCTGCTGATGTGACGCTGCATCTGGTGCGGGTGACTGATCCGCGTGCCTATGGGTGTGTTCCAACTGACAGCGACGGGCGGGTGTTGGAGTTTTTGGAAAAAACCATGGATCCGCCGACTGATCAGATTAATGCTGGCTGTTATGTGTTCCGCCGGGAGATTATTGAACAGATTCCGCGTGGCCGGGTGGTGAGTGTGGAACGGGAAACCTTCCCAGGTTTGCTGGCTGCAGGAAAGCATCTGCAGGGGTTTGTGGATAATTCCTATTGGCGGGATATGGGCACACCGCATGATTTTGTGCGTGGATCCTCGGATCTGGTGCGCGGTATTGCACCATCGCCGGTATTGGCAGGCAAAACCGGGGAGTGTTTGGTTGATGACACCGCCGGGGTGAAAGATGGGGTGCTGCTGCTTGGCGGCACTGTTGTTGGGCGCGGATCAGAGATCGGTGCCGGCTGTCGACTCGATGACACCGCCGTGTTTGATGGGGTGACTATTGAACCGGGGGCGATTATTAAAAATTCGATTATTGCCTCCGGGGTGCATATTGGTGCCAATGCGCGGATCTATGACTGTCTGATCGGGGAGGGGGCACAGATCGGTGCCCGCTGTGAACTGCGCAAAGGTATGCGGGTGTGGCCAGGGGTGGTTATCCCCGATGGTGGCATTCGCTTCTCGACGGACGCCTAGCCAGACGGGGTGGGGCGATGGCCGCCGCTATGGGGGCGTGTGGCGCAATGATTGCTGCCCGGTCGTGGCGGTGACACGCCGCACAACGCCACACTTGGGGTAGGTGCCCCTTCCTAACACAAGATGTAGTACCCCCGTTAAATACACCCGCTTTGTGGTGTGTGTGACGGATGTGAAATCTGTGATTTCGTGTGAGCGGACGAAGTGGCGTGAACAGCAATTCTTCTGCAGGGCGCTTGACGGGAAATAGGTATTGCGTGTCTAATCACTTCAGTCAAGCCTTTCGCCGCACCCCAACACCTAGGGGTGTAGGCGTTGTTGCTAACACAAGCAGTGCAGGCGAGGTGGCCAAGGGTAGGTGACCGCCAACCTTTGGTCGGCGGGAAGGCGTATGGAAGGAACCTCTCGCCGCCCCACGGTCAGCAGGCCGCGGTGCACAGTTGCCTGCCGCGTATTCTCGCTGCTGGCGGATATGGCCCCAAGGTGCCTGTTCACCATGTGTACGGACGCCTGTAGCGCTGTTGCTGATGGCGACAGCGGCAAGCGCATCGCTATGCTGGCCGACACTTGTTGGCGTTGCCGCACTGATATTTTTTCAACCCGATCGTGATGAAAGGAGAGCCCGTGGAAGATCTCGCTGGCGATACTCCCCGCCGTGCAACCCGCGCCGAAGCCCCGGATGCTACTCCAGTGGCACTGCGTCAGCTGCCGATTGAAACGATCATTCACTCGGTTGAACATGAATGGCAAGAATATGCACTGTGTGCACAAACCGACCCGGAAGCCTTCTTCCCGGAAAAAGGCGGTTCCACCCGGGATGCGAAACGGATCTGCCAAAAATGCAGTGTGCGTGACGAATGTTTGGAATATGCCCTCGCCACCGAGCAGCGCTTCGGTATTTGGGGTGGCCGTTCTGAGCGGGAACGCCGCCGCGACCGGCAGCGCCTCTTAGGCTAGAACCTTCAACCTTCGAGCTTGCAGCTCGTCTGGCCTGCGTCTGTTGGTTGGAGGTGGAAGACCCCACCAAAGTGAGGACTTTGTAAACAGGATCAGCAGGGCAGCTTCAGCAGGGGAGCAGTCCGGGGAAAGGCGCTAATTCCACCACGGTTGAAAATCGGGCAAAATATCGCGCTCGTCCAGGTTTAAATAGGTGGCGATCAGTTGCGCCAACACCGGCTCTAGCAGCTCAACGAGCAGCTGCGGATCGCGGGCTCGTCGAACCAGCGGTGCCCGAAACACCACAATATAGGCGCCCACCGTATTGCCTTGCGCATCAATCGACGGCGGGATAAGTCGGGCAATGGGCACTGCCCCGTCGGCAACAATAGTGTCGGCGAAATACACCTCGTCCGGGTTTAACCGCATTCGCGGAATCCAATCCACTGCCACCGCTAAACCGGACACATTATCCCGATACGCTTCAGTGAGCGATAAATAGGTTTGCGCAACAAGCCGGTGAAACGCGGTTGCTCTGCTTACCGCGGCGGGAACCGCCGGCGGCAACAGCACGCCACGTTGGCCGCGGCCGTGCCGATCCCGAAACACTCTGTTACGCATAGATAGTCAGCTTAACGCGTTGCCTGCGGCAATCGGGGCAGGCATGCCCAGGCTTTTCCAGTAGGGGTTACCACGCTCTCAGTGCGGCATCGTGGGACAACAATCACCCGCCGCCTGCCCACCACCCCCAGGTGATCTGGCAGGGCAAGCCGATTGACCGGGTATCGGTTCGGCATGATCGGCATCTTGCCCAAGAGTCGGTATCATAACGCTTCGTGAGTCGTCCACGAATCTGTTGCCGTCCCGGGTGTGCGCAGCCCGCTGTTGCCACTTTGACCTATTCGCAACCCAAACAGATCGCTACCCTGCGCCAGCTTGTCAGCAGCAGCAACGGCCACAGCTGGGATCTCTGTATCGATCATGCAGCAGTAATTCGTGCCCCTATCGGTTGGACACTGCGGGATCCACACGGATTTGCCACCCCAACCCCGCCGCAGCAGCGAACAAACGCTGCCACTGGTGCCGCCACACCCGGGAGCACACTGCGCCCCGGGGGGCGGAAATCTTCCCTCAGCGACCCACTAACAGAGCTCGACGAGATCAGCTATTCGCAGCCAAAAGCAGGGCCGGTACCGCCGCCAAAAGGTCCCGGTGCCCCGCATCCCGCCCAGCGTCCCCGCACCCGGCGCGGCACCCAGCGTGGCCATTTATATGTGGTCGAACCACAGCCATCAGCCGCCGAGGAACCACTCGACTGACACCGTGAGCAGTGGCGTCGCGGCACCCTTGGCCACGGCCTGATCGGCACAGTCGAGTTCTGCTGCGGCAGGCGGCTGCGCAAAAAACACCCACCCCGGATTACACTGTGTGCAGGATGCAGTAAACAACCCGCCCCGGCGGGGGTTTCCGCGTACGCATCCGCCCCGCGCCGGTGACCGTTGAGGTGTACCCACCACCCCAGCTGTCGGCGACCCTTGTGTGAAGAAAGAACTGCTGAAGAACCTATGACCGCCCGCACCCGTGACCTCGTCGACAAGATGGTAAAAGCCTACGATATTCGTGGGCTGGTCGATACCCATCTTGATGCTGCTGTCGCCTATGAGGTCGGCAATACCTTTGCCACCATCATGGCCGATGAAGGCTGCACCACCATTGGTATCGGCTACGACATGCGGCCATCCTCGCCGGCATTGGCAGCCGCGTTCGCCGACGGGGTGACAGCAGCAGGCAGCGACGCTGTGATGTTCGGCCTGTGCGCCACCGACGAGCTGTATTTCGCCGCCGGCGCCTACCATATTGCCGGTGCCATGTTTACCGCCAGCCACAATCCGGCTGAATATAACGGCATCAAACTCTGCCGCCCAGGAGCGGTACCAGTATCCACCGACAGCGGATTAGCTACCATCGCCGAGCAGCTCGTCACCGGGGAAACCATCACCGCCCCGGTTCCCGGAACACGCACGACGCGCGATATTTTGCCGGACTATGTGGCCAAGCTACGCGAACTGGTCAACCTTGCCGACCTACCATCGATCAAGGTCGCAATCGATGCTGGCAACGGCATGGCCGGGCACACCGCCCACGCCGTGTTCGCCAACACCCCAGTGGAAGTGCTGCCATTGTACTTCGAATTAGACGGCACCTTCCCCAACCATGAGGCCAACCCACTTGATCCGATGAACCTGGTCGACTTGCAGCAATTTGTGCGCGACAGCGGCGCCGATATAGGGCTGGCCTTCGACGGCGACGCGGATCGCTGCTTTGTCGTCGACGAACAGGGACGCCCCGTCTCCCCGTCGGTCGTCACCGCGCTCGTCGCAGTGTCCTATCTAACGAAATATCCGCAAGCCGCAATCATTCACAATCTCATCTGTTCGCAAACCGTGCCGGAAACCATCGTTGAACATGGCGGCCGGCCGGTCCGCACCCGGGTTGGGCACTCCTATATTAAAGCGACAATGGCCGAAGAACAGGCAGTATTCGGCGGGGAACATTCGGCACACTACTATTTCACCGAATTCTTTAATGCCGACTCTGGCATGTTGGCGGCACTGCACGTGCTGAACGTGCTTGGTGCCAGCGGCGGCACCCTGTCGGCGCTGGTGGATCAATATCAACGCTATGTTGCCTCCGGGGAAATCAACACCCGGCTTGCTGATACCGCGCAGCGCGACGAAAAAATAGCGGCTGTACTGGACACATTCCATGATCGTATCGCCACCGTTGACCGGCTCGACGGGGTGACGGTTACTCTCACCGAACCAGGCTGCTGGTTTAATCTGCGCGGCTCGAATACTGAACCGCTGCTGCGCCTCAATGCGGAAACCCCCAGCCAAGCACAAACCGACACCCTAGTCGCCGAGATTTTCGCGATTATTCGCCCAAACAAGGACGATTCGACTGGAGCTGCGGCACCCTAGATCACTGCTGTACAAACCAAGGACTGCTGGTTGCACCCGCAGCGCGGTAGGGTGGGGGCAACATTCCCGTCGGGCACTTGTCAGCCCCGCAACAGAAAGTGAGCATCCGATGGACACTCCTGCCACGCAACCGACCGGCATTGCCGCCAGTATGGCTGCCGCCCTTGCCGCAGGATACGATCCACTCGCTGTGCACTTTTATGACCTTGCCCACGACGGGGCACGCATCCGCAGTTTGGCGCAGCAAGTAGCAGACGGCGAATTCAACAGCCTGTACAACACGCATCCCCGCAGTGTGGTGATTCTCACCGACACCCTCACCCATCGGCAGGCCGCACAGCTAGCTGCAGCATTGCGGGAACCTCATCCGTTGCCGATCGAAATCGTTGAGCAACTCCCTGAATATGTAGGCCCGCTCGACATTGTCTGCCTTGTGAGCAATAGTGATACGCCACAGCTCATCCAGGCGGCGCGTCGCGCCGGGGAAGTGTCTGCACAGCTCATCATTGCTGCCGCCGGGGAGACGATGCTTGCCCTTGAACCGCCGCGGGAAACAGTGAGCGTGGCGCTACCGCCAACCTCGTCAACTGTCACCCCGGTGTTTGTCGCAGCAGTAGTCGACACGGTGCTGGCCAGTATTCGGGAAGAATCAGCGCTTCTTGCCGCCCGCCTTGAGGACTGGGCGCAGCGAGTCGATGACGAAATCACCGCCTGCTCTCCTGACCGGGATCCACTGGTGAACCCTGCCTGCCAGCTATATGCCGCCATAGCGCAGCGCTGGTCACTGCACACCGCAACCAGCCACTGTGGACGCAGTGTTGCCCAACTTGCGGCGACACTGTGTACAGATGCGGGGCTTGCCGCCAGCTTTGGCGACGCCACGGTGATCGCCAACAATATCGCGCATCTTCCCGCACCGGCACGCGACATTTTCTATGATCCTGAGCTTGACGGTGACGACCAATCGCACAGCCTCCCCCAGCCGATCGTGATCGCCTGGGGTGACACGAAACCACCCGCCGCACCAATCACGGTGCGTGCGGAAACCATCGACGATCAGCAGCTGTCTCGCCTCGATGTTGCCTGTCGCCTGCTGATCCGGCTGCAAGCCGCCCTCATCGTCGGTCCGCCGAAAACAACCCGCTAGACACTGCGGTTGACCTGCCGCCCGCACCGCTTGCTGTGTGGCGGCCACCCCATCGAGTGTGCAAACCATCGCAGGTGCGCAAACCTTACGGCGTCTACACCCGCAAAAACGCAGCACAAGCCCCAGCACCCCCCCTGTCCTATCCTCACCAGCTGCTTCCCCGGTGCACCACCGAGGAAATGAGAACGAAAGTGGTGCGGGATACGCATGCTGTAGCGTGCCTTCACCTGGTGTTTTTTGATTTTAAACGCTGATGTGTCCCGGCAGGCCACACCGCTAGTTTGACCCAGTGTGGTGGCCAAACAGGCGGTGATCCTCTGCGGCGTCGCAGGTGGGCACATGGCCTTACAACACATTGTTCCTGGTCTGCATCGAAATGCTGGGGCAGTGGGGAAGTTGTCAGCAGGTTTTACGGTGGATGTTAGGTGCCTATTAGGGCAACTAGCTACCATGGTCGATATGGTTTTTTCCGCACCTGCCCGACAGCCGGTGGGTGCAACAATACTGTCGCTGCAAACCGACTGCGGGGACAGCCTCCAGACATCGATGAGTACCCCCAAGGAGCAGTGAGCGTTCAATGCGTGTTCTTACCCCAGCGTTGCGGTCCTATCCGTGGGGTTCAAAAACCCTGCTCGCAAACCTGCGCGGCAGTGCAGCATCGGCGGTGAAAGAAGCCGAGCTGTGGTACGGCGCCCACCCGCAGGCACCATCAACCCTGGTTGATACCCCGCTCGACGAGGTAATCGCCAGCGATCCGCAAGGACAACTCGGGGCGGATGTGGCGAAAATATTCACCAACGAACTGCCGTTTCTGTTGAAACTGCTCGCTGCCGACGAACCGCTTTCCCTGCAAGCCCACCCCACCAAAGCCCAAGCACAGGCCGGCTTCCAAGCAGAAACCGCAGCAGGGATTGCGATGACTGCCGCTGATCGGAACTATCGGGATCCCAACCATAAGCCGGAAACCATTATTGCCCTCACCGAATTTTCGGCGCTGGTAGGTTTTCGCCCCCTTGCCCGAACCCGTGAATTATTTGCCGAACTTCGCTGCCCCGCATTAGCCCACTATCTTCCGCTGGCCAGCGCTGATGATGCCAGTGCAGAAAGTGAAGCCAGTGCACTGCGGGCACTGTTTACCACCTGGATCACCATACCGACCGCAACCCGCCGGGAACTGGTGGCCGCAGTCATCCAAGCCTGTGAAACACTCGTCGAGCGGGCAGCTACCGGCGACACACCACCGGCCTGGATGGTTGAGGTTGCAGCAAGCCTCATCAGTATCAACGAACGCTACCCAGGTGATGTGGGGGTGCTGGGCGCGATGCTGCTCAACAAAGTCACCCTTGCCCCAGGTGAAGCGCTCTTTTTAGGGGCCGGTCAGCTGCACGCATATGTACACGGACTCGGGGTAGAGATCATGGCCAATAGTGACAATGTGCTGCGCGGCGGGCTGACTTCCAAACACGTCGACGTGCCCGAATTGGTGAAAGTCTTAGACTTCCATCCCTTAGCAGACCCCTATATTCATCCCACAGAAACTGCTGGCCTTACCACCTATCCGGTGCCAGTCGAAGAATTCACTATCAGCCACTGCCGGCCATCCGCCACCCCCACACAGCAACTCACTATTGCTGAGCCGGGTCCGCATGTGATGGTGTGCACAACCGGTGCGATCACTATCACCACCGCCGCGAATGAACGTGTCACACTTGCCCCAACTGAGGCAGTGTGGATTCCTGCCAGTGACGGTGAGTTTAGCGTCGCCGGCCACGGCGAAGGATTCCTGGCAGGGGTGCCAGCAGCCGCCGACCGGAGCTAGCAGATAGGGCAATGATTGATAGTGGCAATGCTTGAAAGTATTGCCCTGTCTATGGGAAACGAATGCGGCAGGATACCCACTACCGTGCCACTTTGAGATACGCGATGTGTCGCAACTCGTTTTTTCCCACAACTTCAGGCACAGTTATGGCCAGGTGGCCGCCGCTATGAGCGAATCATTCTGTAGACTACAACGTTGGATTCGCCGCCATCTCGTGTGCGGATCACATCGCCTAATCGCAGATGATCTGTGCTGCCAGCTGCACGAAGTGTCAGCTGACACGCAAGAACATGCTGCATGTCCAGTTTTGCCCTGCTGTGGCTCATGCCGCGCCGATCGAGGAGCACACCCATGGAACCCTGGGATGAGGAAATCTTCCAAGAAGAAGTCGTCGTCGATTTTCTTGACGAACTTTCCGATTTGGAAGAAGACGACATTGTGCAAGCAGTCGACGATGCGCTGGTCACCACGGTGAAAGATCCGCATGTCACTGCTGATGATCTGTTGGTGGGGCAGGCGGCAGCAACCATCACCGCTATCTGGTCAGGGGCACCCTATTCGGCCGGTGACGTGGTGGAAGAATATCCCTTTATTCGCAGTCTTACCGATCAGGCAACGGATGCAATGCAGCAGCTTGCGTTCACCATTTTGGAACAGGTCGACACCGACAGCGACCTGGATTCCTTCCTCGAAGCACTCACCGGTGCGGAGGTACTTAGCGACTCCACCGGCGACGACGCCTAGCATTCCGCCGAACAAGCAGGCACCTGCGGCATTGCCCACACTGAAGCGCACACCGCCCCTAGGATGAGATTGGGTGCAGGGTTTGCTGAGGCTGCCGCAGGTTTTGTGGCAGCCGCGGTGGACACACGATAGGAAAGAGATCTTGCGATGATTGTGGCGATTGAAGGGATCGACGGCGCTGGTAAACACACGTTGGTGACAGCTCTGCAGCAGCGAACCAACGCAACCGTGCTGAGCTTTCCCCGCTACAGCGAATCTGTTCCAGCGCAGCTTGCCCAACAAGCCCTCTATGGCGGTATGGGTGATCTGGTCGACTCGATCTATGGGATGGCCACCATGTTTGCCCTTGATCGGCATGGCGCCAAGTCACTGATCGAACCGTTTTGCACCGGCCAGTCCCGTGCCAATGAGGTGATTCTCCTTGACCGCTATGTCGCCTCGAACGCGGCCTATTCCTGGGCACGCGCTCAAGATGCTGCGCTGGTTGATTGGGTGGGGAACTTAGAGTTCACCACACTGGGGTTGCCGGTGCCAGATTTTCATATTCTGCTGGGTACACAAGCTGATGTTGCCCGGGAACGGGCCTTGCTGCGTGCCCAAGACGATAGCCACCGGCAGCTTGACGCATATGAGCAAGACAGCATGCTGCAGGAACGAACTTTTGCCGCCTATATGGCGCTTGCCGAGCAGCACTGGCAGTCACCGTGGGAGATTGTGCGCAGCGACGAGGATCCCGCGCAAGTCGCCGATCAGCTGGTCGCTGCATATCACCTGTAGCAGGGATGCCACCGACCCTCGGCGTCACTTTCAGGGGCAGTAGTAATTCGCCATTGTGCTGCAGAATCCCTGCAGTATGTGCAACCTTGGCGGTGGTGTGGTTACGGTGTTGCTTCCCACTAGGCGGTGCACGACCCGCGATCGGCTAGCAGGCGAGATCCCCTGGCGAGGTTGGGGCGGTAGATACGAAAGGGGAGGGCATGTAACATCCCCGGTCGCAGCGGTGATACTTCCTATAGTGCCCGGCATACCGACTATGATCAGGTGCAGCTAGTGTGCTGTGCAAAACAGCAGCCGGCAATGATGCACCTGCAGCTGCGGTAGGTTTAAGGCAGATTCGCTGCACCGGTAGAGGAAACTTTGCGCGGTGTGGTGCTCGGTTCAGTGGTAAAGGAAGACTAGTGGCCCACAAAATTCTCGTTGTCGATGACGATCCGGCGATCTCTGAGATGCTCACGTTGGTGCTGGAAGGCGAAGGGTTTTCCACTGTCGCCGTGCTTGACGGCGCGGAAGCGGTGAGCGTGTTTGAACGGGAAAACCCTGATTTGGTGTTGCTGGATGTCATGCTGCCGGGCATGAGCGGTATCGATATTTGCCGGACGATTCGGCGAACCTCCCCGGTGCCGATTGTGATGCTGACCGCCCGCACCGACACTGTTGATGTGGTGGTGGGGCTGGAATCTGGGGCGGATGACTACATCAACAAACCGTTTAAAGCCAAAGAACTCATCGCCCGGATTCGGGCATGTCTGCGGCGCCAGGATCCGCCACCGGCAGAAGTGCTCACTGTCGGTGACCTGGAGATCGACGTCCCCGGCCACCAGGTCAAGCGGGGCGATAAAGAGATTCCGCTCACCCCACTCGAGTTTGAATTGTTGCATGAGTTGGCGCGCAAACCCCGGCAGGTGTTTTCCCGCGAACAGCTGCTGGAAAAAGTGTGGGGCTATCGTCACGCAACCGACACCCGGCTGGTGAATGTGCATGTGCAGCGGCTGCGGGCAAAGATTGAGAAAGATCCGGAAAACCCGCAGATCGTGCAGACTGTGCGAGGCGTGGGGTATAAAACCGGCTACTAAACAGACAGGATTCTGGCGTGAAGCAAGCGCAATAATCGATACTTCTACCACCGTTGTGATGAATCGGCGGATCACCACCACAGTGTTAATCACTGCGTCAGCGTCGTGGCGCTAGCGTTTATTCTTCCTGATGCACGGGTGGTGCACCTGCCAGCGTCTTTGGTGATCGTTGCTTCCCCGGCAACAGTGTTTAGCTGTTGGCGGGGAAGACTGTTATTCGGCGCTAGTGTGTTGCAAACTCGTTCCACCTGAGTTTTGCCACCTGCTGTCGATAATGCAGCATCCGGAAAGCATGGGGCGGTTCCATGTCCTGGGGGGAACAATCATGCTGCGCTGTCTCGCGGGGAATCTTGGGACAGTTGTGATGCGCGTTGGGTGAATATACAGCGTGGCAGCAGCAAGGGAAGTCTGCGTGGAAGGCTGCGGATGTCTACACCAGCGCTGCAAAGAATCTGCTGCAGGCAGGTTGTGGAAAAAAATCGTTGCTTGCCTGCTGCCTTCGGTAGTATTCCATCCAGCAATTGGTGTGATGGAACGACAGTGAAGGCGAGAATCAAACACTGTGAACCGGGTGGCTCGAATTCTGCAAGTACAGCTGCAGCGAATACGGCATTTAAGCCGGACGTCTCTGCAATGGCGGGTGGTCGGTTCGGTGTTTACCACCTCATTGGTGATGATTGTTGGCCTCGGGCTGGTGCTGGTGTGGTTTGTTTCCCAGCAGCTCATCGACACGAAGCTGCAAATCGCCTCCAACGAAATTGAACGGGCACGTATCACCGTTGAACAGCAGGTGGAGGCCACCGACAGTTCCAATAGTTTGCAGGTGCGGCTTAATTCGGCACGGGCGGCATTGACTAATAAAACTTCCAGCAGTACCACGGGGGAGGCGGCGGCAGTCTATGAGCCGGTGGTGCAGGTCACCAACACTGATGGCAGTGTGGTGGCTTCCCCGGAGGGGTATCGTATCCCTGAAACGCTGCGGGAGGTGGTGGCGCAGCAACAGGTGGCCTACCAGTTTACGACTGTCACCCGCAACGATGGCAGCCTTGCCCGGTCGCTGATTATTGGCAGCCCCACCCAGTCAGACATTCCCGGGTTGGAAGTGTATTTGGTGCTTCCGCTGGAGAATGAAGAATCGACCTTGTCGCTGATTCGGCGACTGCTTGCAGTGGGGGGTTTGCTGCTGGTCGGATTGTTGTTGGCGATTACGTTTTTGCTGACTCGACAGATTATTCAACCGGTGCGTTCCGCCTCCCGGATTGCGCAGCGTCTCACCGCCGGGCATCGTAAAGAACGCATGCAGGTCAAGGGTGAAGATGAGATGGCCACCCTGGCGCGGAGTTTTAACACCATGGCCGAATCGTTGTCGCAACAGATTCAACAATTGGAAGAATATGGTGATTTGCAGCGGCAGTTCACCTCTGACGTGTCCCACGAGCTACGCACTCCGTTAACGACAGTGCGGATGGCTGCGGATGTGATTGCCGATAACAGGGAAGAGCTTGATCCGATCACTGCCCGCGCCTCAGAGTTGATGATTCGGGAATTGGATCGTTTCGAAGCTTTGCTGGGGGATTTGCTGGAGATTTCTCGCCACGATGCGGGGGTCGCTGACCTCAACGAGGAACAAGTCGATATCACTACTGCGATCGTCTCTGCGTTCTCGCAGGTGCAGCATTTAGCGAAAGAACTCGGTGTGCCGGTGTATTTTGCGCTGCCTTCAACCCCGACGGTGGTGCGCTGCGATATTCGCCGGATTGAACGGATTTTGCGGAATCTGTTAGCCAATGCGATTGACCAATCGGAAGGTCACCCAATTTTGGTGCGGCTCGCCGCCAATGATCAGGCCGCAGGTATCACGGTCAGCGACAACGGGGTGGGATTGAAACCTGGCCAGGAAGCACTGGTGTTTAATCGTTTCTGGCGGGCTGACGCTTCCCGGGTGCGGCATTCTGGCGGCACCGGTTTGGGATTGTCCATCGCACATAATGATGCGTTGCTGCACGGCGGCACTTTGGATGCGAAAGGTGAGATCGGGGTGGGATCCACCTTCCGGCTCATTGTGCCGCGGGAACCAGCCGGCCATGTGGATCGGGATCCGCTGCCGCTGACGTTGCTGCCAAGTTTCACCGATGACAGTGTTGAACATTATCGGGAAGGCCTGGAGGCGGGTCTGTTGACCACCGATCCGAGTTGGCGGATCCGAAACTATGGGGACACCACTGGAAACCCTGCACTCACGGCGGGAACCATCGCTGGGCAAGACGCCGATGTCACCGAGGATCTGCAGCTGGATAACCAGCCACCATCGGCAGCAAACACTATAGCTGACGAAGCAGAGCAGCTAATTGATGCTGCGGACAGTAACGCCGCAGCGCATGCTGAACGCAGTCGCACGAATGCCACTGCGGCTACAGCCAACAGTCCAGCCGAGGGTATCGCGTCAACTACGACAACAAGTGATACTGTGCCAACCACTCCAGCCGCCGCTGTAGTCAGCACAGCACCAGTGGAGGTTGCTGCGCCGCCAGAGCCCCCATCACAGCCCACATCTCACAACCGGGGCGGTGAGGATACCACGCAGACTCCTGTGGATCACCGCCAGTTGTACGAACAGTCACCGGCGGAAAACAGTGCCGAAAACCAGCACGGCTATCCGGCAGCATTCCCAACCCCGGCTGATTTAGCGACACCACAATCGGACAGCGGAACCACAGCACGGGAAGCGATGCGGCATATTCCCGAAGATGAACCGGTCACCGAAGAAGAACTCGCCGCCTTCGACGATTTCGACGACTTCGGCGATATCGCCGATGCCGACGATGCCGACATTATCGCTGAGCGAAGTGATCAACACCGCAGCCCGCAACAGGCAGCAGAGCAATCTACACCGGCAACACCACCGACAGGAGACCACCAATGAGCATGTCCCAACAGCGCAGCAACGGTGGCACCGGTGACGTAGCCGCAACAGTGCATACACCTCAACCAGCCTGGTTGCCTCAACCACGCCCCCGGCGGGAAACACGACCGCTTGCCATCGGCGCAATAGTAGCCACCCTGGCGCTCGGGATTAGCGGTTGCGGATCACTGCCCGGCGACTCCAATCCGCAGGTGCTGCGCACGTTTGAAGCATCCACCCCAACAGAAGTAGAACTCGCCCCCAAACCCGGTCAAGAACCCGACCTGCTGCTGCGGGATTTTTTCACTGCCAGCGCTAAACCAGCCCAAAAACATCAAGCTGCCCGCGCCTATCTCACCGACACGGCGGCTGCCGCTTGGGATGACACCACCGGCACCCTTATCGTCAACCGCATCGACCTGATCAGCGAACCCGGCGCCTCAGCAGACTCCATCACCTACAGTGTGCGCGGTGATGTCGTCGGACAGTTAGGCACCGGCGGGGTGTTCACCCCCCAAAAACTCGACTATGAGGCACAAATCGAACTCGTCAAAGCAAACGGCGAGTGGCGAATCTCCACCCTGCCCGCCGGGGTAGTGATGGAACGCAACGAGCTCCGCAACCGCTACACCCCCCGCGATCTGTTCTTTTTCAACCCCACCGGAAAATGGCTCGTCCCCGATCGGCGGTGGGTCTACGACGGCCAATCCAATCTCGACACCGCCTTGCTGTCTCTGCTCATGGAAGGACCTCAACGCCGGCTCGCGCCGGGGGTGCTCGATGATGTGCCGGCGGAAGCCGTGTTCGCCGGCTATGAACAGGGGGTGTACCGTTTCACCGGATTTGAAGACCTCGACGCTGATGCCCGCCACCGATTCTCGGCACAAGTGGTGTGGGTGCTGGCACGAGCTAATATTCCAGGGCCGTATCGCATCGAACTCGACGGTGCACCGGTTGTGCCCGGCCAACTGGGGCTCACTGTTGATGACGTCGCGGAATTTAACCCTACGGCAAAACAAGCCACCATCGCGCCGCTGTATGCGGTCGTCGAAGGAGCCCTCAACATTATTGAAGGGGAACAGCTCAGCCCAGTACCCGGACCGCTAGGTGGATCCAAACAAATCCAATCCGCTGATGTTTCAGCTACCGGCGGGGTGGTGGCAGCTGTGCTTGGTGACCCCGGCGATGCGCTCGCCCCGGTGCGGTTGGAACTAGGGCCGCTTGGGGATGCCACCCAAACTATTCAAACAGCCCGGTCGCTGACCCGGCCGTCATTTGAACGGGATGCTACAGCGTTGTGGACTGTGGTGGATTCCCGCACCATCACCCGCATTGCCCGCTCCACCGCCACCGGGGAAGTTTCCCAAATCGAAGTTGATACCACCGCCTTATTCGACCCGGCTGGCCAAACTCCTGCCGCAACGAGTGAACAGCCACCGATTACTGCCCTGCAGCTTGCGCCCTCTGGGGTGCGGGCGGCATTTATTCGTGACGGTCGGCTCTATGTGGCAACAGTCGCCCGCCCCCAGGTCGGGCAGCGGGCATTGATCGATGCGGTGGAAGTATCTGGGCCAAATATTGCCGGATCAGCGAAAAGTGTCGACTGGACCTCTGACGGCGCCCTGCTAGTTGGTACCGCCAATGCGCTGTCACCAGTGTGGATCGTTGCCATCGATGGTTCGGCGCAAACCCCTCTGCCAAGTGGCAACATCACCGCCCCGGTGGTTGATGTGGCCGCTAGTGTGTCCACCTACTATCTCACCGACGCGAACGCTATGCTGCAGCTTCCCACTCAAAGCAGTTCTGCTTCTTTCTGGCGGGAAGTTCCAGCAGTGCTCGGCAGAAGAGCAACCCCCATCATCGCTGAATAACCACTTCGAAAGCGACCACGGACTGCCCCCGGAAGACGACCATAACCTACACCGGAAACGTCGAATTATCCTGCTATGAACAGGATCAACAGTGGGATCTTGCCAGGTGTCGCAGCAGTGCTGCCAGCGCAGCTAGGAGCACTGCCAGCCCTTTTGCGCCAACACCGGTGGGGCGGGTGCGGTGAGCCGTGCACCAAAACCAGTCCTCAGACGTATGTGCACGGCACACCCACACCACGAAAAGCCCCTGAATAGGGGTGATGAGGGGGGTGATGACCTGCCTGATTCCCACAAATCAACGAAGAGCGGGTACCCCCACCTGCACGTTTAGAAAATCTGCCACGACCCCCTGCTACACGAGCCGGTCGCCCGCTAAACTTGTCAGTGGAAGTCCCCGCCACCACAACTCCATCACAATCCCCGCCGACATAGTTGTCGTCCGCGATAGCAGTCACAACGATCAGCGGTGATGATGGTGATGATGACCGCCGTGACAGAAATCCCTCTGTCGTTGGCGCTGGTGGCCAGTACCGGGAGGTAGAAGCACGTGACCACACCTGCTGAGAACACATCCGCCCTGCGTCCGGAAACCAAGGTTTCCATTACCGGCCGCAATGTCGAGGTTCCAGACCACTTCGCTGAGCGCGTTCACACGAAGCTGGCAAAAATTGAACGACTCGACCCGACGTTGACGTTCTTCCACGTGGAATTGCACCACGAACCAAACCCACGCCGCGGCGCCCAAACTGACAAGATTCAGATCACCGCCACCGGCAAAGGTCACATTGCTCGCGCAGAAGCGAAAGAAGATTCCTTCTATGCAGCGCTGGAGACTGCCCTCGACCGCATG
Organism: Corynebacterium choanae; assembly: GCF_003813965.1. Classification (NCBI taxonomy): domain Bacteria; kingdom Bacillati; phylum Actinomycetota; class Actinomycetes; order Mycobacteriales; family Corynebacteriaceae; genus Corynebacterium; species Corynebacterium choanae. The sequence goes on from NZ_CP033896.1 coordinate 629,764, forward strand.
GAACGCTCCCTGCGGAAGGTGAAGGTTCGCCGGAAGATTGCACGCTCCGGGCACCGCACCCCAAAGTCGTATGGCGAAATCGCTGCCGAAGTGCTGGCGCAAGAACGTGAAGCCGCACAGAAATACGATCAGCAACCAGAATCAGCTGATCCGTATGAGGCAACCATTGAAGAGCAAATGCCTGGGCAGATTGTTCGTCGCAAGGAACACAGCGCTATCCCGATGAGTGTGGATGATGCACTCTCTGAGATGGAACTGGTCGGCCACGACTTCTATCTCTTCGTCAACGAAGAAGATGGACGCCCCTCGGTGGTATACCGTCGTCACGCATTCGACTATGGTCTGATCACCTTGGCGGACGGTCCGGCAACTAACGAAAGCTAGCATTTGTGCCTGCTGCAGTATCGCACCAGTGCTTTGCTCAATATTTCGGAAGCACGCGACTACTGCATAGCCGCCGCAGCTGCTGAATCATTTCCCAACCCCGCACAGGGCACGGAAAAAACATTGACTGCTTACCAGTGTTTTCTTCACCTGTGCGGGGTTGCTGTTGTTGTGCTCGCTGCTTCTGGTTGTCTCCACATCACAACTGGCAGCGGGTAGTGATGTTGCTGGCTTGGCTAGTGGTAAAACCGGCGCCGACGCGTACAATGATGGGGTATGTTTACGCCGCCCACAGGGGTGGTGTGTACCCTGCATAACGATAATGTTTGTGATCATCTCCTCACACGTCTGCGAAAACGCCGCATTACAACGGTTGTTAGACGGTGACGCTGCAGCAAGGCTGCGCCGCAACGGAGGAGATTCGATCCAGCTTGCTAGCAACCGGTAAAAAAGGTGGACGTCTCGTGTTCCGTATGCTCAATGTTCTCAGAGTGGGTGAAGGCCGTGCTGTGAAACGGCTCGGCAAAATCGCCGACCAGGTGATCGCACTGGAGTCGGAGTATGCCGCCCTCACCGACGATGAACTCAAAGCAAAGACGGTGGAGTTTAAAGACCGGATCGCCAAAGGGGAAAGCGTCGACGATCTCCTGCTGGAGGCGTTCGCGGTTGCCCGGGAAGCTTCCTGGCGTGTCCTGGATCAAAAGCCCTACAAGGTGCAGATTATGGGTGGTGCCGCCCTGCACTTCGGCAGCGTTGCCGAAATGCGCACCGGTGAAGGGAAAACCCTGACCTGTGTGCTGCCGGCCTATCTCAACGCGCTGGAAGGCAAGGGTGTCCACGTTGTTACCGTCAACGACTATCTGGCGAAACGTGACTCGGAGTGGATGGGTCGTGTTCACCGCTTCCTAGGGTTGACCACTGACGTGATCCTGGGTGATATGACCCCGCCGCAGCGGCGGAAAGCCTACAACGCTGATATCACCTACGGGACGAACAATGAGCTCGGGTTCGATTATCTGCGTGACAACATGGCCAAGTCGCTTGACGACTTGGTGCAGCGCGAGCATTATTTTGCAATCGTCGACGAGGTCGACTCGATCCTGATCGATGAGGCGCGAACCCCACTGATTATTTCCGGACCTACCGACTCAAACTCGGAGTGGTATCACGCCTTCTCCGATATTGTGCCGCGGATGAAACCAGAGATTCACTACGATGTGGATCACCGTAAGCGTACTGTCGGTGTGCGGGAAGAAGGGGTGGAGTTTGTCGAGGCTCAACTGGGTATCGACAACCTGTACGCACCAGAGAACTCCCAGCTGGTGAGCTATCTCAACAACGCCATTAAAGCGAAAGAGCTGTTCACCCGCGACAAGGACTATATTGTCCGCAACGGGGAAGTGCTCATTGTTGACGAGTTCACCGGTCGTGTGCTGCCCGGTCGCCGCTACAACGAAGGTATGCACCAGGCGATTGAGGCAAAAGAAGACGTCGAGATCAAAAACGAAAACCAGACGTTGGCCACCATCACCCTGCAGAACTATTTCCGTCTCTACGACAAGCTGGCGGGTATGACTGGTACTGCAGAGACTGAAGCCTCCGAGCTGCACCAGATTTACAAACTTGATGTGGTGCAGATTCCAACAAACCGGCCGAATCAGCGGCAGGACTTGGATGATCTCATCTACAAGACGCAGGAAGCCAAGTTTGCAGCGGTTGCTGAAGACATTGCCGACTGTGTGGATCGTGGCCAGCCGGTGCTCGTTGGTACCACTTCGGTGGAACGCAGCGAATATCTTTCCCAGCTGCTGACCCGCAAGGGGATTAAGCACCATGTGCTCAACGCGAAGCATCACGAGGAAGAAGCTGAAATCGTTGCCCAGGCTGGTTTGCCGGGAGCAGTAACGGTGGCTACGAACATGGCCGGTCGTGGTACCGATATTGTGCTTGGTGGCAACCCGGATATTTTGGCTGATATCAACCTGCGCGAACGTGGCCTTGATCCGGTGGAAACCCCGGAAGAATATGAGGCTGCGTGGGATGAAGAAATCGCCAAGATGAAGGATCGTTCCCGCAAGCTTGCTGAAAAGGTGCGTGAAGCTGGCGGGTTGTATGTGCTCGGCACGGAGCGCCATGAGTCACGGCGTATCGATAACCAGCTGCGTGGTCGTTCCGGCCGGCAGGGTGATCCGGGTACTACTCGCTTCTATCTGTCGATGCGTGACGAGCTCATGGTGCGGTTCGTTGGCCAGTCCATGGAAAACATGATGAACCGGCTGAACGTGCCTGACGATGTGCCGATCGAAGCGAAAATGGTCACCAACGCGGTGAAGGGTGCACAAACCCAGGTTGAGCAGCAGAACTTCGAAATGCGTAAAAATGTGCTCAAGTATGACGAGGTCATGAATGAGCAGCGCAAGGTTATCTACCGGGAACGCAATGAGATCCTGCAGGGTGCCGATGTGGCTCCCCAGGTTCGCAACATGATCGATTCGACGATTACTGCCTATGTTGCTGCGGAAACCGCCGACGGCTATGTCGAAGATTGGGACATGGACAAATTGTGGCATGCCCTCGAGTCGCTCTATGGTCCGTCGAAGCCGTGGCAGGAACTTCTCGAATCCGACGAGGTGGGTTCCCGTGGTGAACTTCCGGCTCAGGCATTGCTCGATTGGCTGCTCGCTGATGCGAATGCGCAATACGATGAGCTGGAACAAGGGGTCACTACCTTAACTGGTGACGAAGAAAACATGCGCAATTTGGAGCGCACCACGATTTTGTCGGTGGTGGATACCAAGTGGCGTGAGCACCTCTATGAGATGGATTATCTGAAAGAGGGGATTGGGTTGCGTGCCATGGCGCAGCGCGATCCACTGGTGGAATACCAGAAAGAAGGCGGCGACATGTTCAATGCCATGAAAGACGCCATCATGGAAGAGACGGTGCGCAACCTGTTTACTGTCCGCAAGCAGATCCTGCCTGCGATCCAAGCCTCCGGTGAGCCGGATGTGAACCACGACGGGGTGGTTGACGATAAGGATCTCAACCCCACCGAACCTGATGAGGGGCCAGATCCTGACAAGTTGCGTTACAGCGCACCTGAGGAGGCCTAGGAACGCCCCTCAACGAGGAGTTGCTGCACAGATACAGCCGCGAAAACAATCCTTCGAAATACTCCTCGCTGTTTCCCTGCACCCCACAGGTGACGTGCTGCTGGAACCTTTTCCAGCTGGACATGCCTGTGGGGTTTGGTGTTTGTGTACAGGTAACGCAGCAGAGTATCTCCACGGTAGCCCGCGGTGGGATGCGGCTTGTCGGATAAGTGTTTATTAGGCTACAAGTCGCAGTCCTGGTGTTGAGGCCTTGGCCTGCGGCATTGTGTCGGCGGTGAATGTGGCCGGCTGTGCGGTGGAGGCGTAGGCGGAAGCTGCAAAGATCAGCTGCAGGTTCGTGATCATCCAATGTGTTCCCAGCCGGTGGGCTTGGATCATATCTGGGGTGAATTCCACCCCGGCATGGCTGTATGGTCTCATCGGCTGGTCGTCACTTTTGATCCGTCGGCGTGGTGACTTGTGCCGGTTCGCGCCGGTTTCGTTGTGTTGTGCTGGGAATGTATCTGGGTTGTTGGGTGGGCAATAGATTGCGGTGGCAGTGTAGCCGCCGCACCAATTCCCGGCTGATAGTGAGCCGACTATTTGGACAAGCTCAATGTGATGCTGTTGTTGCTGCTGTTCAATGTGCACGCTCCGCAGCCGGATAGGGCCTGACAGGTATTGGTGTTGCTGGTGACGGCGAGCAATATGGCTGCGAACTGTTGGAGCGATGAGGGTGCCGCGCAGCTGCGCTGGGGTGCGTAAACCGGCTGCTGCTTCACAAGCGATTATTAATTGTGCCGCGAGTTGTCGATACTCGGCCGCGGTGAGCACATCGTCAGTGTTCAGCGGGGAGCCTTGTGGTGCTGTCGCCTCGTCCTTGGCGCTGACAAGATGCAACCGGCTGGCAGAACCATCCTGGGCGTGGGTGGGTGGTGTGAAGGAAGTTGCTGATGGCAGATTGGTTGCAGCGAGCACCCGCGGCCGGGATCGATCCTGTGGGGAGGCGATCGGAATACGGGTTTGTAACAAGGCGCAGCCTGGAATTGGTTGCCACGCTGGAGTGTCGAATTCCTGCTTGTCAGGTAGCCGGGAATCGCTAACGATCGCAGGTGGCAGTAGGGACAATGGTGTTGTGCCGGAGCTGGCCGCGGAGGCGGTATCACGCTGCGGATGCGGGGTGGACATTGTTTCGGGATCAAGCGTGCTGACCCGTGCTGTTGCGGGGGTGAAGCGTTGGTGCCCCGGTGGGCACCGCAAGGTGTTTGCTGCTGTTGGTGGGGGAGGCAGTTTACTTGTTTGCTGCGGCGGAAATGGCTGTGGCCTGCGGGTTTTGGTTGGTGTCAGGGTGGGGTTTCCCGACTGCTTGCGGGATGTTTGCAAGGGGCAGGTTACTGGGGTGAACGTGTTGCTAGTCATAGTGTCTAGGACTGTGCCGCCGCCGAGCAGGGTTCCCGCTGCATTTTCTTCCTGCTTGCCACTACACTAGAGCGGGCAGCATTGGTGACCCGTTACCGTGTGCTTGCTGTGGGAATAGTGACAACCCACCACAGTGGCGCATAGAGCAATATGTTTACCCCGCCAAACGTGCCCTTTTCTCAAAAGCGGCTGGTTGCCGCGAAAAAGTGGGGTTCCACTTCGGTGTTTGACGCTCGTCGGGAAATGTTGTCACGATGCGGCCGGTACACATTGAGTTAACTTTTGATACAAGCGGATGATGAAAAAACCCAACACACAGCAAATGAAATTACGTGGCCTGATCGTCGACTATTGCGGCGTACTCGATATGAGCGAAGAGGATGCCCGCCGCTGGCGGGAGCTGTTGAAAGCACTGCAGCAGATCGGGGTGAAGGCAGCTATTTTGTCGAATGACCCAGGCGGCCCTGGTGCGGAACATATTCGCCTGTGGCAGGAACAAGGCTATGTGGAAGCTGTCCTGTTGTCCGGGGAGATCGGCGTTGAAAAACCTGCACCGGAGGCGTTTGAGCAGGCTGCGGCAGCAATCGATGTGCCGGCCAACGACTGTGTGCTCGTCGACGATTCGATTTTGAATGTGCGGGCTGCCGTCGACACTGGTCTGGTCGGGGTGTACTACCAGCAGTTTGACCGGGCAGTCGTCGAAATCACCGGCCTGTTCGGCTATGAAGGTGACCTGTAAAGCGATGGCAGGCCAAACAATGCGGGTGTATATTCCAGCCACCTTTAGCCGGCTGGCGACCTTGCACGACACCGGAATGTTGCCGGCTGCTGGCGGCTGGGGTTTCGCGGCCACCAAGGCGCTGCATGACTTCTTCACCTCTGGGGAGGATGAAGAGATCGAAATGGTTGCTATCGATGAGGCAGCCCGGGCAGTGTTCCGCCTGTTGCAAACCGAATCGGACTATGCACCGTTGCGGCGGGTGGTGATTGCCGCCGATTTGCCCGAATCCCAGGTTGTTCCCGCCCCGGAACACGGGGAGGCGGTAGTGCAGCTTTCCCCGGCAACGGTGTCATTGGATCAGATTGCGTGCATATTTATCGATCATGAGGCAAGCGAACCGCTGGTAGAAAAAGCGATTGCTGCTATTGATGCGGCTGATCTGGGCGACGAGGATGCCGAGCTGGTGGTCGGTGACGCCCTGGAGCTGCTGATGGGCTGGTATGTGCCAGCGGAACTTGATGATCTCATCGCCACCTATGTCACCGGTGCATAGCAGTTAGCTGTCGCGGTGCAGTGTTGCCGGTGCCGGGCAGGCGGTTCAATGCTGCCGGCGGTACCGCAGCGGCTGATGCTAGCCCCCGATTTGCACAGCTGCCGGTGAAACACCGGGTGCTGCCCAACCGGTGGCGCGGTATCCTTCTTGCCGCTTGTCAGCAATCACGCTACTGGTAGTGAGATGTTCCAGGTTATGCGGTTGATTGAGGATGGTCGTTGTTGCCGGATCGTTACTGCATCGAGACGATCTGTGCCGGCCGCCAGGCACCAATACCGGGTTCCTGTCGTTTTTCTGCTGTTTTCCTTTTGGCGGGGTGTGGTTTAGCTGGATGGGGTTGTTGGGGGCTGTTGGTGTTTGGCAGCAACTTCTTCCGGTGTCGGTGGTTGCGGATGCGCATCGGGGTGGCTTCCCAAGGGGGTACCGTCGGCGGCAGTCGTCGGATCCGTATCAATATCGTGATGTGCCACATCCGGATGAATCCGACCGTCGTCGCCGGTGTGGTGTGCGGTCACCGGCTCGTCACGGTGGAGTGTGCCAGTCCACGCCGCCGAGGTAAATGCCGGTAGGTGCAGGTCTTTATCTAAAATGATCCCTAAAATTCTTACTGCGAGGGCGGCGGCGATCACGGTGATAAACATCGCCAAATAGCCTTGGGCGGGCATGTCGGTAAATTCGACGGCGGCGAGCATTCCAAACATTGGTGCGGCCATCGTCGTTGAGAGAAACGCTGCCGCCCCCATGAGGGCAAACGCGGCAACCGGCACACTGGGGAGTAGTGGATGCAGCACCGTGCCAATAATGCCGCCACAGAGTGCCCCAAGAGAGAACGCGGGGATCAAGGTGCCGCCCACAGTGCCGGCACGAAAACACGCAATAATCGCTACTGCCCTGATAACAGCGAGAAATATCAGCATCCACAGCGCCATATGGTCTTGCAGGATTTGTTCGGCTGCCCACCGCCCAGAACCGGATACGCCCGGAACAAAGTGGGCTGCAACAGCCAGCCCAAGGAACACGATCGGCATTTCCCATAAAATATTTGCCCCTAAGGGGCGTGCCGCGGCGGCTTTGCGGGCCGCTAACCCAAAGCCGTGCCCTAATAGGCCGGCGACCATCCCAACGGTGACTGCGGCGATAAGCATCGGGGAGGATTCGTTTAACGCCACCCCGGTAAAAATGGGATGCGGTTGAAGTATCAGGCCGGCTGTTGCCACCGCCGTCGCGGAAGTCAACATGGTGGTGACAATGGTGCGGGTAGACATCTCTAGGAGGAGCAGTTCAAGCGCGAATAGGGCGCCGGCCAGGGGAAGATGGAAGCTGGCAGCAAGTCCTGCCCCGGCCGCAGACGCCACTAAAATACGGCGTGCCTGGGCGTCAAGATGGAAACTGTGCGCCAACCGACTGGCAGCCAACCCACCCAGGAGTCGGGGTGCGTTTTCCCGCCCCACCGGTGCACCTGCTGCCACGGTAATGACCTGGGTGAATGCCGATAGGAGTGTTTCGATAATCGGCATCGGGGTGCCTTGCATAGCACCTGGAACTGACACTGCTGGCCGGCCGAAGCGTTTGAGGAGATACCACACCCAGGAGCCGACCAGTCCGACCAGGAATAAGGTGACAGACAGTCGCATCGGCGAGACGTGGGAGCCTAAAAATATCGACGAATAATGTGTTGCCCCATAGAGGCGCTGCTCAACTGCCAGCACTGTCCAGTTCAAGGCGGCGGTAAGGAGCCCGGTGCAAATGCCAGCTAAAATCGCGAAAAACGAGAGCCGGTTTAAGGGGGTTTCCGCGATCGGGGTGCGGATCTGTGGGCCGCTTACCGGTGAAGCACCCGACATTGCTGCAGTATTCGATGCCGCAGTGGCATTGTTGGCGCCGGTTTGGCGACGATCGGTTGAGGTCGATGCTTGCGCGGTGCCTGTGGTGGGTTGCTTGGTCGCGGCAGCAGTGGTTGCCTCTGGTTGGTTGACCGCAGTGGTGGGGGAGCCTGCCGGTGGGGTTTTTGTCCAGGTGCCGGGCATACCGGGCACCCGTTGCCAGTGGGTGTGCTGCTTGTTGGATACGGTGGCACGGCGGGCTTTGCGGGCTTTCCGCCGTGCCCGCCGGCGGGCAATTCGTTTGATAACCGGCGCCCGCTGGTCAGGGGTGGCAATCCGCTCAAGGTGATCGTCGCCGATGCGGCGTTCACCCAGCGGTTGTGCTTGCTCATCGCCGGGCCGGACATGCCCTGTCCCAATCCACCAACCCACTGTGATTCCCACCACCTTGCGTGCTGTAAGCATTTGTTACCGATACTCAGGCTACTGCACCGCCGGGGTGTGGCGCTGGGAATCGTTTCCGGATGCCGGCAACTAGCAGCCCACTTGAAAATCAGCGTGCGGCAGCAATGAATGTGGGGCAACCTAAGGGTGAACGGGGAAGTTGCGCGAACAAGGCTGCAGGGGCGAACAGACACACTAGACCTGGCCGATGATCAGCAGACAGGTGGGCAAACACCGTTCGTCGGTGGGTTCACAGCTCCCAGTCGTCGGTGTTTCGCAACACGGTCAAAATGCGTCGGATAGCTTCCACCCGCTGCTGGGAGGCGCCGGTGAGTTCATCGAAGGCACATTCCGGATCGCTGGGCGGACCGAGATGGGTGCAGCCACGTGGACAATGTTCCGCTGCTTCACGCAGATCATCAAAGACTTGCACCACTACATCGGCATCAACCCCGGCTAGCCCAAAGGATCGAATTCCGGGGGTATCAATAATCCAGCCGCCGTCGGGAAGCGGCAACGCCACCGACTGGGTGGAGGTGTGGCGACCTTTGCCCACCCCGCTGACGGCACCGACAGCCCGTTTCGCATCAGGTACCAGCCGGTTAACCAAGGTGGATTTCCCCACCCCGGAATGGCCAATACATGCCGAGGTGCGGCCGGTGATAACTGGCAGCAGCGCCGCGAGGGATTCATCCCGGCCGGCAGTGACGGCACGCACCTGCAGGGCGGAAAAATAGTCAATAAATGATTGTGGATCCGCCAGATCGGTTTTGGTAATGACCAGAACCGGCTCGAGGCCGCCGACAAACGCTGCGACCAGTGCACGTTCCACAAAGCCGGTGCGGGGCGGGGGATCGGTGATTGCACACACAATCAACAATTGTTCGGCGTTCGCGATCACAATCCGCTCATAGGCGTCATTGTCGTCGGCGGTACGCCGCAGCACTGTTGACCGGGGCTGAAGTGTCACAATGCGCGCCAATGTTCCGGGAGCACCGGAAACATCACCAACAACCCCCACCCGGTCACCAACCACAATCGATTGGCGGCGTAAATCCTGTGCCCGAACACACATCACCACATCTTCGGGGGAGGTGGCATCATCTAACACCACCCCGTAGCGGCCGCGATCTTTCGTGACCACCATCGCCTGATGGGCATCATCATAGTTAGGGCGGCGTTTCGTTCGCGGCCGGGAGCGTTTCCCGGGGCGGATACGGACATCGGATTCGTCAAATTGGTGAATATTACGACCCATAGGATTAAAGCACTACACCTGTCTTGACCTGTCTGGAAGCAATTCTTGTTACCTGGTGGGATAAGGATACGTTCAATGTGGTTTTTTTAGTTGCGCCGCGGTGGGTTTTCCTGCAGTTGTGCCGCAGTGTTGCGGAGAAGCAGTTCAGCCACTGTGGCTGCACCGGGCTTGATGCAACATTGTTGCCGGCGGCAGCTGGTTACTTGCCGGAGATCATCGCCTGCCAGATCGCTGGGAAGTCAGCAATGGTTTTTGCAGTGGTGGCAATGTTGTAGATCTCAACGCCCTCCACAACAAGCCCAATGATCGCGGCAAAGGTGGCCATGCGATGATCCGCATAGGTGTGTAACGCGGCTGCATGGAGTGGCTGTGGGGTGATTGTCAACGAATCTGCGGTGGTGGTACATGATCCACCCAGGCGGACAATCTCATTGGAGAGGGCTTGCAGGCGGTCGGTTTCATGGCCGCGCAGATGCCCAATGCCGGACAGGGTTGATGGTGTGGACGCGAGGGTACACACCGCCGCCAGGGTGGGGGTGAGCTCACCTAAGTCGGATAGATCCACCGTGATACCGGTGAGATCCGACAACTTGGCCGGTCCGCTGAGCGCCAGCGAGCCGTGGCCACAGTGTGGGTGAGTGGATTGCAGTGCGGTTGCTAGTTCGGCTTGTGCCGCGATCGGCACCGGGCTGGTTGGATCTTCGGCGGGCAGAAACACGGCTGTGCCACCCATGCGGGTAAACAGCTCAATAAAAGCCGCACCCGGCTGGGTGGTGTGCACCGGCCACTGGTTGATGGTGACTGTTCCACCGGTGACCATAGCGGCGGCAAGAAACGGTCCAGCATTGGACAGATCCGGTTCCACGATCCAATCGTGTGGGTGAATTGGTTGCGGCTCCACCCGCCAGGTGGTGCCGTCAACTGCTACTTCACAACCGGCTTCGGCCAGCATGGACACGGTCATATCGATGTGGGGCTGGCTAGGCAGGTTCGCCCCCACATGGGTGATCGTTAACCCTGCTGGGAAGCGGGGTGCCGCCAGCAGCAAACCGGACACAAATTGGCTTGATGCTGATGCGTCAACGGTCAACCGGCCACCGGCTGGGATACCGGCACTCGTGTCGACCGTAAACGGTAGCGCATTGCCGGTGACGTGCGCCCCCAAATCCCGCAGTGCGTCACACATTGTTTGCATTGGCCGCAGCCGGGCAGACTCGTCGCCGTCAAAATGCACCACATCACCAGTTAGTGCGGCGATCGGCGGCACAAAACGCATCACGGTTCCAGCTAGTCCACACTCCACCGATCCGCCGCGCAGCGGGCCGCCGGTGACCCGCCACACTGGTGGCTCACCGGCATGAGTGGCCGGCTCTTCGTCGATGGTGGCCCCCAGCGTGCGCAGCGCATCCATCATCAGCTGAGTGTCGCGGGCAGCAAGCCCACCAGTGATCGTGGAGGTGCCGTCGGCTAGTGCAGCTAACACCAAAGCCCGGTTGGTGATTGATTTACTCCCCGGCAAATGCACGCTAGCCGTAATCGGCCGGGATGCATGGGGGGCAAGAAAGCGGGAACCGGTGTCGGCTGAGGCGTGCGCAGTCATACCGACTATCTTAAGCCACGTGGCACACCTGCCTGCACCGGTGGTAGCACACTTACCTGCACCGGTGGTATTGGTCGGTGCAAGCAATACCCACCGCATCGGGTGGCAGCCGGGAGGTGTACCAATCCTGGGTGGGAGCGTTCCCCCTGCGTACACTAGAGCTCATTATGTGTGGCCGATTTGTGTTATTTACTGTTGACGAACCGCTGCTTCGCGACGCTGGTTTTCTCCTCGGCGGCGGGGATCGTGTGGAATCTTGTCCGTCACCGCGGATCAGCGCCCCGCAGGGGCTGCCGCCAGCCCGCTACAATATAGCCCCCACGCAGGCGATTGCGGCAATAGTTCCCGCGGAAACCACTGTCCAAACACTGCTCGAAGGCGCTCCACTGGTGGCCGACACTGATGCTATGGCTGCGGAATATTATTGTGTGCCTGCCCGCTGGGGGCTGCTGCCCAGCTGGAAAAAGGACACCTCCCCGCCGGTGTTATTTAACGCCCGCGGCGAGACTGTCGCATCGAAACCCTCATTTCGGGCAGCGTTCGCCCGGCGCCGCTGTCTCATCCCGATGGACGGCTACTACGAATGGCAGAAAAAACAACCCTATTTCGTGCATCTGCCAGCTGCTGCACGGCCGCAGCGGCTTTTTGCGGCCGGCCTCTATGAAACCGGACTTGACCGATTGTCGGCGACAATTGTCACCACTGCAGCCGATACGAGTATCAGCTGGTTGCATGATCGGATGCCGGTGATGCTCACCGCCGAAACTGCCGCCGCATGGATCGCAGGCGACCCGGCAACCGCCCAAACAATCATCGACAATCCACCATCGCAATTGTATGAATCCTTACGTATTCGGCCGGTGGGTACTGCCGTGGGCAATGTTCGCAATCAAGGCGCGGAGCTGCTTGCACCAGTGCCCGATCCGCGTACAGGGCATGGTGCAGCTGACTGATTATCGCCAACCACGGGCAGGTTCCGTACTACAACGCCCACCCTGGTAGGAAGCGACTGGGAGTCCACGACGGTGACGAAAAGCCCCCACACAGCAAAGGGCGGGTGGGTGGGGGTTATCCTCCATGAACTGCAATATCGGCGATGGAACCACCGCTTGCCGCGACAAGATCCTGCGGGGCAAGCGCGACATCCATGCCCCGTTTCCCGGCGGAAACACACACGGTTGCAAATGAGCACGGCAACGTATCAAACACCACCGGCAGCTGCTGTTTCCCACCAAGTGGGGACACCCCACCGGGGATATATCCGGTAATTCGGGCGGTGGCATTCGCGGGCGCGAGCGCAGCCTTCGACCAGCCAAACACTTTTGCTGCAGCTTTCAATGACACTTTGTCGGTGACCGCGACACAACACAGCCCATATCGGGGATGTGGATCAGTGGTGACTTCCACGAGCAGCAGCGTTTTCATCACCTGTTGCGGCTGAAAACCAAGCCCGGCGAGCTGTTTGGCAGCTTGGGCGCCAAAATGATCATCGCCGGCAACAAATTTGTGAGTTGAATACTCCACATGAGCTGCGGTGAGGACGCTCAGTGCTGGAGTAGCTGCTGCTGTTTTGCGGGATTTCGCCACAATCCACCGACCTTCCCCTGGGGTGCTGCTGTTTGCCCGTTTCGGGCAAAAGCACAGTGTACCCCTCTCAGCCTGAACGCATCACTTCGCCCACATCACTGAGCAGACCCCCGCAACCGAACAGTGACACCTTGAACACACCACAACTGGGGTAATGCTGTTTTCACTGCCACCCGCTCCCTTTGCCGGCCTCGCCAGAAGTCGATCGTCGCAGCATGGTCTGTGCGTGAAATTGCCTCTGTTGTGTTGCCAACAAGCGACCAAGGTAGAAGGTTTCCCACCCCGCTGGGATAAGGTGGAAGCACTACCGTGTTGCTGCTGCAACCATCGGCAATGATGAAGGGGATGCTGTGCGTCCTGTCTACCAATCGCGAGCCGGTGGCATGCTGCTGCGTACACGAAAAAACCTATGCCCGTGCCGTCAAGGAGGTGACCGAATATGCCGAAGCCGCCCACCCCGGAGCAGCAGCGCACCTTTGAAGAGCAAGCACTTCCTTTGCTAGACCAGCTCTACAGCGGTGCGTTGCGAATGACCCGGAACCCCGCTGACGCGGAAGATTTGGTTCAAGACACGTATATGAAGGCGTTTCAAGCCTTCGATTCGTTCACGCCAGGAACCAACCTGAAAGCGTGGCTTTACCGGATTATGACGAACACCTTTATATCGTCCTACCGGAAAAAGAAACGCCGCCCCACCCAAACCAGTGCCGACGAAATCACCGATTCGCAGATGTTCTCTTCGTCGTCTCATCAGGCAGTGGGGTTGGAATCCGCAGAGATTGAAGCGCTAAAAAACCTGCCCGACCAGCAGATCGCTGCCGCGTTTAACGAGCTCAGCGAAGATAATCGGATGGTGGTGTGGTATTCCGACATTCAAGGATTGCCATATAAAGAAATCGCCGAAATCATGGATACACCGATCGGAACGGTGATGTCGCGCCTGCACCGGGGAAGAAAACAGCTCCGGGAATTGTTACGAGAAGTAGCACGTGACAAAGGAATCGCGGTTGATGACGACATCAGCGGTGGAAAGGGTGAGAAGCAGTGACGAATCCCGAATGTGGATGTAACTGTCAAGAAGTCTATGAAGCACTCTACGAGTTAGTGTATGAGTCCGTCAGTGAGACTCGGCGGGTGCAGCTGGTAGCCCATATCAACGACTGTCCGGGCTGTTTGGAAAAAATTGGTCTCGAGCAGGAAGTCGCCTCCCTGCTGCGGCGCTGCTGCTGCGAACCAGCGCCGCCAACATTGCGGGAAAAAGTGTTACTTCGACTGCAGATCGCCCGCAGTGAGATTACTTGGACTCACTAAGTCCGGTTTTGCCCTGCCACCGCAGTCTGCGATTTCGCGGGGCGGGTTGGTAAACATCATTGCCCACGAGTCGATGCCCGATGGGTTGGCTCTGGAATATGGTGACGGTGATTGATAGATATCCTGTCGCAAGACCAGTAGTCCCGCTTGAGTTCACCTCGTTGCGGTGTAGCGGAAACTAGCCCGCGGGGACTGACTGAGCGGGTCTGTGGGAATCGGGTCGTGTGAGCACACGGGGCGGAATATCCCGCCAGCGACGACCAGCGTAAGCGACAAGGCTTGCTGAATAGTTACGCATACTGTTAGCGATGAAGATCGCTGTGTCGGCAAGCTGGCTGAACAACCTTGGCGACTCGGCTTATTCGAACTTGACCAACTACTCCGGTGAGCTGCTGCCGTTATTACACACCGTGAACTTCCACGATCCTGTATTCACGTGGCGGCGGGAATCGGATGAGAGCCGCGGCGAAGTGGTGCAGGCGCAGGGAAGTGTTGCGCACTGATGAGTGAAGCTGAATCCTACTGCTGCAGCAGAGTGAACTGGCTGTCCAACGGGAATCCTGCGGGCAGCTAACCCGCGTTGAGCAAGATTGGTATGCATTGTGCGGGCAGCTCCATCGAACATCATGAGCATATTGCAACCCTGGGCGGAAACTGCCCTGGCAGGAAGGGCTGCAGGCACCACGAGAACCCTGTCTAAGGTAGTTGCCCCAAGCGAAAACCCCATCAACGACCAAAAAGTCGATGATGGGGTTTCCTCAATGATCACTTATGCGTTGGGGCGACGACCGTGATTAGCTTTGCCCTTGCGACGATCCTTGCGCTTGCGTCCACGCTTGCTCATGGCGACTCCTTGCTGTGAAAATTTGGGAATACAGTTTGTATAGGAAGTCTAGCGGGGCGAAGGGCGAACAACCAATTTGTGTTGCCAGTTGAGCACCGCACCGGCTTCGTTGCCGTCGACGGTATTAGACAGTGGTGGCTGTCCGGGTGCGGTTGCGGTTCTTGCGACGCTTCAGGGCGCGACGCTCATCCTCGCTCATACCGCCCCAAACGCCAGCATCTTGGCCGGACTCTAATGCCCAAGCAAGGCATTCGCTGGTCACTGGGCAACGGTTGCAGACCTTTTTCGCCGATGCGATCTGAGCTAAAGCCGGGCCGGAGTTACCGACCGGGAAGAACAGTTCTGGGTCTTCGTCGCGGCAAACTGCCTTATGGCGCCAATCCATGAGATCTCCTTGTAATGATTTGTGTGCCTGCACTGTGCAGTGCAGCGAATTGATATTGAATATTTTTGAAAAACAGGCAAGACAGTACATGCCCCACCGTGGCGGGGCGGCCGCTGACTACATGCGAGTAACACTCGCAGCAGAAAGCGACAACCGTGATGCCAGAGATAAGCAGCAATAAACGGATTTTCCACTGATTGCCAGCTCGTTGCGGTGGTGCCAGGCGGGCACACTGTGGACGATGTGTTCATCGCTGATGCGGTGATGTTCAGCGATGTCACTACAGCGCATGCTAAAGCTAACTCACTGCGGTGGATGCGAGTCGAAAACTGACGGAAAAAACTGCCAAATGTTCAACTCAAATGATCCGTGTGCGGGCGCCACCAGTTGTTGTCTGTAGTGAAACGGGTGTTTCGTCATATTTAGACAACGTGCAACAGGGGAGCCACTGCAGTGCGTCAAACAGCTTCAGGGCAACGAGTCGTTGGTTGCTTGATAATCCCGAGTGTCAATAACAACCAGATGGTCTTAATTGACACTCTCTTGTAGGAGATCAAGGGCTTTGGGTGTGATCGCAGGCGGGTAGCGAAACTGTAATGCAGCGAAGAAATCTGCAGTTAGGGCGCTATTTTCGCGGCTTCACACCGGGCAACCAGTGATCCAACAAGTAGATATGGTGACACGATTAACCTGAAATTGCTAGACCTTTTCGCGAAAAAGTGTCAAAGGTCACAGGTTGGTGTTGGATTTTGGAGAAATTACATCAATGACGTCGTGGTAAGACTGCACATCAAGTTTCTTCGCTTCCCCGCAGGCTTCCCCATCTACCTGCCATTTCAACGGTTCACTTGCTGTGAGTACGAGGGAATCAATATCGTCAACTCGAATTTCTCGCAGATCGATGCGGAGCAACTGCCAACGGCGCCGGCCGACGCCAAGAGCGTGAGCAAGTGCTGCCGCACCACCGGGGCCATCAATGTCGCGCAGCGCATACAACGACAATCCAGCCGCAACATTGGCACCCGGGTTGAGGATCACCGGCAGCGGACCGGCATACGTCCAAGGATTGGTATTCGAGACCATGACTACCGGAAGTTGCTGGCTAGTATGAGTTTTCCCATCGCTGTGGGCGGTAAACGAAATCGTTGGTTTATGCCGCCGCATCCGTAACCAGGCACCCACCGCAACGAGCAGATAGGCACCAGGTGTGGCCTTTAACTTCTTTTTCCGCAGCAGCTCCATGCGGTCGATGACCTCAGCGTCAATCCCAAACCCGGTGTTGACACAGAACCAATGATTTTCCACCCGGCCAAGCGGCAGGCGCCGATACTGGTTTTCGGCGATGAGTTCCGCGACCATGTTGGCGGCGGCTACTGGATCGTTAGGAAACCCGAGCGCCCGGGCAAACACATTCGCCGAACCGGTAGGGATTACTGCAATCGCGGGAAGCTCCTGAGGGGCGCGGCGCTGCTGGAGGCTCTCGCCTAACAAACCATTGATGACTTCGTTGACTGTGCCATCCCCGCCCACAGCCACAATAAGATCGAAATCATCACGGCTTAGTCCGCGACAAATATCTCGGGCATGTCCGGCATAGTGAGTGTGCTGTGAGTGCAGCTCGGTGACCTGCATGAGGGGAGCGATGATCGCTCGCATCACATCGTTGGTTAACGACGTCGAATTCGGATTGGACAGCATCAGGCAACGCACCCTATCGCAGTGTAGTCGATTTCCTGGCCGTAACAACGGTTGCGCAAGTTCCGTAACACAACGGTTGCTCAAGTTCAGGTCATCGACAGCAGCGTGAGCATTTGGCTGATCTGTTTGGAATACCAACGTGCTTCTGCTTGATAGTCGTTGGGGTACGGGCGTTGCAGCGCCTTTCCTGCAGCGGCATCACCGAGATGTTGGAGGTTCGCTCCGCGTAGGCCACAGCAGGCCGGTAGAATGCGGTGTTGTGACTGCAAAACGCGCCAATGAGCATCTATCACCTGGAGAGAATTCCACAGCATCCAGCCCTTGGGTTCCAGCCCCTGTGCGGATCGCTGGTCAAATAGCTGTCGGTGAATCTCTCGTGGTGATGATTTATGCGCTGGTATTGATCGTGCGTGATGTGCTCGGCTACCGGGATCCGGCGGCCGTCTTTGCCTCCGGATACGAATCACGGGCCGCCTGGTTGGGGATTGGCACTGCTATCTGTTTGTTGATCATGTTCGGGGCTGTCGCCTGGGCTGGCTGGGCGTATTGGCACGGCAAGCGAATCGGTCGCGGTCTCGTGTTCTTTGCCAATATTTTGTTCCTGCCAGTGGCCTACTATATTGCCCAGGCAGGTGCCTGGATTCCTGCCATTATCGTCGGCCTAATCGCGGTGATCACCATCGGATTGCTTGTCCACCCCGCCGCAGTGGGATGGATGCAAGCCCAATATCCAACGCGAAACTCGCAGACTTAAAAAAATTTCGCCACTGCACAGTCCACATCGGTTCCGCGTCATTGAAAAACCGGCAGGTGGACGCATCCGTCATTCGGCAACCCACCAGTACTGACCTCATCGCAGCAACGCTGATGATTGCGCAGCGGGCAGTACTGGTTTTGCTTTCTCTGCACGCCACCGGGGCGTCTAAAACTCGGCGATGAGACCAAAGAGTTCGTTGCCGCGGCGCTCCACCAGGGTGCGGCCAACTAATCCAAGATGCACATCGCCCTGATAGTCGCCCCGGTCAATCGCGATATGGCGAATCGCCTCATTGGAATAGCCGCGCAGCATCACGAGCCCATCCCTGGTGGGATACACCACAGAGCCGTCAATATCGATCGGATTGCCGATCGCATCGTCGACGCTAAACATCAACTCCAGCGTAGATGGCAGGAAAAAATTGAGATGCTTCCCGTCATATAACGTCATCGCATGGGCGATATCGTTTGCATCCGGGGAGTACACGCCACCAGGTGCATCGGCCGTGATGCTGGCATGAGCCAGCGGTGGGATGGCGGTCGTCGCCACCTGGTCACCATCTTGGGAGTAAATAGTCACCGGGGTAGTTTCGGTATTGCCGTTAGTAACTTCGGCAACCGCCACCCGATCTTCGGCAATAGCCACCACATGGCTTGGTTGTGCAAGCGGCACTGAACTGTAAAATTCCGGTTCCCGGGAATCTTCCGGATCACGCGCTACAAGGCGCAGCCACCAGCTGCGGCCATCCCTTCCGATTCGTGCCTCACCGGTGGGTTTCGTCGTTTCCTCATCCGCGGAAAAATCGGGACTGCACGACTCCACCACAGCGAGCAGATCCCCACGGGTGAGCGCCGAATCGATCGTGCAATCAGCGGTGGGTTGCATCCCCGGTTCCTGCGGGGCGATCGGATCACCATATTCCACCGTGCGCACCATATCTGACCGCCACAATTCCACCCGCTCAGCGTCAATACTGCCGATCGCAGCATGAGAGCGGATCAGTGCAGGATCGGCGGCGGCATTATCAAACCGGGTTGCCCGGTAGCGGCCGCTGTCGCTGCGCAGCGCGGTGATTTCGCTACACCCCGCGGCAGTGCGATAACCAGCGACAACCGAGTTGAAGCCGCTGATCCCCAGCAGGCACAGATCGTGATCCCGGTGGTAGGCATACACAGTGGACCCGTCGCGGGGATCCAATGCCCGAAACCCATGCTTGTCGGCAGCCACCACCACACCGGCGTCGGCATCCACCTGCGGAACTAGTGGGAAGGTCACCCCATCGATTGGGGTAGACCACGCTTCACTGAATGTTCGTGGCACAGTGGAAAGCTGTGCCACATCAGTCAGCGGGGCGGCGGCAGGTGCAACATCGGTATGCCGAATCGGAGCATATATGGCGGCAACAACAATGGTGGTGGCCGCCAAAACACTTAGCACGCCAGCAGCAATCCAGTCGCGGCGCGAAGTGGGACGCAGCGTCGCTGGGATGGATGGGCTTCGCGGGGTGGAGGCAAATTCACCTTCTTGAGGTGCCCCATGATCGTCACCGGGGGAGCGGCTGTGATCATCGACAATTCTGTCAGCTTGCTGCGGTGAGTCTGTTGGAGTTGCAAGGGGGTCGGTGAACTGATCCGCGGGGAAAACAGTTCGCTGTGGCAGATGGTCGTCAGCATCATCAGTTACGGTCATGAGCGGCGGGAACCCCGCTTTTGACCGGCACCTTCCCGCGCCCGGGAAGACGATCGATGTTTCCCGCTCACACCAGACTTCCCGCCAGACTTTCGCGGCATACCGCCGCTGAACACTGGCACCGGTTTGCCGACCTGACTTTGCACATGCTGCGGAATCTGCAGCGCCTCATGCAGCTCCGGGGAGGTTGAAAACCATTCGGGAAGCTCGTCAATTCCCAACTGCAGCTCATCATTAATCGACTGCCACAGGCGCACCTCGTCAAGACCCACCAAAGTTACGGCTGTACCGGAGTTCCCGGCCCGGCCAGTGCGGCCAATCCGGTGCACATATGTCATTGGATCCAGTGGCACCTCAAAATTGATGACATGGGTGACATCATCAATATCGATACCGCGGGCAGCGACATCGGTCGCGATTAAAATAGAAAATTCCCCCTGATGGAATCCGCGCAGCGACTTCTCCCGCGCCGATTGATCCATATCGCCATGCACCATACCAACCCGGAAACCCAGTTCGGCAAGATCATTGGCTAAATAGCCACAGCTGCGTTTCGTTTTCACGAAAATAATCGTCCGGCCTCGCTGTTTGGCCTGCAGCACCCGGGCAACCACCGCCAGCTTGTCCAGCTTATGTGCCTGAAACACCACCTGTTTGGTGGTTGCATGAACCTGGTCTGCCCCCTGATCCTCTGCGCGAATCTGGGTAGGTTGCTGCATAAAACCGCGGGCAAGCTGAATGATTGCCGGCGGCATCGTGGCCGAAAACAGCATGGTTTGATGCTCATGGGTGAGGGCTTCCATCAGCTTTTCCACATCAGGAAGAAAGCCCAAATCCAGCATTTCGTCGGCCTCATCAAGCACCAGCACCGCGACCTGGTCAAGCCGCAGATCGAAACGCTTGTAGAGGTCGAGCAGACGGCCGGGGGTGCCGACGATCACATCGACCCCTTTGGCCAACGCTTCAGTTTGTTCCTCATAGGGGCGGCCACCGAAGAAGGTGACAATCGTCAGCGGAGTGTATTTCGCCGCCATGGTGAGGTCGTTGCCAACCTGAATCGCTAACTCGCGGGTGGGGACTACTACGAGTGCGCGTGGTGTGCCATCGAGTTCCGCCACATCGGCGTCGTCAAACACGCGATCGATGAGCGGAATCCCGAACCCGAACGTTTTGCCCATACCTGTGCGAGCCTGGCCAATAAGATCCTGGCCGGTCAGTGCAATCGGCAAGGTGAGCTGTTGGATCGCGAAGGTTTCCACGATCGACTGTTCAGCAAGGGCGTCCACAATTTCTTGGGCGACACCGAGCTCGGCAAATGTGGGCTGACTGTTGTTCGGCACATCTCTATATTAGTCACAGGCCATCGGTGGCGTGTTCGACAGTGAAACTAGTGTGCATTTAGCGGGTGACTTGGTAGCAATAGTGCACCGGACATTCAGCTCGTTGGCGGGGTTTGTGCTGGGAGGGTTGCTTTCGGATTCCTGGCTCAGCCAAGGGCGTTATAGTGGCCGAAGCTGGGCTAATCGCGGTGAGTAAGCGGTGTGCGATAGCCTGGAGTGCGACTTGCACACGACACACCGTGGGCTTGGATGGTTTGCGGTGCATCCACACAGGCAGACTGCCCAACGTTAGCCTCCGGTAGTGCTGTGTGTGCTGGAGTCGTGTCCAAGGCCGGCCACGGCCACTAGCAGTGATGACCTGTGATGGCGACTGTTGGAAGGGGGCGACAGATCCCGTGTATTGGGAGGCTGTCGCTGGTGGTGCGACCTGGACAGGCAACACGATGTGTGCCAACGCTGTTTGGGATTGTTTGAGAAAGTAGGCAGTAATGATTGATATCAAGATTGGCTTTGTTGATTCGGCTCGCGATATTACGGTGACCACCAGCGATGACCGGGAAACTGTGTTGGCTAAGGTTCGTGAAGCGCTCGAGCGCAAAGAAGGACTGTTGGAGCTTGCGCAGGAAAAAGGCCAGCTGCTGCTGGTGCAGGCGCAGTCCATCGCTTATGTTCAGATCGGTGAATCCGCCCATGGGCGGGTTGGGTTTGCTGTGAACTAGGTTTCGTCGGCTGCCCGCTTTGCTTCCGGCTTGACCGGTGTGGCCGGGCAAGCACTCTATCCGCGCAGTGTGATGGGGTGTCGCGCAGCGATGCTGTCGGCAGGAAGAAAAGGGGCGCGGTGATGATGTGCCGGTGCTTCTATGGTTGGGTTTTTCGTGCACCGGACGCTGTGCGAGGGTAGGTTTACGTCGCCGCTGGGATGATCCTTGTTGGCGACGACAGCGGTGAGAGGTGGCAGGGTGAAAGACGTTTCGAATGAGCCGTTACTGGTGCGGTTTGCCCGCAGTTATGGGTGGCGTGCCTACGCAATTCCTGTGCTGCTGGTCATCACTGTGTGGGTGGTTGTTGATGTGGCCCGCGGTGGCATGGCCGAAGACAGCCCCCCGGCGGCAACGTCCCCGAGTTCTGCTGTGCAAGTGGAAACCACCGCCGCGCAGCCGGTGGATTCTGGCAGGGGGCCAGGGCCTGATCCGGCAACCTACGAGTCTCATATTTCCCGGGAAGTTGGGGAACTCCCACCGGGTGGACCCTACACGGAGCAGGGCACTGGCCGATATCATCTTGCCGGAAAGGCGGGGCCGAAAATTGGGGTGGGTGCGACGCAGACGTTCACCTACACCGTCGAAGTGGAAGAAGGAATTGCCGCCAGTGAATATGGTGGCGATGATGCGTTTGCCGCGCTGGTGGATGCCACATTAAATGATCCGCGGGGATGGACGCACGATGAACAGTTCGCCTTCCAACACGTTGACGGCACCCAGCCGGTAACCCCTGATTTACGAATCCAATTGTCTTCGATCGCCACCACCCATGCTGCCTGTGGCCATGACATTGCCATGGAAACGTCCTGTTTTACTGCGGTAGGCAATCGGGTGATTATCAATGAGGCCCGCTGGGTGCGGGGTGCGATCACGTTCGCCGGGGATTTGGGATCCTACCGGCGCTATCTCATCAATCATGAAGTTGGGCATGGAATCGGCTACGCCAACCATGTGCCCTGTGGTGGGGAAGGGGCATTGGCGCCGGTGATGATGCAGCAAACATTGTCATTGTCGAATTCTGTGCTGCACAGCATTGATCCGAATGAGGTGTACGACGACGATGACCGGCAGTGTCGATATAATCCGTGGCCTTTCCCGAATCCGTAACCTGCCAGCATAGGGAGGCGGGCTAAATGCTGATGCCGGCAGCTTTGCTGGCGGGCGGTGAGTAGCTGTAGTGCAGCGGTGTCTGTGCTTTGTTGTGAGGGACGAAAACTCTTGGAGCTAACGCACATCGGTGCGAGTCTTCGACCACTGCCCATCGACCATGGAATGCTAGCTGTGCGCTGCCCATTGCCGGTAGAATGAGCAGATTATGTCAGTCATTGTGCCGAGTGCAGTCGCCAGCGCTTTTCGGGTGGATCCCGCCCACCAGCGTCAACTGGGCATTGCCTGGGACTATGGGGTGCAGGCAGGGCCGGTTGTGGTGCAGCCGCTGCGTGATGATTCACGTGCCCTGATTGCTGCCCAAATTCGCGCCGAATTGGAATGTGATGCGCTGCGGATCTCTACACCGATCCGTGCAACCAATGGGCTCTATCATGTGGCTGGCTGGCGGGCATCCCGATATTTGCCGGGGGATGTACTGACTAATGTTGATGCGGTAGTGCAAGCCGCAATCCTGCTGGATAGCGCCCTCGGTGAGGTAGCTGGCGCGTTACCGAAAGGCACCGGCATTGATCGGAGCCGGGCGGATGCGGTGTTTTTAGTTGCTGACCAGCTTGCTTGGCGACTGGAACAGCAGCTCGACGCCAGGTTGCACACGTTCGCCGCTGTTTCTGAACAGCTGCCTGGCGAAACTGTTGCGCTGATTGACCAGTTAGCGGCTGCGATGCAGCCGATTGATCGTCCCGCTCAAATCGTGCACGGCGATATGCTGCACACCACCGTGTTTGCGCCGCGGCAGCGGCCAGGTATCACCACCATTTATCCGCTGTTCCACCCAGCTGGCTACAGTGCAGCGGTAGCGATAGTTGATGGACTGGTGCAAGGAATCGTCGATCCGGGCATTATTGATCGGTTTTCCACGATCCCAGACCTTGACAAACTCTTGGTGCGGGCGGTCGCCTATCGGCTCTTGATTAGTCAACTGTTGTCTATCACTGATGCACGAATCCGTGGTCGACTCACTGCGGCAGCGACCATCGTGTTGCAGCAGGTGGGGTAAATAAGCAAGAGCCTGGGCGGTGGGCAGTGCTGCTCGCTGGCGGGGTGTGGTGGTAAGCCGTGGAGTTACTCATGCTTGAGGCTGGGAAGCGACGAGTATCGTGGCTGGGGTGCGGCGGGAGAAAAAGCCTGCATTCAGTGGTGGTGGCGTGGTGTTGCATGTTCGATCTTTTTGCGCGGTTGACCAGTGCTGACGCTTGAATGAGGGGGTGCTCTTCGAGAGTGTTGTGGATGGGGTTCGCTAGGCTTTCGACACGAGAAGATTCCATCACCGACGGTGCGGGATCTACCCCGCATGGTGTGGGGGGTTTGGCTGATGGATCGATATTGCGGCGCGGTCAGGTGCACAGAAGGGACAGGTTCGTATGGCGATACGAAATAGCCAGCAGGAAGCAGGGCGCGGCACAGGGTCGGTGGTTGTGCGGTTACATCCGAGCACCCGTGCCCAGGCGGAGCAGGATGCTGCCAATGATGCCGCACAACCGGCGGCATCTGGTTATGTGTGGCCAAAGCCAGTGCAGGCTTTACTTGCGGGGGATACCGGCCGGATACAACTTAATGGGGTTGCTGGCAGTGGGAAAACCACACTGTTGGAGCAGATAGTTATCGCCCGTCTTCAGCAGGGGGTGCCTGCCAGCTCGATCACAGTGATTGCCGGAAGTAAACAGCAGGCGGCGGCGATGAAGCAGCGTCTGCATGCGGCAGTGCCAGATCACTATGTTGGTGGTGATCATCTCGTCCGGTCGGTGCATTCCTTGGCGTTTGCCATTGTGCGGGCGGCAGCTGCGAAAGCTGGCCGACCGTTACCCCGGTTGATGACCGGTGCCGAACATGATGATGCGCTGCGGCAGCTGCTGCAGGGGCAGCTGGCCGAGGGCGGCCAGCTGTGGCCGGAAAATCTGCGACCAGCATTGGCAGTCACCTCCTTTGCCCGCGGTCTGCGGGATTTGCTGCTCCGTGCCGCTGAACGTGGCATGAGCGCGCCACAGCTCGCCGAGCTGGGACGTGTTCACCACCGGCCGCTGTGGGAAGCCGCTGCTGCCACCTGGGAAGAATTTCATGGGGTACTCACCCTGGCAGATAAGCACCTCATGTCTGCGGCTGAACTCACCAGTAGTGCTGTTGCTGCCTTGCGTGCAGATGCGGATCTGCTCACCGACGTGGCGGCACAAGCAGAAATATTACTGGTTGACGATGTGCACAATATTGATCCAGCAAGCGCTACACTGCTGCGTCTGCTGGCGGCACACGCCCACACGGTCGTGTTCGCGGGGGATCCGCAGCAGGCAGTGTTTCGCTTCCGCGGCGGATCCGCGGAACTTTTGCGCTCCGATCCGGCGTTCACCACAGTTCAACTCGGTGAACCGCAACGCCAGCCGGCGCATACCCAGACCGTGATCGTGCCCGATGCGATGACGCATGCCAGTGTGATCGCACACGAACTACGCACCGCCCACTATGAACAAGGGGTGCCATTTTCCGAGATGGCAGTAATTGTTCGCTCCACCGCAGAAACTGCCGCGCTACGGCGTCGTCTCGCAGCTCTAGAGATCCCGCTGCAGCAAGACGCCACCGACATTACTATCGCCCACCAGCCGCTGACGGCAGCCCTGCTGTTGGTGATGGAAAGCCTGACGAAACCGCTCACCTTCCACGCCATCGAAACACTTGCGTTAGGGCCGCTTGCCCGCGGTGATGCGGTCAGTTGGCGGCGGCTCCAACGAGCCCTGGTTGCCCCTGCTCACCTCCACCATTGCAGCCCCCGACAGCTGCTGCTGACGCTTGTTGCGGGGGACACGGTTGCAAGTGATCACAGCACTGGAGGCACCCCACCGGCGGAGGCAGCAACTCGTGGCCCTGATCTGTTTTCCGCCGCGGCACCCCAATCCGCGACCGGCACAAGTGAACTACCACTGGCGCTCTCGGCGGCGAGCATCGATGCGATCATCGAGTCGTTTACCAGCAGTGAACAGCTTATTGTGCAGCGGCTGCGGCGCATCATGCAAGCCGGACACAATGCTTACCAGCGGGGAGAAAGCGTGGAGGCGATCCTGTGGGAGATTTGGGCTGCCGCCGATGTTGCCAATTCGCTGGCGGAACATGCGCTGCGCGGCGGCAGCCGTGGCGCGCGGGCACACCAAGACCTCGATGCGGTGATGACCCTATTTGATATGGCCGGTGACTTTAGTGAGCATCGCACCGGGGCGGGGCTGCAAAGCTTCGTTGAATGGATCTCCGGGCAAGACCTGCCAATCGCCGGCCGGGTGCGCCAATCTGCCGTCGACGCTGTACATCTCGTCAATGCCCACGCCACCGTTGGCCGGCAATGGGACACGGTGATCGTGGCACAAGTCCAAGAGGGAACCTGGCCTTCCTATGGGATTACCGGCACCCTCTTTGCCCAAGAAGAACTCGTTGACCTGCTCGACTTCGGCGTACCACCGGCACAATATATTGCCCGCAGTGCGGAACGCATCAAGGAAGAACGCCGCCTCTTTCATCTCGCCTGCACCCGCGCAACCCGCAGCCTTATTGTCACCGCAATTGATGCGCCAGAGTCTGATCCAGTCTATGAAGTGAGCCGCTTTATCGATGAGGCTGACGCACGTCGCATCACCCAACAAGACTTGCCCGGGCTTCGCACAGTCAGCCCGCCCACCCTGGTGGCGGAACTTCGGCGAACCCTTTGCGACGAGACGGCCCCGGATACACTTCGGCAAGCAGCAGCCTGCCAACTGCACCGGCTTCACAAGGCTGGGGTTGCCGGCAGCGACCCAACAACATGGTGGGGGCAGGCAAGCATCGACGACCCCACCCATGCTGCAGCAGTAGTGCAAGGCCAACTTGCCCTCGCCCACGCCACCGGGATGCCATTGAACCAACTTCCCACAGGCCTGGTGCAGCAAGCCACCACCAGCATGCCCCCTGCCGCACCCGACTATCTCACCACCCGGCTTTCCCCCTCACTGGTCGAAACAGCAGTCACTAATCCGCTTGCCGCCCGACTGCGCGGTATCGAAGACGACGACGCCGACCTGTATCACTTACGGAAAGGGAATTTTGTGCACGCGGTGGCGGAAATCGCCGCCGTCCAACCACTCACCGATGATGACATCGTCACCCTCAGTGAGCTGTTCACCACTTCGGTAAACCCACCAGCCTGGCGGATAGCAGCTGAACGAGCCGACATTCAAGGCCAGTTGTATGCGCTGCGCCGGGCACTCGCATCATTGGATGCTGTCACTGCTGCTGCCGCCCCCGAGGTGCACTGTAACGTCACCCTGCACCCCCACACGGTTGCCTCCCAACTGGCAGCACTTGCCCCACCGGAAGATCTTGCTCAAGCAGCCAACTCCCCGGCGGTTGTCGCACCCCAGGCAACCGCGATCACTATCACCGGGCGAATCGACCGGCTCATCCGCACCGACGCCGATGAATACATCATCATCGACTTCAAAACCGGACAGGCGGTCACCTATGAACAAGCCAGCAGACACCTGCAGCTTGCCACCTATCAGCTGGCACTCGTCAACGGTCAAGTACAGGCCACCGACCTTGCTGGCACAGCTCAGCCACAGTGGGCTATCACCTCCGCGAAACGGGTGCAGCCCCAGCAAATCGACGTTGCCAAACTCGTGTTTCTCACCGCGGGCAAAGACAATCCCGTAGCCCGTGAGCAGGCACGACTCGACCCAGCCCAACTCGGCGCTATCAACGATACGGTGACCGTCATCGCCTACGAGCAGGCGGCAAACTATGCACTGTGCACCGATGCAGGCAATGCTGGGCATTTCGAGCAGGTGTTCACCGACCTTGCGCAGCAGCGGAGCACCACCCATGTCCAATAAGCCTGTGCCGCTGACCACCCCCGATATCGCCGCCACCCCGCAGGAGACCGCCACCATGAACCAGCCGCAGGAATCGCCGCAGCCGGTGATCACACCGGAGCAACTCGCAGCACTACTTGGCCAACAGTATCCACCCACATCCCAGCAGGCTGCGATTATCGGCGCAGACACCGGTCCGTTGCTCGTCGTAGCTGGGGCGGGGGCTGGGAAAACCGAAACCATGGCTGCCAGAGTTGTGTGGCTTGTCGCCAACGGCATTGTTCATCCCGACGAAGTCCTCGGGCTTACCTTTACGAAAAAAGCAGCACAGCAGCTCTCCCGCCGTATCCGGCAACGGCTCGCACGTCTCCAAATCGCCCCGGGGCTGCGCACCATCGACCCGGCTGGCAAGATCGCAAAAGCCTTGGCAGCCAGCGCCCCGGAAGTGTCCACCTATGATGCGTTCGCCGGAAATATTGTCGGCGAATTTGGACTCCTTGCCGCCATTGAACCTGCCCGGCGACTTATCACCGACACCGAACAGGTCATGATCGCCCGCCAGGTTGTGCAAGACTTCACCGGAGAGCTCACCCAGTCGGTGAAAGCCGCAACACTGGCCGACACCGTCCGACAGCTCGCCAACGGACTTGATAGTCATCTCATCAGCGAAGCCAAACTCACCGAAGAAACCAGGGCGCTGATCGATCTTATCGAGCAGGCGCCGCGGGCACCCCGGCAACGGGAAGCGTTAAACAAGACGCTGCAAGAGATCATCGACCGGCAGCAGCAACGCCTCGAACTGTTGCCGCTGGTGCAACGCTACCGGCAGCGCCTCGACGATTTGGATGTCACCACGTTTTCCCAACAACTTGCCCAAGCAGCTCACCTGGCGGCAACCTATCCGCGTATCGGCGAACAACTTCGCCGCCGCTACCGGGTGATTATGCTTGACGAATATCAAGACACCTCCCACGCGCAACGAGTACTGCTTCGCAGCCTATTTGGAACCGGTGACAACAGCCTTACTGTGACCGCAGTCGGTGACCCGATGCAGGCCATCTACGGCTGGCGCGGAGCAACCGCAAGCAACCTGGCGAACTTCGTCTACGATTTTCCCAGCAGCAACAGCGACGGCACCACTTGCCCCGCCCCGAAAGCAGAACTCACCGTCTCCTGGCGAAACCCAAACACAGTCTTGGACTGTGCAAACCTGGTCAGCAATGAAATTTTAGGCAGCCCAACCAACCCCGCCCGGCCAGTACAGCCGCTCACACCACGACCCGACGCCCCCGCCGGCGATGTGGATATTCGTCTGCTGGCAGACGCCGAAGGTGAAGAACAAGCCATTGTTTCCTGGGTAGCATCCCGCTACCAGCAAGCATTGGACGAAGGCCATGCCGACGAATTTTCCTGTGCCATTCTTGTCCGCACCAACAAAGCCGCCCCACCCCTTGCCACAGCCCTTGCAGCTCACAACATTCCCTGCGAAATCGCTGGCCTGGCAGGGCTGCTGTTTGTTCCCGAAGTAGCCGATGTGGTGGCGTTTGCCACCATGCTTGTAGATCCCGGCATGGACAGTGCCACACTGCGCATCCTGCTAGGGCCTGCCGTCGAAATCGCCCTAGAGGATCTCACCGCACTGCTGCAACGCGCCCGGAATCTGCAGGGTCGCAGCCGCATCCCGGGCGAAGATACCCAAGCAGGTGACAGCCTCGAGGAGCTCGCCGACCACTGGTTGTTACATGCCCCGTGGCGTGATCGTACAGGCGCTGATCAACCCCATATTCAGCAGCTTGCCCGCCAGCTTGCTGCCGCGATTACACAGGAGCCTGCCCCGCGCGCCGGGTTAGCTGATGCGCTAGCCGATTTAGGGGAACGCGACCGCTACACCAGTGGTGGGGTGCAGCGTTTAGAGCGGATGAGTGCGATGCTGCGTCAACTTCGTGCCGTAGCGAGCCGTTCCACCATTGTTGACACCCTCGGGGAAATCATTCGACTCACCGGGCTGCGAGTAGAGATTTATGCCCGCAACCATCCAGGCGCACCAGGCTCTAGCGGTGCGGCACATGTGGATCAGCTGCTAGCTGAAGCAGCCCGATATCAGGAAATTCCTGGCGCAACCTTACGCGGCTTCTTGGAATATTTACGTCTTGCTGAAGAAGCCGAAGGTGGGCTGCGCAGCGGTGAAATCACCCCCGCACCGGGTCGCGTCCAAATCATGACTGCGCACAAAGCAAAAGGGTTGGAATTTGCGCATGTTGTGGTGGCGCAAGCCGACGGGAATAACTATCCCAGTGAATACTTTTTGACTAAGGCACACAACACGTGGCAGAAAACCGTCACCGAGTTTCCACCGAGCCTGCTGGGGGAAGACAGTCCAACACACCACGATGAAGCGTTACCGCAGCTGATACTCGATCCGGACATGAACCGGAAAGAAATCGAGCAAGCCTTAGAAGAGCATCAGCTGGAAATGAAACAGCATCTGGCGGAGGAAGCAGCCCGCTTGCTGTATGTGGCGATCACTCGGGCTGAACAGGATCTGCTGGTTACCGCGTATCGGCAAACGAAACGCAATAGGCCGCTGGGGTTTTCCACCCTGGTCGATACGATCACCAGCACCTATCCCGAGTTGTTGCGCTACGAGGCGCCAGTTGCCGGAAGCGACACTGCCACCAGTTGCACGGATGATCTCCACCATGAGGCCGAATCGGTGCAGCGAACTGCCGCAGAGCTGGAGTTATTCCAACGCTGGCTTGCCGCCCCGCTGCTTGGTACACCACCTGAACCGATTGCAGGAGTCCGCGACAGCGCGGCAGCCATGGGGGTGTATCCGGCGGATCATTTGCAGCAGCGGCGCGCCGGCATGGTGCAAGGCCGCGCAATCTATGATTCCCTCGCCGCAGCATGCCCGACTGCGTCGGAAGATCCAGTCGATGCTGAGCAATCAGCTACCACTGCTGCTCGGTTGGTATCTGATCCCGGGAACGCGGTAGCAGCGCCGCATGCTGCCCCGGAGGACGAATCACTGGTTGCCGGCGACGATGCGGCAGCACAGCTAGTGAACTTGTGGCAGCAGGAGGTTACTGCGCTCATCGCAGAACAGCAACGGCAACAACAAGCCACAGTTGAGTTGGAATTTCCGTCCGATGTCACAGCCTCAGACATGGTGGCGATGGCCAGCAACCCGGACGCGTATGCCCGGCGGTTAGCGCGTCCGGTGCCGTTTCAACCGAACCGGTTTGCCAAACGAGGCACCGCATTGCATCAATGGTTGGAGGAACGCTTCGACGGGCAAGGCATGTTAGATTTCGATGATCTGCCCGGTACCGGCGAGTTTGATCCACAAGGCGAAGAACTCGCCCAGTTAAAGGCTGCGTTTCAACACAGTCCTTGGGCAAGCCGGCAGCCCGCGTTTGTGGAGGAACCTTTTGCCGTGGTGATCGGTGACACGGTGGTCCGCGGCCGGATCGATGCGGTGTTCCACACCGGTGATGATCCCACGGCTGGATGGCAAGTTGTGGATTGGAAAACTGGCCGGGTGCCAACCGGTGCCAAACGCGAACAGGTGGCAATCCAGCTGGCGGTATATCGGGTGGCGTGGGCAAAGCTGGTATCGGAAAAATACGGGGTGGATATCCCTGCAGACAGCATTGATGCCGGTTTCTACTACATCGGCGCGAATGAGTTTGTAGCGCCGAGTACACTACCGAGTGAACACACACTGGCACAGCTGGTGGCACATACTGCATCGCGTGCAGTTGCTGCTATCGCGGCTAGCGATGCCGATGCTGCTGAAACGTTGGATTAGCCGGCAGCGGTGCTGCCCCAAGTTCTCGAGCAGGACGATGCAGCAGGTTTTCACCTGTCTGCTTGACTTAAGGA
The DNA here is from genome assembly GCF_003813965.1 of Corynebacterium choanae. Lineage (NCBI taxonomy): Bacteria > Bacillati > Actinomycetota > Actinomycetes > Mycobacteriales > Corynebacteriaceae > Corynebacterium > Corynebacterium choanae. The sequence continues at coordinate 661,308 of NZ_CP033896.1, forward strand.
GCAGTATTGGTTGCATCGTGGGCTTGCTGCCGTCTTGGTGGAGCGGTGCGGTGTGTGCTGAGGGATGAAGCAGGATCGCTTAGCGATCATAACCGCCGCAGCAGGAGGTGAGCAGCTTGGCGAAACGGTCAAACACGTTCCGGCATCGGTTTGAAACTGAGCAGGAACTCAATGAAATGCCTGACCATGCGCTGCTCAATATTGTCTCAATTCCCGAGTCGCGCACCGCATCACCGTGGGTGTTGATTGCGCGACGGGTGGTCTATGCGCTGATTTTGATGGCGGCTGTCGCCTTATTGACCTATTCCGATGCCGATGGCTACACCGAGGATCTCACCTTCGTTGATGCGGTGTATTATTCGGCTGTTTCGCTGTCGACAACCGGATATGGCGACATCACCCCGGTGACACAGCATGCTCGTCTGATCAACATTATTATCATCACCCCGATTCGTATTGCTTTCCTTATTCTTTTGGTCGGTACCACATTGTCGGTGCTCACCGAGGAAACAAGAAAAGCATTACAGATTCAGCGTTGGAGGAAACGGATGCGCAACCACACGGTGGTGGTCGGCTTTGGCACCAAGGGACGTTCAGCGGTGGCGGCGTTGCTGGCAGATGGCACCCCAACTTCGCAAATTGTGGTGGTCGATACCGATAAAGAATCGCTGGCGCAAGCTTCCTCGCAGGGGTTAGTGACAGTGCATGGTTCGGCGACGAAAGCCGATGTGTTGAAACTTGCTGGGGTGACCCGGGCTCGTGCGGTGGTGGTGGCACCAAATATGGATGATACTGCCGTGTTGGTGACGTTGTCGGTGCGGGAAATCGCCCCGTCGGCGACGATTGTTGCCTCTGTGCGGGAGTCGGAAAATCTGCACTTGTTGAAACAGTCGGGCGCTGATTCGGTGGTGATTTCTTCGGAGACCGCTGGTCGCATGCTGGGTCTTGCCACTGTGACCCCATCGGTGGTGGAGATGATGGAGGATCTGCTCAGCCCCGATGAAGGTTTCTCAATTGCTGAGCGGCTTGTCGGCGAGGATGAAGTGGGGGCGAATCCACGACATTTGGCTGACATTGTGCTTGGTGTGGTGCGTTCCGGTGAGTTGTATCGGATCGATTCCGCGGAAGCGGAAACGGTGGAACCTGGTGACCGGTTGCTGTTTGTTCGCCGCGTATTTCGGGAAGATCTCCAAGGAAAATAGGTGACGCGTCAGGTCACAGTTCATTATTCATCGCAAAGGCAACACAAGATTTTCCATGGTGCAGTTTTCCCATTGCGCAATATTGTCCGATGCCCCGCAGCAGGCGGCGTTATTATGCGCCGGCACGCCTCCGGCTATTGACGATCCCCGCTGGCAGCATCGCGGCGTTGTCACCGACGGCGATCACGTTTGGATGGTGCCTTCCGATCGGCCGGTAGCACAGTTGACGGTAGCAGATCTGCCGATAGTAGATGCGCAATCAACTTACGGTGCCACCACATCCGGTATTGCGTTTGTACAGTTTGCGACGGATCCAGCCACAGTGGTGTGGACTTGTGCTGTGGATTCGACAAGGCCGCTGCCAGCTGCGCTTGCTACAGCGACTGCTGTTCCGGTGCGGTCACTGTTTACCGCTGCTGACAGTGGTTTGGTGTCGGCGATTGCTCGGGCGGTGGGGCAGGTTACTACCGTGCGGCGACAACTGTTCCATCCGCGCACAGGGGAGGAGCTGCGATGGGATGGCACCGGCTCGGTGGCGGTGACAGCTGCAGGGGTGGGGTACTATCCGCGCATTAATCCGGCGGTTATCGGGTTGGTGTTTCATCCCGACGGGAACCATATTCTGCTGGCGAAACACGCCCGCAGAGCGAGCTATTTTTCGACGATTGCCGGGTTCGTTGAACAGGGTGAGACTGTTGAGCAGGCCTTTGTACGTGAGGTTGCGGAAGAAGTTGGGCTGGTAATCGGTAGCCCACAATATCTTGGTTCGCAGCCATGGCCGATGACGAATTCGCTGATGTTGGCGATGCGGGCTCGGGCGGTGACCACCGGACCGATGCATTTTGCCGACGGGGAGATTGCTGCAGCACAGTGGGTGTCACGGGACATGCTGCGTGATGCTGTGTTGCCGATTGCTGCCCCGGGGTCGGTGGCGCGCACCATGATTGATGGTTTCCAGGATGGAACCATTACTGCACCTGCTGTGGACTAAACGCAGTAGCCGAATATCACCCACACCAGTTTGTGATGCTTGGCACAGGTGTTGCCGCTGTGGCAACCACGCCAATACCACAAGGCCGGTGATTGAGCGTGCTGCCTGCCAGGGATCGATGCGGAATAATCACCAGGGTGTTCGACCGATTGTGGTGGGTAAGAACACTGGTATGCCGTAGTGTTGGCGGGGATGTGCGGGGTGTTTTCTACAATGGCTGGCACTACCGGCAGCCGGATTTCGGCGGGATACACACCTTAGCAGGTGGCGCCGATTGCAGTGTTTGTGCTGGCGGGGCGTTCGCACAGCCTGGGCGTTACCTGCAGTGGTGTTCACGCTGTTACGGTGAGCTGCGGTGGGTGATCCGGTTGGGGATCAACAACAATGTGAGGAGCAGCCAAGCATGGCAATATCGCTGGAAGATCTGGATGCGGATCAGCGGATCGCAGCCGAAGCCCCCCGCGGGCCGGTGTGTATTTTAGCGGGTGCCGGCACCGGGAAAACCCGGACGATCACCTACCGGATTGCTTCGTTGATCGATAAAGGGATGGTGTCGCCGCAGCGCATGCTGGCTGTGACCTATACCCGGAAAGCCGCCCAAGAGATGCGCGATCGGCTGCAGTCGATGGGGATTCAGGGTGGGAATATTGCCACGTTTCACTCGGCAACGCTGCGCCAATTAACCTATTTTTGGCCGCAGATTTTTGGTGATTTGCCGTGGAAGCTGGAACCAAATCTGTATCCGCTGGTGCGGCAAGCCTGCGGCTATGCTGGTATCGCCCAGTCGCAGACAGCGGTGCGGGATGTGCAGGCGGAGATCGGGTGGGCTAAAGCCTCCCTGATTGGACCGGACGAATATGCCCGCAAAGTTAGCTCGTTTGGTCACACCCCGCCGGTGCCACCGGAACAGTTAGCGAAGGCCTACAAGTTTTATGAGGATCGGAAAACCCGTCCCGAGGGCATGATTCTTGACTATGACGATTTACTGATCCATACTGCGGCGGCATTGGAACATTCCCCGGCGGTGGCCGAAGAGTTCCGCAACCAGTATCGGTCGTTTACTGTCGACGAATATCAGGACGTTACCCCCCTGCAGCAGCGGGTGTTGCGTGGTTGGCTCGGGCAGCGGGATGATTTGACGGTGGTGGGGGATGCGAATCAGACAATTTATTCGTTTACTGGGGCTACCCCGGATTTTCTGCTGAATTTTGGGCGGGATTTTCCGCAAGCCACCATTGTGCGGCTACAGCGGGATTATCGTTCCACCCCGCAGATTACTGACTTGGCGAATTCGGTGATCGCCCAGGCGAAAGGTCGGGTTGCTGGAACCCGCTTGCAGCTGCAGGGGATGCGGCCATCAGGTAGTGAACCGGTGTTTTCGGCGCATGCCACACAGGCGCAAGAAGCTGAATATGTGGCAGCAACCATTGAGCAGTTGTTGGCGAAGTCGGTGAAACCGGAAGAAATCGCGGTGCTGTTTCGGACGAATGCCCAGTCAGAGGCCTACGAGTCGGCGTTGTCGCGGCGCAACATCACCTATCAGGTGCGGGGTGGGGATAGTTTTTATCAGCGCCCGGAGATTATCACTGCTATCAATGCGCTGATTGCGATGGCGAAAGATCGTCGCATCCCTGCCCAGCCGGATGCGGAGACGCTAACCCGGTTGGTGGATAAAACGTTGCGGGATGCCGGGTTGAGCCGGAAAGAACCAGACGGGTTTGGGGCAAAAGAACGCTGGCGGGCGTTGCAGGCATTGCATACATTGTGTCAACAGATTATTGATACGAAACCGGGAACAACCCCGTTTTCGTTGGTCACCGAGTTGAAGCGTCGCGCGGAGGCGCAAGCCCATCCCACTGGTGCGTTTGTGACCTTGGCAAGTATTCACTCGGCGAAAGGGCTCGAGTGGGATGTGGTTTTTCTGGTCGGATTGGTGGAAGGGAATCTGCCGATCCGGCAGGCAATCCAGGCTGGCGACTATCACATTGAGGAAGAACGACGACTGCTATATGTTGGTGTGACTCGTGCCCGGGAACAGTTGTATTTGTCGTGGGCGCTCGCCCGGGAAGAAGGTCAGCAGGCCAGCCGTAACCGTACGCGGTTTTTAGACAATATTGTCGATGAAGCCCCGCAGCGTGCCGGTGGCAAACAGTATGGGCGACGCCGAAAGAAGCTTACCCATTGCAAACAGTGTGGCCTGCAGTTAGCAACCCCTGCGGAACGGATTGTGGGGCGGTGTGAACAGTGCACCGGAGACACCACCACAGAGGTCATCGATGCGCTGCGAACATGGCGTCTCAACCTGTCGCGAGCTAATAATGTTCCTGCTTGGACAGTGTTTACCGATGCGACATTGCTTGCGTTGGCGGAAGCTTTACCATCGAGCGAATCGGATTTGCTGGCCATTAGCGGTATTGGGCCTATGAAGGTGGCCGAATTTGGCGAGGATTTGATTGCCTTGTTGCAGCAGTTCCGATAGCGGGGCTAAGACTGCATCATCTTGCTGATGTTTTGTTCGCCTGCACGCTTGCGGGGAAACCGGCAAGGTAAGCGGTGCTGACGGCAAGGTACCGGCCAGCAAGAGCATGACTACGATGGACTGCTAGTGCCTCGGATGGGTGTGGCCGGCGGCAATCCCTAAATCCCAAGCCGGTGGCGGGTAGCTTAAACAATAGGGGCAGCGGGGATGACGCTGCACGGTCGTGCCGGAGACATGCGGCCGCCTGAGCTGGACGGTGAAGCAGTCACCGGCAAAAAGCGGACTGCCATACAGCGGCACCTGTTGTTGGTCTTTCCACCCATAACCGCCACCGGCAGCCGGGTGGTGTTGCTGTTGGAGTGGTTCGGATTGGTGCCAAGCATCGCGCTGCAGTGTGGAAATGACCGCCGCCGCAGTAGTAGCTGCTGTGTGGGCGATAAGGATTGGATCGGGGGCTATCGCAGTGCGGTGATACTGCTGCACTGTTTGCGCCCACAGGGGATCTTGGTCGAGTTGGTGCAGCAGCACACAGGTGGGACATGGTCCAGCACCATGCATCATCACCGGGCCTATGATGCCGCAGTCATCGATCATGGCGACTGGGATCGTTGTGCCACCGCGCCGGGAAAGTGCAAAGCCACTGGTGACCACGTGATGCCAGGAGTCGATAAACAACAGTGGAATATGTGGTGAAATATGGCTAATAAATTGCCGCAGCCGCTGCCCCGGGCGGGGAGTGGTAACTTCCACTGCTTGTTCGTTGCACAGCTGCTCGATGGCGGTGGCAAGCGGTGAAGTGCCGACGAGCGCGACCTGCAGGGCAGCTGGGGGATGGTGAATCAACATTCCGCTGCGCTGCAGATCGCCCACTAAGGTGGTGGCTTGTTCCGTGGGAATGCCAGTGCTACCAAGATTGTCGATCAGCACAGTTAACCGTTGTGGCTGCTGGCAACGGCGAAACAGGGCGGCCACGTGTTTCGCCAACTGTGCACTGCCCACGTCAAGCACCACACACCCGCGGGGAGATATCCCAAATTGCACCAGTCCTGCTTCCCGCCAAAACACTGCCGTCCCTGGCCGCAGGGTGTACCAGTCTGCAGTTGATGCCGGTAGGGGATTGGGCTGCTGATTGGCTGTGTTTTCTCTCCCGCCCGCTGGATGGTCACTGGTGTTGTCGCCTCCAACCTCGACCATGAAACCTCCTCACACCGATCGGATACGTATGCATCAGTGTTCGACTGGGCAGGTGACCAGGTTGGTTCCACGTTGCATCACAGCCCCCGGTGTTGTCCCCGGCAGCAACACGTTGCTGCAGTCTTAGCGGCCAACAAGGGCCAGCAGTTGTTAGGATTTCACCCCACTGCCATGCAGTGTGCTGGACACCCTGTTTTCAAGGAATTTGGTTGACCCACATGACGGGGTGGGATGATGCATTACACTGCACCGTCATGGAATATGCGACACAGCCCGATGATCCGTTTTCGGCCATTGCGGTGATTCGATCCTCGAAACGGCGGAAAACTTCCGCCGCGCGGCTGGTCGGCGGACGGCTGGAGATCCGGATTCCAGCCCATCTATCCCATGTCGATGAGCAGCGTATTGTGCAGGAACTTGTCGGTAAAATGCGCCGCAAACTTGCCAGTCCGCTGCAATCTGATGAGCAGCTTTTCGCCCGTGCGCAATATCTCAACGATGCTGTGTTGGAAGGGCGCGCCCGGGTGGTGTCGCTGACCTGGGTGGATAATCAGCACAGTCGGTGGGGCAGTTGTTCGACTGCTTCGGGTAGGATTCGGATCTCTCGGCGGCTGGCTATTGTGCCGCAATATGTGCTCGACAGTGTTATCGTCCACGAGCTGGTGCACACGTTTATTCCCGATCATTCACCGGAATTTTGGCAGTGGGCCAACAGGGTTCCCCATGCTGAGCGTGCCCGGGGATTTTTAGAGGCTTATCAACGGTTTGGGCATGGCCAGTAGTCCTTCAAAACACTGCCCTGATGCAGTGCCAGCAGCAAGTATGAATAAGGCGACGATCTAGCTTGTGCAACCGCAAGCGATACCAGGTGCCCAGGGTGTGTGTATCCGCGGTATGTTTCGCCATCATTGCGTCAACCGGTGTGGGAGGAGTGCTGTTCTTCCTCCCCGCGGGGCGATGGTGCCCTACCGCAGCTTATTCCAGTTGGTGAGCGGTTTGACGCGAGACTAACGAGCCTCAGCCACTACTGCTTGTTCGTCGTGGTGGCTGTGGGATAGTGCAGCATGCGCACCAGCGGGGCACGACCATCGGCAAATTCCACTGGTTCGGCGGTTACAGTAATACGGTCGTCGCCTGTCAGATGGGTAAGTGCCACATTGCTGCCGGGCGGGCAGGCGCTAATTTCGTCAGGGGCAAACCACACTACTTCCGGGCTGCTGCCGTCGTCCGGGATCAAGCCTAGTGCGGTGTAGGTTTCCCATCGATGGACATTGTTGTTGATGCTGTAAAACTGTTTGCGGGAAAAACCCCTGGCAACCCCATCCTCCCAGTTGTTGTACTGGCAGAACACGTAGGCATCTTTCACTTTCTTGGAGAGCACCTCGTTGAGGGTGAGTTCGGAGGAGGTTTCGATGGCTGATTTCAACCGGTCCGCGTCGGTAGATTCAGATTCGGTGCTGCAGGTCGACAGCGATAGGCATCCCGAGAGTGAAAATACCAAGATGGATTGCAATATTGACATCGGCATTCATCCTCCAAAGACAATGCTGTGATCGTTGACTGTAGGTAATGGTTTATTTTATCGGGAAGCAATCTCTCCGACTGGCGGTTTCACCCCTGAGCATCCAGGTGGAGTCTGGCAGTGTGGTGGCTGGTTCCAGGTATCGCGGGATGCTGATCGTCGCATCCGGTGGGGGCAGGCGGCTGCTGAATACGCAGGTTGTGCCGCACAAAGAAGGACGCCCACCACCGATATTTGCCTCAAGGTCAGTGGGCTGACACTGCCTGGCAGGTATCGATGGTGGGTGATGGCTAGCGGGAAGCAAGAGTGTAAGGCAGCGACACTGCGTCCATAGTGTGCGAACTATTGGCTGCTCACGTGCGAGAAACGGGGTACCAGTGCACGTGGTGCGTCGCTGTGGTGGGATGCACGGTGTGTGGGGTGGCACCCCGCCTGGAGTTAGCGTTCGTCGGAGGTGTCGTCGATGTCGTCCTTGCCGGTATGGTCTTTGTCAGTGTCATCGTCGGCCGGTTGCGCCGTATCGCTGTCGGCTGCGGTGTTGTTTGTCGATCCGCCGTCGATGTCTTCGAGGGAGGCACCGCTGGCAAGCATCGCTTCAAGTTTGTTGATTTCTGCGATCGGATCGAATTCGTCGCCTTCAGCCGCGTCAAGGAGCTGGTCGATGAATGCGGCAGGCTTTTCGATATCGTCCGCATCAGGCAGAAAATCAGGATGATCCCACACTTGATCACGACGCTGACTGCCGACAGCAACCGTGATTCGCCGCCACAATTCGGTTGCCTGCTGGATCCGTGGTGTGCGGATTTCAATGCCGCCGATTGCTTCGAATGCCTTATCGGCTGAACCGCCGGTGGCGCGGCGGCGCTGCCAGGCTTCGATCACTACCCGTGTGGCGGGGATCCGATCGACGAGGGCATCTTCGACAACAAAGTCGACCCATCCTTCAACAAGGGCAAGCAGTGTTTCCAGGCGGGCGGTTGCCGCCGCGTTCCGGGACCGAATCTTTGGGGAAAGATCGATCGACTGGAAGGATTGCAGCGCTTCTTGAATATCTTGCGGATCGCCAGATTCCAGGTTGAGCGACCGAGCCGCATCTTCAATATGGGAGGTGTCGATGGTGAGACCTTGCGCATATTCCTCCACGGAGGAAACAATTTGTTCCACCAGCCAGGGCACATGGGTGAAGAGTCGTTGCCGGGCAGCTTCCCGGGCGGCGACATAGACCATGACGTCACGCCGGTCGAGGTGTAGCTGGTCGGCCGCTTGTAAAATATGTGCCGGCAATAGCGCCACCATGTGTTTCGGCGCGACCGGCAGCCCCATGTCATTGCCGGAGAGAACGGCTTGTCCGAGTTCGGCGAGGGCTTCGCCGACACGCAGCCCCGCGGAATGGCTCGACATGCGACCCATCATCGCCATGATGGGGCCTACAAATTCGCGAGCTTGTTCCGGCATTTGTTCCAGCTGGGCTTCGTTCATGCGCGCCTCAATCGGGGTGACGAGACGTTTCCAGGTGGGCAGGGTGCGTTCCATCCACTGGATTTCATTCCAGCATTCCACGACCGCCCCAGATGCGGGAATATCGGTGGTGCCGCTGAGCCACAGCTCCGCTAAATTCACCGCTTCTTGCGCTACTTTGACCTGTGCCGCTGGGATGGTTTGCTGCCGGCCGAAGGTTTGCCGGGCAACTTTTTCCGCGATCTCATAGTTTACCGGCTCGCCTGGTTCTTGCTGTTCCATGGCTTGCCCCATGCCGGTGAACATTTGCCCGAATTGGGAGAAAATATCGCCGAGCGAACCTGCTGGACCGCCGGCAGCGCCCGGCTGGAAACCGGCCGGGTTAAAACCTGGACCGCCGAAGAAAAACGAGGCAAACGGCGGCTGCTGGTTGGGGTCGAGATCGTCGTTGTCATCGTCATCATCGCGGGGTGGATGAAAGCCGAATCTATTACTAGCCATACCAAGTAATCTACCGAGCAGCCCGGTGACGCTGCCAGTATTTCCCGTGTGCTGTCAGCGAACACCGGATTGCGCGGGAACGCTGAGGCGGCTTGCGCGTCGCCGATTTGTGCATAACTGCCTGCTTGCAGCCGGGAAACACGGGGGTTGCTGGCAGGATGAGTGCTTGCCCGGTGAGCATGATGCGTCGACAGTTTTTCACTCCGGTATGGTGGTGGTCGTGAATCGACGTCTGCGAACTTTGTTTTTCGGGGCCATCCCGGTGATGGTCAGTGCCGCGTTAGTGGGGGCGGATACGTTGCCGGTGTTTGGTGACTCGCTGCGTGTTCCCTATGCGGCTGAAGGGCCAGGTCCGGTGTTTAACACCCTCGGCGATTATGACGGGGAGAAGATTATTGACATCTCCGGGTTGCCGGTGGATCCCACCGATGGGGCGCTTGATATGACGACTGTGTCAGTGGCGCACAATATGACGTTGCCGCAAGCCTTCACCCGTATGCTCACCACCGATGACACGTTCGTGCCGTTGGATGTCATTATTCCGCCTGGACAGACTGCTGAAGAGGTCCAAGAAACCAACGAGCGGGAGTTTTCCTCTTCCGAGTCGGCTGCCACGATGGCTGCGTTTCGCCACTTGGGGCTGCCGCTGACGACGGTGGTGGAAAAAACTGTGCCAGGCTCCGGTGCCTCCGGGGTGATTAACCCAGGGGATGAGATTGTGGCTGTTGCGGGGCAACAAGTGACCAGCCCTACTGCTGTGACTGAGCTGGTGCGTGCCCAGCAACCTGGGCAGCTGTTGACGGTGACGGTGAAACGCCACGACACCGGGGCAGTAGAGGATGTCCAATTCACGTTGGGCAAAGACACCAATCATGGGGACACACCCTTGGCGGGGATGATGCTGGTTGCGGAACCCGCCGATGGGGCACGGGTGAACTACAACCTTTCCGGGGTGGGGGGACCTTCCGCGGGGCTGATTTTCTCCTTGGCAGTGGTAGATAAACTTGAGCCCGGTTCGCTCACCGGAGGGCACAAGATAGCTGGCACTGGCACCATGTCACCAGATGGCACAGTCGGACCAATTGGGGGCATTGCCCATAAAGTGCAGGCGGCAAGCGACGCCGGGGCGGAATTGTTTTTAAGCCCGGCAGAAAACTGTGCGGAAGCCGTCTCCCGCTATGACGGGCCGATGACAGTGGTTCGGGTTAGCTCGTTAGAAGACGCAATCGGCGCTATTGATGCGTTCAAACGCGGCGATACGCTCGATACCTGCAGCCGGTAGCTGCACGTTGCTGCACGCGACATGGTGACAGTTAGCGGAATGTTGCCTGTAGCGCTTCGATCAGTTCCGGGGCAATCGACTGCCCACCGCGCAGCCGCTGCTCGGCGGGGACGCTGTCGTCCAGAATTTTCAACAAGGTTGTTGAATAGCCGTTGCGCAGCACTCCCACGATGAGAAGCGCCGGATGGGAAGCAAGCTCCCCCGGTTCGCTAAATCGGATTCGTTGCGCCAACAAGGCGCCGCCCACTAGCGGTGGCCAGACGATCTCCGCAATAAACTGCCCCGGATCGTTTGCTGCAGCAAAATCCTCGATCGGCGTGATTGTCAACGGATCGTTGTGTATCTTGTGCTGCTGCAGATTCTCTGGCAGATCAGCAGACGCGATCGCAGCAAACAGCATCCGCTCATCAGCGTCGGATGCCTGCTGGAAAAAATCTAATGCTTCAACGGCTGCGGCGTTGAGTGCTTGCTGCGTATATGCGTGACCTTCGACAGAACTCATAAGGTTGCAGTGTATGCGCACGGCTATGGGGCGTGGTAGCAGGTGGGAAAAACCCACCCCTTGGTGTGCTTGTTCCCGCCACGGTGATACACCCGATGCAACTGACAGCAGCACGCCTGCAGGGAACGATCCCGACCAGTGCATCGTTGAAGGCAACAGACCCTTGGGATTTCGGATATCCGGCTGGCACCCGCTGAAAAAATACTGGGCAACAGTACTTCAGGTGTCTGTTTTCTTCCGTGGCCGATACAGTAGGGGAAACGCCTGTGGAACGTGACACCAAAAAATGAGGCGGCACAGCAACGCTGAAGCACTGTCACTGCTGTGGCGACTGGCCGCATCATGCAACCGGTGTGCACATCAGACACACAGCGACCGTTCATCGTCGACGCGGACTGCACAATCAAACTTCCGCACCTGAACAACGGGAAAGAAGTTTGCCTGCACCCTGTCGCAGTTTTTCAAACCGCGATGCGTCGAAAGCCACTAATCATAGGCTTTGTCGCACAGCGAATGATAAGGAGTGAATATATCGCATGGCTGAACCAAACAGGCCGCCCATAGTGCCTGGCCTGCCGCAACGCCGCCCACCAGTCAAACTCGTATCCTTGCTGACTGTGCTTGCCGCAGTGGCATTCCTCACCCCAGTGCTTATCGGATTTATCACCGACTGGCAGTGGTTTAGCGCAGTCAACTATCAAGGGGTGTTCACCAAAGCACTGCTGCTGCGTTTGAGCACCTTCGTGGTGTTTGCGCTTGTCGCCTATCTGGTGGTTGGTGCCGCCGGTTGGCTTGCCTACCGGTCAAGGCCAGCGGATCGGCCAGGGTTTGAACCCGGTTCGCCGCTGCACGCCTACCGTGACTCCATCGATCAGTCACTCAAACGCATCCTGCTCGGGGTGCCGCTGGTAGTTGCTATCGGTGCTGGCCTTGTCGGCCAAGCAAACTGGACTCGCGTCGCAATGATGTTCAACGCGCAAGACTTCGGCGTCACCGATCCACAATTCGGGCGGGATCTCGGGTTTTACGCGTTTATTCTGCCATTTTTGCAGCTAGTTGCCGCCAGTTTCAGTCTGCTGCTGGGGGTTGCGTTTATTGTTTCGCTCCTCGGACACTATCTGTTAGGTGGGATTCGCGCCGGGTCGATCGGGCAAGGGAAACGGGGCACGTTGTCGAAGGCTGCCCGCACCCAGCTGGCGGTGATCGCCGGACTGTGGATGCTGGTGAAGGTGTTTACCTACTGGTTAGATCGGTACGCGCTGCTGTCGAATGAGCATCTTCTCGGCCGGGATCAGGCTTCGTTTACCGGCGGTAACTACACCGATATTAATGCTGTGCTTCCGGCGAAGATCCTGCTGATGGTTATTGGTGCTGTCGTGGCGGTGACCTTTTTTGCCACAGTAGTGTTGAAAGATTTACGAATCCCGGCACTGGCGACCGCCCTCATGGTGCTTTCTTCGCTGGTGATTGGGGCTGCCTGGCCGGCTGCGGTGGAACAATTCTCGGTGAAACCAAACCGGGCAGAAAAAGAAGCCGACTATATTGCGCGAAATATTGCCGCCACCCGGTTTGCCTACGGGCTCACCGATGAGAATGTGACCTATGAATTGGATTGGGGTGCCGGCGGGGCAAGTAACGAAGCAGTCGCCAACGATCGGGCGACCTTGTCCAATATTCGTCTGCTCGACCCGCAGGTGCTGGCAGCAACCTTCACCCAGCGGCAGCAGTTGAAAAACTTTTATGGGTTCCCGAAGAAACTCAACATTGACCGCTACACCGTCGATGGGGAATTGCGGGACTATGTGGTTGCAGCCCGGGAAATCGATCCGAATGCGCTCACCGATAATCAGCGCGACTGGATCAACCGGCACACGGTGTACACGCACGGCAATGGCCTGATTGCAGCCCCTGCCAATAAGGTTGACGAGGTTGCCCGCGATGTTGGATCAACCCGTGGTGGCTATCCGATCTTTATTGTCTCTGATTTGCAGACCCTTGAGCGGCAGGCGAAAGACCCGAAGGCTGAGAAGCTCGGCATTGATGTGGAACAGCCGCGGATTTACTACGGTCCGGTGATTTCTTCGGGTAACCCGGCGCAAGACTATGCCATTGTGGGCTCCAAATTGGACGGTAAATCGCTGGAGTATGACACCGATTCGACAACCTACACCTATGAGGGTGAAGGCGGAGTTGGTATCGGTAACCTGCTGCAACGTGCTATCTATGCCGGCCGCTATCAGGAGCTCAACATGCTGCTTAGCGACCGGATTGACGATAATTCCAAGATTATCTTCAACCGTGATCCCCGCTCCCGCGTGGAGAAAGTCGCCCCGTGGCTGACCACCGATTCGACCACGTATCCGACGGTAATCGACGGGAAAATCAAGTGGATTGTCGACGGTTACACCACCCTTGATTCGCTGCCCTATGTGAAGTCTGCGCAGTTGGAGAAGGTTACAGCGGATGCGTTGAATACTTCGGGACTGAATCAGAATGTGTTCACCCCAAAGATTGGCTACATCCGCAACTCAGTGAAGGCTGTGGTTGACGCCTATGACGGCACGGTGGAACTGTATGCCTTCGACGAAGATGATCCGGTGCTAAAGGCTTGGGAAGGGGTTTTCCCGGAGACGGTGAAGCCGCGCAGCGAAATCTCGCCTGCCCTGATGGATCATCTGCGCTATCCGGAAGACATGTTTAAGGTGCAGCGGGAAATGATCGCGAAGTATCACGTCGATGATGCCCGGGAATTCTTCACTTCGGATAAATTCTGGTCGGTGCCAACCGATCCGACTATGGAAGGCCAAAACTCGAATCTGGCGCAGCCGCCATACTATGTGGTTGCGGGCGCCCCGGAAACTGATGAGGCTTCCTTCCAGCTCATCACCCCATTCCGCGGGTTTGAACGGCAGTTCTTGGCGGCGCATATGACTGCTTCTTCGGATCCTGACACCTATGGCAAGATCACTGTCCGGGTGCTGCCGACTGATACGCAAACCTTCGGTCCTGCCCAGGCGCAAGATGCCATGATGTCTTCTGACCAGATTGCCCGTGACCGATCCTTGTGGCAGGCCACCAATGACATCACCAACGGGAACTTGTTGACGTTGCCAGTTGGTGGCGGTGAGATTCTCTACGTTGAGCCGATCTACACCAAGCGCAAGGGGCAAGAATCAGCGTTCCCGAAGCTGCTGCGGGTGCTTGTCTACTACAAGGGTTCGGTCGGCTATGCTCCGACGATCGCTGAGGCGCTCACACAGGTGGGTATTGATCCAAAGGCTGCAGCTGACTTGCAGGAGGCTGAGCAGTCAGCGGGCGACTTGTCGCCGGGAACGCCGCCTGCGGCAGCACCTGGTCCGGCAGCGGGTCTGGAAGCAGTGCCCAGCGGAAACGCTGAGGAAGCGTTCAAGCGTCTGCAGGACGCGTTGGCGAATCTGCGAGCCAAACAGGGTTCGTCTTTCGAGGAGTATGGACGTGCCCTCGACGAGTTGGATTCAGCGGTGCGCAACTACCAGCAGTTGACGGGCAATCCACAGCCGGCAGCGCCGGCTGAGCAGCCTGCCCCGGCCGCATCCTAGGGCGAGCCAGCTGCATCTCATCTCCTGTGTCTGGTGACTGAATGACTTAAGTTGCCGTGGCGTGGGTACGGCGGAGAGCCCCGATGTTCGGGGTTCTCCGCTTCTTCTGTGGTTGGGGTGGTGGCTCGGTACTCGGTGGATGAACAGGTGATTTGCATCGATGAGGGTGGGTCTATATAGTTATCGGAGTCAGTTCAGCTGTGAGGCTGATTTGATTTAAGTGCATATGCACCCATCGCGGGGTGGAGCAGCTCGGTAGCTCGCTGGGCTCATAACCCAGAGGTCGTAGGTTCGAATCCTGCCCCCGCTACTACATTTGGATTACCCCCTCTCATCTGAGAGGGGGTTTTCTTGTTTTCCTACGGCATGGCGGATTCTAGTGGTCGTTGCAACAGTCGTCTTGGATTAGTTTAGCCAGGCATCTTCATGCTGTCACGGGCAGCCTTGTGCGGCGGCACCGCTGATTGCTGGTGCAGGCGACCTAGTCATTGGGATAGGTGTCCTTACAGTGAAGAAACGCTTCGTCGCTCACCTGTCGGCGGGTCGAAGGGTAGTCGGCGCCTTCTGGTGCAATATAGCCGACGATCAGCTGGCCGGGTTCGGCGGCGTCAGCCTCAGCGTAGGTCAGCGCTATCTCGGGTACCCTTCCGGTTGCCGACTTCCTGGTTTCCGGGGAGATAATCATCAGCTCGTGGGGGGATTGTGCATCGGGAAGATTGAGGGGTTCATCGACGGTACTTCCCGCACCAAGGGTGTGCGGAGTGATCGTTGTTGGGGTGGCTATGGCGGGATCAAAGGAGATAACTCCGAGCTGCGGGTTGGGGGATCCATCACCAGGATTTGCGCCCACGAACCGGATCCCGGTGACGCTGAGTCCACAGGGATTGATGTGGATTTCCCAGTCGCCGTTTTCGGCGGTGCGCACACCCACGGCACCGAAAGAAGGCGGAGCATCTTTGAACGAGACACAACCGCCCAGTGCTGCTACAGCAGCCACAATAATTATTGCTTGGCGGATTGTTTGGAAAGCTCGCATAGTGGCCACCCTATCAGGGCTATGGGGTCGGCACCCGGTGCCATCTCCTTGCAGAAACGCTGATATCACTGCTGGGGTTTCCTTCCGGTGCTGTACGCGCATCGCTTCACCCCGGGAGATGGTGCCACTGATGTATTTGTCCTTGGCACAAGGGATGGTTTTCACCCCTGGTTTACTTATTTGAGCAAGTCGTCCATGGGAACAAAATCTTCCAAATCAGGTCGCAGTGTCCCTTTCGTGCCGTCGCTGCGCAGCAGTTTCACGGTGGAACCTTTCCCGGTGGTGTACCCGCCAACCCCGAAGTCATTCGTTGGGGTGGCTATGCCAACTTCCTCTTCGACAACTGCAATCTGCGCTAGATGGGCAGGCAAGGCAGGCGGGTTGGAACTTGCCGCAGTGGGGGCAAATTGGTGGTCGGCGATAGTGGGGAGTTTCCCGTGGTCGAGACTGTGGCGAAGCTGGGCGACGGCGAGATCGACACGGCTGGCCAGCACAGTGCCATGAGCATCATCGGAGGAGGCAAACACTGCCACTGGCAGGGTGAGTGCCCGCATGGCAGCAAAGAGTGGCCGCATGGCCATCTCGAGCATCATCGAGTGGCGACTCGAGCCACCGGTTGCCCCGAGGAGTACCGGGGTGCCCGCGATCCGGTCATTGCCTATCACATCAGCAAATGCTTTAAACAATCCTCCGTATGATCCGGCATAGGTGGGGGTGAGGGCGATAATCCCCGTGGCATCCGCCACGGTATCTAGTGCTGCCTCTAATGCTTGGGAGGGCACCCCGGTGAGATGCATGTCAGCGATATCATGCGCCAGATTGCGGATGCTGATTGTAGTAATGGTCGTTTCGGTGGTATCGAAACGTTGCGCAATAGCTTTCCGGTAGCGCTGCTCGAGCAGGGCAGTGCTGGAGGTTTCCGACATGCCGCCTTGGATGATGACAATGTGCTTGGTGCTCATAGTGTTCTACCGGTGCTTTCTGCGAAGTGTCTAAACAAATTTGGATAGTGTATCGCGCACGGTTTCGGGTGTGCGCTGGTGCTGATGTTGGGAAACGATACAGGGAACAACAGTAGATAGTCGGTGGCGGTGAGCCCTGCGATCAGAGGGAAGGGACGCGGGTGTGGTGTTGCAGCAATGCCACCGGTGACACGTGTGCTACCGGTGAGCAGGGTCATACGTTGGCGGTTACCAGGCCGCTTCCTGCAAGGAAAGAACAGGCTGCCAGGGCAGCGCCTGGCAGCAGTGGTTATTGCAATTCGTTAGCGCTTGGGTTGTTCTGCCTGGTCATATTCAGTTGGGCGGAGCCCCGTCCAGTTGTCACCAGTTTCAAAGCGGTAAGTATCCGAGTGCACTTTGCCATGGGCGGCCAGCTGCTCGTCGCGGGCTTCTACCAGTGCTGCATGGTGCGGGGCGGTTGTTGCCTCTTTGCCGAATTTCTCTGCCGCATATTCCTTCAATGCTGGTGCAACCGTGTTGCCGAGCATGTGAATCTGCTCGTTGACTGCTGCCGGTGGCAGACCGGCATGGTCAACCAGGAAGAGGATCCGCTGCAGCGGGCCGTAGGCGTCCATGAATCCGATATAGCGGTCGATGACATCCTGCGGGGTGCCGACGGTGAGTGGGGTTTCCCGCATGAACTGCTCGAGGGAAGGTCCGTGGCCATACACCGGAGCATTGTCAAAGTATGGGCGATATTCGTCCATTGCTTCCTGCTTGCTGTCACGCATCCACACTTGACCACCAACACCGACGATCGGGGTGGCGTCGCTCCCGTGATAGTGGGCGAAACGCTCCCGGTAGAAGTTGATCATCGACAGGGTGTGTTCCGGCTTCCAGAAAATATTGTTGTGGAAGAACCCGTCACCATAGTAGGCGGCCTGTTCGGCAGTTTGCGTCGAACGGATCGAGCCATGCCACACAAATGGTGCAACATCATCGAGGGGACGTGGGGTAGAGGTGAAGGACTGTAGTGGGGTGCGGAAGTTGCCTTCCCAGTCGACGACATCCTCGTGCCACAGCCGGTGCAGCAGATGATAGTTCTCCAGGGAGAGGTTGATGCCTTGGCGAATATCTTTGCCGAACCAGGGATAAACCGGGCCGGTATTGCCGCGACCGAGCATCAGGTCGACGCGGCCGCCGGCCAGATGCTGCAGCATGGCATAGTCTTCCGCGATTTTCACCGGATCATTGGTGGTGATCAGTGTGGTTGCGGTCGACAGCAGCAGGTTGCTGGTTTTTGCGGCGATAAACCCGAGCGTCGTTGTCGGCGACGAGGAAACAAATGGCGGATTGTGATGTTCCCCGAGGGCGAAGACATCGAGTCCAGCGGCTTCGGTTTGCTCGGCCATATCGACGATCTGTGCGAGGCGCTGTGCCTCGGTGGGGGTGGTGCCGGTGGTGGGGTCTTCGGTGATGTCGGAGACGGTGAAGATTCCTACGTCCATGGTTGTTGCCAAACCTTTCGCGATGAGGGGATGAAGTTGCGCTTGTGTACTGGTTGCTTTTCCGGGTTGTGCAACCACATAATTACTTGCGTGAGCAAATAATAACGCATATTGATTGCGTGCGCAACTATCTGGTTTGGGGCTTGGTCTCCGGGTTCTTTAACTGCTCCGCTAAATGTGCATTGACCTTGGCAAATGCAGTAATTTCGGCGGCGGGAAGGCAGTCGATGAGATATTGTTGCACCAAGGCGGAAAGTGTCGTGTGTAGCTGTGGAAGCAGCTTCGCGCCTGCGGCTGTCAACGTCAGCTGCACAGCGCGACGATCAGTCGGTGAAGGGGTCTTTACCACATAGGATTTCTGCTCCAGGCGGGCAACAGCCCGGGATAACCCTGATATCGACGTGGTGGATAAAGCCTGCACACAAGACATGGCTAACGACTGTTCGGAGGCGCGTGCCAAATTTTCCAACACATCGCACTCGCTCAAGGAGACACCATGTTCCCGTTGCAAGGTGGTATCGAGCATCGACTCCAGCAAACCGGCGCTAAATAAGAAATCACGCCACATGTCAGCGGGTGCTGCACATGCGAAAGCGTCCGGCGAGTCTGCCGTAGTCGGCACATCGGGCTGATTTGGCGATTGGGGAGTTGCAGGGGTAGGGGAAGCATCGCTCATAGTACGGGGTATTCCATTCGCTTCGGATAGCAGATCAACAACCGGTATGCGGCCGCAAAGCGGCAATCCGGCGCCCTTCACATTAGCGGATTAGTTGCTCCAGCAACGATTGTGTGGATCTGTGCTGTAGAGCACGGCTGTTGAACTGCACCCATCGCGCCGCTGGTGGGAACGGACAAAAATAGACGAAGCGGTGTGACGATGTTGGGGAATGGGAACCGCGGCAGTGCCGCCGACAGTCTTAACGCACACCGTGCGACAGCAACTACTACCTGTCGGCACTGTGCGTGAAGACCAGACAATGGGCGGCTCGTCGCACAAGATCATGTGAGCAGGGCTTGGACACTGTACTGGCCAAGTGGAAGGTCAGTGATGAAGTGAGGGGGAAACAATTCCATGGAGCAGCGCAAACCAAACGCCACCATACTGGTGCTCACCGTTATGGCGTTGTTGTTGTCGACTGGGGTGATCAGCACTACAACCTATACGGTGCGGGCAAGTATTCGCCTAGCAGCACCGATCGGGACACTGCCGCCCCCAGTCGACGAGGTAGAACCGCAGATCACCACAACAGCCGCACCAAGGCAGAGTGACGTCCCTCAACAGTGGGGTACGCACAAACCTGAACGCGATAAACGGATGACCTACCAAAACTCGAAAAAGTGGCAGCATCTGCTGCATCCTGAAACCATCACCCCTGGTGCCCGGCTGGTGACCGAACATGGTGCCTGTTCGGCGGGAATCTTCGCCCACGACACGAGCCGTGAATATATGATTTGGGCAGGTCACTGCGGTGAGCTGAACGAAACTGTCTATGTCGAAGACGGCGCCGGGCAGTGGCGAAGATTCGGTACAGTGGTGGAACGGGAATCAGACGGCCACCAGGTCGATTTTGGAATTGTGGACATCACCGACACGACCGTGCCGTGGTCATCACAGATCGGTTTGGAATATGAGGGTGCTGGCACCCTCACCGGCGAAGAACTCGACCGTCAACAGCCCTCAATTTGCCGGCTTGGTTACCGCACCGGATTAGCATGCGGCGACTTTGGGAAAATCCTCAACGAAAATATGTTTAGTGCCTACGCGTCAGCTGATCACGGGGATTCGGGCGGGGCTGTGTTTGCGGTCAACAACGACCGGATGTATCCCGTCGGAATGACAAGTTTCCGCATTGATGATCATCCCGATCAGGGGTTTTATCAACTGGTAGCCCCGGTATTGCAGCGCTACAACTTAGCGGTGTACTCCCTGGGCATCCCGGCCGGGCAGGAGTAAACATTACCGTCGGTATCGGCGTTCCATCCGCTTCACCGCCGACACCGACTGTGGCTGAGCTAACGCAAGGTGTGTATAGCCATTGGCAGGTGTGGTGAACCTTGCAGACGGCAGGTTTTCTCGCCGGTACACAAAACACCACCCCTGGCCGAGAGTGCCAGCAGACCATGAAGTCCAGTAGGCGATCAGGTGCGGCAGCGAAGAGCTATTGTGCGCCGAATTGTGCCGAGAGCTCTTCGAGCAGGCGCTGGCTAGAAAACAGGTTGGCGCCAATCGGGTCAACTGCAAGAGCCGCGATCGTTGGCCGTTCCTCCTCGTTGTCGACCGCATTCACTTCGTCACGCAGGGCAGCATCGACTTCACCATTCGGGGCAAGCAGGAGAATAGTGCCGTGTTTCGCAGTGTTGACCAGTGCCGCGGCATCCACAATACGGCCTTCGCCAGTGTTTTCAGGCAGCTCGAACTTCACATCCCGCAGCAGCGCAATCATCGGATCATCCTCCCCGAGCACAGTGAAGCCACCGGTGGTGGGAGCAACTGCCACAATTGGGGCTGCTGGAGACACTACGCCAGCAGCGGTGGTGCCAACGAGCTGATGAAAATCGGCGACAGCACTGGTCGCTTCGGTGATCTTTCCGGCCGGGTTAGCCACCGTCGTCATCAGGTTTTGCCAGGACGCCCCTTCTGCATCGGCGATAATCAAGGGGCGATCCCCGGCCACTTCTTCCACTAGTGGTGTGTTTGCGGCCGCAAACTGGGCGGTAGTGATCACCACATCGGCTGCAGTGTCAGCCGCAGCTTTTCCACGATCAGCAGCGGTAAGTATTTCCGTGTTTGCGGCAGCTGCTTGTTGTTCCACATCGCGGTTGAGCTGTTCACCTTCCCCGGTGACTATCGCCACCACTGGTGCGCCATCGGCAAGCAATGCAGCAAGTGTTTCCCCACCTAAGGCGATAATCCGGGTGGGCTGGGCGTCCAAGGTGACTTCGATCCGTTCACCAGTTGGGGATAAGGTGCCGATAGTGCGTGGCCAGGATTGGCCAAACCCTGACTCTTGACGACGCTGCTCTGATTTCACCCGGGCTTCTTCAGCTGCTGACTTCGCCGCCGCTTCCGCCTTGGAAGCTGCCACTGAGGCACGTTCTTCCACCGACGGGCCTTCGACAGTGTTTTGAGAACAGCTTGCTAGTAGTGCCGCAGTGGTGGCAGCAGCAACAACAGCAAAGCGATGGGAGCGAGTAAATCGTTTTTGATGCATTGTCTTATTGCACCATGTAAGTCCTGCATTACCAACCCCGCCGGCGGGAATGCAGCATCATTGATAGTCGGATCACCACTGAACGGTGATCCAATGATTTCCTCCGATGTGGAATGACCGCCACATTGCACGTTGCAAGAGGTCATTGAGCAGTGCGGTCTCTTCCAGCAGTCGTGCAGTAGTTAGGCAACAGGGGGGGGTGTGACACTGCTACCAGAGTTTGGCCAAGGTGATCTGCGGGCACACTGGTTGCCTAGCTGGTCGGATGGAACTTGCGTGGCGTAATGGCTAGGCAAGGGTAGTGGGGAACAAATAAGGTCAGGCAAGAGGAATGCGTCTGTTATTCACACCAGGTGTAACTACCGAAACATCGGGTAGGTGGGTGACAGCCACTGGAGGGAAATTCGCTAGATTGGCATATATGTTCCCCATCCGCGAGCCGCAGCCCACCGCCGCCGAACCATCATCTGGCAACACCCCGCCGAGGTTGGTGCTCCCGGAATGGACTGATGGGTCAACAAGTCGCTTTGTGGTACGCATGCTCAGCGATGCAGCATTCGACACCAAGGTTGATATCGGGTTGCCGGTTGCTCATTGGCGCCAAGATTTTCCGCGGGTGCTCACCGCTTTAGCGGCGCTGCCCTATGAATCCGAAGTGCCCTTTGCCACTGAGTTTTTACACTATATCCACACCACCAGTGCATTGCCGCGGCGAGAGGAAACCGATCCGTTCCAGCCGTATGTGCTTGGTGCCTATAACACTCCCACTGCCCGCTATGTGGCAGAGAAGTCACAGCCGGCAGTGTTGGAACGACTTGCCAACCTTGCCGCAGTCGACCTGTCACAGCAAACCGTGGCGGCGCAACAAGCCATGCAGACAGTGGTTGATCATCCTTCACTGCTTGCGATGGAAGGGGTGAACATTGTCGTTATTGGTGGTGACGCGGCATGTTCACCGGCTGCCGTGTTAGCCGCCTGCGGGGCCCGAGTGCATGTGGTGAGCCGCCATGCGGCACCCCGCATTGCCGGGGAATATGCGCGACTTGTTGCCGATGTGCTGCTTGATACCGACAGTATTGTCGAATATATTGCTGCCCTTCCAGGGCCGGTGCTGATCGTCTCTACGGTGTATGCACCCGGTTCGCAACATGTGCATCTGGCGGTAGCCCTCGACGCCATTATCGCCCACGTGGTTGGCCGCCGCAGTGATGTCACCGTGTGTATTCCCGGTTCACCAACTGAAAGCTACACCACCGTGGAAGGGAAACCGACCGGTGCTGTGCTGGTTGCCCAAGGGCCAAACTATGCAGTAGCCAAATTTATTGAACGTGCCCGCCTCTTGCTGCTCGCCGACGCACACTATCAAGCCACCTGTGAAACCCCATCGGGGAACGCATCAGGATATCCAGCGAACCTGGATGGGGTCGCAGGTAGGTTAGATCCGATTACTGGTGGTGCACCGGCTAAAAGGGGAGCACGTGTTATCCGCATGGTGTTGCCGCCGACGTTAAGTAGTTCTGTGCTTCGTGACCGAAGGATCGAAAAAGCACTGGCAGCCGCCCCACGGGTTGGTATTCATCCAACAACAGTTCCGGACACGCAATGTGCCGCGGCCGCATTGCTAGCCGTCGGCTGGTGGCAAGCAACCCAACACCCACGCCCAGCATTTCCGCCACGACTATCAGTCGCACCAGAATTCGCGATCCATGGTGGACTGTGGTTTAGCAGGTTGCCGGTGACCTGGCGGCTCGTGATCGGCATGGTGAAAGCAGCGTTGCCCACACCACGGAAAGTCAAGGGACGCAGCACAAAACGAAAAGTTTTTTGAGCAGGATCTCAACAGATAGGTGCTAAAGGGCGCTAGGCTGGAATACACCCGCTGAACACCTGTGCAGAGCATCACCCCAGTGGGCGCCTGACTTGTGGTTGGTCACCTGCGGTTTGCCCTGCACACCGTGGATCAGTCTGGTTTGACCTTGCTAGAAAAAAAGAAGAAAGAACGGTGCCTCATGAAGCACAAGCTTGCCCGTTTCACCGTGGCGGCCACTGCCGTCGCAGCCCTGACCACCGGTGCGATCACCCCAGCACACGCCGAAGATACCAACGCCTCGTCGTTGAACACCACCCTGTCTGGCGACAGTAACAGCAGCTCAGCTGCCTCCCCAGCGGAAGTTATCCTGCTGGTGCTGCTCGGCAGCGTCGGTGCGGCTGTCTTCGCTGAAGGGCTTGTCTCTATTTTGAATGCGCCATTTTGTGGTGCAAACCCTGACCGCTGCCCAAACAGTCTGGTAGCGGCGCTGTCCTCGGGTGCTTCCTCCCAAATCGATGAGGCTCGTGCCCGGGTTCCACAGGTAGCGATTCCGCGCCGCTAACCCTGTGGTTATGCTCCTTTACCGGTTGCCGCCGGCGGGGAGGTTTGCCGCACAGCACCCATATTGCACACCGCACGTAGCTGTCGTTGTTCACATTTCGTTGTCATCCCTTGGCAAAGAGTGCAACAACGTCCGCTGCGTGCGGTGTTGTTGTCTCAGACCTCCACCTGTCCCTGCTGTGATCGCCGTAAGTGGTAGGCCACGTGGGGCAAGGGGTTCTGCGGTAAGTTCCCTCATCCGCCGCACCGTTTCGCGTCCTTCCACAACCAGCCTTGGTGCCCTCACACAATTGAGTTGGATGCCGAATTGGTCACAACATTGCGCGATCGGGCATGAAACCACATTGATCGACGCAATGTTAAGTGCGATATTGTTCACTATTTTTCCCTGCCGCTGCAGGTTAGCAGCCCCTTAGTAGGGAATGTCCCCAGTTCTTGAACATTGTTTCTAGCTTGGGCTATGTCCGGCCGGGCGACAATGTGAGGTGGATTCGGGCAGAAGCGGAATGAATCGGAAGATACATTGTGTTGGTTTTTCGGATGCAATGCACGGTTGCACGGTATAGGTTGGAGTGCATGAGCCCGCGAACAATCGGAGTAACAGAAGTCGCGCTCCGCGACGCCCACCAGTCCCTGTTTGCCACCCGTATGGCAATGGAAGACATGGTCGGAATTTGTGAAGACATTGACAAAGCCGGATTCTGGAGTGTGGAGTGCTGGGGTGGCGCCACCTTTGACGCATGTATCCGCTTCCTTAACGAAGACCCGTGGAAGCGCCTGCGCACCTTCCGGGAATTGATGCCAAACTCCCGCCTGCAGATGCTGCTGCGTGGACAGAACCTGCTCGGCTACCGTCACTATGAGGACATGGTCGTCGACAAGTTCGTCGAAAAGTCCAAGGAAAACGGCATGGATGTGTTCCGCGTTTTTGACGCGTTGAATGATCCCCGCAACCTGGAGCACGCGATGGCCGCAGTGAAGAAGGTCGGCGGTCACGCCCAAGGCACGATCTGCTACACCACCTCCCCGCTGCACACCGTGGAAGGCTACATTGAGCAAGCCGGCCGCCTGCTGGATATGGGTGCTGACTCGATTGCCCTGAAAGACATGGCTGCCCTGCTGAAGCCGCAGCCTGCCTACGACATCGTCAAAGGCATTAAAGACAAGTACGGCCAAGACACCCAGATCAACGTGCACTGCCACTCCACCACAGGTGTGACCCTGGTGACGTTGATGAAAGCCATTGAAGCTGGCGCGGATGTGGTCGACACGGCAATCTCCTCGATGTCGCTTGGCCCTGGCCATAACCCCACCGAATCATTGGTGGAAATGCTCGAAGGCACCGGCTACACCACCGATCTCGACATGGATCGTCTCATCACGATTCGGGATCACTTCAAGCAGGTGCGGCCGAAGTATGCCGAGTTTGAATCCTCCACCCTGGTGGACACCAACATCTTCCTCTCCCAGATCCCAGGCGGCATGCTGTCGAATATGGAATCGCAGCTCAAAGCCCAAGGTGCTGGCGACCGGATCGACGAAGTGATGCGGGAAGTGCCAGTAGTTCGTAAGGATGCCGGCTATCCACCACTGGTCACCCCATCGTCCCAGATCGTCGGTACCCAAGCGGTGTTCAACGTGCTGATGGGTCGCTACAAGGTGCTCACCGCAGAGTTCGCTGACCTGATGCTTGGCTACTACGGCGAATGCATCGGTGAACGCAACGAAGAACTCATCGAGCAAGCCAAAGCACAGACGAAGAAGGAACCGATCTCGGTGCGTCCAGCGGATCTGCTCGAACCGGAATGGGATCATCTCGTCGAGCAGGCACAAGCCCTTGAAGGGTTCAACGGCACCGATGAAGATGTGCTCACCAATGCGCTCTTCCCTTCGGTGGCACCAGGATTCTTCCAAACCCGCGACGAAGGACCGAAGTCGGTGGGCAAGACTGCCGAGCAGCTTGCTGCTGAGAAGAGCGCTGCAGACTCCTCCTCGAAGGCTGTCCGCGAACCGATCACCTACAAGGTGACCGTCGGTGGCCGCAGCCAGCAAGTCAAGGTCGAGCCAGCCTAAACGGTTCGGCTCGGTTCGACCGAGTCACTACGACCCGCTATGTGGCAACCAAGGCGCCCCTGCTGATCACCGACGCTGTAGCTTCATCGGTTGGATGATTGGAAACGGTGGCACCCCATTCCCGCCAGGTGATGCCTGGCGGGAACCCGCCGCACACCAGGCATAGCGCTTGCGGACACCAGATGGCCGCAAGATTCCGCCACCAACGGGAAACTCCCCGCAGCAGCCCCCACCATATTGCTGAACGTCGTTGTGGCAGCAGATTTTTGACTTATCGCAACATATCCCTGATAGCAAGGAAGTTAAGGACAACTCATGGTAGCGACCCCGCCACCCCCACCTTCAATGGAAGAACGTCTCGAACAACTCGCCGAAGCACGCCACAAGGTTGAACTTGGCGGCGGCGAAGAAAAACTGCAGAAGCATCGCGACAAGGGCAAGCTCACCGCCCGGGAACGTGTCGCAGCACTGGTCGATGAAGGCACCTTCCAAGAAGTTGGTGCTTTCGCGAAAAATCGCACCACCCACTTTGGGATGGATAAAGCCGACCTGCCAGCCGACGGTGTCGTCACCGGCTCGGGTGCAGTGTTTGGCCGCCCCATCCATGTCGCCTCCCAGGACTTCACCGTCATGGGTGGATCTGCCGGTGAACGGCAAAGCCAAAAAGTCGCGGCAATGATGCAAGCCTCCGCCACCACCGGCACCCCGTTTGTGTTTATCAACGACTCCGGTGGAGCACGTGTGCAGGAAGGTATCGACTCACTGTCCGGCTACGGGCAGGTGTTCTACCAAAATGTGATGCTTTCCGGTTTGGTGCCGCAGATCTCGATTATTGCTGGCCCCTGTGCTGGTGGGGCTGCCTATTCACCAGCATTGACTGACTTTATTATTCAAACCCGGGCGGCGAAGATGTTCATCACCGGCCCTGGGGTGATCAAGTCGGTCACCGGTGAAGACGTCACCGCAGACCAACTCGGTGGCGCGGATGCACACATGGCGAAAGCCGGCAATATTCACTTCGTTGCCGACGATGATGAGCAGGCAATTCTCATCGCCCAGAAGCTGCTGAGCTTCCTCCCACAGAACAACACTGAAGAACCGCCGATCGTGGGGGACGCCGACGAGATCGTCGAACCCGATGTGAAGATGCGCGACATTGTGCCGGCCGAAGGCAAGAAGGGCTACGATGTCCGCGACGTGATCGAGCGCCTCGTTGACCACGGCGACTTCCTTGAAGTGCAGGCCGGCTACGCCCAAAACCTAGTGGTTGGGTTTGCCCGGATCACAGGTCGTACCGTTGGTGTGATCGCCAACCAGCCGGCAGTGATGTCTGGTGTGCTCGATATCAACTCTTCCGACAAGGGCAGCCAGTTCATTCGTTTCTGTAACGCCTTCAATATTCCGCTGCTCACCCTGGTGGATGTGCCCGGCTTCATGCCAGGTGTCGCCCAAGAGCACGGCGGTATTATTCGGCACGGCGCGAAGATGCTGTATGCCTACTCGGCGGCATCGGTGCCGAAGGTAACTGTGGTGCTGCGGAAAGCCTACGGTGGCGCCTATTTGGCAATGTGTTCGAAGGATCTTGGTGCCGATCGGGTCTTTGCTTGGCCAACCGCAGAGATCGCCGTCATGGGTGCCGAAGGTGCGGTGAACGTCGTGTTCAAGCGGGAGATCGACAATGCGGAAGACCCCGAGTCCCGCCGCAACGAGTTGATCACCGAATATCGGGAAACCTTCTCCACCCCATATATGGCTGCGTCCCGCGGCCTGGTTGATGACATCATCGACCCGGCGGAGACCCGCTTGAAGGTTGCCTACGCCCTGGAAGTGTTGGCGAATAAGCGTGTCGCCCGGCCGCACAAGAAGCACGGCTTGGGTCCGGTATAAGCCGAACGCGTGTTGCTCGTCGACCGCCCCGGTGCGGGGCAGGGCAGCAAACCTGCAACCATTTGCCTCTATCGGGGCTGGTCGACAATTCTGTTTGTTTGAAGTTTTTCACTTGCGCATGTTGCGTATTACAAGTCTGTTAAAGGAGACGGCTATGGGTGAGACCAACGAAGTGTCGGTCGATCTGCAATCGCTCGTCAAACAAGTGGAAGCTGACCGGGCCGCCCTTGCCAAACTACGTACTCAAGTATCTGCCCTGGAGCGTGAAGTCGCCGCCTTGAAAAAGCGCGCCGACGTCGAAATTCCGGAAGATGTGCTGTTGGCGATCTCCGCCGCAGTATCGGCATACTTGGGCAACAAAGGCAAGATTCGTGCCGTGCACTTCCATCGTCATCGTACTTGGGCAATGCAGGGTCGGCAGGCAGTGCAGTCCCGAACCAGCCCCCGCTAACGAACTGTTCTTTTATCGTTTCCAGTTACCTTTCCCGGCAACAGCCATGCATAGTAAGCCGCGAGCCGCCGGTGGTTATGTGGTAACTGAAACACCCGATCACACTCCAAGGAAACGAGTACACCCCTATGAAACTCAAAGTGACTGTCAACGGCGTTGCCTACTCCGTCGACGTCGAGGTCGAAGAGGAGCAGCGTTCCCTCGGCACCATCATCACTGGTTCCCGCTCCTCGAGCATGACCGAACCGGCTACCGCATCCGTGCAGGGTGTGGCAGCAAACGCGGTGGTGGCACCATTGGCAGGTTCCGTGTCGAAGGTGCTGGTGAGCGAAGGTGACGAAATCACCTCCGGCACAGTGCTGCTGGTTCTCGAAGCGATGAAGATGGAAACTGAGATCACCGCCCCATCCGACGGTGTTGTTTCGGCAATCAACGTCGCCCAAGGCGATTCGGTGCAAGCCGGCCAGTCTCTCGTCGAGATCGACTAGTCTGCCAGGTTCCGTTTTCCACCACTGCACGGTTTTTCGTAATCCTGTTTCCGGGTACCCCGGTGGTGTCGTGTCACACGATGCGCGACACCCCGGGGTAGTGGTGGTTGTGGGGAAGCCGTAAATCTGGCGTCGTCGTGCTAGCGAAGCTTGAATAGGCGGCGAAAAAATCGTTGCCGAGGTTTTCCTTGGGGCGGTGGCACAGGTGCGGCTGGGGGAGTGGTTGGCGCAGGGGTTTGCCGCCGGTGCACTTCGCAGCCAATAGTTGGCCGTTGCCACTGCGGGTGAGCAAGTATTCCCAAGGCATAGACCAGCTGCCCCATACGGGGGTGTATCCACTGATTGGTTGAGTGCACCAATCATGGGTGAGCAGGGACTTTTGTGGGCTGGTGGCGGGGAAAAGTCACAGGAATATTGCGATCGGTACAGCCGTGGCGCACCACAGTGGGGAAAGTGCAACAATAAAAGCTCTGCACTCCCACCAGTCACATCAGTCACGGATCGCAGCGCATTGGATTGTGCGCGAGCAGGCCGTGCGTGTGACCCGCGCTGGAACGGTAACCCCTGGTCCTGCTGCGGATGGGCCAGGGGGAGGCAAGGCCTCGGAGCCTATGCCGCGCAGACAATCCTTTTTCAGTCCTCCTGTCCGTCCCTGTCGCTGACCTGTATTCGGCAACGAACATGCACACTCCAAGCATTGTTTCTGGTAACACGTTCACCATCTGGTCAGTCGACAACCCAAGTTAAAAGAAGTGGTCGCCGCTACCGACATGTTCATGACCTTCCCGAAATCGTTGCGCCGGATATCCACTGTGCCGCTGCTCGCTGCCGCACTGTGTGTCACGCTGCCTGCCACGGCAACAGCAACCCCGGCCGCTGATCCGCCCCCACCCCCACCCCCAATGACTGCACCGGTTGGGATGATTGCCCCACTTGGTACTCCAGGTGTTGATCCAGTCCAACTGGCATACGATGCGCAGCAGCAATTCTTTGCCGGCCTCCAGCCGCACATCGATGCTGCAGTGCAACAGCTTGCAGCAGCCCAACACGCCATCGACAGTGTCGCCGCTGAGCTCACCCAGCCAGTTGTGACCCCTTATGGCGGGATTGGTCAAGGGATCCCGAAAACCGCCAGCCCACAGCCATCCAATCCGGGCAACATTACTGCCACCACTGATGCGAATGTAGCCCCTCAACGCCGTCTCGAGGAGTCAGCGAAACCAGCGGTGCCGCAGCCGGCAACCACCCCGGATAAGCCGCTGGTGGTGGATGGGGAAACCTTGGCGAATCTCCCAATTCGGCCCCGTATCGACGGGCCAAACCATCACTGGAAAACTGATCCCCTGTCGATGCTGCTTGCCGCACATCCAGGTCCGGTGCTGCAGCGGATCGCCGGATCCTATTTTCACGCCCCCGATGTGCCCCACGAAGCCTATGTTGCCGAAGGCAATGATCGGATCCTCATGGGGCCATCCACACCACTGTTTATCGACGATGCGGTGTGCACCTTGGGGGTGGCAGGCTATGACAGTGAAGGCAACAAAATCGGCATCACCGCCGGACACTGCGGCAAACCCGGCAGTGAAGTGGTCTCTGCGGACTCGTGGCCAATGGGCACCGCCGGCTATGTGGTTGCCCAATCAGCCAAGCATGACTATTCGGTGATTCGTTTCGAAGACAAGGTTGATGTGGCCAAAAGCTACAACGGGTTAACCATTGACACGCTTGGTTGGGACGACAAACCGCAAATGGTCTGTAAATACGGGGTCGCTACCGGCTGGACCTGCGGCCCGCAGTTCCTTGCCGACCAGCGCACTTCACTTGCTCAATACTGTGCGAACACCGGCGACTCCGGGGCGCCAGTATTTATCGGCAACAAACTCATCGGGGTGGTCTCTGGGGGGCTTGCACCAGGGAACAGTTTCGCCTGCGTCAGCCCGCTGCAAGGGCCACTCCACGCCCCGGCGATTACCCACTCCATTGATGCGATTGTCAACGACATTAATACCCATCACGGCTATGGTGCCGGTTTTACCCTGCCCACCGATGACGGATTAGATCCGCGAATTGTCACCCCTGACGCCGCTGATGACAACCGCAACTAAACAATGGTGAGCACAGGCCAAAAAAACACACAGGCCAGCACCTGAAACACCAGTGCTGTTAGCGATGCGACGACACGCTGGCCTGTGCTGCGTTACCCCCTGTGTATCGGTGCCAGCAGCCAAATAATTGAATGAAAAAGAAAAACCCATCATGGATCCGGGGAGCAGCTCCGAGTAGTTCAGAGCAGCTCAACAGCCGTGTCCATGATGGGTTTTGTCATGCTCACCGCCCAGCGGAGGCAGCCGGCTGTGTGCGGCACGATTAATTACCGGCAAAGCGGGCAAGCACCTGCTCGTGCAGCAGCCCATTGGTGGCCAACGCACTGCCGCCATGCGGGCCGGGTTTGCCTGCAATATTGCTAAACGTGCCGCCTGCTTCCCGAACAAGAATGTCTAACGCGGCTAGATCCCACAGGGAAACCTCTGGTTCCAATGCAATATCGACTGCCCCTTCGGCGAGCAGACAATAGGAGAAGAAATCCCCGAACCCCCGCAGCCGCCAAGTGTCGTTGCTTAACCCGACAAACGCCTCCCCAAGATCCCGGGCAAACCAGCCCTCCAGGGAGGAAAACGACACTGAGGCATCGCTTAACGCTGACACTTGTGAAGTGGTAATCTTCCGCGGTGCCTCGTGGGCGAACGTGGTGTACGCACCTGCACCAGCGCTGGCATACCAACGGCGGGCAAGAGCCGGTGCACTGACCACACCAACCTGTGGCACCCCGTCAACAAGCAGCGCAATCAACGTTGCCCACACCGGCACCCCACGGACATAGTTCTTTGTACCGTCGATGGGATCAATAACCCACTGCCGCCCGGCAACTATAGCTTCCCCACCGAACTCTTCCCCCAGAATCGGCTCATCCGGGCGATGTTCGGCCAGGATTTCCCGGAGTGCTGTTTCGCAGGCAGTATCCGCGTCACTGACCGGGGTCATGTCCGGTTTCGCAGACACCCGCAAATCACTCGCTAAAAACCGTTGCAGAGTAATTGTGTCAGCCGCGTCGGCCAGCGCTAGTGCGGTGGCTAGATCAGCAGCGAAGGGATGCCCGGGAAGAACACCTGCAGCAGGCTGACTGTGGTCGGCGGAATGTGAAGAGGTCATAGCGACAACAAGCTCCTAGCGGGAGAAGAAAACGATGAACAAAGCGGCACACAAATCAACAACACCACCATCAAGTATCCCAGTACAGTGCAACGGCTAAGAGGTTTGCGCCGGCAAAGCCGCAAGCCCGCTACCGGGAACGCAGTGACAGGTTCGCTCAGCTGACCTGTGCAGCGGCGGCCTGCAGCACGTGCACCATGGTGGCAACAGTCTGCTCATTCCCAGCAACCTTCCACGTCACCGGTCCTACTGTCACTTCACCGGTGGTGCCGCCCACACCTTCCACCAGTGCCCGACCTGGCAGCCAATCCCAGTCGTTGACCGAATGCTGCATCCAGCCCCCGAGGCGACCTTCGGCGATACCAGCCAAATCCACACTGGCAGCCCCGGCGATGCGTAAACATGCAAACTCGGCAACAACCTTCGACCAGGGGGTTAAAAACTCTGGACGTTGCATAAACGTCGGATGCAAATAGGTGCCGATTGAAACGGTGCCAGCCGCCGCGGCAGTCAACGCCGGCAACGGTTTTCCGTTTCGCAGGGTTGCCTTGCCGGGTGCTTTTACCCAGGTTTGTGACGGCACTGGGCGATGAACTGCACCGATGAGCAGATCAGTCGGATCGTGCGGATCACCCTCCACCAGAGCTAGGGCAGAACACCAATAGTCGGAAAAATTCGTGAAGTTATAGGTGCCATCGACTGGATCGATTACCCAGGTGCGTCCCGAATCGGCGGCAGCCTGTGCCCCTTCTTCCCCCAGCAGCCCATCGTTTGGCCGCAACGCCTGCAATGCGGTGGCGACAAAATATTCACTCGCCTTATCCGCTTCGGTGACCACATCAGAGATCGAAGTTTTATATTCCACGGTCAAACCCTGCTCGCGGAGGCGATGCGCCATCTGTCCGGCGGTGCGCACCAACCCTTCCGCCAAGGCCGCATCATCGCTTGAGCGATGTTCGGCAAGGAAAGAATCAAGCACCGTGCGTACCTGGTTGTGCAACGCTGGGGAGAATACTTCACGCGGGTCCATGTCACTATCATGCCCGGAAATCGGTAGCATTGACCACTGTGCACCCCGATGTTTTGGCAGATATTACCGACCTTGAGAAGACGCTAACCGCTATTGAACAGGTAAAAAACCCTGATCAGCTGGCTGAAACCATTCGCGAATTGGAAGAAAAAGCCAGCGACCCCTCATTGTGGGATGATCAGGAATACGCCCAATCCGTCACCAGTAAACTCTCGGCTGTCCAAAATGAGGCGCAGCGGCTGCGTGACTTTCGGCAGCGTCTCGAGGATCTACCGGTGATGTATGAGCTTGCCGCCGAAGAAGGTGAAGGCAGCGAACTCGCCGATGAGGAACGACGGGCACTGCGCCGGGAATTAGAGGCCTATGAGGTCAAAACGCTCCTTTCTGGCCCCTATGATGCCCGCGAAGCAGTGGTAAATATTCGCTCCGCCGCCGGTGGGGTGGATGCTGCTGACTGGGCAGAGATGCTGCTGCGCATGTACACCCGCTGGGCGGAACGCCAAGGACACAGCGTGGATCTCTATGACGTGTCCTATGCGGAAGAAGCCGGCATTAAATCTGCGACCTTCGTCGTCCACGGCGACTACACCTATGGCACCTTGTCAGTGGAGCAAGGTACCCACCGCCTGGTGCGGATCTCCCCATTCGACAATCAGGGGCGCCGCCAAACCTCCTTTGCGGAAGTTGAGGTGCTGCCAGTGGTGGAAACCGCCGACCATATCGACATCCCCGATAGCGATATTCGTATCGACACCTATCGTTCATCAGGTCCTGGCGGCCAGTCGGTGAACACCACCGACTCGGCGGTGCGCATCACCCACCTGCCCACCGGAACAGTGGTCACCTGTCAAAATGAAAAGTCCCAGCTGCAAAACCGGGCATCAGCAATGCGTGTCCTGCAGGCGAAACTCTTAGAGATCAAACGGCGGCAAGAACGCGCCGAAATGGATGCGCTCAAAGGCGACGGCTCAAACTCGTGGGGCAACCAGATGCGCTCCTATGTGCTGCACCCCTATCAGATGGTGAAAGATCTGCGCACCAACTATGAGGTCAACGATCCCCAGAAAGTTTTAGGTGGCGACTTGGATGGATTCATCGAAGCCGGCATCCGGTGGCGGGTGGCGGAAGAACAACAAGACAGCCGCTAACATACGCTGCTGCTAGCAGTGACGATCTGCGGCGATACCACACACCAGATTAGCCATCCCCCAGTTCTTTTTGCTGCTGTGCAGTAGTCGGCGGTGGCATCCGGTCACCGCATCACCTCCGCGCCGGTGGGGGAGTCGTGTCCGTCATGATGCGCAGCCGGATCGAACAATGTTCCCGGCGTTCTACTAGGGTTGACTACCGTGATCACCTTCGACCATGTAACGAAAACCTATAAAGCTGCCGCCAACCCGGCGCTTGATGATGTTTCGGTGACGATCGACAAAGGTGAGTTTGTGTTTCTCATCGGCCCGTCCGGGGCAGGGAAGTCCACCTTTCTCCAACTGCTGACCCAACAGCAGCGGCCATCGGCGGGAACGGTGACTGTGGCGGACTATACCGTCGGGAATCTTTCCGGTCGGGAAGTCAACCGGTTGCGGCGACTCATGGGGCTGGTCTTTCAAGATTTCCGGCTGCTGCCGAAGAAAACCGTCGCCGAGAATGTGGCATTCACTCTAGAAGTACTCGGCAAAAAACGCGCCGTTATTGACCGTGCAGTCCCAGAAACCCTGGAACTTGTCGGGTTGGCGGGCAAAGCAAACCGCTATCCGCAAGAGCTGTCCGGCGGGGAACAGCAGCGTGTCGCCGTCGCCCGCGCCTATGTCAATCGTCCACTGATTTTGCTGGCCGATGAACCAACCGGCAACCTCGACCCGGATATGGCCGACGAAATTTTGCAGCTACTGGCAGCAATCAATAAACAAGGCACCACGGTGGTGATGAGCACCCACAATGTGCAAGCAGTCGATGCGATGCAGCGGCGGGTTATCGCCTTGCACAACGGCAAGATTGTGCGTGATGATGCGGTTGGTGGATATCATGCGGCCACCACACCACCACCGCCAACAGGCGGCAACCTATAAACACCGACACCAATCAACATCGACACCGGTTTACCTGCCAAGACACCAGCAAAACGAGACGACATACCAAGCCAGCCCGGCACAACACTGCGCTGCAGCTCACGGGAGCTGAACAAGCATCAGTGAGCTTCAAACAAACGCACCGCCTCCAGCACCAGCCCCAAGGTGCCAACACCACGGCACAGCATAGCGTGCACATCCACAGCCACTACAGCATCAAATAGCATCCACACCAACCACCAACAACAGAAGCGAGACCACCAGCAGATGCGTTACGTCTTTCGGGAAGCGATCACCGGCCTGCGCCGCAATCTCACCATGACCATTGCCCTGGTGATCACCACGGCAATCTCGCTCGCATTGCTGGCGACCGGCATCCTGGTCACCCACATCACCGCCGACACCAAAGCGCTCTATCTCAGTCGCGTCGAAGTGATGATTGAACTCGACGAAACCATCTCCCGCGAAGATGAAGACTGCAGCTCACCTGCCTGTCGGGAAGTCTTCAACACCCTGCAGCAAACCCCCGGGGTTGAGACGGTAACCTTTGCAAACCAGCAGGAAACCTATCACCGTTTCGCGGAAGTGTTTGCCGACGCCAACCCTGCACTCGTCCAAGAAACCACCCCGGAGGCATTATTTGCCGCCATCCATGTTCGACTCGCCGACCCCCTCGACCCCAGCCCACTGGAAGCAGTCAAAGACCTGCCGCAAGTCGTGTCAGTGATCGATCAGGGCGCAGAAGTTGTGCATGCCACCACCAACCTTGATTCGATCCGCAACGCCACCTTTGTTGTGGCACTCTTTCAAGCAATCGCCGCATTGCTGCTCATTGTGAACATGGTGCAAATCGCGGTCGCGGCGCGCCGGGACGAAGTCACGATTATGCGAATGGTGGGCGCTTCGGCGGTCTACACCAACATGCCGTTTGTCCTGGAAGCTGTCGCTGCGAGTCTGTTGGGCACTCTTGTCGCAGTGGGCGGACTATTGGCGGGGAAAACATTCGTTGTTGATGCCGCCTTGCAACCGCTCTACGAGGCGCGCCTGGTTGCCCCGTTGACTACGAATGATATTTGGGCAGTCGCCCCGCTTATTGCCTTAATCGGCATTGGTTTTGCCGCGTTGACCGCACAACTTACGCTTGCTACGCGGGTGCGGTTGTAAACGCACAACATCTGCCAAGTACAAGACAGCAGGTGCACGAGTACAAGACAACAGGTGCAACAGTACGTACCTCCTTGATCAACGTGGTGTCTACCTGCGGGAACACTGTCTAAGCGATCCCTTGAACGATGTGAGCACCCACCTACAGGCACAACGCTAACCGAAGCTGCACCAAGCAAGGGGAGGGACGTGCGAAATGAGCGCTGGGACGTGGGCAGACTTTCGCACATCCCGCGGAGCAGGGCGTGGATCCTCCTGGCGGTTGCTGTAGCTTCCCCCAGCTGGGCATGTTGCACTACAGTGGTAAACCGTTATGGCGAAGAAAAAGAAGAACATTTCCGCGAACCCGGTCGTGGCAACAAACCGGAAGGCACGGCACAACTATCAGATCCTCGACACCGTCGAGGCTGGCATTGTGCTTGTCGGCACGGAGATCAAAGCAATTCGGGAAGGGCAGCTGTCCTTAGCCGATGCCTTCGCCAACATTGATCAGGGCGAAGTGTGGCTGCATAACCTCTATATTCCAGAATATTCCCACGGCTCGTGGACGAATCACCGGCCGCGTCGCACCCGCAAACTCCTGCTGCATCGCCGCGAGATCGACTCGCTGATGGGTAAAGTCCGGGACGGTAATCGGACACTCATCCCGCTGTCGGTGTATATGAAAAACGGTCGCGCCAAAGTGGAACTTGGGCTTGGTGCAGGTAAGCAGGACTACGATAAGCGGCAGGATATTAAACGCCGTACCGAGGAACGAGAGATCACCCGGGAGTTGGGGCGCAAGATCAAAGGTATTCGCGCATAGCACCTTCAACTTCATCCCTGCATCGGTGCACCCTGATGAGTGCGCCCTGTTGCCAGGGCAATGCCGGCATACTTGGCAGCACACATCCCTGGCAAGAGCAGCAAGCATCTTCCGATAATGGGCAGCGTCGCACTGCTTTTCTCCTGCACTGCGCGTGGCAGATCACTACACTGGGGCGCAACGATCACCGATCCCCCAGTGGTGGTTTGCCGCACAATTGCTTGCAAGGAGTGGTACGCAAATGGCTTTGCCGCACGAACACGAAAGATCAGAGGAACACGGTTCCCCGAGTGCCGCGGAGTCGAAGCAGCCGGGAAGACAACCAAATCCGGGCAATGAACTACAGCGTTTTGTCCTTGACCATCCGACCGTGGGGGAGATCTGTTTCTACTACGGCACCGATCAGGCTATTCGTGCCATCGATCGTGGTTGGCCGGTAACAGACGATGATCCTGCCAAGCCTGCCGCCGGAACAGGCGAAAACACACAGCACACCAGTGATCGGGCGCAATCTGCGGATCGTGCAGCTGGCACTGCACCGGCTGCGGAACAACCATGCCACGCCCTTGGGGAATCTGCAGCATTCCTCACAGCTGAGGGGCAAACCATCATTGATCGGGCACGTGCCGACGAGTTATGTGCAGCAGCCACCGCGTACCGGCAGCAGGAAGAAACCAAGAGCGACAATGCACACCGATCGTTGAAAACACGAATCAGCAGTCTCGACTGGCGACAAGTGCTTAGCGCCGGATACAGCAGCATCGTCACTATCAATAACCGGGTGGTGTATCGGGATCTCGGATCACCTACCAACCGCATCGTGGTCCATCCGTCCCTGCCGGCTGGGAAACTGCCGCTCGTCGCTGAACGGAAGCCGTCAGATCCAAAATATCGGATGCAAATCCACACAACTGTGCGCGGGCAGATCACCATGGTGCTCGTCCAAGTTGATCCGGCGGAAGGATGGCTCACACTCCAAGCACCACCGGCAAGCATATCCGCCAAACGTTTGAAAGCCATGGAAGAAAGCCCCGTCAAGGCGTTTGTGATTCCGGTCAGTCAAGGGATTGGGAAAGTCGGTTGGCTTTTGCTTGCCGCCGTCTTGGGGCCGCTTGTTGGCAAATTCCTGGCCTGGATTGGATCATTCCTTCCCGATATCGAAATTCCTTGGCCTGATATTCATTGGCCGCAGTGGAATGTTCATCTTCCTGACTGGCTGCATTGGGATATTCCCTTCCCGGAGTTCTCCCTCCCGGACTGGTGGCCAGCAATCACCCCGCCCGACTGGCTTGTTTGGCTGCTTGACCATGAAGATTATTTCAAGCCATTGATTATTGGGCTGATAGTGGGCGGATTGATGTTCCGCAACGTATACAAGTCCAGGAAGACTAAAGACCGATGGCAGCAGGCAACAACCGAAAGCCGGAGTCAAGCGAGTAGCCCAGGCGATCCGGAGGATAACTCAAGAAGAAACAATCCACATCCAGGTTCCACGGAGCAATAACTAGCAGATCGGTATAGCACGAACACACATCCATCTTTGATCGTTGGTGCCCGCTGATCCTTTTTTGGAAAAGGAATCACAGACCGTCACAGTTGTAGGTTCCAGCAGTGGAAACTGGCCGCAGCAACCCATCACGGTGGGGTGACGAGGGTTTCCTAGCGCGGCATCTTTCGTCCAACGCATATCAGTGATAGTATGAATATTCCTGTGGCAACCAGTGATCTATGCAGTTTTGGTAACTCGAGCAATTCGATCGACTGCATGAATACTGCTGGTTGCGGTGCACAACCGCCCACTACAGGAGCCCCACAATGTGGAGGCACAATGGGGTCGACATGGTTTCGACTTCGTTGATTGAGCCAGGGGAAGCGTGCCGGTGCAGGCTAGAGACCACCGTAAGCGTCGTAGCAACTTGATAAGCGCCGAGAAGACTCAGCGCGACTACGCCCTCGCTGCCTAATCAGCGACGCGTGTCTGTCGGTCCGGGTTCGTCCCTGACCCGGTAACCGGCATCGACTAAGGGACTTGCCGTGACGTTTGGCTTCAAGGGCGTTGCGGGACTTTCACTTGAAGCTGGGCTCATCATCCGGAACGTGTTCGACCGAGCCGGAGAGTCGAGTAGAGATCATGCGCGAACTGCGCACGGAGAAGCCCTGGCGAGGTAACGAAGGACCCGGGTTCAATCCCCGGCGGCTCCACTTTCACCCCCTACCTGAAACACCAGGTAGGGGGCTTTTTTATGCCCAAAAATTTAGTGTCCCCAGGGGGTTAAGGGACAAAATGTGTGTCTGGGGGGGGTTAAGGGACAAAATGTGTGTCTGGGGGTGGGGGTGGCTGTGGGGGTTAGATCGTTCCTTTTCTGATCCCGATGGAGTGCGTGTACTCGATGTCGATATGATTGTCGTACAGCGCGGGGCGTCCGGTTTGATGGTTTGCTTCGTTGTTGTTGACTGGGGTGAGGGTTTCTACTTTAGCGAGTGAGTCTTTGCCCCAGTTTTGTTGTTTCGCGATGATGTGGGGATCAAGCGGATCTCGGGTGCGAAAGTGGAGCCACCAGTCGATATTGGTTCGTTGACGTTCTCCTTTTCTACCGTGGTGTTGTCTGGCGATGAGTTTTAAAGGCCCGTTGATACCGCCTTCGAGGCAGTTGGTTGTGGAGGCGAACGCCTCAGGGTTCTTCGCGCTGGGATGGGGGGTGAGGTAAGCGAAGAGTTTGCCGTCTTTTGCCAGGTGGTAGAGCCTGTAGAACGCGCGTCGGGCGCGTTGATGGGTGAAGACTTTTTTTCTTTTTCCCGGTGAGGGGGTCGGTGATGGTGGTTTTTTCGTTCATCCAGCTGTTGCAGTCTTGTGAATTGGTGGAGGTAGTCGATCCATTGGTCAGCTTGTTCACGGTTGTGATGCGGGTGAGCTGGAGTGCGAGTTGGTAGATGATGGTGCCTTGGGGTGTGCGGGGTCGGCTGGTGATATCGCGTCGTGTGTTGCGTTGGACGTGTACGAGACAGCGTTGGATAGGGGTCTGTGGCCAGCATGAGGTCATCGCTGTGTAGGCGCCGTTTCCGCCGTCAATGACTGCCATAAGTGGCGGGGTGATATCACGGATGAGTTGTGTGTAGTCGTAGGTGGTTTCTTGCTTGCACCAGCGCCAGGCCAGGACGTAGTCACGGGTTGCTGCGATGAGGAGACAGCCGCCGTTGAGGTAGGTTCCGTCGAGAAAGATTTGATCGTAGACGGGGTGGTTGTGTGGTTGGGGCACGCTGATCAGCCACAGTGGCTGGAAGTGGCGGTGAACTGTTTTCGGGGATGTGCCACGAGCAGCGGCGATGTCGGCGATGCTTTTATTGCTCGTCAGGTGGGAGATGAACTCATTCATCCAGGTTCGAGCGGTGATATCGGGCCGGGTTTTACTTGTAGAGGCACCGCAGTGGATACAACGCCATCGTGTGGTGCCTTTTGTTGTTGTGCCGTTTTTCTTTGTGGGGTTACCGCAGATACTGCAGCGGGGACGATTGGTTGACATAACCCTGAAGCCAACAGGATCCATACCATGGGGTGGTGGTGCCGTCAAGGGTTATGGAGAAAAAAGAGGGGAATAAGCTTTCTAGGCTTATTATTTTGTTGTCATTGCTGTTCAGGTGGTAGAAATCGGCGGTTTGAGACACACTTTTTGACCCTTAAGCCCCCCCAGGAGGGATCATGTCAGAAAATACCCCGCCCTTA
Organism: Corynebacterium choanae; assembly: GCF_003813965.1. Lineage (NCBI taxonomy): Bacteria > Bacillati > Actinomycetota > Actinomycetes > Mycobacteriales > Corynebacteriaceae > Corynebacterium > Corynebacterium choanae. Next base: position 701,983 of record NZ_CP033896.1, read on the forward strand.
GAAGCTGATGACCGTGCGCTAGAAGCGCCCCCAGGAGGGCACACCCCAGGAGGGTGCTAGCGGCTCTATGACGGTTGATGACTATCGGGAAGCGTTGAACAAGGCCAACGCTGAAGCTGCCCGCTACCGCACCGAATGTAACGAGCTACGCAAGGACGCGGAAGCATACCGTGAGCTTAAGGAATCTGAGAAAACAGAGCTTGAGCGGGCGCAAGGCCGGTGAGATGAACTCGAGCAGCGGGCGGTGAAAGCAGCATGCGAGCTGAAACTAGCTCACGTGTTGCGCGCCTACGGGATCACCGACGAAAACGCGGACCTGTTCGGCGATGACCCAGAACGTTTCGAGGAACGGGCGGAAAAGATTGCTGTCTTGCAGGCGGCACACACTGAACAGGAGGGCGGGAAGCCGCCGAGGGAAATTCCGGTTGCTGATATGAAGCCAGGAGCATCACCCAGCAGGCAAGCTGGTTCACCTTACGATGTGCTGCCAGGCTGGCAACCGTCGAGGCCTATTGGCTGCAAGGTTCAGCACAAACAAGTAACCATCTAGATCACCCTTTTACCGTGCGACATGCCGACACGGTAAAAGGGGTTTTCGTTTTGTAGGAGAAGAACAATGAAAACAACGAAGGTGCATTTTAATCCTGCGCAATATATTACCGGGAAAGCGGCGGTCGATATTGAGGATGGCTCGGTGGTGATGATGGCGAAGGTGCTGGAAGATCGTAACCCGGTGATGAAGCCTGCTGTGGCGGGAGAGTTCCCTATTGGGGTCGTTGCCCAGGATGTGAAAAAGCCAAGGCGGAGTCTGTGGCCACCGATGCTGCGGGCAAGGTGAAGAAGTCAACAGACGGCGCTAATCCTTTTGTCGGTGTGGCGCTGACGGCTCACAAGAATGGTTTTGCGACGATTGTCCTGGCCTAGCGGCGGGATTGTGGAAGCAGTAATTGATTCTTGAAAGGACCAATGTTCATGAACGCATTAACGTTCCCGCTTGAACCGGCTGGGGTTCAGGATGGGCGTATGAGTTTTGATCTGCTGATGAAGCACCCCGAGTATGTGGCGCGTCTGGATCACGTGGTCGCCACCTACCAGGACTCCCAGCGCGGCACCGCACGGCTTTCGTCTAGTCGGAGCAGGCTACATGGCGGGCAAACGTGACAATGGTGCAGGCCAGGCGCGTCGGTGTTCGAACGGTTGCTGCGAAGCGCATCAGTGTTGTGCGAGCGGTTCGATACGGTGGGGTGGAAATGATTGAACGCGTTGACGCAGCATCCCGCAGGTAATCGGCATCGTTGCTCACCACCATTTGCCTTGAGAAAAACAAAAAATTGAACAGTGACGGTGCCACACTAGAAGGAATGAGCGTCAAACATGTTGGAAGCGATACCGCCCGGGTGGTAAACGCACATGCCAGACCTAACAAGTCCGAGTCGCGTTGCCGTAGTTACAGCTGTGGGTGAGAAGTCTTGCAGGCACGGTAGCATTCCGCACCCGGTGTGAGGTTGTACTTGTTGTTGCAGGTAGGTAGATCAAGTTTGTGAAGGACAGTGATGAAAGTATTTTTTTCTTACCATGCTGACGGGGCGCAGTGGTCGCAGACTCCGTCGCTTGAAACAGTGACTTTGGGACAGTTTGGTCTTGCTGATCTGCTGTGTACTCGCCTGGGGTGTCAGCGACCGTCGAATTCTATGGGGGTGCGCATTGCTGCACTGCGCCAGGCGATTGATCATGTGCTGAACACCTTGCCGCAGTCGACTGCGGCACAGTGGTGTGCTGACTCATTTCGGGTAGCCCCCTGGGCAGCAGCATCAAGTATTTTGCGACTCCGTGACTTGCTTGTTGAGGCTGGCTGGGATGCCACCGAGTGGCTTGCGGATAAGCAGAAATCAGGAGCCGATGAGCTGCAGCGTCTGACTGCTGTCGCCGAGATTGAAGTTGCAGCGAAGACGCTGGCTGATAAGCGGGTACCGCAGGCGGGGACGGACACGGTGGTCAGTCTGTATGGCTACCCGGATCAGCTGCAAACCATTGTCGGTCTGCTGCAGGACATTAGCCAGTCCGGTATGCCGTGGCCGCTGGGCATCGAGTCAATCCATGTGTTGCACGATAGACATCTTCTGCCGCCGACGTGGCTGAAGATCCTTGATCTTCTCTCCGAATTGGGTGTGACGGTCAGTGATGGCGGCACAACAGCTTCCGGTACACAGAATGGGTGTGACACCACCGGCAGCGACAGTGGGTTGCATGGAGGATCTTCGTCGGCCGCCTCGAAGCTGCTGGTTGTTAACACCGCCAACGAGTGGGATGCTGCGCAGGCGACTGCCGCAGTGATTGATTCTATTGCCAGCGAACACCAACCCTATCTGGTGTTAGCTGGACAGTCGACCAAAACCCTCGACTACTATCTTGCTCGGCGTGGCCTGCCGCAGGTGGGGGTCGGTAACAGCGATAGCCCTGCTGCGATTCAGCAGCTCATTACCACGTTTTTGGCCGCTTGTGTTTCCCCACGGCATATCCTTGACGTTGTTTCGTTGTGTAACCTGCCGATTGCGGATGGTCGGGTGCTGACTGCTGCACCAAGCGGTCAGCTTGAACGTGTCGACGCCGAGACCGCTGTGGGAGAGCAGCATCTCGACGAGACAGAAATCTTTGATTCGGCGATTACGGCTTCCTCTTCTGCAGCAGGGGATAGTAACACAGCAGAAGCCGATGAGCTATGGCGAAAGTATTACACCGACAGCATCTACCTGTTTCCGCCGAAGCTGCGCATCCTCATCACGCGGACATTGGCGAACACCCCTGGTTTTGGCGGCGCAGCATGGAACGAGGCATTAACACTTGCCCGGACACACTATGCCCAGAGTCCGCGTGCAGACGAGTATCACGAACTCATTGACACCTTTGATCGCTTTTTCAATACCGAACTGGTGAAGCCGGTCGATCAGGCAGCAGATCCTGCCGCCTACACGTATCCGGCAAATGACCTCATCGATCGGCTTTCCTGGTTGCGTAAACGGGTGCAGCGCTTTGTGTTCGCCAACAGTCAGCTGTTTGCTCTGCTGACTGCGGTTGACGATCTAATTGCTGTGCTCAACAGCGTGGGCGGTGACGTTTCGCTCAGTGAGCTCAACCAGATTATTGGCACACTCTCTAGCACGCTCGGGCGCGGCGGGGTGGCGGCGCAAGCAACCGAGGACGGTGGCTACGCCACTGATCCGGCGACAGCCGCCAGCAACACTGGCACGGTGATTTGGTGGCTGGCGCAGTCACCGCCAACCTCCACCCCGGCAGTCCTGCGCAGTGTCGAGAGAAAAGTGCTGGAAGAGCGTGGATTGTTTGCCACCGATGGGGAATTTCTGCAGCGCCTCACCCATGCGGCACGCCTTGCCGCACTCCAGCGTGCGAGCCGAATCATCGCTGTCACCAGCGACATTTACGATCTTCCACACACTAGCCCCGATCCGCTGCTCACCTTCCTGGCGTTAGCGAACACACCACACCCACAGCACGGTGACGATATTCTCAAGCCCTTCACCGTGCACTACAGTGACCTGTGCGCGGAGCGGAACACTGTTGACACCACCCCTGGCCAGCAGGACGATCCTTCCTCGAATCTGCCTGCTCATAACACCAAGCGTTGGGAAGCGCTCATCGACACCACCAACTGGCGGAAGCCGGAGGCACAAGTCTTCAGTAGCAATGTGGATGCTGAACAAATGAGCATCACACCACGTGGCTTCGTCCCCAACACCAAGCTTAGCCACTCGCAGATGGAAACCATTGCGAAAAATCCGCTTGAATGGCTCATCACCAAGCAGCTCAACGTGAGCCGTGGCAGTCTTCGCAACCTTGCCCACGAAAACACCTTTATCGGCACCGCACTGCATGCGATTGCCGAGAAGCTCGTGGTCGACCAGCTCTACCAGCCAGGTGAGGTAGTCGACAAACAAACAATCGAACGCGTCTTCGACACGGTTATCGCCGAACAACTCGCCGACTACACCCACCCCGATAAGACCCTCAGCCGCAACGCGCTGCGAACAGCAGCAGTCGAGAGCCTGCACAGTTTCTTCCATGACCTCGCCGAGATGAACATGGTCATCACCGATGTGGAAGAAGACTTCACGATGACACTGTCAGACAATGACGCCGACTACCCGCATCTTCAAGGACTCACCTTGGGGGGTCGCATCGACGTCACTATCCGCACCGCCGATGGGCGCCCAGGGGTCATTGACCTGAAATACTCAGGAAGTAAGACAAAGATCCCGAATCGCGTCAAGGCGGGTGCTCTGCAGACTGCAATCTATAAGTATGCACTCGCTGAGAAACACGACACGCACAACGAGACCATTGGAACACAGGACACCGGCACCACGAGCAAGTCGGCCACGCTCGATCCGGTGGACATTCCCAGTGCCTTTTTCGGGCTGAAACAAAACGAGTGGTGGTCAAGCAGTCAGGAATTCCCCGACACCCTTACCGTGGAGAAAACCGATCGAGAAATCATCGAAGCAGCACGCAACCTGGTCGACTATGTCGCAACATGTTTTGGACATGGTGTGGCACCGATCGCTATCACTGGGGAAACCAGCCACAACGGCAGGCCGGTGTTTTCCCTCAGCGAGAAAGACAACAAGCCCGAATATCAAGCAACCCGCCAGCTTCTGCGTTTAGAAGGAGATTTCTCATGAGCCGCGCCACCTTCACCGTTATCAACGCCTCTGCTGGGTCAGGCAAAACTCACAGCATCACCGACCTGATTGCTGACCGGCTCGCCGGAAAAAATGGCACAGCATTGAACCCCACAGAGCTCATCGCCACCACGTTCACCAAAGCAGCAGCAGCTGAACTCGTGGAACGCATCCGGCAGAAACTCCTCGACCAGGGTCTCTACGAGCAGGCTGCCGGATTAGAAACTGCCTTGATCGGCACTGTGCACTCAGTATCGGGGCGGTTGATCGAAAAGTATGCGATCGAGATGGGTTTGTCCGCGGATCTCACAGTGCTCGACGAGGCCGCTGCAGACCGTGTCATGACAGTCGCAACCAGCGATCTGGTCGCTAAGGCCTACAACGCCAACAAAAAACTGCTCGACAAATTCGAGATCCCCCTCGAGAAACAGACTAACAGCCACGGAGCCGAGTCGTTCCAAAAAACCATCGAAGACATCATCAAGTCAGCACGAAATAGTGCCCTGACACCTGAGGATCTCGAAGCATCGAGGAAAGCGTCGATCAAAGAATTTCACGAAATCCTCGACGACCTGGCGAAACATAGCGGCCAATCACCGGATGTCGACTTTCACACGCATTTCCGGAGGGTTCTCGAAGACGTTTCGCAGCAGCTGACAGAGGTCGCAAAGGAGATCGATCCGGCCAAGTCAACCTCTGATCGATTGGGTTTTACCTTTACCTCGCGTAATAGATCCACCGTCAGTGCACTGCGCGAAGACTTACAAAAATTTTTAGAAGAGCTTGACCCATGGTTGAGCACAGCCAGCTACCGGGCGCTGTTCGAACTGGCCACCAAGGGTAAAAGCTTGTTTTCCAAATTGAATGCCAAATGTATTCCTGATCTTCTGAAATACATGGATCTGGCACCAACGGTAGCAACGAGCAAGAATGCCCGCCGGGATACACAAGATCTCATCTCCGTGCTGTTCGATACTGCGTCCCGCTGCCTGGAAGCTTATGAAAACTACAAGCAGGCGATGGGCTTCCTCGACTTCAATGATCAGCAGATTCACGTACTAGAGCTGCTGCGCACATCGACGTCTGCGCGCCGCGACATCGCGGACACTTTCAGCCTGTTGGTTGTTGACGAATTCCAGGACACCTCCCCGATTCAGCTTGCCTTCTTCCTCGAGCTGTCGACACTGCTCGACGAAGTGATTTGGGTCGGCGACCCGAAACAAGCCATCTACGGTTTCCGTGGTTCAGAAGCAGAACTTATGGGCAATACGATCACTGCGCTTGAGGGTGTCACCAAGAAAACACTTACCGAGTCGTGGCGTTCCCGGCAGAATCTTGTCGACTTCAGCAATGCAGTGTTTTCGCGAGCATTCCCCGGCCAAGATGTCCGCCTGAGCGTTCCGGAAGCCCGCAAGGAACAATACGGCGATGATCACGGTGAGCTGTGTGTGTTAGAACTGCCCTCAAGAAACGCCAAACATCGCACCGCCGAGTATCTCAGCGAGCTCTACGCCCAGGAGGGTGACCTAGCTGAGCGCAGTGTCGCCATTCTTCGGCGATCTGATGACAAAGACGGCAGCTGGTCGCAAGCTGCGACCAATCACGGTTTCCGAGTGACGAATTCCAATACTGGATTGCATTCCCGCGAAGAGCGTCTACTGCTTGCTGCGTGTACTTTTGTTGCTGATCCGAGCGACAAGCTTGCCGCCCTGGAACTCATTGACTTGATGCATGATCATCCCGCACATAGTGACTGGTTAAAACAACTCACTGCTGTTGCCAGCAGCGATGAAGCCCGCGAACTTATCACCCAGTGGACTGTTGGTGCTGCGAGCGGTGCGATCAGTGAGCTGGTGAAGGTTCGCGCCCAGCAGGCCAGCAGCAACCTGGTTGATCTGGTCAAACACATCAGTGTTGTGGTGGGCCTTCCCGACCGGATCGCGGCTTGGACGCTACCGGAGCGGCGCTTCGAAAACGTGACCAAATTTGTTTCTCGTGCCCGCGAATTTGCTGAGCAGCAGCAGTCCCAAGGACAACCAGCAACGTTGGCAGGCTTTGTGCAAGCCGTCGCCAGTGATGAGGTAGCCCTCGGCGAGAAAACCCCACCCACTAAAGGGCTGCTCCATATCGGTACCGTGCACAGTGCGAAAGGTCTCGGCTGGGATGACGTGATCTATGTCGCGGAACAATCCGACAAATTCGACGGCAGCGGGCTGTTTACAACCAGCAGCGGCTTCGACATCGACAACGTTCTCGCAGGTAAGCAACTGCGCTACTATCCGCAGCTTAACCTGGACAAAGATGGCAAAGCATGGTTGTTAGCGCACGCCTACATCGCACCGCACTATGTTTCCGCGCAGGAGGAGGAACTTCGCCTCGCCTATGTGGCTGCAACCCGCGCGAAGCGGCGACTTGTTATTGCGTTGCCAACGCCGGGGAAGACTGCCTGCGCTGATGGCATCATGCTGGCGTCGAGCTTGCACAACGTAGATGCAACCGCTGCCGCACACACCACACTCAGAATCGATCCCGAGAATGGAGTTCTCGAAATATCGTCTCCTGCCGATAGTTCTGCGACTGCAGGCACGACAACTGACTCCATTCCTTGCCGACACGTTGTTAGGAAAGAGATGAACGAAGAAAAAGTCCTTCTCCCAGCTCCCGATAGCGGCAACAAGCCGTCAGCGTACATTGGAAAAACACCAATGAGTGACGTGTCGACGCGAGCGTTCAAACCGTACTCAGCCCAAGCCTCGGCAGTGGAAAGCTCGAAAGAGCTCAAAGCAACCACCGAGATCCGTATCATCGCCGACCTTGGTGCACCACTGGTTGACAAAGGTGGCCAACATTGGAATCTGGTCGGCGACACAGTCCACGGCTATCTCGCCTGCCCCTATCAGAAGCTAGACCATGCGCAACAGTGCACTGTGGCGCAGCGTCTTATCGATAACCATCAGGTGGGTCATATTCTCACCGCTGAGCAGGTTGTTCTTGCAGGGCAGCGCTGGCTGCAGTGGTTAGACAGCACCTATCCGGGTGCGAAGGTCGTGACGGAGGCGCCGTTTAGCTGGGTCAACGACGATCAGCAGCATATGCAGGGTTGGATCGATGAGCTGTTGTATCTCGCTGACGGATCGACGGTGTGCATCGACCACAAGACGTATCCGGGAGACGATCCCATCGGTCACGTGCGTCGGAAATATGTCGGCCAAATGCAGACCTATCGTCAGGCGCTCACTGCGCTCACTGGCACTGCGCCGCAGTCGATGCTGATCCATTTGCCGCTGCTTGGAAAAGTGATTGAATTGGTCTTCAAAGCATAGGTTTTTAACCAGCCATTTCAGCATCTTCGCTCTCGGTGCACATCTCCCGTTGTGACGTTTCCACTAGACGGTAGCGTCACAACGGGATTGTTGTTTGTGTAGCAAGCATGTTCACCTGATTGCTGCCTGCTATCTTCAGACAATGCGCAGCGGATGTCGATACTCAAGATCCCCACTGGTTGCAGCGGTACGCCGCTGGCATGAGGGGTCGTTTCCTCATGGCACAGTGATGTTTACTATTACCTGCGATCACCTAGTTGGCGACGAAAACCTTCCAGACACCAGGCAAAAAACACTGTCGGCGGGTGAGGGGATAGCAGCCGCATGTCTGGCTTCCTTTGGCGGATCTGCAGTCTGTGTGGTGCAGGACTTTCTTAGTGCCGGCGCCGATGGGAAGGGTGGCGCTGCCGCAACGGTGTGCGCAGGATATTTAGAGGAATTTGCCGTCACGGCGGGTGGTTTGACGTTGGTGTTTCCGTTGTTCCCGGCGGTTGCGGCGACGGCGCATCATTGCTTCTGCCCGATACTGGTTGGTGGTGGTTGTGGCGAAAAATCCGATCACCGCAATAATCAACATGGTCAGTCCACCGATGGGATAACACCAGCGCAGGGCAAAGCCGGCATGCAGGTCGAATAAGGTGAGGGCGATGACGGTGTCAATCGTCCACACCAGCCCCGCAGCAGCAGTGACAATGAGCCATTTTCGCACTGGTCGGATTGATAGTGAGCGGGCGACGAGGGTGAAAAGACCGAGGGTGGCGGCCGCACCGCAGTGCACGAGGGTTTGCGGCCAGCTCAGTGTGCTGTCGGTTTGGAAGGTTTTATACAGCAGCATAAACACGATCCAGGCGCCGGTGGCGAGCATGAGCAGGTTGAGTACCTTGTCGGCACCTTGTCTGCTGGAGCGGCGAAACAGCAGTGCCCCGCCGGCCAGCACAATCCCTGCCAGCAGATAGCCGGCAATCCACGGCCAGTTGACAGTGTGTGCGGACGCTGACTGGTCTTGGGCGATCGACACGCCAAGCATCAGCACACTCATTGCCACTGCAAGCACCGCACAGGCGGTGAGAAATTTCTCTCCCATAACAGCGCCTTAGTGTAGGCAGCAGTGGTGCAGTGTGCCGGGTGACGCGCGGAATCTCGGTGGGGATCTTAGGTCAGTGCAACACCAGGGGCTGGGGTGGCGGCGGTGTTCACACTGGTGTCTATGAGGGCGAATCCCCATCCGTCCAACAGGGTGGAGGCCTCTTCAACGGTCGGATTGGTGAAGGAATAGATGAGTTTTCCGCCGACCGGCACCCGGTGCGGGGTGGGCGAATAGTTGCCGACGAACGCAACATTGTCCCGTTCAATACTTACCCAGTCAGGTCCATGGTTGATGGTGACATCGCTGAGCCATGGCCGGGCAAGCTGATAGCTGCGCCGCAGGGAAAGGAGTTGTTGGTAGGCGGCAAACACTTGCTGTTGGGCGGGGGAGAAGTCCCAATCGAGTTTTGCTGAGGCAAAGGTTGCCGGATCGCTGGGGACGGGAACTTCAGCCGTGTCCCAGCCGAAGTGGCGGAATTCGCGGTGTCGTCCCTCGTCGGTGAGCTGGTTTAATCGTTCATCGCTGTGAGAGCAGAAGAAGGGGAATGGGGTGGTGGCGGCGAATTCTTCCCCTTGGAAGAGCATCGGGGTGTATGGGGAGCAGAAAATAGTTGCCGCTTTCAGAACGAGCTGTTCTTGCGTGAGATGCATCGATGGACGATCGCCTTGCGCCCGGTTGCCGGTTTGATCATGAGTGGTGGTGTAGGTGACAAACGCACTTGCCGGGGTGGCGGTGGTGTCCACAGGTGCGCCATGGGTGCGTCCCCGGAAGGTGGAATATCGCCCATTGTGGTAGAACACTTGCCGCAACGTGGTGGCGAGTACTTCCGCTGTGCCGAAGTCGGCATAGTAGGCGTGTCGTTCCCCGGAGACTAGCGTGTGCAGCGCATGGTGAATATCGTCATCCCACTGGCCAGCTAAACCGAAGCCGCCGCCGGCGCGCCCGTTGGTGAGGGTGGGATCGTTTTGATCAGATTCGGCGACGAGGAATTTGTGGCAGCCGGTGGTGGCTGTGATTTCGTCGGTGAGGCGCTGCATTTGTTTCAGCAGATGGTTTGCCCCCGGGTCGGCGTAGGTTTGCACGGCGTCGAGGCGTAGCCCGTCGATGTGATAGTCGGTAAGCCACATGTGGATGGCGTCGAGAATATAGCGGCGTACTTCGTCGGAGTGGGGTCCCCACAGGTTGACGACTTCGCCCCAGCCGGTGTTGCCGCCGCCGGTGTAGGGGCCGAATTGGCCGGTGTAGTTGCCGTCGGGGCCGAAATGGTTGTACACCACATCAAGCATGACGGCGATGCCTTTGTTGTGGGCGGCGTTGACGAGTTGTTTCAATCCGAGCGGTCCGCCGTAGCCGGCGTGGACGGCATGCCAGCTCACGCCGTCGTAGCCCCAGTTGCGTTGCCCGCCGAAGGGTTGCACCGGCATGAGCTCGATGACGGTGACGCCGAGGTCGGCGAGATAGTCGAGTTTGTCGATTATGCCGGCAAAGGTGCCTTCCGGGGTGAAGGTGCCAACGTGGAGTTCGTAAATCACCTGGCCGGGCAAACTGACGCCGCGCCAATGCTGGTCGGTGAAGGTAAATGCGTGCGGGTCGAGCACTTCACCGAGTCCGTGAACCCCGTCGGGAAGACTGTGGGCGCGGGGATCGGGAAGTGGTTCGGAGCGTTTTCCATCCCGCACGATCCGATACCCGTAGCGGTCGCCGGGGGTTTTCGTGGGTTCTGCGATCCACCAGTTGCCGGGGAGTTGCTGCATGGGCAGGTCGGTGCCGTTGAGGTGCAGTTCTACTTCGTCGGCGTAGGGTGCCCACACCCGGTAGGCGGTGTGATCGGGAATCGATGCGGGTTGCTCACTCATAACGTTCAAGGCTAGCGCGGTGGCAAGTACATCCCGACTGGTTGTGACCGGTACCACGACTGGTGTGGTGGTGTTGCACGACATCGATGGTGCGGACTTGGCGTTTTGGGTTGGGTTTTGGACTTGGGGCAGTGTTTGGTCCTGGGGCTAGTGTGGATGGCTCTGCAGCTCGTTTGCGATGTTGGTGTTGCTGTTGCTGGGGCTGGGTGGCAGCCACCTTGGCGGCTGGTGTGGAGTATCGGGTTGGGAAAGCGACCCGCTGAAAACGAACTAGACTGATGATTACTATGTATTTGCTTCCCGCCGATGAGGTTTGCCGCTTCGAGTTTGAGCGGAAAAAGTCGCGTTTTATCACCTATGCTGCGCGCGTCGAGGATGAGGCGAGCGCCCGGGCGTTTATCGATGAGATTAAACATCGCTACCCGGATGCCCGGCATCATTGCAGTGCGTATCGCTACCAGGTTGCGGATGCCCAACCGGTGGAGCGTTCCTCTGATGATGGGGAGCCTTCCGGTACAGCTGGGGCACCGATGCTGGAGGTGTTACGTGGGGCAGCGTTGTTTAATGTGGCGGCTGTGGTGGTTCGCTATTTTGGCGGGATCAAGCTGGGCACTGGGGGACTGGTGCGCGCCTATGGTGATGGGGTTATCGGGGTTTTAGCGCAGGTGAAACGGCAAAAACGGGTGTTGCAGCAGCTGGTGGCTGTTGATCTTGCCCACACTGTGGCCGGCAAAATTGAGGCGGATTTGCGGGCAGCAGGGTTTCATATTGCTGATGTCACCTATGGGGCAACAGTGACACTTGTCGTGGCATGCGATCCAGGCCGTGTTGCGGCGCTGATCGCGCAGCTTGCCGCCTGCACGCAAGGGGAGGCGGAACCGGAATTGATTGACACTACCTGGCTTGAACTTCCGGCTAGCGCTGCTGATTTGCCGTAACGGTGGGCAGGACGGTTTAAGCAAAACACAATACAACCGGATGGTTCCCGCCGTCTGCTGCTGCACAGTGGATAGGTGGCAAGGCTTCCGCCGTGGTGCTGCCCGGGTAGAATAGCGAACTATGACTTTGCAGCCTCGTCCCCATAATCCTATTGAGCAGCGCAAACAAGCCGTCCGCCGATATGCCCGTACCGGGGTGATCGGGGTTGGTGCCTCGCTGGTCGGTGGCGGGGTGTTGGCGCTTGCCGGCGGGTTGAGCTGGTTGCTCATCGGTCTGGTGTTTGCGCTAGTAATCGGCGGGGTAAATGCTTATCGCATTAACAAGATCATCAACCACGTCGACGAATACTAGGAACTTTTCATTCCAGTATGTGATGATTCTTCCCGCTTCGCGGACGGCACTGCAGTGTTTCTTGAGTGCCAAGTTTTCCATCACCAACCCCGCATCCCTGTTGTTTGCCGCAGATGACCCTCATCGGCGGCAGCGGTGCAGGGTTTCCTTCAAAAAAAAGGGGGCAACCCACCGCATTTTCGCCCCGTGGGCGGATGCGGCAAAGGGCTAGGAGCAGCAATGACCGATCCAACAACGACACCACCAGTGCCGGCGAAACCTGCCCGTATTGACCAGTGGGTGTGGGCGGTGCGGTTAGTGAAAACCCGCTCTGCTGCCAGTGACGCCTGCAAAGCTGGACATATCAAACTCAATGGGAAACCGGTGAAACCTTCCCAGCAGGTGAAAGCCGGTGACCAGGTGCGGGTGTGGGTTCATCACCGGGAACACCACGTCGAGGTGGTGCATCCGATTCTGAAACGTGTCGGTGCACCGGTTGCCCGCACCTGCTATATCGACCACACCCCGCCACCACCGCCCCGAGAAGTCTTTGCCAGCCTCCCGCAACGCGATCGTGGCTCCGGGCGGCCAACAAAGAAACAGCGGCGCGAAACCGATCGGCTGCTCGGCCGCCGCGGCTAGACGAACACACCGGCACCCCACAGCAGTAGGATCGTAAACACGTTTTGCCCACCGTGACAGGGCAGACCCCGCACCGCAGGGGAAAGCTACGCTTCGCCGGTTTCGACTGCATCTGCCTCGCGCAGCTGCGCCAACCTGTTCGGCAACCGGTCGGCGCGGGCTTTCGGCCGCATACCCGTGTGCGCTGTGCGATCAATATGGGCCTGCCCAAACATTTGCAACAGCAAATCGTCAATCAGTCGCACCTGGCCGGGCACGAACCGGTAGCCAAGTGCCTGCTGCACCTGATAAATCCGGCTATCGCTTAACAGCTCCCGCAGCCCCCCAACAGTAGTAATACCGTTGAGCGACAAAATCTCCTCCAGCCACGGATAATATTCCGACTTGGAACGAGGAAAACGATTCCCCAACAGCATCGCCAACACACCAGGAAGCGTCTCCGCAGACAACAGCACATCCTGGTTCGCGGAACTCGCCCCTTCTTGGATCGCCGCAATCTGGTCAAACTGCTGATCGGCAAGCTCAATAAGCCCCGCGGTGAGCGTAAATGCCCGATCGATCCGCGGATCCAGCGTGCCCTCCCCGCGCTTATAGCGAATATCATGCTCGAACTCTGCCCACGCATGCTGCAGCACCGTGCGAATCTGCACCTCAAACACTGCACCCTCGTAGGCGTCAAGCCCCTCCACCGGTTCATCAATGGAACAAATCAGATGATGACTGCCGTAGCCAAACCCGCCAGAAACCCGGGTTTGTGCAGTTTTATCAATCGATTTGATCACCGAAAACGTTTTCCGCAGCACCTCAATGACCTGCGGGATCTCTGTGGAGCAAAAGGTAGTGATCCGCACCCCAATAATGTCGTTGATCTCATTCCACGGATCGGTGTACATCGGCAGCCCCTGCGCGTCGACAGCTTTCGCCTTCGTGCGCAGCGACCGCCACGTTTTCACCCGACACGTCACCCGATCATAGGTAACCCCAGCATCAACCAACACATCCTCGATGGTGTCGGTGAAATCCTCCCGGGCACTGGGGTGGGCACGAATCCACTCATGGTACAAATTCGCCAACGTGGCAATAGCATGCGGTGTACTCACACCCACCTCCAAAAGCCTTCACATTTTCGACAGGACTTCCGCCGTGCAGCAGTGTAGAGGGTCAACCCCCACACCCGCCATAGCGCAGCACCAGCAGAGCGCCGAACCCTTCCTTTCTTATCCGCAGTATTGCTTACTCATCTGCGGTATCCAACCGCACCATGAGAGCCACCGGCAGCAGCTGAAATAGGATCGCACAGTCAATGGTGCCCTCATAGACAGTACCGGTGAGCTGATCACACCAGCGTCCGGCAGGAAGGCTCACTGTCGTGTTCCCCCATCCGCCGAGACGTGCCAACGCTTGTGGACGCCGCACACTACACGCAATCACCTGCGGTACCCCTGTGTCCACGGCGCAGCGGGCAAACCCAACCACTTGCGCATCTGCCGGTCCAATAGCAAACAACGGCTGATAGGCGCCTTGCATAAACACCGCCGGCAGGGCGCGTCTCACCTTTAGCGCGGCAAACGTCACCAACTGTTTCACCGCATCAGGTGCCTGCGTAAGAAGCGGCCACCGCCCATGCTCCGGGGTGGCTTGGAACCGAGCAACTACCGTTTCACAACAACCCTTGTCATCACCCTCGACCAGCTGCATGCCCACCCGGATCGCAGGCGCATCCTCTGGGGCGATGAGACCAGCAGCATCGATTCGGCAATCCTGCTCAACCACCGACAACGCAGCTGCCCGCTCGTCATAGTTGACCGGGCGCCGATTATCCGGATCGACAAGACTGTGATCAAAAAACTCGGTGCCCTGATAAATATCCGGCAACCCCGGGGCACACAGCTGCAGCAGCTTCCGGCCTACCGATATCATCTGCGCTGCAGGAACAAGCCCATCCACATAGTCGGCAATAACTTCAGTGACCGGACCGTGCAGCAACTGCCCCAACCAGTCAAGATGTGCCTGCTCAAAATCGGAATCCACCGCCGTCCACGTCGAATGCACCCCCGCTTCCCGGATCGCTTTGACCGCATAGGCGTTCATCCGTTCCGCAATATCTTGCACCGCTGTCCGATCAGCAGGCCACAGACCCAACAGATTCTGCAACAGAAAATAGCCGGTGGCCTTATCTGGTGGCGGCGACACCGCCATCACCGTCTCCACCATATTGATAAACGCCTCCGGATCATCCGTAAACGCCACAATCCGAGCCCGCACATCCTCACTACGCTTCGTGTCATGCGTCGACAAGGTGGTCATCGCCTGCGGCCACAGCCGCAACCGTTCCTTCTGCAACAAATGAAACTCTGCCGGACCTACCCCAAACCGTCCCGGAGCCCCACCAACCTCCTGCAACGCCACCAGCCGACAAGCCCGATAAAACGTGGTGTCCTCCACGCCTTTAGCCATGACCGCACCACACACCTGTGCAAACCGTACACTCGCCTCCCCGCCTGCGATGAGTGCTGCAGCGATAAGATCTAAAGCGTCGCGCCGGGAAGGAAACGCCCGAGTCATCTCGGCAATAACACTGGAACGCACCCGAGACAAAGAAATATAGTCCGCCCGATACACAGGCATCGCCGCCACCAGTTCGACAATGGTGTCTTTGAGCTGTTCGTCGCTGACCGACCGGCCGGCAGTTGAGAAATTATCCCGGCGACAAGCCCGGGCAAGCCGGGTAACTTCGGCAGCGAGCTCTTCCGCTGCAACTTCCCGTTTCAACGCCTGTTCGAGCGCCTGCACCGCGGCACCATCCCACGGGGAACCCGATAATGCCAGCGCCTGCATCGATAACGGCGACTCTGCTTCGCGGGAGATGAAAATACCATCAAATTCGCGCAGCGCATCATAGCCAGTTGTGCCGTCCACGTTGAGACGCGGATCCAATGGCTCATCGACAGATAAAATCTTTTCAATTACCAGCAGCCGCTCATCACCAATGACTTCCCGCAGCCGGCGCAAATACTCAAACGGATCGGCAAGCCCGTCGGGATGATCGACTCGTACCCCGTCGATGAGATCCCGGGCAACGAGTTCCCGCAGCAGTCGATGAGTATGTTCAAACACCTGCGGAAGTTCCTGACGAATACCGGCGAGATCATTCACAGAGAAAAAACGCCGATAGCCGATCGTGCCGGAGTCCCAATTCAACAGCTGATAGCTTTGCTGGTGCAACGTCGCCTGTGGACTTTCGGCTTTCGTGCCGGGGCGAATAGGAAACACATGTTCGTGATATCGCAACACCGGCTGGTCGGCGACCGTGTCGAAGGTGACCGCATCGATCCCGTCAGCGCCGAGCACTGGCAGCCCAAGTTTGCCACCTGCGCCGTTGTCTTCCCGCCAGTCAATATCAAAATACTGTTCGTATTCAGAGTCGGTTCCAAAGGTCAACACATCCCACCACCACTGGTTCCGCCATGGTTCGGCGACACCAACATGGTTAGGCACGATGTCAATAATCACCCCCAGGTTATGCTGCCGAGCGGTAGCCACCAGTGCGGTGAACCCTTCCATTCCCCCAAGCTCCGGATTGATCGTCGTCGGATCGACAACATCGTAGCCGTGGCTCGATGACGGGGGAGCGGTACAAATCGGCGACAAATAGATATGAGAAATCCCCAGCTTCGCCAAATAGGGGATTACCGCTTCGGCATCGGCAAAAGTAAACCGATCTGCCGGCGAACCAGCTGCCGGCCCGCGCAGCTGCAGACGATAGGTGGCAGTCAAAACTTGTTGTTGCTTCATGGCGAGCTACTCCCTTGCCCGGTGGTGTGTGGCGCGCCGTGGGGCATCTTGAACGACTCACAAATACCTACACAGCTGTGTGAGCTGGCGTACCGCAATCCTGCAGGAACTGGCAAAAGGTTGTGATCACACCACCGCAGATTGATTTGCTGTGACACACAGCGAAGCGGCACCCTTGCATGTTGATAGCCGAGTGCTTCCGGTTATCTGCCCCGCGCCTGGCTGGGTTTAAGCATAAAAGAAAACCATCACCCCGGCAGGGAAACCACAATGTTGCACACAGTCCTCAATTTGCCCACCATCGCTGTTGGCGGCTTGGCACTGGTTGGTAAGCGGCCGCCACCTATGGCGGATTCGGTTACCGTCTACCGTCGACGTGTTGCGGATGCCTACGTCGCAGCACCTGCGGTCCGCTGGTGGTTTGCCGACCACGAAGTTGTTGTACGACGTTTCCACCAGCAGGACACAACTGTGCAGGGAAACCAGACAAATATTTCATCGGCATACCGGTGATGGCAGCAGGGCCGGCTGAGTGTGCCAAGTGTGCAGCAAAATCCAACACTTCTTGATTGAGCTGTCCTGCGCCGACTGTAAACACCACGCCCTGTTGTGGGGCAAACCAGCGGGGCTCATCGTGTAGCACCTGCGCCAAATAGGTGTTCATGCGGTGAAACAGTCGTGGATGGGTAAGCCACTCAGAGGACATCCCGTTACTGCTGCGAACCTGGAGTCCTGGCAGTGCAGTGCCCGCCAAATAGTGCAGTGGGCGCACCTCAAAGGGCTGCTCATCGTCGGCAGTTGCAGCTGCTAACACTTCGGCGGCGACAATATTCCACAAATTTGCCACCCCACCGGCAAGTAGATCGCAAGAACTATAGGTGAGCAGTTGACCATTTTGGACAAACGCGCAGCGGACATGCATGTTTAATGCCAGTGAGGCTGCTGGTGCAACCTGTGCAGATCCCCCCTTTGCTTGCAATGCTTGCCGGGTGGTCAACAGCTTCGGGATGATCTCCCGGGCGGTGCACCCTGCAGTACTGATGGATGTTGAGGTGGCACTGCGGGTGTCGCTGGAATGGTGTTCTCTGGTGTGTGATGACATGATCGCTCACTGTCTTTCGCAACGAAGAAGCTCCACGGTCACTGGATAAACCCCGGCGGTATTTCCACACCGTTGGGGCTGTCGTCACAGGATGGCTCCCTGTGTTGACGGAACAGCAAAACCTTGCAAACCTGATGTGCTGTGGAGCTCCCAACGAGTACACCTTGCTACGGTTGAACGATCATCACCGGCCGCGGTGTTGGGGTGTGGCAGGCCGGGCACATTCCCACAACGCACCCGCCAAGTGTGATGCAACATCGATCCACACTGTGTACAACACTGCCGCCTACAAGCGATGAACCCCAATCGGCAAGGACATCAGGCGTTCCGTCGAATTCAGCACTATGTTGGGGTGCTTTCTTCCCAAGTGAAAGCCGCCACCAACTTGGCAAGTGCTGTTGACAGTGTGGTTAGACTAGCCCGCGCGATGAGATGGTTCCATGGAACGTTCCACAATTGTGTGTTAGTTCACCTGACAGGGGTATTGAAGTGCTACAAAACAGGGGTAGTAAAGGTGATACTAGTCGTGTGGCGGGGTGTATTGTTTGCGGCCTGCCGCATCGGCGACCCCAAGATGCAAGACTCACCCTGCGCCCGCGCCAGCCAGATGCGCTGCAAATATTTACAACCCTATGCGGCGCCTGGTGACTACGGCAATTGCCAATAATGCAGGCTAAAAAGGCGGCTCCAAATCGGCAGGGGTCGGCGGCTGACTTATCCCCAAGGCGGCATACAGCTGTTCATCCGTCCAGATCTCAATATGTTGCCCCTGGCTTTGATACTGCTCTGCTTTGGTGACTTTGGAAGTCTTGGATGGCCAAGGGCCTGCCACCAGCAGCGTGGTTTTCTTTGTCACATTCTGCTGGCCGACCGCGCCCCGCTTGGCAAGAGCCTGCATAATGTCGTTTTTCCCAATGAGCGCAAAATCGCCAGAGAGCACCACATGTTGTCCATAAAACACATCTTCCGGGTCGGCATCGGGGTTCGGCTCCGGGATAACCAGTTTTTCCCGGTTCCCCTTCCAGTAGGCACGCTTGCCGGCCTGCGCAGCAGTCGAGCTACCCCGGGAACGCGCCGCCGTGCCACCCTTTGGCGAAGAATTCTGCGAATCTTTTCCACTGGCTGTTGTCGCGGATGATTCCGTTGCCCCAGATGGTGATTTTGTAGTGGACGAAGCACCAGTGGTGGCTTGACGATTGCGGTCTTGTGGTGCGGTACTTGCCGCCACCTCTCCGTAGGCGACTTGGGCATCGGCAAGAGTGAGCATTGCGACCTGATTTTCGCCATGCAGACGACCTGGCAAAAAGCCTGCTGCCCGCACCATACTGGCTAAGTCCATCACTGGCGCATCAAGAGTCGTATCCTGTGGTGCGGCGGCAGTTGCAAGCACCGCCTGATCGTGTTGTTGCCGCATCCAACTTGCCGCGATATCAGCAATCGTATTGATCCTTTGTGCCGGATCGGTGTTGTTGCGTAGTCGCAATTCGACGAGCATATCGGCAATCGAATGGGGTGTTGCTTTTGTCGCTGTTGCGGCCGCATCGTTTTGTAACGCTGCTGCGGGCGGACGGTAGTCACCGGCCGGTCCGGCAGCAAGGCCACGTAAACACACACCTTCCATTGGGGCAATAGCGACCCGGAGCCGTTTTGCTGTCAGCTTCAACCGGCCACAGGTTTGATACAGCGAATCGGCGATGAGTAACCCTTGGCGGTGTTGAGAGTCAGCGTCGGAAGCAGCAGTAGCGGGGTGCTGTTCGCTGCCGACCCGTTGTGTTTCCTGCACGAGTAACTCCACTGCTTCAGTGAGCGTGCGTTTATCGACAGCATCATCGCCACGCAAACTAAACCGGTGAATAGTGCCTACCGTGCCGTCAATCATTGCAGCAAAGCTAATCGAGGTGGCATGCGCCCAATCCGCGGGCGGGGCCTGCACATCCAGAATCACCCCGGTGACTCCAGCTGTTTCGCCACCAGTGACCGAATCCACACTTTCCCCAGCGAGAATCCGTTGCATAGTGGCGGCAAACGCGGTCGCTTCCTCGGTTTGTTGAGGCGCAAATCGCACCAGCACGGTGGAGGAGGTCTCACCACCAGCTGCGGTGCCAGCTGATGATTGCTCAGTCGTCTGTGCATGCTGCGCAATGGTGAGTATCACCTGCTGTGGGAGCGGGTGTGCCGCTGGAACATAGCGAACAGCCGCAATATCAGGAAGCGGAATCAGCTGGTCGCATCGCCCTAAAGAGCGTCCCAACAGGTCGGGGGACAGCTGTAGGTGTTGTTGTGTCAATGTCAGATGCATTCCCAATGCGGACACCATGGACATCAGGCCTAACCCACTTTCTGTGACGACGTGTTGGAAAGCGAAGAACCAACCTTATCCGGCAGCAAGCGACACGATAGCGCTCACTGATCCCCGATCTCCTGGAAATGCTGCGCCCCAGCTGTGTTGGAGGAACCCATGACCGAAGATATACCGAATATGGCCGCTGCTGCCGATAGGTGAATCTAGCTTACCCGCTAGCTTGCCGAGACAGCAGGATATCCCGCTTGGGCAGGAAAAGGATGTACCGTATCGCTGCTGCTGGTTGTCGTTTCTGCAGGGTTGATTGCTAGACTGCACACACCGTATCCAACCCACCAAACCTGTCGATTGTTCGCCTGTGCGGCCGCAGCAGACGTGTTCATCTCGGAATGTTGGTCGGTGTCTGCCCCGGATGGTTGTTTACCTGCACTAGCAGACATCAAGTGCCACTGATTGACAATTGCGTGGGTTGGTCACCATGGATACCGTATTTGCGCAGTATGCAACCTATCAATGCGAATACCTGCCAGGCTCGCGCTGACCAGCTGGTAATGATGCTCCGGCAAGTCGGTGTGGGCGTGCAGGTGTGTAACACCGGTAGGGTGAACTGCGGATGGTACCCATGTCAGCACCATGCATGTCGCAGGGCTTCGCCAAGTCAGTATTATTTGGTCTCCTGTGGCTGTTGCTGATACCACTGCAATATGGCGTGCGGACCGATTCCGTGACGGCTAGTCACATATTGCTAACCCTAGGAGTGATGACCACTTGTATCGCCTGACCCGTTCGAAGAAGACGCTTGTTGCGGTTGCTGCTGTATTGCCATTGACGTTGGCTGCCTGCAGCGGTGGTGACAATGATGACAACGCAACTGATACTGCCACCTCTACCGCAACGTCGACGTCGACGACCACCTCGACGACGAAGACGAGCACCAAGTCTTCCTCTAGCACAACTGAAAAGGAAGACAAGGACAAGGATAAGAAGAAGGATCCGAAGCCGGAAGAGTCCACTGCTGCTGCAGAAGAAGTAACCGTGACGCAGACTGCGACAGCCACGGTTGTTGAAGAAGTTCCGTTGGACACGGCTAATCCGCTAGCCCCGCCACAGATCGAGCCTGCGCCGGTGCAGCCTTTGGGCGGCCCAAATGAGGCCACCCCGGAGATCGAAAATGATCTGCGTAACCTGCTGGCTAGCTCGCTGACCGGACCGGATATTCAAGCCGTGTTCATCAACACCTTCAACAACACCTGTGATGCTGCCCTGGCTGAAGTTGGTGGCCGGGATGCGATCACTAACAAGGTGCGTGCTGAAGTGCCGCCACTGCCGATCCCACCAAACATGGGTGCCCGCGTTGATGCGATCAACAACCTGGTTGTCAACGGCGATGAGGCGACCGCCGAGGTGACGGTGACTGCTAATGGTGAAACCCGCACCGATTCGCAGTACTTTGTGCGGCAAGGTGGCCGCTGGCTGCTGTGCGGACAAAACGCCTAGTTTGAACACTGCACAGGAAGCCGCAGGCGGGGTGCCGCCACAACGCACCCCGGTGCCATCGATGTGGTAGGACACATCAGGTTCGCTGATCGGCTCTGACTGACATATATAACCGCCAACTGACCCCTTCATCTGGAAGGGATGAGTTGGCGGTTGTTGTGTTTTGAGAAAGCCGGCAGTACTGCTGTTGGCTGCTGTGCCGATTATCGCAAAAACCGGAAGACGCCAACCTCGCCGTTCCAGGCTTTGGAGTCTTCCGGTTTTTCTATCACTTACCGAGCTTCACCAGTGGTGAATCTTTGACGATGTCGCTTGAAAAAAGTATTTACTACCGGTGTTTTTCCCGGATGTGGGTTTAATACTCGGGCTGCTGCTCATAGTCGTCGGTGAATTGCGACGGTGGCTGCGGAGTTGCGGCCGGCGGGTTTGGGGGACTATCCGGCGAATCAGCGGCAACACGTTCAGCGGCTGGTGCGGCCGGTTGCTGTGCTGCAGCGTGTTCGTCGGGTTTCGTGTCCTGGTTGATAAAAGGCTGCGGTGCAGTGCCGGCGGGCACTCCAGTAGTAGCGGGGAAGGTTACCGAATCTGACTGTGCACTATGCCACTGGTCAGTATCTGGTTCTGGATGATGAGCAGCGGTTTGCGCTGTCACATTCGCATTCACAGCACTGGTGGCGATCTCTGCGGAGGAGATCACCGGTGCTGCCGTATTGTCTTCCCCTTGGCCGGGAAGCACATGAGTTCCACCGGCAGACAACCCGGTGCGCTGCAATGGATCAGCGCTTCCTTGCAGTGCATCAGTAGCAGGGGTCGCTGCGCTGTCACGAGATTCTTCGCCGCTGGCGGCTTCTCCAGGGGAGGAAACCCCTGCATCTAATGTGGTGCTGTCTGCGGTGAGATCATCGGCGCCGGAAGCCATCGATCCTGGGGCAGCTGTCACTAGTTCTTCCTCGCGGGAAACTGTGCTGTGATCGTTGGCATCGCCAGCAGTTGCAGCAGAGACACCACTTGGATCGTCGCCGCTGACAGGAGTATCAGTAGTGGCGGGTGCAGCCTGCGCAGTGGATGAGTCAGTAGCAGTGGCATCATCGTGTGCTGCAGTTGCCGCTAGCGATGGTGGGGGAGCGATCTGCTTTAACAGCATTGTTGCCCGACCTGGCACCACCACATGGCCGCCAGCATCAATGATTGCCTCAGTCAAGGGGTACCCGGTTTCCTCGGTGGTGTCGACAATCACTCGCCACTTCGCGCCAAACTTCGCCTCCGGAAGTGTGAAGTCGATGGGATCATAGTGGGCGTTAAAACACATGAGGAAGGAATCGTCGACAATCCGCTGACCACGCTCATCTGGTTCGGCAATCGCATTGCCGTTGAGATAGACCATCAGCGACTTGCCGAAGGTGAAATCCCAGTCTGATTGGGTCATTAATTTGCCCGATGGCACCAGCCAGGCGATATCGCGCTTGACATGGTCATCGTCGCCGAGCGGACCGCCCGCCAGGAACCGCCGGCGGCGGAACACTGGATGGTTTGCCCGAATCTTCAACAGCCGCTTGGTGAAATTAATCAACGTCTGATTATCTGCGGCCTGTTCCCAGTCCATCCAGGCTAGCGGTGAATCCTGGCAGTAGACATTGTTGTTGCCATCTTGGGTGCGAGCCATCTCATCGCCGTGGGCAATCATCGGGGTGCCCTGGGAAAGTAGCAAGGTGGTGAGAAAGTTTCGCCGCTGCTGTGCCCGCAACTGGGCGATTGCCGGATCATCGGTGGGGCCTTCCACACCACAGTTCCAGGAACGGTTGTGCGATTCCCCGTCGCGGTTACCTTCCCCGTTCGCATCGTTGTGCTTTTCGTTGTAGGACACCAGATCGTTGAGGGTAAACCCGTCGTGTGCGGTGACAAAGTTAATACTTGCCGTTGGGCGGCGACCATTATTGGCATACAAATCGGAGGAACCGGTCAACCGGGAGGCGAATTCACCGAGCGTTGCTGGTTCACCCCGCCAAAAATCCCGAACCGTATCGCGATACTTCCCGTTCCATTCCGTCCACAGTGCTGGGAAGTTCCCAACCTGGTAGCCGCCTTCGCCAATATCCCAAGGTTCCGCAATGAGTTTCACCTGGGAGACGATCGGATCCTGCTGGACGAGATCGAAGAAGGCGCTGAGCCGGTCGACATCGTGAAGTTCGCGGGCAAGGGTGGATGCCAAGTCGAATCGGAAACCGTCAACATGCATCTCAGAAACCCAATACCGCAGCGAATCCATGATCAGCTGCAAGGTGTGTGGATGACGCACATTTAAGGAGTTACCGCAGCCGGTGTAGTCCATATAGTGCACTTTGTCGTCGTGGACGAGACGGTAGTAGGCGGCATTGTCGATACCGCGGAACGCAATAGTTGGCCCCATATGGTTGCCTTCGGCGGTGTGGTTGTACACCACATCCAAAATAACCTCGATGCCCGCCTCGTGGAACGTGCGCACCATCCCTTTGAATTCGCTGACTGCACCACCGGGTTTGGAGGATGCGGCATAGTCCTGGTGGGGTGCTAAAAAGCCAAAGGTGTTGTAGCCCCAATAGTTGCGTAAACCAAGTTCACGCAAGCGGTCATCCTGCAAGAATTGGTGTACCGGCATCAGCTCAATGGCGGTGACTCCAAGATCTTTCAGGTAGTCGATAATCACCGGATGTGCCAGCCCCGCATAGGTGCCGCGGAGTTTTTCTGGAATATCCGGATGCGTCATTGTCATGCCTTTGACATGCGCTTCATAGATGACGGTTTTGTCGTAGGGGATCTTCGGTGCGCGGTCATTCGCCCAGTCAAAGAACGGGTTAATAACCACGGAGGTCATGGTGTGTCCGAGGGAATCTTCCTCGTTGCGCTTCGACAAATCATAGGGATCGTTGATGTCGTAAGAAAACAGCGAAGGGTGTCCGTCGAATTCGCCGTCGAAGGCTTTCGCATACGGGTCAACCAGCAGTTTATTCGGGTCGCAGCGGTGTCCGTTTGCTGGATCATATGGCCCGTAGACTCGGTAGCCATAGCGTTGCCCCGGGGTGATCCCTGGCAGGTAGCAGTGCCACGTGTGGGCGTCGACTTCCTCGAGATTGATTCTGGTTTCGTTGTTGTCTTCATCAAGCAGGCACAGCTCTACTTTCTCGGCGATATCGGAGAAAATGGAAAAGTTGGTGCCCGCTCCGTCATAGGTGGAGCCCAATGGGTAGGCCGATCCTGGCCACACCTGTATGACATCAACGGCATCATTACTCATGACCAATACTCTAGCCTAAAACCTTCATTTTTACCCTGACGAAACATTTGCCGTCGGCGGCAGAAACATTGTATGACCTGCTAGTTTTGTGAGCAATAGTGGTGAGGAAAGTGGCCTTGTAATGGTATTACTTACCGGATGGTGTTGCGCAGAAAACCTTCACAGATAGGTGGAAAACTTAGTCACTGACTGAGGCGATGCTGGTCGGTTTTCCGTCCTGGTGAGGCGCGGTGTTGCATACTTTGCGCCCGTATCCTTGGCGTCTCAATACGTGGGATACAGCCCCGAACAGTCTGTCCCCAGTGAAACATTTTCTGGATGGGCTGTAGACGAACAATTCCGGTTGCGTAATCTGTGGAAAACTCGCGAGAGGAGCCATTGTGCCTGCAGCTTGGTCGAATTCGGCGGATCTGAGCCGCGGTGTCCCTCACCCCTGCATGAGGTGGGCAGCGCACTGCATCCCCTAGCGGCTGAACCGGGGTATAAGGAAGGAATCAATACAGCGCCGACCACTGCGCACCTCTGCGCTGTCGAGCGCCAGACTATGCCCCGGGTTGGTTCCAACGAGCAGAGGAGGCATACCTTAACCGGCTAGGACAGTTACCACAGTGCTTGGTTGCTGCAAGTCACCTGCTCCTACTGCAACGCGGCGGTGCCGGTAACAATCATCTTCACGCCTTGCGCAAACTGATCCTCGACACTTGCAGCATCAGTAGTATTCGGGGTGCTTTCACCCGTTGCCTTACAAAGCTGGGCAACCGCTTGCTCATGAGACACCGCCCCAAAGGCGAAATGCACCAGCGTTGCCGCACACATTCCTTGCAGTGCCGGATCGGAGGCAACCTTGTCTAACGTTGAGAGAAACGCCTGTTCCAAATCAGTTCGTAACTGTGGCTTCGATAATGCTGCAAGTACGAGCTCGGCACCATCACGGTGCGCCAACAATGTTGATCGCAACCGCAGGCTCAGTTCCAAGGGGTCGGTAGCAGAATGTAGCGGAATCGCAATTTGTGGATGATTCGTCTGCATTCGACGAACCAGCTGCTGTTTTTCTTCACTATCGGGCAGTTGCGGATAAATCACCGGGGCCAGCAAAATAAGGCCTAGTTCGGCAATAAGTTCCTGCTTGGAAGGGAAATGCCAGTAGAGTGCGCCGGGAGCGACGGAGAGCTGCTTGGCAAGACGTCGCATCGTCATGTCGCTGAGACCATAGGTGTCGAGAATCTCGATGGCGGCTTGTGAAATAATCTCCCGGGTTAATTGCACGATTTAACATTAGCTGAGTGGGTGACTATTAGGGCGAAGGTGTTGGAAAAACTTTCCCCACACTGCTGCAGCTGCTATCCATTGCGTGGCAAGCACGAACTTGACCCATCGGCAGGCAGCACTCTTGCTGTCCAGGGCGACAATCTACCCGCATTTGAGGGGGTCGAGCAGTGGGCTAACCGTGAGAAGCCGCTGAGATTTTGGTTGCTAAACGGTATCAATTCTTATGCCCCCAGTTGGCTGCCCACAGCTGGCAGAAGGGGCAATAACGGCTTGCATCAAGCGATACTGTTGCTAAGCAATACTGCAATGAGCAGCAGAAATGGTAACAAATGGGGCAAGGAATAGTGCCTAGTTGGGAATATCTAGGTGTGCCTACCGACTCGTTGCTTGTTGCGGATACGTGCTATTGCCAGCGAAATAAGCGCGCTAGAATACGTGTGCCTGCTGATTGCTGCCATGAAAACTTCGACATTGCCCGACAACTGTGGAAGTCAAGGCGCTGGCAGGTGACAACGTTTCCGTTTGCACGTTACAAACGATGGTGTGCGTTGCACCCATCCTGAAGGAGAATGTACATCCATGCGCACTTTCGGGTCTGTGAAGAAAGCCCTGGTTATCTCGGCGATGGCGGTGCCGCTGGTGCTCACCGCCTGCGGATCCGATGACGAGGCTGCAACCACCACCACAGCTTCGAGCACGTCAACGACCACCTCCACTGAGACGAAGTCCAAAGACAAGGACAAAACCACCAAGTCGGAGAAGACCTCCACTGCGGACAAAGACGATGATGTCACCGTCACCGAAACCGCCACCGAAACTGCCACCGAAACCTTGAGTCCGGAGGAACAAGAGCAGTACAGTGAAGAGCTCAAGCAGCAAATTGAAGCTGCAAAAGCAGCGGTGAAAACCGTCGAAAACGGTGCGCCGGCCGACCAAGCCCTGGTCGATGAACTTCTCGAGCTGGAACGCAACGTCAACTCGCTCGACCCGAATGTTGATATCCGCGAATACTTCTGTGCAGCGGATCGGGAAGCCCCAGAAACGCAGCAGGTTCTGGAGTCCCGCGTATTGCTGCTCAACGCAATCCGGAACACCGGTCAAGAAATTCCTGCACCAGAAATTGAACTCAACGACGTCAAGGTCGACGGCGATGTTGCTTCCGGTACTGTGACGGTTTCGGTGAACCAACCGAACTCCTACCCAGTGTCTACACCGCAGGCCTTCAAGAAGGAAGACGGCAAGTGGCGCGTATGCACCTTGAAGTAAGCACATTTGTGTGAACACTAGACTGCTAACAAGCTTCAACATAGTGGCGGGCTAGCAGCGTAACGACACAAGCAGGCCAGCGGACACCTCTTAAGCGGGGTAGCCGCTGGCCTGCTTTGAACTACCAAATTCATTACATCGATACGCAACACCACCAGCAGACGGTCGCTCACGGGCCGATCGCTGGTGGTGTTGTCGTATGGTGTGTCCCAGTGGAGCGATTGTGGTCTGCTACAGCAGACTGCTGAAAACCCAGGTGAGGGTGGTTACTGCTGGAACAAGTTTGCGGATCGATGGGTAGTCTGCATTTTTGTTCCACGGTGTTGTTGCAGAATATTGTTCACCGGGGTAGCAGGGGAACTGGAGCTGTAATGGCTGTGTCTGGTGGGGAGGAGCGGTGATTTTTCACTATTTCGGCGCATTTCCACAACACTGTTCAGTATTGGACTATATGCTGGTTGAACGATGGTCAGCATTGTGGTTGAACACTGCCCAGCCACGGATGCTGTTTTACAAACCACCTCACCTGCGAAGCTTTTAGGAGTATTGATGACGACTACCACTGGCGAAGACACTCCCGACATCCTCACCCGTGCCCGCGCGAAAGTGCTCGACCGTGGTGAAGGGCTGTCGAAGGATGGAGTCCTCGAAGTTCTGCAACTGCCAGATGACCGAATCGAAGAGCTCCTCGCTTTAGCCCATGAAGTACGGTTGAAGTGGTGTGGTGAAGAAGTCGAACTCGAAGGCATTATTTCGCTGAAAACTGGCGGCTGCCCCGAAGACTGCCACTTCTGTTCCCAATCTGGTTTATTCCAGTCACCGGTGCGCAACGCCTGGCTGGATATCCCGGCATTGGTCGATGCCGCGAAACAGACCGCGAAAACTGGGGCAACCGAATTTTGTATTGTGGCAGCGGTGAAAGGACCCGACGAGAAGCTGATGGATCAGCTCATCGAAGCAGTTGGGGCAATCCAACAGGAAGTCGACATCAACGTTGCTGCATCTGTTGGTATTTTGACGCAAGAGCAAGTTGATCGCTTAGCGGCAGCAGGGGTACATCGCTATAACCACAATCTGGAGACTGCCCGATCCTTCTTCCCAAATGTGGTGACTACCCACTCTTGGGAAACCCGTCGTGACACCCTGCAGATGGTGAAAGAAGCCGGAATGGAAGTCTGCTGCGGTGGCATTTTGGGGATGGGCGAAACCCCCGAACAACGCGCCGAGTTTGCTACCGAACTTGCCGAACTTGATCCTCACGAAGTGCCGATGAACTTCCTGGATCCCCGCCCCGGAACCCCGTTCGCCGACAAGGAAGTAATGCCAGCTGCAGAGGCATTGAAATGTATCGGCGCCTTCCGGTTGGCGCTGCCGAAGACAATTCTGCGCTTCGCCGGTGGTCGGGAACTCACCCTCGGCGACTTAGGTGCGGAGCAGGGCATGCTTGGCGGTATCAATGCGATTATTGTCGGCAACTACCTGACCACCTTGGGGCGTCCACAAGAACGTGACCTCGACATGGTGGGTAAGTTGCGGCTGCCAATCAAAGCTTTGAACTCGACGGTGTAACAACCGTAGCTGGATACCGTCGCCGCCGGTAGCATGCCGCCGAAGGCGACGGTTTCGGTAGGTTTTCCCCGCGCAGTCAACCCGTGCCGGGGAAGACCTGTTATTGGAAGAATGCATAGCTATCGGCTGCCGGGTCGCTGCCGTATTGCGCCTCGACTAGGCGATGTTTGCGGTGTGCAGTAGCTTTCGGGCAGCCTACACGCGATGTGCTGTGCAACCCTTGCATGTGTTGCAACCAAATACTGCAAAGCCCAGTTCATGATCCGCTGCTGGGCACACTACAACCCTGTTGGGAAAAGAAAAGGAAGTTGTTGTGAAGCGCACTGATTCCCAAGAATTAGCAGCTGCGCTGCTCACCGGGGAGCGGCCAGTATTTCACCCCAATACTGGCCAGGAAATCGCCAAGGGAGAAACTATCCACCTGTCGCCATCGGCGCGTGCAGGACTCGAGGCGCCACGGTATTGCCAAATATGTGGACGCAGAATGATCGTGCAGATCCGACCAGATGGGTGGCAAGCCTATTGTTCCCGCCATGGGGAAGTGGACTCCAGCTATCTCGACCAACGCTAAAACGTCTGTCCCGCATCGTCTTGCCCCTGCCGTCGGGTGGGTAAGCGGGTTGTAGCTGTGTCGTGCTAGGGGTGCGTCATGTGGCAGGGGTGCAGGTGGGGTGGCGGTGTGTCCGTGGTGTGGGCTGGCGTGCGCCCATCCTTGCGGACTTGGGCAACAGCGACCGCTGTACCGGGGAAACCCTGCCAAAGCCGCCAACTGTGGCAGGTATTTGTTAGATTGGCTAGCTATGACAAAGGCAGCAAACACCACCTCGTGGTGGTATCGGGCATGGCACACCGATCTCGGTGTTTGGCGAAGCACCATCATCGGCAGCGTTTTAGGTGCTGTGATCTTGGGGCTGATAGTCGGCTGGTTTCGGCCAACCTATCTCGTCACCCCAGGGGAACAGGGCGAATTTCGGGTAATCGATGATCCACTGACGCAGCCGGAATTCACCGCCACGGTGTGGTGTGTGCTGTTGGCGTCGATCTTGGCTGTGGCTATCGCCGGGCATTTGTGGTTTTGGGCGGCGGTCCGGCCAGTGATGCCATTGCGGATCGTGGTGTTAGGGCTGTTTGCAACGCTGCTGATTGTCACCTGTGCCCAGATTGGCAGTGAACTGCATTATCCACTGCCTGATATCACCGATCTTGCACCCACCGCAGAAGTTGCAGTTGCTGCTCCGTTCCAGATCGGTTTGGGTTCCTATTTTGTGGCCGGATCCATCGGTGGTCTGGTGTATTTGCTGCTCGTGGCACTCGTTGGCGAAAGCCCCCGGGTGGTGCGGCGCCATGCCGGAGAAGAATCAGCAACCCCGCCACAAATACTTGCCGAAACGTCGCCAGCAGCGACCAATGCAACGCCGCGAACGTCAGCAGTCCAGGGGTAGTGTTTTCGCCCCTCATAGGTGGCTGCGCTGCAAGCAGATTGCAAACCCTGCGCTAAGCCGTAACCCGTCATCGTCTTGCCTAGCAAGCCGCTGGCGGGTTTGTTGCTGTGGCACTGTGCTGTGCGGCTGTGAAATATACTGATTGTTTCATCAGGTGAGACGGATTTGTGGTGTTTCACCAGTTTTGTCTCACGGCGCGGTGAGCCACAGTACACTGGGGCAGGTTACTCACGGTGTGTTGCATGCGCAGCCCGGAAGGCACAGGAAAAAGATTGCAATGTTGTCGCTTGTAGATTTGACTGAGAAAACCCCAACCACCAGCGAACTGCGGCGGGTGTTACCGCGCGGCGAGGTGGATGTTGAGACCGTCACTGCGACTGTTGCCCCGATTGTGTCGGCGGTGCGGGAACGGGGCGCTGCAGCTGCGTTGGAATTTGGGGAACAATTCGACGGGGTACGTCCGGCCGCACTGCGGGTACCTGCAGAAGTTATCGCCGATGCGGCGGCATCACTTGATGAGGAAGTGCTGGCTGCCCTCACCGAGGCGATTGCCAGGGTTCGTCTTGTTCACGAGGCAACCAGGCCGCAAGGCACCACTGTCACAGTTGCCCCCGGTGCCACCGTGGAAGAACGGTTTATCCCCGTATCCCGGGTTGGGCTGTATGTGCCTGGTGGCAATGCAGTGTACCCATCGTCGGTGATTATGAATGTGGTGCCTGCCCAAGCAGCCGGGGTTGATTCGCTGGTGGTTGCCTCCCCACCGCAGGCAACACACGGCGGCTGGCCACATCCAACAATTCTTGCTGCCTGTCATCTGCTCGGGGTGGAAGAGGTGTGGGCTGTCGGTGGTGCACAAGCAGTGGCGCTGCTCGCCTATGGCGATGACACCGGCGAAGATGTGCTGGAGCCGGTGGATCTCATTACCGGACCTGGCAACATTTATGTCACCGCCGCGAAACGGCTATGCCGATCAGTGGTGGGCATCGACGCGGAAGCCGGCCCCACCGAGATTGCGATTCTCGCCGATGAAACCGCGGATCCAAAACATGTTGCCTATGATCTCATCAGCCAGGCGGAACACGATGTGCTTGCGGCAAGCGTGCTCATCACTACCAGCCGGGAACTGGCGGAAGCCGTCGACAGGGAAGTGGCTGATCGTTACCACATCACCCGCAACGCCGACCGGGTGAGTCAAGCGTTGACCGGCCCGCAATCTGGCATCGTGCTGGTGGGTGATCTAGCAACAGGGATCGCGGCAGCAAACGCCTATGCGGCGGAACATTTAGAGATCCATACGAAAGACCCGGAGACTGTTGCCCAACAAATCACCAATGCTGGTGCGATCTTTGTCGGCACCTATGCGCCAGTCCCATTGGGGGATTATGCGGCAGGCAGCAACCATGTGCTGCCCACATCCGGCTCGGCGCGGTTTAACTCCGGGCTGTCAACGCACACGTTTGTAAAAGCTGTGCATGTTGTCCAGTATGACCAGCAGGCTTTGCACGATATTGCCGATACTGTCACGACCTTAGCTGAAGCGGAAGCACTTCCCGCCCACGGCGAATCCATCACTATTCGTTTCGCACAGTAGCGGCTACCCTGCGTATCCAGCACAGCATGGTGCCCATCCCTTCAACCCAGCAGAAAGCGATAACAACGTCGACTATGGCAGCACAATCGTCCACCCCTGGTGCAGAGATTACGGTAGCGGATCTGCCGCTCCGGGAGGATCTGCGCGGCAGCCACGCCTACGGGGCACCACAATTAACCGTCCCGGTGCGGTTGAACACTAACGAAAATCCTTACCCGCCATCGGCCGCGCTAGTTGCAGACTTATGTGCTGCAGTAGAGCAGGCAAGTCATACGCTGAACCGTTATCCGGATCGGGACGCGGAGGCGTTGCGTGCCGCCCTAGCTGACTATGTGTCACAACAGACAGGATGCGCGGTGAGTGCGGCGAACCTGTGGGCAGCAAACGGCTCTAACGAAGTGTTGCAGCAATTGTTGCAGGCGTTCGGCGGGCCTGGCCGGAAAGTCGTAGGGTTTGTGCCGTCCTATTCGATGCATCCGATATTGTCGGCTGGAACCTTGACGGAATTTATCGGGATTCCGCGCAAGGAAGACGACTTCACCATCGATATGGATGCAGCGCTTGCCGCAATCGACGCCCACCAGCCAGCTGTGGTGTTTATTGCCACCCCAAATAATCCGACCGGGGTCGTCACGCCACTAGCCGACATTGCCCGCATTGTGGAGCGCACCCCTGGCATTGTGATTGTCGACGAAGCCTATATGGAGTTTTCCGATTCGCCGTCGGCGGTGGAACTTATCGCATCGTATCCGGCGAAACTTGTGGTGAGTCGCACAATGAGTAAGGCTTTCGACTTTGCGGGGGCGCGGCTGGGCTATTTTGTGGCGAGCCCCGCTTTTGTGGAGGCTGTCATGCTGGTGCGGCTGCCATATCATTTGTCGACGCTGACCCAAGCAGTTGCGTTAGCCGCCTTAACACACAGCAGCGAAACCTTGGCAACCGTGGCTACGATCGCCACCGAACGGGATCGGGTCATGGATGCGTTGGTTGCCCAGGGATATGTGGTGCATCCAAGCGAAGCGAATTTTGTGTTGTTTGGCGGCTTCCACGATCAGGCGGCGGTGTGGCAGCAATTCCTCGACGAGGGTGTGCTCATTCGGGATGTGGGTGTCGCCGGCCATCTGCGGGCAACAATCGGGTTGCCGGAAGAAAACGACGCACTGCTTGCGGCGGCAGCCGCCATCGCCCCAACGGTGCTCACCAAGGCGTAAATCGGCACAGCAGCGGGACGGGCACCCGCCCGTGAGGGTGCCAGTTGTTCACTCTGGTGTAGTTCGGTCTGGTTTGCCCCAGCACCTGGTGTGGGATGGCAGATGGCACGACGAGTCCTGCACCCAGTTATGCCGTAAACAATGCCTATCCGGGGCTATATGGTAGACGCGATAACCTGTTGCCCGGTAGGTTGAACCAATGCCCATGGTGCAACGATGCGGTATGCCGGTAGACACTGCACTGTGTGTGCGGTGAGTTGCAGATGATGCACTGTGCTGCCGCTTGCATGAGTTTCATTTTTTGATTTCCGGCTCCTGCGATGCTTTTCCTGCAAGGTGGTGTCGCCGGTGGTGGGGAGAGGATCACAACAACGATCATGGAATCGCACACAACAACCCGGGTTGGTGAGGTGCGCCGCACCACGGGCGAATCAGACATTACTGTGCGCATTGATCTGGACGGTTCGGGGCGCTGCGATATTGCCACCGGTTTGCCGTTTTTCGACCATATGCTGCACGCCTTCGGGGTGCATGGGTTATTCGATCTCACCGTGCAAGCCGCCGGTGATATTGCGGTCGATGCCCACCACACCGTCGAAGACACTGCGATTGTGCTCGGCCAAGCACTGCGCCAGGCGCTAGGGGACAAGGCAGGTATTCGCCGTTTTGGTTCCTGTCAGCTGCCCATGGATGAAACCTTAGTGGAGGCAGTCGTCGATGTTTCCGGTCGGCCGTACACAGTGTTTCGGGGGGAGCCCGATGCGATGCAAGTGGCGGTGATCGGTGGCCACTATGCGACGGTAATCAATCAGCATTTCTTCGAATCATTAAGTTTTCATGCGCAGCTGGCGCTGCATGTCATTGTGCATTCAGGTCGTGATCCGCACCATATCACCGAGGCTGAATATAAGGCGGTGGCGCGGGCAATCCGGGCGGCGGTGGAACCCGATCCGCGGGTAGTGGGAATTCCGTCAACGAAAGGGGTGCTGTAGATGGTTACTGCGGCTGCTGAGGCGACAAGTTCCGATAGTTGGTTGATTTATCTGCTGTTTATTGCGGCAGGGTTCCTGGTTGGTGGCGCGTGGGCTGCATGGCAGCAGCGCATCATCTGGTTGACGGTGGTCACCGCGGTGGTGGCTGCAATCGTCGCCGGGGTGGCGCTGACCTGGCTGATCGGGGAGGTTGCATAGCTCGTGGCCAAACCCTTGCACACCGTGGCTGCCGCCGGATCCCAGTCGTTGTTGAAAACCCCGGGGATGCTGAAAACACTGCTGGCGGTTGCTAGCGCCTTTGGTTCCTGGTCGCTGCTGCTGCCGGTGGTGCCGCTGGCCGTGATCCAAGCCGGCGGCTCGGAGACCCTGGCTGGTGGCACCACTGCGGCTTTTATGGCCACCACTGTGGTAACCCAATGGTTCACCCCGCAGCTGGTGCGCCGCTTCGGCTATATTGCGGTGATGGTAGCCAGTGCGTTCATTTTGGGCGGGCCGTCATTTCTTTATGCGTTTTCGGTCGATCCGCTGCCGGTGCTGCTGATCTCTGCGGTGCGGGGTGTGGGTTTTGGGGCGATCTGTGTGGCGCAGGCTGCGCTTATTGCGGAACTCGTTGTTCCAGCGCTGCTGGGGAAAGCCTCTGGCACATTAGGGTTCGTGATCGGTCTGGTGCAAATGATCATGCTGCCGGTGGGGCTGTATTTAGCCGAACATGTCGGCTTCACCTTCACCTATGTCACCGCGTCGGTGGTGGCACTTGCTGCAACTGCACTCTGTATCACCTTGCCGAAGGTGGCGCCGGCACCGAAACATGATGTGGCGAATGCTGGCGGGTTGCCGCCGGTAGCCACCTGGAAACTCATCACCATTCCCGCGTTGGCGGTCGGCACCTTCGCCATGGGATATGGGGCGGTGTCGTCCTTTGTGCCGGCAGCAATCGGCCAAGCTGATCCAGCGCGGGGCGCCACCATTGCCGGTATTGTGCTGGCGGTTGCCGCCGGTTCACAGATGCTGTGCCGCTATGCGGCAGGACTGATTGCTGACCGGCGCGGCATGGCTGGGGTCACCACCTTCCCGTCGCTGATTGCCGGGGTGGTTGGTTTGGCGTTGATGGCACTGATTTTGGGGTTTGGTATCTCCCCATGGTGGATGATTGTTGCGGCCGCCCTCTTCGGTGGCGGCTTCGGGGCGGTGCAAAACGAAGCACTATTGATGATGTTTGCTCGGCTGCCCCGTTCCCGGGTTACTGACGCATCAGCCCTGTGGAACATGTCCTATGACGGGGGCACCGGGATTGGGGCAGTCGCACTTGGGGTGGTTGCCGGATCGTTAGCCTATGCGGGAATGTTCGGGGTTGCCGCCGGCATTATCGCCTTCGGCCTATTTAGTGTGTGGATTGATCGGCAACTTGGTCGGCACCGTATCGCGGAACGCAATAACACCCGTGCCCGGCTGCGACAGGTTCCCGCCGCCCGGAAAGCCTACTATGGGGCGAAAGCTGTGGGTCGTGCCTCCAAGAAACCGGTGCATTTTGCCGGTGATCTGGCGCGAAGCACGAAACGTGTCGCCGAAACTGGGGTAAAACTCGTCCCCATCGGACACACCAGCAAACCCGGTCAGACTGGTGACACGGCCGACACCGGCACCGAAACAGTGGAAATCCGGAATGCGAAAAAAGCCAAAGCAAAACAGCAAGCATTCCGGCGCAAAGACCGCAAACTGCGGCAGCAAACAGGCAGCATCGGGCAAGGGGCAGCCACCGATTCCACGAGTAGCGGCGACGCCTCCCGGGCGGAACAATCGGCAGCCCGGCGTGCTGCCGGCCGCAGCGGCCGGGCGGAACGAAAATTCCTCCGCCGCTTCGACCACGGCGACAACCGCTAGAGTGCGCCTGGCTGCCGGTGCATCGCCGCCCAACCCCACATCGTTGCCAGTGATCACCCTCACACAATAGGAGGTATCCCCAAAAGACCAGGCATGTGCCGACCGGCTCGCCTACAATTTGGGCGAACCCTGAACGCTTCGCCCGCCGCAATGTTACTGTGGCCGACCCGTGATGATGTTGGCGCCGCCTGACATCCAGTCGCTTTAACCCAACGTGGCCGGCGCCGCATCGTAGGAATTCAGCAACCCGTGAACGTTTTCACTCAAAGGAATCTGGATGACGAAACCAACCGTTGCCCTGCTCGACTATGGGGCAGGCAACCTTCGATCCGCCTACCGGGCACTGGTGCGCACCGGTGCTGAGGTAACAGTCACCAGCGACCCGGATACAGTCCTGGGCGCCGACGGGCTTGTTGTTCCCGGGGTGGGGGCGTTTGCCGCCTGTATGCAAGGGCTGCAAGCTATTTATGGGCCACGGCTGATCGGCCAACGGCTGGCCGGTGGCCGGCCAGTACTTGGGATCTGTGTCGGCATGCAGGTGATGTTCACCACCGGTGATGAACATGGCATCACCGCTCGCGGCTGTGACCAGTGGCCCGGCCAAGTGGAACGGCTACACAGCGATCGGCTACCCCACATGGGTTGGAACACGGTAGAACAACCCGCCGACTCCACGATGTTCGCTGGAATCGACCACGATGCACGCTTCTATTTCGTGCACTCCTATGGGGTGCGGGAATTCCCTGCCGAAACCGACGACATTATCGCCCCACCGAAAGTCGCGTGGGCATCCCACGGCGGTGACCGATTCGTGGCCGCAGTCGACAACGATGCGCTGTGGGCATGCCAATTCCATCCGGAAAAATCTGGCGAAGTTGGCCTGCAGCTGCTCACCAACTGGGTTGGAATCCTGTAGCAACCACACCCAGCCCCTGCAATAAGAACACCCCGACGCTTTGCGCAGCATCACGTTCTTCGACACCATCCGCCCCACCAGGTGCATACCACCAGACCTGCACAGAGAGCGAACATTATCATGACGAGCGCATTTACCATCCTGCCGGCGGTCGACGTCGTCGGCGGTCAAGCCGTCCGCCTATCCCAGGGCGAAGCCGGCAGCGAAACCATCTACGGCACCCCGCTTGAGGCGGCGATCCGCTGGCAAGAAGCCGGCGCCACTTGGTTACACTTCGTCGATCTTGACGCCGCATTTGGCCGCGGCTCCAACCATGAACTCATGGCAGAAGTTGTCAACCAGCTCGACATTGCGGTGGAACTCACCGGCGGAATCCGCGACGATGCCAGCCTTGAAAGAGCATTAGCGACCGGCTGTGCACGAGTCAACATTGGCACCGCCGCCCTTACCAACCCGGATTGGACAGCCCACGCAATCCGCACCTACGGGGATCGGATCGCCATCGGTTTAGATGTAAAACTCATCGACGGACAATGGCGGGCGCGCGGCAACGGTTGGACCACCGACGGCGGCGACCTGTGGGAAGTGCTCGAACGTTTCGATTCCCAAGGGGTATCCCGGCTGGTCGTCACCGATGTGGGACGTGACGGTATGCTCACCGGACCAAATATTGCGCTCCTGCGTGATGTGGCAGCCGCAACCGATGCTCGCGTTACTGTCTCCGGGGGGATCGCCACCCTTGCCGATGTGGTTGAAAGCGCCCAATATTTGGACGAAGGAATCGACTCGGTGATTGTGGGCAAAGCGCTCTACGAAGAACAATTCACCCTGCAAGAAGCCCTTGCTGCAGTCAGCGGAATCCACAATCCGGCCGGACACTCCTAACTAGCAGGTGCAGCGCACAACAACCCCCAACCGGCACCTTAGCCGCCTGCTGTCAGTCGCACCACAACCGCTCAGCGGCACCCCACCACCAGCAACCACCCACCCTCTTCCACCTGACACCGATTGCCACCAACGGTGACAACCACTCCCACAGCCAACAGATGGACATACTCCATCCGCAACCTATCGGCTGCGGTGTGTAACCGGAAAAAACCAACAGAAACCCACATCAATCATCATGAGTCTTGCAGTGCGTGTCATCCCCTGTCTGGATGTTGACAATGGCCGAGTAGTCAAAGGCGTCAACTTTGCAAACCTCGCTGACGCCGGTGACCCGGTAGAGCTCGCCGCCCGCTACGGAACAAGCGGCGCGGATGAACTCACCTTTCTCGACGTATCCGCCTCCACCGCGGGACGCGGAACCATGCTCGAGGTGGTGCGGCGAACCGCCGACACAGTATTTATTCCCGTGACGGTCGGCGGCGGTGTGCGCAGCGTCGATGATGTGCGAACACTGCTGCGCGCCGGGGCGGATAAGGTGAGCGTCAATACGGCAGCAATCGCCGATCCGGGGGTGCTGCAAGCAATGGCACAGCAGTTTGGTTCCCAATGCATTGTGCTTTCCGTTGATGCACGGCGGGTACCAGCTGGGGGGAAGCCGCAACCATCTGGTTTTGAAGTCACCACCCATGGCGGCACCCGAAGCGCCGAAATAGATGCCCTGTGGTGGGCGAAAAAAGCTGCCTCACTTGGGGTGGGGGAGATCCTGTTGAATTCGATGGATGCTGACGGCACAAAACAAGGCTTCGACACGGAACTGATTACCGCCTGCCGGGCAGCAGTCGATGTGCCGATTATTGCCTCTGGTGGGGCCGGCGCTGCCACCGATTTTCCACCGGCGATTGCCGCCGGTGCGGATGCAGTACTTGCCGCATCAATATTCCACTTTGGGGAAGTTAGCATCGCCGAAGTCAAAACGTGCCTGCATGATGCCGGCTATCCGGTTCGTACCACTCTGGCATAGGTGGGTGCACCGGGCAGCCGCAACGAGTAGCGGCGCCTATTCACACCGCCAAGCCTCAGCCCCAGGCGGCCCAGGTGCAGTCGGTGCTGGAGTAACCATTGCGGCAGGATGGCCTGCAATGCCAATTGAAACTTTTTTACGCGAAGAAATGGTTGATAATCATGCCAGTATTCGACGGTGACCTACAGCCAGCTGATGCCCTTCTCGATCCGGCGATCGCCAACTTGGTGACCTTCAATGAGCAAGGTCTCGTGCCATGTGTGGTGCAAGATGCCACCAGCAAACGGGTACTCATGATGGCCTGGATGGATGATCATGCCTTGGCATACACCTTGGCGACGCGTCGCGGCACTTACTATTCCCGGTCGCG
Source organism: Corynebacterium choanae (assembly GCF_003813965.1). Classification (NCBI taxonomy): domain Bacteria; kingdom Bacillati; phylum Actinomycetota; class Actinomycetes; order Mycobacteriales; family Corynebacteriaceae; genus Corynebacterium; species Corynebacterium choanae. Next base: position 741,240 of record NZ_CP033896.1, read on the forward strand.
GCAAGAATATTGGGTGAAAGGTCTGACTTCAGGAAACACCCAATATGTGCGGCAGGTGGCTGTCGACTGTGACGGCGACACGGTGCTGTTGACCATCGACCAGCAAGGTGGGGCTTGCCATACTGGTGCCACATCTTGTTTTGACACCGCCACATTGCTCACCGACCCGGCTGGCCGCTAGCAGCCGATACCAGTGCCCAGCCGGTGGGTGGGCGAGTGGCTGCGCCCCTATAAAGTATGCACGTTGTACTACTACCTCAAGTCCCATTCCGAATTGTGAGATCGCAGCACTAACCAATCGTTGGAAGCGGCCGTGTGGGGCACCGGTATCAGCGATGGTGCACACACCTGGAGACCTGTATTGGGCATGAATTCTTGGTGGATCACTACTTTGTTGCCTTTTTGGCGCATCCAGCGTGGTTGCGCTGCTGCAGCTGCACGCCCACTGTGGTGGATACTATGGCTTTCTTCTTTGGCTGTTTGGGTTGCACGTCGCCGCCCTGGGAAGAAGCTCGAAGCCGGGCACTGGAAAGGCGGCGAAGTGCGCTTGGTTTTTGGAAGCCGTATAGAATTGATCCATTGTTGTTGATATCGCTAACCGGTATCGCACCCTGCCGGGTCTGTGTAAGGAGCGTCACGTCATGCAAGCATCTTCCTCATCATCATCGCGGCATCGGCTAGGGATTGTGATGTTGGCAGTCGGGGCGCTGCTGTTGTGGATTGCTTCACGCCTGCCGTGGGTGACAGTTACCGCATTTGACGATAAGGCTGGGGATGTCACCCGGGTACTTTCCGGTGGGGCGTGGGCAACAGAACTGACTGGTGTCGCACTCGGGCTTACCGCGGCATGTGTGGCGTTACTTGTGGTTCGCCCGGCTGCGAAACGTGTTGTTGCACTCTTTTCTGCGATACTCGCCGGCTGGATTTCCTGGCGGCCGATGTCCATGCTGGTTGCTGGGGCGGATCCGCAACGGGCAAAAGATCTCTTGGTGCACGGTCTTGCCACCCAGAAAACCACCGATCCACAGCTGCTCAATGCTTGGGCTGACCTGCAGACTGTGGAGACTCACCAGCTAGGGCCTGTAGTGGCGTTGCTCGGTGCTGCTGCGGCGCTGGTTGGCGCCGTGGTGTGTAGTCGACAACCGCGCACCCCGGCGGTAGTGACTGATCGTTTTGAGCAGCGCAGCGCGGAGCAAACAGTGTTGGATGATTTAGCGCAAGCACCCGATTCGCCCCGTTTGATGTGGGATGCGTTGGATCACGATGTTGACCCAACCACTGTGCACACCAGCGACGAGCAGTCGAATACAGCACCGAGAAACCCGTAAATAAGCTGGCGATTGCTAACATCGCTGGCATGGTGGTGGTGGACGGAAATTTTTATATCTCGTGCCCAGATCTTAAAGTAGGTGCTGTGCCACCACATGTGCCTTTTCAGACAGGTCGGTCCACCGAGGGGATGCCAAGATGATTGACGTGTTCTCACAGATCATCGCTGGGGTGAGTGCCGATGTGGCGGAACGGGAAGCGGCGATCAGTTTCGCCGATATGAAGGCGATGAGTAAAGCGGTCCCACCACCGCGGGATGTGGTTCGTGCTTTGGGGGCGCAAGGCTGCGGGGTGATCGCCGAGATTAAACGTGCCGATCCGCTGACTGGATTGTTGGCCGACATTGAACAGCCTTCCGCATTGGCTGAAGCCTATGTCGCCGGTGGGGCGCGGATGATTAGTTGTCACACTGAACGTCGCCGTTTTGCTGGTTCATTAGAAGATATGGCGGCAGTCCGGCAGGTCGTTGATGTGCCGATTATGTGCCGAGATTTTATTGTCGACCCGTATCAAATTCATGAGGCTCGCTATTTTGGTGCCGACATGGTTCCGTTGCTGGTGAGCGTGCTGGATGAGCCGCGGCTTTCTGCGTTGCTTGACCGGATTGAATCCTTAGGGATGACTGCCCTGGTGGAGATCCAAACTCCGGATGAGGCGAGTTTGGCGATTGCCTGCGGGGCGAAAGTGATCGGGATTAACGCCCGAAATTTGCGGACGAGGGAAGTCAACCGGGGGATTTTTGCTGATATTGCCCCCGGGTTGCCGGAGGAAGTCATCAAAATTGCACTTTCTGGGGTGCGCACCTCGCGGGATTTGATGAGCTATGCCGGGGCGGGTGCCGATGCGGTAGTCATCGGTGCGAATTTGGTGACCAGTGATGATCCTGCGGCGATGTGCCGTACTTTGGTTGCGGCTGGGATGCATCCATCCTGTCCTTCGGCGCGAAGTTTCCAACACTAGCCGTCGCGGCATATCCCTGGTTACCAGGCAAGCATGTGCGGGTTTTCCTCGTGATCTTTGCTTGTGGCCTTGGTCAGATGTTTCCCGATTTTCGGGGCGTTACCGTGGCGGTGTTTGCCCATGGTGCATACCCTGTGTGCCGGTGACGGTGCGGTGGTCGGTTGCTGGAGTGTCCGGGTTTGGCATGCTAGATGGTCCTGCTGTGTTTGATTGTGGCAGGGTGCATCTACAATGGCGCGTTATGGATTCTCTGCTACTTGCTGCGTTGCCATCCCCACCTCAGGGGGTGTGGTATTTCGGCCCTATTCCTATTCGCGCCTATGCGCTGTGCATTATTGTCGGGGTGATTATTGCCGCTGGGTTGACTAAGTATCGCTACCAGAAGCGGGGTGGATTGGGTGAGGTTGTTCTCGATGCGGTCATCGTCATTGTGCCTGCTGGCATTATTGGTGGGCGCGCCTATCATGTGGCCACAGATCATGAGAAATATTTTTGTGACGGCTGTAATCCGTGGGATGTGCTGAAAGTTACCAATGGGGGATTGGGGATTATTGGGGCGGTCGCTTTTGGGGTGTTGTGTGTGTGGATCATGATGCGGCGGAAGGGGTTGCCGCTTGCCCCGTTGGCTGATGCGGCTGCTCCGGGGATTGTGCTGGCGCAGGGTATTGGCCGGCTGGGGAACTGGTTTAACCAGGAACTTTATGGTCATCCGACGAATCTGCCGTGGGCGCTGGAGATTTATCAGCGGGTGCGTCCGGATGGTTCGTTATCCACCATGTATGGGCATTCCACCGGACAGGTGATTGCCACGGTGCATCCAACGTTTTTATATGAGCTGGTGTGCAATGTGCTGTGCTGCGTGGTGTTGATCGTGCTGGATCGACGACTCACCTTGGGGCATGGGCGCGTCTTTGCGCTGTATATGGCCGGCTATGGGCTGGGACGTTTTGTGGTGGAGTCGTTCCGCGCCGACCCAGCAACACTGGTGTTTGGTCTGCGGATTAACACAATCACCTCAGCGTTGCTGGTGGTGGCAGGTTTGCTGTTGTTTGCACTGTTGCGCCGCGGGCGGGAAACCCCGCTGGAGGTTACCCCACCGACGAGTCGGGCGGTGGTACAGCTGCGCAGCAGGGCGGAATCTGCTGCTGCAGCAGGTGCGGCGGCTGGTCGTCGGGAGGGGCGACCAAATGATGCAGGTATTGGTGATGGTACCCCATAAGGGGTAGCGCGGATCAGGGGTACTTGTTGTGGCCACCAGCCTTGCCGGTTGTTCCGGTTGTGCTGGTGGCCATTTTGTGTCGCCGGCAGGGCGGCGGGTGGGGCGGGGGTAGGAATAGCTGGCCGCAACCGGGGATGAGTGGCGCCCTGCGCGGATGGGTGGGCGTTTCACTATGCGGTGCGTTGCTGTGGGGGTGAAACCCTTGGGTAGCCGTTGGTGATCTGCTTGGCCACCGCTGCCGCATCGGTCGTTGTCCTGCCAATGTTTTATCGAGGATCTTCGTTGTGCAGGCGTTCCCTCAAGGGATGCGGAAGATGCCATACCCAGGGGGCATCTGGTCGGTATGTGGCGCGAACGATTGATGCCGGGGGCGGTGTGCGGCCGGAACATGCAACCCGGCGGGCTCCGATTGGGGAGCTGAGTTGGTGGCGGGGAAGGGTTGTTGGTCGGGTGTCTGGGGCTGATGTGGGAAATGTGACGAATACCGCCAATTGTGGTGTTGTTGCTCTTTCCCACAACAAAAATGTCCGATTTCTTTTGATTGTGCCTGCTCGGGCATATGTCTGATGGGTGTTGTTCGTCACGCTTTCTGCTGCGCAGCAGCATATGGTCGCACCTTTTCGGTGGGGTGTGTGGCAAAACCCAGGGTGATAGGTCTACATTGGAAATCGTGGAAAGACGAACGAAGATTGTATGTACGCTAGGTCCTGCGGTGGCAAGCAAAGAAGCCATCGTGGAACTAGTCGAATCGGGCATGGATGTTGCCCGTCTCAACATGTCGCATGGCGACTACAGCGACCATGAGCAGAACTATCAGTGGGTGCGGGAAGCCACCGACGAAACCGGACATGCGGTCGGTGTGTTGGCTGACCTGCAGGGCCCGAAAATTCGCCTGGGTCGGTTTACCGACGGGTCGACGTTCTGGGCGACCGGTGAACGGGTACGCATCACCGTAGATGACGTGCCAGGAACCCACGACCGGGTCTCCACCACCTACAAGGGATTGGCTAAGGATGCCAAACCAGGCGATCGCCTGCTCGTCGACGACGGCAAGGTTGGCCTGGTCTGTGTTGAGGTTGACGGCAACGATGTTGTGTGCGAAGTCACCGAAGGCGGTCCGGTCTCTAACAACAAGGGTGTATCCCTGCCGGGCATGGACATCTCTGTGCCGGCGTTGAGCGAAAAAGACAAAGAAGACCTCGAATTCGCACTGAATTTGGGCGTGGACTTCATCGCCCTGTCCTTTGTGCGTTCACCAGCCGATATTGATCTCGTCCATGAAGTGATGGATCGGGTTGGTCGCCGTGTTCCGGTGATTGCCAAGCTGGAGAAGCCAGAAGCCATCGACGCCCTCGAGTCGATCATTTTGTCCTTCGACGCGATCATGGTTGCCCGTGGCGACCTTGGTGTGGAAGTTCCCCTGGAGCAGGTGCCGTTGATGCAAAAACGCGCCATCCAGATTGCACGGGAAAACGCGAAGCCGGTGATTGTCGCCACGCAGATGCTGGATTCGATGATTGAGAACTCGCGTCCTACCCGTGCGGAAGCCTCCGACGTGGCAAACGCGGTGCTCGACGGCGCGGATGCGGTCATGCTTTCCGGGGAAACCTCGGTTGGCCAGTGGCCACATCTCACCGTGAAGACGATGGCTCGTATCGTGCAAACTGCCGAGTCTTCCGGTGAAATTCCGCCGCTGAATCACATGCCACGCACCCGCCGTGGGGTGATTTCCTACTCGGCACGCGATATTGCGGTGAACTTAAACGCCCGCGCACTGGTGGCGTTCACCTCCTCCGGTGACACCGCGAAGCGTCTTGCCCGTCTGCACTGCCATCTGCCGCTGCTCGTGTTCACCCCGGAACCGGCAGTCCGTTCACAGCTGGCACTCACCTGGGGCGCCGAAACCTTCCTCTGCCCAACGGTGGAAGACACCGACGACATGATGGAACAGGTCAACAAGGCACTGCTGACCATGCCCGAGTATGAAGAAGGCGATTTGATGGTCGTGGTTGCCGGTACCCCACCAGGAGTTCCCGGTAACACGAACATGATTCGTGTGCACCAGCTTGGTGAAGTGGTCAGCGCCCACTATCACGCCAAGAAATCGGAGGGCTGCTGTGGTGGTAAGAACCATGGCACCGACACCACCGCTGCGCCGGTAGCTGAGGACACTGCTGCGGCTGCACCAGCAGCAGCCAATGCGGAAGCTTCCGCGCCTTCCACCATCAGTGGCGATTTGGGCTTGAAAGACGCTGCTAAAGCCAAGCAGGGCGGCAGCTGCGGTTGCGGCTGCAAATCGAAGTAATAAGTCCTCAATCCGGATGCTGGCTGCGTCGGAAACGATGAGCAGCCAATAATGGCCAAGCCACGGTGATCCGCAGGACACAAGGATCATCGTGGTTGCACTTCGGCACCGGATGGTTTTGCTGTGATGCCACCGGCACCAACTTGGTTGCCGGTGGCATCACGCTATTGTGCAGCCTCCACTGCCCTCCCTAAGGCAACCTGGCGGACACAGGAACTCGCTGCGCGGCGGAATACTGTGCCCACTGTGCTGGGATTGCCGTGGTCACCAAGCTTCCCTGGCAGGATCGGATGAGACCGGCCAAAGCAAGACAACGCCATCGCTAGATGCCAAAGCGCCACCTGTCCGCAAAACGCTAAATCTTCACGACGGCATGAAAGTCCTCTGGGGGGGGGGACAACTGTGCGGCACATCGTTTCGCGAACGTAGTCTGTTGTGCTATTGCGGATTGGCGACATAGGTGAGGATGGCGGCTGCTGCCGCCTGGGTACAGGCCTGCACACTCGGCTCATAATCGGGTAAAAACGTTCCCATATGATTTCCCGGAATCACCTGCTCAAGCTGACCTTGGGCGGCCGCCGCATGCCACTGTGGCCGGGGGGTAACCCCCACCGTCCAAAACAGATACGGCGCCCCAAAAGCCTGCGGAATAAAGGGGAAATCTTCGCTGGCAGTCCACCGGGTCGCAGTTACCGAATCTTGGCCAAACAACGCATCAAATACCGGCCGAACCGCACTGAAGACGGTTTCATCATTGTCGGTAAGTTCCCCATGGGCGAACCAGGAAAACGTGGGCTCCTGCACACATCCAGAGGCGACACATTCCGCCCGCACCACCCGCTCAATAGCGGCATACACGGTGGCCTTGACCGCGTCATCGTAAAACCGACAGTTCAACGTCAACGTAGCCGTGCCGGGAATAGTGTTATTCGTGTGCCCCGACTGGAGGGTGCCGACACTGATGACAGCAAAATCTTCCGGGGAAATCTCCCGGGCAACGATAGTTTGCAGCCGCAGAATGATCATCGCCGCCACCACGGTCGGATCAATGGAATGATGCGGCATTGAACCATGCGCCGACTGGCCAAAAATCGTAATCGTCACCGAATCGCAGGCAGCCAACGCCGCCCCTGGCATGGTCATCACCTGACCGGCAGGTCCTGGCACAATATGTTGGCCAAGGCACACATCAGGGGCGGGGATGATGTCCTGCAAACCGTCGGCCACCATCGCTGCCGCCCCGGTAGAGTCCTCTTCGGCGGGTTGAAACAGCATGACCACTGTGCCATGCCAATCGGCGCGATGCTCGTCGAGGATAGCGCACGCCCCCAATGCCGCGGTGGTGTGCATGTCGTGGCCACAGGCATGCATCACTTTTGTGGGATTACCATCCTTGCCGATCGCCACTTCTTGGGAAGCAAACGGCACCCCGGTGATCTCTTCGACGGGCAGTCCATCAAAGTCGGCGCGAAACAGTACTGTTGGACCTTTACCGTTGCGGAACACTGCAACGAGACCGTGGCCGCCGATATTGCGGGTTATCTCGCAATCAAACCGTTCCAAATATTCCGCGATCGTTGCCGCTGTGTTTGCCTCCTGCCCGGAAAGCTCCGGATGGGCATGCAACCACTGATAGCAAGCCTGTTGGAACGACAGATCTGCCCGATGATGCTGCACCAGCTCTGCAACGTGTGTCCTGCGTGTGTGCACCTTGCACCGTCCCTCTTCTTTGACAACAATATGCTGCCCCGCATGCCGAGCAACAGCAAACAATGGGCAATAATCCCTCTGGCTAGAACACTTCTACCTACCAGCTAGACACCTCATCTGCGGCAAACAACTGGCGTATCAGGTATCTGCTGCACACCCCACAGGTGTGAGGGAGGCTAGTGTCGCCGAACAACCAGTGTAGTGGGGTGGCACACAATTCGGTGGCCTGCCGGCAAACTTTTCCGAACCTGCCAGGATGCGTGCTATTTCAAGCAGCGGGAAAAGCAACGACAGTGCGCGAAATATGCAAACACCTCAGGTGAGCGCCCAATATTGGGCACATGCCTGCAGGGGCACCTGAGGTGTAACAGTGTGGGTTGTCGATTGCCTGCTGCAAGCAAACACCCTATTGGGCAAATGGCAGCAGCAGCGGCTTGTTTCGGCTAGCTGCTGCGGGATGCTGGATCGTTCTTATACATCGAGGCATCCGCATAGGCAGTGTCGGCTGTTGCCAGCTCACGGCCAGCATTCGCCGGCACCCGACGGGTACCGAAGAAGAACAAGTTGAGCAAGATGGCAGCCAATGCACCGGTGGTAATACCGGAGTTGAACATAGTCGTAAACCAGCTTGGGAACTCCTGGAATAGGTCGGGATACATCACCGGCAGCAGACCGATCGTCACTGAAACGGCGATAACGATGAGCGAGTTTTCATTGATTTCCAGCTTCGACAAGGTTTTCATGCCACTGGCGGCAATCATGCCGAACAAGGCGCCGGTTGCCCCACCGAGCACAGGTGTGGGAATAGCGGCAATGACCGCCCCCAGCTTGGGCAGCAACCCTAAGAGAATCAAAATTGCGCCACATCCAGCGACAACATAGCGGGAACGCACCCGGCTCATCGCAAGCAGCCCAATATTTTGGGCAAACGCCGTGTAAGGGAAGGTATTAAACACTCCGCCGAGCATGGTAGAAAAACCATCCGCCCGTAGCCCATCAGCAATCTGCTGCGGGGTGGTTTTCTTCTCCACGATTTCCCCGGCGGCAAGGAAGTCACCGGTTGCCTCCACGAGGGTGACAAGAGCAACGAGAATCAGAGCAATCACCGCAGACGGCGGGAACTCTGGCAAACCGAAATGGAATGGGGTTGCCACACCCAGCCACTGTTCGTCAGCTACCCCGGACAAATCCACTTTGCCGGCGAACGCAGCCACAATCGTGCCCACCAGCAGTCCGATGAGCACCGAAGTTCGAGCCATCGCCGGTGGCGCGAACCGTTCCACAACCAACACCACTGCGAGCGTGAAAAATCCGAGCGCAATATTGCTCATCGAACCGGCATCGGGCGCGTTGCCGCCGGCAATATTCGAGGCAGCCACCGGGATGAGCGACAGCCCAACAATAGTGATCAAGGTGCCGGTGACCAGCGGTGGAAACATCCACAGAATCCGGGCAAAAATGGGGGCCATCAGCATCATGAACAACCCGCACGCAAGTACGGAGCCATAGATTGCTGCTGGCCCATAATTTTGGCCGATGATAATCATCGGCGGCACTGCCGTGAACGTACAGCCCTGCACAATTGGCAGGCGGGCTCCGAAACGCCAAAAGCCCACACATTGCAAAATAGTGGCGATACCTGCCACGAGAAGATCGGCGGTAATCAAATACGGCAAATCACTGGGCTGCATTTGACCGGCTTGAATCATAGCCCCGCCAAGAACTAGCGGCACAGCTACCGCACCTGCATACATGGCAAGCACATGCTGAAAGGCCATTGGCCATAACACTTTCCCGGGTGGAATCTGATCCACCGGGCTCACTGACGATTGATCGGCGCGTTGCGCGGTTGCTTCTGACACGATTTCCTTCACACGCGGCGGAGCCCCCACCGGGATCTCCGAAGAATCAATATTTTGGCTGGTAGAAAACTCTGGGAACCGCAAGGCGCCCCGATACTGCACCATCACTTCTGGTCGAGTGTCACCTCCCCGCAAGAAAGGGGGCGGGACTCACGGGCACACCCTTTGCGCCAACTTAGCGCTGCGGAATCAACCCACCACCTTGCAACATAACAATGATTTCAGCAGCAGTGCAGTACCACCCAAGAAGTATTGACCGGGGAACAGCGAAAAACCAATTCCGGCACCAGCAGTGCCACCCGTTCGGGCAAACAGCAAGCAATATTGCTCAAGCCACAGCTAAAAACAGCCGACTGTGCCCACCTGGCACAACGCTAAACAAGCAGCCGAACACACCAACCGCATAACCAAGTTATCCAGACTCGCCAGATTCCTTGCATGACGCAGCCCTCGCATAGCAAAACCCGGTGAACCGCTACACAAGGAGCGATTCACCGGGTCGGGATCGCGACCAACTAACTCAACGCCGTTGGTGAACCCAACGTCGAGTCGTTGAAGGAAGAAGTCTTACTCTTCTTCCTCGTCGTCTTCGTCTTCAACCTCAACTTCGGCGAACAGGAAGAAGTCCTCGACACGGTCGGGAAGCTCGGTAACCGGGAACGTTTCAGTCTCAGAGTCGTCAGCCAAAGACAGCTTGCAGATATTAGCGAAGTCAGTGACGACCACCAGGCTTGGGTTGTCGGCGCTTTCTGGAATATCTACGAGCAGGGAGTTCAACGATTCGACGAGATCGGTACCTGGTTCTACAGCACGGCCGATCACCTTTGCTGGCCAGAGAATATCTACCGGATTCTCCAGGCCGGAGGAATTTAACGATGCAGCTTCGTCAATAGCAGTTTGCAGATCTTCATCACTGACGTTGTAGCAGCTCAGCAGGCCGGTGAAGAACTGGCGACGATCAACTTCGGTGCTCTCGTTTTCAGCATCGAAGGTGTCTGCCCGTCCAGCCCACAATTGGGAGAAGTCCATCAGACGCAGTGCCGCAGCTTCTTTATCAGTGGTGTATTCAATACTCATGACCGCCAGTGTACCGATATTGCTCTTCGTATGTTGCTTGGCTCACATCGGCTGGTGGGTGCTCGGAGCTAAACAGTGTCTTGTTCGGGCAATTGAACTGGGGGAGTGGGCGCAACTGCTAGGAGAAACTGTGCGCATCCTAACAGTGGGTGACGGGGGCATGGGCTGCGAATAGCCAGGCGCACTGTACGGGTAAATCTCGAAATGCTTTATTCCTCTCACACGGTAAGAAGCCGCCGACATTGTGCAAACCCTGGTGCTGGCCCACCGAGCCTGGTCTCGTTGACAGACCAACAATCAACACGCCGATGGTAGAGACGCCGGGTCGTCGAATAATACGAGGGTCGTCAACAACACCAACTCGTAGAACAAGAAAATATTGCAAATCCTAGCCCGCCAATTGTCCGCTGAGACCGTCTCAAGAAGTTCGGGTGCCGGGGCTGTACCACCCTGTTGCGCTCCACGTCCCGGTGGAACCGCACTTACGCAGTCTTCACAAGCGAGGATTGCGCAGAGGCTATTCACGATCTGACCGAGCACGAATAAGGCAAGGAAATAACGCAAGATCCAGAGCCGAACGGTACCGGAGGTTGGCAACAGACGCTGCATGAGTTCTCGCAGCCCGCTACAAACCTCACCGCAATAGGCATGGAGAGGTGAGGGAGGTGCCTGGGGGCAAGGTTCCTACCAGCTTCCTACGCCTATATGATGCAAAGTGCACGCAAAGTATCGTCAAAAAATAGCCTTTTACCTGGCGATTTGTGAACGCTAGGTTACGTCTGTATCTTTATTTGAGTCAGCGCGACCGACAGCGCCCCTCAGAACGACAGGTTCTGATTGTGTGGCGATAGGAAAACGACCCTGACAATCAAGCCGATGACAATGATCCAACGAGTTGGTTGGTGAAGTTGCTTCGTGCGCATGATGTGTGAGAACTCGATAGTGTGCCAATGTACTTCTATGTTTTATAGTGCCAGTGGCCATGGTGTTCGGTGTTGTGCCGGACTGGTAATGGTTGTTGGTGTGATCATGGATGCTTTCTTTGCTTTGGTGATGATCATGCTGGTGTAGACCGGGGATTTGCTAGTCCCTGAGTGTTGTTGTTGGTTCGTGGTGGACGATCATAGTGTTCACGTGGGAGCAATGATGATTAGCTGGATGATTGTTTTTATCCAATGGCATGAAAGTGTTGTTTGGTTGAAACATGGTTATGGTTGATTGTCATGTTTGATGTGGTGTGGCCTTCCTCGTCGGGAACCTGCTGCAGAATCCTGCCTGTGTTGCATGCATGGTGTATGTGTGTGGCGTATGGGTGGGTGCGTGATGGTTGATTTTCATCTATTTTTATATATTTTTTTGCAACAATTGTTGTTGCCATGGCAGCTCTGCTTGTTGATCGGGTTGGGGTTGTTGTGGTGGCTGGTTGTTTGTTTTTGCTAGTTTTAGGCTTTCCAGCCTTTGTGCCTTGATGGTTCAGTGTTGTGCTGATTGTTTTGGTTTTTAATGGAGAGTTTGATCCTGGCTCAGGACGAACGCTGGCGGCGTGCTTAACACATGCAAGTCGAACGGAAAGGCCCTGCTTGCAGGGTACTCGAGTGGCGAACGGGTGAGTAACACGTGGGTGATCTGCCCCGCACTCCGGGATAAGCCTGGGAAACTGGGTCTAATACTGGATATTCACTGCCTTCTAGGTGGGTAGTGGAAAGTTTTTTCGGTGTGGGATGAGCCTGCGGCCTATCAGCTTGTTGGTGGGGTAATGGCCTACCAAGGCGGCGACGGGTAGCCGGCCTGAGAGGGTGTACGGCCACATTGGGACTGAGATACGGCCCAGACTCCTACGGGAGGCAGCAGTGGGGAATATTGCACAATGGGCGCAAGCCTGATGCAGCGACGCCGCGTGAGGGATGACGGCCTTCGGGTTGTAAACCTCTTTCGGCAGGGACGAAGCGTAAGTGACGGTACCTGCATAAGAAGCACCGGCTAACTACGTGCCAGCAGCCGCGGTAATACGTAGGGTGCGAGCGTTGTCCGGAATTACTGGGCGTAAAGAGCTCGTAGGTGGTTTGTCGCGTCGTCTGTGAAATTCCGGGGCTTAACTCCGGGCGTGCAGGCGATACGGGCATAACTTGAGTGCTGTAGGGGAGACTGGAATTCCTGGTGTAGCGGTGAAATGCGCAGATATCAGGAGGAACACCGATGGCGAAGGCAGGTCTCTGGGCAGTAACTGACGCTGAGGAGCGAAAGCATGGGTAGCGAACAGGATTAGATACCCTGGTAGTCCATGCTGTAAACGGTGGGCGCTAGGTGTGGGGGTCTTCCACGACTTCTGTGCCGTAGCTAACGCATTAAGCGCCCCGCCTGGGGAGTACGGCCGCAAGGCTAAAACTCAAAGGAATTGACGGGGGCCCGCACAAGCGGCGGAGCATGTGGATTAATTCGATGCAACGCGAAGAACCTTACCTGGGCTTGACATACACGAGATCGCTGCAGAGATGTAGTTTCCCTTGTGGTTCGTGTACAGGTGGTGCATGGTTGTCGTCAGCTCGTGTCGTGAGATGTTGGGTTAAGTCCCGCAACGAGCGCAACCCTTGTCTTATGTTGCCAGCACGTGATGGTGGGGACTCATGAGAGACTGCCGGGGTCAACTCGGAGGAAGGTGGGGATGACGTCAAATCATCATGCCCCTTATGTCCAGGGCTTCACACATGCTACAATGGTCGGTACAGCGCGCTGCGAGCCTGTGAGGGTAAGCGAATCGCTTTGAAAGCCGGCCTCAGTTCGGATTGGGGTCTGCAACTCGACCCCATGAAGTCGGAGTCGCTAGTAATCGCAGATCAGCAACGCTGCGGTGAATACGTTCCCGGGCCTTGTACACACCGCCCGTCACGTCATGAAAGTTGGTAACACCCGAAGCCAGTGGCCTAACCGTTTTTGCGGGGGGAGCTGTCGAAGGTGGGATCGGCGATTGGGACGAAGTCGTAACAAGGTAGCCGTACCGGAAGGTGCGGCTGGATCACCTCCTTTCTAAGGAGCTTATATTTTTTTTGTGTTTATTTGAATCGGTGTGGACTACCGCTGCAACTGTTATGTTGGGTTGTGGTGTTGGTGTGATGGTCACTGTGTTGAGGCTTGAAGAAAGCGGTTGATGATGCTGGTGTGCTGCTGCAAACCTCGTGTTTGCGGTGGTGGTAAACAGTGTTGTGGTTGATCGGGTATGTTGGTGCGCTGTTGGGTGTCTCGGGTGTTATGCCCGTGGCATTGTTGGCATGCTTATGTCTGCTGCAACAGGATGCTGGTCTTGGTGGCTGGTGGGTGTTGTGGTGTGGGTGAGTGTGTGTGTTGTGTGTGAACTGTATAGTGGACGTAGAGCATCTTTATTTTTTGCGTCTATCAGTGCCTTTGAGCCAGACCGCTGCTGTGTTTGTTGGTGGTGTGGTGTGGGTGCTGGTAGTGATTGTTGATTCTTGTTTGTTTGTGTTCTGGTTTTTTAGGGCACACGGTGGATGCCTTGGCATGCTGAGCCGATGAAGGACGTGGGAGGCTGCGTTAAGCCTCGGGGAGTTGTCAACCGAGCGTTGATCCGAGGATGTCCGAATGGGGAAACCCGGCCATGGTTATGTGTGGTCACCTGCAACTGAAGACTTGTGTATAGGTTGTGTGGAGGTAACGCGGGGAAGTGAAACATCTCAGTACCCGTAGGAGAAGAAAACAAGAGTGATTCCGCTAGTAGTGGCGAGCGAACGTGGATTTTTGGCTAAACCGTGATTGTGTGTGATACCCGGCAGGGGTTGCATGATCCGGGGTTGTGGGGTTTATAACGTCTGTTATCTGCCGGTGACGGGTCTGTTGTTGGTGCTGTTAGTGGAAGTGGTGTGGAAACGCCTGCCGTAGAGGGTGAGAGTCCCGTACATGAAAGCAGTTGCCTGATGGATGGTTATTTGTCCCCGAGTAGCAGCGGGCTCGTGGAATCTGCTGTGAATCTGCCGGGACCACCCGGTAAGCCTGAATACTCAGTGTGACCGATAGCGGATTGAGTACCGTGAGGGAATGGTGAAAAGTACCCCGGGAGGGGAGTGAAAGAGTACCTGAAACCGTGTGTCTACAATCCGTCAGAGCCCTTTTTTGGGGTGATGGCGTGCCTTTTGAAGAATGAGCCTGCGAGTCAGCGGCATGTCGCGAGGTTAACCCGGTTTGTGGGGTAGTCGTAGCGAAAGCGAATACTAACGAGTGTGTTGTAGTGGCATGTCCTGGACCCGAAGCGGAGTGATCTACCCATGGCCAGTGTGAAGCAGCGGTAAGACGCTGTGGAGGCGCGAACCCACTTAGGTTGAAAACTGAGGGGATGAGTTGTGGGTAGGGGTGAAAGGCCAATCAAACTTCGTGATAGCTGGTTCTCCCCGAAATGCATTTAGGTGCAGCGCTACGCGTGTTTGCCGGAGGTAGAGCTACTGGTTGGTTTAGCGGGACTATCATCTTAGCGACATCAGCTAAACTCCGAATGCCGGTGAAACGGTTCGTGTAGTAGTGAGACTGCGGGGGATAAGCTTCGTAGTCGAGAGGGAAACAGCCCAGATCGCCGGTTAAGGCCCCTAAGAGTGTGCTAAGTGGAAAAGGATGTGGGATCGCCCAGACAGCCAGGAGGTTGGCTTAGAAGCAGCCATCCTTGAAAGAGTGCGTAATAGCTCACTGGTCGAGTGGTTCCGCGCCGACAATGTAGTGGGGCTCAAGCACACCGCCGAAACCGCGGCAGCAGCATCTTATGTAAGGTGTTGTTGGGTAGGGGAGCGTCGTATGCTGCGTTGAAGCTGCCGGGTGACCGTGTGGTGGAGTGTATACGAGTGAGAATGCAGGCATGAGTAGCGAATGACGGGTGGAAAACCCGTCCGCCGGATGATCAAGGGTTCCTGGGTGAAGCTAATCTTCCCAGGGTGAGTCGGGACCTAAGGCGAGGCCGACAGGCGTAGTCGATGGATAACGGGTTGATATTCCCGTACCCGTGTGTATGCGAAAAGTGGTGACGCGATGATACTAACTGCCCGTCGCATCCTTCACGTCAGTCTTTTTAGGCTGGTGGTTGTGGTGTGTTCGCGTAGGACCTGAGTTGTTGGTAGCCAAGTGATGGGGTGACGCAGAGTGGTAGCCGAGCCAACGGTTGGAAGTGTTGGTGTAAGCGTGCAGCCCGTGGGATAGGGAAATCCGTTCCACATTATATGGGTGAGGCGTGATGCAGACCCACATGTTGTGGGGGAGTCGGTGTGCCTGTGCTGTCGAGAAAAGCCTCTAGCGAGTGTATGCATGGCCCGTACCCCAAACCGACACAGGTGATCAGGTAGAAGATACTAAGGCGATCGAGAGAACTGTGGTTAAGGAACTCGGCAAAATGCCCCCGTAACTTCGGGAGAAGGGGGGCCGCTACGGGTGCCACTGCCTTGCGTGGTGGTTGCGTGTGGTGGCCGCAGAGAATAGAGGGAAGCGACTGTTTACTAAAAACACAGGTCCGTGCGAAGACGATAAGTCGATGTATACGGACTGACGCCTGCCCGGTGCTGGAAGGTTAAGAGGACCTGTTAGATCTGTTTGGGTCGAAGCGGAGAATTTAAGCCCCAGTAAACGGCGGTGGTAACTATAACCATCCTAAGGTAGCGAAATTCCTTGTCGGGTAAGTTCCGACCTGCACGAATGGCGTAACGACTTCCCTGCTGTCTCAACCACAGACTCGGCGAAATTGCAGTACGAGTAAAGATGCTCGTTACGCGCGGCAGGACGAAAAGACCCCGGGACCTTTACTATAGCTTGGTATTGGTGCTTGCTACGGTTTGTGTAGGATAGGTGGGAGATGTTGATCGCATGACGCTAGTTGTGTGGGAGTCGTAATGTGAAATACCACTCTGATCGTAGTGGGTATCTAACTTCGGCCCGTGATCCGGGTCAGGGACAGTGCCTGGTGGGTAGTTTAACTGGGGCGGTTGCCTCCTAAAGAGTAACGGAGGCGCCCAAAGGTTTCCTCAGCCTGGTCTGTAATCAGGTGGTGAGTGTAAGTGCACAAGGGAGCTTGACTGTGAGACTGACAGGTCGAGCAGGTACGAAAGTAGGGACTAGTGATCCGGCACCGGCTTGTGGAAGCGGTGTCGCTCAACGGATAAAAGGTACCCCGGGGATAACAGGCTGATCTTCCCCAAGAGTCCATATCGACGGGATGGTTTGGCACCTCGATGTCGGCTCGTCGCATCCTGGGGCTGGAGTAGGTCCCAAGGGTTGGGCTGTTCGCCCATTAAAGCGGCACGCGAGCTGGGTTTAGAACGTCGTGAGACAGTTCGGTCTCTATCCGCCGCGCGCGTTGAAACGTGAGGAAGGCTGTCCCTAGTACGAGAGGACCGGGACGGACGTACCTCTGGTGTGCCAGTTGTTTCGCCAGGAGCATTGCTGGTTGGCTACGTACGGGAGGGATAACCGCTGAAAGCATCTAAGCGGGAAGCCTGTTTCGAGATAACGTTTCGTTTGAGGTGTCCGGGAGATGACCGGGTTGATAGGCCAGGGTTGTAAGCGCTGTGAGGTGTTGAGATGACTGGTACTAATTCACCGATACCAAACACAACCACCCTTTTCCGGTGTTGTTTCACTGTTGATGGTGATGGCCGGGTTAGGGTGTTGCGAGGGTTGATGATCAACAGCCGTAAAAAACATCCCAAGGTTTTGGGTTGATGAGTGTTCTACGTCCACTGTGCGGTGTCACACACAGCACGGTCGAGCCAGCCTATTGGGTTGGTTTGATGGCTGATAATGGTGTTTATAATAGAGTTTGTCGGTGGCGATAGCGGTGGGGAAACGCCCGGTCCCGTTCCGATCCCGGAAGCTAAGCCTACCTGCGCTGATGGTACTGCACACGGGAGTGTGTGGGAGAGTAAGACACTGCCGACTTGTTTCGTAGAAGGGGTGTGTGTGTTGTTTGCTGGAAAGCAGACAGCATACACACTCCTTTCTTTTTTATGTGTGGTGTGTGGGGTGCTGTGTGTGGGGGTTGGGGTTCTAGGTTTTTGCGGGGTCTATCTGTTGGGGGAGTCTGTCGGGATGCAGGGGTGAACACTCATTAAATAGGTTTGCACTCAACGGCAACGCTCGCAGTTACCAGACCTTGTTCTCTTTGATACTGGCAATATGCCGAAACTTCGGTAACGTTGCTCCGAATCTTTGCTGCCGGTGTGTGGCGTAAACGTTGGCTAATTTGTCCGGGTGTTTACCCCTCCCGGTGTTATGGCGCGTTTCTTGCGGTAGCTGGGAAGAACTTGAAATACGCAGTAGTGCAGCCAGCGATCTTTGCAAACCACAACAGGAATTGTGAGAATCGCCGTCATCGTTGCACTCTTTCGCCTCCTATCAAGTCGGTGATCCTGTGCGTTGCTTGGGGAAGGCAGTGGACTCTCCTCAGAAGCGCATTTGGCAGCTATCGCCTACCTACTACACTGTGCCTTTTTCATACTGTCAGATTGTCTGGCCGTGAGCAGTGCAGTCATGTGGCGCCTGTGCTACCGTCCTCGTTCTCATCTCGTAATGAGCAGAGGCATGTCAGTGCCGCTCGTTGGCATCCACCAAGTGCAGAGCGGATTACCTTGTGCTGCTGGATCCCAGGCCAATGTTTTGGCGCGATAAACGGGCAGTTTTCTGAATATCGCGATATAGCAAACGCCAGTGATCGAGAGTAATCATCGACCACTGGCGTTCGTTGTTTTCTAGGATGTGCGGTTGCGCCCGTTAGAGCACGCGCAAGGTTTCTTTGTGCTGCTTCATATCTTCGTAGTGACGAATACTTGATTTCAGCTTGCGCCATTTTGCTTCGCTGATCGCGCCTGCACAGCGGCGGATAACACCGTGTTCTGGTGTCGCCCAAGCAATAGGCATGAGGGTCATTTCTGCCCAATGATCGCGGTTTTTCAGCACTGCGCGCCGACCGGGTACAGCAACGACCGGCACCCGCTCACCGACTTGCAGCTGGTGGCCTGGCAAATGGCGCACAGTACGAGTCGCTAGTGCTATCCGGGGTGTGCCATGGGCAACATCAGTTGCTGCATCAACTAACCCTGCAATGGTTACCGTGTCATCGGCATGACATTCAACGATCACGGCCGGACACAGCGGATAAGTGTCATAGATATGTTGCGGGGAACCAACTTTTTTCGGAATAACCACGGCGATCGCCATAAATACCAGGCCAACAGCGGCGAAGGCGATCAGCGCCATAGTGCCGCCGGCGGTCTTCCCGGTCGACCACCAAAAGTAGGCGCCGACCGCGACAAAAAGTGCACCCAGACCAACTGCTGCATATTGCAGCTGTTTGGGATCACGATAGTATTCGTCGTATTTCCGGTTGTGTGCGTCGTTGACGGTAATCGTAGGGCGGGCTGGCTGATTCATAGGGTTATCGGTTTTCTTTCCTGGTTTGATAATCGTGCGCACGTGCTTGCCGTGGCAATGCAACAAGTCCTTGCTTGGCGGTTACCGCGTTGATCCGGGCTTGGCTGCTACAGCTCGTCGATGTCGACGTATCGGTAACTGTAACCCTGTTCGGCGAGAAATCGCTGCCGATTCGCGGCGAACTGTGCGTCCACGGTGTCCTCAGTGACAATGGTATAAAACTTTGCGGTGTTGTTGTTCCCGCTTTTTGGTCGCAAAATCCGGCCGAGACGTTGTGCTTCTTCTTGCCGGGAACCGAATGTTCCCGAGACTTGGATCGCGACGCTTGCTTCCGGCAAGTCGATGGAAAAGTTCGCCACCTTCGACACACACAGCGTGGTGATGGTACCGGCCCGGAATTCGGCGAAAAGTTGTTCGCGACGCTTGTTTGTGGTGCGCCCATCGACGAGGGGACAGTCAAGTTCGGCAGCTAGCTCTTCGAGCTGGTCCACGTAGGCGCCGATGATCAGCGTTGGTTCATTGGCGTGCAAGGCAAGAAGTTTCCGAAGGGCACGGGTTTTCTCAGCGGCACCGGCGGCGATCCGGTAACGGTCGCGGAGGTCGGCGTTGAGGTAAATGTCTTGTTCGTCGTCGAAGAAACTCACCCGGACTTCGCAGCAGTCGGCGGTGGCGATATAGCCTTGTGCCTCGATAGCTTTCCACGGTGCTTCATAGCGTTTGGGACCGATGAGTGAAAACACGTCGGATTCCAGTCCGTCTTCCCGAATAAGGGTGGCAGTCAGTCCGAGGCGTCGCCGGGACTGCAGATCGGTGGTGAGTCGGAAAATGGGGGCGGGCAGCAGATGGACTTCGTCGTAGATGATCAGCCCCCAGTCGCGGGCGCTAAACAGGTCGAGGGCACGGAATTCGCCCCGGGTTCGCCGGGTAATGACTTGATAGGTTGCAATAGTGACGGGTCGAATTTCTTTTTTGTCGCCGGAATATTCACCGATTTCGTCTTCGGTAAGGGTGGTTCGTCGCAGGAGTTCCGCCCGCCATTGGCGGCCGGCGACCGTGGTAGTCACCAGGATGAGTGTGGTTGCTTGTAGCTCGGCCATGGTGGCTGCCCCAACCATGGTTTTTCCTGCCCCGCAGGGCAAAACGACGACACCTGAACCGCCGTCGACGAAGTGTTTACAGGCTTGCACTTGATAGTCCCGCAGCTGCCAGCTGTTGGTGGTGGTGTCTAACGCCATCGGGTGGGCTTCGCCGTCAACATAGCCGGCTAAGTCTTCGACTGGCCATTCGATGGCGATCAGTGCCTGTTTGAGGCGTCCACGTTCGCTGGGATGCACCCGGCAGGTCACCTCGTCGATGCGGGTTCCCAGCATTGGGGTAATGGTGGGATCGGCGGTGACTTGTGCGAGCACGTCGGCGTCGCGACTGGTGAGGATGAGGCCATGCGCGGGATGTTGTTCGAGCTGCAAATGTCCGTAGCGGTCCATGATTGCTACGAGTCGGCGCAGCAGGTCTGCTTCGAGGGCGAAGCGCGAGTAGCGGTCGAGACAGTCCACGAGCTGTTCAGCGTCGTGGCCGGCGGCGCGGGCATTCCACAGTGCCAGTGGGGTGATTCGGTAGGTGTGGAAATATTCGGGGGCGCGTTCCAACTCGGCAAAGGGGCTCAGCGCGATTCTTGCGGCTTCGGCGGCGGGGGCGTTGATGTCCAGCAGCACGGTGAGATCCGGTTGGACAATCAACGGTGCAAGGTGTGGATCCACGACAGGCTCCTGGGGGTTGGTGTGCGGTAACAACTCTTTGCCGGCCACTGCAGGGTGAACTTGGTTGGGTATCCGATGGTGCTTTTGGTGCCCCAAAGTGCCCTGTGCTGTCCCTTTGATGCTGAGGGCAGTACAGAGTTGTGACCGAAACGGAAAAGCTCGTGCCACCGGCGGTAACAGCTGGCTGTGCAAAACATTCATTATTGCACGTTTCCCCTGTGCGCCGCGGTGCCGGGGATTTGCCCCATATCGCTTCGGTGAGGATTAGTGACGGTGCGGCCCCAAGGTGCGTGGAGCCGGTGGGTGACCGGCGGCAGCGGTGGGCATAAGTTCAAGGGGGTGTTACGGCAGAACGGTCACGTCCCGGATCCGGGAGAGCAGCACCGACAGGGAGGTGCCGTCGGGTGCATGGCCGGTGACTGCACCGTGTTGGATTTTTTCCACGATGAGGTGCTTGGTGTGGATGAGCCCTTGCCGGTTCGCGACCGTCAACACAATGGTTTTGCCGGTGTGCACATGTTCCCTGAGCAGCGCAGCGATCTCTATGAGACTGAGCTGTTCGCCGGTGTGGTTACCGCTGCTACCAGACAGCACATGGTCGAGACTGGACTGTTTGACCGTGTGCTCCCCTGGGCGGGAGGTGATGATATGCCGGTCGGGGGTGTTTGGGGTGGTTGCTGGTGACACCGGTGGGGTTGCGGCTGGTTGCGGCAGGTTTCGTGTCGGCGGGGTTGTGCTGGCCCCCGGGTTAGTGTGAGTGCGGCTGTGGGTCATCGATCCGCCTGGGGTGTCATCGTCGAGGATTTCCACCCAGGTGCGAATCGCTGCTGCGGTGAGGGTGGTTTCCGGTGACCAAAATATCGGGTCAGGTGCGTCCAGCTCATCATGGGCGGAAAGCGGCGGAGTGGTGAACCGGTGCTGGCGGTCGAGCGGATCAAGGTCACAGTGTTGGGGGCGGCTGCGGGGTGTTTGCTGCTGCAGACTGCGGGCAACATCGTGGAAGATGATCCGTACCGTATCCGGGATCGGGGTCATGCTGTGTTCAGTGAGCTGGCGCAACAGCAGCAGTGGATCGTGGCCATGCCGGGTAGCACGGGAAACGGAGGCGACAGTAATCCGATAGGTGGCTGCAATACCAAAGGTTTCCACCTCAGCTACGGTGGTGACCAGTTCGGCTGCAGACCCGGTGAGCGGCCCTGGGGCGATGATGCTGCGATCGCCTTGCACAATAAACTGGGTGATAGGGGTGGGCAGATGGGTGGCGAACGCGGCCGCAAGATCACCCCCTTCAGCCCAGGTGTAGAGTACGCTCGTGGCCGTGTTGTCGGCGATCAGGCCTACGGTTTCTCCCGCTGCCAATATGCCGCTGATCAGTGCGGGGGTAATCCAGGTGGCGGTGGGTTGGATTGCCCGCATCGTGCGGGCAAGCAGCACCGGATCAAGTGGGGTGCCTGGAGGGAACGTGGCGATAGTTGCCAGGAGTGCCGGCCGAAAAAAATGTGGAAGTTTCCACGGATGGGTGCGAGTGTCAGCGCCGGGAAAGGTTTGATACGTCTCCCGGGGATGGAAAGGCACCCACTGGGATTGCTGCTCCGCGGGGAGGTCTGCAAGCACCGTCGGCGAGGGCACATCAATTGTGGAGCTGCGCATCCAGCGTTGAATCAGGGTGGCGAGGCGTTGCGCCAAGGGCAGAGAACACACCGCGGCGGTGGCTTCGTTGCCGCCCAACAGTGGTTGTTTCGCGGTGCCGCCACAATCCCCAGTGCCCAAAATGAGACTGCCTTCAATGAGCGCCAGCCGCAGCAGTTCCTGGGTTTGCTCAGCAGACGATAATCCGGCAATGGTTTGCCGCAGCTGTTTGATGTTTTTCACCCCGAAGCCGGTGCGCTGCGTTTTGATTGGTTCGGCACGCAGCACCGCAGCAATACTGTTCACCCATTGGACAGTGCCCAACACGTGGGCAAATGCTTGCGCATCAACATGGCGCAACAGTTGATTCCTGGTTGCCGTGTCTCCAGATGCCTGCTGCTGCGTGGTGGCAGCAGTCGCCGGAAAGCCGTCGGACATGGTCGAAGGAGCAGGTAAAAACCGGTAGTCAAGGCGCATGCCCGCCGCCAGTGGCGGATCAGGATAGGTGGCCATCACCGTTGCGGTACCTGGTTCCAGGCGCACCGACTGTTCCCCGATACGCAGCAATAATCCGCTGTCGATTAATTGTTTGACCGGATGATCCGCCGGCGCATCCGGGCGGGCACCAGTTGATTTCCCATCGGATCCGCTGCTGCTCAGCGCGGTAAGAATCCGCTGCTGTTTAGCAGAAAGACCAGCCACCATGTCGGTGATCTCTGGCAGGGTCAACCCCGCGGAGGCGATCTGTCCGGCGGCGGCAGGCAGCGTCGACAAAATACCGGAATGCGTGCGCACCATGGCATCGTCGCAATGCGCAACCGTGACCGTCCCCATCAAAGTCGAAGGGGTATCGTCGGCTGTTTTCGCCAGTGCCCCGGGGGAAGTTTCTGCCGGGTGAAAAATGGTTACCTGTCGTGCCGTATCCACAGTCCAGGCCACTGCCGCAACCGGATCCGTCAGCGGCAGCTGAATCGGCTGCAGAGCGATGCGACGAATACTCAACTCGTCAAGTGGACGATCGACGCGGCGTGCCGGCGGTAGATCAAGCACACGGCCGGAACCATCATCGACTGGATACCATCCGCTAGTATCCGGACCCCACACCAGCCCGGTGCCGATCAGTGACCACAACCCATATCGGAACACTTCCCGGGACACTGGGCTCTCCGCGGGGCTTTGCGCCACAAGATAATCCAACACTGCCGCAACTGGCACATCCTCGAATTCGCCGCCGTGAAACACCACCGCCTGCAGCACAGCCAATTCCAGGGGGGAAAGCTGTTGAATATGTTGCTCAAACGAGGCGAAGTTCATGATCTCAAGCGCCAATGAACGCGGCCGGGTTGGCAACGGAAACCGGGCATTGTGTTGGTGAAAGCTACACATGCGTTGGCGGTGCCCGGTGTCGGTGGCACACACCCACGGTGTAAACGCTGCAACAGGATTCGGGTGAGGAGTGCGGGGGGAGGTAACCATGGTGATACTCATCTTAGTTCGCCAATAAAGGTGACTTTTCCCCGGTGTGTTTGAGACAATACGTTCATGTCGAAATCTGTGAGCAAAAATGGCTATGTTGATCCGGCTTGGCCGACCCATATCAGCGACAGTGACGGGCACTATGTGACCGAACTGGTCAATAAAACTACGGGTGCAAACTCGCCGTATGGTGACGATTTCCCCTTCCCCCTGCCAGCCGACCAGGTTGGCTATGTTCACCCCTATACTCGGGTGAATGGTCGTCCTGCTGTCGGCGGGTAACCCCCGCACCAGCCGGGTAGTGTGCCGGCATCGTTTTCCCGTATCCACGTCGCCCACATGGATCGATCAGTCCCCCGTAGCGTAAGGGGCACGGGAGGAAACGGCGACGGGACAGCTGATTGTTCCTGGATCGTTCCGGTCGAAAAAACTCTGCAATATGCACCCCGATAACAGCGCAGAACCACACGATGGTGTGTTCCGCTGTTGTCGGGGTGCAGTCCATTTCGGCCACCAGCCACCCCTCATTCCGGGAGCATGGCAGCCCGGTACGGCTAATCCACACCACCGGATTGCTGCAGGGCGGGAAAAGTCAGCATAAGTTCAGATGTGCCGCAGTAGCGTGGCAGCTAACAGGTGGAGTTGCGGGAAACCATGCTCACCGACACCACTTTCACAGCGCAGATCACCCGCAGCAGGTTCTAGCCGGCAGTAAAACGGGAAGACCGGTTTTCCACGTACTTGATGGCCGGTAATGCAGAAATGCGAAACGCCGCCACCGCGGATTACGGTGACGGCGGATGCTTCGTCGTGTTCGTATAACGTTCCCCGGGTAGCCGGGGACATTACGGAAGTACGTAAGACAGTTAGCTATTGGCTGTTTAGCGGGCGTTTTGGGCGGCGTCGCGGATAGCGTCACGGGCACCCGCGTAGAAGCTGACGAGCTGTTCCCGGTTGGCCTTGTACAAGGAGTGAACGTTCTCCGAGATGGGGGTGCCTTGATCCGCGAGATGCTGGCTGATGAGTTCATAGACGGCGTCGACTGCTTCACCATCGGCGTCAACAACAGGAGCCTCTACTTGCTGCGGGGCAGGAGCAGGAACCGGTGCCTGATCGCTCAATGCGGATGAACCTTGATCGGCTGCGGCAGGTGCAGGACGGGACTCGGCCGGTGCGGAAAGACCCAGGCGGCGGGAGCAGGCAGGCCATGCGCCCCAACCCTGACCGGCAAGCACCTTTTCGGCGATCTCAATCTGCTGCAGCCGGGTTGCCATATGTGCCTGGGGGGCATATTTGCCGCCACCATACGCTTGCCAGGTGCCCTGCGAGAACTGCAGGCCGCCATAGTAGCCGTTACCGGTGTTGATACCCCAGTTACCGCCAGCTTCACATTGGGCAAGACGATCCCAGTCGGACAGAGGAGCTGCACCTGCCTGTGGGGCGAGGGAAACAGCAGCGGCCACAGCAAGTGCAGAAGTGGCGATCTTTGGGGCGTGGGAACGTTGTTGGCGGGCGTGACGTGCCATAGGGGAATTCAGATCCTTTCGGGAGCCGAAGCGAAACTACCGGCAATCCAGTTAAACAATCTTGCAGATAACGGTGACCGGGGGTTTGATTCAACCATCATCAACACACCAACGACAGGTGGCAGTCTCCTTGTTCGGCGGCTGCCGCCAACCAATAATGGCAAGTGGTGTGTGTAGTACATGCTTGATGCATATGACTTAGGCGTGCAGAAGCCCGCCAAACCTGTTCACCAACATAGCCGTTGATAACGAAAGTGTCACGCGATGGTGACCAAAAAACAACAGCAACGCCAGCATGGCATGAAAAGCCGCAGGTCACATGGCTATGTCGGGCGATGATCTTATGTTGTTATCTATGTCACAAACGTTGGTGTGTGCTGGTGTTAGCCAGTGCACAGCCGTGGAATTTGCAAGGTTCGCTATAATAACAGTTTCGTTTTCCTGCCGCTGCGTGGCGATAGACAGCCTGTCGTAGCAGGTTTCGGTAGTAGGCCGGCAACAGTACAGGTTCCAGCCCACACTGCAGCAGGAATAGAACACTGCCCTGCGGAAGTTATATCCGGTGGGACGATCGCCGCCGCACCATTTCAAGCCTTGGCGCCGTGAAACAACAAGACGAGCGCTACGGCTTTAGCGGTGGCAAAGAACAACACATAAACAATCAGCATGATTAGATGCGGAGGATCACCATGCCAGTAGGAAAGGTACTGTGGTTCGACCAGGATAAAGGGTTCGGTTTCGTAACCAATCCTGGCGACGACGATGTATATGTCTCCCGGGATGTGCTCCCAGACGGGGTGCACGAACTCGTCCGGGGACAGAAAGTAGAATACGACTTCGTCGCTGGGCGACGCGGACCGCAAGCATTACGAGTAAGCCTGGTCGACACCCCTAAGATTGCTCGGAAAGCACTGCATAAACACGAACCCGAACAGCTAGCCAGCATGATCGGCGACGTAATACTTATCATGGAGAACAACATTCAGCCCGATCTGCGGGCGGGACGTTGGCCAGATAATAAACACGGCAAGAAAATCGCCGAAATTCTTAGAGCAGTCGCCGACGAACTCGAGATCTAACACCTCTACTGCACGCCAACATCCGGGAACTGCACCTCAACCAGGTCACCGGAAAAACCACGTGGCGCAGGCGGCGGTGTTTGATCCTCCCACCATTGCCGTCTGTACAGCGTTGAAGCAACCAAGCTGGAACGCGATTCTGCAGTCCACCGTGTACCACCTGTGGTGCACAACAATCACCCATCGCATCCGTAAACGGTGCGACACACGGTGGCGGCAGTGGTGGGGTGCAACGGCGCACCGTGTTACTTCGTGAAAAAAATTTTCACCAAGCGGGGCATCCCAACCGGTTGCCACAGTGTGAAACGCTAGGCGCGGACGACAGCCGCGAGCACAAAAAAATAACCTCCCACCGTGGCGCCGGCTAATACCGGCGCTCGCGCAAATTGTTGTTGCGGTGGGAGGTTTTTCGTTGCCGGCTACCCTGCGGCAGCAAGCAGTTAGGCGATATCAATGGGACAGCGCTTGCGAGGTCGTCTACCCGGTCGAATGAGAAGTGTGCTTTTTTTTTAATGGCGGCAAACAGCGCTGCGCGCCGCTGAGTGACGCACAGAGCAGCGTTCGAGCTGGCCTTGCAACCCGCCGGGCGTAGTTTTCCACGGGCGGGGTGAGAGCTGAAAGCCATCGGGAGTGTTGTGCGATGTGCCGCCAGAATCGCGATGAACTATTCCGACGAAGTGGCTGAGGAAGGCGTGGCAGATGCGGGTGTTCTATCCGTTTCCGGCGCCGGAGACGAGACTGCACCATCGAACTCGGGAAGTTCATCAACGGTGTGCAGCGCCCACGTCACCGAGTAGGGTGATTCTTCCCCTGCATCGTTAACTCCCACGATCACCGCAGTCACCTCGGCAACCAGCAGGGTTGGGCGGGCTTCATTGTCGGCAAGTGGTTCAACTGATCCAGGGATATTGACTGCAGCAATTTCGCCGGGAGCAAACACCTGCTCGGAAGAAGCAGCTGGATTGTCATAAAGCAACAACAGCTTCCACTCTGAATCCTTAACCTCCCGGGGAACCTTTAATGAGGCAGTTTCCTCCACTTTGATTGGCACAATAGTGGGATCCTGCACCGCACAGTCGGCGCCCAGCTCACACACTGCATAAGGGGACAACACGGTTTCCCCGTCATCGGTGGTGACTGTGACTTCCATGGCAGAAATATCAGTTGGGCGTGAATTCCACCAATGTTGGAATCCCACGGATGCAACCACCACCACAATGACTGCCACCAGCAAGATCATCAACTGGGTGAGGTTGTTGTTAGTTCGCTGCTTTGCCGCCATACACGCATCCTTGAGTTGGGTTGGGTCGATCAACGACTCACTAGAGTACTGCACACACAATAGCTGCAACACAGGCCGTCAACGGTTGGACAGTGTCATCATCGTTGACAACTGGTCATCACTCGTGGGCAGGCTCCTCGGTGAAACGCACACGATACAGTGTTGGCCAGAGCTTTCCTGTGACATAGAACTCGTCACTGCCGCTGATACTGGCGACCCCGTTTGCGACCGCGTTGTTATTGTGTTGCACCGACTCGGGGTAGAGGCTGCTGATGTCCGCCACCCCAGTGACTTCTCCGCTTGCTGGATCAATCGTCACCACATATGGGGTCAGCCACACATTGGCTCGCACTATGCCGTCGGTGCAGTCCAGTTCGTTGAGCTGATCGATCGGCTCACCGGCCAGGGTGACGGTGAAAGTACGCAGCTCGGCGAAGGTTTCCGCATCGCGGACAACCAGGGTCGATGTGCCATCCGAGGTCAGCAGTGTGTGTGAAGTCTCGTCATAACACACGCCCCAGCCTTCGCGGGGATTGTCCACCGTGGAGCGCACCGTTAAGGTTTCTAGGTCCCGCAGATAAGCAATATGGTTACGCCAGGTAAGTTGCCAAATCCCGGCTGGAGTAACTGCCACGCCTTCGCCGAACTCATCATCAGCTAACGCTACTTGCACCTGTGGCGCCGCACCGGGGGTGGTGCGTTGAATGGTGGATTTTTCATACAAGCCACTGCCAATGACAAGCATTTGCCCGTCAGTATCAAGTCCTTGTGTAAACAGCTCAGCGTCGAAGGGATAGCGTTGCACAACCTGCGGGTATTGATTGACATGCTGGGCTAAACGTTGCTCCTGGGTGGCTAAATCAGGTCGGCTTTCCTGCGCGGATGAGGAACTTGCTGCCGTGGGGAATTCAGCTACAGTCAGGGCGTTGGTACAGCCGGATGTTGCAGCGGCTATACCCGCCACAGTAAACAGTAGTGACGTCAATATTCGGCGAGTGTGCTTCACAAGATCCCTTCCCCATTACGGCGCGGAGGCAACAGCATGCACAGTGTAGCTGAGAGCATTGCACAGGTTTGTGCAAGGGTTTCTCACAGCCGCAACCTTGTGCGAGCATCATCGGTGGGATGGGGTGGCAGCGTGCAGCAGTGCACTAACCCCAACCGGGGCAACTTGTTGCCGGTCAAGTTGCAGATCGTATCCGACCAATGAGACAGTAGCCCTGCAACGTTCCATGCGTCATACCCGTCGAACGTGGTGCCTGCCATACGGGGAGATACCCTCGCCTGGTGTGAGGTTGTACCCCCGTGGAGCACGTCGAGCCCTTTGCAGTGTTATCAGTATTTTCACAGCATGTGTGCAGAGTGCTGAGGTTAAAGCAGATCCTGGTGGTCTCGGTTTCCGACAGGTGCTGCTTGGTTACGACGAGTTTTGACGCACGGGACACAGGCCAGCTTTTAAGGGGCGGCCTGTTGCAACGAGCAGTACTCCGTGTGCCACCATGCACCAGCATCTTTTTTCTGGCTACACAGAAACACTACTCGGGGAACAACATTTCAATAGTGATGCTGTTGCAAACGTCAGCAGACAACCACAGCTAACTGCGGTAAACAGAATCGACCCTCCCGTCGAAACCCTTGCGTATTTTTCTCATCGCCGGGTTTTCATTGGAGGAAACCCTGCCCCGCAGCTAGTCCCAACGCTGACCGGCAGCCGTTGAAGCAACAATATGTGAAGGCTATGAACGCGAAACAACGAAGTGGTTCGGCAACCGCCGCACCGGCTACACCAACCGGTGGACTGGATCGGTACTTTTCCATTACCCAACGAGGCTCCACAGTCGGCACCGAAATTCGTGCCGGCGTCGTGACCTTCTTCGCGATGGCCTACATCGTGATTTTGAACCCGCTCATTTTGGGCACCATCGCCGACGTGGATGGGAATTCCCTCGGCACCGCGCGGGTTGCTGCGGTCACCGCACTCGCCGCCGGTGTCATGACCATCGGATTCGGACTTATTGCCCGCTATCCTTTCGGTATCGCCACCGGGCTGGGGATTAACACCCTGGTGGCTGTCACCCTCGTCGCCACTAAAGGACTGACCTGGCCTGAAGCCATGGGCCTGGTGGTTATCGACGGTATTGTCATTGTTATTTTGGCCGCCTCCGGGTTCCGGGTGGCGGTCTTTAATGCTATTCCGCACGATTTGAAAACCGCTATGGGCGTCGGCATCGGCTTATTCATCGCGATGATTGGCCTGGTGGACGCCGGCTTTGTGCGCCGACTTCCAGACGCCGCAAACACCACCGTGCCGGTGGGGCTTGGTATTGGCGGCTCGATCGCCTCCTGGCCAACCTTTGTGTTCTGTGTGGGGCTGGTCCTGTGCGGCATCCTGGTGGTGAAACAAGTCCGCGGCGGGCTGTTTATCGCCATTGTTGCCAACACCATTTTGGCGATGATCGTCCAGGCACTTACCGGCGCCGGACCGTCGTTCGTCGACGGCAAACCAAATCCTGCCGGCTGGTCGCTGGCTGTGCCGGAGCTCCCGGACGGTTTAGGTTCGCTGCCGGATCTTTCCCTGGTTGGCCAAGTCGACCTGCTGGGCGCTTTTACCCGCATCGGGGTGCTGGCGGCTTCACTGCTGGTGTTTACCCTGGTGCTTGCGAACTTCTTCGACGCAATGGGCACCATGACCGCTCTTGGTCGGCAAGCGAACCTCACCGACGCTGAGGGGAATCTACCCGATATGAAACGCGCCCTGATCGTTGAAGGTGTCGGCGCAATCGTGGGTGGTTCTGCTTCCTCATCATCCAACACGGTGTACATCGACTCTGCGGCAGGTATCGCTGACGGTGCCCGCACCGGGTTGGCCAACGTAGTTACCGGTTTGCTGTTTTTGGTTGCGATGTTTTTCACCCCGCTCTATGAGATTGTTCCCATTGAGGCGGCCGCCCCAGTACTCGTCGTAGTCGGGGCGATGATGATGGCACAAATCAAAGACATCAACTTTGCCGACTTTTCCGTGGCACTGCCAGCATTCCTCACCATCGTGGTCATGCCGTTTACCTACTCGATTGCCAACGGTATCGGCATCGGCTTTATCGCCTGGGTGTTGATGGCAACCGCCGCCGGACGGGCGAAACAAGTCCACTGGCTGCTGTGGCTAATCAGTGCTCTGTTCCTGCTGTACTTTGCGATCGATCCAGTCTTGGGTGCGATCAGTTAACCAGTAGGTGTTGAGGGCAAAACATGAGATAGCATCTGCCCCCGTCTGAAGATAGTCGCTGCCTGAACGACACCGGCATGGTGACCTGCACACCCCTCTTACACAGGGATGGTGTGTGGTCATCATGCCGGTGTTTGTTTTTTCGGCAAGATAGATAAGGGACAGGGCGCCGTGCACACCACTTGGCGGCGCGCCGGGCATGGCAGGGGAAGCAGGCTAACCCCTGCACGTTGCGGATAGTGAAGTTGTGGCCGCACCGGTGGCGCGGTATGTTGTACCGCTCCAGTGTTGTCAACGACGCCAACGGGCATGCGTTTGGATTGTCGCTTGGCACAGTTGTGCGGTGCTTCGCCGGTGGATCCGCAGTGCAGCGATGCCTTGTGGCCTGTCGGCTTGGTGTGTGCGGTGGCATACAATAGCGTTGTGCTTGCCCCGATACCGATTGATGATCCGCTGGATCCTCGCCTGGATGATATTCGTTCACTCAACAGCTCTGACCGTCGCCCTGATCTTCCTGGCGGGAAAGGGCTCGTTATTGCGGAAGGAACCCTCGTTGGTGGCAGACTTCTGCAATCCCGCTGTGCGCTTAGCAGTGTGGTAGGTGTGCCGGGCAAACTTGAGCGGCTCCTGGCTGACCCTGTTGCCGCCGCGAAACTCACCGAAGCTACGGTGCCGGTGTATTCCGTGTCCCGGGAAGTGTTGGCGCAAGCTGTGGGCTTCGATGTGCACCGGGGTTTATTGATCACCGCGCACCGGCCGAAGGCACTTGATCCGGCCGACATTATTGCCACTGCCCGTACGGTGGTGGTGTGTGAAGGGGTGGGGGATCACGAAAATATTGGTGCAATTTTTCGGAATGCGGCAGGACTTGGGGTCGATGGGGTGCTATTTGGGGCGGGATGCGCCGATCCGTTGTATCGCCGTTCGGTGCGGGTTTCGATGGGGCATGTGCTAACTATTCCGTTTGCTCATTTTCATCCTCGTCCCACTACTTGGCAGCGGGACTTGGCCGGGTTGACTGCCGCCGGGTTTCGGATTGTGTCATTGACACCGAACCCGCAGATGCCGCTGCTGCGCGAGGCACTCGTCGATAGCGATGGGGCACCGTTTGCCAAGATTGCGCTGATGGTAGGGGCGGAAGGTCCGGGGTTGAGTGAACATGCGATGCGGGCATCAGATATTCGTGCCCGAATCCCGATGGCGGCAGGAACTGACTCGCTGAATGTCGCAACGGCTGCCGCTATTGCCTTGTATGAGCGGCAACGCAGTCTTCTTGGGTAACCAGGTAGTTGACACTCACCCCGAATACTGTGTGCAGGGGAATCGGCGTGATCGTGCGCAGAGGTGGGAAAACACGCTATCGCAGCGCCACGGGCTGCCACGTGCCTGCTGACAACCTTACGGGCGTTGGCTTGTTCCTACCGTTTGCGATGCTTCCAGGCCTGATACAGCGATCCGGCGATGCTTCCCACCACAGCTGATGCCTGTTTCACCCCGCTGACAAGTGTGTCTTTGATAGGCAGGGAAGTATTCGGGACTTCCTGCAGGGGACGTTCATAGTCGTCGTAGTCGCGGTCGGCGGGATGAAGCTGAAGTTTTTTCGCCGATGATTCGATAAGGTGTTCCATCGAATGTTTCGCGCGTGGGGCGGCAACTTTCGGTTCTGGCCGACCGTCGACGGCGAACGCGGACACAAACAGGGATGGCCCTTGGGCGTCGACGGTGAATCCGAGCCAATGCTGATGGGCGGCGGTGACAAAATCGGTTGGTGCAAATGGCAAATCGAGGGGATCATCCGACGGCGGGGAGACTTCACCGGCCCACAGTGGCTGTTCAAAAGGTTCGGGAAGGCCGACATCTTCATACACCCGGTTGCGTTTCGCGGCGAACAGTCGCTGGGGTTGAAGATCCCCGCCGGCGGCGGAAAAATGTGCACAGCCGGCATAGCCGGTGGTGGTGTTCACTGCGAAAATGTAGACGTCTTCCGCCGGTAGTGAATGCAACAGTCGTGGGTCGATCGTGGAAAGCTCAAGGATGTCGTCCCGGACGGTCTGCACCATGGTGACGTGCGGATAGCCGGCAATATAAAACTCGTCCGCGGAGGCTGGCACCGACCGGTTGAGGGGGAATTGGCCAATGGGGGTGATCGGCCAGCGGGGATTAAGCTGGGCGAGATATTTTCGCCCGAATCCGCGGTCAGCATGGGTGCCTGAGGTCACGGCTGCTAAGGGCTGGTCGGTGTTGACAAACCACAGGGTGACCACTGTGCCCGGGTTTGGCATCCGTGAGGTCATTGCTATCGTCAGCGCCTTTCTAAGGGAACACGTGCCAAGCAGGGAGGAACCCTGTGGCGAAAAACATTAGCGGCGGGGTGGTTTCTTCGGACGAACACCAAGAAGAATATCTTCCCAGTTTGGTGTTTCGGCACGCCGTTTGCGGCGTTGTTGTCCAGCGGACTCCCCGGTGTCGGGGATGAGAAGATCTTGGCCTTTCACCGTTTTGGTGGAGGTGTTGCGTGGCCGCAATTCGGTGACATTGGCGGGGGTGTCCGCAGCGGTTTGTTCAGCTGCAGCGCTATCGGTGGCTGCTGCATCGGGAGTGTGCAGGTGGGGCTCTGGTTGCCGCTGTTCGGTGGGACGTTGCATCAGCCGGGCAGCTTGCGGGGTGAGTTCCCCTAATATGATGGCGGCCTGTTCATCGCTGATCGGCTGGCTGGTGGTTGGGGGTTCGGTGATAGTGCGTGCCAGAGGATTATTTGGCAGGGCTGCAAGGGTGGCGCCTTCATGGTCTTGGAGCACCCATTGGGCAGGCTCGTCGGTGTTACCAGCCCAGGTAACTGTGGTGACCCAGCGTTGTTCCACATCGGTGAACGCATCCCAGTGGCCGTCTTCCGGGGTGAGGTGCAGCCCAACGAGATAGGTGTCAACGACTTCTTGGAGGGTGAGCCGAGCCGGGCCGTCGCCGCGCACCGGCAGGGCAAGTTTGGCTTTGCCGAGTTGGTTTTTCCGCTGGCGCAACACTGGTACAGCAAAAGCTTTGATCCGTTCCGGGGAGACCCCGGCACGTGCCGCCACATCGCTGACCCGTTCACCCCGCCGAATACGTAACTGGATTTCCCGCGGGCTGATATTTAACGGCATTCGCGGGTCGCGTGCGCGCCCCGTCCGGGGGGCTGGTGCAGGATTGGATGGTTCAGGGGTGGAACCAGCTGGTGCTGGAGCTGTTTCGCTGCTGTGTGCGGGAGTGTTCGGTGTAGGCGAAGTGTCCCCGCTAGCAGCGTCCGCCCCGGTGGCAGCAGGAGTGTCGGTGGTGCCTGCAGTGGGGTCAGGGTGACCGGCGGCAGTATCCACCGCCAGGAGTGTGCGAATCTCGTCGGTGATGGGCAGCACAAACTGCTGTGGTGGCGCCGCTGGTGGGGCATCATCACCGCTGTTATCACTGGTGTGTGGTGCGGCGGCGGTGTGTGAGGTGTCGTCATCAGCGGCGACAGGGGTGAGCACCAGCTGTTCCGCAGTCGACGACTCGGCGATAATTTTCAGCTCAACCATGGTCACTTCAGCTCCTATCAGCAGCGGGCGATAGTCACAAGCACGCCGTGCACACGAGTGCGTGCAACATGCGGTGACAGTGGTGTCATCGCCGAAGCGGGACGCAACTGCATGTCCAGGGCAGTGTTGCTGGCGGCTAGCTTTTTACTGTATCGCAATTTGGGCTACATGTACGCCGACGGCGCGCCACGGGGGCAATGTGTCCACCCGGATATTTCCCTGTTCCCGCCGGGATGCGGACTGGTTTGCGCCGGAACACTCTATTCGGTGGCAGGGAAGAGCCGTGATCTTGCGGTGCAGAGGCAGCCCAACACTGCTGCAGGTGAGATGGCGGCAGCAGTGCGAAAGAATAGCGCATTCGAAGCTGTGCTGAGTGTGGTGCACAACCTGCACAGCGCAGTATTTACCAGGTGATTGCAGCGAAACGGTGCACGTGCAGGGATGCCCCCGCACGTGCACCGGGATATGTTGCAGGATCAGCACTGTGATGGGTGCAGCACGCAGCCAGCAAAGTCACCTTGTACAGAAGGGATCATCGTCGGTGGCATTGCAGCAATCGGTGACTAGCTGCGGGTGGCCTGCGCGGCACCGGCCTCGATGACCGCATCGATGCATTTGGTCAGTGCAGCAATATCAGCCGGGTCGATTGCCGGGAACATGCCGACACGCAGCTGGTTGCGGCCAAGCTTGCGGTACGGTTCCACATCGACAATACCGTTTGCTCGCAGCACCTTCGCTAACTGTGCGGCATCGATTTCGTCGGCAAAGTCGATGGTGCCCACAACCAGTGAACGGTTGGCTGGATTGCTCACAAACGGGGAAGCGAGTGGATGCTGCTCCGCCCAGTTGTAGAGAATCGAGGAAGATTCCGTGGTGCGCTCCACCATGCCAGGCAGCCGACCGTGCGCATTCATCCACTGCACCTGGGCGTCCATCATGAGCAGGGTGCCCACCGCCGGGGTGTTGTAGGTTTGATTTTTGCGTGAGTTTTCCACCGCAGTCTGCAGGTTGAGGAACGCCGGAATAAACCGATCGCTGGCGTTGATGTGGGCGATGCGTTCAATCGCAGCCGGACTCATCGCCGCAAACCACAGGCCACCGTCGCTGGCGAAGCATTTTTGCGGCGAGAAATAGTAGACATCGGCTTCCCGCAGGTCGACCGGCAAACCGCCGGCACCTGAGGTGGCGTCGATCACCACGAGTTGATCGTCGGCGCCGGTTGGACGCTCCACCGGCACCATCGCCCCAGTGGAGGTTTCATTATGTGCCCAAGCAATCACATCGCAGCCCTCCATGGCCTGCGGGGCAGGGGCATGTCCAGGATCGGCGGCCACAACACACGGTTCCTCTAACCACGGGGCTTTCGCCGCAGCAGAGGCAAACTTTTGAGAAAACTCGCCGAAACTTAAATGCCCCGAGCGTTTTTCGATCAAACCAAAGGTTGCAGCATCCCAAAACGCGGTAGCACCACCCAAGGAAAGCACAATCTCGTAGCCTTCCGGCAGGGAGAACAATTCAGCCAGCCCTTCCCGCAGGGAGCCCACCACATTTTTTACTGCCGGCTGCCGGTGAGAGGTGCCCATGATGGTGCGGGCACCCTCATTGAGGGCAGTGAACTGTGCTTCCTGGGTTTTCGACGGCCCGCACCCGAATCGGCCATCGGCAGGCAACAAGGACGGATCAAGCTGCAACAATGCTTCACTCATGGATTTTTGGCTACCTTCTGTTAGTGGTGGCGATACAAACGACTATCCCCGCACGTTGTCAGCATCTGCATCCAAGAAAGCACATGTTCTGCTGGCCGCGACGGATAGTGACTAATACTCAACCACAACTTCGCTGTTGCTACCGGGAAATAGGCAGGTGGTTTTGCTGGAGATGCACTTTGAAAACGTGCCTGGATTCCCTCTCGAAACGGGCTGCGAAATAGCGATTGTCCAGCTGGAATATGGCCACGTTGGAGGCGGGGATGGGGCAATGGCTACAAGGAGTAGGCGCAGGGATTGACGTGTGCAAGGCCACAGTGATGTTTACCTACTCGCGGACGAAAGCCCTAGGCGATGCCCCCATCGGCGGGACTACTATCCAAGAGTATGAGCCATGAACAACCCAACCAGATCGCTGATATTGCTCTTACTGCCGGCGACTATGCTGCCAACATCAACCCCTGCGGGGCGGGGCTGCGCGCCTTGACCTATCAGGGGCGATCCCTAACCGAAACTTATCCGGTGGGGGCGAAACCGCCGATGAAAACAGGATGCGTGCTTGCCCCTTGGCCGAATCGCACCGCCGATGGGGTGTTTGATTTCCGCGGCACCCTCTATCAACTGCCTGTTAATGAGCCTGCCCGCAACAATGCGATTCACGGCTTGGTGTTTGCCAAGGACTTCACCGTAGTGGAGCACACCACTGATGCTGTTTCGC
This sequence comes from Corynebacterium choanae, assembly GCF_003813965.1. Taxonomy (NCBI): domain Bacteria; kingdom Bacillati; phylum Actinomycetota; class Actinomycetes; order Mycobacteriales; family Corynebacteriaceae; genus Corynebacterium; species Corynebacterium choanae. The sequence continues at coordinate 778,055 of NZ_CP033896.1, forward strand.
TTACTACCACTGTTGACGAACCGTGGCCGTGGCCAACTACGATCACCATGCGCTACCAACTCGCGGCGGAAACCGGGCTGACTATTACCGCGACCGCGACAAACACGGGCAACACCGCCGCCCCATATGGCATTGGTCTGCACACCTATCTCAACGCTCAAGGTGCCGCAGTAGACGACTGTGCGCTCACCATGCCTGTTCAAGCCCGCATTCCAATGGATCCAACACGCTGTTTGCCTTGCGGTCCGGCGATCCCGGTAGGCGAAGATCGCCTCGGATCGTTTGACGATCGGCTGCTGCGCGGAGTGTGGATGGACTATCCCTTCCATCCGCTGACCCCAAATGAGGCTGGTGAATATGTGTACACGCTGCATCATGAAGGCCGCGGTGTGCAGCTGATTTGTGACCACAACTATCGCTGGGTGCAAGTATTTACCGCCGATCCGGACCATGGCCAGGCGTTCCCTGATCGGGGCAGGGCGGTTGCAGTAGAGCCGATGACCTGTCCACCGAATGCGTTGCGCACCGGAGAAGATCTCATTGTGCTGGAACCCGGGGCGACGACGACTGCTGTCTGTCGAATGGTTGCCTACGAGCGGGGGTAGTGAGGAGGTGGCTGTCGGCTGCCTGTGGGGGAGGGTAAGTCCTGTGATGGCCACCCTGTCGGCGCTGAGAGTGCCTGCTATCACTTCTTGTTTTCACCAGGTAGTAGGCCTCATGGTGCGATCATTTCTGCGGCTGCCTGCCGGCTGGGGTGGGGCGGGCGGCGGGGGGAGGGAGCAGAAAAAAATGTGTACTTAAATATGTTTTCTCGGTCACAGGCTTTGCTATCATAAAACGCATGCATCACGGCCAGGCAGCTGGCACGACCTCGTGCCATACTGCAATGTATTGCCGATCTGCCTGAGGTTTATCGCCGTGCCGTATGACCCCTGACTGCTGTGTGGCTGCCTCATATCTGCTCATTGCAACATGAGGCCGGCCATGGTGGAAGTTTGCGCCAAGCAGCGCAACAGCAACCACTATCGAGCACTGCAGCTTTGCGCGAGACTTTATCTTCAGCCAGCGCAGGGGAAGTAAAACGAATACCCATTACTTGGAAAGGGACACCGTGGCTCACGAGAACAAGGACAAGGCCGTACTGCACTACCCTGGTGGCGAGTTCGAAATGGACATTATGCGCGCCACCGAAGGTAACGACGGTATTGTGCTCGGCAAACTGCTGAGCGAAACCGGCCTGGTCACCTACGACCCAGGCTATGTCAGCACCGGTTCCACCGAATCGAAAATCACCTTCATTGATGGCGACAAGGGCATTCTTCGCTACCGTGGCTATGCCATCGAAGACCTCGCTGAGCATGCCACCTTCAACGAAGTCACCTACCTGCTGATCAAGGGTGAACTCCCCACCCAGGAACAGCTGGAAAGCTTCAACTCGGAAATTCGGCACCACACCCTCATCGATGAGGACTTCAAACGCCAGTTCCGGGTGTTCCCCCGCGACGCCCACCCAATGGCTGTGCTCGCTTCGTCGCTGAATATCCTGTCAACCTATTACCAGGACACTCTGGATCCGCTGAACGAAGAAATGCGGGACAAGGCGACTGTGCGGCTCATGGCGAAGGTGCCGATGCTGGCGGCTATGGCGCACCGCGCCCGCCACGGGGAGCCATGGATGTACCCGGATAACAATCTCAACGCCCGGGAAAACTTCCTGCGCATGATGTTCGGCTTCCCGACGGAAGAATACGAAATCGATCCGGTGATGGTGCGTGCCCTCGACCAGCTGCTGATCCTGCATGCCGATCATGAGCAGAACTGCTCCACCTCGACGGTGCGTATGGTTGCTTCGGCACAGGCGAATATGTTCGTCTCGGTTGCAGCTGGTATTAATGCGCTGTCCGGTCCGCTGCACGGTGGCGCGAACCAGGCTGTGCTGGAGATGCTCGACGATATTAAGGCCAACGGCGGTGACGCTAGCGAATTCATGACCCGGGTGAAGAACAAGGAGCCTGGTGTTCGTCTCATGGGCTTCGGGCACCGCGTCTATAAGAACTACGATCCGCGTGCTGCAATTATTAAGAAGACTGCTCACGAAGTGCTCGAGCACTTAGGTGGTGACGAGCTGCTTGATATTGCGATGAACCTGGAAGAGATTGCGTTGGCCGATGATTACTTCATCTCCCGCAAGCTGTATCCGAACGTTGACTTCTACACCGGCCTCATCTACCGGGCTATGGGCTTCCCGACTGACTTCTTTACGGTGCTGTTTGCGATGGGTCGTCTGCCCGGCTGGATCGCACAATACCGGGAGCTTATCGAGAACCCGAAGTCGAAGATTTACCGTCCACGCCAGATTTACACCGGTGAAGCGCTGCGTCCTTTCGTACCGCGTTCCGAGCGTGGCTAATCCACGAATCGCCAAGCCTGTCAGTATGCCGAAAACGCATACGATAGCGCAGCGCTGAGGGGTTGTTCCTGCGGCGCCAAACATGCGCGCCGCGGGAACAATGCTCTTTTCAACCCCATCGCCCCTGCACTGGGAGGCAAACGACTGATGTTTGCCCGACAGCTGCTGGTGGTGATGGGGTTTTTGTTTCCCTGAACACTTGGCGAGCAGCCTGTACCGGTAGTAGGAAGCTGCACCACTGTCTGTATCTGACACGAAATGCACCACGAGACACCACCCGCACAGCATCCTGTGGCTGGGTCGCCGGCACCTCACCGTGCTTCGGTGTTGTGTTTGCTCGCCCGGTATCGACGGGTAGTGGAAAGCTCGAATGGCTTGCCTATCGACCCCAACACCCCGGATCAGACTGGGCGATTTGTTACACTGGCTCGTTGAAGCGTAGCTGTGGCAACCCTGGCAGCACGGTTGGAAACACCAAAAAACTTGGTGTAACTGCCTTGTCGTCTTGTTTCCTGCACCGCCGCCGGACGGCGGAAGGAGTGGTGGCAATCACGCCAGGATGGTGTGTTGTTTGAAAACAATTCACCGCCACAAACCTGCATCAGGATCTGCTGGTGGGGATTGTGGTTGATGGTCTGCAGCTACATGACAACAACCCAGGAAGTGGTGACACGACTAATGGAGATTCCCGCATACGAACCGCAGCAAGGCCCTGCCCCAGAAGATCTGGTGATTGAAGATATCGTCGTCGGCGACGGTGCTGAAGCTGCCCCGAGCGCGGTAGTGAACGTGCACTATGTTGGCTACGACTACGCCACCGGGGAGAAGTTTGATTCTTCCTATGATCGTGGACAGTCCATCGAATTCCCGCTGAGCAACCTTATTGCCGGCTGGCAGGAAGGCATCCCCGGTATGAAGGTGGGCGGACGTCGCAAGCTGGTTATCCCACCAGAGGCAGCCTATGGTCCGGCCGGCACCCCGCATCCGCTGGCCGGACGCACGTTGGTGTTCTTTATCGATTTGATCGGCACCCACTAACAACAACGCCCTGATCCCGGCTGCTGTGCAACGGCAGCCAGCCGGGAACACAACAACAACTCATCCCTGATTGTTCCTTTTGCTTGGCTGCGATATACCTTGCTTTGGGAACAATCAGGGATTGTTGCGTTTGCACGACGCGGTGGCAGCACTGTGCGGTGCAACCCCTTGAGCGAACCTATTTCGAGGCGAGGGCAGCTGCCCGCACAGCAGCAGATACTGCCGGGGCCACCCGCCCGTCGAGCGGGGAGGGCACAATGTGTTCCACATCTAATGCTTCGGCGGCCACATTGGCGATTGCCCGGGAAGCGGCAAGTTTCATCGCCGGGGTGATTTGTTTCGCGCCAGCAGCCAAAGCCCCGTGGAAAATACCGGGGAACGCCAGCACATTATTGATTTGGTTGGGCAGATCGCTGCGGCCGGTGGCAACAATTGCTCCATATTTGTAGGCCAGATCCGGGTCGATCTCCGGGTCGGGGTTAGCCAGGGAGAACAGGATCGGATCGGCTGCCATGGATTGCAGGGCAGCCTCCCCCACATGGCCGCGGGATAATCCGATAAACGTGTCCGCCCCGCGCAAGGCTTCAGCAACACCGCCGGTGATTCGCCGCGGGTTGGTGATCGCTGCCATCTCTTGTTTGATCTGAGTCAATGGGGTGCGATCCGGGTGAATGATGCCGCGGGAGTCAAGCATGATGACGTCGCGCACACCGGCATGGATCAGCATTTTCGCGCAGGCCACCCCGGCTGCACCCGCCCCGGAGATGACCACCTTTAAATCTTTCAACCGTCGATTCAGTAGCTGGCAGGCGTTGCGTAGCGCGGCGGTGATAACAATGGCAGTCCCATGCTGATCGTCGTGCATGACAGGAATATCGAGGGATTCGATAAGTCGTCGTTCAATCTCAAAGCAGCGTGGTGCAGAGATATCTTCTAAGTTGATTGCCCCAAACGAGGGCGCCATCGCCTCAATGGTGTGCACGAGATCATCCACATCGGTGGTGTCAAGCACAATGGGGATAGCGTTGAGCCCGGCGAAGCGGCCAAACAGTTGCGCTTTGCCTTCCATCACCGGCAGGGCAGCTTTCGCCCCAATATCACCCAGCCCCAACACTGCTGTTCCGTCGGAGATAATCGCCACGTTTCGTCCTGCCCAGGTGTATTCCCGGGCACGTTCGGGTTCTTCGTGGATTGCTTCACATACCCGGGCAACCCCCGGTGTGTAGGCGATCGACAGGTCCCGCACGGTCTCTAGGGGGCGGCGGGAGTGTGTTTCGATTTTGCCGCCTTCGTGGGCGGCGAAAATCTCCGCATCGTGCAAATCAGCGAAACTATGGCTGGGGCTGGTTGTTGTGTTGCTTGGTTTGCTGTTTGAGGTGTGTGGCTGCTTGTCAGTCATCGTCGCTTCTTTCCTCGCAGTTGCTGACATCCATGGTCAGATCCTGGATGCATTGCCGCCATAACACCACAACGATCCAGGCAATTGCTTAAAAAGCATAGAACCCTCGCATTCACCGGTCGGCAGGGTTAGCCAATAGTGTGTGCGACGTAACAGCGAAATATCGGCGTGTGTGGGCACCGTTTCACCCCGGTGGCGGCTGTGGCCAACACGCCGGAGAATGCGGTGAAAACGCGGGTGACGACGGCTGCTGCCAACCGGCTTGTAGGGGCTTATTGTTATACGGTGTCCTCCGGGGTGTCGGTGTGAAAACCAGCAAGCTGTTCGTAGCGTGCAAACCGTCTTGCCCGTCCAGCCGTTTCCGGGTGGGCGTGCAGTTCCACAAGCGTGTCGTGGATAACATCCAACACCCGGGCGATAAACGCATCTGGTTCGTCGCTGGCGGAAGGATATTCGGCAATAATCGCATCGGCTATGCCGGCTTGTTGTAATGCTGCCGCCCCAACCTGTTGGCGTTCCATCATTTCAGCGGCATGGTCAGTATCCCGATATAAGATCGCCGATGCACCTTCCGGGGGAAGGGGAGAAAGCCAGGAATGTTCACACACAAGTACTTTGTCAGCAGGCATCATTGCCAGTGCGGCACCACCACAGCCTTGGCCTAAAATAACTGACACTGTCGGCACATCGAGATACACCATCTCCCCGAGCGTTCGGGCAATAGAACCGGCCATGCCTTGTTCTTCAGCTTGGGCTGACATCTCCCCGCCGGGGGTGTCAATGATAGACACCAAAGGCAGGTTGAGTTCGTGGGCCAACTTGATACCCCGACGTGCCATCCGCAGCGCAGCAGGACCTAGCCAGTCGTCACCGACCGGCGGCTGGGTGGCACGATTTTGCCCGATGAGCACCACCGGTCGGCCACCGATACGGGTAAGCAGCACATTGACGGCGGTGGAACGGCGCCCATCCCCGGAGCCTGAAAGTGCTATGGATTGATCGGCGAGCGCAGCAATGATCTCTTGTAGGCCGGGACGATCATCGCGCCGGGTCTGCAGAATCGACTCCCAGGTTGTGTCGCTGCATTTGTTCACCAACGCTGGACGATCGCTGGTTGTTGCGGCCTGTTCAATGGTGTGAGCGGTACGCGGCAGTGCTGTTGCACCTGGATGGCCTTTAACGGCAACTTGTTCCACTGCTGTGTGCCGCCCAATCAGGTCAGTATCGATTGCTGCACAACCAATCGTGTCTTCCCGGGAGTCGCCGAACCCATCGTCGGCAGGAAGCAGCACATCGATGATTTTTTCCATGGCGGCGCGCAACATTTCCGGGGAGACGACCCCGTCGATCACACCGACGCGGGCAAGGTTTTCCCCTGATTGCACTCCTTGCTCGATGGATTCGCCAGTGACTAGCTCCACCACGCGCGGACCTAAGAAACCAAGGAGTGCATCTGGTTCGGCGAAGGTGAAATGCCCCGCCGACCCCCACGATGCCATCACCCCGCCAGTGGTGGGATTGCGCAGATACACCAAAAACGGCAGATGTTCATCCTTGTGCTTGTAGACCGCGGTGGTAATCGACACCATGAGGGTAAACCCGAGGGTGCCCTCTTGCATCCGGGTGCCACCGGATGCAGGGGCGATGAGCAGCGGTAGCTTATCGGCGGTTGCCCGGTGAATAGCAGCAATAATTCGGTGTGCAGTAGCTTTCCCGATGGATCCGCCGAGGAAGGAAAATTCGGAGACAATACACGCCACGCGACGCCCATCGATGGTGCCGCAGCCGGTCAACACTGCCTCATCACACCCGGATTTTTCCCGCGCCCGCGCTAAGATTGCAGCGTAGTCGGCGGAGATCTCCCCATAGTCCGGTGGGGTGTCCCATGAGATGAAACTGTCAGTGTCAAGGGTGCGTGCGATTAATTCCCGGGCATGTAAGTGACTCATATGTTTAACGTAGCCGCCAACAGTGTCCTCAGGTGCTGTTTTTCACGTTACCGCCCCCAAAGTGTGGCAGGACAAATGCAACCCGCTCAGGATGGTCAATACCTTTAAGTGCATTGCTTTCGCACATGCGTCACAGTGCACGGCGACCGTGAACCACACACAACATCTACGCGGAAGAACCCATGATCCAGTGGGGCGGGTCGGTGAAGATCTGACATGATCGCGAGGAAACGTGTTGAATAGGAGTCATGACTGAAAATAAGCAACTTCATGTGACATTGTCTGATGGCACTATCGTGCCGCAGCTCGGATTCGGCACCTACAAGATGCGCGGCGACGAGTGCTACAAGGCTGTTCGCCACGCCATCGAGGTGGGCTACCGGCACATCGATACCGCGTCGCTCTACAAGAACGAAGAAGAAGTCGGTCGTGCCATTGCTGATGCGATCAAGGCCGGTGACGTGGCGCGCGACGAGCTGTTCATCACGACGAAACTGTGGCATGACTCCCACGGTCGACACGAGGCCGAACAAGCCTTCCAGGTTTCGAAAGAAAAATTGGGACTGGACTATATTGACCTCTACCTGATCCACTGGCCGGTTCCGCATTTGGGCAAGTTTGTTGAAACCTGGGAAGGACTAATTAACCTCCTCGGCTTCGGCACTGTACAAACCATAGGTGTCTCCAACTTCTACCCGGAGGCAATCGACGAGCTGATTGCGAAAACAGGGCACACACCAACCGTCAACCAAGTCGAGCTACATCCTGGCTTCTCGCAGGCTGAGCTGCGGGACTATCACCGCCACCACAATATTGCGACCACCGCGTGGTCGCCGATTGTTCGCGGCTCGGTGTTTGATCATCCGACAGTGGAGAAGATCGCCGAGGCGACCGGGCGCACACCGGCACAGATTGTGCTGCGCTGGCATATGCAGCTGGGCAATATTGCGATTCCGAAGTCGGCTACCCCAGAGCGTATTGCAGAGAACTTTTCTATCTTCGACTTTGAACTCACCGATGAGCAGATGGCCGCGATCACCGCTCTCGACAGTGATGACACTGTTACTGGGCGTTTTGGCCCCGATCCTCGGGAATTCGGAAACGACTCATAGTTGGGTGCGATTGTTGCCAGCGCTGAGCGCGGAAAAGTCACTCCTTACTACGTTCCTCGGCTATTTGGGGTTATTAAAAAGCGATACGTACCACCAATCCACTAGTGCATGGTGATTGCAGTAGGCAATTGTGGTGGAACACGGAAAAATAGTGCCCCGAGGCTGTTGATGGCGATGAGAGTTTGCTGGATCTTCACTGTTTAGAGTGCGTCCAGCCATCCCCGGAGTTGTCCGGCATGGAGCAACGATCTTCAGATGTAGTGGACTAGGCTCTGGAACCCTAGGGCGGTACCCCGTAGGTGTTCCAGCCGGCCATTGATCGCTTCGACGGGACCGCTCGATAGCTCATGATTGAGGTACGCCAGAATATCCTCGCTGTACTTGTTCGTCGTCCTTCCCAATACCCGCAGCTCATCTCAAGCCTTTCGGTACCCCGGAGGCGATCGAGTCAATGACGTCTGCCATCAAATGCTTGTCGCGGTTGCGATCTCGCAAGCTTCTTTGCAGCCACAATCTTCCTCGTGACTGACCAGATGATCTCCACACATTGGTGACGCTCATCAACAAACAACCCCTCAAGCAGGGTGACCTGTTTTGCACTTGAGCAGTGGTGCCCGGGGCAGTAGTGGTCGCTGTTTACGATAGAGCACATCACCCTTCCGTCCCCTGTGCGCTGAACGTTTGCTGCTGCACGCGTTGCCTGGTTTTTGTTGATTTGTTCCCAGCGAGGTGTACCACCTGGAAGGGATCCATCACCTTAACAGTGTTACGGTAATTGTGTGTTGCAGGCATTGGCATAGCCTTCTGAATCCATCCATGGCCACGACCTCCACCTGGGTACGGAACTGCTCGCCGCGTGCTTGTAACCACTGGCCACTCACCTCGGTACTCCTGCCTGGCAGCATGTCCAACAGTCGTGCTGCTACCCAAGTGTGCTGGTCACTGATGGCCGCATCGGTGAGGGTTACCCCCAGGTCAAAGGATCGAACCAGGTTGTCCGCGATGTCGGATACTCGTTTCTGGTGTGTGTGAGGCTGCTTGTCGAGGAGGTCGACTGTGGGGATCTGCTCGTCGTGGTGATGGTCGGTGTAGACCAGCTGTGGATCCCCGTTGGAGATGGCGTCGACGGTAGCTGGGATGGTGATCGTAGTACCAGCGATCCAAGGTCCTTACTTCCTTGTGGTTGCTGGTCTTGCGATGTACATCCTGCCTGGAACAAGTACCGTCTTCGTGTCTCGTTGTGTTGGTGGTGGGGGCGCAGTAGACCTGGGGTTTTTCAGGGATCTGCTACTAGGTGTCGCACCCCAGGGTTGGGGTAGGTTTTGTACCCCCATGCACTCACTTTTGTGCAGAGCCACTTAAAGCTTGCCGGTTCGAATATCCAGAGCACCCCAGCGCGAGTAGGCGGTGGGGTACGGGGCACCTGCGAGGATGACAACTTTTCCGCATGCTCGTGCAGGGAACGCCCCTAAAAACCTCTTGCCACGATCAGGTAGCTTCAAGGGCACCATTTAAAATAGTCACCATGCCGGAGATGACAGTTCAGCAAGCTACTTTTACTACACCCCGCACTGGGCTGACCAAGCAGCAGGTGGCTTCCCGCACCAAGCAAGGCCACGTCAACGTTGCCGTAAGAAAAACCGGTCGCCGCACTGTCGATATTATCCGCAGCAATGTGTTCACCCGGATTAATGCGATCTTGGGCGTGCTGTTAATTATTGTCATCGCCACCGGCTCACTCATTAACGCAGCGTTCGGCTTGTTGATCGTGGCAAACTCGGCTATCGGTATTATTCAAGAAATACGGGCTAAGAAAACACTCGATAAATTAACCATTTTGGCCGAATCGAAGATCAGGGTAATCCGTGACGGGCGCGTCGACCAGATTGAGCGCGACGAAATTGTCATCGATGACCTGATCGATATCGGGCCTGGTGACCAACTCGTTGTTGATGGCTTTGTGACAGATGCTGATGGGTTGCGTATCGACGAGTCGCTGCTGACTGGCGAATCAGATTCCATTGTGAAAAACCCGGGCGATCCACTGTTGTCGGGTTCTTTTGTGAAGGCGGGCTCCGGCAGCTATCAGGCGACTGCTATCGGCTCAGATGCATATTCGGCCAAGTTGATTGCCGAAGCGGGGAGGTTCACGCTCACCGGCTCACAGTTGCAAGAGGGGATCAACAAGATCCTCTCCTATATTACTTGGCTGCTCATTCCCACTGGTGTTTTGACGATTTGGTCGCAGTTGTCCCGTTCCGGGGCGCCGCTGAAAGAGGCGGTGTTGTCGATGGTTGCAGCGTTGGTTCCGATGGTGCCTGAAGGCCTGGTCTTGATGACGTCGATCGCGTTCGCAGTGGGTGTGGTGCGCTTAGGGAAACATCAAGCACTCATCAATGAGCTTCCTGCTATCGAGGGACTTGCCCGCGTTGATACGGTGTGTGCCGATAAAACGGGAACACTGACCGAAAACACCATGGTGGTAGATCGGATTGTCAGTGTTGCTGATCCGCATCAGGCTCCTGTTGCACTGGTAGGTCCTGGGACAACTGAACTGCCAGTCGCTGAGATTATTGCGGCAATGGTGCTGGCCGATAGCCACCCCAATGACACGATGCAGGCCATTGCAGCGTTTACACATTCGTGGGTGGATTCGCCTGGCCTTGTGGTGGGGGAGACGAAAGAACAAGCTCCGTTTGATTCGTCGTTGAAATGGTCTGGTATTAGTACCGGTCTTGCCGGATCCTGGGTGTTAGGGGCACCAGATGTGCTGCTGCGCCGGGACGATGAGGTTGCGGCGATTGCTGAAGAAATTGGTGCGCAGGGGTTGCGGGTGCTGGTTGTCGGCTTTGTTCCGGATGGTTTGGCGGCGTTACGCGAGACGCCGGGGGATGCTGCCTGTGATTTGGTGTCGCCACAAGCACTGGTGGTGTTGGCGCAAAAGGTCCGTGATGATGCGGAAGCTACGTTGGACTTTTTCGCCCGCGAAGGGGTGGAGACGAAAATTATCTCCGGCGATAATGCGCGCTCAGTTGCGGCGGTTGCTCGCAGTGTGGGGTTTGGTAAGCCCCTGCGGCGGGTGGAACTTTCTAATTCTCCTGCACCGCACGTGGTGCCTCCTGCACACGACTTTGATCATGGTGCTGTTACTGCGCAATCGCAGGCTGGTCGATCCCGTGGCACGAAGACCTCATCCGAATACATACAACATTGTGCAGATAATCTTGGGGCAGCTGAGGATATCGCTGCGCTTGATGCGCGTGATCTGCCGGCGGCAAGCGATCCGCGTTTTGCAGATCTGGTTGAGCGTCATTGTGTGTTTGGTCGGGTGACGCCGCAACAAAAACGCGATATGGTGCTGGCCTTGCAGGAGCGCGGCAAACAGGTCGCAATGACTGGTGACGGGGTCAACGATGTGTTGGCGCTGAAAGAGGCGAATATTGGTGTTTCGATGGGCTCTGGTTCGCCGGCAACCCGGTCGGTGGCTCAGGTGGTGCTGCTCGATAACAGTTTCGCCACGTTGCCGTTGGTGGTCGCGGAGGGGCGGCGAGTTATCGGCAATATTGAGCGGGTCGCTAACCTGTTTTTGACGAAAACTATCTATTCGGTGGTTTTAGCGCTGGTTATTGGGGTGTTGGGGATGAGTTTTCCCTTCCAGCCGATTCATGTGACGATGGCGGGCTGGTTCACGATTGGGATTCCGGCGTTTGTGTTGTCGCTGGCTCCGAATCATGATCAGGCAAAACCAGGCTTTGTTTCGCGGGTGCTGCGGCTGTCACTGCCGGCAGGCATCACGATTGGGGTGCTCACTGTGGTGTTTTGGGTGATGCACAATCCGGGTGAAGGCGTAAATCCCCTTCTGGAGCGGCAGGCGGCAACCGCTACCTTGTCGGTGATGCTGGTGATGGCAGTGTGGGTGGTGGCTGTGGTGGCGCGGCCGTATCGACCGTGGAAAATTGGTCTGATTTTGGTGTCTATTGCGGCTTATGTGTCGATTTTCATTACTCCGTGGACGGCGAAGGTGTTGCTGCTGGATCCGTCGAATATGCCATTGATGTGGCAGGCGCTGCTGTTTGGCGGCTTCGGGGCGATCATTATTGAGGCGTCGTGGTGGATTGGTGCTCGTCGTTGGGGAAGGCCTGCAGTGTGGGATCGCGCCGCCGGGTAGCCATATAAGGAGGGTGGAGTGTTCGTACATAGAACTGGAGGGGCGCAATAGCTCTTCGCGACGCAGCCATACGGCGGGCAGTATCCCCGCCAGCGGGGAAGTGGGGTAAACCGGGGCTTGGGGGCTGGGTGTCGGATAGGTTGTAAGAGCGGGGAGCGGGGGAGGACACGGTTTCTTTTTTTAAGGATTGCGTCGTCGTCGCCGGTTTCGCAGGGGTGTGGGTGGGGGCGTTTAGGGGTGCTCGTCAGACGGGATTGCTGAGTTTTTTGGGCGGTTTTCGGAGGGCTGTGCGGGGTGGCATTGAGGGAAATATAAGTCCCCATTTACGGATCCGCAGTAGGGAAAGTAGCTGCCCAACTGGGATGAGTACTTACCTTGGGGGTGAAATGAGCAGACTTTTTGGCCCATACCCATCTGTATCCACACTGCAAAAGGGGGCGTGTGCCCGCTTATAGCCCTAATGTGGGGGTAATTTGATGCATTGTTGTCGCTGTGGTGCAAGCCACACTGTAGGGTAGTGATTTGTAGTTGTGAGGTGCGACACTCCCTGCGGTGATGCCGATCACTCTGTGTGATTGCTGTGGAACGCAGGGAAGTCGCACCCCCACATGCCACACCCCACCAATGAAAACGATCCCGACGATACGAGTCACCTGTAGCAAACACAGCAACCCATATCGCCGCCATCAGGTGGGGTACGAAACGACACACACCCGATGTGTTTCGATAAACCCCAATGCGAGAGGTGATGGACGATGAGTGCAGCTCCACCCCCCGGCGTCCGGCGGCGCCAACCCACCGCGGCCGAATTCCGCGAAATGCAACACGACCCCGAATTTTTGGATCTGAAAAAATCCTTCCGGTCATTCGTGTTCCCAATGAGTATCGCGTTCTTCCTGTGGTACGTGCTCTACATCCTGCTGGCGATCTACGCCACCGACTTCATGTCCAAGCCGCTATTTGGCCACGTGAATGTCGCTTTAATCATGGGGGTGCTGCAATTCGTCACCACGTTTGCGATCACCGCCATCTATATTCGCTTCGCCAACGCTTCGATTGAGCCGAAGTCCACCGCGATCCGTACCCGAATGGAGGGCTAGTGATGGCACCATCTACCGCAATCTTGTCGGCTGCTGCCACCAGCAACACCGGCAACCCGTTGTTGAATATCACAGTGTTTGCCGTCTTTATTATCGTCACCATGGCGGTGGTGATGCGCGCCGGGAAAACAACCTCCGAAGCCAGTGACTTCTACACTGGTGGGGCAAAGTTCTCCGGGCGGCAAAATGGTTTGGCTATTGCCGGTGACTACCTGTCGGCGGCGTCCTTCCTCGGCATTGTTGGTGCAGTTGCGCTGACCGGCTATGACGGATTCCTCTACTCGATTGGTTTCTTCGTCGCCTGGCTGGTTGCCCTGCTGCTCGTCGCCGAGCCACTGCGCAACACTGGTAAATTCACCATGGCTGACGTGCTGAGTTTCCGGCTCAAGCAGCGCCCAGTGCGGCTTGCTGCAGCGTTTGGCACCTTGGCTGTTTCACTGTTCTATCTCATCGCGCAGATGGCCGGCGCTGGTTCGCTGGTAGCGGTGCTGCTCGACATTCACGATGAAAAAGCCCAAGCAATCGTGGTCGTTGTCGTCGGTATCATTATGATCGCCTACGTGCTGCTTGGCGGCATGAAGGGCACCACCTATGTGCAGATGATCAAAGCTGTGCTGCTGGTCTCCGGTGTGGTCATTATGGCTGTGCTTATCTTCCTCAAGCTTGGCGCACTGAACTCCATCTTTGATGCGGCGATCGCAAACTTCGGCAGCTCCGAATATGCAGCAAAAAATGGGCTTGACGGTTCAGCGATCCTCGACCCAGGTCTGAAATATGGCAAGACAGCCACCACGAAGCTCGACTTCCTGTCCTTGGGGTTGGCGCTGGTGCTTGGTACTGCTGGTCTGCCGCACGTGCTTATGCGCTTCTACACGGTGCCGACTGCAAAGGAAGCTCGCCGCTCAGTGACCTGGGCGATCGTGCTCATCGGTTCCTTCTACCTCATCACCTTGATCCTCGGCTACGGTGCTGCTGCACTGGTAGGCCCGGATCGGATTCTTGCCGCCCCCGGTGGCGCGAACTCGGCAGCCCCACTGCTCGCCCTCGAGTTGGGTGGCTCCTGGTTCATGGCAATTATCTCCGCGGTGGCCTTTGCAACCGTGCTTGCCGTGGTCGCTGGCTTGGCGATTACCGCCTCCGCGTCGGTGGCCCACGATATTTACCACTCGATCATTCGCAACGGCCAATCCACCGAAGCCGAACAGGTGCGGGTTTCCCGAATCACTGTGGTGGTCATCGGTGTGCTGTCGATCATCCTGGGTATTTTGGCGATGAGCCAAAACGTTGCCTTCCTGGTGGCGTTGGCGTTCGCAATCGCCGCCTCGGCAAACCTGCCCACCATCTTGTACTCGCTGTATTGGAAGAAGTTCAACACCACTGGTGCGCTGTGTTCCATGTACACCGGTCTTGGTCTGGCACTGCTGCTGATCATCTTCTCCCCAGCAGTCTCCGGCGACGCATCCTCGATGTTCCCGAACCACGACTGGCACTTCTTCCCGCTGCGCAACCCGGGTCTGGTATCCATCCCAGGTGCATTCATTGCAGGCTTCATCGGCACCATGATCGGAAAGCCTGATAACTTCGACGATCTGCAGGCCGAAATGGAAGTTCGTTCCCTCACCGGTGTCGGTGTGGAAGCGGCAGTCGACCACTAATATTTGCTGCCAGACGGCGGCAGACCCGGCGGCAAGGCAAGTTCGATGATCCTTTCCCCGCAGGAACCCCGCCACTAGGCATCACTAAAAAAACTCACCGCCCGCGGCAGCTGGTATCCCACCAGCTGCCGCGGGCGAGCTATAACCGTTGGCTCAATCTGCTTGAAAAAACGAACCTTTCAGTTCCCAAGCCAAGATTGAGCCAACGGTTTTCTCTTGCTTCTTTCGGGCTTGAGTGCTCCAGCAAAGATCCAGCGTCAAAGTGATGCGGCCGCTGGCGATCATGTCACAGCTGGAAATCATTCCACCGGCACCGCTTGCGGATGTTGCAACCAGCAGACCAAATCCGATTAGTTGAAGAGATCACAGACGAAACTTTTTTTCAGGAAAAGTTGATGGTGCGTTCGGTCACCGGGGAGTCAACACAGTAATATGCACGGAGTGAACAGCAGCGTTGTTACGTCCTTCCCGCGTCGAAGGTTGCCCCACCAACTGCGGATGAGTGTGCTTACGGTTGGCTGTGTTGCTGTCCTCACCGGGTGCGGCAGCACCTCGGAAGCACAAGGGGAAGCCGAGAGCAGCGATGTGGTGGTCACCACCGACGGGCCGCGGGTTGCGGCAACCAGCCCAGCCCCAATCGCGAAAGGCTGGTTCGAAACAGTCGGCGACAACACCGGTGGTGCCCAAATGACCTATCTGCGACTTTCCGACGGATGGCATGTGGGGACCGCGAACGAGCGGCTGCCCCGGCCGGCACTGTCACTAGCAAAACTGTTTATCGCCGACTATGTATTTCAACACGGCAACGACGAGGAGATCGCCGCCGCCGTAGAGATGATCGAAACATCAAACGACGACATCGCCGACGAGCTGTATGTCACCTTCCCGAAAGCGATCGACGCGACCGCAAAACGCTACCAATTGCAGTCCACCAAAGGTGATTCCCGCTGGGGATATTCGCTGACCAGCACCTATGATGTGGTGCGGTTTATCGCCATCAAACTGCAAGACGATCCCGCTTCGCCGATTATTGATGCCATGCGGCATTCCGCCCCATATGCCGCTGACGGCTACCGGCAAAACTTTGGCACCGCCAACGTCGCCGGGGTGATCGGCACCAAGTGGGGCTGGTCAAATGATCGGGACTATCACGCTTCGGTGAGTTTCGGGGAAGACTTTGTTGTCGCCGCCTCCCAGCCGGGTGGACCGGCTGACTTAACCAAACTCGTCACCACTCAAATACAACGCATCGACGAGATGGAACCGCGCTAAGCCAGAACAATCCCTCGTTGACACGGCGAGTGTCGCCGATAGTTCACGCGGCAAACTATGAAAAGTCACGCGATGTCGCTGGTGGCAGTGCCGCTACCGCAAGCCCTGCGACCATGCAGGTGATCCTCGTTTGGTCTGGTACATTTCCCAGGTAAGTTTTCTGCTCCCAACCACACTGGGCTTAGCAACCCCTACTGCAACCTGGCAGGTGCACCCATGAGCTGTGGGAACCACGCTCAAGGCACATATCACGCAGGCTACAGACCGTGGCGGAACAGAAACAAGGGGTGGCTGTTGGTGCAGTGCACAGGGGAACACGAAACCTTGTTGCACCACCTGCACATGTTCCCCACAAACAACAATTCGGTGACTGGAACAGTTGGGAACATATGAATGACACGATGATATTGGCGGCAGGAGCCATCGAGGCAGATGTGATCGTCTCCCTGATGTGGATTACGATCGCTGCCCTCGCCTCCCCGCTGCTAAGCTTCGTCACCGGCAAACGCATCCCCGGTGTGGTGTTTATGCTGGTGCTTGGGGTAATTATTGGTCCGGAAGTGCTGGACCTTGCAGAGATGAACGCCTCCATTGGGCTGCTGCGTGACCTTGGCCTTGGAATGCTGTTCCTTCTTGCCGGCTGGGAGATCGAACCCGACAAAATGCGCGGCCGTTTCGGCACCTCCTCGCTGCTGACCTGGGTTATCTCCCTGGTTGCGGCGTTTGCTACTTCAGTTGCGGTCTACGGGCCTGACGAACTCCTGCGCAGTGTCGTTCTAGCGATTGCGGTGTCTTCCACCGCGATGGGTACCCTGCTGCCGGTGATTAAAAACGCCGGCCGGGATGGTACTGCAGTTGGCAAAGGTGTACTCGTGCACGGGGCGATCGGCGAACTCGGTCCTGTGTTCGCCATGACACTGCTGCTGTCTACCCGTGCGACGTGGATGACTCTCATTATTTTGCTGCTCTTCCAAGCAGGAGCGTTGCTCGTCGCCTTTGTTCCGAGAACCGTCTCCCGGCTGGTGCCGTGGGTGGGGCGGGCGGTTCGTGACGGGGCATCCCACACCAGTCAAACCGTCATGCGGGCAGTGATCGTACTGTTGACCACCCTGATGGCGATGGCTGCCGTGTTCGAGCTGGACGTGGTGCTCGGGGCGTTTGCGGCCGGCATTATTCTGCGGGCACTCGTCCCTGCCCGCGCCCGGAAAACAACGGAAGCCCGGCTAGATGTGATGGGGTACGGATTTTTCATCCCCGTGTTCTTTATCACCTCCGGGATGTCGATCAAGCTCGATGCCGTCTTCGACTATCTGTGGGCACCGTTTGTGGGCATTATCCTCATCGGTATTGCCCGCGGTTTGCCGATCTTCCTCATGGAGAAGTTCACCAACACCGGCTCCGGGCTGCAGTCCACCCGGGACAAACTTGAACTCGCCCTCTATTCGGCAACTGGCCTCCCAATCATTGTGGCTGTCACCGATATTGCAGTTTCCCGGAATCTGCTCAACGAAACCCAAGCATCCCTGCTGGTGTGCTCCGGGGTCGGCACAGTCCTGTTGTTCCCGCTGCTGGCTGCAGTGGTTCACGACCGCTTCCCCGGCGATGATGATGCGCAAGACTGCCCCGTGGAAACAGAAAAACAGGCGCAGCAAGACCATGTGTCCTATAAGCAGGAAGTCGTGCGGGAAAAAATCGCCGAAACAGTAAAGAAAATAGATGCCAGCCAAACCCCGCGGCAGCGGCCAAAATCCACTACTGTCACCGACGACGAAATCACTCTCGACAAGGATTAGTGTCCTGTAAAGATAGTGGTGTTTTTTTCCACCCCGGTATTGCCTGCCGTCTTGCAACACGCACGCGCCCTCAGCGAGGGGGCGAATGAGGTTGTGAGGCGGCATTATTCATGCCTGAAATTGGACTGTTATCCATCAGTCAACGGTGTCGACCGCCATCGCAGAAAGGTGGATAGGCAGATACCTGTGCAGATCGCTGGCACGCAGCGGGAATATGTCGCGCGGCTGCACGATGTTGTTCTTTTCCTGCACCCCAGATGCGCTAAAATCATGTCTTTCAGCTTGCCGCTCCAGGCGTTGAATTGCCTCGCCCCGTGTGGTGATGTGCACGAAGAGCCTTGCATTCCAAAGGGACTCATCGTGAATGAGACAACTACACTTCAGGATATCCTCGGCAATCCGGTGCACGACCCAGGGATCCCACAGCCGGGGCAATGCCGGTGGAAACCCTCCGCTTGATACTTACACCGCACAGGTCGATACAACGGTGTAACGCCGCTGCCGCTTTTGGGGTAGTGCAGATACTCGTTTTCTCGTTTGCTACGCCAGCCTTAGGCGCGGCGCGCTCTTCAGCCCATGTGTGGTGCACAGGCACATCCCCGACCATCCACGTCACACGCAGCCGCGACGCATCCGAGGCTAAACCTCCCTGGGGGATAAGGACACGCTGCTTGGAAGCGACGTGATCTGGGCGCGGAGACCGCTGTCCTGGCAGCAAATCGGTCTACTGCCTGAAAAACGACAACATCCCGGCCAAATCACTTGAAAAGGCCGGGATGTTGTGTGTTGGACTCGTTGCCTCAGCAGCCGCTGGACTGCTGAGGAACAGTTGCAAATGTGCCCCAGAGAGGAATCGAACCTCCGACACCGGCTTTAGGAGAGCCGTGCTCTATCCACTGAGCTACTAGGGCAACGGTTTACACAGATAATGCTGATACAAGGCTGCGGTACAGCGGCAAATATCCAGCTGCTTGCCCGCAACGCCGAGTGTCGGCAGTGAAACCGGACAACAGTCTACAGGATTACCTGCAGCAGGAGCCAACCTTATCGTGGGGGGATGGATGGCGGTGGGAAAACATGGATGAATCGGCGAATTCCCTGCGAAGCATCCCGCAGCGGCCTAGGCTGGAACCATCACCTGTGTTCACCGCGGTGTGCAGCATTGTCTCTTGGCGAACACAATCCCGGTGACTTTTGTACGCTTGCTGGAAGGACTCTTGCAATGGCACCACTAAAGCCCACGTTTACCGATGTTCATGGCCGTAAAGTTGCGGCGCAAATGACCCACGAGGGGCGCACGTCCCGGTTGACGATCAACGAGCTGGACGAAAATGGCGAGCCAACGTTGCTGCTGTGCCTCAACAGCTACGATGCAACGCTTTTGGCACGGGCCTGCAACCTGTTCGTGAAGCACAATTTCTCGGTGAACTTCACCGACGTCAACATGATGCTTTCCCCCGAGGATAAGGCGCAGATTCTCGGCGATGAGGAAGAACTGCCACGCGATAAAGATACGTGGTGATTTTCTAGCGAGGTGGGTTGAAACCCTGCTAGCTCTCAAGTCCCGCTGTTGTTGACTGTGTGCAGACAACATGGTTCGGGTGGGGCTGTTACGCCGTTGGATGCAACGAGATATTGTCGTTGTATCCGGCGGCGTAGTGTTGTTTTTGATCCTGGTTGCCAGCGGGTGTGGGGGACTGCCCCTGGGGAAGCTGGCAGCGTGGATGGTGTCGCAAGTGACACAGTTGAGTATTCGTCACATGGGAGGAACCGCAGATGCATTGTGAGCTTATAGGGATGGGGGCTGGTTCCCCCGGTCATATCACCCTCGACGGGGTGGCCTGTTTGCAGCAAGTCGATGGGATTATCGCCTTGGACAAAGGGGATACGAAACATGACCTATTAGCGGTGCGGGAAACGATTTTACAAACCCATGCCCCGCATGTGCCGTTAGTGACTGTTGCCGATCCGCCCCGTGACCGGCATCCGGAGAACTATGAGCAGGAAGTGATCCGGTGGCATCATGCCCGTGCTGAACTGCTATATCGCACTATTGTGCAGCGTTTTGGGGTGGAATCCCGGGTGGGTTTTCTAGTGTGGGGTGATCCGGCGCTCTACGATTCCACGTTGCGGATTATTGACCATATGCGGACGGTGGCCGATGCTGAGATCACGGTGACGGTGTATCCCGGTATTACAGCAATTGCGGCGTTGACCGCAGCCCATGCGATCGTGCTCAACCGAATTGGTGAGGCCATTCATGTCACAACCGGGCGGATGCTTCCTGCGACGAGTAAGGAAGATCGACGCAATTGTGTGGTCATGTTGGATGGTGGCACAGCCTTTACCGAGGTGGCAGGTCCTGATACCTATATTTATTGGGGAGCCTATCTTGGCACCCCACAGCAGGTGTTACGGCAAGGCTATGTGGCCGATGTCGGGGAGGAAATCACCGCATTAAAGGCGCAGCTGCGGGAAGAACACGGCTGGATCATGGACACCTATTTGCTGCGGGAAATTCCAGCCAGCTAGGCGTTTGCCGATTGTGCGCTGCTGGGTGCACGGGCGGGGGAGATGCGCCCTTGTCAGAGGAACTTGCAGGGCTGGTTGTGTTGCGGCTGCTAGTGTTGTTCGGATGCTTTTAGAAGGAAGTTTCCGGTTGGAAGAGGTGTTGTTGTGACATATCATGCCCGCGGGTCTCGTGGTCGTGCCCCGATTCGTGTGTTGCCCACTGTGGTGCAGTGGATAATTACCGTGCTGGCTATTGCGGCTGCGGTGGGGCTGTTTGTGCAAGCAACCCGCCCAGACGCCGCCCCAGAACTCATGTTGGGTGCGTGGGCTACTGCCAGTATTGCGGGATGTTGTCTGCTCACCGCAATCGGCATGGTATGTATTGACGGGATGCGTCGGCTTGCCTTATTGGCAAGTCCATTGGCGTTGATCACCGGTGGGCTGATTGGTTCAGCGTTTACCACGTTGGCGTGGATTGTTGTGCTGTTCGGTGCGTTGTGGCTGGCGGTGGCGTTAGTGCGGGAAGGTTCCACACCGTACTATCTGCGCTAAACCACCCCCTACTCTTCGGTGCAATCACACCGACTCCTATTCGCTTAAAACCGGTGGATGGTACTGCGAGCAGGCTGGACTGCAGGGCGCGGCCAACGATGCGGGGGATAGACACAATCCGCGGTGCGGCAGGTCTTACCCGGTTCTTTGTGTTGTGTGTCAGAAGGCGTCAAGCAGTAGCCTATCCCAAGCTTATTGTGTGGACAGGCGCGACGAGCATGCTAGCGGGGGAGTTGATAGTGCATGATCTGATAGCGCACACTTCGGGCAGGATCGTGGGAAAGCTGACCGGTGTCGCTGCTAAGCCACGGGGATTGCGCAACAAGCTCGGCAGCCGCCGGCACAGGTGGGGCAGTGACTGCGGTTGTGCCGAGTACTTCGCCAAGTTCGGTGTCGATCTTCGTAATCAGAACATGGGTGCACTGTGCCAAGAGTGCTGCATACACTTGACCGCCGCCAATGACCCACACAGTGTCACGGGACGGCAGTGCTGTGGTGACGGTTGCCCCAGTCGACCAGTCCCCGGCTGGGGTCGTGGAGAGGACAAAATTTTCCCTCCCGGGGAGGGGACGAAACCTCGCCGGTAATGATTCCCAGGTGCGTCGCCCCATCAGCACAGGATGACCAAGGGTGGCGTGTTTGAAATGTGCCAAGTCTTCCGGCACATTCCACGGCATGGTGGTGCCGTCACCGATCACCCCATCGCGGGACTGTGCCCAAATCGCATGCACACCAGGGGTGGCATTAATGGTGGCGTAGTCAATATGGTCGGCGGCGGCGACGGTCACCGGGATTCATCCTCACTTGTTCAAGGTGTACACCGATCGAGAAGCTACAGCTGAGCTGGTGCATCTGTTGTTGGGCAAGGAATATCCCAACAGCGGTGGTGGTTTTTACACCGCAACCTGGCCGCGGATCGGCGGATGCGGATCATAGCCGCTGATCACAATATCGGAAAAGTCGTAAGAAAACAGGTCAGCTGCTTTGTTGAGCTGCAGCTGAGGATAGGGGCGTGCCGTCCGGCTCAGCTGCAGGGTGACCTGGTTGCGATGATTATCGTAAATATGGCAGTCGCCGCCGGTCCAAATAAATTCACCGACTTGCAGACCGGCCTGCTGTGCCAACATGTGGGTCAGCAGCGAATAGGAAGCAATATTAAACGGCACCCCAAGGAACATGTCGGCGCTGCGCTGATACAACTGCAGCGACAATTTGCCGTCAGCAACATAGGTTTGAAACAGCAGATGGCATGGTGGCAATGCCATCGCATCAATAGCGGCCACATTCCAGGCGGAAACAATCTGTCGGCGGGAATCCGGCTGGTTGGTGATCTGCTCAAGTAACCCGGTGATCTGATCAATATGGGTGCCGTCCGGGGTCGGCCAGCTGCGCCACTGCACCCCATAGACGGGGCCTAGTTCGCCGTGTTCATCAGCCCACTCGTCCCAAATGGTGACGTTGTGGTCGTGCAGATATTTGATATTGGATTCGCCGCGTAAAAACCACAGCAGTTCACCGACAATGGAATGCATATGCACTTTTTTCGTGGTGATCAGCGGGAATCCGGCGGTTAAATCAAACCGCAGCTGCCGGCCAAACACACTGGTCGTGCCGGTGCCGGTGCGGTCTTGTTTATGAATCCCGTTGGCCATAATATCGGCGAGAAGATCCTCGTACGGGGTGGGGATTGCTGCAGGGGTAACCATAATGGTTTCTACCTTAACTGGTCTGTCAATTAAGCCCACCCCCAATACGCGTGTTTCCCGCAGGCGGAGCGGCGTCCGCTGGGGTGGTAAGGGGCGGCACGGTGTGCACGACAGGGATGCGAAAACCCGCCGCTGGAAGCACCTGGCGCGGCAGCGGCAGGAGGAAAGGTTTTCATTCACCAGCGGCGGGTGGTGCAACAGTGGTTGCGAAAAGAACTCCAGCAGCCGATCTAGTCGGTCAGCGCATAGGTGCCGTGTTCTTCTTTAAAGTCGGCGATGTGCTGCAAGATTTCTTCCGCCAGTTCAGGGCGGCAAATCAACAAATCAGGCAGATAGGGGTCGCGGTTGTTGTAGGTGATCTCTGAGCCGTCGAGGCGGGAACAGTGCAAGCCGGCTGCTTTGGCGACACCGACTGGTGCGGCGGAATCCCACTCGTATTGGCCGCCGGCGTGAATATAGGCGTCCGCATCACCGAGCAGCACATACATTGCTTTCGCCCCGGCGGAACCCATGAGCTCCGGGGTGAACCCCATCTGTTCACACACATGGTAGGCAACCTTTGGTGGCCGGTTGTGGGAAAGCACGATGCGTTTCGCCAACGGGCCGGTCACAGCTTTCGCCTCATCGGCGTGAAATACCACTCCAAGGTCGGGCAGTGCCACTGCGGCAGTTTTCGGTTTGCCGTCTTCGACCAAAGCGATGTGCACCGCCCAGTCCTGCCGGCCGGTGGCAAACTCTTTCGTCCCATCGAGCGGGTCAATGATCCACACCCGGGACTTCTCGAGGCGTTCAAGATTGTCGGCAGCTTCCTCAGAGAGGAATCCATCTTCTGGCCGGTGCTGCTCTAACACCCGGGCGATCCAGTTTTGTGCCAGCTCATCGCCGGCGTCCCCGAGGAAGCGTCCCCGCAGCACACCGACATCACGGACACCTTTCAAAATGTCGCCGGTTCCTTGCGCCAGGCGAGCGGTGAGATTGGCATCATCGACATGGTTGGTCATGGTTATATCATTGTAGTGACCGTTGGAAGGCACTTCCACCACATGCCCCGCTGCGGCGGCGGTGGCGACCCGGCGATGGGGGAAGCACGTCGCCCCCAAAACACAGGTTTTGTCACATAGTCACGACTGATTTTGCCGTCTGGTTTCCGCCCGCCGGGCAGGATTGTTGTCGATCCCTATTCATGGTTTTATGGAAGCCATGGCTGACGGCTCTCAGGTGCTTGAAAAGTTCACCCCAGCAGTACGAACCTGGTTTCGTGACGTATTCGATTCCCCCACAACAGTGCAGGTGGAAGCCTGGAATGCGGTGTCGCAGGGGGCGAATACTTTGCTGGTGGCGCCCACCGGGTCGGGCAAAACGTTAGCCGCGTTTTTGTGGGCACTCAACGAGCTCGTTGCAAAGCCTGCCCAGCAGGTGCTGCGGGATCCCTCCACCCCCGCGCAACCACTCCCCGCTGACGCACCTGGCGCCGGGGTGAAAGTGCTCTATATCTCACCGTTGAAAGCACTCGGTGTCGATGTGGAGCATAATTTACGTGCCCCACTGGTGGGGATCACCCATACTGCGGTACGGCTGGGGCAGCCGGCACCCAACATTTCGGTGGGGGTGCGCAGCGGCGACACCCCGGCGAAAGAACGCACCCGGCAGGTGAAATATCCGCCAGATATTCTCATCACCACCCCAGAGTCGCTCTATCTGATGCTCACCTCCAAAGCAGCTGCCAGCCTGGCAGGGGTGACCACTGTCATCATTGATGAGATTCATGCGGTGGCAGCCTCGAAACGGGGGGTGCATTTGGCGTTGTCACTTGAACGCCTCGAGCTGCTCGTCGGCAAACCAATCCAACGCATCGGCCTGTCGGCGACAGTGCAACCCCTCGAAGCGGTCGCCGGATTCCTCACCGGCGATAGGGAAGTGACGATTATTGCCCCACCGGCACACAAACAATGGGATGTGGCTGTCCGCGTCCCCGTCGCGGACATGGCTGACCTGCCAACCCCGGAACCGGCATCCACCATCGGCAATGCGGTCGTCGACGATCAGCTGACAGAGGTGGCCGGTAGTAATCCTGGTGATTTGCAACACCACTTAGCTCTGCAGCGGCAACAACCATCAGCAGACCCAGACGATCACCCGGCGCATACTGTCGAAGATGCAGGAAATGCTCCGCACCGATCTGATGCTGACGCCAGTTTCGACACTGCACCAGATGTGCCCCTGCATCCCCGCGCCCTGCAACCGGCCACCGACCAGCCGCAAACGAATCTCAGCGACCTGTTTACCTTCCCCAATGCAGAACCATCCGCCGGTGATGCTACCGACGCTGCTGCGGAACCCGCCGAAACAGCCGACAGCGATGTCACCCCGCTTGGGGAACTGCTGCACCAGCAGCTGGCAAATTTCACCACCTTCCCCCCAACCGGTGCCGCCACCTTTGGCAACACTGTGCCCCATGCCGGGGAACATGCGCTCACCAGCGCGGCCACTGCCACCAGCGCCGGCGGATCAATCTGGCCATTTATTGAAGAAAGTATTTTCGCAGAAATCATGGAGCAGCGTTCAACGCTGATTTTCGTGAATTCGCGGCGCACCGCTGAACGGCTCACCAGCCGAATCAACGAAATCTATGCGCAACACTATGATCCCGCCTCACTGCATCTGCCCGGTCGCCGACCACCAGCCCAAGTCATGGTTGCCGCCGACGAAATCGGCAAAGCCCCCACCGTGATTGCCCGTGCCCATCACGGCTCAGTCAGCAAAGACGAACGCGCCGAAATCGAAGCACAACTCAAAGCCGGCGAACTGCGCTGTGTTGTCGCCACCTCCTCCCTCGAACTGGGAATCGACATGGGCGCAGTCGATTTGGTGATTCAAGTGGAAGCACCCCCCAGTGTGGCTGCCGCACTGCAACGGGTAGGGCGCGCCGGGCACACCGTCGGGGCAGTATCTCGCGGTTCGGTATATCCCAAACATCGCGCCGACCTGGTGGCTACCACCGTCACCGTGGAACGGATGCTTCGCGGCGATATCGAGGCAATCCATATCCCCACCAATGCGCTGGATGTACTCTGCCAGCAGACTGTTGCCGCCGCCAGCCTAGGACCGCTCGACATTGACCAATGGTATGGGGTGGTGTGTCGCGCCTACCCTTACCGCACCCTTGCCCGGGAAGTGTTTGATGCCTGCATCGAACTGGTCACCGGCCAATATCCTTCCACTGATTTTCGCCAGCTGCGACCCCGGCTTATCCACGACGAAACCACCAACCAGCTCATTCCCCGCCCCGGCGCGCAGCGGCTTGCCGTCACCTCCGGGGGAACAATCCCCGACCGGGGCATGTTTGGGGTGTTTCTGCTGGGCACCGGCGAATCGGGGCGGCAGCCGCGACGGGTTGGCGAACTCGACGAAGAGATGGTGTATGAATCCCGGGTTGGTGACGTGTTCACGTTGGGGGCAAGCTCGTGGCGTATTGAAGACATCACTAAAGATCAGGTGATTGTTACCCCTGCACCGGGGCATACTGGGCGGCTACCGTTTTGGTCAGGGGAGCAGGCTTCTCGCCCCTATGAGTTGGGGTGTGCGGTTGGTGCGCTGCGGCGGGAAGTAGCCACCGATCCGCAGCGGCTTGCTGCGACACCGCTTGACTCGTGGGCGAAAGAAAACCTCACCCGATTTATCAGCGAACAGCAGGATGCGTGCGGCATGGTGCCCGATGAGCAAACCCTGCTTTTTGAGCGGTTCCGCGATGAGGTTGGCGATTGGCGGATCGTGTTTCATACCCCGTTTGGGCGGGGAGTGAACGCCGCCTGGGCGTTGCTGGTTGGTCAGCAGATTAGTGAAACCACTGGGATGGAGGCGTGGCCGCAGGCCGCCGATGACGGGATTGTGCTGCGCCTGCCCGATTCTGCGGAGCCACCGTCGGCGGAGTTGTTTGTGCTCGACCCGGAGACTATCGCCGATGCTATTACCGAACTGGTTGGTTCTTCGGCACTGTTTGCGTCCCGGTTCCGGGAGTGCGCTGCCCGGGCGTTACTGTTGCCGAAGAAGAATCCGGGTGCCCGTGCCCCGCTGTGGCAGCAGCGGCAACGCGCGGCACAACTGTTAGATGTGGCCCGCAAATATCCCACATTTCCGATTATTTTGGAAACAGTCCGTGAATGTGTGCACGACGTGTACGATGTGGATTCGCTGGTGGCGGTGCAGCAGCAGCTTGCGCAGCGCGCTATTCGGATTGTGGAAGTGACGGTAGAACAGCCCAGTCCGTTTGCCGCATCGCTGCTGTTTAACTACACCGGCGCCTTCATGTATGAGGGGGATTCGCCGCTCGCGGAGCGGCGGGCGGCTGCTCTTGCGCTTGATCCGACACTGTTGGCGAAACTGTTGGGGAAAAATCAGCTTGCCCAACTGTTGGATGAGCAGATCATCGACGAGATCGATGCCCAGCTGCGCCGGAAAAGTCCGGATCGGCGTGCCCGCACCCCGGAAGAATTCGCCGACACGTTGCGGCTGGTCGGACCGGTGCAATTGGATGATTTGCCGCAGATGGTGAGTTTTCGCGCCACCGAAACCAGTGCCGCCGACGGCCTGGTCGCCACTCCCGCGAATCCACATGCCGCTTCCATATCGTCTGATCCTGAACTCGACACGGCCGCAGCAGGCACCGATCATGCTGACTTTGATCAGTCCAATCGGGAAGACACCGCGCAGCGTCTAGCAACAGTGCTCACTACCACGCTGGGCTCCCGGGTGATGCGGGTACGCATCGGCGGCCGCTGGTATTTAGCGCAAAGCGCGGACGCCCCGCTGCTCCGCGACGGGCTGGGTGTTCCTGTTCCCCCGGGGGTGCCGTGTCAGCAGGCAATCATCCCCGATGCGCTGCAGCAGCTGCTGCGGCGGTTTGCGCAAACCCGCGGCCCGTTCACCCTTGCCGATGTCACCGCCAGTTTCGGGCTAGCGCCTGCGGCCGCCCACACGGTACTTGCCGGCCTGGTCGCCGCCGGGGATCTGCTGCAAATGCAGGTGCGGCAGTCGCAAACCGCGGAGGAATATATTGCCCCGCAAGTGTTACAGCTCATTCGGAAACGCTGCCTAGCGCACGCCCGCGCACAGATCGAACCTGTCTCTCAGGCTGCCTATACCCGTTTTCTCCTTGGCTGGCATGGGATTGAAGACATTAATCAACAGCCCACCGGGGTGGGGGTTGACGGGGTGTTTGCGGTGATTGAACAGCTTGCCGGGGTGCGGATTCCGGCGAGCTGTTGGGAAACCTGGATTTTCCCCTCCCGGGTGGTCGACTATGACCCTGCCATGCTTGACGAACTCACCCGCGCCGGGGAAGTGCTGGTGGTGGGGTGTGCCATGGCGGCAGCGAAAGATCCGTGGATTATGCTGCTGCCGGTGGATTATGCGGCCCAGTTGATTACTGAACCTGATTGGGAAGGGCTCACTGATCGACAGTTGGCGATTGTGAGCGTGCTCGCATCCGGTGGGGGATTCTATTTCCCGGCGATTCAACAAGCCCTCGAGCAGGGGGTGGTGGTGGATCATCGCACCATTGGTGCTCCCGCTAGCAGTAGTGTTGGCGATGAGCCGGTTGATTTGGATGCGCTGGTGGCTGTGCCGTATCCGGTTGATGATGCCAGTCTGCGGGATGATTTGTGGGTGCTGATCGGTCGGGGGATTGTCACCATTGACGGATTTGCCCCGTTGCGCGCCCATTTAGCTGGTGCCACGGGGGCGGCGGCCGCCCACCGGGCGAAACGAACACCGGCCCGCAGCCGGCTGCGGATGGGACGCACCCGGTTTAGTCAGCTGTCGCAAACTCGTCGCACTACCACCCCACCGGATGCGGTTGGCCGGTTTGCGCTGACCCCTGCCGCCGATCCGGATCCGACCGCCCGATCGGTGGCGCACGGCGAAGCCTGGCTTGACCGCTACGGGGTGGTCACCCGGGGCTCTGTCACCGCTGAGGAAGTCACCGGCGGTTTTGCGCTTGCCTACAAGGTGTTGGATCGTTTTGAAGCGGCCGGCAAAGCGATGCGGGGCATGTTCATCGACTCGTTGGGTGCCGCCCAATTCTCTACGCCGGCGATTATTGACCGGCTGCGGGCCGCCGGTGACAGCCCAGATGTGGCCGGATGGCCCTCAGGTGCTACCAACCCGGTGGTGTGTGTATTGGCGGCAAGCGATCCGGCAAACCCCTATGGGGCGGCGCTGCCCTGGCCGGAGACGGCACACCGTCCTAACCGGGCAGCTGGGGCAATAGTGGTGATCGCGGACGGCCTGCTTGCCGCCCACCTCACCCGGGGTGGAAAAACGTTGACCCTGTTCCCGGATCAGTTACCCATCACCCCTGCAGCGACTGCCACCCTGGTGGTGGAAGCATTAGTTACCGCAGTACACAAAGGGCATATGAAAAAATTTGCGGTAGAAAAAGTGGGTGAACATAGTGCGCTTTCCTCACCGCTGCTCGATGCGCTTCAAGCCGGCGGGGCAACACTGCATCCGAAAGGGGTGATCATCGGCGGCAGCAGAGGACACACCAGCACCGCCGACCATTCCACCGGGCCGCGCCGCGGAATTCGAGCCACCACCGTACTGCACACCTCCGACACCGACCCCAGCCTTGCGACGGATCCGCGGCTTGACCCAAACAGCCGTTATATTCCACCCGGTGGCGGATATCGGCGCGGCAGAAATGGTCCAAATCGTCGCTAACACCACCCCATCCAAACCTGCACCCACCGCCTGCTAAAGCAGCATGGGCACACCACTGGTGGTGTTTCCCCACTAGTCAAATCTTCGCAGCAATGCAGCAACCTGCAGCCCCCGCAACCCAGCTCGGGTAAGGGGGCTGCACTACCCGGGAAGGATCCACTCATGCCGGAAGGTGATTCCGTCTATCAGCTGGCAAAACGCCTCCACTTTTTAACCGGACGGCAAGTCACCCACACCAGCCTGCGGGTACCCCGCTATGCCACCACCTCGTTTACCGGCAGCACCTGCACGGAAGTGTGGCCACTTGGCAAACACCTGTTTATGGCTTTCGGGGAACACATTTTGCACACCCATCTGAAAATGGAAGGCACTTGGGCTATCCATCCGGCCGGCACCCGGTGGCGCAAACCTGGGCACACTGCCCGGGTGGTGCTGCGGGTCACTGGGGAACCGGATTATCCCAGCGACATTGAAATCGTCGGCCACAGCCTGGGGCTCGTTGATGTGTTTCCAACCGCTGAATATCGGGAAAAAATGGGCTATCTTGGCCCTGACTTGTTAAAAACAGCATGGCTCAACGGCGGCCGGGAAGAAGCCATTCGGCGTCTCGCGCTGCGCCCCGAGCGCAGCATCGGCGCCGCATTATTGGATCAGAAAAATCTTGCTGGTATCGGCAACGAATATCGGGCAGAGATCTGCTTTTTAGCAGGGGTGCATCCCACCGCCGCAGTCGGCACCGTGAATCTGCCACAGATCGTTGATCTTGCCCGGCGCCTCATGTGGGCGAATAAAGATTCCCCAAACAGGGTCACCACCGGGATCCGTGGTGCCGGCGAGTCGAGCTATGTGTTTGGCCGCTACAGCAAACCCTGCCGTCGCTGCGGAACCTTGATTGAAAAAGCCATGCTTGGCGGGGTTGATGCCGGTGGTGACGAAGGCGAATTAGAACGCGTCATCTGGTTTTGTCCACGCTGCCAGCCTTCACCGGAGACACCCCGCTAGCACACCCGTACTCCAAAGCTATCCGCGGGTTCGCCGCAGCCATGATCCGGGAAACGCCTAAGACTTCGGCGTTTTTTCCAAAGTGGCGCTACTGGCCTGCGTCAAGGCGCAGTTTGCCGCCGACCGCAATCGTCGGATCGGTGCACGAGGAACGGTCGAAACAACACGGACGACGGCTGCCTTTGCGCATTTTGTCGACAGCCACTGCAATGCGTTTTGCCCGGGTTGCCGCCACTTTCGTCGAAGAGATCCACCGCACCCACTCCCAGCGGGCGCGCGGTGTTATCGACTCCCAAGTCGCAGAAATCTCCTCGGCTGCCGCGAAAGCCGCAGCAATATCGGCGTCGAGTTCAGGTTCTGGCCAGGTGTCACTAACGACCACTGTGATCTGGGCAACATCACCCACCGAAAGCGTGACCGCCTCCGGGAGGAAGACAAAATGTCCACGTAACCCGTCTGGTTCAACGATCCCGTCCCAGGTGAGACCATCGACGGTAAACCGGGCCGCAACCTGTCCGCGTGTAGGCATGGCTGAAGAAAGCTCCTCGCTACATCGGCCTAAGCGCTTGCCTGCGGCTACCGCAACAGCAATGTTGCCAACGATCGAGTTCATAGCATCACCTGCCGCATCCTATTTCGATGTCATAGCAGGTAACCATGGCACGGACGCTCACGCAACGCCAACTGCAAGCGGTTAGACCAGATCCGGGGCCTGGATGATTTTCACCAAATCCACGACATTCCAGATAAACAGCGCGAGATACAGGAAAATACTGATGAACGCGCCCAGGATGGTGATTTCGAACAGCAGCGCGACGACAAGCAGTGCAAGTTTGCCAAAGCCAGCTGCAGTTTGCCCGAGGTAGAAGTTGTGCGCCCCGAATCCGCCAAGGAAAATCCACCACAACACAGCGTTGAGGCGTTTTTTAGGCTGCACCCCGTAGGCGTAGGCAGATCCTGGTACGCCAGGTGCTACAGCACCCGGTTGCGGCAGCTGCTGAGCATAAGGCTGCACCGCTGACTGCGGATAGGGATTTCCTGCAGGTTGTGCTGCAGCAGACCACTGTTGTGCCGGTTGCGGGGTAGTACCCGGCCACTGCTGGGCTGGCTGTTCTGCTGGCTGTTCCCAAGGAAACGCATCGGAATTATTTGCAGGCGAGGTCACGGAGTTCTCCAAAGAATGTCGGGGCTTGCAACACCACACCTGGAACCAGATGTTGGCGGGACTCACATGGCGGAGTTCGCACGAATCAGATAGTCGCACGGATGCTGGGTCCAAAATATCATAGTAGCTACCAGACACCTGTCAGGTATGAACGTTTCGAACACTTCGAACAACGGGTGCGGCGCTATCGCTGGTGGCATACAAAACAACAGGGGCAGGACGATACGTATTATCGTCCTGCCCCTATTCGGTGACCTCACCAAGCTAGCGAGTAGCCGCCTTCAGCGGGCGGTAAACAAAGCAGCGAGCGGGTGAAGTTTTCGCGTTACTTCTTCGGCTTGATTGGCGTCGGCTCAATCTTCCACACTTCCCGGGCATAGTCCGAGATCGTCCGGTCGGAAGAGAAACGACCAGAGTTGCAAATGTTTGTCCAGCACATCCGTGCCCACTGCAGACGATCAGCGAAGTAGTCTTCAGCCATGTTGTCGCGGGTTTCCCGATATGCAGCAAAATCGCCAAGCACATAGTACTGATCCGGCTTCTCCCAAGAATTCTGCTCCAGCAGGCTGGCGTGCAGATCGTGGAAAATACCGGTGCCATCGTCGGTGAACGTGCCATCGACCAGGCTGTCGAGTGCGCGCTTGAGCCCCGGGGTTTCCTGGTAGGTTGCCTGCGGATTGTAGTGTGCACGCAGCTCCGGGAGTTCCTCGACCTTGGCGCCGAAAATGTAGGCGTTGTCGTCGCCGACAGCTTCCAAAATCTCGACATTGGCACCGTCAAGTGTGCCCAAAGTCAGGGCACCATTCATCATGAACTTCATATTCGAAGTACCTGATGCTTCCTTGCCTGCGGTAGAGATCTGTTCGGAAACATCGGCGGCCGGAATAATATGCTCTGCCGGGGAGACGTTGTAGTTCTCCACGAAGACGACTCGCAGCGTCTTCGAAACCTCCGGGTCATTGTTCACCAATTCGCCAATGGCGTTGATGAACTTGATAATGGCTTTGGCTCGCACGTAACCCGGGGCAGCCTTCGCACCGAAGATAAAGGTCCGTGGGGGAACCTGTTCGCCTTCCTTCACCCGGTAGTACAGGTCGATGATGTAGAGCGCATTCATCAGCTGCCGCTTGTATTCGTGCAACCGTTTGATTTGCACATCGAAAATGGAGCTGGTGTCGATATCTTCGCCCAACCATTCGGCAAAGGCTTGCTTGTTCGCATCTTTAATCTCCAGCAGACGCTGCATGATTGCATCATCGTCGCGCAGATGCTCGAGTTTTTTCAGCTCATCAAGGTTGGTTACCCACGCATCGGATCCGGAAAGCTCGGTGAGCATAGCCGCCAGCTTCGGGTTACACATTGCCAGCCAGCGGCGCGGGGTGACACCGTTAGTTTTGTTGTTGAACTTCTCTGGCCACACATCGTGCCAGTCTTTCAACGTTTCCGCCTTAATGATCTCCGTGTGGAGGGCAGCCACACCGTTGATCGAATATGCGGCATAGCAGGCAATCCACGCCATATAGACGTTGCCGTCCTTGACTGGCGCCATATAGTCAATTTTGCCCTGGTCATAGCCAGCTTCAGCCATCTCCAGGCGGAAGCGACGATCAATCTCTTGGACAATCTCCCACACCCGGTGGAACAGCTGCTGGAAGATCGACACGTTCCACTGTTCGAGGGCTTCGGCAAGCACCGTGTGGTTGGTGTAGGCGAAGGTTTCCTGCACCACCTTCCAGGCTTGTTCCCAACCCAGGCCATGCTCGTCCATCAGTAGACGCATCAACTCTGGGATGGCGAGCACCGGGTGGGTGTCGTTGAGCTGGATACAGTTGAATTCGCCGAACTTCGTCAAATCATCGCCGTGATGCTCGATGAAGTTGTCAATCATCTCCTGCAGCGAGGCGGAGACGAAGAAGTACTGTTGGCGCACGCGCAGGACTTTCCCTGCATAGGTGGTGTCATTCGGGTAGAGCACCCGGGAGATGTCCATGACCGCTTCACGTTCGACGATCGCGTCGGTGAACCGCTGCGAGTTAAACGCGTCATAGTCGAATTCTTCGACCGGTTCTGCCTTCCACAGCCGCAGGGTGCCAACATTGTCGGTGCCATAGCCGGTGATTGGCATGTCATACGGCACTGCCCGCACCACCATGTCGTCGAAGGTGACTTTGCGCTGCCAAGTGGAACGACGAACGACGAAGGGGTAGCCGTTTTCCATCCACGCATCTGGGGATTCGGTTTGGTAGCCATTGTCGAAGATCTGCTTGAACAGCCCGTAGCGGTACAAAATACCGTAGCCGGTCACCGGCAGATCCTGGGTGGCACACGAATCAAGGAAGCAGGCAGCAAGACGCCCCAACCCGCCGTTGCCGAGGGCAGCATCGTTTTCTGCCTCCAGCACGTCGGTGAGGGTACGGTCGGCATCGTCGACGACGTTGGATACTTCGTCAACCAAGCCGAGGTTGGTGAGGTTATTCAGCAGGGCACGACCCATGAGGAACTCGGCCGAAAAATAGTGCTGTTGCCGGGTGGCGCGGTAAGCCTGCACGGTGGAATACCAGTTATCGGCAAGCTGCTCCATAACTGCGGTGGACAGTCCGGTCCAATATTTAAAGTCAGTAGCAGCATTCGGTGGCATACCGGCGGCAGCCCGAACATGCCCGGGGATGGAGTTTCCGATCACGAATATCTCTCCTGTGTAGACAATTGAAGTATCTCGGTCGCAGCTGTGACGACATCTGCGATAAGGGTATAGCTGGATTCTATACAGCTATGCTGGTGCGCTGCTGGATCCAACACCCGGCGTCCGGGTGGGATAAGCCTTGGCCGGTAACAGGCGCACAGTTTCGTTGCAGCTATACCGGATCTCTGCACAAACATCTTCCAAAGTACTATCTTTAGCTGCTGGTGTTCTAGTTATTGACACCGAATTTCGCTGGTGAATACCTGGCAACACCGCGTCGGTAACGCTAGCCCCAGAATGCTGGAAGGCGCCCTGTCTGCTCGTTTGGTTTGCTCACCCCCGACCACACCGTGACTCAACTGCACGCTGCCAGCACCACCCTTGTTGTGAGGTAACGACTCGGGATGCGGTCGTAACCGGGCAGCGATGATGATTCACTTGGCAAACAGCCCTATATTGACCCTGGATTCTTGGGTGCGGGGCAGGGCTGGGTAGCTGTCATTACGGGTCATCTGCAAGTACTAACCCCGGCGGGGAGCTGCTGACGCTGATGGGAACAATTTGCTCCTTGCGGGAAGAAGATGCACGCCCTGCCGGGGTAGTGGGGGTAGTGGGTGACAATGCTGGTGGGCGGGGTCGTTGTGGGAATAACCTGGTCGGCCAGGAGAACGTGATTCTGCCCACTAATACAGGGTGGGTGTCGGTCCGGTGGGGTTAGAGTCAAGGGTATGAAAACAATCCTTAATCTGTTGTGGCTGGTCACCGGTGGTCTGTGGTTGTCGTTGAGCTACGCGCTGTTCGGTCTGCTGGCTTGTATTCCTATTATTACCGCCCCGATTGGTGTCGCTTCGCTGCGAATGGCGCGCTATGCACTGTGGCCGTTTGGCCGGCGGATTGTGGAGCGGACTAGTGATAATCCGGTGACACTAATCGCTAATGTGATCTGGTTTCTGTGTGGTGGTATGTGGCTGGCTTTGGGGCATCTCACCACTGCCTGCGCACAGGCGGTGACAATTGTCGGTATCCCGTTGGCGATCGCGAATGTAAAGATGATTCCGGTGACGTGTTTCCCCTATGGCAAACAAGTCGCAGAGCAATAGTCCTGGGTGCGCGGGCAGCACCCTTACGCCCCGCGTGGTTTGGAAGATTCGCTGGAATGCTGCGAGGTCACCTTCCACAGTGGGGGCATCATTGCGTCGCCGTGGAGCGAGCGTCGCGGAAGGGATCTGCTCGGGGTGATAGCGGCAACAACTGTTGCTTGGGGTGCCGGGGCAGGGGGCACTGCAACAGTCGGGTGCACTGGTCGAAAAAGCCGAAACCATTGTCACCGGCTGCTGCCTCGGCTGCCTGCTGCAGCAGGTAATGGTGAGTATGGTGCCGCACGCTGTGTTGCTTGGCGTTGAACAATTTTCATAAGGGTTCTTCAACGACCACAACCCCGCGGCCATCCTCGAAACGAGGTCTGCCACGGGGTTGTAGTTCTCACCTGCTAGCGGAGGCGTAACTTAGCGGCGGGAACGATACAGTCGAATGAGATTATCGGTAGAGCTATCACCCGAAGCAACATCCTGGGCGCCAGTCACTGCCGGCAGCAGGTCGCCGGCCTGCTTCTTGCCAAGCTCCACACCCCACTGGTCGAAGGAGTTGATACCCCAGATAGCGCCTTGCACAAAGGTGATGTGCTCATAGAGGGCGATGAGCGAGCCGAGCACAAACGGGGTGAGTTCATCAGCCAAAATGGTGGTGGTTGGCCGGTTACCTGGCATCACCTTGTGGTTGATGAGTTCAACCGGAACCCCTTCAGCGGCGATCTCTTGCGCATTCTTGCCGAAGGCAAGCACCTTGGTTTGTGCAAAGAAGTTACTCATGAGCAGATCGTGCATGCTGCCGGTGCCGTCAGCAGTTGGCAGATCTTCCTTGGGACGAATAAAGCCGATAAAGTCCGCTGGAATCAGCCGGGTGCCCTGATGCATAAGCTGGAAGAAGGCATGCTGTCCGTTGGTGCCTGGTTCACCCCAATAGATTTCACCCGAATCGCAGGTTACTGCGGTACCGTCGTGGCGCACATGTTTGCCGTTGGATTCCATGGTGAGCTGTTGGAGATACGCCGGGAACCGGCCAAGATCCTGCGAATATGGCAGCACAGCGTGGGTTTCGGCACCGTAGAAGTTGGAATACCACACACCGAGCAGACCCATGAGGAGTGGAATATTTTCCTGCGGGGCGGCGGTTCGGAAATGTTCGTCCATGGCGTGGAAACCGTCGAGGAATCGCATAAAGTCCATCGGCCCGATCACTGCCATCAGGGAGAGACCGATTGCGGAATCCACCGAGTAGCGGCCACCAACCCAGTCCCAGAACCCGAACATGTTCTCCGGGTCGATACCGAACTCGGCAACCTTTTCCGCGTTCGTGCTCACTGCGACGAAATGCTTGGCAACTACCGATTCATCCCCGTCGAAGGCATCCACCAGCCAGCGTTTTGCGGCGTGCGCATTCGCGAGCGTTTCCTGGGTGGTAAACGTCTTTGATGCAACAATAAACAAGGTGGAAGCCGGATCGAGGCCGTCTAAGGCCGCAACCATGTCGGCAGGATCGACGTTGGAAACAAACTTGGCTGTGATCCCTGCGGTGGCATAGCTGCGCAGTGCTTTCACCGCCATCGCCGGTCCGAGATCGGAGCCGCCAATACCAATATTGACTACTGTTTTAATAGTGTGACCGGTTGCCCCCAGCCATTGGCCGCTGCGAAGAGCGTGACAGAAGTCCCGCATCCGGGAGAGCACATCATGCACATCGGCGGCAACATCTTGGCCGTCGCAGGTAAATTCTTGCTCCACAGGAAGCCGCAGAGCAGTGTGCAGCACAGCCCGATCTTCCGTGTTGTTAATGTGGCGGCCGCTGAGCATTGCCTCCCGCTGGGCTGGCAGATCAGCAGCCTCACTCAACGCGATGAGCTTGTCAACAGTGTCAGCGTCGAGCAGATTCTTCGACAGGTCGACGGTCAGTCCGGCTGCCTCATAGGTGAAGTGTTCAGCACGCCCCTCATCGGCGGCGAACAAATCCCGCAGAGTAGTGTCAGCGAGTTTGCCGTGCTGGTCTTTCAACGCTTGCCAAGCAGCAGTAGTGGTGATGTCGTCAGCCATGTGAGGTCTTTCAATCCTTTGAAGTGGACACGAGGTTGTCTACAGAGTGTGCATAGTCACCGCCCCACCGCCAAGGAACCAGATATTGCGGAGGTTTCGCAGTCGGTTGCTTAGGCGGTTGAGGTGACCAACACCAATGAGTTCAATAATGACGGTTGCGTCAGCGATCTTGGTTCGCGCCCCACCGCATACAAACCAACTGGGCACAAAGCACAGCAAGCCCGGTGGGGGAATCAGGATCAGCAAGACGAACCTGGTTGAAGTTGTTGAAGAAAAAATTGTGCAACGAAAACGCGGTGAGTCGCTGTTGTGAAGTTGGACAACGCCGCGCGCGTAGGGAATCAGTGGCTGACACATGCTGCACGACAACCTTAAACCGTGGAAGGAGCCTTCCGTGGCACAGGGGAGCAGCCGATGCTGTGTAAATCCCATGACTTCCAGTATGGATGTTGGGGAGGCAGCATGCATCCGGTCAAACCACTGTATTCAATCTAGCCTGTCGTGTTGCTCGGTGCCCGCCGGGAAACGTGTTCGGCTGCACGAATAGGAGGCTGATGCAAGAAATCTCACATTCAACTGCCCGCTGCACGAACACCGCATCCTCAGGCATAGTGGAAGTTATGACTGAACAAGCTTTGCCCAATTTTGACGACGATGCAGTGGCAGCGCTGCTGCAAGAAACCCCAACGGGGCTTTTTATCAATGGTGCATTCGTTGATTCCAGCACCGGCACCACATTTGCGGTCACCAACCCGTCTGATCGGTCAACAGTGGCGCAGGTTGCGGCGGCAAGTCTCGCGGACGCCCGCTCTGCCCTCGACGTGGCGGTGCAAGTGCAAGACCAGTGGGCTGCCACACCTGCCCAGGAGCGGGCAGATATTTTGCTTGCCGCCTACCGACTCTTACATGAGCATCTTGACGAATTAGCAGTGTTGCAATCGCTCGAATTGGGTCGGGCGTTGAAAGATTCCGTCGCGGAAGTTCGCTATGCCGCTGAGTTTTTCCGCTGGTTTGCCGGGGAAGCCACCCGTATCACCGGCGATTATCGCCATAATCCGGCGGGGAATGCGCGCATTGTGGTCACTCGGGCGCCAGTCGGTCCGACTTTGGCGATCACGCCCTGGAATTTCCCACTGGCCATGGGGGCACGAAAACTCGCCCCGGCACTGGCTGCTGGCTGCACCATGTTGATTAAGCCCGCGTCGAAAACTCCGCTGACAATGCTGTATTTAGCAAAGCTGATGCGGCAGGCGGGGCTGCCCGACGGGGTGTTGGCAGTCTTGCCAACTGATCATGCTGATCAAGTGTCCTCGCTGCTCGACGATGCGCGGCTGCGCAAGTTTACTTTTACCGGTTCCACCGCAGTCGGTCAGATGCTTGCTGCGAAAGCCGCGAACCACACGATCGCCACCTCGTTGGAACTTGGCGGTAACGCCCCCTTTGTGGTGTTTGCCGACGCTGATCTGGACACTGCAGTTGAGGCCGCGAAAGTGGCGAAGATGCGGGGTGCCGGACAGGTGTGTATTGCTGCGAACCGGTTTATTGTGCACGAATCAGTGGCGGAGGAATTCGCTGCCAAAATCACGGCGGTGATGGAGGCGATGACCGTTGGCCGGGGTACGGAACCGGATACCGATGTCGGCCCGCTGAGCGGCGATGACCAGCTGGAAACTGTTACTCGTCTCGTAAAGGATGCGAAAGCACACGGGGCGAAGGTGCATTGTGGCGGCGACCCACAGCAGCTTGGCGATCTTGCCCAGCTTGGGCCATATTATCCGCCGACAGTGTTGAGCAATATTGGTGATCACGCCGACATTGCGCAGGAAGAAATTTTCGGACCGGTCGTGGCGATCTACACCTTCAGTGATGATGAGCAGGCCATTGCTATGGCTAATGACACCC
The DNA here is from genome assembly GCF_003813965.1 of Corynebacterium choanae. NCBI lineage: Bacteria > Bacillati > Actinomycetota > Actinomycetes > Mycobacteriales > Corynebacteriaceae > Corynebacterium > Corynebacterium choanae. The sequence continues at coordinate 817,338 of NZ_CP033896.1, forward strand.
AGTTTGGGTTGGCTGCCTACGTGTTTAGTGAAAATCTCGAGCGGGCATTGTGGGCTGCTGAAAAGGTTGCGGCAGGAATGGTCGCAGTGAACAAAGGGGCACTGTCTGATCCTGCCGCCCCGTTTGGTGGGGTGAAAGAATCCGGGCTTGGCCGGGAAGGCGGTTTGGAAGGTATTGATGAATTCCTTGAGACTAAGTTCATCTCGTTGCCGCTCTAGGCGGTGCCGTATCCGCCCCAAGCAGGAGGGGGGAAGGTAGCCAACGGACACGGGGCGAAGTCCGGTTGGCACTTCTCAAATCTGCAAGTGCCAATCCACCACCATTGTTGGCGCAGCGTGTTCTGGCGAATTGATTTTCCCTGACGAAGGGAAGCTTTGGAAGGTGTATCCACAGTCCCCGTTAGACGTATATGGAGGTTGCCTCCAGCTGCACACGAGGTGCACAGCTGCACCGCTGCGTTGCTGGCCGGATATGGGTTCGACGAAACTCTGGACAGGGCACGGTGGTGATTCACCGTGCCTGCACCTGCTGATGTGGCGACGTTTGCTGGCAGTTTTGCCCTTGTGCCCACTTTGCTGCGGGGCATCAGGGCATGACGCTGCAGTACAAACGCTGTGGTGAGGTCAACGGGGGTGTGCTGATCTTGCCGCGGGAAGCAACGTGGCGCATATTCCGCCCGCCAACAGCGGTGCTGATATGCAACAATGCGAAGTATGACCGCATCACCGCTTCACGATTGGAAGATCCCTGCCGAGTTGGCGACACAGCTGGAAGAGAGCGCGCAACGGCACGGCACCACGCCAGGAGAACTCGTCGAACATGTATTAGCAGAGTTTATCCGTATCGAGCGGGTGGCACAGTTAGCGAAAACCCAGCACACGCAACCTTCGGCAGGCTTTACCACGTGGCGTGATGCGATCAGTTTCGAAACGTTAACGAGCCTCGATCCGGCGATAGTGGTTGAGGAAACCGGCCAGTAACCAGCGGTGCTGCGGCGATATTGCACAACGCTAGTGAAAACCGCCGCAAGTGTGGGCAAACTGGCGCGAAGCCGCGCCAACCGTGTTCCTCGACTGCTACAGCTTGCCCCGTCCTAGACGCAATAAGATCCCAGCGAGTGCTGGCCCTTCGTCGCCCAGGGCAGCCCGGTATTGGTTGATCACTGCTAATTCCCGGTTGTGCACCAGCCGGGTGCCACCAGAGCCCATGCGGGTTTTGCCGATAGCTTGGGACACCTTACTGCGGCGCTGTACGGCTTCGATGATGATGTTGTCGAGCCGGTCGATTTCCTCCCGGTAGCGGCGGATTTCCTGATCGGACAAGGGATCATCGGTGCCGGTGGGCATACGAATTTCTAGCTGTTCTTCCTGCTGGCTCATAGCCAGTATTGTGCCACTTTCGGCCGCTTATGGGTAAGCCTTTCGCCCGGCATTGTGGGAAGAGCCGCTCATTGGTGATGGAAGTCGGCAATGAGGCAATGCTGCTGTGCATAGCACGCGATAGTTCACCGCTGCTGGTGGGGTGCAATACAGCCGTTGTTGTTCGATCGATGTGCGGGGCGGTAAGGGGCAGGAGGTGCACAGCGTGAACTAGAGTGGATAGCCATCATGGCTGATTACAATTGCGCACCTTCCCCATTTGCCCGCCGACGCCGCGACAATGCTGAGCCGTCACGGTCACAGTCGCCGTTTGCTGGAACCACCCAGACGACAGGAGCTGATCCTGCCCAGTTACTTGACCATCTCAATCCGCAGCAGCAGGCTGCTGTCACCCACATCGGGGCACCACTGCTGATTGTGGCTGGCGCCGGTTCCGGGAAAACTGCTGTGCTTACCCGGCGGATTGCATATCTGCTGCAGGCACGCGGTGTGGCACCGTGGGAAATTTTAGCGATCACCTTCACCAATAAAGCCGCCGCCGAGATGCGGGAACGCGTCGAAGAATTGATTGGCCCTGCCGCCCAGCAGATGTGGGTAATGACGTTTCACTCGACCTGTGTACGGATTTTGCGGCAGCATGCGTCGCTGGTTCCCGGGTTGAACTCGAACTTCACGATCTATGACACTGATGATTCGAAGCGGCTGGTGACTATGATCGCGAAAGATCGCGGGGTCGATCTGAAAGCGCACACGCCGCGAGCCCTGTTGAGCATTATCAGTAACTGGAAAAATGAGCTCATCACCCCGGAGGGTGCAGCTGTTGCGGCCAGTGCCCAAGGCAGCAATGCGACAGAGCAGGTCGCCGCAGAATTGTATGCGGATTTTCAGCAGCAGCTTCGGGCGGCTAATGCTGTCGACTTTGATGATCTCATCATGTGTGTGTACACCATTTTTCGGGATCATCCGGAAGTTGCGGAATATTACAGGCGCCGATTCCGCCATGTGTTAATTGACGAATACCAAGACACGAACCATGCCCAATATCAGCTTGTTGCGGCATTGGTCGGTGATGAATCTTCGGCGGGTATTCTGCCGAGTGAGCTGTGTGTGGTCGGCGACGCCGATCAGTCGATTTATGCGTTTCGTGGTGCGACGATTCGCAATATTGAAGAGTTTGAGCAGGATTATCCGCATGCGACGACGATTGTCTTGGAACAGAATTATCGCTCTACGCAAACCATTTTGGATGCCGCGAATGCTGTGATTGCCCAGAATCCTGGTCGGCGGGACAAAAAATTGTGGACCGCTCTTGGCCAAGGCGAGCGGATTGTCGGCTGGGTTGCCGACAATGAGCATGACGAGGCACGTTTCGTGGCCGGGGAGATCGACAAACTTGTCGATCGGGGTGGCCGCTACGGCGATGTTGCGGTGATGTATCGGACGAATAATAATTCCCGTGCGTTAGAAGAGATCTTTATTCGCAGCGGGATTCCCTACACGGTGGTGGGGGGAACACGGTTTTATGAACGCAAAGAAATCCGGGACATTATTGCCTATTTGAAAGCTGTGTTAAATCCGGATGATACGGTGAGTTTGCAGCGGATCATTAACACTCCTCGGCGGGGGATCGGGGATAAAGCGCAAGAGGCGATTGCAGCCTATGCGGCAAGTCACCAGCTGAGTTTTGGGCAGGCGTTACGGACGGCAGCCGACGGCGGCATTGAGCTGCTGGGGACTCGGGCGGTCAAAGCTGTGTGGAAGTTTGTGTCTTTGCTCGATGAACTGCGGGAGTTTGCTGCGACAGCAACTGACGATGTGACCGGTTACCAGGATCTTGGCGGGCTGATTGAGGCGTGCTGTGAACAAAGTGGGTATCGTGCGGAATTGGCGAAGTCGAATGATCCGCAGAATCAGACCCGGTTGGAAAACCTCAACGAGCTGGTGTCTGTGGCACGAGAGTTCACTACCGAGCAGGCACTGTTGCAAGCCTATGAAGATATGGATGCAGCAAATCCCGCAGTAGATGACGCTGCAGCAGCTGATGTTTTCGCGCCCGATCTTGCCGATGATGATTCTGTGGCAGACGGCATGCAGCCACACCAAAGTGTTGGCGATGCTGCTGTGATCGGGTCAGAACTCGGCGGGGCAGATCCGGTGGCAGGACTCGATATTGGGACACCAGAGCCTGGCTCACTGCAAGCATTTTTGGAACGGATTTCCTTGGTTGCTGATGCTGATCAGATTCCTGATTCGGCAGAAGGCCAAGTGACGTTGATGACGTTGCACACTGCTAAAGGGTTGGAGTTTCCGGTGGTGTTTGTGGTCGGCTGGGAAGATGGCCAATTCCCGCATAGCCGTTCCCTTGGGGACCCGGTGGAGCTTGCAGAGGAACGACGTCTCGCCTATGTGGCGATTACTCGGGCGAAACAGCAGTTGTATCTCACCCGTGCGGCGGCGCGAAGTTCGTGGGGTGCCCCAACACATAATCCGCCTTCGCGTTTCTTGCAAGATATTCCAGAGGAGCTTATTAACTGGCGGCGAACCGGTCCGGTGCGTGGTTTTGGGGGTGCCTGGAGTGATCGGTCAGCAGGTTTTTATGGTGGTCAATCGCGTGGTAGTGCAGGAACAGGGCTGGGTTCCGATGGCTATGGCAGTGGCAGGTCACGGAATAGTTCAACAATCCCGCAGGCACAGAAAGGGCCGGCGTTGGTGTTGACTGTGGGCGATATGGTCAATCATCAAAAACACGGGCTTGGCAAGGTTGTTGAGGTGGAACAGATTGGTGCTTTGAAAGCGGCACAGATTGACTTCGGCAACGGCAATAAGCAAAAAATTGTGTTGATGCCGGGCATGGATTTCTTAGAGAAGCTGTAATTTCCCTCAATTAACCTTGACCAGACGGCGGCAGCTGTTTCGCATCGAATATGCCGTCACCGGTGTGGGGACACCGGTGACGGCATCAGGGCTGGGGTGATGATGGATCGTTCACTGGCGCCGATATGGCTTCGGGCTGCTATCTGCGGTGGACGAGCACGGGCATGATGGTTGGGGAGTCGTGAGGCGTGACACTGTGTTCGGGTGAAGCTTTCTTGCATGCCCTGAGGGGGGTGTTTGCGTGCCCTCCTGGGGGGTTGCTGGGGTTTTGCAAGAGGATTAGCAAAGCTGTGAGTACAACGAGAACGCCACAGCGGGCGGTTTGGAAGGCCTGCTGTGGCGTTGCTTCAAGCGTGGGTGGGGATAGCGCTAAAAGTATCCCTTGGTGTGGATCGCGTCAGTGAGAATCTGTGTGGCGCGATTGGAGCGGTATTACAGGTTGATGCCGCGTTCCGCGAGCCACGGAATCGGATCGATTGGGGCGCCTTGGGCGGGGTGTACCTCGAAGTGCAGGTGCACACCAGTGGAGAAACCTCGGGAGCCCATGCCGGCGATTTTTTGGCCGGCGGACACGTGCTGACCGACAGCGACGTCAATGGTTTCCATGTGGCCGTAGACGGTCACCGTGCCGTCTTCGTGCAGGATTCGCACCCACTGGCCGAAGCCTTGTGCCGGGCCGGCGTCGATGACGGTGCCGTCTTCGGCGGCAACAATTGGGGTGCCGAGAGCATTGGCAATATCGACACCGTTGTGCATCGCACCCCAGCGGGCGCCGAATCCGGAGGTGAATACCCCTTCAGCGGGTCGGACTGTGGCAGGCATGCGTGCCTGGAGGTCTTCGGCGACCTGCTCAGCGTGGGCGTCGACGGCTTTCTGCAGTTGCAGTGCAAGATCTTCGACTGGTTTGAATTCTGGGATGGCCAGAATCTGGGGGACAGCGGTGTCGGTGAACTGCTTGATTGCATCGAAGGCAGCGTCTTGGCTGGCCAGCTGCAGCTGCGGGGCGTTCGCCGGTGGGGTGGGTGCATTTTGTGCAGTAGCTACTGCTGCACCGCCGGCACCGGCACCAGTGACGGTACCGGTAGCGATCGCTACCAGTGCGACCCGGTTTTTCACCGGGGAAGTGTGCTTACGGTGAGCGCCGCCGCGTGCCCGCTGTCCATGTGCAGTCATCGTCCGCAAGAACCCTTTCGAAACGTCTGTAAATCGTTGTCTTATGTGTAACGTTGCCAACTGTTATATGTAGTGGTGCTGGTCAGGCGGTCAAACTGGGCAGTGTGTGTCAAGCTGGCGTGAAGCATTGCTGACAGGTTGCTGAACAATTGGGTACCGCGGCGCATTCGCTGTCATGTGGTGATGACCTCTGGTGCTGCTGACCTATTTACTTTTGCACTCAAACTGTAATCAGTTCGTAATGATACGAGGTATGAGACTAGCGGGCAGTGGGGACACGTGCAACAACTTCTGCAACCTGAGTTGGATATATAAGTAACCTGAAACGGATTGTTCCGTCACATCAGTCACATGGGTTTCGCCCTTGGGGTGGTGCAGTGGTTCCGTTTTCTTTTGGGGACGGGGGTGGGAAGTGTGCTCTGCAATTGATTGCATGCCGGTGTGGCAAGGTGGTGATTTTCCTGGTTTCTGGCAAGGTGGTGTGTCGTGAGTAGAAAGACAAGTCCGCAGGCACGAGCCAGCCATTCGACCCGTCCGGCACGTATTGGAAGGTCCGCGCGGCGGTCAGCCACGAAGCGGGGGCAGGCCCCTGCCGGCGGGGGTAAAGCGAAGGTTGAAGCTGCGGCGACGTTACCGTCCCGATTGTGGCGTTTAGCTCCAGCGTTACTTGCCCCTAGTGTGATTCTTGCCACACTTGTGGTGATGGTGTCGTTCGGCTTACTGCAAGTGATGCATCAGGGGTTTGTGCCACTGCCGGCAACCATTGGTCAATTGTGGCTTGCCGCGCATCTGGTGCCGGTCTCTTCTGATCGGGCAACGTTAGGGGTGTTGCCCATGCTGCCAGCGGTGATCCTGATGTGGTTTATCGCCCGCCAGGTGCGGCTTGTTACGAAAGACCGCATTGGGATGGGGGAATTGGTCATGCTGGCGGTTGGCACACCGGCTGTACCAGCGGTGCTGACTGCAATCGCCACATTTATGGTGTGGGATGCATCCCCAGTGTTTCCGGTCGTCCCACCAGCAGTGGTGCCGGCCGTGGGGCAGACCATTTTGGTCTACTTGGTGGGGTTGGTTTGCGGTATTAGTCCGCGTCTGGCGCGGGCATTGTGTCGCCGGTTGGGGATTGCGCAAGCAGTTCCACAAGCCGCCACGGTGGCCGCCGAATTTCTGCGTTATCTCCTCATTGCCGCAACCGTCGTATTAGGCATCACGATGGTCTGGCATCTACCGCAGATCGTTGAGCTTAGCGGGTCATTCCACAGCCGGTGGGCAATAGCCGGCATCGCGTTGCTTTCCCTGCTCTATGTGCCAAATGCGATTATCGCTACAGCAAGTGTGCTGCTTGGCTCCGGTCTCGAGTTCGGTGACGCGACGATTTCGCTGTTTGCGGTGACCTTGGTGCCGTTGCCGCCGTTGCCGCTGTTAGCAGGGCTGCCAGCCACCGCGCCCTGGTGGTTCCAATTCCTGCTTGTGCTCCCCGCAGTGGCAGCGGGTTTTGCTATTGCCCGCTATCTGCGCCGCGGCGGTGGATCTGTTGTGGTGTTGCTCGTGGCGAGTGCACTGGCAGCAATCGGATTAGGGGTGCTCATCGGTTTCGCCGGCGGCGAAGCCGGGGTGTACGGCTATGCCGGTGCAATGCAAGGTCTCTCGATGGGGCTTGCGGCACTGTGGATGGCGGCGGTGAGTATTGCCGCGTGGCTGGTGTACAAAGTCGCCGCCTGGTGGCGCAACCGGCGCAGTGGGGACAGCGATGAATCCACGGACACTCCGGGGGTGGAGCGGGAGGACAGCGAACCTGGTACATCCGCTGCGGCTTCTCACGATCCCGCAGCAGACGAGACAACCCCCACTGATGGTGCGGTAAGCGCTGCAGTAGCTGACACTGCCACGACAGATTCTGCTGCGGTCGCAGACACTCCTCCGACAGACACCGAAGCATCGACAGATTCCCCTGCGGCGTCAGCTGCGGCTTCAGACGCTGCTGAAAAACTAGAAACGCAGGCCGAAACGGAAAAAAGGCTCGCTAGCGACGCTGCAGCAACACCTGCACGACCCGCTGATGGTGCGAACACTGCATCTGAAGCTGCGGCTTCCACTGTGAATACCCCTGTTGAACCCGCCATGCACGCGAAGCAAACCGAGGATGAGCAGGCCTTGAACAAGGGGGACACCGCTGTTGCTATGGAAGCTGTATCGGATCTTGACACAGCCCCTACGCCTAGTAGTGATTTAGTACCTGAACCTCGTACCGATACAGCGGCACCCTTGCCACCCGTCGTCGAACAGGTTGTAGCCTCCGATCCGGCAATCCTGGAAGATGCTGCGGAAAACACCACCGCAGCAGGACAAGTTACACCACCGCAATCATCCCCAACCGACAGCGTCGACAGCAGCCAGGCAGCGTCGTCGAAGGAAGATCACCAGCAGTAACTGGCAACACGGTACTGTTGTTTCCGCTGAGCTACTGCCAGTGGAACGTGTCGGCAGCGCCGCCACGCGGCAGGTCACCCGGGTTGGGCACGCACCCCAGGTGCTGCACTGTAGTGGGTGCACCGCATACGATGACACTTGTGGAAGCACAATCAACACCAACACCAATTGTTGTTCTCGCATCGGGGGTCGGCTCCCTGCTGCAAGCCATTATCAATGCGCAGGGCGCCAGCTATCAGGTGGTTGCAGTGGTCTGTGATCGGCAATGCCCGGCAGTTGACATTGCCGCAGCGCACAATATTCCGGCACAGGTTCATCCCCTCGTCCCTGGCGCGGATCGGGATCGTTGGAATGAACAATTAGCCGATATGATCGCCGCATATTCACCACAGCTCGTGGTCTCTGCAGGGTTTATGAAAATCCTTGGGTCCGCGGTCATCAACAGGTTCCCCCGGTCGATTATCAACACGCACCCGGCACTGTTGCCTAAATTTCCCGGCGCCCACGCCGTACGCGACGCCCTGGAGGCGCAAGCCACCGAAACTGGTTGCACTGTGCACATCGTGGATGAAGGCGTCGATACCGGTCCGGTGATCGCCCAACGAGTCGTGCCCATTGTTCCCGGGGACACCGAAGCCAGTTTGCATGAACGCATCAAAACCGAAGAGCGTGCACTGATTGTAGAAGTGCTCAGCGGCGATATCTCCTGGCAGTAGCCATAACCAACCCTGGTGCACATCAACAAAAAACAGCAGCCTATTACTGAGGGCACTGCAGGTAAGCTACTGGCAATCGGGTAGGTGTGGTACTAGTTCGTTGCCGAAAAGAGCGACAACGCAGCCTGGTTGCTCTGCGGGATGGGTTGTTATCTCCAGGGGGTTATCCGCCAGGGTGGCTGTGCGCAATACCTGGTGTAAGCACAATGGTGCGCCGCGGGCTAGTACAGCGGAGTGTTGGATGTCCCCCTCACCTGTGGGGGATTTCGGTTGTATTCGGCGGGAAAACACACTGATCAGTGCCACGCTTTTCCTGGTTGGTCGCTACACTCAACCGGGAAGCGAACAACTGCTGTCAACTGGTTGATGTCAATCAACGTCTGCCGCCCAGTTGTCCTTCATTTAGCGTTTCTTGCGTCCCTGTTGCTTTTCGCAACGTTGCTGCTCAACGTCAACTGTGAGGTACTAAAACCACTATGAGTGATGAACTCAAGCCCATCTCCCGCGCGCTGGTGAGCGTGTACGACAAAACCGGCCTCGTGGGATTTGCCCAAGGTCTCGCGGACGCTGGCATTGAAATTGTGTCGACGGGTTCTACCGCTTCGACTATTGCCCAAGCCGGGATTCCGGTTACCGCTGTGGAATCGGTAACCAATTTCCCTGAATGCTTAGACGGCCGGGTAAAAACCCTCCATCCGCGGATCCACGCCGGTATTTTGGCTGACACCCGCCGCGCTGACCATGTGGAACAGCTCGCCGAGCTTGACGTTGCCGCATTCCAGCTTGTCGTCGTCAACCTGTATCCGTTTGCTGAAACGGTGGCTTCTGGTGCGGATGTGGACGACTGCGTGGAGCAGATCGACATCGGTGGACCGTCGATGGTTCGGGCGGCTGCGAAAAACCATCCCTCGGTGGCTGTGGTTGTGGAGCCTGGCCAATACGAGCAGGTGTTAACTGCGGTAGCTAACGGCGGCTTCTCCCTGGCGGAACGGCGCAAACTTGCGGCGAAAGCATTCCAACACACTGCCGCCTATGATGTGGCTGTTGCCAGCTGGTTTGTGGAACAAACCGACGATGACACCATGGTGCTGCCGCAGTGGCTAGGTGCTAGCCGGAACAAGATTCATGACCTTCGCTACGGGGAGAACCCGCATCAGCGGGCAGCACTGTATGCTGATCCGGCCGGCGGCGGGGTAGCTGGGGCATCCCAGCTGCACGGCAAAGCGATGTCGTACAACAACTATGTTGATGCCGACGCGGCGTGGCGTTCCTGTTGGGATCATGACAAGCCGTGTGTAGCGGTGATTAAACACGCCAATCCTTGCGGTATTGCTGTAGCCGATGAATCCATTGCTGCAGCACATGCAAAGGCACATGCCTGCGATCCGGTGAGCGCATTCGGTGGGGTGATTGCGGCAAACCGGGAAGTCACCGCGGAGATGGCCACCCAGGTTGCGGAGATCTTCACTGAGGTGATTATTGCCCCAAGCTTCAGCGAAGAAGCGTTGACGATTCTCACCGCGAAAAAGAATATCCGTATTCTGCAGGCCACCCCTCCTGCGGAACACGGCTATGACTATAAACATGTCTCCGGTGGGATGCTGGTGATGGATGAAGACGCCATCGACGCCGAAGGTGATGATCCTGCCGACTGGGAACTGGTGGCCGGCAATCCTGCGGATGGGGCGACGCTGGCAAATCTGAAGTTTGCCTGGCGGGCGGTGCGTGCAGTGAAATCGAACGCAATCCTGCTGGCGAAAGATGAAGCTACGGTCGGGGTAGGGATGGGACAGGTCAACCGGGTTGATTCGGCTCGTCTGGCAGTGACCCGGGCAGGTGCCGAACGTGCCGCCGGTGCCGTGGCCGCCTCTGATGCGTTCTTCCCATTTGCTGATGGCTTCGAAGTGCTCGCCGAAGCTGGGGTGACAGCTGTTGTACAGCCAGGTGGATCGATCCGCGACGAAGAAGTCGTTGAAGCAGCGAAACAGGCTGGTGTCACCATGTATTTCACCGGCACCCGCCATTTCTTCCACTAATCCACCCAGCACAGCCAAAGCGGGTCGTGTACCTGCGACGCGGCTGGGCGACGACTGAAAACATCGGCGGCAGTGAAAACAATCCATCACTGCCGCCGGTGTTTTGGTTTTTGCAAGCATGCGATAAGTATGCGGGCTGGGTATGGCCACACCGGAACGAAAAGGCTGGTTGCAATACATGCGGGAACTCAAAAAGGCTGGTTGCGGCAGCTGTGCACACCCGTGCCTCTTGCTAGGTCCACCAAGGGGCAGGTGGTTGCTCGTCAGGTATGTCACGGCGATACTTCACAGTCGCCATGGGGGTTTTCCTGCCAATTAGACAGCCCACACTGCCCCAGGTCGCACCAAACCTGCAGTAGTTGGCAGCATCGGGCAACACATGGTGTTGCTTCCGGTATGCAAGTAGCACACGCCCAAAGCGGATATGCCTTGCACAAACGCAGACCGAAGCAGTCCACGGTGGTGATATTTTGGTCTCTTCATGTGCAACCAGTCCTTGCACAGCGTGCAGTCTTTGATCGCCCAGTTTGCTGGTTTGCTGCTTTTGACTGCCTATTCGCACTAGACTTGGGCTCTATGACTGTTTCGCCTCTGCCACAGCTCCCACCGGGACCCGCCTGGCTATTTGCCCCTATCAACAGACCGGAACGCATCCCGAAAGCGGTTGAGCGTGCCGATACTGTCATCATCGACCTTGAGGACGGCGCCGGCGATCTAGATCGGGACGCTGCCCGGCAGCTGCTGATCGACACCGATTTGGATCCGGCAACCACCATTGTGCGGGTGGTCGGCCCCGATCATCCTGGGTTTGCCGGTGATGTGGCGGCACTGAAACAGACGAATTATCGCTATGTGATTGTCCCGAAAGTCATTGATCATATTCCAGCAGTACTTGACGACTATCAGGTCATTGCTCTTATTGAAACCCCGCAGGCAGTACTGCATGCCGCCACGATTGCGGCGCTGCCTAATGTGGTGGCGCTCTATTTAGGTGCCGAGGATCTCATCCAATTTTTGGGCGGCACCACCTCCCGGTTGTTGCGCGATGAAGGCTGGGAACATGACCGACCAGGTCCATATCGGGCGGTGATAGCCCACGCCCGGGCACACATGCATCTTGCCGCCGCAGCACACGGCAAAGCTTCTATTGACGCGGTGAAAGCAGACTTCCGTGACGAGCAGGGCAATTTTGAGGAAGCCGCCGACGCTGCCCGGAGTGGGTTTTATGCCACCTGTGTGATTCATCCAGCCCAGGTGCCAGTAGTGCGCCGGGCGTATCAGCCACATCCCGCGCAGCTGGACTGGGCGCGCCGAGTGGTAGCAGAGTCGCAACATCATCCCGGAGCATTCCGTCTTGATGGAGATATGGTGGACGCGCCGCTGATTGCGCAAGCTCATCGACTAGTTGCCCGCGCACACCGCTAACACCATGCTGGGTTAGCTGATCGCCTCCACCACAGCCATCCAACAGCCAGACAGCATCCCTATCAGCAACCATAAATCGCGTGATGTCCCCTGTGGGGTCCGGCCGATTGAAGATGCATCTGTGCTTATTCTGTGGTGATACCCAAGCCCGCCCGTGCAAAAGTGGGTCGGTGGGGAATTAGGTGGCAGGCAAGCAAAAAAAGAAGCAGCGCCTGCTTGAAGTAAGCCGAGTGTTGTGCAATGGTTGCCGCACACACTTAAGGTGCACGGCATCGAAGATGGCAGGGTTTTACGCTAAGGAGTTTGCTACTTCCGCAAGCATCGCCAAGGTGCGACTGACCCGATCCTTCGGTAATTCTGCATCGAGTGTCCGCAGCGCGGCGTCAGCCACGACCACAGCCACTTCGGGAATGCCGTCACCTTGATAGGGGGCTATCCCATTGTTCGGGCGCATCTCAGTGACGGACTGTGCCAAATAAAATGGCAAATCCAGCCGTGGATCACCGTCGCCGACAATCATCGCCGCAAGCTGACGAAATGAGGCTTGCAGCTGGGCGCGTGCATCCATATATGGTTGCAGCTCCTCGCTGTGTGCGACAGGAAGCTGAAAGAGTCGACCAACATTCCACCGGGTCGAATACAAAAGCCGTGATTCGGCGGCAACCAGCGCCCATAACCGCAGCGGTGCGGAGGCCTCGAGCGTGAATAATGCTTGAGCAAGTCGCTGCGCAGGATCGATCATCGATGACAGCAGTGTCACATAGATTTCTGTTTTCGACGGGAAATGATAGTAGAGACTGGCCTGTCGGATCCCTACTGCCTCGGCGATTTGATGCGTGGAAGTGGTAGCAAATCCTCGAACAGTAAACAGCTCAGCGGCAGCATCAAGAATCTCCTCGCGGGCGGTGTCACCGCGCCGGCGAGGGCTTTGTTTGCGTGGGCGTCCTACCGCTCCTGCCATAGTGTTCTTTCTGCTGTGAGATGGTCGCAACCGCCTGAGGTAATCCACCGCCGAGGGCTTTGTCATCACCGGTGCTGGTGGGTGATATCCGGCAAGCCGCTGTAGTGCTAACAAAACCGGCCGGCGGCTCGCCGTTGTGTCGTTGATTCTACCTGGCAGGCGGGTGCAAGTCCGCATCAGCAACGCAGTCCTGCAGTCCGTCGCAGCCAGTGGATCAAGGCGCGCGGGTGGCTTGCCGTGGTGGGGGATATCTTCACACAGCTAGCTACTGGTTTCGATGGATGGTGTCGATGGTGTGCTGGTGAGTACCGCAGCAATGATGGTGCTTAAATTTCGGCAGCTTGCCCCATACATGGATCGTTCCAGCTGCGGGACCATTGCATACGGTTCGGGGAGATCTGCCACCCCTTCCGCAAACCGGGAAAACACCAACTGCAAACCGGCAACAGTACACTGCTGCAGGCTTTCAGCTGTGGCGGCAGTAATCACGCCAGCCTGCACCCCGGCGTCAATACGTTCACTGTGCCGGGTGGTCGGGGATCCGGCGGCAGCAGCAATATAGCGGGCTAGGTCACTCAGTGGAGTGATGAGATGTCCGCGCACATCGACAATGGAATCACTCGCCGGCAGCAGATGGTGGGCTTTCAGCTGTGGCGGCCGAGAACGAAGCACTGCAGCTTGCAGCAGTGCCCTATCGTGTAAGGCAGCCAGCACGGCAGGGGTCATCCACGATCCTGCGTCAAGCATCATGCACAGCTGATCAATGTGTTTGTCAGCTACCGCCTGGGCAAGCCGACTCTGCCACGTTTCCCGGGTGCCGATTGTTGTCGCAGAAGAAGGAGAATGCACCGCAAAACCCGCCTCCCGGAACGTATCTGCTAGCAGATGATCGGCTGCTTCGGCCGCGGGAACCGTATCGGCGACATTCAGCCAACAGATCTCAGCGGTGGGTATTCCCAGCCCCTGCCCGAACAATCCGGTGACAATCCGCTGGCATTGCCCCTCGCCGGTGTAGCTTGCCTGGGCGGCAGGGGAGTGCACTAGGCCAGTGACCACCTCTGCGAGCCAACTGGCAAGCGGAACAGCTGGTTCATCATGTGCGATGGCGCGGCGCAGCAGAAGCAGCGACTCTGTGGCGATCTCGTGGAGCATGCCAGGGGTGGTTGCGTCATGTGCTTGCAACCGTAATTGCTCTAATGAGTCATGTAGCATGACATGTTTCTTCCAATGATGAGGCAGGGATACAACCACTTGCTCAGCGGTGGGGTGTGCACACCATAAGTGCAACGGTCGTGCACCCAGTTGGCTTGCAGGTGGCTGCTTGGGAAAAACCATCTTCAGTACTGTTGTTGCTATGCGAACCTCTTCGCGAGGACGTCTGACCCGCGCGCCGAGAAGCAAATGGTATCGGCATCTAGTGTAACTGCGTGCGGTAGGAGAACCTACCCATAGCGGCCACCCCTGGCTACCGCCGCCTGCAGGTGAGCGGATAAAAAACCACCACCCGGTGATCTTCCTTGCTGTCGCAATGACAACCGGGAAAACACCGGGTGGTGGTTATGCTGTGTTGTGCGCCTGCGGCGCACCTTGTGCGTCGATAGCACGTTAATGCCGAACCGGCGAAAACCTTCTGCCTCACCCCTCTTAGTTCCTCACGGAAAGTGGGGAACTAGGAGGAGGTGAAGAACAGTGATTTAGCGGCTGGTGAACGGCAGGAGTGCCATCTCGCGGGCGTTCTTCACCGCGGTGGCGACCTCGCGCTGCTGCTGCGGGGTCAGACCGGTGACCCGACGAGAGCGGATCTTGTGACGGTCAGAGATGAACAGGCGAAGAGTTTCGGTGTCCTTGTAGTCCACCTTTTCAATACCCTTTGCCTTCAATGGGTTTTTCTTTGGTCGGCGGGACTGCTCCATCCGCGCCTTACGATTAGGGGTGCGCTTCATTTGGGTACTCCTCGCTTACCAGCTGGACTTACGGACACCGGGCAGTTCGCCACGGTGAGCCATCTCACGAACACGAACACGGGACAGGCCGAACTTGCGGAGGTAACCGCGCGGACGACCATCGTGGGAGTCGCGGTTGCGGACACGAACCGGGGAGGCGTCGCGTGGCTGACGGTTCAGCTCATACTGTGCATCCAGACGATCCTCGTCAGAGGTTGCCGGATTCTTGATGATTGCCTTCAGCTCATTGCGGCGTTCAGCGTAGCGAGCGACGATTTCCTTGCGCTTCTCGTTCTTGGCGATCTTCGACTTCTTGGCCATGAATTAACGCTCCTCGCGGAATTCGACGTGCTTGCGGACTACCGGATCGTACTTCTTCAGCGTGATGCGATCAGGATTATTGCGCTTATTCTTGCGGGTGACGTAGGTGTAACCGGTGCCAGCCGTAGACTTCAGCTTGATGATTGGGCGAATATCGTTACGAGCCATGTGTTACACCTTCTCTCCACGTGCGCGGATCTGAGCAACAACGGACTCGATGCCGTCGCGGTCGATGACCTTCAGACCCTTGGTAGACACGTTCAACGTGACAGTCCGGCCCTCAGAGGGCAGGTAGAACTTGCGGCGCTGTACGTTGGGATTCCAACGACGGTTGGTGCGCCGGTGCGAGTGCGAGACGGACTTGCCGAAACCCGGCTTGCGTCCCGTGACCTGGCAAATAGCCGACATAGGTTTTCTTTCTCCTAGCCGCCCAGTCAAAGTGCACAATCAACACAGCGAAACGAGGGGGTGACATCCCCCTCGGGCATACCGTGGCATTTTCTTTTCCGTACTGCGCACTGGTTGACGGCCAGTGGTGACTTGCAGCAGGGTTCACGCTTGACGGGCGTGAAAACTTGGAAGAAAACGTACTGTTCAGACAGTAGTGATTGCATGTTGGTGGGCGATAACGAATGCTTTCGACAACAGCAAGGGGCTAGCATACCGTGGAATTCCTGGTTTGCCTAATCTTGGGGTGAGTGTTGGGCACCCGAGCGTCACACAAGTACGGCTTGCTGCTTTCGCAAAGAATCATCATTTGCCCATGCAATACCGGCGAGGTTTCTTCGTATCTCGCAGATCATACTGCAATCACGCACGCGTGCCGCGTCCCGCGTTAGGCGAAGCAACCAGCGGGCAAAAAGTTAGCAACTGCTGCATGGGTGCGAACAGTACTCATGCCGGCAGGGGTTCCTTGGCTCATGCTGACAGGGGTCTGCAGTATCGGCTGATCGTCACAGTTTTGTTGTTGTGCTTGCAGTGCAGGTTGGTTGTTGTGTGGGTGTGCGAAAACCAGTAAGGATCGCTTGCCACCAAGCGCTCGCCACTGGGCAAGGGGAGCAACAAATAACCGACGGGGTTAATAGATAACCGACGGGGTTAATAGATGAGGGAACCCTTTGCCGATGGTTGGCGAAACAGGACTTATCGGCAGTCTTTTAGCAAACGGTAGAGAGCCATGTGGATTTGAGAGAGCCATGTGGATGTGAAAGTGTCACCACAGGTGCAGGAATAGATTGGGATAGTTAAGGTCTCTCCCGCACTGTGTGCTGCGCTGTGCGGGCGTGCTGGAGTGTGGCAAGTTGTGTCGTGTCGCTGCCTGATTGTGGTGGATGTGCCCGGTATGCTCTACGGGACTGCAGTGCGCAGGCGATGACAGGCTCTTCAGTGGAACAACAGGTAATTCTGGTGGAGGATTACCGCAGGCACGAGTTCGATGGTTTGATGCGGGACTCCTGGGGGGGGGAGAGATCCGCAGGTGAATCAGTGAAAGTTGAATACTTTTGTGGCTAGTGGGGAATATAGTGGCCGAACTTTGCAATTTTCGCTGCGAAGTTCTAGGCTTGTTTGGTCTAAACCGTGAGGTCACTTTGCTGTGCCCACGAAGCCGCCAGGACTACACTGCTCGCGGCAGCGTGAAGTCAGCAGGTTGATTAACGGATTCGGATGTTTCCGCTGTAGGATTCAGCGATGCAATGGTGTGGCCGCGCCCACCCTGATCTAAATGCGAGCATTTAGAAAACGTTTGGCGGGCCTCGCGTTTGAAGATGGATCCTCGAACATAACGCCGCAAACTGCTTGAAAGAGTGGATTTGAGCGTTATGCGGACTCTTCTAGCTGCTGGGTTAGCTACCCCGCGGTGAACAGTTCCTAGACGTGAAGAATTCTGCTCCACAGAAGCCGGGTGCTTGGTGGGGTGGATTTTTCGTGACTGGCGAGCACTGAACACCGCAAGACTAGTCAGCATGCTGGGATTGTTTTAGCCGAGGAGTCCGGCAGCGCGCTAGCACGCCGTACAACACACAAAGCACCTGATGTAAGGGATGAAGATGAAGAAGGATATCCACCCTGACTACCACCCGGTAGTCTTCCAGGACGCGGGCACGGGCCACCAATTCCTCACCCGTTCCACCGCGACCTCCCAGCGCACCGTGGAGTGGGAAGACGGTAACGAATACCCGCTGATCGTCGTGGACGTTACCAGCGAATCGCACCCGTTCTGGACTGGCGCACAGCGCGTTATGGACACTGCCGGTCGCGTCGAGAAGTTCCAGCGTCGTTACGGCAACCGCGCTCGTCGCGCGAAGAAGGCCGACGCCTAATAACTCCCCGTTCGTCGAATCGTTTGTTCACCACAGTTGTGGTGACACCACAAGTCCAAGGAGACAATCATGGCAGTTCCAAAGCGTCGTATGTCGCGTGCCAATACCCACCACCGTCGCTCCCAGTGGAAGGCTGACAATGTCGCCCTGCAGGAAGTCACCATCGACGGTGTTGCTCACCGGATCCCTCGCCGCCTGGTCAAGGCTGCACAGATGGGTCTCGTAGAAGTTGAGCAGTTCTAACGCTTAATTACTGGTAAACGACCGCTAGCGGGAACTACCTGTTGGTAGCCCCTATTTGCTTGCGGTCGTTTTCCGTTGATAGGGAAGTTTGCCTATCGCCTCAGCGCCGCAGTATCGCCGAAATCCACCATGCTGGATCCACAGGCGGACTGCGGTTTTTTCGCTTTCATGATTGCCTACACGGGCAATTGCGCCAGTAAAGGAAGCCGGTGGCTTTTGAAAACCCAGTGCGTCAAACTGCTGTCTGGCTATCCGCAGGGTACGAACGTTGTGCACCGGAAGCATTGTTGCTGAAAATGTCCTCAATGCAGCATAGATACCCGGTGAGGTTTTTCCCCTGAATTGGTTCAAGGGGACAATGTGGGCAACTTGGGCGTTGTACTGTTGTGACAGCAAGCTATCGCGGCCGACTTTCAGGCGCAGAGGAGGGTTTTCTTTTGTGACTGCGGCTGGTCGATAGCGATATGACCCTTACACCCAAGGTAGGAATAGAACAGTGATGAAGATTCTTGTTGTCGACGATGAACAGGCGGTGCGTGAATCGCTGCGTCGTTCACTGTCGTTTAACGGCTACGAGGTCAGCCTCGCCGAAGATGGGCAGGCTGCTTTAGAAACCATCGAACGGGAACAACCCGATCTGGTGATTCTTGACGTAATGATGCCGAAGGTAGACGGCCTAGAAGTATGCCGAAAGCTGCGTTCTACCGGTGATGATCGGCCGATTCTTATTTTGACCGCCCGGGATAGTGTGTCCGAGCGAGTTGCCGGTTTAGATGCCGGCGCCGATGATTATCTGCCGAAACCCTTCGCCCTGGAAGAGTTGCTTGCCCGGGTTCGTTCACTGCTGCGGCGGGCAGCGGCAGAAGCTATGAGCTCCGGGGTGGCGCAAGAATTAGTGTTCCAAGATTTGCGTCTGAACCCTGACACGCGTGACGTGTATCGCGGGGAACGGAATATCTCGCTGACCCGCACCGAGTTTGCGCTGCTGGAACTGTTGATGTCGAATCCGCGGCGCGTCCTGTCGAGGACCGCCATTTTGGAGGAGGTGTGGGGCTATGACTTCCCAACTTCCGGTAACGCTTTGGAAGTCTATATCGGCTATCTGCGTCGCAAGACAGAACAAGATGGCGAATCCCGGCTGATTCACACCGTCCGCGGTGTTGGATATGTGCTCCGTGAGACTGCCCCGTGATGCTGCGCCAACCAGGGCAGGCGCGCAACCCGAAAGCAGCACCTGCACCTGCCGAGTCAACGGAGCAGCAGCGCCTTGATCAATTTGTGAGCGCGAATTCCCGGCGAACCACATTGCGGTGGCGGCTGATTAATGTCACCGCCTCGATGGTGGCGTTAAGTGTGCTGCTCATTACGGTGGTGGCATATTTCAATGTCACCAATTCGCTGGCGCAAGCGGTGGATCGGTCCCTGGATGAGAAGGCGACAAGTCTGCTGAACAATGCAGCAAATCCGGCGTTTCTTGCCAATCCTGCTCGGCAGATTGCCGAGTTTAAGGTCTACAACCCGGATTTGTTGGTGTCGTATTTCCCGCCCGGATCAGTGACCCCTATCGGAGATTCCTTTCCGCTGCTCGACGAAGTAGCAGTGCTGCATGGCTCGGAAGAGATGACGATCCGATCCGATACCGATGAGCGGATCCTTGCCAAACGCAACGATCTTGACGCGGTGGTGATCCTTTCCCAAGATATGCAACAAACCCATGCGTTGATTCATTCATTGGGGATTGTGCTGCTGCTCATGGGCTCACTTGGCATGTTGGTTGCTATTGCCGCCGGTTTGGCGGTGGCGACCGCTGGGTTGCGGCCGATTCACCGGTTGCGGCAGGCATTTGAATATGTGGCCGAAACTGATGATCTGAACCCGATCGAGGTGGTCGGTGACGATGAGATCGCCGATCTTGCCCGCTCGTTTAACACCATGCTGGAAGCGTTGGCGGCCTCCCGACGCAGGCAAACCGAGTTGGTGGCTGATGCCGGTCACGAGTTGAAAACTCCGCTCACTAGTTTGCGCACCAATGTTGAGCTGTTGATGATGGTTTCCCGCGATAGTGGGAACGATATTTCGGCGCAAGACCGGGCTGATCTTGAACGTGACCTCATGGCGCAAATTGAGGAGCTATCCCAGCTTATTGGCGACCTCGTGGATTTGGCGCGAGAAGACGGCAAACAGCAGCTCGAACACAAACCAGTCGATGTCACTGAGGTGGTTGACAACGCCCTGGAGAAGGTGCGGCGTCGAAGGTCCGATGTGGAATTTACTCATCGTCTTGAGCCGTGGTTTGTAGTCGGGGACGATTTTGGGCTTGGTCGGGCATTGCTCAACCTGATGGATAATGCGGCGAAATGGTCACCCTCTCAAGGGGTGGTGCGCATTGAGATGACCCGTATTGCCCTGGATCAGATGGAGATTACGGTTGCCGACTCCGGTCCGGGTATTCCCGTGGAGGAACGGGAGAAAATCTTTGAACGGTTCTATCGCGCGTTGCCGCACCGTTCCATGCCTGGCTCTGGGCTAGGGTTGGCGATTTGTCGGCAGGTGATTGACCGTCATGGGGGAACCGTGGTGGCAAAAGAATCTGATGATGGTGGCGCGTTGATGGTGGTGACGCTGCCGGGTGCGCCGACCTTGGAACAGTTGGATGATCCACCAAAACCTAGCGGTGAGCGGCGTACCCCGCTGCAGGTGCGACCCCAATTCGGACGATAATTTTCCTCACTTCTGCTGGTGTAGCTCTAACTGCAGCAACACACCGGGTTGTGTGGGGTGTTGCGGTATCCGGCACAGGGGGAAACCGGTATTGGCGCCGCTAGTGTGTAGCCCCGGGTAGGTGCAATGTTGCTGCCACCTCCCGGGGCTGCAGCGTGTCTGGGAGGTGCTTAGGCAGTGTGTGGCTGCTCATGATCACTGGGCTGGGGTGCTGATACGCTAAGCAATCGTGCCCAGCACCAAAGGTGTTTTTGCACCGTCTGTGCCCAGGACACCGGGTTGGCGCAGGCCAACCTGTGGCACCATGGTGGTGGCCGCCGGTTCACTGATCAACCCACACAGTGATGCAGTGCAGCGTCAAACCTTGGACTACAGTGCAGCGTCAAACCTTGGGCTGCTGCGCATCGTGGTGTGGGCAGGATTGGGCGTTGCCAGGAAACTTCCAGGGTGCTGTGGGCTAGTTTTAGGCTGATACGCGCAGACATCCCAGTTTTAGCGAGCAGACTATAGCGTTATGAACGAAAACATGAACTCACATTCCACTGATCCGCAGCGTCGCGCCGACACAACCGCCGGCAACCCGCTTCCCCCATCGTCGACTAGCCCCTATCAGGGAGTGCCAGCTGATTGGCAAACACCAGTCTATGGCGCATCCGCTGGTCGCCATGATGCTGCTGATGATCACACCCAAGAATTTGCGGCAGGCGTAGTGCATCCAGTAACTCCTGCCGGGGCGCAGCCGGGAGCAAATAGCGACTATTCACCGCACCGAAACAGCAGTGCCCCGGACGGTTTTGGCACCACCTATCAGGGGTCGGCCACGCAACACCTGGCAGACTCGCAGCAGGGTGCTCACCAATTGACGGATACGCACCCTACCGGTCGCATCCCCCAGCCGTCGCCGGCACCAGCGGCCGCAGTTCACGCTTGGGGTGACGATACACAAACACTACCGCAGCATCCGTTCACCAATGAGACACATACCGGCGCATCCCCGTTGGGGGCGGCAGGAAACTATGCCGCTGCCAAGCACGGATCTGATCTGCCGCCGGCAGGGGTGGCCGTAACCACACGTAAAGCACCAAAACAGGTTGGGCTTCGCTCCGCGCTGGCAATGATGCTCGTTGGTGCGGTTGCTGCCGGCACTATCACCGGTGTTGTCGTAGGGGAGATGACCCACACCGCAAACACCCCGGTGGTGTCTTCCTTGGCGACGAATAATCAGGCCGCACTACCGGCAGCAAACAGCCACAGCGGTGACACTTCGGTCGAACAAGTCGCCGATGCTGTGTTGCCGTCAGTGGTCTCTATTCGGGTGGCGACCCGGGACGCAATCGAGGAAGGATCTGGTTCGATCATCTCCTCTGACGGGCAGATTATGACCAATAACCATGTGGTGGGGGCAGCCGGCAGCGGCAATGCTCAAATCGCTGTCACCTTAAACGATGGACGCACCTATGCGGCTGATTTTGTTGCCGGCGACGCCGAGACCGACATTGCGGTGATCAAACTGCGGGATGCCACCGACCTTCCAGTGATCCAATTCGGCGATTCTGATGCGTTAAAAGTTGGGCAGGAAGTTGTGGCGATCGGCTCACCACTTGGCCTTTCGGCAACTGTCACCAGCGGTATTGTTTCCGCGCTGCATCGTCCCGTCCGGGCTGGATCATCCCGTGGCCAATCATCGCTGATCGACGCAATCCAAACCGATGCGGCAATCAACCCTGGTAACTCGGGCGGGCCGCTGGTTGATATGCAAGGCCGGCTCGTGGGCATGAACTCGGTGATCGCCTCGAACGCTGGACCTACCGGACAAGCCGGCTCCATCGGATTGGGGTTTGCTATCCCGGCGAACTATGCCCGCCGAATCGCGCAACAACTCATCGACACCGGCCGGGTGGAACAGCCCTTGATGAAAGTCCAACTTGATCCGCGTGCCACCCTGAAAGGTGCCGTGATTGCCGAAGTTGACCCCACCGGGCCTGCCGGTGAAGCCGGTGTGCAACCCGGTGAAGTTGTGGTCAAGGTTGACGATCGGGTCATTGACTCCACAGATGCACTCATTGCCGCGGTGCGATCCCACGACTTCGGTGACACCATTGTGCTGTCGCTGATCAACCCTGACACCGGTGAAGGCAGGGAAGTGTCTGTGACCCTCACCAAGGAAAACTCCTCCGATAATCCGGCCTAAGTGGCAGAGGGTTGCAACCAGCCGGCAACAAACAATAATTCCCGGCAAAGGCGACAATCAGATGATCCCAGCTGATTGTCGCCTTTTTGCTGTGCGCAGTTGCGCACCGTTGCTGCCACTTCCGCGATGGCTGCAGCTTTTGGTGATGGTTGCTGCCTGCGCACCAGATGTGCCGCATCAGACGACTTGTCCTAGCCACACCGCGTGGAATGCGGTAGGTGGTGCGAAACCAGGCCACAGAATTCCGCGTTCGTTAGTCACAGTGTGAGACGGTCGCATACACTTGCAAGCAACACCATCCGCGTTTTGAAGAATCATCCAATCCGGACGTGATCAGTACATGCTCAGCGCGAAGTGAAGGGATCAACACCATGGACATCGCCACGAATGCACGGCAGCTTGATTTAAATATTGGCGAACCGGATGCGGAATTTTTAAAAGCCCAAGAACAACAACAGCACCAGGTTGCCCCCACCCCTTCGGTCACACCGCGGCGCGCCATGGTTGTGCTGGTCAACGACGGGGTGCTTGTCCACGGCGATGATACACCCCGCCTGGTTACCGAACTCCTTCAAGAAGACAATTTTATTGTTGACGCGGTGGTGCGGGTAGACAGCAAAAAACGGGCAATCCGCCAAGCAATCGAAACCGCTGTGGTTGGGGGTGCTGATCTTGTCCTCACAATTGGCGGCACCGGCGTGGGGCCGCGGGATAAAACCCCTGACGCAACCCGGGCGGTACTCGATAAAATCATTCCCGGGATCGGGCAGGCGATACGTTCCTCCGGATTGGGCTGTGGCGCGATCGATGCTTGCTGCTCCCGGGGAATCGCTGGGGTGTCAGGGTCGACTGTGATCGTCAACCTTGCCTCGTCACGGGCTGCAATTCGCGACGGCATGGCCACCTTAGGTCCGCTCGTGCATCACACCGTCGACCAGTTGCAACAGTGGTAGCCCGAAAACGGCGGCGGGCAATCCGGCCGTGTGACAGCCCAAACTATGATCCCACCGCTGATCGAGACAGCTATCTTGTCCCACCCACCACGCCACGCATGGACCAGCACCAGGCTGACTTGCAGCACACCGCTAGACAGATGCCGGCGACTGCCGGTTCAGCGGAAACACCTCATGCAAGCAGATCCAAGGCTTGCCCATCCGGCAAAGGATCAGCTGACACGACCGCGGGCGGAGTGGGTTTTTCCGAGGAATTTTGGCTTGAACAGCTGCCCCCTCATTGGGGAAGCTACCGCAATCGTTAACCCTCAAGGGACATAGGTCGGGAAAACCCCTGAAATCACACACCCTACACAGGGGCATTACTGCTGGTCTTTCGGGGTGGCCTGTGACTGCACATCAGGTGCACCATGGGCACGCGGCCCGGTCACTAGCACCCCGAGTGGGCCTTCCACGTTCGCTGCCGCAATCGCCTGCGCCGCCGGCGCGTCAGCAACCACCACCGCAACCCCTTCCCGATTCGCTGTAGGCGACTGTTGCGCCAACAACACCCGAACTGCTGTGGCAATCACCGTCCCTGGCTGACTTGCCCCCACCCCAGTCACCACGGTCACCGTATCCCCGTGCTGCAGCAAACCGGTAACACCATCAGCCGAAAGCACAATCGGTACCATCGTCGGGGACTGCCAAGCAGGATCATGCAGCGCATTGACTGCCTCCATTCCCACCAGTCTGGTTTCCACAGGAATCTCCCGCGGTTGAAAAGCGGTCGCCGCAATTCGCCCCACCACCGCTGACTTTTGTCGAAATGCACCCGCCGGAACAAACGCCGGTGGCACCGGGGTAAGGGTGACCTGGTCTTCCTCGATTGTCTCCCCGGCGCGAATCGCCTCAGCCACCACCACTATTGCCGGATCAGTGTGTGTGACACGCGAAAACCACATCACCATTGAAATCACCACAAGAACTACGGCAAATAATCGCCGCACCGCCCGGCGGCGACGCCAAGAAGGCTGCAACACAAACAACACAACACGCCCAAGTGGCGTATCCGGTGACACAGAAGCAGGAAAAGACCAGTGCATAGCCTGTTAGTCTGAACGTGGGATACCACCGGTTCCCCAGCAAAAACCAGTCCCACATCCGCGGGAACCGTCCTCCATAGTCCGTGGTGTTCCAAATGCGCTGCAGTGCACTTGTTGGCTACAGAGTCGCCGTAGACAGAAACTCTAGGATTTCGTGAAAATATTCTGCGGGGTCACCACCACATCGACTGTAGCGTCATGTGAAGCTTGCGGCAGCGTCGGCAGTAACTCCTCGCTAAATACTGCCGCCACCGTGGTTACTGCAGCATCCAGCGCCACCAATGTGCGATCGTAGTAGCCCCCACCCCGGCCTAGTCGACCGCCAGCAGCAGTCGCCGCCAACGCAGGAACCAGCAACACTGTGCTGTGATCATGCAATCGTTCCGGGCAGATCGCAGGATGCTCAGGTGAAGGTTCCCGCAAACCATGCGCCCCAATAATCAGCTCGTCCGGCGATGTCACATAACAAAAATCCAGATGATGGTCTTCCCGACAGCGCGGCACAATCAGGGGACGCTCACCAAGCAGCAGTGCAAACCAATCCGCACCAGGTTCTTCCCTAGTAGGAACATACGCCCCAATAGCAGCACCCGGAGGCGCATACTGTGCCAACACGGTTTGGATATTCCCCCACAGCGCTTCTTGCTCTTGCCGATGTGCACCAAGTGCAGCGTTCACCCGCCGCTGCTGTAACAGCCGTCGGCGAAGACGCCATTTCTCATCGTCAAGACCAGTGATCATGTCAGCATTGTAGACAACCGCGGCGCACCAGGAATAGCAGTGCGTCACTTGTCGCGGGAAGCGCCTTGCTAAACCAGGTGGGGTGGAGCGAATGTGCGGTCGGTAGTGTTGGGTACACATCGGCGGTTGCAGAGTTCCTCCTCCATATCATCTGCTGCCCGGGGGGTCGATCCTGGATGTGGTTGCGCCTATTCTTGCAGCAGAAACCTGACAACGCCCTTGACCGGTGCAGTAACAGCCACAGACGGGAAACGGGAGTGTCATACCAACGGCAACGGCAACACGTTGCTGCACTAGGTTGCCGGTGGTGTGTGGTGATGCGTGCTTACTGTGCAGTTTTACTTCAGGAGTGCTGTGAGAACGGGTGTCCCCAGTCGGGTAAGGCAACCAACAATATTCCCGGTTGCGGATAAGGCAACCGGAACGATAAAAAACAGCAGTGTAGAGTTTTCAACTATGTCTCAAACGCGCGAAGTTTCTTGTCCGGTTCGCACGGTCATCGTGCCAGCAGCTGGCCTTGGTACCCGTTTTCTTCCGGCGACTAAATCCGTCCCTAAAGAACTCCTACCTGTTGTTGACACACCCGGTATTGAACTGATCGCGGAAGAAGCATCCGCCCTTGGGGCAAGTCGGCTAGCGATTGTGACCGCCGCCCGCAAAGCCGGTGTGTTGGGCTATTTCCATACCGACGAACAGCTCGAACATGCCCTGGAAAACAAAGGCGATAGTGCAACGCTTGCCCGGGTGCGGCGGGCGGCAAGCCTCGTCGAACCGGTGGCGATTATGCAAGACGAACCGTTAGGGCTTGGCCACGCTGTGGGGTTGGCTGAAGCAGTCCTCGACGATGATGAAGACGTCGTCGCCGTCATGCTGCCTGATGATCTTGTTTTGCCAATGGGAGTAATGGAGACCATGGCGCAGGTGCGTCGCGAATATGGCGGCAGTGTGCTGTGCGCTTTCGACGTCCCCCGCGATGAAGTGTCGAACTATGGCGTATTTGAAATTGCCGAAACAGACACCGGTTCGGTGAAACGAGTGCTGGGCATGGTTGAAAAACCGGTCGTAGAAGATGCACCATCGACGTTTGTGGCGGCAGGACGCTACCTTCTGGATCGTCAGATTTTTACAGCACTGAAAGAAATCACCCCTGGCAAAGGTGGGGAACTGCAGCTCACCGACGCAATTGAGCTGCTTATTGAGCAAGGTCATCCGGTGCACATTGTCGTGCACGATGGAAGCCGCCACGATCTGGGCAATCCTGGCGGATTCATTCGGGCTTGTGTGGATTTCGGTTTACAGCACCCTGACTATCAGCTAGGTTTGCGTCGCTATTTACGGCAACGACTCGCAGAAGAAAACGACTAACAACAAACACCTGCCTGGTTTTCTTATCGGTTGCGGCAAGTGCAGCGGCTAGCCGGCGGCACACTTCACCGTGGCAACCGTCTGCACATGGCGTTGCCCATTAAGCTAGGGGCATCAATCTCATCCAGCACAACTCCCCCGATCGGATCTCCTTGCCGTCGAAGGCTTGGGGGCTGACCGTCTTGCCTGCGGTGTGATTGGGGTGCAAGCAAGCTTGCGCAATGATGGTTCAGCCAACTTTCTGCCAAGCCGTGGCTTGGCAACCGTGTGTTGCTGCTGGTAGCTGCGAATAATCTTCGGTGGTGTGCCAGTGAAGACTGCACGGGTCAGTTAATGATCCACACGGCCACATGGCGAGCCCTGAGAGTGTTCCTGGTGCAGAGGGCGGCGCAAGAGAAAGAAGTTGGCGAAGCAACAACAGAAAGTGGGTGCACAGCAGATGCGCAGTGTTGATCATCAACGCGAACTGATTCGCCATGCGGTAGTCAATCCGGAACCTGTCCGCAGAGCGATCGGATCGGCACTTGGTCTGCTCTGCGCGGAAGAAGTTGTCGCCACCCGGCCGATGCCAGTGTTTACCCAGGCGGCGATTGACGGCTATGCGGTGCGGGCGGTGGATGTTGGTGGGGAACGCCCCCTGGCGGAAAACCCCACCGAACCAGTGGATCCGCAAACCGTGTCGCTGCCTGTTGTTGGCCAGGTTGCTGCTGGTTCAAGGGAACCGTTACGGCTTGCCCCAAAACAGGCAATCCGGGTAGCAACCGGTGCCCCGCTGCCAGCATTAGCTGATGCCGTGCTGCCGCTGGCTTGGTCTGATCAAGGCGTGCAGCGGGTCACCCCGACGCAACCGGTGAAAAGCGGGGAGTTTATTCGCCGGGTCGGTGACGATATTCAACCAGGGGATGTGGCGGTATCGGCGGGAAGCCTCATCGGTCCGGCGCAAATCGGGCTGCTTGCTGCTGTCGGGCGGTCGAAAGTGTTGGTGTATCCACGTCCACGGGTCACGATTTGTTCCGTTGGTCGGGAGCTTATTGACATTGATCGCACACCTGGTCTTGGGCAAATTCTTGACGTCAACTCGTATGCGCTTGCCGCGGCTGCCCAGGAAGCTGGCGCGGAAGTGTTTCGGCTAGGCATTGCTGCCGGTGAACCGGATCGGCTCAAAGAGATGCTGCTGGCTGCGGCACAAAACAGTGAAGTGATTGTGCTTGCCGGTGCTGTCGGTGGGGAAGGAGCAATTCAAATCCAGCAGGTGATTGCCGAAATCGGCAACCTTGACACCACCCGGGTGGCGATGCACCCAGGATCTGTGCAAGGTATCGGCATGATCACCAAGCCGCGGGTTCCCGTCTTTTTGCTCCCGAGTAACCCGGTGTCGGCACTGGTGGTGTTTGAAGTGTTTGTCCGCCCGCTGATCCGGCTAGCGTTAGGCAAACGCAACGCAGAGCGGCGTATTGTGCAAGCCCGCACCGTGACAGCGATCGATTCCCAGCCGGGGCGGCGCGGCTATCTGCGGGCCAGGCTTATGCGTGATGCCCAAACCGGTGACTATCTGGTGGAATGCCTGTCAGGGGTGGATGGTGCGCCAGCTCATCTGCTTGCCGGGATGGGGGAAGCCAACGCTCTCATCCGAATTCCGGAAGAGGTGACTAGTGTGAAACCGGGCGAAGAGGTGGACGTGTTATTTATTACTGAAGCCTGGTAGTTTGCCGACGGAGTAACTGGTGCAAGCTAGGAAGTTCGAAAGTGTGGGGTTGTGCTGTGGGATTATTTGGGCAATGGTTTTCCCGGCTGATTCCCCGGGCTGAGCATGTTGCTGGACGGATCGGGCCGGTTACTACTTCAACCGGCGATGTGATCAGTCTGCGGCCGCTGGCACTCAGTGACGCGAATTGGTGGTGCAGCACCCGGTTGCGGGAAGAACACCGCCTCCGCCCAGTTGAGCCGACCGCCCCGCAAGGTTGGGTTGCGGCACACACACCCCGGGCATTCTATGACCGTTTCGTTGCGGTACAGGCTGCGCGCCGGGATGGAATATGTAACGCACTAGTAATTGAACAAAACGGCACACCGGTCGGCGAGGTCACGCTCGGCGGTATTGAACGGGGTGCATTGCAGCGCTGTTGGATCGGCTATTGGGTGGCTGAACATGCTACTGGTTGTCATGTGGCAACGATCGCGGTAGCACTCGCGACCGATATTGCATTTCACCAGCTTGGGCTGCATCGCGTCACCGCAACCTATTTAGAGAACAATCCTGCCTCTGGGCGGGTGCTCACCCGGAACGGGTATCGGGAGGAAGGCTTCTTAGTCGCCAATATTCACATTAACGGCCAGTGGGAGGATCATTTTCTGATGGCGCTTACTGCCGACGAATTCGACACCACGGCGATTGCTCGCCTCCAGGAGGCGGGGATAGTCCTTCCCGGCGTGCCGTCACCGGGCGATGACGAAGAAACCGTTACAGTGGATCAATAATCTGTATCTGTCGTCTATAGCAGTAGGTTGTGCTTGTCGCGCAAGAGCGGGTGCATCGGGTATCGCATCACCGGTGCCGTCATGCACGGCTGGGGTCGTGTCGGGATACACCGCTAGTTGGGCACTTGTTGGCTCGGTTCGCCGTTGGATAGGTGGCGCTGCCGCTGCCGACGATATTGATGCAGCTTGCTTGCAAGCGAAAACCCTACTGTTTCGACACCGCAATAGTTTGTTGACCAGCAACCCAGGAGGATCCACTATGACCGGCACCATTGTTATCGGGCTCATCATTGTGTTGTGGATTTTCGTCCTCGCCCCGTTGGCGCTGCGCAGTCAACGGCCAGTGACCCGCACCGGCGATGCTCTGGAAGGTGCCACAATCGTTGTTGATGGTGGACAAACGACCTTGGCAACACCACGTCGGCCACGACTCCAGCAGGGGCAACCGCTACGCCGGTCAGCAGTAGACGCCACAACAGATTTAGACCTTGTCGACGGGGAACTTGTCGCGGCAGAGACCGCACCGTCTGCGACCCACGCCACCCACCAGACTGCCGCATCTACCTCCGCTGCAGCAACGAGCGACGATGACGTCTACCAGGCGCAGGGACGGGTACCGTTTGCGCGCCTATTCCGGCGCCGCAACGCAACCAGCGACGAAGCAGCCTATGTCGATACTGAGCTTGTTACACCTGACGAAGACACAGCCGATCCAAGTGACGTGGAACGGCTCGACGATCCAGCCGCAGCCCGGAAACGACTCGACGCGTTCACCGCGGAAAACCTTGACGACCTCAGTCAGCCTGACTTCCATCCACACGCCTTCCACGAAGATGGCCACACCTATAAGCTGGAGGAAAGCTATCTCACCCCGGCAGATTTGTTCCATCCCCGGGCACAATACGACACCGAAGTAGATGAGACCACCGCTCCAGCAGATACTGCAAGTACCGTTGCCGACAGTGCGGCAGCCAGTGCAACAGCACCGGTAAACCCACAAGATGCGGCAGATAGCCCCGGGGAGAAAACAGCTGCAGCAGAGGACAGTCCAGTACTTACCTTGGTAAACAGCAGCGTTGACGATGATGCTGCTGCTGCAAGCAACGATAACGACGACAATGCAGATGTCGCAGATGCAGATGTCGCAGAGACATCTGAAGAAGCGACCGCAGCGCTTGCGAACGCCGATACAGACACGCCCTCCGCGGTGCACGACGCGCATCGTGGTAAGGACACTGCAGTGTCGACAGCACCGGCAACTGTTGCCGACGACAGCGAAACTGACAGTGCACAGGGCGATCGATCCACCGCAGCACAATGGGGATTACGGGCCGAACCGGTCGACCTCACCGAGGAAGATTATGCATTCGCGGCACGCCGTCGCGGCCGCGGCACCTTCGACCCGGAGGCAGAAGCCGCCCGCAATGCGCTCATCTACAAGCGCCGCCAGCAAATGCTGATTGGACTCGTTACCTCGACGGTACTCGCACTATTGGTAGCGATCATCGCCGGCGGCTGGTGGTGGAGCCTGCCCGCAGCAGTAGTCGTGCTGACGATCAGTTACCTATTCGCTTTGCGGCGTACCGCCCGAGTAGAACACGCCAGATTACAACGTCGAATTGAACAAATTCGCCGTGCCCGACTCGGGGTGCGTGCGGCGGCACCCGAATATGCCGACCTCCCGGATCGACTCCGCCGCCCCGGTGCAATCGTCGTGGAAACAGACGACGAACATCCCGATTTTTACCAGCTTCCCACCATGCAAGCCCCCTGGGCTGAAGAGCAGGACGAAACTACCGACAACCAGGTTGCACCGGTGGTAGATATGCATCGCTGGCAAGAACGCCAAGTAAGCTAGCCCTCCAGGTTTTTGGTGTTGACTCCTACACTTGTGTTGCCCGCCGATGGCGGGACAACACCTATTTCAGCCACGAAAACTGTGGGCAACCGTCCTATTTGGTGGTCTATTCACGGCGGAGTAACATAACCACTCGTGCACAGATTTCGTGCCAATTGGAGAATTCGCGCCGGGTTCGGCGCCCATATTGGGGCTATAGCGCAGTTGGTAGCGCGCCTCGTTCGCATCGAGGAGGTCACGGGTTCGATTCCCGTTAGCTCCACCAACTAGATGCTGGTTTGGATACAATCCGAGCCAGCATCTTTTTTCATGCCCGAGGGAGGGTTTTCGGGTTAAGGGACAAAATGTGTGTCTGGGGGTGGGGGTGGCTGTGGGGGTTAGATCGTTCCTTTTCTGATCCCGATGGAGTGCGTGTACTCGATGTCGATATGATTGTCGTACAGCGCGGGGCGTCCGGTTTGATGGTTTGCTTCGTTGTTGTTGACTGGGGTGAGGGTTTCTACTTTAGCGAGTGAGTCTTTGCCCCAGTTTTGTTGTTTCGCGATGATGTGGGGATCAAGCGGATCTCGGGTGCGAAAGTGGAGCCACCAGTCGATATTGGTTCGTTGACGTTCTCCTTTTCTACCGTGGTGTTGTCTGGCGATGAGTTTTAAAGGCCCGTTGATACCGCCTTCGAGGCAGTTGGTTGTGGAGGCGAACGCCTCAGGGTTCTTCGCGCTGGGATGGGGAGTGAGGTAAGCGAAGAGTTTGCCGTCTTTTGCCAGGTGGTAGAGCCTGTAGAACGCGCGTCGGGCGCGTTGATGGGTGAAGACTTTTTTCTTTTTCCCGGTGAGGGGGTCGGTGATGGTGGTTTTTTCGTTCATCCAGCTGTTGCAGTCTTGTTTGCATTGGTGGAGGTAGTCGATCCATTGGTCGGCTTGTTCACGGGTTGTGATGCGGGTGAGCTGGAGTGCGAGTTGGTAGATGATGGTGCCTTGGGGTGTGCGGGGTCGGCTGGTGATATCGCGTCGTGTGTTGCGTTGGACGTGTACGAGACAGCGTTGGATAGGGGTCTGTGGCCAGCATGAGGTCATCGCTGTGTAGGCGCCGTTTCCGCCGTCAATGACTGCCATAAGTGGCGGGGTGATATCACGGATGAGTTGTGTGTAGTCGTAGGTGGTTTCTTGCTTGCACCAGCGCCAGGCAAGGACGTAGTCACGGGTTGCTGCGATGAGGAGACAGCCGCCGTTGAGGTAGGTTCCGTCGAGAAAGATTTGATCGTAGACGGGGTGGTTGTGTGGTTGGGGCACGCTGATCAGCCACAGTGGCTGGAAGTGGCGGTGAACTGTTTTCGGGGATGTGCCACGAGCAGCGGCGATGTCGGCGATGCTTTTATTGCTCGTCAGGTGGGAGATGAACTCATTCATCCAGGTTCGAGCGGTGATATCGGGCCGGGTTTTACTTGTAGAGGCACCGCAGTGGATACAACGCCATCGTGTGGTGCCTTTTGTTGTTGTGCCGTTTTTCTTTGTGGGGTTACCGCAGATACTGCAGCGGGGACGATTGGTTGACATAACCCTGAAGCCAACAGGATCCATACCATGGGGTGGTGGTGCCGTCAAGGGTTATGGAGAAAAAAGAGGGGAATAAGCTTTCTAGGCTTATTATTTTGTTGTCATTGCTGTTCAGGTGGTAGAAATCGGCGGTTTGAGACACACTTTTTGACCCTTAAGCCGGGTTTTCCCTTCTAAACGCAGGGGGTTGCGGGGGAGTGGAGTGGTGGGTGAGAGCGTTATAGCAGTGGCTTTGTGGGGCGTTTGGGGGGCCGTGGCGAGAGATCGGAAGCCGGATTTGGTAGATGCTCAGGGCAGCCGTCAAAAGGTTTGGTTGTAGCGTCAAAAGGTTCAGCCGGTGGCGTCGAAAAATTCTATTTATCAGGACTGCTAAGACCCAGTCGATAGAGTATGCGGGGAAGCATTGCTCCGCTCAGACGATACTCGATAACACACTGGGTGCATTTGCCCTGGCGACGTGAGTTTCCCGCGATAGCAAGCCAAATCTCTTTTCGCCCCTGTTTCCGTGCCTCGACTGTTGGTCGGGGTTTTCGTGTTTTCGGGCAGCCTTTCGCGGGTTGTGGCGGGGCTGCCGGACCGTGGTTGCGCCCAGTTATTGCTGCGCGAGTGGGGGCATCAAAAGATATGGGCAGGCGTCAAAAGGTGCTAATTGTCAGTCTCGTCTTCTTTGAGGAACGGTTCCTTACCCAAGAACGTCGTATATCCTTCCTCAGTACAAATCGCATCCACAATCTTGTCGAGCAGTTTTGGTGTATAAACAAATTGTTTGAATGCTGGAGAATAGAGACAAAACGTATCTGAGTTGGGCAGACCCTTCCTTTCTCCAGATTTTGCAGGGCCAAGTCCCCACTTTTTCCTCAGTTGTGTGAAATCGTTTAACATAAACCTAAAGGGGATACGCGCCTCCACTTCCTGTGCGATCTTTTTCGGGAGCATTTCGTCTCCATGCACAACGTTGCGGTACTTTTCAGCAATAATTACGCTTCTGTCCCCACCTAAGAGTTCAAGTTTTTCCTCTTCGTTTAAGTCGTGGGTGTTAACAAAAGTTAAAGCCATGTCAGCGCGAGTTTTGGGGCCTTTGACTGGTATGAGCGCAAGACGATAAGAAAATTTTTCATCGCTTGTCACTTCATCAGGGAGCTCGGCGATGAACTCGCTTATATAGTTTAGGGTGGCGCTGGGGATGCCGCGCCTCATCTCAGCCATAAAGTCATACTCGGCAGGTTGCAACGAATGAATAAAGATCGGAATCTTCAGTTCGCTCCCTAAAGTAAAATCGTTTCCAAAACGTCGTATGAGTTCATACTCGTAGTTAATGATGCATGCATGAGCCTCAGGTGCAGTGACCACTAGTCGGTTGTCTTCAAAATTGTGTTCAATCCTGTTGTGTAGCCCAATGAAGAATTCCAGATTCTGTCTGATGGGGCTGTTCTGGGTGTATTGCTCTTTTAGGCAACGGTTCAGATCCCATGTTTTTCGTGATCCGTCGGCATTCTTCTGATAGTGTCGATTTTTTGATAGTAAATCTGGCGGTCATTTTTCATTCGCGAGGCAAGAAGAAGGTTTTGCCATGCAAGATGCAGGTGGACTATGAAATCACTGTTACTGCGACGGTCTCCAGGGCGATTGTAAAAATCGATCGCAACCAAGGCCTGACGGCGAGATTCTTCAAGAAGACGACGCCATTTAGGAAGTCCGGGCATTTATTGAACCTCCGAGTTGATGGTGAATAGTTCGCACCGGCTGGTGTCTGCGTTGAGCGAGTCACGGGCGCTATCGAGATACGCGTCGAACTCATCGCGTAGCCGGTTACGCTCGATGCGGTATTGATCATCAGCCTCGTCGGCTTTGCGTCGCCACTGCCGGGCTTCCTGTTTGTTTTTTATTCTTGAGCGGTGCTGCTGGCTTTGCAGGCTGCTTTGATAGCAGTGGCTTTTTTGGCCTGGTATTCACGGATTTGCGCATCGAATGTGGCTTTGAGATCCAGACGGGCAGCCTCAATGAGGGCTTCTTGTTGCAGGAAGAAACTGGCGTTACGTTCCTGCACGTCAACCCCTAGCTCATCCATCTGCGCATCAAGGACATCTGCGAACCCGCGCAGGTCTACATGGGAGGCCGTGACGTTGACGCATTGCGGTCCAGCAGATCCCTGATCTGCTACTGGCCCATGTGGGCGCCGTCATCGAAGAACCCTGCGGTGAGCAGATAGGACTCTCGTAGAGCCTGTTTACCAGCCTTCATGCTGAAGGCAGCTTTTTTGATTCGTAGTCTGCCGCTCTTGTTGCGTAGGCGTTTAACGCTGCTTTCGAGCGCACTTGACTTTCCACATATTAGGGCCGGTAGTTGAAGCCTCATGGGTGGCGGTGTCACATGGTGTGGACTGCAGCCCTCGGCCTACCGTTGTCATTGGACGGTGTATCCAAGGCGTTGAAGTTGAACGCAAGGAAACTATCCACCGGTAAGGATTTGATTAATTTCTTCTCTGTTCCCGCTAAGTCCTCACTGCTTAACAACGGCCTGACCCGAAACCTCCCCGGCCACGCGCCAGACAAATGAGAACAGTTCAAGACCTAAAACGCAAGGGACGTGGAAGCAGAAGTAGCACTGCACGCCAAACTCTCACCATTCCCTCTGCCTGAGCTGGTGTGGCGCGAGTACTGGGACGGTCAAACCATTAACGACCGACGCATCCACCTGGATTTAGATTTGGCCAATGCGGCGATTGAGTTGAATAAGCAGGTGCGGGAGAAGAACCTTGCCCGCTCCAGCGAGCTGACGGGGTTGAATAATCCAAATTCGCCGTTGCAGCTCAAAGATTGGGTCAACCGACGCGGCATCACCATGGCCACTATGGGTAAGCAGGAAATCCAAGACACCCTCACCGCCACCACTGACTTCATCGTGGAAGAAGTGCTCGCGCTTCGGCTGGAGTTGTCGAAGTCTTCGGTGCGTAAGTACGAGGCGATGACCACCAGCGCTTCACCTGTTGATAGTCGGGCGCGGGGGTTGATGCAGTTTCACGGGGCAGCCCGCACTGGCCGCTGGGCAGGCAGGTTGATCCAAGTGCAAAACCTGCTGTGCACCTACCTTCCTGATCTTGATGCTGCACGCGCCCTTGTGAAGCAACGCAACCAGACCGCACTGGAAATGCTGTACGACTCCGTACCTTATGTCCTCAGCCAGCGCATCCGCACTGCATTCACTCCAAAAGACGGGTGCGAGTTCATTGTTGCCGAGTACTCGGCTATCGAAGCCCGCGTGATTGCCTGGCTCGCTGGTGAAGACTGGAGGCTGGATTTGTTTGGGCGGGGTGAGGATATTTACTGTCAGTCTGCTTCCCAGATGTTCGGTGTTCCTATGGAGAAACATGGGGTGAATGCGCATTTGCGGCAGAAGGGGAAGATCGCAGAACTCGCCTGTGGATACGGCGGCTCCATCGGCGCTTTAGAAAACATGAGAGCCCTCCGCATGGGCTTGAATGCTGAGGAGTTGCCGGGGTTGGTGAGTGCGTGGCGGGAAGCCAACCTCTCGATCGTGAAGTTCTGGTGGACCATAGACCAAGCAGCCCAGCAGACGCTGACTAGCGGACGTCCCGCCACGACTCATGGCATCACTTTCACCCGTGAGGCCGGAATCCTCTTCTGCGCACTCCCGTCAGGGCGTCGCTTGGCCTACCCCGGAGCCACCATCACCACTAGCAAATTCGGACGCGACGTCATCACCTACCAAGGGCAGAACACTGCTAAGCGCTGGGACTGGATCGAGACCTACGGACCCAAATTGGTGGAGAACATTGTCCAAGCAACCGCTCGGGATTTATTGGCCTATGCGATTCAGACCGTGGAGGCCAAGGGGTGGCCAGTGGTCATGCATGTTCACGATGAACTCATCATTGAGGTTCCCAAAAGCCACTGTGACGGTTGCGCAGGTCGCGTCGGCTTTGTGTGAGGTGCCGGCCTGGGCTGCTGGTTTGCCGTTGGATGCGGATGGTTACCGGTGCGACTACTACATGAAGGATTAGATAGTGAGGTTGAGGAAGTTGTTCTTCCAGTCATCGGGGAATCCCATTTCGTCGATGGTGTTCATCGGGAGTGGGGCGTAGGCAGTGTCGATCAGATCGATGACTTTGTGCATCCATGTGCTTCGTGGGGAAGTTGAGCGCAGTAAGAATCCCATTATGAGCAGTGTCCCGTAGAGTCGTTCACTTTGCCCTTTGGGTAAAGAAGACAATAGCGAGATGGTCTTCAAAGCGTTTGTTGAGGCTGGAGTGAAGTAACGATTCCAGAGTCTGGCGTGGTGTGCGCAGGTATTGCGTACTACTGTCAGTTGTTCGCACCACCTAGCTAGTGGGTCTTGAGAGTAGTAACTCTTTTTGTGTTTTGAAACGAGTTTGCCTGGGTCAACGATACAACCAAAAGATTCTGAGATGCGACGTTGATCTGCAATGAACAAACCGTCGAAGAGTTGAGATAGATCAGAAAAATCTAGAACATCGGCCAACACCCAAAATGGATAATCATCGTAATGCGTGCTGTAGTGAGCGATCGCATGGTTACGTTTCTTAGCTCGTTCAACACGCCTCATTGCGGTATCTAGCCTAGAAGTATGGTCGAAGGAATCTCGGAAAATAAGAGGATCTCGGTAAGAGAGCTCGCCTTTACTGAGGAGGAGTTCACCGATGCGTGCTCGTAAAGCAACTTCGATACGTTCCAGTCCATCATGGACGAGAGTGCGGAGTTTGCGGTCGAACTCGTAAAGAGCCACCACATCTGTAAACGAAGTACCTTCGATGAAGTCGTCTAGACGCTGTGGATTCTTAGGGTCAACGTCATCAGGCAATACCCGATAGCCGTACCAGTACCCGGATAGGCGGTAATAGCTGACATTTTTGAGCCACTGCCGAGCGGCAGGCTCATCCAGTGCCATCCCGCGCTCTGTGAGAATAGAAAGCTGCTCCTCGACTGTGCTAGCTCGTTTCATCATTCTCGACACGAGACGCTCCTGGATAGAAATCCAGCCCGTACTCACACCATAAGAGGTGAAGCCGGGCTGAACGATTGATTCAAAGTTAACTCGTGCTAGGCGTCTCGTCAAGTACTACGCCGGCTGAGGCGGAGTGAA
Source organism: Corynebacterium choanae (assembly GCF_003813965.1). Lineage (NCBI taxonomy): Bacteria > Bacillati > Actinomycetota > Actinomycetes > Mycobacteriales > Corynebacteriaceae > Corynebacterium > Corynebacterium choanae. The sequence continues at coordinate 855,226 of NZ_CP033896.1, forward strand.
GGGGAACGACTCTGAGGTAGAGAGACCACTCTAGTCAGTGCGTGAAGGCTCGTGGTGCAGATATTCGTGCGAGGGTTATAAACCGGCCCGCCTGGAATGAGGGGTCCCCGTTTTTAGGTCCACTACGTTTTAGAGGATCTCACTATTTTCAGCTAGCTTTGTTCATGCTAGCGAACTCCGCAGGGGTGCGATACCCCAGGGAAGAATGCCGGTGATAATTGTTGTGTTCCGCACGAAAATCCGCGATGAACACACGGTAGCTCCAACAGTGATCCGAAATCATGCCTGACCAGGCATTCGTAGCGTCTACGGCGATGAAACGACTCGACCACACCGTTATTCCACGGACTACCCGGAAGAGATGAATGCTTCTTCCCGCCCGGGTTCCACACAACTGTGTCAACCATGAAAAGATACACCCCAAGGCCCGTTATCCATACGCAGCACCTCGGGTGTGCCACGGTGAGCGAAAACTTTTAGGCTTACTCCTGGCATAACCGGTCAGCTGTAATACACCGCTAAAACCAGGTCACGCAGTGATTCACGGGTGAACTCACCTGTCATCGACGCGATTGTACAAGTCTTTCCATCGCTGGTTGTGTGGAACTTACAAATCGATACTCCACACCTGATTCGGTGCTGTGGGACGGCCTGGTACCGGGGTAATCCCTTGGCCTAGACGACGTCGGATCCAACACTGGGGCGGGTAAGTCCTTAACTAGCAACCACAGCCGCCTCAACTTTTTTGATGTTGATGGTCATACCGCAGTCGTGTTTTCAGCCTGAGCCTGAGCACGTTTGAACCCATGACACGGGTGCTTGAGTGAATAGTTTTCAAGGGTGGGGCGTAGCCCTTTATTTGGGTCATCAACGGTCTCTTTACGCTTGACCCGGCGAAACACGCTCCGTGAGATCCCGACAATACTGCAGGCCAGCCGCTGCGAATAGCCTTTTGCGTTGGTCAAGTGTTCTACTGCCCGGCGTTTGGAAGCCGGGGTTTAAGAATTTTTCCCTCCGCGATTTGCATGTTAAGCGTCGATCCGCAATATCTGTTCAGCGACGATACGCCCCAAGTGTTGCGTTTTCGTCGTTCAAGGGTCTTGAGCTCTTGTCATAGCCTTTCGTGTCCATGCCGTTGTATTTTTTGCGCCAGTTGTACAGGGTTGCTTCCGATACGCCCAATTCGGCGGCGATTTCAACAGTGCTCATCCCGGTAGAGGCGATCTTCGCCTGTGCGCTGTCGTTTGCGGACGATCTGTTTTACGGGGAACGGGTTTTACCGGTCGCGAGGTTCCCTTAGAGGGAGAGGGGTGATGAGGCTTTTCGGTGATTGTAGTGCCGAAAAACCGGATGGTTCCTATCAAGTTTCATGGCACCAAAAACGGGGTACCGGTCATCGGGATCTGATGGGTTGCGTGACACTGGGATTAGGGTCGAAACGTTGGCGAATACCAGCTGATCTGTGAGGATTGTCGGGGTGTAGGTGCAGCCGTTGTTTATGGGGGCTAACGTACTGTTGACAGCGGCCTTGCAAATATTAGCGCTGGAGGCTTTCGTGCAGGAAAATCCACTCTTACTCATGAGTCGATGAAAGAGACAGGAGCTGTTCGATGAGGAGTTCTTCCATAGGGGAGCAGAACCCTTGGCGCAGCTGGGAAAGTTCCCGATAGAGCACTGTGGTATCAGCGTCTGCGAAGTGCTGGGAGGTGTCAGGGGTGAACAGGTGCAGCTTGCTGCGCAGGATTGTGGTGGCCAGTGTAACTACTGGGGACGTGGGTTGTTGGCTGGCAAGGCTTTGATAGGTGTCGAAAATAGCCAGGGGCAGGGCTTCTGCACTGGATGTGAGCTGCCGTTGCAAGGTCTGAATGCTGCTGCGCTGGGCAGGGAATTGATAGGGAAGTTGGCGCAGCAGATCGCGGGCGCGTTGTGCGCGGTGGAGGCGTGCCACAGGTAAGAGCTGTGTTTCGATTGTGGCAGTAAGCCTGTCAAATTGGGATTGTTGACACAGCCAGGTGCTCAACGCTGCGGCACCCTGCGGGGCGATATGTCGGCCGCGAAGGAGTCCGTAAATGCCGAGCTTGTCGACGAGTGTGTGTAGCTGTTGTATCGAGCCGGCAGCTTGCTGTGCTGAGGTGGACGAGGTTGCCGGCTGGTGCGTGGCAGAATTGCCGAGTAGGTGTTCTAGCAGTTCAAGGTCGTCTCGTTGGGTGTAGGTGGCAAGCTGCTGGGTGATGTGTTCGGTCAAAGCGCCGGTGTGGCCGGTTTCAGCGAGCAGCCCGGCGACGGGAATGATGGTGGCTAGCTGGTGGGAAAGAGTGTGTGCAAGGCTGGTGGCACATTGTTGAGCTTGACTAATGGGGTCGATTTCGCCTAAGGCTGCCGTACCGATCATGTCGGCACGGGAAAGAATACCGAGGGTGGAAAGTGGGGTGAACGACAGGTCGGCAAGGAGCGCGAGTTCATCGGCGCGTTCGTTGACGTCCAACAGCAGCAGTGCCGCGTCGGCGTGGACGCTTGCCCGCCGTGATTGGGTGATGCCTCGTTCGATGGCTTCTTCGGTGCGGGTGTGGCTGGCCGAGTTGACGGTAAATAATCCGGGGGTGTCGATCAGTGTGTAGTCCCGCAGTGTGGCAATGGGCATAAAGCGTTCTACCCAGGTGATTTCGTGCGCCGGGTAGGGGATGGTGGTGCGGGTTATCGCGGTGGTTGGCAGGCTGTGTTGCTGCCCGTTATGTAAGGTGACCACTGCCCGATCGGGGGCACCATAGTGAAACATGCGCACCATGTTGGTCGTTTCCAGGACTCCTGTTTCAGATACTGGTGCGCCGATGAGTGCGTTGACAAGGGTGGATTTCCCGGATTTCACCCGGCCGAGCACCACGATGCGCGGTGGACTGTGCAGGATTTTCAGTGCTGGTCGGCAGGCGGCTGCGATGGTCGGCGAGAGCCCCATGAGGTCGGTGATGTAGCGTTCCACCCGGTGTTCAACCGCGGTGATGGCAGCATGGTCGGTCATGATGTGGGTTTCCTGGGGTGCTGCGCGGATTCGGCTGGGGTTAGTGTGGCTTCGTTGAGCTGTTGGAGCAGCGAGGAGGTAAGTTCCAGCTGCTGGTTGACAATGGATAGCCCTTGTTCATAGCGGGCTTGTTGCTGTGCCCGGGTGGTTTTGGTCTGGTGTTGCTGGTGGCGGAGTGTGATGATTGCTTGCTGTAGTTCGTCGGTGCGGGCTTGCAGCACATCCCGGTGGTGGAGCACGATTGCTGATCGGGCATGGGTGATGAGCAGTTCTTGAAGATGGTTGCCGAAGCGTTTTGCGGCGATTGCTGCTTCATGTAGCCACTGGTTGAGGGATTGTTTTCCTTTGCGGATAGCTTGAAATCCGAGATTGATTGCAATCCAGCTGGCGCCGGTGATCAGCCCCAAGCCGGTAAACGATACCGCGGTGCCGATCATCGCCCCGATTGCGGAGCCGCCGGTAAACCCCATCATGAGCAGCATCGGATCGAAGAGGCTGAGTTTTCGCGGCGGCAGTTCAGCGGTGGTGAGCTGCTGGTCGGCGATCTCTGCGGTGATGCGTTGGTTGAGTGCTGTTGCTTGGCCTGGTTCCGGGAAGCGGGTGGCAATAATGTTGGTGACCAGGGTGTGCTCCATGGTGGCAAGACTGGTGAGTACAGCCTGTTGAAAATCGGCTTCGATCCGGCTGGTGTAATACTGTGGGTTGGTACGTAAAACTGCCACCCCTTCCCGGTCGATGTGCTGCTGCCAGCGGCGGCGTACCGCATCGACTGCTGCGGCTAGTTGCTGATCAGAGGTGGTACGAAGCTGGCTTAAGTCACGTTGCAGCACATGGTCAAAGCTGGCAGCGGTGCGGGTTGCTTGGGCAAGTTCAGCTTGCAGGGCTGTTTCCTGTGCAGGGGTGGAGTCATTGGCGGCAAGCTCTGCGAGCTGCTGTTGATATCGGTCGGCGACCAGTGCAAGGGCACTGTGGCCGATCCGCAGCGCCCGCCGGGCGCTGAGTAGGGCTCCTTGGGCAAGCTGGGCATTGATGATTTCGCGGAGCGTATCGATTCGGCTGAGCCGATGGTAGGTTGCGGCTGTTTCCGGGTCGGTCGCGGTTAGGGCTTGTATTGCGAGCATCCCTGATACCCCGACGACGGGAAGGTCACGGCCGATGGTGCGGCGCACAATGGCAGCGTTTTCTTCCACGATTGTCTGCCATCCGGTGGGGTTGCGGTCGATGCCGGTGACAGCCACGATCACTGCATCGTTTTCTGCACTGGCTTTGGTGATCAGTTCTAGTTCAGGGGCGGTGATCGGAGTATCTGATTGGCAGACGATCACCAGAACAGTTGCGCGGTCGGCGGTGCTTGTTGCGACGAGCCCAGGTTGGGTGGCTACCCCACCGATTCCTGGCGTGTCGATCACTGCCACCTGTGGGAGGGCGTGGTGTTCGACTGCCACGGTGGCGCGCAGCGGCAACGTGGCTGTGGTGGGCGGCGCTGCTTCAGGTTGGTCAAACGCCGGGGCGACGAGCAGTGGTTGTGTTTGAGCAGTGGGGGCGATGTGCGAACCGGTGGCGGTGATGAGCCGGGTGTGTTCAGCGCGTAGCGCGGGACTGGCGGCAACCACCGCGATCGGAATGGTGGTGTGGGTAGTAACTGTGGCGGGGGTCGCGGCAACACTGCCGACTAGCGCATTGACTAGGGTGGATTTTCCGCGGCCGATCTCCCCGGCGACTACCACCAGCTGCTGTTGGGGACGGGCTTCGAGCTGTGTGCGCATTGCAGTGATGGTTGCGCTAAACGCCCCGAACGCTGCTAGCAGGCGGGTGATGTGGGCAACCCGGGTTTCGACCGCCTGTTCAAGGGCGGCGATGGTTGCCGTTGGTGCAGGGTTCACCTGTGGTGTGTTCACGACAACCTTTCTTTGCGCTAGCGAATGTGTTGCCCACTGATCTTAGCGGTCACAGTCCATCGGCGGGTGACGTTGTATTCTTGCCGGTGATCCGGCTGGTTTTGGTGCCGGTGGCGGTAACCGTTGCCGGTGTTGTTGCCGTCTAACCCCCGCAGAGGCGGCAAATGGGTGTCGCTGGCACCGGCTGTGGATCGGCAACGATATGCGTTTGAAACAACTCTGGGCATCAACCCTGCTGGCATTATCCGAGGTGAGCCCCCCAATGGTGGATGCTTGCAGTAGGTGGTGAGAGCTTTCTCCAGCAGCTGGCAGGAGTGATGCTCGGGTTTACAATGGCGTGCAACGATACACGAGTGTTGTCGTAACGCTCAGGCTTGGTGTTGGTTTCCCGGGGAGGTGAATGGTGTTGTCGCAATGGGAGCTGGCGATTGATATTGGTGCTGCAACGGTTGCGGCGGCACACACAACCGCCCCTGGTGTGGTGCAGGTGTTGCCGCTGGGGCATGCCAGTGACACGATGCCTGCCGGGGTGATGCACACCGACACTGGTATCGAGGTGGGGTTTGCTGCCCAACACAACGCATTGGCCAATCCGGATCGCTATGTGGCAGATCCTATTCGGTGGATGCCGCATGGCAGCTACCCGATAGGGGATTGTTCTTATCCTCTTGCCCCGGCGTTGGAGCAGATTATCGCCGCGGTTGTTGCTGCCGGGCAACGCCATCACAATGGGCAGCTGCCCGCCCGCATTGTGGTGACCCACCCGGTGGAATGGGCGGATGATGAGGTGCTTCGGCTCGTTGCTGCGACCCGTCAGGTGGTGCCAGAGGAAGTAGCGGTCGATACAGTCGCCGAACCGGTTGCGGCCTGTGCCAAATATTGTGCCGACCATTCTTGTGTGGTCGGCACCACCTTGGCGATTTTCGACTGTGGTGCGGGCAGTCTTGATGTGGCAGTGGTGAAGATTACAGATTCCGGTACTAGTGTGCTGGCTGCCCGCGGTGATCGCAGCTTGGGTGGGCGAAGCTTTGATGCGCTGCTGGCCGCCTGGGTGCACAATCAGCTTGCCGCCGATGTCGTTGACGCATCCGCGTCTTCCCCGATGGCGGCGCCGCGGTTGCAACAGGAGATAACCAACGCCAAAGAGCTGTTATCGACAACCGCAGAAACCACGCTCACGCTTGCCCGGGTGCCGACGAACACACCACTGCAGCTTTCCCGGGAAGAGCTCGAGACGGTTCTTGCGCCGGCTGTGCGGCGGGCTGGTCGACTGCTGCAGGAAACACTCGACGATGCACAGCCTGGTGGGGATGCGGTGGTGGATGCGGTGCTGCTAGTGGGTGGTTCCACATTGATACCGTTAGTGCGCAACCATGTGGAACAGCTGCAGCCAGTAGTCCGGTTCGATGATCCGATGAGTGTGGGAGTCTGCGGAGCGCTACAACGTTCTGCCGCACAGCAGCCACCGCCAGCCACCACGGCTGCATTTGCTGATGTACCACTGTTGCAGTACGAATCAACCAACCCAGGAGACCAGCAGCGGGAGGATGATCAAGCAGAAGATCAACGCCTGCGAGAAGGTACTGCAGCCCAATGTTCCCAGGCATCGGCGACAGCAGTGCACACCAAGACACCGGGGCTGTCGCCAAATCCTGTGCCGCCACCTGCCGTGGCTTATCACACAGGTGATGGGCTTGGATCCGCCCCAGCTGAGCCGTTGACACACCACATGCCGGGGTCGGCGTCCACCTCCCAGCTCTCTGGGCAATCGTCGCCACCTGCTGGGCAAACCCCGGCAGCGGGGCTATCTTTCGGTGCTGCCGCCTCGTCGCAAACGTTGCACACCCCGTCCCCCCGTGCCGCTACTGCACGACCGGGGCCGTCGACTCCCTTGCGGACAATGGTCGATCAGCTGCGCATCGCGCAACAGCAGGAGGCTACCACCACTTCCCGAAACTGGTTTGTGGCCTCCAGTGTGGTGTTGCTGCTCTGTGTGCTGCTGGCCATCGCTGTGGTGGGATATCAGCATGCCCAAGACCGTGCAGAATCTGCGGCTAGCCCGCCGGCACCTTTGTCCACCCCCAATCCACTGCTGGCAGGCCTTGTGCCCCTCTGGGATCCCGCAGCGCTCCACGATGTGGTGGTTTCCCGCATTGATCAACGCTATCTCGCGAATCCGGCGCAGTTTGCAGCCTTGGAGGAAACATTTAGTCATCTTCCACCAGGTTTCGCCTATCGGCTTGGGGGATGTCTCACCTTGGCTGATGTTGATCCAGCCAACCCTATCGTGCACACCACCGCAGGGATTTTCGCCCTTGACCCGGCACCCCTTTCTCACCTGCCGGCAGCATCGGAAGCCGCAATACCTGCCGAGCGGCAGCTGCTGTGCCGGATGAACCTTGCCGGGTTTGCTAGCGAAACTGTGACTATCACCGTCGACCGGGTCACCATGCTGGAGGCGCTGGTTGCTGCTGAACAATCCGCTGAACGGTTCGCGATCCGCCGCGGCGGCCACACGAGTCGGCCGGTAGCCGATCCAACGAATCTTCACCAGTCGGCACAAACCATTGATGTTGACACCGCGCGACTTACCGGTCCGCTGCCGCCGGATGCATCGATTCTGTTTTTTGCACATCAGCGCTGGCAGGTGGTGCTTCCCGTCACTGACACCGTCATTTTTCCAGCCTGGTTACAGGATGAATCCCCGCAAGATCAGCTGAAAACACTTCGCAGTATTGGCCTGTAATCCGAGCAAACTGCAGCACCGTTGATCTGCTGCCGGCAGCAGCACTTCCCTCTTTCATCACACCAGCTATTCGATAAATATCAATCTAAGATAAGGGTTTGTGTAAAGTGCGCTAAAAGTCGCATGGAATAATACTGGTATGCATGTTCACGTAACCCGCCATCATCTTGCTCGCGCCACCGCTGTGGTAGCCGCATCGGCGCTGCTGATGGCTGGTTGTTCCACCGGCGATTCAGTCTCCACACCGGCTGCAAGCAGCCCGGTAGCCGCCTCCCAGGAGCAACTCACTCCCGCCCAGCATGCCTTCGTTGATTTGCTCACCACCGATGATCTCACTGCGGCGGATGAGCAGGCCTATGCGGCAATGCAACAGGTGGTGTTGCTCTCTGATGTTGATGACAACATCACCACGCAACTGTTTGCCCCGATCGTCGGTGGCGCAGAGATTGCCGACTTGGGCTGGTTTTTCGACGGCGCTTCGTTGACGCCGGTCGCCGATGACATCACCTTGGTGACTATCAATCAGGGCGTCGGGTCGGTGGAGCCTGCCCTCGACGGGGATCCCAACTATCGTGGTGTCAACCTTGAAACGCTGCATTTCACCTCTGAAGCGGCAGCAACCCGTGCAATGGAGCTGCTGCAACCTGCCGCCATCAATCTCAGCCGGCCGATGGAAGGTGCCATAGAGCAGCCGATCAATCCGCGGCTGGAAGGCTACGATAAAGCTTTGCAAATTAGGCTTGGGGATCAGTATTGGACAGCAGTGTTTGTGCAAGTTGGTCGGGTGATCAACATCATCAACATGGGGACGAAATCGACAGCAGACTTCGCTGACTTGATCAACGCCGATATTGCGGCGATCACCGCCGGCTCCAGGGCGGCACAGCAGCGTCCACTGCTGGCACCGCAAGAACCACGACTGGGCAAACTGACCGGTACCCGATCGACGATGCCGTATTCCCAAGGGGTGCTGCAGGCGTTGTTGACATTGCCGTTTGTGGACGCGTCCGCTGCGGCAGCAGCATTCGACGATGTGGCGCTGGTGCAAGCTGAAGGTAATCGCACCGGGGGGATTGTGCTGCGTTTCGCCAGCGCTGATCAGGCACGTATCTTTGCCGACCGAATCAACCAGCCGCGGGAAGAGCTTGTGCGTCCCTTGACGGTGCCGAATGCGGATGCAGACGATCGCTGCATTGTGGCCCAGGTCAGCAAATATTATCGGGTGATTTGCACCAGCGTGTTCGACGAGATGGTGGTGATCAACGACGCCGAATCCCCAGCCTTGGAAACTTTGACTGAACCACCAACGGATGCGCAGCTCAGCGACATTGCGCAGGAGCGCATTGCCCAAGCGAAAGATTTGCGGCAGGCTGTTGCAGTCACTGGCTATCTTGCCGAGTTGCAAAACACCTCACCTGCTGGGGTGATCGATAACCGCTGGCCACGCTAGTGACAAGACAGCAGTAAACGGTGTTGGCAGGAGCAGACGCGAGCATGGCGCAGCCTTGGGGTGTAAGCATCGATATTGGTTCAACTAACACTGCCGGCGCCTATTGGGATGCGGATTCGGCGGAAGTGCGCCCACTGCGGCTTTCTCAACACGCACAAACAATGCCTTCGCTGGTGGTGTGCACCAACACTGGTCAATGGTTGTGTGGTGCGGCTGCCGTAGCAGCCCAATTCGATCCCACGGCAACCGTGGTCACCAGCCCTAAACTCCTGCTTGATACTGCGCATCTTCGCCGCGATCCTACCGGTTATCCACCGCATTCCGCTGGCGAACCAGGCCTTGGGCTGCAACGCTTCCAACCAGATGCTGCTCTGTCACCGGCGACAATTGCGAAAAAGGCCACAGCTGCACTGCTGCGCCACATTCTTCACATTGCCGCCCAGGCGCATGGGGGAATAGCCCCATCAGTGCTCATCCTCACCCATCCCATGAGCTGGCCTGATGAGCTCATCAACGACTATGTGCATATTGCAGCCTCTGTGACCAGTGCGCTAGTGGTTCCGGTTGCAGAACCCATTGCCGCCGCCTACCACTATCAGACCACCCAGGTTGCTGCCGCACCCCGCCGCTGTGCGGTGGTTGATATCGGCGGCGGCACGCTTGATGTGGCAGTCATCGACCGTGATCCCCAAAGCGGTGTGATGACGGTGATCGCCACCGGTGGGGAAGCGATCGGTGGCCGGCGCATCGATCAGCAAGTGTTTACCTGGCTGGAATCAACCCTGCTACGACAAGGCCACCCGACCGCGGATCTGGGCAGGACACCGTCGCCGGCACAACACGAGGGAGTGGTGGCGCAGTCGGATACTGCAGCGCATAATTCGGCCGACTCGCTTGCCCTATGGGCAGCAATCACAACCGCGAAAGAAGTGCTCTCTGATGCGGCGCAAGCCCATATTGCCGTGCCGGGGGATCAGCCACGGACCGTGCAGCTCACCCGCGACGAGTTCAGTGCATTAATCACTCCGACAGTGCAGCGAATGGTTGAGCTCACCGGGCAGGTGCTGCAAGACGCGAATGATCTCCGCCCGGTAGATCCTGCGGGTGAAACCGATTTTCAACTGTTCCTTACCGGCGGCGTGTCGCGTATCCCTGCCGTGCAGCGGCAGCTGGCATCAATCGCCCCGATAGCCACCCTGGATGATCCGAAAACTGTTGTGGCCCGAGGTGCGCTTCCCTACGTGTTGGAACAAGTGTTGCCACAGCAGCTAGCCACCAGCGACCACGCGGTAGATTCTGCACTGGCGCAGGTTGTCACCCGGTGGCATGCGGCAACATCACCGGCAAACACCACCGTCGCTGCCACTTCGGCGTCAACTCCCGCAGCGGCGGCCACAGCAGCCTTGGCGCCGCATGGATTTTCTGTGCGACGGCGACCGCGTATGCTTCGGCGACGGCGGCTAGTCGGTTATTTGGGAGGTATCGCATTATTGTGTGGGGCAGGCCTGTTGGCCTGGGGTATAGCCGCCGAAAAACCGCCAATATCGACAACTGCTAATAACGATTGGCGAAAATCCGCCACGCAGGAAGCCCAACCGACCGGCGACCCTAGCCCGGACTATCGTTCCGTGGCACAACTTCGCGCAGTGTTTCCGCCCGCTTTTGCACAACGTTTGCAAGACTGTGCCCCAGTGGCGAACACGGACAACTATGCGACGGCGGTGATGCTGCACTGTGACTATCACACAATCGATGACCAGTTGATTGCGGTCGAAATTATTGGCGATGCTGCCACCCGGAATCGGATCGCCAGCAGTACCCGAGCAATCCGCGGTGGGCTAGGCACCCATGCCTCCCCGTTGCCGGATTTGGGGCGAGATATTCGCGTACTCGGGGTGGAAGGCGACATTATTGAATCACTGCCGTTAGGGATCATGGTCGATATGGATCGACCCCAACCCCTTGCAGTGATGGAGGACATCGCGGCAATGCTCACCGCGGATACGGCGTCTTCATCGCTTTCGCCGGAGCATCACTAAACAACAGGCACTTAAGTTCCCGCGTCCTGCCTGCACCCTAGCCGACGAAGCGACATCGCTTTATTGCCTGGTAGCTGCAATAGTTTCCGGCGCAACACCCAATTGCTGTCGCCGCATTTTTTCACGGAAGCCCCCCGACCGATGCTCCTTCCGACACAGACCTTCCGGCACAGACACTCCGGCACAGATACTGCGTAACACTGCTGCAGCGGTCGGCGCCATCCAACCATGCCCCCGGCTGCCGCGATATGCCATCGGCCAACAAGGAGCCGGCCAGTCGTTCATTCGGCAACGAAGCCCAAGTATCGAAAGTCTTGGTGTAACCACTTGGGTGGGTGGTTGCGTCCAACCCTGCAGACGTATTCCGCTGCTTTTCCGAACAGCAACGGCAACTCGGTGGCAAGGCACCACCAGCAATACCAGTCGAAACTATCGGATGCAGCCGTTGCCCGGTGAGACGTTGCCGTTTCGGAATACCACCACTTGGTTCGGTGCTGTCGTTAGACCATGCCACAGCCGTGGAATTGTTGTTTCATTTTGCCGTCACACAGATCGCCGGAAGGGGTGCGCTATGACATTGCAGATACCAACGCTGTCACCGACTCCTCCCCGCATCAATCTTGATGTGACCTTGCCGGGTGACCTGCCTGCGGTAGAAGGCATATTCCACAATAGTTTCCCCTGGGATTTGCAATGGTGGCGGCCACGGGCAGGACAACCGAGCCGCCTGCAAAGTGTGGTTGCGGCTTTACACGAACACGCCACATCGTTGCGAATTCGCCATCCGCACACCACTGCCCGAATCCTGCAAGCCGCCGCCTTATCACCTCAAGTCAGCCCACACAGCTGTGCACACAGCGATATCAGCAGTGAACGGGCTTGTGCTGATCTGATCTATCAATTCGACTGTGGACACGGGGTGATTGCGTGCACCGCCACACCACTGCTACCAGGACAAGTGCGTTTCGCCCAAGCCACGTTACGGCTGCCACCGGCAGTGGTAGTGACCGAAGTGAATACGTTCACCAACACGGTGCAGCTCACAGCAGTCGATGATCCGTTTGGGCAACAACATCGGGTGGAACTGTCAACTTTTCTCCACAGCTGGCAGGCCACCCGTTTCACCATGATCATTATCGCCGCGAATACTTTCGATTCCGTACACTGCGAAGGTGAACAACCTCTCTGGGGGCATCATCGACGGTGGCCGGTAGCTGGGTATCGTCCGGTGTGTTTTCCAGGAGAGGTAGGTGCGTGATGAGTGAAGGAGCAGTGCTCGATATGACAGAGTTATCCAAACTCTTTGCACAAATCAATCTTGAATCTGCAACATTTCAACGGCTGCTTGACGCAGCCGTAGCCGCAGATGCGCCAATCGACGACGATTTGGTGCCCGATCCAAATGAAATCATCGAGGTCGACGAATCCGACGATTTTGACCTGTTGGCTTCGCTCGCCGAGGACATTCCCAGCGAAGAGCGCACCGCAAGTGATGATCAGGTGTACTCCGGCAGTGAAGCTCCTGTGGAAACCACCGGTGACCATGCCTCTGATCCGGATCAGTGTGATATTGATACCGACCCATTAGCCGGGGCTGCACCACAGTCAGCACTCCCGGAAGCCGGCTCAACCTGGCCGATAGCTGAAGTGGATTTATCTTATGCGGCAGCAGATTCATCATTTGCCGCCGATCCGGGAGCACAATTTCGTGAAACCCTCCCCGAGTTCCAAGACTCTTCACCTGCTGCGGGCACCATTCACACACCAGACGCCGCGGCAGATCCGTCGTATTACTCGGCCACGCTCATGCCATCTTCAGACATCTTCGACGATGGTTCCATACACACCGACACCGCCTTCTTTGACGGTGAGATAGCACCTAGCTTTGAACGTGAACCCTTTGCATGGGATCACGACAGCGGGGGCGAAGGTTTACCGCCGATGTCATAAGCAGTGCACACTTTTTACTGCATATTAGCCCCCAAGAAGTTGTGACTACTGTAAAAAATCTTTCACCTTTTCCTGTTGATTTTGTCTCCCTCAGGCAAGCCGGTGACCGCTGGCAATCCCTAGGCGGAGAAAACCACAACCTGCGAATGCAACAGCATCGATGGTTGCGATAACGGGCGGGAAAGAAGGAAGCTTGGCAGTTGAGCACATGTTCCAAGATTGCGAGCCCATGACCGACAAAGAGCTGATCGAGCGAGCTGCCGCCGGCGACGAGCGTGCTTTTACTGCGCTTATTCAGGCGTACCGCGACATCATCTGGCGTATCTGTTTGGCACATATCCAAGACCAACATGATGCCGAAGATGTTTTTATGGCAGCGATTACCAAGGTTTGGGCTAACCTGCACCAGTTCCAAGGACGCTCGTCGTTTTCTACTTGGGTGTATCGCATCACTTCGAATTGTGCGATTGATCATCATCGGAAATTCTCGAAGCAGCGAGAACAAAGTCTTGATGAGGCAGTGTTCAACGATCCGCTGTTACAGGATCGCGGCTCGAGTACGGAAGCGCGGGTGGAAGATTTAGAGCTTGCAAACCGGGCATTGTCGCTGCTGAGTCCCGCCAGCCGGGAAGCAATCATCCTTTTTGAGGTGGCGGGGCTGAAAGTGAAAGAAATCGCAGTCCATCAAGGAATTTCTGTCACAGCATGCAAGCAGCGTTTGCGGCGGGCGCGGTTGAAGATGGCGACGGTACTCGACGAGATTGAGGATTAGCGCACCTAAAAAATTGCAATGCTCAAGGTTGTTGACTCGGGGGTTGCGGGGTAACGGCACGTCAATGTGGAACCGAGGGGAGCGGTTTTCGTCGCTTGCACGATGCGTTCATTTTGGATTGTGGAAAATCGCAGCCGGCCGATAACTGCGCGGTGTTGCAGCGTTTTTGGTATTCGACCAAGAGCGAGCAAAATAAGCAATATCTTTTTGCAATGCGATGGTGATGCCGTTTTCGGAAATCTCGCACAGGACAAATATGCAGTAGAAGCCTGGAATGTCTGATGGTCGAATGCTGGTGCTGTCGGCTTGCAGGAATCGAATTCGACTCACCGTAAACGTCCACGACTTCGAATAAACCTCCCAATGACGAGTGAGCACCCGATTAGTCACTCACTGGATAGGTTATTGACTGGTGTGTTGAGCGCGGATAAACGGTTTCGTAGGGCTCTGCCGGATGGGTTTACCAGTAAAGCTGGTGTGTTGTGCGCCACTGGGTGTTAGCTACTCCACGACCGCTGTGAGCTGTGATTGTGCCTGTTGCGCTGCATAAATTAGTTTGGCCTAGCCATGAGAGTGGAATAGCTGCAGGGTATGTCAAGGGTGTAGTGAAGTGTAGTTCCGGTGAGAATTGGAGAAAACAAACGCTGCCAATCACGGGTGAGTAGCGCGTGCGTGGGGGTACCTGTCAGGGGGCTAAACCGGCAGCTCACAGCCGCCTCAAGGGGGAGTTTTCCAAGATAGTCGGGGGTAGTTGAGGGGGTTCAAGTTTTTATGAATATTATCTCAGTGTTCGGCAGGGTGAAGCGCTCCACGGGGCAGCGTTACGATTCGTGCAACAATAGATGACCAGTGGTTTTCCGATATTTTATTAGATTGTTGCCGGCCGTAATTTTCTCCAGCATTCTATTGACCGCCTTCTGACAGGACAGTTACGCTTGTCGCGCAGGAATAATCCTGTGGTCTACAACACGACAGCACAGAGGTGTCGAATATGAAAAAGCTTTCTCTCCTGGTTACATCACTCGGCGCTTGCGCCCTGGCCTTGGGTGCTTGTTCAGCGCCAGAGGGGTCACAGGATGCAGCTGGTGGTGCAGCAGCTGGTAGCGCCGACAAACTGACGATCGCTTGCTCCCAGCAGGAAGACTTCTGCCAAAAGATGACCAGCGCTTTCCAGGAAGCCTCCGGCATCAACACCACCTATGTTCGTCTCGGCGCGGGTGAAGTGCTTGCCCGTCTCGGCGCCACCCAGGGCGAATTCGATGTTTGGTCTGGCGGCCAAGCTGAAAACCACCTGATCGCCGCAGATAACGGATGGGTTGAAAACTATGTTTCCCCGAACGCTGCAGCATTGCCTGAAAAATACAACAATGCCGCGGGCGTCTGGTCTGGTTTCTACACTGATTCGATTTCCTTCTGCTACAACAAGGAAGAACTTGACCGGCTCGGCGTTGATGCACCGAAGTCTTGGGAAGATCTCCTTAATCCAAAGCTGCAGGGACAGGTCGCAATGCCGCACCCAGCAACTGCAGGGGTTGGCTACATGGTGCTCTACACCGTCAACCAGGTCAATGGTGGCGACAATGCAAAGACCCTTGACTATCTCAAGTCGCTGAACAGCAATATTCTGCAGTACTCGAAGTCGTCGGCAACCTCCACCGAGATGGCTGGCCGGGGCGAAATTGCAGTCGGCTTGGCACTGGATTCCGACTGTGCAAAGGCCAAGGATGCAGGGTTCGACAATCTTGAATACTCCTACCCGGCAGAGGGAACCGGTTATGAAGTCGGATCGGTTTCCGTACTCAGCGGTGGCAAGAACAAGGAAGCAGCCAAGCAGTACATGGATTGGATCTTGAGCACCGACGCACAAGATCTCTACTCGGATGTTCCTTCCTTCGCTGCCCCAACCAACCCTGATGCGAAACTCGGCGACAATGTGCCGCCACAGTCCGACATTAAGACGGTGAACTGGGACGTGAAAGAAGCAGCCGCAAACCGGGAAGGGCTGATTGGCGACTTCGAAAAGGAAATCTCGAACCGCTCTTCCGCCAAGTAACTAACCCCGTCAATTCTGGTCAAGGTGAGGACAACTATGTCTGTAGCGACACAAGCAGCGACCGCCCCGCAGACCACACCACCCCCGAAAAAAGGCGGCAAGCAGAAGAAAGTGGCAAAGGATCCAAAGCTGGCGATCCTTGCTACTGTTGTGCTGCTGGCGCTGGTGATGGTGGTTGGTCTGCCGACGGTGAAAATTATTACCGCCGGGCTTAGCCCGGTTGGGGTGCAGGCCTTTCTCGACACGTTCAGCTTAAGTGGTGGCGCGTTTTTTAACTCCATCATTTTAGGGACGCTCGTCGGCCTGCTCGGCACGTTTATCGGTTTCATCACCGCTTTCGCGCAGGTGCGCCTCGAGTTCCCTGGCAAAAAAATTGTGCACTGGATTTCTTTGCTGCCGGTGATCTCACCGCCGTTTGCAATTGCCACGGCAATTGTGACGCTGTTTGGTCGACGGGGCATTATCACCCACCAGCTGTTCGGCCTTGATTTCGATATCTATGGCCTGCACGGTCTGGTTATTGTGCTCACCATGACCTTCACTCCGGTTGCCTATATGAACATTCGGGGTATGTTGGCCAACCTGGATCCTAGTCACGACGAAGCAGCGGAATCTCTCGGCTACTCCGGGTTGGGGATTCTTTTTAAGGTGACCATCCCTATGGTGCTGCCGGCTCTGCTGACCTCCTTCCTTATTCTGTTCGTGGAAGGACTCGCCGATTTGGCGAACCCGCTGGTGCTTGGCGGTAACTATAAGGTGCTAGCCAGCCAAATCTATTTTGCTGTTGCCGGTGAAGGAAACGTCGCGAAAGCCGCAGGTATCTCGGTATCACTGCTGCTTCCATCGTTGGTGGTGTTCTTTATTCAACGGTATTGGGTTGGTCGTAAATCCGTGGTCACAGTCACTGGTAAACCAGCTGGCCGGCCACGGATGGTCACTGACAAAGCAGTGAAAATCCCGGTGCTGATCTTCATGTTCGCCTGGGTCGGTCTCATTGTGCTGATGTACCTGTCAGTATTTATTGGTGGATTCACCAAGATCCTCGGGGTGAATAACACCTTCAGCCTGGAGCACTACGAATTTGTGTTTAACCTCGGCTCGTCGGCAATTGTCACCACCTTGTGGATGTCGCTGATTGCTGCTCCGATCGCCGCACTGCTGGGTTTGCTCATTGCATGGCTGGTAGTTCGCTACTTCAAGCGTTTCGCCGGACTTGTTGACCTGTTCGGTATGCTCGGCAGCGCCATCCCCGGCACTGTGCTTGGTCTTGGTTTTGCGCTGGCCTACTCGGTACCAACCTGGTTCTTAGGGCATCAAATTCTGCCTCCTCTGGCGGGCGGTACCGCTGTTGGCGCCGGTGCGATCGCAATTATCATGGTGTTTATTGCCCGTGGTATTCCAACCGGTCAACAGGCCAACATTGCAGCTCTGCGGCAGATTAATCCGCAGATTGAAGAAGCAGCCGTATCTCTTGGTGCCTCGCAGACAACCATGATTCGGAAAGTCACCTTCCCGCTGCTGGTGCCCTCCATGGTCAGTGCCATCACCTTCGCTATCACCAAGTCGATGACGGTGATTACTGCGATTATCTTCATTACCACCCCGCAAACCAAGGTGATGACCGCCCAGATCCTCGACGAAGTGGATGCTGGTCGGCTGGGTAACGCGTTTGCATACTGTACGTTGCTGATTGTGCTGGTGCTTATTGTCCTTGGTATCACTTCGCTGTTTATCAAGTTCTTCACCAAGAATCTCGCTAACACCAAATAATTCGGGAAAGTCGGTGCTTTTTCATCATGTCTCTTACTTCTCACGCCACCCAGCAGCCGGCAAGCCTTGAGCTGCGCAATATCTCTAAGGTGTATCCCACGAAAAAAGGCAATGTCACTGCAGTCAGTGATGCCAATTTGGTGATGGAACCTGGCGAATTTGTGACGTTGCTTGGCCCTTCCGGCTGCGGGAAAACCACCAATCTGCGGATGATTGCAGGCTTCGAATCGCCAACTACCGGTGAGATCCTGCTCGACGGCGTCGATATTGTGAGCGTCCCGCCGGCGAAACGTCCGATGTCGATGGTGTTTCAGTCGTACGCGCTGTTTCCCCACCTGTCGGTGCGGGAAAACGTAGCGTTTGGCTTGCAGCTTGATCGGAAGTTGTCAAAGGCTGAAATTTCCAGCCGGGTTGATTCGGCAATGGAAGCGATGGGCATCCTCGAGTATGCCGACCGCGGTCCGCATGAGCTTTCCGGTGGTCAGCAGCAGCGTGTTGCGCTTGCTCGCGCACTTGTGATGGAACCTCGGGTGCTGCTGTTTGACGAGCCGTTGTCGAACCTCGACGCGAAGTTGCGCGATCAAATGCGCTTCGAGATTCGCCGGATCCAGCAAGAACTGGGGATCACTTCGGTGTTTGTGACCCACGATCAGGACGAGGCCATGACCATGTCCGACAAGATCGTGGTGATGTCCCGTGGTCGTGTTGAACAGGTCGGCACCCCGCAGCAGGTGTACCGTCAACCACGCAGTAAATTCGTGGCCGAATTCCTCGGCTCGGCGAACTTTTTACCAGTGCAGGTCAGCGCTCCCGAGGCTGTCACGACACCGGCAGGAAACCCGGGATTCCGCTGTGCAGTGACCTTACGGGATCGTACTTTTGCAGTCGCTGCTGCTGATACGGTCACCGGACCTGCCGCTGAGTTGATGATTCGTGCCGAGGATCTGCGGCTGGCTGACCAAACCGGGGAGCATGATGAAGCACACTGGTATATCGACGGTCTGGTTGCTTCCTCAGCATTCCACGGCGATGCAATCAACTATGTTGTTGACACGGTTGACTACGGTCAGTTGAAAGTAAAGGTTTCCGGCACTGCCGACATGGTGCCTACCGGTAAGGCAGTCACGGTGGTTGTGGATCCTGCTCGAAGCTGGATCATTCCACCAGCCCCGGCTGCCGCCACCAGCTAGGTGTTGGTTGCCGCACAGTACCGCATAAGGTTTTCCGCTGGTGGGGTCTAGTTCCTGCTGGTGGCAGAGGTGAAGCATAATCCAGCCGCAGGTGGGCGATAGTTCGACGTAGCCGTGCCGCCCCCCTGCACTCTGGGCAGCCATTTGCGAACACCAACAAACCCGTCGATACGTTTCGTATCGGCGGGTTTTGCATTGTAATGCTAAACCCAGCTCTGTGCAGCTACTTGTGGAACACGGTGATTTTTGTGTTTTGGCAATATCGGAAATTGCAACCCCTCAGATGCTGGGATGCTGGAGTATAGCGAAAAAACTAGCGCGGCCTCAAGGAGTGTTGGTCGTGCACGCAGCAAGTACTGATCAGTGTGGTATTTCATGGCAAAATTTGCTGCGCATCCACGTGCAGCGGTGTATAACAACAATATTGTGAGGGGGTATTGTTATTCTTTCTTCACTACGGAATTTACGGTAGTGGGGAAGCATCGTCGAGAGGAAATGTGGTGATACCACGAACCATAATTCATCGGCTGCGAACAGTGATGATTGGCGGACTTCTCGCCGCCGTTCTATGTATCGCACCTGCCGCTGTAATTCCTGCCACCGCAGCAGCAAGCTGCCCCAGTTATCATGCAATGCACGATTCACTGGTCAACGCATTGCCAGCACACAATACAGTGATGACGATCCGTCATCGTGGCTACTATGACGACACTGTTGCCGAAAACAGTTTGCAAGGATTTCGGGAAACCTTTGCGCAATGTTTGCCTGGCTTGGAAACCGATGTCCAACTCACGAAAGACCGACAGCTTGTCTTATTTCACGACAACCACATAGGACGGATGTTGGAGGCCAACTTCGATCCGGAGGCGCGCACCGGCCCGAATCCGGCAGTGGCTGATCTCACCCTCGCTGAGCTACGTGCTAACACGCTCCTCACCACCGCTGGAACCCGTTCGAACCAGGTCGTGCCGACCCTTGATGAGCTTATCCAAACAGCGATCGACACCAACGGCCCGTCACTGATGTTTCTTGATCTCAAATCAAAAGACACCGTGGCGCCGGTGCTTGACCGGCTGAAGTATTTTTCCACGCTGCATCCTGATGCGCATTTGGAAAAACGAATCGTGCTCAAACTGCACACCGAATGGTTTCCCCGCTACTCCGACTGGATTTCGGTGGTAGACGGCGCTGGTTTGAGCTATCACCCGATGGCGAATCCGGTGATGACGCCACTGGCAGCGGCACAGATCAACACAGGCAGCTATGTGGATTATCCCGATAAGGAATACACCACCAATGCTGCCCGCTCATGGGCATTGTGGTCGGAAGCGCCACGCGAAGAAGTCCCACTGGTAGAAGTGCTGTTGAAGGATTCCCAGGATTTTAAACATACAACAGCGAAATCATCCCTGATGGGCAGCTACAATGCCCCGACCTCGTTGGAGGAAGGCAACGGGGTGGAAGGCACCATGGCGGAGATGATCACCATCGCCCACGCTCGTGGCAAAACCCTGGGATTGTTTTCCCCTGTGCCGGACTATGTAGCGTGGCGTCATGGTCCTGTTGCTGGCTACACCGTCCCGAATGTGAAAACAGATCGCCCAGCAATTGATGTGCAACACGCGTTTTCAAATGCTGATGGCTCGTGCTGCTATCAGCTGAAGGATTTGTTAAGCAACCGCCCTGAGGCACATGAAGCAGCTGATCTGCGGAGCAACCTGGACTGGGCATACGACGCCGGCGTACGAGTGTTTACCAGCGACGACACCGATTCGATTGATACCCACTTTCACAGTCGTGGCCTGCTGGAATCCGAAGCTCGTCCGGTAACACATACCGCCCCAGAGGGGATGCATTCAGCGCTTGCTGCGGCCATTGAAGGGGCAACCCCACTGGACTATTCCGATGTGAAATTGAAAGCGTGGAATGGTGGATCATCACCAACCTGGCAAGGGCAGGTGTGTATCTGGTCGAATGAAAACAACGGGGCCTGGGCGATCGCATGCAACTACACGTCGTCGGGATACACCGCCACGTTACGCATCACCACTTCGCCGACGGTACCCGGAGCGATGCGTATCCAAGACACCCGGAATTTTCAATGCCTCACAGCTGGTAAACCTGGGCAAACAGCAGTAACTTGGACCGATCTTTGCGATGATCGTCGTGCCCAATGGTTCCGCACGAAAGACAATCAATATAAAGATTATCGCGGAACATATCTCACCCTGTCCTGGCAAAATCTGTACTCGCAAGGTAAACCCTATGCGTGGCTGTTTACCAGTAACACTCCTTCCGGCTCGTGGTCGGCTTGGAATTTCCGGCGCTAACACAGTCAACAAATACTCCTGCCGTGCACACCTACCGTGTTGGACACTTCAGGTATGCACGGCAGTGCTCTGTGCACTGGCGCACTGTGTTCTTGGGGAATTTGTCGTAAGGAGCCGTATTATTTGCGCAGTGTAAAGCGTGCGAGTTGATCGAATTCAAACACCCCAGCTGCACGATTCTGCGTAACGCTCACCAGATGCAGATCATCGATGGTGTGTGACACAGGGAATCCGCTGGGTGTCATTGCTTGGTCGATGGCACTATCTGGTCCTTCCGCGATGCCGTATGCCAAGGACATGTGGGCGCCATAAGGGGCGGCGGGCAGTACACAGCCCACTGCGGTGCAGGCATTGCGAACAGTGGTGACAAGCTGATCCCACTGCCTGGTCACGGTTGCCACTGTCTCCACAGCGTAGGGGCGAATCACTGGTGCTGCGAAGGTGAGATCCAGCGCCGCTACCGTGGCAGTTGCCTGATGGAGCGTATCGATTAATGTATCCACCTGCGATTGGCTGACGGTGTGTAAATTCCAGTCGAGCAATTGAATAGTCGCATGGAAATAGGGCACCGGTTGGATCGCAATAGAGTCGATGGCGGCTAGTTGGGCTGCGGTGTCTGCCATTGCCCGGCTCAACGGGCTGTCAGCGGCGGGAACATGGTAGACGTGTAACTGCCCATCGAGATGATCCCATTCGGTTGATGGTGTGCCAAAGAAACGCTGCATGAAAACCTCACACTGGAAACTGGAATACGGAGTAGTACAACCGTCAAAGGCCTATCGTGATGCCGCCATCGAAGAATGCGGCCCTGTGGGTAACCTGCGCTCGAAGGGGTAGCCGCAGTTAGCGTGACCGTTGATTGTGGTTGCGGGGTTGTTGCTGGCCGCCAGGTGTCAACACTGCATCCTGGGTAAGCCTGCGGTGATTGACTGGTAGCGACAGCTGATGAGTATTACTGCTCCAATATGCTATCTGGCATGGCACCGAAGTGTTGCTATCGGCTGTATTTGGCGCAAGTTAGCCGGTGAATTTTTTGGCTGCTAGCAGCGCCTTAAGAAGGAAACGAGGGGGTGCGTTGTTCACACATCTTCTTCGATCGTGGATTTTTCGGTCGGTGGTCTGCTGGCTGTTCCGCGTGGTGTGGGCCGAGTATTTTCTGATCATCACAGGCGAATGGTCGCTGTTGATCACATGGCACCATGCGGCAGGCCTGTGGCCGCCCTTGAAACAGGGCAACCACAGGCCTGCCGGTTGCAGATCTTACCCGCGAGTTAGATCAAAGTATTGGGGCTATTTTGCTGCTTGTGCAGCGGCAACCAGCGCCCGAAGCTGGGCTGTGAGTGTTTGGCGCTGGCTGTCGCGTGGCGCAGGCTTATGGTCGGCGAAATCATCAGCGAAGGTGAGCAGCACATCTTCGCCGGTGTGCGCCATCCCGACCCGGTTGACCACATCATGCCAGTGCTTCAGTGCGGTGGAAGCACCGGTGGAACCGAAGCCAACAAAACTTACTGGCTTTTCCTGCCATTCCACATAGATGGAATCGAAAGCATTTTTCATGGTGCCCGGGATCGACGCATTATATTCCGGGGAGATAAAAACGAATCCGTCAAATGCTTTGACGGTTTCCGCCCAGCGGGCAACCTGCGGATCAGGATATTGGCCGTCGCGTGCCTTCGGTGGCAGTTCATCAGTCAGCGGTGGCACCGGGTGGTCTTGCAGATCCACAATGGCGAAAGTAGCCGACAGTGAATCCGTATCAACAAGATCGCTTGCAACTTGGTGTACCCATTGGCCAATTGCCGGGGAGGTGCGCTTATCGCGGATGGATCCCACGAAAATACCAATATGTGGTGTTGTAGTCATAGCGCCACTGTAACGGAGACTTGCGCAATCTTCTCTATCTAGGGGTGCCGGGTAGCTATACTGGTCACGGTGTCCGCAGCGTGCTGGCACTGATTAAAGCAGGTGGTCGGGGTTGCGGTACCGACAGCACGAATAGAACTGATTGGTGGAATACACACTATGAGCAAAGTACTCATCACTGGTGGCTGTGGGTTTATCGGCTCGACGATTGGTTCGGCGTTAACCGACGCGGGTCATTCGGTGGTGGTGCTCGACAATTTCTCTACCGGGCGGAAAGAATTTGCCTTGGATCGTCCCTGCTATGAGGGGGACATTGCGGATCCTGTGATACTTGATCAAATCTGTGCAGATCATCCTGATATTGATGTGGTGGTGCACTGTGCGGCTTCGATTGTGGTGCCGGAGTCCGTTGCAGATCCGATCGGTTACTACAACAACAATGTGCTTGGAACGCTGCGCCTGGTGGAACATTTGCTGCAGCATGGGATTACTCGGATGCTGTTTTCTTCATCGGCGTCGTTTTACGGCCCAGCCCCAGATGGGGAGGTTACAGAGACTTCCCCGATTGCGCCGAGTTCACCCTATGCCCGGACGAAAGCACATGTGGAAGCAATGCTTGCCGATGTCTGTCAGGGCACTGATTTCCGTCTTATTTCGCTGCGATATTTCAACCCCATCGGAGCGGATCCGCAGCTGCGAACCGGATTGGCGTTAGCCAACCCGTCGCATGCGTTGGGCATGCTGATTACCAAAGATCGGCTCGGGGAGCCGTTTACGGTGACTGGTACTGCTTGGCCGACGCGGGATGGGTCCGGGGTGCGGGATTATGTGCATGTGTGGGATTTGGCGCAAGCCCATGTCAAAGCAGTGGAACAGTTTGACACTGTCGTCACCGGCCCAGATGGTGCTGCCCGGTCGCGGGCAATCAATTTGGGGACAGGGGCTGGCACAACAGTGTTTGAACTCGTTGATGCGTATCGATCGGTGACCGGATCTGCGATTGCGGTTCAGTCCGGTCCAGCCCGGCCAGGTGATGTGGCTGGTGCTTATGCCTCAACACAGCGGGCAGCTGCGGAGCTTGGTTGGCGTGCTCAGCATTCGATTGAAGATGGTATTCGAGATACGTTGGCTTGGTTTGCGCATCGTGGCAGGGTGTTGCCGGAATTCGCCTAGTGTGGCTGGCTGCCGGCGAGGTGGTTGTTTTTCGTGGTTGCATTAGGTGTTGTTGACGGTGTTTTCCGACAACGGCTCGCTGCAGCTATTGCCTGTCAGGGTTGCTTTGCCAAGCTGATAGGGGCTGTGCTTGCTGCTTGCTAGGATTGGTGACCATGGATACACCGGCTGTGCGCGATGGGGCGCTCTTACTGTTTCGCGCCATCCTTGGGGTGGTGTTTTGCGCCCATGGTTTTGAAAAACTGTTTATTGTCGGTCCTGCTGCGACGACGCAATATTTTCAAGGGTTAGGCATTCCTCAGCCGGGTCTGATTGCTTGGTGTACTGGGGCGGTTGAACTGCTCGGTGGGGCGCTGCTGGTGATTGGGCTGCTGTCGACAGTGGTGGCCGGTTTGTTGTGTGTCATTGTGTTGGGGGCGTTATGGTTCCAACATGCTGAGCACGGGTTTTTTATTGCCAGCGGCGGGTTTGAATATGTGCTGGTGCTAGCAGCCGGGCTGATCATGATTGTGGTGTTTGGCCCTGGCCGTGTTTCCGTAGACGGATTGGTGTATTCCCGTGATCGACTGTGATGCGGTGCAGGTTGCACTGTCGGCGCGGTTGGATGGGGAACCCTACCAGCCGCATGATGATGTGCTTGACGCGCACGTCTCCGGGTGTGCGGCTTGTCGTGAATTCCTTGATCAGGCAGCTCATTTTAAACGACTGTTGGCGTTGCAACAGTGGCAGCAACACCACACTGATCAATCCCCTGCGCGGGCCGGGGAAACGCTTGGAGCCGGTGCCGGTGAGCAGGCAGCGTTTTCCCCGATCACCCCGGCCGCAATGTATCCTGCCCCGGATTTGTCGCAGGCAATTTTAGCTGGGGTGGATGAGGTTGCCCGCGCCAGAGCTTCCCGGGCCACGCTGTGGCTGGCCTTGGGGCGTATAGGGCTGCTGATCATTGGCTGTATTTGTGTGACTTGGGCGGTGCTGATCCTTGGGTCGACGGTGCACACTGTGGAGGGGATTGAGGTGGTCGATCCTGCCCGAGTTGACGCCACTACCCGCGGGCAATTAGCAGCCTCCTTGTTGGTGGATGCGGCAGCGGTGCGACTAGCGATGGCATGTGGCTGCTGGTTTACCGCCTGGCGGCCGTCGTTAGCATTCGGGGTGCTTACTGTGGTTGCCCCGTTGACCGCGTTTAGTTTTGGGTTCACTACCCGGGATGTGGTGTTAGGGTTTGCCGGTTCGCAGGATGTTGCTGGGTTGTTGCTGCTGCTGTGTACCACCATTCTGTTGGGACTAGTGGGCATGTATGCCAATAGTGGGCATGGGGTGTGGCGCCGCTGGTGGCGGGCAGCAAATGCCCAACCTGAATAAGTGCCGAGCCGGGGAAGTGGCTTGGTTTGCGCCGCTTTAGCTTTGCTTTTTTCTTGCAAAAGAAAACGCCCGTTTGGGGGTTGGTTTGTGGCGTATTGACCGTTGCCAGGAAACTGTTGCCAAGGTGAATGCTGCCTGGCGGTACTATCGAAGCTGTGTGAAAGCACGTGGCTGCTTTTGCTGCTTGCTGCCGGCACGTGGCTGGAAGCTAACAGGTTGTTTGCGGCAGGCAGGATAGGTCACATCGGCCAGGAAGATCAACAGCAAAAGATGCTGTTTCGCCCTTTTAGTGCTGGCCGGTGCTGCGGTG
Source organism: Corynebacterium choanae (assembly GCF_003813965.1). Classification (NCBI taxonomy): domain Bacteria; kingdom Bacillati; phylum Actinomycetota; class Actinomycetes; order Mycobacteriales; family Corynebacteriaceae; genus Corynebacterium; species Corynebacterium choanae. The sequence continues at coordinate 881,148 of NZ_CP033896.1, forward strand.
ACACTACACAACAATGAAAGCTGGTGGCTGAGAAAAACTATGAGTGACGTGGGACGCACACCAATTGCCTGGCAGGTGTATCCGCTGGGATTTACCGGAGCCCCGGTGCGGCCAAACGGTCCGGAGGAACGTCAATGTGTTCACCGGCTTGGCCACCTGAATGAGTGGCTTGACTATGTCGTCGAGATGGGCTGCAACATGCTGATTTTGGGTCCTATCTTTAGCGCCGATACCCACGGCTATGACACCCTGGATTTCTTTGCAATCGATCCGCGCCTAGGCGATGAGCAAGATTTCGACGCGTTGGCGCAAGGCTGTTCCGAGCGCGGTATTCAGCTGGTGCTTGACGGGGTGTTTAACCATGTGGCGGCCAGTCATGAGCTGGTACAAACCGCGTTAGCACACGGGCAGAACTCGTCGGAAAGTGAGCTTTTTCGTATCGATTTTGCCGCGGATCCTCCCCGCCCGGCGGTGTTTGAAGGCCATGAATCATTGGTGAGTTTCAACCACGACAGTGCCGCGGTTGCTGATCTGGTGGTGGAGGTGATGTGCTATTGGGCGGCGAAAGGTGTGGCCGGCTGGCGCCTCGACGCGGTGTATGCCATCGATCCGGATTTTTGGCCGGGCGTGTTGGAACGGGTGCGGGATCAGTATCCGGATGTGTTCATCTTCGGGGAGATGATTCACGGTGACTATGTTGACTATGTGCAGCGTTCCACCATTGACAGTGTCACCCAATATGAACTGTGGAAAGCCTGCTGGTCGGCGTTGCGGGATGAAAACTTCTTCGAGCTGCAGTGGACGTTGCAGCGGCATAATGCGCTGCTGGAGACCTTTGTGCCCATCACCTTTGTGGGCAACCATGACACGTCCCGAATCGCCAGCCAGGTAGGTGATAGTAAAGCGGTGCTAGCGGCCACCCTGCTGTTTACGCTGCCTGGTCATCCGGTGGTGTATTACGGCGATGAACTGGGTTGGCATGCGCACAAGGAAGAAAAGCTGGGCGGCGACGATGCTGTGCGGCCAATGTTTCCGGCGAATCCGGCACAGATCGAAGAACACAACCAGTGGATGTTGTCGTTGTATCGGGAGCTTATTGCGTTGCGCCGGAATTTTCCGCAGGTCACCAACGGGCGAGTGTATGACGACGAGGTGAGCAATACCCGCCTGGTGTATCACGTGGACGATGCGCACGGGCAGCGGGTGTTCGATGTGGAACTTGATGTCACTGAGCGTCCCACCGCCCGGGTGTGGGTGGACGGTGAACAGCGTTTTTCCTGGGAAGCTGCCTGCTGATCGCGTCCACATTGGTGTTATCGACCACGTTGTTGCCCCGGTGATGGCTGTACCTGTCAGGGGGTGGGGGTGCGGCCATCACCAGGCCGGTCGTTTGTGGCAGCGTTCTTGCCGATGATTGCCCGGGGTGGGGCTCGCTGCTGCGGCGGCTAGCGCCAGGTTGGCAGGAACATCAGCACGTCGAAGAGCTCATCGGGGATGAGGATTGCGTAGAAGATCGGCACATAGACGATAAAACACCATATGACGAGGGCAAGATAGCTGGCGGCAAGGAGTTTGCCGACGGATTTACCGCGAATCTGGTAGGTGTCCCAGCTGGCGACCCGGGTGGTGACTTGGGCGAGCAGCATAATAGTAAACAGCACCATCGGTCCGGCATAGAAGAAATACATTTGCCGGTCGTAGACCATCACCCAGGGCAGAAATGATGCTGCCCAGCCCACAAGCGGGAGAACCAGTTGGGTGTCGTGGCGGCGCCACAGCAGGTAGCAGGCAATGAGCACCACAGGAACTGTCATCCACCAGATGCCGGGGGTGCCGAAGAGATAGATCATTTTACGGCAGGTGCCTTGTGCACAGTCGATATCGGTATCGGAGTAGTAGAGCACGGGGCGGGCGGCGACGAGCCAGGAAAATGGTTTCGAATCCCACGGGTGGTGATGCCCAGAGGAGCTGGTGATGGAACTGTGGAAACTTAAAACTTGCCGGTGGTAGTCAAGAAACGAGGCCACCGGTTCGGGCAGCCACCGCAGCACGCTGGTGTCGTCGATGGCGCCGGCATTGATTTGATGCCGATAGACGGTGGTTTCGCCGGCAAACCAGGCGCGAAATGACCACAGATAGACCAGGACGGGCACGATCACCAGGCTGATAAATGATTTCCAGGAATCTTTCACCAAGGTGGTGACTACTGGGCGGGGTTCCCCAGCCTGGAAGCGGAGCACCATATCGGCGGCAACAATGTAGATGCCGAAAAAGGCCATATAGTACAGCCCCGACCATTTCACGCTGAGTGCACAGCCCAGGGCGATACCGCAGGCAAACCGCCACCAGCGCCACCCAAAATTCGGTCCGAGCTGCCCGGCCGGTACCATCGGCAACCCGGTTATCGTGCCGCCGGTGCCGGTAGGGTCGGCGGCGGTGACTGGGGTGTGGAGGATGGTCTGGTAGCGGTCGGTGACCGCCTGCCGGTCGCGCAGGAGACAATAGGTGGCCACGATCACTGCGGTGACAAGGAAAATATCGAGCAGTGCAAACCGGGATTCGATGAGCAGCACCCCGTCGCAGCAGGCCAGAACACCGGTGATGATGCCGGCGAGGCGTTGCCCGGTGAGTCGGCGCACGAGCAGCATCAGCAGCGCCACCGTGATAATGCCGGCGATAGCCCCACTGATTCGCCAGCCGAATGCGGTGTAGCCGAAGAGTGCCTGCCCGATCGCCATGAGCTGTTTCGACAATGGTGGATGCACCACCAGTCCAAACCCGGGATTGAGTTCCACCCCGCCGGTGAGGAAATCCTGCGCGGAGGTCACCATATTCCAGGCCTGTGGCACATAGTGTTTCTCGTCGAAAATTGGGGTGCCATAGTCGGTGACGCGCCCTAACGCGACAAGCCGGGTAAACGACACTATCGCCAGGATCAGCACATAGGCGAGCGTTTCCCGCCGATTGGCGGTGACCGGCGGCAGGGTGCGGCGTGGTTTCGCTAACGCTGTCGCGATGCTACGGGCAAGGGGTGCCGGTGCATTATCGGGGGCGGGGGCAGTGGTGTGGCTGGTCACAAACGAACATTCTAGGGTGTGCCACACTAAAGAGTATGAACACCACCACCGATGCTGCTGTTTGCCCCGCCAATCCGATCTTCACCCCGTCGGCTCTTGCCGCGGTAGCGCTGCCCGCCACCGGGGTGGCGGTTGTGGGTACACCGCTTGGCAATAAATATGATGTCACCCTGCGACAGGCGGCAGTACTTGGCCGTGCCCAAGTCATTGCCGCGGAAGACACGCGCCGGGTGCGGTCGTTGGCCGCGGCGATCGGGGTGAGCATTACCGGGACGGTGATCTCGAATTTTGACCACAATGAAGATCAGCGTAAAGCGCAACTGTTAGCGTTGGCGCGCACAAACCTTGTTGCAGTAGTCACCGATGCCGGGATGCCGGTGGTTGCCGACCCTGGGTACACGTTGGTGGCTGCCGCCCACGATGCTGGGATTCCGGTTACAGTGATCCCCGGTCCCTCCGCGGTCACCACTGCATTAGCCGGGGCGGGTCTTCCCGCCGGGGGGTTTCGTTTCGTCGGGTTTGCACCCCGCAAACCCGCGGCCCGCACCGCCCTGTTTCAGAGTCATATCGGTGCCGGTGATGCGTTGGTGGTGTTTGAATCACCCCATCGGATCGCCGCTACCCTCGCAGTAGCCCGGGAAGTATTCGGCGACCAGCAGCCGGCGGCAGTGTGCCGGGAGCTGACGAAAACCTATGAAGAATATCGACGCGGCAGTCTCGCAGAGCTGTGCCAGTGGGCTGCCGCCGGGGTGAAAGGGGAAATCACCCTGATTATCGGCCCTGCTGCAGCAGTTGATGAGGAAGATCCGGCAAGCCTGGTGGCGCAAGCTGAGTCGCTTGTCGCGGAAGGAATGAAACTCAAAGCCGCCTGCCGACAAGTGACCGAGGGCACAACTGTGTCAAAAAATGATTTGTATGACGCTGTGCTCGCAGCCCGTAATGAAATCGTTACATAACTGTGATCGGTAGGGGAGGCGGACATGCCGCGGCTTACGGTGTTGCCTGCTGAAACTTCCCGCAGCGCACAGCCTTACACCTTCGTTACCTGACGGGGGTTCACAGGGGGTAGCGTGTCAAACCGGTTACCTGCTAGTTGCACTTAGCCATCATTGTTGCCACGTTGGAACTATGGCAGATTCTCAACAACCGCAAGATCCACAGTCGCCGCCGGGACAGTATCCCCCGGCGGCTTCCACTGATCCGACCGATACGCTGCACACCGCTGCAGCAGCAACCCCGGCAGGAACAACCACCGCCGAGGCGGAAAACGGTGACAGCGAGACGGTACACGTTTTCGCCGATCCGGAAGTCACCGCCACTGAGGCGCTGGCCACCATGCTGGCCAACCCCAATGCGGTCGCCGCATCCTCGGGGGCGGAAGAAGAACCTATTGAACTGGCTGGTGAACAATCCAACCTGCCGATCGCTTGGGCAGTGGTCGGACCGGCCATGGCAGTCGTCGTAGCGATTGTCGCCTGGGGACTGTTTGCCCCCACGAATTTCTCCGATTTCGCCTCCGGCGCACTCACCGGCGTCATCGATAACTTAGGCTGGGCATTCACCCTGTTTGGCACCGTATTTGTGGTGTTCATGTTGGCGGTGGCTTTCTCCCGCTTCGGCTCCATCAAACTGGGCCGCGACGATGAAGCCCCCGAATTTAGTAACGTGTCCTGGTTTGCGATGATGTTTGCCGCCGGTATGGGCATCGGTTTGATGTTCTACGGCACCTCCGAGCCGCTGTCGCACTATCGTGCCGGAGTACCAGGTATTGGTGAACAATCCGTTGGCGGCGCCATGGCAACCACCCTATTTCACTGGACACTGCATCCTTGGTGCATGTATGCCCTCGTGGGGCTGGCGATTGCCTACTCCACCTTCCGCATGGGACGCAAACAGCTCCTGTCGAGCTGTTTCGTGCCGCTGATCGGGGAGCGTCGCGCAAACGGTCTCGTTGGGGCGATTATCGACATTTTGGCGATTGTTGCCACCATGTTCGGCACCGCCTGCTCGCTCGGCATTGGCGCCACCCAGATTCGCGCCGGGTTGGCGAAAGTCGGGCTCATTGAAATCCAGCAAGACAGCTTCACCCCTGGTCTTTCCAACCCGAATAATGTGTGGCTGCTGGTCATCATTGCGGTGCTCACCATCTGCTTTGTGATCTCTGCAGTCACCGGTGTGTCCAAGGGTATTCAATACATCTCAAACGCCAATATGGTGTTGGCAACCCTGCTTGCGGTGTTTGTCTTCGTCCTTGGCCCAAGCGTCTATATTCTCAACATGATCCCCACGTCGCTGGGGAACTATCTTGCCTCCTTCTTCGAAATGACTGCCCGCACCGCGGACTCTGCTAACGGGGAAGCCGGACCATGGCTCAGCGGTTGGACAATCTTCTACTGGGCGTGGTGGATCTCCTGGTCACCATTTGTGGGCATGTTCTTAGCGCGCATCTCCCGGGGACGAACCATCCGCGAATTCATTGTGGCTATTGTCATCGTGCCGTCAGCGGTTTCGGTGGTATGGTTTTCCATCTTCGGTGGCACTGCGATCTTCCTTGAGTCCCACGGCGGCTCCATCTACGGTGATGGCGACGCGAAACGTCAACTCTTTGATCTGCTCTACACCCTGCCTGGTGGCACGATTGCTGCGTTTGTGGCAATGATTTTGCTCGCCACGTTCTTTATCACCTCAGCCGATTCGGCTTCGACAGTGATGGGTTCTATGAGCCAAAACGGGGCACTTACCGCCAACCGGTTCATCACCGCCCTGTGGGGTATCGGGGCTGCCGCAATCGGAATTGTGCTGCTGTTTACCGGTGGCGCTGACACGTTATCGAATCTGCAAAACGTCACCATTATCGCCGCCAGCCCATTCCTCTTCCTGCTGGTAGTGCTTATCGTGGCTGTTGTGAAGGATCTCTCTAATGATCCGCTCTACTTAGATCACAAGGCACAGCAGCGCTTTGCGATGAAACTCGCCCGGGAGGCACGCATCCACCAAGAACACCTGGCGCGGCAGCAGCAGCTCGCCCAGCTTCGCCGTGGACTGAAGAAGCTTCGCCACCCCGGTGAGCTTCGCCTGCACGGGCCGCTGCGGCAGGATCATCCAGAGCATCACAGCTAATCCCAGCGGCAGCAAGGAATATCCTTCCTGTATTGGAAGCGCACGCTTGCTGCACTGCGAGTAATACTGCACCCGCGGTGCGCAAGCACAAGCACAACGCGGCTTTTCGCCTCACCTCGCTTCAGCGATGAGCTTTGCTCCCCTTGCTACAGCAGCGAAACACTGCGCCGCCGTCGTCTAAACCACAAGGTGAAGACGACGGCGGCGCAGTGTTGTGGATAGCGGACGGGCAGTCGATCCACACCAGAACCCAACAACCCTGCGTGCAAACCGTCAATAGAGTTCACTGGCCACGTTGCTGCGGCTACCGGTTTTGCCCCGGTACCATTGCGCGCCGCCAGTGCTGCGATGCCAGGATTGCCCTCATGGCAGGGTTGCCGCACCGCCCACCGATCAGCGCACGCGGCAAGCCCCCGCAGGGGCTGGCGAATCCGGGGCGCCCAGAATAACTCTGCCGTTTACAAGTGACCTGCGGGAATAGTCGGTGCGGTGGTGTAAATTCCAGGCAACACGGTGACCCATTGGGGCCGCATGTCGAAACAACAGCCGGTATTAATTATGCTGGAAGCCATGTCTAACCCTGTGCTTACCGCTGTTGCCTGGCCATACGCTAATGGACCCCGTCATATCGGCCACGTTGCCGGATTTGGGGTGCCATCTGATGTGTTCGCACGGTTCCGGCGAATGTGCGGTGAACAGGTGTTGATGATCTCCGGGACCGATGAGCACGGCACCCCGCTGCTGGTGCAGGCAGAGAAAGAAGGCGTAGCGGTACAAACCCTGGCTGACCGCTACAATCGGCAGATCGTCGAAGACTTAGCAGGGCTGGGACTGTCCTATGACCTGTTTACTCGCACCACCACCCGGAATCATTACGCGGTAGTACAAGAGCTGTTTCGCGGACTGTACGAAAACGGGTACATGAAAAAAGAAACCACGATGGGGGCGATCTCCCCGTCGTCGGGACGAACCTTACCTGATCGCTATATTGAAGGAACCTGCCCGATTTGTGGGGCTGACGGTGCCCGCGGCGACCAGTGCGACAATTGCGGCAATCAGCTTGACCCGGCTGACTTGATTGATCCGGTGTCGAAAATCAATGGGGAAACCCCGGAATTCCGCCGCACCGAACATTTCCTGCTCGACCTTCCAGCCCTTGCTGATGAACTGAAATCTTGGCTAGAAACCCGCCAAGACTGGCGTCCCAATGTGTTGAAGTTTTCCCTCAACCTGCTTGCTGATCTGCGGCCACGGGCGATGACTCGCGATATTGACTGGGGTGTCCCGGTGCCGATCGACGGCTGGCAGGACAATGAGGCAAAGAAACTCTATGTCTGGTTTGATGCGGTGGTCGGCTATTTGTCGGCGTCGATGGAATGGGCGTGGCGCTCCGGAAATCCGGATGCGTGGAAAGATTTTTGGACGAACCCGGATGCGTTGTCGTTCTACTTTATGGGCAAAGACAACATCACCTTCCACTCCCAGATTTGGCCGGCCGAACTACTCGGATATCAGGGCAAGGGTGCCCATGGCGGTGCTGCTGGTGAATTCGGTGAACTTCAGCTGCCAACCGAAGTGGTGTCGAGTGAATATCTGACGATGTCCGGATCGAAGTTTTCCTCATCCAAAGGCATTGTGATCTATGTCAAGGATTTCTTGGCCGAATTTGGTCCTGATCCGCTGCGCTACTTTATCTCGGTGGCCGGACCGGAAAACACCGACACGGACTTCACCTGGGAAGAGTTCGTTCGCCGGGTGAACAATGAGCTGGCCAACGGCTGGGGCAACCTAGTCAATCGCACCGTGTCGATGGCACACAAAAACTTTCAGCAGGTACCAACACCAGGAACGTTCACCGAAAGTGATCGTCGTCTTCTGCAGCTTGCCGAAGACGCCTACCGCATCGTTGGCGACAATTTGCGAGCCAGCAAGTTCAAAGCCGGAATCACCCACGCGATGCATGTGGTGGGAGAGGCGAACGCCTATATCGCTGAGCAGGAACCGTGGAAGTTGGCGAAAGACCCCGATCAGCAGGAGCGTCTCGCTACGGTGCTCTATGTGGCGCTGCAGGTCGTCAGCGACTGTAACACGCTACTCACCCCGTATCTGCCGCATATTGCCCAGCAAGTACACGAAACCTTAGGCCGTGACGGGGTGTGGGCTGCGAAACCAGAGATTCGCGAAGTCACCGACGACATGCCATGTCACCCGGTTGGCGTTGGGCTGCCAGAAGCTGGTCGCAGCTATCCGATTATTACCGGTGATTACACCAACCAGCAGGCGGTGTGGCGGCGCACTGAAATGGTGCCGGGTACCCCGTTGGCGAAGCCGCAGCCGTTGATCGCAAAACTCGATCCAAGCCTGGCCGAAACAGGAACTACTTGGGCGCCGGTAATCGCCGACGATGAAGATGACTAGCATAGCGCGAGCACCAGTGTGCTAGCGGCGGGAACACCCCCCCAAGCACCGGCACTGATTGTGGTCAGTTGGCCGGTGCTTGCTGTTCGATGCAGGGGGTGTTGAGCAGCCAACTGTGTGACTTTCCCCTGTGGTCGCAGCGTGCTGCGAAAATCGCCGCCGCCATCGGCCGGGCGCTGGTTAGAAGCACCAACCAGTGCCGCAGCGACGCTGGTACCAGCTAGCTACCAGAGCTGCCCTGGGATGACTGGGCAGCAGTGATTGCCTGCGAGTTTGCTAAACCTTGTTCGCTTAAATGCCGAGGAAACACGGTGTCGGCGAGGCCACTGATGACAAACTCGACTTCTTCTTTGACTAGCGCATAGCCGTTCGCCGGGGACAAATGGGGAAATAGCTTCAACAGGTAGCTGTCATCGATGCGGGTGCCACCAGGGGTTTCCGACTCGCCGGACTTCTTCAACCCTTCCGTCACCACCGAACCCATGACGGTGATTTTGCTGATGAGATCCACAGCAAATTGGAAACGGGGCAGGGGCACATCGTCGGCCACTGCGGCGAGTTGGGTGAGGAGCTGTTCAAAATAGTGGCGCACGGCAAGATGTGTGGTGGGGACAGTGATGAGCGCCTGCGCGAGCCCGCTGTGCCGGTCGCACATTGTCCAAAAATGTTCCGCAAACTGTGACAGCTGCGCACTCCAGGGCAGTGCCGCATCAGGCAATGGCATCGATGCGACCGCCCTTTCGACACACAGATATGCCAGATGTTCATGGGATTCAACTACCCGGTAAATACTTGGTGCGCGCACCCCCAGATTCCTGGCAACACCGCTAATCGAGAACTGATCCAAACCTAAGGCGAAGGCTTCTTGAATGACGTCTTCAAGGGTGAACCGTTTCCGCGGACCTGGGTGGGGCGTGTCAAAAGTATCAGGCACGAGTTACAGCAGCTTTCACTTCATCGAGGAACACGGGGCAAGAAGGTGGGGGCATGGTATGTGCAGCAGCGACGCCACAGCCAGCAGGGCAACACTGTTATCGCTGCACCACAGCCCAGCAACGATCACCAGTATGGCAGGCGATTGTTGCTGCAACTTATTGTTGGCAACCCTTTCCGCTGATGGTAGCAATCTTTTTCATTAACAGGCGAACAATCGGATGCTTCCCCCACACCGACAACCCACGAAGCAGGGCAAACCACCTGTTGGTAGGCGATATTTCGCAGATAAGTGGAGATGGAACCCCGCAGGGACATATCAACCCTGCCCAAGACGACACCCGCTGCGGAGAGATGCAACGTCTGTCAGCGCCCTTGGGCCACGGGGTGCTAGCGGCGGGTACACCGGGGAGGCTTGCTGGGCCGGTCGGCACAGGTGGGCACTATTTCTGCTCTGCGAACGTTTCCGCCTAGGATTACCGGTATGTGTGCTGCTCGAAAAAAGCGGGAACCTGCGCAACCTGCCCGCAAGCTACCTGGCCTTATCGATGCGCATACGCATCTGACTTCCTGCGGGGCGTGGGAGCCGGAAGCGGCGAAACCATTGCTGGAGCGGGCCGCAGACGCAGGTGTCACCAATATTTGTACTGTCGGTGACGGATTCGACGAATGTGTTGCGGCAGTTAACCTGGCTCGCCAATTCGATGAACTTGTTGCGGCGGTCGCTATTCACCCCACCCGGGCAAAGGAACTTACCGACGAGGTGAAAGCAGCGCTTGCAACATTGGCTAAGGATCCCAACGTGGTGGCCATCGGGGAAACAGGCCTAGACACGTATTGGATCGACAAATCCGAAGACTGTGCAGATATTGACACCCAGCAGCAAGCCTTGGCCTGGCACAATGAGTTGGCGATAGCAACTGGTAAAACCTTGATGATTCACAATCGGGAAGCTGACGAGCTCCTGCTTGATGCACTCGCTGATCTGCCCCGTGCCCGGGAAGTGATGCTGCACTGTTTTTCCTCCCCGTTGGAAGTTGCAACTGAAGCAATTGCGCGCGGCTATGTGCTGTCATTTACCGGCAATGTCACCTTTGCCGCCAATGATGAGCTGCGGGAAGTAGCAAAACGCGTGCCGCCAGGACAGCTGCTGGTGGAAACCGATGCACCATATATGACCCCGGTGCCGCATCGTGGTTTCCGCAACGAACCGGCAATCATTGGACACACCGCATTATGTTTAGCTGAAGTGCGGCAGGAACCTGTTGAAACACTCATCGGGCATGTGCGGGAAACCTATGCGCGAGTATTTAACCTCACCCTTCAGTAACCCTAGGTGGGGGTAAAAACAGGATAGTGCAGAGCCCTTTGCGAAATGGAGCAAAACTGCAGCATCGTCGACTGTGGTGCTGCACATTTGCACCCTAATGGAATGCTGGACAAGCTGGTGTTTTGTCCCCCAAAACCATCGACAGTTGGCAGTAGTGTGCCCTAGCATTGCGGATGGAAAAACATTGTTGACAACAGTGCGCATCGAGCTGGGTGTGTCACAACATCGTCGCTTCCATGCCGAAGTCGGTCACTGTGGGCGCATGTTCCGAACAGTAGCCACGATGGGCAGATGGAGCGGTTGTAAGTGAGTGAACGCTGTGGGAGCGTTCCCGCGAACGGCCGGTCATTTGGCGAATAGCTATGAGTCACCTGGCTCACTGCTCTTGGTGGAGACACCTTCGGTAGGCACGTCGATACCTCCCTTGGTCACCGAAGCGGTATGCGGCTGCTGCACAGATCCGGGCTGCGGATGGCAGTAGCTGGCTGGTTGCTGGAGCTGGTGTGGCAGGTGATGCGTCGATGTGACACACACTGGCACATCGTTTGTCCACTGACAGATTCGGGACACATTGGTAGCTGCGCCCAACCTGGCAGTGGTCACCGCTGCGCGCCTGGCTGCGCACCATGAGCCGTGAGCTGTCCACTATTGGGCATGCATGTTGTTGTCAAAAAGAGCGACATACTCTGGAGGAACTCGATCGTGACTGGACGACACAGCCAGGCGCACTGGCGTCAGCTCAACGGCACGACGAGTATGCCGCTACGAGTTGGTACCGGTGGAATGCTCGTCACTCTTGCGCTAAGCGGGATGATGGTGCTCACCGAGAAAAAAGAGATCGAACTCGTACAAGACGGTCACACCCGGCGGATTGTCACCATCGGTAATACTGTGCATCGGGCACTTGCCCAGTCGGGGGTTAAACTCACTGGCCAAGATGTGGTCTCCCCGGCGTTGGATCATCGGATCCACAACGGTATGCGGGTCACAATTGAGCGGATCCCGGCAAGTTTCCAACAGTTACACTCCCCAGCGCGTGCCGGGCATGCTCCCCAGTCGCAGGTGTTAGCTGCCGGCAGCGGTCAAGCGTTGCAGGTTTCCCAACAAGCAGTGACCCCAGAGTCATGGCGTGATGTGCGAGCTTCGTTGCTGCGCCAGTTACCAAGTGCGGTGATAGTGGCGCAAGAGCTAGCCCCAGAGTCGCTGATTGCCCAGTCGGAAGTGCATGAGCCTGCTACAAGCAATGATGCCGACACCGTTGCAACAACCCCTGCTGCACCGCAGGATGAAACCACACCGGTAAACCCGGCACAGGGACAGATTGTGGCAGAGGTGCATCCTGTCACCTCCCCGGCACCTGCCGAAGAAGCTTCCCCGCCGGGAACAGCTGTACCTGCGCCGGAACCGGAACCTGCTCCACAACCGGTTGAAGTTGCACCACCGGCTCCCGCTGCAGTCCCTGCACCTGATCCGGCGCCGGCTGTAGTAGCAGCTGTTCCGGCGGGGAATTGCCAGTCAGGTGTGACAGTGGTGACCTTCGGGGAAAATGGCGGCAACGCTGCTGAAGCTGCTGCAGCGCATGCAGCTGCCGCGCAGCAGGCGGCACTGAATCAGCTTTACTGTCGCTAGACCATTGGTGGCAGCTGGCACCTCGAATCTCAAGTCAGTTGCGGTGACGGGAAGGTGGACGGCTGATGCTGCGTTGCAGTATCAGTCGTGCGCAACCTATTTACCACAGCTGCCAGCACACCTGGCACAGGTCATCATGCTGTGAAGGCCGCTGTGTCCTGGAGCGTATCGACTGTGCACTGCGCACTTGCACTGCTGGTGTAACACACAATCAGTACCCCCACTTGAGGGCTTTTTCCGGGGTGGATGCGACACCGCAATACTGATGTGGCCGCTGTGAACAATGAAGTGATCGTGGCACTGTCACAAACCGGTAACAAACCGGTAGTGTCAGGTGGTTGGAGGACTCGATTCCGACGCAACCGAGCAACCGGTTGCGCCGCTGTGAGTCTTTCACGGTGAACGCCGCAGGCTACTTGACCTAGCCGCACAGTGGTCGACACCGCACATCGCACCGGTTGTGATTGCTGGCTGGCGCTGTGCACTATCAAATGCTGTGAGAAGCCACTGTTGTCGTCGCTTTCCCACTCGCTGTTGTTTTTAAGGAGTATCCCAGCCTATGGGCACCAACCACCCCTTGAGTCTGCATCGTCTCAACAACACCAGTAGCGTGCCGCTGCGGGTGGCGACCTCATCCATGCTGGTGACGCTGTTAATCGGTGGTGGACTGACCATCGCTGAGAAAAAAGACGTTGATATCGACATCAACGGCCAGATACTGCACACCACAGCGCTGCGGCAAACTGTGCGGGAAGTCCTTGCAGCCAACGGCATCGAGCCAGGGCCAGGCTATCTCATCACCCCGCCACTCGACACTGTTGTGCACGACGGTGACAACATTGTGGTTCGGGCAACCCGAACCGTCGGCCTGGAGGTTGACGGCACCGAGCAGACGATCGCCACAACCGCTCTAACCGTGGGTGAGCTGGTCAATGAACTTCAACTCGACGCTGTAGATACAGTGTCCTATCCCGATTCGGCAGCGATCCCCGTATCCGGGCTTACGGTGAAAGTCACTACCCCGAAACCTGTGACGATCATCGTCGATGGGGTGCCACAAACCGTGCAGGTTGCCGGTTCTACTGTGGCTGAAGTGCTCGCCGGTGCGGGGATAGCCATCGATGGTGATGATCTGGTAACTCCTGCACGAAACGCTGAAGTCACCGCTGAGACGGTCATTGAGGTGGTGCACCGCACTGTTGATTTAGTGGAAACCACCACTGTGATCCCGGCACCTGTCGTCATCGTGGAAGATCCCACGCTTGACGAGGGGGAGGAAATCACCGAAGCGGCTGGAAAACCAGGCACTCGCCGCCAGGTCACGCAAACCGTGACCGAGTCAGGCCGCCAAGTGGGATCCACCGTGCTCAGCGATGAAGAGATCTCTGCGCCACAGCCCACCACTATTCGGCGGGGAACCAAAGTTGCTGCGCCGAGTGTGCCTTACGGACGCTGGGATCAGCTCGCTGAATGTGAAGCAAGCGGCAATTGGTCGATTAACACCGGCAACGGTTTTTCCGGTGGTCTCCAGTTCACCCCGTCGACGTGGCTCGCTTACGGTGGTGGCGCCTACGCCCCAGAGGCATGGATGGCTAGCCGCGAGGCGCAGATCGAAGTCGCCGAAAAGGTACTGGCCGGGCAAGGCTGGGGTGCATGGCCAGCATGTACCGCGAAGTTTGGCTGGCGGTAGCTGCAAGGTTGCACAATTCCCGGTGGAGGGATGCGCAACCAGTGTTTCGCTCCAATGTGGTGTGGTGAACTATCCCTGATGTTGTCGGCCGCTATTTGGTGACGGTGCTGCGCTCACCAATGTGGTGTGGTGTTGCCAGCGGACTACACTAGGCGATTGTGAATAACCATTCGGTGTCGTATCTAGGTCCTGCAGAGATCCGCCAGCTTGCGCAGCAGCTGGACAAAACTCCTACGAAAAAATGGGGTCAAAACTTTCTGCACGACCCGAATACGATTCGGCGTATTGTCGCTGCTGCTGAACTTGACCCATGCATGCATGTACTGGAAGTGGGACCTGGTTTAGGATCACTCACCCTGGGTCTCCTTGATGCGGTGGAACACGTCACCGCAGTAGAGATTGATCCAGTCTTGCAACAGCAGCTACCAGCAACGGCCGCGCAATTTGCCCCCGCACAAGCCGATCATCTCACGGTAATCGGCTGCGACGCATTGCAGCTCACCCCGCAGGATCTTGCCGCGGCAGGAATACATCGCTCACCGGATGCGCTGGTCGCCAATTTGCCCTACAACGTGGCGGTTCCGGTTATTCTGCATCTGCTTGCCACCTTCCCCAGTATTTCGCGGGTGCTGGTGATGGTGCAAAAAGAGGTCGCTGACAGGCTTGCTGCGAGTCCTGGTTCGAAAATCTATGGGGTGCCCAGTGTAAAAGCGAGCTTTTATGGCAAAGTGACGCGGGCAGGGGTGATCGGGCGAAGCGTATTCTGGCCGGAACCAAATGTTGACTCCGCGCTGGTGCGTATTGACTGTTTTGAGCCAGCAGCGCAGCCTTGGCCGATTGACGAAGCGCATCGTAGCGCAGTGTTTCCGCTGGTTGACGCAGCGTTTGCGCAACGTCGCAAAATGCTGCGGGCTGCCCTGAAACCCATGTTTGGCTCTGCTGATGCGGCTGCAGCGGTGCTTGAACGCGCCGGGGTTGATCCGGCGAGTCGGGGTGAGGACATTCCGGTGGAAGGCTTTGTGGCGATTGCTGCCGCGATGGCAGATCATAAGCCAGCCAACAATTCGTAGCCTCATCTCGGCCAAAACGCAAGAGTAGCGGCTGAGAACGTTGGATGTGTTACGCAGCAACAGTGTTGCTGTGCGTCTTTGGGCTGGTGGTGGCTCGTGGCCACCTCATAGCTGTGTCATCTTCTCGTCACTGCTGTTCATGCTGCTTACTACTTTTGATGCTGCTAGTGGAATGCTTGGGGCGGCGGGGTCAGGTGTACTGCGGTCGCTGTTTAGGGGTGGCGCCGGTGGACGGTTCCGATAACACCGGTGGCACTGCGGCAGTGGGCGGGTGGCAAGTATAGTGTTCGGATGTGGACCTAGATGTGAAGGATCTTGAAACTCGGCACACGCCGGTGGCGCGGATTGCTGCGAGAGCACAAGCAAAAACAAATCTGCTCCTGGCTGTGGGGGCGCTTGGTGCTGATGGTTATCATCCTTTGACTACGGTGTTTCATGCGGTTGAATTGGCGAACACGGTGACGCTGACCGCCTATTCGCCGCGGCAGGTGCCTTGGCATCGGGGTGATTCCCGGGTGCTGGGGTTGCGCGTGCGCGGGTTGCACGCGCATAAGGTTCCTAACGATTCGTCGAATCTGGCATGGCGGGCAGTGGATCTGGTTACCGCGGAGCTTGTGCAGCGGGGATATGATCCGTCCACGTTGCCAGCTGTGGTCATCGAAATCACTAAACAGGTGCCTACTGCTGGGGGTATGGCTGGTGGATCAGCCGATGGGGCAGCGGCGATCAAAGCTGCGGCACAGTTGTTTGCTGACGGTCTGCTTGCTGAGGAACGCTCTACGTTGTTGGCGATGTGTGCCATCCTCGGGGCGGATGTGCCGTTTTCTTTTGTGGGACGCACTCAGTTGGGTACTGGGCGGGGTGATGAGCTTGTGGAGATGATGGTGCGGGGACGTTATCACTGGGTGATGGCTGCCCAGTCTGATGGGTTGTCCACTCCGGCGGTGTTTCGTCGTTTCGATGAAATGACCCCACCCCGTGATTCGCTGGCGAGCGTGGATGTGACAGCGATGGCGCAGGCGTTACGCAGTGGTGATCCTGCCGCACTTGCCCCGCTGTTGCACAATGATTTGCAGCCGGCGGCGTTATCTTTGATGCCAAAGTTGCATAGTGTGCTGGATGCTGGGCGCAGCGCTGGTGCATTGGCCGGTATTGTGTCCGGTTCGGGTCCTACTTGCGTATTTTTATGTCGTGATGCCCAGCACGCCCAGGATGTTGCCGAAGAGCTGCACGATACGGGCAAAGCAATGGTGGCGGTGGCAACTTCGGGACCGGCCGCCGGGGCAACACTCGTCACAGAGGAATAATCGCGCTGTTTCCTTTGCAGGTTTGCATCGGTATCTGGCAGCACAACGATGGTTCCTTCCTCCTGCTGGTTCTTCCTGTCCACTCGAAAACTTAGCGAGTGAAGCTGTTGTTGCCGCTTATTGTGGCGCCGATTAGCGGCGGCGACTCAATTTTTGTAGATCCTGTGCGTTCTTGCGGTGATGCTGCTGGCCGCCCTGCAGGGGTGTGCTGTTTTATTCCACCGGGCGGCAGGGGTCGGTTGCGGCTGCTCACCAGCAGATTGGGTGCTGTTGCGCTGCTGTGGGGCAAGTGTTGCTTTCCACCCACTATCATGGTGGGGTGGTCAATTATGTCAACCTGGAACAGGTCAGCAAATCTTACGGGTTACAAACCCTGCTGGATTCCGTCTCTCTTGGGGTGCAATCGGGGGATCGAATCGGGGTGGTGGGGTTAAACGGCGGTGGAAAAACCACGTTGTTGAAGCTCCTCACCGGTGAGGACACTCCTGATAGTGGAAGGATTTCCTTTGCCAGCGGGCTCGCTATGGCTTATGTGACCCAGGGCGCTGAGCTCGCCCCAACGGCAACGATCGCTGAAGTTGTGCTCGCCCCGCTGGGGGTAGCAACCTATGAGTGGGCGTCGAATGCGAAGATTCGGGCAGTGTTGCATGGCCTTGGGGTGGCAAACCTTGGCCTGGAAACCCCGGTTGGTTCGTTGTCCGGTGGGGAACGTCGCCGAGTGAATTTGGCGGCCGCACTGGTGCAAGACATTGATTTGCTGATTTTGGATGAGCCGACCAACCACCTGGACGTCGAAGGGGTGCAATGGCTAGCTGATCATCTGCTGCAGCGCAATTTGGCGCTGGTCGTGGTCACCCACGACCGCTGGTTTTTAGATACTGTCGCTACCCGCACCTGGGAAGTACACGATGGGCAGGTCGACACCTATGAGGGGGGCTACAATGATTGGATTTTCGCCCGTGCGGAACGTGCCCGACAGGCTGATGCGGCGGAACAGCGGCGTCGTAATCTAGCCCGGAAAGAACTTGCCTGGCTGCGGCGTGGGGCACCGGCCCGCACCAGTAAACCCCGCTACCGGATTGAGGCTGCCGAAGCGCTTATTAGTGATGTGCCGCCGCCGCGTAACGCTGTCGAGTTGATGCAGTTTTCCAAGTCGCGGCAGGGCAATGTGGTCGTGGAGCTAGAGGATGCCACAGTCACCTCCCCGGATGGGCGGCTGCTGTTAAACAATCAAACGTTTCGTCTTGCCCCAGGGCAGCGTATCGGCCTGGTGGGGGTCAACGGGTCGGGGAAAACCACATTGTTAAAAACGCTTGCCGGCGAATATCCGCTCGATAGTGGCAAACGCATCGAAGGCCGAACTGTGAAACTTGGGTGGCTGCGTCAGGAATTGGATGATCTTGATCCGGAACGTCGCCTGCTTGATGCGGTGGAGGATGTGGCCAGCTATGTGACGATCGGGAAGAAAGAGATCTCGGCATCCCAATTGGCTGAACGTCTCGGGTTTAGTGCGAAACGGCAGCGCACCCCGATTGGTGATCTTTCCGGTGGGGAGCGGCGCCGCCTGCAGCTGACCCGGGTGATGATGGCGGAGCCGAATCTGCTGCTGTTGGATGAGCCGACAAACGATCTAGATATTGATACGCTGCAGGAATTAGAGTCGCTGTTGGACGGCTGGCCGGGCACTTTGGTGGTGATCTCCCACGACCGGTATCTCATTGAACGCTGCTGTGATGACACTTATGCACTGTTCGGGGATGGGAAACTGACCCATTTGCCGCAGGGGATTGAGGAGTATTTGCAGCGTCGCGCCGCCACTGCTGAAGTGTCGGCAAAACATCGCATTGCGGTTGCTGACGCGCCGGAGGCTGGTTCAGCGGAGAAGAAGCAGCATGCTGCGAAGCGGCGCAGTTTGCAGAAACAACTGACTTCGCTGGAGCGGAAAATCAGCAAATTGCAGACGCAGGAAACCGAGTTGCATGAGCAGATGGCTGCAGCAAGCGCCGAGATGGACACCGATCGGTTAACTGATCTGAACCGCGAGTTGCTGGCGCTTGGTGATCAACGCGATTCTTTAGAGATGGAGTGGATGGAGATCGGCGAAGAACTCGATGCGCTTCAATAATCTGCTCTCCTGGTGGATAGTACCCTGCCCACTGGTAGATAGTTTTCTGCGCGAGAGCCGGTTTGTGCTTCTAGCTGGTAGCGCCCCAGCAGCCGCACGGTGCAACCCCCAGCAGTCTGTGCAAAGGATCCATTGCAGGTAGGCAGCTAAGTAGACAGCCCACCCCAGCAGTTTGGGGTGGGCTTTGCCACATCTACATCAATATCTGCGTGCTCAACGGGGCAACCAGAGTCCTTGAGGGGGACGAGGGGAGCTTTCTGATGCTGATGTGCAGCCAAGGGGTGTGGCAGGCTATCCGCGCAGGCGAATATCGAAGAACCATTCCCCGCTGAGCGGATCACGATACACCCCGATGCCGGCATGGGTGAAGTCGTCGGAGAGTAGCTGTTGGCGAATATTGCTGGAGTCACGCAGCCATCGCTCAAACTGCAGCTGGGGGGCGTGGCGGGAGGTGTCCCGGGCAACAAATTCGTAACCGTGCCGGGAGCCGTCCCGGTTACCACCGGTGGGGCGAACATTCCATGCTTCTGGACCTTCCCGGTGGAAGGAGTCAGCATCCAGCGAGCCTTGTTCGGCGACTGCTTGCCCTATTTGGGTTGCCCACTCGGTGGCGCTTGTTGCCAGATAGGTATCTTCAGCTAGCGCTGGACGGTCGAGCTGTTGGCGGGCTTCGTTGATCTCCTGGAGAATGTGCTCGGCTGCTTGCTGTTCGCTTAAGCCTTCTAATCCGGCAGTTGGGGTATCCCGCAGCCCGTCATTGTTGCCAAGTTCAATCTCAATGACGGAAGGGCCGGTCTGTGCTGGTGTCCCGGCAAGCACTCCAGCATTCGAGGGGGTGGATGGATGGTTTGCACGTGGAACCGTCCCACTGGTTTCCCCGGTGGTGGGGGAGGATTGTTGCAACACCACTGCCAGTACGGCGGCGAGTCCTACCGCAGCACCGAGCCCCAAAATAATGGGGGATATGGGTTGTGGTTGGGCGGCTGCATAGGCGGCCGGTTGCGCAGGTTGCGCATGCGCCTGATGGGCAGTAGTAGTGAGCGACGTTGACGCCAGCGCTAACGCGAGCAGCGTTGCCCGACGGGAGCGGCGAGAGTTACGACGAATCTTCAACGTGATCACCTATCTGTCGAATCCTTCCACCTGGTGGTGCATTTCCTTGGACTGCGCAATCCACCCGGCTACCCGGAACCTTTCAAGTCCCGGTGGGGCGGACAAGCACCGCAGTGAAGGTAAAATTCACCTGTACTAAATTGCAGTGTACCTGGGGTAAGCCTGACCTTTTGTAGGAAAATGCAGCGGAGTTATCGCAAGAGGGCAGCAGTGGCGGGGCAAGGCAGTAAGTTTCAGGCCTTGCACCGCGTGCAGCCCCTTTTTGTCACAGCCTCCTGGGGGTGGTAGCCAAGTAGTGAAGCAGGAAAGGTGATACGTTCGCGCCTTTCGGGTGTGAGTGTTCTCACCAGCAGGTTTATCTATTGCTATGACGGGGAAGTCGATAAACATACTGGTGGTTAGAGTCGTTGACTGCCGTTGGGGCGGCCCCGCATTCCGTGACTGTGGATGACGATATGATGCTACCAATGTGACCCAGCTTGCAAAGTAGCAAATATGTGTGTTCCGTTACGAAATGGGGGAATGTGGCGGTAGCTGACGCCAAATAGGGGGAGTGCACCCGCCACAAAGGAAGCGCTGTGTTTACCTGGTACTGCAAGCAATCCTTACCTTGGTAGGCGATCGCGATCGCCGCCAGCTGCCGGAACGTATGGTGATTACCGGGGTGATGGAGTGGTGCCGAGTGGTCGGTCTGTCCGCAGCCGTGGGGAGCTGGCGGGGGCAAAGCCGGACATTCATTGTTGCTCTGACAGCCGGTCGTGGGGGTAGGGTGAGAATCTATGGGTAAACACCAAGAAACCACACCGCCAGTATCACCCACCGCCCAGCCTAAGCTGGATAAGAAGGCCTACGAGAAAGAACTCAAACGCCTCCAGGCCGAGCTGGTCGACATGCAACAGTGGGTGGTTGAAACCGGCGCCCGTTTGGTCATCGTGATGGAAGGCCGCGACGCCGCGGGGAAGGGTTCCGCTATTAAGCGCATCACCCAATATCTCAACCCGCGTACTTGTCGCATTGAGGCGCTTCCGGCACCGAACTCGCGGGAAAAAGGCCAATGGTATTTCCAACGCTATGTAGAACGGCTGCCCACCGCCGGTGAGATCGTCATTTTCGACCGCTCCTGGTATAACCGGGCAGGTGTCGAGCGTGTGATGGGATTTTGTACCTCCCAGGAATATCGTCGCTTCCTACATCAGGCCCCAATCTTTGAACGTCTCCTCGTGGAAGACGGCATTATGCTGCGGAAATACTGGTTCTCGGTGTCGGATGAGGAACAGGTCAAACGCTTTACGTCCCGGCGGGAAGATCCGCTCCGCCGGTGGAAGCTGTCCCCGATGGATCTGCAGTCCATCACCCGCTGGGAGGACTATTCCCGGGCAAAAGATGAGATGTTTATTCACACCGACATCCCCTCAGCGCCGTGGTACACCGTGGAGTCTGAGGACAAAAAACGATCCCGGATCAATGTGATCTCGCATCTCCTTTCGACCGTGCCGTATGAAAAGATTGATCGGCCGATGCCAGAGATTCCGGAACGTCCAGACTCGCAAAATGACTACGAACGACCACCGCGGGAAGACTTCCGCTATGTTCCAGATGTTGCCGCCGATTTAGAGCGCAAGCCACAAAACGCGAAAGCAAAGACGAAGAAAAAGTCGAAGCACAGCGCAAAGAAGTCGCAGCGCAGCAAGTAGGTCGCACCGCGATCTGGCCGGAAGCTGCCTATCAGCATGCTTTGCGTATCGCTAGCCGGCAGTGTCGGGCAGCATTCGTGTAACCAGGGTGTTTGGCAACGCACTTGCTGCCTGGTTTTCCCAGCTGCGCCTATCGTAGTTGGCGTCCTGTGAGTCACAGCAGGGTAACTGCTGTGCGATCACACTTATTCGCGATCACACTTTTTACAGCAATGCGCTACCCACGATGCTCGGGTAGCGCATTGCTGCGCTTTCAGGGCGACACCAGTGCTGCGATAGGTCATTGTGGCAGTGGCTAGCACCAGGGGGGATTTTTCACCATTGCCCGCCGGTTGTGGTCGAGATATGTCACACTGTGAAGTATGAGGCACGCAACACACGATCATCTGGTTTATGTTTCCACACTCAACACCACCGGTATTTTGGCGGTCAATCGCCCCAAGGCACTCAATAGCCTCAACCTGGCGATGGTTGAGACCATTACTAACGCCCTTGACGCGTGGCGGGACGACGACTCGATTCACCGGGTAGTGATTACCTCCACGAGTGAAAAAGCATTCTGTGCGGGTGGGGATGTGCGTGCTGCACGAGAAGGTATCCTGGCCGGCAATAGTGATGCGGTGGATCAATACTTCAACGAAGAATATGAGATGAACGCAGCGCTTAGCGCCTTTCCGAAACCTATTGTGGCGGTGATCGACGGCATTGTGATGGGCGGCGGGTTAGGGATCTCGATGCACGGCTCCCACCGGGTGATCACTGAGCATGCAACTGCCGCCATGCCGGAGATGCTCATCGGGTTTATACCCGATGTGGGATCGACCTATAT
The DNA here is from genome assembly GCF_003813965.1 of Corynebacterium choanae. Classification (NCBI taxonomy): domain Bacteria; kingdom Bacillati; phylum Actinomycetota; class Actinomycetes; order Mycobacteriales; family Corynebacteriaceae; genus Corynebacterium; species Corynebacterium choanae. The sequence goes on from NZ_CP033896.1 coordinate 903,483, forward strand.
GCTGCCGCGAATGGCTGGCCCCGGTGGCACACCATCGCTGGCAGTCGCCCAATTTATTACGTTGACCGGTTATCGCATGTCGGCCGCTGACATGCTCTACAGCGGGCTTGCCACCGACTTTGTGGCAAGCAGTGACGTGATGGCGTTTATTGACATGGTGGTGGCTGAATCGCTTGATGAAGCATTAGAACATTATGCCGGGCCTCGCCCCACTGACTCGTGGATGAAAACCCACCGTGACGCCATCGAGGAAGTTTTCGGCGAACAAGAGTTTGCCACGATCATCGACAATCTCAACCGATGCGACGATCATGAATTTGTCACCACCGTCCGGGAGCTCATCGAATCGGCAAACCCAACCTCGCTGGTTGCCGCAACACTACTAACCGCCGCCAACGCCACAGTGTCTTCGGTGCGGCACGCGTTAGATAATGAGTTTGTTGTCGCTGCGACCCTTATTCGCAGCCCGAACTTTGCCGAAGGGGTGCGGGCAGTGTTGGTGGATAAAACCAGGGATGCCACATTTAGCCCTGCCACAGTGGCTGAGGTTGATCCAGCACCCTTCCATGAACTGCTGTCGACCAATTAATACTTTGCCGCCACACTGCTTGGCTGCTGTGTATTGTCGCCCCCGGCGATCATTACGCATGCGGCTACCACGCCTCGACTGTGCGTATCGCCGCAGCGAGCGGCTACCTGCTCCAACTTGTCAACGCTAGAGCACAGCTGGCTGGTCGGTGACCATCAACGTCAGCGAACACGACATAGTTTGCAAACAAGATTGCAAACAATCTGGGGGTAACCACCCTGCTCGGTTCCCCCTTGCCGGGGTAGCAGGCGGTAAGTCGGCTACATTTATGGCTATGGGTCAATCAATTCTTGTGGCACGCGATGACAACGGGCAAGCACACGCGACAACGGTGTCGACACCGGAAGATGGCTGGGGCGACGACGGTGTGTTGCTGCGGGTCAAGTATTCATCCCTGAACTACAAGGATGCGCTAGCGCTTGCCGGCAACCCAGGGGTGATTCGCCAGTGGCCACTCGTGCCCGGAATTGATGCTGTCGGCGAAGTCGTGGAAGATCCCACCGGACGGTTCACTCCAGGGGAGATGATCACCGTCAACGGTGGCGGTTTAGGCGAACGTCGCCACGGCGGATACACCGATCTTGTGCGCATCCCGGCCGAAGCCGCAGTACGGTTAGGCGATATTAGTCCGCTCACTGCCGCCCAACTTGGCACCGCCGGCTATACCGCCGCACTGGCAGTACTTGCACTGCAAGAATCAGGCGCTTTAGCGCTACAGCTCCCAATTGCAGTCACCGGTGCCACCGGTGGGGTTGGTTCTATTGCCTGTGTGTTGCTTGCCGGATTAGGGGTCAAAGTGCATGCGCTCACCCGCCGCCCCGAGCAATACGGCGACTATCTTCGCGAACTGGGGGTTGCTGAGGTGATTGACAGTGCCACCCTGCCGACAACACCAAAACCACTCGAACGTGCCCGCTTTGCGGGGGCAGTTGATAGCGTAGGTGATACTCAGTTAAGTTATCTCCTAGCCGCAACTGCCGACAATGGAACAGTGAGCGCCTGCGGATTAGCGCAAGGAGCTACACTGCACACCACGGTAATGCCGTTTATTCTGCGCGGTGTACGACTGCAGGGGATCAACTCGGTCACCCAACCGCTGCACCGTCGCGAACAGGCCTGGCAGTTGTTGGCATCCTCAGGCGCGGCAGCAAACGTTGCCAGCTTCAGCGAAACAATCCCGCTGTTAGCGGTACACAAAGCCGGTGAACAGCTGCTCGCCGGCACCCGACATGGTCGACTGGTGGTGGATATTCATGGCTAATCGCAGCAGACGTGCTGGGGTGGAAAATTTTCACATGAAAATTAACCCCCTCGCCGAGACCGCAATCTTTCAGCAAATCCACGATGCTGTGGTTGACGGGGTCGCCACCGGGGCACTCGGCGCCGATGACCCACTGCCGTCAGTGCGCTATGTGTCGCAACAATTCAACGTCAACCCGGCGACGGTGAAAAAAGCCTATGATCTGCTCGCCGAAGAAGGGATTACGGTCACCGAACCCCGCTCCGGAACCCGAATCGCCCGCAGTCGTCCCGCGAATCGACGTCACGAAGTCGCTGAACAATTGCAGCGTGCCATTTACTATGGGCGGGCAATCGGATTAGACGCAGACACCCTAACTGACATGTTCAACGAGGCTCTGACAACACCCTAGCCCGATACTTGCGCGCGGCACAGCGCATCACCTGGCCGCTGCACCAAACACCTCCGGACGGCACAGGCGCGCTGGGATGATCCCCACATCAAGTGGGATGTCCGAACCGCACGACCGCCACGAGCGGTGGATAGCAAATTCACTGCAACACACGCGGGCGGCGACCTGGACTGTCGCGTGCATCAGTGCGGTCACCCTTGCAAACTGGTCGCGCCAGCCTGGTGAGAACCCCGGTCGGTGGATAGCTCCACACCAATGCTCCCCCTGGTGTATCCCGGCTGTGAACCAGGCAAACAGGGGGAGCAGTCTCGTCGTTGAGCCTAGTTGTCGGCGACCAGCGGCTCCAACGTGAACTCGGGATGTTCCTTCTCAATAAACGCTAAACGCCACTTATCGCCAAACAGTGCGATAAGCTCCCCGTCGCTGCGGGTAAACACCTCGACGCCGCGTTGCTTCGACAATGCCGGCACTGTTTCGGCGTCGGTGCGACGCGCCACCGAATACGGCACCGGATCAGTGACGGTTTGCACATTGTATTCATTCGCCATACGGGCTTGCATCACTTCGAACTGCATCGGGCCTACTGCAGCCATCACCGGATTCGCATCACCACGCGCATCATTGCGCAGCACCTGCACCACACCTTCCGCGGCCAGCTGCTCAAGGGCCTTGCGGAACTGCTTGTATTTACCCAACGATTCTGCCCGTAACGTGCGAAAATGCTCCGGGGCGAATTGTGGCATCGGTGGATATTGCACTTTCCGGCCAGCATAAATCGTATCGCCCGGGGCTAACGAACCGGCATTAACCAAACCGACAATATCGCCCGGATAGGCGGTCTCCACGGTGGAACGGGTACGCCCAAACACGGTGAGCGCATATTTTGTGGAGAAACTCCGTCCCGACTGGGCGTGGGTTACTTGCATGCCGCGATCGAACTCGCCGGAAACAATCCGCATAAATGCCAGCGAGTCACGATGGTTTTTATCCATCCCCGCCTGCACCTTAAACACGACACCAGAAAACTCCCCGGTAACGGCACGTTCCTCGTCAATTGCGGTGGTTGCTGCAGCCACCACCGCTTCGTCAGCAGTGCGCGGGCCGGGGGCAGGGGCAAGTGTGCATAAGGTATCTAGAATCTGGTGCACGCCAAAGTTCAACATGGCGGAAGCGAAAATCACTGGTGAAGTTGTGCATTCAAGGAAGAGTTCCTGATCATGCACCGCACCATCCATGGCCAATAGTTCAGTTTCTTCCGCTGCTACCGCAAACGCCTCGGGTTCTTCACTGGCTGCCTGCTCCGGGGTGAAGTGTTCCTCCGGGGCGATCGTGGAACCACCAGCGGTACGAATGAAGTGAATATATTCGTCAATCGTTCCCTCGTCGTCGAGCCGCACCAACCCCTTAAAATCGCCGGCCTCGCCGACCGGCCAAAACAGGGGAGTGGGTTGCAGCCCAATCTCGGCAACAATCTCATCCATCAGCTCCAGTGGGGCTTTGCCTGGCCGGTCCCACTTGTTGATCACTGTCACAATCGGCAAACCCCGGGCTTTACACACGCGGAAGAGTTTTAATGTTTGCGGCTCGAGACCTTTCGCACCATCAATAAGCATCACAGCGGCATCCACCGCGGTAAGTACCCGATAGGTGTCTTCGGAGAAATCAGAGTGGCCAGGGGTGTCGACGAGATTGATCACATAAGGTTCGCCCTCGTGGCCTGCTGGGGCATATTCGAATTGCAGCGCTGACGATGCAATCGAGATGCCGCGATCCTTTTCCATTTCCATCCAGTCGGACACTGTTGCTTTGCGACCAGCTTTCCCGTGCACCGCACCAGCTTCAGTAATGACATGTGCATGCAACGCTAGCGCTTCAGTCAGGGTGGACTTACCAGCATCGGGGTGGGCAATCACCGCAAATGTGCGGCGACGGGATGCCTGCGCGGCGGTGTCTTGGGAAGTGGTTTGCATCAAACTATCCAACTCATTGCTCGGTTTATTCTTCGAGTGCCGCCGGCCCTTCCACATCCGATCACGGTTCAAGTTGCTGAGCGGCCAGGTGAACTGGTGTACCGACAGGTGATCCGATGCGCCGGGAGGGGTGGCGGGTTGCCGATCCGGAAATAAGAAAAGGATTCGGGGGCAACGTTTATGTCCCGCTACAGCGACAAGCAAGGAAGCCCACAACAGCCACACAGCATTATCGGCCCGCTTTACACAGCCGCAGGAGACACAAAATCCGGCCTTTATCTTTGCAGGAACCAACGCAAAAGAGAATTCTTACCTGTGCAGCATCGAAAATCTGAGTGAGTGTTCTGCCAGGTTTGCGACAGCTACACCAGGTTGTGCTCTGCTGGCCGGCGTTGCGGAGCATGATCGTGCGCGGCCAACCACCAGTGAGGGCAATGGTTGTTACTCCACAAGGTGCGCATGTACCGGGATGCACCGTGTGGTGTTGCGAGGGGAACCCTCAACACCGGACAGCGCCGGCAAACCCAGCCCACCGGTTTGAAGCGTCGCGGTTTGGTGGAATACTGCATCACCCCGCAGCTGGCGTTCCACAGTGTTGATACTATCTTTTCATCTTCCCGCAGACGGGGGTAGGCAAGAGATGTTTCGATACTGGGTTGAGTAGGGATAAAACAAATGGTTAGCAGCCGGAAAATCCGGATGCTTGCAATTGTTGGGGAATTGTTTCGATCACACATCGCACACGCAAAAGATTACCGACTAACCATGGTTGGGGGTAATGCGGGCAAGGCGGCCACGCAGAACAGATTCGGCCGTTATGTTAAGTAACGGTGCCGTGCTTGCAAGCCCCCACAGCACGCAATCGGTGGTGGTGTTCGGCGCGACAAAAACCAATCCGGCACAGGGAAGCCACACCATCGGCAACACTTGTGCAACATCGCGAAACACAGTGAAGGAATCATCCGTGAGCGAACCAACTGACCCAATGGGAAACTTTCACGACAAAATCGATCTGGCAGAACAGATGCTGCCACTGCTCGGGCAACTTCACCGGGAGAAGAATGTTGTCACTTCCATCTTTGGGCGCCTGCTAGAAAACGTCACCGCGATCGACATCATCAAATCGCATCGATTTGCCCGTCGACTGCTCGATGAACCGTTGCCGTTGAAAGAAACTCTGCCGATTGTGCAGGCGTTGACTGCAATGGATATCTCCACCGCCAGCATCGACATTGCCCGCCTGGCACAACGCTATCGCGGGGTGGACGAACCACTGGAACGCTTCTTGGAACAAGAACTTGCTGACATTATCGGGGTGAAACCGGAACAAAGCTCCACCGATGTAGTGCTTTACGGGTTTGGTCGTATCGGCCGACTCCTTGCCCGCATCCTGATCGGCCGGGAAGGCCGCGGACTTGGGGTGCATCTGCGGGCAATCGTGGTGCGGAAAAAGTCTGCAGACGATATCGACAAACGTGCATCGCTGCTGCGCCGCGACAGTGTGCACGGGCCTTTCAACGGCACCATCACTATCGATTACGACAATGACATCATTTGGGCAAACGGCACCCCAATTCAGATGATCTACTCTGATGATCCGGCCAGCATTGACTACACCGCCTACGGAATCAACGATGCTGTTGTGGTCGATAACACTGGCCGCTGGCGTGACGAAGCAGGGTTGCGCCAACACTTGCAGTCCACCGGGGTTGCGAAAGTCGTGCTCACTGCACCGGGCAAAGGCAATCTGAAAAATGTGGTGTATGGCATCAACCACGACATCATTGATGATGACGATGAAATCATCACTGCCGCATCCTGCACCACTAACGCCATCACCCCAGTGTTGAAGGTCGTCAATGATCGCTACGGTGTGCAATATGGGCACGTAGAGACCGTTCATTCATTTACCAACGACCAGAACCTGATCGATAACTTCCATAAAGGCCCTCGGCGCGGCCGTGGTGCCACTTTAAACATGGTTCTCACCGAGACAGGGGCTGCGAAAGCCGTGTCGAAGGCGCTGCCGGAGTTGGAAGGCAAACTTACCGGTAACGCGATCCGGGTGCCCACCCCGGATGTGTCCATGGCGGTGTTGAACCTGACCCTGGATAAGCCTTGCGATGCGGAAGAGATTAACACGTATCTGCGGAATGTGTCGCTGCAGAGTGATCTGCGGCAGCAAATCGGTTATATCAAATCCCCTGAGGTGGTTTCCACGGATTTTGTGGGAACCACTAACGCCGGGATCGTCGACGGGCTGGCAACGATCACCCAAGGCAACCATGTGGTGCTCTACGTTTGGTATGACAACGAGTTTGGCTATTCAAATCAGGTTATTCGGATCGTGGAGCATATTGCTGGCGCCCGGCCGGTGGTTGTGCCGAAGCGGGAGTCGATCGAAAACCTGTAAGTGATCTGCTGCGGCGTCGTGTGTGCAGCTGATTGGCTACAACAGCCAGGTGTGTTCATGGTGAACATGCCTGGCTGTTGTCGTGGTGGTTGAGCGTGCCGCAGTGGGGTGCAGTCGGTTGTGTGGTCGACTGTTGGTGGCAACGCCGGGCAGGCTGCGGGTATGAGCAGCGCTTTCAAGTGTAAAGGCAAGCCCAATATTTGCTAGGTAATGCTACACTTACTGCTCGTGGGTAAGAAGAAGGATGCCGCGAAAAAGGTCGCGAAAGCACGAAAAAAGCTTGCCAGCGGGCGCTGCAAGGGGAAGTGCTGTAAATCTGCCCCACGCTGCCTCGGATGCCCAGTAGTAGTGCATCGCTTGCAGAAATGGGATGCGAGCACGTTGAGCGATAAACAATTCGCGAAAGTCCTTGCAGCAGCCCGGAAGAAATAAGGCGCACGATCAACGATCTGCGCCCATCAACGACGAGTATCGCCGCCGGTATGAAACGTTATGTGCAGCCAGCGTGAAACACGGTTTACCGCCACGCAAGACACAGTCATATACGAGGATGATTGTGAGCAGCTATCTGCACCAGCTACTAACAAGACGGCGAGCGCCCCGCCGATGCGGCGTTGACCAGACGGGGACTGCAGCACGCTTAGCGGGCGTGAATCTCGTTTTGAGCGACCTGCAGGCCTTGCGTAATCAACAACTCCACTGCATCAGCAGCATCGGCAACAGTCACGCTGAGTTCTGCAGCAGCAGCGCTCGGAAATGGCCGCAGTACATAGTCTGCTGGATCCTGGCGTCCCGGTGGTCGCGAAATCCCCACCCGAACCCGGTAATAGTCCCGTGTGCTGAGCGACTGGCTAATCGATTTCAAACCATTATGGCCGCCGTCGCCGCCCCCACATTTGAGTTTGATGCTGCCAAACTCTACATCGAGTTCATCGTGCACCACGATCACATGATCGGCTGGGATTTTGAAAAACTGGCAAAGGCTCGCCACCGGCTGCCCGGAGCGGTTCATAAAACTCATCGGTTTTGCAACTACTACTTTGTGCACACCGATCCGGATCTCGGCAACCTCCGCGCCGGCACGTTTTTGCAGTTTAAACGTTCCCGGCATGGGGACAGCCTGGTCGACGAGTTCGTCGGCAACCATGAAACCAATGTTGTGCCGTGTTGTCGCGTAACGTTCGCCAGGATTACCTAATCCCACCACCAAAATTGGTGCCTCTGCATCAAAACTCACGCCCGCTATTGTCGCACACACCTGCCTGTACTGCTAGCAAGCCCTAGGTTTGGCAACAGCATGCGGATGTGTCCGAGTCCTGCTGCCAGCACAGGGGGATCCGTGAGCCAGCAATAGCTGCTACTAAGGGATGCCACTGCCGTAGTTGTTTTCGAAGCATTGACGCACTAGATACGGTGTCCGTGTTGCAAGTGTGTTCATGGGGGAACGTGCACAGACGAGGGCTGCTACCGGAAGCAGGAGGCAGCATTGTCGTGACAGCTCTGGAGGGGTGAGCTTTGCGATGGAGTTGATGAGCTGCCAGAGAAATGCCAAACACCACCTACTGATTCGCAGCCACCACGATAGAAAACATACGCCGCGGCGCAGTAATGGAGTGGGGATGGAAGGTAGGTGGTGCAGCAACTACTGACGCCTCACCGATGGCCGTGGCCTGCTGTGGCAGGACACGGCGACGGTGCAGTTGGTCGGGCAAGAACCTGCCACAGGTGGCAAGTTCTGCCGGTCAACCACATCGGATCAGGCTTCCAGTGTAAGGGGGCGGAATTACTCTTCGTCAGCGGATTCTTCAGCGGCTTCAGCTTCGCCTTCAGCTGCTTCGCCTTCGCCCTCTTCGCCTTCTTCACCGGAGTCTGGTTCAGGCAGTTCTTCTTCAACCGGCTCAACAACGTTGATGATGAGGGTTTCCGGATCGGAGACCAGGGTGCACTCTTCCGGCAGCTCGATGTCGGCGGCGGTGATCTGAGCACCGATCTCCAGGCCTTCAACGTTGACCACGAGCTCTTCCGGAATGGAGAGCACGTCAGCCTCAACGAGGATGGTGTCTGCATCCTGCATGAGCATAGCGCCGGCTGCGATTTCGCCTTCGTAGGTGACCGGAATGTCAACCTCAACCTTTTCGCCGCGCTTAATAGCGAGCAGGTCGGCGTGGTCGATTTCGAAGGTGATGACGTTTTGATCAAGGTTCTTGATCATGGCGAGCTGCTTGTCGCCTTCGATGTCAACCTCAACAACAGCGTTGACACCATGGTTACGAACCACAGCAGTGAACTCGAGGCGATCAACGAGGATGTGAACAGGTTCGAATTCGTTGGCGTAGATCACCACAGGAACCAGGCCGGCACGACGAGCGCGACGGGCGGCACCTTTACCGAATTCATTGCGGGGCTGGGCAGCAAGCGCCAGAGCTTTGTTCGACATAGCTGTCTCTTTTCTTTGTACAGGTTTCATGCATCATCCACGTTGTAGCGTTGCATCACCAAGTGGTGAGGCGGCTGGCGGCGTGATGCGGTCTACAGGCTCAAGTGGTGCACTAATCCACCACTGGGGGTGCGATCCGAACAGTCACCGGCTGACGAACGAAGGAATGCGGCGTTTTTTCGGGTAAACATGAAAAAATCCTGCGATCCTCGACCGGCAGTGGTGCAGTATCGCATCTCGTCGAGTCTTCGCAGGCTTGTCGTCCAGGCCACACAGTGTGCGGCTGGAATAGCTACACAATAAGAGTTTTGCAAAAACGAATCGCGTCGATAACGGCGCAATCTTGTACCCTTCCTACGTTTCGCTTTGCAGCTTGACGTGTGGGGGAAGATTTCGCCCTCGCCGAGACTTGGGAAAGTATAGCGTATTCGGCGGTTGCGCTACTAATCAGATGGTGGTGCCGGGAGGAGCACTACTTATCAATTGGATTGACAGCCCCAGTGAGGGAGTCGGGCTTCGGCGGCTTTCGGCGGCACTGCTTCGAGCATTTTTTGGCGATCGCTCGCACACAATCGCTGTCCCCACTTCGTGGGGGTGTAGAGCGCAGCTGCCGGCATGTGTGAAAAACACGCCGAGGCTGCGGTTTTGAGAGTAGATTAAAAGTCTTAGAGTCAGTCGCTGCAGTGGGCTGCCAAACCACGGCGTTTCGGCAGGGTCTGCGGCGGACAAGGTAAAAACAAGGAGTGAATGCCTTATGGGTGATATGCGAACAACGGTGAAAAAAGCTGATGAGGTGTCGACAGCTTCCATGGTGATCACCGGACTGGTCGGCGGCTGGTTGGTGGCACGTGAAACCGGGATTCGTCCACTTGGCGGGGCCGTGTTGGCGGCATGTGGCGCATATTCCGCCCGCAGCTGGTTGGCAAAAACAGATATTCCAACCACTGCAGCGCTAGTTGGCACATATGTTGGCGCCTTTGGTTTGTCACATCCACTGGCAAAGAAAATCGGACCGTGGCCGGCGGTAGCCTTGGTCACCACAGTTGCCTCTGGTGCAGCTTGCGTGCTCAGCGATATTAAGTAGTATCGCAAAGCTCCGCTGACAGCAGGTTTCGCCTCGGTTATCTGCGGGAGTGGAATAGCGACAGCCCGGTTGGCAACGTTGGGTGTGCCGCCGCTGCAGGCAAGAGTAGATCGATTCTCATCGACCCGGATCATTATCTGCAATCATGCAGACATTGATCCGGGTCGATGGTTTTTTCTTGTGGTGGTGTGTGCAATGACTTGTTGGCAGACTGCCTGCGGAGTTGTTGCAGTAAAGAGTTGCAGCGGTCGGTCGAGTCACGGCGTGCTGTTGTGGCGCGGACCTGGTTGTGTGGTGGAAAGAACTGGTCGGTACACCAAGCTGTAGCGCAACGGTGTGCAACGCAACGATCCATGGCAGGGAAAAGGCTTAGCGCTAGGGGCTATCCCGGCCATGGATCGGTGTGTATTGCGGCGAACAATCTTTGCTGTCAGTTCATGTGTTTTCCAACAGCTGGTGCAACCCGGTCTGCTAGGCGGAACCTTCAAACAGGGTGGTTACAGAACCGTTTTCGAAAATTTCGTGAATTGTCTTCGCCAGCAGCGGGGCAATCGACAGCACTGTGAGATTGTCCCAGCCTTCCTTCGACTGCGGCAGCGTGTCGGTGGTGATTACTTCTTTCGCACCACATTGGGAGAGTCGTTCCCGGGCAGGTCCGGAGAACACCCCGTGGGTGGTGGCAATAATGACGTCGACCGCACCAGCTTTGCGCAGCACACCGACTGCACCAGCAATGGTGCCACCGGTGTCGATCATGTCGTCCAGCAGCACACAGGTGCGTCCCGCAACATCACCAACTACCCGGTTCGAGGTCACCTGATTGGCAACATCGACACTGCGTGTCTTATGCACGAACGCCATGGGGGCGCCACCGAGGGCGTTTGCCCATTTTTCGGCGACCTTCACGCGGCCGGCATCCGGGGAGACCACACACACGTTATCAAGGCTGTAGTTGGCCTTAATGTGCTCCACCAGAATCGGCATGGCATGCATGTGGTCGACCGGGCCGTCGAAGAAGCCTTGAATCTGGTCGGTGTGCAAATCCACGGAAACAATCCGGTCCGCACCAGCAGTTTTTAGCAGATCAGCGACCAGTCGGGCAGAGATCGGCTCACGGCCGCGGTGCTTCTTATCCTGCCGAGCATAGGGATAGAACGGCAAAATAGCGGTGATTCGTTTCGCGGAACCACGCTTGAGCGCATCAATCATGATGAGCTGTTCCATGAGCCATTTGTTCAGCGGCTGCGGATGTGATTGCAGCACGAAGGCATCCGATCCACGCACCGACTCTTCGAAGCGAACAAAAATTTCACCGTTGGCGAAGTCACGGGCTGTCGTTGGGGTGATTTCGACGCCAAGCTCTTGTGCCACGGCCTCGGCGAGCTCCGGGTGGGCGCGACCGGTAAAGAGCATCAAATTCTTCTGATTCTCAATCCAATGAGCAGTCATGTTCTGCTGGGATCCTAACTGTGTGGGGCAACAATAATGTATGGGGTGTGTGTCGCGCTGCACCTGCTTCTCTACAGTCGACCACCGGCCGATAGGTTGATGCTGTTGCAGCGCTGACATGCGGGAAAAGGAACCTATTGCGCGGCGTTGCAGCAGAGCCGAGAACGCATCTGCGGGTGGGGATTGGGGTGCCCCACCGATGATGCTGGTTTTTCACCTCGTTGCAGCCGCGGCGGAACAGGGGATTATTCAGTTGCGGGAGGGGGTGTGCCGGTCGCATCACAGGCGGCGGCAGCTTCCGCGGCAGGAGTGCCGGGACGATTATTCTTCACCCAATCTTCGATGATGCGCTGTTTACCGGCGGAGACCACCAGTGCCCCCGGTGGGACATCATGTTTGATGACCGTGCCGGCACCGGAATAGGCACCGTCACCGACCGTCACAGGTGCGATAAACATCGTGTCCGAACCGGTGCGGACATGGGACCCGATGGTGGTGTGATGCTTATTGACACCGTCATAGTTGACGAACACCGACGATGCACCAATGTTGGAATGCTCCCCGATGGTGGCATCCCCGACATAGGTGAGATGGGGAACTTTGGTGCCTTGGCCAATCGTGGCGTTTTTCGTTTCCACGAATCCGCCGAGTTTGCCGTCGGCGGCAAGCTTGGTGCCGGGACGGAGATAGGTGTAGGGGCCGACCTGGGCGCGGGCACCAATCGTGGAGTCGGTTGCCGTGGTGCGAATCACTGCCGCGTCGTTATCGACGGTGACATTGGTCAGGGTGGTATCCGGGCCGATGACACATCCAGTGGCAATCGTGGTGTTGCCGCGAAGCTGACAGTTCGGGGCGATAACGACGTCTTGCTCGATGTGCACATCAACGTCGATAAACACACTGTCGGGATCGACCATGGTCACACCTGCTCGCATGTGGTGTTCGCGGAGTCGACGGTTGAATTCTTTGTTCATTGCGGCCAGCTGTACCCGGTCGTTGACCCCGGAGACTATGGCGGCGTCGTCGATGCGATGGGCGCGAACAAGTTTGTTGAGGTCGCGGGCGATGCCAACGACGTCTGTTAAATAGAATTCGCCTTGCGCATTGTTGGTGTCGAGTTGGTTGACTGCGGCGCCGAGGAGTTCAGCGTCGAAGGCATAGACGCCGGAGTTGATTTCGTTGATGGATTTGATTGCAGTGTCTGCATCTTTTTCTTCAACGATTTTGGTGACTTCGCCGTCGTGGGTGCGCACGATGCGTCCATAGCCGGTGGGATTGTCGACGGTGGTAGTCAAAATAGTGACTGCTGCTTGTGGTCGGGTGGTGTGTTCAGCGACCAGTGAAGTGAGCGTGGCGGCGTCGATCAGTGGCACATCGGAGGTGGTGACGATAATGGTGCCGCGGAAGTCGCGGAGTGCTGGTGCGGCGAGTGCGGTTGCTACCGCGTCACCGGTGCCGTTTTGTTCTTTTTGTACGACGGTTTGAATGCCGGCCACCCCGTAGTCGTCGACGAGGCGTTGGTTGACACTGTCGATTGTTGCTTGCACCTGTTGCCGGCAGTGGCCGGTGACCACCACAACATGATCGGGGTGGGTGCCGCAGGCGGCGTGTAGCGCATGCTCAAGCATGGTTCGGCCGGCTACTTCGTGCAGCATTTTTGGTGTTTGTGAGCGCATGCGGGTTCCAGCCCCGGCCGCCAAGATGACGACGGCAAGGTTGGACTGCGAGGGATTCGTCATAAGTGTTTTCGCGTCTTTGTGTGTGACAACAAGCGGACGGTTACGCCCTTTCATGGTGAGGTTGGGTTTTCATGTCGCCGGCCGGGATGTGATGATCGCGGTCGTCGGTGGTAATACCAACTCGTATGGAAGGGTGAACTGTCAATTAAACTACCGCACTCGCGGGTGTCATGGTGTGCACTGGGCACACAACATGGGGGTGACCCATGATGGGGAAGCGGTTTGTTCAGGTGTGGTGTTTGGTGGTGGGTTTCTTGCGGGGAGGCGCACGCTGGTGCGGCGACCGAAGGTTGTTGCAGGCAGGTTGGTGGCTGTGGGTGGGGCTGGCAGAAGGTGGGTGTGCAGGAGACGATGGTGTGATGGTGGTTTCGGTTGCTGGTGGGGTGCGGGGTGTGGTTGTACCCAGCGGTGGGGGTTGCTGCCACCAGATGGGGGTAGCGCGGGGGTTTGGCTGGGCTCGTTTCGGGCTTGCCAGGTTGGGTGCATCCCACTGGGGTGGTCAGTAGGGTGGGGCGGCCGGCCGGGTGAGGTTTTGTGCTGCTGGTTGGGAAGGGGGGGTAACTGTTGATTCCAGCGGAGCAAAGAAATATAACTACAGCCCAAGGCTGCGGTGTGGCGCTGCCTTGGGCTGTAGTTGCTTGTATAGTGTGTTGCTTCCCCGCCAGGACTCGAACCTAGAAAGCTGGTACCAAAAACCAGAGTGTTGCCAATTACACCACGGGGAATTGTTCGCAGTTCACGACATTTGTGGTGCCGTGTGTTGCGTAACGATCGATAATCATAGCCGACGATTCGCAGGGTGCAAAACACTTCCTGTTGCGGTTGGAGATTGCCTTTCGGTGGGGTGGGGCTAGGAGGCGGTTAACGGTGCGTATTGCAGGGGTGTGGTTGCCGCAGGTGGGTGAGTGGTTGATGGGTGTTGGTGCCGATGGTTTTCGGGGGTTGCTGGCTGTGTGTGCACGGTGGGCGCTAGGGTGGGGGGTTGTGCATTGATGGTGGTGCATGAAATGTTGCCCCTGTGATCGCAGGCTGCGGACGCCGGCATTGTTGGTGGATCGATGCCGCGGTTGGGATGGGGTTTTTCGCGTGTTGTTTTCTCCGCCGCAGGCGGGGTAATTGTGTGGTTGGGGAGTTGAAGATCAGTGATGGCGCAACAGGTGCAGCAACCAGGTTCGGCGACGGCTGTAAAAGGACCGTTGGCGGGGGTGGCGAGCATGTTGGCGCGCACCCCGGCGATGACAGCAGTGTTGTCGCAGGTGGCGGCGGGGGATGCGCATGTCGCCTGTGTGGAGTCGGCGCGCCCCTGGCTGGTGGCGGGGCTGGCGACGGCAGGGCCGGTGTTGGCGGTGGTGCCAACCGGTCGGCAGGCGGAGGATTTCTGTGCTGAACTGCAGGCGATCATTGGTGATTCGGTAGCGGTGTTCCCTGCCTGGGAAACCTTGCCCCATGAGCGGATGAGTCCGTCGAAGGAAATTGTGGCGCAGCGGGCAAAAGTGTTGCACCATTTGGCGGACTTGTCGGTGGTGGTTGCCCCGGCGCGGGCATTCTGCCAGCCGCTGTTAGCAACAGTGGAAGGCCGGGAACCAGTGACGATCACCGTGGGTGAGGAGCCAGGGTTGGAGCCGCTGGTTGCAGCATTGGTGTTGCGTGGCTATCGGCGTGCCGACCAGGTCACCGAACGCGGTGATGTCGCGGTTCGGGGTGGCCTTGTGGATGTGTGGTCGCCGGTCGATGAATCCCCGGTGCGGGTGGAGCTGTTTGGTGACGAAATCGAATCCATTACCCCGTTTAGCCCAGCTGATCAACGCACGTTTACCGACGGGGAAGCGATCACCACCGTGGAGTGTTATCCCTGCCGGGAGCTGCCGGTTACCGAATCGGTGCAGCAGGCGGCAGCCGCGTTGCAGGAAACGTTTACCGGCAATCCGGCTCTGCTGGAATTGACGAGTAAACTTGCCGCCGGCCAGCCGGCTGATGGTATGGAGGCGTTACTGCCGGTGCTCACCGATGCGCCGCTGGTGACGCTGCCGGCGCTTTTGCCGGAAGGATCAATTATTGCCACCATCGATCCGGCGCGGATTGTCACCCGGGTCAATGATTTAGCGGCAACCGATGAAGAGTTTCTCGCTGCCGGCTGGGAGGCGGCCGCGATGGGGGCGACCGGTCCGCTGGCAGCCGACGGTCTCGATGTGGCGGCATCTTCGTATGTGTCGGCGGCAGCGCTGGTGGCCGCCGCGAAACAACACCAGTGCCGGCTCGTCGCAGTGAATCCGGTGGGGATGAGCGCCCAAGCCTTCGTCAGCGGTGTCGATCAACTCACCTTGCCGGCGGTGGCTGCCCCCACCCGGCAACAGCCCACCGATATCGGCAACGCAGCGCTACAAGCGGTCAGTAAACAGCTTGCCGGCGGTGGCATGGCCGCCCTGATCACCCCCAACCGGGCAGTTGCGAACCGGCTGCGCAGCCACCTGTTAGACCACGGGGTGGCCGCGAAACGAGTAAGTAACCGGGCGGCGCCAAAACCTGGGGAAGTCGCCATCTATACAGCGCTGACCCACCACGGTCTGGTGTGGCCGCTTTCCGCCACAGCTACGGTCACCAGCCTTGAGGCGGCCGACACTGAACACCTCGTCACCGGCTTGCAACCCACGCACACACCCCAGGCGACCGCCGATCCTGACCTATTCGAAGCTGAGGCACCCCAACCCGGTGACCAGCCAAGGCAACAACCTGCGGCAACAACAGCAGACTCTGCCGCCGATACCGCTGCGCAACCAGGCTCCGCTACCGCCAACAGTGTGCTGCTGCTTACCGAAACTGATCTCACCGGCAACCGGGTTGGTGACATTGCGGGACGCCGCCGACGGCGGGCGAAAAAACGCAACAAAGTCGACCCGTTGGCGCTCCAGCCCGGCGACTATGTGGTGCACGATGCCCACGGCATCGGTCGTTTCATCGAACTCACCGAACGAACCATCACCACCGGTGAACAAACCTCCCGGCGCGAATATGTTGTTCTTGAATACGCCTCCAGTCGACGAGGCGCCCCACCAGACAAGCTTTTCGTCCCCATGGATCAGCTCGACATGCTTTCCCGCTATGTCGGCGGCGAAACTCCACACCTGTCGAAAATGGGTGGTGCCGACTGGAAAAACACGAAGAAAAAAGCTCGTGCCGCGGTGCGAGAAATCGCCCACGAACTCATCGAACTCTACGCTAAACGACAAGCCGCCCCCGGCCATGCCTTCGCCCCCGACAGCCCATGGCAGCGGGAACTCGAAGACAACTTCCCCTACCTGGAAACCGAAGACCAGCTCACCGCCATCGAAGACGTGAAACACGACATGGAGCAGCCCACCCCCATGGATCGGGTTATCGTCGGCGACGTTGGCTACGGCAAAACCGAAGTGGCGGTGCGGGCTGCGTTTAAATGCGTGCAAGACGGTCGCCAAGTCGCCGTCCTGGTGCCCACCACGCTGCTCGCCCAGCAACATGGCGCCACATTTACCAGCCGCATGGCCGGATTCCCAGTCAATATTGCTGTGCTATCCCGGTTTACCTCCACAGCAGAAGCCAAACGCATCAAACAAGGACTCCACGATGGCAGCATTGACATTGTGGTCGGCACCCATCGACTCCTGCAGACCGGTATCTCGTGGAAAAACCTAGGATTGGTCATCGTCGACGAGGAACAACGCTTCGGTGTTGAGCACAAAGAACACATCAAAGCATTGCGCAGCCATGTTGATGTGCTTACCATGTCCGCCACCCCAATCCCTCGTACCCTCGAGATGTCTATGGCGGGAATCCGTGAAATGTCCACTATTCTCACCCCGCCACAAGACCGCTACCCGGTGCTCACCTATGTTGGGGCGCAAGAAGACAAACACGTTGCCGCGGCGATTCGTCGCGAACTACTGCGCGACGGACAAGTGTTCTATATTCACAACAAAGTGAAATCCATCGACGCCCAAGCGGCGAAACTTCGCCAACTGGTTCCGGAAGCACGTATCGTCGTCGCCCACGGCCAAATGGGGGAAGACGTGTTAGAAAACACGGTGCAAGGATTCTTCGACCGGGAATATGACGTGTTGGTGTGCACCACCATTGTTGAGACCGGCCTCGATATTGCCAACGCCAACACCCTCATCGTGGAAAACGCCCACCACATGGGGTTATCTCAGCTTCACCAGTTGCGTGGTCGGGTCGGCCGCGGACGGGAACGGGCATACGCCTACTTCCTCTACCCGAAAGGTCAAGTCCTCTCCGAAGCGTCCTATGATCGGCTTGCGACCATCGCTCAACATTCCGATTTGGGGGCAGGTATGGCTGTGGCGATGAAAGACCTAGAGATGCGCGGTGCCGGCAATGTGCTTGGCGCGGAACAATCCGGACATATCGCCGGGGTCGGATTCGACCTGTATATCCGCCTAGTTGGTGAAGCCGTCGAAGCGTTGAAAGCCGTTGTCGCCGGCAAACCGGTTGATGCGACCGTACAGGGGCCGAAAGAAATCCGGGTAGATCTTCCCGTTGACGCCCATATTCCGGAATCCTATATCGGTGCCGAACGGCTCCGCCTGGAAATCTATCGGGCATTGGCGGAATCCCACGACGATACTGCTATTACTGCAGTCATCGAAGAGATGGTTGACCGATTCGGTGCTTATCCGGACGAAGTTGACCGGATGCTTGCCCTTGCCCGGCTTCGGAACCATGTGCGACGTGCCGGCGTGGCCGATGTCCTTGTGCAAGGCAGCCGGGTGAAAATGCATCCAGTGCAGCTTGCCGACTCGAAACAGGTGCGCCTTGCCCGGCTGTATCCGGGGGCAACATATCGTGCCGCCGCGCAGGCGATCAATATTCCACTGCCGAAAACGGGTCGCAATGTGCTCGATCCGATGATGCGGGATGTTGCCCTAGTCCAGTGGGTAGCAGATGTAGTTTCTCAATTGTTTGATCTGCCAGCCATTAATGTTTCCGGCGGGGCGACACCACCACCAGCGCCACCAGCTGGCAAATCCCGGGAGATTAGCGTCGGCTAAGCCACCAGCAACGCCCCCAATAACCACAATTAGCACAAACCAGTTTGTTAACACCCCAAAGAAAAGACCCCGCTGCCACAATACCGTTGTGGCAGCGGGGCCTATGCATGAGGAATGTACGTCGATCCGGCGTCGGCGATATTGCCGAGCGGGATCGGCAGGCTATTGGCTAAACCGCAGATTCTTCCAGTCTTTCAACACCCCGGTGAGGGTTTGCACCTGCAGCTGCCGCACACCAGTCGCATCTCTTTGCCCAGTCGATAAAATGCCCACTGGATAAATATGGTTGTTATCTACCGCAAATACCGGTCCGCCCGAGTCGCCGGGGGCAGCATCAGCGTTAAACAGCACCATGCCGGCACGATTGAATCCCACAAACTTCCCACAGGCCAGCCCGCTGGCACGACCAAGGTGACACAACCAGGTTTCCCCGGCTACGAGCATATCCGGGTTGAGTGGACGATCAATTTGGGTGAGGCCGTGC
Source organism: Corynebacterium choanae (assembly GCF_003813965.1). Taxonomy (NCBI): domain Bacteria; kingdom Bacillati; phylum Actinomycetota; class Actinomycetes; order Mycobacteriales; family Corynebacteriaceae; genus Corynebacterium; species Corynebacterium choanae. The sequence continues at coordinate 922,342 of NZ_CP033896.1, forward strand.
AGAACCGGGCCGCGGGTGGGAACAGTTGGCAGCACATTATCGACCGGTTGGCCTTCTTGATTGGTGGCCGACAAAAAATCGTCACTTAATTGGATCAGGGCATAGTCGACCACACTATTGGTGTAGCGCTGTGTTTCCTGCACCCCGATGCGGCGGGTGAGCACCCCGGCACCACGTTCCAGTGCATAAATATTGGGGGTGGTGGGGTGATCGTTGTTGCCGGCCGGCCCTAGTCCGCAGTGACCGGCAGTTAATGCATACAGCAATTCTTGCCCGGTGCTGCCGGTGGCGTGCAGCAGCCAACCCGCGGAACAGGCACGAGTTTCCGTGGAGGTGTTGATAATGCCGACACCTGGCCCTAGCTGGGGTGCGGACTGCAACCATCGCCAGTCGGTGAAATTTTCATAGTGGCCAAGCTTGTCGCGTTCCGCGAGAAACTCCGGTGCAGCACCGAGCGGCTGATCATAGGTGGGGATCCGTACCGGAATACTGGCGCCTGCATCCGATGGGGTCGATGGGGCATAGGTGCCACTTTGTGACGATCCAGCGGAAAAACTGTCAAAAATCCCTGCCCCGGCAGTGGGGGCGGCGGCGGTGGTGAGCAGTGTGGCGGTGCACACAGCGGCCATGACCGCCCGTCGCTGCTGACGGATACGTTGCAGATAGGAAACCATGATGCTCCGATCGGGGAGAAGGGCGAACCACACTACCGGTGACAGGCCGCCACTACCAGCAGCATTGCCTGTGACACCGTCACCGGTGAGCAGACAGAACAACGCCCACAGATTCGACAACGGTGCAGTCCGTATTCATCCAGCATTGTACTTGCCCAACGCCCTGATACCCCCGGCATGTGACTGGAAGCATGCACCCGCGCGGCATGTCTGGCGTGTGGTGATCAGCACAGGGCTGCCTGACGAGGCGTGATCTACCTGGGGTCGCGGCGCTAACTGCTCAATATTCCATGCATCGGTTGCAGGCTGACCTCATATAGTCCTAGCGCAGGAGGCACCAGCATGCGCACCCGCAACCTTGCGACCATCAGCGGCGACTGGTGTACAACTCACCTGGTTTGCCCGCATCCTTGCGATACACTCACACAATATTATGCCGATGTTGTTTACCATTGCCGAAGATGAAACCACCCTGCCTATCGCATGCCTGGAAGCCTGCCTGGGGCGTTCGGTGATCCTTGACCAGCGGCTCAGTCGGCTAGCGCCGCTTGTTACCCCGTTGGCTGACAACCTGGTAATCAGCCCCTCAGCAGCACTCACCCCACTAGCGGCTGCCCCAGCCACCGAATCTGCAGTCGCAGCAGACACGGTCATCATTTGTGGAGAGTCAACCGGGACCCGTGCTTCTACTGCTAACAACACCCCTCAGCAGGCGGTAGCCGCGAGCCCCTCCAGCAGCAGGGGATCCACATTTCAGCAACAAGTAAGCCACCATATGGTTTGTGATTATCGGGACGCCGCCACTGCGGGGGAAGATCCCAGCTGTGAGGTGGGAGATCCACAGCATTGGTGTTGTCCAGCAGCGCAAGCAGTCGCCGTCATGGCTCGTGCCCACACCATCGGCGGCTGGGAACAACAACAAACCCACCGCAGTCTCATCCCTTATCTGCAGGAAGAAACCGGTGAGCTGATCGCCGCCATCACGCAACTTGTCGAACAGGATCCAGCAACGGAACAAGACCTCGCCGGGGAACTCGCAGATCTGCTCCTGCAGGTGCTGTTTCACGCCGAAATCACGCGGCGACGCGGTGAGGCAAACTTCTTCACGCTGTGCGAACTCTTTATTGAAAAACTCCGCACACGGGCGCCGTATCTATTTGATGGCACCAGCCACCGTGTTGATCCGGACATTCAGGACGCAATCTGGCAGGAGGCGAAGCAGCGCCGCTGACATTGTGCACCCGCTACAACTGGGCAACAGAAAAGCTGGACAATGCGATTTGAAACACCTTCATATACTGCTGGAGCAAGCGGTGTGCCAGGAAGGAGATCTGTATCCGCAAGTGGCTCTAATTTACGAGGCGGTGCAGGAGCCCCGGCGGTGAAACGTTGCCGATGCTAGCCGGGGCGATGAACACAACACCCCACCGCGTCGAAAGATAGCGCGGCTTAGGAAAGTAATAGCCCTGGGGCGCTTCAGTAACGGGTGGGGTGAGCAACCTGTGCTCACAGGTATCAAAGCAGAAGCGCCTACTAGGATGAGAACGCCAGCTGCAGTGGGCGGATGTATTCCTCTAATCCCGATGAACCAAACAGTGGGGCAGGTTCTTTCTTCACGAGACCACAAGCTTTCAGTTCGTCAATTGCTTCATTGCTGAGCCGGTCGGTGAGGACAGCCCCGGTGAACTTGTCACCGAGTAAGGACTGTACTGAGTTCAGTGCAGAATTCGCGATCATCTTCCGGAATGCTGATTCGGTGACCAGCGGTGCACCTGTGTTATCGCGGAGCGGGCTACCGTAGGCCGCTTGGGTAACAACCTCAATTGCTTGGCAGCGTTCCGGCGACGGTGCGGTTGGAGTTTCGGCAGCCTGCGCCGGTGCAGCAAGCGTGAAAGCGAGCGTGGCGGCAAGCCCAAGGGAGGCAAGATGCTTCATGGGAGATGATCAACTTTCTGGAGAACAATATGCGGGGGTCGGGAACGGGTCATACTCCCGCCCATAAACGTTATAGTGTAGCGAAAAACCGAAACTATTGGGACAGGAGTGAAGAATGTGGCAAGAGGGGCAAGTAGTGTTCGCCCTTCATCGCCCCGGAATCCAAGAGAAGCAACCCATGGGGGCAACCCTGCTGCCTCGCCATTGCTGCCGCAACACTCGAAAACTACTACTGATACAGCAGGTCGCGCCGGGTGGTTCGCGGCTACCTTGTCAGCAGAGCGCGCGGCGGCGCCACAACAGGAAGGAGACCGGGGGAAAGGCCGGTGGTGGACGGTTCAACAGTGCTACCGGGGCTAGGCAGTCGAAGAAGGGTTCGCAGGTTCAGCGCTCGGCTGTGGCGCAGCGCTTTCGGGGGAAAGATGGAGCACTGCTGAACTCCCCGACATCGGTTTTGGAACGACCCGAGTGGGGCTTGCCAGGACGCATTTGCACGGAAACTTTCCTGCCGCAGCTAAGTCTGTAACATGGACGTCCATGGCGGGCAGGATAACGAAAACCTTGGGCGGTTGTGCAGTGATATCAGTTGCGGCAATCGTCTGCGTAGTGGCGCTCGTCGGCTGGATGGTCACCGCGAACTATGTTGAGGCGCCGGTGGTAAGTCGCAAACCTATTCCTGCAGATGTGCCACCAGCAGCCGGCGCCCCATTACCGCCTGTTAATGTGGAAGCGCCTGGTCGAACCGCTGACCAGTTCACGTTTTGGAGTGAGCCGATAGCCGCGGCAACCCATATTCCGGTTCCGGCGCTAAATGCCTATGCCAATGCGACCACGATTGCTGCTGCAGCGTGGCCAGCCTGTCATCTCAATTGGACAACACTTGCCGGCCTTGGCTACGTGGAAACCCGACACGGCAGTTACACCGGCAACTTGTTGAAACCTGCCCATATTGACGAGTTTGGGCAAGTCACCCCGCCGATCATCGGGGTGCCTCTCGATGGATCACCAGGATTTGCCCGCATTGAAGACACCGACGGTGGGGAATATGACGGCGATGTCGAGTTCGACCGGGCGGTAGGGCCGATGCAATTTATTCCTAGTTCGTGGCGACTCTATGGTCGTGACGCGAACGGGGATTTTGTTGCCGATCCCAACAATATCGATGACGCTGCCCTGAGTGCGGCGAATCTGCTCTGCGCCAAAGGGCATGATTTGGCCACCCCGGAAGGATGGTCAGCCGCGATTCGCTCCTACAACAATTCCGTGGAGTATCTCATCGACGTGCGCAATGCTGCCGCGAACTACGCCATCGGTCAGCGAGCTTAAGGAAACGCAAACGCCCGGTACGCGACGTTCCTCTGAGGTGGTGGGAATGTTCGGGTGAGGTGGTGGGGAAGGTTGGGGCTTTCCGGTCGGACTTGTCATAGTGGCAGGCGAGCCGGGGATATGAACCGATGATAGTTGGTGCGGAATGTCAAGCGGTCATTCTTTTTCGTAGAACGCGGTGATGCTGGCCGGAGTGTGTCTCGCCACGTGGAGTCAAGCCACGCCCGGATATGTCCGATTTTGTGCCCAATCGGGCATTGGAGGCCGGATTTTTTCCGTTCGGAAATGTGGGATTGTTTACACTTTTTTGTTTGCGACGCGGCCAGGGTGGCTGTAGATGATCCAAGAAATACTCCTTGAGCAGGCATTTTGCTGGGAACTTCTCGGGATGGTCATTTCTTTGCATCGTCCGATCGGAAATCTGTCACCGCTAGCCCCTGCCATAGCGGGCCGAAACGTGGAACAATGGTGCCTAACGATGTGCTGCGCGACCGCCGCCGGTGGTTAGTGTGGCGCATACAACCCCCGTTGTGACGTGATGGCAGTTATCACGCCGCAACACCATAAACGTCTTGACGTTATAAGGAGACTCCTGTGGCAGATATCAATGCCGTTTTCGCTCGTGAAATCCTCGACTCCCGCGGTAACCCCACTGTGGAATGTGGTGTTTACCTCGACGATGGATGTGACGGCCGCGCTGGTGTTCCTTCGGGCGCATCGACTGGTGTTCACGAAGCACACGAGCTGCGCGACGGTGGCGACCGCTACCTCGGCAAGGGCGTGCTCAAGGCTGTGGAAAATGTCAACGAAACCATTTGCGACGCCATTGTCGGAATGGAAGCTGACGACCAGCGTGCAATCGACCTGGCCATGATTGAACTTGACGGTACCCCGAACAAGTCCAAGCTGGGTGCGAACGCCATCCTCGGTGTTTCCATGGCAGTTGCTCGCGCAGCTGCTGAATCCGCAAACCTGCCACTGTTCCGCTACATTGGTGGCCCAAATGCGCACGTCCTGCCAGTTCCGATGATGAACATCGTCAACGGTGGTGCACACGCCGATTCTGGTGTTGACTGCCAGGAATTCATGATCGCCCCCATCGGTGCTCCAAGCTTCGCAGAAGCACTGCGCATGGGTGCAGAGGTCTACCACTCCCTGAAGTCTGTGATCAAGGCGCAGGGTCTGTCCACCGGTCTCGGTGACGAAGGTGGCTTCGCTCCTTCGGTTGACTCCACGGCAGCTGCGATCGATCTCATCATCGAAGCCATCGAAAAGGCTGGCTTCAAGCCGGGTGAAGATGTTGCGATCGCGCTCGACGTTGCTTCTTCTGAGTTCCACGAAGATGGTGTGTACCGCTTCGAGGGCAAGGAACTGTCCAGCGAAGAGATGGCCAAGGTTTACGAAGAACTCGTTGCTAAGTATCCGATCGTCTCCATCGAGGATCCACTGGATGAGGATGACTGGGAAGGCTGGGCAAAGCTCACCGAAATGATCGGTGACAAGGTACAGCTCGTCGGCGATGACCTGTTTGTGACCAACCCAGAGCGTCTCGCCCGCGGTATCAAGGAAGGCGTTGCCAACGCTCTGCTGGTGAAGGTCAACCAGATCGGTACCCTGACCGAGACCTTCGATGCTGTCGAACTTGCTCACCGCAACGGCTACCGCTGCATGATGAGCCACCGTTCCGGCGAAACCGAAGACACCACCATTGCTGATCTGGCTGTGGCACTGTCTTGTGGTCAGATCAAGACCGGTGCTCCTGCCCGCTCCGAGCGTGTTGCCAAGTACAACCAGCTGCTGCGCATTGAGCAGATCCTTGGCGATGCTGCTGTCTACGCTGGCCGTGACGCATTCCCACGTTTCCAGGGCTAGTTTGCACTGCAGCTAGCATCGGCTCTGTCCATCGCCTGGTGTGACAGACAGTTGTTAGCCTTTTGGATGTAACCATAAGTTTCGCCGCCATTCGCTTGGAATGGCGGCGAAACTGTTGTTGTCTCTGCGGTATCCACTGGCGCAGTAGTGATGCGACCTGCATGATGCCGCCGAAAGTACGTACCCCACGGTATGGAGTAGCTTCCCATTCCGGTGGGGTGTTTTGCGTCGGTACCTCCGGTGGCCGCTGGCTTCAATGCCTATGGGGACAGACGTTGAACTGCACGTCTCTTCACGGTATCAATCCTGAAAAAAGCTGCACGCCTTGCGCTAACTGGGGAAATTTAATGGTCCCCTACGAGACCCGGGGCTTACACAGGGCATGTCGACCCAACACCGGGGGCAGAACCGTCTCCCGCACGAATCTTCTCCGGTGCCTGGCTTTGGCATAACGCTGCTGCTGCCAGGTGAGTTGGCCACTTCAAGTAGTAGCCGTTTACCTGGCTTTCACGGTGGAGTGAAGGTGGTGAAACTGCAATAGTGAGCTGCGCGATGAGCAGGTGTAACGATGTGGCAGGGTGTCACTACTGTGGCAGATGGGGTGTTTGCAGTAGAATCTGTCTACCATGGCAGCACTTCCCGGATCCCGTCCACGACGTCAAGTACCCGTGGCGCACAGGCGAGTGGAAGCAGCGCCGCAACGACCGAAAAATGGGAAAACTGCGCAACGGCAAGGATTCAACGGGCTGCACATCGCCGTGCTGATGGTCTGCCTATTGGTGATCGTCCTGATGCTGAATAATCCGTTGCAAAATTATTTCGAGCAACGCGCCGAAATCCAACGGTTGACCGCGGAAAAAGTGCGGAAAATCGAGCAGAAAGAACAATGGCTCGCCGATATTGAACGCTACAAGGACGAGCACTATGTGCAGGAGCAGGCGCGGCTGCGGCTAGGGGTCATTGCCCCCGGCGAGCGGGCGTATCGCATCATTGCACCACCTGTGGCAGCACCACCAGCCGGGCCGGTCACCCCCAATGGCACACCAACTGATGAGCTTGGCCCATGGTGGCAGGTGATGTGGGATTCGATCGCCGATCCGGAAAGTGCACCAGTACTGCCACAAGAACAAGCAGATACTGCCCCAGACTCGGAAACTACTGGTAAGCAGCCTGGCGAGCAAGCAGGAGTTCCCGCAGATCAACCCCCGGTAGAAGATCTGCAAGACGGCTTGCCAGCAGTGACCATCCCAGATCCTGCAGAACAAAGCATCGATGAACCGCTGCCACCGGAACCACTGCCCGCCGGTGATGATCAGTCCCCGGCGGCGGAAGGATAACACTGTGTTCACCTGGTTTGGCTGTATCGCGTCACGCAGTTGACGGATATGTGTATCCCAGTAGAGGTTGCACTCCGGTAGCAGGCGGCCGACGCTCGGCGAGTACAGCACGCTACCATGAGAAGCCAAGACACACGGTGAATAGGTGTGCCGTACCCACTTCAAAGGAAATAGGAAACTTCGGTGACTCAACCACAGCCCCGCCCAAAAAGTCAGCCCGCCAGCCCGGAAGATCTAGCTCTCGTTGCCGATCAGCTCGGCCGTGAACCCCGTGGTGTAATCGGCATCGCCTATCGCACACCCGACGGGGTACCTGCGGTAGTGACTACCGCCCCGAAACTTGCCGATGGCACCCCGTTTCCGACGCTGTACTATCTCACCGACCCGCGGCTGACAGCAGAAGCAAGCCGGCTGGAAGTCGCTGGTGTGATGAAGGTGATGACTGCCCGGCTGGCAGATGACCTTGAGCTTGCCGCCGACTATCAAAAAGCACACGAATATTTCCTTGCCGCGCGCAATAGTGTGCACGATTTGGGAACCACGTTTTCTGGCGGCGGTATGCCTGATCGGGTGAAATGCCTGCACGTATTAATCGCCTACGCGTTAGCTGAAGGCGCTGGGCATTTCCGACTCGGCGATGAAGCGGTGGCGTTGGCTGCAGACCACGGCGGGCTACGGGGGACTGCAGTGCCTAATGACTGGCCAACCATCGACGATTTGGGAATTGATCTAGCGCAATTCGACTTCACCCATGCTGAAGGTGGTGCGCGATGACCCGGTTGGCGGCTGTCGATTGCGGCACCAACGCGATTCGACTGTTAGTGAGTGAATACTCCGGTGGCAAAGTACGCGATATTCACCGTGCACTGTCTATCGTGCGGCTGGGGGAAGGGGTTGATGCAACCGGCCGTTTCACACCAGAGGCGATTGCTCGCACCCGGCAGGCGCTGGAACGATATGTCGAAATTATGCGTATCGAACGGGTTGAGCATGTGGTGATGGTGGCCACTTCGGCAACGCGTGATGCGCAAAACCGTGCCGAGTTTTTTGCAATGACCAGTGAACTCCTTGGTCAGATCCAACCGGGTGCCCAGGCAGAGGTCATCACCGGGGAACGCGAAGCAGCGCTGTCGTTTGCCGGCGCGGTCGCTGATTTGCAGCAGGCACAGGCGCCGTATTGTGTGATTGATCTGGGGGGAGGATCGACGGAGTTCGTCGTCGGGGAAGCAACTGGCCAGATCCTTGGTGCCTATTCCGCCAACATGGGTTGTGTGCGGCTAACTGAACGTATCCTGCGCGATAATCCGCCAACCAAACAGCAGCAGGATGCCGCCCGGCGCTATGTGCAGTCCTGTTTGGACGAGGTTGAGGCGAAAGTTGATATTGCCAAGGCGAAAACCTTTGTTGGGTGTGCCGGCACGTTCACCACGTTGTCGGCGATTGCCCAAGGGTTGGAAAGCTATGAGACTGCGGCAATTCATGGATCCGTGCTTCGCTTCCCGGCTTTAGATGTGTTGGCTCAGCGAGTGATTGAAGAAACCAGCGAAAAGCGGGCTACGAATCCAGTGGTGCATCCCGGTCGGGCTGATGTGCTGGGTGGCGGCTCGGTGGTGGTGCAAGAGATTTTGCACCGCATCGAGGCCTTAACTGGGGTGCAGGAGATTATTGTCAGCGAAAAGGACATTTTGGATGGGCTGATCCTCGAGCTTGTCGCCTCCTTGCAAGATCGTGAGGCGACTTCTGCTGAGTAAGTCACACACGCTGCTGTGACTGCCAGGAGTCATATCTAGGCGGTATGGTCTGTTTGCTAGCGGTTGTCACCTGTCGATGGGTTAGGACTATATCGCGGTGATCTTTTCGGGTGCTGAGGTGCGCCTAGTGGATTATGCTGGTTGAACGTTGGGATCAGCGCGGTGGGCAGGGCTGTACCGGATTGTTGGGTCTGGGGCGGTAAAACCAAGGGGGATTTTCCTTGAAGTTTGCTCCATCATCGACGCACCGCGTAGAATGACCTTTCGCGCCCCTATAGCCCAATTGGCAGAGGCAGCAGACTTAAAATCTGCCAAGTGTCAGTTCGAGTCTGACTGGGGGCACCACAATTCCATGAAGATCAACCCTCCCTGGGGCAGGTTTGGTGCTGTAGCGGCATCCACTACCTATCCCGGGGAGGGTTTGTGGTTTATATCAGGGGTGGCACCACCGACACGTTTCGCTTAGGCTATCATTACTAAAGTTAGTGTGCCCTCATGATGTGGAGTTGTTGTGGTGGAATATCAACGGTCATTACTGTTGTACTGCTTTGCCGGCCAGGCCTGTGTCACTGTTGGCGATCAACGCTATCAGCTCTCCAGCGGGCAACTTTGCGTCACCAGCGGGCCTGCGGTGCAAACCGGGGATGGGCTAATTCTTCCAATCTGGTATGACACACTTCCGGAAATCCCTACGACTCGAGTGATGACACTGCCGGCCGCTTGGCGATATGTGATGGTTGCCGAATTTGCTGCCAGTTTGCAGGCACCAATCGGCGCTGCCAGTTTATCGGCACCTATTGAACGGCTTCTCGTTGATCCGGCGGTTGCACCACCAATGCCGACAGCTGCTGCTGCCCAATCAGTGGCCGCGCAGCTTCTAGATAATCCTGCCTGCCAGTTGAGTCTGTCAGATTTCGCTGATCAGCACGGACTTTCCCCACGAACGCTACAGCGCCAATTTCTCCAGTCCACAAACCTTTCCTTTAGTCAATGGCGCACCGCTGCCCGAGTGGCAAGCGCGGCAGCATTACTCAGCCACGGATTTTCAGTGGCGGTTACAGCCGATATGGTTGGCTTCCAAGCTACCTCTTCACTCACCCGGGCTTTCCACCGGCAGACCGGTTGCGCCCCTTCACTGTATTGTGCCGGCAGTAGTGTCACCTTTGAGCACATTCCGCAGATTCCGGCGACGGCCGTGTGCGCCCAGCAGGCGAAAATGGATGAAACCTGGTGGATCTATCGCGGATCGGCAACCTTAACCAGTGGAGACTATTGCCGTTTCCTCACCCGAGGCGATCTCGTCACGCTACCGGCGGAAAGTGATGCCCACCTTGAAGTAGCGGCAGGTTCCATTGCCCTGCCGCTAGGTGGGGTCGCAGCTGTTGACGAAACACCTGATTTAGCAGCGGTAGTGGCCAGGTTCACCCCGGCGCTGGCGGTAGCAGCCCTCCAAGGAGCAACCGGTGGCAGTGTGCTATCAATCGCGCAACGGTTGAACTCTGCCCGGCAGATGCTGCGCGCCGGGCAAGCCCCCGCACAGGTTGGCCAAGCACTCGATTTTCCTTCGGTGCACGCCTTTGCCCGGGCATTTCGACTGGTACACGGAACCACCCCACGCGGCTATCAGCAGCACCATCAGTTCGTTGCGGCGACCAGCCAGTCAGTAGCAGCAGGATAGATTGTCCCGTTACAGCGCCAATCCGGCAGCTCCGGTGAAAACGCGCTGCAGAACACCGCTTCCGGTGGCCAGTCGGCCTCCTGCCACCAACATTCGTGGTGCGTCTTCGGTGCCGTACACCGTTGACTTTGCTGCCGAAGAGTGTGCCCGTCGGTGCAGATTGGTGCCCCACTCTTCAAGATCTGCAGCAGGGGCGGTGGTTTGCGGAACAATTTGTCTAGCCTGGTCGTTATACTCCATGAGGTCGCGCATTAAGTGTCCCCGACAGCAACAGACGCACATGTCGTGTTGCAGACGAGGTTGCTCGCATCGGGCAGCATAATCGCGACGGTTTCTTGCGTAAGAGAACCATTCTTGCGCAGTAATGATGAAAGGATCGCGACTACCTGTGCGTAGTAGTAACCCAGTTTTTAGTTCTTTGACCACTGACGCTCGTCAGCACGGCACTGCCGCATGGCCAGTGAACACCACCCCGAGTGCCACGACTTGGCAGTCCGGGGCGCAGGCTGTTGCTGCCGGACAGGCAGCCAACTGGGGGCAGCAGATGCCACCACAGCAGCCGATGGTGTCACCCGCCGAGCAGGCCAGCCGACCCATCACGGTCGACGATATTATTACCAAAACCGGTATCACCCTTGCAGTGATTGTGGCCATGGCTGTGGTGAACTTCGGTATCACCTTGTTTGTTTCTGCTGGGCTCGGGATGATCCTCACCGGGGTTGGTGCCATCGGCGGTTTGATTACCGTGATGGTGTCGGCGTTCGGCAAGAAATACGGTTCCGCCGCCGTTACGTTGATCTATGCGCTCTTTGAAGGCTTGTTTGTTGGCGGTATCTCCTTCATGTTCGCCAACATTGAGGTTTCCGGTTCGAACGGATTCTCCATCATCTTCCAGGCTGTGCTGGGAACCCTCGGCGTGTTCGCCGGCATGCTATACGCCTACAAGTCAGGTGCCATCAAGGTCACCAATAAGATGCGCCGGTTTATCACTGGTGCTCTGATCGGTGTGCTGGTGCTGGCTATCGGCAACCTGTTGAGCTCGCTGCTCATCGGATTTAATCCGCTGACCAACGGCGGTCCGCTGGCCATCGTGTTCTCGCTGGTGTGCATCGGTTTGGCTTCGCTGAGCTTCCTCACCGACTTTGATACCGCTGATCGGCTGGTTCGCGCCGGTGCCCCCGCCCAATACGCTTGGGGCGTGGCATTAGGTTTGGCAGTCACCCTGGTGTGGCTCTACACCGAGATTCTGCGTCTGCTCAGCTATCTGCGCAACTAACCGCCGTTGTTGGCCGCGTGAACCCTGCCCTAGAAGGCATGAAGGTTCACCCCAACCGTCAAGGGGAACCTTGGCATAAAGAGGCATACACAACTGCATATATTGTTCAACACCACCGTTGGTTGATTTTTGCACTGCTGTGCGGCAACAACCGACGGTGGTGTTTGTTATGGGGCGAAAGTGTTGTTGGCGCTCAACATCTCATATGCAACAACCGCCGGGCACCTGTCAGTAGGGGAGGGCTCTGTGCGCCCTGTCCGGGGGCGGCTGAGGGGCTAAAAAAGATCGATACATCGCAGGCCAGGCGTTTCGCGCTTGGAGTTGCAGGGCCAAGATGCGTTGCAGCGGGGGAGTTTATTAGCTAGCGGCAACGGGAAGATTGCACGATTACGGAATTGTGGTGCATTTACAGCCGGCAACAGCAGCAGGGGAGCACCATCCAAGTCAGCACGCTGCTGTATGGACAGCGGCCTGCTTTATCTGGTTTGCAGCCAGGCGTGCGAAGAGAAGACTAGCCTGGGGAACAAACAGCGACAGGCAGAAAAAATCAGCGATGCGCAGTAGCCGATGCGGTGGTGAAATAGCTGTGAGCCCGGCGGGTAAGAAAACATCTGTTTTCCTGCCCTCCGGGCTCACGGATTCTGGTGGCGCTGGCGGCACGGCTGTGGAGCGAACACGACCAGAATGGTTTACTACATCCTGTCCGCGGCCAACCTGCTGGGTTGCGGCACCGAAAAAATGTCGTATTCCACCGGTGGTTGAACTACCAGGGGTGTTTTAAGGCTGCACGACCTGACCGTCAACCATCACGGTCTGGAACAGCAGCTGGCTGGACTGTGGATCCACATCAGGCTGAGCCAACACAACAGCGACATTTTCAGTGCGAACAATTTCACCAGAGGCGCAGTCTGGTTCACAGGTGTTCGTCACCCGGGTGCCGGTGCCGCGCGCATTGAGCTGATCAAGGCTCGTCCAGGTGATGTTCTCCAGGCGATCGTTATTGTCAGCACAAGCCAGCGACAGTGAGGTCGGCGGATCGGTGGGCTTGCCAACACAGTCGATGTACTTCGGGGTTCCCAGCGAGGTGGAGTCCGCCTCAACCGCAGTTGCTGTGGTTGTGGTGGTTGCGGTAGCCGTTGGGGCATCCACCAAGGTGGCGGTCTTGACCCGCTCAGCGGCCGGTGCATCATTCTCATGGGGTGGTGAGCAAGCAGTCAGCGCGGCCGCAGCAATCGCAGCAGCAGCGGTGAACGAGACGATCTTTTTCATCAGAGTGCGTTCCTTGAAAGGGGGTAACAAAGGGATACAACAAATCGTCGCGAACGGAAGCACAACCAACACAACGTAGTGGGCTGTTGCAGTGAGCAACGATGCATGCGTTCGGCAGGCGGAGTATTAACTCTGCTGTGCCCGCATTGTAGCATACTTCTGCGAATCATACGGTTCAGCAGAAACAATTGTGACGGTAATAACGTTGCCATTTGGTGCGGTGTATTCGCAGGTGTCGCCCTCCCGGGCGCCGAGCACCGCTGCACCAAGCGGGGACTGTTCCGAATAGGTTTCCAGATCCTTGTTGTCGCTAGCCGCGGCACGGGTACCGATGAGGAAGGTTTCCTTATTGGATTCGTCGTTGTTGTAGTAGACGTGGACGACTGAACCGACGTGGGCTACGCCCTCTTCGGCGGCGGCACGTTCAGTGGTGGAGTTGGTGAGGATCTTCGTGATCTGAGCGATCCGAGCTTCCTCTTCCACCTGCATTTCGCGGGCTGCATCGTAGCCGGCGTTTTCTTTCAGGTCGCCTTCTTCGCGGCGTTCGTTAATTTCGGCTGCCACCACTGGCCGGTGCGCGATCAGCGCATTCAGCTCTTCTTCCAGCTTGCGCTTGGTTTCCGGGGTGATGTACTGCTTCTGCGGCTCAGTCATGATGAAAGGGTTTCGTCCTTATTCGATATGTGTTGTTTTCGCGAATGTGACACGGTAGTGGCGCCTGATGGAAGTTATCGACCATGATCTGTGGCGTCCACACCCCCGACACAGGGGTGACGGGCGGCAGCATCCATGATGCAACCGGTGCCGACAAGTGATCGTGTGTGTTAGCAATCTCCTGGATGTCCGCAAGTCCAACCCACCTGGAAGGGAATTCTTCTGGCGGTACAGGACACGGATCTGCGGCGAACAGATCACCGCAGTGAGCACGCACGACACCTGGCACAATAATGGTGGAATAGTAGCATAACCCGGTCAAGCAGCACCGTGTCCTACGCCTCAGCCTGTCGCCAGCCACCGCTTGGTAGCCGGCGGGAGCAACGATGCATAAAGGTCGGGAACTTGCGCCGGTGGTTGCTATTGGTGGGCGACACCGTTGGTAGGTTCGGTGAGATAGCTGGGAATAGTCGACGAACAGCCATACATTTTTGCGGCAACCGCAGGCTTTCTGGTCGGAATAATAATCTCAAAACGTTCGAGGGACGCGTCAGATGCCCCAATGAGAAACTCCCGTCGGCCGACCTCATCCTTGTCATAGGACAAGGCGGTAACAATGCAATAGGCCGGCAGTGACGGATCTTTCCGAGACACGTCAACGGCGACTCGCATCTCATCATCGGCTACCCGCTCAAATTCGGCCAATGTCGGGGTGACATTGATTTGGGAGGATTGATAAAAATATCGGCCGATAACTACCACTGCGACGATGGCAATAACCACCGCGCCGATCGCCACCATTTTGCTGCCCCAGTTGCCACCTTCTGGCACCCCCACCCGTCGGGCACTGCTGGATTTCGAGGAGTAGCGGGCGCGCCGTGTTGGTTGTTCGCTCATCACGCTTGGGGCTCTTTCAATCGAAGGTGGTGTTGCAACTCAAGGAATTGTTCTCATTGTGGCAAAACTGCTCCGAGAACAAAAGCACACAACTGGCAAAGGATCTGTGCAGCAGGTGCCGTGTGAGCCAACCTTAGCAAGGCTGATGCGTCCAGAGACAGTATGCTGCGGGTGCGCTGGTACACGTCTTGCCGGTGCTTGCATGCTGGTCTGGTTGTTGCTCACATGATGATTGGGAGCAGGATGGTGGCATAACTTACACTTGGGCAGATATCAGCACCTGGTAGTGCAGAGGCGGGGACAGCAGTATTGCGACATCGTTGCAACAGTGTTGCTGCTGGTACACCCTGCCAGGATCACTGCTGTGTGGTCGCATCCCCCGATGGAGAGTGAAGGAATCGTTCATGGCCGGATACCGAATCTTAGCTGTGCATGCCCACCCCGATGATGAATCATCGAAGGGCGCAGCCACCATGGCTCGCTATGTTGCGGAAGGCCATCGAGTGATGGTTGCCACCATGACCGGTGGGGAGGCAGGTTCGATCCTCAACCCGGCGATGGATCGACCTGGCGTGTTGGAAAACATTACAGCTATTCGCCGGGAAGAAATGGCGAATGCGGCCAAAGCGTTGGGCATCGAGCATCGGTGGATGGGATTTATCGACTCTGGTTTGCCGGAAGGTGACCCGCTCCCAGAGCTTGCGGAGGGCACGTTTGCCACGTTGCCGGTTGCGGAAGCAGCAGCCCCATTGGTGGCGCTGGTGCGGGAATTCCGTCCACACATCATCATCACCTATGACGAGCATGGTGGATATCCGCACCCGGATCATATCCAAACCCACAAGGTGAGCATGTTTGCCTTTGATGCTGCCGCCGATCCGGACTATCACGATCCTGCCGGGGCAGATATTGGTGCGCCTTGGGAGGTTTCGAAAATGTATTACACCCATGGGTTCGTCCCGGAGCGGCTCAAAGCCTTCCATGAAGGACTGCTTGAGGCAGGGTTGGAATCCCCATTTGCTGCCTGGTTACAGCGATTTGCTGACAATCAGCGGGAGGATGTAGGTGCCCGGGTGACGACCAAGGTTCGCTGTGGCGCCTATTTCCCGCAGCGTGACGATGCGCTGCGGGCACACGCCACCCAGATTGATCCGCATGGATTCTTTTTCGCAGTGCCTTTGTTGGTGCAGCAACAGCTGTGGGATACCGAAGAGTTCGAACTTGCCCGGTGGCGTGGCCGAGAGTTTCCGCTGCCGGAGGATGAACTGTATGCCGGCCTGCCGGAGGCTAAGTAGCTGTCGCTACTGTGACGCTGCAGCTGACGAGGAGATATCTTGCTTCCTGAAGCCGCACACAGCTGCTTGCAGTTGCAGCCTCATTTGCACCTGTTGCGGCACGTTACAGGTGCGTGGGGTGTGTGAGACGGTGGATGTGTGGGGCTGCGGCAGCGTGCTGCGAGCAGCAGGAATGTGGCGAGTCCCAGCGGTGTCGCACCTGCGGTGAACCAGCGGCAGTACAGTGATTGGGAAGAACACCACTCGTCTCCGAGTGGGAAAAACGGTTAGGGTGATCTGTTGTGGTCAATGATCTTGTATTTATGGTGCTAGCCCAAGGCGATCCGGGTGTGCCATCGGGTTCCGAGTTCGGTAAAGCCTCCCCGGTAGGGCTGTTTGTGCTGGTTGTGCTGATTGTCGCGGTTGGATATCTCGCGTTTGCACTGACCCGGCGGATGCGGCGAATGAATCGTCGCCGCGCATTTGCTGAGGCAAACGGGCTGGATGTGTTTGATGAGCAGGCACTCGACCAAGCAATGCGGGAGGCAGGATTAGCCGACGTCGACAAGAAACGGTGGCTGTAATCTTCCCTCAGCGGTTCGTGATTTGACCGTTTTCAGCGTTACTGGCCGGTTTCCTTGCGTGGCCGCTGCCAGCTAGGGACGATGATTTCTTTCCAAGCCTGTCAGACCGGGCGGAAGTTAGCTACACTTTTTACCCGTGGACTTGTTGCCTAAACTCGCCTATCCGGCCTATGAGAACGCCCTTCGCCGCCAGTTGCGGGGGCGAAAGATCCCGAAGCATGTCGCGGTGATGTGTGACGGTAATCGGCGCTGGGCAAAAGAGGCAGGGTTTACTGACACCAGCCATGGGCATCGGGTGGGGGCGAAGAAAATCGCCGAGATGGTTGGCTGGTGTGAAGAAGCCGGTGTCGAACTTGTCACCGTGTATTTGTTGTCGACTGAGAATCTGCAGCGCAGCGAACATGAACTGCAGCTTTTGCTCGACATTATCTGTGATGTGGTTGATGAGTTAGCTGACGGTGAACTGCAGTGCACGGTGCGACTTGTCGGCCATCTTGATTTGTTGCCGCCGGGTATTGCTCGCCGCCTGGCGGATGCTGCCGCATCGACTGAAAACCATGCTGGGCTCGTGGTGAATGTGGCTGTCGGCTATGGGGGTCGCCAGGAAATTGTCGACGCGGTGAAAGATCTTGTTGCCGCGGAGATTGCAGCCGGAACTTCCGGTGAGGCGTTGGTTGATGCGATTACTGTTGAGGCGATCGCCAGTCATCTCTACACCTCTGGGCAGCCTGATCCCGATTTGGTGATTCGCACCTCCGGAGAACAGCGGCTGTCAGGATTTCTGCTGTGGCAGGCAGCCTATTCGGAGATTTGGTTTACCGACACCTACTGGCCGGCGTTTCGGCGGATTGATTTTTTGCGTGCGCTGCGATCCTATGCGTCGCGGAGTCGCCGCTTCGGGAAATAGCCGGCTGCAACCCCTCAACTCCCCGGATGCGCCAGGGGATGGGGCTCCAAGCGGGGTCTGCCGGGGGTTTCCACACAGAGTCCGCCGGGGTTGCTCGCCGGCTGTTGCTATAGCTGTCACATTGATGCGATTGGAAGACCTCGCAGCTGCTGGTGCGCAGGATGGTGCCGTTGGTGACCTGAAGGTGAAATCGACGGGGTGATAAGTGCAGCATTATCACGAAACACAGACTTTTCACCTGCAGGTTTGGAAAGTTGCCTGGGGCGATGGAAGCATGGTCTTCGCAGCGGGATCTCAGGTCACACCATTCGGGGGTGGCATCTGGTGTGCCGCCACACTTGCGATGGTCACGCACAGTTTTCGGGTGGATTGTTCACAAACGAGGATTGTCCATAGTTGATCATCTGCTGCCGGTTACCTGTTCATCACACACAGATAGGTCGTATTCCTCATGGCAGTTACGGTGCTGTATGACAGCAACTATGGTTCATCGCAACGCTATGCGCAGCAGTTGGCGCAAATGCTGCACACCACCGCCCAGCGTCTCGCCGATGTTGACGCTGCAGCTGTTGCTGCGACTGGTGAACCGATTGTGGTTGTCTCCCCGAACTATGCTGGGCAAATCGCTGGTGCGCAGTGGTTGCAGCGCCATGCTGACCTGGCAGTGCCGCGGGCGTTGTGTGTGGTGGGGATGAGCAAACCTGCGGAAGCAGCCGCCCATGATCCGGCGCGGAAAGCGCTCGGAGCGGTTGCCGATCAGGTGCACCGGTTTTATCTGCCGGGGGCGCTTGCCTGGTCGAAACTGTCCTTGTTGCACCGTGGGGCGTTGACGACGCTGTCGACCATGCTGAAGGCCAAACCCGGCCGGAGTGATGCCGAACAGCACATTATTGACTCGGTCGGTCATGATAGTGACGCGGTGGACTTCGCCGAGTTGGAGGCGGTGCTTGATTGGGTAACCACCCAGTCGCGCTAGGTCACTAAAGCTGATCGCTAATAATCGCGTTTCTTGCCACATCGCAGGTAACAGGGAAAACGACACCAAGTGCACCTGTTGCACCAGCTGCTGCTGGCGGATCCTGTCTGCTGTAACCTCAGTTTTTTTTCGGGGAAGCGCTGCGAGTCACCACGGTGGGGACTGTTATTTGCACCTGCCAGCAGTGTTTTCCTCGCAGATGCCTCGTTGCCGCGCAAGTACTGGTGACGCGGAACAGTACACAGTGCACCAGCAGTTGTCATCAGCTGTAGCGGCTTGCTACTTTGCTGCAACTGTTGCTTGCAACGCAATCGTTGCAACGCATCCAGCGAAAAACGAAAACCTGAAAAAATCGCAACGACAAGCAGGGGTTTTCCCCTTCGGGCAATGGATGCTCGTTGCTTGTCTGTCTGCATACGGCTTTGTTGACCGCGGAACCAGCGGGGCGAAACAGCGGCGAAAAGCCGCTTACATTTTGCGCAGTAACACCCGGGATACAGCATGGTTTTTGCCTTTTTGCAGAATCAACGACGCCCGCGGCCGGGTCGGCAAAATATTGTCGACCAAATTGGGAAGGTTGACCTCCTGCCAGATACGACGGCCCTCCGCTTCCAATTCACTATCGGTGAGATCCGCATAAGCTGCAAAGTGGGAGTTGGGATTTTTAAATGCGGTAGCTCGCAGTTTCCGCATCCGGGTTAAAAACCAGCCTTCAATATCGGCCACGTCAGCGTCGACATAGATAGAGAAGTCAAACAGGTCGCTGACCATCAGCGTGGAACCGGTTTGCAACACATTTAACCCTTCAACAATGACGATGTCTGGATTGTTGACGGTGACAAACTCATCTGGCACCCGGTCGTAGATGAGGTGTGAATAGACCGGGGCGTGAATTGGGGCAACGCCGGCTTTCACCCCGGAGAGGAATCGCAGTAGCGCTTTGCGATCATAGGATTCGGGGAATCCTTTACGCTGCAAAATACCCCGGGCTTGGAGTTCTGCTGTGGGGTAGAGAAACCCGTCGGTGGTGATGAGATCCACTTTGGGATGGCTTTCCCACCGCGACAGTAGCTGTTGCAACAGGCGGGCAGTGGTGGATTTTCCAACAGCAACAGAGCCGGCAATGCCGATGACGAATGGGGTGTGTGGCAATGCTGTTCCCAGGAAGGTGCTGGTGGCCTGCTCGAGGGCTTGATGTGCTTCAATCCGCAGATGCAGCAACCGGGACAGTGGCAGATAAATATCGTCGACTTCGTCTATGTCGATCTCATCGCCGATGGCACGCAGCGCTAACACTTCTTGACGGGTGAGCACCTGCGGCATGTTGTTGCGCAAGCCACGCCACGTTGTGCGGTCGAACGTGAAATATGACGAGGGTTTTCTCCGGGACGATCCGGCAGCGGGGATCGGATGCATACTTCTATTGTCGCCCGTGTGGTTTGCTTGGCTTGCAGCGGGGTCGACTTCCCTCCCACAGTCGGTGGGCAGCACCCTTTCGTCGCTGCACACCGGTGCTAGTTTCCGGTGACCTGGCGGCGAAGAATGAACCACCGGTTGGCGCTGCAGCGTGGCTGTGTCAGTAAATGCGCAACGATGCGGGCAAGAAGTGCGGGCAGGATAGCTGGCGTGGTTGCGTGGGATCCTCATTGCCTGCTGCGGGGCGCGGGAACGCCAGCTGTGTGACGGCGTTCAGGGGTAGTTTTGGGGGCGACTGGTGTCACTGGAAGGTACTGTTACTAGCGAACAATCATCATGTGCTGTTCATTGTCGTTGTTTTTCTTCCCTTAGCCAGGAGCATGACATCTATGAGTATCGAGTCTTCCCGATCGGTAGCAACCCAGCCATTGCACGAGTTTGATCCAGAAGTTGCCGCCGCAATTGCCGGCGAACTTTCCCGTCAACGGGACACCCTGGAGATGATCGCGAGTGAAAACTTTGTGCCTCGCGCAGTGCTGCAAGCGCAAGGTTCGGTGCTGACGAATAAATATGCGGAAGGCTATCCGGGGCGTCGCTACTATGGCGGCTGCGAACATGTAGACATTGTTGAAGATCTTGCACGTGATCGTGCATGTCAAGTATTCGGTGCTGATTTCGCCAATGTGCAACCGCATGCCGGTGCACAAGCGAATGCTGCGGTGCTGATGGCATTGGCTAACCCGGGCGATAAAATCATGGGGTTGTCGCTTGCCCACGGTGGACATTTAACCCACGGGATGAAGCTGAACTTCTCTGGGAAGCTTTACGACGTGGTTGCCTACGAGGTTGATCCGGATACCTTCCGCTTGGATATGGATAAGATCCGTGAGCAGGCGTTGGCCGAACGCCCGCAGGTGCTGATTGCTGGCTGGTCGGCGTATCCGCGGCATCAGGATTTCGCAGCGTTCCGGTCGATCGCCGATGAGATCGGCGCAAAATTATGGGTGGATATGGCACACTTTGCGGGTCTGGTGGCTGCAGGGTTGCATCCTTCCCCGGTGCCGCATGCCGATATTGTTTCCACGACTGTGCATAAAACCTTGGGCGGTCCTCGTTCCGGCATGATTTTAGGTCGGCAGGAATATGCCAAGGCGATCAACTCGGCCGTGTTCCCCGGTCAGCAGGGTGGCCCGTTGATGCATGCGGTGGCGGCGAAGGCTGTCGCCATGAAGATGGCTATGACTGACGAATTTGTCGATCGGCAGCAGCGTACCTTGGATGGGGCCGCTATTTTGGCTGAACGGCTCACCGCTGCGGACTGTGTCGATGCTGGTGTGTCGGTGCTCACCGGTGGTACCGATGTGCACCTGGTGTTGGTGGATCTGCGAAACTCTGATCTCAACGGCCAGCAGGCGGAAGATCTGCTTCACGAGGTTGGGATTACCGTCAACCGAAATGCGGTGCCTTTTGATCCACGTCCTCCAATGGTGACCTCTGGGCTGCGGATCGGCACTCCGGCATTGGCTACCCGTGGTTTTGATTCCACCGCGTTTAGTGAAGTTGCCGATATTATTGCTACCGCTTTGGCCGCTGGATCCAACGCTGATGTTGATGCGCTGCGGCAGCGAGTATCGAAGCTGGCTGGGCAGTATCCGCTCTATGACGGCTTGGAAGATTGGAAGATGGTCTAAAAGGCTTCCTTTTTCCCTGCACACCCCCGACGACGCTTGGGTGCCCCTGCTTCCGGAATGGGAGCAGGGGCATTGGTGTTGAGGTGGCGTTGATCCTTAGGTGTGCGTGGTGTATCGCTTGCACCAAACCACCCACCCCGCGCGCGCTGTTGGGGGTGGATGATAGTAGGGCTGCTCTGCAGGATCGGTGCTGCGGCTCGACTATCCCGCGGGGAAGCGCGCACCTGAGAAAACCAGCTACACCCCAGGTTGAGTGCGTAGCGTGCGCAGCACTTGCCGTGCCAGCTGGGGGCAGTGGGTACGGTGATTACTGCTGTTCGGCGGCTGCCTGGTCGGCGGCGTGGAGATGGGTCAGCACAAGATGATTGAACTGTTCAGCTTGCTCAATATTGCACAAATGTGCTGCCGGTTCCAGGGAGGCAAAGGTTGATCCCGCAATAGCTGCGTGAACCTGCCGAACCACTGCTGGGGTGGTGCCGGGATCTTGGGCACCGCTGATAACCAATGTGGGAGCGGTGACTTGCGCCAAATCTGCGGCGGAATCAAATTCGGCAAGCGCTTCGCATGAGCCGGCATAGCCTTCATCCGGGCAGGCGGACACCATGGCATAGAACTCATCCCGTTTGCCGGAGGAAATTCCATAGTCGGGGGTAAACCAGCGGGTCGCTGAATCCATGGCGATCGCGGCGGTGGATTCGGCGCGAACCTTGGCTGCTTTTTCCAACCAGGTTGGTCGGTCACCGAATTTGGTGGCAGTCGATACAAGTGTCAAACTCACCACCCGCTCCGGGGCGGTGATAGCAACCATTTGTGCGACAGCCCCGCCGAGCGACAACCCCACAATATGGGCTTTTGCCCAGTTGTTTGCATCCATGACCGCGGTAATATCAGCGGCCATTGCCGCCACACTGTAGGGGCCGGCGGGAACAGGGGAGGCGCCGTGGCCGCGCTTATCGCAGTAGCAGGCGGTGAATTCGGCGCTGATTGCTTCGTGTTGGGCAAGCCACATTGACTTATTGGATCCGAGCGCGCCGATGAAAATCACCGGGAATTGATGTGTAGCAGGACTAGGTCCGGCAATGATTTCATAGGACAATTCGACTGGTTGTGCAGTCATAGTCGGTCACCTTCTTTACTGTGTTGTGCTGTGTGTACACGTTCGTCCGGTCAACGCTGCGCGGCGGCTCGTCGAGACAACCGTGGGTGAGGGTATTGGTGCCCCAGCGCCCTCAGTGGGCATGGTGGGCAGAGCCACTGGTGCCCAGCGTAGCGAAAACCCTAGAGCACAGCTGGCAGGCAAGGGGAGTAGACCGTGTGTTGTTAGGATAGCGTTACCGTTGTCTTATAGGTCACATTGATAGGTCTGCTGGGAACTATATGACTTGGATGATAACTGTATGGACACAATCAGGTTGCAGACCCCACCTTGAGGTTGTTTACGGCGGCAGGGTATGCATAATGGGTGAAGGACACGTTCGTCATACCATTGTTGGTGGCGGCCGTTCCCGGGAGATCACTGTTTATCCGTGAACCGCTGAGATGCCCGCCATATCGATTGTGGAGTTCTGCTGCAGTGTGCAGCTATCGCACTAATCGATGTGGGAAATACCATTCGATACAGATTTGGATAGTTAATACCTTGATGATTGCAAACACTCGTGCCCGTCTGGTCGCTGCTGCTTGTGCACTTGGCCTCGTCGCCACCGGCGCTGTTGCTTGCGCTAACACCGAAAACGATGTGAAGGACGCTGGCGCAACCGTCTCGAAGGGCGTTTCGGAGGCTGCTTCGTCGGCTAGCTCCGCCGCCTCTGAGGCTGCAACTGACGCCAAGGATGCTGCAAAGGACGCAGCCGACAAGGCTGAAGCTGCTGCGGAAGACGCCAAGGACGCTGCCAAGGATGCAGCTGACAAGGCTGAAGCTGCTGCCAAGGATGCCGCTGCTGATGCATCTGTCGCCCTCGACGACGACATGGTGAAGGTTCCAAATGCTGCTGGTGACGAAGTTGCCATCCCTGCAGCTATCGAAAACGCATACCAGGAGATGGGTGGCATCTCCGGCCCGGCTGGCAAGCTGGTCAATGTAACCCACAAGGGTGACGCTTGGGTTGCTTCCTACGCTGACGGCTGGCACATCGCCTACTCCAAGGACACCGGTGCCTATGTTGTGAAGGGCCTGATCGGCAAGTTCTGGTTCGAAAACGGCGCCCTTGAGCATGAAGCAGGTCTGCCGCTCAACGACGAGCAGCCAGATCGTGTCAACGGCGGCTGGACCCAGAACTTCACCAACGGTGTGATCTGGGCAAAGGAAAACGGCGACGCCGGCTTCGACCCGAAGTAAACCACCACATCACAGCGGCGAAAAGACGCCCTGCTGGCAGGAGCATACCCTTGCAACACTGCCCGGCAGCCCCCCTGTGACACCACAACTCACCACCGCACGGGAGTACTGATTACCTCAATCAATACTCATCGCCGCGCGGTGGTGAGTTTTTTCATACTGAGAATACCGTTACACCAACCGATGCCGGCGGCTACCTGGCGTTGCTGTTGCCAAGGCCGCGGTTGCCCTTTAAGGTGAGAACACATGACGAGCCCGAACTTCCTTATTCGCCCGTTAACTAAAGCTGATTATCCGCAAGTCGTTGAGATCTATGAACATGGCCTCGACACCGGTCATGCCACCTATGAGCGGCATGCGCCCACCTGGCAAAAATTCTCCTCGGTGAAAATCATGGAAACCGCATTTGTGGCGGTCGAAGCCAGCGACAACACCACGGTGCTTGGCTGGGTGACAGCAGCCCCGGTCTCGCAGCGGGCAGTGTTTCACGGCGTCGTGGAGGATTCGATCTATATTCATCCGGATGCCCGCGGCCGCGGCGTTGCCGGTGCGCTCCTCGACAAGCTCATCGAAGTCTGTATCGAACTGGAAAAATGGGCAATCCACTCGTGGATCTTCCCCGAAAACGAAGGATCGAAGAAACTTCACCAGTCGCGCGGGTTTGAAAAAGCCGGCACCCTCACCCACATGGCGAAAATGCCCTATGGGGAATTGAAGGGACATTGGCGTGACACCGATATTTGGGAAAAACTCCTGCCAAAACCTGACATTCCGGTGTAGTTGCCCTGGCTACTGCGAAAAACAGTTGGGTTGGGGGAGTGTCTCGGCCGCAGCGTGAAAAAAAGAAAACACCGGCCTTCTTCGGTAGTGTGCAGCGGAGCCACTGCCGAAGAAGGCCGGTGCTTTTTTAAAAACACAATGCTTGCTGTGCAAGCGGATTATTCGATGGTGTCTTTGAGTTTGTCTTCCCGCACAAAGAACAACAAGATGAGCGCTAACACTGCCAGCGGGCTGAGCCACAAAAATACTGGGGTGAGTGCGTCGTTATAGCTCAACGCAATTGCATCTTGGATGACTGCCGGCAACAGATTCACCGAGTCAGGGGTGATTGAAGAAGTGGCGTTGCCCTGCGACATGACAGCACCGATTTTTGCGGCCTGTTCTGGGGGCAAGGTGGTGATTGCCTGCGGCACGGTCACCGCAAGATGCTCTTTTAAGTTAGCGACAAATAAGCCACCCACCAGTGCGGAACCAAGCGAGGCGCCGATTTGGCGCACAAAGTTATTGGTTGCTGTTGCGGTACCAACCACAGCGATCGGGAAGGTATTTTGCACGATAAGCACCAGAATCTGCATCGCCATCCCCAAACCAAAACCAAGCGTTGCCAAGTAGCTGGAGACTTCAACAAGGGAAGAATCAGCATGCAGCCGCGAAAGCAGGATAAGGGCGATAAACACCACAGCTAACCCGGCGATGGGGAACCAGCGGTAGCGGCCGGTACGGGTCACAATCATGCCGACGACGATGGAGGTTACCGTGAGAGTAAACATCATAGGCAACAGCATCAACCCGGCATTGGTAGGCGAGAGATGATGCACCATCTGCAGATAGGTTGGCATATATCCCAGGGCACCAAACATGAAAATGCCCATGGTCAGGCCGGCAAGGGTGGTCAGCACAAAGTTTCGTTTGGCAAAGAGCCACAGCGGAATCAGCGGGTCGGCTACTTTCGATTCGACAATGATCAGCGCAATGGTTGCCACCACACAGATAGCGATGAGGGAGAGGATCATCGGAGAGGTCCACGCATAATCCCGGCCACCCCAGGTGACAAACAAAATAAGTGAAGTGGTCGCTACGGCCATGGTGAGCATGCCCAACCAGTCGAGTTTGCCGGGGCTGCGGCGGGCCGGCAACTGCAAAAATCGCCACGTAGCGGCAAGTGCAACCACGCCGAGCGGAATGTTGAACCACAAACCCCAGCGCCAGCCAGGGCCGTCGGTAAACCAGCCACCAGCAATAGGGCCTACCACTGAGGCGAAGGCGAACGCGCCACCCATGATGCCCATATATTTGCCACGTTGCCGGGCGGGCACCACATCGGCAGTGATCGCCTGGGAGAGAACCATCATGCCGCCGCCGGCCATACCTTGAATAACGCGCGCAATGATGAGTGCTGTCATGGAATGGGCGAAGCCGCCGATGATAGATCCGCCGACGAATGCGGCAATCGCAAAGAGGAAGAGTCCTTTGCGTCCTATCTGGTCGCCAAGTTTGCCGAACACTGGCAGGGCAATGGTTTGTGCCAACAGATAGGCAGTAATCACCCAAGCCATATGTTCAACACCGTGCAGCTCACCGACAATAGTGGGAAGTGCTGTGGCGAAAATCATTTGCCCCAGCGAGGACATGAGCATCGCACAGATCAGTGCGGTGAAAATCAGTCCAAGATGATTGCCGTTAGTTGGCTGCGGGGCGGGTTTGGCCTGCCGGGCAGGCGGAGAAACGTCAGTGGTCATAGCGAAAAAAACACCTAAGAACGAATAATAGAAGCCGCACCACTACCTGGCTCGGCAGGAAAGTGGAGTGACCAAAACCTAGAAGTATGCCCGGTTAGACCTGTATAGGCAGGCTATCGGGCAGCAAGCCTTGGAGCTGTCACCAAAACCGACGGTTGTATAAACCATGGTGGCAGCTGAGGCAACGAAATAGTGCGAAAGGCAGCCACCCTGCAGGGTGGGATATCTGCTGCGCACAACAACAGGGAAAAACAATCCATCCCCGGCGCACATGTCGTGGCTGGATTGCGCAAACCGCAACAATGCGGGATCACTGCGGTCACCGATTGTGTGACCATGTTGAGGTTTGCCTGCTCCCCACGGTCTTGGGCGACTGCATGCCGTCACGCGACCAAGTGGTGGGAACCAAACAATTGTAGAGCAATGATCGCCACAATACATTTTCGCAGCACTCCCAGTGAAACCTAGGCAACCAATATCCATAGCTGAACGTAACTGTGGAAGTGGCTGTTGTTGGGTATTTGCGGCAACTGATTTGTTAACGCGAAACAGGCACCCTGTATTCCATGCTGCTGGTGCAAACCCTTCCCTGGCCGCAACTAGCGATACGCAGGAGGAATAGCGGTGTATCCGGCCGGTGGTCTATCGCATCATCCGGGGCGATCGCTCGAGCTGGTGTCGAGATTTTCTGCGCTGCGGTAATTTATCGGATGCAATATGTGCAGCTTTTAGGAATTAGCTTGGAACGCCTTCCAGTTTTTATGCGTTACGCTGCAAGATCAATAACAGCTAATGAAACCGTTAATACTGCTTCATTGGTGTCCTGGTGGGAGACTTGCTGCGCTCAGCATTGTGGTGTCCGGATGGAAGCTATGCCAATGGCGGTGAGAGATTGGGCGTTGCAAGTTGTTGTTCATTGCGTTGTGGGGGAGATGCATGTTGCAGGGGTTGAAGACTGTGTAGTGGTGGTGCGCGGGCGAATTGCGGCCTTATGAGGCCGGTTTGCAGGCTCCCCTGCGGCAGGATCTTTGCTGGTGTTGAAGATCACAAATGGCCCCTGGTCTGGGGATTTTTGCACTCCACCCCTTTATTGGTATTTACTTTCAATAGTAGTGTAGGTAAGGTAACCGTAACTTCCGCTGATCTGGGTGCCGCCGGGGATGGGGAGAGTGTTCAATCACATCGTGTGAGTAATCGTTATCTCAACGGAAAACGGAGACCAAATATGCGTATCACCATGCACCCAACTATGAAGATCGCTGCAGTTTCGATCACTGCAGCCTTGACCCTTGCAGGCTGCTCAAACGCAGCACAAGATGATCTCAGCAAGGCCGCCGACAATGTGGAAAGCGCTGCGAAAACCGCTAGCTCGAACGCCTCAACTGAAGCTTCGAAAGCAGCTGAAGCAGTTTCCTCCCAAGCCTCGAAAGCAAGTGACGCTGCAAAGCAAGCCGCCACGAAAGCAACCCTGGCCGACTGGGATGGCACCTGGGTTTCCCTCGCCACCTATGTTGATGATCCAGACCTAGCCCCAGCGTTTGAGCATGAAGCCCAAGAACACGGCGAATCCGTCGATGCGCTGCAAGCAGAGCTGCGCGACAAATACGCCGCTCCGGTGGAGGGGCTGGTCATCAACGAAGATGAGATCACCTTCGTCACCAAGCGGGCTGATGTCGATAACCCGACGGAGCAGCCGGTGAAATATGTCTTCGACGATGCGATCGAAGACTCGCACGGCGCGAAAACCTTCACCTGGTTTGTGTTCAAAGCTGAAGGCGACGCACCGTATCCGTATGTGTTCCTCCTGCCTCGCCATGGGGAAGAGACCCTCGAGCACTTCCATGCACGCTTCGGCAGCGACAAAGATGCGCTGAAAAATGCGGACAACTTCCCAACATTCGTGGATCCGCAGCGCGCAACCGCAGCCCAGTTGGAAGAGGAACTGGTACACCACGGGCACTAGTCAAGTGGTCTCGCACATGACCTGATTCCTTCAACAATCAGCTCGCGGCGCAGCGGGGGCGGGCAGAAGCTGGGGTTGCATGCGGGCTTGGAGCAGACAAGCCCCACCCCGGCTCCAAGCATTACTGCATCCCAGGTGACATAAATTAGCCGGTAGCCAGTGTGGATGCGCAGCACAGCAGTGCACAAGTATTTGGCGCTGGAGCCACTACAAAGTGGTGATTTGCGCAAGCTTGCTGCGCTGCAGCTGTGGCCGTGGTAGAGGCATCGTCCCGAAGCCTGGAGCAAGGCCGAATGGTGTCTCTATCGGCTTTTCACCCCAGTGGGTGTATCGGCAGTTTTCACCTTCCGGGTTCAGCGAAAAGTTGGCACGGAAGCCGGGTGGACGTCAGCAGATCATGTGGTGCTGCTTTTGCACGATGAGCAAGCAATCCCTAATCCTGCTGGGGCTTGTCAGCTGTGCAATGTTAACTGTTGGCGCAAGGCTGTGGCGCAGCAGGCTATGCACCGCCGAAGCGCCATGCAAAATCTGCGGTGGGAGAGCCAGAATGGACTGGTTCTTCACCAGATAGTTCCGCAGCGGCTTTCCCTGGTTTTCCCAGGGGCTACAACCGTGCACCCTGCTGTGATAACACCACCTATGTCAGGTACTACGGGGTGTCGTCGCGATCGACGAGGCGCGAAACAGGTGTGCAACTGCGCCAACGACGATGACCGCACCACGCCAATCGCGATGACCACACCATGCCACCATTGGTGTTAGCAGAAGCATCCGCACCGGGGACAAGACACAAACGAACAACCATGATCGCAAGAATAAACCCGCGACTACATCTCTGGTCGCAGCAGCCAGATCGAGGAAGCAACCCTTCACCCATCAGCAGGTTGCACACGCTCTGCGCGCTGCTCGCATTGTTGTGTGTGCTCACCTTCGTGATGGCAGGATGCAGCGCACCCACCCAATCGCAACAACCACACAAGCCGGTGGTGTACGCCTCATTTTTTCCGATCTATTCCCTCACCCAGCGAATCGCAGGTGATGAGGTCGAAGTGCGGTCGTTTATGCCAGAAGGCCAAGACCCGCATCTGTGGGAGCCAACACCGAAACATATGGCTGACCTTGCCCGGGCAGATCTCCTCGTGGTCAATGGTGCGAATATGGAACCTTGGCTTCCACTAGTGCAGGCCGCGTTGCCGGATCTGCCAATCCTCAACCTTTCCGACTATGTAGAGCTCATCACCTACAAAGGTGCTGCCGCCCGCGGGGAATTCCAATTCCTGGGCGAAACAACCATTTCCAGCAATAAGAGCTACTCCATTGTTTTCGGACATACCCATGAATCATCAATGCGGGTAGCATTTTTCCCGAAACCAGAAGCTGCAACGACTGCACAGCTGGTGCAGCGTGGCCGGGAGATTATGCTCAGCGACGGACAGGACACCCGGCAACACACCACCATCGAGGTCAGCCCAGGTCAGGTGTATAACCTGACGATGGGGCACGAGTCAGGGGAAGTAGCATTCCGTTTCCCTACAGCAGGCCAATGGCTCATCGTCAGTGATCGGGCAAGCGAAGAAATCCTGCCCTATATTTTCACCGATGACCAAGGCAACACCGTTGCAACCCCGCCGGTAATCGAGGGCGGTTCAGCGAAAACGGATCATTCCACCTTCGACCCGCACTCCTGGCTGAGTATCGTCAACGGCAAACGCTACGCCAATGCCATCAACGTCGAGCTGAAAGACCGCTTCCCGGAATACGCCGATACGTTTCAACGCAACAAAGTGGAGTTGGTGAGTGAACTGACCACGCTGCAGGCGCAATTCGTGGAACGTCTCCAAGACGCACCCCGAAAAGAGTTCTTAACCGCACACAATGCGTTTGCCTATCTTGCCCGGGACTTTGGGCTCAAACAGTATCCACTGCAAGGGCTCACCACGAATGCGGCGCCGAAACTTGGTGTGTTAATTGAATCGATTCGGCTCGCGCACCGCAGCGGTATACCGGTGGTGTTTTATGAAGACGGCGAAGATCCCAAAATGGCAGAGGTGATTGCCGACGAGATTGGTGGCACTGCCCGGCCTTTGATCTCTATGGAACATGGCGACGCGCATACTGGCCAAGACTATGTGGGAATTACTCGTCGGAACTTGGAAATACTCTATGAGGCGTTGCGCTAATCAGACAGCAGCGATGGTCTGGTGCCCCAATGCGACGGTGAATCTCGGGTTTGCTGGCAAGGGTTGCAAAGTATCCTGGCTAGGCGAGGAGCCCCATGGGAGGCGCCGTTACACACCCCTAAAGATGAGCAATCAACGACAGAACCTCAAGGCAAAAAATCGATGACAACAACCCCCATTCTTGCCCGCGACCTCGGGTTTGCCTATGGTCGCCACGAAGTATTGCAGGGGATCACCCTTACGGTTGATCCCGGTGCGGTGGTGTGTATTACTGGTGAAAACGGCAGCGGCAAGTCAACTTTGTTGAAGCTGTGTACCGGTGCACTGACCCCCACCACCGGTGAGCTGACACTTTTTGGTGAACCGGCGACAAAACGTTCCGCGCTGCGCCATGTGGGCTATGTGCCGCAGGCAACCTCGGTGGAAAAACTTGCGTTCCCGATCACCTCCCGGGAATTGGTGGTGCAAGGTTTAGCACGCCACTTTGGGTTGCTCCACATCCCGAAAAACACCCACTATGAGCAGGCAGATGCGCTGCTAGAGACCATGGGGCTTGCTCCTGTTGCCACGGTGCCTTTTCCAGAACTTTCCGGTGGTCAACAGCAGCGGGTGCTCATTACTCGGGCGTTGATCGATAACCCGAAATTGTTAGTGCTAGACGAACCAACCTCCGGGGTGGATCGGGAAAGCCGCCGCCAATTCCTGGGGCTGATCGATGAACTGCACACTACCCGGGATCTCACCATCATGATCGTCACCCACACCATTGATGAGGTGGTGGCTTCGGTGGCTGTTTCACACCATTACCGCATTGAGCAGGGGAGGCTTCACCATGTGGCAACTCTTCGTTGAGTTTGAGTTTGTGCGCCGCACCATCGCGGTTGGGTTGATGTTGGCGGTCGCCATCCCACTACTCGGCATTGTCATGGTGGGGCGGCGGACATCTATGATGGCCGATGCGTTGTCGCACACCTCTTTGGCAGGGGTGGCTGTAGGATTAATTGCCGGATTTACCCCGGTAGCAGGAGCTGTCATAGTGGCAGTGATCGGTGCGTTTATTATCGAACTGTTGCGGAAGCGATTCCCACAATATGGTGATCTTGCCACTGCTGTGACGTTGTCCGCGGGGCTCGGGGTGGCGGTGATTTTGGCTGATCTTGCCCCCAGCGGGCGAAGCTTCGAGTCGTATCTGTTTGGCAGTATTACCGCGGTGACCCGTAGTGATGTGTGGTTTACCGCTATTGCCACCGGCCTGGTGGTGGTAGCAAGTTTGGTGTTTTACGGCGACGTGAAAGATATTGCGGTCGATCCAATATTGGCGAAAATCGCCGGCACCCGAGTCACAGTGATCAACGCACTGTTTACTGCTCTTGCTGCAGTCACTGTGGCATTGTCGGCGAAAGTGATCGGCGCGCTGCTGGTGGTATCGCTTATGGTGCTGCCTGTTGCTACCGCGTTGACAGTTGCCCGCTCCTATCGGGCAACCGTGTGGTGGTCGGTGGCTATGGGGGTGGCATACACCTTTATTGGGATCTCTGCTTCCTACGAGTTTGATCTTCGTCCCGGCGGGGCAATTGTGGTCACCGCCGTCCTGGGGCTACTCGCAGTGACTTGTTTCCGAATGATTCGCAAAGCCGGAAGAACCTAGCTCGGCTACATGACGTAACCTGCGGCCAAGTTTTCTGCATCATCTGTGCACATGCTTGGCCAGCCGCCAGGGTTGTGCCGACAGCGCAACAAGATGCTTTCGTCGCGGATTGTCGATGACTGCGTGATTGCAGAGCAGCGAAACACTCAAGGAGAGAGATGCGCTAGTTTTCGGTGAGCAATTCGGTTGCCCGATCAAGGGTGCGCAGCGCAGGTTCAGCCTGATTAAAGGTGTACAGGTGAATACCTGGGGCGCCCTCCGCGATAAGATCGACGATCAGCTTGCCGGCGAAGTTGTAGCCTACTGTAGCTGCGGCGGCGCTATCAGGTGCCGCGGATAAATCGGCGAGCAACCTTTCGGGGATTGGTACCCCGGTCAACTCATGTACCCGGTGCAGACGCCGTGCCTCAACAGGCGGCAAAATCCCTGGAATGATCGGAATTGTCACCCCTTTGGCACGTGCCTCGCGCACAAAGGTCGCATAGGTGTCAGCTGACCACACTGTTTGGGTGATGGCGAAATCAGCTCCAGCGACTTGTTTATGAACCAGCCGTTCCACTTCTTGAGCGACAGTGGTGCCTGCCGCCGGATTGCCATCGGGGAAGGCTGCCACCCCGATCCGCAGTGGACGCAGCGATGCGCGCAGCGCCTGGGAGGGGTGTTCCGCGCAGCGGGAAAATTCTTCCTGGCGGATAAGTCGTACGAGATCAGCAGCACAGGTGAGCGCATCATCGGCAGGCTGCCAGTCGGGGCGATTTGCCGGCGGATCGCCCCGGAGCGCCAAAAATGTTCGCACCCCGCTGTCCAGATAGTCATTGGTGATTTGGCGGACTTCATCAACGCTGGTTCCCACACAAGTAAAGTGCGCAATCGGTACGGTTGGTGAATCAAAAGCAATCGAATGCGTGACCTCCCGCGCGCCACGCCGGTCTTGGCCAGCAGCCCCATATGTCACCGAGATAAAGTCTGGTCGGCTGGCCACTAACTGCTCGAGTGTTGCCCAAAACTTTGGCGCTGCAGTCAGGTCGCGTGGCGGCATAACCTCAAAGGAGAACGCAACTTTTCCTTGCAGTAATGATTGCGGGGGATGCACACAAGTGTCATCCGTTTCGGCAGCAGCTGATCCTCCGGGAGCAGTGTCAGCAAAGGTGCGTGCCGGGCAGTATTGATGTGCGCGCAACATATGGTGAACCTTTCGCCGGGGGAATCAAAACGAATTGGGGGACTAGGGGGCTTGCTCCGGTTGCTGCACTGGTTCCTGCAGTGTGCCGTCTTAGGGGGATGGAATCCAGCTTCCTGTAGTCGCTACACGACTGTAATGCAGACCAAGCGGTACGGCAAGGATATTCACCAGTGAGTCAGGTGTGTTCGGGGGTGAAATGCAGGCTTGGTTGAAGCCTGCTTAAGTCCCGAAGGTCTAGAGTAGTCCCAGTTCGGATGCTAAGTTATTGCAACCTTCGGGGATGGGTCTTTTCCGGCTGGGCGGGGGTGGGAAGCGGTGGCAATTCCCACATTGACGGTGCGGTACTTAGTGAAAATAGACCGCTTGTTCTGTTGTTGGGTCGAGGGTGCCAGCAGGATCACAGTGGCAGCCTCACCATCCCGGTTGTGGGTTCCGCTGCTGAAGTCTTGGCAACGGGTATGCCGCAGATCAGCATATTTGTCATTCGCCGTCGTTGGTCTGCCCTGGATAACGCCATAGTGCAGCGAACATGCACATTGCATGTGGGGTCACGAGGCTGTGCGCGCATCCGTGCTCTGCGGAGTGAACCAACCTGAACACAGCAACGCCACACGCCCAGGTAGGGTGCCGGGAGTGTGGCGAGAGCAGATGCGGATTTATTGTGGACCAGGACGGCCGAGCGCATTGGCAACAGTGCCAGTAAGTTGGCTGGACCCAGTTTGCACATTCGAAGAAAAGCCAGTGAGCTGGTCGATAACCCCTTGGATTTGCGGTGGGTACATGACGCGACCGTCGGGATAGACCAGGCCACGCGACCGGGCAGCAGACTCGTAGGCTTGGGCAATGGTGGCAAGCACCATGACCGTGATGAGGATGCCTTTGTATCCGCCGATCGGGTTGACAATGCGAGAGGATAAACCGCGAATATGCCAGCCGAGACCAGGATCATTACTCGACGGCGCCGATGACAGACCAGGCTGTGCATAGTCGGGCACATTCGGGGTGAGGTTGCCGGTGGTCTCAGTGGTTTGGGTGGCAACCACTGGATCCTCAGTGGCCACAGTTTCAGCATGGGCGGGAGTAGTACCGGTGAACACTAATGTGGTCACCAACCCGGCGACATAGATTGCCTGGCGGCGACGACGAAAAACAGCCACGAAAACTCCTCTTGCGTTGGTTCGAACGTTGGCGACATGTCCAGTGGATCAACAAATGATGATGAGCTACCGATCAACGCGCCATGTGTAAGTGTATGTCATCGATGAGCAACAGCGTGTTTCATTCCCCAGGCAGTGACCAGATTCTTTATGCCTTCGGCAACCAGCCCGGCAGCGCATAGACGTCGTGTCACGCAGGGATGAACACAGGATTGTTTGGCTACCGGAAGTGCTGTGCACTTGTCCGCGCAGTGACTTTGGCACAGCAAGGCAAACCCCCCTTTTTCGTGTCTAGCCGCTGCACACGTCAAAGGCGGCTGACAACGAAAAAAGGGGGGTATCCAAGCATTGCCTACTGCAACGCGGTGGTTGCGCAGGTAACCAGGGCTACTTGTCGCGATCCGTGTTGCACATATCCAGCACGTTGAGTCGACGATCAAGCTCTTCTTCAGTGAGTTTGTCGCCATCGACGAAGCCGAGATCAATCACCGTCTGGCGGATGGTCTTGCCTTCTTTCAGGGCAGTCTTGGCAACCTTAGCCGCATTCTCATAGCCGATAGCAGAGTTCAGCGGGGTGACGATCGATGGGGAGGATTCGGCCAGGGTCTTCATCCGTTCGGTGTTCGGCTCAATGCCGTCGACGAGACGTTCCGCGAACACCCGTGCCGTGTTGGCGAGCAGGCGTGCCGATTCGAGTACATTGCGTGCCATCATCGGGATGAACACGTTGAGCTCAAAAGCTCCTTGCGCGCCGCCGAATGCCACGGCAGCATCGTTACCGATGACCTGGCAGGCAACCTGGGTTGCGGTTTCGCACAGTACCGGGTTGACCTTGCCGGGCATGATCGACGAACCTGGCTGCAGATCAGGGAGGTGGATTTCGCCGAGACCGGTGAGCGGGCCTGAACCCATCCAGCGGATATCGTTGGCGATCTTGGTCAGGGATACTGCGATACCACGCATCGCACCGGAGAACTCTACGAGCCCGTCACGGTTGGCCTGAGCCTCGAAGTGGTTGACGCATTCGCGCAGTTCTTCAACCCCGGTGAGTTTGACGAGTTCTGCGGTTACTTTCTCACCGAAGTCTGCTGGGGTGTTGAGACCGGTGCCGACTGCGGTACCGCCGATAGGCAGTTCACCCAGCCGTGGCAGCGTTGCTTCCACACGTTCGATACCAGCTTCGATCTGGCGAGCATAGCCGGAGAATTCCTGACCCAAGGTCACCGGAACAGCATCCATCAAGTGGGTACGGCCGGATTTGACGACCTGCTCCCACTCTTTGGCTTTCTTCTCCAGGGAAGCCTGCAGTACCTTCAGCCCTGGAATCAGGTCTTTCACAGCTGCTTCCGTCGCAGCCACATGGGTTGCGGTGGGGAAGGTGTCGTTGGAGGACTGCCCCATATTGACGTGGTCATTGGGGTGCACATCGACACCATTGTTCTTTGCGATCGAGGCGATCACTTCGTTGGTGTTCATGTTCGACGAGGTACCAGAACCGGTCTGGAACACGTCGATCGGGAATTCCTTATCGTGCAGCCCTTCAGCCACTTCCTTGGCGGCGCTAATAATTGCATCGGCTTGCTCGGCGTCAAGCAGGCCACGATCCTTGTTCACCTGGGCGCAAGCTGCTTTTAACAGACCCATTGCGCGGATCTGTGCAGATTCAAGACCGCGCCCAGAGATTGGGAAGTTTTCCACAGCACGCTGGGTTTGGGCACGCCACAGGGCATCCTTGGGTACCTTCACTTCACCCATCGTGTCGTGTTCGATGCGGTATTCCTGCTCACTCATATGGTTTTCTCCGATGGTTGATGATCATGGTGTAGTGCTGTTGCCTGTGTCGCAACAGTGGTGTGTTGCTGCACAGACATATGACAAGCACAAGTGTTTAGTTGGGTGCTATCCCACTGTTGGCCTGTTGCGGAATCAACCCTGTGTCAACGGCTTCCGTGGTACATGGGGCGGCCGAAGCGGTTGTTTCCGCATTGGGCGCGGGGACATACCTAGTAGCCATTATTGCGGAAAATCGGCCGTTTTGGGGTGAGCTTGTCGCAGAATTTTCCGCACAGTGAGCTAGCTCGCAGCAAGTGAGTGCCCCCGGCTTCCGCCAATTTCGGGTGTCTGCTGGGTCATGAAGGCAAAAAACAGGGGTATTCAGATCAGGGAGCAGGACTCGTGGTGGATTCCTCTGTAGCTTTTGCCTTCGAACAACCCGTGGGACGCCGACACCGCCTGGTAGTGGCATACCGGGCGGTGTCAGTAAAGAAGGGGCAATGCTGTAGCGCTTCCGTCGCAGTATCCCTGCACTGCGGCCTTGCTCGAGGGGTAAGAGCATGGACGCTGGCGCCGCAGGTTAGACGTTGGCGTTTTTCATCTGCTCAAAATTGTCGACTTCATAATCTTGCAGCTTGGAAAGCTGATGGATCGACTCGATAAACCGAATAGTGCCTGAACGGGAACGCATGACCAGTGACCGGGTGGTCGCTGAGGAGTCACGATAGGACACGCCCCGCAACATGTCGCCGTTGGTGACACCGGTGGCGACGAAGTAGCAGTCGTCGGACGACACCAGGTCGTTGGTGCCGAGCACCGTGTCGAGATCCAGTCCCGCATCGATGGCTTTTTGGCGTTCAGCTTCGCTGGTGGGATGTAAAATGCCTTGGATCTCGCCGCCCATACACTTCATTGCGCAGGCAGTGATAATTCCCTCCGGGGTGCCGCCGATACCCATCATGATGTCGACGGAGTTTGTCGACTGGGCAGCTGCAACAGCACCGGCGACGTCACCGTCACGAATCATCCGGATCTTCGCGCCAGCTTCCCGAATCTCGGTAATGAGTTCTTCGTGGCGGGGGCGGTCAAGCACCACCACAGTCACGTCATGAACCGGGATACCTTTTGCTTTCGCGACCACTTGAATGTTGTGGGCAACAGGAGCTTCAATATCGATTTTGCCGGCTGCTTCCGGGCCGACCGCGATTTTTTTCATGTAGAACACCGCCGACGGGTCATACATGGCGCCGCGTGCGGAAGCTGCCAGTACAGAGATCGCATTCGGGCGGCCTTCGGCCATCAGGGTGGTGCCATCGACCGGGTCGACTGCAATATCCACATCGTTGCCATATCCGGAGCCGACAGTTTCGCCGTTGAACAGCATCGGTGCTTCGTCTTTTTCACCTTCGCCGATCACAACCACGCCGCGCATGTTCACCGAGTTGATCAGCCGACGCATTGCATCAACAGCAGCCCCGTCGCCTTCGTTTTTCTTGCCGCGCCCAACCCACCGGCCGGCGGCAAGTGCGCCAGCTTCGGTAACCCGGACTAATTCCAGTGCAAGGTTTCGGTCGGGCAGTTGCAAGGTTTTAAATTCGGTCATCGAATATCCTTCGTAAGTTTTTATTGTCCGCCTGGCGGCAAGGGCGATGATTCGATTCCGGTGCGAGTGACATTCGGCAGCCGCCCACCCTTCGGCGGCGGTGGGGTAATCCACGGCGCCACAGGGGAGAGTGCTGGCAAAGCATTGCACGTGTGTGTTTGTCGATACATCGGACGGAATCGCCGCTATTCATTGTTACACCCTGTGCGGACTACCGGGGAAGGTTTTAGGTGCACCTGCCCAGTATTTACCCTCATTTGGGCGGGGGCGGCGTGGCAACATTCACCCCGTCGATGAGAAGCCTGCCGTAATTGGTATGCCCTTTGGGGGTAGTGTCTGCCTGCTGCTACGCGCCGGGATAGCCGTGCGCAACACGCAAGCTGTGCTCGTGCAGCAGCGGGTCGATGCCGGTAAACACTTGTGCAAGGACGAGTTGATCAAGCCGTACAACTACGCTGTGCTTCCATTCGTTGCAACCGGCATCGCGGCGGCTTGTCCACCTACAAGGAGCTGCGCATCCTGCTCATATCGGTTGCATCGGTGCAGGAAGTCAGGTCGCACCCGGTGGAAAGGTTCGCTTCTTGTCTGCAAGCCTGAATGCGTCAGCTTCACCCGCCGCACCGCTGACAAGGGGGCGATATGTCATACTAGGCAGCGTGTCGGAAGCGAAACCAAGAATCTTTCAAGACAGTCGAGATATGCTGCTCTCCCTCGGGGTGTGCTTTGTAGTGATCCTGCTGGCGATCTCGTTTACCGGGTTGTGCAGCTTCAATCCGGGAACCCCGGAGTCTGGGCCGGTGCGGGAAGTTGATGCGGAAACCATTTTCGATCTGGAAGCACGAGCAATGCCATTTCCAGTGATTTTGCCGGAAACCCCTAAAGGGTGGGTGGCAAACGCTGCCAGGCGCACGAATGTGCATCGGCATCCGGCACCGATTGTCGGCTGGGTGACTAAAGACATGGCATATTTGCAGCTGCTGCAAACAGATCAGCCTGCCGATGTCACCGTCGACGACTTTGACGAGATTCCGCGGGAACATACCGACACCGTGGACATTGCTGGGCACACCTGGAAAAAACTAGAACCCACCCATGATCGGGGTAAAGACACGTTGTGGATCACCGATGCCGGGCAGGTTCGCTGGTTAGTAACCGGCACGGCAGGCGATGCAGAATTCCGTGAGCTTGCCACCAATATTGCTGCGGCTACACCGTTGCGTGCCCCAGCAGATCCCCTCCCGGAAAATCCCGATCAGCAGGCACCTGCGGTGGAACAACAAGCAGCCGGTTAAACTGCCCGAAACAACAGCGCGATGCAGGAAAACAGCAGGTCTGCGGGATAACGCTTGTAAACAACCAAGTGTTCATGCCAGCTGCGGAAAAAACAGGGTGATAGATAGGTGCAAGTCGCGGCCGACTGGGGCACCTAACTGCAAGACAGCAGCGTTACGGCTTGGCAACAACACCGTAATTGGGGCCTGCAACCAGATCCTTGCTGGCTGGGCGATCTGCTGTGGTGGCGCGCCGGGGCGTAGCCAAAGGGGCGTTGTGGGGTGAAGTGCGCATCCGTAAACCGCTGAAACCGCCCCCAACCCTGCCGTGTTGTACCAGTTCTCCTTGCCGAAGGGCGAAACACTGCCGTGCTCACGTGTTGCGGTTGCCATCGTGGAGAGCAGGCGACAAGACGAGGAGTGCTCAAGCTGTACAGCAGGTGGCCGAACACACCTGCGGATGCACAGGTGTTGTGTTGATTGCGGCGTGTTGCCTGGGGGACTATTCGGCTGGCTGCGTATCGGTGGATTGATCCGGCCGAGAAGCCGCAAGTGCCTGCTCGACCCGCTGTTTTGCACCGGCAAGATGCTCTTCGCAGCGGGCAGCTAATGCTTCGCCCCGCTCCCAATAACGTAAGGCTTCATCGAGATTCATCTCGCCGCGTTCCAAAATCGATACTGTTTCTAAAAGTTCGTCACGGGCCTGTTCATAGTTGAGCTCTTCCACCGGGGTGATCGCATCGTCCCGAACTTCGCCATTGCCAATGACATCACGGTTCATTGAAAAACGTCCTTTACTGGTTGTGGTGGCTTGGCTATTTCGCTGGTTCGCGGTGAATACCCGCCGCCGAGATTGACCCGTCACTGACCCGGATGCGCAGCTGTGCACCCGGTGGTGCCTGCTCGATAGAAGTCACCACCTTGGCTTGTTTTGTTTCCCGGTCAATTACCTGCACCACACTATAGCCCCGGGCTAGGGTCGCAGCCGGACCTAGTGCTTCTACCCGGGCACGCAATGCTAAGGTTTCCGCCGACGCGGCAGCAATGCGCGCCGCAATTGCCCGCCGGGCACGCTGCTGCTGTTCACTGACGAGTTCACGTTGCTGTTCCACAATCGTCAATGGTCGAGCTAACACCGGTCGGGAACGAATAGCGGTGATCAAGGATGATTGTTGATCCACCCAGCCGCGCAGTGCCGCAGCAGATCGCTGTCGCATATCGGCAAGCATCGCCCGTTCCTGAAACGCATCGGGGGCGACAGTTTTCGCCGCATCTGTTGGAGTGGCAGCCCGCACATCAGCGACCTCATCCAAAATTGGCCGGTCAGGTTCATGGCCGATTGCAGAAACCACCGGTGTTTCTGTCAGATACACTGCCCGAATCAGGGACTCTTCAGAAAAAGGCAGCAGATCCTCCACCGAGCCGCCGCCCCGCGCAATCACAATCACGTCCACGTCAGGATTTTCATCGAGCTGTCCTAATGCCCGAATAATCGCCGGTGCCGCCGCCGCCCCCTGCACTGGGGTGTTAATTATCGTGAAATGCACTTCTGGCCAGCGGCGGGTCGCAACTTCAATCACGTCACGCATCGCATGCGAATTATCGCCAGTAATTAGCCCAATACTCTTGGGCACCATAGGAAGTCGTTGTTTTCGCGACTGGTCAAACAGCCCCTCGCGGGCAAGCTGACCCCGCAACAGATCGATGCGGGCTTGCAGATCACCGGCGCCCAAATGATGCACCTGCTCCACCCACAGCGAGAGTTCGCCCCGTTTGACGAAAAACTCTGGTTTCGCCAACACCACCACCCGCATACCGTCGGTGAGCGGCACCGGCGACTGCGTATAGGCGCGGGTATCGATCCGCAAACGGATGGATGCTTCCGCACCACTATCGCGCAACACCGCAAATGCTGAAGCCCAATTGGGTTGGTAGCGAATCTCGGTGAGTTCACCCTCGACCCACACTTTGCCGAGTTTGGCGATCCACAACCGTATTTTCTGGTTGACGGTCTCTACCGCCCACGGACGCTCGAGTGAAGTCGGCGCTGAGGCAGCCACCATGATCATCCCCTTCTCCCTGAACAACTGCAGCGTGCCAAGGTCTTCCGGCGCCGCGGCAACGCCACCACATGCTATACCGCCAACGACATCAACAGCCATCTCACCACCAGCAGCACAGCATCGACAGACCACTGTACTGCAGGAAGATGCATCACATCTCACCGGGTTACACCGGGTGACTGCTGCAGGGTGCCCCTTACAACTTAGCGGATCTATCCACAACGGTCCCTTTTTTGACCTGTTGCGCCGGGCAGCTGGTTCCACCTTTACACTGATTCCATCGCACCCACATCATCTTCCACCACAGGTTGCCTGCCTAAGCGGCACCTAATTGATGCAGCGACGAAACATCCAGCCAAGCAGGCTTTTTCGCAGCCTATTTTCTCAGATACCCCCGAGCTACGACACTGATCAGGCAGGTGGCTGTTCACGGTCACGCACGAAGTGGGTTAGGGTAGTGGCCATGACCAGCAGTGCAGAACAACAGTGTGACCGCATCGTCTACCTTGCCGCCCCTCGCGGATATTGCGCCGGTGTTGACCGCGCCGTCGAAACAGTAGAACGGGCGCTCGCCCAATATGGTGCACCAGTATATGTCCGCAAAGAAATCGTGCACAACAAATATGTTGTCGATACGCTGGCCAAACGCGGTGCCATCTTTGTTGATGAAACCACCGAAGTTCCCGCCGGTGCGCACTGTGTGTTTTCTGCACACGGTGTCTCCCCGCAAGTTCATGCGGAAGCACGACAGTTGCAGCTTCACACCCTTGACGCGACCTGTCCGCTGGTGACGAAAGTGCACAACGAAGTGAAACGCTTCGTCAAACAGGGCTACAAGATTCTCTTTATCGGTCACGAAGGCCATGAGGAAGTCGAAGGCACCATGGGCGAGGCGCCGATGGATGTGTTCCTTGTCGACAAACCCGCCGACATTGACAAGCTCAGCTTCCCAGCAGATCAGAAACTCATTTGGCTCTCCCAAACCACCCTGTCCGTCGATGAAACCATGACGATGGTGAATCTGCTGCACGAACGCTTCCCCAACCTGGAAAATCCCCCCAGCGACGACATCTGCTACGCCACCCAAAACCGGCAGGTCGCAGTCAAAGCGATCGCCCCAAAATGCCAGTTGATGATTGTGGTGGGGTCGCAGAACTCGTCGAACTCGAAACGACTCGTTGAAGTTGCCCTGCAGCATGGGGCTGATGCTGCCTACCTGGTGGATTATGCCCACCAAATTGATCTCAGCTGGCTCGATGGTGTTTCGGCGGTGGGGCTCACCTCGGGGGCGTCTGTCCCAGAGATCCTTGTCCGGGAAGTATTGGAACTGCTCGACAATCATGGCTTCCACCG
The DNA here is from genome assembly GCF_003813965.1 of Corynebacterium choanae. Classification (NCBI taxonomy): domain Bacteria; kingdom Bacillati; phylum Actinomycetota; class Actinomycetes; order Mycobacteriales; family Corynebacteriaceae; genus Corynebacterium; species Corynebacterium choanae. Next base: position 964,910 of record NZ_CP033896.1, read on the forward strand.
GGTGGAAGAAGTCACCACAGCAGTAGAAAAGCTGTCCTTTGCGCTGCCCCGGGAAGTTCGGGCTGCTCGCAACACCAGCAGCTAGCACCGTGTTTGCCTGGGCAGTTTGCCTGCTAGCGTTGCCCACAACTGTTAGGCGACCACAGCCTGTCCTTGCAGCACGACTAGGTGTGTGCATACTGCTGCCGGCAGCCGGCTGCCTGTGACCTGTCATGGTTCTTGGTGCTGCGCATGCCTGGCGCTATCTGGGTTGCTTGCGGTCTTGCGAACACAAGACGGGGATTGCCCATTTCCACCGTTGTTGCACAGGCAGCAAGCCAAGCAGCAGGCTTTTTGGTTTATTAACCTTGGCCTGTGGCAGGTTCCAAGTATTGACGCAGTACTGGAGTGACCCGTGCTTGGACGGGAATGGAAAAACTACGAGCGTGAGCAATCGTTGGAAGAACACCAAGGGTTGCTCACGCTCTCGGCGTTATGCTGTTGCATCGTCGCTATTCGTCGTCGTACAGATTGTCATCCAACCAGGTATGCCGAGCCGGGCGTCGGGTCGCCGGTGGGGTAGTCGCAGACGGTTGCGAGGGAGGGACTTGTCGGGTCGGATATTCCACCGGTGGCACCGGTCGGGCTGGTGGGCGCGCCGGAGTGTGTGACGGTGCCGCTGGCCGTCCAGCTGCGGTGTGCTGCTGGTATTGGTGGGCTGCCCGCTGGCGGCGTTGTGCAATATCTTGCTCGTCGAGTCGGCGAACCGGTTTGATCGGATAGGGGCCTGCTGTGCGGCCAGGTTTGGCGGCAGCAGGTGCCGAATGCGCGGAGGGCGATGCATAGGGCTGGGCTTGGGGCGGCTGCTGCGGTCGGACGATGGGACGTCGCCTCGTTGCTGCTGCCTGCTGTGGATCATTCGCCGTTTCCACCGGGTGCGGTGTTGCCGGGTTGATGTGTGGGTGGAAGGGCTGCGGCGCCGCCGGTGGTACAACCGGGGTGCGTGGCCGTGCCCGTCCCGGCACTGCTGGTTGTGGGGTAGCGCTGCTGCGCCGCGCCACACTGCGGGTGGGAAGCGGTACCGGGTCACTGCCGGGAGTTGTCGATTGGGGTGAGTTTGCAGCGACTGCAGTGGTCGGTGTGGAGCGCTGCTGCAGGCGGGCACGCCGTTCCCGCCGTTCCCGGCTGAGCTGATCGACAGTGACTGCTGACGCATCGCCTGGGCGGGGGCGGCGGGCGGCTCGCCGTGCTGTACGGGCAGTGGAGACGTTGTCCTTATCGGCTGCCCGATCTACTGCATGAGCCCGCCGGGCACGCACCACAGCATCTTTGTAGCGGCGGTGGGCAAGCCACCATCGCAGCACGGCAATAGCTGTTGCAATTCCGGTGATTGCCAGCAGCGAAGGGAAATGTTGGGCGAGGGGATACAGCGAGGTGAGGATATCTGTTTTGGAGATCCGGGAATCATCCGCACTGGCCATCGAGGAGCCGATATAGCCGGCAGTTAGCGGCACAACCAGACCAAAGATGATAGGGATCAAGGTGGTTTGGAGATACACCGCAGAAGTTTTCACCATACTCACCGATAGCACTGCCCCGATCCCAAACAGCATGACAAAAATCATGGTGATGCGGGTGGCATCAATAGCCTGCCAGGCGGCTAAACCAGTTCCGGTGAAAAGCACTAAGGTAGCGATAGCCGGCGAAACACCAACGTCACGCACGGTGACTGCAGGTCCGGCTGGTGCACTAACTTGAGGGCGCTGATTCACGACTGTCATGCTACCGAACGTTGCGAATAAACCGAACCAACCACACGCAAAACTCGGCTATCACCCACCCATGCGGGTTTATTGTGCCCGCCGCACCACTAAGGGGCTGGTGGGCATCGGGGTGACCATGGGGATGCGCGGACTGCCTTGTGGATTCAACTGCGGGAAACGCATGCTGCGCACGGTGCAACGATCCCTTGGCCTGCAGGGGCGGAAAAATACTCCAACTCAGCGACACTTTGTGCAGAGTTGCTGCACTGAGACACATCTGCGGGCTTCTTGGGCGGCTGGGGGAACGGGTTGTTCATCCAGCTTGGGTGCGCGGTTATCCAACCTGTCCATCGGGCAGCTGCCCTTCGGCAACCTGAGGTGGGGTGTTGCCAGTATCTTCCCGTGCATGACCAGTCTCATCCGCATACCGGCTACTGTGCTGTGGATCAGTGGCAGAAGGCAGCGGTGAGTCTGCTGTGTGCGGGAGTTTTGGTCCTTGTTGCAGCAACACTTCCTGCGGGTCAGCAGTATCGTCGAATCGTCGGTCACGGTCACTATTTGGCGGATTGGGCACCACTGTAAGCGGCGCGGTGCCGTGTTGCTCATCAGCTCCCGCTGATCCGTGATGCTGGTGGTGATCATTGCTGGTGGTGTGCGGTGATTGCGTTGTTGCGCTGGTTCTATGAGCCAAGCCTGGTTTCGGATCAGAGGCGAACATATCACCACTCAATCCCGCAGGGGAGGGTTGCCGAGTTGGTGGCTGTGCCGGCGTGGGTGGTGTTGATGCGCCGCTAGGCGTGGATGGTGTTGATGCGCTGCTTTGCGTGGGGTGTGCCGGTGGGACTTGTTGGGCGTGAGCTGTTTGCATCAACCGCACCGGCTGGCTAATGGTGGCAAGTGGGGCGTCAGTAGCGGTATTGCTTTCCACGACCTGTAGTTCTGCAAGTGATCGGGCGGTGACGGTGAGGCGTGAATCCAAACTGGCAGTTGTGGCATTAAAGGTTTCTACGGTTTTGGTGAGCTGTTGCCCAAGTTTGTTGACATGGTCGCTGACCACACCGAGTCGGTGATAGAGCTGTGCGCCGAGTTGTTCGACTTTGCGTGCCCGCTGCGAGACTGCTTCTTGTCTCCATCCCAGCGACACTGTTCGCAGCAGCGCCAACAAGGTGGTTGGGGTGGCCAACACAATGTTGTTGCCAAAGGCATATTCCATCAAATCGGGATCGACCCGGAATGCTGCATCCAAAAATGGATCAGCTGGCACAAACATGATGGTGAAATCCGGGGCGGGTTGAAAATATTTGGGATAGTTTTTGTTTTTCAACGCCTGAATATGGCCACGGACATGATTGGCGTGGCGAACCAATAGTGCCCGTTGTTCAGCCTCATCGGTGGCATCCTGGGCTTCCTGCCATGCCCGTAGCGGTACTTTTGCGTCCACGACAATGGTTCGATCCCCCGCGAGACGAATCACCATATCTGGCCGATGAGAGATGCCATCTTCACTGCGGTGGACTTGGGTATCAAAGTCACAATGTTGCTGCATTCCGGCGAGTTCTACGACGCGTTGAAGCTGCATTTCGCCCCAGCGGCCGCGCACTGTTGGATTGCTTAACGCGGATGCCAGACGCAGCGTCGCATCGCCGAGCCGAGTCGATAATTCCCCGACATGGTGCACCTGATGAACCAGCTGGGTAGATGATTGGGCGTGTTCGACCTCGAGGGCGCGAACCTGTTTCCCTAATTCCCGTAAGGCTTGCTGGAGCGGAGCCACCGACACACCCACTGCCTGGGTGATGGTGTGCTGTTGATCGCGCGCCAACTCGGCTCGGTCGGCCCGCATCGTCGCGGCAAGCATCGCGGCTTCATCCTGTTGCCGCTGCGAATCGGTGGAGCTACGAGTGAGTTGCACCCGCACACCAATGAGCAACCCGATAGCAACACCAATAGCGAGCATGGCCAGTGCCAGAACCACTTGAGAACCCATAGCAGCACACTGTGTCAGATAGCGTGCACAACTGCGCCACAACCGGAAAGGAAAATACCCCAGACTTGTTCGAAAAAAGAGCCGAACACCCACTTTCTAGGGATTATTTTCGCAGCTGAGATGCTGAACAGTGGCAAGCATGCGTTGTTCGAATACCGTGTGGTGTTGGGATCGGTTGAAAAGGGCCAGTGCTGTTCTAAAAACTAGCAGCCCCCAAGGAGGCGACCTGATATCTTAGCGATCCCCACCCCAGGCTCTGCTGCACCCTTGCCTGACAGTGCCCCGCCAGACTTGAGGGGCAACTAAGTGGTCAGCGGCATACGGTGGTGATAGCAACAGCAGCACTGCCCGCACGAAAAGGCGAGTAGTGCTGCTGGGAGGCGAGATCCTGATTTTTTTCAACAAACCTGTGTCAAACCAGGTAAACGGTGAGGTTGGTTGAACTGCGGATTGCGATGCTTACTGCTGATAGCTGCTTAAAACCTCATCGGTGGCGTATTGGGATTCACCCAGGACACCGGATTTTTCGTCTGGATGCCGACGCAGTGCCAGCACGCTGACTAGCAGTCCGCCCCAGATCACGACCATAAACAGCACCATCATCATGATTGCGATACCACTCATGTTGTTTGCTCTTTCCTTGTTGTTCGCACCCTAAGCGTATGGCGGTGTGAGGATGCGAAGACGGTTGGTTGTGCGTTGCCGGAACTCGGGTTAGTGCTGTTCGACAGCGAACCCGGCGTGGCGACGACGTGGCTGATATTTCTGCGGAATATCAATCGTGCGAACGAGATCGGAGTCCACCCCGAAGTCGGAGCCAGGAGGGCCTTCCAGCGCCAGGTTGCCTCGCCAAGGAATGACCGACAATACGAATGCGCTAACGATGATGAATCCGAGAACGCCCCAGCCAAACATGTTGATCTGGGCGGGGGCGTAGCCGCCGTAGGGTTCTTTGATGAGCGTGATGAGTTCTTGGATGAGGCTGTAGCCCAACACGATGGTGGTCAAGTTGGTGACGCAGATGCGCCACACGGTGCCAACCTGGAAGGAAGAAACAGCGTTGAGGTGCAGCGCCATTTCGTTGATGCGGCGCAATACCCAGTCGATAGCAACGATGGCAATCAGAGCGATGGCAACAATGCCGACGTTGTTGGTGAACTTGTCCATGACATCCAAAGTGGCCAGTCCGGAGGTGGTGGTAAAGCAAGCTAACGAGATCAATGCCATGGCCACACCGACACCAATTGCGGTGGGTTTCCGGGAAAGATTGAACTTATCTTTCACCCCTGAGACCACCACTTCCAGCAGGGAGAACATCGAGGTAAATCCGGCAATGGTCAGTGAACCGAAGAACAGCACCCCGAAGATGGAACCAAATGGCATCTGGGAGATGATGGTGGGGAAGGCGATAAACGCCAGGCCGATACCCGAAGTTGCAACCTCGTCGACGGCCATGTTTTGCTGCTGTGCCATAAAGCCCAATGCGGAGAACACACCAATGCCGGCCAGCACTTCAAAGGAAGAGTTGGCAAATGCGGTCACCAGACCGGTGCCGGTTAAGTTGGTGCGCGGCTTCAAGTAAGAGGCGTAGGTCAGCATGATGCCGAAGCAGATCGACAAGCTGAAGAAGATTTGTCCATAGGCGGCAATCCACACGCCCGGGTCTTTCAGTGCCTCCCAGTTGGGGGTGAAGAAAGCGTCAAGGCCTGTAGCAGCCCCTGGCAGCATGACCGCGGCGATGACAACAGTGATAAACAGCACCGTCAAAATCGGCATAAAAATCTTCGAGATTTTCCCGATACCTTCGTCGACGCCCATAGCCAACACGATGATGCAGACGATCCAGACGACAGCAACAGCGATCGCGATTGGTGCGACGATGTTAAAGGAGAAGGTTTGCTCCGGGTCGAACTGGAGGAAATCGGTCATGAAATATTCATCCGGTGATTCACCCCAGGCTTGTGTGAAGGACTTGATGGTGTACAGCCCAGACCAGCCGATGATCGCCGCATAATAGATGGTGATAAAGAAGCAGATACCAACTTGGATCCAGCCAATTGGTTCTGTCCAGGCGCGAATACGACGGAAGGTCAGCGGCGGGGAGCCGTTGAATCGGTGTCCGATCGCATAGTCCAAAAACAGCAGGGGGATGCCTGCGGTAATCAGCGCCACCATGTAGGGGATGAGGAAGGCGCCGCCGCCATTTTCATATGCAACATAGGGGAAACGCCAAATGTTGCCCAAGCCGACTGCTGAGCCGATGGCGGCCAGCAGGAAGGCGATTCGGGTGGAGAATACCTCGCGTTTCACGGGGGTTTCTGTAGCCATGAGCCGACCTTTCGCATGGATTCGTTGACTGGTCTGTGTCGGTATCCGGGGGTGTTCGTGTGTCGCTTAGGGACACTCGCTTGATGACGGACACCTGAGTGTGTGCTTAAAAGATAGCAAAGACTTCCCACAATATGGAATTGATCGTTCATATAATGGAACTCCGCTGCGGGGTCGTGGGTCGCGGCCTGTAAATAAGCCCTGCTTATCTAGCATTTCTGCGATTTGTGTTAGCTAGGTCACGGCTTTGCGGTGGGTTACCCCCACCCGGTGCCCGCCCACAGGGTGGGAGTGCAGGTGGCTGCGCGGTTTGTCAGGCGTTGCGGCTGGTTTTTGGGTGCTGGTTCGCGGCTTGCTCCTTGATTGCTGGACCGCCCAGGCCGTGGCGGTGATTGGGCTGGTTGCTAGGATGATCTGTTGTGAGCCTGACACTTGGAATTGTGGGACTGCCCAACGTTGGCAAGTCGACCCTGTTTAATGCCCTGACCCGTTCGGAAGTTCTGGCGGCGAACTATCCATTCGCCACCATTGAGCCCAATGTGGGCTTGGTGGAACTGCCCGATGCGCGGCTGACCCGTCTCGCTGAGATTTTCGGCTCGGAGCGCATCTTGCCTGCAACGGTCTCCTTCGTCGATATCGCCGGTCTGGTCAAAGGGGCCTCGAAAGGGGAAGGTAAGGGCAATAAATTCCTGGCAAACATTCGTGACACAGATGCGATCTGCCAGGTGGTTCGAGCTTTTAGCGACGACAATGTGATCCACGTTGATGGCAAAGTTGATCCAGCTACCGATATGGCAGTCATTGAGTCGGAACTGATTTTCGCCGACTTAGAAACGCTGGAAAAAGCCCTCCCAAGGCTGGAAAAAGAAGGCAAGAAAGATAAAGACAAAGCTGCATTGGCAGCCCTTGCCAAGCAGGCGCAAAGCATCTTGGAAGACTCCCGGACGCTGTTTAGCGCTAAAGATGAGCTGGATCTCGCCGGGCTGTGGGAGCTGCATCTGCTTACTGCGAAGCCATTTTTGTATGTGTTCAACTCTGACGAAGCGGTGCTCACCGATGAGGCGAAGAAGCAAGAGCTTCGCGATCTCGTAAGCCCTGCACAGGCGGTGTTTTTGGATGCGAAAACCGAAACGGATCTGCTAGAGCTCGACGAGGAAGAAAAAGCTGAGCTGCTCGAATCGGTCGGACAGCATGAACCTGGTTTGCATTCGCTTGCGAAAGCCGGTTTCGCCACCCTGGGGCTGCAAACGTATCTCACAGCAGGTCCGAAGGAAGCGCGGGCGTGGACGATCCATCAAGGTGACACTGCCCCGAAGGCTGCCGGGGTTATTCACTCCGATTTTGAGCGCGGTTTTATCAAGGCCGAGGTGGTCTCGTTTGATGATCTCGACGAGCATGGTTCGATGGCCGAAGCCCGCGCCCACGGCAAGGTTCGGCAAGAAGGTAAAGCCTATGTGATGCAAGACGGCGACGTTGTCGAGTTTAAATTCAACGTCTAGCTTGCAGGCAGCTTCCTAGCGGCACGCGGTGTACGGCTACTGCTGGCAACTGGCAGGCTGTACCTGCTGCTAGCTGCCAGTGGCTGCTGCGATCGGCAGTAGGCTGTTGCACCCGTGTTCCGGCCAGTTAGCTTGCTGGTGGCGCCGCGCTGGGCAAGGCGAAAACTTCGCACGTTGCCGATGATCTTCGAATTCACCCCAATGACACCCGTTGCGGCGCACACCGGTTGCAATGCTTGCCTAGCTTGGCTGTCGTTGGGGTTTTGCGGGTAACCGCTGCACGCCTGCTGTTTTTAACCGTTCGCGTTGCGACTTCGCCCACTGGCGCTGGTCGTCGGTGGTGATGCGTGATTCGCAGATTTTCCGCAATCCCAACTGCACACTTCCGGCGTCGTAGTGATGTTCACCGGCGACAATCCTGTCGATTATTGAAGTCAGTGTAGTAGTCGTCGCTGCAGGATATTTGGCAAATACCGTGGCGGTGTACCAGCCGGCGGCCATGGCGACGTAGTAGTCTTGCGCGTCCAGCTGCAGGATGGTGTGCAACGTTTTTGCTGGAAACTCGTCGCTCGTTGCAATGTCTTGCAGGTAGCAGATGATTCCCAAGCGGATAGTAAGCGCAGCGTGCTCGCTGATGAGGCGGGCCGCTTCGGCGAGGAGCTCGGGGCGTTGGTCGGGCTTGCGCAGTAAGGGTTTCGGATCGTAGCAGTCGGTTATTTGCCAACAGTTGATCTGTGGGAGGAATGCGCGAAGCTCGCGAATAGCTTCGCTAGCCGAGGATGCTTGATTAATGAGCAGCATGTGCACGAGCCGGGTTTCTACCGTTGGATGGTTGCGGGTTGCCTGATAGGCCTCCCGCAGGTCAGGCTGGGCGCCTATATTGCGGGCAAGTTGCCGCAACACCGGCATGGGGGTGCCGGTAAACCAATGTGGATCCAGGGTGGGGGTGAGTTTTGCGCTAAACGCTGCCCGTGACGGTGATCCGGCGTGTGCTATCGCTTCATAGACTGCTGTAACACTAGGGAAGTGGCTGGAACCTGAAGTTGTTTGCGAAGACATAAGGTGCATGCTCCAAGGAGTTGTTGGATGAATTCCCGTCACAGTCGGAAAATGAGGGCAGTGCATACCAGCGGAGGTGCGCAACTGGGTGCATAGCGGTGAGCAACCCTGCGAGTCGAGCGAAATATACTGGTTGCGCTGTGCACAAGCAGCTCTGGCCAGTTGTGGATCTGCTGTCGTTATGAGCTGTTTGCCAACTTCCCAGTGCTGGATTGATCACCGCCACTGCATCGTCCGCGCGGCTTCGGTGAAGCTGTCACAGTGGCGCTGGAATGTGCCGCAGGCGGGACACGGGGAAGTGGTGTCTAGCCTAGTGGCACCCCTCTCGTGTCGGGAGTTGGCACATCGACAAGGAGATGATGCTATGGCCGCGGGCATTTGCGTATTGAGTGCGCAAATTGGGGTAGGGGAGGCAACTCGTGGTGCGCTGTTAGGGACTTTTGTCTCGCCGGGTTGGGCAGCAGCAGGCGGGAGTGCAGGTAGTACCCCAAATTACTGTGTTATTGATAAAACTAATCGCTCGGTCTGGCATAGATAGGTTGCGATTAAGTATCGGTGTCGTTACAGTAGTGGACAGGCCGCCGCCGCGGGTTGCTGATCATTATCGATCACCCCCAGGCAACTGCCGTACCACTGTGGCTTGTGCTGCAGCATGGCACGGATGACGGTCGAGAAAAACTTCTGCTCACCTCTGACATTTTGGTCAGTTACGAAAGGTCACTTCGTTTCTCATGGCGATTATTAACACTGAAGCCCCAGCTTGGTCTGCGACTGCGTTCCACAACGGCGATTTCGTCGACGTTTCCAGCGAAGACTACAAGGGCAAGTGGGCCATTGTGTTCTTCTACCCGGCCGACTTCACCTTTGTGTGCCCGACCGAACTCGAAGACCTCGCTGAGCACTACAGCGAACTGAAAGACATGGGTGTTGAGGTGTACTCTGTGTCCACCGACAAGCACTTCACCCACAAGGCTTGGCACGCCTCCTCCGAGAAGATCGCCAAGATCAACTTCCCGATGGTTGGCGATCCAACCACCGAAATCTCTGCTGCCTTCGGTGTGCTGCGTGAAGGCGAAGGCGCTGCTGACCGTGGCACCTTCCTTATCGATCCGGATGGAATCATCCAATTCGTAGAAATCACCTCCGAAGGTGTTGGCCGCAACGCTGCCGAACTGGTCCGCAAGGTCAAGGCTGCCCAGTATGTGCGCAACCACCCAGGTGAGGTGTGCCCAGCGAAGTGGGAAGAAGGCGAAGACACCCTCGAGCCAAGCTTCGATCTTTCCGGCAAGCTGTAAATCGACTGCTTCGTTAGTCGTTCACTCTTACCGCATTTGCTCTTGAGCCTTGTTGCACGTGCTAAGTCCACAGCAACAACTTCAAGAGTTAACACACCAAGGGTGAAGATTCACCAACTCGGTGTGCATGACACCGCCGAAGCATCAAATGATTCCTGGTGTGCAAGCTTTCCTCCGCGGGAGCAAAAACACGCACACCATTGATGTTCTGCGGTGCCATTGCTGTTGCTTATCCCCGCTGATGCCGGCACCCTCAAGTTTTCCGCCCCGGATAGCAGTGCTCAGCGGCCGTTTGTGCCACTCTCACAGCACTGCACTTGGTCATTCCAGCACCAAGCATTCGCGAATCCTGGTGGCAGCGAGCAAACATCAGCACGCAATACTGTGCAAGACGCGAGGGGCTTGCCAATGGTTTCAACAATGCTTTTCCCTCGCTGGCTTTCCACCCTGCGGGCTTGCTACGAGGCCGGTTCCGGGTCATTCGACCACCGTGCCAACAAGCACAGGCTTGTTGCGCTACCTTAATCCCTTTTTCAATTTTCATTACCGTAAGTGAGTTCAATTCGTCGTGGCTGTGTTATCCGAAGCTTTACAACAACAGGTGCAATCGCTAACCAAGCTCATCAAACGACCAGTGGTGCTGCAAGCATCGCTGGGCGATGATGACCGTTCCGCGAAAATGCGGACACTACTGGAGGAAGTCGCTGCAGTTTCCTCAGCTATCACCGTTGAAGAAGTCGCCGATGAGCGCACCCCATCGTTTGCCGTCACCACCCCGGAAGCGGAAATCTCCATTCGGTTCGCCGGACTGCCGATGGGACACGAGTTTGAATCCTTCATGCTGGCTTTGGTGCAGGTAGGTGGCCATCCGCCAAAGCTTGACGATGAAGTAAAAGCTGCAATCCAGTCGCTGGATGGTACGTACAACTTTGTCACCTACATGTCACTGACCTGCCAGAATTGTCCGGAAGTGGTGCAGTCGCTCAATATGATGGCTGTGCTCAATCCGAACATCACCCACGTGGCAGTTGAAGGTGGCGCCTTTGAAGACGAGGTCAAAGACCGTGGTGTGATGAGTGTTCCCGCCGTGTTCTTAAATGGTGAAGCCTTCGGCCAAGGGCGGATGAGCGTGGGCGATATTTTGCCGAAACTCGACCATGGTCAAGCCGCTAAACAGGCAGAGAAGTGGCGCAGCGAAGAACCTTTCGACATTCTTGTGTGCGGTGCAGGTCCGGCCGGTGTTGCTGCAGCAGTCTATGCCGCACGCAAGGGGCTGCGCACCGGTATGGTGGCAGAACGGGTTGGTGGTCAGGTGCTCGACACCATGGCGATCGAAAACTTGATTGCGATCCCGCACACTGAAGGGCCAAAACTTGGCAGCTCGCTGAAACAGTCCGCGACCGGTGCTGGTGTTGTGGTCATGGAGCCGCTCAGTGTCTCCGGATTGAGCCCGAAGGGCGACGATGGTCTGCTGACCGTTTACTGCCAAGACGAGGTTGATCTCAAGGCTAAGGCTGTGATCGTGGCAACCGGCGCCGCCTATCGCACACTTGGGGTTCCCGGGGAGGACGAATACCGCAACAAGGGTGTCACGTTCTGTCCCCACTGTGATGGCCCGCTATTTAAAGGCCAGCCCGTCGCAGTTGTCGGCGGCGGTAACTCCGGTGTGGAAGCCGCCATCGATTTGGCAAATATCTGCCCTGAGGTGCATGTTGTCGAGTTCTTGAGCGAATGCCGTGCCGATAAGGTGCTGCTTGATGCCGCAGAAAAAACCGGGAAGATCACCTTCCACACCAATTCGGCGGTGCAAGAGATTACCGGTAACGCAAACGCTGTCACCGGACTTACCTATGTCGAACGGGACTCGGACACCGCCACCACCTTGCAGGTACAGGGCGTCTTTATCCAAGTTGGTCTGATTCCGCGAACCGACTGGTTGCAGGGTAGCGGCCTGGAGATCACCGATCGTGGGGAGGTCACCATTGATGCCCGCGGTGTAACTAATATCGAAGGGGTGTTTGCCGCTGGCGACTGTGCTACCACCCCGTATAAGCAGATTGTCACCGCATTTGGTTCTGGGGCGAACGCCTCATTGTCTGCTTTTGAATACATCGCGATGGGGCGGTAACCCTTCCCGCACCGATTCCGGGTGAACCGATAATCGGTTGCGCCACCGGTGCCACGAAGCCGCGACAAGGACAGTCAACACTGTGCTTTGTCGCGGCTATTGCTATTTTCTGGTGTGGTTTGCGGCGTTGCAGCCTGCCATAAGATGCAATGGTTGATGCTTCGGTGCCGAGCTGTGTCTTTGGGGAACCATACACACACGAACGGGGCTGCAGTTTCGATATTGTGGACGGGGATGTGGTAACCGTCGATGCGCTGGTGACGTCCAACCGAAGGGACATCAGCGACTTTTGGCCATAATTCCCACTCTGGGCTTATCAATTATCGCCTGAGCGTTGGCTGTCACGATCCCCGCTAATTTTCACCAAAACATCCCTGGTAGAACGAGGAAACTATGCCCAATCGACTGGCGAAACAAGCGTTATTAGCAGCTGCTGCTGTGGTATGTGCTGGATCTGTCGCTGCCTGCAGCAGTGATAACAATGCTGCTGATCGACAAGCCACTGCGACGGTGACCGCAACTTCGGTGACAACGAAAACCACGACCAGTCGAGCTTCCTCAACGGCGCAAACTGCGTCGCGGGCAACGATGAGCGCCACCACGAAAGCACGGCCACAGCCAAACAATGCGCCGCACAGCAGTGCAGATTCTGCTGGTGGTGGGCGAGTGACCGATGTGCAGCAGCCGGCTGTCACGGTACCGACACAACGCGAACGGCGTGAACGCTATCACGATAGTTCACAATGGCTGTGGCTACAGTCGTCGGAAGTGGTAGTTCCGGGGGTCAAGCTTTCAATTGAAGGAGCCGATGGAAAAATCGGTAATTGCTCGGCAGGATTTTTCGCACATGGTGGCGGCCGGGACTTTATGGTGTGGGCAGGCCACTGTGCGCATGTAGGGGATAACGTCTACTTCGTTGATCCCGCCGGCAATACGCTTTGGCTGGGACAGGCGGTCGAAAGCCAATTCTCTCTTGGCGAGCAGGATTGGGCACTTGTTGACATCAGCAACTCGCAAGCGCCTTGGTCATCGCAACTCCCCCTTGATATGCGCAATGCTGGTGCTATCACTGCTGCCGATATTGCAACATATGACCTGCAAATTTGTCACCTAGGTTTTCGCACAGGAATGGCCTGTGGCGATACCGGTGAAGTGCTCAATGCAATGACGTTTGAAGCCTATGCGCCGGGTGACCATGGCGATTCGGGCGGGCCGGTGTTTGCCTACTATGAGGATCACTTCTATCCCGCGGGAATGGTGTCATATGGAAGTGGCTTCGCCCCCGACCGCGGCTATTACCAGCTGCTGGCACCGGTGCTGGAGGGGTTTGGTCTCACCTTGTATGCCTAGTATTACTTCCGCTTCGCGGCCAGTTGGCAGCGCATCACGCTGTGGGCAGCAGCGGTTGGGGAACCCGATCTTCACCCGCACTGTTAGCTCGCTGTCGCGAGCCGATTCATTGTTAGAGTGTGCAAGTGTGGGGCATAATTTCGCACTCTAGCTGGAGATACGTCGCCGGGCCATCTTCCCTGAAATGCTGCTCACAACTGGGGACAGTGAGGTGCCGGCAATGGTGTTCTGGTGACAGAGGCCTGCAAGCAGTGCATGGTTCGGCCTAGTAGCCCCTGCACAGGATTAAGGCGTGCGGGCGGGTGGTGTTGGATTGTGGCGGAGCTGTTGCCCTGTGCATTTTGGCTGCTGCACGGGATTGATTAGTGGTGTTGTTTGCCCCACGGCAGCAGTTTCACAATTCCCAACACCACACATCCCAACAGCACCCCAAAGATCATGGAGGCGACGGTTTCAATCGTCCAGGCGAGTGCGCCACCAATATGGGCAATATGGTGGACGCTTTCTGCTAAATGATGAATTGCCTCATAGGGGGCTGCCCACAGCAGATCATGAATGCCGACCAGCACAATGTGGCCGCCCACCCACAACATGGCGAAGGTGCCAATCACCGAGATCGCCGTCAAAATCTTCGGCATGGCCGCAACCATCCCGCGTCCAAAGCGCTGGCTTGCGGGATTGTCACGTTGGGTAAGGCGCAGACCGATGTCGTCTAATTTTACCAGCACGCCGACTGCGCCATACACGCCGAAGGTGATGCCCAGTGCAACGATGAGCAAAATAGATAACCGTTGCAGGAACGGTTCATGGGCGACTTCGTTGAGGGAGATGACCATGATTTCCGCGGAGAGAATAAGGTCCGTGGTCACCGCCCCTTTGACGAGCTGATCTTCGCTTTCATTGCCTTGTTCGGCTGCGGCCTGCTGCTCATGATGGGCAAGGCCGACCATCTCGAGGAATTTCTCCGCACCCTCAAAACAAAGATAGGTGCCACCGATCATCAGGATTGGGGTGAGTGCCCAAGGTGCCAGCCAGCTGAGCAGCAGTGCTATCGGCAAAATAATGAGGATCTTATTGATCAAGGATCCTTTGGTGATTCGCCAAATAATTGGCAATTCCCGCTGCGGGGTGACACCTTGCACAAATTGGGGGGTGACTGCAGCATCATCGACCACCACCCCGGCTGCTTTCGCACTGGTGCGACCGGCGGCCGCAGCGACATCATCGGCGGCGGCAGCCGCCTTTTTTGCTATCAGCGCAACATCATCTAACAGTGCTGCAAGTCCACCAGCCACTTCAAGCAACCACCTTTACCCAGTTGTTTTCCCTGATCCGCGAGCGAGCCTGCCGTGGTCACCGCAAATATCGGCGGCAGTGCGGGGCAGGTTGTCGGGTCATGAGCTCTCTTGGTCAAAACCCTACCGTCCTGGGCAGGGGTTGGAAGAATCGGCGCTGGGGTGTACCGCTGCTTTAAGAGCCGTCATAGGGAGTACTCGACCGTGGCAACTCACAAGCTGCTGCTATCCCAGTTGATTGCTAGCCTCAGCGTAAAGATCCCTGCCGGGGTTTGTCGCCTAGTGCGGATAGTACTGTGCACCGGTGGCAGGACAGTTCCGGGCAGTAAAACCGGCTATCAACACCGGGCCTGTGGATTGCTCCTGAGTCTGCTGACAGGGAGATAGTGCCCGGTTTACCGTGGGGTGACTGCTGTCGTCTGCATGAGATTTACCGCCGGATTATCACATCCCGCTGCGATGTAGGGGATGGTGAAGGCATCAAAGGCGCCGGGCGGATACACCTTGAGGAATTGCACCTGATCGTTGGGTTGGCACACCGCAGGATCGGTGATGAGCGCATTAGAGATCCGCAAGGAAAATGTGGCTTCCGCCCCGGTGGGCAGTGGTACCTGTTGGCGCGGGGATCCTTGCTCACGGGCGGCGGCTTGGCCGATTTGGGTGCCGAGGTGGTCGACAAATGACACCCCAGGATAGCCGTACATGGCACAACTAGGGCCGGTATTGCGCATCACAATGGTGACGATGAGTCCGCCAGCTGTGTGGGAGGTGGAACTGATGGTTGGGCGAATATTGCCAGCGCTGCAAGCCCCCGGGGTATTTGGGTTGCCGCGTACTGCCCTGGATTTTTCCTGGTTTGACTGTTGGGTAGCCGGTGGGGTTGGGTAACTGTCCGGCTGCGCCGTCGTGGTATCTGGTTGATTATTGGCTGTCTGTGGGACAGTCGTTGGCGGGGATGTTTCAGCTACAGCAGTGTTGAGTGTGGCTGTGGGCGGGGGACTTGCAGCAAGACGCGCTGGGGAAGGATCACTGCTGCAGCCGGCGAGCAGCAAAACAGTGGTAGCGACGATGGTCGCGGTAGTGCGCAGCTTCCGGGAAGAGTTCGACAAGATCCGCATAGTGGCTAAGCCTAATCATCTTTGCCTAAGGAGGTGAGGACGGTGGGCAGCCGGTGCACCTTAGGTAGGCTGGTGGATCGGCCACAACACCCTAAATGCCTACACTGGGGATGTGGATCCAGACAACGTTGAGCACGCAGAAAACAACGCACCAGTAGCAGTCAAGAACCATCACCAGGTGGACACCGGCCATGCTGGAGTAGGTCACTGGCGAGCGGATGAAAATGATGCTGGTCAGACTGTCGGCAGTCGGGCGGTGAACACCGATGTTGCAGGGGCTGGTTCTACACCGCCAATTGTGGTGGCTGCGGTAGCGATGCTGCGACAAGCAGACGGGCATATGCTGCAGGTTCGAAAATCGGGGACAGATTTCTTTCTTCTTCCCGGGGGCAAGATCGAACCGGGTGAAGCGCCGATCGCGGCAGCGGTACGGGAAGTTGCGGAGGAGACCGGATTCCAGCCGACGGCGGGGGTGGCCGCATTGGAAGCAGTGGGCGTGTTTACCGCCCCGGCGGCTAATGAACAAGGCCGCGAGGTGCACTGTCACCTGTTTTTGCTCAACGAGCCTGTGGATCCTGACACAGTGCATCCTGCGGCAGAGATCGCCGAGCTTCGCTATTTCCCTCTGACTGCCCAGGATGCATCGCTTGCGCCGCTGTCTCGCGATGTGGTGTTTCCGGCGGTTGCCCAAGTGTTGGCTGCACGACCTGCAAATGATGATTCACCAGGTGGGACGCCGCGCGTGCTGGGCTAGTCACTACCGTCGTTCTGTTTGTTGAGGTGCTAGATAAGTGAGCTGGCACAGCGATAAGCAAGCCGCCACTACCCACCACAGGAGGGAGCGTGTGGCTCGCATCTTTTGACTGGTTGATAACAGTGTGAGCGCCGATATGCGGGGGAGTTATGCCGGCTCCCTGGTGGGGTGTGCCGTATGCACTGGGGGAGATTCAAGCGATGTGGGGAAGATCGAAGCCTCCCAACGGGTGTGTTTGGCGCCACATTTTGTGCCGTTGGCAGTGCGGAATGTGTCAAATTTTATTACGGAACGGTAACAGTTTTGGGTTGTGACGTAATGGGGATACCAATAATGCTGCTGGTCACAGGTTTGTGAGCAACTATTGCCTGAAATGGTGATATTAATCTAGGCTAATGTCGCTTAAGTTTGCCTTTATGAACCGTTATGCTCATGCTCAACAACCGGCAATCTGCATCTGCGGATCGGTGAAGTGTGAGAAAACAACAACTATCGACCCGGGGTCACCACACGCATGCTGCATACAGGCAGTGCTGCGACGCTACGTGCCTTGCGTCGATAGAGTAAGGATCCAACACGATGAAGAACACCTTAAAGAAGTCCCTCATCGCAGTGAGTGCGGCAACCCTCATGGTGAGCATGGCTGCTTGCAGCTCGGACTCGTCTACTGACTCCGCCAGCGAGGGCAGCACCACCGCAGCATCTGGCGACATTGTGACCGCCTGGGGTGGGGAGCCACAAAACCCGCTCCTTCCGCAAAACACCAACGAAGCATCCGGCGGCAGAATCATCGACCTAGTATTTGCCGGCCTCGTCTCCTATGACGCTGACGGTGCCGTGCACAACGAGATGGCCGAGTCGATTGAGCCAAGCGAAGGCAACAAGGTTTACACCATCAAAATCAAAGATGGCATGAAGTTTGCCGACGGCACCCCAGTCAACGCCGACTCGTTTATCGACGCCTGGAACTATGCAGTAGAAAACGCGCTGCTGTCGATCTACTTCTTCGAGCCGATTGAAGGCTACACCGAAGATGGCGGCCAAAAGCTCAGCGGCCTAGAGAAGGTTGACGATCTCACCTTTAAGGTCACGCTCAAGCAGCCAGAGGCTGACTTCCCGCTGCGGCTTGGCTACTCGGCGTTCTATCCGCTGCCAAAGGTCGCCTTTGACGACATGGACGCCTTCGGACAAAACCCGGTCGGCAACGGCATGTATCAGGTGGCGAATTGGGAGCACAACAAGTCGCTCACCGTCACCCCGAACCCTGAGTACACCGGTCCGCGGAGTGTAGAAAACAACGGCGTAGAGTTTGTGTTCTATGCCACCCCGGATGCGGCCTACACTGCCTTGCAATCAGGCAACCTTGACATTTTGGATGCGATTCCGGATTCGGCTATGGCCACCTTCACCGATGAACTCGGTGACCGGGCAGTCAACCAGCCATCGGCGGTGTTCCAGTCATTTACCATTCCTGACCGCAACGAACACTTCGCTGGGGAGGAGGGCAACCTGCGGCGCCAAGCGCTGTCGATGGCGATCAACCGCGAACTGATCTGCGACAAGATCTTCGAAGGTACCCGCAGCCCAGCGACCGACTTCACCTCGCCAGTGATTGACGGCCACTCGGATTCGCTCAACGGCGCAGATGTGCTGGAATACAATCCTGAAAAAGCCAAGGAATTATGGGCGAAAGCTGATGCAATCAGCCAGTGGGAAGGTGACTTCACCATCGCCTACAACGCAGACGGTGGCCACCAGGGTTGGGTCGATGCGGTAACCAACGACATTAAGAACACCCTCGGTATTGATGCGCACGGCCAGCCATATCCTGACTTTAAGTCGCTGCGTGACGATGTCACCTCCCGCAGCATCAAGGGTGGGTTCCGTACCGGTTGGCAAGCAGATTATCCATCGCTGGCGAACTTCTTAGGGCCACTGTACGGCACCGGTGCAGGTTCCAACGATGGTGACTACTCCAACCCGGCATTCGATGCCAAGCTCACCGAAGCAGCATCGGCTGATCCAGCAGCCGCACCTAAGCTGTACAACGAGGCACAAGAAATCCTGCTCGTTGATCTGCCAGCTATCCCATTGTGGTATTCCAACGTCACCGGTGGGTATAGCGACCAGGTTTCCAACGTGAAGTTCGGTTGGGATTCCAAGCCGCTGTACAACGAAGTGAAAAAGTAACGCCGAACACGCCAAGTTCAGCAACGCCGTAATACTGCGGCAAGTGACCCCGGCATGGTGGTAGCTCGCTTGATCGCACACACCGTTAAGTAGCTTTTCCTCGCCCCGCTGCACCACCCGATACCAGTGGTGGACAAGCGGTGGGGCACAGGTGTCCCTGCACGAGAGGCACACCCTGCCGGGGCGGCAGCAGCACATGGGGGAGTAGTCCTGAGTACAACGTCCTTTTAGAAAAGGGGGTCAGGGCTACTCCCCGCCTGCTGTGCCAACCAATAGTTCGGTGACTTAGACAGCAATATCCACAAACAACCAGGGGAACCTTTCAGTGGCTGGGCGATTGTTGCCACGGGCAGCAGTTGACCTGCTGTGTGGGGTTTTTCGCGCTTGCACGATCGAGGTTTGGCGGTATTTGCTTTGCCTGTTTTGGGGTTGATTGCCCTTTTTGCAGCGTCGCTATCGAAGATGTGAGCGCGGTGAAAAACTCGCAGTTTTCGCACTCGTGCCCGGCCGGCATGCACAAACAGACAGGGACACTACTGCATAGACCAGCATCTGGCAGCGAACTATTGCGCCGCGCTTGGACCTCCTCTTGCACCTGGGTAGCACGGGGTCACCTGTGGTTGCTGCATTGCACGCTGTTGTGACAACCAAAACGGTGGTGACCATTCTGTTTCGCGTGATGCGCACAGGCTGGCGGCGGGTTGCGGTTGGTGAACCTTGGCACTATCAGGAAACGAGACAACCATGTTGCGCTATGTTGGGCGACGGGTGCTGCAGATGATCCCTGTGTTCTTCGGCGCCACCCTGCTGATTTACGCCCTCGTGTTTTTAATGCCCGGCGATCCGGTGCAGGCTCTCGGCGGCGACCGGGGCCTCACTGAGGCTGCTGCCGCAAAGATCCGTGAACAATACAATCTGGATAAACCATTCCTTGTCCAATATCTCCTGTATCTAAAGGGGATTGCCACCCTTGACTTTGGCACCACCTTCTCCCATCAGCCGGTTCGCGATGTGATGGCAGCCGCCTTTCCCGTCACCGTGAAACTCGCGGTAATGGCGCTGATTTTCGAAGCCGTATTCGGGGTGATCTTCGGGGTGATCGCAGGTATTCGCCGGGGCGGTATCTTCGACTCCACCGTGCTGCTGGTGTCACTGTTTGTGATTGCTGTGCCCAGTTTTGTGATCGGTTTCGTGTTCCAATATTTTGTGGGGCTGAAATGGCAGCTGCTGCCGGCGACAGTCGGGCCTCATGAAACCTTCCAAAAACTGCTCATGCCAGCGATCGTGTTGGGGGCGGTGTCGTTTGCCTATGTGCTGCGGCTGACCCGCCAGTCGGTGAGTGAAAACCTTTCCGCCGACTATGTGCGCACCGCCCGCGCCAAAGGCCTTTCCGGGATGTCGGTGATGACCCGACATGTGTTGCGTAATTCGCTGATCCCAGTCACTACGTTTTTAGGTGCCGACTTGGGAGGTCTGATGACCGGGGCGATTGTCACCGAAGGGATCTTCGGGATCAACGGCGTTGGCGGCACCATGTATCAGGCCATTATCAAAGGTGAACCGGCGACCGTGGTGTCGTTTACTACCGTGCTGGTGATCGTCTATATCGTCGCCAACCTGCTCGTTGACTTGCTGTATGCCGTGCTCGACCCGAGGATTCGCTATGTCTAACTCACTTCCTGCCGGACACACTCCGCCGCAGAACCCTTCTCGCCTGCCAATCCTGCCCGGTCAGCAGCGCATGGTTGCCGACACCGACGAAACAGGACTTGGTGCTGTTGATGCTGTCGCTGACGAGTCCGCACCAGTAGGGGTGTGGGGCGAGGCGTGGCGCACGCTACGCCGTCGCCCACTATTTTGGGTGGCCGGGGCGATGATTGTGTTAGCCGTTCTGCTTGCAGTCGTGCCAGGATTGTTCACCTCCACAGACCCGAATTTTTGCCAGCTGCAAGATTCTTTGGAACCGCCACGTGCCGGGCATCCATTCGGCTTTGATCGGCAAGGCTGCGATATTTACGCCCGCGTGATTTTCGGTGCACGTGCCTCGGTCACGGTTGGTGTGTTAGCAACCGCATTGGCCACGCTGATTGGCGCGATTATCGGTGCACTGTCAGGATTTTTCGGCGGCTGGATCGACGCGATCGGTTCCCGGTTTACTGATATTTTCTTCGCCATCCCGCTGGTGCTGGCCGCAATCGTGGTCATGCAAATGTTTAAAGAACACCGCAATACGCTCACCGTGGTGGTGGTGCTTGGTATTTTCGGCTGGACCTCTATTGCCCGCATCACCCGCGGTGCAGTGTTAGCGGTGAAAAACGAAGAATATGTCACTGCCGCGAAAGCAGTCGGCGCCTCGAATTGGCGGATGCTGGTGTCTCATATTCTGCCGAATGCGGCAGCCCCCATCATTGTGTACGCCACGGTGGCTCTGGGGACGTTTATTGTGGCGGAAGCAACGCTGAGCTTCTTAGGCATTGGGTTACCGCCAACAATCGTGTCGTGGGGTGGGGATATTGCTAAGGCGCAGGCTTCTCTGCGCACCCAACCCATGGTGCTGTTTTATCCGGCATTCGCCCTGGCATTAACCGTGCTGTCATTCATCATGATGGGTGATGTGGTGCGTGACGCCCTCGATCCGAAAGCAAGGAGCCGGTCATGAGCGAGAATCCAACACAACCAACCGGGATCGACGCGCCGACAACACAGCCCGCTGCGGCATCACCAACAGGATCCCCCACAGCGCAGGAACCACTGGTTGTCATGCGCGACGTTAATGTGGAATTCACCTCCTCGACGGGGACGGTGCATGCTGTCCGCGACGTCAACCTCACCATCTATCCTGGCCAGTCGGTGGCTATTGTTGGCGAATCCGGTTCCGGGAAATCCACCACTGCAATGGCGTTGATCGGACTCTTGCCTGGTACCGGGAAGGTCACCTCCGGGTCGATCAAGTTCCAGGGCCAAGAGATCGCCGGTGCCGATGAACGCACCATGGTGAAATTGCGGGGTGCTGAAATCGGTCTCGTGCCGCAAGACCCGATGAGTAACCTCAACCCGGTGTGGCGTATCGGCACCCAGATCGCAGAATCCTTACGTGCCAACAATATTGACACCAGCGGCAATACCGATGCGGCAGTTGCTGAACTGCTTGGCCATGCGGGTCTTCCCGATGCCAAGCGGCGGGCGAAACAGTATCCGCACGAGTTTTCCGGCGGTATGCGCCAGCGGGCATTGATCGCCATGGGATTGGCTGCGAAACCATCGCTGCTCATCGCCGACGAGCCGACCAGTGCCCTTGATGTGACCGTGCAAAAACAGATCCTTGATCATCTTGGTGATCTCACCAAGGAGCTGGGCACTGCAGTGCTGTTTATCACCCACGATCTGGGGTTGGCTGCGGAACGCGCCGAACATCTCATTGTCATGCACCGCGGCCGCATCGTCGAATCTGGTCCTTCCCTGGAGATTCTTCGCGACCCGCAGCATCCATACACGAAACGACTCGTGCAGGCTGCGCCATCGCTGGCAAGTGCCCGGATCACCACAGCCCTGCGGGAGGGGAAAACCACCGAGGATGTGTTCACCCACCATGACGGGCTGGACAGCCGTGAGGATGTGATTCGGGTCGAGCATTTAACCAAACAGTTCCCCATTCGTGGGGCGAAAGGCGCCAAATCGCAGGTCACCGCCGTCGACGATGTGTCGTTTTCACTGGTGCAAGGCACCACCTTGGCGCTGGTTGGCGAATCCGGGTCGGGGAAGTCCACTGTCGCCAATATGGTGCTCAACCTGTTGGAACCCACCAGCGGCAACATTTTCTACAAGGGCACCGATTTAACGACCCTTGGCCGGGAAGAACTCTTCGCGATGCGACGCAACCTGCAGGTTGTTTTCCAAAACCCGTATGGTTCCCTCGATCCGATGTATTCGATCTATCGCTGTATCGAAGAACCATTAGCGGTGCACCGGATTGGCAACAAAAAATCCCGGCAGACCCGGGTTGCTGAACTGCTCGATATGGTGGCGATGCCCCGCTCGGCGATGCGTCGCTATCCCAATGAGCTTTCCGGCGGACAGCGGCAGCGCATCGCTATCGCCCGGGCGTTGGCGCTCAACCCGGAAGTGTTAGTCCTCGACGAGGCGGTCAGCGCGTTGGATGTGCTGGTGCAGCATCAGATCCTGCAGCTCCTAGCCGAGCTTCAGGACGAACTTGACCTGTCGTATCTGTTTATCACCCATGATTTAGCGGTGGTGCGGCAAACCGCCGACGAGGTCATTGTTATGCAGCAGGGCAAACTGGTTGAACGCGGCACAACTGCTGAGCTGTTTGATCATCCACAACAGGAATACACCGCCAACCTGATTAACTCGGTTCCTGGTTTGGGTATTGATTTGTGGTCAGCTGACTCCAGCGTTTAGCAGCCATCGCGACTGTTCCCGCGGCAAACTAGCATAACCTTTCAAAACCGCATCCCATGGTCAGCCTGGGATGCGGTTTTGCTGTGTTTTTTGACCTATCTGCGGGTGAGACTTGTATTGGGGTGGAGAACGCGACACCGATTACCACCCCCGGATTGCTAGCGGATTGCCCAGGACAAAGAACAACAGCCGAATGAAAAAGGTGGGAAGCAGACCGCTGGCACTTGGGATCTCCTCCGGTGCGGCAGACAGCGAGACACCACAGCCCACGTGTTGGGTGAGCCATCAACCTGACAAAACGGACGCGTACGTGGTGTACTTCGATGCCGAGTTGGCTGCAGCTGCAACACCATAAACCAAGGGATGCAGCAGCATGACTCTGATAATTGTCGACGGCGGTGCCTGGCGCGGTAGGGAGCACACCACCGAGGGAGCAGACCCAAAAAAGGGCAGCAGCGTGCGAATGTGAGGAGGAAAACCTCCCAAATGCTGCAAAGGTTTGATGTATAGTTCAACTGTCCCACGGGAGCTTGGAGCTTAACCGCAGTGCAGCTTCGCCAATCCTTGGATTCCCCGCCGACCAGCAGCGTCAATGCGGGGCATACATCTTAGGACTGCAAGCGTGAACACATCATCGCGGTTACCACCAGGCTGAGACACTGCAGTGGCATCACCACATTGCAGCAAACCTGCTCACCTGCAGCACCTCTTTGCAGCGTTGCCCAGCAACGGTTGCATCGTGTGGCGGGGAAGCAGCACAAGCGCAATATCACCGATGAGTCGCAGTGACCGTAACCACCTGATCCGGGTAATACCGGCGAGAGGGAGAGAGTCTCACCACCCATGTCTACACCCACCTATTCATCATCATCCGCGGCAACGCCAACTGTTTCCCGTACTCCAGCATTACGCTGGACTGTTGCCGATATTCTCATCGCTACCGTGCTCGGTATCGCCGCAGGACTGATTTTCTGGGTTTATAACGGTCCTGGATATGCCTGGTATGAAGCATTCAACGCCATCACCCCAGGACTCGGTGGGCTGGCCACCGGGCCGTGGCTCTTTGCTGCTGTGCTCGGCGCGTTAGCAATCCGCAAACCAGGGGCAGCGATCTACTGTGAAGTCGTCGCCGCAAGTGTTTCCGCAGGTCTTGGTAACAACTGGGGTATTGCCACCCTATACTCGGGGATTGCCCAAGGCATTGGTGCCGAACTCATCATCTTGGCGTTCCTGTATCGCCGCTTTGGGTTGGCAGTGGCAGCACTAGCCGGTGCTGGTGCCGGCTTGGGGGCTTGGACCCTCGAGTTCTTTATGGGTAACGCTGCGAAAACCGTGCAGTTCAACGTCACCTATCTGGTGTGCAACCTGATTAGCGGCCTGCTGATTGCCGGTGTGCTCACCTTCTTTATTACCCGGGCATTGGTTGCCGCTGGTGCACTCGACCGGGTGCGTGCTGGCCGCGATAACACGGTGCGAGTCTAACCTGGCAGCCGGTTGAGCCTCATCGGCGCTGGTTGGCAACCACCTTGTGCTATATCGACCCAGTGGGGTGTTGCCGGATGCGGCGCAATTCTTCCGCTGGTGACGTGAGAAAAGCGCTGAAGCTGCCACACAAATAGCAGTAACGTGCAGCACGAATCGCAGATGGGCGCCACGTGAAAAGCCGCTTCGGATAATGGCGAAATGCGCCTAGAGCAGTGACCATCGTTGCAAGATTGCATATTGCAGCCTGTACTAGGTGCAACGCAACCACCCGAGCAGCTTGCGCCGCACTAAACAGCCCCCTTGCCGCGGTCAGTCAGATCATCGCCTGCTCACCGCTGAAATCCCACCATTTCCCACCGCTGATATCGCACCAATTGCCACGATTGCCATGACTTCTGCTATTCGGCGAGCATTCGCCCCACACTGGCGGGCGCGCCGGGGAACTGCTGAGGGCACCTTATGGCTGTGGGTTCCACTTGCCGGGTGCCTGTAGTTGTTGGCGGCGCAAAGCAAGTGTTGCCCGGTAGTTACGCGGTGGATTCGCCCCCTGCCACCAACGCTTACCGATCCATAGTGAACAATGTGATGCTAGTGGTTCGGTGGGCCTCGGTGTGTATGGGTTGCTGTTCCGGGTGATTGTGTTGTTGTTTTTTTCAACAAGGTTCGGCTTTCGGCCGGCTGCACACTTGTTCTGCGCGGCGGGATGGAGGCTGTTTCCCTGTTCGTTCTCGTCTGCTGCTGACATTTTGTAAGGATCCGATGTTGCATCAAACCCACGCCACTGGCGGTGCCAGTATTGTTGCCCGCGACTTGTATTTTCGGCATGCCAGCAGGAAAGACCCTACCTTTGCGGGGGTGAATCTGGATATTGCGGCAGGCAGTCGGGTGATGCTCCTTGGGGCAAGCGGTGCCGGGAAATCGACCCTGCTTGCTGCTTTAGCGGGCCTTGTCGGTGATGACGATGCCGGCGAATTGCGGGGGGAGGTGCTGATCGAAGGTGTCGATCCGCGGGTCGAAAAAGGTCGTGTCGGCATGGTGCTGCAGGATCCCGATTCGCAGGTGATTGCCCACCGGGTGGGTGATGATGTCATCTTCGGATTAGAGAATCTGCAGGTGCCCCGCGAACACATGTGGCAGCGTGCCCGGTGGGCGCTGGATGTGGTCGGGTTGGATTTGCCGCTTGATCATCCCACGGCGAAGCTCTCTGGGGGGCAAAAACAGCGCCTAGCCCTGGCTGGGGTGTTAGCGATGGGGGCACAGGTAATTTTGCTTGATGAACCCACCGCCAATGTGGATCCGGCCGGTGTCGTCGAGATCAAAGCAGCCGTGGAACATGCAATTGCTGCAACTGGTGCCACATTGATCGTTGTTGAGCATCGAGTGGATACATGGATTGATGTTATCGACCAGGTGGTGGTGGTTGGCTTGGATGACACTGCTAACCAAGGAAGACCGGCACCGCCCTGCCCGGTTGTGCAAGGCCCGCCGGAGGAAATCTTTCACCGCTATGGGGCGGCGTTACTAGCTGCTGGAGTGTGGCTGCCGCAGGCGATGGTCAACCCTGATCACTGCACCGCCGATACGCCACCGCCGGCAAGTGTGCAACAGCCCGCCCAGCCCGTTCACCGGGGTGGCGCTCCCCAGGGCGATGCTGCAATTGATGCTGGTGTTGCTGTTGATCAGTGGGCGATCCGCACCGATGATCTGTTGGTGGGTTGGGATAGTGATACACCAATCGGGATGCCGCATAATCTGTTGATCCCGGCCGGGCAATCGACCGTGATCACCGGGAACAATGGCAGCGGAAAAACGACGCTGATGCTCACCTTGGCGGGGCTGCTGCCACCACTTGCCGGGCGGGTGGAATATCACTCGGCGATCGCTGATGATTCCCACCGTGCGCCGCACACGTGGGATTCGGCCACCCTTGCCCGCCGGGTTGGTTATGTGTTTCAGGATCCTGAGCAGCAGTTTATGGCACGCACTGTGGCTGACGAACTCGCCTTGTCGGCGAAAATTATTGGTCGCAGCACCCGGTCGCTGCTAGACCGGATCACCGGCCGGTATCGCAGTGTTTCTTTAACCGAGCAGGAACAGCATCGGGTAAACACCTTGTTGACCGGGTTGCGGCTTGACCATTTAGCCAAGGCAAACCCGTTTACCCTCTCCGGCGGACAGAAACGTCGCCTTTCGGTGGCTTCTGCGCTGGTCAACACCCCGGCAGTGCTGTTTTTAGATGAGCCAACGTTCGGTCAAGATCGCACCACCTTTTACGAACTAGTGCAGCTTATTGAACAGCTCGTGGCCACAGGGTGCACGGTAGTGTCGATTACCCACGATGAACAGTATGTTGACCGGTTGGGGCAGCATCATGTCCATCTTCCTGACCGGTCGGGGCAACAATCATGACCTGCCAAAGAGAAGCCGAGATTCAGGGGCTGCTGCGGGGCACGCTTGCTGGGGTGCAGACAAAGAAACCATGGTTCGGGTGGAAGGAAAACCAGTGAGTGACAATCACGATGAGCACAGCTTTGCTGCGGCAATACCGCCGTTTGCGTTACCGGCCAAGCAGCGCATGCTGCTGCTTGATCGCGATGTGGCGGGGCTTGATCGGGCGCAACTAGGGGCACCGAATCCGCCCGGATCATGGCTCAATGTGGTGCAGCCAGTCAGCCGTATTGCGGCGTTAGCCGTGGTGACGACCCCATTGTTTCTCTCAGTGGATGTGGTTTCGGCGGCTGTTGGGGTGCTCAATGTGGTGCTATTGGCACTGGTGTGCCGGTATTCATTGCGGCGACTTCTGCAACAGTCTTGGCCGGTGTTGGTTGCGATCCCGTTTTCGGCGATCTCTATGGCACTGTATGGCAAACCGGAAGGGCACGCCTATTTCACCTGGGGGTGGATTCATATCACCGACAATTCGCTGCAGCTTGCATTAGCGATTAGTTTGCGTATTTTGGCGGTGGCGCTGCCAGCAGTGTTGCTTATTCGGGATATTAACCCCACCGAGCTGGGGGACGGGTTAGCGCAATGCTGGAAACTTCCTGCCCGGTTTGTTCTAGGGGCGGTTGCCGGGTTCCGGTTGGCCAGCCTTTTTGCTAAAGATTGGCAGGGGTTAGCACGCTCCCGGCGGGCACGCGGCCTCGGGGAGAATAACAAGATTGCCAAATTTTTCACCATGCTGTTTGCACTGTTGGTGATTGCGTTGCGTCGCGGTGGGAAACTTGCAACAGCGATGGAAGCTCGTGGCTTTGGGGCGTATCCGCAGCGCACCTGGGGTCGGCAAGCCACCCTGACTTGGCGGGATTGGCGGCTAATCGGGTTGTGTGCGGCCATGTCCACCGGTGCGATCCTGGTTGCTGTTTTCACCGGCTCCTTCCGGTTCCTTGGCGCATAGCGAGCGGAACGTATTCTTCGTTCCTGTAGCTCAAACTCGGCAGCCGGTGGATGAGGTCATCACGACGGTGATGGTTTCACGCCTGCCAGCCGGTTCGCCAACCCAGCCCTCGGCAGCAAAGGGTATGCCGATCCATGGAACCAACGTTTGGCGCCGTAGAGCCTGCCGAGGACACCGGGGTGTATCCGCCCGATGGTGTAGTTGTCGCTTGCCGTGTCATCGCAGTGGCAGGAAGACACCCGCTGCGGAGGTATTGCCTGCAGTGATTATTACGTTGACTTGTCGGTGATACCTGGTTGGGCAGTGGCACTGGTGTTGCTGCAGTGGCACTGGTGTGTGCAGTAGCGCTGATGCCACAGCTTAGCTGTTTCAAGCGGTCTGCCTGAGTGTTTGCAGTGCTGGCTGTTAGGCGATGGTTTTTCCGCGCTGTTCAGGAAGCAGTAGCGCAGCCACACTGGCAATCACAAAGGCGGCGGCGAACACGACAAACAGCCCACCGCGGGGGATGAGCGGCACTGCCAGTGGTGCAATAATTGAGGCGATGCGCCCCACAGCAGCGGCTTGACCGGTTCCGGTGGATCGTAAATGGGTGGGATACAACTCTGGCCCAATCGCGTAGAGTGCACCCCAGGCGCCAAGATTACACAGTGACAGCAGCGAACCCGCGGCGATAATCTGCCAGTCGGCGCTGGATAGGGCGAACAGTCCGGCGGCGATCGCCGATCCGATAAGCATTGCGGCAAGGGTTGGCCGCCGCCCCCACCGTTCAATCGCAAACGCCGCAAGAGCGTAGCCAGGAAGCTGCGCGAAGGTCATAATCAGGGTGAAGCTAAACGACTTCACTAAGGTAAACCCGTCCGCGTGCAGCAGCGCTGGCAGCCACAAAAAGGCACCATAGTAGGCAAAGTTGAGACAAAGCCACACGGTCCACAGCGCTATGGTGCGGCGGCGTAAAGCCGGGGCAAAAATGGAAGCCGCACCGGCCACAGTGCTGTCGGTGTCCACCGCAATAGTGGTTTTCGGCTGACTGCTGATGCGCGACAAGGGTGGGGATTTCTCCAGTTGGCGAACAACTCCCTCCGCGGCCGCATGGTTGCCGGTGGTTTCTAAGAAACGAACCGACTCCGGGAGGGTGCGGCGCACCACTACGGCATATACTGCCGGGATACAGCCGATGACAAAAGCCCACCGCCAGCCGGAGTCGAAGGTGCCCACCACAAAGCGTCCAATGAGTGCGGCCGCAATCCAGCCGAGAGCCCAAAACGCTTCGAGCAGAACTACCATGCGGCCGCGGAAGCGTAGCGGGGCAAATTCGGACACATAGGTAGACGCCACCGGCAACTCAGCGCCAAGCCCAAGACCCACAATAAAACGCAGCACAATAAGGACTGCAAGACCACCGGCGGCAGCCGATGCGCCAGTGGCGATCCCGTAAACCAGCAGGGTGGCCGCGAAAATAGTGCGCCGACCGTATTTGTCGGCAAGTAACCCACCAAGAGAAGCCCCAATGGCCATCCCCACAAAACCGATAGCAGCCAGCCACGAAGTTTCAGTAGGGCTTAATCCCCAATGGGCGATCAGGGCGGCCATGATAAAACTCATCAGGCCAATGTCCATGGCGTCCATTGCCCAGCCCAGCCCGGAGGTCACCACAATTTTTGCATGTGCTTTAGTAACTGGCAGTTCGTCGAGTCGTGCAGTTCTCGTCGACACGGTAGTTTCCCCTTCGTTGCCGCTGGTAGCCAAGCTCACCAAACCTGTTGCGGCCAAAGTAATATACGTTTCACCAACGACGCGGCCACCACAGCACCACTCACAAGTGGCAGTGGCGATCACGCGGTGACAGTGCACCATAGTGTAGGGGGTCACTGAAATCGCCGGGCGAGTTTTCCAGCAATGCCATGTGCACCGTGGAAGCTACCACGGGTCACCCCACCCTAGTTGAGGGGTAGTACACATGATTGGGTGCATAGCAAGCAGCACCCCGGCCTGGTGTCACACAATGACAGCGATCAGGCGCAAGGGTGCTGTGTTGGCGGTTGCACACTAGGTTCGCCGCCTCACGTTGTAATCCGGCAGGTGTACGAATTAGCTCGACAACCCTGGGATTGGGAAATATGGCAATTGCGGGAAGAAGCCGCGCACCATATCCCCGAGCGTTGGAGCCGGTGGCGGTGGGGCATAGGTGGGGGAGACATTATTGTCGATCAACGGCGATGGGGCGCCTTGTTCCGCCCACACCACTGCATCCGAGTTCCGGCGAATCCAGTCAAGATGCTCCGCGACAGGGGTGTACCAGCCGATGGTGCCTTCCACCGAGTTACCCGCACCGGCATTCGACATCGACAACACACCGGCAAGACCGCCGCCGACAAACAGCGGACCGCCCGAGTCACCGCGCTGAATCCGGCCCCGATCCATAAACGTTTCAATCAGGATGAGATCGGGTTCCGGGGAAGGAACATGGAACACGCGACGCTGCACCGACACGGTGGATGCTTGGACGGGCAGCAGCGGATTATTACCACTGACACCCCAGCCCACAATGTCGCCGCGCATACCGGAGCCAAGATGCAGCCCGGAAACCGGCACCGGGGGACGGCTGGAGGGCTCGTTGAGTCGCACTAGGGCAAGATCAGCCGACGGATGCAGAATCACATCACGGGCATAGCGCAATTCCCCATCATGCTCACGCCCAATCGAGATACGGGAATATCGCCCATGGCCGATGCAATGTTTCGCAGTAAGCAGCGTGGTCGGGGAGATCAAAGTGGCGGTACATGCCATGTCCCCGATCTGTGTGCGCGCCGAAGATGCGGAAGTGGCGGTAAACGGTGCATCATAGGCGTTGATTAACGCGTCTGCAGTTGGCGTGGACATTGCCAACGTCCCCGCTGTGAGCAGTGCTGCAGCGGATCGGACTATGCGGGAAGAGGAAAGCTTCAAGGTCACGGGGCTTTCTTGAACACAATAAGGGGAAGGGACAAAAGCTCACCCCACGGCTGCTGGGATGTCACCGTGAAAGAATCAAGGTAGGGCTGCACCCTACCGTTGCACATATTGCTCATCGGTGGAAATGATGACCATCAGCGGGGTGATGAACTGTTGTCCAATCTACCTCACCAGTCACAGCAATTGCGAACACCCAGGGACTTTCCAGTATTTGTTCAGCAAGTAAATCCAAAGTATCGACACTGTGCCTGTAGTCCGCAGCCGCCCGATGCTTGCCGTCTTTCCCGGCACCCCTGGTAGGACACATCGCCAGCCGGTGTTAGCGGTGTGCATCGCGAAGGGTGTTGAACATTTGATCTCATGTTTGCGCGGTGGGGCAGCAGTCACCAACCGCCAGGAGACCGATGCGGCCAACAAGGACACCTGCAGTGGTGTTGGAAAGTCGCTGTCCTGGTCAGCGCCCCGACTTATCGGTGATGATCTTCAGCCGCTGGTTTCGGCACTGCTTGTGGTGTGGTGGGGGTAGAAGATGCGGCCTTGTTACAACTGATCGGCGGTTTCAGATTCCACCTTCGCGCCATCCGCGGAGTCGCGATGGCGAATCGACTGGGAGCGCTGGAGCGATTTAAAACGGATAAACCGGAAGGAACTGACCAGCAGCAGCCCGCCGACCAGGTTCGCTAACGCCACCCACCACACAAATGCTGCCCAGGCGCCGAGGGTGATCCCTGGTGCATCCACCATCAAGCCGCCGAAGATAAACAGGGTATCCAAAATGGAGTGGATAATACCGGTGGCTGACAGCAAGAAGCCGCCGACTGCACTGGCAAGCACCTTTGGCATGGTTTCTTCGGAATGTTGATGCATCCGGGTGACCAAGGTGAGGATCATTCCGCCGAGTGCTGCCCGCACAAAATGCTCACCGTCGAGTGGCATCTCTGCATAGTGGAGCGCTTTCTCCATGAGATAGTTGTGCATATTTGGATAGCCGATCGCCAGCAGCCACATAATGATCGCGGCGCCAATAATGTTGCCGATAAACGTCATCGACCAGAACTTCAGCAGAGACCAAATCGACTTCTTACCGGCAACCACCGCAGAAACAGGAACGAGGAAGCCTTCGGTAAACAGCTCAGAGTGGGCAAGAAAAATAATGATCAAACCGATGGCGAAGGCGAGCGAGCCAAGCATTTTGCTGCCGGTGGCTTCATAGACGGAAAACTCCGCGAGCAAACCAATACCGATCTCGAGGGAACCCATAATGCCCGTGATTGCAAGCACGAGTGGTGACCGGGAGAGGCGGGTAATTCCTTCATTGATTTGATTAGCTGTCGCTTCTGAGATCTCATCGTCGATCACTGGGCTGTGATCAAGCTGGGATGAAGACACTGGTTGGGCTCCTCGTACTAGCAAATGGTGTGATGATTGAGGGGGAAAGTAACCTGTGAGCGTACTGGAGAAAGCCCAAACGAGCCACTTGGTCAGTGCGCTGTAGCAATTCCCCTCGGCGTGTCCTGCAGCACCAAGGTGAATACAGCACCTTGCCTACGGCGATGACAGCAACCATTTCTGGTATCGACAAAATGCTTGCCTTGTTATCGACAGATATTTGTCTGCGGTGGTTCTTTCACCGCCTGTATCGGTGTGGTGAGGGCGTAGCTCCAGTGGGACGATCCCACGTCGGCGGTGTTTACCACCGGCATTATGTGTGCCTCGACAGCTATAATCAGCTGCGCCAATTATCTGCAATGCCTGGTACAGGGGTAGTTGACCAGTGTGCACACACAAAGCTGCCGCCGCAGGGGTGCAGCTGCCGGTGAACAGTCTTGCGCAAGGGTGGATGGGGAGACGACACGTTGTAGGCAGCAGCGTTGGCTGCCTGCTTCCTGGTGGTGATTGATCGGCCGAACCAGGAGTTATTGCTTGGTCGCAGGATTGATACACCATTTCCCGCTGGGGAATGTGAGACCCGGGGTGGGCAGAGAAATAAAGGGCGGGTTAGACGCCGACTTCGGCAAAGTCGAGTGAATCGGGATCAGCCCATTCGAGGGCAACTCCGCGGGTCGCTAACCATTTCATTGCATCGTCCCCGTGGCGGGTGATGCCTTCGACAGCTGCCAGGGTGGTTTCGATCGCATGTTCTGCATCTTCAGCGCTGATATACCCGGCAGAGGTGGCGGCGGAAAGCTCATCGATGTCGAGTACTTCAATGGGCTGCCCGGTGGTAGAGACCAGATCAACGTAGAGGTCGCGGGTTTTCCACACCCCGTCTTCGTTGGTGATGTCTACCACATCAAAGTAGAAGTCTTGGGATACCTCGACACCGTCGCGGAAGTGGAAAATATTGGCGCGAATCCCGAGTGCAGGAAGGAGCCAGGATTCGAGGTAACCAAACTTTGGGTGGGTTGCTTTGCGCGCCATATAAAGCCCAAAGTCGGTGGTTTTGAATACATCGACGAGACGCCGGTAACCCTTGGGATCGACATTGGTGCCGTCGATAGGGTGAAAGGTTTCTTCTTTGACTGGATGCAGATCAGTCATCGGGACTTCTTTCTCTGGAGGGTTTCGTCGGGCGGTGATCTCACGAGAGAGTGGCAACGAGTTGCCAGCATTGTTTGCGTTAGCAACGCCGTACAGGAGGTGCACAGTTTTGGTTGCCTGCGAGATACACCTTTCGTATCGGGATGGTTACGAATTTGTTACACAAGGTTGCTAGGTGCAGCGCTGTGGGTTTTGCTATCTGGACGGTTGGGATGAAGTTATGGAACGGTCACCATGCCTATGCTGGGGAAGTAGTGGCAGCGGGTGGTTTGCTGGCCGTCTTGGGTGATCACCGGTCCATCAACGATTGCAATGACCCGGCCTGATCCGGTGGCGGCATCGGCCACAACAGTGGCCGGACCTTGCGGATTCACGCCGGTGTTGCGCAGCGGTGTTGAGCCGATCTTGCCGGTGTTGAGATTGATCCAATGCACCCGCATGCCACCGGTTTGATCGGTGGCTGCGGCGGCGGTTCCCAAGGCGGTAAACACAAATGCGGTATGCCCCGGTGCTACTCCGGGAAGGGGAAGTGAGGCAGGTCCTGGAACCGCAATAGCGGTACCAATGCTGGTTAATTCCCCACCGATGCACCGATCAGCTGCAGTGGGCCAGCCAAATTGGGTGAATTGTGGAGCGTTTTCTGGCAGTGGTGGACCGCCTTCACCGGTTCCGGCAAAGAAGTCAGCAGCTGCCAGGAGTTTGGTACGAGTGGACTGTGGCACTCCTGGTAGTGCGGCGGCGGCACGGATTTGTGCCAATACTTCCGGCGTGGGGCGACCAAGTGGATCTAGCAGTGGTTGACCAGCTAATGGGGCAACCACTGAGGATAGGGCCGGAAATAGTTCGCTGGAGGTGGCAGCAGCCGGCTGTGGGGCGGCTGCTACCGGGCCGAACGAAGCGGTGAATGCCGCTGTTGCCGCCAGGATTGCGGTGATCACTCGTCGTCGTTGCACGTTGTTCCTTTGCGCCAAATTGACTGCACACGCTGTAGTGCGGCTGTGCTGTTGATAGCTGTCAGCAGCATCCCATCATCATGAACATCTGCGCCTGCCGGATGGTGTGGCGAAGTGTTGATCCTGGCTAATTGCCGGTGCTTTGCGATATCTGCAACAGCGGTCAATGTGCGCGGAACAACACTGGGTGTGTCATGGGTGGAATGCCTGCGGGTATATCTGCAGCACTGCCTGGTGTGTTACCCAGCAGCTGTTGCCGGTGGAGCTACTACAACTCGTCAAGAACAACAGTCAGTACTCGTCGCATCGCTACCGTTGAGCACCGTGCCGGGCTGGGAGACCGTGGCAGAAACTGCCACATCTGACACAATAGTGCGTCTGAACCTCAGAAGAAAACAAATTTCTCTAATAACACTTACGTAACTTTCGTAACTTTGGAGTGTGCTGCACTAGTGGGGGGGACTGGTGCTAGGTCCAAGATTGGGAAAGGGCATCCGCATCTTCATAGGCGAACAATCGCATAGTGACCGCAGCGTGCCTCGGAGCAGCGAGCTTGGGTGCCCCGGCTGAGCAGCCACTTCCCTCCGGTCAGCTAGGCGGGCGATATTCGCGGTAGAGGCCTTCCTCGGCGGGGGATCGGTAATCTGGTAAAAATGGTTCGTTTTCCCGGCACGAGCTGTGGATTTGGGGGTGTTCCGTCAAAGGGTTGCCCGCGCAGGACAACAAGAGGGCACAACATGCTGTGCGGCGAGTACTGAATAGGCCTCGCTGCAACCACGGCGGACAAACTCGGTAGGGAACGCACAGACGATATGGGTGATATGGAGGCATGTCTCAACCCGCCCGCGGGATGGGTGCGATGCTGCTGCGGGTGTGGTTTACGTTGGCTGAAGTAGGTGCCGCGGGCATGGGGAAAAACCGTGCCCAAGATGGCAAAAATACCGGTGCCGCGCCACAAAATTCGCTTAGCCGTTCACACTGATCGGTACACCGCCGAGATGCGGCGGAGGAGCTGTATCGAGTTGAGGTGACCCCCAGGGGATAGTGCTTGTCATCAGGGCTGCGCATCTGGTGTCGAGAGGTGCGTTCGTTGCGCACTTGTGGACTCATGCGGCAGGTTGCACTGGTACAGCTAGCTGCGGATATTGGGGGTGAAATCGTCGTCAGCGGCACGATAGGGGTACGCTTAGCCGGTGGATCCACCCACCCTGCACCCTGTTGCAGGGCAATTCCGTTGCCTAAAATACCGCCACCTGGCAAAACAAAGACCGGATTACTTTGGCTGCGTCTTGCCACCACGGTATGGCTTCGCACCTGTTTCACCCTTGTTGGCAGACTGTTGATCGTTGCATCGGGTTTCCAAGGCGCAAGCTGATCATCTCACGCGAACCCGGGTATCCCGCCGCTTTGACGAGTTGGCGGGCATTGAACTGGAAGTTCGCTGTAAACACCATCAGGTGTCAGCGTGCGTCGTTATATATCCGGAAGTTTGCTAAAAGGTCAGTTGCCTGCAAGACCAGGCGAAGCTGGCGGTGGGCCTACGGTTTTCGTTCGTATTTCTTTATCTTTTCACCAGGAGTTGTGAAAGCACTGTGACTCATCCTGAATTTCGTAACGTCGCGATTGTCGCCCACGTTGACCATGGCAAAACCACCCTTGTTGACGCTATGCTGCGCCAGTCAGGGGCGTTTGATGACCATGCGGAACTGGTCGACCGCGTCATGGACTCTGGTGATTTGGAAAAGGAAAAAGGCATCACCATCCTGGCGAAGAACACCGCCATTCACCGCAAAGGTGCCGGCAAAGATGGCCGCGATTTGGTGATCAACGTCATCGACACCCCGGGTCACGCTGACTTCGGTGGTGAGGTGGAACGTGCCTTGTCGATGGTTGACGGGGTCGTGCTGCTCGTTGATGCTTCCGAAGGTCCCCTTCCGCAGACCCGTTTCGTGCTGGGCAAGGCACTGGCTGCGAAAATGCCGGTGATCATTGTGGTCAACAAGACTGACCGTCCCGATGCCCGCATTGAGGAAGTGGTTGATGAATCCCATGATCTGCTGCTCGAGCTAGCCTCCACGCTGGAGGATGAAGAAGCAGCCGCTGCTGCTGAAAACCTCCTTGATCTGCCGGTGCTATACGCCTCCGGCCGGGAAGGGAAAGCGTCGACGGAAAATCCCGGCAATGGCAATGTGCCGGCGGCGGAAGATCTGCAGGCACTCTTTGATGTGCTCTACGATGTGCTGCCGGAGCCTTCCGTGGAACTCGACGCGCCGCTGCAGGCACATGTCACCAACTTGGACTCGTCGTCCTTCCTGGGACGTATCGGCCTGGTGCGGGTCCATGCTGGCACCTTGAAAAAGGGTCAGCAGGTTGCTTGGATTCACTACGACGAAGATGGCAATCAGCATATAAAAAATGTCAAGATTGCGGAATTGCTGCGCACGGTCGGGGTTGATCGGCAACCAGCACAGGAAGTCATCGCCGGCGATATTGCGGCTATCAGCGGTATTGACGAAGTGATGATTGGCGACACGTTGGCAGATGTCAACGATCCTCGGCCACTGCCGCGAATCACCGTCGACGAGCCGGCGATCGCCATGACCATTGGGGTGAATACTTCCCCGATGGCCGGTCGCGGTGGTGGCAAGAAACTTACTGCCCGCCTGGTCAAGGCACGTCTGGATCAGGAACTGATCGGTAACGTCTCGATTAAGGTGTTGCCCACCGAACGCCCTGATGCGTGGGAGGTGCAAGGCCGCGGCGAGATGGCGCTGTCGGTGTTGGTGGAAACCATGCGTCGGGAAGGTTTCGAGCTCACTGTGGGTAAGCCACAGGTGGTGACGAAAACTATCGACGGGAAAGTGCATGAGCCTTTCGAGCACATGGTGATCGACATCCCAGCGGAGCATCAGGGTGCTGTCACCCAGCTGATGGCTGCCCGGCAGGGACGGATGCTGAGCATGGACAACACCGGCACCGACTGGGTGCGAATGGAATACCGGGTTCCTGCCCGCGGGTTGATCGGTTTCCGGACCACCTTTATGACGGAGACCCGCGGCACTGGTATCGCCAACCATTATTCCGATGGCTACGACCTGTGGGCCGGGGAGATCAAGGATCGGGCGACCGGCTCGTTGGTTGCTGACCGTACCGGCCAAATCACTGCCTACGCCTTGCAGCAGCTTGCTGATCGTGGTTCCTTCTTCGTGGAACCTGGTTTCCAGGCCTATGAAGGCATGGTGGTTGGTGCGAACAACCGCGATGAAGACATGGACATCAACATCACCCGGGAAAAGAAACTCACCAACATGCGCTCGGCAACGGCCGATGCCACGGTGACCTTGGCGAAGGCAAAGGTGCTTTCGTTGGAAGAAGCCATGGAGTTCTGTGGCGCTGACGAGTGTGTGGAAGTCACCCCAGATGTGATCCGGGTACGCAAAGTGATCTTGTCTGCCACTGAACGTGGACGTGCCCGTTCCCGTGAAAAGCAGCGCAACAAGAACGCGTAAGCAACGTTTCCATCTGCTTGGAGGCATGCTCGCCGGGATCAGGCACTGATCCGGCGGGCAACCGTTGCGCCTGCCAGCACGGTAGGAGAGCAAGCGGGATGATCTCCTCTGCAGCCTGCTAACCGCCAATACAGAAGCCTTCCACCGGCAACGTCGATGTTTTTCCATCGTGCCTGCCGCCAGTGGAAGGCTTTTGTGTTGCAATGCTGGGAATCCCTCAACCCCATTATCTGAAGTGCTCGTTGTCGACGCAGAGGCAGCTGCTGGCGCGCAAACCCCTGAGAAACCACACCCCCTGATACACCACTGTGGGCTACACAGTGCTGCACCAGGGGGTGAAGTCATTCCCGGCCAACTTCTCACCAGCCGCGGCAGTGTTCTACGCGCCGAGTTGGTGCGTACTGGCTACCGTCGATGATTCCGGTTATTGTCGGGGAGTTGACCTGGTGTCCCCGCCGCGTATGGTGTGCAAGCAACACTGCCTTGCAGCGGGGGATCACAACCGGGTGTTGGTGGGGTGAGTCACTACCAGTTGGTGGTGACTGTTGATGGTTTACAGGCCGGCGGCTTGTTCCCGTTGTGCCGGGGGTGGAGTGGC
The DNA here is from genome assembly GCF_003813965.1 of Corynebacterium choanae. Lineage (NCBI taxonomy): Bacteria > Bacillati > Actinomycetota > Actinomycetes > Mycobacteriales > Corynebacteriaceae > Corynebacterium > Corynebacterium choanae. The sequence continues at coordinate 1,003,509 of NZ_CP033896.1, forward strand.
AGCTGCTGTGCGCACTGCCAAGTTTTTCACCCACAGGTAGCAGCCGATGATCAGCCCGGCAAACAGGATAAAGCCTGCCCAGTTGGCGATGGTGGCCGGATAGGAGTCGCCGACGACGGCCAGTGGATCACCATTACCGGTGGCGGCAATGATCCCGGCGTAGAGCACACCAAAAAGCGATTCACCAACGATCAAACCAGTGGCCATGAGCACGCCGAGGCGTTTCATCAGCTCCGGATGGGTGCCTTTCGCTGCCCACTTGTCATAGAACACACCGATCGTCGCACCAATCGGCACAATCAGCGTCAACGACACCGGCAGATACATCCCCATGCCGACGGCAAGAGGTGGCAGCTGCTTCGACTTGGTGGTTTTCCGCAACACTTCATCGATCACAATGATGACAGCACCGATTGCTGCCCCCATGCCGATCAGTGACCAGTCCAGTGAATCAGAGAAAATACCTTGTGCCACAGACGACAGCAGTGCCGCCTGTGGGGCGGCGAGGGCGTCCGCACCGGCACCTTCCATACCCACGAAACCGAACCCGGTGTACATCAGCTGCAGGACAGGGGGAATAATCGCCGCCCCAAAGAGCACACCGAGCATCAACGCAACCTGCTGTTTCCACGGGGTAGCCCCGACCAGTTGACCAGTTTTCAAGTCTTGCAAGTTGTCGTTCGAGATCGTGGCAATACCGAATACCACCGCCGAGGTAAACAGTGTGTAGGCGATCAGGCCGTCAGCATTGTCGGCATTTCCGCCGCCGGTGACGACTTTGATCAACAGGGCGGCGGAAATCACGACAATAATGCCCACCCCAGAGATGGGGGAGTTCGACGCCCCGATAAGACCGGCCATGTAGCCGCAAATTGCAGCCACCAGCAGTCCGACAAGAAGTACATACACAATCGACAGGGCAATCAGCGCACCGGTGTGGTGTACCAGCGGGGTGTCTTTGACAAATAGCCACAGCAGCAGGCCGATTGGCAGCATGGAGGCGATAGTTACCCCCACAACGACTGTGAACGGCAGGTCGCGTTCTTGCAAAGGCACCGTCGAACCAGCTTGCCGTGACCGGGAGGATGCTAAGGATTCCCGCATTCCGGAGACGATAGGGCCGATAATTTTCACCAAGGTCCACACGGCAGCAATAGCCATTGTGCCGGCACCAATAAACCGCACATCCGAGGAGAAGGTGGATCCGACAATATCGGAAACATCTGCACCGGCGGACAGGCTGGAGACTTCATCGGCGGTAAAGATCGGCAGCAGCACCCCGTAGGAGATGAGCAAACCAACAATCATCGCCGCACCAACGCCTAAGCCCACCAGGTGACCGACACCGATGAGTGCCAGCGACAGGGAGGAGCCGATCATAGTGGCACCACCGCCGAAGCGGAATGCATTCGAAAGCGAACCGGCAGCGAGTTTCATCGCGGCGATAAGCCCCATTCCGGCGGAGGCTAAAGCGCCCACGATAATGGTGTGCAGTCCTGCTTTGTTCTCTGCGACGGAACCTTGCGCGTCACCAACTTTGAGTACTTCTGCTGCCGCAACACCTTCCGGATAGGGCAGGTCAGAGCCGGTGACCAGCGCCCGGCGCAAAGGAATGGAATAGGTGACGCCGAGAATGCCGCCGATCGCGCAGACAAACGCGGTTTCCCAATAGGAGAAACCTGTCCACCAGCCGATCATCACCAAACCGGGCAGCACGAAAATAATTGCCGAAAGGGTACCTGCCGCCGAAGCGATGGTCTGCACAATGTTGTTCTCCATAATGGAGTGGTTTTTAAACCGGCGCAGCACCGCCATGGAAATCACAGCAGCAGGAATAGAGGTGGCAAACGTTAAGCCCACTTTCAGGCCAAGATAAATATTTGCGGCGGTAAACACCAGGGTGATCAGTCCGCCGAGCAGCACACCGCGGAGGGTGAGCTCTTTAAGAGCGGAATTCGCCTGCTGGGGTGCCGCAGGAGTCGTAGTAGTCATGAGGGGAGTAGAGCCCGTCCTTTTCGGTTGTACATCCATGCCATGGCGCATGCGAATGCGTCCACTGACTGTGTGCACCAAACTGGGGAAGCGTAAGCCCTGCGTATTGCGGTGCGGTGTCGAACAACCATCGCAGTACCTAGACCTGGATGTCGCTGCCACAATTTGGCCATGCCGGGCTGTCGTGTCCAAGCATCGCTGCAGCAGAGTGGAATGGTGATCCCAGGTTGCGCTCTACGTTTCTTTTGCCGGTGCACAAGATAACTGCAACATTGTTCCCCGGTGTTGCAGGACAAATCAAATAGTAGGCACAGGAAATTGCAGGTAGTCGTTGCAATGTGGCCGGTACTCTCACCGTAGATGAAGCAATAGTTATCCCGGATAAGCTGCGCAAAAGCAGGTGGGAAAGTATTGCGATTCGCCCCTCCCATTGCCCATTATGATCGCCGTCACACCCATGGGTTGGTCTTCTGAACCCGCTGCAGGACATAGCTGTCACAGCTTTGTTTACTCTGTATCTGAAAGCCACTCCCGGTGAAGAATGCCGGTGTCTCCCGCCGGAGCGGGGGTTCGTCGCCGGAACGAGGGTTCGCCGCCGCGTGCAGGGCACGGCTGCATCTGGTTACACCTTGTTGCGGCGAGACCAGCTACTGCGCTGTTTGGATATTCCGTATTTCATGGAAGATAGGCTGTGTGTAGTCGGTGCCCGGTGCAGTGATTGCACGGTGCAGTGATTGTCCTTGGTGCAACGTCGGTTCCATCAAAGCAGCCCGTGGTCGGCTGTGGGCATGGTGCCGGGTTGTGTGCTTACAGGTGGATCGGCAGTGAGCAACGATTGGGGGATTACCAACCCCCCGCACTGGCGTGCCGAAGCAGTGGCTGTGCCGGTACGCTTTGTGATCGTGGGTACAACCAAGCAAGTGTTTACTATCGACTCCCATCGACGAGAGCAACAGCAGCACTGGTTTGCACGCCGCCGCTGGTGGCAGCGGGCGCTGACCGTGCTCAGCGTCAGTGTGCTGGTTGCAAGCTGTGCTATGCCGGAGCCGGAACTTGTCGACGAAGCCGAACCAACAACCCCAACATCCACAGTCTCTACGGTGCCAGTGGTGCCGCGCGGCACACTGGTTGTTGGTATTGATCCGATCACTAGCGGGCTCAATCCCCACCTGGCTAGTGATCGCAATGATTTTGTTGTTACTTTGAGCGATCTGGTGCTGCCCAGCGCCTTTGTGCATGGCAAGCTCAATGAAGATTTCATTGTCGCGTTTTCTGCTGACACGTACCCCACAGCAGCGGCACCTGGTACAACACAAGCCACTGCCGCGCCGAATGACGCTGCACAATCCGATAGTCAAACCTTGCCAGCAGACCCGCCCGGTGGCGGACAAACCACAGCAGAAAACCAAGCTGCTCCTGACCCGGCACACAATGATGCATCCTCCACCGAGGCGGCGGCAGATACCGCTGCGGAAGCCGTGCAGGTAGCGCAGCGTCTGCACTATGAGATTGATCCGCGGGCGCAATGGTCTGATGGCACCCCGATTACTGGTAATGATTTCGTCTACTTGTGGCAGTCGATCATCAACACCCCTGACGCGCTTGATTATGCCGCCTATTCGCGGATTGCTGATATTGCGGTCAGTGACGGCGGCACTTCGGTGGATGTGACGCTGCGTGCCCCACTTGCTGACCCTTCCGTTTTATTTACCCATTTGCTGCCGTCGCATCTGCTCACCCCACGAGAGGTGAGTTTTCATGATGCGCTCCAAAACGAGATTCCCGCTTCGGCGGGGAAATTCCTCGTTTCCCATATTGACCAGTTCCGTGGTGCAGTCGAGTTGCATCGCAATGACCGGTATTGGGGTCCACATCCTTCCCCGTTGGATCGACTCGATTTCGTCGAGGTTGATCATCCCACCCAGGTGGGTTCCATGCTGCGGTCGAAGCAACTTGCCGCAATTGATCTCACCGCGGCGCCGACGATGATTGAGCAGCTTGCTTTACTCCCTGATGTGACAGTGACCCCAGCGTTTGGGGTAGTCGCTGATCTGCAGCTTTCGCTTTCGGTTTCTTCGCCGATTTTGTACACCAGTGAGATTCGCGGGGAGCTTGCTGGCCTTTTAGATTATGACCAAATCGGCAGGATTGTGTCCCGGGGGATTGCGGGATCTTTGCGGGAACGACCGTCACTGGTGGCACCGTTGATTGACCAGTTAGCTGACGTCTCGTTACCGGAAGAATTTGTGAGCGCCAACTTCTATGATCAACAAGGTCGTGCCCTTGCCGAGGTGCCGTTTAGGAACACTCAGACTGCGGCAACTACGACCACCCACGGTGGAACACAGTCCTCAGCAGCTGATCCTGAGTCTGCCAGTGATACACAGTCAACACCGCCGAAAAAAGCGTTGGCTACTGCGGTACGTCAAGCAGGGCGGGCGGTGGTTATCGGCGCTGACGCCGATGATGAGCAAGCGGTCACTGCCGCTGAGGTGATCGCTGACCAATTAAGCCGGGTGGGGATTCCGGCAAAAACGTATCGTGCCACGGTCGCTGAAGCGACCGGGGTGTTACTTCCGGCCGGCACCATTGATGCGTTTGTCGCCTGGCAGCAGCCAACCACGAATCCGGTGCTGCTCGCTGACCGGTATAGTTGTCCGGCTGTAGCGCACAGTGCGATGGTCGACGATGCGTTATTGCCACCATCGATAAGCGACGAAGAAGCTGCTGCAGGATCACGCCTACAGCAGGAGGCCACCACCACCTCGCCTTCGCCTCGAAGCGCTTCAGATGGTGAACCAGTGGGGCAAGATCAGGCGGATAACGCTGTCCCTGATGGATCGATGGATAACGCCCTGGCGGGGGATGCTGCTGCACACGATAACGAGGCTGCTGCACACGATAACTCCGTTACGGCAACAACCGACGACAGTGGTGCACGTGCTGAGGGAACCCTGCCGCCGGAAGGCTCAGCGGCAGGAAGCGTGTTGATTGCCCGGCATAGCAATTTCAGTGGTTTGTGTGACCCGGGTCTTGACGGTGATATTCATCGCCTGCTGGCTGGGGAAGTTGCGTTTGATGAGGTCGCCCAAGCAGCTGCTGATGTCGCCAACCGGGAACATGCGATCATTCCGCTGCTGCGGCGTCCACGGGTGTGGGTGACTGGCAGTGCGCTTGATCTTATTAATCCGATTCCGACTGCGTTTCGTCCACTTATCGACGATCGCACAGTGCTGCGGCCTACGAATCGATAAGTGTTCTACGCCTGCAGCAAGCTGGCAGGTGGTTCCGATCGAAGCAGTAACAATGAGGGCGCCAGCATTGACGCAACATTGTCAGCACTGGCATACCCAAGCCTGCTCCGACAGCATGGAGGCGACAGCGAATCAACTCGTTGTAGCGCTGCCAGCGCGGTAGCTACCACCCACAGGACACTCACGATGGGGTTGGGTCGCGTTACTAGTGGTGCATCCCTGAAGCGGTGGCCAAGGTGCTGTTGTCCGATGTGTTTCAAGTTCCGCAATACTGCACGTCGCAGAGCTATACAGCATGTTGCACAGCTGCGGAGGGGGTTGCCTTGTGCCACCAATTGTTTGCCGTGCGGCTGGCAGTGCACGATCACTGTAGTGTTCCATATTGGCCAGTTGCGAGCGGTCGCCACATGCCAAGGGCGCGAGTTCGCGAGATTCATCAGTGTGGTAGAACAGGGTTTGTGCAACAACAATCCGCTGACCATATGCCAACCACTTCACAATCATCTGCGATCTTGCAACCAGATTCACATCCAGTCGATGCCTGTAGCGTGCGTGATCTCACGGGGCAATCGATCATTGCTGTGCATGCACATCCGGATGACGAGGCGATTTGGACAGGTGGCTTGCTGGCGCAACTTGCCCGCCGCGGAGCCGATGTCACGGTGGTGACCTGTACGCTCGGGGAGCAGGGGGAAGTGATCAGCGACCCGTTGCAAGGCTTGGTCGCCGATCATGCGGATCAACTCGGCGGATATCGGCACACTGAACTGCAGCAGTCGCTGGCCGCATTGCAGGTTCGTGGCTGCTATCTCGGAGGGATTGGCACCTATCGGGACTCGGGAATGGTAGGGGATGCGGCCAATAGCCATCCGCGGGCGTTTATTCACAGTGGTGAGCAGGCAGTCGAGGATCTTGTCGCGATTATCGACCGGTTACGACCGTCACTGTTGGTGACCTACGGTCCCGATGGTGGCTATGGTCATCCGGATCATATTCGTGCCCATGAAATCACTCACGCCGCGGTTGCTCAACTTCTTGCATCGTCGGCACATACCGGCGACGACTCGCTGCACACGTATGCGCAATCGATTCGGATTTTGTGGGCGGTGACTTGGCAGCCAGCATTGGAAACAGGAAGTCGTGCTATTGCTGCAGCCCCTGATGGGTGGCGCATCCCACAACCAGAGGAGATCGCCTGCGTTGCGGATGCTGATATCGCTATCGCGTTGGATGAGGCGGATTGTGCGGCAAAAATCGCGGCGATGAAAGCCCATGCCACACAGTTGTGGATTGCTGACGGTACCACTGCAGTCACCCGCCCGGCGCCGGCATATGCGACAGTGACAGATTTCTCCACCGTGTGTGGCGTGTTTGCATTATCAAACTTGATCACCCAGCCACTATTGCGGCGGGAATATTATCAACTCGGGGCAGGTCCTGCCCTGTCACACAGTGGCTCAACACCGCTTAGCCCTGCGTCAGGACAACCTCCACACCTGGTAGATTCAGCGGATCTTTTCTTGCGCTAGCGGGTATGCTGCAAAAACGGGGTCAAGGTTCGCGACCTCTTGTATTCTTGCAGCGGAAGACGCAGAGCTTTCAAGACTTGCTGCACCAAGTTTTGCTGCACCTTGCAAGACGCTATGACCTAGAGGTTGTCTATGGTGTTTCCCTGCAGCATCGGCTGCTGGGTGCCATGACCTGCAGTATCTCCTTCGGCGGGTTGAATTCCGCAGCGAACGCAGTGCCTGATGCCGATTGCGTTTACTGCAGCTGCCCGGCGGATTGTCCCTGGGTGTCGCCGGTGCCTGGTTTCATTGCCGGATTGGGGATACCGCGGAAAATTTATCATTCGGATGCCCGTCGTAGGTGCCTTACAGTGATAGAAGTTCCTTGCGTGTTGTTCCTTGCTCTGTGCTGTCCCTGGTTCGTTGCAGGAGTAGATTGCTTGTTTGCACAGCAAATGTGCTCGGTGGAAGGTGGATGCACACAAGGTGCAAGGATCAACTCCTTGTTGCCGTGGCGCAAAATGGAAGCACAACCCGTTGGAAGGTAAACCATGACAGATCGTGCTGAGCAATCATCCGATAATCGGTTGCATCGGCTAGTTCGTAAACCTGCTTCCCGTGGGGAGATTGTGCTGGCTTTGCTGTGGCTTTGTGCCGCAGCGGCGATCAGCGGACTCATGGAGATCGTGTATCTCACCTGGCGGCTTCCGCTTCCCGGTGGTCATTCAATCGCGTTTCCGCTATCGATCGTGTTTGCCGCAATATTGAACTATGTGTTGTGCAGTACTGCGCGGTTGTGGTCACGCTCTTTCCTGGTGACGGCCGCACCGCTGGTGGTGTGGCTGCTAGTCGTGGTGTCCTTAGTGATCAATCCGGCTTTCGGTGGACGCTTTATTGTGGCACCAGATCTTCGATCAGTATTGCTGGTTATGGCAGGCATTGTTGGTGGGATGCTGGTGGTGCGAAATCCGGCGCCGCGCTACGGCGTGTAAAGGTTTTACCAACGCGCGCCGTCCCAACAGCCAGCATGGTTCGCAGGCAACAAGGCCTGTGCAGCACACGGTGGCGTGGGGTGTGTGAATCTGTCTGCGGTGAGCACTGCTGGGGAGTGTTGCAGTGGAACGAATGCGGCTGCAAATCTGACAAGTAAGCCGAACCTATCTTTCGTATCTGCGGCCTGGCCGAGTACGCTGTGGTGGCAGATATCACCATCGGCTCGGGATACCGCACTTGTTGGAGGACTTCACACAGTGAATCGTCGACCAACCTGGTGCGGATCACTAGCTACCACCCCAAGGCGGTAGCCAGCCGTGGACCGACCGGATGAACCGAAACCTCAAGAGAAGTAGCAATAATGACTTACGTGATTGCGCAGCCTTGCGTCGACGTCATGGACAAGGCGTGCGTGGAAGAATGCCCCGTCGACTGCATTTACGAGGGGAAGCGGACCCTTTATATCCATCCGGACGAATGTGTGGACTGTGGCGCCTGTGAACCGGTTTGCCCGGTTGAAGCTATCTTCTACGAAGATGATGTCCCTGATGAATGGATTGATTATATCGACGCTAACGTGGCGTTTTTCGATGATCTTGGTTCCCCCGGTGGGGCTGAAGCAATCGGTCCGCAAGACTTCGATGTCCCGTGGATTAGCGAACTGCCGCCACAAAACCAGGAATAGATGCCTTGGCTTGCTCACTGGTTAAAGCAACGTTCTAGCTGGTTCGAGCAACGCTTACCACCGCTGTGCCCCGTGTATTTTGGGGCATGCGGTGGTTTTCTTCGTATCCCATCCGGGCGGCCGGTTTCATGCACGCCAGTGACACCAGCACCTGGCGCTGGGCACGGATGTGCTGCCGGTATAGGGAGGAAAGTGTAAACCACATGTTGCGACGTCGCGGCCTTTCCACCTAACGGTTCCTCTGCCCGGACAAAGCCGAACAATGCCTGGTTTCCTGATCAACGCCAGCTGTCACTGTGATGAGGAAGTCTGCGTAGCTGTGCTGTTGCGTCGCCGGGTTGCAGTAGGTCGCAGGAGCTGAAGGATAACCAACCCCGTACGCAACATCAGCCTCGTGCGCATCATCGGCCTGATGGGGTATTGCCAATCTCCTGCCTTGTTGGGGGCATCGCGTTCCGGGTGGACACAATCTATTCCTTCACTACCAGTGCGGCAAATATCGACCTGGATAGCTTGGGATTATTAATATTTCGCTGCTCATCGCCGTTGATGTTGCATGGCTGTCACTGGGCTGCAATGGACGGCTGCTAGATTAGATGACTATGAGTCATCCGCCACGCCAGCCACGGGGAGCAGTACTTCCCGATTTCCCTTGGGACACTATTGCTGCTGAGAAAACACGGGCCGCAAACCATCCAGCAGGCCTGATTAATCTTTCTGTCGGCGCCCCAGTTGATCCGGTTGCCCCTTCGATTCAACTTGCGCTCGCCGAGAACGGCCACGATGGCGGATATCCCACTACACACGGCACACCGGCGCTGCGGGAAGCGCTCGCCAAGCACATGGCGACCCGGTACAACATGACCGGGATTGCCCCGGATAATATTCTGCCCTGCATCGGCACAAAGGAACTGATTGCCGGGCTTCCCACACTTCTTGGTGTTGGGGAAGGGCATACTGTTGTCATCCCAGAGATCGCCTACCCCACCTATGAGGTGGCGGCACTGTTATCAGGTGCTCGGATCGCCCGGGCTGATTCGTTGCTGAAACTCGGACCGTCCTCGCCGACGCTGATGTTTATCAACACTCCCGGTAATCCCACCGGCAAAGTGCTGGGACAGGCCCATTTGCAAAAAGTTGTGGAATTTTCCCGTAGCCGCGACTGTATTGTGGCATCGGATGAATGCTATCTGGGATTAGGCTACGACCCTGACAATCCGCCGGTATCTATTTTGGATGAGCGCGTCAGTGGGGGTGATCACCGTAACCTGTTGGCGATCCATTCGCTGTCGAAGACGTCGAATATGGCCGGCTACCGGGCAGGCTGGATTACCGGCGACCCTGCGCTGATCGCGGAGCTGTTAGCGATTAGGAAACACACCGGGTTTATGGTGCCAACCCCTATTCAGGCAGCGATGATTGCAGCAGTTGAAGATGCTGATCAAGAATGGTTGCAACACCAGCGCTACGCGCAGCGTCGCGAAGTGCTTATCCCGGCGCTTACCCAAGCCGGGTTTACCATCGACAATTCGGAAGCTGGTCTGTATCTGTGGATCACCCGTGGGGAATCCTCCCGGGACACACTTGCTTGGTTTGCGGAGCGCGGCATTCTGGTAGCCCCAGGGGACTTCTACGGTCCACGCGGCAAAGACCACGTCCGTGTCGCACTCACCGGCACCTTGGAGCAAATGCACGCGGCTGCCGATCGTATTGTCGCAACCGACAGGTAACTGTGCACTGCCGCCACCAGCGGGCAAGGGGCATTCACCCGGATTGGTGAGTTGTCCCGCCCCCGCTTCACTGCCCTGCAGCAGTTCTCTTCCCGAACTAGTAGCTGTGCACAGCTGTTGCTGTTGTCACCTTTTTCGTGTGTTTTTCAGCACTGGTGATCGGTGCGGCATTGCGCAACTGATCTGTGTGGCATTGTGCAACTGATTAGGGTGGCTTTTCCTCGTCGTGCAGCTTTCACCCCAAGGGGCTGGCGACCATAGTTGCGTATCCGATGTGTGCATCCCTTGCCGCGGCGAGTGTGACCATGCGCATGCCGCGCAGCAAGCACCATACATGGGAAGGTCACCGTGAGGAATGGACGGTACACAGACTTCTGCACCGCATCCTGTTGCGCCGAAGATTTGTTTTCGCAGATGAAATACTGCAGCCCGGTCGGCCAAAATGACCACACTGACTACGTCCAGGGTTGGACGTGTGCCCAATCCGGTGGGAAGCCGCGACACCTTTATGCGGGACGAACCCCCGCAGCTGGCATGCAACACCCGCGCCGCCGGCAAATACGGATCCACGGTGAGCGTAAAACCATCACCAGCACCACACACAGCACCCACCACTGAACACAGCACTGTAAAGCAGCAAGTATCAGCATCCGGCGCACCGCCAAATTGCCCACTTGCCAGCACCGAGTGGCGATCACAGACCAACGCAAAGCACCGATCACCGACAACAAATCAGCACCGAACACAGACACTCGACCAGCTGCACTGCACTTACACCGGCTCGCGGACTCCACCCACCCCGGATAGCAGCCACGATGCACGGAACACCTTCGCGCAGAATCAGCTGAGGCATTGTTCCGTGCAACAGCAGCCACAACGATCCACAACAGGGGAGAATGCGGCATAAGCGAAACAGCAGACCCAACGAGCAAACAAGACGAGCAGCAACATGAACCACAGTCACAGCACACCACCTGCGACAAACCCGGTAGCGGGTGATCCGGTAACCGGCCGACCAGCGCCCCGGGCGGGAATTTCGGCCCGTCGGGTAGTACTTCGAGGAAGCGTTCCAATCGATGGGATTGACTATGTTGCAGCTGCAGCAGGTGACAGTCCCTATGCGCCGGGCACCGTATTGACCCCTGGAACACTGCTTGCCAAACCGCAGCCAGCGTGGATGTTTCCGCCGCTGTCCCCAGAGCCGGATATTCCCCTGAACTATACGGTCATTGCTCGCCATCGCCGGTTTATGGTGGTCGACAAACCTCATTTCCTGCCGACGAGTTCCAACGGGCGCCTGGTGCGCAACACCGTGCAAACTCGGCTTCGCGTCGCTGAAGACAATCCCAATATTGTGCCGCTGCATCGGCTCGATCGGCTCACCGCCGGTCTGGTGATGTGTAGTACTGATCCCGCCACGAGGCGGGACTATCATGAACTCTTCGCGCGCCGGGCAGTCACCAAAACTTATCAGGCGCGCCTAGTGCGTCCACTACCCCAACTGGATACCACGTTTACTGAACTTGTACTTCCCATGGTGAAACAGCCCGGTTCACGACAAGTCACTGTGCAAGACACAGCGCAGGCAACCTTGACCACAACCAGGCTGCGGCTGATAAGCAGGGACGATCCAACGTTGGTGGAGATGCAGCCAGTGACCGGTTTCACCCATCAGCTGCGGGTGGTCTGCCATCATCTCGGAGCCCCGATCATCGGTGACGACACCTATCCCATTGACAAGGGCCTCAATCTTGCTGACTTCACCCATCCGTTACAGCTGCTTGCTGCCACGATGGCTTTTACCGACCCTCTGGATGGCCACAAGTATTGCTTTGCAACGCTGCAGTCCTTGCAGTCGGCCGCCAGCTAGCCATGGTGCTTAGTGACCCAAGTGCCGCGGCAGCAGGCGTTATCACTTCCAGGGCTTGCCTCGGTAGCATATGTCGAAGGCCAACTGTGCATCGTTTTCAACACGCGAGCTAACAACTAGTCCCTGTGCTTGTTTGTGGTGCAGGGTCGGTGGCAATGGATTCAAAAAAGCAACTTAGTTGAGGCAACAATGGCAGTTTCGCGAACAGATCTCGCCCAATTCTTGCGTTTTGGGATAGTCGGCGGATCAGGCACTGTGGTCAATGCTGCCGTTGTGGTGCTGCTCAACAAACTCACCTATGCCGTGTTGCATGTCACCGAGCATGACACGTTTGTTAACCTGCTCGGCACCCGGTTCAACATTCGCTGGTATCACGTCTTCTTTACCATCGCGTTTCTTGTGGCTAACACTTGGAATTACCAGCTTAACCGCATGTGGACATTCCGCAGCGGCCAACGGCGTGGCTGGTGGCGGGAGTTTTTCCCTTTTCTTACCACCGGCATTGGGGCGCTGATTGTCAGCCTTATCGTGATGACGCTACTGATGAATCCGCACAGCCCATTGTCCCTTCCCTCAGATGTGTTCGATGACTCCACTGGTTTGCGCACCAAGCTGTATTGGGCGACGTTGATCTCTATTGTTGTGTCGATGCCGATCAACTTTGTCGTCAACAAACTATGGACGTTTAGAGGAATCAAATCTTAAAGGCCAAAACGCTTGGGGAAGCCCCCAGGTGGCGCATTATCAAACAGGTTATGTACGGGCATCCGAAGGTTTTCCTTACGCGACGACTAATTGTTCTGCAACCTGATCAGAATGGTTTTCTCAAGGCGGTGCGCTGACACTCATTAATAGACCTTGCGATTTACCTCAAATGGCTGTGAAAGCAACACTATCTTGGATTGCTGTGGGTAGCGAAGTTTTTCGGAGATTTGTAGTTCTCCGGCTACTGCTATCGATTAGTTAAAGCGCAGAACACATGTAAGTTGGTGATACTGTGCCGCCGGTTCATGACATGATGCACTTCGTGTATCAGTCAGAAAAGCATCTACTGCACTGCGGATCCGGCACCTTCCAGAGCTGGCTGTTTGCGTCGTCACTCAGAGCCTGAGACTTTTAAATGATTTCCAATCTTATTCCAAGCGCTATGCGAACAGTTTACCCCGCGCTTTATTTTGGACATTGTCATCAGGCAGCGTTGCTGATCTAGTTATTTATCGATCAGAGTCAATTGTATTAAAATTGAGATCACTATTGAACGGACTGCCTTAGTTGGGGTTTGGAATTACAATAATTCACCGTACGAGCGTGGTTGTCGACAGTGTATTTATGCGGCGATCGGCTCAACGTTCGTAGGGAGGGTTGTTCTAATCGGTTCAACCTTATCCGGGGTGCGAACCTTCTTGGAATTTCGCCTTTGATCCCTCGCGTAGCGCTCATTTGTGAAGGCGAAACCGCTATGCCTGGTGGGGTTTGGTTGCGTTACTGGTCGTTCTTGGCGATGGTGAGCGGGCAAGAGGGGGGATCTGGGGTGGAATCCCACCCCCGGATCGGGGAATTTTCAAACTACTTTTTCTGCGATTCTTGCCGGGGTGGGTGAGGCTGCAATCTATCGGATCTTCCCTGATCAACGGCTAGGTATCACAGCTGCGCTCAGGCTGTGAGTCGGATTACAGGGGTCGTTTGGTGTGATCTAAACCCCTTGTTTCTTTCCCCGTGGATTGGTTACGTTGAAACCTGTCAATTGAACCGTTTCAAAACGCTGTGAACAGCGAAGGGATAGGTGAGTGCACCATGGGTATGTTGCGCAAAACTGCAGCCGCTTTGGCCTGCGTCGGGTTGCTGACAGGCATGACTGCCTGTGCTGGCGGCAACGGTGGAAACACCGCTGCCGATGGCGACACCACGGCCACCGGCGACATGAAAGTAGCGTTCGTGCCAAAGATCCAAGGGATCCCGTTCTTCGAAGCGATGAACACTGGTGGTCAACAGGCCGCAAAAGACTTCGGTTTCACCTGGATCTACAGTGGCCCGACCACTGCTGACCCGGCCGCCCAAAGTGATGTGGTTCGTTCACTGATGCAGCAGCGGGTCAATGCACTGATGGTCGCCCCTAACGACCCGGACTCGATCGCGCCGCTGATGAAAGAAGCTGCGGACAAAGGAATTCGAGTTGGTACAACGGACACCGACGCAACAAGTAGCGTGCGTGAAGTGTTCGTGAACCAAGCCACCGCCGAAGGGATTGGTGGGGCACTGCTCGACGAGGTTGCGAAACCGATTGACGGGAAAGGCAAAATTGCCATCGTTTCCTGCGGTCAGACTGCCGCGAATCTGAATTCCTGGATTGATGTCATCAAAAAGAAGCAGAAGAGCGACTATCCCGATATTGACATTGTCGATGTGGTTTATGCCGATGAAGATCAGCCCAAAGCTGTGACGATGGCAAAGAATTTGATGAATGCTAATCCTGATCTCAAAGGGCTAATCGGGCCGTGCACTACCGCTGCCCCGGGGATCGCCCAAGCCGTACAAGAAACCGGAAACATCGGGAAAGTATTCACTGTCGGCGTTGGTACCCCACAGGCAATGCTGCCATATCTCAAAGACGGGTCATCGACAGCTTCCGTGCTGTGGGATGTCAACAACCAGGGCTATCTCACTGCTTGGGCAGGATGGATGCTGGCCAAGGGTGAGCAATTCCAGCCGACCCAGGACGTAGGGCCAATCAAGGGAGTCACCTACAACGATGCAGATAAAACCCTGCTCATGGGTGATCCACTTATCCTCACCGCTGATAACGCCGGTAACTATAACTACTAAAAACCGGCTGTCAGCAACGACGTCAACGGCTCCCACATCTAGGGATTGCCCAGGTGTCTCACCGTTTCCCGGATCGAAAGATCGCACCTGCAATGAGCTGCCATCAAGGACAAAGGTGAGCGACATCGAAAGGCAACCAGAATGCTCCTACCAGCGCCGGTTTTCTTCACCCCTGCGCTGGTGGGTTGGGGAAGTTGGCGCAGTGAGCAAGGAAGGGAGGATTAGCGATGAATCAACAGCAGCCCTTGCTGAAAGTTGCAGGTGTCGATAAACGCTATGGCGGTGTCCACGCACTGCGCGATGTGCACTGGTCAGTACTTCCCGGCGAAGTACATGCACTAGTTGGCGAAAACGGCGCCGGAAAATCGACACTAATCAAAATGATCAGTGGCGCGGAGAAACCCGATAGTGGCACGATCACAATCGATGGTGAAACGCTGCCGCTGGGAAATACACAAGCCGCGATGAGTTGTGGAATCTCTGCAGTTTATCAAGAGCCACAGCTATTTGCGGATCTCACCGTAGCTGAGAACATTTTCCTGGGACGGGAAATCGCAAAAGCTGGCAAAGTACAGTGGAACACCCAACTTGAGGACGTCGGCGACCTACTTGGGCAGTTAGAGCTCGACCCGGAATTAGCGAATACGCGGGTTGGTGATCTACCGGTCGGCGAACAGCAACTGGTTTCAATAGCGAAAGCCTTCGCAACACCTGTAAAGCTGCTGATTCTTGATGAGCCAAGCGCAATTTTGGCAGATAAAGACATCGATACCCTCTTCCGCTTGATCCGCTCGCTGACTTCTCGGGGTATTAGCGTGATTTATATCTCACACCGGTTGGATGAGATTGGAAAAATTACCGATCGAGTGACGGTGATGCGTGATGGTGCAGTGGTGGAAACTCGCGAAACTCAAGGCTTTTCCTCCCGAGCTATAGCAGAGTCAATGGTGGGGGAGAAGTTTCAAGTACTTGATAAGCAGCAAAAAAACTTCGCTGCTGACACCCCGGTGCTTCTCGATGTCCAGCATCTTGCTACAGGATCCAAACTGCATGATGCGTCACTGAGTATTCGACAAGGAGAAATCGTCGGCTTATATGGGCTTATCGGATCGGGTACTGCCGAATTTGTTCGACTGCTCTACGGGATTGGCTCTCCACAGGCGGGCACGATCACAGTGGACGGCAAGAAAGTCACCTTCCGATCACCGAAGGACGCACTTGCTCACCGGGTGACCATGTTGCCAGGCAACCGCAAACTTCAAGGCGTGTTTTTGCCGAAGAGCCTTGCATTTAACATCTCTTGTTCTCACCTGGGCTATTTCTCTTCCAAAGGTTGGTTCCAATATGCCAAGGAACGAAAAGCCACTGCAGATGCTATTGCTGCACTGCGGGTGAAAGCCCCTGGACCAGATACGTTGATTTCGAATCTATCCGGTGGCAATCAGCAAAAGATCGTGATGGCTCGTCAGCTTGTTGAGAATCCCTTGGTGTTGCTTGCAGAAGAACCCACCCAGGGTGTTGACGTTGGTGCGAAGGCTGATATTCACTCCCTCATCGTCGACCATGTTGATCAAGGCAACGCTGCGTTAATCGTGTCAACTGATTTGGAGGAGATTCGACTTTTAAGTGATCGCATCATTGTGATGCGAAAAGGTCGAACCGTGTGCGAACTCCCAGGTGATGTTTCGGCAGCGGAGCTGCTCGACGCAGCCTCCGGCAATGATGGTGAAACTCTGGAAGGAGGAAAGTGATGCGAGACTCACAGATTCGCTCGCCGCGTCTACGCCGTTTCCGTGGCCATATTGAAGGTCAGGAACTTGTACTGATTGGCGTCATCATCGTGCTTTGGCTGTTGATGTCAGTGGTAACAGATACGTTTTTCACGACTGGAAGCTTGTTTGCGATCCTGTATGGTGTAGCGCCGATTGCCATCATGGCAATCGCTATGACTGCGGTAATGGTCACGGGTGGCATTGATGTCAGTGTCGGCTCCACCATGGCAGTGGTGATGGTGGTTGTCGGCAAACTCCTTCGTGATTTTGCAGTTCCGGCAGTCGTCGCGGTACTGATAGCTGTTGTTGTGGGTGCGGTGTTGGGGGCGATTAATGGTTTGCTGATCTCGGTGGGCAAGATCCCTGCAATGGTATGCACCTTCGGCACGTTAAACGTGTTTCGTTACGTTGCACTACAGATATTTGGTGACAATCAGGTTGCTGGTGTCCCCGGCACCCTGTCGGGGATCGGCGGTGACGTGTCAGCGTCACTCTTCGGAATCCCAAACGCCTTTTGGCTCACCATCGGATTAGGGATCGTTGCTTGGGTGTATATGCGTCACTGGGCAACTGGACGGCACCTGTATGCGATCGGCAACGATCCGCAGGCCGCCCGATTGGCCGGTGTGCGGGTCAATTGGCGAATATTTCTTGTTTATGTAGCCTCCGGGATTGCTGTTGGCATCGCTGCCTGTGTGTCAATTGGTGCAGGTGGACTGATCCAGCAAAACGCGGGTTTTGGCGTTGAGATGTCGGTGATTGCCGCCTGTGTGATCGGCGGAACATCAGTGATGGGTGGCCGTGGCACTGTGCTGGGCAGCATTTTGGGCGCAATGTTGGTCGGCAGTGTGCAAGCCGCCGTCATTCACCTCCACCTGCCCAACACGCTCACGTTGCTGTTTGTTGGCGTCATCATCATTATCGCAGTCGGTGTCGATCTATTCCGCCAATCAAGGAGGGAAGTGCGATGAGGACACGAAACCAATCCCACGCTGCAAACACGGTGTCGTCATCACCTGGGACGATGCAGCAAAATACTAGACCTGGACGTCCGGCGATGCCGGTATCGCGCAAGATTCAGCAATTGTTACTTCAGGAACGCGCAGCAAGCTTGAGTGTGCTTACACTGCTTCTGGTCGTCTTGTTTTGGCTCCTTGGTCGTGGTGGATATCTCTTCGCCCCGTTTGATTTGCCGTACATGGCATCGTCGTTGCAGGCGTTTGTGCCGCTGGTGATTCTGGGGCTCGCGGAAATGTTTGTCATTACATCGGGTCGTGGCGGTATTGACTTATCGGTCGGTGCAATGGTTTCCCTGGCAGGTGTGGTCTTTGGTCACTGTGTACAAACCTGGGAATTACCGCTTGCGCTATCTGCGTTGATTGCGATCATCGCTGGTGCATTGTTCGGCGGATGTAACGGGCTGCTCATTGGGTATTTTCGTTTCCCGGCGCTCATTGCGACACTTGCTACCTCCTACATTTATGCATCGTTGGCGATGGTGGCTAGCCATCAGGCGCCAATCTCCGGGGCGAAGGTCGCCGCAACGAACGCACTGACTGCAAATATCCCACTTGGCGGAGGGATTCTCCTGCCGCTGCAAGCCTTGACCTTCTTCATTCCAACCATGGTGGTTTGCTGGCTTCTGCTGGAAAAAACAAGTTGGGGACGATCATTGCTGGCAGTGGGCACCAATGATGTTGCTGCAACTTATGCAGCACACAATGTCAATGGGGTTCGGGCAAGTGCATATCTTCTGTCGGGAACGTTATGTGGTTTAGCAGCGGTCGTAAACGTTGCCCAATTCGCTAGTGCCCGCCCCGATGCGGGAACTGCCGGAAACGGCATGGTGCTGCCGGCGATCACTATCGCGGTGTTAGGTGGAGTGCTAATCCAAGGCGGATTCGGTCGGGTGAGTGGTGTTGTCGTCGGTGCACTACTGATCACATGGTTAAACGCCGGCCTGCTTATTGGCCTGCAAGGATCTGCTGGACCTCGCACACAACTCCTGGCACTCGGCGCGGTGTTATTGGCTTCGATTATCGTAAACAATATCGCCATTGCAAAAGCTCGGCGAATACCCGACAAGTAGAGGTAAGACGTGACTCCCGCCGCCACTCCATCCAGCAAACGTCCCGGCATCGCGCAAGTAGCAAAACTTGCTGGCGTGGCGGTAGGAACCGTGTCCAATGTGCTCAATCATCCAGATCGGGTGTCACCCCGTACACGAACAAAAGTAGAACAGATCATCAAAGAGCTTGGCTATGTGCCCAATGCGAGTGCGCGAGCGTTAAACAAAGGCCGTTCGACCCTCATTGGCGCGATCTTCTTTGACATCTCGAATCCGTTCTTCGCTGATTCTTCGCACGCGATCGACCAAGTCGCACGGAGTCGAGGTGCAACGATGATCTACACCGGCACCGAACAACTCCCCGAGGTGGAACGTGCCGCCCTCAAACGTTTCGTTGATCTTGGCGTCGACGCCATCGTGGTGTGTTCCACCGGCGGTAATGACGACGCCTTGGAGCAACTCGTTGATCTAGGTATTCCGGTATTGGCTTTTGCGCAGCGCAGCGAATCGGCGAAAATCCCAGCCGTTTGTATTGACGATCAGCGGGGAATGGAACTTATCGCAGCACATTTGTTGGGGCTGGGACATGAGAGCTTCTGCTTTATCAGTGAACATCGGCAAGCCATCCAACACCGAGACCGACTTGCTGGTTTTCACCGGGCACTGGCCGCCCAAGGGAGCGCGGACGGTTGCCTTCAACTGAATATCGCATCAGGGCCGACCTGGATGGAAGGCTACCGCGAGGTGCAGCAGTTCATCGCCACCAATCAACAGTTACCGGATTGTTTTGTGTGTTTGAACGATTACACCGCCTTCGGTGCAAGTAAAGCGCTGACTGAAGCAGGGTTAGTTCCCGGGATCGATGTTGCCGTCACTGGATATGACGATCTTACTTTCACCGAACTGCTTGCCACCCCGCTGACCACTATCCATCAGCCGATCACGGCTATGGCCGACTATGCCGCAAACGCCTTACTCGACGTTGTCGAGGGGCGGGCAACCGATCTGGTCGGCAAGGTTTTCGCTCCTGAACTCATCGTGCGGCAATCGACCGTACCGATATTGCACGACAACGAATAGGAACTGTCATGACCAGGGAACATCATCAACTGCAACCATTTGAACAACAGCGTGTAACGATTCGTGAAAACTTTCAGCGGTTTAAAGAGCAACATCCTGAAGCGCTTTGTGCTCCGTTAAATCTTTCCTGGTCGAATTGGGGATTTGGGTTGGAATCCCTGGCACAATCCGCCAAGCGCTTGGCCGACGCTGGATTGCAGTTCATTGAGCTGCACGGAAACCATTACGGCGATCGTATCGGCTACCAGCCACAGGAAACCCTAAGGATTCTTGCTGATCATGGGCTTACAGTGTCGGGTGTGTGCGGCATGTTCTCCGCCGATAATGATTTGTCCTCGAACAATCCTTTCGCCCGGCAGCAGGCTCTCGACTATATAGCGCGTGAATTAGATTTCCTTGGTGAAGTCGGCGGCGACTATCTTCTTGTCGTGCCGGCTGCAGTTGGTCGCCCGCAACCATACGATCAATATGAACAACAGCGAAGCACACAAACTTTGGCGCTGGCGCTTGAGTGGTTTGACCGTCAACACGTTGTTGCTGCGATCGAACCGATTCGCTCCGCCGAAGTGTCCATCGTGCACACCGTCGATGAGGCACTTGCCTATATCGGGGAGTTAGGCAACCATGAGATGCTTGGGATTAACGGCGACCTCTACCATATGCTCACCGAGGAAGATTCCATCCCGGATGCACTGTTGCGGGCCGGTGATCGGCTTACAAATCTCCATTTAGCCGACACTAATAGGCGGGCGCTTGGCACTGGATTCCTCGACATCGACAGCATCATTATGACGCTGTACATGATGGGATATAACCGGCCAGGTAAATATGTCACACCGGAACCGCTAGGCCCCGCAGCTGATCCTTATGTCGCCCGCAATGGAGTGACTGATTGCAAACAGCTCGATGAGCTGGTGCAGCAAACTGTGAGCTACTTCCGACAGCGGGAAGCGATTGTGCGGGAAGGCTAGATCGACAGCAGGGCACTTGTGAATAGCTGTGCAGCAACGCTAGCGCAAAGGGGAGTCAGTGGACACGAAGGCAACGACATTGTTTCCACCCTTTTCATGCGGTACGGCTCGTAGGGCATATTGTCGCGGGAACCAGTGCATGTGTCAGGGATAGGTAGGTCGTTCGAAACCGTGAACTAGCTCACAATGTTTCAACCGCTAGGACGCTCGATCAGTGAAAAAATACCGCGGAACTTCCGGGGTATGGCTCGATTGGCGTTCGGCCACAGCCGAGCCTGTGAAGATCGTTGTCGCTGGTAGTACTTGAAAACCGCTCTTGTTGTCCTGTGGTTCACAGTTTTCTATCTGTACTGCATTAAATATAACTATTCAGTTGTTGGCACCTCATAGAGGTGTCCCCGGCTGGTGCAAATCGGCCGAGCCGAGTAGCTGGAGTTGTTCGATGACCATCGGCAGTCCGCCTGCTTCTTTGTGGCAGCCAGCCAACCCTGTTCACGAAATCATGACAGGGAAATTTGCGGGTGAGGCGAGCTTACGCTGGTCACATTGCGCGACTTGCTTACTGGTGACAAGCGCCACTGCCGAAGTATTCCGCTACACGATCCAGTACTAACCGACACAGAAAAAACGCTGTGCGCTCACAATGCGCAGTAGACCCCGGCTGTGCACTACCAGTGAGTGCAGCGCAACAGAACTCAACCCAACAAAAGGAAAGATCATGACCTCGACACCGAAGGATCTACTCGAAGCGATCGTTGAGATCCGGAAACAGCTTTGTGTGCTTCATCAACAGCTTGTAACCAATTCGCTGGTGGTGTGGACAGCTGGAAATGTTTCACAGCGCGTCCCCGATGCCGAATTGTTTGTCATCAAAGCCTCAGGCGTGCGCTACGAAACGATGACCGATGATGACATGGTTGTCTGTGATTTAGACGGCAACCCTGTTGACCAATTCAATACGGTAGATCGAAAGCCATCGTCTGACACTGCAGCACATGCTTATGTGTATCGACACATGGCTGATGTTGGCGGAGTAGTGCACACGCATTCGCCTTATGCCACCGCGTTTGCGGCCGCCCGCAAACCTATTCCTTGCGTCTTAACGATGACCGGCGACGAATTTGGCGGGGAAATCCCTATCGGCCCCTTGGCGCTAATCGGTGATGATGCAATCGGTCGCGGCATCGTGGACACGTTGAGCAACAGCAAATCTCCTGCAGTGCTGATGGCTAATCACGGCCCGTTTACCATCGGTGAAGACGCGACTGCTGCTGTCAAAGCTGCAGTGATGGTAGAAGAAGTTGCCAAAACTACGTTGTTTGCGGATGTTTTAGGGCCGCTGCAGCCGTTGGAACCTGCTGTTATCGATCGCCTCCACGACCGCTATCAGCACGTATATGGACAGTAGTGAATTCATATCTTCACACAGTTAGGAGTGACTGATCATGGTTTCCTCAACAGCAGTTACCGCGCAAAGCCCCGATTTGCAACGATGCCATCTGGGTGTGGAATTTGGCTCCACCCGCATCAAAGCGATACTGATTGACGAGCGCGGCGGCGTATTGGCACACGGATCCTACCGGTGGCAACCGCACCAAGAGCAAGGCTTATTCAGCTATCACTATGATGAGGCTTTTACCGGCCTTCGCCAGGCATATAGTGCAGTCAAGCAGCACATCGTTGCCGAATATGGGGTGACGATTCGCACCTTGGGCAGTATCACTATTTCCGGGATGATGCACGGCTACATCCCACTTGGCGAGGATTTCACTCCAGTAGCAGCATTTCGCACGTGGCAAAATACCAATACTGGGGACGCAGCGGCACAGCTTTCAGCCGCACTGGAAAAACACATTCCACTGCGGTGGAGCTGTGCCCACTATTTTCAAGCGCTGCTCGACAGTGAACCGCACATATCTCAAACTCGCTATCTTACGACGCTTGCCGGGTATATCCATGTTCACCTTTGCGGGGAATTTGTTCTTGGACTTGGCGATGCGGCAGGAATGTTTCCTTTGGCAGCAGACGGCCACCGGTATGATCCGGCAGCAATCAAACGTTTTGATGATTTGACTGAGCCGCTCGGAGCTACTGGGAGTATGAGCGACCTATTGCCCCGACCACTTCCGGCAGGAGCTTTTGCTGGACGGTTGACGGAAAAGGGTGCACAGCTGCTTGACCCCGCAGGGGATCTCCAGGCGGGCATTGTTCTTGCCCCACCAGAAGCCGATGCCGCTACAAGCCTGGTTACTACGAATGTCGTCACGCCTGGATTGGGCGGAATATCCGCGGGAACCAGCATTTTCGCCATGGTGGTATTGGACAAGCCGCTTGCAGCACCGCTTGAGGAAGTTGATATTGTTGCTACCCCGGATGGACATCACGTTGCGATGGTCCACTGTAATAACTGTGCGCAAGAAATTGATGCGTGGGCAGATTTTGTTCGCTCAGTAATAACCTTAACTGGGCAAAAATGCGACGATGCGACGCTCTACCGCCTGCTTTTTACCGCTGCTGGACTTTCGGTCGGTGACAGTAATAGCTATGCAGCGATCAATTATCACGTGGGTGAACATTCCACCCAAGTGACGCACGGGATTCCCATTATGGCGCGGCACCCAGATGCGGTCTTTGCGTTGGGGCCGGTGATGCGCAGCGTTATCATGTCGTCTTTTGTTACCCTCCGATTCGGTTTGGAGCGGCTGAGCAATAAGGCATCAATGACGATCTCTCACCTTGTTGCACAGGGCGGAGTATTTACAGTCCCTGAAGTTGCACAGCGAATTCTTTCGGGAATGCTCGGGGTGCCCATCGGGGTTCCTAACGAGTCCGCACAAGGAGGTGCGTATGGTGCAGCGCTGCTTGGTTTATATCTAGCAACCATCACCGAGCGCCATGAACAAGCGGGCACTCCAGGAGATTCCTTGGACTCGGTTGCGTCAGATACTGCAGGCGGTGAAATCGCGTCATCTGTTCAAGCTGCTGCACCTGCAGCACAGCAATATTCCACGGCATCACCGCAGTCTTTGAGTAGTTTTCTGCAGCAAATTCTGGAGAACTCGCTGACTGTATCGACTGTGGAGCCAGACCCGGCCACGCAGGAAGAATGCGATCGTTTCGCTGCACGATATGAGCTGTTGCTTCCGATCGAACGCAAACTCGGGGAGATCTTCTGAGCAGGACTCGCACAGCAAGTGAGAGCTTGCACTTGCGTTAAGCTTGCTAGTTTTCCTAGTATTTGCAGAACCGGCTGCTGCCGCAGGGCATTGTGAGCATCGCAACAGGTGAGAGTTTGGTACTCTTTTACAACTATGACTGCTGCACACGCTTTAGGCCTGGCCACTATCCACAACGACGGCACTTTGCTTGATTGCTGGTTCCCGGAACCGATGTTGAGTGATTCCGGCGTAGAAGAAAATCAAGCTGATTACCGGATTGATACCGCTGAGCTTCCAGAATATTTGCAAGCACTGGCTATCGCTGACGATGCACGCGACGTCAATCGGGTTGCCGTGTCGGTGAGTATCGCTGATCTCAGTGCTGCTCCTGCTGATGCCTACGATGCGTGGCTTCGTCTTCACCTGTTATCCCATCGTCTCGTGAAGCCTCATAGTGTGAATTTGGATGGCGTGTTTGGTCTGCTCACCAATGTGGTGTGGACAAATTTTGGGCCGTGTGCCGTAAAAGACTTCGCGATCACGAAGGCGAAGCTTTCCCAGCGTGGTCCGGTGACCGTACATTTGATTGATAAATTCCCGCGCATGGTCGACTATGTCGTGCCGACCGGGGTGCGCATTGGTGACGCGGATCGGGTGCGGCTTGGTGCTCACCTGGCTGAGGGCACCACTGTGATGCATGAAGGGTTCGTCAATTTCAACGCCGGCACCTTAGGCAACTCCATGGTGGAAGGTCGAATCAGTGCTGGTGTTGTTGTCGATGATGGCACCGATATTGGTGGTGGCGCCTCGATTATGGGAACGCTTTCCGGCGGCGGCAAGCAAGTCATCTCCTTAGGCAAGCGGTGCCTGCTCGGGGCGAATGCCGGCTGCGGTATCTCCCTGGGTGATGACTGTGTTATTGAAGCCGGCCTCTATGTGACTGCTGGTTCAAAGGTGAAGGTTTTCGGTACTGTTGCAGAGCAGCTCAGCAAACAAGACGGCGCCGAGGCTAAGGCCTTGGAACTGTCGGGGAAGAACAACATTTTGTTCCGCCGCAATTCTCTTACCGGTGCGATCGAAGCCGTGCCGTGGAAGAGCGCTGTCGAGCTCAACGAGGCACTGCACAGCAACTAGCTCACGGTACGGGTTGGTGCTTTGCTACCCGAGATGACAAATGAATCTCTCGGGAAACGAGGACAGTACACCGCTCCAATTCGATGAGAACTGGAGCGGTGTTGTCAATCTCAAGCTTCCGATTGTGCAACTGCCTTGGTCACTTCGTGTTGAAACGGAGCATGCTTCTCACCGGTGTTCTCTACAGACCTGGGAAGTTGAGATAGCACGTCCTAGGAAAACGCACGAAGAACGATAAATGATTGAGCTACCAGGTTAACTCCCCGTCGTCGTTTTCTGCGAAATGTGCCAGGTCTGATTGAGTATATCCCTGGAGGAGGGTATCCGACATTGTGGTATCTTGGTTGCCGAGCATGCACGGATTCGCATGAATTTGCCACGTGAGTTCCAAATTGTCTTCTGGCGCAAAGCGATACCATCCGGGTATCTGATAAGTGGATGTAAATTCAACTGTGATACTGGAAGGTTCAAACCGCAGTTTTTCGAGTTTCGGCAAACACAAATCGATTTGCAGTTCTGTTTCTTCCCACCGTAGATAGCATCACTTTTTCACGAACTTTTCCGATCACTTGCTGACGAGGCTTTCCAATGAGATTGGACTGTTCTTGGGGGAAGTGCTGAGCCGCGGAAAGTCCGGTAGTCGAGAAAATCAACGGCATCACCGATGACAATCCTCCGTAACCGGCGAGTCGAAGATGCCGACCCCCGCCTGTGGGCGCCGGTTTGCGGGTGAAATGCCACACACTGATACCGGCAATCGTTGCCGAATGCTAACCAGCGGCAGTTGAATGTTCGGCGCAACAGGATTGCACCGTAACCAATATGTCTTCATGGGGACACCAGCCGCCGATTGTCGATCGCAACTTCAAGCGTCAGGAATCGGTTATAAGACATTCGCTCCCGAGAGAAAAATCCCACCAAATTCAGTGGATATGAGTTTTGTGTGATCGCCTCGCCGCACCCAAGTAGGCGAGTGAATCGATGCCACCGGAAAAGGATAACGCTACCGGTGAGGAATCTTCGGCAACGAAATCCTCATCCTGTTCATACCAGAGGGGTATGCCTGGTTATGTTGGTGTCCTGTACAATTGCGGATCGTGTCGCGTTATGTAGTGGTCCATGCCAAAAGTTTTTCTCATAGGCCGAAACAGTGAGTGTTACGGCCACTAATGCCAGTTCGGTAAATGTAACAGGTTATGCAGTTTCCAGGAACTGGATGTGTACCGGTGTTGCTGGTTCAGTGTTTTTCTGCAAAACGGAATGAGATCACCCAGGATCGATCGTGGTATCACTGAACTGGACGACGTTTGGCACAGACTATCCTTCCAAATACGGCTAGCAGTCGGCTATCTGCGAATCGAAGTGCAAAAGTTGCACAATACCAGTGGTTAAAAATTCGTCCTCGGTCGCTGCCCATGTGTGATGAATACCATTCGGATCTGCTACGGGTGAGCGACGCATTTGAATGAAGTTAAATCGGTCAGCAGCATAGATGCGTTTCCCGGCGGAAAGCAGTGCTGCAAGTAGCGCGCTGTCTTCCCCACAGTTCACTTCGGCAAATGGGAATTGCCGAAACAAGCTAGTGCGAGCAAGGAAGGTCGGGCCTGCGACAAAATTGCTAAACGTATGTTCCCGATCCGGGAACCTTGTCAGCATGATGTTGCTGCCACCGAGATACATATAGACCGCTCGTTTACCGACGAGATCAGCAGCGGAGTAGCGCAGCGCATTGACTTGGTCACCAAGGTAGTGGTCGCCGTAGATGTCGTCGTCGTCGAATTTGGCACACAACTGTTCAGTGTTTCGGGCTACAAGATAGTTGAGGTTTTGGCCAAGCGTCCAGCTGGCATCAGTGGTAAAACAGCTGATTTCTTCACGCGGCAGTCCCGCGTCCGCGCACGCCGTATCTAGTTCGGCTTCGGAGAGCGTAAAACCATGTGTCGCGAGATAGAGATGTTTGTGGGGGTACTGTTGGCGAGCTACCTGCGTGAGCAGATGATGTATCTGCCCGGGACGGTTAGTCGAGCTAATAATCCCCACTGTTGGTTTCAAGCACATTTGTGCCTGTGCTCGTGCGGTGTACAGCCGTGAATTAGCGTTGTCGCCGGCGGCTTGAATTAGCGTGTCCAAGATGGTGGTGAGACGATGGGTGTAAGTGTGGTGTGACCAGATACGTCGCTGCGCTTTGTGTACCATCCTCTCCCGCAATTCCGGTGATCGTACGAGTCCGCGTATTGCCAGGGCTGTTGTTTCGGAGGTATCGGTGAGCACCACCTCCTCAGGGGGGAAAAATTCCCGCACCGCGGCTGATGGGCTGGATACCACAGCTGCTCCGGAGGCCAGCAGCTCAAATATTCTTCGCGAACACATCGACGGGGAACTGGTTACAGTGTTGACGTTCAAGAACACTTTGAATGCTCGATAGGCGGTGAGCATTTGCTCATAAGGCAGTGAGCCGACCACGAAACGGGCGAACGGTTGCGGAAATTGGTAGCGGGGATCTTTACCGTGGAAACGAGAATAGATTGTCAATCCTTGGGGGAGCGAAGGTGCCGCTTCGACAGCGCCCCCGAGAATATAATCGAGTTGCTTTCTCCGTTCCGGATATTTGTGGGTGAAGTACATACCAGCAAAGGCAACATCACCTGTGCGTTCAACGCCGATCATTCGAACCGGGTTATGGACGCTGGGTTGTGCCGCAAACGGCAGACAATACACACGATTGTGGCTGAGCGCTTGCAAATATTTATTAATAACTGTTTCGTCAGTGGTGAATACGACATCGACGAGTTGTGCAAGTGGCAAAAAATCCTGAAAATGCGGAGGATCTTCCTTATTCCACAGCAAGGTAGGAATACCGGCTTTCTTTGCAGCTGCAATAAGAGCAGAAAGCTCATTGCTTGGCCCGCTTTCACTGGCGCAGTGGCCGCGCCATGCACCGTGATTGCCATTCCATGACGACTCGATGAAAACCAGATCAAGCTGCGGAGAATCAGTCGTAATGAGTTTGCGCCAGTTCGCCGGCAATAATTCGATGAGTTGAAATTCGGTAGCCCAAGCCGACAGCGAAAAGTCGTCCATAATCACACCGACCCGCAGCTCAGGGCAGGTGAGGGGATGTGGCAGTGGTCGATATTTTCGCATACGCAGTGGATCGAATCCACTGCTGCGTCCTGGAAGCCACGATAATCGTGGTGCAGGGAGGCGCAGTGTAGCGTTGAGTTTAGCTGCTAAAAGGGGAACCGACCATGTGAGGAGTTCTTCGATACCTCCTTGGTGGAAATGCATGCGGATATTTGCCGCAATTCGAGCAAGGTTGCGGGTTCGTTTCGTGCGCACAGCTGCTCCTCTTGTAGGGAAGTTGTTACACCAGCTAAGGTCGGAATGCTGCCAAATCAGCAAGCACGTGAACCGCGCAGTGACCCACAGTTGTGGGATACCTCGTTGTCTGGTGACTGACGATGGCGACCTGCCCATTTTACTATGGCAACGGCAGGTAAACTCTTGCCGCTTTAAGCGGATGCGTTGAAGTCTGGGAGGCGACTTCCCACATTAAAGTAGTCTGCAATCGCGGCCAAGCAACGTTGCGCGGCATGACCATCCCCATAGGGATTCATTGCATTCGCCATCGCTTTATAGGCAACCGCATCAGTGAGAAGTTCGTTGACGCCGGTCACGATATGATCTGTGGCCGTGCCCACCAGCCGGACGGTTCCGGCTTGAATCGCCTCCGGGCGTTCAGTGTTTTCTCGCATTACCAATACTGGCTTCCCAAGCGATGGTGCTTCCTCCTGCACACCACCGGAATCAGTAAGCACAATTTCGCTGCGATCCATCAGCTGGACGAACTCCAGATACGGCAATGGCTCCGTAACGAGGACATTGTCACTTCCTGCGATTTCCGGCAGCATCGCTGCCCGTACAGCAGGATTCAGGTGAGCTGGTAACACAAACGACACCGCCGGATGCTGTTGTGCTAGCTTACGAATTGCGCGACCGATATTTGCCATCGGGGCCAGGTTTTCCCGTCGATGGGTGGTCACCAACACAATGCGACGATCACTATCGTAAAGCTGCTGCAGAGCAGAATCTGTAAACTGCGTCGAAATTTGGCGCACGGTAAACAGTGCATCGATAACTGTATTGCCTGTCACCGCAATCGAGGCGGGATCGAATTTTTCTACTAGCAAATTTGTTCGCGATTGCGGTGTTGGTGACAAGTGCAGTGACGTCACTTGCGCAATCAGTTTTCGGTTAGCTTCTTCCGGGAACGGCGAACGAATGTTGCCGGTGCGCAGCCCAGCTTCCAAATGGGCCACGGGAATCTCGCGGTGAAACGCCCCAAGCGCCGCGGCAAGGGCAGTGGAAGTATCTCCTTGCGAGATCACCATAGCCGGGGCTTCCTGATCCAGGATCGGATCGAGGGACTGCAGCACTTTCCCAAGCAGCATATTGAGCGGCTGTCGGTGTGTCATTACGGACAATTCATAGTTTGGGGATATCCCAAACATGCTATTGACCTGATCTACCATTTCTTTGTGTTGTCCTGTTGATACAGTGACAATTTCGAACCGTTCATCTGTGGCTGCAAGCGCTACCAAGGGAGCGATTTTGATGGCTTCTGGGCGGGTGCCGTAAACAACTAGCAGCTTGCAAGGCGTAGTCACTGCTGTCTCTCTTCTACCGATCGCCCTAGCGAAACAATCCGCCAACCTGCATCTATCCATTGTTGCCGAGGAAGACAATTTCGGGCGTCGATGATAGTAGGAGAAGCGGTGCGCACCTTCGCTTTTGCCCACACGGGGTCCATTTGGCGGAATTCTTCCCATTCGGTGCCGATGATGACCAGATCACATCCGTCGAGCGCATCACTCAAGTTCAGCTTGTACGACAGACGGGGATAGACTTTTGCGGCATTTTCTACAGCGACTGGATCATAGACGTTGGTAGTAAAGCCGCGGGTGTGCAACATTGCGGCGACATCCAATGCTGGGGAGTCCCGCACATCGTCGCTGTTGGGTTTAAACGCCGCCCCGAGCACCGTTACCGTGGTGTGTTCCGGCTTATCGTCAGCGAGCTGCAACGCCAGCTGAATCACTTTTTCGCGACGGCGCGTATTGATGCGATCAATTTCTTCCAGGAATCGGAGGGACTTACCGACACCGAGTTCGTTGGCTCGGGCAACAAAAGCACGAATATCTTTCGGTAGACAGCCGCCACCAAAACCAAGGCCGGCACCGAGGAATTTTGGGCCAATCCAGTCATCTAATCCGATCGCGTGAGCAATTTGGGTGACATCCGCATCTGCTGCTTCGCAGACTTCACTCACCGCATTGATAAAACTAATTTTGGTGGCAAGAAATGCGTTGGCACTAATTTTGACCAGTTCTGCGGTTTGTCGATCCATTACTAAGAATGGACAGCCTGCGGCGAGCGGCTTGGCATAGACCTTTTCCGCAAGGGAAGTTGCCAGTTCGGCATGGCTATCTTCGACACCAAGAACAATGCGATCTGGGCGAAGGGTGTCATCGACTGCGTGACCTTCGCGCAGAAACTCCGGATTCCAAGCCACAATCACTTCAGCGGATTGATCTGGATGCGCTTCAATGAGGCGCTTTGCCCGCTGTGCTAGCCGGCGGGCTGTACCGACCGGAACGGTAGATTTACCGAAAAAAACATGTTGGCCGTGAAGATGCGGCACTAGTGAATCGATCACTGCATCGACATATTGAGTATCAGCCGCACCAGATCCAGCTTTTTGAGGGGTACCCACTCCGATAAAGTGAACCTGTGCAAAGTCGGCTGCTACCTTATAGTCGGTCGTAAACGAAAGGTTCCCCGCCGCGAGGTTTCGCTGCAGCAGTTCATCGAGTTCAGGCTCGAAAAACGGCGTTTCACCGCTGGAGAGCTGGTCGATTTTCACTGGATCAACATCGACTCCGAGCACCTCGTGGCCGAGCTCGGCCATACAAGCTGCATGGGTTGCGCCGAGATATCCGGTTCCAATCACTGTAAGTTTCATCGCATCACTTTCGTTGTGGCCAACAACATTACGTTATCGCTTTCGAGCATTAATTGTTGGAAAATTCCAGGCAGAGACTAGCCGCTTCGAGAAGGTCGAGTAGATCAGTGGTGACAGGAAGCTCTTGTTTTGCAGATGCCGGAAGCACCAACACGTTGCATTCCATTTGTTCAGCAGCTAAGGCCGCGATCGCCAGATAGGGGTACCAAGGACTGATAGCGTGGGTGCCTGCAAAGATATTTGCGTTTGCTGCGATAACCAATGTCGACAAGGTGCGCAGTGAACCATTGGTCTGATCGACAGGCACGATCACCAAACGCCGTTCGTTTGTCGCAGGGCTTGATGCATCCCACAGTTGGCCGGCATCTGCGAGATCTTCGATAGGCTGTACGATCAGCCGGCCGACACCTTCTGGCAATGCCTTGGCGTAATACTCTATAGGGGTGGGCTCCACATCAAGCGGTGCTGCTGCACGGGCAATCGCGTGCGCCATTGCTGGAGTCATCGGTTGAGGACTTTGCAGTCGACCGCCGATATAGTCACCAAACGCGAGATAGCACGCCAAAGCGAATCGATCTCGATGGACGTTTTTATGGCTCAAGGTGCTATAAAACTCATCGATTAGTGGGATTCCATCGTAATCTTCGGCAACCGCAGTAATTCCGGAGAGGCCAGTGAGTCCTTTACGGTGGTGAAAAATCATTACACTGCCTCCGTGAATTCTTGTACCTTCATTGTGGTGTCAAACATAGCCTTTGGCGTATCGGACGTCATCAACAAAATCGCAGTTGCTGGAAGATTCACTGCAGCGAGAATATCACCCAAACGCGTTCCGCTTGCAGTGACAAGTTTGACGCCTAATTCGCGGTGTTTTGCCTGATAGCCAATGACTTCATCAACGATAACTGGGGCTCCTGGTTTGCCGAGTTCTTCATTTTTCAATGCGACTTCCCACTGCGGATCAGCGGCAAACGTAACAAGGAGCCCATGCGTGGTATTACGGTGAACGGTCTGCTCCACGTGGTGTAGCAGCGTTGTGCGAACATAGTTTGCAACTTCGTCCGTAGAGACGTTCCCATGGGATTGTTCTGACTGATCGAGTAAGCGATAGGAATCCACACGGGTACATTCGAGTTCGTCACCGTTTGCTTGCATGGCATGATCGAGTAGCGTGGTTTCCTCTGCAGCGGTAACCGCACTGGTTGCTTCGAAAGCCCGAGGTTCCAGCACAGCAGACAGGGAATCGAAGAGTCCCGCCTGTGTGTACGGAGCGAGTTCGGCAAATCTTAATTCGGATTGCTCGTGGAGCACAAAGGTGTCTTTACCGCGTTCGATGATCAACACATCATCGGGGAAATTGTTCACATTTTCACGCGATATCTGCAGGAGCGCGTTATTGACTCGGCGGCGGACCAAATGGTCGGGAAGATAGGGAAGGAGTTTGTTCGGCTCATCTGCTAGCCGAACCGGGGTCCAATCACTTCCACCAACTTGACCGGCAAGTTTTTCCCGATCGGCGTTTTCAATGGCGAATTCATACATAGCTCGCGTTTGCCGTGCGGCAGTTTTTTGATGCTGCTCGTTTGTGACAGTAATTTGCCCACCATGCATCCGCCGGAGCATGACAATTTCTCCACAATGTTTCAACTTGAAACCAGCTCTAGTAAGCCGCAGCGCAACGTTATTATCAATACCGCTATCAAGTAGCTCGTCGTATTGCACGATTTCCAGGGCGCGACGATCAACAAGCCAAGTACCGTGACCTGGGGCACCCCCATTGTCCGCGATCGTGTGCGGTGCTAAGGCGCGCGATCGAATAATGTGCAGATCGCCAGTTTCGTTATCAAAGTTGGCGAACGCGCCGAAGCTACCGTGATAACCTTGCTCGATCACTGCGAGCTGCGACTCGAGTCGCCACGGTGTCATGAGATCGTCATCGTCTTGAACAGCGATATAGGAACCGGTGCAATATCGAGTGGCAGTATTGCGGGCAACAGCCACTCCTTGTGCCTCTTGATATATGTAATGAATGCGTTCATCGTTAAACGAAGACACCACCGCCTGGGTGTGGTCGGTCGAACCGTCATCGACGACAATTATTTCGAAGTCCTGTACCGACTGGGCGAGCACCGACTGGATACATTCACGCAGCAGTTCCGCACGGTCTTGAGTAGCGATTGCGACAGAAACCAGCGGCGGTGCGGTCGGTGACGGATGACGCCAAATGCGCAAATTTCTTACAAAAGTTTTGTCGTTACGCATAATCGATTTATTGTTTTCAACCGCCAACCGGCTGGCTTCAGACTGATCCATAACTGCTGCGGTTGACGGATGCCACATATGGTACATCCGTACCGTGGGATCTTCGATCCACAGCAGTGCACAACCTGCGCGCCGCGCACGGGTAACGAAGTCAATATCTTCGCCACCGTAGGTATGCATCCGTTCATCGAGGCCGCGAATCCGGTTATACACGTCACGATGGACTGCCATCATGCCCCCCATGCCCCAGCGCGGGCGCAACCTGGATTCTTTCGCGAACGCCTCCCACTGGAAACCCTGTTCGGCCACAGCAGAATCGTCCCAATGCTGAGGCAAATCACGGCACTGGACAAGTAGGCAACTATTTGGTCGTTGCTTCAGTGTGTTGCCAATAAAAGAAAACGATCCCGGGGAGAAAATCATATCGGCGTCGGTAGAGCACAACACTTCACCTCGAGCTACCGCAAACCCAGCGTTTAGTGCACGCGACCTCGACCATGTACCGTCTGTTTCGGTGTAAATGTAGGTAGCGCCAGCAGCCTCCAATACTTCCTTGCGAACACTACCGGAAGTGGAGCCGTAGTCCGAGACAATTACTTCGCCGTTAAGTTCACCGAAGGAAGCCAGAATTGATTCGACAGCAAGACGCAGTCGCTGCTCGCCCCAATCTTTGAATCCGATAACAACAGATATGTCGACTGGTTGTGATTGTTTAGGCATGTCGACCGCACTCCTCAACTTTCGTCAATCGGGCTCGCTGCGTACCAGGAGCTGCGGGAGAAAAATTCATTAGTCCCTGCACATGTTCCGCCTCGGTGAACGCTCCGCCTGGCCACGAACGAAGCTCAAAAACCATGGTGCATGGCTGATCTACAATGAAAGATTTACCGGCCTTCAGCTGAATTCCCTCCACGTCATCCGACTCGGGAAGATAACAAAAATACGAATTCATAGCCTCCGACCAGGGCAAACTGCAAGTAAGTTCATCTTCCCGTGGGGCGTCGGTAATAAACGAAGCCAAGGCAATGGTGGAATGTATTGATGTACCCGAGCGATGCTCGAGCAGCCAAGTTGGGCTTATAGAAAAGCCTCCACTGGGAATGTTAATTTCGAATCTCCGCATAATTGCTAAAAACTTTCTTTATAAAATTCAATCTATGGACAATTGGGAACTAGACACCGAACAGCTCAAACCAAGTGCTGGTGGTGTTCTCAATAGACCAGCGGGAGGCGGTAGTTTTGCATTCTTGTGCCACTCGTTCACGGGAGTCGTGCGAAGCCTGCGCCAAACTATTGATGCGGCTGGCAGCTTCTTCTGTGCTATCAACAATATATTGCTCCCCGAAGATATCGCTACTGCCGAGTCGGCGCCAGACAATCGGAAGTGCCCCGGAAGCTGCGCCTTCAGCTGGTGCAAGATGAAATGATTCAGTATCCGACGGGGACAGCACATATCCTACTCCCCGCAGCCAGTTAGCGATATCAGGGGAGAATTGATCGAAACTAATGCGGTTGCGTAGATCAGTATCCTTTCGAATTCTGTCGAAGAATTCGAGGTAGCGAATCCGCTGCAATGGATCTGTCCAGATATATTCATATTCCCAAGGCATCCGCGATTTAATCCGTAGCCTGAATCGATCATCCAATGATCGCAGAGCTCTTAAGGTTTCGACCGCTAAATCTGGACGCTTTAAGTATGGAACGATCCCAACAATCCCAACGGTGAATCTCGCCTGCGGAGTTTTTGGTCGATCCATATCCGCTGCGTCGATCATGTTGGCAATGACATGAGTCTGTTCGGGGCGAATTGGGTAGCGATTCAGGAACAGCTGCCGATAGTGTTCGGAGACTACTACGACACCATCAATTTTTTCCCAGTCAAGCTCTTCGAGCCAATTTGCACCAAATTCAAAACCGTGCATGCGGACGAAAAGCTTCGCGCCGTTTCGCTTCTTCTTTGCGTGCCACACCACTGCAGGGCCGCCGAATTCACAAAGGATAATGTCAGCTTCTTTGGCTGCTTTGCTCGATAACTCGGGAGTATTGACGTGTAAGGATTTCCAAGGATCGTGCGACAACTTTACATTTGGGTGCGCACTCAACGCAGCTGAAAGCTCCCCCATGAACTTAAAATCGTGCGACGCAATACAGATGCGAGTTGTCGCAGTGGTCTTCGACTTAGTTGCAGGGCTTGCGTTGAAGGGGGAGCCTGGTCGATGCTTGGCCTGTTGGCCGGCACGAAGAAGGGCTGTCGCCTGTTTGAGTCGTTCTTCGGCGGCAGTCATTGAAAACTGTTGCGCCACCGCTAATGCCCGGTGCGTGGCTTTGTTTAGCTGAGGTAACAGGTCAGCAATCGTTGCCGCCATGTCGCCTGTGGAAGCGGTACTAGTTACAAATCCCGGATAGTCAGAACCGTAAAGATCAATGTGATCAGCCGTAACGTTGATAACCGGGGCAGTGCCGGCTGCCCCATACTCCAGTGCTTTCGTTGAAATCTCCAAACTCGAGTCGAGTTCTTCGGTACGCCACCCAAGACCAATATCAGCCTGTTGAATGACAGCAATAGATTCTTCGCGCGACAGGGCGCCAAGCCATGTTACGCCAGAATCAGGATCGGCAGCTGCTTCTCGCAATGCCTGCTGCATGCGAGGTACCCAACTCGGATCACTGGCGCAGCGGTTGAACTTTTCACCGACTACGGTGAGCGTTGCAGAAATGCCGTGAGCCGATAATTCTTTCGGCAATGTGAGCATCTCGAGGGTCTTCCAATCTCTGGCGAGTTTCCCGGAATACACGATTGATAACGGTTGCCCAATTTGACGCTGTTTATTTTGTTCTACGAACGCCATCTCTGGGATCATCGGCGGCATGAGAACCGTTTTGCCAGCAGCAAAGGGTGCAATAGCTTCGAGATAGCTTCGCGAGCTCTGTGTCTGTGAAAACATGCGAGCTGCATTCTGTGCGATGGTATTAAGGCGAATGCGGTTTCTGTCAGATAATTTCTCCGGTGGGAAAGGGAGATCGGTGACATAAGCCCACAGTGTGGGGGATACCGTATCATTCAAGCTCATCTCGTAGCATACGTCGAACCCCCGAACTACAGTGCACTGAATATCATGGTTTTCGATCAACCTCGCCGCGGCATCTGCAGCGGCTTTAGCTTTCAGTTCCGACTTCGGTGCATGAATCACAACGTTGGAAATTTTTCTCAACGGACCGAGCAATAGATCTGATGTCGCTGGCATCTTGAGCTGTAGATGCACTTCGTCGGCGATCCGGCTGAGTACCTCAGTAATGGAAATGAGCCAGATCGAAGATCCGTCGATAACATTCGGGCTCACATCGCCATAGATTGCGGCTTTAAACATCGTTACCCCTTCACTTGATCGGACGTAGCAGTTGGATCGGGTAGTGAAGCGATGATAGAGGAAACTGTGGTAAATCCTGTTCCCGAATCTCGGAGCTTTTCGCATGGTAGGAGCTGGGAATTAACCACTTTGAGGTGGCAAAGATTTCGCATAGTTGCGGTGAAATGGTCGTTGTGAACGGGTTCGATGAAAACAAGTAAGCAGCCACCTTGCTTCAAACGAACGATAAGTTCCATGAGAGCAACGAACTCTAGGGTTCGTTGTGAATTGAGGAGATTCTGCCAGAGTCCGGTGAGTGCTAGTCCGTCGACAATGCAAATTTCCGGTTCGGCATCTTGCCCGTTAGCGATTTCTAGACCGGGAGCTAGGCTTTCTACGGTGACAGGCAAATCATGGTTTCTGGCGACCTCGAGCAGGGCACTAAATCGCGGAGCTGTCTGATCGCCAACGTAAAGTATGTGAATATCCCAAGGATCACAGCTTTCCTGAGTTGCCACGTTGCTGTCATCGCCTAGCATTGCTGCAAGGTATCGCCCAGAAAGCTGGGAACTGCTGTTGAGTGCGGCTGCGTATCGACCGGCGCTATGCGGATTGGTGCTTTGGCTTGGCAGGGGTGGAAAGTCGACAAGACTATGAAGGCGCTGTGATCGCTGCCGCGGATTGGGTGGAATGCTTTCAATCGTATCCACTGGGGAAGCAGGTGTGGGGAGCGTGAGTTTTTCCGCCCTTGTCAGCCGTTGGCGAATTCGTGAACTTTCCTGCCTGCTCCAAATAATTTGCAAGGCCACAGCGGCGGAAAACAGCAATACACCGATGCCGACGAAGGCGCCGAGGTGAAACAGTGCACCTATGGCGACGAGCACAGCTCCGCTTCCCACGAGTCCAATAAGCGAGCGCAGCTGGGTAAGTTTCGAAAGCAGTGCCTTCATTATCGCCAAACTCCACGGGTGTCGATGACAACAGCATTCGGGGCAAGTTGCTTCGCAGTAGTCGCCCGGAATTGCTCGTGGTCAACAAGCAATACCAGCACATCAGTGTGAGCAGGAATTGCAGACAACTCGACCAACGCAACATGGTCGAAAGATGCCAACTGGGGCGGCAGTTTATTGATATTTGGTTCAACAACTGCAATGGATCCATGAGAGACTGCGGTAGCTACCGCTTTGCTAATTTCCACTGCAGGAGATTCGCGCAGATCGTCAATATCGGCCTTAAAAGCCAGACCGAGTAGTGCGATGGTTGGATTGTCAATGTGTTCTATAGCGTCCAAGATTTTGCCGAGTACCCACTGTGGTTTCGCATTATTGACTTCCCGTGCCGTCCGGATTAGCTGTGCTTCTGTTGGTGCTGAGGCAACGATAAACCAAGGATCCACCGCGATGCAGTGCCCTCCAACACCCGGGCCTGGTTGCAGAATATTGACCCGGGGATGGTGATTCGCCAGATCAATGAGTTCCCAAACGTCGATATCGAGGGACGCAGCGATACGTGAGAGTTCGTTTGCAAAGGCGATGTTAACATCGCGGAATGAATTCTCAGTGAGCTTGGCCATCTCTGCGGTTCGGTCGTCGGTTGCAAGCAGTTCGCCGTGGCAGAAGCTTGCATAAATTTCCGATGCACGTCGAGTGGCCTCTGGGCTTGCACCACCGATGATTCGATCGTTGGAGCGTAATTCCTCCATTGCTTTCCCGGGCAGAATTCGCTCTGGGCAGTGCGCAAAATATAGAGTTTTGCCTGGATTTTCGTTTGCTCCTGGTGACCCATCACGGAACAAGTCTGGTCGCAGCTCAAGCAGATAATCCGCCATTCGACGGGTGGTAAGCGGTGGGGAAGTAGATTCCAGAACCACTAACTGATCGCCGTCCAAGACCGGAGCAATCGCTTCGGCTGCCGACAAAATGAACTTCATGTCTACGCTGTGGTCATCGTTGAAAGGGGTAGGAACTGCAATAATGTAAGCGTCCGCTGATACGGGGGTTGTCGTGGCCCTGAACCGACCCGAATCGAGGGCTTTGCGGAGCTCAGTTTCTAGGCCAGGTTCCAGTATGGTGACTTCGCCTCGATTGATCTTTTCGACGTTGTCGGCGTTGATGTCGAAGCCGATGACTTGCATCCCGTGGTTGGCCATTACTACTGCGGTCGGTAAACCGATATATCCGAGTCCGACAAAACACACAGACGGTGCACTCATGAAGTAGCTTCCTATTGGCAATTGTTAATGATAAGAACGATGGCCTCGTTGACCACTGCCGACGTGTTGACAGTGGATCACTGCCGACGGGTAGGAACTGGAGAAATGCTAAAAACACACTTGCTCCCGGGAAAGAGGCACAGCGCTTTCAGCTTAGCAGCAAAATGCTTTCATATCCCCCAAAGGGGCGAGGTGTACCCGAGTGGTTTCTGTCGTGAAAAGTCGACCTGCGCTGTTCCGGATGAGTTTTAACTCCCCTGAAAGCACCTGGAAATTAAAACCTGCCTGCAATCGTAAGTAGAACACATACGCTGGTAGCGCAGTCCCTTCGCAACAATGCAGTGGGCAGCCCTGTCGTAACAATGCAGTGGACAGTCTACAACCTGAGGTCAGCGCTTGGCATGGTTGGTATTTGTTCGGGCGAAGTTGAGGGTGGTGGCTCCAGGTACTCGCCTAGCGACAACGGTAGTTAGATGTGGTGTTATTCTTGACCCGACAGTGTGTAAAACCTCCAAGGCTCTTTCAACGCGCCGCTGGAACTGAGCACATCTTCGGAAGAAAGCCAACGATAGATTGATGAAAACCTCAGGTGTTCAGAGCTTAGATGCCAGTCACGCCTATTCTGCGCTAAAGCCGGTGACGGGCAGGCCTCCGCTAGGTTTATACCTTCAACGTTTGTTTCAGAGACGCTATTTTATCCGTGCTGAAGCTCGTGCCAAGGTGGCAACGAGTAACCAAAATTTGTTGCTAGGACGAGCCTGGCTCATTCTTGGTCCGTTGCTGGATGCCGGGGTTTATGGCTTGATCTTTGGAGTGTTGTTGAAAACCTCCCGTGGTATTGAGCACTTCATTCCTTTTCTTCTCATTGGGGTTACGTTCTTTGGGTTTTCTAGTAAAGCACTCAATGCTGGCTCTGGGCTGATTTCTGCGAGGAAAAACTTCATCAAAGCGTTTGCCTTCCCGCGAGCAGCACTAGTTCTATCGCAGTCACTCAAACTGATCTACGACTCCATCCCTATGGTACTGGTGGCCTTAGCTGTGACATTATGGTTTCCGCAAGGCATTGGATGGCCATTCTGGACATGGTTGTTGCTGCCAGTAGTGTGGGGTCTGCAAGCGATTTTCAATACTGGATTAATCTTTGTTGGGGCAACGCTCACCGACGCTCTTCCCGACCTAAAAAGGGTCATAAGTTATGCAACACGGATTTGGTTCTATTCCTCTGGGGTGTTTTTTTCCGTCGACGCCGTCGTCAGCGGTAATCCGATATTGCGGCAACTGGTGAACTTGAATCCCGCATATTGGATTCTCGATATGGCGAGAGACTTGGTGGTGTATGGAGAAATTCCAACACTAGCTGCTTGGTTGCGTCTCGTAGCCTGGGCGCTCGGAACGTTGCTGTTTGGGTTCTTACTGTTTTGGGCGCGTGAAGAATCCTATGGGAAAGGTTGAGAGGAGTCGAGGTTATGCAAGACGAAGTTACTAGCAAAGACCAGGTAGCGGTGCACGTCGAACATCTCAGCGTCCATTACAAGGTGGATGTGTTGCCGTCACCGAAACAATCGCGGGAGCAGAAATCTCGTTCATTGTTGGGCTCTTTCCAACGGACAAGAAAGCGATTAGTAAAAGCCTTAGATGACATCCATCTCACAGTCAATGATGGTGAATCGGTGGCCTTGGTTGGTCTCAATGGATCTGGAAAATCGACCCTATTGCGGGCAATCGGTGGTCTTGAAACGCCAACATCCGGATTTGTGTTAGCGAAAGAGCAGCCAATTTTGCTTGGCGTCTCCGCCGCCCTTGAATCAGGCATTTCGGGGTACGAGAACATTCGTCTGGGCTGCCTCGCAATGGGGTTGTCGCCAGCAGAGATTGACGAGCAGATCGATGAGATTCGCTCCTTTATCGACATCGGCGATGCCATCTTCAACCCGATGAAAACCTACTCTTCCGGGATGCAGGCGCGATTGCGATTCGCAATCACCACAATGGTCGAACCGAAAATTATGATGATCGATGAAGCGTTGGCTACCGGAGACTCCTCATTTGTCGAGCGCTCGCGAAAAAAAATGCGGGGCCTTACAGAACGTGCAGGAACTTTGTTTTTGGTCTCTCACGATCGGAAAACTGTGCGCCAGATGTGTGACCGGGCAATTTGGCTACATCAAGGTCAGCTCATCGCTGATGGCGAAACACGGCCACTGCTGGATCTATACAACACTTTCATTGGCATGCTAAATGAGGGAAAGCAGCAGGAGGCCGCCGAGTTTGCGGTTTCGGTTCGACAACAATAGCTCGGCACGCCCGTTAGATCTCAGCAGCTAGTTGTGGTTGAAGCATTCCGAGCGCAAAGGATCCACCTCGATGATGTGAGCAGGTGCCTTAGGACGGAACGCGATATGCAACAGATCCTGATTCTCGTGCCGGAGCTGAACGGTGATTGTGTCGCGTGAAGTCGCTGCATTCGCTTGCAAAGCGTTGTCGAGGCTGAATACCGTAACACTGACAGGTTTTTTGCCGGTCGTGGTTTTCCTAACAGCTAGTGACGGTACGCTTGTACCGTT
Organism: Corynebacterium choanae; assembly: GCF_003813965.1. Classification (NCBI taxonomy): domain Bacteria; kingdom Bacillati; phylum Actinomycetota; class Actinomycetes; order Mycobacteriales; family Corynebacteriaceae; genus Corynebacterium; species Corynebacterium choanae. Next base: position 1,044,954 of record NZ_CP033896.1, read on the forward strand.
TGCAGTTGCGATCCACCCCAGCCGCGGCTCGTGCGATCCATAAAATGCTTCGATCTTACTCGTGGGGGTTACTTGGATCATGCGAAGGACACGATTGTTCACGTTGATACGTACGACGTCTGTGGAACCAGTAAGTGAATCGAGACTAGTGCCTTGAGTAAATAACCAAGTGGAGGCGAGCGAAACCTCGGCTTTGCTGTCGTCCGGATGAAGCCAATCGGCAATTACCAGTGTTTTCGCCTCTGGAACAAACACCACTTGACGTTCCCTTGCGCCGTGCTCGTAAGCGCGATGAGCGATGCCAAAAGAGTACAAGGGGACGGCTGAAGCACCTACAAAGCTCGTTGAGGCATAGTTTAGTTTAGCTCCGTGTTCCCATTTGAAATGGCCCAATCCTGTAGCAATAGGTCCGTTGTGTCCATGCTCAAGTTGCTCGTAGGATCGAACGACTTTGTCGTTATATCCGGAGAATCCTGGATCGCATAACACCTGATCGGTTCCGTCAGTCCAGACAACACTGAGATGATCACGATGACCGTGAATTCTCCGGAATGTGCCATACCTTGTTGCTAGATGTGAACGATGAGAAGCATCTGTGTGCTCATAGCCGTCGCGGATAAATAACCAACCGTCGCGATACACTTTGATTCCCGAGACCAGCGGGCTCGCCGGCACATCAATCGTTGGACGTGCCTCGGGCTTCCATGAGCCAGGCATCGTGTCGCCGAACGCAACAGGAAACCCAATAGAATTGGTAGCCCATGCGGTGAAATCGGGGATGAGATGGATCCGATCAAAGTCCTTTGGCACACTACCGGTGAGGGATTGAATCTTGTCCTCTGCGGTTTTTAGACGTCGATACATGTAACCGGCATAATGGGTGGCCTGTTCGGAGATAACCCCTTGCTCGTCGGCATATTCTTTGATCGCATCACAAATACGTCGAGAACCTAAAGTAATAGCATCGTCGCTCTGCAACAAATTACCCAAGTCAAGGAGGGCGATAGACTGATCAAGTCCATGATTCCAAGCTCCATCATAATGCTCGTTTGCACCTAACCACATGAGATGTTGCTGCAACAGTGCAACATGTGGCTCCAGATCCACTAGACCTAAACCAATAGCGTTACAAAGATTTATCGCCCGAAGCGCAGTCTGATGTGCGCCCCAGGCAGGTTCATCAGCTTCAGTTGCGAACGAAGAACACCATGAGTTAATAACTGAGCTGGCGAGCTCTTTGATTGAGGGATCGCCCTCTTTGAGGAACTTGCCTTGCAGGGGATTCAAGAAACCGAAAGAGTGGAGACGGAAGAAGTCCGTAGGGTTGGCATTGTTCGGCTGCCAACTATCCTCACCCTTCCAAAAGGCAAAGTTGTCCCCTCGAATTCCTATCTTTCCCTTTCTGAGGTCGTCAATGTAAGACTCAGTAAACGCAAAGTGATCCTGCCAGTAGGACGAAGCTGTCATGGAGGCAACGTTAGCATGTCCGACGGATTTGGTCGTGTAGTGAAAATTTTCGCATCGTTTGCTATCTGAAGTTAAGCTGATGGTCATTAGGGTTTGTGTTGTGCAAACTTAAAGGTGCCATGCGGATATGTAACGCTAAGGACATTCATCGTGCTCGCGATAGGGAAGGCCGATCCGGCAAGGAATGGCCTGGGTTGGCTGCAGGTTTGAGGCACTGGTTTCAATTGACCGAACAGGAAAACAGGTAGGATCAAGTCAGTGGCGGCTTGCGCGCTCGGTTAACGGCTGTCTCCAGCGACTCACTCACAGGAAGATCGCCTGCGAAACTAATTGTTTCATCTGAAGGTTTGCCTGCTAGGCGTCGTCAATCATGACATGGAGTAGCACGCTCCCGCGACCACTGACAAGAAAAATATTAAGTTCTTGTATTTTCAACTGCTGGGCCATCGAATTTGAGGAATAAAAATGAAAGCTGTTGAGCATGTTATCGTCACCATGAGCAGGGGTGACGAAGGGAGGTTGGAAGACTGGCTTGACTACCATTCGAACCTCGGTTTCGACCGATTCATCATCATTCTGGACAATCCAATTGACGATTCTGAGCAAGTGCTACATGAGCTACAACAGCGAGGCCTGAATATTGAAATAATCATCAAAGAGCCCTTTGGTGAATACTTTGATAATATCGCCCCCACCCAATTTAATGCGGTTCGTGCGAAGTGGGTGAAGGAAAATCAAGAACTCATTGCTTCTATGGATCGTGAGTATCCAATCGTCGATCCTCTATCGTGGCGTCAGTATCTCTACTTTCCGCCGTTGTTGAAGCAGCTTTCTGAAAGCGGGAAGGATGGGTGGGTATCGGTGCTTGATGTTGACGAATATATAGTGTTGCCGCAGGGCACAAAAATCGACCAGCTGACCGATTCCACAAAACTAGATCGGCTCTCGTTTCTCAACTTCAATGTTGATATGAGTGGCTGGGATGGTGTCGAGTGTGTGCGGCGCTTCGCTAATCGCTGGGCTTTTGAAGATGTAAAGGCATACGGGAAAGGTTGGGATCGACGTGTTAAATCGCTGGTGCGATTTAGTGCCAGTTACCCCATGGTTTCCGTGCATGGTATTTCGAGGTCTAACGGGGAGGTGTTGGACTGGCAAAATTTCTACCTGATGCACTATAAGTATCCCACGATGGACGCTCTGCCTTATAGCGTATTGGATCTCTCTTTGGCCAAAGACTTGTCGAAAGTTTATGTCAAACCAGATTCTTTGGGCGGCAGGAAAGAGGTATTGAAGAGCCGTGCGAACCAGGCGGTACACCTAGATTTTCGTGACATAGATGCCTACCTTGATCAATGTGAAACCAAGCGTGTTATACATATACCAAGATCGGGAAATTATCGATCCGCAGTAGCTAATTGTGGGCTGAACACTTACCTTGAAGGTCGTGGTATTGAGGTAGTGGCTATTTTTCAGAAAAAATTAGCGGGTCTCGCTGAACTCCCAGCTGAGTATTTGGGAGAATTGGTAGTGCTGCATGTGGCACGGGTTAATGACGCTGCCCCGCTACTTGATCACTATGGAAATCTTTTCGCGACTGCCCAGTCAAAGCTCGTGGTCGTTACTGATGAGGAATTGAGTGAAAAATCTGCCGAATCGCTACTTGAATCATTCCCAATAGTCGACCATATTTTTATTCAACAAGCTGAGCTCGCAAACCATCCTAAAATAAGCTCGATGGCGCCCGCAGCGAGTGCCATTCGAGCCGATATGGAATCGGGTACGCGGCTTTGGCGCATCGCAACGTTTGCTAATATGCCGGAGGATATTGTCCAATACCGTAACAACCCTCGTTTGTGGGAGTTGGAACGTCTTGGCGATGGTACGTACCAATCTGTGGAGCCGCTCCAGAATATCATACGCAGTTTTGACATCGTCTACTGTGATAATTTGGAGATGGTATTTGTTTGTAAATCCGTAGGGACAAAGGCTATGTTTGTTTGCCCCCCAGGAAATAGCGGTACCGAGATTTTGAAGCAGCTTCATGGAGCCGATGACTCTTGCAAGATTTTGCTGAGTTATAATGAAGCTCTGCGTGATCTTGGTATCATTGAGTAAATTCCGCTGTATTCCAAGCTTTAATCGTTTTTGCATTTTAGAATGCTCACCCTGTCGCAATGCCTAGCAGTTGCCCTGATGTCCAACAGGCATCCTGTTTCAGTCACCCCACAGTCATATGTCGCTGTTCAGGGATCGACGGATCAGTGTGACACAAATAAAAACGGTCTCCGACTGGGTATTGCGGCCATCGCCAAATAAACCATCTCACCAGAATCGTTGGATCTGGCAATGTAGTGTGACCTGCAGCATCCCCATCGGTGTAGCAGACCTCTTCGAAACCCAGGTCCATCATGTTGTGGGCATGCTGTTTCGATCCGTTGAGCTGGAAGTTCTTGTTGTTCGTGCCGGAGAGATGGGTGATCACACAGTAATCTTCGTCGCGGTGACAACGCTGAAACCTGCGTGCCCAGAATGTTGCGAACGAGGGCGTTTACGGGATCATATGACCCGTGGACTTAACTGACCTCTCACTCGACGGATTCCTCACGAAATTCGTAGTCAAAGTCCCTCGTTTTGGACACTTTAACCCGGTGTATAGAAACATCATCTATCGACAGCATTATGATTGTGTCGCAGCTGATGTCTTCGTCACTTTTAGTGCTGCTATCCGTATGTTCTAACGTATGGTGCTCGATACGAGGAGCGTCTCGGCTGTCGCAGGCTGATGATTATCTGCTTGCACACCATGAACGGAATCGGTCTTAACCTGTATAAAACGTAGACCATCGACAACCCCGACTTAATGGCAGGGCTAAAGAAAAGCAGGATCGATGAACATGTGGGGAATCACTTGAGGTGTTCCCGTTTTTAGGTCTACTACGCTGTAGTGGAAAAAGAACAGGTGGCCTAAGTCGCCCTGGTGGTGGCAATGCTGCGTTCAAACCCTTGCAGCAGAAGATTGATGCAGGCTCGCAGATTCAGCTGAATGGTGTGGGCATGCCAGTGAAACTGCTGGTAGAGCATCGTTGAACAGATCTGGTAAGGTCGCGCCACTGAAATTGGTACGCTACTGTCAAACAATAAGCTCGAAAATAGGTTGACCAATTGCAGTGACTGACCTCCAGTTATTTCTCGATTTCCACCATGTTCTCACCTGCTTGGAGTAGTCCGTTGCGGCACTGGCCATAGAGGCGGCATTGTTAGAACGTCTGTGCGGAGGATGAGGGCGTGGCTGATTAACAGCGCAGTCCTTGTTGAAAAGTTTTGTGGCGGTCAGGCGTTGGGAGATTCCGTCGTGGCCGCTAATCTAGGGACTTGCTTTCGTCCTATTGCAAGGTTTGATCATATCTGATGATGACAAGCCGTTGCTCACCCCTAATATGGTTGTAAAACTCCTCGCAAAAGGTAGGGCACAGGTGTCAATAGCCAACGAGTACGACGTTACCCGCGCGTGCAGCAGTGAACTTGCATGAAGCGGCAGTCGAAAACCTCGCGCAACGAGACCGGTTGCAGAATATCTTCCTTGGGACATTGACTGCGGAAAACGCAAAAAATAACGCGATATACCACGCCTTTAGGGCGCATCTGAAAGCCCAACTTGTCGGGTTAATAGCGTGATAAAAGGTGAGTGTGTGGAGCAGCTAACATGATGTCGAGAACTTGTTCGATTCAAACTTGTGGTTGACTTTGATCCGCAGCAGGAACCGCTGCCTGGGCAAACCAGTGCCGGCGGTATTTGACATATGTCTCGGAAACTGGAAGATGACGGTTGGGTAATGCGCATTAGGCCCGGTGTAAAGATAACGGATCTCGGGAAGAAAATGTGGGCTATGTCGGGCAGTCTTTCTGTGTGGAGGGAATCCTTAAATGTGCAGAGTTGGTATCGATGGGGTTGTTCCAGTGCTTAAGGCGCTTGAGTGACGAGATGGCCCAAGTATAGAAAACGCCATGACACAACGAAGGTTTGTCTCGCGCAAAATAGGACGTGTCTAGGTGCGCATTGGAACAGTGCAAAAACCTGGCCTGATGGTGAGAATCCCGCCGGGGTTGAAAGTCTTTAAAGATCACCGGTGCCTCTGTATTGTTGACATCTGCGCTGTGGCGGACGCTGTGTGAGGACGGAAGTTGCGCTAGTGCCTCATCTTACGGTTCCTATGTGCACGGCGGCGAGCTGCCGAAGCGAGCCTTCTTTCTTCGATTAAAAGTGCTTTTTCGCACAAAAAGTGCAGATTCGTTGCTAAACATGAAAATTTTCTAGCCATGTTGCTCCTTTGGACGATCTCCAACTTTGGCTCCTTCCACGGAGAAGTGACGCTTGATCTGCGCGCTCCTGGTTTCAGCCGCAATCTGCCGAGGGATGGGGACTGGTACTCCAACACCAACCGGGTGATTGCTCTCTACGGCGCTAACGCATCAGGCAAGTCCACAGCGCTCTTATCATTAGCCCAAGCAGCACTGGCAATACGTACCTCGATTCGCTGGGGCGGCTATGTGGAAAAACTTCGCAACCCGCACATGCTCAACCAGTCCGAACCATCTTCTTTTGAGGCAGAATACGCCTCAGCGGGAATCCGCTACCGTTGGCGCGTCTCGCTCACCGATGCGGGAATCGCTGAGGAATCGCTTGAAGCTAACGATAAAGGCCGATGGAAACTCATCTTTACCCGCACCGACGATAGGATCGACTTCGGAACTGCCTCGGGGATCGGCCGAGCCGACCGACACATTGTGAGGAATTACCTGCACAATTGGTGTCTTGCGCTGAGCGCATGGGAGACTCTGAAAAATCCTGGCGCATATGCGGAAGCCTCGAGCTGGTGGCTGACGGTCAGCATGGTAGGAGTTCTGCCTGAAGTACCCGATCATGTGATTTTAGAACGAATATTCTCCCACAAAAATCTTGCCAAACTCGCACCGGCAGCAATGCAAGCGGCTGACCTTGGCATTTCGCGGATAGAATTGGCCGAAGAAGAAGCGCCCGCAGAGATTGCTGCAGCGGTTCGAGCTCTGAACAAAGTGTTCCTCAATCAGATGGAGACATCAGGTGCCGAGGGGGAGGAAACGGACGCGGTCGACATCGATGAGATTGACTCGGACAATCAGGGAGAACGAATTCTACGAAAGTACCTACGCTTCAATCACGACGTTGCCGGCGGAGATAGCTTCCAGCTTGCGGAAGATCGGGAGTCGGCAGGAACGAGAACATGGTTCCACCTGATACATGCTGCGATTTTGCGTCTCCTTCTTGGAGGGGTGTTCATTGTAGACGAGCTGGATTCGAGTTTGCATCCGTACCTCACAGACTATCTCGTTAGCCTGTTTCAGGATCCGGAGGTAAACAGATCCGGTGCTCAGTTGTTGTTTACGACGCACGATACAACGCTTCTCGCTGGGACTCGTGCAGTCGACTTCCACCCTTCGTCAGTTTGGTTTGTAGAGAAGCTGAATTCCATCTCTTCTCTCTACTGTCTCGCCGACTTTGAAGTTCGCAAGAATCACAATATCGAGCGCCGTTATCTACAGGGCCGATTTGGAGCTGTACCCTTCTTGAATTCTGATATTCGTCAAGCTCTTATCGATCTGCCTATTGAAGTAAACGATGAGCGCAGGTGAAAAATGGTAAGGAAGAACGGTCGAAATCGGCGTCCGAACCGAAAAGCGCGACAAGCTCGGGTTCGGTGTTGATTTACCGTCAGGGAACCTCTACGGAGCCCGGTTACTTCAACAAGCTGAAGGCGTTGACACGCGCCTCAGCAATAACCTAAGCCGTGCAAAAAGAAGCGCTATCCCCCGTAAAACTTGTCGAGTGTGCAATAAGTAAGAATCGGTGCCAGGGGTTGGGTAATGCGTTTGATGCAGTCTATGCTGTGGTCGACCGTGATCAGACAACAAATGCCGATTTCACGGAAGCTTTTGCCTTGGCAAAGCGCGCCTCAACGAAGACAACCAAATTCTATGTCGTGGTAACCGACATATGTTTTAAAGCATGGCTTTTGGCTCATTACGGGCCGGTTCCACCTGTAGATACTCCTTCGGCGTTGGTGGACAAGGCCGTCACTGTAAAAATTCTCTCTGACAAACGAAGCAAGAAGGTTCTCGAAAGCTTCCCCTATTTGGATTTTGCTACTGCCTTGAACAATATGTCGATTATCCAACCTAATACCCTTGGTAGTCATCCCTCATCCGCCCTGCCTGAACTAATGAAAGAGTTCCAACAAGGGTAGTATGCGGCTCTGCAATATGCACGGTGCGCAAGTCACGTGCAGCAGCTTTGGGGCGATCTGCCGGAAAACCGTGACATCGGCGACGCCTTGTGGTGTGGGCTGTGGGGAAGGGGTTGAATTGGCGACGGCGGGATGATAGACCTTGGTGTCCCACCTCGGGGTAGCTCGCACTGGTTTCAAAGTTGATTGACGGACGGGTTTATGGCCAACTCTTGCCACACTCGGGGTCCCTGCGGGTGCACCGCCCGGTGATTTCCTGCACACCCCTTACATGTCAGACAGCAGGGGCGTAGAATTCGTTTCTGTGAAACGCTTGCATATTCGGAGACTAATCGCCTTATCTGCTGCTTGTAGCCTCATAATGACGGCCGTAAATGTGTCAATAGGGATTTCAGCTGAAGGGTCGCCTATCGGATCAGTTGGGGCAACGGTAGGGTTTGCGCCCGCAGTTGCGGCAGCTGATGAACTCAGCGATTCGGTGGAATTGGATGAAGATATTCCGCTGATGATCACCGACACGGACACTGGTGGCAGGCCATCGCCATCTATTGTGTACCGGTGGGATCGGCGATTCCCCACCCCGGGGAAGGGGACAACCGGGGCACCGACACCTGCTAAAGAGGTGTATATCTCCGGCAAAGGCAACATCACGCTCGCGTCAGATGCAGAAGATTTTTCGCCGATTGATGCGTCAATCACTTTCGCCCCAGATTTCGTCGGCGAAGTGACCCTCAACCATGTGCACCTGCAGCCTTCCAACCCGATGAGTTCCCCGCTGCGGCTGCGCCCGGGTGCCAACGTGACGTTGATCCTCAAAGGCCAAAACAAGCTAGAGTCTGCCGGGGACTATCCAGGTATTTGGGTGCAAGGTGTGGACCACTTTGATCGAGCGCACTACAAAACACACTACGGTACTTTGAAGGTTGTTGCTGCTAAGGATCGCGACCCTTCCTCGCCTGGTGGTATGCCGTGGCCGTTCCAACGCGACGGGCTGGTAGTGACGTCGAAAGGTGGGGCAGCCATTGGTGGTGCCCGCAGTAATGATCTCGGGAAACAGGCGGGACTTGTTGACGATACCGGTATGGGAATCGGGGATGCACATGCCGGACACATCGAACTCAACGGGGGTGTGATTGTTGCCCGGAATGAACAAGCTGGGGCAGCGACGATCGGTTCCGGGATGGGAGGACATGCGGATGCGATAGCGATGCGTGATGGGGTGGTGACCGTGCGTGGATCAGCACAACCCGGTCAACCCTCCGGCGCTGCGATTGGGGCTGGGGCCTATGGTGAAGTGCGCACGATTGATATCGGTGAAGTGGAGCTGATGGCTTGCCATCAAGGTGATAGCGCGTCGACGTATATCACCGGATCATGTAGCCCAACAGGCCACTCTGGGGCGGCGGTTATTGGCGGGGGAACCAATGCAAAAAGTGAAAGTATTTTCCTTGACACTCGCGATAAGCTCGCAACACTATTGGGCGGCGACTATCCGATTCTCGGCAGCGGCGGGGATATCGATGGCACCTTGCCGGAACCCTTCGGGGAGGTGGTGGGCTATTCCGGTACTTTCACCTTGATTCAACCAAGTGGTACACCGGGGATTGCGCCGGCAAACAAAGTAGAAAATACAGGCGCTGCAATCTATATCGATGACCCCAGCCAGTTGCTGTCTAGTTCACCTGCGTCAATGGTGGATCAGCAGGGGCATCCGCTGGCGCTGTTGAAAGCACCGTTTCCACGACCAGTGCTTACTGTGGCAGTTGATGGGGTATCCCAACATGCCCCGCGGCCGCATGAGTTGTACCGTTTCGCCCCGGAAAAGCCTGGTCTGATGGGGCTTCGCACAAAAACACTGGTGGAACGCTATTTTTGGGTGCGTGAGCAAGACGCCAATCTCGATATGCAGGTGGAACCATTAATTCGCAACGTGCACCATTATCGGTGGGATAGTCAGCAGCGCGAATTTATTCTAGACACCGATCTTGCCCATCCGGAGTTTCTCTCCGGACCTACCTTAGACAGCTGGAACTATGGCGACGCCGAAGCGTCGCCGCAGGTCAGTGTCACCAACGGTAATGTTTCCTTCGAATATCGGTTACAAGGCACCGAAGAATGGCAGCCATACCGGAAAACCCCTGGCCGAATCCCGCCTGGGGCCTATGAACTTCGCGGAATCATCACCGGGCAAGACATCGAAGATCCGGTGTACAGCGAACCTGTTGATTTCACGGTTGCCGATGGGGCGCCGCCACCACCGCCGGTGTTCACGCTCACTGAATATGAGTGGAAAGAGTATTACACCGACGAGGATCTTCCCCAAGTCCCTGGCGGCCATTTGCAATTCCCGCAGGGACAATCGGAGCCAAGGACCTTTGGTCGGCAACTGTTTTGGGTTGACTTCATCTCTGATAAGAATCCCGCCTACAACCACTATCTGCTGGCCATGCCGGTCAACATTGTCCAAATCAAAAACCGCTGGTTGGCGGATCAACCTGCTGCAATCCCTGATATCGCCGAAGGGGAGCAGCTCGTGGTGAAAGGCAAAGCACTCTACGGGGAGCAGGACGAATATATTCTTCGACTGCGCCACGACACCGACGGGCAAGGCAATCTCCTGCCGGATGCAACCTTTGAGCGTTACGACTTTCTTGATCCGCAGGCGCCACCACTTGCACCCGGCCAATGGTCAGCACAACTGGGTGTTGAAGGCAACTATGTTCGTGCCGATCTGGTCACCGATCTTGTGTTTAGGGTGCAGCCAAAAACTAACACGTGGACAACCCGGCCACAGGTAGCCGATGTGATCGCAGGCGAACAGCCGGTGGTCACTGCGGCAGCAGACTTTGGTGAAATCGTCACCCGCTACAGCAGCAGCCCGGATGGGCCTTGGCAGGAGCACTTCGATACGAATGCAACACCTGGGGTGTATTACGCGCAAGTTCAGGCAACGAGCAGCGGTCATGCGCCGCTGACTGAAGTGGTCACCTTCAAAGTCCTTCCCGTCCCGAAACCTACCCCGGTGCAGAAAGCAAATGCGTGGACTATCGCACCACATATTGACGGCTGGCAATATGGGCAGCCGGCACAGCATCCGACAGTTGCTGCGAAGTTCGGGAAAGTAAAACTGGGCTATTCCCGGGACAAGGACGGCACCTTCGGTGATCTTCCAGCTCATCCTGTTGCCGGAACCTGGTATCTGCGTGCGGCCGTTGCAGCTACCGACACCTACACCGGGTTAGACCAAGTAATCCCATTTACGATCACCCGTGCACCAGCACAACCGCCACAGGTGCAGCCGTTGGAAGTAGCCGCCGGGGAGGACATACCGGTGACCCTGTTGCCGCAGTCCGCAACCGGTACGTGGTCGTGGGTCAAGCCAGGCCCGCAAGCCTCATCAGTAGGGAAACACACGGCAACAGCGCTGTTCACCCCGCAGGATACCGAAAACTATCAGCCGCAAACTGTGACTGTTCCCTACACAGTCTTGCCCGCAGAAAACAGGTGGGTGGAAACACCATCGATAGCTGATGGAATCTATGGCGACCCAGTGCCCCATCCGCAAGGCAAGGCCGCATTCGGAACGGTGGATTTCCGCTTCGCACAGCATGAGGATGGGCCATTTGGCGCACTCCCAGAAAACCCGCAGGCTGGAACCTGGTGGATGCAGGCCACCACGGAAGGTGATCAACTCCACCGTGGATTGTCCACTCTGGTGCGGTTCACGATAGAGAAACGCACAGCCAGCAAGAACGAGATTCCACCGATCACCGTTGCTGCCGGTGACACCATCGATGACACACTATTGCCTGCGGATCCTGCCGGCACCTGGCAGTTCCAGCAACCCGTTCCCGAGCAGGTTGAACCCCCGTCGGTGACTGTAACCGCAGTGTTTACCCCACATGATTCCACCAACTACACACCGGTGGAACAAGAGGTCACGATTACCGTGAAACCCCACGACAACCAATGGGACACACCGCTGACCTTGCAAGGATGGACGTATGGGCAAACCCCAAATACGCCACAAGCACAGCCACGCTATGGGCAAGTGCAGTTCAGCTACTCGCAACAGCAAGACGGTCCGTTCGGACCATTGCCGGAAAACCCGCAGGCTGGAACCTGGTTTGTGCAGGCGACAGTGCCGGCCAGTGCAACAGCAACGGCATTATCGGCAGTCACCTCCTTTGTGATCAGTCCACAACACGCAACCGCCCCTGAAGTACCGGCAATAGTGCACACGTTGCCTGCCGGTGACAGCGGAATCTCTCTTGCAGATCTCACACTGCCTGCCGGATTCTGGTGGGTGCACCCCGATCAGCGGTTAGCTCCCGGTGTGCATCAGGTTGTTGCGCGCTTCAGTCCGGATTGGGATGACGAATATATCGTGCCGGCGGAGGTGACGATTCCGGTCACGATTGACAGCCCCGAGGTGATCCCTCCCACGGTGGATCCCGATCCGGAACCGACACCTGATCCGGAACCGACACCTGATCCGGAACCGACACCTGATCCGGAGCCGACACCTGGACCGGGAGAGGAGCCGGGAACGACAGAAACGGATGAGCCACATGGGGTGAATCCCAGTGAGCCGAAGCATCCCACCACTGGGGATAGCACGAGTAATTCCTCTTCCTTGTCAGGAAGCTCCGCGGGATTGCCGATCGTGTTGCTGCTTCTGCTCAGTCTGCTGGCCGGTGCAGCAGGATTGGTCGCCCAAGGGATTGTGCCGATACCTGGGTTTGATCAGCGATAAACGATGAACGGTGTGGCATTGCTGCATCAACAATCATGGGTCGCACTGGTGCCCTGGTAGGGCTTGAACGGTGCGCAGATCCTTTTGCTTGCAGGACTCCTCTTGTGGCGGCATAGCAGTGTCGCCCAAGGGGAGTCGTTGCGTTCACCGTGGATGAGGTGGTGCAAGCACACCGGTGATGACGAATTCGTTGCTGCTCCTGCCACCGGTCAGGATGATGGTTTTGTAGACGCGCACCCATCTGGGGAGCAGCGGTTGTTTGACAGCAATATTGGTGCGCGCTGGGCAAACTGCGACGGTGATACAGCACAGCGGTGGGCTGCAGGGCAGTGACGCTTAAAGACAGATCAAGCAGATGGGGGAAGCGGTGGCACTGCGCTTGGTGTCAGCCTGCGCCAATTTGTTGCTGGACACTATTTTTTCCTGGCAGCTAATGGATATTGGTGCCAAGAGCATATCGCCGGTGTGCTGTGTTTTGATGCTCCTCTGCTGGCCTCCACAGACGTGGCATGGTGCTTGCAGAATGCACCGGTTGCTGGGGTGACTAACGAAAAACAGCGCTGCCTGCGACCAAGGGCAAGGAAAGCCCTCAGGTACAACAAGCAGCACTGTCAGCAATACTGAGTCATCCTACGATGGATGCGATGTGCGGCGCGGTGAAGGGGAAAAGTTCCTATTTCACCCGCCGGGTAGCGGCTTCATAGGCACGTTTATTTGCAGCAGTCATCTCCCGGCCACGCTTGGCGGTAAATGACAGGGCAACCAGCAGCGCCACGGCCACGATCACCGCAATAACTTGGCCTTGTGCATTCGGATCGGAAAGCATCAAACCGGTCAAAATTACCAGCATGGCCAGGGTGATCCACGCCAGCCACGGATAGCCCCACATGCGAACCTCAGTGATCTCTCCGTTGCGTTCCAGCTGTGGATGCAGCTTGATGTAGGAGGCGATAATAAAGCCCCACACCACCAGCAGCGAACCGCCCACGGCGTTAAACAGAATCTGCAGCAGGGTCTGGTTATTCCAGAATTGCAGCCCGACCGAAGCGAACGCGAAGAACATGGACAGCATCACAGCTTTTGTGGGCACACCATCACGGTTGGTTTCGGCGAACATCTTCGGTGCATTGCCACGATTTGCCAGCGAATAAACAAAACGGGAGGTGCCATAGATCTGCGCGTTAAACGCCGAGAGCAGCGCGAGCACGATAACGACTTCCATTACGGTGGTGATAGCCGGAACACCTGCCTGCGCCAGAATGACGGTAAATGGCGAGTCGGCGATGTCTTTCTTATCACCGATCTCGTCATAGGGCAGCAGCATGGTGATCACCAGCACGGCGCCAAGATAGAACACGGCAATACGGGTGATTGTGGAGCGCACAGCCACACCCACATTGTGGGCGGGATTGTCGGATTCGGCAGCAGCAATCGTGACAATTTCAATACCGCCGAAGGCGAACGCAACAGCGAGCAGACCGGCGGCAACCCCAGAGATCCCATTCGGCATAAAGCCCTTCTCGCCGAGGAAGTTTGAAAGTCCGACCGGCTCGTGGCCTGGCAGCAGACCGAAGATGAGCAGAACACCGATGATTAGGAACACAATGATGACGCCGACTTTGATGAAGGCAAACCAGAATTCGAATTCGCCAAAGCCGCGGACTTTTGCCAGGTTAATAACCGCGAAAATCACCACACAGACAAGTGCAGGGATCCACGGTGGTACACCGAACCAATTCGACATGAACCCGGCGGCGCCAGTCATCTCCGCACCCATGACCATCACCAGCATGAACCAGTACAGCCAGCCGAGCGTGAACCCTGCCCAGTGGCCAAAGGCTTGTTCCGCATACGCACTAAACGAGCCAGACAGTGGGCGGGCAGCAGCCATCTCCCCGAGCATCTGCATCACGAACACAATCATGATGCCGGCGAAAATATAGGCAAGCAGAATCGCAGGTCCGGCAATTTTAATGCCAACACCTGTTCCGAGGAACAAACCGGCGCCGATCGCGGAGCCGAGTCCCATCATTGTTAAGTGTCGGCTTTTCAACCCTGAACCCAGTGATTCAGGGGTGCTGCCGACTTGGGAAGTCGCAGTAGTCATGCCGGGGAGTATAGCTGAAAATAGCCTTAATACGGAATGAATGGGTCGCGGAACCTAGAAAGAGTGGTGAGGCGATGTTTAGACCGCTTGGTCTATATAGAAAGGATGGTGTAGGCCGGATGTGGCGGACGACTCAGTTAGTATCGTCCTTCCTGGCGTGGTGCCTGAGCGACGGTAAAGAGCATCAAAATCGCACCGCGAACCCCGCAACACTATGATCTTCCGGTGCAACTGGCGAACCTGGCGAGCCTCCGTTGCACTTGGGGACAAGAGCCCGCCCGACAATGCTGGTTGGAAGGCGTGAAGTGTTATCGCAGCATGCTTGAACAGCAGGATGTTGCGGGCAGGAAAGGCGCTTGAACTGTGATCGTGCAAGCCCGGGGCAAAACAGCCCGCATCTTCGCCCACAGTGCAAACGGTGCAAGGTATTTGTGGCGGGTGGGTTGGGTGTAGTAATTCGCTGAAGCGTGACGTGAACTGTGTGATTGCAGCAAACAGTGCTGTGGGCTCGATTTAACTGCCGCTTCGCGGCTTCAGAGAAAGCCTAGTCGTGGTGGGGTGATTCCCGGTAGTACCGCGAAGGTCGCGTAGGTTATGGCTGCTGTTGGAAGGCAACCAGGGTAGCACCATCGGTTGCCCGTTCAACATGCCAAAAGTCTTGGCCGGCAAGGGTATCCATGGTCACTGATTGGCCGGTGTCGCGAAGTGTCACAGGGGTATGCGGCCGCAACGTCACCCCATCACCGATCACACAATGCGAACCGAGCTCCACACCGAGTACTGCAGCATTCACACCGAAACGACAATCCGAACCGATATGCAGTGGTGGACGGGTGCCCTCCGGGGAGTCCGGTCCCATAATCGCAGCCGACAACCCGACATCGGCACCAGCGCCAAGCACCACACCGGAAGAAATACGCCCCTCGATCACACTATGTCCCAGTGTTCCGGCGTTAAATGAGACAAATCCTTCCCGGCGCACATAGGTGCCAGGGCCTAGGAAAGCGCCGAGCCGCACACGTTCCGCGAGCGCAATATAGACACCGGTGGGGACGACATAGTCGACCATGCGGGGGAGTACGTCGACTCCGTAGACGTGAATGAGGCCGCGCGACCGCAGTGAGGTGCGAACAAACTCAAAATTGTCCGGCAGACACGGTCCTTTATTGGTCCACACCACGTTCGCAAGATGATCAAATAAGCCATCCAAATTGATCTGGTTCGGTCGCACCATACGGTGGGAGAGCAGATGGAGACGCAAATATGCGTCATGCGTGTCAATCGGCGGTGAAGATAAATCCTCAATCGTGGTTCGTACCGCAACCTGCTCGACCATGCGATCTTCGTCAAGCTTGACCAAAGACAACATCTTCGGCGACAGATGCTGCGCGCCAAGACGGTGCGTTCCTGACGGTCCGGGTGGTGCGGTAGCAAGTTCAGGGTGCGGGAACCAAGTGTCCAGAATCGTCCCGTCCATGGCGATGTTTGCGATACCAGTCCCGGTCGCGCCAGTAGTTGTCATACAGGCTATTGTAGTGGGCGTTAAATACCGGTCAAACGATCGCTACAACGCTTGGGGGTGGGGAAGGAATAGCCCGGGCAACCATACCCGAAATTCGTGGTATGAGACTTCGCCAAGGGCTTGCCTAGGTGGTATAAGACTTCGTCAAGGGCAAGTTGAGATTGTGTGGTATTGCCCGTTGATGCTGGCAACTCGCGCACCACGAGGGCGGGGGATAGAAATCGGCCTTTGCGGTCTTCACACTGTACCCAAGAGCTTGCCTAGGGGCTGTTTTGTTTTCCCTATTGCTGCAACACCGCGTTGGCTGTGAACAATCCAACAGTGTGATTGTTGTTGTTTTTCCTCACGTAGGTAAACATCAGCGCTGCAGCTACAGTGCGCAACCCGCTAATGCGCCACCCCATAGCGACCCACCGGTGCACGAGCTTCGCAAAACTCGCCAATACGAACCGCCCTACTATGGACAACAACACGCATCAACCATCACCTGGAAAGTGAAGAGTACCTTGCTTGATCTTTTTGCCGATCCCATCACGCTCACGCGCCAACTTGTCGACATAGCTTCCCCATCCCACGAGGAACAAGCGCTTTGTGACGCCCTGGAGGAGGCTCTTACAGCCACAATCGCCAGCGGTGCACTGCAACAACCACTAACAATGGAACGAATTGCCAACAACCTCATTGTGCGAACCGATCTGGGATTCGACCAACGTGTCATCCTTGCCGGGCATCTTGACACTGTTCCGGTAGCTGACAATGTGCCCAGTGCATTCATCACCGATGATCAAGGTCAACAAGCGCTGTTTGGGTGCGGTACCGTTGATATGAAATCAGGTGACGCGGTTTTCCTGCATACGTTGCTACAGGCCTGTCGCGCCGGGACTCTCGCAGTCGACGTCACGCTGATTTTGTACGAAGCGGAAGAAGTGGCGGAACGCTTCAATGGTTTGAAACACCTTGCGGAAACTCGTCCGGAACTTCTGCAAGGTGATGTAGCAATCCTTGGGGAACCTACTGCGGCCACTATTGAGGCGGGTTGTCAAGGTTCAATCCGGTTGAAAATTACCGCCCACGGCACCCGGGCTCATTCGGCACGATCGTGGATGGGGCACAATGCTATGCATGATCTTGCGGCGGTCATCAGCCGTGTTGCCCGGTACACGGCGCGCAATATAGTGATTGATGGCTGCGAATATCGGGAAGGACTCAATGTCACCTGGTGTGAATCAGGGGTTGCGACAAACACCATCCCTGACCAGGCGTGGATGTTTGTCAACTTCCGTTTCGCCCCGGATCGCAGCGTAGAGCAGGCGCTGACACATCTGCTCGAAGTACTTGAACTTTCTCCTGAGCAGCGCGTCGCACCTGATGCTGCACCGCAGCTGCCGGATGGGACGATCACATACGTAATCGATGATGCTTGCGCTGGTGCACTCCCAGGATTGGATCAGTCTGCTGCCGCAGAGCTTGTTGCCGCTACAGGGGAAACCCCGCGGGCGAAATATGGCTGGACAGATGTTTCCCGCTTTGCAGCGTTAGGGATTCCCGCAGTGAACTTCGGGCCAGGTGATCCATCGTTTGCTCATAAACGCGATGAGCAATGTCCCCTGTGGATGATCACTCGGGTGAGCGAAGTGTTGCATGACTATCTCACCGGTAACAGCGTGACAAACGCTTAACATCCCATTCGGTGCAACGGTTGCACTGGGGAACTGTCGGTCATGCAACAAGTTCGCTGAGCGCTTCGACGCGTGCTACTCAACGCAATGGTTGTACCACCAACAACACACAAGAGGTAGCACAGGTAGACGCGCTGCAGTCAGTAGTGTGAAAAAGACGGTGGAACACCTGGGTGTGCTTTGCGTGGAGATCCTTCTGGCCACTGTGCACAACCACGCACAGTTCGCGGTGGTTGCTGCCGGCGTACAGGCTGTTTGGCTACAGTGGGTAACGTCGTTGCAATCCCGGGTGTTAGCAAACAGTCCACAATAGGGTGTGCGCAGGCAAGCGCGAGATTCGTGGCCTTTGTGTTAGCTCCCTGTGTAGGGCTGAGTATTTACTCAACTGCAGCAGGATAACTCCCTGGTGACTCGCCCTATCGAAAGTTGTCACCTGGTGAAAGGGCCTCTTAGTGCGGCATAGTAGATGGTGCGGCAGCAGATCGTCGCACAGTGAGCGTGTTTTTCATGGCTTGCTTGCAGCTGTGCAATCGTTGCCGACGGGATAGTTGGTGTCGCATGGTCGATCGAGTGACTGGTGCGGTGTTTTCGGCCGCTCATGGTCGGGTTGTCAGGTACACACTGGCAAATATCAGCACCAGCGACAAGCAGGGTAGATGTGCCGGTACGAGTGCTCTGCGGCTCTACTAGCTGCTGGCCACACCAACAGTGCAACCGTGGTTCAGCCCTGCAGCAACAACACGCAAAAACCAGATAGATTTCAACGACACACAAGCGTTTTTTCACACAATAGTTTGAAAAGGTATCTCCACATTATGTCTTCTCCGTCACAACAGGCTTCCATGACCGAAAACCTCACCGGGGTGGCAGGATCACCTAGCAAACGCGTGCTGCGCGGACCGGTTCTGATTCGTGAGACCGGAAAACAAACCTCAACTACTGATTCACGCCTACTCGATGAACAACCCAACACCGACTGGCTCCACCAGGATCCTTGGCGGGTTTTGCGCATCCAGTCAGAGTTCGTCAACGGGTTCGGTGCTCTTGCCGAATTGCCGCCAGCTGTAACGGTGTTTGGATCTGCCCGCACGAAACCGGATCATCCTTTCTACCAGCTAGGAGAAGATACTGGGCGTGCCCTATCAGAAGCAGGCTATGCGGTGATCACCGGTGGTGGGCCCGGGCTGATGGAAGCAGCGAATAAGGGGTGTCACGAAGCTGGTGGCGTATCGGTTGGTTTAGGGATTGAACTGCCCCATGAAGAACGACTCAACGACTATGTGGATTTGGGGGTGCATTTTCGCTACTTCTTTGTACGGAAGACTTGCTTCCTGAAATATAGTCAGGCGTTCGTCTGCTTGCCTGGCGGTCTTGGCACCCTAGATGAGCTTTTTGAATCGTTGTGTCTCGTGCAAACCGGGAAAATCACCCACTATCCGATTGTGCTGTTGGGTACAGATTTCTGGGGTGGTTTGGTCGATTGGATTCGCACCACGATGCTTGACCAAGGCATGATTTCACCGGAAGATCCGGATCTGATGCTGGTCACCGACAGCGTGGACGAAGCAGTCGCTCATATTCGCGCAGCCCACGTCAACCTGTTCGGCGCCCGCGAATAACCGGGGGCATTCACCAATGCTGCACCGGAATGGGAAAAGGTGGCCACCACCGCAACGTGGCAGCGGTGTTCGATGATGACCGGTCGCGTCCCTGGATACCTTCCCCACCTGGGGTGAAGGTATTCTGGGCGAGTTTCTCAGGTGCTAGTAGTACCAAGGTGCACAGCCTGGCTGTTGCATGCTTTCTCGCTGCCTGCTTGGCTGTATCCTGCAGGCTGCGTTGTAGGGCAAGCATTTTATCTTTGCCCGTCCGCTTTGCCTTTGTGGTGTTTGCGGCCAGCGAAAACACATCACTACACCAGGAAAGGATCAGGTGGCATCCCGATGGGGTTAACGCTGTACACGGTTGTCGTTGTCGCCGGTTTGCTTTTTGCATTGCTGTTATGTGGTTGCGCTACCTGGTGGTTGCTGCGGATGGTTCCGATTACTGCACCCTATAGCACCAAAGATGAACACGCTTCGGTGATCGCCGCTAGAACGGTCGCGAACCTGTATGCAGTGGGCGACGGCGATCCAACCCAGGTCACGTTTCACCGGCAATGGCGTGGCTATGAACCTGAAGCAGTAGGTCAACTAGTAACAGCTCTTTGTACGTGTCCGGTGCATGGACAGTCGGTAGGTGACACTGTTCCGGCACCTGCTCTCACAGCTGCTGCACCAGAAGCGTGCGTGTGTTGTGACGAACATTGGAAGCCTTCGAAACTTCCGCGCGCCGCGGTAGGGGTAAACACTGCCGAAGTGGCAGCACTGGTAGACCGGGTTGCCGAAACAGCGTCGCGCAATCTATCCACTAAGCCACCGCTTTCGTAAGTTACAAAGCAAGAGGAGCTCACTGGTGAGCAAGGCGATGCAACCTCCCGCACCGTCACTACGGCAAAAGGTGCCATATTGTCGCATCACTTTTTTCTGGCCTTGCCAGGTGTAAGCGAGTCTTTGCATGACAGTGACATTCGCCTCCTGGGTATACCCGGCCAGGGAGGTGTCCTATGCAGTGCAACACCTGATTTGTTCCGACATTGCCAGAATCCGCCGCGATGCGCATTTCCGGTATTGCATCCAGGCGATTAGCGCGGTTAGCAGCGTGAGCGCATATGCCCCTAGTGGCGATTTTTCAGGGCAAGTGATCCACCCCGTCACATCGGCGCAGGCGCCGCCGGTTTCGGAACAACCGTAATTGGCGGATCTGGTGTGGCAAGTGCCGATATCTCACTCAGACCCCTCGTTGGTCGAAGTAGCTTCTTGCTGATGGCCGTCGCAGCGGAAGGAAAACAGCTTTTCTCGTCTGCACAGCGTGTCTTCAATCTCGGGTCGCCTTGGATGGTTGGTAGATAATGCACAGCAACCGCGGCAAGGATCACAGGATGCCGGGGTGGGCGGTGTGTAAGGTAATGGCCGTACCTACTGGGGTGAGGAGGTGTCATTGAGAACTCATCGGAGTGCCCCAATTTCTGCGTATATCTGCGCAAAATCTGCAGGAATGCGCGCCGAGACGGGCAAAATGGCGAAACTGCGACTAGACTGGATGAGCGAACGTGACATTCCTTAGCCGGTGGCCATCGACTAGTGGAATGCTCGCTGTGAACTAGTGTGCAGACGCAACACTGCAGTTTTGTACAAAACAGACAGCGGCTTGTCGTGTTCTTGGTGCATCCAGTTGGAGGAGTTGCCACCGCCCCGCTGCCCGTCGGTGTTTCGTGGGCGTGTGCCTCACCGGCGGAACCAACGAAATCCTGCACTAATTGTCCAGATAGACATTGACGTTTTTTCAAGGAGCATGGGTAACTATGGCAGCAATGAAGCCAAGGACTGGCAATGGGCCGATGGAAGCAGCTGAAGAAGGCCGCAAGATCGTGATGCGTATCCCCACCGATGGTGGCGGACGTTTGGTTGTAGAACTCAACAAGGAAGAAGCCGCCGAACTTGGTGCGCTGCTCGTTGAAGCTTCTGCCTAGCCTATAGCGCATCGATAAGTCCGCTGAGCGTTGATCCTCTGTTTGGAAGTGATCAGCAGTCAGCGGACTTTTTGCTTTCTTATTGCCACCGGCGGGCACCACGCCATGGTTTGGCTGGATGCTGGTAGAGCACGGTGCCAAGCGTTGATGTGCGTTGGCATCACTGGTGTTAAAGAACAACCGATGCGTGGGATGGCTGGTTGGCAGCGTGGTGCATGCCGCGGCGCGGCATGCCACTGGAGTAAACCCGGGCGGAGAGGCGTCTGTTACAGCTGTAGGCTTGTACCTGTTGGTTCTGTCACCTTGAGCAGGCTGTGTTTCGGGAACTGCTGGGGCAGGGAAGTGATCACTACCTTTTCCGCGTGAGGGCGGTAGGGATCGGGTCGCTTATTGGGACGGTGCTGTTATTTGAACGGGGCATGTATCACCGCGGTTGTACAGGGCACAGCGAAGCTGTCCTGCCTGCAGCATCAGAGTAGATTGTCGGCCACACCCGATGTTGCAGGCCTTGCAGACCCTTTCACCGGTGACCTGCTGATGAATGACGGATCGACTATGGTCTATTGTTGTTGCAGCGAGTTCCCAGCCTTCCCGCTGAACCAAACGCAAATCGTGATGCGCTACCCTAACTCGTTTTACACTGTGTGCAGGAGAACAACGCTGTGCTTGATCATGTGCTGACTACCATCATTAATCCCGCTACTGGTGCCCGTATTATTGGCCGCACCGTCAGCGGTGACCTCGCTGATCAAGCCGGCGGCACACTGCCGGTAACCGATGCCGGTTTTGTCGATGCTAGAGCCGCCGATGCCCCAGTCGGTGACGATGCGGCCATGGTGGCGGCACGGGAAACGTTTCTTTCCACGGGACAATTCGCGCCCTTTGTGGAAGCCGTCACCGAAGAAGTCTTAGCCGGTATCACCGCTATGCCGATCGCGGACACGGCAACAGCAGTGATCGCTGATCTGGGGGCGGGCACCGGATACTATCTGGCGCACACCCTGGATGCGGGCAATAATCTGGTTGGAATCGGTATAGATGTTGCCGAGCCGGCAGCAGAAAAACTTGTGCACGCCCATCGCGGTATCACCAGTGTCTGCGCGGACGCAACGACGAACCTGCCGCTTGCCGACGACTCTGTAGAGATCGTCACTGCGATCTTCGCCCCGTGCAATCCACAGGAAGTGGCGCGGGTGTTGCACCCATATGGCCAACTTATTGTGGTGGTCGCATTGCCCGGCCATTTAGATGAGCTGCGCCAACCATTAGGTACTGCAGCTGTGACTCACGATGAGGTAGCAGAGATTCTAGAGGAGTTTTCCACCCATTTTGTGCCGGCAGCCGCGCCGACCATTGTGGAATTCCCAATGGATTTAGATGCCACCGCAATTGCTACGCAGATTGCGATGTCTCCAGCGGCGCGACATATCGATCCGGAGGTGCTTGCGGATCGTGCCGCGCAGCTACCAGCGAAGATGACAGTGCATGCCCGGGCAGGGGTGTACCGTTTTGGTCGTCGGCCGCAACAAGACGGCTAACTGCCGCACCAACCTCAATAAGCAAAACGCGCCGTCACTACCCAGGTGAACAGGCGCGTTTGGTCTTTGCATAGCACCGGTGGGGTGCCAGAGCACACAGCAGGGAAGCCGCGTTATATCCCATCCGGGTGCGGGGTGTGGAGCTGCCCGCAGCGCATGGGGTTCCTACAGATCCAAAATGGGGTAAGTATTGCTGATTCTGTTGCCGTGTACGACAGCAGCTACCGGACACGACAGCCAACACCGGTAGCCAAAAATGGGCAGGTACATCCGCCCTTTGGGGCAGCGGTTGGGCAGGCTGTTTTCGGGCATGGGATTAGCGGTTGTGGCACCGTCGCTTAGCGAAGGTTCTCTGGTGACAAGGATGCTTCCACGCTGGGATCAAACTGGCGATCATCGATTGCATCGATGCTCGCATCGTCGATGAACTCCTCCTCATATGGCCGCCACTGGAACACTTCCCCCACTTCCGCGGTCTCCCCGCGGGTAGTGACTACAGCTTGCACGAGACGAGCAGTGGACTCTACGCGGGAAGCGAGCGCGGCAGCACCACTATCGGCATACACCTCCAAGGTTGCCCCGTCCACTAGCAGGGTCAGCGATGGATCTTCCCGCCGCTGCAGCGGGGCAATCGCCGGCAGATCATGCTCATAGAGCGGATTGATAGACCGGTCGATCATCACCGAATCGCCAGTGTGGGTGATTACCACCTGCGGGGTGCCGGTGGCATCAACAATGGTCACCTCCATCGCATCCCCGTCATGGAGCCGGGGCAGTGCGGTGAGACCAAACGCATGCTGTGACGAACGGATTTGCTCCACAAATGAAGCACTAGGACGACTATAGAGTCGACCACCCTCCAAGGTTGTCAGGCGTGCCAATGTCAACGGATTCGCAAACCCTTGCGTGCGGAAACTCAAACACTCGCCGGCCGCATCCCCCCGCGACACACTATTGAGCAGACCAAGCAGCAAAATCTCCCGAGGTGCCGGCACCCACGAATTACTATCCACCGGGGTGGCACGCGGACGGGTGAAATCGTGGCCAAAATCGAGCCGGGTAAACGGCCGACTGGCATGAAACGTCGTAGCAGACAATGTGCCCACCACATAGCCTGAAATATCTGGCTCATTATCGTTTTCCACGGTCAGCAGCAGCACATCGCTGGGTTGGCCGTCGATCTCGTCGCGCAACCGCACCAGCTTCGGCGAAACAATTCGCCCCGGTGGAATCGCTGGATCGCCGGCAAATTCCATCGCCCCTTCGATGCTAAACGCGGTGGGATCTGTTGGAGCATGAGCAAGCACAATTCGTGGATCACTCATAGCACCGGCCACACACAGCATCAATAGGCCATTGGTGTGGGTGCTGTCGCGCCAATCAGGCACCACCCACGGGGAGCGCAGAGAGGTGAATTCGTCCCGCTCGTTCACCACCCGGCCTTCCCGGCGCACCGTCGGATCCACGGCACCAGGATCATCGGACAGTTGTGCACCACTGGCTGCTAAATCACTGATTGTGGCGGAATGGATTTCGGCCCGGTCACCGAACACTGCAGTGAAATACAGTCGAGTCACTAACCCGTCCGCAAGAGCGCAGCCCGCCCGAACATCAGTTTCGTCCCCCACAGGTGCGAGCACATCATCACACATCTCCCAGGCGGTGTTAATCCCTGCCGGGCGAATGTTATGCGCCCAGCGGGCGCCCGCCTGTGGGGTGGGGCGATATTGGGTGAACACATGCCAGCTGCCCTGGTCGCTCACCACCCCGGCAGGCGCATTACAGATTCCCTGCTCAACGGTGACGTGGAGTTCTGGTCGAAGATGATCATGTGACATGGTGACAACGCTTCCCATACCCGGTTTTTCACAACACCCGGTACATCCATCAAGGTTTTCTGGGTTTTTTCAGGCTCCTGCCCCAAGAGTCGTGCTGCGAACCCGCCATAGCGGTGATCACGGTCTCCCTACCCCAGCGGGAGGTTCCCATCTCCACAGCAGGGTAGCCACGGCAGGTTGAGGTGCCCATGCTGCCCAAGCGTAAGAGTTTTTTCCCCATCGTGACGGTTCCGTGCACACCATGGGTGGGGCGAGGTGACCTGTTGTGCGTGCTGCTTGACTGGTAAACATGCTGGACAGCCCCGTGATTGCTGCATGACTCTGGGAATAGAGGGAAAGGAGAAATGGGGGAAGTATCGGAGCGAAAAACCCGACCCTACAGCGAGTCGGGTGTCGCCGACAGCGCAGCACACAGCGTCAGGGTGTAGCCGCAACTTGCGCTGCAAGGCTGAAAATTCCGGCTGTGCTGTGCGGTCAATGGGGAGTCACAGTGGTGGCCGGGGAAATGGTTACCGCATGGTTTTGATGATCGTTACGCTTTTTTGTTTTCCACGGCCTCAATTTGGGCGTCAGCATTATCTGGGGCAAGATCTGCCTGCTGGAATTCGCTGGTGGTTGGCAGCCGCAGTGCCAAATCAGTTGCCGGACAGATCTCCACATGGCCGTGGCTGAGGTGAAAATCAAGAATGTGACCACCAGTGGTGTGATCGTCGGAAACATAATGCACATGACAGCCGGGAACAGAGATACCCCGCTCATACACCGGGGTGCGGAAACCGGCGACAGTGCCGGTCGAATCAGTGATCTCCACATGCTTGTCGTCACCAGTGGCGTCAAGCATTGGGCGATAAGGTTTTTCTTGCTTGGTGACGGTTCGCACGGTGACTTTGTTGAAGTGTCCTGTGACCTTTACCGCATACATATAGTTTTCGCTGGGCAGCAGGCCGTCGATAAACGACGACAGTTCGCTGCGTGCCAGATTCTTAGGTGCCGGCACCGAGATCCGCGGCACAAAGTTAGTGACCACCGCATAAGGGGAGCGGTAAGACAGTGGTGCTTGATGTGCCTGCCCGTCGGCGGTGAGCTGCCAACAGACCCCGTCTAAAATCACCATCTCCCCGTCAAGACCATCGAAAGTACCGATGCCGAAATTGCCGTGGCCAAGCAGTTCACTGATGGTCATTTGACCATCGTAGATGCCGTCAAGAAGGGCAGTCATCAGCGAGTTTTGAAAAATGGTGTGTCGTTCGAAGGGAAACGCGGGATGTGGATCAGTCGATTGGGTGTGCATAGCCTTTAAGCATAAGCTGCCGTCAACGACACAGCCGCATAGCTCCCCGGTTAGGTGTCACCATTGTGTGTTGCGGGGATACGATACTGGTAGCGCACACCTTCCCGAAAAAGCGGCGCCCATGCGGTGAGCAGGGGGCGACCCCGTAGGTGAGACGATTGTGTGTGGTTGTTGACCTGGCGCCAGCTGTCACATCAGGGGTGTATTGCCGGGCGCAATAGCAGTGGATTGCTTCTGCAGGCACCTGGGGTGTCGGCGGTGACGGACACTGCTGCGCGAGCAGTGCAGTGAATCTGTTGTGAACAGTGCCGGCGATAAGGTGTGTCCGATTGACCCGGGACTCGTGCCGAAAACACTGTACAAGCCGCCGGCGAGCATCGCACCTGTATGGTGCATCGTTGGGATTGACAACCAGCGCACCCCAGCATGCTGCAGGATTTGATGCGGCATACTGGGGTGTCGTGGGGACGAAATGGAAGTGGGGATCACATAAGCGAGCGGTACACGTCAAGGGTCTGTTGCGCGATCGTCGCCCAGGAGAACTCCTCAACGGCACGTTTGCGTCCAAGCTCGCCAACTTTTCGGGCATGCGCCCGGTCGGCAACCATCTTGTTGACAGCTTCCGCGATACCGTGTTCGAAGGCTTGCGGATCGGTTTCGTCATAGTGCACCAAGGTGCCGGTTTCACCGTCGACGACCACCTCTGGGATACCGCCCACATCCGAGGCAACCACAGCTGTACCACAGGCCATCGCTTCAAGATTGACAATGCCTAGTGGTTCATAGATCGACGGGCAGGCAAACACATCGGCCGCGGTGAGGATCTCTTGGATCTTTGGCTTCGGCAAGAATTCCTGCACCCAAAACACGCCGTCGCGCTGTGCCTGTAATTCGTTGACCAATGCTTCGGTTTCTGTGGCGATCTCCGGGGTATCCGGTGCACCAGCACACAGCACCAGCTGCACACCTTCGTCGAAGTGCTTTGCCGCCTTCACGAGATGGCCGACACCTTTTTGCCGGGTGATACGACCAACAAACGCAACAATTGGGCGATCCGGATCAACACCAAGTTCTTCCAACACTGACGCCCCGTTGGTTTCGACTGCCTCCCCAAAGGTCGGGCGAGGCTGCCACAATTGTGTATCGACACCATTGAGCACCACATGGATACGGGACTCATCGATGCGTGGATACGCCTCGAGAATGGCCTCTTTCATTTTTGCTGACACAGCGATTACGCCGTCAGCATATTCCATGGTGTTTTTTTCACTCCAGGAAGACACCTCATAGCCGCCACCGAGTTGCTCCCGTTTCCAGGGGCGATGCGGCTCTAAGGAGTGGGCAGTCGCAACATGGGGAATGCCATAGAGTTTGCCCGCTATATGACCGCCGAACCCGGAATACCAGGTGTGAGAGTGCACTACGGCACAGTCAGTGACCGCATTGGCCATCCGTAACCCGGTGGACAAGGTTTGCACCGCTGGATTGGCCTGTGCCAATTCCGGGTCAACCCCGTGGACATACACATTCGCCTCATCACGGGGTTTGCCCATACAGTGCACATCCACGTCCACCAGCTGACGCATATAGCGCACCAGCTCGGCGACATGCACCCCGGCGCCGCCGTAAATCTCTGGGGGATATTCTTTGGTCATCATCGCAACTCGCATACCAAGTAAGGGTAGTCAGTAAATCTCACTTTGGTGGCACTATTGCGACAGGAGTCACGTTTAGCGGCCAATCCGGCACAAGACATATCAAGGGGCACGCAGCTGCGTGACAACCCGCAGTCGATATGTTGGTCGTGGGGAAGGATTAGCGCTGGTGGCAGTGGGTGCGACGGTTCTTCTGTCGAGGCACATGCTTTCCCTTGCAGCCCGCTGAATGGGGAAGCCGGCCGAAAAGTCAAGTGTGATAATTCTTTCGTTGCGAGTTTTCGGGGGTGTGTCGGGTTGAAGCAGCCATCTTCAGTTGCGGAAACAACTGCAGAAAGGGGCACCCACCTGGTGGTTTGTAGTCACGGATGTTTGTTGTGAGGGATTGTGGTGATGGACCGCAGCATGTGGTGTGACTAATACCGCGTGAGGAATTTGGGTTAAATCACGGAAAAACCAGGGGGTTTTCTCTAAGTTGGATAACTGTGAGGAACCAACCACATGTCTTAGCAATTGTCCTAGCTGGCGGCGAGGGGAAGCGTCTTGCCCCATTGACTGAGGATCGTGCCAAGCCGGCCGTTCCTTTTGGTGGCACCTATCGACTTATCGATTTTGTGTTGTCCAACCTGGTCAATGCCGGATATATGAAAATTTGCGTCCTGACGCAATACAAGTCGCATTCCCTTGACCGTCACATCGCCCAATCGTGGCAGCCCTCGGGGCTCACCGGAAACTACATCGCCCCGGTCCCTGCCCAGCAGCGTGACGGCAAACGCTGGTACACCGGCAGTGCCGACGCTATTTTGCAGTCCCGGAATCTCATTGACGACGAAGATCCAGACTATGTCATCGTCTTCGGTGCGGATCACGTGTATCGCATGGATCCGGAACAGATGGTCAACGAGCACATCAAGTCCGGCAAAGCAGTGACGGTTGCAGGTATTCGTGTGCCACGTTCGGAGGCCACCGCTTTTGGCTGCATCCAAGCCGACGATGAAGGCAACATCACCGAATTTTTGGAAAAGCCGGAAAATCCGCCGGCCACTCCAGACGACCCAGAGATGACCTATGCGTCGATGGGGAACTATGTGTTCACCGCCAGTGAACTGGTGAAAGCCATCGAGCTGGACGGCGAAAATGACAAGTCCACCCACGACATGGGCGGCGACATTATTCCTTACTTCGTTGCCCAGAACCAGGCGCACGTCTACGACTTCTCCACCAACGAAGTGCCCGGTGAAACCGAGCGGGATCGTGGCTATTGGCGCGACGTTGGTACCATCGACGCCTTCTACGAGGCACACATGGATCTCATCAGCGTGCATCCGGTATTTAACCTATACAACCGGCGTTGGCCGATTCACTGCACTGACTTGGGGAACTATCCGCCGGCGAAGTTCGTCCAAGGCGGTATCGCCCAGTCGTCGATGGTAGCTACCGGTTCGATTATCTCCGGCGGTACAGTCCGCAACTCGGTGCTGTCGAATAATGTCATTGTTGAAGAGGGCGCCACGGTTGAGGGTTCGGTGCTCATGCCCGGCGTTCGAGTGGAAAAGGGTGCAGTGGTTCGCCACGCAATCCTGGATAAGAACGTTGTGGTGTCGGAAGGTGAATTTATTGGCGTTGACCACAAGCGTGACCGGAAACGGTTCGTAGTTTCCGACGGCGGTGTGGTGGTCGTCGGCAAGGGGATCCGCGTCTAACCCGCCTGGGTGTTTCACCCACCGCACATCAGCAGTGCTTGAGGCACTGGGTGACATGACAGCAATGCCCGTACGGTGTATCCGTGCGGGCATTGCTGCGGTTATACCCCGTATGTGGTGTGATGTTGCCGCACTGCAATATGTCTTTGGTGTGTGTGCCTTGCGATGATGCCCAGGCGGTATTAGCAGGTGTACCCAGGATGCGAGGTTTGGGGCAAGCAGCTGGAAGCCGCTTCGTCGCCAAAGGAACGTCCCGCAGGACACAAAACTGCCGCCAACGCAGTTTTGCAGTTCAACGGCATTTGAGGCACGACGGGTCGCTGGCAAGACGTTCCGCATCGCCGACTACGGATCTAGGGATTCGCTTTGCCGTCAAAGAATCCAGCAAAGTGCAGGCTTGCCCCCGGAGTGGGGAAGTGGTTCCCGCTTGTGGAATGCGGGGTTACGACTCGTTGCCGGCAGTGTGACCCTACTCGTGTGCAAGCGTGGCAACCACCATGCCGCTGCCGAAAGGAAGGCGGGCAAGGAACATATCATCCATGGCGGCGAGCATCTCTTGGGCTTCCCGGGCACCGACTGTGTCGCGATCAGTCCGGGTGGGATCAGTGATCGTGCCATCAAGTAAACAGTCCAACAACACCAGCACCCCGCCGGGTGCCAAAATATTGCGGGCGAGTTCAATAAACCGCGGCAGGTCTTTACCAGCAACATCGCCGATCACCATGCTGTAGCTGGATTTGGCTAAACGACCCATCACCTGTACAGGTTGGGCAGTCATCAACCGAACAGTTGATGATGGGCGCCCCAGTGACAGCAGCGCTTTTTGGGCTGCTTGTTGATGCTCGATATCGGGTTCAATGCAGGAAATTCTCGTATCTTCCGCAACAGCGCGCGCCACATAGGTGCCGATTACTGCCGCCGCATTCGCCGCAACCACCACCCCAGAGCTGCCCAACGGATAGGTGAGCGCGGCAAGTGTGGCAAGAAGCTGACCGGTGGATGCATCAGGATAGGCGATGCCGAACTCTTGGGCATGTTCTACCGCATTAGCAAGAACATCGTCAGGGCTGGTTTGGTCGTCGATATAGCGCAGCAGGCTAGCGGAAGCAGGTTCACTCACAAGCCAATACTGTAGTGCCTAGCACATCGCTGTGGGGTGTACCTCGCCGCTGATCCGTGGAGACGACCGCAGCCGAGACGATTGCCAGATAGGTTGCATCAACAAGCAAGTGCAGGCAACCAGGCTGGGAGGTGGTGCTTGCTGGTAGCCGCCGCGCGTGAGGACCGGGTTGCCGGGCAATCACAGGTAAGGTGCACAATTGCCCGAAGATGTCCCGTTACCAAATTGTGACCAACCTTTCAGCTGTCTTTTATCGACCTATGCGGTGTACACTAACTGCACGATGCACACTGCTTCCATGACCGAACACACCGACCGCGACACGGCAATCAATACGCAAGACACGACTGTGCTTGCCGGAACGAAAGCCTTCGACGCCGGGGTCGCAGACATGCCAAGTTGGGGCGAACTCGTCGAAGAACACGCCGATTCTGTCTACCGGCTCGCATTCCGCCTCAGCGGGAATCAGCACGACGCGGAAGACCTCACCCAAGAAACTTTTATGCGGGTGTTTCGGTCGTTGAAAAACTATCGCCCAGGCACCTTCGAAGGATGGTTGCATCGCATCACCACCAATCTGTTTTTAGATATGGTGCGGCATCGGGCAAAAATCCGGATGGAAGCACTGCCGGAAGACTACGAGCGGGTGCCGGGGAAAGAACCCACCCCGGAACAGGTGTGGCAGGCCACCAATTTAGATCCGACGCTGCAGGCGGCACTTGATTCCTTAAGCCCCGAATTCCGGGTTGCAGTGATTTTGTGTGATGTGCTCGGCATGTCGTATGACGAGATCGCAGACACCCTAGGGGTGAAGATGGGAACTGTACGTTCGCGGATTCACCGTGGCCGCAGCCAACTACGCGCCTATTTGGAGCAGGCCGCCGAAACCGATGAGTCGGTCAAATTGTTGATGCCGGCAACGGTGTAACGTGTTGCTGCTGCTGGCGTGAGCGCTCCACCAGTACTGCAAATCAATACTGGCACTTATCAATACTGGCACTTATCGGCTAGCGGGCTGCCCCGTCGTGTGCGGCCGCCGCCCGCAGCTGGGCAACGCACAAGTATTCACCCTGGTTAGCTTTGTGTCGGCCGGCGTGAGTGGAAGCAGTTGTATTGTTGCTGCGCGCCAGGGGAGAGCACCTGCCACAGGCGATTGCCCCACAGCGTGCTTTCCCCGCTTTGCCACAAGTCTGCTGGCTCTTCGTGACCGTGCTAGCGGCAATATCTTGGCCTGTCACCAACCACTGCGCGGAATCTGGTGCTGGGGGTGGGGAACGTGAACCTGTGTTGCTGATGGAATAGGCGAAGTTGCATAAAGGCTGCTGTCTGTTTGGCTGGGAACTTCCCCGTCTTACCCGTCGTTGGGTCAATAGAAGCCGGCAAGCACAGTGTCGCGCACCAGGGTTTGCACGGCCAACAGCTATCACCGACACATGATCCTGCCGACCTCCCTGCACCTGCCGCGGCTGACTTGGGATAAGCAACGGGTCTGCAGATGGACTGTTCCCCAACGGCCTTGCAGTCAGCAAGTGTGGGGGTGCAGTGATCGTGGCCGGCCGATGACAGTGCGGAAACAACAGCGTGAAAGGAGGACATCCGCGCACACAGCATAGTGTCAATAGGATGGATGTGACCCACCACTGATTGGCCACAGTGTTTTCGCGGAATACACCGATCACCATGCAAGCACCAAAAAACCCTGCGCAACCAACGACACCCGCGGAGCCGAAACGAAACAAGCCACGTTATCCGCGGCAGAAAACCTTCGCCTCCTATGAGCATCTTTCCGCCGAAGCAGTCGCCGCATTTGTTGACAACGAACTCGACGAAAAAGCAGCCCACCGGGCGCGGGTACATTTAGTGCACTGTGCTGACTGTCGGCAGGAAGTCGAAGCCCATCGGCAAGCATCGCAACGCTTAAAACAAGCCGCCAGTGCCATTCACGCCCCCAGCGCACTGCTCGACAAACTCCAATCGATTGCGCAAAGCTGCCCGGCAGGACCTACTGCTGAAGAAACCCCGCAGCACAGCCCGCAAACCTTACTCGACAAAGTAGATTTCTACTATCGTGCCCTGGTCAAACATCGCGACACCACCCACCAATCGGCACGCGACGAGAAACACTAAGGTGCCGCCATCGGCTGGGCGACACGTATCCCCCAAGAAACGCTGCCCTCCAGGTTTTCCGGTTTGACACCGCAGCTTTTCTGCTTGAAGCATCAGAATGCATCTTGAAGCATCACCCAGCAGGTTGCCGCAACAGTCACGCAGGTTGTCGCACAACACCCCAGCATGGTGGAGTGCAATCCGGATCGATGCTGTCTGCTGCGCCGACGGCGGTGGAGGTGAAAATCGCTGCCGCTACCTGACATCGCATCGTGCGGCGGATGGGTCGCACCGGACGGTCTGCAATGGAAAGAAGTTTCACCGACGCCCATCCCCTTATAGACTGTTGGTTGTGTTTAGTTCACTCGGCTGGGGCGAAATCTTTGTGGTACTCATCGCCGGATTGATCATTATCGGTCCGGAACGACTTCCTGCTGTGGTCACCGATGTGAAAGCCGCCATTATTGCTGCCCGGCGGGCGATTAATAATGTGAAACAAGAACTCGACTCTGAGCTCGGCTCAGAATTCCAAGAATTCGTCCAACCCATCGGGGAGCTCGCGAAACTGCGGGCAATGGGGCCAAAAGCAGCAATCACAAAAACACTGCTGGATGGAGATGACTCGATTTTTGCCGCCTTCGATCCGAAAACGGTGATGAATGAGCAGCCTACCGCCGGGCAAGCCCAGCGGCAGCGGGCACAACAAACCGGCAAGCCGATCGAAACAGCAGCGGTGGAAACCACCCGGGTACAGCGACAGTCCACTACGGCACAACTAGCCAGCCAACCAACCAATGCAACACCACAGCAACCCTCCCTGCCGCAAACCGGCACGGGACAGAATCTTCCTGCTGCACCTGCGACAGGCACACGCAACAGCGACGAGCAGGCCACCACAGTAGCCGCCCTGAATCAGCAGCTTTCCGGTTTTCCAGCTGGTTCAAGCACAACCAGCCAGGATCAGCGACCAGCCCCCCAACCCGTGAAGCCGGCACAGGAATCAAATCCTTCACAGCCGCCACAGTCGGCGCAGCGCTTTGACGACGTCATCTAACCCGCATCCGATCAACACTGCCCGCACCGGCCTGCGGGGTGAATTCACCGCAACAGGCTTAGCCACGGCGGAGAGGTTTGCTTCCGGCTCATCTACTTGCCGGCTTCCAGTGTTCTAGCCGCTGCTGCTGGACGTATGCTGGGCGGCTGTTCACCGTGCCGCACCGCTGGCTGCTCGGGTGTCGAAACACAGGAGACAACCCTGCCGAACTGTCAGTGACTGTGCTGCATTCACCAACAGTTCGACTGAAAACCACGCAATAGTGACTGGTAGCAGGTGTCATGCCGGTGGTGTGCCCTGCAAACCACCGCGGGACGAACCTACGAATTGGTCACCGACAACCCTAACGGCTGCCCCTTCAATGAGTTGCCACGGTGCATCAGCTGCTTTGCAATAGCAGTGATCGCTTTCGCCGCCGGGGAATCTGGGGCAGCCACCACAATCGGGGTACCGTTATCCCCACCAACCCGCAGCTGTGGATCCAATGGCACTTCCCCCAGCAGCGAAATGGTTTGCCCAGTCAATGTGGACAGCCGTTCGGCGACAACAGCGCCGCCACCAGCCCCAAACACATCAATGACTTGACCATCGTCGAGCACCATTGCAGCCATGTTCTCGATGACGCCACGGACTTGTTGATGAGTTTGCAGCGACAACGAACCAGCCCGCTCAGCAACCTCTGCGGCGGCCGCCTGCGGGGTGGTTACAATGAGCAGCTCAGCATGGGGTAACAGTTGGGCGACGGTGATCGCCACATCCCCGGTACCGGGTGGTAAGTCGAGCAGCAGCACATCGAGATCGCCCCAAAAAACGTCCGTCAAAAACTGGTTGATAGCCCGGTGCAGCATCGGGCCACGCCACACGATAGGCGAGTTCCCTTCCACAAAATGCCCGATAGAGATCAGTTTCACGCCGTGCGCAATCGGGGGCATGATCATATCATCAACCTGGTTGACATCCTGATGTGATCCAAGCAGCTGCGGAACACTATGTCCGTAAATATCAGCATCCAAAATGCCGACCTTCAACCCCTGCTGCGCCAATGCCACACCTAAATTCACGGTCATCGACGATTTGCCGACGCCCCCCTTGCCGGAAGCAACCGCAAACACTTGGGTAGTGTTGCCGGGCTGAGTAAACGGATTGACTCCCTCTGGTGCGCCCTGGCCGCGCAATTTCCCCTTAAGTTCGCGACGCTGCTCATCACTCATCACATCGGTGGTGACCGTGATGTTGCCGATCCCCGGGATTTCTTGCAGCACCGCTTCTGAGTTGCTGACCAGGGTTGACTTGAGCGGGCAGCCGGCAATGGTTAAGTTGATGACCACCTGCACGTCATTACCGGTGATGGTGACACTTTTCACCATGCCTAATTCGGTGATGGGGCGTCCGATCTCCGGGTCATCCACTCGTGATAAGGCATTGATGACATCTGCTTGCTGAAGTTGTTCACTCACATCGGTTCAGTCTAGTCCCATCGGGGCCAGCACAGCAGCATCGGGTGTTCGCAGTGATACATCTTTAGGCACTGCAGCAGACAGGTTTTCCCTCCCACCCATTTAGACGGGTCTGCCGTGGGAAGATCCATGGCATCGATAGTTCGCCGATCACCAGCGAGCAGGCAAGAAAGATAGCGGTGCGCACGCTGCCTCGAGTAACATCGCCACCAATATGGCGAAGGCTAGTCGAAGTGCCCGAAGCTTATGGTGCTGTTGCGGAACATGGCCGCTTGCCGTGGCTGCGTCGTAATGAGGTTATTGCTGCGTCGTAATTGGGGTATGGCTGTGTTGTGATTGCGCTGGGGCTGTGCTTATGGTGCGCAGCCTAGTGCTCGTGAAAACCCGCAGCTATTCCGCATCTTGGCTGGCACCGTGGCGGGGAGTGGTCAACGGGTTTTCCTTCAACTCGCTGGCCTGTTCCTGGCGACGGTTAGCCCACTCATCTTCAATTTTGGCATCCAACCGTTCAATGAGTTCCCGAATGCTATCGAGTTCGTGGCGAAGATAGTCACGGGTTGCGGTATCGCCCACAGCCAGCCGCACACTAGCAAGCTCCCGGGCAAGGAACTCGGTGTCGGCTTTGGTTTGTTCACTACGGCGACGATCCTCAGCAACGATGACCCGATCCCGGTCTTCTTGCCGGTTCTGGGCAAGCAGGATGAGCGGCGCGGCATAGGCGGCCTGGGTGGAAAACGCCAGGTTCAGCAAAATAAACGGATACGGATCCCATTTGTAGTCCCAGCCGATAATGTTGAGCACCACCCACACAAACACAAATACGGTCTGCCAGAACAGGTACTCGCCAGTGCCGAAAAAGCGGGCGACCTTCTCTGCGAACGCCCCCACTTTGTCACCGTCGATATTGATGAGCTTGCGGCGTTGCCCGGCGACAGGAGTATCCAGTTCGGTGCGGTTGTACTCGGCCATACATGCTCCTTGGGATCGATAACACTTACATATGGGGGAAGAAGGGAAACAGGTGAAGCAAATTAGCCCCTGCCACACACCGGCAGCACATCACCGGTCGCCACCGCTCACCGGCACGACGAACGGTGACAGTATCCACACCTGCACCACCGTCACAGGGTACACGGTGATACGACTAGCAGTGAAGCGCAGCCAATCGGGCACGGATCCAACCTGCCAAGGCAACTATCAGCAAGACTGCAAGCTCACGTCAGCTGGAAAGTGGCAGCAGGATACGAGCCAAAACACTGCGCGGGCACAACCTGCTTGCATCGCCGGGATCCGGGTACCGCAGCCCGGCGCGAATGCCCCAGCGCCACATCAGCGACAAAAAGGGCTGAAAAAAAATTTTACGGGGATTCGGGACGTAGCCCCTGATCACGCCAATCATCCGGCAGCAGGTGATCGAGCAGATCGTCGACCGCCACCGCCCCGAGCAGATGCTTATCCTCATCCAGCACCGGGCCGCATACCAGGTTATAGGTGGCAAAAAATCGGGCGGCTGTTTCTTGATCATCATCGGCTAACAGTGCCGGCACATCCTGATCCAACACCCCGCCAACCAGCTGTGAAGGAGGTTCTCGCAGCAGCCGCTGTAAATGCACACACCCCAAATAGCGGCCGGTTGGGGTAGCAGTTGGTGGGCGTACCACAAACACCATCGACGACAAGGAAGTGGGCACATCCGGATCGCGGGCAATAGCTAATGCTTCAGCCACCGTAGTCTGCGGTGTCACCACCAGCGGCTCCGGGGTCATCAGCGCACCGACCGTGTTGTCATTAAACGTCATCAACCGGCGAACCGGTGCGGACTCCACTGGATCCATCAGCTCCAGGAGCACATCAGCTTTATCATCAGGCAGCTCCCCCAGCAGGTCTGCTGCGTCGTCCGGATCCATCTCCTCGAGCACGTCTGCTGCACGTTCAATATCGAACGCTTCCAACAGTTCAGCCTGCCGCTCCTCGGAAAGCTCCTGCATAATATCGGCAAGACGCTCATCATCAAGCTCGTTGGCGATCTGCTCCCGCTGCCGGGCAGTCAACGAGGTGAGCTTCGCAGCAATATCAGCCGGCCGCATATCTTCAAAGGAGGCAATCAGCTCGGCGGTCGCATCTGGGGCACCCGCACCACCGGCACCTAAACCGTGCACATGATGCCAGCCAAGAATCGCCAGCTTTGGACGCCGCCCAAACTTCGGCTTATCTTCAAATAACGCCACCCGGGAGATCACCCAATCCCGGCTACGGGTACGTTCCAACTCCACGTCGGCAATCTCTAAGGCACGCCCCTTGAGATGATCAAACTCTGGATCATCCACATGCACCCGGGAACCAACAATATCTCCCAGCACCGTCAATTCGCCGGCGCGGGAGGAATATGCCCGCATCGACACCGAACCGGTAACCAACACAATTTCTTGCGGATCGATAGCCGCAATCCGCAGCATCGGCACGAAAATCTTTTTACTGCCCACCATCTCCACGACAAGCCCCAACGCTCTTGTCGGATTTGGGGAAGGACGCACCGCCACCGCAACATCCCGGACACGTCCAATCACATCCATGTCAGGGCCGCGAACCACCATCCCCGATAGCCGGCCGGCATAGACTTTCGTGTTTTCGCTCATAGCCACCCATCTTAGCGGTCCTGTAGAAAAATCCCTTCCCCAAGGCGATTGCCAACCACGACCACCACCGGCTTGTTGCAGCAAACACCGCATACGACATTCCTGCTACACGCCACTGCTCAACCCTGCACACTTACGCACCTGCGGCAACAGCGATCCGCAGCGCCAATCGTCAAAACCAAGACCGGGGAACCACACCCCGCCGCAGATCGTCACTGCGGCACGTTCCCCGCCATCCAAAACAGTGCTTTACCGAATTGTGTCCATACCCATGGAACTTCCCCACAGGTTCCTGACGTTACTACTACAGCAAACCCCCGCAGGGTGAACTTCTTATTCCACACCAGGGAGCAACAGCAGCACCC
The DNA here is from genome assembly GCF_003813965.1 of Corynebacterium choanae. Classification (NCBI taxonomy): domain Bacteria; kingdom Bacillati; phylum Actinomycetota; class Actinomycetes; order Mycobacteriales; family Corynebacteriaceae; genus Corynebacterium; species Corynebacterium choanae. Next base: position 1,083,100 of record NZ_CP033896.1, read on the forward strand.
AACCTGCTGCACAACCACTGGGAAAACCCCGCATCCGATCAGGAAACCATTGAACAACCAACCCCGAGGAACACACTCATCATGACCGACCCCCACACCCCGCAACAGCCTGCTAAAGAAACCACCCCCACCCAACCTCGGCATCAAGACACAGCCGAAGGGGCGCCATCACCAACCCCGCCACAGTCCACCGAACAGCAGCCACAAATCGGCTTCCACTACGGCTACGTTTCCGAACAAACTCCACCTGTTAGCCCACAAACCGCAGAACAACCCACTACACCACACCACCACGAAACCGCCCCACCTGCCACCTCCGCCGGCGCCGCCCCAACACCACAACAGCCAGCTGCCACCACACAGCCACAAACCCCCGGCAATGCACTCTGGAATCAGCCAGGGATTCAACAAAAACCTGCCAACTTCGGACGCGTCGCCCCACAACAGCAACACCCATCACAGCAATCCGCACCACAACACCCCCACAACACAACCGGTGATCGGGGCACAACAACGAAAACGAAAAAAACTGCAGGCCGCGGAGTCGTCGACAACCTCAAACAACTTCCCGAAGGATGGCCAGTCGGATCTTTTGACACCTACAGCGGTGCACAAGCCGCAGTCGACATGCTCAGCGACACCGGCGACTTCCCCGTCAAAGACCTCACCATCGTCGGCCTTGACCTCATGGAAGTGGAAAAAGTCACCGACCGGCTCACCACTGGCAAAGTCATCATGCAAGGTGCTGCCGCAGGCGCCTGGATGGGTCTCTTCTTCGGCCTACTGGTCTCCTTCTTCCAACCAACCTTCGCCCCAATCATCGCCGGACTACTCATGGGCATCGTCTTCGGTGTGATCTCTGCCGTAGTGCCATATCTCATGACCCGCGGCCACCGCGACTTCGCCTCCACCAGAGAATTCGTTGCCCGCCGCTACGATGTGATCTGCAAACCTGACAGTGCGCGCCGGGCACGCGACCTCATCGCCCAATGGTCGACAAGCCACAGGTAGGTTCACCACCTCCAGCACACCAGTGGGCTGCAGTACAGACACACAGGTGAACAGCAACTGGGGGCATGTTCACCGATGAGCTAGCCATCTGAAACATTCGGCAACGCGAACAACACAAAGCCGCAGGGTCGCAGGAAAGCACACTCCTGCGGCCCTGCGGCTTTATTGCAAAACTAGACCTCTACAACAGGGAAACGGAACAACCGTTCACCTCACTGCGCGCCTTATGCGTCACCCAAAGACAGCAACAAGCAGTCAAGCAGTCCGGTGGGCGGTTACCCTCTCCACCGGTAGGCGGCGACTCTCGCACATTACAGCCACTTAGCGCGTCGCATGAGCAGCCACATCACCAGCACTGCCACAGCCATAACCCCCAAAATAAGGAAGTAGCCGTAACGCATCGAAAGCTCCGGCATATAGTCGAAGTTCATGCCGTAAATACCGGCGATCATCGTCGGTGGTGCCACCATTCCTACCAACGCAGAAATCTTGCGCATATCCTCGTTCTGCTGGAGGGAAATCATTGCCACGCCAGCATTGATCAGGGCAGAAAGACGCTCATCATATGAGGCGACCATATCGATTGCGATCAGTTCATGGTCGAGCACATCCCGCAAATACGAGCTCAACTCTTTATCGAAAATATCGTCATGGTAGCGGATGAGGCTACGCAACGCCCCGGCAAGCGGTTCGATGGAATGCCGCATTTCAAGGATCTCTCGTTTTAAGGTGTAGATCTGTTCAATGTCGAAAGATTCATCAGGTGCAAACACCTCATCTTCCAAATCATCGACATCGGTTTGCAGCACTCCGGCGATCCGCACATACTCGTCAACCAAACGGTCGGCAATCATCCACGCCACCACAGCCGGGCCAAGCTTGCACTGTTCAGGGCTGGTGTTCATCACATTGCGTACCCCACGGACAGTCGACGATTTCCCATGGCGGATGGTGATAATGAAATCCTGGCCGACAATCATTTGCACTTCGCCAGTTTCAATCACTTCTTTGGTGTCAGCAACTGACTCGTGTTCCTTGTAGGCGACTGATCGAACCACGAAAAACAATTGATCGTCGTAGCGTTCAACTTTGGGACGTTGATGCGCGGAAACAGCATCCTCGGTGATCAGTTCGTGCACGGAATACGCCCGAGCAATATCAACCATTTGGCTTTCCGCCGGCTCCAGCAGCCCAAGCCACACCCAGCCGCCGTGACTGCGGGCATAGGCCAGGGCGGAATCGTGGGTGAAGTCGCCCTCGACGGGAGCCCCATCGACATACACCGAAACCCGTTCGACGGCGTCTTCCAACGTGTCAGGTGCTGCGAGACGAACCGGGGTTGTGCGGCGTTTCCGTTGTGTGTCAGTCATCGCATCCACCATTTCTATTTCAGGTTGCAAGCTTCGTCGACGAAGATAATCTCCAGCCATCTGCGATCCCATGCCGCAACGCAGCAGCGTGGGACGCAAAGCTCCCTGCTATCTTTGCAGGGCGATCATTTATGGTACCGGCCGTGGACCCGCAACGTCATGTCAGCCTCCACAACCATCCACCGTGCAGGTCACCGATTAGGCACTTGGCTCCTTCCCGCAACCACAATGGCTCAACACAATGGGTGTACGACTATCCTGTAATGCATGCAACCCGTATAGGCGTGTTACTGGTGCATAAGTCTGCAGGCGGCGGTGGCACTCTATACACTGGGCACATTGCAACATGGTGTTGCGCGGAACAACTGTGCAACAAACCAGGGGTGAAGGATGGTTTGACAATGAGGGCATCACGCGAAAGTGGGGCGCGACGAAGTGGAGTGCTCAGTGCGCTGGGTGTGGCAGCGTTGATGCTGACAGGATGTGTCGAGGAACCAGGTCCCAACCCGATCGACTCAGACTATCGGCCGATTTGGATCACCGTCGACGCAAGCTCCCCTGAGCAGCGTGTACTCGGTGAACTCTACGGGATTTCGCTGAATAATCGCTCTGCTGATCCTTCCCACGCCCACGTTTCACTCGATCGCCCCACCGCTGACGGTCGTCAATTGGGGCGGCTGCAAAACCGGTCGGGGGATCTCATAATCGGCTGCACCGGTTCGCTGCTTTATGAGCTCAACCCGTCGTTGGCGTTGGAACTCTCCGAACAATATCAGGCGGAACAAGCCGCTGGTGAAACCGCGCAAGAACAAAACACAGGCAATTGGCGGGAAGAAGTCTATGACGCGATGGTTGGTTCCTTGCCAGGGAATTTAGCTGCCGGTGATCCGTCAAATGTGCAAGCGTGCGACAACTATGACGGACCACCGCTGCCACAAAATCTTGTGGCGGTATATCGCAAACCGATGCTTGACCGACTCGACCATGTGGCGCTGAACCGGGTCGGTGGAACCTTGACGAATGAGGATCTGGCCAAACTGGTCGAAGAAACCAGCAACGGTAATGACCCTATTCGGGTGGCCAGACAATACGCTCAAGGCCACGACATCTAGCTCTTCTGGTTACACGAGCGACTGTTCAATAACTTTTCCATGTCGAGGTTGCCTGCCCGATCCCTGGCAGCGTTGTGCTTGGTGCAAGAGCTGTCTTCAACGCTAAACACTAGCCAAGTATCTCGTATCCACGATGGCGAGGGATTGGTGGTGGCTGGTGGATCTGAAACCGTGATTGACGTGTTGTTCACGGTGTTTGCCAGGTTCCATCACCCCATCACCGAATAGGATTCTGCAGCGCCGTGTTGAGGATCCCACAGCCCCGCCAGTCGGCAGAAGCGTGTTGGCGAAAGCGCACGTTGCAGGCGACAAGTATCGGCTGCTATTCACCAAGTCCCAATCAGCGGTAGATGGTTTCTTGGCATCGGATGCGATTGGAAGCTCGGGTATAGGGGGAGTTACCTGGACGAATTACTCCCCGCCGGTGGTGCCCGTTGTTGCTAATCATTGACATTTGTCGACTGTGACAACCCCTGTGAATGGGCGCCAGCCCAAAACAGCTACGGTGAACGCAACCCCATTCGCCGAAAGGGACTATACATCCCGGCGATCCAAGCAGGAGGGCCGCCAGCTTGCTGGCTGCTGCGTTTGCGGCGGTGTCGATGGCGATGCTGCTGAGGCAGGGTTGGGCTACCGGTCGGAGGTAAAAAACACCAATCCCCATCGCAGTGTTGTGTTTGCGATGGGGATTGGGAAGATGTGTGTCTACGCTACTGCCGTTATGTTCGGCGGCAGGCTAGGGGATAGCCTCGGTAAACCTATTTGGCGAACGCTTCGTCAATAAGCTGTGCCTGCTCAAATTGGTGAACCTTCGCCAAACCGGTGGCAGTGGAAGACTGTGCACGGCGCGATACCCGCTTCAGCTTCGGCATATCAGGCAGCACCTCAGGGAAGTGCATCACCAGGAATGGCCATGCGCCCTGGTTTGCGGGCTCTTCCTGGCACCAGCGCACTTCCTTCGCATTCGGGAAGCAGTCGAAGGCTTCCTTAAGCCGGTTGTGCGGAATTGGATGCAGCATCTCTTGGCGGATAATCGCAACATCGTCGCGGCCATCCTTTTTGCGTCGCTTCTCCAGCTCGTAGTAGAGCTTGCCGGAAGTCAGCAAAATGGTGGTGACCTTGTCGCAGTCGCCGATCTTCTTACCGTTGATGTCGACCAGATTTGGATCGTTGATCACGCTGCGGAACTTGGTGACTTCGGTGAAATCTTCCACACTGGAGACGGCATCTTTGTTGCGCAGCATCGACTTCGGAGTGAAGACCACCAGTGGTCGTTTCAGATCCCCGAGGGCGTGGCGGCGCAGCAGATGGAAGTGGTTGGCCGGTGTCGACGGGTGAGCGACTGTCATCGAACCTTCTGCACACAGTTGCAGATACCGTTCGATACGAGCCGAGGAGTGGTCAGGCCCCATGCCTTCATAACCGTGTGGCAGCAGCAGGATCACCTTCGATAGCTGGCCCCACTTCGCTTCACCAGAGCACAAGTATTCGTCGATGATGGTTTGCGCACCATTGGCGAAGTCACCGAACTGTGCTTCCCAAGCGACCACGGCATCAAGGTTGCCCACCGAATAGCCGTATTCGAAGCCCATACCGGCGTATTCGGTCAGCGCCGAGTTGTACACCAGGAATTTGCCGTCGCCCTTGGTGCGGGCAAGTTCGTCGAGCGGATTGTGCTCCTGGGAGGTTTCCGAGTCGATGAGTACGGCATGCCGCTGGGTGAAGGTGCCGCGGCGGGAATCTTCACCGGCGAGACGCACAAGCTTGCCGGCGTTGGCCAGCGAACCGAAGGCGATAAGCTCACCCCAACCCCAGTCAATGCCACCTTCCCGGGCGGAAGCTGCACGCTTATCAGCCACCGGCTTGACACGTGGATGCACATGGAAGTCGTCCGGCAGCTGCCCGTAGGCTTCGCCGATCTCGACGAGTTCTTCCCGGGTGATGGAGGTGTCCAACCCGTGTGGAAGCTGTTGAGCTGCTTGAATGCCTTCTTGTGCCTTAGCTTTTTGCTTTTCGGCTTTCTTCACCTCATTGAACACGGCTTCCATTTGATCGTGGAAGTCGCGGGCAACCGCATCGGCATCTGCCTCGGAGAGGTCACCGCGGCCAAGCAGATCGGCACAGTACTTTTCCCGCACCGAGTCGCGGTTGTCGATGATCTCATACATTTGCGGCTGGGTCATTGATGGATCATCGGCTTCGTTGTGGCCACGCTTGCGGTAGCACACCAGGTCGATGAACACATCCTTGCCGAAGCGGCGACGGTATTCGGTCGCCATCCGACCAACCCACACGACTGCTTCTGGATCATCCCCATTGACGTGGAAGACTGGGCAGCCGAAGGCTTTCGCAATATCGGTGGCGTAGTGCATTGAGCGGCCGGAATCCGGGGTGGTGGTAAAGCCGATCTGGTTATTCACCACAATGTGGATGGTGCCACCGACGGTGTAGCCGCGCAGCTGGGCTAAGTTGATGGTCTCAGGGACGATACCCAACCCGGCAAAGGCAGCGTCGCCGTGCAACAGGATCGGCACCACAGAGAATCCGTCTTCGCCCTTGTCGAGCAGATCCTGCTTTGCCCGTGCGATACCTTCCATCACCGGGTTGACTGCTTCTAGGTGGGAGGGGTTCGCAGTCAGCGAGACTTTAATCTCACCGTCGCCAAACATTTGAATATGTTGGCCCTCTGCACCAAGGTGATATTTCACGTCACCAGAGCCACCGGCTTGGGCAGGATCAATATTGCCTTCAAACTCGTTGAACAGGGTGTGCAGCGGCTTGCCAACAATATTGGCCAGCACATTGAGACGGCCACGGTGCGGCATGGCGATGACTACTTCGTCCAAGCCTTGGCCGGCCGCAGTGTCAATAGCGGCATCCATCAGCGGAATAAGCGATTCGGCACCCTCGAGGGAGAACCGCTTCTGGCCAACATATTTGGTTTGCAGGAAGTTTTCGAAAGCTTCTGCAGCGTTGAGTTTTTGCAGAATGTACTTTTGTTCCGCATTCGTTGGCTTGTTGATGCCCGCCTCGAGGCGATCCTGCAGCCAGGTGCGCTCATCGCGGTCAAGAATATGGGTGTATTCGCTGCCCACCTTCAAAGTGTAGGCGTTGCGAAGTTTCTTTAAGACTTCGCGCAGCGTCATGGTTTCTTTGCCCGCGAACCCGCCGACGTGGAAGGTACGATCCAAATCCCACAGGGTGAGTCCATGTGTGGCGATATCCAAATCGCGGTGATCTGGGATTGGCATGCCCGGCTGCTGATAGTGCAGCGGATTAGTGTCGGCGATGAGATGGCCGCGGGAACGGTAGGCCTCAATGAGCTGCATAACCCGGGTGTTTTTATCGACACCGGTGTTTGGCAGATCCTGCGACCAGCGCATCGGGGTATATGGCACCCGCATGTCGGCGAAAATATCATCCCAGAATGCATCATCGACGAGCAGACGGCTCATCGTGCGCAAGAACTCGCCTGACTCGGCACCCTGGATCACCCGGTGGTCATAGGTAGAGGTGATAGTCACCAGTTTGCCGACACCAAGTTCGGCGAGACGATCCTCGGAAGCGCCAGCAAATTCGGCCGGGTAATCCATCGAACCGACACCGATGATGGCACCTTGCCCCTTGGTCAGGCGCGGCACCGAATGGCGGGTTCCGATACCACCAGGGTTCGTCAAGGTGATGGTGACACCGGCAAAGTCTTTCCCGGTGAGCTTGCCCTTACGGCCGCGGGCGACAATATCCTCATAGGCGGTAACGAATTCACCAAAGGACAGTGTTTCGCATTCTTTGATCGCTGCCACCACCAGCGCCCGGGCGCCATCTTTCTGCGGCAGGTCGATAGCCAACCCAAGATTGATGTGTTCAGGAACAACCAGGGTCGGTTTACCGTCGACAATGTCGTAGGCATTGTTCATATCCGGATGCACCATCACTGCTTTGATGAGCGCATACCCCAAGATATGGGTAAACGAGATTTTCCCGCCGCGGGTTCGTGCCAGCTGCTCGTTGATCATCGAGCGGTTTTCGAACATCAACCGTGCCGGCATGTCGCGCACACTGGTAGCCGTTGGCACCTCCAGCGACAGATCCATGTTCTTCGCGATTGCCTTCGCAATCCCTGCCAGCGGGGTTTTCCCAGCTTCCGGCATCGGCTTGGTGTCCGCTAACGGGGAAGCTGGCCGCTGAGGCTTTTTCACCTGCGGATCAGGAACGTTGGCGGCCTGTGGTTTGGCCGCCTGCGGGGCAATATTGCCGGCATTTTTATTCGGGTGAACCCCGTCAGCGGTGCCAGTGTGTTGCGCTTTTTCAGCAACCTTGCGCGGCTGCGGGGTGGGTTCTTGCAACCCTAACCCTTGCTTTGGAGTTGCCGGGGCTGGTTGCTTGGCCTGCGACGCTGCCGGTGGTGTACCGGCAGCCCCTGCATTGTTAGCGAAATAGTTGCGCCATTCCTGGTCCACCGAGTTGGGATCCTCGGTGTACTGCTGGAACATCACATCTACCAGCCACTGATTCTGGCCGAAAGTACTGTCGCTGCTCACGGCAGGTGCTCGCCTCGTTTCTTGGGTCACTGTTACAAAGCAAAATTGTTGGTGAAAATATCCAAATATTCAGTGGTACAACTTCCCTGAAAAACCCACGCTTTCCACCGTCTGTGCCGGTGCATGTGATGCGATAAGCGCAGTGTGGCTGCCACACTATTGATCCAGTCGCACCGGCCAACCAACGAACATATGGTGCCCACATGTTGCCGAGCGTTCGGCGGTGCATATTGTGGCAAGAAAAGCATGGGTGAAAAGTTGCCCGTCTTGTCAGTCTAGTCATGATCGCAGTCGCTGTTAGGGATGAGGGAAACGATGTCCGCACGGCGTTGCGATCAACGGTTGGTTTGCCCTGGTAGGGCAGTTAGCACAGCGTTACTTCACCCCCTGCCGCTACCCCCATATTCAGGGCTTGGCTGTTGCCGGATGTGGCAACCGTGTGGAACGTATTCGAAAGCAGGCACCAACACACGTCGTACCGCGCAAGCATCGAGTAATCCCCCTATGTGACAAACAGCCCCCGCAGCCGCAGCAACGAAGTATCGCCTATCGGGAGCGCTATTGGCGTGTGGCTGGAACAGGTTGCGCTGAAACAAGGGTCATGATTGTTTACCAGGAGTTTCCACGGTGTTGTCGTGGGCACTGGCTTGCAGCATGGCCGCAAATCGACCACCCGCGGCGCGAAGTTGCTGCGGCGTGCCATCTTCCACGATGCGACCTTGATGGAACACAATCACTCGATCAGCATGCATGGCAGTGTGCAATCGATGCGCAATCATTATCGCAGTCCGGCCGGCAGCAACATCTCGTTGAGCTGCGACAATATGCTGCTCAGTGGCGGGATCCACCACTGCTGTCGCCTCGTCATAGATGACAAGTTTGGGGTTGATCAGTTCGGCACGAGCAAGTGCTATGAGCTGCCGCGTCCCAGAGGACACACCACTGCCACCGTCGCCGAGCATGGTGTACATGCCGCAAGGTAAATCAGCAATAATGCTCAGCGCCCCCACGCGGGCTGCGGCGCGCATAATTTCCTGTGCTGTGGCATCAGGTTTTCCATAGGCGATTGCCTCGGCGATGGTGCCTGCGAAAATATGCGGATCCTGCGGCACAATACCTAACTGTCGCCGCCAAATCGGGGAGGCAAACGTCGTGATATCGACGCCACCTGCGGTAATTATCCCTGTTTGGGGGCGGTACAGACCCGCTATGAGTTGGGCAAAGGTTGATTTGCCGGCCCCTGTTGCCCCAACAATCGCAACGGTCTGGCCGGGAATCAACGTCAGCGAGACGTTGCGGAGCACCCACGGCTGCTCCAGCTGCGCTGGTGCATCGGCGGATGCTGTGGTGGATACCACCGGCGGGGTAGGGTTCCTGCGCTGGGGTGCAGATTCTGCTGGTTCTGCCTGGTTCATACCCGTATTCGTGTAAACGGGTGAGCTGCTCTGCGGCCTGGTGCGATAGGCAAATGAGACATCGTCGACAACAATGCGCCCAGTTGCGGCAGCGGCAGCCACCTGCTCGGCATCGCGCAGTGCTGCTTCATCCAATTCCAGCGGATCCAAATTACGAAAAGTGGGAGTATCAGCAAGGAGCTGCTCAATCCGTCCGAGCCCCACCCGGGCTTGGCTATATGAATCAAACAGCTGACTCAACATCCGAACAGGGCCAAACAGCCGCGACATATACAGCACAAACGCCACCAACACACCGGCACTGATCGTCGACTGCTGCACCCACCAGGCACCAACACCAACAACAGTAGCGGTGGCTAACTCCCCGAGGGCAATAATCCCTGGGAAATAGAGGGCAATTGCTACTTGCCCCCGGTTGCGAAGATGGCGATACCGGCCGGTGCGCTGCGAAAACTGGTTGGCAACATACGTTTCTGCCTGCAGCGACTGCAAGACTCGCACCCCGCCGACCGCTTCCAAAAAATAAGTATTCACCTCGGTGATCGCCGAGCGTGCTTGGGCATAGTTTTTCTTCGTCACCCGGCGAAATGCGAACGTTGCCAGCACCACAAACGGCAGTTGGGCAAGGGCGACTGCGGCAAGCGGCAAACTCGTTGCCCCCAACATCACCGCCACCCCAACCAGCGTGGTGATCGCCACAATGGTTTCGGCGAGTGCCACCTGCAAAAAGGTGGACAAGCTTTCCACATCGGCGGTCAATCGGGTCAGCAATGCACCGGTCCGGTAGCGAAGAAAGAAATCCGTCGTCTGATTATGGATATGAGCAAAGAGTCGAACGCGAAGCGAATACAACAGCCGCTCACCGGTACGGGCTGTGGTCAGTGTTGAGGCGACTTCACACGCCCAGGCCACAACCAATAGCACGACAGCAACACCACACAACTGCTGCAACCGTGTGGTCGAACCGGTCGTAATTGGCCCATCGATGGTAAACCGAACAAGATACGGAAACGCCAAATCACAGGCCACTGATGCGAACAGCAGCACCGTTGTGGCAAGCAGCAACCAACGTGCTCTGCTTAGCAGCAGCGGCAGTGAAAACCGTCCAACATCGGTGACATCAGCAAGCTCGGCGGCAGGTGACAGGCGGGGGATCGCACGTGCTGGGGGAAGGTGTTCCACTTGGTGCAACAGATCATCCGTCGCGGGAGTCATCGCCGCGCCGGGCGGACGGTGCCCGCCCATCCCGCCCCCAGTGCGCGTCACCGCCGCCCGGGTTTGCGCCTTGTTCATGCGGTGAGCGTTGCGTGTATCTTTTGAGGGCGCGTGTTGTGGTGGCCACAACTGTTGCCACAGTAGATCGCTCGCGTCGGTGGGAATCTGGGCAGGATGCAGCAGCTGCCGCGGACGATCCGTCAGGGGTTGGTGCGGCAGTGATGGTGACGGGTTCGCATAAGGAACTGCTGCAGCCTTCGATTCTGGCTGCTCGGAGGCTAGACGGGGTTGACTGCGGCGAACGTTGGTGTGGGTGTGCTGTTCTTCAGCGGTCGCCATGACGGCGAGAAACCGCGGATGGTTGATGACTTCGGCGGTAGGGCCTGTTGCAACCACCCGTCCTTGATCCATCACTACGACGGCGTCAGCAAGCGCCACCGTCGAATGACGATGCGTGATTGCCAGGACGGTCGTCTCCGGGAGGGCGCTGCGCAGCTGCTGATAGATCGACGCTTCAGTAATCGCATCAATAGCACTGGTCGCATCGTCGAGCACAATGAGCGCCGGTCGGGTGACAAGCGTGCGTGCTAATGCCAGACGCTGCCGCTGCCCACCAGATAAGGTGCGGCCTTTCTCCCCGAGGAGTGTGTCGAAGCCTTCAGGAAGCTCCGCAATAAACTCCATGGCACCAGCAATGGTGGCAGCCCACCGAATTGCCTCGTCATCAACGGGGCGACCCATAGCGATATTGTCTCGCACTGATCCTGAAAACACCTGCGGATCATCAAACATAAACGCCACATGGCGGCGCACCCCTTGCGAACCGATAGCAAGGTAGGGATAGGTTTTGCGATTCGGGGAATCGTTTTGCCCTACGGTCAGCGCGATGCGGCCACTCGTTGGATCATAGAGGCGACTTAACAGGGCAACGAGCATGGTTTTGCCTGCTTGGGCAGGTCCCACCATCACTGTGAACGTACCAGGATCAAGCGTGAAAGAAACTTCATCGAGCAATAACTGCTGCGTGCTCCCCGATCCATAGGCTGCGTGTGGCATTGCAGCACGGTGCCTGGGTGCCGGTGCACTGTCACCGGGTTGGGTTTGTTGTTGCCTCCGCCTTGCCTGGTCGCTGATCGTGGTTTTTCCGTCATCCGGTGACGGGGTGGACACCGTTGCCGCAGGGGCGAGCGTTTGCGCTGTGTCAGTGGTTGCGTGATCGCGAGTACGGTTCAGCTCGTGATAGGAGACCCGGTCTACTACCAGCCCTAATGGTTGATCGGGATCGATGCTGGCAGGGGCCGCCGGTTGTGGCAGGCTCGGTCGAAGTGCGAGCACTTCCATAATTCGGCTCACTGAGGCCAGCGACTGATTAATGCGCACAGCGGTCGCGGCCACCATCCGCGTCGAAGAGGCAAGGGTGGTCATATACGCGGCAAACGCGACAAATGTCCCGATATCGAGCCGTCCGGTCATCACCAGATAGCCGCCAACGGCAAGATTTGCGATATGCATCAGCTGGGGGAGGTTACTCACCAGCGGCTGAATACGGGCACTGATCGTTGCTGCTCGGATTTTCTCGGCAAACACCGTTCTTGCCAAGTCGCGTGCTGCATGCACTTCCCGGGTTTCGGCGGCAAAGGCTTTCACCACGTGAAAACCAGTGATGGTGTTTTCTACTTTCGTCGCGAAATCAGCGACCGCCTGCTGTGCTGACCAGTTGGCGGCAAAAAGTTTGCCGCTGCGGCGCACAGCAAACAGGGTAATCAACGGTAAAAATGCTATCGCGACCAGGGCGAGTGGTGGCGATAAATACAGCATGATGGACGCGGTGACGATGAGCGTGAGTCCGTTTTCCACCGACAGCGGCAGCATCGCTACTAGCCCTTGCACACTGGAGATATCAGAGATCGACCGGCTGGCCAATTGACCAGTGCGGACGGTTGCTAAGGCGCGGCCATCTAAGTGCATGATCCGCTTAAGCATCTCTTGGCGGACTTGGTGTTGCACCGTAATCGACAGCCGACCGGCACTGACTCGGCGGAGAAAAGAAAACCCGAAGCGGATCACACTTGCGACGATGAGTAAGGTCATCACCGCAAAGATCGGCTGGGTAAACCCCATCATTTCAACCAGCCGGGACGGCTCAGCGGCACCGATCGCGATATTGACGGCATCCTTGGTAAGCAGTGGTATTACGGCCGTCATCACAGTGGTGACAACGGTGGTGGCAAGTGCCAAGAGTGCACTGCCCTTTGCTGCGAGTAACAGATGGGATAGCGCCCGCAGCGCCGCAGTTGTGTGGGTGGGCGCCGATCCGGATGTGGCCGTCTTGTGGGGTGCAGCGCTGGCACCAGATGGGGTTGTGGTGTCGGCAGTGTGTGGCACGAAAGTCCGCCCTTTCCAAGGTTGTCGCGCGAGCGAAAAAACCGTGCAATGGTCATTCCTATTCCACCATACGGTGTGCCGAGACGATCAGGAGGTTTCTCCATTGCCTGGCCGTGACATCACCGCAAGTGACAATATCGGTGACACCCCCAGTAGGTCCATTGCGAGTTGGGCGAAATGACCGACAGCTGCTGCGAATCGTGCGTGCTGTCGGTCGAAGCTTTGCACAAACCTGCGTGACTATTAGACAACAAGCATTGCCGTTGCCAAGGACAAGAAAAGCTGAAGCGGAGCGCGTTGCGTGAACCAGCACTTCCCGTTGTGTGAAGCAGCAGTGCCCAATACGCCGGTTGCGATATGCGACCAGACGCCCCACTGAGCAGCGAGCGCCTTACTCGAGCCTCATTCGAGCGTCACTAGAACCTACTTTGTAGCTCGCCATGTGCTGCCACGGGTTGCACTAATGGGACGAAGACCGTTGTCCACCCCGTAGTCCACCTGTCACGCCGCCAAGGGGATGCGTTGTCACCTGCCCACCGGCTCAATAATGGATCCACCGGTAGGGCAGGTGCGGTCAACGCGAGCCTGTTAGGACTCGTCAGCTACCTTTTTACGAGCTTTCTCGAACTGTTTCACAATCTCCGGGGTGTCCGGAACCGACGTTGGTGCCGGGGTAGGGAACTGTGCTGGCAACGTCCCGAGCGCCTGATCGGTGTGCTTGATGACATTCGAAGACAGTTTCCACGAAGCACCAGCACCAATAGCTGCACCCAGGCCAAAGGGCAGCAACTTGCCAATAGATGCGGGCAGCAATTTTTTCAGGCCGACCTTTCCGATGGTCTGCACGAGCTTGTTGTTCATGCTGCCCGCTTTTGCCGCATTCATCTTCGAGATCCCGGTCACAACCGACATTGCCGAACGGGTACCATCGCCGCCCACAATGTCACCAACTGCCGCGTCAACAATTGCGGTGCCTTGCGTGCCCGCCAAAGTCAACAGCACAAACGCCTGCCGCCGTTCTGGAATGGATAGATCTGCGCCCCGCAGATAGGCAGACCCCAAGGTGTATAGGGTGGCAAGGTCGAGGAATAGCACCGATTCGGCAGCGATCGCAGCAGTACCGGTTGCCAGACCAATACCTGGTACCGCGGAGGCCATACCTGCGGCACCACCAGAGGTCACCGACAAACCCTGGAACCAGTTGTCCAACTTGTCCTGCAGTTCTTCCGGAGTGGCGGTGGGGTTTTTCGCCCGCAGCCAATCAATAGTTTGTTCCACCGCTGACTGCTGAATTTCAGCAGCCTTCGTCAGAATATGAATCACAAAGCGGCCACCCACCCCGGCACGCTTCTTGAGGTGCCGCGCATCGGTGCCGAGTGCTTCGGCAACATTGCGCTGGATTTCATTGGACATCTCTGCGCGCTCGTTTGCATCAAGCGCCGCATAGATTTTCCGGTTCATTTCATTGTCGGTGGTGTCATCGTCCTTGGTGAAAATACCGGTCACCTGGTCTTTGACCTGCTCTGCTGTGGCGCCAATCGCGGAGCTAACCTTGCCGAGCAAGGAAGACTTCTTCGATTTTTCGGTGTCCTGGGCAGTGGCGGTGTGTTCGTTGTCGTCGTCGAATTTGGCGATATTGTCGGCGCCGAGTTCGTGGCTATTTGTCATGGATAGTCCTTGCGTGGTTGCTTCTTTACGTTGCTGGAAGTAAAACTACAGTTTGTTTTTCGCGAATGTTCCTGTGGTTTGCTGGCGCGGATCACTGTTCCCGCCAGGGGAGATGCTCATCGGTGCTGCCCTGGGGAAAGACACGGCAGGCACAGGTCACGATGTCATAGGTCATAGTACCGGCCGGGCGCATGAGAGCAACTTCACAACCGAAGGTCGCACCACAAAAAACCTTGGTATGCAAGCCGCTATAGCAATAAGAGAGCCGTGTATCTACTGCCGCACCACTGTCGCCAGTTTGGTGCAGTTCGGATCGGTTTTTTCACCGTTGCCCAAGGCACGCGTCCACGAGATTGAAGCAAGCGCAAGCAGCGCAACCTGTGCTGCAATCGGTGGGGTAGCCGTATCCAGCTGGACGTTGAACTGTTATGAAACCGTGTTCGCGGCGTTGAGTGGCGCTCGAAGTGCAGGGTCAAAACCGAATCAAAGGCGCGGCACTGTTGTCGCACCAGTGGTTTATCACACCGTGTGCCGGGAGGTGTTAGGCGTTTCGAAGGAAAACGACAGCAAGCAAATAACGATTAGCGATCTCGGGCAGGGGAAAACTGTGGCTTGGCAGCAAAAGGGTCGAATCGTATCGAGTTTGACCGCACACCTTGGTTGCTTACCTTTAAGAGCCAACCTTGGGTCACTTGAACTGTACTGCCACCGGTGTGTTGAGTAACAGATAAGCTATGAAAGTATGTCACCACAATCAGCCACCCCTTCATCGTTGCCGGGCGCCTATCGTCGGCTGCTGAGTGAAAGTCCGTGGCTTGCGGAGTCGTTGATTCCAGGGGAATCCGCGGAATTCACCACCCCACAAGCCATGGCCGAGCGTGCTGTCATGGATCGCATCGTGGCTGCGGCAGGACGCCGATTCCCGATGGGCAACATCACCTTTGAGATGCACATGTGGTGGTTTACTCTGCTGGCCGCGGTGTGCAAGCCCGCGATTGCTGTCATGGTCGAAGAGGAAGTCGTCTGTGATCTTGACTTGTCGCAGGGTCGGCTCTTTTTTCAATCCGCCGACGACGATGATGCACAAGCTGATGCACCGTGGTTTTGGTGTGGGCTGGTTCCCACTGAGCCAACCCATCCTGCCTCGCACGAGGAGTGGCTGACAGCCTTGCGCCATCAAGGGCAAGTATTTGCCACTTCACTGTCACCACTGGTGACAGCACTCGGGGAGGGCGCTGGACTCAAACCTGCACCACTGTGGGCACATGTCACCGATGCGATTGCCGATGCAGCAGCAGGTGCTGCAAATAACAGTTTCGCAGTACCTACCGGAATAGCGCTGGCGCAGGCCTTGCTGGCGGGGGTGAAAGCCGAAGTTGGGGAGAAGCTGGTGCGCGATCCACGCTTTATCAATGTCACCGATGACGAGATACTTGCCGTCGATTTGGCACACGATGATCTAGACGCCATTGAGCATCTTGCGGTGCGACGCATGTCCTGCTGCATGATCTATCACCATGCGGGGACGAATAAGTGTGTGAGCTGCCCGCACAAAACGCCGGCGGAAAAAGATGAGGATCTGCTGCGCTACCGGGCGCAACTGTTTTAACCAGCAGCATCAAATGCTTCCTTTCCTCCTCATATTTTGGTTGGTGCGGGAGATGTCGCCGGGTTCCCATAGTGGCTCGATTAGGGAGCTGTAGATTGCTTTCGGTGAGGCTCCTGGTCGGCTGCGGCGGCATTGTTGTGGGGTTACCAGCAGCAGAGAAGGATCGCGCAAAGCAGTGTGATACCACTACGATGCCAACTAGCGGGGTTGGAAGATACGTGGCAGGTGCCGCGATACCGTGCAATACACCTTTGCGCCACTACCGCACAACGTGTGAAGGAACCTTTTTCAGGCATGAGTTTCTATGAAGATCTAGCCAGCGCTCTTGACGAGAACCGGATTGAGCAGCGCATTGTCGACGGGGCGATGTATATTCCCACCCCAAGTGGCATTGATTTAAAAATTCTCGTCGACAATGAGGTGCTTCCCGCAGCAAGTATTTATCTGCTCGACTATGGGGATTCCACCAGCGAGCTCGAGTCATCGACGTTGCTTGAGGTTGCCTTCTCGGTGGCGGGTGCAACTGCTGCTATTCGCACCTTTTTAGAGACCTCGCAGGCACTTAGCTTTATCGACGACTTGGTTGATGATCCGCTGGGGCGTTTCCCCGAGTTGGCGTTCGCCAGCCCGGAGACGGGGGTGCCGATCGCGTACGCACCATGTGGTAATCAAGGGCTCCTCGTCGTCGAGATTACAACGATTGGCAGCATGCAGCAGGCGGCAGTGAGTTTGTTGCTTGCCCCTGAGTCACTGCTTGAGATGCTCAGCCAACAACAAACACCCAGTGGAGCTACTGACGATGCGGTGTATGCCGTGTTTGATGAGCTCACTGCGCCTGGATCACACACGTATAGCGCCTACGTCTCATTGGGGTCGTTTGAAGACTTTGGCCGGTTAAGCACTGTATTGCCGTTTATGGCCACCCAAGCGCGACATTGGGAACAGCAGCTCGCCGTCTCGTTGGCACGAGGCGATGCAGCAGCTATCCCGGAGGATATGGTCGCGGCACTGCTTGGATTGGCTTAACACCAGCCGCCAATCAGTATCGGTACGAAACGTATCCCTTGGAAAACGCGCTTCGCGCAGCGTGCAGGTGGCAGTGTGTCGGTGAGGTGTGGAGTTGATGCCGCGGCTGCGGAGGTTCGCAATGCCATCATCTGGAGCGAGTACCGTATCGCTCGCTCACCGATGGCATATTCGCTGTCCTGCAGCAACCTGTCACTGGCCTTGGTTGGTGGTGTTAACCGTATTGGCACCTTCCTTACGCAGCCTGTGTAGTCCATCCGTAGAGTGACGCTGGGCTTGGTACTGGCTGGAAGCGGGCACCAACCACCATGGCGTAGGTGGGTTGCACCTCGTCAATAAGTTGATGAACCGTGCCCGCAGGTGGATGCTGTGCAATAGCAGTCATCCAAGCGTCACTGACTGCTTGCGGCACTGGAAGGCCTTGGCGGTTGGTGATTCGGATGATCACAACGTATGCGCCGTGATAGCCAAATGCCTGTAGCTCGTCCCGATCTTTGGTGCTGAGCCGGTAGCGGGTGACACACACTTGAAGTGCTGGGGCGGACGCGATCGCCGGTAGGCCTATTGAGGGTGGTCGCCACGCGGGATCGGGTCGCGCCAAGGAGCGGGGATGCGCGATGAGGGATGCTACGTTGCGAAGCGTGGTTGCTGCGGTGGCTGTAATCTTCCCGGCGAGCTGATCTGGACTTTCGTGATTGTGGCGGTGACGTCGAAGAAGTGAATGCATGAGGGGGATAGTAGCGAGGCCGGCGCACAGCGACCCCACCGTGTTCGAACAATTGTTCTATTGCTTCATGCTTTGCCTGATGAACCCGTGTTGTCTGGCGGTTGCCCCGTGTGCAATGCAGTGCTGCGTTGGCGTTATTTTCCCGTTCATTTGGTGGGGTCTTCACGCCTATTTCAGCGTTGTGCAGCGTATGCAGCTTGCCGCACAGAGCGTGCTGTAGCAATGTTTCGGAATGTAGAGGTGAGCCAAGTTGCTAAGTCTATGTAAGCCATGTAGTCCTGGCCGGTCTGTCCCCAGGACTACCTCATCAGGGCATGTTTTCAACTTCGATGACTCACCATATAGCGGCACGATCCGCCCGTGGTGAAAAACCCGGTGATCCGCCTGCGGCAGAACAGGCGCAGACTGTGCTCGCCCAACGCACAGTCTTCCCATTGCCACACTTCGGTTGCGATGACGCGAAACGAAGCCTCGTTTATCTACGCGATCGAAGTATCTAGCGATGCTACCTGTCCCACAGGGTGGCGATCCGTTATATCTGATCTCGTCCGCGGCGCCTGCTTGGGGGATAACGCCTCTTGGCCGAATGATGATCAATACAGATCCCCTGCAAGCTCGTCGCACCAAAGTGAGGGCGCTTCGGGCACACCGGACGCTCGTGGGTGCAACACGCAGGCCGCGACGGTATCGTCACCCGAGCCGAAGTAGACGTCAGTGCAGACAACGCCAAGCTTACGGGGAAAACACCGAAGAACTGCTGGACACCAACGAGTTGTTGCAGGCCGCGTCAGCGTGTTTTGTCCTTGGAACTCGGGCCAAAACCTCGGACATGGTTCGGTTCATTGTTGCGTACCGGGATCGTTTCTTGAAGCGAGCTTATCTGCCAGCGGTTCAATGCGGCGCTACCCGCCAGTGAAGGTGAAGACCAAGTTTTGGCAACCATCACCCAAACCACGAAATACTGGGAAACATGGCCAAGACTTAGGGACAACACCCGGGGTGCCGGCTACCGGTGGTGACTGCACCGCGGTGGATCAAGGTTGTGGGACTGGTGTTCCAGCCGCGTGCATTGCGTTGCCAGCTGGGCAGCTGGCGGTTTGGTCACCGCGCCCCCTTCGACGAAGATGAGTGATCATGACCAAAGAGCATCGTCGCCGTCCACAGCAGCTTCCCCAAGAGATCTGGGTGTTGGTGACTGCAGCGTTTATTATCGCGCTCGGGTTTGGTCTTATCGCGCCGATTATTCCGCAGTTCGCGTTAAGCTTTGACGTCTCAGTTACCCTTGCCGGACTGGTGGTGAGTATTTTTGCTTTTTCGCGGCTAATATTTGCGCCAACGGCCGGCAAGCTTGTTGAGGTTATCGGTTCGCGCAAGGTGTATCTCACCGGGCTGCTCACCGTTGCGGTGGCAACTGGACTCATCGCCTGGGCGCAAACTTACTGGCAGATGCTGCTGCTACGGGGAATAGCGGGCATTGGGTCGACCATGTTTACCGTCTCGGCGGTGGGATTGATTGTGCGGATCTCCCCGCCAGCGATTCGCGGCTATGCTTCTTCGACCTATGGCACCGCATTTCTGGTCGGTTCCGTGATCGGCCCGGTGGTGGGCGCAGCGTTGGCGCCGCTGGGTATGCGGTGGCCCTTTGCGATCTATGCTACCGCATTGTTCCTTGCTGCTGCGGTGGTGGGCTGGAAGTTGTCGAGTCAGCGACTCTACGACTTAGAACACAACACTGTGGTTGCGCCGATGACTATTCGTCAAGCGCTGCAGCATCGCGCCTATCGGGCAAGTTTGCTCAGCGGGTTTGCTAATGGGTGGACAAACTTTGGGGTGCGTATCGCGTTGCTTCCCCTGCTTGCGGCCGCGACATTTTCCCAAGGTGCAGCCCTTGCCGGGGTGGCACTGGCAGTGTTTGCGGCCGGCAATGCGCTTGCCCTGCAAGTGGCTGGTCGTGGGGCGGACAAGTGGGGCAGAAAACCGCTGATGCTGATCGGTCTTCTGGTCAATGGTTTGATGACGATTACCCTCGGCTGGGTTGGTAATCCTTTGTGGTTTGTGCTGGCAACTGCTGGTGCCGGGGTAGGGGCGGGGCTGTTTGTCCCGGCACAGCAGGCCACTGTGGCGGATGTGATTGGCAATGAGCGTTCCGGTGCACGGGTGTTGTCCCGTTTTCAGATGGTGCAGGATTTCGGCAGTCTGATCGGCCCTATTGCGGTTGGTCTTATTGTTGACCATGGCGGCTATTCGCTCGCGTTTGCCGTCTCCGGGGCGATGATGTTCCTGGCAGCATTAGGGTGGTTGTTGGCGCCGGAGACGATGCCTTCTCCACAGCCGGCAATGCTGTTGCCGCAAGTTGGTGCTGCCCAGCCGCAACCCCGGCAAACCATGCAACCGGGCAGTGGACACCAGCAGAAGTGATCGGTGCGGCGCCGATGGTTTCCTGCTTTGGCTACCTGGCAGGGGATTGCTGCCTGGGGATCGCTGGAGTTGTCGGCCTTGGGGGTAGTGGTTTGGCACCAGATCGGGCTAATGGTCAGGCCGAGCAATTAGCAGCCGCAGGATAACCAGCGGCGGCATACGTGTTGCGGCAGGGGGTGGGTTACCTGCACAGTGTAGATTGCGTCATCTACGCTGCCCGATTCGACCAGGGTAATTGTTCCTAGCATTTCATATTCCGCCGAGGGGGTTTCCACAGTTCCGGGTTTGCCTGCGGCAAGCAGCAAAGTTGGGGCAGTGGTCAGGTCGTCTGCCAGGGCACGGCCAAGGCGTGTATCTGCGGTGACACATTGGCCAAGGTCGAGGGAGCATTGGTGTTGGCTGATAGCGGTGGCAACACGGCCGTTGCCGGCAAGCTGCCCTGCTTCCGGATCAATGGTGGTCACAATCATTCCGACAGTGGATTGTTCATGTTCGAAATAGTTGATCGTCTCCGGCCAGTGAGCAAGTGACACCTGCGGGGTGCTGCTGATTGCGGAATAGAGTTCAGCCGCAGTGTAGTGGGCGTGCAGCGTCAACCCACACCAGCTTGGTGCAGCGGCGACTGGGGCAGGTTCAGTGGTTTCGGGTTGCGCGTTCATCACCGGAAGGAGACTCAGCAGGCTTGTCGCTTCAGCGACAACATCCGGTTGTGAACGCAGCATCGCCAGCGCGGCATCGATCGTGCCCGGATAGGCGACATTGTCGTATTCGTGGGGTTCTTCGGAGAAGATGAGTCCTACCAGCATCGCAGCGGCGCGCATCTGGGATTGGGACAAGCTCGCTGCGAGCTGTGTGGAACCAAGCAGGGAAGCATACATTGCTGCCCGCTGCCCATCGTCGATATGCAGCAGGCGGCGTAGTCGTCGAAGCAGAAATGTTTGGGTCACCATGTCGGCGTCAACTGGGCTGGCAAGTCCGCAGCGGTAGCGCCAGCTCGTAAACGAATCTGGATATTCCTCCGGGGTTGCGGTAGGAGCAATCACTCCAGGTGCACGGTAAAGATCGGCCAGGGTGATGGATGTGTGCTGCACAAAGGTGGAAAGATCCGCGGTGGGATGATGGGTGAGCAGATCAGCAGGTGACTGTTGGCGCTGAGGAAGAGAAAAATCGAACATTATCGAGTCGCTATGTTGCGTGCTTCTTGTGCACGGTCATACAGGAAGAAAACCCTACAGAGTTGCATGCAGCCAGTGCCGACTATCGCCGCCAGCAAACAATGGTGGCGGGTGCCGGGCACACACCCGTCATGCACCTGACTGGTAGCGAACTTCGACCCGCTGGTACTGCGGTAGTGTGCTAGTGCTGCTGTTGATTCATTCTACGGCGCCACCACTGCAGATGGGAGCAGATTTTCTACCCTATGGACGAGTAGTGGGTCACATCCCAGTCGCTGCCGGAAGAGGTGATGCTACACAAAAACAACACAGTGTCGCCGAGGCTTATCGGCTCACGCTGTTGGCTGAAACTTGCGGTGCCAGCGTTGCTGTTGCGGATGGAAAAGCAGGCGATGGTGGTCACTGCAGTGTTCTCTAGCAGCCGCAGGAAAGCCAATCGGACACCAGCGAGGTGGGCATCGGTTTTTCCAAGGCGAAATGCAACTCGGGAACCTCGCCCTCGTGAAAAGAGCGATAGCGCATCGGGCCTAACATGAGATAGCCAGAGGTGGTAAGATTCGGCGGCCGAACTGCACCAATAATCGCCAGGCCGGCAGCAGTATGGGCTTGAACCCGGGCCAGCAGTGATTCCCAATCTTCTGTTTCAGGGGGAGCCCAGCTCAACATCAACGGGGTGATTGCCCGGGTTGGTTTCGCAGCTTGGCTCGCAGGGCTGTTGGCACCTACCTGGCGGGTTTGTAAATCCGCCACACCTAAACACACCTGCCCATGGTTGAGCAATGTTGGCACCGCGCTAATCGTGGTGGAAAGCGCCGTGCTCAGGGGGGATTCATCGAGCGCAACAACCAGCTCAATCGGCTGATAGGTGGCGTGATAGCGCAGCATGCCGTGGCCGAAGGGTTCATCAATTGCCGCATAATGATATTTGTGCTGCAGCGTCGACGCCGCAAACAGATTCGTCAGCTCACGATGGAACTGTGGATAGGAGCGAATCACCGCCAACAGCCCGTCAATATCGTCCACATCACAACGGGCATCAAGATCCCCTGGTGCACGATCATAAATCGGTGACGGGGTCAGCAGCAGGCCAAGCATCATGCGAGTGGCGCATTGCAGCATGGGATCCATGTCGTCATAGGCCAGGCCGTGCGGATCAGCAACCATCTCATAGGCTTGGGCACGAACCATATCCCCCACATGCATGAGACGATGCGCCCGCAAGAGGAGGGAAGTTTCAGTCGGATCAGGGGTTTCCGGGGCGTCAATCAGCCCTGCCTCCCGGAGGCGATGAGTCCACGACGTTGGCCACAGATTTCCGCCAACAGTAGGGTTATCGTCGCTAAACGCCCCAAAAGAGCGGTACACCATCGCCAACGGATACGAACTGCGTTTTAAGAAGTCACTAAGGTCGGTGGTGCCGTGCTGCGCGACCCGATCGCGCACATGAGCATCAGACAGCTCATCAAAGATCATCGGCATGAAGCTTCACGACACTTTCGTAACATGGTGGCAGCGGCGCAACAGGCCGGCCGTTAGCCACCGGAGTCAACATCGCCCGGCGAAGACGTTGCCACCACTGTAACACTGGGCAAACAGCAAACGATAATCCTTTATTTTGTTGCTCAACCCGTGGTGATGTGGTGGTTTGTTACAGTGCAGGCTCGCTGATCACCGCAACGCAACCGGTGGGGAGGACAAATGTGGTCTTGTGCCACGATTCGGCCTGCTGTTTAGCAAGTCGGTGCGGCGACAACGGTGGGGGTAGTGACAATTTGGGCAGGTAGCCCCGGAATCTGCAGTGACGGAAACATAGTTGTGCCACGCGGTGTCGGCAAGGTAGTCTCACTGACGCACCTCGAAACAGGTCAACCCGTCTGCTTGTGATAAGCGGCAGTAGGCAATGTTTGGGTGCATGTTGATTCTCACAATATTGACAAGACGGTGTAGTTGCCCGTCTGCAATGGAATTCATACAAGATTCATCCTTGTGCTTCCCTAGAACAGTGCCGCCGATGCGGCTGCACTCAGCGCCGGCGTCAGTACGCCCCGCGAAACGTTGGTTTTCACAACAGCCCTCAAAAGGAAGCAGTATCGCAGCAACCACTACAGGTATTGCACCTGGTGACGAGTTGCTGCACCGGCACGGATGGCAGCGTATGCGAACCGTGTAGATAGTCAAACCCACAGCACTGCTGTGGTCACCTTGTACACCACCCCCAGCACCACAGCGTGCCGCGGGTGTTGCGACAGCGTCGGTCGGTGAAGAATCATCAACAGCTACCGCACACTGGAAATTGTTGCGCACATTGCAGCAACAACACAGCGTACAAGCGGTGACCATCGGGAACGTCGACAACACCATGTTGTCACCTGGCGCCCCGATGCATGAGATGTGGATTGAGTGCCGAATAGCAATGGGTTTTCCGGCACGCTGCTCACCACCCAACACCCCAACCTCGTATCATCCCGCATGTCTGCGGCGCGACCTGCTCGGATTCTAGAGCAGGCTCGAAGATGCCACGAGCAAAACCGCACACTGTGGTAACTCAGGTGCACCGGTGTTGAGAAGGCAACAGCACTACTGTGGAAAGTTTTCCCCGCAGCGCCAAGCCAGAGCAGTAACTGAGCAAAAGATTTTTGAATGAGGGACGCGCGTATGGACGCCGATAACCAGCAGGGTTTACAAGACAATACAAACACCAACGAGAACGACGGTGTGATGAAGCTGGAAGATGTACTGGGTACCACTGCAGCAGCATTATCTTCGGAAGAAGGTGCACTGCTAGCAGAAGACAACACCATCAGCAGTGACGACAACGCTGAACAAGCACACGACACGGACGAAGCAGCGGTGGACGAGACCAGCACCGAAGAACCGGGTATTGCTGAAGAAACCGAAACCGCAGCAACCGTAGACACCGCCGCCGCTGAATCCGGCGATGCACAGACAAACGAAGACAACGATGACAACGCCGACGATTCCGCCGACGAACACGGCTTCGCCGGGCTGGGGTTGCCCGAGCAGCTCCTCGCAGCAATTAAAAAAGTAGGTTTCGAACAGCCTTCCGCAATCCAAGCGGCCACCATCCCGCTGCTTACCGCCGGTGAAGATGTTGTCGGCTTGGCACAAACCGGTACCGGCAAAACCGCTGCATTCGCGCTACCTATCCTCGCCGGAATTGACCCCCAGCAGAAAAAACCACAAGCCCTCGTGCTTGCCCCCACCCGCGAACTTGCCCTCCAGGTAGCCGACTCCTTCCAGTCGTTTGCCGACCATCTTGGGCGAATCAACGTGCTGCCAATCTACGGTGGGCAAGCCTACGGCAACCAGCTTGCCGGATTGCGCCGCGGCGCCCACATTGTGGTCGGTACCCCAGGGCGTGTCATTGACCACCTGAAAAAGGGCTCCCTCGACATCTCTGAACTGCGCTACATGGTGCTCGACGAAGCCGACGAGATGCTCAACATGGGCTTCCAAGAAGACGTCGAAACCATTCTCGCGGAAACCCCCGAAACCAAACAGGTTGCACTCTTCTCAGCCACCATGCCACAAGGCATCCGGCGGATCGCAAAAACCTATCTTAACGATCCACAAGAAGTTACGGTCAAAGCAACCACCCGCACCGCAACCAACATCACACAGCGCTACCTGCACGTTGCCCACCGCAACAAGCTCGACGCGCTCACCCGGATCCTCGAAGTCACCGAGATGGACGGCATGATCATGTTCGTCCGCACCAAGCATGAAACAGAAGAACTCGCCGAGAAACTGCGTGCCCGCGGATTCTCCGCCGCCGCAATCAATGGCGACATTCCGCAGAACCTGCGGGAACGCACCGTCGAACAACTCAAAGACGGCCGTCTCGACATTCTTGTCGCAACCGATGTTGCCGCCCGCGGCCTCGACGTGGAACGCATCTCGCACGTCTTCAACTTTGACATCCCCAACGATGTCGAATCCTATGTGCACCGCATCGGCCGCACCGGGCGCGCCGGGCGCACCGGTGAAGCGATCCTGTTTGTTACTCCTCGTGAGAAGCGCATGCTGCGCTCTATTGAGCGGGCAACCAAAGCAACCCTCGAAGAGATGGATTTGCCGACCATCGATGAAGTAAACGAATCGCGGGCTGGCCGGTTTAAAGATCAAATCACCGAAGCGCTCGAAGATGAGCGGGTGGCACTTTTCCGCAAACTGGTGAAATCCTACGCGGATGAACACGACGTGCCGCTGGAAGATGTGGCTGCAGCATTAGCCGTGCAGTCCCAGTCTGAGGGTGACTTCTTTATGAAACCGGAACCGAAGCGGGAACGCCGCGACCGGGATCGTGATTTTGATGATCGCGGCGGACGTGATCGTGGCTTCGGTGGCCGTGACCGTGACCGTGATCGTGGTCCGCGTCGTGGCGGCCGCCCTGATCGTGATGATCTCACCGTGTACCGGATTCGGGTTGGTAAACGGCAAGGTGTCGGTCCGGGTGCCATTGTGGGTGCCCTGGCCAACGAAGGTGGTCTGTCGAATAAAGACTTCGGCCGCATCACGATCAACGGTGATCATTCCCTCGTGGAACTGCCCGTCGATCTGGGTAAAGAGGTGTTTGATCGTCTCAGCGACACCCGGATCTCTGGTCAGCTCATTGAGATTGAACACGCACCACATGCCAACATTGAGGATCGGGAATTTGGCGGTCGCGGTGGTAATCGTGGCGGCCGGGGACGCTTCGGTGGTGGCCGGGGACGCTTCGATCGGGATGATCGCGACGACCGGGGTGGCCGGGGCGGTCGGGGTGGCCGTGGTGGCCGCTTCGAGCGCGACGACCGTGGTGGACGTGGCCGGTTCGACCGTGATGACCGGGGTGGTCGCGGTGGTCGCGGACGTTTCGACCGGGATGATCGCGGTGGCCGGGGCGGCTGGCGCGACTAACCTCCATAAACCAGCGCACTGGTAAGTCTCACATTGTTAAGTAGATGCCGGTTGGTTTTTCAGTCAGCAACTGAGAACTTGACCGGCATTTCCAGTAGCTGCTTTGACGCAGCAATCCCTGGGCAGGATGCTTGCTGCTGAACACGCCTGCGGGGCGCACCTTGAATAAGGTGCGCCCCTTTTGGTGTCCCTCCGGTGGGGTTTGCGGCTTGGGACTTGGGTTTTTGGTGACACCGAATGTGCCCCACAGCATCACCGGGGTGGTAGCTGAAGCTGCCCCAAGTGGAATCCTGAACCGTGGTCGACTGTTGATTCCTAGCAGCGGGTAAATCTGCTGGAACCTAACCATGAGTAAACCCGCTGTGCACTGCAATAACTGCACAGCGGGCAAGGGGGAATAGTGTGTTTGATCTTGGATGCTGGTGCGACATGCACCATGTGGCTACTGGAAGGTGTCAACCAGTGCAGCCGCGGGTTGGTGTTCCATGCCGCATCCAGGCCAGAAAACCACCGAATACGCCTAGTGGATGACCATCAACACGGCGCTGATAAGCCACAGCAGGTTGAACACGCCACCACCGATGGTGACTTTTTTCAGCAGAGCAGTGGTGTTGACGGTTGCGTCAGCCGCAGTGACTGGATCCATGTCTGGATCACCGGCGCCAATAGCCTGCGCAAACTTTCGCTGCGCTGGAACAACCAGCAGCAGCAAAACCAGCCAGGCCACAACAGACAGCGCAATCGCCGCATGGAATCGCGGCTGCTGGAAATAGGCTGGTTCGATAAACATGATCCCCAAACCTAATGCGGGCACCAACAGTGACAGCAGGGCGTAGGTGCGGCTGATTGCTAGCAGCACTTGTAGGCCGCCGTGGCTCGGGGAGGCGGGAGTTGCGGCCAGCGCAGCTTTACCGATGCGGGGGAACAGCGACACTGCCACCGTCACCGGGCCGATAAATAGCAGTGCGGTGACAACGTGCAGGATAAGCACAAGATTATTCATAAAGTAGGAATTCTTTTTCTTCGATGCAAACACGACCGCTGGAAGCACACCAACAACAGGCCAGCGTCAGGGTGATGCTGCCTAGGCATATGCTGCAGCGCTGCCGGATTTGCACTACGAGGTCAGGATGGAAAACACGACGGTCGGGCGTCAGCGTGGACAGATCCAATGCTTGCCCGCCTGCAAGAGCAGCACAGCTTTTTCAAAGACGACACTTCGAATAAGCGTTGTCCTTGCCGCTGTGATCTGGTCACTTGCAGCCTTTCACCCTAACCGGTATCCGGCGACTAGTCACATCATTGCCGTGCCCGGCGCCGGTGAGTGGTGCTGTTACCCGGCCTGCAGCCTGCACGTGAAGTGGTGTGTTTGTGGCGTGCTGCCTGTTCCCATAGGGGGTGTGTCGCGAATCGGCAGGGTGAGCAACGAGCCGGGTAACAAATCCTTGGGCTAAACCCAGCCAGTCGGTGGGGCATGCCGCCAGCATGGTGATCCGATCATTCCTTGTCAACGGCAGATCATAGGTGGCGGCAACGGCGGCCACCCGTCTGGCATACCAGCAGCGGCGACGGCGCTGTGGTGGCATCCAGTCACCGGGAAGCGCATCGGATTTTTCTCGGTTGGCTTGCTTTGCTACTGCCACAACATTGATGGGATCGTTGGCAAATTGGATGCGTCGGGTTCGTTCCCATGTTGCCGCCCCCATATCCCAGGCGGCAGCTAACGGATAAATATGGTCAATCTCTACATGGTTTGCCCGGGTGAGCAGGCTGCCGCTGTACGGGTCTGGGGTTGGGGCAAATAGGATACGGCAACGGCCGTTGGCAGGATCGATTCGGGCGTGCCGTAATCCTGATAATAATTCCCGGGATCGGGTGGTGCAGCCGCTGCCGAGGATGGCGTCTGCTGCCCATGAGCCGAATTGAATACGCTGATAGTCGTCGCGTGCCGGCCGGTGCTGCACTATTGCAACTTGGGGCAGTGTTTCCTGCAAAGGACGTGCCAGCGGGTCGGTGATCGGCGCAAACCCGGGAATTAGCCACAACAACAAACAACACCAGGTTGCAGCGAGGACCCCTAAGCGCAACAATCGTGGCGGGGTGTGTTCGGCTAACTGATGGTTCCTCAAGTGGCCGGCTACAGGCGGTGCCGCAGCAGTTCCTGCTGGGCTTGGCTTTCCGGTCACAGGGGCGGATGCTGACTGCTGTGTCGCAGGTAGCTTCGTCCCCGATTCCCGGTGCCCCGGTGGAGGAGTGGCTAATTGGGTGGATGCAGTATCCGCTGCTGTCTGGCGTTCGTGGCTTGGCGCTGTGCGGGGTGTTGGTAATCTTCGCTGGTGCTTTCCGCGATTCGGCCGCAGCATTGTGTAGTCCACCACTGGATATCGCCTGGTGGTGATCGTCTCCGCAACGCCTTGCTGCTGTGCACGATGAGCTGGCGTGGCGGGGTTACCCCCAGGATCCGTGGTTGTTTGTGGCGTTGGTGTTGCCAGTAATTGTGCCGTTGGGTTTGCCTGATCGGAATTACCGGTTAGGGAAGGTTTGATGCCGCCCGGCTGTGATTTGTTCTCCGGGTGCGGCTTGTCCGCTTGATGCTGTGTTACCTGGTGCGGTGGATGATCTTTGTACCGTGTCGTTGGTGGATGAAAGACAGGACTGCTGGCAACGTATCGTTCATCGTCCCCCACAGATCCGTCGACCGCCCAGTGCGCATCCTCGGCAGAGACAGCCGCTTCGGCCATATCAATTGGCCTGTCGCTGTCCAACGCTGCTGCATTGGTTTGCGGTTTGTCGCCAGCCAACGCTGGTGGATCAACAATCTGCCCTGCTGCCGCGTCCTCTGCGAGGTGCACTGCAATGACCAACCACGCTGTGGTGGGTATTTCTGCGGCATTATCCTCGTCAACCCACCGCGTTTCGTCTGGTGATGACTCCTCATTTGCTGTCACACAACGGTTGGACTGTTGGCAGCAAATAGGCAGTTCCCTGTTTGGATACAGCAAGCCCAATCGCTTGCCATCGTGGATCCGGGCAGCGCAGCTGCACCAGTGCAGAGCCGCTAAAAACACACACCGCACCACCCCTAGACAGCACAGCACCCCGGTGTGGTTATCCTCCACATGCCGGGGTGTGTGAGCGAACAGCTTAATGTGTTTGCATCTTAGAAACGCACAGCTTTTGGGCAGTGCAGCAGCCGATCGATGCGGCTATTTCGGTGCTTGAGCAGCTGGTTCGATCCGATTGTGCAGTTGGCTAAACGGCAATTCGGGATGCTTGTCAGCTTCTGCAATCAACCGTACCGATTCGTCGAATTGACGAATCGTTGCTCGATCTGGGGTACGGGTCAGCAAGGAAACCACCACAATCGCAATCGCCGAGGCGATGAAGCCAGGCACAATCTCGTAGAGTGCAGCGTGCAGTGCCGGGGTTTGACCCCATACGAAGCTCACCAGCGCACCGGTAATCATGCCGGCAATTGCACCAGGGGCGTTGAGACGCCGCCAATACAGTGAAGCAATCACCAGCGGACCAAACGCCGACCCGAAGCCGGCCCAGGCGAAACCAACAAGCGCCAAAATCGAATCAGATGGGTTGATTGCCAAAATACCGGCAACCACCGCCACCGCAACGACGGCGGTCCGTGACAGGTTGATGAGAACCTGGTTCGACGGCTTGGTTTTCACCACAATCTTGTACAAGTCTTCCACCAATGCCGATGAGGTGACCAGCAGCTGCGAAGAAATCGTCGACATAATTGCGGCCAGCACCGCGGTGAGCACCAGTCCGGCGATCAGCGGATGGAAGAGAATTCGCGCCATGTCGAGGAAGATCGTCTCAAACTTGTTGCGGTCGGTGATCGCAATTGACGGATCCTGGCCGAAGAAAACAGTACCGATAATGGCGACCATGGTGGCGCCGATGATGCACAGCAGCATCCAGAAAATCCCGATATAGCGGCCGGTGCGGCATTCGCGCGGGCCTTTAATTGCCATAAACCGGACGATAATGTGCGGCTGCCCAAAATAGCCCAAGCCCCAGGCAAGATTAGAGATGATCGCGGCAATCGACACCCCAGAAAACAGCTTGAAGTAGGTGGGGTTACCGATCCCGTCAGTGTAGGGGCCATAGTCGTGGCTGGCAGCCCACGACCAAATATCGCCAGGATTGTCCAGCGACAGCAGTGCCATAATCGGCACGAGAATCAGCGCTAAGAACATGATCATGCCCTGCACCGCATCGGTGTAAGACACTGCCAAAAATCCACCAACGAAGGTGTAGCCTACGGTCACTGCAGCGATAATGAGCATGCCGTTGAGGTAGGAAGAGTCGAAGGTTGCTTCGAAATATTTACCACCGGCTACCATGCCGGAGGACACATAGAAGGTGAAGAATACCAAGATCACGATGGAAGAGGTGATGCGCAGGATACGGCTCTTATCGTGAACCCGGTTTTCCACAAATGATGGGATGGTGATGGAGTTTTCGGCTACCTCGGAGTAGCTGCGCAGACGTGGGGCAACAAAATACCAGTTCGCCCAGCAGCCGATCAGCAGACCGACGGCGATCCACAGTTCTGACATGCCAGTGACGAACAATGCGCCAGGTAGGCCCATGAGCAGCCATCCGGACATGTCAGATGCCCCAGCGGATAGTGCGGCCACAAATGGGTTCAAGCCGCGGCCGGCCAGCATATAGTCGTCATATTCGTCGGTTTGTCGATACGACCAGTATCCGATGGCAAGCATCACTGCCATATAGATAATGATCGCGAGGATAAACCATGTTTGTTCGGTCATGGCTTAACATCTCCTTCGCGGGGTCGTGGGGGATAGGGGGTGGGCAACCCGGGTGCGGTCGCATAGGAGCTGCTCACTGTTGACAGACCATTTCAGCGAGGGACTTGTACGGGTAGTCCTTGCACGCTTCGCTGTCGCCACACTGCAATGGTGGTCAAGGCAGCGCGGGGGATGAAGTTGTGACCATTGGCGCGTCCTTACGATGCATGGCCATGCACGGAAGCACCAGGGATGGTGTTGCCCGATTGTCGGTAGGTTTCCCTTTGTGCAACAGGGCGATCGCTGTGCCCTCCAGCCGCAAAGCGGATGGGGGCAGGTTACTGCAATGCGTACCAGCGGTCGGGTGGAAACGACGATAGCCGAAGCACGCAGTTGATCTGGTGTGTTTGCGACAGGTTGTTACGCAACAGTAATCACCAACAGTTCCGGTGTCTGCCGGCGACTACTCTGAAAAACTGCTGTTGTTGGCTGTAGTTCGGCGATCCGTGGCAAGCTTGCGTGGGAGGCGGCTGGCAGGGTTTGCCCGACACCAGTCCAACCACCCCCAACCTTGCGACGTAACACGGTGAAAACGCTGATATCTTCGGGGGTGACAGGGGGCTAGTGTGCGATGCTTTCCGCACCCCAACACTCAGTAATGTAACACAGGTCACTGGCCAGTATCACATGTGCGGGCAAATTCGGCAGTGGATACGGGCAATAGTGGCAATGGTGTTGTCCAGTGGGTGGGGGTTTGCTTTCCCCCTATTTTTAGCGGCTATATCGCGCCTGTCCGGTCGGTGGCCGCTATCCAGCCACCCGCAAGTATCTGGAAACCAAAACGATGATTTTCACAGTCCGCGAAGTGGATACGAATAGATGCGGTGACTACGGCTGTTCCGTGGCATAGCCGAGCTGTCATGGCACCGCTCACCTCGTCGCTACACCCGGAGGCAACCGGGTGTACACCGTGTTCAGTGCTGCAGAAAAGCCATCCAAGTCATCGGGAACATGAAAGCGTTGAAGACACTTCTGTGGGTCAACACCTTGTCAGTGAGCGAATAATTTTGTGCTCCGATCGTCTGGCAGCACTGTGCGAATTTCCGCCGCGACCCCTGCCAGCAATTGAATCTTTACGCACCTCCATAATGGTTGTCGGCGGGGCATGACTACACCACCCATGCGCAGAGTAGGGAATATGAGTCAGGCGAAAGCCATAGAGGCCTGTTAGGTCGGTATTCCCTTAAGGATCGCGGAGTGCTACGCCAAGAATTTTCGATCCCCCACGAATTTGGCTCTGAGAGCTTGTGAAGGCTCAAAATCCGGAAATCACCTTGTGAAGCTCTAGGCTTAATCAATTGTCTTCCCGATCCACTGGGGGTGAATCGGAAAAGCTCAGACCTGCAGTAGCAAGGCTTGGCGCCGCCATCATCAAATTCCAGTGTTACTACGGAAACCGCCTGATGAACGGTTGCACGCAAAAAACGCTGCAAACGCACGAAAGTGATTTTTTCAATAGTTACAGCATGATCTCGATCTTCCACCGGTGGCTCGTAGCTGAACAAACCCGTTATGGGTGCTAAAAAGGTCAAACTCATCTTGCCTGGTGGAAGGAATAGTCTCCACCAATTCGCCCTCACTAATGGCCTGTATTTTGTATTCGCCATCACAGGGCTTACAAAAGAACAACGATTCTCATGCAGAATCACCCATAAAAATTGATTCGACGAGCCTCAAACACTGGGCAGTGCGGTGCTAATCTTTTGTGCGCATGGTAGCAAGATTACTACTATGCCGTTCGTGGATAATGCCCGCCACATGGCACGATCGGAGGGCCTACCTAGAACGTAATGGGCAGTGATTGTTCAGCGTCACGGGCAGACACGATGTGCTGCCGGTACGCACTGTTGCTGTAAACACTGTCATCGGTTCCCTGCACCCCACTGCTGTGTACTGAGTTGTCCTTCGCAGGGCGCGGCGGTGGCTGGAGGAGGGCGTGGGCGGTAAGGTGCCGCTGCGGCTCCGGATTGTGGGGGCTTATTCAGCGGTTGTGAGGTGCGAGGAAGTGTCTTGGCGGCGCTCGTGTGCTAACGGTAGTCCATAATGGAACATTATGAGTCACACGAGTTTCCATCTGCGACTGCACGACAGGGAAGGCATTGTCGCTTTCGCGTCGGTCAATGGGCGAGTGTTGTCTGTGAAGCAGATGCGGAATCTGCCGGAGTTTGCCGAGCTGCTGGCGGAATGGGGGGTTGATGTTGCTAAGGCGCGTACCGTCAGTGTGCTGTCCCTTGCCGATAATGGGGAAATTGATCGGCGGAGCATTGTTGGTTTCCGCCTAGGGGCTGCGACGAGTTGGCCGGTGTTTCAGCGGTTAGCTGCAGATATTGATGTGCTCACCCCGGAGTTGGAGCTGGTTCCGATTGCGGTGGGGAGTTTGCAGGGTTCGTTTGATTTTGCTCGTTCGACGCTGCGTCATCATCCAGCGCTCACCGCAGCGACGTTGTTTCCTTCTGACTTGGCTGATGACACCAGGGCGTATCAGTGTGCTGATCGTGACGAACCTGCTGCTAGCTCGAGAATGTTCCCGGGTTTGTCCGATGACTCTTCTGCACCAGCGGCTGTAGTCACTGACCTGGAGCTTCAGCAACTTTCTCAGCAGTTGGGGACTGTTCGGCAAGCTATTGCAGCAGGGTCGCCGCTGCTGGTGAGCACAGAAAAGACACAACGCAGCCAGCAGGATGTACTCCCGCAGATAGCGGTGGTTGCTGCGGATAGTCCGGCGCTTGTTGGCCGTGATGATGATGATTTTTTCTGGGCGGCGGAAACTGTTTGGCTTGCCCGGCTAATGTTTGCTGTGCTGCGGTGGGTGAGTGCTGGCCATGTGCAGCTTGCTATCCGTCCAGATCCGGAAGATCAACAGTCTTGGGTTGCTGGTTTACAACTTATCGAAGATCCGAGCTTTTCGGATTTTTTCGACGCGATGGTTGCAGCACTTCCGGTAGGGGTGGCGATTCCTGATCAGTCGTGTCTGCAGTGGCTTGCCAATGATTGTGTGCAGGCGCCGCTTGCACAGAGTATTGAAGCGCAGCCGCGAATATCGCCACTGGTGGAGTCGTTGGTGACTCATACGCCGCTGACACAGGGACAGCCAGCGCAGCTTGCCCGCAATATGAAAGCCTGGTTTGCTGGGGCGGAATTTGAAGCACCAGAGCTGGTGATGCGGATCGCGGAGCGGCCAATTGCGGTGCAGCCTGTTGCTGATGTGGTGTTTGATCATATTTTCTGGGCGTACGCCGAGTTGCTGCGGCGATGGGATCGGCAGCATTCAGCGAGTCAGTGGGATGCGGCGGTAGCCCGTCGTCTCCTTGATCAGCCAAGTATCGGCGACATGGTGGGCACGTTGTTTGCGGAAGGGGAGTTCTCCCGGGATGGCTGGCTCGATCCGGTGGCGGTGGCGGATCTTTTTACATCTGCTGCACCGTCCCGTGGGCGGGCTGCAACGGTAACCTTGGGCGATAGTGATGCCCCACAGTATCTGGTGCCGACTAGCAATCAACACGACTATGAGGAACTCTTTGGGCCGGTGTATGCGGTGGAGCTACTGTTTCGCACCCCCTCAGATCAGCGTCTGCGGGCGGTCTCTGCGGTTGATCCCACCTCCGCGATCGGCCAAGCAGTAGCTGATGCGTTGCAGCTGTTGCGCCGCGAATGCGCCACGCTCGGCGATGAAGCTGGAGTGATCGCTACGCTGCAGTCGCAGCGCCTCGTTACGGTGACCTACGACGCTGATCCGCTTGCCGCCGATAGCAATACGCCACCAGATGCGGGTGTCGCCCCAGCGGCGATTTCCCAGTTGTCTTCCGGTGCAGGTAGCGGTGTGTTGCCGTATCAGCAAGGTTCACCACAGCAGGCTGGATGGGTGAAGCTGCTGCCGGAGGTTGACGCACTCGCGCTCGTTGACTGGTATGCCAATAAGGGGCAGCAGTATTGCACACTGCTTGCCCCGAAGGCGTGGACGCAGCCACAGTCGCTCTCCCTGCGGGTGAAAGCGGCGGATTCTTATTCATATGGGTTTGTCTCAGCATCGAATTTGTGCAAATTCAATTGGCAGGCCGCCTTGGATGGGCAGCCGTTAACTGATGCAGAATTTGCTGCCCTGCTCGCAGCCAATAGCGACATGGTGCGTATCCGTGGCCGCTATGTGCGGGTTGAAAAGCATACGCTCACCCGGGTTCGGCAATCAATCGGATCGGCACTTGTGGATCCGCGGCACACCCCTAGCCGGTCAACACGGCAGGACATTGATGAACTGTTAGACATGTCGCCACAACAGTTCATGCACCATCTTCAAGCTGGGGTGACGACCGGGGTTGCCGAGTTTGCTCATCTGCTAGCAGATTTCGCCGATCTGGGGATCAACGTTGATCCCGCTGGTGACCCGGCCGAATGGATGAATCAAGTAACCCGTATGCGCAGCTTGCTGCAGTGGACTCGGCAGACACTCGCTAATGACGACGACGAGACGCTGGATGAGCAGCGGAATCACCATATTGGTGGTTTGGCGGCCAGTGCAGCCTCGGCGGTTGGACAGACCAATACTGTGGACTTCTATGTGCCACCATCGATTACTGCCACGTTGCGGGACTATCAGCTGCAGGGCAGCCAGTGGATGGCGAATCTCAGCTCGCTAGGTGTGGGCTGTTTGCTGGCAGACGACATGGGGTTGGGGAAAACCCTGCAATTGTTGGCGCTCTACGCCTGGGAGCAACACGAGGGTGCAACACCGGCGATGCAACGCCGCACGTGGCAAACCTTACAGGCTGCTGCCGCTGATATTGCGCACTATGCCAACCTCGCAATCGATGAGCGTGAACAGGCGTTGGAGGTACTCGGCCCACAGTTTGGGGTGGGTGCCCACCCGGTGCGGTGCGGCATACTCCTGGCAGAACAGTGGAAGCTACCAGCCGCCGATGTGGCCAGTGGTCAATACCGCCCAGGAATGGTCACTGACGCGGACAGCCCGCCGGCGCCGATCCCCTCCTTACCGATGCTGGTGGTGGCGCCGAAAACAGTGCAGCAGGCGTGGGAAGAACAACTCGCCACGTTTTTCCCCACCGCCCGTTGCTATGTGCATCACGGTGCCAATCGGCTACACGGGATCGACTTGCTGCAACAACTCGGCAGGGTCGATGTGGTGATCACCACCTATGAGACGCTTCGCCGCGACCAAGCGGAACTGGTTGGCCCGCTGTTTTCCCGGGTGGTGTTCGATGAGGCGCAGGCTATCAAAAATGCCCATTCACGGAATTTCCGTGCCGCCGAACGAGTGTGCCGGCAACACACTGTGATAGCCACCGGCACCCCGGTGGAAAATAGTTTGCAAGAACTGTGGGCACATTTCCGGCAGCTCAACCCTGGTGTCCTTGGCGGCGAGAAACAATTTCGCGCATCGTTTGTCACCCCGATTCAGCACGCCTACGCCGCCCCGGTCGAAGTTGATTCGCTTTCCGGCCCTGCCACACCCCCGGTGAGCCTTGCTGGCAATCCAGAAGACTATGACCTTGACGTGTCTGGTCGCCGCCACACCGCCCGCCAACACATGGAACGTCTCCGCGGGCTCATCGAACCCTATGTGCTGCGGCGAACGAAAAATCAGCTAGATCTCGGATTGAAAAACAAAACCATCGAAGTCGTAGAGGTGCCGCTGACCCCGGAACAAATCGCCCTCTACCACCAGGTGGTCACCGATTTTCAAACCAAAGCCGATCAGGCAACCACCCCGCGGCAACGCAACGCCAGAATTTTCGCCCTGCTCAGCGAGCTGCGACAAATCTGTAATCATCCAGCGATTTTCCTGCCCGATGATCCACATATCAGTGCACACGGCCACTATCGCAGCAATAAACTTGCAGCCATTGAACAGCTTGCTCAACGATGCGCAAAGCAGGGGCGCCGCATGCTGGTATTTACCTCGTCGGTGCCGTTCGGCACCATGCTCGCAGAGCTATTAACAGCAGTGTTTGGCGAACCGATCGCGTTTTTCCACGGCCAACTGTCCGCCCAGGAACGACGCAAGATCATTCGCACCTTTCAATCCCCCAACGGGCCTGCCGCGCTGGTGCTCACCCCGAAAACCGGTGGCAGCGGTATTACCCTCACCAACGCCACCATGGTGATTCACGCCGACCTGTGGTGGAATCCTGCAGTGCTGGAACAAGCCAACGACCGCGCCTACCGGATCGGACAACACCATGATGTGGAAGTGTTCTATGTGGTTGCGAACTTCGGCATCGAGCAATATATGCTGCAACTGCTCGATTCGAAACGAGACCTTGCCGACTTTACCCTGCAACAATCTGCCGCATCCCAACTCAGCGCTATGAACCGCCAAGAGCTTGCAGCTGTGCTGCATCAACAGTCAGCAAACCACCACCAGCACTCCACAGACACCACCGAATCGGGACAGGGGCAACGCCGGTGACAGACAACCTCGAAAATATCATCAACCTTGACGAATATCGGCGAAAGCGCCGCCGCCGCAACCAGCCCCGCCGGTTAGCGGATCCGCCAGCTGACACCATGGTTGGTTGGATGAAGGATTGGCTTGCACAGCACACCGATACTGGACGGATCAACCGCGGCCTCCAATATTTGGGTGATGGACGACTCATTAGCTTGCAGGTTGCTCACGATAGGATCCAGGCGGCGATCAAAGGCACTGCGCTGCAGCCCTTTGTCGTTGACATTGTGCTGCCCGCAATCAGCCTCACCGTACAACGTCGACTCCACCAGCAGCTCCACGACACCAACCGTCTCCGGCAGCCTGATATCGAAACGATCAGCCAACTCTTGTTGCCTGGCAAGCAACCGGAATACTCCCACTGCAACTGCCCCGATTATGATCGCGGAAATCTGTGCAAACATCTTGTTTGTGTGTGGATACAGCTCGCCCAACAACTTGACGCCCAACCTGACCTGATCTACCAGTGGCGCGACTTGAACTGGCTTGCCGCCGGAACCCCGACCACCACTGCCGCGGAAACGGCAGCGATCGTGAAAACCACCCAAACCCGGACGCGACTTCCTGCCGTTGTGGATCGGATTCCTGTCAACCCGATCAAGTCAGCGGCCGACAACCAGCCAAAACACTATAACAATCTGCTTTCTGCACTCACTGCAATAACCTATGTGCCGACGCTGATCGAAGAAACTGCGCAGCAGCTCCAACACATCTGGGTGACCCTGCACCAATTTGGGCTTCAGCACGGGCTGCTGCTTGAGCAAACCCAGCGAGACCTTGCACGGCAACTCGTCGAATACACTCCCCAGCCAGCTCCACCGGCACACTCAACCAATCCGCCAAAACCACCCCACTAGAGCGGTGTGCTATGCAGCAATCGGAAACCGGCTGCACTGCAACAGCTGCCCGCCTACCGGGGGCGCTTGGCGCAAGCTTCCACCTCTTCGTGGATTGCGCCGCGGGAAAAGTTGAGCCCTGCACAGTCTGGATAGGAAAGCGTCATGGGCAGTGTTGAGCAGGGCAGGGGATATGCCAATAATCGGTGGGCAAGATTGTCAACCGCGGCTGCGTCCGTATTCTGCACGCCTTGTTGGCCGGGGCTTGCCAGTGTGCACAGGTGTGGCAT
Source organism: Corynebacterium choanae (assembly GCF_003813965.1). Classification (NCBI taxonomy): domain Bacteria; kingdom Bacillati; phylum Actinomycetota; class Actinomycetes; order Mycobacteriales; family Corynebacteriaceae; genus Corynebacterium; species Corynebacterium choanae. The sequence continues at coordinate 1,122,116 of NZ_CP033896.1, forward strand.
TTCATGCGATAATAGCCGGTATGTCGAAATATCTTCAGCAACCGTTGCATCGTAGCGCTACTCAGAAAATGATTGCCGGTGTCTGCGGTGGCCTGGCCGAATCCTTCGGTGTCGATGTCAACTTAGTTCGTCTGCTATTTATCTTGTCGCTGTTTTTACCTGGCACCCAGGTGATTATCTATCTTGTACTGTGGGTGCTTTTCCCGGTGCAATAGTCTGCATGAACCTGTGGCCACCCCAAGTGGCTGTGCAGTGTGTTGCACTGCGACGGCTTGTGCTACTGAAGTGCCCCGGGTTTTGTTCCTAGGCATTTGCCTTGATTTTTATTTTTCCTTGTGGCCGGTTCTGATTCCAAAATTCGGTTTCCACCTCGGTGGGGGTTCGGTAGCCCAAGCTTTGGTGGAGCCTATTCTCGTTCCACCACGACACCCACTCAAACGTGGCAATTTCCACCTCGACAACATCATTCCACCTGCGAGTATGGATGAGCTCGTTCTTATAAGAGCCGTTAACGTTTTCAGCCAGTGCATTATCGTAGGAATCCCCGACAGATCCAGTAGAAGCGGCAATCCCGTGTTGGGCAAGTCGCTCGTTATAGACAACGCTGACATATTGTGAGCCGTGATCTAAATGGTGGATGAGCCCTGTTGTTTTTTCAGCACACACGATCGCCTGGTTGAGTGCTTGCAGTGGCAACGCTTCAGTGCGCATCGAGTCCGATAGCGCCCACCCCACTATCCGTCGGGAGTAAACGTCGGTGACAAATGCCGCGTACACAAAGCCTTTCTGTGTGCGTACGTAGGTAATGTCTGCCACCCATAGTTTGTTTGGTCCTGGGGCTTTGAATTCACGCTCGACCAAGTCCGGGCGCAGATCAGGCACACCAGGCTTACGGGTTGTGATAGGTGATCTACCTTTGCCTTTGCCAGACACACCGGCCAGGCGCATCAACCGCGCAGTTTGTTCACGACCGATATCAATTCCGTCACGGCGAAGAGCATGCCACATCTTCCGCACACCGTAGACACTGTAATTATCCCGATGAACAGTGCTAATGCGTTCAACCAGCACAGTATCGCGAAGGCAACGAGGACTTAATCCACGAGCCTTAGCCTGGCGATACCCACGCGAGGTGATAAACCCACCAGCTCGGTTATTTTTCAACGTCTGACAGATGAACTCGACTCAAGAAACGACTCCGGTATTCATCGATGAACCGGATCATTTCCTTTCGTTGTGGGTCGAGTTCCGACGCGAAAAAAGCTGAGGCAGCTTTTAAAAGTTCGTTGGTGTCGCGTAGCTTTTGAATTTCACGGCGTAGCCTGGCGTTTTCGGCGGCCAAATCTTCAGGCACGGGTTCTGGGATGTTTCCTGCACGGCGGGCCTGCTGAGTCCATTGACGAGCTGTGTGCCATGAAACCCCCAGCTTTGGGGCTACCGCCTGGCACGCGGCTTGCAGAGACATATTTTCCGCCACGATGCGGTCTTCCACGAGACGAACCACACGATCCTTCGCATCCTGGTCAAATTTTCTTGGCATGTTCTAGATTTTCCCATCTACTCAGACGGAACAAAACCTGGGACACTTCAAATTGTGCTATCGCTGCGCTTTAAGCCAGTAACCTTCGGCGGGAGATATTTGAGGATTACGCCGACTTAGAAACCCCTGCAAGCCCAGCAATGTTGGATGAGCGGCCCGTGCTGAACCTCGGTTTGGAGTAGCTGTTGCGTATCGGGGCAACAGTGGTGAACGGTCGCTTCGTTGCAAGCTGTTTGATGCTAGCTAGCCAGATTTGGGCATAAAAAAGTGCCCCCGACACGATTCGAACGTGCGACCTTTGGTACCGGAAACCAATGCTCTATCCACTGAGCTACGGAGGCAATGTTGGTATTGTGCACCGGGAACATCTGCACTGTGGCAAGGAAGTCACAGCGATGTGGTTTGCACAACATGCAACGATGGATGATTTTAGCACGCCTGGTGGCTGAACCCAACTGACTGCCAGTAGAAGTGGGAAAAACCTGTTTTGAACTGCGGTAATATGTCGGCCAAGTGGCTGTGTTGGATCTTTGGAGCACCCGTTAGATGGTGTGGTTTTCACTAGCGCTGTGGATCGCGGCAAGGTCAGATCACCGTTGCAACCGGCAAAGGAAAAAGGTCGTGATCCTATGAGAAGTCGCCACAGGAAGCCAGTCGTGTCACAGCGAAGTTGCACTGTGTTCGAACACTCGCCGGCCAGGCTGAATCACATATCAGTTGTTTCGCTGATTGCCGCTGTAAGTTGGTTGGCCGTCCACTGTGCTGTGCAGAGCTTGCGGTGACACTCGTCAAATCACACTCGCATAGGTGGCAGGCAGTAACTAGAGCCGTGCGGTGAAGGTGCGGTTTCCTCCAAGCGAGCTTGTGCAGCGCATGATTTTCGGGGCTTTTCGTGTTTTCCGCTAGGGCAGTGTTGAGGGAAAAAACACCACGGTGTTGGCGTCACCGTTATGGTGACACCGACACCGTGGCGGAGTGTTGCCGGTGGGGCAACACTATTCGCAATTGCCGAGGAGGCAGCTAGTTACTTAATCGCTAGAGGCGGGCCGTCGATCGTTTGTTCTTCGGCTTTGCCGGTGAGCAGGTAGTCTGCGGCGATCGCTGCAGCTTTCGCATTGCCGGTGGTGACGTGACCGTGATTGCCGTTATTAACGGTGACAAGTGTGGTGTTGTAGCGATCGTGAATAATCATTGCCTGATCCCACGGGGTTTGCGGATCCCATATCGATTGGAACTGCAGTGGACGGGTTGGCAGCCGGTCGGGATCGACAGCAACAGGTTTCGTCACTGGGCGGAGGCCGTTGCAGCTGTGCCCAGATCGGGCGAGCAGCGGCGGGGAATCCAACACATCTTGGGCAAACCAGTTCGTCCAAATCGCTGCCGGGTAGGCGGTGACATCACCGGCTACCTGGTTTTCGTTGCAGAGAATAAAGGTCTGCATGACCTGGGCGGAGACGTTGAGCTTATTGGTGTAGTCGGTGAAGGTTTTCGCCAGCTCCACCTGCTGAATCTCTGCTGGGGTTGGCTCCGGCGGTGTGGCCAGGCCGAGATTGACCTGTAAATATGTTGCAACATCCGGCCACAGTTGTTCTTGTGGGATTGCGGCACGCACCACTTGGGACGCCGGTGCGACTACTGCCTGCAGTGGGGCGCCTTTGGCGACGTTACCGGCAGCCGAAGCAAGCTGCGCCCGGGATGCCTGGGTAGCGTTGAGCATTGGCAGGATTGCCCGGCTAGCAGGATCGACGTCTGCTTCCTGGAGTGGTGGTGGGGTTGCTGCCGGCGGCACACCGGTTTGCCGGGTGACCACCTGCACCCATTTGTCATACACCTGGTGTGGGGTGGTGCCAAGGTGATAGTCGGCATCATGTTCGGCGATCCAGCCAAACATTCGATGCATGCCGGTGACATAGGGCTGCTGCTGATCAGCAAGAATACCGTTCCAGGCACGGTCGGGATTCATAGCACTATCTAGCACGATGCGACCGGTGTGTTCGGGGAAGAGGCTGGCATAGGCACTCATCAAATAAGTGCCGTAGGAAAGCCCGTACAGATTGATGGTTTCCACCCCGAGGGCACGCCGCACCGCCTCCATATCGCGGGCAGCATTTTCAGTGGTGAGCGAGGAAAGAAATGGTTCACCCATTTGTGCGCAGGCGGTTCGTAAAAACCCGGCCGGCTCGATCGCAACTTGAATCGGGTCAGGTTGCAGGGTTTCATCGCATGCAATGCCGGTGGAACCGACCATGCCGCGCGGCTGCACACCAACAATGTCGAAGTGTTCGTTCAACACACGAGGAATGTGCACCTCTTCAGCAAAGGTGCCATCGACGAAGGTGTAAGCATCGCCGCCTGGGCCGCCAGCGTTGACAAACAGGGTGCCCTGCTTCGTGCCGGTGGCCGGAGAAACAATAAATCCGATGGTGGTGGTTGCACCTTCTGGCTGTGTTCCGCCGGAAAGTGGAGCGGCAACTTCACCACACCAGCGGTGAGCGCCAACTACCGTTGGTGGACAGTCGACTCGGGTGAATTGCGCGTCCGCGGTAGCTGTCGCCGGTGAGGCGACCACACCGGTCACAAGTGCCGTGGCACACAGTAGTGCATGGAGCGGACGCTTCCATCGTTGTTTTGGGGCAGGCTTGATTGGCTATCCTCCTAAGTTTTTCGCCACACCGTTGACCACCAGGCCTTTTGTTGTTAACCAGCCCCGTTTGAACTACAAGCCTGGGAATTCCGCTAGTTCGACACCGTTGCGCTGTGTCACTTGTAGCGAGGCGGCGACACCGTCCGGGGTTTCTTCCAGTGACCGGGTGCGGCGTAGCTGTTGTATAACAGCGGTCTGGCTTGGTGGTGGTCAACCATGTGTAGTGGTTGATCCCAATCTAATGGAAGCGATCGTGCTATGTGAGGCTTTGCACAATTTGCTTTGCACACGTCGCGAATTGATGCTGTGAACTGCACTTGACGGATTGCCGGTAGCGGAATTGTGTGCCTTTGGGGTATGCCTCAAGTGGCGAAAATCGGGCAACGATGACGGTGCAGAGCAAGTACGCTAAAGGTTGCTATACGCCAGGCCAGCAGCCTTCGGTGGGTCTGCTAGGTGTTCGTGCAACCGTTTCCCTTTGCTGTGAGGAGCTTTTCATCGTTATGTCTCAATCAACTGATCTACGCCAGGCCAATAGTGACGGTTTCTTCGGTGCATATGGTGGTGCGCTGCTGCCACCACAGTTAGTGGAGCCAATCGCTGAAGTGCGGCAGGCTTATGCGCAGGCACGGCAGGATCCACAATTCCAAGAAGAACTGGCATCGCTGCTTGCCATCTTTGCCGGTCGGCCTTCGGTGTTGTTCCCTGCTGAGCGTCTCACCGCCGATGTTGGTGGGGCGAAGATTTATCTGAAACGTGAAGACCTCAACCACACCGGGGCGCACAAGATTAATCACTGCCTCGGGGAGGCGTTGCTCGCCAAACGGATGGGGAAGAAGAAACTGATCGCCGAAACCGGTGCCGGCCAGCATGGCGTCGCATTGGCGACAGCCGCTGCCTATCTTGGCCTTGAATGTGAGATTCACATGGGGGCGATCGATGTCGCCAAACAGCATCCGAATGTGGTGCGCATGCAGCTGCTGGGGGCGAAAGTTGTCGCCGTTGAGGAAGGTGGTCGATCCTTAAAAGAAGCGGTCGATTCGGCGTTTGCGACCTATGCCCGGGACTATCAGGATGTGTTCTTTGGTATCGGATCGGTTGTCGGTCCTGATCCTTATCCGTCGATGGTGCGTGATTTCCAGTCGGTGGTGGGGCGGGAAGCCCGGGAGCAGATTCTGCAAGCCGCTGGCCGTCTACCTGATGCGCTGGTTGCGTGTGTCGGCGGTGGTTCGAATGCGATGGGGCTGTTTGATGCGTTCCTCGATGATTCGGAGGTGGCAATGTATGGTGTGGAACCGGCTGGCCGTGGGGTGGATAAGGCTGGGCAGCATGCGGCCACGATGACCACGGGATCACCAGGGGATTTGCACGGTATGCACACCCTGGTTATTCAAGATGAAGACGGGGATCCGGCGGCGGTCCACTCGATTGCCTCCGGCTTGGACTATCCGGGGGTCGGGCCGCAGCACGCCTTCCTGCACGAGGTGGGACGGGTGAACTATGTGACCGCTGATGATGAGGCTACGTTGGACGCTTTCCAACGACTGTGTCGTTTCGAGGGCATTATTCCTGCCTTGGAGTCGTCACATGCGTTGGCGTACACCATTGAACTGGCAGGTCAAATGGGTAAGGATGAGATTGTGATCTGTAACCTTTCCGGGCGTGGTGATAAAGATATCGACTATGTTGCTGAGGTGCTTGCCAAGCGCAACGGTGACAATAGGCCTTTGTGATTGATGAAGTCGTAGCCGCATCGGTACGTCTTGGTTGGACTTCCCACGGCGACAGTTGGCGGACTCGCCGACCAGCTGCTGCGGCGGCTGGCAGTGCAAGCGCTGCAGTTGGCTGCTTTGTCTCAACGCCTACCACAAACACCCCACCGCCCTTGTGAGTTTCGTCACAAGGGTGGTGGGGTGTTGTCTTTAGGGAAAAACCCTTGTCAGGGGGGCGTTGGTGATGGTTCAATGGCGAACAGATCGGTCACGGTTTGCCAAAGTCTTGTTGGCCCTGCCGGAGTGATTTGTTCAATAGTTGACTTTTTCGCAACAACGAAACGTGGTGAGTGGTTCCTATGACGAAACGGGTCTTGATCATTACCGGTGACGGTGGAGAAACTTTGGAAGTGCTCTACCCTTATGAGCGGCTTCGCGAAGCAGGTTACACGCCAGTGATCGCCGCCCAGCACACTGATCGTCCAGTGCAACTGGTGGTGCATGACTTTGTGGACACGTTCGACACCTACACTGAAAAGCTTGGGCACCGATGGCCGGCAGATATTGCCATCGCCGAGGTCAACCCTGACGATTATGCGGCGTTGGTGATTCCCGGCGGTCGCGCACCTGAGTATTTACGGATGAATGAAGATGTATTGCGGGTGGTGCGAACCTTCCACGAGCAGCGCAAGCCTATTGCGGCAACCTGTCACGGGCCGTTGATTTTGGCTGCTGCAGGCATCTTGGAAGGGGCTCGATGTGCAGGTTTTGCCATGGTCAGCCCGGATATTCGGGCTGCCGGTGGCCGGTATGAGGACAGTGAAGCGGTCACCGATGGCAATCTTGTTACTGCTCGAGCCTGGAATGACAACGGCCCGTGGATGCGGGCGTTTCTTGCGTTGTTGGAAGCAACCGCTACCGCGACAAAATAGCCGAAGCTCAAGCGTTTTTGGTTTATTCCCGCTCGGGCGTGACGTGCCGCGGCAGCAACAGAATGCTTGCGCGTCGGCACCATTGATACATACTGCAGGGCAGGTCATTTGACGGTGACCTGCCCTTGATTGTTGTCGCTGCATTGCCGTGCGTAGGAGGCGAGAAGTGTTCACCACCGTTGCGGTACTTGCAGCGCAGGATAGCCGGGGGAGCGTTGGCATCTTTTCGTGTGACAACTCATCGCCGGTAGGGGCTGCTGCGGGGTGGTTGCGGGTGTGGCTGCACAACGAGAGTGAGCTGCGCCTGCGACAACGAAAAAGGCCGCTGCAACACCAGTGGTTACAGCGGCCGTTTGCGGTTGTGTACTTGTCTGCACAGGGTGCAGGCTAGTGCGAGCTAGTCGTTATCGACAATAAAGACGATGAGGGTACGCGGCCCGTGGACCCCTTCGACACGGTTGAGCTCAATGTCGGAGGTAGCCGACGGACCCGAGATCATCGTGATTGGGCGAACCCGGTCGAGCCGGTCGATCATCTCCGGAACCCCATAGACGACACTATCTTGTCGCACAATACATAGGTGGCAGTCGGGAACGAGGGTGAGTGCCCGGCGGCCGTCGCTCGGCTTGGATTCAAGGCAAATCGTGCCGGTTTGCGCAGAGGTCACTGTCGAGTCGGTGACAACCGCATCCACATCGTTGAGCAGACGCGGATCCGAGCTGCGATCATCCGGGGTGGCTTTGCCACTGAAGTCAGCAAACAGGCTGGCGTCGAGTCCTTCGGCGTAGCGCACATCGGTGGCGCCCCGCTTGCTCAGTACCTCTACGACGGCGCTGGCCAGTTTGGATTCACTGGTTTGCACTACATCGGCTTTGTAATCTTCCAACCGGTCGATGAGGATTTCTTTCAGCTCCGGCCACGCATAGTTGTGGGTGCGTTCATAGTCGCGGGGAACCACCACCGGCGCATCGGTCACGCCGGCGATTGCGTTGGCGTTGCGAATACGCTCCAGGATGGCGGCTTTGGCCTGCTGGTTTCGACTGGTATCTACACTCATCGTCTACCCTTCCTGGTGTGATGGGAAGTTGGTGTCGCCAGGTTCGCCGTGCCCGATAGTAAAGGCGTCGGGGGTTTTGGCGTCGGCTGGGTTTGGCCGGGTGTGGCCAGGGATACCCTTGGCGCGTTCTTGTGCGAGCAGGGTTTGCGCCTCGTCGGTGGTAAACCACTGTCGGAAGGCTTTCTTCGGCGGTACAGCGGTGTCGCGCACATCTGTCCAGCCGGCCAGGAAACTTGGCAGGTGGGTGATTTTGTGGTTGAACCCGCCCAGCAGACGTCCAGCAGCAACCAGGGAAGTTGCAGTGTTCCACAGTTTCCAATTGTTAAACGCCAGGCCGACTGCCCCAAGCAGCATGCCTTCCACCTTCGGCTTGTGGGCTTCAACTTTTTGATGCCGCAGTTCCAGCAGGGCAGAGGGGATATCAATGCGAACCGGGCAGGCCTCATAGCAGGCGCCGCACAGCGAAGAGGCAAACGGCAGGGACTGGTTCGGGTCGTGGGCTTCGGCATCCATGCCAGCTAGCTGCGGGGTGAGAATTGCCCCGATCGGTCCAGGATAGGTGGAGCCGTAGGCGTGGCCGCCGGCCCGTTCATAAACTGGACACACATTCAAACATGCCGAGCAGCGAATGCACTTCAAGGCTTCGCGACCGATCTCATTGGCCAGGGTGGCGGTGCGGCCATTGTCGATGAGCACAATGTGATAGTTTTCCGGACCATCCCCTGGGGTGACCCCTGACCAGAGAGAGGTGTATGGGTTCATCCGCTCCCCGGTGGAAGACCGCGGCAGCAGCTGCAGGAACACTTCAAAGTCTTGGAAGGTTGGCAGCAGCTTCTCAATACCCATCACCGAGATGAGGGTTTCCGGGAGGGTGAGGCACATCCGGCCGTTGCCTTCGGATTCCACAATGGCTACCGTACCGGTTTCGGCAATACCAAAGTTCGCCCCGGAGATTGCCGTCTTAGCAACCATAAACTGTTGCCGCAGGAAGGTGCGGGAGGCTTCCGCGAGCTCTGCCGGTTCGCTCGAGAGCGAATCATCGGTATGCGGCATCTCTTTGATGAAAATATCCCGGATTTCCGCGCGGTTACGGTGAATCGCTGGCACGAGAATATGCGACGGGGTGTCGTGACCCAGCTGCACAATGAGTTCAGCAAGGTCGGTCTCTCGTGCTGAGATACCGGCTGCCCGCAGCTGATCGTTAAGGGCGATCTCCATGGTGGCCATCGACTTGATTTTCACCACATTGGTTTCCCCAGTGGCTTTCACCAATTCGGTGACGATCTCGCCGGCTTCTTTCGCATCTCGTGCCCAGTGCACGTGGCCGCCGCGGGCAGTCACGGCTGCTTCGAACTGTTCCAGCAGTTCTGGCATGCGTGCCATGACGTCGCGTTTAATCGCCGAACCGGCGTGGCGCAGCGCTTCCCAGTCGTCGATTTCCGAGATCACTGCCGCCCGCTTATTGCGGATGGTGTGGGTGGCGTTATGCAGGTTGCGGCGCTGTGTGGAGTTGTACAGTTCCACATGGGCGGCCTGCTGAAAGGTCTTATCCCCGCGCAGATGACCCACTTCTTTCGGGGCGCGCGGCGGCATTTTCGGGTTGCCAAGTAGCGTCGTCACAGCATGAACTCCTTGGAGTAGACAGCGGAAGTGGGGGTCCAGGGATGTTCCTTGGTGGAGGCGAGAATCTCCGCCATGTGGACTGCCCGCACACCAGCATGCTGGCGGGCAAGCGCACCCCCAATATTCATCAGGCAGGAAGCGTCGCCGGCGGTGACATATTCGGCGGCAGTCGATTTAATATTGCGGCATTTATCCGAGACCATCGCCGCAGAGGTTTCTGCGTTCTTCACCGAGAACGTGCCACCGAAGCCGCAGCATTCATCGGCATGCGGCAAATCAACGAGGTCGATAGATTCCACATTGCGCAGCAGCTGCAGGGGACGATCACCGATCTTGAGTGGACGCAGCGAGTGACAAGAAGAGTGGTAGGTCACCCGGTGGGGGAAGAATGCCCCCAGCTGGTCGGTGCCGCACACGTCAATGATGAACTCGGAGAGATCATAGGTTTTCTTTGCTGCGGTGCGTGCCCCATCGACGAGTGCTGTGGTGCCGTAGCGGGAAGCAACATGCACATGCTGTTCACGCACTGCACCGGTGCATGACCCGGAAGGGGCAACCACACAGTCGATCGACGGATCGGCGAAGGCCTCCACATAATTTTCAATCTGGCCGATAGCTTCACGCTGATAGCCGGTATTGACATGCATCTGGCCGCAACAGGTTTGCTGTTTTGGGAAAACCACTTCGTGGCCAAGACGGGAAATAATCACTGCGGTGGCTTTCGCCACGTCGGGGAACATGGCGTCCCCGATGCAGGTCGAAAAGAGGGCGACTTTCATCGATGCTCCTTAGCTGTAAACAGGCGTTGATGAATCGAACAAGGTGATTTGCCAGTTGGTTGAACAACCAACACACCACCGAACCTAAAACCAGGATCGCAACCGCCAGTGCTTGACGATTGCTTGCGATGCAGCAAATGCCGTTGCGCTGTGTGTGAACACGGCGGAAGGTTTGCGCTTCTCCTACCGAACCTGCTGCTTGCAGCCTGTTGCTGCAGGCAGATGCCGGTGTGAGTGACGGCGGTCTCCCGATGCGCATGCTGATGTCGTGTCACGCACGGTAGCTTGCGTGGTTGTTCCCCCACAACGGGGGTTATCTGTGGGAAATCCTAGTCGGTGAACCGGTCAATCACGAGCACGAACAGCCTTACCTAACTTTCCAAAACCTGATGAGTTGCGGTAGCGCAACCGGGGTTGCTCGTGCGACCTGCCCGCTTAGATGAATGCCATATCACCGCTGGCTGTGGTTGTGATGCAAATAACAGTGAAACGGGTGTCTGTGCTGTCGGTGGCTGGGTCAGGTTGTGCTGCCTTCTCGTCGCTGAACTTCAGCGAAGGCGCGCCGGTTGCTGGCGCAGCATCGCCGTGCCCATTGGTGAGATTTGCGCGCATGATGCACGGACAGCAAGAAGGCAATACTGTGCCCGATTGCATGCTGGAACACTGCATGGTTCGGACATAGTCTCTGCCGGTTGGACGATTTCGGATGATGAGCAACAAACAGCCGCCCCGGCACAACCATGTGGATGAGCCGGGGCGGACAGTGACGATATACGGTGCAAGGCAAGGCGCTGGCGTTAGGGGAGCAGCGCTGCACACCTTCCGGTGGGTCTATGGAACGACCGGCACCATAAAGTCGAAGACGTTGGTTTGCAGGAAGATCAAGCAGCACACCACAAACAGCATGCCGATCGTCCACGGGAAGACAGCCTTGAAGATTTCGTTTTCTTTGCCTTCCATCTTCACTGCGGTGGCGGCAATAGCTAGCGACTGCGGGGAGATCATCTTGCCAACCACACCACCGGTGGTGTTACCAGCAAGCATGAGATCCGGATTGAGTCCAGCAGTCTGTGCGGCGGTGACTTGCAGCTTGCCGAACAGGGCGTTGGCGGAGGTGTCAGAACCAGTCACCGCTGTACCAATCCAGCCCAACGTCGGAGCAAGGAAGGCATACACAGGGCCTAGGGAGGCAATAAATTCACCCAAGGACACCGTCTGGCCGGAGTAGTTCATTACATAGGCCAATGCCAGCACCGCGGCGATGGTCAGCGCTGCCCACCGCATGCGGTACATGCATGCACCAATCTCTTTGACTGCTTGACCCATGGTGATCTTGTAGCGGCCAGCATCGTCGAACATTGAGTAGATAAACGCAACCACCAAACCAGAGATCAACAGCAGGGTGCCTGGGTTTGCCAGCCAGTCAAACTTGTAGGCCGAATTCACCGGGGTGCCGTCGGCGGTTAAGAGATGGTTTTTGAGAATAGGCCACGGAATCTTTACTGCCTGACCGGCGAGGAAGTTGTGGATTGGATCAACCAGGTTCGCTACCCCGAAGATGAAGGTCACCACGGCATAAGGCATCAGTGCCATCCAGATGCGACGGCCAGGAAGCTTATCAGCCTGCCGGTAGGCAGGAAGCTCGAGGCGGGCACGCATTGCATCGACGCCGCGCGGCTTCCACACCTGCAAGAAGGCGATTGCAACACCAAGGGAAACAATGCAGGCGACAATATCGGTGAGCTGGTAGACAAAGAAGTTTGAGGTCAACCACTGTGCCAAACCAAAGGCGAAACCGATGATGACTGCCGGAACCCACGCATCTTTCAAACCGCGGACACCGTCGATGATAAACAGCAAAATACAAGGAACGAAGAATGCGAGAATCGGCGCTTGGTGGCCAACAATTGCGGCAATATTTTCAGTCTGCTCGGTGGTACGACCGGCAACATCACCCGCGGTGGTAATTGGAATAGCCACGGCACCGAAGGCCACAGGCGCAGTATTGGCCAAAAGCACCACCACAGCGGCACGCAGTGGTTTGATACCCAGCGCCATAATCATTGTGGCAGTAATGGCTACCGGTGCACCGAACCCGGCAAGCGCTTCAAGCAGGCCACCGAAACAAAACGCGATCAAAATCGCCTGAATACGAACGTCGCCATTGCCGAGTCGGTCGAAGAAGCGGCGAAGATCCTCGAAGCGACCAGAAACTACGGTCACCTCGTAGAACCAGATCGCCATCACGATCACCCAGGCGATAGGGAATAGGCCGAATATGCCACCGCGGAACGCGGAAGATACAGCCAAGCCGACTGGCATGTGGAAACCGATCACCGCTACAAGCAATGATGCAAGCAGCGCGACCAGGGCCGACCAGTGGGCCCGCATTTTTAAGCCAATGAGGCAGGCGAAGAAGGTGAGCAACGGAATTGTTGCCACGAGTGCAGACAGCCCAAGGCTGCCGCCCACCGCATCGGTCTGTGCGATGAAATCTTGCATAGGAACTCCCAAATAGATGCTCATCCAAGCCATCTGCGACCTTGCTGTACACAACACACCAATGTTGGTAGCTGTCCAGTTTCTCGCCTCGGCAGAGGTGAGAACGCGACGGGTCAAGTGCTGAACCAAATCCGGTGGCGGTCTGCTCCGGTGGTGACCGCTGCACTCGGTGTTCTGCGGACTTTGGTGCTATCGCTGACTGGATGCAATGGACGGTTTGGGCTATCGCCACCCCAATTACCCAACAAACGTGGCGGGTAAGGCGGCTTGGCCACCGCTGTGTCGCATCAGCGCAGCATCGCTATGGCAAAAGATATGACCTGCCCTTGGAAGAAATGTGTTGTTTCCCGCCGGGAGGTCGTGGGAAAAATGAACCCCCTTACTGTAAATGATGGGTGTTTCCTTCCCCTCATTGACCGGTCAAGTGTGGTTGGTGTCACGTCTTGTCGATCGGTGCCGCTCAGGAAGTAAGGTGCCAGCTATCAGCATCTCAACATGGAAAACGCTGCCGTGTACCGGGCGCGAAGCCACCCGTAAGTAACCCCAGATAGGGGGTATGGGAACTTCAGGTACCGACACCGTTCATGTCTGCTCTGTGGCTACCGCGCTACCCCTGTCAAACGTCAGTGACTCACCCAGTCTTGCATCCTCACCTATTGCCGCAACGGGCTTGGTGTGTATCGGTGATGCCACATCGCATACTGTGCCCGAGGATGGTCCTCCGCGTTGATCATCCCCGTCGAAATTGCATGCCACAGTGCGGCGAGGCTCAACCGTGTTTCCGCGTGGTGTCGCAAACAACGATCCCTTACCAAACAGTGCCCAGGCTGCGTGGAACGCTACTGCGTTTACGGCGCACCCGCGCTGATGGTTGTACCTGCCGGATTTTGCAGAGCTAGTGCTAGCATTACTGGTCATGACTCCAAGCGATCTTGCAGAACTCATTGCCCAGACCGCCAAACAGGTGGCAGCAGACCATAATCTTGAAGCCGACCGGATCGGCGACAAGGTCACCGTGGAACGCCCCCGCAACCCTGAACATGGCGACTATGCAACAAACGTGGCGCTCGTTCATGCAAAACAGCTCGGAGTATCGCCTAGGGACTTTGCCACTTGGCTGGTCGTCGCACTGGAAAAAACCAGCGCAATTGACACCGCTGATGTGGCAGGACCTGGCTTTGTCAACATCACCCTCGCCGCCGATGCGCAAGGACAAATCGCAGCCAATGTGCTCGCCCAAGGGGAAAAATACGGTTCCAACAATCGCTACAGCGACCAGAAAGTCAATCTGGAATTCGTCTCTGCAAACCCAACCGGACCGATTCACCTCGGTGGCACCCGGTGGGCAGCAGTCGGGGACTCCCTGGGAAGAATTCTCAGCTTCAGCGGTGCGGCAGTCACCCGGGAATATTATTTCAACGATCACGGCAACCAGATCAACAACTTTGTTGACTCTCTGATCGCTGCCGCTCACGGCAAACCCACCCCAGAAAATGGCTATGGCGGTGCCTATATTCACGATATTGCTACCGCTATCGTCGCCGAGCAGCCGGAAATCACCAGCCTGCCGGACGAGCAACAGCGCGAAGCCTTCCGCGATCGTGGCACCACCATGATGTTTGACCACATCAAACGAACTCTGCACCAGTTTGGCACCGACTTTGACGTCTTCTTCCACGAAAATTCCCTGTTTGAATCCGGGGCGGTCGACGAAGTCATTGCAACGCTTAAAGCCAACGAAAAGCTGTACAACGCCGACGGCGCATGGTGGCTGCGGTCCACCGACTATGGCGATGACAAAGATCGCGTCGTGCTGAAATCTAATGGCGAAGCAGCCTATATCGCCGGTGATATCGCCTATGTTGTGAATAAATTTGAACGCGGCCACACCCTGTGCATCTACATGTTAGGTGCTGACCACCACGGCTATATTGCTCGTCTGCGCGCTGCCGCAGCCGCGCTCGGCTACGATCCGCAACAGGTTGAGGTGCTGATCGGCCAGATGGTGAACCTGGTCAAAGATGGCGAAATCAAAAAGATGTCGAAGCGGGCTGGCACCGTAATCACCCTCGATGATCTTGTTGAAGCAATCGGGGTGGATGCTGCCCGCTATGCGCTGATTCGCTCGAGTGTTGACCAGTCCCTCGACATTGATATGGATCTGTGGGCAAGCCAGTCAAACGATAACCCGGTTTACTATGTGCAGTATGCCCACGCCCGGCTGTGTTCGCTTGCCCGCCGCGCAGCTGAAGCCGGCGTCGATGTCACAGCCGCCGACTATGCCTTGGCCACCCACGAAAAAGAAGGCGACTTGATCCGCACCCTTGGGGAATTCCCACAGGTGGTGTTGGCGGCTGCGGAACTGCGTGAACCACATCGCATTGCCCGCTACGCCGAAATGTTGGCTGGCCGATTCCATCGCTTCTACGATTCCTGCCAGATCTTGCCGAAAGCAGGGGAGGAAGCGACACCATTGCATGCCACCCGGTTTGCTTTGGCGCTAGCCACCCGGCAGGTATTAGCCAATGCGCTACGGCTGGTAGGGGTCACTGCCCCTGAACGCATGTAGCGTGCCAGGTGGTTCCACCATCTTATTTCGGTGGCGCTGCCGCAGGCTGTGGCAGCGCCACCTCGCGTGCACTGTCCCCGATACAGCTGTGTGCAGCAACTTGTTTCCCTCCTCGTTGAGAAAGTTTGAGAATCTTCCACAATGACCCCTGCCCGATTTAATTCCCCCGAGCTTAGGGCCAACACTGGACTGACCAGCGGCACATTTGACAGTGTGGAAAAACGCGCATTTCAAGGTGCGCACCAATCCATCACCCCCGCAGTTGCTACCCAGTTCAACGAGTTGCCGGCACATGTGTGGCCGGCTACCGCCACCCGTGACGAAGACGGTGTAGTGGCAATCGGTGGGGTGAAGCTCACCGATCTGGTCGCCGAATACGCAACCCCGCTGTTCGTCGTCGACGAGGAAGACTTCCGCAGCCGATGCCAGGCCATGGCCGCCGCCTTCGGTGGCGCACACCATGTGCACTATGCCTCGAAAGCCATGCTTACTAAACGCATCGCCCGGTGGGTAAACGAAGAAGGACTCAGCCTCGATGTAGCATCACTGGGCGAACTCCAAATCGCGCTGGCCGCAAATTTTCCTGCTGAACGAATTACCGCGCATGGCAACAATAAGTCGGAGGCCTTTCTCACCCTGTGTGTTACCGCCGGGGTAGGGCACGTGGTGCTCGATGCTCCTCAAGAAATCGGTCAGCTCAACGCGATTGCCCGGGCACACAACAGCCAGCAGGAAGTGCTAGTGCGGGTAAAACCTGGTATTGAGGCGCACACTCATGAGTTCATCGCTACTTCTCACGAGGATCAAAAATTCGGGTTTTCCCTCGCCAGCGGTGCGGCGAAGGCTGCCTGTTTGGAAGCAGTTGCAGCGTCGAATCTGGAATTGGTGGGGTTGCACTGCCACGTCGGCTCGCAAGTATTTGATGCGCAAGGCTTCTCCCTTGCCGCGCAACGACTCCTGCACCTGATGCGGGATGTGCGTCAAGAAATCCGCCCTGCGGATGCTGACCGACTGACCCTGCTCGACTTGGGTGGCGGCTACGGTATTGCTTATGTTGCCGATCAGCAGCCGCTTGATGTGTCACAGGTTGCGCACACCTTGCTCAACGAAGTTGCCCGGCAAAGCGCTGAGCTGGAAATGGAACAACCAACCGTGTTGGTGGAACCTGGCCGTGCAATTGCCGGTCCTGCCGCGGTGACAGTCTATACCGTGGGGAATGTGAAAGATGTGCACACTGCTGCCGATCGAACTCGACGATATTTAGCCATCGACGGCGGGATGAGCGACAATATTCGCCCTGCGCTATATGCCGCGGACTATGAGGCGCGAGTCGCCAACCGCAACACATCTGGTTCCGCGGTTTCATCCCGGCTGGTTGGATCGCACTGTGAATCTGGGGATATTCTCATCAGCGAAGCGCTATGGCCGGACGACATTGCAACCGGTGATCTGCTCGCAGTCGCAGCAACCGGAGCCTACTGCTATGCGATGAGTTCGCGCTACAACATGATGCTGCGGCCGGCGATCGTCTCGGTGCGCGACGGTAAAGCGTCACTCATGATGCGCCGGGAAACCTTGGATGATGTCCTCGCCCTTGACTGTGACAAGTAAACTGTTGCCGATCCAAGCCTGCACAGCAAAGAATTGTCGCCCGCAATATAGTGCGGCCACACGCGGCAGACTTCAGCGGAATGTGGCTCCTTTGGCAGCCAGGAGCCTGCCGCAGATCCTCACTTCGGGATAGTCGGCACCACCACTGCCAACAACCAATGCCACAGCGAAGACGGAATTTGATGCCATCGAGCATCGTCTTCGCTGTGGCTTTCCCCTTTGTTGTCTACAAATAACCGCTGCTCACGCAATCTACACCATTGCCAGGCAATGGAAATACCAGTTGTTGCCTTCGCCGGATCGAAACCGCAGCATCAGGAGGGAAGAAAAAACTCCAGCGGCAGCAATCGAAGTGTGCATTGTGCACCATTGTCTACCACTGGAGTGTCGCTAGCGCTCCTGCTATCCCGCTTTTACCAGCGATGGTCAAACGATGACAGCAGGAACCGGCATCCTGTCCGAATTATCGGGGCAGCATGCCACCGACAACAGCATAGTTATAGCCGGCAACGAAAATAGCAGCGACCGCGAGTACGGTAACCAGCGTCTTGATCGTCGAATCGCTGGACAAGTCGTCATTCTTGCTCTGCTGCTGCTTCGCGGCTTGTTCACCAGTCGCATTGGACGAAGTGAAACCATCACGCGAAGAGTTCACCTGGTTGGCATGCTCCTCACCGCGAACATCCTTGCCGGAAGAGTTGAAGTTGAAACCACTCGAACCATCGCGGCTCACTTCCACCTTCGTGCCCTCCACAGCCTGAGCTGCGGGAACCCCGGCAATAGCGACAGTCAACGCTGTAGCAGCGGCAACAACCGACATTTGCATACGACGAATAGCCATAGAAAAAACCACCTTATATTGTCATCGTTGAACTCAGAGACCGTGCACCACAACCCACCCAGCTTTCGACGATGCGTTGCAACCAGCTGGGTGCAGTGTCGAAGGATCTACACGGTGCAGTCAAGGTGAGTATCGTACAGTTTTGTATCCGGCGTTACATTGACCACCTGAACTGCACAGAAGTTTGGTAGACGCGCCCCGCTAGGGGTGCGCACGCCTGAGCGTTCTCCAGCACCGCCCACCTCACCCAGTGTGCCTCCCAATTGGGTTAGCTACCTCGCAAAACAAGCGCGAATAGGGCAGGAAGCCGTCCCTTTTCCAGCTCATGGCCAAACCCGTCAATACCGGCCGGGTGCACCCACTGAGGACGTACCTCAACCGGGGACACAGCCAACCCCATGCACTCGGGGGCACACACACCGACAAGCCGACACTAGGGTGCGTGGACTCGACAGGTTAAGATGTTCAGGGAGTATTGCACAATTACTGCAACACCGAGGTGGTGCGACGAACTTGCCCACCACACCAGACATATACCCGTATTTTTATTGAATAGACGTCCTTGGGAGTCCAATGACTGCGACGAATACTGCTCACACTGCACCTGCGACACCGGTTGTCGGTGTCGCCCTGCTCGGGCACGGCACTGTCGGCCGTTCTGTCCTGCAGTTTATTGGTGAGTCTGCGAATGATCTGACACACCGCATCGGGGGACGAATTGAAGTCCGCGGCGTGGCAGTGTCCAATCCGGACAAACACCCCGATCTTGATCCGCAACTGGTGACTACCGATGCGAAAGCTCTCATCGAACGCGACGATGTTGACATTGTTGTGGAAGTTATTGGCGGCATCGAATATCCCAAGGAACTCGTCCTCGCCGCTCTCAACGCCGGCAAATCGGTAGTGACTGCCAATAAGGCGCTGGTCGCAGCGTGTTCTGCCGAACTTGGTGAGGCTGCTGATCGCGCCGGGGTTGATCTGTATTTTGAAGCTGCTGTTGCGGCGGCAATTCCTGTTGTAGGGCCGCTTCGTCGATCGCTTGCCGGCGACAAAGTCGATACCGTGATGGGGATTGTCAACGGCACCACAAACTTCATTTTGGATGCCATGGATAAAACTGGCGCATCCTATGATGTGATGCTGCAGGAGGCCATGGATCTGGGCTATGCCGAAGCGGATCCAACTGCCGATGTTGAGGGCCATGATGCGGCTTCGAAGGCTGCTATTTTAGCGTCGTTGGCTTTCCATACCCGGGTGAACTTCTCGGACGTGCACTGTGAAGGCATCTCGAATGTGAGCGCTGAGGATGTGGCTGCTGCGAAGGCTGCCGGCTACACCATCAAGCTGTTGGCGATTTGTGAACGCATCACCACTGATCAGGGGGAGGAGAAGGTCTCTGCCCGGGTGCATCCGACGTTGGTTCCTATCTCGCATCCGCTTGCTAGCGTGTCAAAGTCGTTTAATGCGGTGTTCGTCGAAGCGGAAGCTGCTGGCAAGTTGATGTTCTACGGTAATGGTGCCGGCGGCGCACCGACCGCTTCGGCTGTGTTGGGTGACTTGGTGGGTGCTGCCCGCAACAAGGTGCATGGGGGGCGTGCCCCAGGGGAGTCCACCTATGCGAATCTGCCAATCGCAGATTTCGGGGAAGTCACCACCCGCTACCACGTCGATATGAATGTTGCCGACCAGGTTGGTGTGCTCGCAGAGATTGCGAAAGTGTTTGCTGACCATGGGGTTTCGTTGCGGACAGTCCGGCAGGAGGAACACGACGGTGCTGCCCGGCTGATTGTGGTCACCCACGCAGCATTAGAGCGTGATCTGCAAGCAACTGTTGCAGCGTTGCAGGATCTGTCTGCGGTGCGCAGTGTCAATTCGGTATTGCGTTTGCACAACGACTAACACCCGGACTACTTCGGCTCCTCGCAGACGGTTCATACAGGCGGGGTGCGGGGTCGGTGTGTGTCGATGGTTTCTTGTGTGTAGATGACGAACAATTATGAGGTGGTGAATACTTGTGACTCTGCTTCCCGTGGGGCGAACAGCACAGGTGAAAGTTCCAGCATCGTCAGCAAATCTTGGACCGGGGTTTGACACCCTGGGTATTGCTGTCACCCTCTACGATGACGTGACTGTTGAGGTAACCGAGAGCGGTTTAGCTGTGGAGGTCACCGGTGAGGGTGCCGGTGAAGTGCCACTCGATGAACGGCATTTGGTGGTTCGTGCGATTCGTTCAGGGCTGGCAGCCGCAGGTGTGCAAGCACCAGGGCTGAAAGTGACGTGCCATAACCGTATTCCACAGTCGCGTGGACTGGGGTCTTCCGCGTCAGCTGCTGTAGCAGGTGTTGCAGCAGCCAATGGCTTGGCGGGATTTGTGCTTGACGATGCACAGATAGTGCAGTTGGCCAGCGAATTTGAAGGTCATCCAGATAATGCTGCGGCCAGTGTGCTCGGTGGGGCGGTCGTTGGGTGGACAGAGATCCCGGTCGATGGCGAAACCCAACCACAGTATCGTGCCTACCGGGTGCCGATCGATGAACGTATCCGCTCCACTGCCTTGGTGCCGAATTTTAAAGCGTCTACGCAAGCAGTGCGTCAAGTGTTGCCCGACACGGTCAAACATGTTGATGCCCGGTTTAACGTTTCTCGTTGTGCGGTGATGCTGGTTGCGTTGTCGCAGAACCCAGAGTTGTTGTGGGAAGGAACCCGGGATCGGTTGCATCAGCCGTATCGTGCCGATGTGCTGCCGGTGACTGCTGAGTGGGTCAACCGGTTGCGGAATTTGGGGTATCCGGCGTTTCTTTCCGGTGCAGGTCCGACCGCCATGGTGTTGTCGATCGAACCTGTTGCTCCCGAGCTGTTAGAGGAGGCTCGCAGTCGTGGTTTGACTGTGCATGAGCTCGACATTGCAGGACCTGTAGCGGTGACGGTGACCGGCTAATTCAAGGCGGTGGAATAGGTGCTCCTGCTGGCCGCAGGATCTCCTCCCTGCGCACCTGGTGCCCTTGAGTGGCCGCTGGGTTGGTTCACTGTGGCGTTTCGCCCAAGGAGAACACTGCGCACTATTGCAGCATATATTCAGACACCCCAGCACGGATTTCGCGTGTTGGGGTGTCTTTGTTTCAAGTTGCACACTACGAGGACTCAAGCACAGTGCTGTGCCCCAGGGAGACGGTGTCTTGGGTAGGACGGTGCAGAGTTGCTGACCAGTTGGGCACAGCTTAGCGGCTTATCGTCAACCACAGTTGGTTGGATGGTTTTCGCGCGTATGCCGCAAAGGTTACCGGGCAGCCGCTGGGGTGATCTGTGTGTCGTCGGTGTAGATCATGGTCGGCAGGAAGGTCTCTGGATCAAGGAGTAGCAAATCCCCTGGATAGCCGGGGCGAAGATAGCCGTATTGGTCGTCCATACCGATGGCCTGCGCCGGATGGCTGGTCGCGGCAGCGATAGCCACCGCAGGATCGACGTGAACTTTAGTGATTGCGTTAGCTACGGCACAGTCCATGGTCAAGGTTGATCCGGCGAGTGATCCACCCTCTTGGAGCCGGGCGACACCATCGGTGACGGTGACCGCAAGCTGCCCTAACATATAGTCGCCGTCCGGGTTGCAGGTGGCCGACATTGCATCAGTTACCAGGACGACTCGCTGTGGTGCTTCGGCAAACAGGGTAGCGACAACTTCTGGGTGGACATGAATGGTGTCGTTAATGACTTCGAGGAACACTCGCTGATCCCGCAGGGCGGCAATAACTGGACCTGGTGCGCGGTGATGGATACCATTCATGGCGTTAAACGCGTGGGTGAGTATTCGGGCGCCCCGCGCAAAGGCTTCATTGGCCTGTTCATATGAGCAGGTGGTGTGTCCGACTGCAGGGACAATTCCGTGGCTGCGCAAAGTGGTGACCGCCTCCATTCCGCCGGTTTTTTCTGGGGCGAGGGTGATTTGCACCATGGTGCCGGCGGCAGCGTCAATGAGCTGGTGCAGATATTCCGGGAGTGGATCTTTCAGCTCTTGGAGGGGATGGGCGCCTTTATGCCCAGGGTCAAGGAATGGTCCTTCCGGATGGATACCTAACAGATGTGGGTTGGTGCGCACTATTTGTGCGGCGGCCGCGATCCGTTTGGTCATGGTCGCAAAGTCGTCGGTGACAAAGGACATGACGCAACGAGTCGTACCGTGGGCAAGGTGGGCGGCCATAATGTGGTCGATCGCTGCAGGACCATCGTCGTAGGCCATTCCGCCGCCGCCGTGGTGGTGAATATCTATATAGCCGGGGCAAAGCGGTGCACCGTGGGCATCAATGGTGGTGGTGGATGCTGGCCAATGTGTGGCTTCACTCGTGGAACCTACATGGGTGATAACACCGTCGCTGACTCGTACAGCAGCATTGGACAGGGGGGTGTTGCCGCTGCCGTCATAGACGAGAGCGTTCAGACAAGTGAGGGAAGTCATCGTTGCGGACCGCTTACCTTTCTTTGGTGTGGGAAGTGTTGAGCTGATCAGATCGGCGGGATGCCGCGCCGGAGATTGCTGCCTCGGCGCCGAGGCTGCTAACTGGGTTTGCGCACCTTGTAGGCGAAATGGTGGCGTGTAGCGGCGC
The DNA here is from genome assembly GCF_003813965.1 of Corynebacterium choanae. Classification (NCBI taxonomy): domain Bacteria; kingdom Bacillati; phylum Actinomycetota; class Actinomycetes; order Mycobacteriales; family Corynebacteriaceae; genus Corynebacterium; species Corynebacterium choanae. Next base: position 1,144,524 of record NZ_CP033896.1, read on the forward strand.
CGGTGAGCGGCTGGGGTTATCTCGTGCTTGCAACCGTGGCTAGTGTTATTCCCTGCTGCCACCAGCAGGCAAGGCGAGGCAACTGATCTGATCACTGACAACAGTGTTCCAGTCGATGCTTCTAATCTAGGCCCTGAGATGGGGTGGGCGGTGGCGAATGCTTGCAGTCTGGTCTTTGATGCTGCTCACAGTCGCCTACCTGCCCACCCTAGGTGTGGTGATGGTTGTGTTATTCCTGCGGTGAGCTGGCGAGGGTGGGATCGTGCAGTACACGTTGCAGGCGGGCAGCTTCGGCTTGGAGGGCGGCGCGGCCGGCGGCGAGATATTTGCGGGAGTCAACTACCTGCGGATGATTGGTAAGATAGTCACGGATGCCGCGGGTGAAATGGCTGTTGAGATGGGTGGAAACATTGATTTTGGTCATGCCGGCGGTGATTGCCCGTTGGATCTCATCATCGGGTACACCGGATGATCCGTGCAGTACTAGAGGGACTCCTGCGGCGTGGTGAAGTTCGCTGATGAGCGCCATGTCGAGGCGGGCAGTTCGCTGCACCATGGCATGTTCGGAGCCGACCGCAACAGCGAGCAGATCGACACCGGTGTCGGCGACGAATTGTTTCGCCTCGGCGGGATTGGTGCGCACCCCTGGGGTGTGGGCACCTTTGCCCCCGATTTCACCGAGTTCAGCTTCCACGCTCACACCGGCGGCGTGGGCATATTCGACGACCTGGATGGTGTTGGCAATATTGTCAGCTACGGGAAGTACTGATCCGTCGTACATCACCGAATCGAATCCGAGGTCGATGGCAGCTTTGGCGAGTTCGACTGATTCGCAGTGGTCAAGGTGAACAGCAATCGGGGCTGTGGCGGCGGCAGCAATATCGATCATTGCTTGCCCGATGGGGGCGAGTTGATCGTTGTGGAAGCGGACACAGTTGTGGCTTAGCTGCATGATCAGCGGTAGCCCGGTTTCGTCGGCGGCTGCCGCGAGTGCTTCGGCTGTTTCCAAATGGATGACGTTGAACGCGGCGACACCGTGGCCGCCTTGGACAGCGTCGTCGACGATGCGGGCGGATCGAATGCGGGTCATGGCAGGCTCCTGGGTTGAAAAAAGGATTGTGGCATCGGTGGGATGTGCAGAAGGAAGACGCGTTATCTGCTAGGTAGGGCAAGCCCTGGTGTGGGGCGGCGGGCTGGCAGGTGGTGGCGTGTGGGGCACTGCGGTGAGTTGCACTTGGTGAAGCAGTGCTTCCCACTGTGGATCAATTGCCCCGGCATAGGCAACGAGTACTGCGCTTGCTGACCAGGCGACCGCAGTGCGGATTATTGTCTGAAGTGGTGCTTTGTCGGCGTGTCCGGTAGCTAGTGCAGCAACGAGTGCATCCCCGCAGCCGGTGGGATTGCCATCGAGGGGATAGGGGAGTTTCGCAGTGATGGTGTGGCTGGGGTAGGCAGCGATGAGTCCGTCTTCACCACAGGAGACAATTACTGCGGCGGCCCCGCGGCCGAGGAGGGCGTGGGCGCCGTCGATGGGATTGGTGTGGCCGGTGGTTTCGGTGAGTTCCGCGAGGTTTGGTTTGACAATGGCACCGTGTTCACAAGCAGCGGTTAATGGTTCCCCAGCACAGTCGACGATGAGTGCGGCACAGCCCGGATGGGTGCTGACTGCTTGGTAGAGGTCGGTGATGGTTGCAAGCGGGGTGGCTGGTGGCCATGATCCAGAGATCACCACCACAATCGGATGATCGGTGGCGGCTGCCTGGTCAAGGCAATCGGTGGTGGCCTCCGAGAGTTGTGTCCACACTTCCGACGGCTGGGCAGATCCAGTTTCGGTGACCATGGTGGTGGTGTTGGCCACGCTTTGGTGGAGGGCATAGGTGTGCCGCAGCTGGCAGGGGGTGGTGATCCAATGTGCTGCAGGTTGGGTTGGGATACTGTCGGGATAGTGTCGTAGGAAGTCAAGGGCGGAAGCCGAGACAGGTGCCATCATGGTGGTGGCATAGCCGGCTGATGCGGCAACAGCTGCGACATTGATACCTTTGCCGCCGAGCCGATAACTACCGGTGGGGATCCGTACCGTCGCCCCGGGCGGCAGTGTGTCGGTGGTGAGGGTGACATCGAGGGCCGGGTTGGGGGTGATGGTGAGGATCTGCGGGGGATGTGAGCAGACCATGGGGCACCTTTTTCAAATCTGTACCAGCTGTGCGGTTGCGTGTGCTTCGTCCCACCACCAGCTGCGGTGCGCCTGTGGTTGCGGGGGTGACCGCATCGTGAACGTCCACCTGCGAAAGCCAACCGGTGCGCTTATCCATGTTCCACGATCTGTCGGAACACTCTTTGGACCAGTGATCCATGAGACAGCACGCATTGGTCACTGTGCGCAATTGCAGGTAAGGCGAAGTACGCCGCGTTGCCGCCTGGTGGTTATAGGTATGAGGATCAATACCGTGTGGTGAGGCGGGAGTGCCGGTGGGGCGGTTATTGCAAAATCACCGATCGGGTAAGGTTGCGCGGATGATCTGGGTCAAGGTTGCGTGCCCGGGCAGTGGCCAGTGCAATGCGGTGAATTGCCACCAGATCCGCAAGCGGATCATGGTCGGTGTGGATAAATGTTGCACCGGTTTGGGCAACCTGGTCGGCCAATCCTGTAGGTACTGGACCTAATGCCCACGTCACCCGTCCCGGTGCGGCGATTGCAATTGGCCCATGCCGGTATTCCATCGACGAGTAGGATTCCGTCCACGCTTGGCAGGCTTCCCGCATTTTCAATGCTGCTTCGGTGGCCAGCCCGAGCCGCCAGTCGGTGCCGAGGAACGTATATTGTTCCTGGTTGACTAGGGTGTCATCGAGTGGAGTGGACAGTACTGTTTCAGCATCACTGATTGCCTTGTGCAGGGTTTCCGTCTCGTGTAGGGAGGCACGCAGGAACATCAGAGCGGTGGTTGCAAAGCGGGTTTGCACTACTGACTGTTCATCGGCAAACGATAAATCGACCACCGTGTCGGCAAGCTCAGCGACCGGGGAATCGGTATCGCCGAGCAGGGCAATGGTGCGCAACTGTCCACGGTGCTGCTGCAGTAGGTCAATGATTTCACTGGTGGTGCCTGAGCGGGTGATTACGAGCAGGACGTCATAGTCCCGTTCGGTGGTGATGCGCGCCTCTGTGGCGGTGTAGGCGTCGGTGACACCTGCCCCGGCAGTTTCGCGCATCGCCGCATAGGCTTGCGACATAAACCAGGATGTGCCACAGCCGACTACGGCGACTCGCTCACCCGGCTTGGGCAGCACCGCCTGGGCGTCAGTCAACGCGATTGCCTTGCGCCAACACGCTGGCTGACTGGAAAGTTCATGCTCCATATGTGTACCTACGGTGTGCGCCATTTCGGTTCCCTGGTTCCTTTCATCGGCGGTGCGGGGTGTCGTTGCCAGCAATGTCGATCCAAATAGTGTGTCTGTTGGCGACCGCTGTGCCACCTCGGGGTGCCGCAGCGGGCCGAAATGGTGCTGCGGCAACCTACCGTCGATGATTACATATGATTGAAAGAAGCTCAAGCAATCACTTCCGATCTGTGAGGTGGATCATAAAATCCTCAGCTCCGGGGCAAAAATGCTGGTCGTGGCCACAACGTCGAATCTAGAGCGGTCGGTCTGCGGCGCAGGGGTGGTGAGTCTGCACGACCTGCTTTATGGCGGTCTAATCCAAGGTGTGCTCGGCGTTGCAACTGCTGGTGTACACAACGTGCATTCTTTTTTCTGCACGGGCACTTTTTTTCTGCACTGGCATAACCTGCAGGCTGGCTTCCGGTCCATGATTGTCTGCCCAGCTATGGTGCGGCAGCTTTCCTTAAGGTGCTGGGAATTAGCACCAGCAAAGGGTGAGGCGGCGTGACACAATATCGTGCCGCAATCAGCGCTGGGCTCGAAGGGCAATGGGGATATGTGCGGCATCATGGTCGAACTATGGAGTAGATCCGCTGTGGGGAGGGTGCCAGAAAGCAAAGATTTTTTTAGAAAATCCCCCGTACGTTACGCCTTGTCCTGCTAAGGTAATACCAGCTTGCGATAGTAGTTTGCGAACGGCATTGACCTGCGAATACATCGGCTTCCCCCAGGGTGGGTGACCGCCCCTTGGGCATGCAGTGAACTGCGTTTACTGCAAGTGACGAACCCGTGCCGGTGACAGTCGAGGTTGGTCGCGCATGAACAACACAGTAACGGGGATCCAACCATGAAACGAGCAACTCGAGCAGATGTGGCACGCCTTGCAGGAGTTTCCCCAGCCACCGTATCGCATGTGTTAAATGGCCGCGCCGAAGAGCTCAAGTTTTCCGCGGCAACCGCGCAACGGGTTCGCGATGCGGCGCTCGAATTAGGCTATATTCCCCGGGCGGCGGCGCGAGCATTTCGCTACCAGACGTCACAAATTATTGCGCTGATCACCGGCCGTGATCCTGCCACCTTAAAACTTCCAGTGTTCTCCGAGGTGTTGGTTGCAGCGATTGCCACCGCCCGTGATGCAGACTATTTTGTGCTGCCAATCGTGGTGCCGCCAACGATTGACGATCCGGTGACCATGGTTCGCGAAGCGATTGCCAACGTAGAGATCGCCGGGGTGTTGTGTGACGGCGAACCTCATCTGCATGTGCTTGGGGAATTGTTTGCCGCCGCCGATATTCCTGTCGCCTGGATCGCTCCGGAAACCCCTGCTGAGCAGGTGCTTGGCACAATTTCGTTGGGAGTGGATACGGCGGCAGGTATTCATACCCTGCTTGACCGGATCGTCATCGATCAGGTGAATAATCCACTGTTTATCGCAGGTCCTGATAATTTCAACGACTTCACCGACCTACTAGAGCAACGCTTCGGTCGGTGCACCAGACAGCGCTCCGCGTCGTGGCTATCGCATGCCGGCTATGAGATCGCCCGGGAGCATTTGCAGCGCTATGCACAAGGCGTGGGGGTGCTCTACGACTTTGTGCTGTGCGGCAATGATCTGTTAGCCAGTGGCTATCTCACCGCGTTGGAACAAGCAGACATCGCAGTCCCCGAAACGGTGCAAGTAATTGGCTTTGGGGGGCATGATCGGGATATGCAAGGCGGCCGGCTGACCACTGTGCACTGGCCACTAGCTACCGTGGCACGAATGGCAACCACCACCGTTATCGATGCCATCGCTTCCCGCCGTCAGGCGGATGCTGACAGCCAATCGCAGCAACCCGGGCGACAGTTCCCATCCCCGTTGGCGAAAGTCAGCTTGGTGCCGGCGCAACCAGTGCTTGCCCGCACTACCATGCCGCGCAACTATCAATATCTCACCACGAAACAGCCAACCACCAGCTAGCACTCACCGGTAATTTCGTCGCCGATCCAACACTTGGGCTGGCTGACAGATGGTGACACCTCACATACACCGCCCGGTAGTGTACGGTGGTGCAACCTTTTAGTGCCGGGGGGAACATCGTTGCTACCGATCATCAGACAACACTTGCGGAGCTGCCCACTGTTGATGCACCCCAAGACGGTGCCGGTGACGAAGTTTTTCCATCACCAACGAAATCCACGAACACATGAGCAGCGGTTGTACCGTGAGATTCATATTATTTGGGTTCAACACAGCAGCGAGCACCTGTTGGGAAGATTCAACATGCAGCAATTCGCTGGCAGCCTCAGAAAGCCCTTGAAACACCACCTGATACACGGCCAAGAAAATCGTCGACCATTGGATTAAATATTCGCTCAAGGCATAGTCGTCGTCAGAGAATCGAAACAGCATATGCCAGCGGTGCAACTGTTCCCGCAGTAAAAACTGCAGTATCGCAGCGGACGTGATTAGGAGGAAAATCACCAGCAGCACCACAGGTCCAGTGATTACTGCATAAATTGTTTCCTCGTCAAGCTTTGGCACGACAGCAGCAGTGCCGGCAATCAGTGCCACGATCACCAAACCTGTGGCACCTACGGTGAGTGCAGAACCGCACAACATCACCACAAAATTCACTGTCACCTTCAGAAAAATCAGGGGACTGACATCGGTGTCGCCGCGATGCACCAGCATGCCGATGAGGAAAAACATGCCGGCCACGACGCCGATACCAGTTACAGCGATAGCCACGGTGATTTTGAAGTCCTCTCTCATTGGTCGCCCAGCTCACCAGCATGTTTGCTGCAGCATGGTGCTGTGCCTGCGGCTGCCGGGCACGGCAGCCGGACAGACAAAAAGCACAACGGTACGACACGGTGAAGCAGTGGGGCAGTGGGGTACAGTCCGGCCGGTTTAGCGTTGGCCAGGACCTTTTAACTTCACAATGGAAAACTCGCCTTCGGCAAGATGCTGGCGCAGATCCTTTTTGTCGAATTTATCCACCGACGTTTTATCAATCATCGGCACAAACGTCCAATATTCTGGCAGCATCCAGCCTGGCAGATGCTCTTGCAAATGTTGCCGCAATAATGCAGCGGTTTCCTTACTTGCCTGGTTTGGATCCGCTAACACAGTCACTGCCAGGGGGCGCTCACCCCACTTTGCATCCGGATAGCCAATCACGGCGGCTTCCACCACTAGCGGATGCGCCATAATCAGGTTTTCCAACTGCACAGAATAAATCCACTCCCCACCGGAGCGGATCACATCTCGTTTCCGATCCTCAATGGTTAAAAACCCATCGCGGGTAATCGAACCCACATCGCCAGTTTTCAGCCACCCATCCTCGGTGAATTTATCCTGCGCATCATCGACCGGTTGACCCCGGAACAACTCCGCTGTTCCACCAGCATCTTGCGCTGGAGGATGATAGTAGGAGGCAGTGACCCAATTGCCACGCACCTGAATCTCCCCCTGGTTGCGATCGGTACCGGTGACTTCTTCCCCGTCAGAGACCACCCGATATTCCATCGAGGCGGGAAAACGCCCCTGGGAGATACGATATGCCCAGCGGGCAGGGCCTGACACCCCTGATGGTGGACGAGCAACCGTACCAATCGGGGAGGTTTCCGTCATTCCCCAAATATGGATGACATCAACACCATAGCGTGCCTCCCATTCTTTAATGAGCACCGGCGGGGCAGGGGAGCCGCCAACGAAAATCTCCTGCAAACTCATCCGCCGCGGCGGATGCTCCTGATAGTGATGCATCAACGAAATCCACAACGTTGGCACCCCGTTCGCAACCCGCGGATGGGTTTGCTCAATAATCCACGCTAACCGTGCCGGGCTCACATCTTCCCCCGGCAACACCAGTGGTGCCCCACACATCAGCGCAGCCAGTGGTACGCCCCAGCTAAGGACATGATAGATCGGCACACAACACAAAAACGGTTCACCGTGGGACACCGCAAACGAATCCGATGACCGCAACCCCATCGCATGGAGATACAGCGAACGATGGGAATAAGCCACCCCTTTCGGGGCGCCGGTCGTCCCCGTGGAATAGCACAGACAACATGCCAAGGTTTCATCAAGTTCTGGCCAGTCATAACGAATCGGTCGTTCGTTGAGCAGCGCCTCATAGGAATAGATCGGCACCGGCAACGCAATATAGGGCTGGCGGGTACCTTCCGGCAGTTGATCGATCACCACCAGTGCCGTGATCGTTGGGCATTGCGGCACCACCTGCTCCACGAGATCGCACAGGCGCGGATCGACAATAAGCACCTTAGATTCCGAATGGTTGAGAATATGCACAATCTGATCGATCATCAGCTGCTTATTCACCGGCACAAACACCAGCCCCGAGCAGGCCGCAGCAAACAACACCTCCAACTGTTCGGTGCAGTTCCACAACAATGTCGCCACCCGATCATCGCCGGACAGACCCAGCTCATCATGTAATGCGTGGGCGAACGCGGCGGCACGAGCCCCCATTTCACCAAATGAGGTCACCGCCAACTCGCCGTTACTCACCGAAGTGATCTGGGTATCCCGGTGAACACGAGTCCCATAGCGCAAAATCTGGGACACGTTGAGCGGTATATGAGGCATCGTGGCACGCATACCCATAGATAGTAGCCAGCAAAAGACCACCATGAGAGCGACACTGCCCAATCATCACCGGCACCGCAGGTGGTCTACCGGCACCGCAGGAGGTGTACCCACCTCCCACATCCCCACGTGCAGCCGTTGCCGCACACCCCGCTAGCGCTACACCAGTATCACCCACCGCAGAATGCGTGACCTTTTCTATGCAGCGATATGCAGCGAAAGGAACACCACCACCGCGGCAGCACCCGTGAACACCCAACAAGGCCAAAGATAATAATCAGCCAATAGGCCGTACTCGCGCCTGCCTGGGGTCTACAGTGCCAAGTATGAGCAACCACAGCGACACAACACCCACCACCGCCTCATCCCCGCACCACACAACAGGACAACCACCAACCCGTCACCAGCCCACACAGTCGCTGATCCTCGGGATTGATGTCGGCGGCACCAACATCAAACGGGTCATTGCCACCGCTGTCGGCGAAATACTCCACGAATCAAGCACACCCACTCCGCAGGGCGGCCCAAACACCATTGAAACCGCCATTGTGGCCGCTGTTGGCGACCTAGAAACCATCGCCCACCGGGACGGCCTCCTCACCGGTGAGGCAACCATCCATCCCACCATCGGCGTCTGTGTCCCAGGAATCGTCGACGAATCCACCGGGGTCGCAATCCACAGCGCAAACCTCCACTGGGACAACCTTCCCCTGCAGGCACGGCTCACCGACACGCTTGCCCGACCCGTTCGACTAGGCCACGATGTTCGCACCGGAGCCCGTGGCGAATTCCGCTTCGGCGCTGGCAAACACCGAGAACACGGCTGCTACATTGCCATCGGTACCGGAATATACCTCGTCACTGTGATCGCCGGCACCCCGCTGGCTTTCCATCCATGGACAGGAGAGATCGGACAACTCCCAGTTCCCGACCCCGACGCACCAACCCACACCCGGACTGTGGAAACCCTCTGCTCGGCAGCCGGCATGGCGCGCCGGGTACGAGCCTTGGATCCCCAGCTGCTCCCACCACAGGCAGGTGCTAAGGAAGTATTTGCGTTAGCTGCGGCCGGCAACCCGGTCGCACAGCACTGTGTCGACGATGCAATCGACTATTTAGCCACCATCATCGCCCACGCGGCCGCAATTTTAGGGCCGGTGCCGATGGTTATCGGCGGTGGATTACGGCTTGCCGGCAGTCAACTGTTTTCCCCACTGCAAGCAGCACTAGCGGCGCGGTGTACCGCCGGTGGAGTGCCGGAACTTATTCCCGCTGAACTGGGCAATCTTTCCCAGGCGCTCGGATGCGTGGCGTTAGCCACCACCGCATAAGCTGCCAAACACTTGCGGCGATCTTGACAGGGCAGTGGCTGGCAGACACCGAACCAGCCACTGCAGCGCCAAGGGGGTAAGCAAACCATGTCGGACAGCTATTGCTGCAGTAAGGACGGGTGATATGCCACGGCTTGCCGCCGGGCGTTGGCAGACAACAATTGGGGTAGTGGAGCCAACAATTCAGGCAAGCATTTGGTTTTCGTAACCTAGTGTGCGATAGACTGGTTCCCGAGCATAGGGAGCCCGCCCTGCCCGATGGCACGATTTGCCTTTTGTCACCGGCTCGGTGCAGCAGTTGCTGTAAGCTCCTTTCAGCCGTCGTATTCGATTGGGTTGCCACGTCAACCATCGTTTGGGGATATTCAACAGACACTGTCACTGACCACTTGCTGCCAAGTGGGCTGTTGTACTGCGTGCAACAACACCGCCGCTGTTGCAACGATTCCCCAATGTTGCTGATCGCAGCGACACAAAAAATTTTGGCATTCTCTCAAGCGCTGCAGCGTTTCGTGCGCTGGCTGCGCAACACCTTAGGGATCCATTAACACCCGCGACACAGCTTGTGTTGGCAGGAAAGCAATTCGGAGTTCACCAGAACAACGTCCAGCCTCCAGCCGGGCGGAATCGATGCACGTTGGTGTACCGAGCAGCGTATCGGTTGTCCGGCACGGTGGATGTTCCTTTTCCCGGTGAGCTCACCGTTGCTGACGGGTGAAGCTGCCGGCTAGGTGTGTGGATGACCGGGCAGGGTGCCAGTACAGCACCGCCGATCCCCTGCGGGCAGCGCAGCCTGGCGGTTGATCAAGCAAACTAAACAACGTTTCCCAGCATGTTGCACCTTCGGGTGAGCCGGCAAGCTGCCGATTTGCGCAAACTGTATGTGTCACAGCCGGATCCAATCACTGCGACATGGCGAATTGGCCTGTCGTGTTCTTACCGAATCCGCGGCAAGAACATCCTGGCCGCCGGCCGGCAGCACCCCGGTGCGAAGGTTGTTACAGAACGCGCCGTGGTAATTATCACCAGTTGCGAAGAGGTGACTGGCCACCAGGTGGCTGACCAACACTGGGTGCTGCTATCCAGCGACGTGCTGGTTTTTTGAAAAAACACAAGAGCTTTACACATGTATTGACGGTGACGCGATGAAAGGACATTCGTGACAACCACTCAAGCCCAAGATTTGGCGAAACTAACTATTCCTGCGCTTCGGGCACTCGCCCAGGAGCGGGGAATTCGTGGTACTTCCGGTAAACGGAAGGGCGAACTTATCGCCATGTTGTCGGGTCAAACCCCGGCTGTAGGCGACAGCTCGCCACGGCGCAGCACCCGCCGGCGGGCAAGCGCGGAGAGCGCAGAAGCAGAGCAGGCTGCACCGGCTACGAACCGATCACGCCGCCGGGCAGGAGCAGATGAACAAGCTGAATCTGCTGCGCCTTCGGCTGGTTCGGAATCTGCCGACAACAGTGGTGAACAGCAGCGTGGTCCGCGGACACGTCGTCGGGTTCGGCGTGACGACAACGATCGTCGCGGCACCGCGAAAGATGACAACGCCACTGGTGATGATCGGAAGGCAGAGGCTGGCGATGCAGCCCGCCCAGAACAAGACCAGTCCCGCGGCGACAGCAATGATCGCGACAACCAAGACCGTGGCGGCCGTACCCGGCGCCGCTCTTCCCGCAGCCGCGACGACCAGACTGATCGGGAAGATAACGCTAACTCTCGGGAGCAGGATAACGACCGCTCTGAAGAGCAAGACGGCGATGATTCGCAGCGCTTCGAATCACGATCTGCTGCACGCCGGGCTCGTCGGAACCGGCAGCGGGGACAAGGCAATAACCGTCGCCGTGACAACGATCAGGACAACGACAATCGGTCACGCAACAACCGTGACCGTGACCGTGATCGGGATCGTGACCGCGACGATGATTCCCGGGATCGGCGGGGTCGCCGCAATCGGGATCGCGACGAAGATCGTCGATCCCGCCGTGGCCGCCGTGATCGCCGAGGCCGCAATCGTGACAACGCATCGAATCCCACCGAGATTCGGGAAGATGACGTGTTGCAGGCAGTCGGCGGCATCGTCGACATTATTGACGGCAACGTGGCATTCTTGCGTACCGCCGGTTACCATGCCGGCCCGTCGGATGTGTTCATCCCGAACCAACTGATCAAAAAATCGGGGCTGCGTTCCGGTGATGCGGTAACCGGTCAGGTGAAAGCGCCACGCGAAGGCCAATCGCTGCAAACCTACGGCACCGGCCGCAACCGCGGAAAATACAATTCGCTTGTCCGGGTGGACACCATCAACGGTCAAACCCCAGAGGAAGTCGCCGATCGGCCGCAATTCGCGAAGCTCACCCCGCTGTATCCAAATCAGCGGCTTCGCCTAGAAACCGATGCCAAGGTGCTCACCACCCGCGTGATCGATCTGATCATGCCTATCGGTAAGGGGCAGCGTGCATTGATCGTTTCCCCACCGAAGGCTGGTAAGACGACAATCCTGCAGAACATTGCCAACGCTATCGCGACCAACAACCCTGAGTGCTATCTCATGGTGGTGCTGGTGGATGAACGTCCCGAAGAAGTCACTGACATGGAACGTTCGGTGCGCGGCGAAGTGATTGCCTCCACCTTCGACCGGCCGCCAAGCGAACACACGGCTGTTGCTGAACTGGCCATTGAGCGTGCAAAACGTCTCGTCGAACAGGGCAAAGATGTCGTTGTGCTGCTCGACTCGATCACCCGTCTGGGTCGTGCCTACAACAACTCGTCTCCTGCGTCAGGGCGTATTCTCTCCGGTGGTGTTGACTCTAATGCGCTCTACCCACCGAAGCGCTTCTTGGGCGCTGCCCGCAATATTGAAAATGGTGGATCATTAACCATTATCGCCACCGCCATGGTCGAAACCGGGTCTGCCGGCGACACTGTGATCTTCGAAGAGTTCAAGGGCACCGGTAACGCTGAACTGAAACTCGACCGGAAGATCTCCGAGCGTCGCGTCTTCCCTGCAGTGGATGTGAATCCTTCCGGCACCCGGAAAGATGAACTGCTGCTCGTGCCGGAAGAAGCCCGGATTATGCACAAGCTGCGCCGGATCCTGTCGGCACTCGACAGTCAGCAGGCCATTGATTTGCTCATCAAACAGCTGAAGAAAACCAAGTCGAACAGTGAGTTTATGATGCAGATCGCGTCATCGGCGACGATGGCAGCCGTCGAAAGTGAAGAGGACTACTCGTAAAGCCTATGGAAGCCCAAGTATCAGCAGTAGACGATATTCTTGCTGAATATCAAGGTCTGGAAATGCAGCTGTCCGATCCGGAGCTGCACAATGATCAAGCCGCTGCCCGGAAAGTGGGGAAACGCTTCGCCGAGCTGCAGCCGATCGTCAACGTGCACAAAGAGCTTGTGCAAACCCGGGAAGACTGCGAAACAGCTAAAGAGATGGGTCGGGAAGACAGCGAATTCGCCGCCGAGGCGGAACGGCTGGCTGAGCGCGTCGTCGAATTAGAGGAGCAGCTCGCCGATCTGCTCGCACCGCGTGATCCGCATGATGGGGAAGACATCATCATGGAGATCAAATCTGGTGCCGGTGGGGAAGAGGCAGCCCTGTTCGCTGGTGAGCTGGCGCGCATGTATCAGCGCTACGCTGAGCGACACGGATTTGCCTATGAAGTGTTGGGTGTCAGCGAATCTGATCTTGGTGGCGTGAAAGACCTCACCATGTCGATTCGTTCCAAGCAGCCTTCCCGTGACGGGGCCTGGTCGGTATTCAAATTTGAAGGTGGCGTGCACCGTGTGCAGCGCGTCCCTGTCACCGAATCCCAGGGGCGCATTCAAACTTCGGCGGCTGGTGTGCTGGTGTATCCAGAACCTGACGAAGTTGAAGAAGTCACCATTGACGAAAAAGATATCCGAGTCGATGTGTACCGGTCATCCGGCAAGGGCGGCCAGGGAGTGAACACCACCGACTCGGCGGTGCGTATTACCCACCTGCCGTCGGGAATTGTGGTGACCTGTCAAAAGGAACGCTCACAGATTCAAAACAAGGCTCGTGCCATGCAGGTGTTGGCAGCCCGGCTGCAACAGTTAGCGGAAGAAGAAGCCGATCGGGAAGCCGCCGAAGGGCGTGCTGCTCAGATCCGGACTATTGACCGCTCCGAGCGAATCCGCACCTATAACTGGCCAGAAAACCGGATTAGCGATCACCGCATCGGATATAAAGCCAACAATCTTGACACCGTCCTCAACGGTGGCATGGAGGATCTGTTTACCGCGCTACAGACCGCTGAGCGTAATGCTCGTCTGGAAGCCGAATAGGCCTGCACTTTTTCGGTTGTCGCGGATCTTTTTAGGCAGTGACCAGAAACGCCAAGCGCATGCTGCAGGCTTCTGGTCACTGCCTTTGCATCGGTTATGCCGGCAATAGTCGCACACCTGCCATATCTGGTGGTGATTGCGCCTGGGAGCAGCATTGCCGCAATGAGTTGGGAAATCTATGGAACACAAGCTTTGCCGGACGCTCACATCTGGTGAACTTACCCGCCTGCAACAGCTCGCTGACCCGACATTGACTGTCAACCAGGCACGCATGGTGCTTACCGCGTTATTTACCGATGCCGGGATTGCATCGCCTGCAGTTGATGCCCGCCTACTGTTGGCACATTTACTCGACATTGCCCCGTTGGAGCTGGTGTTTGTCGGCGATCAGCCTGCACCAGCGGGTCTGGTGGAAGCCGCCCGCCTGCGAGCCAGCCGTATTCCCTTGCAGCATATTGTTGGGACTGCGGATTTTGCCGGGTTACTACTTGCCGTCGGAGATGGCGCGTTTATTCCCCGCCCCGAGACTGAATTGGTCGTCGATTGGGTGGTCCGTGACTGTCAGGAGCATCATCTCGCCAACCCGATCATTGTGGATTTGTGCACCGGTCCTGCGACGATTTTGTGCGCACTGCAGCAGGCACTCCCTGCGGAAACGCTGATTGGGGTGGAGCAGTCGGCTGCAGCGCTAGGCTATGCGCGTCAAAATGTTGCCACCTATGCGCCCCAGGCCACACTGATACACGGCGATGTCACTCGTGGCTCTTTGCTCGATACACTTGCTGATGTCGTGGGACGGGTCGATGTAGTGGTGAGCAATCCACCATATGTGCCGCTGGCAACAGCCGTTGATTTTGAGGTAACCCACGATCCGACCACCGCGGTGTTTGCGGAAGATTCCGGTATGTCGGTTATTGCCGGCATGATGCCGCAAATAGAGGCGCTGCTTCGCCCAGCTGGGCGGGTAAGTATTGAACACGATGACAGTCATCGCGAAGCGATGCACCGTCTGCTGGAGCAACGAGGGTGCTTCGAAGCTATTTGCACCCATCGCGACCTGGCAGATCGTGATCGATTCACCACTGCGAGCAAACACCAATAAAACCGCCGGCGGTTATCCTTCCACTGCTGCCGCTGCGCTGTGCCGAGTTGCACACTGCAATGGTGGACTTCATGGGACATCCAAATCTGTTTCGGTCTTCTGCAAGAGGCCGTGAGCACCTGTGTAGGGTGGGGTATGCTTCAGGCAGTAGTTTTGATGGAGGCGAGGAGTAGCTATACAGATGAGCAGGCTTTTTTCATGTGCTAACCCGGATGATCGGGAAGCTGGCATCACCATTGCTGCTGAATCGGTCAAAGACGGTGGACTGGTAGTGCTGCCCACCGATACGCTCTACGGCCTGGGTGTTGATGCGTTCAACAATGAAGCTGTAAGCAAGCTACTGGCCACTAAACGTCGCGGACCGGATATGCCGGTGCCAGTGCTCGTCGGATCCTGGTCGACCATCCGGGGACTGGTGCGGGAATATTCCACCTATACCCGACTGCTGGTGGAAGCATTTTGGCCAGGTGGACTGTCTATCGTGGTACCCCAAGCACCATCGCTGCCGTGGAATCTTGGTAACACCCAAGGAACGGTGATGCTCCGCATGCCGCTGCATCCGGTGGCGATTAGCCTGCTGCAAAAAACCGGCCCGATGGCCGTGTCGAGCGCCAACATTTCCGGGGAACCGCCAGCGACAAATATTGCCGCCGCCCAGGCGCAGCTGGGGGAGGCGGTAGATGTGTATCTTGACGGTGGGGAATGCCCTGTTGGCACTCCTTCCACTATCGTTGATGTCTCCACAGGACAGGTTCGTATTTTGCGGGAAGGTGCAGTGCCCCGAGAGCGGATTGCTGCTGCGTTGAGTCTGCAACCCGACCAGATCGGATAGGGATGGGTACCGGCGCGGTCGGGGTGCCCCTGCGTGAGCTTGGCATTGTGCTGCTCGTTGGGGTGATAACGACCTATTTGACCACTGGCCTGATCAGGGCGGCAATTATCCGATCCGGATGGATCGATAATCCGCGACAGCGCGACGTGCACCATACCCCCATGCCGCGACTGGGTGGGGTGGCGATGTTTTCCGGATTTCTGGTGAGCGTCTATGTGGCACATCAACTGCCAGCACTTACCCGGGCGTTTCAGCCGATCACCCCGGAGATGGATGCGGTGGTCATTGGCGGATTTATTATTGTGCTGGTCGGAGTTATTGACGATCTGTGGGATTTGGATGCTGTCACCAAGCTGCTCGGCCAGTTTCTCGGTGCGCTGGTGATGAGCTCAATGGGGTTAAGCTGGACAATCAGCTATTGGCCAGGGCAATCCCTGATCATTCTCGACCGGGCAAGTTCGATGCTGGTGACCGCTCTTGTGACAGTCACGTTGATTAACGCCATCAACTTCGTGGATGGACTTGATGGGTTAGCGGCCGGTATTGCCGGTATAGCTGGCTTTTCACTGTTTTGTTTAGCACTGGTAGCTCTGCATGACCAGGGTGGGGCAGTGGCAGGCTATCCGCCAGCTATTATTGCTGCCGCATTGGTGGGAATATGTGCCGGGTTTTTACCGCATAATTTTCATCCCTCTCGGATTTTTATGGGGGATTCTGGGGCGATGCTGCTGGGTTTTCTGCTTGCCGCAACAGCAACCTCCCTCACTGGCAAAATTAA
The DNA here is from genome assembly GCF_003813965.1 of Corynebacterium choanae. Classification (NCBI taxonomy): domain Bacteria; kingdom Bacillati; phylum Actinomycetota; class Actinomycetes; order Mycobacteriales; family Corynebacteriaceae; genus Corynebacterium; species Corynebacterium choanae. The sequence goes on from NZ_CP033896.1 coordinate 1,160,865, forward strand.
TCAGGGCATGTATGGTCCGGCCGACACGAAGGCAATGATCGGTCCGGTGATCGCAGTGTTGGTGATTTTGTGCATTCCAATCGCCGATTTGGTGTTAGCGGTGCTTCGCCGCACACTGAAAGGCCAGTCGCCATTCCAAGCGGATTCGATGCATTTACATCACCGCCTCTTGCGTATTGGCCACTCCCATCGGCGGGTGGTGGTGGTGATCTACTGTTGGGCGATACTCTTCGGATCGGGTGCGGTGCTTTATCCGCTGCTGCCATTTGCTGGTTTCTGCGTGGTGATGCTCATCGGTGCTGCAGGGGCGATCTTTGTCACATTTGAAACTGTGGTTCGTGACTGGCCTGCATCCCGCCGCCGGCAGCGGCCGCCTCGCCCGTCGCCCACCCGCAGCGGGATCGGCCGTTTCGCGCCGCCGAATAAGTAGCAGCGTGAGATCTCACCGTAGTGGGACAAGCCTGGCATTCCTTGGGATTGGTGTCGTGCGCCGTAGCGGGTTGGTGTGAATTGGCGCCCGGGTTGTTTGATGTGATTGGCTTTTGCGAGGACGAAGAGCGCTTGGCGTCGACGTCTCATATTCGGTGGAAAGGGTAGTTTGGCGTGTTGGATAATTTTGCGGTTCCCACGAGTACAGCTGGTGGGTTGCGCCGGGCGATGATTTTTGGCGCTGGCGCCTTAGTGCTGGTGACGATAGTTCTTGGTGGGATTTGGTTTGCTATTGCGGGCAGGAGTGGCCTGTGGGGTGTGTTGATTGGATCAGGAATTGGTGGCGCGTTTATCCTCACCACCTTGCTGCTGACCCTGGTCACTATCAATTCCACTCCGGAGATTACTGCGGCCGTCAACCTTGGGGGATGGTTGCTCAAGGTCGTGGTGTTGATGGTGGTTATCTATTTCATTCGTGATTTGGATTTCTATCATCGCGGTGCGTTGATGACAACGATCGTCGGTGTTTTAGTGTGCGTGTTGGGGGCGGAAACGTTGGCGATTGTAAAGTCCAAAACACCCTATATTGGCAACTAGGCTCGTTCACCTTGCAGTTGTGGGTGGTGTGAGAGCAGGGGGGATCACTACCGCGGGGTTGGCTACTTATCCGAACTGCCTTGCCATGGTGTGCGAAGCTGGCCATGATGTGGCGCGGATTCGTTGCGAAACAATGAGGTCTGCGCCGGTGGGGCAGTAATGCCGTCAGGGCTTTTGTGGGGGCTGAAGGATCTGTGTCGCGTTGCAAGCTTGATATGTCCCCTGGTTTGCGATTGCTGTTGCCTGGTTCCTGGTTATCGGTGCCACTGACTACGGTTTTGCTGTGTACGGAATGAACGCCCGGAACTGTGTTGTGGTTCAATCCGGGTAGATGGGCGCCAGTGGCACGTCACTGCTGCCGGGATTCGCAGGGTGAGTCCGCAAGTAGGGTGGATCATTTTCTTGCTGCACAAGTGCCGTCTTGGGGGTGAACGTGGGGGCAAAAGTGGCAAAGCTACCGGGACAGTCGTTCAATCGCGGGCGGCAAAGGTGCGACCATCCGCAATTTTGCTCCCCCTATTCGGGCGGTACCGGCGGGTGTGATTAGTCTAACAGCTTAAGTGTTCCTGCAGTTCACAGCGCTTATTAAGGTAGCTCTGCGGAATAAGGGCAGAGTTAGTCGGGGCTTCCTGCAATAAATCCGGGCGCCCCTGATAATCTTCTAGTGGATCCTGCTGATCTCACGGGGCATCCCACAGCTGTGGCGACGCCAAGGGGGATCACCCCGCAACCTGGTTTTCCAAGCTGCGGTGGGCAATTGTGGTTGTTCTATTCCCCAACAATTGGGGTAGTGGAAGACCAATCGCTGTCCGGTGGCCGTTGCGGCTGCTCGAGGTAGCACACAGGGTCTGCTGAATTATCCGTTAACGTGCGACGGAGTTGCGGATCGTTCAGGAGAAGTATTCAGACGTCCATCGCACCGTAGTTGGTGAATTCTTCACTGCTTCATAGTTGACATGCTCGCGGCAAGCAGCAGGTTTTTCGGCTGGTAGTCGGAAGTATTGTTGCTCTCCACGTTGCGAGCAGCTGCAGGAGTCAACCTATGACGGTGATGAATTACTGCACACCACTTCGGTCCAAACACGGGAGAGAACGCTGAGCGTTGTAACACTGGCTTTGAAAGGCCACTTTCACGAGCCTGATCTGGACAAAGAATTTTTCCCGGGTTTCATCAAAGATGGCCTCCCGCACAATCTGTTCTTTTCAGATTTCGCAAATGGCTACTTTGCTATCGACCGTCTGATGTTTGTTCGCATCTTGATGACGGTGCTGCTTGCGCTGTTCTTCGTGCTTGCCATGAGGAAGCCGCAAATCGTACCAAAGGGGCTGCAGAATGTTGGAGAGATCGCTCTCGACTTTGTGCGGCTCCATGTCGCTGAGGAAATTCTCGGCAAGAAGGAAGGCCGCCGGTTCCTGCCGGTGCTTGCCACCATCTTCTTCTTGGTGTTGGCAGGTAACCTTCCCTCGGTTATTCCTGGATTAAACGTCTCGCCAAACGCCCGTGTCGGTATGCCACTGACACTGGCGATTTTGTCGTATGTGGTCTTTATTTATGCAGGTGCGAAGAAGCATGGCTTCTTCCACTTCGTGAAGGCTTCGGTCGTGATTCCTGGTTTGCCGGGCTGGCTGTACCCATTGGTGATCCTCATTGAAGCGTTTTCCACCTTCGTGCTGCGTCCCGTCACGCTGACCATCCGTTTGATGGCCAATATGCTGGCTGGCCACTTGATTTTGGTGCTGCTGTTTGCGGCGACCAACTTCTTTGTGTGGCAGCTCAATGCGTGGACTCTGCTCGGTGGGGCAACCCTGATCGCCGGTATGGCATTCAGCTTGTTCGAGCTGCTGGTGATTTTCCTGCAGGCCTATATTTTCGCACTGCTGACTGCAGTGTATATCGAACTGTCCCTGCACGCGGACGAACATTAATTCAATAGCGCAGAGTCCTTCGACGTGGAGGTAGGCCGCAAGGCCTGGCCTTGTTGAAGTTCTCCATTGTGTCAATCGGAAGCAACGCGCAGCACTGCACTGCAGACGTTGTTCGGTGTGGATTTGTACCAAGTCCCCACTGCAGGCTGGCACAACGAAGCGATCATGACGCTGGCTATTGAGCTGGTCACAATTGAAAACCCAATAACACAACATAAGAACCGTCTGATTTGCTGCAAGCTGGTTCCTTGCAGCGGAGCAGTACCAGGCACATCACAATCTGCGTGGCTGTGGCTGCTCGGAACGGACTGCGAAGTTGACACCTCGGCTGCCTGATGCAGTGAGGTGCTCGGAGTTCGGATTAGACGTAAAAGAAAGGGAACGAAAACCAATGACTGAATTGATTCTTGCGCAAGCTGCCGAGACCGCTACCACCTACTCGGGTCTCGGGGCTATCGGTTACGGCCTCGCTGCTATCGGCCCTGGTATCGGTATCGGCATCCTCGTTGGTAAGACCCTCGAGGGTATGGCACGTCAGCCGGAGATGGCTGGCCAGCTGCGTACCGTGATGTTCCTCGGTATCGCCTTCGTTGAAGCCCTCGCCCTGCTGGGTCTGGTCGCTGGCTACCTGTTCTAATCGTTGGTCGATGTGGCGGACGACCACTTGATAACCCGGTCAATCAAGGAACATTCCTTGACGTTCGGGTTGTGGTTCACCTGCTAGACATTGACCACAACAGATGAACAGATGAAGTTTTGTTAGCGAAAAACGACGAAAGCTGAGGACTCATGACTGAGGTCTTTACCTACTTGGCGGAGGGCGCCGAGGGAGCTTCGACTCTGCCATTGGAACATGGCAACTCCCCGCTGCTGCCCATGCCTTACGACATGGTCTGGTCCGCGATCTGCATGCTCGTTATTCTGCTGCTCTTCTGGAAGTATGTGCTTCCGAAGTTCAATGCAGTACTCGATCAGCGCGAAGAGTCGATTGCTGGCTCTATCGCCCGTGCAGAAGCAGCTCAGGCAGAAGCAAAGGCTGCGCTGGAGAAGTACAACGCGCAGCTTGCTGAAGGCCGTGCCGAAGCCAATGCAATCCGTGAGGATGCACGCGCTCGTGGCAAGCAGATTATCGAGGAAGCTAAGGTGCAAGCAGCGGAAGAACAAAACCGCATCATTGCACTGGGTGAAAAGCAGCTGCACGCTGAGCGTGAGCGCGTGGTCGCCGAACTCCGCAAGGAGATGGGTACCAATTCGATCAGCCTCGCCGAGCGGCTGCTCGGTGCCGAACTTGACGATAGCGTCAAGCGTGGCGGCACGATCGATCGCTTCCTTGCCGATCTCGATTACGTGGCCCCGGCCGGAAAGTGAGCGACATGCACGCAGCAAGCCGCGATGCACTAGGACGTGCCATCAGCCAGCTGGAAGGAATGCTCGGGCGTTCCTCGAAGCCGGTGGTGGACGCAGCCGAATGCGGCATCGAATTATTTGATTGTGTCGGTGTTTTGGATTCCGATCGCGCGTTGCGCGTGGCGGTTGCTGAAGCGTCGACCTCCGGCCCGCAGCGTGCGCAGCTTGTACGGGATGTGTTTGAACCCCACGTGTCAGCCTCCACGCTGTCCGTGTTGGTGCAAGTTGCATCTGACGTGTGGTCTACTCCGAAAGAATTGCGAACCGGGCTTGTTGAGCTTGGCCGCCGCTCGCTGCTGCATGCAGCAAAGCTGGAAGGTCAACTCGAGCGGGTGGAAGGGGAGCTGTATCAGCTCTCTCGCATTCTCGAACGGGAAGGCCGCTTGACACAGCTGCTCATCGATCGCACCGCAACCCCGCGGGCAAAGCGGTCGCTGTTAGCATCCGTGCTCTATGGCAAAGTGTCGGCAATTACTGAGGCTCTTGCGCTGCAGGCGGTTGCCCGCCCGCAGGAAGGTCCAATTGAAGACATTGCCCGTTTAAGCGAACTTGCCGCAGCCATCCGTGGGATGAAGGTGGCTCGAGTCACCGCTGCAGCACCACTGACGGATGAGCAACAGCGCACACTTTCCGAACAACTTGGCCGAATCTATGGCGAAAAGATGGTGATCCACACTGAGGTCGACACCAGCCTCCTCGGTGGGATGGTTATCCGCGTAGGCGATGAGATTATTGACGGCTCGACTGCCGGTAAACTCGCCCGTCTCCGCGCCGCCATGGCATAGCCCTTGGTGTTTGCTACTACGTTCCTTCTCCATTGATGCTGTGCAACACACAGTGTCTGCATTGTGCGCCGCTGGCGTGTACGAACTCCAGCGCGGCACCTAACCTTGTTCGGTGCAAAGCCGCGCAATGACAGCGCAGGAGAATAAGAACAACAAAACTCCATATGTTGCCTTTGGAAGGAGCACGTTGCCCGTTTGCTGCTGCTATCGCAGGAGTGCCGTGCAACACTTCATCTTCATCTGTTTCGTTTCCTTTCAACATGTTCATACCCTGCCAGTGCGGGTCCGCCTGGGGCTTGCCCACCATGGTTCGCGCCCGCGGTACCGCACCTGGCAGTGGACGACGATGCAACACCAGTTGTGGTGTTGTTCGTTGCCTGCCGGGTACGTGATCGTGACCAACGAAATAGCCACTGCATGGTTGTTCGTTTGGCGCTGTAGATGCGTACTGGCCGGGCGAGAAACTGTTGAGCGCCTGAACCTTCTCGGTCGGTGAAACAACAACGGATGAAACTATCCAATATCGAAGGTGGTCGATGAGCCAGACACCACAGCTTTGTGACGTGTTAACAAAACTTGTCACTACCGGTAACACCATGGTGCAGCGAACACTTGGCATGTGGCTGACTGTTGGGCAAGCTGCCAAAAGCTTTGCAATCAAATAAATTCAAGTACTGAACAATAATTGCTGGAAGACACAACCGAGAGCAGGAAGAACATGGCGGAGCTGACGATCTCCTCCGATGAGATCCGTAGCGCGATCGCGAACTACACCTCGAGCTACTCCCCGGAGGCCTCCCGTGAGGAGGTCGGCGTGGTTATTTCCGCGGCGGACGGTATCGCCCAGGTTTCGGGCCTCCCGTCTACCATGGCTAACGAGCTGCTGGAGTTTCCAGGTGGCGTGATTGGCGTCGCGCAGAACCTCGACACCGACAAGATCGGCGTCGTGGTGCTGGGTAACTACGAGACCCTCAAAGAAGGCGATGAAGTTAAGCGGACAGGCGAAGTGCTGTCCATTCCGGTCGGGGATGCGTTCCTTGGCCGCGTAATCGATCCCCTGGGTGCGCCGATTGACGGCCTGGGTGAGATTGCAAAAGAAGAGGATCGTGTCCTCGAGCTGCAGGCACCATCGGTGCTGCAGCGTAAGCCAGTTGACGAACCGCTCCAGACGGGTATTAAGGCTATTGACGCCATGACCCCGATTGGGCGCGGTCAGCGTCAGCTCATTATTGGTGACCGTAAGACCGGTAAGACCGCGGTCTGCCTGGACACCATTTTGAACCAGAAGGGGAACTGGGAATCCGGCGACCCGACGAAGCAGGTGCGGTGTATCTACGTCGCTATCGGCCAAAAGGGTTCGACCATTGCGGCTATCCGCAAGACGCTGGAAGATCACGGTGCCCTGGAGTACACCACCATTGTGGCAGCTCCAGCATCCGATTCGGCCGGTTTTAAGTGGCTGGCACCATTTGCCGGTGCAGCGTTAGGCCAGCACTGGATGTACCAGGGCAAGCATGTGTTGGTGATTTACGATGATCTCACCAAGCAGGCTGAAGCTTATCGTGCGATCTCCCTGTTGCTGCGTCGCCCGCCAGGCCGTGAAGCCTATCCTGGTGACGTCTTCTACCTGCACTCCCGTCTGCTCGAGCGTGCGGCAAAGCTCAGCGACGACATGGGTGCCGGTTCGATGACCGCTCTGCCAATTATCGAAACCAAGGCCAATGACGTCTCCGCGTTCATCCCGACCAACGTGATCTCCATCACCGACGGTCAGGTGTTCCTCGAGTCCGACCTGTTCAACCAGGGTGTCCGACCGGCTATTAACGTCGGTGTGTCGGTGTCTCGTGTTGGTGGTGCCGCCCAGACCAAGGGCATGAAGAAGGTCTCCGGTAGCTTGCGTCTGGATCTTGCGGCCTACCGTGACCTGGAAGCGTTCGCTGCGTTCGCCTCTGACCTCGATGCTGCATCGAAGGCACAGCTGGAACGCGGCCAGCGTCTCGTGGAACTGCTCAAGCAGCCAGAAAACCAGCCAATGGCTGTGGAAGATCAGATGGTCAGCATCTGGCTGGCTTCCGAAGGCCACTTCGACAACGTTCCCGTCGAAGATGTCCGTCGCTTCGAAGCTGAGCTGCACGACTATCTGCATGACAAGGCACGTGGTGTCTACGATCAGATCGCTGGTGGTCAAGCCTTCAGCGACGAGTCCAAGCAGATTCTGGTCAAGCAAACCGAGGCATTTGCCCGGAACTTCCAGACCACTGACGGCACCCCGGTGATCAACGAACCTGACGTTGATCCGCTGGCCGAGCGTGACCTGAAGAAGTCCAAGATCACGGTTACCCGTAAGTCTGCCAAGAAGTAGGCGAGACACCTTGGATATTGCTTCAGTGACTAGGATGTTTGAAAGGAGGCGACGAGCTCATGGCTAATCTTCGTGAACTACGCGACCGCATCAAGTCGGTGAATTCGACGAAGAAAATCACCAAAGCGCAGGAGTTGATTGCAACTTCCCGCATCACCAAGGCGCAAGCCCGGGTGGATGCATCGCAGCCGTACGCCAACGAGATCCACGACGTCATCGAACGTCTCGCTGCGGCGAGCAAGCTCGATCACCCGATGCTCCGGGAACGGGAGGGTGGCAATCGGGCCGCAATCCTGGTGGTCAGCTCTGACCGCGGTATGTGCGGTGGCTACAACTACAACGTCTTTAAAAAGACTGTTGAGTTGCGCAATCTACTCGAGTCGAAAGGCTACGAAGTAGTGCTGTATGTCGCCGGCAACAAAGGTGTTGGCTACTACAAGTTCCGTGGTGAAGAGTTCGCTGGTGCGTGGACTGGGTTCTCCCAGGATCCAGGCTATGCGGAAACCCACGATCTGCGCCGTCACCTCATCGACGGTTTCGTTGCCGGTTCTCATGGCACCACCAAATGGCGCGAAGGCCTCACCCTGCCGGAAGGTCAACACCCACAAGGGTTTGACCAGGTGCATGTGGTCTACACCGAATTTGAGTCGATGCTGTCGCAGACCGCTCGGGCACACCAACTGTTGCCGATCGAGCCGGTCTATGAAGATGAAGAGATCAAGCAAGGTGAAGACCTGCTGGGATCTTCCGGCGAGGGTGCCCCAGACTACGAGTTCGAACCGGATGCGGAAGCACTGCTTGAAGCGCTGCTGCCACAGTATGTGTCCCGTGCTTTGTACGCCATGCTGCTTGAGGCGGCGGCTTCCGAGTCGGCGTCCCGCCGGAACGCGATGAAGTCTGCAACTGATAACGCTACCGCCCTGGTGAAAGATCTTTCCCGGGTGGCGAACCAGGCACGTCAGGCACAGATTACCCAGGAAATCACAGAGATCGTCGGTGGCGCTGGCGCGCTCGCCGAAAGCGGAGAAAGTGACTAGATTATGACTACTGCTCTCAATGAGCACGATGTGGCCCAGAAAACTGTGGGTCGAGTCGTGCGCGTCATTGGACCGGTCGTCGACGTGGAATTCCCGCGCGGCGAGCTTCCGGCCCTGTTTAACGCCCTGACGGTGGAGGTAACCCTTGAAGCGGTTGCCAAGACCATTGTGCTGGAAACTGCTCAGCACCTCGGCGACAATATTGTTCGTACCGTGTCGATGGCTCCAACCGACGGCCTGATTCGTGGTGCGGAAGTGACCGACACCGGCAAGCCAATCTCTGTGCCAGTTGGTGACGTTGTCAAGGGTCACGTGTTCAACGCCCTCGGTGACTGCCTCGATGAGCCAGGTCTTGGCCGTGACGGTGAACAGTGGGGTATCCACCGTGATCCGCCACCATTCGACCAGCTCGAAGGTAAGACCGAAATCCTCGAAACCGGTATTAAGGTTATCGACCTGCTCACCCCGTATGTGAAGGGTGGCAAGATCGGCCTGTTCGGTGGCGCTGGTGTGGGTAAGACCGTGCTCATCCAGGAGATGATCACCCGTATTGCCCGCGAGTTCTCCGGTACCTCGGTGTTCGCCGGTGTTGGTGAACGTACCCGTGAAGGTACAGACCTCTTCTTGGAAATGGAAGAGATGGGCGTGCTGCAAGACACCGCCCTGGTGTTCGGCCAAATGGACGAGCCACCAGGAGTTCGTATGCGTGTGGCGCTTTCTGGTCTGACCATGGCGGAATACTTCCGTGACGTGCAGCACCAGGACGTGCTGCTGTTCATCGACAACATTTTCCGTTTCACCCAGGCTGGTTCGGAGGTGTCGACCCTGCTCGGTCGTATGCCTTCGGCTGTGGGTTATCAGCCAACCTTGGCTGACGAAATGGGTGTGCTGCAGGAACGTATTACCTCCACCAAGGGTCGTTCGATTACCTCGCTGCAGGCCGTGTACGTCCCTGCTGACGACTACACCGACCCGGCGCCGGCTACCACCTTCGCCCACCTCGATGCGACTACCGAACTTGACCGTTCGATCGCCTCGAAGGGTATCTACCCGGCTGTGAACCCGCTGACCTCGACTTCTCGTATCTTGGAGCCTTCAATTGTTGGTGAACGGCACTACGAAGTTGCGCAGCGCGTGATTCACATTCTGCAGAAGAACAAGGAACTGCAGGATATTATCGCCATCCTGGGTATGGATGAGCTTTCTGAAGAAGACAAGATCACCGTGCAGCGGGCTCGTCGCCTGGAGCGCTTCTTGGGTCAGAACTTCTTCGTGGCTGAAAAGTTCACCGGCATCCCAGGCTCCTATGTGCCGCTTGAGCACACCATTGAAGCCTTTGAAAAGATCTGCAACGGTGACTTCGATCACTACCCAGAGCAGGCGTTCAATGGCCTTGGTGGTCTCGACGATGTCGAGAAGGCCTACAAGAAGATGACCGAGAAGAAGTAGAAGGGTTTTCCCGATGGCTGAAATCACCACAGAACTGGTGGCTGTCGAGCGGATGCTGTGGACTGGCCAAGCAACGCTGGTCACCGCCCAGACCACCGAAGGTGAGATCGGCGTGCTTCCCGGTCACCAGCCGATGCTCGGCCAACTGGTCGAGGACTGTGTTGTCACCATCACCCCGGTTGACGGGGAGAAAATGGTGGCCGCAGTCAACGGCGGGTTTATCTCGGTGAGTAGTAAGAAGATCACCATTTTGGCTGACTCTGCTGTGTGGGCGACTGAGGTCGACACTGCGGAAGCGCAGGCAGGATCTTCCGCGGAAGATGTTGCTGTGGCGCGACGCAACCAGGGTCTGTTGAAGGCTCAGCAGCGCGCTGAGCATCCGATCTAGGTCTGCTGTAACTGCACGCCGTATGTTCAAATAAACAACGCAAGTGTCTGCGGGGCTGTTGCCTGGGCACTTGCGTTGTTGTTATTTCCGTAGGTGTTGAACTGGCAACGTTGGTCATACACCCGGTGTGGCACCACCGCGCCGTGCAGGGTTGTACTTTTTCGGGTCACCCCCAACCTGTAGGGGCAAATACCCAGCTCAAAGGTGTGACTTTTGCGAGGGGTCAGGGTGCTTTTGCTGCGGGCAGCTGCCGCAAGCAGGCCTGTCAGACAACACTTCATTGCGATTGTTGCACCGCTGTGGATCCTCAAGCGGGGAAGGGGAGTGGTTTTTGTGCCCAAGTGGGTGTATTGCTGGCAACCCCCCACGTCACACAATGCTTTTCCTGTGCGCGCAAACGGGTGTAGTATCGTTCAATAATTCCCGGTGTGTACAGCGGAAACGTCCACCAGCCAAGGGATGGGAACGATCTTGTGGCAGTGAGTGTCACCGCCTGCTCTGTCGCATCCCGCGTGCGTCGGAGCGTCACTGCAGTATCCTCTGTGCGGGATGCTTCCAATAGTCACATCAACAGATCAATGCGACAATCGTAGTCTTGTTCCTAGGATGCGCCAGCAAGTAAGCCGCAGGACAGGTGAAAACCCGGGGAATCGCTACGGCACTGTCTACGGTGCACGATGTGTTTAGCACCAATACGCCGATAGCCAAGATCGCGTATAAACCAAGGTGAAAGGATCGGTTGAAGCAATGCCTTCAGTAATACTGCTGGGATGTGGGCTTTCGATCGCGGTGGTCGGCGCGCTTGCCCTCAACCGATATTTACGATTGCGGTCAATTGGAAATCTCGTCGTGGTGCGACGTGCCGGTTTGCAGGGCAATGCCGGTTGGCGCCACGGCGTTGTGCATTTCAACAACGCTGAGATGCGTTACTACAAGTTGCGCTCTTTGCGTCTGCAACCTGATCGGCGGATCGATCGACGCAGCATCACCGTAAGTGGCCACCGTGAGCTCAGTGAAGTTGAACGGACTTTCATCGACGAGGATATGCGCGTTGTCTACTGTGAAGTCTCAGGGGTCACCTATGAGGTAGCGATGAATACGCGCTGTGAGACTGCGCTGACTTCTTGGTTGGAAAGTGCTCCCTCGTCGCGGCGTAAATTTGTCTACACTCCTCAGTCTGGTCCCCTGCAGAAAAAGCTTCGCTAATCCACCGCTTACAGCTTCAGTGCAGGCAGCCAAGGGGAATTGGCAGCCCCTGTGCCGATGCTTACAGTTCGATCTTTTGGCATCGTGTGGATCGTACAGCGCATTGCTGGGCGGAAAATCTAGCGGATCAATACGAGTCATCTCAGTTGCGCTGCCTGCTGCCGCTGTCGTGCAGCGTTGCGGTTAAAAGTCCGCGGTGTTTGGGGGTTCGATGGGCGGTCGTTTTGTCTACCATCCCATGGCGCGCCCTAGTTTGCGGGAGAAGGGGGCTGGCACACCATGATCTGTTTTTTCGGCGGCCTATACGGGGCCGTGTTTGAATCACCACACCCTTGAGCGACTACAGTAGTTGGCTATGCGTGTCGTGTTTGCCCGGTGTAGCGTCGATTACGATGGTCGACTTTCCGCCCACCTGCCAATGGCTGATCGGTTACTGATGATCAAAGCCGATGGATCGATCTCTATTCACGCCGATGATCGCGCCTATAAGCCGTTGAATTGGATGTCGCCACCGTGCCAGATCACCGAGATTCGGCCGCTCGTCGATCGGGGCGATGAACCAGCACTGCTTGATGTGAAACAGGATGAAGCAGCGATACCGGCGGTTGTTGTGCGCGACATTGCCGGTGACGACACTGGACCGCGAGTGTGGAAAGTGACGAATGCGAAACGAGAAACACTAACTATCACCATCGAAGCGATCCACCATGATACGTCCTATGCGCTGGGGCGCGATCCCGGCTTGGAAAAGGACGGTGTAGAGGCTCATCTGCAGCGGCTGCTTGCAGAACAGATTGAAACCCTCGGCGACGGCTACGACCTCATTCGCCGGGAATACCCAACCCCGATCGGACCGGTAGATATTCTGTGCACCGCGGAAGATGGTGCAACGGTGGCGGTTGAGATTAAACGACGCGGCGAAATCGACGGTGTCGAGCAGCTCACCCGCTATCTTGAGTTTTTAAACCGCGACAGCACCCTGGCGCCGGTTAGTGGTGTATTTGCTGCGCAACAAATCAAACCCCAGGCAAGGGTGCTGGCGGAAGATCGTGGAATCCGGTGCGTGGTACTCGACTATGATGAGCTGCGGGGGAAAAACACCAACGAGCTGCGGCTGTTTTAACTGTTGCCCAGGGGCATCCGAATAGTCCCGATATGCAATGTGGGTTGCTAGCCGGCCGCGAGAACATATCGTCTCGCAGCTACCGTGTGGTTTTGGCCGGAGTTTGCACAAAAAAACTCCCCGTTGCCACTGTGCACACAGTACCTGCAAACAGTGTAACGGGGAGTGCAGTGTTACTCGCTTAGCAGACAATCCAGGCTTGCACCGGGTCTGCCTGTGATGAGCTGGAAGCTATTGAGCTGGTTCCGTCAGCTCGAGCAGCACACCGCCGGCATCCTTCGGGTGGCAGAAGTTGATCCGCGATCCGCCGGTGCCGATCTTTGGCTCCGGGTAGAGCAGGCGGGTGCCTTGGGCGCGCAGGTGTTCGCTGAGGGCGTCAAGGTTGTTGGTGCGCAGGCACATCTGCTGCAGGCCTGGGCCTTTTTTGTCGATGAACTTGGCGATGGTGGATTCCTCGTTCAGCGGGGCGAGCAGTTGGATTTGGCCATCGGTGGTGCCGATATTTTTCGGACCGACCATAGCTTCTTCCACGCCTTGCTCTTCGTTGGTTTCGCGGTGCAAGCAAACCCAGCCGAAGTTTGCCCGGTAGAACTCGAGTGCGTCGTCCAGGTTCGGCACAGCGATCCCGACGTGGTCGAGGCAAATCACATACTCGTGCGGAATTTCGATTGATGCAATGTCATGACTCATGCTTTGTAAGTGTAGTCCGCTGCAACCTGGTGTGACAGGGGTTTGCCCGCCACACAATCGTGAAAACGGACACAATCGGGCGTCAATGTCGGACTATCAATGCCCAAATTGCGGATTTCTTCTGTTGACCCGGGAGTTTCCCTACAATGGCGCTATGATTGTCGCGTTCTCTGTTGCCCCAACTGTCGTCCCGAATGCGGAAGCTGAGATGGCTGATGCTGTCAGCGCAGCCGTCCGCGTGGTTCGGGAGTCGGGACTTCCGAATGAAACGAATGCCATGTTCACACTTGTCGAAGGTGAGTGGGATGTAGTAATGGCAGTGGTGAAACAAGCCACCGAAGCCGTATTGGCGGTGAGCCCGCGCGTGGGGCTGGTGCTGAAAGCCGATATTCGCCCCGGTTATACCGGACAACTTGCAGCCAAAGTGGATGCGGTCAATGCAAGGATCGGCGATCCGGAAACCTTTGGAGCATAGGTCGCAGATTTCGCCATTGGCGAACAGCCTGGTTGCTGGCCGGGGAAAACTGCTGTGAATACTGCACTGCCCGCTATGCTAGTGGCGAGCAACGATACACCGACGCGTTGCGCCCTGCTAGGAAAGGTGGCTGTACCGCTATGACCACTCCTGACCGTTTCGCCCGTGGGGCGATTGATCTTTCCGCTGTGAACACTCAGGCGCAAACCCCGCAGCAGGAAACTGCCGGATCTGTCGCACCTGTCGTAATGGTAGATCACACCAACATTGAGCAGGCAGTCGTGCAGCGCTCCGCGCAGGTGCCGGTGGTTGTGCACATCGGCACTGAGCGTTCACCGGATTCCCAGTCGCTGCACAGCAACTTCACGGAATTGGCGCAAGCCCAGTCGCCTATTCGGTGGATTTACGCCTATGTTGATGCCGATACGCAGCCGCAGCTAGCACAAATGCTTGGGGTGCAAGGGCTGCCCACGGTGTTAGTGCTTGCCGGTGGCCAACCGATCACGTCCTTTCAAGGTGGACAGCCGGCAGAAGCGCTTAGCGGTTGGATTGATGCGATTTTGCAAGCAGTAGACGGTAAACTTTCCGGGCTGCCGGCGGCAGATGAACCGTCCGCACAACCACCAGTCGATCCCCGCATTGCAGCGATTGAGGCACAGCGCGATGCCGGCGAATTTACCGAGGCGCTTGCTGCCATTGATGCGCTACAGGCTAGCGAACCCGCCCACAAGGAACTTGAACGGCTTCGCGCCGATGTGCGATTTGCGCAACGGCTAGCGGCTGCCGCGCCGGCGGAAGACGAACTCGACGAACAGATGCTGCAAGCCGATACGCTGATTGCTGGTGGCGATCCGGCCGCGGGATTTGATCATCTGCTCAACCTGCTTGCCACCCGGCACGGGGAGGAAAAGCAGCGGGTACGCACTCGGCTGGTGGAAATTTTGGCGCTCTTCGAGCCAACCCAAGCATTGGTGATTGACGTGCGGCGACGCATGGCTAGCGCCCTGTTTTAATTGCTAGCACTTAAGTTGTAAACCTCATCCGGGACATCCCCGACTGTTGGAGCACCGCAGATTTGCTGCGTATCCGCCCGCGTGCGGACGGATTGCTGCCTGAGCAGAGCTTGCTCGTGTGATGCTATTCCAAGCTATTGGACATGCCGGTTTTTCTTTGCGCCGCTGTGTGTTGGTCGACCGTAATCGACTTGAAACAGCGGCGTTTCGCTTTGCCTGCAACAATCAACAGCGCAGCTGGTCGCGCTGAGATTGGCAGGAAAACCTATGGTTGTCGCACAGGGTCTGGGCAAGCTCGCCGCTGGGGGATGCGGTGAGGTTCCACCTGCTGCTGTGGTGCTGGCTACCGTTGCGAGGTTGGCGTGGGTGCACGCGATACAAGGTGTGAAGCAGCTGAATTTTTGCCCCCGCTTGAGCTGAGCTAGTTGTTTAATAAACCTTCATCTGGTTAAGCTTTCCTGTTGTGAATGCTGTCTTAACTGCTGTGATCGTGGTCTTGCTCTTAGCCGTCCTACGGGTACACGTCGTACTTGCGCTGCTTGTGGGGGCGGTAATCGGTGGCCTGCTGGGAGGATTAGGTCTTACCGGAACAATGGTTGCCTTCCAAGAAGGCCTCGGCGGGGGAGCGACGATTGCCCTGTCGTATGCACTGCTTGGAGCGTTCGCCATGGCGGTTGCAAGTGCTGGGTTGCCGAAACTGTTGGCACAGTGGTTGGTTGCCCGAATCGCCCACGGGGAGAAAACCGGCTCGATGAAAGCGGTAAAAATCACCGAATATGGGCTGATTGCGGGAATTTTGGCGATGGCAGTAATGTCGCAAAACCTCATTCCGGTGCATATTGCCTTTATTCCGCTGCTCATTCCGCCACTGCTTGGGGTGATGAATACCTTGCAGTTGGATCGGCGCTTGGTGGCCTGTGTGTTGACCTTTGGTCTGGTGACCACCTACATGTATTTGCCGGTGGGCTTCGGCCGGATCTTCCTGCATACGATTCTGCTCGGCAATATTGAACAGGCCGGCATGGATACCAGCGGCATCTCAGTGATGCACGCTATGGGCATTCCTGCCCTTGGCATGGTGGTGGGGCTGCTAATTGCGGTGTTTGTCAGCTACCGAAAACCACGGGTGTATGAGCCGCGGCCTATTGCGGTTACCGCCGGCGATGCCGAGCCGGAGATAAAAACCTACAACATTGTGGTTTCGGTGATTGCTATTGCTGCATGTTTCGGTGTGCAGCTGTACCTCAATGCACTTGACACTGACGCGGACTCGTTGCTGGTAGGTGCGCTGCTTGGGTTGGGGATTTTCATGGCCACCGGGGCGGTGAAGTGGAATCAGGCTGATGATGTCTTTAGTGCAGGTATGCGCATGATGGCCTTGATTGGCTTTATCATGATCACTGCCCAAGGATTTGCTGCGGTGATGCAGGAGACTGGAGCAATTCCGTCACTGGTGGAAGCGGCAGCGCAGCTATTCCAAGGCAACCGAGCTCTGGCTGCATTGGCAATTTTGATTGTTGGTTTGATTGTGACGATGGGGATTGGTTCATCGTTTTCAACATTGCCGATTATTACCGCCATCTATGTGCCACTGTGTGCAACACTCGGGTTTTCACCGTTGGCAACGGTTGCAATCATCGGCACCGCTGGTGCTCTTGGTGATGCTGGTTCCCCGGCTTCCGATTCGACCCTAGGCCCTACTTCGGGGCTCAATGCCGACGGGCAGCATGATCATATTCGGGATTCGGTCATTCCGACTTTCTTGCACTTCAACCTGCCGCTGCTTGCTGCAGGATGGCTTGCCGCAATGGTGCTCTAATGCCGAGCTGATTGCCTCCTCCGGCTCACTGACTTTCCCGTGGCAGGGACAACCTTCTTGGTGTCCCTGCCACGTTGGTGTTGTTCAGGGGGGGGCACATGCTCAATGTATCCGTGGCGGGGAGGGTGCGGTGGGCGGGGCGCGTAGGGGGAAAGAGGTGGGGCAGTGCGCAGAAGCTGGCAGCAACCCGCCTTATTGAAAACAATTTCAGAAACGGGTAGCTTAAAGGCAAAGATTTTCATTTAGAGGTTTGGGTCGTACCTCCCTCCTGGGCAGCGCTGTGCGGTCGATTACTGCTCCTAGTGAATCCGCGCTGTGGTGGGGATGTGTGCAGGCTACGACGCATGCCGGGAAGGAACTGTGCCGATTATGCGGGCAACCCGGGGCAGGGAAGTCGTCGCGCGAAGGAGCAGCATTGTTGCCAGCATCCTCGCCATACTGTGCTTTACTATCGGGCCGGTACATGCGCAAGAGCGTCTCATTTTGGACGAGGGGCATACCGATATTTTCTCCGTATCCGCCCCGGCAGGTCAGCTTGCCTTGGATTTGCGGGAAGATGTCACCGGCCATGGCGTGGTGCATGATCCAGCCCAGGTAGAACTGCACGTCAGTGATGCCGCACTGCTTGCGCCGCTGCCAGGTCCTTTGGCGACTTTTGGCGACGCGGGATATGTGCTGCCATTGGTGCAACGACCCGGTATCTTGTGGCCTGGTTGGGATACCAGTGCGGTTGCGGCGGCGGGTTTATCTGCGGTGACTTTGCGCTTTGTGCAGGTCACCGGGCCTGGAGTGGTGTCGCTGGCAACCACCGCTGGGGCGCTTGCCGCAGAACTTGCACCACTGCTGGCCGATGGTGGTTATACGGTGGCAAGTGGTGCCGAGTTGGTGCAACCCCGCCCAGGTCATGTGCACGCCTATTGGGTGTTTTCCGCCCCGGGGGTCTACACCCTTACCGTCGAGGCGCAAGCCGGGGCGCTGCATACAGCACCGAAAACCTACACATTTACAGTGGGCGATGAGTATCGGGGTGCTGGTGCATCCGCAGGGATGGTACCGACTGGGGAGTCGGCATCTGGGGCCAGTGCCCGGTTGACTGGCGGGGAAGAGCCGCAACACACTGTTTCGTCACCGTCGAGCACCGCCGCTGCGGCTGATGCGACAACGGCAACCCGCCCACCGATTCGCGGTGGATTCCCTGGACTCGGTGGTTTTAATCCGCTCACCGACCGGTGGCTTACCACCCCGGGGAAGTCGGTGTGGGTGGCAAGTCCCCACTCTTTATTAGCGAAACCTGAATCGCCGTCGCTCGCTGGTGCACCAGGAAACGATGCTGCGTCTTCCCCGGCTGCATCGATGCCGCGCGGCACAGCAAGCGATAATGTTGCTAGTTCCGCTGCTGCGGCCAAACCATCAGCGGCAGCACAGGATTTACCTGCTGCGGAATGCCTCCCGGTGACTGCCCCAGTTGAGGGGATGACACTGATTCCGGTGATTCACGACGATACGCAGTCGCCACCAGTGGCGGTCGCCCCGGAACAGCTTCGCTTTGGTGTCTCTTCGGCGGCAGCGGTGGTCACCCCGACGGCAATCGGCAATATTGCCGCAGGCACGCCGGGATATATGATCGGCTCCACACAGGTGCAAGGGGTGCCCTGGCTGGGGGCAAATACCATGGATCCGGCATTATTGGCGGCGACGGACTCGCCGGTGCAGTGGCGGTTGGTGGGTATGGAAGGACCCGGCAATGTGGAAGTGTTTACCTCCGGGAATTTCGGCACCATCGTCGGTGAACAGTGGTTTTCGGCAACCCCTGGCAATCCCAGCGGATCAGTGACGCTACCGCGCAACACCCATGTACATCCCAACTGGCTGTTTAGTGCCCCCGGTGACTACCACCTCACCATTGAGCAACGAGTCCAGGCCACCACCGGGGAGACCCTCACCGGCTATGCTGAAGTGTTCTTTGCTGTCGGGCAGACAACAACTGCAAGTGATGGCCATTACGATTTGGGTTCAACGATAGGAACTGGTGTGACAACGACAACACAGTATCGTCGTGCTGATGGATCTCCCTGCTCCCCAGAAGGCGGCGCGCAGACTGCGGTGACGGCGGCAGGAGCATCCTTCGATGGGGACGGTACTGCTACTAATGCCGTCAATGCGGCAGCACTTGGCGCCGGCGCAACGTTGCCAGGCACCGGAGTCTCACCGATCGTTGGCGCAGTGGGGTTCAGCGCCTGCGGAATTGCGCTTTATGGGGCGGCCTTGGTGCTGCGGGGGCGCCGTCTATGAGTGACAGGAGACGATGTAGTACAGCCCTTCAGCGGATCGCTGCAGTGTTAAGCGTCGCACTGCTGGCAGCAGGCTGTACAAGTGCGCCACAGCCGCAGGCCGATGATGGGGTATTAGATGTTATTACTACCACCCCGATTCTGGCGGATATCGCCCGGAATGTGGCCGGTGACCGGGCGCGGGTGACTTCCCTGGTGCCCAACGGTGCTGATCCACACACCTTTGAGCCAACCTTGCGCAGCATTCGGGCTGTCGCCAACGCCGATGTGGCATTTTCCAATCATCTGCTGCTGGAACAGCAATCCTTGATCGATACGGTCACCGCGAATCTTCGACCGTCCGCGACACATGTGGAGGTGGCCGAAACCGCCGGCGCCTACGATCTTTCCCTCATCCCCTTGGTGGAAGATTTAGCCCTTGATACGGTGTGGCTGGGAGTGGCGGTTGCTGGTCGCGGCGGCGACACCAGCCACGGGGCTAGTGCCCAGGTGGCGATCACCGCAACAGCAATGACCGGTCCTGGGGATGCGGCGGCGTTTGTCACCGGCACCTTCGGGGAACCAACAGTGTTTTTCAATTCCCGTGACGGTTTTGATACCCGCAACGACACCTTGCTGCTGCCCACCCAGGCGCACACCCACATGTCTTGGCTGTTTACACAACCGGGGATCTACACCTTGTCCTTTACCGCGGCACTTGTTGGCGGTGATATCCCGGACACCCCACTTGGCGGTGACACGGTCACCTTCGCAGTCGGGGTGGATCCGCATACTGCCACCGCAGCTGACGGCAGCCCGCTGGCCATTATCGACCACGGCCATGTTGACCTAGCCGTTGATTTGCAGCAGCACCAGTTAAGTCTGCACCGGGAAAGTGATGATCCCGCATGTCAGCAGGCAGGATTTGGCCACACCCACACCCCTGATCAGACACCAGATCTAGCTAGTCACCGTGAGTCCACTGATCACGACCACACCACCGAGCATGGAGATGACCAGCCAGGCGCGCATAGAGAAGATCAGATAAACAGTCAGGCTGCAGGCGCGGTCGCCACACCGTCTGACAATGCCGCACTGGCGGCGCGCTGTGCAGCTGACGCCGAACTTCCCGTGGAATCGGTAGTTATCGACGTGCCGGCGAAAACCCTGCAACTGGTCCCCGGGGATGCCCGCTATCGGGCAGTTGGTCGACCCGGTTCGGAAGCCTATATGCTGCGCCAAGCAGTAATCGGGAAACATGTCCACGGTGAGATCGACCCCCATGTGTGGCAGAACGTGCAAAACGTCAGTGCATTTGCCCAACGCATCCGTGACGAACTCATCCGTCTTGACCCGGCCGGGGCTGCTGCATACACCCAATCGACCAGTGACTATCTCAACCGCCTCGCCGGTGTCGATCAAACCGTGCGCCAGCTTATTGACACCATCGAACCGGCGAATCGGCACCTTGTGACGACCCATGACGCCTATGGCTACTTCGGTAAAGCGTATGGGGTGAGTATTTCTGGGTTTGTCAGCCCCAACCCGGGGGTTGATCCCACCCCCCGCGACCTGCAGGCGCTAACAGCCACGTTGTCGTCGCTGCAACTGCCGGCAGTATTTATCGAACCGTCGCTCAGCGCAACCTCGAAGGATCTGCGGCGGGTGGCGGAGGCGCAACAGGTGGCGATCTGTCCGATTTGGGGTGATGTGTTCGATGATGAAGTCCACCATGTTGACGACATGATTATCGCCAATGCGCGTTGGTTAGCAGCTTGTTTAGGTGGGGATGACACCCTTGCCGGGGAGATTGCGGCGCCCCTGCCAGGCCAGGCATACGCCCATCGGCCGGGGCAGTAGGCAGGCTTGGCAGGCTGGATGAGTGTTCTCACAACACAGTTGTTTTTGACAAAGCTTTTCATTTAGAATGGGTTGGGTGACAGCCAACCCGGCGGCCTTGCGATGCAGTTTTCACTTCGTTTCACCGGTGAACGCAACCTGTGGCGAACCTCCCGACTCGCGAGCGAACCGGTTGTTGTTCCGGCCGCAAGGAGTGGGAAGTGCAACCCCAGGGTGGTCGGCCGCGGGATCTTGTCAACGACGCACACCGTTGCGTAGTGACAACGCTGCGGTGAAACACCTTGGACTCGTGTCCTGCGATACCAGCGTTCACCAAACACTATTGCTGCAAGCAGGGCAGCAGGTTGCAGATGCTACAACAACGACTAGCAACAACACCTTGCAAACAGCAGGACTGGCTGGACTTGGGAGCAATCAACATAGCCCCAGCACAGCCCCTGGAAACCCGTGGGGATGGTTGACTGTTTTCTCACAGAGGCGACAGTCAGCATGCGTTCTCAAGTGTTCAGCGGCGACAAGCAAGCAACCAATCGGCCTGCACAACACGTGAGGCAGGCACCTGGCACCGGTTGGCGAATTATGACGAGTGAAAAAGAAAATACACATCACGATCAGCAACAGCGGAAAAGGATGACTATGCGATCACTACCACAGCGACGAGCACAGTGGATGCGCACCATCGTTGGACTATGCGGGGCCACCGGATTGGCATTATCTGTGGCGGTCGGTGGATTGTCCCCAGTCGGGGCGCAAAGTGCCCACAGTGATTTGGCGCAAACCGTCACCGCCGATGAAACAATCGCTCCGCCGTCGACGCCGGTGGTAATTGACGCTGGCCATATCGATATCGGGCCGGTGATCGTTGATGACGACATGCGTCTGTTGTTTCGGGACGATACTGCAACCCCACCCGTGTGGCGGTATTTCTCTGACGCGGTGTTTGTCCTTAACGACCAGGCAGCGATCACCGTGCCCGATGATCCGGCTTATGACTTTGTTGGCGCCCCCGCAGGTGCCACAGTGTGGGCGGTACCCCAAAATCAGGTCGCGGGGGTGCCGTGGTTGGGCTGGTCAACCCAATCACCGGCGGTGACGCAGCAGTTCGAGCGGGGGATCACCTTTGAATTTGGGGAACATCACGGCCCAGGTGTTGCCAGTATTTTCGTTCAATCTGGGGGATTCGGCGGCCCGCAGGTGATCTACACGTCTGCAAATAACGAACCACAGTCGATGTTTGTGCCGCTGCACTCGCATGCCCATGTGAATTGGGTATTTAGTGAACCTGGGGTGCATACGGTCGATGTCACCATTATTGGTAGCACAACTGCAGGGGAAGAAAAAGCCGCTAAAGCTGTGCTGACCTTTGCTGTTGGCGATGCTGATGTGCAGGCAGCCGCCGCGTCGGCACAGCAGGCAAACGTGGGGCTGTTGGATGGGTCAGCAAGTTTTACCCACGATCACGATCATGGCGGATCGGTCACTACCGTCGAAGGACATCATCACCATGACGGCGAGGACGACCATGATCACGACCATTCCCATGGTGATCACGACCATGCCCACGATCATGATCATGGTGAGGATGCGGATCACGACCACGACCATGGGCAGACCCACGATCATGATGCTGCAACCGCTACAGCGGCGACTGCAGCAGATAGCAGCAGTAGTGCACAGCGAACCCCGCTTATTGGTATCGCAGTTGGTCTGCTTGTGGTTGCCGGTATTGTGGCAGCTGTGGCAGCGGTGCTTAACGCGAAACGGCGCCGCCAAGCACTCGAGGACTAAGCCCGTAGAGTCAAGGCACACATCCCGCAGTGCAAAACACAGTTGGTGGGGTAGAGCTGCAGGTGTTTTCCTGTTTCACCGGCGGGCATGATGTCTCGAACTATCGCTAGATTTGGCAACATGCGCCGGTGGTGGGCAGCACCCAGGTCGGCGGCAGTGAGCGCATCAGCAGTGTTGCATGGTGCCCAAGGTGCCCAGCAAACGAAGATGAATATGAGGAACACGATGGCAGTGGAATCCGCCCTAGAGATCGAAGATCTCACGGTGCACTTCGGTTCGCGAACCGTACTCGATCAGGTTTCTGTGGCGTTTCCTGCCGGGCAGTTTATTGCGATTGTCGGCCCTAACGGTGCGGGGAAAACCACATTACTTCGGGCAATACTCAATATGGTGGATTATCGCGGCGAGATTCGGGTCGATGGGATAGCCTCCGCGCACCGGCGCAACGTTATCGGCTATGTGCCGCAGCGACACAATATTGACTGGGAATTTCCTTTAAATGTGTCAACAATGGTGGCGACTGGTCTGGTGCGGGGGCGCCGTCCATGGCATCGCACGACTGCTGAGCAGTGGCGACAGGTTGGTGCAGCGCTTGACCAGGTAGGGATGAAAGCATTACATGATCGACCGATTGCGGCGCTGTCTGGGGGGCAGCGGCAACGGGTGCTGCTTGCGCGAGCATTGGTGAAACAGCCGCGGGTGCTCCTGCTTGATGAGCCAAATACTGGATTAGATATGCCAGGGGAGGCTGCCATGCTGCAGACCTGCCGCAACCTGGTGAAGGAAGGCACGACGGTGATCATGACCACCCACGAGTTGGGAAGTGCGATGGATGGCTGCGACTGGATGCTGATTCTAAAGCAATCTGTGCAAGCCTTTGGTCGCCCTGCCGACCTGAAAGACCCACAAGTGTGGATGCAGGCCTTTGCGGTTCCCGAGGATCATCATCTGTTGCGCACAGTTGGTGCAGTCCCCACCGCATCGGTCATGCAGCAACAGCCTCCTGACTACAATCCACCAACGGCATCGGTGAGCGGGCATGCAGCATCGATTGCTGCCGGCCACCAGGGTGGGCAGCATCCCGGGCAGCCTTCTCATCAGACAGCTGGCTGTCCGGGGTATGGAACCCCTGACCAGGATCGAAACGCTCATTCGGCGTCGGCTGGCCGCGCCGGCAGTGGGGGCTTTGCGGGGAAGGAGGGCACATGGTAAGCCTGCTGGATTTTTTCGCTGACATCACTAATCCGAGTTTGCCCTTTCTGCCGCGGGCAATCATGGTGGCGATGCTTGCTGCGGTGGTGTGTGGGATTGTCGGTGTGCATGTAGTGCTGCGGGGCATGGCCTTTATCGGGGACTGTGTCAGTCACGCTGTGTTTCCCGGTATTGCGTTGGCGTTCCTCTTCGGGGGTTCGTTACTGCTTGGCGGTGCGATTGCCGGGATCGCGGTTGCTGTGTTGGTGGCAATGTTCGCGGCGAAACAACAGATCAAGGAAGATTCCCTCATTGGGATGTTGATGGCGGCCGCTTTCGCTGTCGGTGTGGTGATTGTTAGTCGGGTCAATGGCTATACCGCCCAGTTGTCGACGTTTTTATTCGGTTCGATCACTGGGGTGTCCACCGTGGATGTGTTGGTTGTTGCCGCCACCGCAGTGGCAGTCATTGTGGTGTGTGTGGTGATGCATCACTGGTTTGTGGTGGTGGCAGTTGATCGGGAATCCGCCCGCAGTCTCGGGGTGCCAGTGGCTTTCGTGGATGTGGTGCTCTATGTGGTGGTGGCGATCGCAGTGGTGGTAAGTGTGCAAACAGTAGGCAATATTTTAGTACTTGCTCTGCTGATCACCCCGGCTGCGACGGCACGACTGGTGAGCAATTCCGTGGCAGCAATGTTGGTGATTGCCCCAGTGATCGGGGCAGTGGGGTCGTTCTTTGGGGTGTATTTCGCCTGGAGTATCGATGTGCCCACTGGGGCTGCGATTGTGCTTTCGCTGACTGCCGTGTTTTTCCTGGTGTGGCTTGTGGGGCCGCGTGGGCTCATCGGCCGCCGGCTCGTCCGCTTTCAACCTTGGCGCCGGCGGCAGCAATCCGCAGCCGCATAAACCCGTTGCGCCGGTGCGGCGTGATGTGGTGCAACCACTGTCATGGATTGTTCTATGACAGTGGTTGTTTGCTATTCGGGGAGGATTGTCGTCACCGGCAGCAGGCCGCGACGGCCATGCCCGTGAGCAAACGAGGAAATATCGCGCCAGCGACAGGGGCTAGCAACCACCCATTGTTAATTGAACTGGTTTTCATTATCATTTGTGGGGTGATGGGTGTTGTGGCCCGCCGCCACATAACCCAAGTAGCCAACCCAGTGGAGCGAAAGAGAACACCACCCCGATGACCATCCCACCCCTAATTCGGCGTATTGCGGCACTCGTGACCGCAAGCCTGATCATCGCCGCCCCCACCCTCACCATCCCCGCCGCACCTGCAGTTGCGGAACCCTCTACCAACACCGTGGAACATCGTCCCGCCCACCGTCCGGGCCTGGGCAGTTCACCGGTGACCCTTCCCGCCGATACTGTGGACACCACCACCGGCAGCACCCATGTCTGCTCGGGCCGCAAATTGCTCTACCACGGCCATGTTGATGCCGCCTACATCACCCGGGACAGCCGTGGCGAACTCACCATTGCCGCCGTCGATGGGGCAGAAGTCCTGCCCAGCGACCAGGTCTGCATGCGCCTTGGGCCAGACTCTTTCGCCGGCCGGGAAGTCTCCCGGATGGTAGTTCCCGACGATCCGAAACTTCGTTTCCTCGGCGCCCCCGGAACAATCCTGTGGCATGCCCCATTCGAACTCACCGACGGCTGGCGACCCATCTGGGCAGGATTCGGTGCCTTCGACCCCACCCACGAATGGGCTGTCCCCACCGACTTTGTTGGCAACACCATCGAGCTGAGCATCACCGACTTTTCCGGCCCCGGCGACATGGAAGTCTTTAACTATCTTCCCGGCTGGGATCGAGCAATCCGCCTGCTGTCCAGCAGCGACATCCGCCGCCGCACCGTCGAAGTTGGCGGACACGGCCACATGAACTGGACATTTAGCAAACCAGGGATCTATACCATCACCTGGCAAGCCCGCGGCCGCCATTTTGACGGAAGCATCGAACAATCCGCCCCCATCACCCAATATTGGCTCGTCGGTAGCGACGGCGACGTTCATCTCCCGGCGGGCACCAGTATTGGTCTAGGCTCTACCGGCACCACGGCCGAATCCATTCGCGAATCCATGGGACTTGCTGCCCCAACTACCACCGGCCGGCAAACCCCCACCATCACCAGCACCCAACCCCTGATCGCTGAGACCACCCTCGCCCAACAATATACGGCCGCCTGGCCACCAGACACGCTTGCAACCACCATCACCACCGGGGCTGTCACCAACCATCTGGCCTACGATGAAGACGACTATCTCGAACCCTATTTCACCACCGACCACGGCGACAAACTCGGCAGCACCGTCTGGCTTGAAATCCCAGACGATCAACTTGTTTGCGCCGACGAACACGACCCGTATCTGCGGGAACTCATCACCCGGGCAGGCACGAACAGTTTCTTCACCACCGCCGCCACCGCCGGGGAATCCGCAGCCCAACTCATCTTCGACACCACCGGAATCGACTACACCAAACTCAACGAACAAAAACTCATCTATTCACCCGATGCGGCAACCGGTGCCGCAGGACTCATCGCTATCGGTGTAAACACACAAGGCACCTTCACCCCGGTCTACACCACCGGTGGGGCGAACACGAAACCCCTCCAACTGTTCACCGCTGACACCCATCCCGTGCAAGCACTCATCAGCGCACCAGGTATCTATCAACAAACCATCACCGTCCGCGGCCAAACCCCTGGCGGCGACTACACCTCCGGCTGGGTTAACCTTCGATTCATTGTCGGCAACGAAACCATCAACTATTGGCGCAGCAAACATGGCGCAACGAACCTGCTGCCCACCAACCCCAACCGGCAATGCAGCCGCACCATCACCACCGCCGACCCCTTCGACTATCCAATCCTGCCCACCACTGCCACCATCAACCCGTCCAACCCCACCGACCCCGACAAACCTGCAACACACACCGATCACCCAACTGACCACAGCAACCCCCACACACCAACCACCCCGGCAGCCACCCACCCGACAACCCCTGCGGAGCAACCTGCGAACGAGCCGGGTGATACCAGCGCCACAACAGCGGATGCCAATAGTGACACAGCGGCTACCGCAGACGGTGACAATGCAGCAACCATCGCACCGCCCACTACTGCACCCGCTGCAGCAGACAGCACGAACACCCCAACACCCGCCGACCAACCAGACACCCCACCAGCTAGCAAGCCGATTAGCCGAAGCGAACGCAAACAGCTGATTGGGCGCACCTGGGGGCCTGCCGCGAAAGCACTAATCACCCAAGGTCATCTCGATTTCGCACTCGTCGGATCAACCAGTGCCCCGCAGGCTCTCCTGCATGACGCTGCCGATCCAGTGCGACCGGTCTACCGTCCATCCGGCAGTTTTGCGGTGGCAGTCGCCGACAGCACCCTGCTTTCCGTACCGCCGGCATTACAACAACAGCTAGGGTTTGCCCGTGAGGTCTACACCCTTCCACAGGTACAGCTTCCCGATCAACCGTGGGTCGGTTTCTCTACCGATCAGCTGCGGGAGCAACCAACCAATGGGGTGACTGTGTCACTACAACACTTCACCGGCCCTGGCCGCATGGTCACCGGCCATGTACTGCTCACCGGGGAAGTAGCGGTCGGATTAGATTCTGCCGACCCAACAGCGACGGTGCACTATCCGCGCGGTTCCCACGACCATCAAGCGTTGTGGTTCGCCGAACCTGGGCTATATAAGGCAACATTTGCCTACACATTCACCGACACTGCCGGGGTGGATCACACCACCACCTTAGATGCCCACTTTGTTGTGGGCGACGATTGGATTCAGGCAGCTGCAAGTCATCTCAAGTCGCTGGATACACCTGCACCCGTGGTAACCCTGGACGAATCAACTCCGGTCCCTGATTCATCAGCGACTACACCGCCAACCGAAACAGCATCCGAAGAAAATCCCACTGCCGCGCCGGGCGAAGCCCACCCTGAAGACACCGCTGCAGACCCGGCAATAGCAGACACGTCAGCTATTAATACACCACCCAGTGGGGCAGGGGATACAGCAAACACTGCGGATGCAGATCAACCTTCTCCTAGTGCAAACTCCAAGCCGAAACAGCGAACCGGGCAGACCTCCACTGGCACAACTGATTCGTGGCTCACTGCTGCCGCAACCTCAGGTGCTGTGTTAGCCCCCGCGATTGTGGCGACCGGGAAACAAGCAGAAACTGCGGCAAAAGCGCTTGCCCACTCGTACTATTTACGTCTCCCACAACAACAACCAGCAGGGCAGCAATCCACACCTGCTTTGCCCACCGCCCAACCACCGGGTGGTAGCAGCCACACCAGTGCCCCCGGATCAGGCTCACCTGAAGCATCCGGCGGTACACAACCAGACCGGTCACCAACCGCGGCCAGCCATCCTACAGGGGCGGTGGCGGCAGCCCGTAATTCGGCAACGAGCCAGCAGGTATCCCCTCCACCGCAGCAGACTGCTAATGCAACTGCATCTTCCGGCCGGCCGGTTGCGTTGCGGGGCAAACCCGCTTCGTCGCAACCACACGGTGCCACCACTGCGGGACAATCCACTGCGGACAACTCCGCGACAAGATCGGCGGTGGCAAACCGGGCGACCACCTCCACCCAGTCGGCACGCGCCACCGGCGGTGGGGACTTCCACTCGTTCGATGCTGCCAGGAAAGAACAGCCGACTCATCTTGCCAGCACTGGAAACCTGGAAGATACGGTTGCCGGTGGATTGATCGGTTTTGGATTGGCTGCCATGCTCGCAGCGTTTGGCCTGCTCATCAGCGTTTTACGTCCCCGTAACACCACTACAGCCACACCGAAGCCGTAGCCCGGAATGCAACGGTGGGTGCAGCCAGCGGGAAAACTGTGCTGGCATCCCAGGCTGCACCCAGCGGCGAATGCATGTAAACCTCCACAACCACTAAGCCCACCTGCACGATCGTGAGATTCATGCAGGTGGGCTTTGCGGCGCTCGACGACAGCAGCTAGCTTACGCAGGTGATCTAGTCAACGCGCAGATACCATTGCACACTCATCGCCGGAATATGCAGCGTCAACGAGTCGGCCATCCCGTCCCACGGGAAGGTGAGCGTAGAGACTTCCTCTTTCAAATCATTGCCGGCACCTTCAAACTGTGCATCGTCGGTGTTGAGCACCAGTTTCCACTTCGACGCCTGCGGCATACCAACGGTGTATTCCTGATGCGACGCACCACCAAAGTTACAGACACACAGCAGCTGCTCACCGCCGGCGCCTTGCCGGGTAAACGCCAGCACATTCGACTGGGCATCATCGGCTTTCACCCAGGTAAACCCGGCCGGATCACTATCAAGGGTGTACAGGGCAGGATTGTTGCGATAGGTGTCGTTCAACGTTGCAACGAGTTGGTGAATACCGCGGTGATATTCGCCTTCCCAGCCTTCCATATCGCCCCAGTCAAGCGACCGTGCCTCTGACCATTCTTGGCGTTGCGCAAATTCTTGCCCTTGGAATAACAGCTGCTTACCAGGATGCGCCCACATATAGCCGAGCAGGGCACGCACCCCGGCGGCCTTATTCCAAGCATCGCCTGGCATACGGGTCCATAGCGACCCCTTGCCGTGCACCACTTCATCGTGGGAGATTGGCAAAATAAACCGCTCCGAATAGGCGTACACCATCGAGAACGTGATCATGCCATGATGCCACGAGCGATTGATGGGATCTTCCTTGAAATAGGCGAGGGTGTCATTCATCCAGCCCATATTCCACTTCATGGAAAAGCCGAGCCCATTGTGCTCTGTTTGGGCGGTAACCCCCGGCCAGGAGGTGGATTCTTCCGCAACTGTGAGCACCCCTGGATAGGTTTTATGCACAGTGGCATTCATCTCCTGGAGGAACTGCACGGCCTCCAGATGTTCGCGGCCACCATATTGGTTCGGTGCCCATTCGCCTTCTTTACGGGAATAGTCCAAATACAGCATCGAGGCCACCGCGTCGACCCGCAAGCCATCAACGTGGAACTCGTCGATCCAGTACAAGGCATTAGCCACGAGGAAGTTTCGCACTTCGTTGCGGCCAAAGTCGAACACATAGGTGCCCCAGTCGGTTTGTTCCCCGCGACGCCAGTCGGGATGCTCATAGAGGGCAGGGCCGTCAAACCGGGCAAGCGCCCAGTCATCCTTTGGGAAGTGGGCGGGCACCCAGTCGACAAGCACACCGATGCCACGCTGGTGGAACTTGTCGATGAGATAGCGCAGACCATCCGGGTCACCCCAGCGCGAGGTGGGAGCATAGTAGCCGGAAACCTGATAGCCCCAAGAGCCGCCGAATGGATGTTCGGCAACCGGCATAAACTCCACGTGGGTGTAGCCCAAATCGGCAACATAGTTCACAAGATCGTCGGCAAGTTCCTTATAATCCTCACCGATCTTCCACGATCCGAGATGCACCTCATAGACGCTCATCGCTTCATGCTGCCAGTCGGTGGCTGCCCGCTTGTCAAGCCACTGCTGGTCATTCCACTCATAGTGGGAGGCGGTGACGATTGAGCCAGTTGCTGGTGGGATTTCTGCGCGGCGCGCCATCGGATCTGCTTTATCACGGCGGGAATCCGGGGTGTGGATGGCATATTTATACACCGACCCTTCCGTCACACCCGGGATGAAAATCTCCCAAATGCCGCTTGATCCCAGCGAACGCATCGGATGCTGGGTGCAGTTCCAGCCGTTGAAGTCACCGATGACGGCAACGCCTTTTGCGTTTGGTGCCCACACAGCAAAGGAGCAGCCAGTGACCGTCCCCTGCGGAGATTCAAAGGATCGCAAGTGGGCGCCGAGTACCGTCCACAATTTTTCATGTCGTCCTTCGGCAATAAGATGCAAATCCATCTCGCCGAGTGTGGGCAGAAAGTTGTAAGGGTCAGCCAGGGTGGTTTCCACCCCGCCAGACCAGGTGATGCGGAATTGGTAGGCGTGAGGATCTGGGGTAGGTAACCCGCCGACGAAGAAATCGTCACCGGTTGGGGTGAGCGGAAACTCGCCCAGCCCATCAACGATGGCAACCACGGATTCGGCACCAACCTGGCGGGTGCGAATCACCGACAGATAATCATCAGCTGCGTCTTCCCCAACTCGATGCCAGCCGAGCACCGCATGCGGATTGTGGTGGCGACAAATACGCAACAGGTACATGTCCTCGTCGGAGATCAAAAGACGTGGGAAGAGTTCGGCTTGGTTCATGAGGTGGGAAACACCATCCTTCGTATTATCACAGGACATCCTGCGAAAAGTGGGGGCGAAACTGCAAGCATGTGGTAGCTGACAGCACCAGGTGTTTGCGATTCGCCAACAAAGTGTGAAAGCAAATTCGGCAACGCCGCATCCCAGTCCGGCGCGTCATCCAGTGTTGCTGGCGACGCTCCGGGCGGGTGGGGCAGTAGCGGTGAACGCCACCACAGCTGCTGGTTATGTACCGAAGGCACAGTGTGGTGGCGTCACAGAAGCATTAGTCTTGGTAACGGTCAATGCGGCGGAAGGCGATTGCTGCTCGACGCTCTGCTGGGACTAGCGGCAGACGGAAAATGTGGGCTACGTTGCTCCACGGTTCGAGGCGCACATAGTTGTGTTCGCCCCAGCTGTAGGTGTGACCGGTGAGTTCATCGTGCACGTCGAATTGGCTACCTGGGGTTTGGCCGATTCGGGCGAGGTCAAGGTGCACGGTGGTTTCGCGGGCGTTGTAGGGATCTAAGTTCACAACGACGAGTACCGCGTTGCCGGTTGCCGCATCGACCTTCGAGTAGGCGAGGATCTCTTCCGACTCGGTGTGGTGGAAGGTGATCTCTCGCAGCTGCTGTAGTGCCGGATTGTTCTTGCGAATCTCGTTGAGCGAGGTGATAAACAGCTCGAGGGAGTCGCCACGATCATCGGCACCTTGGAAGTCACGCGGCCGCAGCTCATATTTTTCGCTGTTGAGATATTCTTCGCTGCCCGGTGCTACCGCCTCATGCTCGAAGAGCTCGTAGCCGGAATACATGCCCCACAGTGGCGACATGGTGGCAGCGAGTGCTGCGCGGATGGCAAACATGCCACGGCCGCCATATTGCAGGGAGGCGTGCAAAATATCTGGGGTGTTGACGAACAGGTTTGGACGGCAGATATCGGCTCGGTAGGCGATCTCTTCGGCAAACTTGGTGAGGTCATATTTGCTGGTTTGCCAGGTGAAGTAGGTGTACGACTGGTCGAAGCCAGCTTTCGCCAATCCGTAGAGGCGTGCCTGGCGGGTGAACGCTTCGGCAAGGAAGATGACTTCCGGATGCTGTTCGTGGACGCGGGCGATGAGCCATTCCCAGAAGTTCGCTGGTTTCGTGTGCGGGTTATCAACGCGGAAGGTGTGTACCCCGTGGCTGATCCAGAATTCGACGACTCGCAGCACCTCGCGGTAGAGGCCTTCGGGATCGTTATCGAAGTTCAGTGGATAGATATCTTGGTATTTCTTCGGCGGGTTTTCCGCATATGCGATGGTGCCGTCGGGAAGTACCGTAAACCAGTTTGGATGTTCGGCCGCCCACGGATGGTCAGGGGCACATTGCAATGCCAGGTCGAGGGCAACTTCAAGGTTGAGTGATTCTGCTTTGGCAATGAGCGCATCAAAATCTTCGATGGTGCCCAGCTGTGGATGGATTGCGTCGTGGCCGCCGTCTTTCGAGCCGATTGCCCACGGCGAACCAACATCGCCAGGTTCAGGGGTAAGGGTGTTGTTGCGACCTTTGCGGTTGATTTCTCCGATGGGGTGAATCGGTGGGAAGTAGACGGTGTCGAAGCCCATTGCAGCAACCCGGTCGAGGGCATCGGCGGTGGTTGCTAACGTGCCGTGGTTGATGCTGCCGTCTTCGTTGACGGTTCCTGTGGAGCGGGGGAAGAGCTCATACCAGGAGCTAAACAGAGCTTTGCGGCGCTGCACTTCAATTTTGAAGGTTTTCGATCGGGTGGTGAGATCTTTCAACGGCTTTGCCGCCAGCATCTGTTCAACTTCGGGGGCGAATGCTGGGGCGACTCGTGCCCGCAGATCAGGGTCGTCGCCGCGCAACGATGCCACGACATCGGTCAGTTGTTGTTTTTGTTCTTTGCTTCGGCCGCGGCAGGCACGTTCAAAAAGTCGTGCACCCCACTCGAGATCGTTCGCTAACTCGACAGGTCCTTGTCCGGCGTTGATTTTTGCTGTGACCGCATGGCGCCAGGTGGCTACCGGATCTGAGTAGGCTTCAATTTTGAAGGTGTAGGTGCCTTCGACATCGGGAACAAACAAGGCATGGAATTCATCCGGATTCATCGGATTAGGGCGCATTGCAATGCTGGTTTTCCCGGTTGCATGATCGGCGTTTTTCGGCCAAGTCATCACGACCGCGGCAGCTAGCGCATCGTGGCCTTCCCGCCAGCACAGTGCAGACAACGGAATAACCTCTCCGACCACCGCCTTGGCTGGCAGCGATCCGCAAGAGACCCGGGGACGAACATCATCGATGCCGAGCCGTCCAGTTACTGTTGCTTCCACGTGTCTTTCCCGCTTTCTTCAATCACACTAGGAGGATGGTCAGCCTGCTGGGTTGCTTTTCGCCGGTGCAGGTGGCCGCAAGCGTTACTGGTGGATAGGCACCTGGTGTGCTGTTGGCTGTGAAAGGTTGTTACCAACGGCTTTAGTGACCTGGTGTGGTACCAGTAACCCTGCTGTAGCGATGAGCTGTGGTGGGTTGACCATGTCATCGGTACGCATGTTTGTTGAGTTTGTCGTTATCGTTGTTACTTCCTGTCGTAACTGTCCCTGCAAGACGAGGAGCTGGGGCAGGAAGTAGATGCGATGTGGTGCTTCTTATCCGCCGGGTGGCGGTGGATAAGAAGCTGCAGTGCTGCGGCCAGCCGGTGGGGGTGAATCATTCCCCGTCAGCGGTGCATGCCCTGCTCTGCCAACAAACTTTATCGGCAAAGCTGCGTCACGTCAGCCGGTGTTGAAAAAAATATTGTTTGCACGCTGGGAAAAGGTGATGAATCTCGCAGCAAAAGGGAGTGCTGGCAACCTTGGCACAGCTGCCTCGTTGGCCGGGTTTTGCCTGTATCGGCAGGGAATTGGGCGTTGTCTGATCTGTTGGTGGCGCAAGAAAACCGGCGGTTTGTGACCATAGTTACAATTTGGGTAACAATATGGCTACGGTCGCTTGTTGCTGCAATTTCCGGTAAATGTCATACCATTCGGTGTGTTGGTGAAAGTCTGCGTTGCCAGGGCAAAAACCCGCACAGCAGTAGGCTTCGCGGCCTGCAAATGTCCCTTGCTAGAAGTTCAATCCTTCCCCGGCTGCGGATCCGCCAACCGTCCCGGCGGTGTTGTGACGGGCAAACTTCACTCCCGATCCACGCACTCCACCAGATGCCTCAGCCGCAATTACTGGCAGGCCGGTAAACACCACGTCGGATCACTCCTGGCGATGAACGCTGAAACACTTCGGGCGTGGCAGTAGCGAAACACCATAGACGGCAGTCACAATAGGTGGCGTGAGCGAATCAGAAGTGTTTGATCCTGACACCCTCTTGGATTTCCGTGATGTCACCGTTGTACGTGGCGGCACCACCCTCGTCGGTCCGGTGACCTGGCAAGTCGAACTTGACGAACGATGGGTCATCATCGGCCCCAACGGGGCAGGAAAAACCACGCTGCTGAATTTGGCCGCGGCACAAAGCTTCCCCACCGCAGGGTCTGTGGTCATCCTGGGCGAGAAAGTCGGCAAAACCGACATGCGTGATCTCCGCGCAATGATCGGTATCTCCTCCTCCGCGCTGGCAGCTCGCGTCCCAGCCGACGAAATCGTCGCCGATCTTGTCATCAGTGCCGGCTATGCGATCATGGGTCGGTGGCGGGAAACCTACGAAGAAACCGACTATGAGCAAGCAATCTCAATACTTGAGCTACTCGGCGCCCTCCACCTGAAAGACCGCACCTTCGGCACCCTCAGCGAAGGGGAGAAAAAACGGGTGCTGATTGCCCGTGCACTTATGATCAATCCGGAATTACTCCTCCTCGACGAACCAGGAGCCGGGCTGGATCTTGGCGGCCGCGAAGACCTCGTCGGCTATCTCACGGAACTCGCCGCTGACCCGGATGCCCCCGCCACTGTAATGATCACTCACCATGTGGAAGAAATCCCTCCAGGATTCACCCATGCCCTCTTGCTGGACGAAGGAGAAGTCGTCGCCCAAGGCTTCATCGACGACGTGCTCACCAGCGAAAACCTGTCAAAAACCTTCCACCAACCCATTGAACTTAGCAAACTCGACGGCCGCTATTTCGCCCGCCGACTCCGAGTTGGTGGCCGCCACAAACGACAGTAGCCAGCAGCAGGGGAACAACAGCGAAAGGGAAGGTGCAACCTCACCACACACCCTTGCACTTCATCCCGCCTGAGTGCGCAAGCAGATCGAAGAAACAGAGGACTGCCGTGGCATTGACCGCCGACGAAGCTTCCTGGCTGGTGGCACACACCGAAGAAGTCTGGCAAGCCCGGACCGAGCTTCTGCTCAGCACCACCGATCCGGTAAAACGTGCTGTCACCGCAAAACACCACTTCGGTGAGGCTGGACGAATCGCCCTAGAATGCCTCGTCGCTGCCGCAAAAGCCGGACCCAAACTCCCACCCCGCATGCTGATGGACGCGGCAAGCGCCCAGCAAGCAACAGATATTCGTCTCGCCGAATATCGAATGCAACAGCTCGCATCACACGATCCCGATGCAACAGTCGTCGACGTCACCTGCTCTATCGGCACTGAAGTGCGCGCCGCACAACACAGCGGCTTGACCGCCATCGGTAGCGATCTCGATCCCGCACGGGCACGCCTTGCTCGCGCCAACACTGCCGCACCCATTGTGGTTGCTGATGCGCTTGCACCCGCGATCAACCTGGCCGAAGTCACCCACATCATCGCCGATCCAGCCCGCCGCGGCAGCAGCGGCCGAATTCACGACCCGGAAGCGTTATCACCCCCGCTGAGCAAACTCCTCAACACCTACCTTGGCGAGCAAATTTCCCCAAACCCCACGCCACAACGAAACCGCACACCTGCACCATCAACTGGTTCGCGGCAAGTCGCCAGCCTAGCGCGAACAACACCAACACCAGACCCGGTTGCGTTCGCGGTGAAATGCGCACCCGGATTGGACTATCACGCCATCCCGCTTCATGCCCAAATCACCTCCATAGACGGGGCAGTCAAAGAAATATTCCTCGCCACCGACGGCTTTGGTTTCACCGGCCGCCAAGCAGTTGTCCTTAACACAAAAACCCGTCCCGGGACAGTGACAGCAACCATCGTCGCGGCAAGCGAAACCCCTATTGACGATGCGGCAATCGTCGGCGAGATTGACCAATTCATGATTGAACCCGACGGTGCGATTGTGCGCGCCGGGGTGGTGCGCGAATGGGCAATGCAGCATGGCTGCCATCTCATTGATCCGCGGATCGCGCATGTGACAGGGCCGGTGTTACCACCCGGTCAAGCCGGCTATCGAGTGATTGAAACCTGCACGATAAAAACAGTGAAACAGCGACTGCGGGCACTGGATTGCGGATCGGTTGAGATTTTTGTGCGCGGCGTCAACGTCAGCCCCGACAGCCTACGAAAACAATGGAAGCTTGCCGGAGACACCCCGCTGGCGGTGTTTATTACACGCATTGGCAGTGCGGGGGTGGCAATTATTTGTACAGCCCGGGAATACGGTGACGCTCCATAAGTGCTGTTTTTAGGCTCCCTGGCGCCTCGACGTTGCACCCTGCAATATGTGGGGTGGCCGCGATCAGGCACTGCAGCCTCTTTCCTGCGCTGCTTGAACAGCCGGTGTGGCAGAGTTTTTCAAGCCGTGAAACCTTCCTGTTTGCGCATGCTGCGAGCGGCAGCGGCTGCAAGCAGTTGCCGCAACCTGATGCGGACCATGTTCGCCCAGTCAGTGAACTGGTAAGGGTGAACTGTGTTGTGGCAAGATTGGGCGGTAACCCACTGCACGCCCAGGATGTTGGCGCAGCAGCCCGGGCAAAGGCCGAATCATTGCGTTGTTGACCACACGATTGTCGACAACCTATGAGTGCCTGCCGTCTCGGGATACAAGACCAATGAACATAAGGATGTGGCCGAAAAACTTATGCCTTGCATGGTGGTTTTAGTGAAATATGTTCCCGACTCCTGGTCGAAGCGAATCCTCACCGAGGACTTCACCTTGGATCGGGAAAACGTCGACGCAGTGATGGACGAAATCAACGAATTTGCCGTTGAGCAGGCACTTCGAATCAAGGAAGCCCATCCGGAGGAAGGCTGGGAGGTTGTCGCACTCACCGTCGGCCCGGCCGGCAGTGATCAGGCTGTTCGTAAAGCTATCGCCATGGGTGCTGATCGTGGCGTAGTAGTCACCGATGATGCCATTGCGGGATCAGATGTGTTGGCGACTGCTTGGGCGCTGAATAACGCAATCAACACTATTGACGATGTGCGGCTGGTGCTCACCGGTGATGCTTCAACCGATGGGAAGATGGGTGCGCTTCCTGCAGTGTTATCAGAATATCGGCAGTGGCCGGCGGTGACCTCGGTGAAGTCGCTGCAGCTCACCGACGATACTGTGCAAGCCGAACGAATCACCCATGATGGGGTGTGGGAGCTTCAGGCATCGCTGCCGGCTATTGTCAGTGTCTCCGAGCAGGCTGATAAGGCACGATTCCCGAATTTCAAGGGTCTCATGGCTGCAAAGAAAGCTGATGTGCCCACCTTGAGCGCGGCGGATTGCGGTATTGATCCGGCAACTGTCGGCCTGGCACATGCCGCCACTGCTGTTACTGCGGCAACTGCCCGGGCGGAACGCTCCCGCGGAACCGTGGTGCACGACAGTGGTGATGGGGCAGCGCAAATCGTTGCATTCCTGAAAACCGAAGGGTTTATCGACTAATCCCAGCAGGCCAACAACACTGTTGGTGAAGTGTTGCTACTCCATCCACCCAGGCAATTGGATGAGACTGATCCCAAGCGCTAAGTGGCGGTGTTGAGGGTGGCGCGACTGCCCCGTGACGCATTTAGTCACTAGTGGATGGCGTGAAACTAAGCAACGCTGATTGAAAAAATAATGAGATATCCAGTAATGCTTCCTGCAGCGCCTGCTGCGGACGCTGCCATTGTCAAGGGGAGTGTGGTGCAACGCCAACTTACCCGGTGCAATGGTGAAATCGGTGCGAAGATATGCTTCGCAGCCCAATTCTTGTGAGGCGAATCAGTTTTATGTCTTGTGTGTATGTTGTGCTTCCCCACCACCAGGGGCAGCTTGATGCAGTGTCGTTTGAACTTATTGCCGCCGCCCGCCCGTTAGGGGATGTGCATGCTGTTGTGGTGAGCGACAATCATCTTGGGGAGCAGCTGTTTTCGACCTTGTCGCAGGCAGGGGTAAGCCGCACAATCGATGTGCATTGTCCTGATTATGCAGCCCGGGTGATCCTCCCTGAGGTGGATGCTGTCAGCCAGCTTGCTGCAGCAACTCCGGGCCCTATTGTTACCGCCGCAACAGTTGACGGCAACGAAATTGCTGGTCGTCTCGCAGCCCGGCTGGGATCGGGTGTGCTGTGCGATGTTACCGCCATCGGACCTGATGGTACGGCGACGATGAGCATTTTGGGTGACTCGTATCAGGTGTCGGCGGCGGTCGGCGGCGCCTGCCCGATCTATACTGTGCGCCCTGGTGTGACGGTGATTGATGATGCCGCCACCGACGGTGAGCTAGTAGCTGTTGAGATTGGCGCTCGTGGTGGGTTGGATGTGGCAGTTACCGGCTTTACTCCCGCCGCCCCGCTTGAGCGTCCTGATCTTACCCAGGCAAAGGTCGTGGTTGCCGGCGGCCGTGGGGTGGGTTCCCGGGAAGGGTTTACCACGTTGTGTGAGCCTCTTGCCGACGTGTTTGGTGGGGCAGTGGGGGCCACCCGGGATGCTGCCGATGACGACTTTTACGACCGGACCTATCAGATTGGGCAAACCGGGGTGACCTGTGCACCGGATCTGTATATCGGATTGGGGATCTCTGGGGCTATTCAGCACAAGGCTGGTATGCAAACCTCCCGCACCATTGTGGCTATCAACAATGATGAGGAAGCCCCCATTTTTGATATTTGCGATTTTGGTGTGGTCGGTGACGTGCACACTGTTGTGCCACAGCTCATTGAACAGTTGCAAGCCGCGAAGGGTACCTCGTAAAAGGGGAAGCCGTCAGGGATTGCTCATCGCTGGTAGGCAGTGGGCAACCATTGTTCCCTGCAACCAGCACCCATCTTCAATCAGTCCCCATCTTCGGCGGCGTTGCCCCTCCAACATTTTCCTGGTTTGCAGATGGGGGATGTTTCGTACCGGCACAGTGTAAGGATTCATGGAACACGCAGCTCACTGGTATTTTGACCATGCCGCCACCTCCCCGCTGCGGGAGGTCGCGAAACAGGCGTGGCTTGCTCATGCTGGCCTACTCAACCCGGGCGGGCAATATGCGGCTGGGCGGGCGGCTCGAGCGGCACTCGAATCTGCCCGGGAGCAGGTTGCTGCGTTGTTAGGCTGTGCCCCGATCGAAGTGATTTTCACCAGCTCCGGAACCGAGTCGAACAATATTGCCTTGCGCGGTATAGCGGCAACGGTTGCGGCACAACATGCTGATAGGCCGCCGCACATTGCTTCGGCGGCGATTGAACATCCTGCAGTAGCTGAAACAGTCAAAGCACTGTGCACCCCTGCGGCCAAGAGCCGCGGCGGGGCGGTGTGCACCCATGTGCCGCTGGTGGTTGATCCTGACGGGATCGTCCGGGATACCGTTTCAACGAAATCCCCAGTTGATATTGCCACGTTGATGTGGGCAAATAATGAAACCGGCGCTATTCAGCCGGTGGCCGAATTTGCGGCCGCGGCCGCGGCCGCCGGTGCAGCTGTCCACATTGACGCCACGCAGGCGGTGGGCAAGATTCCTCTTGATTTGGGAAGTCTGCCGTGGACAACAGTGGCGTTGAGTGCCCACAAATTCGGCGGTCCCCGCGGCGTGGGGGTGTTGTGTGCGAAAAAATCCCCACCTCTTGCCCCGGTGCTCACCGGCGGCGGCCAGCAGCGGGGGATTCGCCCCGGTACTGTCGATGTGGCTGGGGCGGTTGCCACCGCGGCAGCGTTAGCTGAAGCCGTGGCAGAGATTCCGACGGTTGAACCACGGGTGCGGGCGCTGCGTGACCGGCTGGCCCGCGGAATTATGGAACAAATCCCGGATACGGTGATCCACACCCCACTCGATGATCCGCAAGCGGCACTTGCTGGGCATCTGCACCTGTCGTTTCCGGGTGCGGAAGCCGATTCGCTGTTGTTTATCGCCGATATGCGACAGATTGCGGTATCTTCTGGTTCGGCATGTCACGCCGGGGTAAACCGGCCAAGTGACACCCTGCTTGCGATGGGGGTCAGTGAGCCGGTGGCCCGCAGTGCGATGCGGTTTACCCTCGGCCATGACACCACTGATCAGGCTGTGGATTATGTGTTGGACAATATTGCGGCAATCGTGGCAACTGCCCGCACCGCCGGTATGGCCTAGATCCATGCTAAGGTTATCCACCCTGGTGGGATCCCAGCAGCGCTGCCGCTAATCCTTACGATTCTTACGTTGCCGCCGGCTAGCAGCCAGCCACAGACCCAGCAGCTGCGCGACGGTTAGGGATGCTCAAACATCGGACACTTCTGCGTCTGGAACACCAGCACCGGTGGGGCGCAGCCTAGCAGGTGCAGTTGGCGCAGACACTGACTTTTACCCAGCTTGGATCGCAGGGCACACAGTGTGGTGCAGCGCAGCGCAGCGCAACCCTGGTGTGACTGCTAGGGTGTTGGCTTTGTGCCACAGTGGTGATTACATCTTGGTTTTACAGCACAGCAAAGAGGATAAAGAGAGTTATGCGAGTATTAGCCGCCATGAGCGGGGGCGTAGATTCCGCAGTCGCAGCTGCTCGGGCTGTTGCTGCCGGTCACGAGG
Source organism: Corynebacterium choanae (assembly GCF_003813965.1). Taxonomy (NCBI): domain Bacteria; kingdom Bacillati; phylum Actinomycetota; class Actinomycetes; order Mycobacteriales; family Corynebacteriaceae; genus Corynebacterium; species Corynebacterium choanae. The sequence goes on from NZ_CP033896.1 coordinate 1,201,723, forward strand.
TCACCGGTATTCACCTTGCCCTGTCCAAAGATCCGCAGGCGGTGCGGGAATCCTCCCGGGGTTGCTGCTCTATCGAGGATTCGGCCGATGCGCGTCGCGTCTGCGACAAACTCGGCATTCCGTTTTATGTGTGGGATTTCTCCGACCGGTTTGCCAGCGAAGTCATCGACGACTTTGTCGCCTCTTATCAGATTGGGCAAACCCCGAATCCGTGTTTGCGGTGTAACGAAAAAATCAAATTCCGGGCGCTGCTGCAGCGCGGGGTTGCCCTCGGATTTGATGCGGTGGCTACCGGCCACTATGCCCGGCTTACCCATGTCGCTGACGGCGGCGATGGCTATTTGCGGCGGGCTGTTGATCCGTTGAAAGACCAATCCTATGTGCTGGGGGTGCTCAGTGAAGCAGAAATCTCCCGCTGCATGTTCCCGGTTGGTGACACTGTGAAACCGGAGATCCGCCAGGAAGCCGCCGACCTGGGGTTCAGCGTGGCAAAGAAACCAGACTCCTACGATATTTGTTTTATCCCCGATGGCGACACCAAAGGGTTTCTCAATCGGACGATCGGTACCCAACCCGGTGAGATCGTCGACGAGGCCGGCAACCGGTTAAAAACCACCGACGACATGTTCGGCTTTACCATTGGTCAACGCAAAGGCCTTGATCTTCGGCAGCCGGCGGCGGACGGTAAACCACGCTATGTAACCGGTATTCATCCTGCTAGAAAGCAGGTCGTTGTCGGTCCGCGCGGCCATCTATCAGTGGGCACTATCGTGGCTGACCGGTTGAAAAAACTGCATCCCGATATGGCTGGGGAAGTGGACTGTCAAGTGCAGGTTCGTGCCCACGGTGGGATCACGGACTGTACCGCCCGAATCGATTGGGACACCGATACCATGGAGCTGCAGCTGCATGAGCCACTCTTGGGGGTTGCCCCCGGACAGGCGGCTGTGCTGTACGCCCCGCAGCCTGATGGTGCCGATATTGTGCTGGGGTCGGGAACAATCACCGCCACCCGTCGTTTTCTGCAAAACACCGACTAGCGCTGCGCGACACACCCACAGATCGCTCAGGAAGGGCACGCGGCGCACAGTGGTGACTGCCTGTGGCGGGCATTCCATCATCCGTGGGGCAAGTTGGCGGCTTTGCCAGCTGTTTGCAGTCAGTGGTTGCCGGGGCAACCTTGAGATAGGTTCGGGTTGCCAGAAAAACACAGTAGTTTCACCATCAGCTGTGCTTGAGTGTCTCGTCGCCGCCGCGGAGTATTAGCGAACGCACTCGGTTGAGCGGTGAAGCATTCTTCTTTCACAGGGTGCCGCCCCAATCAACCCGTGATTTTTTGTTTTCCCAAGGAGTGGCCACATGGAATCTGCTGCCAACTGCGACCCGGCAGTCACCAACTACACCAGCAGCACTTCACCGCTACCTGGAACATCGTCAAACGATGTGCAGCCTGCCGCAACCTTGGACCGGGACGGGCACCCGCAGCGGATCGCCGGCGGCGATGAAACCGCCGCATCCGCGCTCAGAAAACCTTGCGGCTTTTCCTGCGGACTGGTTCCTGGGCGCGACTTTGCGCAAGCATGCGAAGTCGTATTGCACGAAACAGGAACAATGCCCACCGTGCCGCTGCCCATCGCCCGGCCACGGATCGGCGACGAGATTGGCCGCACCAGTGCGCAATTGGAAGGTATTGTTCTCGACCCCCAGGTGCGCGCCTGGACTATGCAGGCACGCCCAACGATCGCCAGTCGCCGGACCCAGGACCTGTGGCAGCGTGACCTTGATAGTTTGCAGGCGGTAGTCGATGACGCACACCAACCTCCACCACTTATCAATCTAGCTGTCCGCGGCCCGGTGAGTCTGGCAGCAGCAGTCGAACTCCCAAACGGCCACCGGGTCATGACCGATCCGCGAGCCACCAGTGACCTTGCCGAATCGCTGATCGTGGGGTTGCATCACACCAGCGCCGAATTAGCTTCCCGCATTGGGGCGCCGGTTGCAATCCAATTCAACGAACCAGCACTCGGTGCGATTATTGCTGGCACCGTGCAAGGAACCAGCGATTTTGACACAATCGCCGCCCGTCACCCGGAGCGGATCGCCAGCTTTCTGCAACGCTGCATCAGCCTGCTCAAGCAAGCCCCAGCAATCGCCCAGATCAGTATCAATGCGGTGCACAGCCCACCTGAGCCCATTATCGCCGCCGCATTGCAGCCCCACAATGTTGTTCATATTTTGCGTCTGCCCGACACAGATTCCGCCCCGGAACTCCTGGACCGCTACGCCAACCTCATCGATGTGGGAGCGCAAGTAGCTTGGGCTTTACCACTGCAAGCCTGCGACAATCCCCGGGATACGGCAATCACTATTGCCCGGCTGGTGCGCAAGCTAGGAGTCAGCGACCAGCGGCAGGCACAAGGATGGTGGTGTACCGACCACAGCGATATTGCCGCACAGCTGTCCAGCCCAGCTGAACTTGCCCCTATCCTGCACAATGTGGATACCACTGCCGCTATCCTGCTGCGCGACGCCACCGACCTGTGACAAGCCACCGCCAGCAGCAAACGCACAAGCCCAAAAGATGCGGCACCCAACAACCCATACGACTCACCTGATCCTCGGTGGTGCAACCTTAGGTAAGCGCGGAATGCAGCGGCCAACCCGTATCAAAATTCGTCGTATCCTGGCCTTTTGAAGCAAAATATTGTTGTAACTTCGTCACCGACTGCTGATGCCACACAGCCTGGTTGGTCATCAAATCGTCGCTATCGACACCCACCAGCTCCTGGGGGAAACATTTCGCCTGCTTCCAGGCGATCCGCGCCGATGCCAACGCGTCAGCGGTAGCCTCATGGGCGTTATCAATCCGCACCCCGTAGTGCTCACACATCGAAGACAAATTACGGCGCCCCTTCCGGTAGGGGTCTAAGGCTTTATCGATGACAAAGGGATCAACAACCGGGCCTTCCACCACAAAATCACCGGAAAGCTTCCGCAGCACGGTGAGATCATACGCTGCGTTAAACACAATAAGCGTCAACCCTGCCTCCCAGCCGGCATAGATTTTCTCAATGGTTTCCCGCAGCACCGACTCGTGATCCCGCCCATGTTCCCGGGCATATTCGGTGGTAATGCCGTGCACCTCGCTGGCCTGTTCGGGAATCTCTACCCCAGGATCAGCCAGCATCTCATAGGCTTGCGACGTACCACCGCTGATCGTTACCAGCGCAGAGGTGACAATTCGTGCCTCTAACGGATTGGCGGAAGTAGTTTCCAAATCGAAGGACAGCATGGCGCCGGGATCAAAACGGTTCATGGTATCCAAGCATAAGCCAGGCGGCACACAATGTCCCCCAGACCACATCCACCTGTTCGAACGCCCACGCCAGCAGGCCACCGACTCCCCGACAATCAGCAAACACCCCACCGGCTGCAGTAGTTGCCTGTTTTTCCAAAGCCAACACTTGTGGTGCCAGGCAGACGGCCTGGCATGTGGCATACCCTCAGTCACCGCTGTGAACACCAGCGCACCGTCTACCACAGGCAAAAGTTATACCGCCCACTCGTGGAGCCAAGGCACTGTGCCGGGTACGGCCAGGAGTGAGCGCGGTTAGCTACACTAGGCGATCGTGGAACCACAAGACGTACAAGGCAGCACCACGGATCCTGCAATTGTTGCTCAATGGCAGCAGCTCGCCGAAGAAATCCAACATCATCGGCAGCTGTATTACAGCGGCAACCCAATTATTGACGACGCCACCTTCGACCAGCGCTACCAGCAGCTCTTGGCGTTAGAACAACAATATCCGCAACTTGCCGGCGACGACAGTCCCACCCGTCAAGTCGGTGCGATCCCCACTGCTTCACCTTTTGCAAACGTCACCCATTTAGAGCGGATGCTCAGCCTTGACAATGTGTTCAACATTGCCGAGCTTTCCGCCTGGCTCGCCCGCACCCCCGGCGAACGCTACCTCACCGAGCTGAAAATTGACGGCCTATCCATCGACCTTATCTATGAACACGGCACGCTTGTTCGTGCCGCCACCCGCGGCGACGGCCGCATCGGTGAGGACGTCACCAACAATGCCCGGGTTATCGACGACATCGTCCCGAAGCTGCAACCCCATCCCGACTATCCCATCCCAGATCTGCTCGAAGTCCGCGGCGAAGTCTATATTCGCGTCGACGACTTTCCAGCGGTGAACACCCGCCGCATCGCCGAAGGTGGTGCGCCCTTTGCCAACCCGCGCAACGCGGCCGCTGGATCGTTACGGATGAAAAACGCCGAAAGTGTCAAACATCGCAAACTCCACATGATTTGCCACGGCATCGGCAAAATCGACGGCTACACCCCAGCTTCCCTGCACGACGCTTACGCAGCCCTCGCCGCATGGGGGCTGCGTGTATCGCCATACACCAAACAGGTGACCAGTGCGGAAGAAGTCATCAACCAGGTCAACTACTTCGCCACCCACCGGCACGACGCCGACCATGAAACCGACGGAGTGGTCATCAAAATCGACGACCGCGCCGCCCAGCAAGCACTCGGCGAAACATCCCGCGCACCCCGCTGGGCGATCGCCTACAAATATCCGCCCGAAGAAGTCAACACCACCCTGCGCGATATTTGGGTCGGCGTTGGTCGCACCGGCCGGGTCACCCCATTTGCAGTCATGGAACCGGTAACAGTGGCAGGATCCGTCGTACAAATGGCCACCCTGCACAACCAGTTTGAAGCCCGCCGGAAAGGCGTACTCATTGGCGATACAGTCACCATCCGGAAAGCTGGCGAAGTCATCCCCGAGGTGTTAGGACCGTTGGCGCATAGCCGTAACGGCAGTGAGCGGCAGTTTATTTTCCCGCAACTCTGTCCCGAATGCGGCACCCGACTCGGTCCTGCCAAAGCAGGCGATGTCGATTACCGCTGCCCCAACACCCGCTACTGTCCCGGCCAACTGCAAGGACGCATCAGCTATCTGGCGTCCCGCGCCGCCTTCGATATTGAAGCCCTCGGGGAGCGCGGCAGTGCCGAACTCATCCGCCGCGGAATTTTGCGCGACGAAGGCGATGTGTTTGACCTCACCGAAGAAAAACTTGCCGACAGTGTCACCTTCACCAATGAGCAAGGTGGACTCAACGAGCAAGGGAAAAAACTGTTGAAAAATCTTGCCGCTGCAAAACACGCCGACCTGTGGCGGATATTAGTGGCACTGTCTATTCGGCATGTTGGCCCGACTGCCGCCCGGGCATTGGCTGAACACTTTGCCAGCGTGGACGATATCGCGCAGGCCGATGCGGCCACCCTCGCCGCAATCGACGGAGTAGGCCCCATTATCGGCGAATCCATCAACCAATGGTTCACCGTCGATTGGCATCAAGAAATTGTGCGACGCTGGCGCGAAGCAGGCGTCGTCATGGAACGATCTGCCACAGCAGACACCCCGGAAAACGAGCAAATCCTAGCCGGATTAACCATTGTTGCAACCGGATCGCTGCAGGAATTCACCCGTGACGGGGTGAAAGAAGCGATCATCAGCCGGGGCGGGAAAGCCGCATCGTCCGTCTCGAAGAACACCACCGTCGTAGTGGCTGGTGACAAGGCCGGCTCCAAGCTTGCCAAAGCCGAACAACTCGGCGTGCCCATTATCGACGAAACACAATTTATCGCCCTGCTAGGGGGCGACCGGAGTGTTATCCCAGACGGCGACTAGCGGCGGGGCACCTGCGACACTATCGAAGTAGCGTTGTCCCCGCAGGCGATGCTACAGCGACGTGTTAGGTCAAAATCGACCCGATAATCACGCCCAAGTCGCCCAGGTGCTGCACCTCCGATTCGAGAAATTCCGGACCTCCCGGGCGCCCAATCACCAGCACCAGGGAGGTACCCACGATTGGAGTCGCTGCCAACGTCGAATCAAGCAACGTCCACCGGTGCGGAATCCACGATTCGGTTTCCGGATCGATAACACGTGGAGCGTCAATGACCACAGCGGGATGCGTGTCATCATCACTTGGCGCCGCCTGAGAGGCCGCAACCCGGGTCATATGCGGCTGCATATCCAGCACAATGCCCCACCCAGAAGTCATAGAACGCGGAATGACCTCCACCAATTCTTCCATGGCGCGCCGGGGATTCTGACGATGCTGAGCCACCGTAGACAGCATCTGAATCTGGCCGCGGCGATCAACTGTCCCAGAAAACGGCCGGAGTGAATCGACTTCAACCCCGGGTACTTCCCGAGTAGCGGTGATAATAGTATCCGGCAGAGCCCCCTTCGGCAGGGTGACAACAATATCGTCGACTGCCCGACCATCAACTGCGGAACTCACCACATCGACGGACTGAATATTCGCATCAACCAGCCCTAACGAGTCAGCAAGCTGCCCCAAACTGCCCGGGGTATCCGGCAGCAGTACGCGGATAAGATACGACATCATGTTCATCCTCGCTCACACGACAGTGGGGGACTAGCTTAGGTCAGCTTGTCACCACTGTCGGGATAGATAGTTAAAACTTAGGTCCTAGAAGCACGGGTGAGGCGAAAGCGGTGTTCACTTGCCTCTGTTTGCTTGCGGTAAGCAATACCCCTGTGTCTCACCGACCGGCGCCACCCGAAGAGATAACCGGTGAAGCCAGCATTGCCGATTGTCGACAATGGACAAGACAAGGGGTGGCTTCCATGATAGGGGACATCAATCACAGATGGCCCAACGGGTTTCGCCCTGCACTCAACACGCTGCGACTGTGACCGTATAGTCGCCCGGCCGCTGCACACAGTGTTGCGTCGGATTTTGTCTCTGCCGCTTGGCGGGAAGAAGCTGCTGTGCCAGGAAGAATTGAACCGCTGTGTCAGTAACAATTGGAACAGCCGCACAATCTGCAAAGGTCGGAATATTTCCTGTTGCAGCCAGTCTGGTGACCGGGTTCTCGTGTGCTCACGGTTTGCCGCTGGGGTATCGCACAGAGTTAATGCTCGAGGATAAAACTTGGAAAATGGCAGGCGTCAACAAGGTTGTGAGCGGGGTGCGATACCCTTAAAGCGAACTTCTATCAACGGTGGTAGATACCGTGCAGGAACCGGTGGTGATTGCCGCTGCTGTGATTGCTCTCTGCCACCCCGTATGATTGTGGCGATAACCGGTGCGTTTTTTAGCGTTGCAACAGGGGACTTGATTGTCATGCCCTGCAGCCACGCGCACATCTCCACAGCATGCACCACACCTGGTCAATACAAGGAAGCGGTTGAACTAACGTGTCAGAAATTTCGCGTGACGAGGTCAAACACCTCGCAAATCTTGCCCGTTTGGCGCTCACTGACGAGGAACTCGATCAGTTCGCAGAACAGATTGACGGCATTATTGAAAACGTGTCAAAGGTGCGCAGCGTCGACGCGGCGGGTGTGGAACCGATGAGCCATCCCCATTCCATCGAGACTGTCATGCGGGAAGACCGTATTGGCACCATGCTGACCCCAGAGCAGGCGTTAGACCAGGCTCCTGCCCAGGCACAGCAGCGATTCAAAGTGCCACAGATCCTCAACGAAGGCGACGAATAGTCGTTGCGGGTCTTTCCCCGGTAGTCGGGTTGAACACCGGTGGAACAGTTGTACCACCTGCAAGGTGAGCAATGCCGCCATGGTTTGGACGTGACATGTGACCTGTTGCCTGGACATCGAGGATTGCTGACAGCGATCAGGGCAACTCGCTGTTGTGCTGAACCAACCCAGGGCTTCTACCACCGGTGATTACCCTTTTTAGCCCCGCAGAATGCAACAACACCAAACTTTTTAAGTAGAGCGAAGAACATCATGACTGATAGTGCGTATTTAGCAGGCCACGGCGCCAGTGAACTCACCGCGATGACTGCCGCCGCCTTGGCGGAGAAAATTCATGCTGGGGAGCTTTCCTCCCGTGAGGTTACTCAGGCACATCTTGACCGCATCACTGAGATCGACGGTGACGTCCATGCCTTTTTGCATGTTGCCGGTGAACAAGCGCTGCAAGCAGCAGATGAAGTGGACGCCTCAATTGCGCGCGGTGACAAACCGGCAAGCGCACTAGCTGGTGTGCCACTGGCGTTGAAGGACGTCTTTACTACCACAGATATGCCAACCACCTGTGGCTCGAAGATGCTCGAAGGTTATCTTTCGCCGTATGACGCCACCGTCACAACCAAGATTCGCAATGCTGGTATTCCGATTATCGGCAAGACGAATATGGATGAATTTGCCATGGGCTCATCCACTGAAAACTCCGCTTACGGACCGACGAAGAATCCGTGGGATCTTGCGCGTACTGCGGGTGGTTCCGGTGGTGGATCTTCTGCGGCACTCGCTGCAGGGTTAGCACCTTTGGCGATTGGTACTGATACTGGTGGTTCTATTCGGCAGCCTGCCGCGTTGACGGCAACTGTTGGGGTCAAGCCCACCTATGGCACCGTGTCTCGCTACGGGCTGGTGGCGTGTGCATCGTCCCTTGACCAGGGCGGTCCAACGGCTCGTACCGTGTTGGACACTGCGCTGCTCCACGAGGTGATTGCCGGTCACGATCATTTTGACGCAACGAGCGTGGATCGGCCAGTTGCCGATGTTGTTGCTGCTGCCCGCAAGGGTGCCGACGGTGATTTAACAGGCATGAAGATCGGTGTCGTCAAGCAGTTTGACCGTGACGGCTATCAAGACGGTGTGCTCACTAGCTTCCATGCGGCTGTCGCTCAGCTCACTGAGCAAGGTGCGGAAGTAGTGGAAGTGGATTGTCCGCACTTCGATGACGCACTTGCGGCCTACTATCTCATCTTGCCGTGTGAAGTCTCATCCAACCTGGCTCGGTTTGATGGTATGCGCTATGGCCTGCGAGAGGGCGATGATGGTCGCCACTCGGCTGAAGAAGTCATGGCAATCTCGCGGGCGCAGGGCTTTGGTCCAGAGGTCAAGCGCCGCATTATTCTTGGCACTTACGCACTGTCGGTGGGTTACTACGACGCCTACTATCTGCAGGCGCAGCGGGTGCGCACCTTGATTGCGCAGGACTTCGCCCAAGCGTTTGCCAAGTGTGATGTGCTGGTTTCGCCGACCACTCCGACCACCGCTTTCAAGTTGGGTGAAAAGGTGAACGATCCGCTGGCGATGTATAACTTCGACCTGTGCACCCTGCCGTTGAACCTGGCAGGTGTGTGTGGCATGTCGCTGCCATCTGGTTTGGCGGAGGATACTCAGCTGCCGGTTGGTTTGCAGATTATGGCGCCAGCTTTTGCGGACGATCGCCTTTACCATGTGGGTGCCGCGTTTGAAGCTGCCCGCGAGCCGTTGTTGCCACATCGCGGCTAAACGTCAGCGTTGTCGCTGATAGCGCCTTGCTTGGCAACAATGTATTGGGTCTTAAAGAACGCTTACTAAACCCTGCCGGTACAAAGTCTGTGCAGCACTATGCACATGCAACGTTACCGGCCGGGTTTTCCCATAGTTTCCCCACAGTTTTATGGTCTCGCCGAATACCGAGATGCTGCAAGCTGTGATCAGCAGGCAGAGGCTCTATGCAGTGACCGGCAGGCGGTTATCTCCGTGTGGTTGGCGCCCAGTGTGCTGCTTATATCGTCCAGTGTGCTGCTGCTGTCAAAGAGCAGGGTATTGCGAATGATCCGTGGTCGGAATATTGCTTACGTGCACTGAGCTGTGCTGCCCTCCCAACAGGTTGCTGCAAGGGAGGAGCAGGATGCGGGTGTTAAGCAGGAGGGGACGACGCAACACTTCTGTGGGTTTTGTCACAATCCCGTGTCCGGCGCTATCGTTGACGGTTATGCCCACTCGCCCAACATCAGACAGCACCAGAATTTCTGCCCGCGGCCAAGCCGGGTCGGACACTGTGCCTCCTGCTTCCACCGGTCACGTTCTTCCCGCCGGGGAAGTCCCGCCACTGCGACAGGCCTGGCTGGCGTTAGCTGCACTGTGCATCGGGTTTTTTATGATCCTGCTCGATCAAACGGTGGTCGCTGTGGCCACCCCGGATTTTGAGCAGCAGTTAGGTGCCAGTCTCAACCAGGTGGTGTGGGTCACGAGTATTTATCTCGTGTTTTTCGCTGTTCCGCTGCTAGTGACTGGGCGTATGGGGGACCGGTTTGGACAACGATCGGTTTATATCGCTGGGGTGGCGATTTTTACTCTTGCTTCGCTCGGATGTGGGCTGGCACCCACTGTCGAGTGGTTGATTGTTATCCGTGCCGTCCAAGGAATTGGGGCATCGCTGCTTGCACCACAGTCGATGAGTGTCATCAATCGGGTATTCCCCCGAGAGAAGCGTGGTGCCGCTATGGGTATTTGGGGTGCAGTCGGTGGTCTTGCTACCCTCATCGGTCCTTTGGTTGGTGGCTTTATCGTCGGAACTATCGGCTGGCAGTGGGTGTTTTTCATCAACGTTCCAATCGGTATCGTCAGTATCGTTTTGGTGTATAAATATGTGCCGATCATGGAAAAGACTGCCCGGCGCATGGGGTTGACGAGTGTACTGGTTTCCATGGTGAGTGTGAGCGCCATTGTGTATGCCCTGCAGGATGGGCCAAAGCTGCACTGGCCGTGGTGGGTTTTTGTCATGTTGTTCCTAGGTATCGGGCTCTTTGGTGTGTTTGTGGTGATGCAACGTCGCCTGGAAGCGCGTGGCGACGATGCATTGGTGCCACCCTCGATTTTTCACAATCACAACTTCACTATTGGCACGGTGTCAGTGGCCACTATCGGATTTTGTGTCGGTTCGGTGAATTTGCCGATGATGCTGCATCTGCAAAACGGGGCGGGGCTATCCGCGGAACAGGCCGGGTTGATGTTGGTGCCAATGGCGGTGATCTCTGGTGGGCTTGCCCCAGTTGCGGGGCGGCTCGCTGACCGGGTTCATCCCAAACGGCTTTCCATGTTGGGGTTCGGGTCGATGACGCTGGGGGTGGCGGCCTGTTCCTTGGTGATGCGTGATGGAACGGCTGCGTGGTGGATGCTGCCTGGTATCTGTTTGATGGGTGTCGGACACGCATTTATTTGGTCGCCGAATGCCGCAACTGCGATGCGCGATGTCGAAATGCGGGTGATCGGGGCGGCAAGTGGCGTATATAACACCACTCGTCAGGTGGGCAGCGTGTTGGGTGCTGCCGTTATTGGTGCGGTGATGCAGATTCAGGCAGCTGGCCACGATGTTTCCACTGCAATGGGCAATTCGCTGGTGGTGATTGTGGCGGTGTTGGCGATTGGTTTTGTGGCGGTGACACGGTTTACCGACGGGCAAACCAACCGGAAATAATCCCACAGGGTTGTGATTTCCGATCGGGCGCAACCAAAAACAAACACACCTGGGTTAGTATGAATGGTATGCGTATTGCGACTTTGACCTCGGGCGGTGACTGCCCCGGCCTCAATGCAGTTATCCGCGGTATCGTGCGAACAGCTAGCTCGGACTATGGATCAACGGTGGTGGGCTACCAAGACGGCTGGGTGGGCTTGATGGAAGACCGCCGTGTTCAGCTGTATGACGATGAATCCATCGACCGAATCCTGCTGCGTGGCGGCACCATTTTGGGTACCGGCCGGCTGCATCCAGATCGGTTTAAAAACGGTCTGGAAACTATCAAAGCCAACCTTGCTGATGCGGGTGTCGATGCTCTGATCCCTATCGGTGGTGAAGGTACTCTCAAAGGTGCCAAGTGGCTTTCCGATAACGGTATTCCGGTGGTTGGTGTGCCAAAGACCATTGACAATGACGTCAACGGCACCGACTACACCTTCGGCTTTGATACTGCGGTATCTGTTGCCACCGATGCGATCGACCGGTTGCATACCACCGCCGAATCCCACAATCGCGTCATGATTGTGGAAGTGATGGGGCGCCATGTCGGCTGGATTGCGCTGCACGCTGGTATGGCCGGTGGTGCACACTACATCGTGATTCCGGAGCAGCCTTTTGACATCGCTGAGATCTGTAAGGCGATGGAGCGCCGCTTCCAGATGGGGGAGAAGTACGGCATTATCGTCGTCGCCGAAGGTGCTATGCCGAAGGAAGGCACCATGGAGCTGAAGTCCGGCGGTGTTGACCAGTTCGGTCACGAGATCTTTACCGGTATCGGCCAGCAGATTGGTGACGAAATCAAGGCACGTCTCGGCCACGATGTGCGTACCACAACGCTGGGGCATATTCAGCGTGGTGGTACTCCGACGGCCTATGACCGTGTGCTGGCTACCCGCTATGGGGTGCATGCGGCTCGTGCCTGCCATGAAGGTCAGTTTGGGACGACGGTGGCGCTGCGCGGTGAGCATATTGTGCAGATTCCACTTGCCGATGCTGTCGGCACGTTGAAGTGTGTGCCGGAAGGCCGCTATAAGACTGCCCGCGCCTTGTTCGGCTAGCCCAACGCCTGGCGCTTGCGGCGCCGGCTGGCCGGAGTTGTGTGTGAACTGTGCATCGCCATGCGAGGTGCACAGCCATGTGGCTTTGACAGATAGTTCCAACACCATCGGTGAACCTCACCGGTGGTGTTGGCTGTTTCATCCCCCGAAAAGGTATTACCAACTTCGGTGGGTGGGGTGTGCTTTGGGCTGATTTGCAATCATGTTGTCGCAATACCTGGCGCGAATCTCAGCGGAGCTACACCTTGTGATTTCAGAGGTCACCGACTTGCCACAACCCTGGATGTTGGCGTGAGGACACTTTACGTTTTCACAGGCCCCTTGTCCGCTTCGCGGACGATAGGTGTGCTACCAACGGAGTTTCCCCTCGAACACCGAGCAGCAGGTGGAAACTGCCGTGCGGTGTCATGTCCGTCGCTGACACCACACTGCACTATGGGCAGCGGCTCGTTGGTGCGCCGGTGTGATAGCGTAAGTGCACTTTTATCTAATGTTTCACCCACAAGGATGGTTGGTGTTCATGGCTCATCCATTGGCCGCAGCGATTGCGGCGATGACGGCGTTTTCTTCAGGTTTCACTGCGAATATTGATGCGAATATGCCTATTCCGGCGTTTTCATCGTTTGGGGATGTCACGGGCCATATCGTCTCCCAGATGCCTGCCGGTGCGCAGCGGGTTTCCGACCGTGGTCGGATTATTGAGCTGTTGCAGGGCAAGAATCAGGCGGCATCGAATCGGGCTGTAACACTCGACGTGGGGGTTCTACCTTCCGCAACTGGCACCTACGCGGTCTCTGGTGTTGATGGCTGCAACCCGTATTCGGCGCAGCTTGTTGTTACCGACAATGGTGGCATTGCGTTGGGCAACGCGGTGCGCGGATTAAAAGCATGCGACACACCAACCGATGACGAATTCTGGGATGTGTTCGCAGCACAGGTGATTTTGTTCGTCACCCCGAACAACGTGCTGTATCTCACGAACGGGGTGCAAGGCATCGCGTTTCGTAAAGTGGGCTAGGAGATTTGCCGGTTTGCTTCAGCGGGACTGCGAAGCCGGCCCGGCCATGGGAAGCACCGGATCACTGCGATGATCGTTCATCTACTCTGCCGGTGAGATCACCGGCAGAGAAGGTGCAAGGAAGCGTCATTCGGGTAGCGGTACTGGGATGAGGTGCAGTGCAACCAGCTGCCTCGTGCAACCGTTCAATGGGGGGTGCGGTGAACGCAGGATGTCCGGTAGAAGTGTCGAGGATGAGCACTGCCCGGTGAAGAAAAGGCTGTTATGAGGAATCCAAGCCCACTTGCCGATACTGATTCGGCTGCAGCTGGCGGTCAACAGGGCTTGAAATTGTGGCAATGGTTGCAGTGGTTTCTTTGGCCATTGCGGGGGTGTGCCGCGCGGATAGTCGCTGATCTGCGGCATTTTGGTCTCCTCATTGACACCCCAGCAGGGCCGGTTTTGCTGCCTTCGGTTCGTGCGGGAATCCTCCTATCCCAGCTCGTTGTCACCCTTGGGTTCACCTTGGGAAAACGGGTGTTTTTTATCGGCGGCGTGTGGCTGACGGCAAATCAAGGGCGCCGAGAACTCCGCCTCACACCATTTGCTGGACTAGTGCACACCCGTTCGCTGTATGCGCTGATGTTGAATGTGGCCGGCAATCTGTGGCTGTTTTGCATGCTGGCCTTCGTGATCACGCTGCTGGTCCGACAGTCTGCGAGTTGTCCCGCGCGGCCACAGTGGCTTCCCGCCGGGCTGGTTCGTCTTGTGCACTGGTGGTGGGGACGTCCGGTATGGGCGGCAGTACCTGCCAGGCCTGATATGCCCGATGATGGAGTGGTTTCTTCGCACCGGCTGCGGCACCTGGTGTATCGGACGGCGATCGTTACAGGTATTGCAGCTTTCGCTATTGAGACTCTCCAGTTTGTGTTTGCGTGGGGCTATAGTGACGTTGACGATGTGATCTATGACGTGATTGGCGCCACGGTTGGGGTGATAGTGGCGATGCATTGGCCGTTTCGTCATTCCACGCTGGCATTGCTGGCGGCAGCAATTGCCGCGGTGGTTCTGCTGGCGTTTATGGCTGCTTCCCTCATGGTGTGACGCACCACGGTGGGGGATGTGTGTTTGCTCGTTTTAGGGTTTCCGCGGCGCAACCTTGCCCCGGGGTGTACCTTCCTTCCAGCGGGCGATAAACTACTATGCCATGACTGCCAGTTATGACTTGATGGACTATGACGAAGTGCTGGAGCGCTTCGATCCGGTAATGGGGTTGGAGGTTCACGTCGAACTTGCCACCGAAACGAAAATGTTCTCCGCATCCTCTGCGGAATTCGGTGGTGAACCGAATAGCCACGTTGATCCGGTGAGCCTGGGGCTGCCGGGGGCGTTGCCGGTCGTAAACGCCAAGGGGGTTGAGTGGGCGATCAAGATCGGACTGGCACTCAACTGTAAGATCGCGGAATCTTCCCGTTTCGCGCGGAAGAACTATTTTTATCCTGATCAGCCGAAAAACTATCAGATTTCGCAATACGATGAACCGATCGCCTATGACGGGTACCTGGATGTGGTGCTGGACGATGGGGAAACGTGGCGGGTAGAGATCGAGCGCGCCCACATGGAGGAAGACACCGGAAAACTCACCCACCTCGGTGGTGCGGATGGTCGCCTGCAGGGGGCCACTTCGTCGCTGGTGGACTGTAACCGTGCTGGTGTGCCGCTTATTGAGATTGTCACCAAACCGATTGAGGGAGCCGGTGCGAGGGCTCCTGAGGTTGCTCGCTGCTATGTGGCGGCCTTGCGGGAATTGGTGAAGGCACTCGGGGTGTCTGATGCGCGGATGGATCAGGGGTCGATGCGAGTCGATTCAAACTTGTCGCTGCGTCCGGTGGGCACCGAAGAATTCGGTACCCGTACTGAGACGAAGAATATTAACTCGCTGCGCAGTGTGGAGCAGGCTGTGCGTTTCGAAATGCAGCGGCAGGCGCGGGTGATTACTGACGGTGGTTCGATTCGCCAGGAAACCCGTCACTATCAGGAAACTGATGGCTCTACAACCGCAGGCCGTATCAAAGAGACCGCGGAGGATTATCGCTATTTCAATGATCCTGATCTGCCACCGGTAATCGCCCCGAAGGCGTGGGTGGAAGAGATTCGGGTAACGCTCCCGGAGCTGCCGTGGGTGCGGAAAGCGCGGCTGCAGCAGGAATGGGGTGTCTCCGATGAAGCGATGCGCGATTTGGTGAACGCTGGTGCTCTTGAGCTGATTATTGCCACGATTGAACAGGGCGCATCTTCCGCGGAGGCGCGTTCGTGGTGGGTTGCGTATCTCACGCAGAAAGCCAACGAACGTGATGTAGCGTTGGCTGATTTGTCGATCACACCAGCCCAGGTGGCAGAGGTTTGTCAGCTGGTCAAAGAGGGCAAACTGACAAACAAGTTGGCTCGTCAAGCCGTCGATGGTGTATTGGACGGCGAAGGCACGGTGAGCGAAGTGGTGGCTGCCCGCGGCCTGGAAGTGGTGCGCGATGATGGGGCTATTGAACAGGCCGTGGATGAGGCATTGGCGGCGAATCCGGATATTGTCGCCAAGATCCAAGGCGGCAATAACAAGGCCGCTGGGGCAATTGTTGGTGCGGTGATGAAAGCAACCCGGGGGAAAGCTGATCCTGCATTGGTCAACAAACTCATTGCCGAAAAGTGCGCCCAGTAAGATGCGACGCCGGCATTGCCACACGAGCCCGGTAATAAGGCTGACTACCGGCTGGTGGTAACCGGTGGCGTGCTGCATGGGCAGCCGTGTCAGCCGTGGTATCGATCATCCCCTGTTTCGTCGGAGTCTGACGGGGCAGGGGATGGTTGCATCTTGGGGCAACAAGCCACGAATCCTCTGCTGTGGTCAATGACACAGTAGTTGCCCGGTGTAAGGTAGCGCACGAAGTTGGCGGTGCGTACTTGCCCTTGTTGCGCCGCAGATCACAGGACGGATCATGGAGTTGGTCGGGGCTGCGGAAAGTTGGGGCTTGCAGGGTGTTTGCTTCACCTTCGGGGATGGCTTGGTATGGGGTGCAAGGAAGGCAAGCGCAAACTAGTAAGCCGACCCTATAAATGGGGTGCATGACGGCGATGAAAGGAGCGTAGTTGTCTGACAACCGGTTGTTTGCTGCCACATCTGGCGCCAAGACGATACACTATGACGAAGGCGCGCCCAGCCGGGCGTGACGCAATTTGTGCTGTGCACATCCGTTTAGCTGGGCAATTCTGTCCGATCGGTGGTGTGTGCAAGGTAGCGTGCTGCCTGCTGTCACGGCAGACAACCGCAACCACAAGCCCCTAGGGTAGGTGCAGCCTGCTTCCGGCAGGAGACTCTGCCTTTGCCGGGTACACCCCGGTGGAATGCGTAGCCAGGCCGACTGTTGCAAGGATCGCAACACCTTGGATTCGTGACACCGGTGCGTGGTTTCATCCCGTGTGGAGCACCACTGGCAGGTGAATCGCCAAATGAGGTATCCGAGTCGATCAGCACCACGGGCTGTTGTACAGCGCCGATTCTGATCCCCTGAAAAACGGATCATCGGTGACTCGATCGCGTCGGCGATGGTTGCGCTTATGCCCCTGGAGGCTTTTTGTCGGCGTTGCCAGCACAATGCGCCGGTAGCGGTCTTCTACCGGCCAAAATGGTTTTGCACACACCGGGCAGACCCGTTCGATACCGGTAGACGAGTGTGTACACACCATCCACCCCTGTTGATGGGGCGGCCGATTTTTGTGAACAACAACATTGGGAGTTGACTTTCATCATGATGCGAAACCGCGTCATATCTATCGCCATGGCCTTTATTGGCCTTGCTGTCGGGGCGGGGTTTGCGTCCGGGCAGGAAGTGATGCAGTTTTTCGTCCACTTCGGTCAAGCCGGTATTTGGGGTGCGGTTGCAGTTGCAATCTTTATGACCCTCGCCGGCATGATCATCCTGCAGCTGGGTTCCTACTATCAGGCAAACGAACACACTGCAGTCCTCGACGAGGTAACTCATCCGCTGCTGGCCAAAGTGCTCGACTGGTCAGTGATGCTCACCAGTTTCTCGCTGGGGTTCGTGATGTTCGCTGGCGGTGGGGCAAACCTTAATCAAGCCTTCGGAATCGACAAGCTGTGGGGTTCGCTCATCCTGCTGGTGGTCGTCCTTATTATTGGGCGTTTCGACGTCGATAAGGTTTCCAACGCTATTGCGATCACCACCCCGCTGATCATTGTCATGCTCATTATCGTGTTCATTTTCTGTCTAGCGACGGCGAACACCCCCACTGAGCAGCTTGATCTCGCCGCCTCACAGATCCACTCGACCCTGCCGAATATTGTGGTGGCAACGTTAAACTATGCCGGCTTTAACCTCATTGTGGTGGTGTCGATGTCGATTGTTATCGGCGGATACTATCTCAACCCGCGAGTAGCTGGCTTAGGCGGTTTGCTCGGCGGTGGCCTGTTCGGTGCCATGCTGGTAATGACCGCAATCGCGTTGTATGTGAAGATCGACAAGGTGTACGACTCGCCGCTGCCGATGCTGCAGATCGTGCAAGATATTCACCCGGCAATGGGCTATGTGATGTCCATTGCGATCTACGGCATGATCTTCAACTCGGCTGTGGGCATGCTGTATTCGCTCACCCGCCGGCTGACCAGCAATAAACCAGCCAAAGCATTCTACCCAACCTATGTGGTGGTGGTGTTGGTGGCCTTCGCAATCTCCTTCTTCGGGTTCCGAAATCTGGTGACCTACGTCTATCCAGCACTCGGCTATGTGGGCGTGGTGCTGTCGATTGTGTTGGTCATCAACTGGATGAAAGACCTGACTGAAATTCGCAAGGAAACTCGTCGCCGCAAGAAGATTCGCGACTTGATGATGATTAAGCTACATCCACGTCGCCAATTCACCCCCGCCCAGCAGCGTCGTCTCGACTATCACCTGGGGGAGTCGAATATTGACGACAGCGAGCTGCACGAAACCTTTGAAGAAAAAGTCACTGAGGCGATTGTGGAAGAGGAAGAAAACCGCGATCCCCAGGCAAGAAATCTGCAATAGCGGGACAGCGTTCGCATTGTTGCCGCGCTTAAAGCTCAACTGTGTAGCAGTAGTCGGCTGCAGCTTGCGATAGTGCGAGCAAACGCGTGGAGAAGTCTCCTCTTCGCAGCAGCATCAGCTCTGGTTTCCAACCGCAGGATCGTATTCCTGGCGCGGGACACGAGGGTGATGCTGCTGCGTTGCTCTTTGGGGCAGTTGGCGGCGAAGTGGCTGGGGGTTTGGTCGTGGGGTGGTGCAGTGCAACAATCTGGCAACCCTGGATGCGGGATTGATGCACAATGGGCATATGGATGAAAATAATTCACAGTATCAACCGCATCCGCAGCGCTACGAGTCCATGCAGTATCGGCGGCTTGGGAACTCCGGGCTGCAGGTGTCGGCTATTGCACTGGGCATGTGGCACAACTTTGGTCACGACAAGCCATTTGCTGACCAGCGAGCAATAGTGCTTGGCGCCTTTGATCGAGGGATCACCCATTTTGATTTAGCGAATAATTACGGCCCACCCTCCGGGTCGGCAGAAACCGCGTTCGGGATGCTGCTTGATTCGGATTTACATGCCTATCGCGACGAACTCGTGATTGCAACCAAGGCTGGCTGGCGGGGTTGGGATGGTCCTTACGGCTTCGGTGGAAGTCGCAAATATTTGATGGCTTCCCTGGATCGTTCGCTGCAGCGCCTGGGAGTGGACTATGTCGATATTTTCTATCATCATCGACCTGATCCAGATACCCCGTTAGAAGAAACAATGGGGGCGCTGCGCGATATTGTCGCCAGCGGCAAAGCGCTCTATGCCGGGGTGTCTTCCTATTCGCCGGAGCTGTTGCGGCAGGCTGCAGAGATTATGGACGATGAAGGATGCCCGCTGGTATGTCACCAGCCCAGCTATTCGATGTTGAATCGGTGGGTGGAGGAACCCACTGACACCGACGGCACCGAATCGTTGCTCGAGGCGGCCGCCGATACCGGGGTGGGGATTATTGCGTTTAGTCCGCTTGCACAGGGTTTGTTGACTGACCGGTATTTGCATGGGGTGCCAGAGGATTCCCGGGCTGCCGCCGGCAAGTCGCTGGCTTCGTCGATGTTAAGCGAGTCGAACTTGGAGATGGTGCGACGCCTCAACGATATTGCGCAGGAGCGTGGTCAAACCCTGGCGCAAATGGCGTTGTCATGGGTGCTGCGCCGGCAGGGCGAGTTCGGGGAGCAGACGGTCGCCTCAGCGGTCATTGGTGCTTCGTCGCTTGCCCAGCTGGATCAAAATATTGGCGCCCTGGAGCAGGTGGAGTTTAGCGCCCAAGAGTTGGCGGCAATTGATGATATTGCCCGGGATGCTGGGATTAATATTTGGGCTGCTGCCACCCGTTCGAAGCTCAGCGAATAGCTGCCAATCCGCACCAGCAGCAGCGCCGTCGACCGCGTTGCTGTTGGTGCGTGGATGGTTCGTGGAGTGCTGCTGTTGGCGGTGGGGTGGTTGAGAATATCGCTGGTAAGGTGTGCGGCTTTTCGCAGGCTCGTTAGATGACGTGCAGCAGCAGACGGGCGGCAATGGCCAACATGGTGATGCCGATTCCAATGTTCATCACCCGCAGCACCTTCGGATTCGATAAGGGGCCGGCGAGGGCTTGTGCCCCGTAGCCGATTGTGGGGAACCACAGTAGGGAAGCCGCGAAAGCGCCGATGGCAAACACCCACCGGCCGGTGTCGCCGTATTGGTTCGCCATCCCGCCGAGCATGACCACAATGTCGACATAGGTGCCCGGATTGAGCCAGGTCATAATCAGGGCAGCGGAAATCGGTGCCCACAGTGCGTCGCGCTGCGAAGGGTGTGCCGTGGCGGGGACTGCAGCTGGTTTTGCTTTGGTTGCCAGCTGGCCGCGATGATGGTGTGCCGGGGCAAGGGGAGCGGAGTGTTGATGGTTGCCGAATTTGATGCCCGCTGCAGTTGAGGGATCAGGCTCATTGTTGAGCAATGCGGCAGCAACCTCGTGTGTATCCAGCGGCGCTGTGTCAGGAAGCTGTGGATCGTCGACAGTGACGGTGGTTTGGGTGATGGCATCCCGGAAACAGGTCATTGCGAAATAGCACAGATAGGCCACCCCAAGCCAGGTGAGGATCGTCAACACGATCGGCGCCTTATCGATGATTACTCCCACCCCGGCAGTGCCGGCAGCAATAAGGATCATGTCGGAGAGAATGCAGACTGCGACAATTGCAGTAACACCGCTGCGGCGAATACCCTGCTTGAGCAGTAAGGCGTTTTGCGGCCCGATTGCAATAATCAGCGACAATCCCATAAGAAACCCGTTGAGCATGACCATCATAGTGACGAGCGTAACGCCCCCTTTAGGTGAAGTAAAAATTACGCAATCTTTATAATCTTAAGTATCGGTTAATTGGCGCTTGTTTGCTTGTTTGCTGGTGGGTTAGCGGGCGCGGGTCGAAATACCCCCAAGTCACAGATCCACGAGCAGGGATTCGCCGGTTGCGGGTGCTGGCTCATCCACACCCGCCAACAATATGGGGCACCCGTTTCGGGGTGTATTCTTGTAAGTTGTGAATCCTGTACATCTGGAAACGCTGCTCGCAGTCCTTGATGAAGGCTCTTTTGAAGCAGCAGCTGATCATCTTGCTGTTACTCCATCCGCAGTCAGCCAGCGCATGAAAGCCCTGGAACAGGCCGCTGGCCGGGTGCTGGTGCGCCGCGTCCAGCCGGTCACCGCCACCGAAGCCGGGGAGATTTTGGCGCAAGCCGCCCGGCGGATGCGGCTCCTGCAAGCGGAAACAGACGCCCAGATGTCCGATCGTCTCGCCCGGGTGCCACTCAACGTTGCAGTCAACGCCGACTCGCTGGCCTCCTGGTTTCGGGATGTGATCGCCGAGGTTTCCAGCTGGGATGGATCGTGTCTGCGGCTGCGCCTCGAGGACGAAGCCCACTCGCTCACCCTGCTGCGGCGCGGGGACTGTGTCGGCGCTGTCACCCGGGAAGCTGCCCCGGTATCAGGATGCGACACCACCCCGCTTGGTGTGATGCGCTACCGGGCTTTGGCCTGTCCGGTGATGAAAGAAAAATACACCCTCAGCGACGGCACCCTGGACTGGTCGGCGATGCCCGCCCTACGGTTCGGTCCGAAAGATGCCATCCAAGACGCCGATCTGCAAGGCCGCCTCGACTACACCCCACCAAATCGTCGTATTAGTGAAATCCCCTCCTCAGAGGCGTTTCTTGACGCGGTTCGTTTAGGCCTGGGCTGGGGGCTGATCCCCGACCAGCAATCAGCACCACTGATTGCCTCCGGGGAACTCGTCACCCTCGACGAGCGGGTTTTAGTTGTCCCACTCTATTGGCAGCATTGGCGCCTCGAATCCCCCCTGCTGCAGCAGCTCACCGACACTGTAGTGACAGCTGCGCGCCACCATCTTGACCCCTTCGATGACACCGAAGTCACCCCAGGGGTAAATGTGCTGCAGGAACCATCCGGCCGCTGATGGCGTACTGCCCGGGCGCGGCAGCGTCGGGTCTGCTCCCTTAGCCGGGCAGCGTTGCGGGCAACCAATATTGCGCCGCGCCCGGTGCTGGTCGTGGTGCTCGTCGATAATGGTCGCAGTGGTTGCTTTACATGGACTGCCCGTCGCGATAACCACAGCAGCCAACCGACGAGCTGGCCGGTGCCACCGGCGCACACACTAAAGTCTGGTGTGTTTACACGCGTTTGGTTGACGATGCTGCCGACCATGGTGCACAGCCCGGGTGCAACAGACCGTGGGAATTGGCCATCACGAACAGCAGAAGGCTGCAGGATCATGCCCTGGAACTCACCCCTGGAAAACCCAGCAATACCACGTCCCGGCGCCCGAGTATTGGGAGCCCTATTCGCCCTACCCCTGATTACTAGCTGCAGCATGGGAGATACCCCGCCACCGGTCATTCCTCCACCGCTGGTTACCGAAGATGCTGCCCAAACCCAGCAGCAGTCCGCATCATCCCCGACCGGGACACCACCGTCCGCATCGCCTGATCCTGCCCAGCCCAGCACTGTTGGCCGCCCGGACTTTACCGCCGACACCAACAATTCCGCACCACCGGGCAACGACAGCGAACTGGCCGGTGTGGATGTCACAGTGCAACTCCCGGCTGACTACGATCCCACCCAGTGGCCAAACTATCAGCTCATCGCCAGCCCTGTGGAAGCCACACAGCTCTTAGCTACCCTTCCGATCCGCGGCCGCAGCCCAAAAACCGGCTATAGTCGGCAAGCCTTCGGGGATCGGTGGACTGACGATGTCACCGTCGAATTTGGGCACAATGGGTGCGATACCCGCAACGATATTTTGCGCCGCGATCTTTCGCAGGTGGTGACGAAACCAGGAACCCGTGACTGTGTTGTACTCAGCGGGGATTTTCTCGAACCCTACACTGGCACCCCACTGCATTTTCAACGCGGCAAAGACACCAGTCCACTGGTGCAAATTGATCATGTGGTCGCTCTTGGGGACGCGTGGCAAAAAGGCGCCCAACAGCTTGCCCCCGAACAGCGGCAAAACTTTGCCAATGACCCGGACAATCTCCTCGCGGTGATGGGACGGGTCAACACCCAAAAATCAGCTTCCGACGCCGCATCCTGGCAGCCACCCAACACCGCTTTTCGCTGCGCCTATGCGATACGACAAATCGTGGTAAAACACCGCTACGCCCTGTGGGTGACCCAGGCGGAACACGACGCACTTGCTGCATCACTTCAGCGCTGCCCCAGCTAGCAGCCCTGTGGTGCGCAACATGGCAGTGGTTTGAGCTGACCACACTGAGTACAACGCAAACAACAGCACCCCGCAGCACAACAGATTCGCATCGATCACCATCAATGACGCGGCCTCGTTGAACAATCATGCGACGATCTGCTGCCATGTCACCGCTTGTTGCCGTCAAGCCCTTGAAAAACAGGTGTTTTTCCTGCATCGTCCCACTCGAGAATTTTTGCTTCCTCTCGGTGTGGCGAGCGGTTCAACAGGCAAATTGCTTTTATGGTAGTGGCTATGACTGACCCCAAGCCAACCCCAAAACCTGGCCGGTTTAGCTCCGGCGAACCGATCAATCAAGGGGAGCTGCCGCCCGTATCGAACGGATATTCAGCAGCTGGACGAGTAGAACCCCAACGCATCGATCCGATTGCTGACGCCCCCACCACGGTGTTTGCTGCTAACACCACCCCGCCGGTTGCAACAGTCGCCACCGATCACACCCCAACCACCACCATGCCGGTGGTCACCGATGCGACCGTTGAGAGTGAAACTGCGCTGCCTACAGCCGTCGATCCTGCTGCAGGCAAACGCGGCACCATGGACTTTGGGCTCCTATTGCTGCGCCTATTCTTCGGCGGCTATCTGCTGCTGACCGCCACCTTGGTGCTTTTTGGGCAAGGTGGTCGTTCACTCGCTGGTCTGCGGGATTCGTTCAGCGGCTACGCCCAGCCGGAGATCCTCGTATTGCTCATGCCAATTCTTGCATTGGCTGCCGGATTATTCCTGCTCCTCGGCCTCCTCACCCCGTTTGCTGCCGCCCTCGGCGTGATCACAACCGGCTTTTTCGCAATGCACGCCATTGCTATCTCCGACCATTCCGGGAATCTGCTCTACTGGGAAGATACTGTGTGGCTCCAGCTTGCCCTGTTTGCCATGGCAGTAGCCTTACAATTCACCGGCCCTGGACGGGTGAGTGCTGACTTCTCCCGCGGCTGGGCGAAGCGGCCGCTTGCCTCATCCTGGTTATTCTTTGTGATCGGTGTCGCCGCCGCAGTAGCACTGTGGTGGTTTACCGCCGGTGTCAATCCTCTCCAAGGGATCGCCGGATAACCTCCTTGCTGTGCGGGCTACCGCACAGTGTTTTCCGCCAGTGCTGTGCAGCGACAGCAGCCAACCATCAGGTTCGGCTACACAGTACTGGCATAGCTATGCTGGTGGGGTCATTCGCCCCACCTGGCCATCTTCAACCGATGAGATTCGTGGAGTATCGTTGCACCCTCACCAGCCCCATTCAGCTTCATCGCGACCAACCCGCCGGCCTGCTTTGCTGCGATTCGTCATCAGTGTCATCATTGGCGCCGCAATCGGTGCCGGCACTTTTTTCGGCTTCTTCGGTGGGCATATTGTCGAAGTTGGGGTGGCAAAATTCTTCGCTGCCTTAGCAGTAATGACTCTGGCCATAGGGGTTGCTACCTGGCTGTGGAGTTGGGCTGGCGGGGCAGGGATGGTAGTAGGTCTTGCCTTCGGCTACACCCCGGTATTTGGATTGTGGGCTGCTGATCACGTCAATGGCCTGTGGGCAACCTGGATGATTATGGCGCTCGGCGGCATGCTGATCTATGGGCTCACCATCATTACCGTGGTCTATGCCATCGATATGAAAATTCGGGGCTATCATCCCGATGACACCGCAGCCGGATTGGATCTTCCCACCAGGGTAGCCACTGCCCGCCGCGCCTCCGGCAGCAGTGATGCCGACGATGAGCTGCCGCCGAGTGAAACCGAACGCTTCTAAACCATCCCCCCCGGGGGCAAACAACCTCTCTCGCACATTGTGCGGCGACCCGCATCCGACCCCAGAAAAACCATACGGCCTGTGTTACCGGTTGCGCAGACACCCCCAGGTCGTCTCAGCATTGCTGCTTAACAAGGTTGCATTCCTTGTAGCCTGTGACAACAACTTCTACGGGTATTCGTTGCGTGTGGCTGCGGGCATCAAACAGTGCGGGCGGTTGGGTTGTTTCCTTGCCATTGACACTGGTTGCAGCACGCATCACGCATTGCGCACAAGGCTTACAGAGTGCACCCTGGCAAGCAAAAACCCTAGCAACAAATCACAAAATCCCGCTGCCGTAATCTGCTTCGGCAGCGGGATGTTCGCGGGTGCACGGCGCCCTACATGTCGCCTGGAAACCCATCTATCCAGGGACTGAAAACCCAGTGAACTGCAAGGGGCAAGGGACCCCTGTGATGTTGCGATTGTTCTTCGATGTTGGGCGACTACGTGCAGGGTTTGTTAGTGATCGTCGGCAAGGCGTCGCACCGCGCCTTTATCTGCCGAAGTAGCCAATTGGGCATAAGCCCGCAAGGCTCGGGTTACTGGCCGGTTGCGATCCCGCGGGGTAAACGGCCGCGGACGGGCAAGTTCTGCTTCTCTCCGTTTCGCTAATTCTTCGGCAGACACGTCAACGGTAAGAGCCCGGGTATGCACATTGATCGTGATCATGTCCCCATCGCGAACCAGCCCGATGACGCCGCCGTGGGCTGCCTCCGGCGAAATATGACCCACCGACAAACCGGACGACCCACCAGAGAAACGACCATCAGTAACCAGCGCACACTGCTTACCCAAACCGGCACCTTTCAAAAATGCGGTCGGATGCAGCATCTCTTGCATACCAGGACCACCAGAGGGGCCTTCATAGCGAACCACCAGCACTTCACCCGGCTGAATTTCACGTTTCAAAATAACACTTACCGCCTCCTCCTGGGATTCCACCACTCGGGCAGGGCCGGTGAACTCCCACAGAGACTCATCGATACCTGCGGCTTTAATAATTGCCCCATGTTCCGCGAGATTACCGGTGAGCACCGCCAATCCGCCGTCGGCGGTGTATGCATGTTCCACGTCACGGATACAGCCCCCCACCGCGTCGGTATCGAGACTGTCCCACCGATTCTCCGTCGAAAATGGAGTGGTGGTGCGCACCCCACCCGGTGCCGCATGGAAGAGTTCAAGTGCAGCGTCCGACGGCTGGTCCCCGCGGATATCCCAGGCGGCGAGCCACTGCTCCAGAGAGTCCGCGTGCACCGCATGAACATCAGTGTGCAGCAAACCGGCACGGTACAGCTCCCCAAGAATCGCCGGAATACCACCGGCACGGTGCACATCTTCCATGTGATAGTCCGAGTTCGGGGACACCTTAGCCAAACAGCCCACTTTTCGGGACAGTGCATCAATATCGGCCAAGGTAAAGTCCACTTCCGCCTCTTGTGCGGCAGCTAAAATATGCAGCACTGTATTGGTGGAACCACCCATAGCCATGTCGAGTGCCATGGCATTGTCGAATGCTTCCCGGGTAGCAATATTGCGCGGCAGCACCGACTCATCACCGCTGCCATAGTAGCGGCGACACAACTCGACGATAGTGCTGCCAGCCTGGGAGAATAATGCTTTTCGGGCAGCATGGGTGGCCAACGTCGAACCGTTACCGGGAAGCGAAAGCCCCAGCGCCTCAGTGAGGCAGTTCATCGAATTCGCGGTAAACATCCCAGAGCAGGAACCACAGGTGGGACAGGCAGAAGCTTCCACCTGGGCAAGCCCAGTATCGTCGACTTCCTCAGAGGCAGACGCAGAAATCGCAGTCACAAGATCGGTGGGGGCGTGGGCAACCCCGTCAACCACCACCGCTTTGCCCGCTTCCATCGGTCCGCCCGAGACAAACACCGTGGGGATGTTGAGCCGCAGGGCAGCATTTAGCATTCCGGGGGTGATCTTGTCGCAGTTTGAGATACACACCAGGGCGTCAGCGGTGTGTGCATTGACCATATATTCCACACTGTCAGCAATGATTTCCCTGGACGGCAGCGAATACAACATGCCGCCATGCCCCATCGCAATTCCATCATCAACAGCGATGGTGTGGAATTCTTTCGCCACCCCACCGGCGGCGCGAATCGCCTCGGCGACGATTTCACCCACATCCTTGAGATGCACATGCCCGGGAACGAACTGGGTGTAGGAGTTCGCGATCGCAATAATCGGTTTGCCGAAGTCGTCATCGGTCATGCCGGTTGCCCGCCACAGGGCACGTGCCCCAGCCGCCTGCCGGCCAGCAGTAGTGGTTTTTGATCGCAGCGGAATCATGGAAGCTCCCAGGAAAGACATGGATGAACAGGTAAGACATGAATGAACATGGCGGCGGAAGTGCCGTCGAACACACGACAGTGCCGGGCGCGAAAGCAACCCGGCAACTGCACTCTAGCCATGATAAAGCGCCGACTAGGCGATTGTCAGCGCAATCCCATCAGGTGGACCACTCAGTGGTATGGCGGGGTTAGCTGTGTGGTGAAGCCAAGGACAACCACTACCAGGAATTGTGTCTTAGCACATCCCGGCAGCGGTGTTCCTGCCCTGCAGCAGCACCACAAGAGCATATCGATGAGCTGGTTGACTTGCGGAGTGCCGACGGGGTGGAAGGTTGCGCCCAGCTACTGCTGCGCGCTGTGCTGTGCGGCCTGCTGACGGGCTTCATATTCTTCGCGCGACACAATGATTTGGCGGCCGTCTTTCCGCATGATGACGACCTTATTGGTGGCCGCCGCGTAGCCTTCATTGATGACATCAGGGATACGCCCATTTGAGGCTGCGGCAAGCTTCGTTAAGGAATTAAATGTCACCCCTGGCAGTGGGAAAGGTTCCTGATCGCTGACTTGGAGGAGTGCCTTCGACTTGCGGAATTGGATACCTTCGATCTGTTCCCAGGAAGCAGTGTGGCCGGCAGCAAACGCGGGACGGGTGGTGATGCCCGTGGCGGTGACTCGCGTACGAGCACGCAGCACCCAGTAGACAAACAGCGCAGGTCCTACCAGGAGCAACAGCAGCCACCGAGAATCGAACCCTAAACCTGCTGTTTCTTCCGGGCGAACCCCAATAACCAGCAACAAAATACAGGTCATCACGAATGCGGACAGCAAATGGGTGCGGTCGGGATGAAAGTCCACCGGAAAGGTTGGTGCATCATGTACCGGCAGTGACGATTGGGCAGCAGACATGACCGCTACCTTAGCGGGTTTCCCACAAGGGGGAAACTTTGTTGAACCAGCCCGACAGGTAAACGCCTGGCCGACTACTGGGGCAGCAAAGAGGCGTTGTCCCAGCTGTGCGCAACAGTGGGGCCAAACCACCCAACCCCGGCCACAACACACAGGTGCTGGGGCCGGGGTTGTGCATGATACCTTCGGTGATGTGCGCCACTATGCAGTGGGCTACTCGGCGGCGTTGTCCGACTGGGGTGCTGCCGCCTCTGGTGGCGCAGACTCTGCTGCGGGGGCAACAGGTGCACCGTCGTCCACGGTGGTTGTGCCAGTATCACTGCCACTTGTTGTCCCAGTATCAGTGGATGGTTCCTCCGGGGTCGCCGGTTGCGCCGAGGTAGTGCTGCTGGTTGTACTTGCCGCCTCGCCGGGTTGGGGCTGATTTGCCTCTGCCGGATTATCTCCAGCGGCGGGATTATTCGGGTCGCGGGTGGAAGATCCCTGCGTGTCTTTTTCGCCGTCGCCAGCGTTTGCTCCGTCTGTTGCAGGGGTAGTGCTTGCAGTTGACGAGACACTCGACCCATCAGCAGGTTCTGATTCTTGCCCATCTTGCCCAGATACTGGTGCTGGTTGGCTTGTGGTGGTGCGCTGCGGCTGATAGGCAGCCGGCGGTGGTGCAAGCACACCACGCACCTCCTCATTTTCCGACTGATAGGTCAATCCGTCGAGCAGCAGCAAACCAATCAACATCGCCACCAGCACCGTCGTGGAGTTCCGGACTCGGCCACCCAGCGACAACAACCCAGTACCGGCCTGTTTCTTTTTTCCACCGATGGAAAGCCACGTCGTCTCCCCAACATCTTCCGGGGTGCCATCAGGGTTGAACCGTTCTGGTCGAATCAGCGCAATTCCGGCACCCGGACCCATATCGGGTGGGGTGTCGCGGGGTTTGCGTGACCCGCCGCCCGGGCCCATCGGTGATTTATCAGGGGAATGTTTGCCCGCTGCCGCTTTCAACGCCGCCCGGGCGGAACGCACCCGATGGCGGGGAATATGTGACGCCCCGTGCAGTTCATCACGACCAGCGGCGTCACGCTGTGCACCATCTGCTGTCGACGAGACCTGGTCGGTCATAGCACTTCCAGCAGCCAGGGTGTCTTCCTCTGCTGCAGTGAGGCGGTGATGTGCACCAGTCATCCCGTGGCGCAGCACGGTGGTCTGCGGATCAGTGCTAGAGGCTGGTGCTACTGGTGTCTCACCATTGGTACCGAATACCCCCGGCAGTGAGGCGATCGGTTCTGGGGCTTCCTCCAGCGTGGGACGGATAAGCCCTTCGGCGGTAGTAGCTGAACCATAGTCCGCCCAAAACTCGTCCACCACATAGGTGCGAATAGTTCGCTCAACTGCCCACTGGCACAGCGGATAGGTGCGCACCAAAAAACGCATATTGACCATCCATGGCTGGCCGACAGCCGTAGGCTGGGTGAGTCCCAACGGTGGATGCACTTCCAATTCGCCGGTGATGTCCTCAGCAATGACCGGATCGGCGAGCGCCCGCTTGCCGGCGGCAACACAACGCTCCACCACCTCAGCCATCGACTCTGATCCGAGCAGTGGAACAGGGATTACCACCACCGCGCGTGCCCAGTTATTGGAATGGTTGATACACACCCGGGCAGTCGAGTTCGGAATAATGACTGTTTCCCCGGCGAGGGTGCGCATATGCACGGCGCGCATCGTAATTTTCATCACGTCGCCTTGCACGTCGATTCCGTTGCCTTGGAAACGAACCCAGTCACCTAAACCGAATTGGCGCTCGGTGAGGATGAAAAAACCAGCGAGGAAGTCCGCGATGATTGACTGGGCGCCGAAACCTAACGCTGCTGAAAGTACAGTGGCTGGGATCGCAATACCGGTGGTGGAAAATCCGAGGATCTGCAACGCCAAAATGAGCAGAAACACATAGATGATGATCTGCGCGAGATACACAGCGGTACCGACGAGCGCAAGATGGCTCTTGGCTTCGTTCGAGCGAAAATCAATAAGACGGTTTTCAATGAGACGGATCGCAAACCGGCCGATGCGTGGCACCAGCAGTGCGATGATCACCACGATGGCCAGTGGAATGCCGGTATCGGCCGCCCACCGCCACAGATTGTCGAGCAAATATCCAACAGGAGGCATGGCCACTAGGGTAACAAACTCAAAAAAGCTGCCCCGGCCGCCAAAATACATCCTTAAGCAGAAGGTAAGAACGAGAGGTTATCCTCGCTGTGCATCGGAGCGAGGGGCACCCAAGCCACCGGTATGCCGGAGGGGAGCAAGGCGCGGTGAGCGCCCTGTTGCACACCAACAATGGGCACAGCACAACCGGTGTGGGTAGAAGGGAGTCTCACACACTCTGCGGGGCTGATCTGCTGGAAAGAGGGAGATGCGCTGTTTTGGCAGGTGATCTTGTTAGCCGCTGTGAGCTGCTGAGCAGTATGACTGTTCGGCGGAACACCGGCAACAATGACCAGGGGTGCTAGTAGTGCAACCTGATGCCCGCCCGCCACGACGAGCGTGGTGTTGCCGGTGGCAACGCCTGGTGAAAGGTGGGAATGGGTCTTGTCGGGAAGTGCAACAGTGGGCAACCGGTGCCGGTTGTGAACCTCAACCCAACATTGCCACCCCTGTAAGGGGGTATTTTCTGTGGCGGTGAGCAACTGGTAGACTCGGCAAATTTTCAGCCATACTTGCAGTTCACCATGGCATCCCCACAGCAACTGCACACCACTGTGCTGACAGCAACGGATACGGAATGATCCGCCATGGCCAATACGGACGTGTACGCTACTCACCTATGACAAACCTTCAGCTAGTCGTAGTGATTATGTGCCGGCGTTAGCCGCGACACAGCTAGCTGTCGTCACGACTTTCGCCCTCGTTGCTGCCACGGACAATCCCGGCAAACCGACGAGGGTTTTACTGTATCTGGTGGCACACCCTAGTGAAGCTAGCGTCACGCAACGGCTGATTGATGAGTTTGGAATGTTTTTACTCACACCATCTGTTGATCGCACCGACAACCATGAGCTGTCGGGTGGTACCACGACACTGGTTACTCAGTGTTCGCATCGTAACCTCCCCGGTGCAGCGACCTCTTGGCGAAGGCTGCTTGCTTGCCAGCAACGCCAATTTGGATAGTTATCGGCTGCGATCACAGATAAGTCAACAGCCAAGCGTGACAAGAAGTAGGTGAACAACGTCGTGACAGCGGCATCACAAGGCCAGCCCGCCGAGGCGGGTGCAACAAATCCGAAGCCACAACGAATGACCGGTGCGGCTGCGATCGTAAAAAGTCTCGAACATCTTGGGGTAACCGACGTGTTTGGGCTTCCCGGTGGGGCAGTACTGCCGCTATATGACGCACTCTACGAGTCGACAGCGTTACGCCATGTGCTGGTTCGACACGAACAAGGTGCGGGACACGCCGCCGAAGGCTATGCGCAGGCATCCGGCAAAGTTGGAGTGTGTATTGCCACCTCCGGGCCGGGGGCGACCAATCTCGTCACCCCAATTGCTGACGCCTATCTGGATTCGGTGCCGATGGTCGCAATCACCGGCCAGGTCGGATTTGACCTTCTCGGCACTGACGCGTTTCAGGAAGCCGATATTCGCGGTATCACTATGCCGGTGACAAAACACAACTTTATGGTCACCGACGCCAATGATATTCCGCAGATCATGACTGAAGCCTTCCATCTTGCGTCCACCGGACGGCCAGGGCCGGTGCTGGTGGATATTCCGAAAAACGTGCAAAACCAGATGGTGGACTTCCATTGGGATCCGGTCATTGACCTGCCCGGTTATCGGCCAACATTGACGCCTCATCGGCGGCAAATTGAAGAAGCCGTTGCCTGGATCGCGAAGTCTCACCGACCAGTGCTATATGTCGGCGGTGGGGTGATTAAGGCTGAAGCGCATGAGGCGCTGCGGGCATTCGCGGAATATACCGGCATTCCTGTGATCACCACCCTGATGGCGTTGGGATCCTTCCCCGACACACATCCGCAACACATGGGTATGCCCGGAATGCATGGCACTGTGGCTGCTAATGGGGCTATGCAAAAATCGGATCTGCTCATTGCCATTGGTGCCCGATTCGACGACCGGGTCACTGGGGATCTGGATGCCTTCGCGCCCGATGCCGCTGTGATTCACGCTGATATTGATCCTGCCGAGATCTCAAAAATTCGATTTGCTGACGTGCCGATCGTCGGTGATGCCAACCAAGTGCTGCAGGCACTGCTGGCCGCATATCAAACAAGTGACTGTGACAAGCCGGCCATCGAAGAGTGGATGGAATATCTCAACGGATTGAAAACCACCTACAGCCGTGGCTATGACTGGCCAGACGACGGTAAACTCGCGCCGCAATATGTTATCAATACGCTCTCTGAGATCGCCGGCCCGGAAGCGATTTATGTTGCAGGTGTTGGCCAGCATCAAATGTGGTCTGCGCAATTTGTGGACTTTGCCCATCCGCGTACCTGGCTCAACTCTGGTGGGTTGGGCACCATGGGCTATTCGATCCCCGCGGCAATGGGGGCAAAAGCTGGTTGCCCCGACAAGGAAGTGTGGGCAATTGATGGTGATGGTTGCTTCCAAATGACCAACCAAGAGCTGGTCACCGCCTTGGTGGAAGGATTCCCCATCAAAGTTTGTCTTATCAACAACGGGAATCTCGGCATGGTGCGGCAGTGGCAGTCGCTGTTTTATGACGGTCACTATTCCCACACCAAGCTGCGGGAAGAACACCAATACACTCCCGACTTTGTGAAACTTGCCGATGCCTACGGCTGCGCAGCATTCCGGGTCACCAAGAAGGAAGACGTTGCCCCAACAATTGAGCAAGCCCGGCAGATCAATGATCGACCAGTGGTGATCGACTTCATTGTCGGGGAAGACGCGCAAGTCTGGCCAATGGTCGATGCAGGCATGTCGAATAGTCAAGTACAGTATGCGCGCGGTTTGCGACCACTATTCGACGATGATTCGGCAGCCACCAGCTTCGCCGACCTTGACGAAGCCACCCAAGGCGACCCACAACACGCCCAATTCAAGCAGTCCGGAAAGTAAACAGGGGGCACAAATGAGTACTGAACACACGATTCACCGACACACCCTGTCCGTGCTGGTTCAAGACAGCGAAGGCGTGATCTCACGCATCTCGCAGCTGTTTACCTCGCGTGGATTTTCTATCGAGTCGATCATCTCGGCTGCGACCGCCACAGAGGGGATCAACCGTATTACGGTCGTTGCTGTGTGTGACGATCATGTTATTGAGCAGATCGTCAAACAGCTCAATAAGAAAATTCCGGTGCTGAGGGTAGTTCGGCTAGAAGATGAGCAAACTATTGCGCGTGCGCTCATGCTGGTGAAGGTGAAAGCCGATGCGACCACCCGTCCACAAATTGTCGATTCGGCGGCGATCTTCCGTGCCCGGGTGATTGATGTTGCCCCGGAATCGATGGTGATTGAGGCCACCGGTGGTCACTCGAAACTCCGCGCATTATTGGATGTCTTGGAGCCATTCGGAGTGCTGGAGGTGCTGGAATCAGGCCAGATGGCTTTGACTCGTGGACCGAAAACGTTGACCTTTAACGGGGCCACGAAACGCCGTATCAACAGCTAGTCTTTTTCGACTCGATGGTTTGCACGTTAGCCGTGTCTGATGATTCGTCTCAGACACGGCTAACGTGTATCTCCACCAATGTGCGGCATCGTCAGTGGCTCCTTTATTCAGGAGCGTCCGGGAATCTTGCTCAATGTCCTGGTTGGTGCATCGCGTGCCTCATGGGTGTGCGCAAATATCAGGCCACGTCTCGCCAGGTTTTCCGCTGCATGCAGCCGATTGCAACAAGCGCGAAAAAAGATGGTGTCATAGGGAAATATTGGTCAGTTGCGCCCCGGATGGGGCTATCGTTTCCCCAATCACTTCCCATATTGTGGTACAAGTAGTATCGTTATGTGAGACAACTTAATGAATAGTGGCAAATCAACTGGCGCGATCTGCTTTACTGCAACACAGCAGGAAATGACTTGCAGCGGCTACCTCAAGTCCAACAGTGCCCGCGACACTATTCCATCACGGTGGAAATCACAGGCTGCGGCACTGCCGGTGAGGGTAAGCGCCGCTGATCGGCTGCAATTCGCAAGACAAAGTTGCAACAATCGAGTTTTTACACGCAAGGAGAACATCCCTATGGCAATTGAAGTGCTATACGACAACGACGCAGATCTGTCGATTATTCAAGGGCGCAAAGTGGCCATCATTGGTTACGGCTCCCAGGGGCACGCTCATGCCCAGTGTCTGCGGGATTCTGGGGTGGAAGTTGTTGTCGGCCTGCGGGAAGGCTCCAAGTCGGCTGAAAAGGCCACCGAAGCAGGCTTTACCGTCAAATCCAATGCTGATGCGGCTGCATGGGCAGACCTCATTATGTTGCTTGCTCCAGATACTTCGCAGAAGCAGATCTTCGAAGAAGATATTGCTCCGCATCTGCAGGCAGGCGACGCGATCTTCTTCGGGCATGGCCTGAACATTCACTTTGATCTCATCAAGCCAGATCCGTCAATCGTGGTTGGCATGGTCGCGCCGAAGGGGCCAGGTCACCTGGTGCGTCGGCAGTTTGTTGACGGCAAGGGTGTGCCTTGCCTCATCGCCGTCGACCAAGACCCGGAAGGCAACGGTCGGGATCTGGCGCTGTCCTATGCGGCTGCAATTGGTGGTGCCCGTGCCGGCGTGATTCCCACCACCTTCAAAGAAGAGGTGGAAACTGACCTGTTCGGCGAACAGGTGGTGCTCTGTGGTGGCTTGGAAACCCTGATGATGCAGGGCTTCGAAGTGCTTACCGAAGCCGGTTACGCCCCAGAGATGGCCTACTTTGAGGTGCTCCACGAGATGAAGCTCATCGTCGACCTGATCTGGGAAGGCGGACTGCAAAATATGAACTACTCAATCTCTGACACCGCAGAGTTTGGTGGCTATATTGCAGGTCCTCGCATTATCGATGCGGACACGAAAAAGCGGATGCAAGAAGTGCTGGCGGATATTCAAGACGGCACCTTTGTTAAGCGTCTCATCGCCAATGTTGAAGGTGGCAACAAGGAACTGGAAAGCCTGCGAGCAAATGTGGCCGCGCATCCGATTGAAGAAACCGGTGCGAAGCTGCGTGACCTCATGAGCTGGGTGAAAAACCCGTTGAATGAAACCGCCTAGTGGCGAGCTTTAGTTGCCACTGCGGCTCCTGATGTGCAGTGGCTAAAATACGGACACCGCGAAGCGGGAACGGTGAGCCGTAGCGCTTCGCTTGCGGTGGAGCAAACAGCAGTCATGCTGTCTTTGATTGTGGAGGATTCCTACTGTGTGTTTCCGTCACAAAAGGAGACGGGTGTGGCTGCTGTTTTGTTGTGGCGCAGTGCGGTGAAGGGGCTGGTGGGCAGTCGTTTGACCAGGTGGCGTTGCTGGGGTGGGTTACAAGAGCGTTGCGTGAAACGGTGCTGTGGGAAGGCTAAGGGATAGGGCTGCGGGGGTGGTCACCCCACACTCGTTTTCATTAAGTTTTCAATAAGTGCAATGTGGGGTACAGTCCCTGATACCGGCGGCTGTGTTTCCCGGCCGTTTCCGAACTCATCGCTGGCACATAGACTGTAGCGAACAATCTGCGACCTGCATTCGCCCGTGCTGGTGTGCGATCGCTGCTCGAGTGGGGCAACAGTCCCGCATCGGTGGATCTGTGGCGTGCAGCCTCGGCAACACCGAGGCATCTCACGCGAATGATGCAGCACGCGCTTACCACTGCGCTCTGGGAAGGATCCGCTGGAGAATGCTAGCCCGCCGTGGCGGGGGAGCGCGTCGGCAACGAATACCCTTGGGAGGTCAACATGGCAGGCTGTGAACACACCGCTTCAGGAGCAACGGTGCCTATCCCTGCAGGATCCACCTCCGGGCAGCACCGTCACGCTGTAGCCGACAGCGGCCGGTCGGCGAACCACGCTGGGCATCGCCACGAGCAAGGGCATGGGCACAGCCACCAACCCACGACACTGCGCAGCCTCCTGGTGGTGCTTGGGGTCACCAGTGTGGTGTTTGTCGGTGAAATCATTGCTGGAATTTTCTCTGGATCACTGGCGCTGCTCGCCGACGCTGCCCATATGCTCTTCGATTCTGCGGGGCTGATTTTGGCGCTGTGCGCCATGTTCATCGGGCGCAAACACCCCTCCGGGCAGGCAACCTTCGGCTATCGGCGTGTCGAAGTGCTTGCAGCAGCACTCAACGCGGCAGCAGTCTTTGTCGTCACCATTTGGATTGCCATGAGTGCGATTGCCCGCATCGGCAGTCAGCCTGAAATTGAAACCGGCTGGATGCTGATTGTGGCCATCATCGGACTGGTGGCAAATGTGACCTCTGCACTGGTACTTGTTCGACGCCAACACGAATCGTTGAATCTGCGCGGCGCCTATCTGCATGTACTCTCCGACGCGGTCGGATCTGTAGCTGTCATCATTGCCGGTGTCATAATCCGCACCACCGGATGGATGTATGCCGACACTATTGCCAGCGTCATTATCGCGCTGCTGATTATTCCTCGATCCTGGCAGCTGCTGACCCAATCAGTTGGGGTGCTTCTAGAACAAGCTCCCAAACACAGCGACCCGGAAGCAGTTCGGGCAGCCCTGGCAGCTATCCCTGGGGTGACAGCCGTCCATGATCTGCACATCTGGTCAACTGACGGCACTAACAGTATTGTCACCGCCCACCTGGTGGTCGATACTGCAGCAGCATCGAATGCCCGCTGCACTGTACTTGACCAAGCCCACGATGTGGTGTGTGCCATGGGGGCAGGACACACCACCTTCCAGCTGGAGCCTGCCGGTCACGTCAGCCACGAGTTCGAGATTCACCGCTAACCCCTTTTCAGCGGCGTTGTGGGATATCCCACCGCCAATTTCCCTCCCTGGTGCTGCCAGATTCCATCGGCCAGCTACTAGGGTGGTGGTATGGCTTTTACCACTCCTAGTTATGACCTTATCGATCTGTTTTCCCGGGTCGACCGGGGAGACCTGCAGCTGCCAGATTTCCAGCGGGACTATTCCTGGGATATTGATCGAATCCGTGGACTGCTCATCAGCTGCCTGCGGGGCTATCCGATCGGCTCCTTTATGGCATTGGATGTGCGCAACGAGCCTTCCCGCTTTGCGTACCGGGTGGTGCAAGGCGCACCCGACCAAGGTGTTGATCCGGGGCTGCTGCTACTCGACGGGCAGCAGCGGCTCACCACGCTCTACCATTCGCTGCACGGCGACGGGGTGGTTGACACCGTAGATTTTCGCAATAAGAACATTCAGCGGAAGTTTTATGTCGACGTCGATCGGGCAGTGTCCCGCACGATTTTGCCTGACGATGCGATTTTTGCCGTCGATGAACAAGGACAGGTTCGTTCCCACTATGGGCCGGTTATTGAGGGCGGTATTACCGATCGCAACAGTGCTATTGCCCACGGGGTGATTCCACTCTCGGAACTGCTCAGCGACGACGGCACCGACATGCTCTTTGATATCGCTGAACAGCGCGATGAACGCGCCCTTGACCGAATCAAGCAATTCCACAATCAGGTGCTCAAGCCGTTGGTGCGCTACCAGATTCCAATGATCCGCCTGGATCGTGAAACCTCCCGGGGTGGGGTGGGCTCTATTTTTGCGCAAGCCAATTCCGCCGGGCTGCAGATGGATATTTTCGATCTGCTCACCGCCGTGTTTGCCGCCGAAGATGAACAATTCCATCTCGCGGCAGTGTGGGAGGAGATCGCGGCCGAACTTGCCGAGTATCCGGTACTGCGGGATGTCACCCGGGTGGATTATCTCACTGCGTTGACGATGTATCTTACGGCGAAAAGCCGGGGTTGGGCCTCTGGTGCGCGGGAAGATATTTTGCGTATTGATTTGCAGCAGTTCCTGGCAGCCCGCCCAGTGGTCACTGCCGGGTTTGTGCAAGCCGCAGAGTTTTTAGCGAAGCGTTGCATGTACACCGCAGACATGGTGCCCTACACTTCGCAGATCATTCCGCTGGCAGTGATTTTGGCGCTGCTTGAGCAACGTGATCCGCATCTGCTAGATAAACAAGGTCCACAAGACCGGCTGAATCGCTGGTTCTGGTCAGGGGTGTTCGGTGAACTCTACGGTTCAGCGGCAGTGATTTCTCGTGCCGGCCGGGATGTTACTGAGGTCACCGAATGGATTCAGGATGCGGCAGCTATCGAAGATGCCCTAGCAGCGCAGTCGCAAACCACACGGGCAGCAAGAAACACGTCGGCAGCTGACGGTGACACCGATACAGCAGCTGATGCTGATCCGCGGACGGCAATCGCATTGGGCTCCGAGACTGATCGGGTGCCGGCCCCGGCATCGGTGCGCAGTGCCACTTTTGTGGAGTCACGGCTGCTGTCAGTGAAAGCCGACTCGGCAGTATTTAAGGGGATCTTTGCGCTGATCATGGGACGTGGCGCGAAAGAGTGGCGATACAACGAGGCGATCAACGCCCGCAATTTCCACACCATGGAAATTGGGTTCCAACATATTTTCCCCACCGCATACTGTTTCAACCATGGCATCGACGAGGTGCTGTCCACCTCGGTGTTAAACCGCACCCCAATGTCAGCGAAAACCGACACCCTCATCGGGGAGACCGCGCCGCAGCGTTATCTGCCGCGGCTGCAAGGCAAATCACTACTCGATGACGCAGAGTTCGACGAGGTGCTCTCCGGGCATCTGCTCGATCCGAAGCTGCTGTTTGCCCAAGATGCTCAAGCATTCTTCATTGATCGTCGCAAACGACTGCTAAAAATGGTGCAGGAAGCCATGGGTCGTGAAGCGATTCGCGACGTCGACGAGCAAGATCTCACCGGCGGTGAGGAAGGTCCGAGCGCGTTTCGCACCCGCTAGGTGCAATACCGCTGCTGGCCGCAGATAGTGGACGTAAAAGCCGATGGAGCCACTGGCAGTGCCGCTATTTTGTCTTCGTCGGCTTCCCAATAGTGGCTTTCGGTGGAAACCAGGCCGCAGTGCACCTTTGCTGGCAACTGGTGCACAGCGGCCTGGTTTTGCGCACGCGGGAGGGGGGTTTCGCGGCGCTTCTCACCTGTGACTGATAACGCCTGCGCAACGCTTTGCTGTGCTGTTCTTTGCACCGGGCAGCGCTGGTGACAAGCATGACAGCTGCCACCCACTCCCAGGCCGCGGTCTGGCCGCACAGGCGAAGATCCACCGGTTGGCCGACTCGTTGGTGTGGCAGGCGACGTCCATCGTTGCATCGCTATCTGCCCGACTTGGCTCGTGAAGTAACCGTGCGGCTACGGCTGCGGTGGGGAAGTGTTGATAGATGTGGGAGGTGTCGGCTACCCTCATCAACCGACATGCCAGCAGCATAAGCATCGATGACGACTGCGCAAATCCCGGCAACAGCCAACCCTTGCAGGGGCATGCTTTGCAGGTCAGCCGGGTGATTGGCGCTCCGATAAAGCCGCGAAGCCTGTATGTTGCTGCTGGTCAATAGCCTGTAATCATTGTCAAGTGAAAGACTGCTGCTTGTGACTTTCGTATCAACCAACTGCCGACATCGCTGGGGACGGCAGCTCACCGTTGCCGCAGTGGCATCGCTGCTGCTTGCCGGGTGTGCAACCACCGAAGAGGAGTCAACACGCGCACAATCGTCGACGACTAGCACCGAGACCAGCCAAGCAGCATCGCCACGGGAGGCCGCGAAAGCTGCCAACCGGGCAATAAAAGCAGCACCTCGGTTTCAGCCCACCCCGGAGGTACTTCCCGACAGGGACTATTCCGGAATTGATGCGTCAGCAGCACTGTTCGAAACATCAGAGACGGTGATTATTAGCGGCCCGAGTGTCCCTGAACAGTTACGTGCCGCCTCCCTGGCAGTTCCTTCCCACGCCCCAATGCTGCGGTTTACCGGTGTCAATGCGGCAGCAATCAACCAAGAAATTGCTCGGCTGAAAGCGAGCACCGTGCTGATTGTGGGCAATGCGCCGGATCCTACCGGCACTGAGCTCACTATTTTGCGGGACACTGGAACCTTTAAAGCTGTCGGCGAGCTTACCGCGTTAGAATTCCACCGCCACGAAGTGGGCACCCTCGAGCAGGCGGTACGGGCGGTAGCCGCCTTAGACCCAGCTGATCCGCAGCTGCTGCAGGCAGGTTTCGCAGCCATGCCAGTATTTACCAATCAGCCTGGTGTGGAATCGCAAGTCGATGCGGCCGTGTCCCCGCAGGGACGGGCAGCTATCACCGGAAATAATGGGTCAGCACCGGCGCGGGCGAACGATACTGTCGATTTCTCCGAGGTCACATTGGATGCGTTCCCAGCCCAGTCGGCAACCGACGGTGGGGTAGCGCCGGTGATTGTCGCATCCCCCGCCAGTGGGATTCCTGCGCTGGCAACCATTCGCGCCTATGGTGCGGATATTCGAATGATGGATTATCACGATCCGCGGATCAACGAAGCAACCCTGCTGCAAGTCATCGGTTTACAAGAAGCCCCAGTGCTGGCAGTCGGGCAACAGTTCGGAACAGGGCAGTCTTTTGCGCAAAGCATCGATTTAGCGGAAGCAACCGACTACAGTCTGCCCGGTGGGCGGGCACTGGTGCTGCCCGGGCAGCGGATGATCGCCTATTATGGGCATCCCTCCGGGCCTGCCCTGGGGGTGATGGGAGAATATCCACCGGCGGAAGCAGTCGCCCATTTGCAGGAGCTCACCGCACAATATCAGCCGTTTTCTGCGGAGCCGGTGGTGCCAGCATTTGAAATTATTGCCACTGTTGCTTCCGCCGGTCCTGGCGACGGGGACTACTCTAATGAAACCGATCCAGCAGAGCTCATCCCATATATTGATGCGATCACGGCCGCTGGTGGATATGCGGTACTCGACCTGCAGCCAGGTCGGGCAAGCCTTCTGGAGCAGGCGAAACGCTACGAGTCGTTGCTGCTGCGCCCAAATGTTTCCCTTGCTCTTGACCCGGAATGGAAAC
The DNA here is from genome assembly GCF_003813965.1 of Corynebacterium choanae. NCBI lineage: Bacteria > Bacillati > Actinomycetota > Actinomycetes > Mycobacteriales > Corynebacteriaceae > Corynebacterium > Corynebacterium choanae. The sequence continues at coordinate 1,243,035 of NZ_CP033896.1, forward strand.
TTGGACCAGACGAGGTGCCGCTGACCCAAGTGGGGCACGTTGATGCTGCCGAGATCAACGACGTATCCCAGTGGCTTGCACAATTGACCCGGGAACATCATTTGCCGCAGAAAATGCTGGTGTTGCATCAGTTCCAATTGCAGATGATTCGCAATCGGGAACAGCTCGACTTGGATCATCCCGAGCTAGCATTTGTGTTGCATGCCGATGGGCATGGGGTGCCGGCCGAAAAGTTCGCCACCTTTGATGCGCTGCTTACTGATCTTGATCCGCGAATCTTTATTGCGTGGAAGAACTTTATTGACGAAGACACCCCGACGTTCACCCCGCAAGAAACCTTCGCAATCGAGCCGAAGCCGTATTTTGTCAGCTACCAATAAGGTCATCGCAACAAGGACAACCGGGAGGCGTTTGCGGCGTTGCTGCATCCTGCGGCAGGGGATGCACGCGAGGGTTGAGTGCCAGCAGCGACCCGGTGGCGTGGTCTAGCTTATGGTTTGTGCAGGATGTGGGTTGTCCCACAGTGGTGCTGTGTTTGCTTAATGCTGCTTTAGACTCTGTAAATAAGTCTGATTATTCGCCGAGTTCTAAGAAGCATCACCTACCACTCGGGAAGGTGCTGCGGATCAAGCTTGCGACTTGGGCTTTGATACATGATGCTGTTTGGGTGTCGCCTGGGAGAAGCGTGGAACGCTCAGCAGGGGCATCCGGCAGCTGACACGACACACGCTGAAGCGAAACGGAGAGCTACGTGAGCCCACAAGGCCGCCCGGTTGTACTGATTGCCGATAAATTGTCCCAGTCCACTGTTGATGCACTTGGCGATGCTGTTGAGGTTCGCTGGGTGGACGGTCCTGACCGTCCTGCCCTGCTAGCTGCCGTAGCAGAAGCTGATGCGCTGCTGGTGCGTTCTGCTACCACGGTTGATGCTGAGGTGCTCGCACATGCCCCGCAGCTGAAAATTGTTGGCCGTGCCGGTGTTGGGTTGGACAATGTTGATATTGCTGCCGCCACCGCCCAAGGGGTGATGGTGGTCAACGCCCCCACGTCAAATATTCACTCGGCATGTGAACATGCCATCGCGTTGCTGCTGTCAACTGCCCGCCAAATTGCTGCAGCTGATGCCTCACTAAAAGGTGGCCAGTGGAAGCGGTCTTCATTTAGCGGTGTCGAGATTTTCGGCAAAACTGTCGGCGTGGTCGGTTTTGGCCACATCGGTCAGCTGTTTGCCCAACGGTTGCAGGCTTTCGGTACGACGGTGATCGCCTATGATCCGTATGCGAATCCGGCACGTGCTGCCTCGATGGGGGTTGAGCTGGTAGAGCTTGACGAGTTGATGGCTCGGGCTGATTTCGTCACCATTCACCTGCCGAAAACCAAAGAAACCGCAGGCATGTTTGATGCGGAGTTGCTGGCAAAAGCTAAACCCGGTCAGATCATTATCAACGCAGCCCGAGGCGGGTTGGTAGATGAGCAGGCGCTTCATGATGCCATTGTGTCCGGGCATATTCGCGGTGCCGGGTTTGACGTGTTCGCTACCGAGCCGTGCACAGATTCGCCATTGTTTGCACTGGATGCGGTCACCGTCACTCCACACTTGGGAGCATCGACTGTTGAGGCGCAGGATCGTGCCGGCACCGATGTTGCGGCAAGTGTGCTGGCTTGTCTCAACGGGGAATTTGTGGCCGATGCGGTCAACGTCTCTGGTGGTCGAGTTGGGGAAGAAGTTGCGTTGTGGCTTGATCTGGTGCGCAAACTTGGGTTGGTTGCCGGCCGGTTGCTTTCCAGTGCACCGGATAAGCTGCTTGTGCAAGCCCGCGGGGAGCTTGCTGGGGAACAGGTTGATGCATTAGGGCTGTCTGCGTTGCGTGGCCTGTTCCAAGCCACCTTGGACGAACCAGTGACCTTCGTAAACGCGCCGCGTATCGCGGAGGAACGTGGGGTTGATGTGTCGGTGACGACCGCGCAGGAATCGGTGACTCACCGCAGTGTGGTTGAGGTGAAAGCAGTCGGTGCCGATGGTGCCTCGGCCACTGTGGTTGGTGCACTGACTGGCTTGGAGCGGGTAGAGAAAATCACCCGGATCAATAATCGGGGTCTTGACATGCGTGCCCAAGGCCACAATTTGTTTCTGCATTACACCGATCAGCCGGGGGCGTTGGGTGCGGTGGGTACGCATTTGGGCAATGCCGGGATCAATATTGTTGCAGCAGCACTGTCGCAGGATGCCACCGGTGATGGGGCAACTTTGGTGCTGCGGGTTGATAGCGCCATCCCAGAGGCCACCGTGGACGCGATTACCGCGCAACTCGGTGGCTCGGCAGTGCAGCTTGATCTTGACTAGCGAAAGTTGGTCAATGCTTGGCCGGGCAACTGGTCAATAGCAACAGGCTGCTCAAGGCTTTGCAATAGCGGTGACGGTGACTCTCTAGTCGGCGTCACCGCTATTTTTCCGCTACTGCTTGCGACCGGCTGCCCCAACATGCAGAGTGTCGCTAGGTATGCTTTCGCTTCGCGCCCGGGTTGAAAATCGTTGCTGTGCCGGGAAGGGAAGAGCGGGGTTGTGGTGGATATGACTGTCTGATGTGCGTGTCGCAGCAGATACCTGTTGGGAAGGCCTTGGATAATACAACGTATGGATATCCAGGGGCGTGCCCATCAGGTGCCGGTTGCTCAACTGCCAACTGCGGCACTGCCAGCTGTGCTGCGCCTGGGTGGGGTGCTGTGGATAAGCGTCATGCTGGTCACCCCGTTGCTGCTCGGATATCGGGCAGTGGTGCATCATCACCGTCCGCTGAGTGCCGCTGGTTTACTGCTTGGATGTTGGGTAGTCGCTGCGGTAACCGGTGTGGTTGGCAGTCGACTGCGGTCGGCGACAGTATTGGTGTCCTTAGGTGGCAGTCTGCTGGTGGCGATGATCGCAATCGCGGCAGTTCATGTGGAGGCGAATCTGTGGGGCACCGGATTGTGGTGGCTGGTGGTGGCTGCTGCGACTGGTATGTGCAGCGGGGTGCTGCGGCAGCTTGCCACCGCCTCCCCGGTGACACCGGCACCAGGGGTGTTGCCGCTGTGGGAAGCGGTGATGTGGGCGCTGGGGGCGGTGATTCCGGCGGTGATAGCAGGTGCCACGCTCCTGCCTTTGGGGGTGGTAACCACGATCGTGGTGGTGCTGGAAATATTGTGCGGGGCAGAACTGCTGCTGGTATTTGTCCACTTTTCCGGCCGCACCCAGCTTGATGACCTGGCAAAGACTGCTGCCAGCAGCCATACTGTTGCGAATCCGGGTGGGCAGTCCCCGCTGGCGCCGGGCACTCGCCCCGCCGGCACGGTGCAGTCGTATCGCGCAGGAACTACACAACCACCCTCGACAGGCGCAACACCTGGCCGCATCCGGGTATCCCGGCTGTCGGCTCGTCGATCCGCCAAGCGGGGATCCGATACGCCCCCTGCTTCGTCGCTTTCGGCAGCCGGTCGGGACTGGCACAGCAGGCCGTTTGTCACACAGCGAGCTTCCGCCGCAGCTCCCCACAGTCGGGATGAGGCTGCTCGCAGGCACATGGGCAAAACAGCACCGACAAGCAGCCTGCAGCGCACTGTGCAACACTTGCCCGCCAATATTCGGTGGTTCGTCATCGGCTACGGGCTGCTTGCGGTGGCCAATATTGCAGCCCTTGGAGTCACCCCGATCGCGGTGTTTGCGACCGCTGATACGTTTGCAGCAGTCGCTGCCCGCGGCAGCCTATTGGGAATCGGTGCGTTAGCAGTGGTCATCGTGTGGTGTGTCCTGCGGTTGATCAACGATCCATCCCCAACCGATCCACGCATCGCGGTGACCACCAATCGGCCCCAACCCAGCGCAGTGCCCGCCCACCGGATGCTCGACTTGCTGCTCTATCCGGCAGGAACCCGGCAGCTGCACAAAACCTGGTGGCGGTGGTGGTGTTGCGCCGCCGGCACCGCCGGGGCGGTGCTAGCCGCCGGTGCCCACCAGCCACTGGTGATCCAACAAATCGCTGCCGTCATCGCCGGATCCGGTTGGGCTTTAGTGATCAACGCGCTGCGCTGGTACACCCACCCCCACAGTGCGATACTGCAAACCTGGTACCAGCCGGCCGTCGCAACCGTGCTACCACGGTGGGGTCTACTTGCTGCCGCTATCACTGCGGCTGTGGTTGTTGCCGGTGCACTCGCTGTCACCCACACCCTGCCACTGATGTTTTTCGGTGCCGTCACTGCCGGGCACCTTGTCGCCAGTGCACTGCTGTGGCAGCTCTACCGGCTCAACAATTCGCCCCGGGAACCCGCTGCTGCGGTAACCACCCCTTAGCAGCCCACAATCGGCACGGTGAATCCACCGCCTACATGGCAGCATCTCGACCACTGATCAAGCATTAGATGACTAAGGAAAAACCACTAAAACTCCTGTTGGCGGAGTGATTTGTAATCTGCCTTATCACTCGCGGTACGGTGGAATACACCCCATCCTGCCGGCCGCCCACGACCCCGCCCGCCACACCGCCGGGCGCGCCGGGAACCAAAAACACCACTATGCCGCGCCGCCCAACGGCAATATCGCAACCACCATCCGCTACCACCGGCACATCACCACAGATACTGCTCAACCAATCCCAAACCTTGAAGGACAACACCACTGATGACTCAAGCAGCCCAGCCAACCGACAACCTGGACACACTGCGCACCATCTGCACCGACGCCGGCTTGCAAGTCACCACCGGCGAAGACAACTATCTGCAGGTCACCCTGCGCGACGGGGTCGACTGCCGCATCATCCCCGGGGAGATCATCACCATCCAACGCATCCTCCCCGATGAGTTTCCCGCCGCCGACTATGTGGCCTTAGCCGTGGTGATGAATAACGCCAACGCCAACCTGCACACTCCCCATCTGGCACTGGGCACCGACCAGCGCGAACTCACCACCCTCCTGCGGGACGACCACGGCCGGCTCACCCTCACCGTCAGCTGGCATATCCCCGCCGCGGCAAGCCCCGCCCAACTCTTAGCCACCCTCGACCACATCACCACCCTTCACCCGGCAATCACCCAATTCGCCACCGACGTCACCAACCAACTCGCCACCGACACGGCCGACACCACCACCGCTGTCGCCACCTTCGCTGCAGCCGCGGCCGCCAACCCCATGCCAGCCGCCCATCCCACAACCGACCAACTCCCAGTAACCCGGGAACGCATTTGCACCTGGTTTGCAACCCGCGGCATCACCGACCTGCCATTTGATCCCGCCACCAACACTTTCGCACTTTCCTTCGATGGCACCCCGATCGACATCCATCTCCAACCACACACCTTGGCCATGGTCATCGCCGCCCCCATTCCTGCCACCAGCGAACCCGACCTCACCGCAGTCATGCACACCACTGCCACCGCCACCAGCCAACACCCAGCAACACTGACCGCACTCAACGACCAACAACACGGTTGGCGGCTCCTTGCCAGCATGCAACTCCACCACGGGGGAGTAGCCACCGACACACAACTGACCACCATGCTCCGGCAACTCATCGTGCAACCCGCCGCCCAACTCAAAGCCGCCCTCGCACATCTGCGCGAACACCACTAACCACTCCTGCCAAAGTGCTACACTGCCACCAAAAGCAACTCACAATGTGAGAAGGGAAATATCACATTATGAAACTGGCGGTTATTGGTGGCGACGGCATCGGGCCAGAAGTCACCCACGAAGCACTCCGCGTCCTCACCACCGTCCGCGACGACATCACCGTCACCGACTTCGACCTCGGCGCTGGACGCTACCAACGCACCGGCGAACTGCTCACCGACGACGACATCACCGCGCTCCACGAACACGACGCCATCCTGCTTGGTGCCGTCGGCGCGCCGGGGCAGGTCCCGCCCGGTGTGTTGGAACGTGGCCTACTGTTACGGCTACGTTTCGACTTTGATCATCATGTGAATCTGCGCCCCGTAACGCTCTATCCGGGGGCAACTTCGCCGCTTGCCGACCCAGGGGCGATAGATTTTGTGGTAGTTCGCGAAGGCACCGAAGGGCTCTACTGCGGCAACGGGGGAACTGTGCGGGGTGGCACCGCCCACGAAATTGCCAGCGAAGTAAGTCAAAACACCCGCTTTGGTATCGAACGAGTGGTTCGTGACGCGTTTGCCCGCGCCGCGGCGCGCCGCGGCAAACTCACCCTGGTGCACAAAACTAATGTGCTGGTACACGCCGGTTGTTTGTGGGAGCGCACGGTGGCTGCTGTCGCCCCTGAATTCCCGGATGTTACCTGGGACTATTGTCATATTGATGCGGCCACCATCTATATGGTGACCGATCCGGGACGGTTCGATGTGATCGTCACCGACAATCTCTTCGGTGACATTTTGACCGATCTTGCCGGGGCGATAACCGGGGGCATTGGGCTCGCTGCCTCCGGCAACATTGACACCACCGGCACACATCCGTCAATGTTTGAACCCGTCCACGGCTCAGCACCGGACATTGCCGGTCAAGGGATCGCCGACCCGCGGGCAGCAATTATCTCTGCGGCACTGCTGCTTGAACATCTTGGCGATACGACCAACGCACAACGCATAATCCAAGCAGTAGCCAACGACGTCAGTGCCCATGCCGGGCAACCAGTGCGCACCAGTGACGTCGGCGATCGTATTGTGGCTGCACTTTCTGCTTAACCACCGCATCCGAATCGCAAAAAACTAGAGAAAATCATCGCCTTTGCACTGGGACGTGTTCCCTGCCGCGGCGCCTTTTGCCGAAACTACTCGATCAACCAGTGCTAGGGGGAGAAGCAATGCCCACCTGCCCCAGTGGTGTTTTGATTGAAACCAAAACACCACTGGGGCAGGCGTAGTTTTCCGGTCTTCCCCCCTGTGAGCGGTCGCACACCGCCGCCATCGGTACTCAACAAACGTGTCGAACATGCCACATCCCTCGGCAATGAGCGCATCCAACCAACGACCCCGCCAAGCCAAGACGGTACGACCTGTCCCATCATTTTTGGAAGGTGCAGCCCACTTCAGCGCATGCCACCAATGCATCGTGCTGCCGTGTTCCATTCGCTGCGCCACCGCCCCTGAGTAACCACACCTGTGCGATGTGCAAACGTGGGAATCAGGGGTGATTTGTGGGGGTGTCCTCGACAAACCCTGCACAGTAACGCAGATCACAGGCTAGTGTGTGCCTATGTCTACCGTGGAACTTGAGGAAGTCGCCCGATTCCTTGCCGAACATGAGCCGTTTAGTGACCTACATCCGGCTGCTATTGCCGAACTCACGGCAACGATCACGATTCGTTATGTCCGGCGCGACACCCCGATTGTGGCTGCCGGCGCCAGCAATGACGAACTCTATGTGATTCGGGCGGGGGCAGTGGATATTCGTGCCGCCGACGGTGTGTTGCTTGACCGGCGGGATGCTGGACGAGCCTTCGGGCATTCCACCCTGGGCACCACAGAACCTTCGCTCTATGACATGGTGGCGGTCGAAGACAGTCTGCTGCTGTGCATCCCTGAGACGGTGTTTGTTAGCCTGTGCGCCCAATATCCTGCGATTGGTCAATATTTCGATTCCCAATCCGGGCGGGTCGCTCATGCTGCTCAACAATTACGCGAAACTGCCGCATCAACACTGCTGTCCACCGCACTTGATGAGATTATGGTCACCGACCCGGTAGTCATTGAGCACACAGTCACGATTGCGGATGCCGCTCAACGCATGGTAGAACACCGCATTTCCTGTTTACCAATTGTTAGCGCCACCACGGAAGACACCCTTGCTGGCATTATCACCGACAAGGATCTGCGCCGGGTTGTTGGTGAACGAATCGCCCCGGATAACCCGGTGACTGCGATCATGACCGCGGATGTGCTCACCGCCACCCCAGATACTCCGGCGTTCGCGGCGATGCTCACCATGGCGGAGCGGCATATTCACCATTTGCCAATTGTTGATCGTGGTCGACTCGTCGGCATTGTCGCCACCGGGGATTTGCTGCGGCTGACCCAGCAGGATCCAATGTTTGTCATCGGTGATATTTCGCGGGCAACTGATACGTCTGCGTTAGCAACCAGCTATCACGGGGCGAAAGCGGTGGCCTGTTCCCTGATTGAGCGTTCCGGGAAAGCAAGCGATGTCGCGCACATGATGACTACTGCGACTGACACGCTGACTCGCCGGGCGGTTGCAATCGCAGTGGAGGAACTCGGTGCACCCCCGGTTGATTTTGCTTTTGTCACCGTCGGCTCCCAGGCGCGGCAAGAAATGGGTCTTGCCAGTGATCAAGACAATGCCCTGATTCTGTCCGACAACTTCGACCCTGCTGCTGACGACGCCTATTTTGCAGCGCTCGGTGAACGGGTCACTCGCATGCTTGCTGCTGCCGGTCAGCCGCTGTGTCCAGGAAATATGATGGCCAGTAACCCGCAGTGGCGGCTCACCACCGCCCAGTGGAAACAGCACTTTGCGACTTGGACGACCGATCCACAACCGGATGCGCTGCTTAACGCGCAAATCTTTTTTGATATGCGGCCCATCGCCGGGGTGCCAGCGTTGGCCACTGAGGTGCACGAATTTGCCGTCGATCAGGCAGCCGGTGCCCGGCGTTTCCAGGCGCATCTGGCGGCGTTGGCGACCCGCCGTGAACCACCGCTTGGGGTGTTTCGGGGACTGGTGGTCGACCGTAGTGGCGAATATGCCAACACGCTTGATATTAAAAAAGGCGGTATTGCGGCGGTGGTGCAAATGGCTCGCCTGTACGGGCTGGTCGCCGGCAGCTATGCGATTGGTACGACCGCCCGGCTGGCGGATGCCTCCGAAGCAGGAGTGATTTCGGCGGCGGGGGCACATCAGCTCATTGATGCGTTTGATCTGCTCACCACGTTCGCCCAGCAAGCCCAGGTCACCGCGTTTCGTGCCGAGGAACAGCCGCATTATCATCTCAACCCGAAATTGTTGAGCAAAATGCAACGGGAAACCCTCCGGGATGCATTCGCCTGTATTAAATCGATGCAGCAGGCGCTAGCGAATAAATATCCAGTCCATCAGGTGTAGCCGAGCCCGGCCAGCGAACATCGGCGGGCACCACCGGATTGCAAAAAAACTAGAATGTGCCACCGGTCAGCAGCCGGGTCGCATACCCGCCACCCAAGTCCTACCACTGCCAGCAACACCGCACTAGATGTTTGCCAACTGGTGCGGGTGGACACTGTATTTTCGACGAAAGTAACACCACCGTTTATGTTTGGACTTTCTGCAAAAGCACGGGCTGCACGCGCGGCAACCGGCGCCTTAGCTGAGTTTTACCGCACCGCCCCGGTTGATAAACGCGCCCCGCTGCACAGCCTGCCGCTGCTTGCCGTCGATGTGGAAACCACTGGGTTATCCCCGAAAACCGATCGGCTGCTCTCTATTGGTTGGGTGGCGGTCAACGGGGCCAGTATCGACGCTGGCAGCGCCTACCACGCTATTGTGCAGCAGCCTGATCATGCACCGTCTGTGGGACAGTCAGCAACCGTGCACGGGGTTACCGACGATATGCTCGCCGGTGGTGTTCCACTCGGCCAGGTATTAGATGATTTGCTGGTAGCGCTGCGCGGCCGGGTGATGCTGTGCCACTATGCGGCAATGGAACAACAATTTTTAAGCAGCGCCACCCAGCAGCTTTACCACGCATCGCTTCATGTGCCGATAGTAGACACCTTCGCCCTCGAGCGACGTCATATGGAACGAATGGGAACCTATCCCCGTGGGGAGGATCTGCGGCTTCCGCGGGTTCGGCGACGCTACGGGTTACCCGCTTATCACAACCATCATGCAACCACAGACGCCTTGGCCTGCGCGGAACTGTATTTAGCACAGTGCGCAAATTCCACCTGGTCAACCTTGCAGCATGTGCAGCCATAACAATGCACCCGCACACCCACACCGCCACAAAGCCACCCAGACCCGCAGCCACACACCCACACAGCAGCTTGGTATCACTTCGTGGATCTGCTGTCCCGCAACCATTGAGATACCCCTAGATCATGCCCCGCCCAGGGGTATCCCGTGGAGGCAACCACACCACGGCCACCTCAGGCGTTGATGTGGCATTCAGGTGGGGAAGTGGGCTTGGGTTGCATCCCCCGAATCGCGGTGGATTCGCTACAATGACAACGGCGAATCTCACCTAAGACCCCAACTGTGGCCGGTAGCGCACGTTCCGTGAACCGGTGGGGTGTACAAAAAGGTCAGCAGATCCGTGCCACACCTTCCGATGAGGGAATGGTTTGGTGACCACGCCACTCTTGTTCCCTTCCAACCAGCAACCAAAGTGAGAACGAATTATGCGTTTTGCCAGAGTAGCCACCCCCGAAGGACTGACCTTCGCCACCGTCGACGGATCTGTCGGGCAAGAGGTTATTCGGGTTATCGACGGGCATCCCTTCGAAGAACCGAAGTACACCGGCAAACAATGGCCAATTGCTGAAGTTCGGCTGCTCTCCCCGGTGCTGCCCAGCAAAATTGTGGCTATCGGCCGCAACTATGCCGACCACGTCGCAGAAGTGTTCAAACAGTCCGCTGAAACACTGCCACCGACGCTGTTTATCAAACCGCCAACAGCAGTGATCGGCCCGGAAGCTGCCATTAAGATCCCCGAATTTGCCCACGATGTCGAATTCGAAGGGGAACTGGCCATGATCGTTGGCAAGCCGTGTAAAAACGTCAACCGTGAAGATTGGAAAACAGTCATTCGTGGTTTCACCATCGTCAATGATGTGTCGTCCCGCGCACTGCAATTCGCGGACGGCCAGTGGGCGCGCGCAAAAGGTATTGACACGTTCTGCCCGCTCGGGCCGTGGATGGAAACCGATATTGACGCCTTCGACTTCTCTGATTTGCCAATCAAGGCACATCTCACCCGCGACGGTGAAACGGAAACAAAACAGGACTCCAATTCCAATCAGATGATCATGTCGCCTGGTGAGATTGTTGAATTCATCACCGCCTCGATGACGCTGCTGCCTGGTGATGTGATTTGTACCGGCTCGCCGGCGGGCACGGCACCGATGTTCCCTGGGGACACCATCGAGATCGAGGTGCAGGGCATTGGTCGTCTGCGCAACCCAGTGGAACGGGCATAACCGAAGACAATCACATCGTAAACGACAGATAACGCAACGAACCCCATCCCAAACCGTCACACACCACCCACTCCTGACAGAATCCGGGGTGGCCGGCTGCTTATCGACTGCGCCAACACCCGTATTCCCACGGTTGTTGGCGCGGTAAGCTACCTCCAGCACCAGACGGTGGGGTGGGGTGAGTTGGGAAGTGCTGCGTTGCACACCCCCTCGGAAGTTTCCAACTATTCCAGCAGCGGTGCTTGCCGCAGTGTACAGCCGTGTTGCTGGTTGATTACCCGGTGCCAACTCTGTGACATATCAGCGGCCATGCTTCCAATAAAACCCGTGGCGTATTCGTCATCCCTTACTCGGCAGTAAAGCACGCATTCGGACTGTCTATCCTCCTGCTTGTTTGTGGCTAGGCTCTCGCATCAATGCCGCGGCATTATCACCACACTCGACCACACTGAGTGTCGCTGAAATCCTGTGCTCATCGGTTCGCCGGTCTACCGATTAGCTGGTGGTCGGACCGACATCAATCTGCAGTGCGCGGGCGATAGTGCGAAGTTTCGCACTGGTTTCTTGTACTTCGTCGGCGGCATGGGACTCGGCAACAATCCCACCACCAGCCCACGCCCGTGCACTGTTCCCGTCTGCGGCAACCTCAGCACAGCGAATCGCGACCATAAACTCGCCGTTGCCGTCCTTATCTGACCAGCCGACTGCACCGCCGTAAAAGTTGCGGGGCTGTTCAATGGTATTGATCAAGTCATAGGCTAATGCTTGCGGAGTGCCGCACACCGCTGGTGTTGGATGGCAACGCACCGCAAGATCTAATGCGGTGATATCAGCACTTCGCAAGGTCGCAGTGATTGGGGTTGCTAAATGCCACATCTCTGCGGTTGCTGTGATCTCCGGGCGTTGCGGATAGTCTATCTGTTCGCACAGCGGCCCTAGCGTGTCTACGAGTGCATCGACTACGAAACGATGCTCCGCAATATCTTTAGCACTATTGTGCAGTGCTTCTTTATTCGCTGCATCCTCCTCCGGTGTGCGTCCGCGGGGCAGAGACCCAGCTAACGGAAACGCAGTCACTGTCGCCCCTTGTTTCTTTAACAACACCTCAGGGGATGATCCGACCAACATTGATCCTGCAAAGCGTTCACCAGCAGGGGTGAGATCCACCGCGAATCCGTCGAGGGAAGCGGAAAGATCAATGAGTTTCGCCGCCACTGTCAACGGGTCGACCGGCGGATCAAAAGCGATATCAATCGCCCGGGCAAGCACCACTTTCTCCACGGCAGTGTTGGCGATCGTCCGAATTAAGGCCGCAACCCGTTCCTCGTGGACTGCCACCGATGGAACTTCCCGCAGAACCTGTGCTGAAAGTTTCGATCCTTCGCCGGTGCGGTAGTAGGCGTGCGGTTCTAGTGGACCTGCTGAAAAAATGGCGTGCTTGGGCACGGTAAGGGCGGCAGGATCATCGAAACGAAACGGCAAAGCGCCAACCACAAGGTCGACCTTGGCATGCGCTAACGCCCACATCGCTTCGTCAACATCGCTAAAGGTGGATGCGGATCCTTGGGTACGAAGAGATCCCGATGCCCGGGAAAGGAGAAAATCCGGGGCACTTGCCGGCCGTGAATCAGTCATAGTGGTGGTAAGTGTAATAACCACCTGGCAGTCACACATAGCAGGGGAGGTGGTGCTGCTTGAGTAGCCAACCACAGCCCCCAGCACCCTTAGCGCTGCGTCGGTACGCCCACCAGTGCGACCATCCCACGCTGATTCCTTCACCCTTACCTTTTCGTATCGGTCATTCTCAGCAGCGCCTCGGATCGGTCATGCTCACCACCAGCATGTGTTCGCTATCTCGCCAGAACCTTCGCCTCGGCCATGTTGCTTGCTGCCTTGTATCGGTGAACCGACACGCTGAACTTTCCTGCCACGTCTAGTGCTGTGCAAACGGTTTCCACCCGGTCACCCGTGGCACAGGTATCCATATAGCCAGCAACTCCAACGAACCACACACGCACCCGCGACATTGCCAATCCAGCGGGGAACGAATAGGAAACTCACCCACCTAACAGAAAGGTGTTGGTCACTTTAGACGGCGCCACGCAGGACACTGCATGCCACCGTGTTCCCCCACGAAATATCACTTGCTCGGGGATATAGGTAGCATGAGAGACCATGTCTGATATTCGTGTCCGCTTCTGTCCTTCGCCCACTGGCACCCCGCACGTCGGAATGGTGCGCACTGCTTTGTTTAACTGGGCTTATGCCCGTCACACGGGTGGCAAACTCGTCTTCCGAATCGAAGACACCGACCAAGCCCGTGACTCGGAAGAGTCCTATCAGGCAATTATCGATTCTTTGACCTGGTTGAACATGAACTGGGACGAAGGAGTAGTCGTGGGCGGTCCGCACGAGCCATACCGCCAATCGCAGCGCATGGATATTTATGCTGACGTGCTCGAAAAACTCAAAGCTGCCGGCGAGATTTATCCTGCCTACTCCACGAATGAAGAAGTCCAGGAGCGCCACCGACAAGCCGGTCGCGACCCGCAGCTTGGCTACGACAACTTCGATCGTGATTTAACCGAAGAGCAGATTGCTGCTTTCGAGGCGGAAGGCCGCAAACCAGTATGGCGGCTGCGGATGCCAAATAAAACCTGGAAGTTCACCGACCTGGTGCGCGGTGAGATCGAATTCGCTGCTGAAACCCAGCCAGATTATGTGGTGGCTCGGTCAAACGGCCAGCCGCTCTACACGTTGGTCAACCCCGTCGACGACGCTCTGATGGGGATCACCCATGTTCTGCGTGGGGAAGATCTGCTGCCATCCACCCCGCGTCAGCTGGCGCTCTACGAGGCGCTCGTGCGCATCGGTGTTGCAAAACAGGTTCCCCAGTTTGGTCACCTTCCCTTCGTTATGGGGGAGGGGAACAAGAAACTGTCCAAGCGTGACCCGCAATCGAACCTCTTCCATCACCGCGATGCTGGCATCATTCCGGAAGGCATGATCAACTATCTGGCGCTGCTCGGCTGGTCAATGAAGGGCGACAGCGACATTTTCACCGTTGACGAGTTGGTCGCCAACTTCGATGTTCACGATGTGCTCAGCAACCCCGCTCGCTTCGATCAGAAGAAGTTAGAAGCAATCAACGCCGACCATATTCGCCTGCTCGAGCTTGACGACTTTACTGCGCGACTGCGGGACTATCTCACGGAATATCACAATTTCCCGGCTGATTATCCGGCCGACAAGTTCCGTTTCGCGGCAGAACTCGTCCAAACCCGCATCAAAACCTTGGGCGAGGCCTACGGTCTGCTCGAGTTCCTGGTGACCGACGATGCTGATCTTGTGTTGGATGAAAAGGCGGCCCGCAAGAATTTGAAAGCGGATGCGAAAGCTACGCTGGAAGCAGCTGTTAGCGCACTGCAAGGAGTCGATGAGTTCACTACCGAACACATTGAAGCAGCGCTCAAAGCTGTCCTGATTGAGCAGATGCAACTCAAACCCCGGCAGGCTTTCGGTCCGCTGCGGGTGGCAATCTCTGGACAGCAGATTTCCCCGCCACTGTTTGAGTCGATGGAACTGCTTGGCAAAGATTCCACCCTCCATCGCCTCCAAGCCGCACAAAGCCACGTGGCTGCCGAGTAATCACTTCTGGTGTTCACATCCAGCTGCAACCCTTCAGCTTCGATGGCACTACCAGCTTCCCGGTTGCGGCGACATTTGCAGGCCGTCGTAACCGGGTGTCGGTCAAACCCCAAATAACGATCAGCAGAGCACCACCATGCTTCCGCTGGAAGCACCTTTGTAGGCCGCAGATTTTCGGTCCATAAGCTGGTGATTTGCACTGTACTGTCGGAACCATATATAGTTTCTTCTCGTTGCACGGCAGGAAGCGCCCAGCGCGGATGGCTTAAGTAACACAACAATGGCCTATGGTGTAATTGGCAACACTACGGTTTCTGGTACCGTCATTCTAGGTTCGAGTCCTGGTAGGCCAGCTGCACAGCAGCGAAGTTAACTTCACATAATGTGCCTTGCCCCGTTCGTCTAGCGGCCTAGGACACCGCCCTCTCACGGCGGCGACACGGGTTCAAATCCCGTACGGGGTACAATTGCCCCCTACCTGAAACGCCAGGTAGGGGGCTTTTTCGTGCCCAAAACCCAAGGGCGGATTCTAGTGGTGTCCGCAACCACCACAAGAAATCGCCGCCAGTAAGTTTTAGTATTGGTACGCCAAAAAATATTGCACTACCGCCCCGGAGTTTCGCTGCCTATCGGTTTAAGTACTTGGGGATCGACGGGGCAACGTGCGACCGCTTCCGCCGGCATTGAAACAGTGCAAACGGCCAGCGGGCTGTCCGGTTCAAAGCAACGATGAGCATCCGCCCGTTTTTCTTGCCCGACTATGACAGCGAAACATGTTGGCTCCTCGCGACCGATGAGCATTACCACTGAACCCTTGATGAGGATTCGTCGGGCCTGCGTGCAGGTCCGCCACTTTGAGCGCTAAGAGCAGAGGCTGGAAGGTCGAGGTTAGGCCAGTTACCAGAGGTATCGCAGCCACCCTGCCTTAGCCGTGAGCTACCTCATCACCGCGTGGTTCCACTGTGCCCGGTGCCGGAACAGTGCAGTGAAGACAAACGCGGGCACCGGTAACAAAATCCCAAGCAAAGTAGTGATTGACCCTTTGCGCGAGTGTGCGGGAAGGAATCCATGCAAATTGTGATCACCGCCACGAAAGTCCAGATTGGTCCAGGGAAAACCGAAGCCCACCAGGTTTCCGTCAGGAACTGGATCGACAATTCGCGGGCAGCTCCGTGGCGACTACCACGAGCAGACCCGTCCTTGCCGGACGATGCGGGTATGACCAAGGTCATGGACACCGGAGTGAGGCCTCCAGGGCGGTGAGAAAACCGCTGCGGCTGATTTTCGTAACCTCAGATATGGGTAAAGTTCGGATTTCTTCAGATCTTCCTGCCTGCAGCTACCGGACTTAGGCAGCGCGATCCCGCTTTCTTCAGTATGCACCCACAGGTGATTGGGTTTCTACGATCTTAGATGCGGGATCGACGGCTTCATTTCAGGCCGCTCGCGAATAATGGCAGTTCATGCCTACTCCAAGTGATGGATGGGAAGTTGTACTGAGCACTTGGAGCAGGGTCGTTTCGTCTTCTAGAAACGCGAGAGTGAAAGTGCTGCATGCTGTCGAGGGGGGGGATTCGCACGCTGCGCTTCCAGGTTTGGCCCTGTCGCTTTAGGTGCGTTTGCTGACGGTCTGGGAGAGCTGTGCTGCAGCCTGGGTTAGTCGTTCTGCCCAAAGTGCACCAGGTGAGGGGGCGAGTCGTTCAGCTGGGCCTGATATCGACAGTGCGGCTACCATTTGCTGATGTTGAAACACTGGTGCCGAGAGGGAAGCGAGGCCTTTTTCGCGTTCAGCAACAGATTCAGCCCAACCTCGTTTGCGTACCTCAGCGAGATCTTGAACGGTATAGTTCGCTTCCGGCAGGATGAGATCCTGCAGTGCTGGTGTTGCCCAGGCGAGAAACACTTTCGCGGCTGAGCCAGCGGTGAGCTCCATGCGGGCTCCTACAGGGACAGTGTTCTGCAGACCTGATGGTGGTTCGAGTGAGGCGATGCAGGTGCGCATATTGCCGGTGAGTCGGTAGAGCTGCACTGATTCGCCGGTAGATTCCATGAGCGCAGACATTATCGGCGAGGCAGAATCGATGAGTGAATCGCCTGCTTGCGTGCCGAGTGCAGCAAGCGCTTGGCCGACTCGCCATTTGCCATCATTGGTGCGGGAAAGGAATTGATGCACCTCGAGGGCGGTGGCAATCCGGTGCGCGGTCGCACGAGGTAGGCCAGTGGTTTGGCAGAGTTCGGTCAACGACAATGGTTCCTGCGCCACGGTGGTGAGGATCGTCACGGCTCGGTCAAGAACCTGGATCCCGCTCGATGGAGTTTCCTCTCCGCTATACTTTCCCATATTGCGATACTATCATTCCAGAATGTGGGAAACATAGTGGGGTGTACCCGTCCCCGTTTTTCCTCATTCGTTTCACCGCATCGCGGCTTCGCTCCGGCTCTTCTTATTGTCGGCGCAACCCGTGATACCGGCGGTACCACCGCAGTGCTGTGCCAGCAGCCCGGTGATCAGCAACGGGGAGAAGGAGTTTGTGAGATCTCGTGGGTGAACAGCAGACCAGCCACACTAGCGTCCAACCGTCAGCTGCGCATCGCCAGCCGATGACGCTGGCAGAAAAAATCTGGCAGCGTCACCTGGTTCGTGCAGCAGGTGAAGGCCAACCCGATCACCTATTTATCGACCTGCATCTGCTCCACGAAGTGACGTCACCGCAAGCCTTTGATGGTCTGCGCCTCCAGGGGCGCGTGGTGCGTCACCCAGAGCTCACGCTCGCAACAGAAGATCACAATGTGCCCACCGAGGGGATTACCACCGGTGCCGTGTCAGAGATCGCTGATCCTATCTCCCGGCAGCAGGTGGAAGTATTGCGTCGCAATTGTGCCGAATTCGGCATTCCACTGTATCCGATGGGATCCAAACGCCAAGGGATTGTGCATGTGGTCGGTCCGGAACTTGGGCTCACCCAGCCGGGGATGACGATTGTTTGTGGCGATTCGCATACCTCGACCCACGGGGCATTCGGGGCGATTGCGTTTGGTATCGGCACTTCGGTCGTCGAACATGTGCTTGCAACCCAAACCATTGTCATGGAGCGGCCACAAACACTCGCGGTAAACGTCGTCGGCACCCGACAGCCCGGGGTCAGCGCGAAGGACATTATTTTGGCCATTATTGGACGTCTCGGAACGGGTGG
The DNA here is from genome assembly GCF_003813965.1 of Corynebacterium choanae. Classification (NCBI taxonomy): domain Bacteria; kingdom Bacillati; phylum Actinomycetota; class Actinomycetes; order Mycobacteriales; family Corynebacteriaceae; genus Corynebacterium; species Corynebacterium choanae. The sequence goes on from NZ_CP033896.1 coordinate 1,261,016, forward strand.
CGGACAGGGGTACATTATCGAATACCGGGGGAACGTGATTGCTGATTGCAGCATGGAAGAGCGGATGACTATCTGCAATATGTCCATTGAGGCCGGCGCCCGAGCAGGGCTCATCGCCCCCGATGAGACGACCTTTAAGTATCTGCAAGGCCGCCCGTTTGCGCCGCAGGGTGAGCTGTTTGCACAGGCCGTTGCTGATTGGTCGACGCTGCGCACCGATGAGGGGGCGCGTTTTGATAAGGAAGTGACTGTTGATATCTCAACGCTTTCGCCACAAGTAACGTGGGGGACGAATCCGGCTCAATCCGTAAGTATCGACGAGTGTGTTCCCGATCCGTCTCGTTTTACCAGTGTGGATGACCGGCGCAGTGCCACCCGAGCGTTGGAATATATGGGGCTTACCCCGGGAACACCCATGTCGGCCATTGCGGTCGATACGGTGTTTATTGGTTCCTGCACCAATGGGCGGATTGAAGATCTGCGGATAGCAGCTGAAATTCTGCGCGGTCGTCGCGTCGCTGATGGCGTGCGGGTGCTAGTGGTGCCAGGGTCGACCACAGTTGCCGCCGCCGCAGAAGCAGAAGGTTTGGCAGCGATTTTCAAGCAGGCTGGCGCGCAGTGGCGGCAGGCTGGGTGCTCGATGTGTTTGGCGATGAATCCAGACAAATTATCCCCCGGGCAGCGGGCAGCATCAACGTCGAATCGAAACTTTGAATCGCGTCAAGGACCAAAGGGACGAACCCACTTGGTGAGCCCCGCGGTTGCAGCCGCTACCGCAATTACCGGCAAGCTCACCAATCCAGCCAAGCTGTAGTGCAGCAGTGGTGGAATGCCACGAAATGCGAGCGCCCGAGCTGTGAGTAACCCCACTAGCTGCTGGCACTGATGGCTATGTTGAAAGAATTGAGAAAGCGAACGAAACCTTCATGGAAGCGATAACTACCGTGACCGGCCGCGCCGTACCGCTGCCGCGAAGCAACATTGATACCGATCAGATTCTGCCCGGCGCATATCTTAAGCGGGTGACCCGCACCGGGTTTGCTGATGTGTTATTTGAGCAGTGGCGTACCGAGCCAGACTTTGTGCTCAACGATCCAGCCAACCACGGCGCACCGATTCTGGTCGCGGGGGAGGACTTCGGTATCGGATCGTCCCGGGAGCATGCGGTGTGGGCACTGCGTGACTTCGGTTTTCGGGTGGTGATCTCATCGAGGTTTGCCGATATTTTCCGCAATAACGCTGGCAATAATGGGCTGCTCACCGCAGAAGTCACCGAAGAGGTGGCAGAGCAACTCTTTGCGTTGCTTGCTACGCAACCTGATTGTGCTGTCAGTGTTGATCTCACTAGCCTGACGATCACAGCAGGGAATGCGACATATCCGTTTACGATTGACGAATACACCCGTTATCGCCTGCTCAATGGTCTCGACGACATTGGCATCACGCTTGAAGCTGCTGATGCTATTGCGGCCTATGCGGCACAGCGTCCACCGTGGATGCCGGTGACAACAACCGGCCAGTAACCCGTCTCACGCGCCACGCGTGGGTTGTGTCAGTTAGGTGCCGTTTCGGTTAGGTGCCTTGTCAGTTAGGCGACGGCAGTGGGGAAGCTCACGCGGTCGTGTTCGCCCTCTGATTGATACCACGTCGCCTCCTGCTTGCTACAGGTAAAGTTCTTTACGTGACCGCTTCACCGCCTGGTGGCGATCCCAGCATGTGGGAAGCGTACCTCTGGACGTCGAGGCAGTCTGCTGTCTTGCTCAAGCCCCTGTTGGAAAACGGATGCCCCCATGATGATTAGTGCCCTGTTGTTTGCGGTGTTGTTCGCCGTGTTGTGCGTGTTTTACCTGGTGATTTATCGAAAAAGTGTGACCGGTGGCTTGTCGGTGGGACGGTTCGGTGGACCGGTGAATCCTGATACCACCGCCAGTGAGCAGGTGTGGCAAGACACGGTACGGCGCACAGCTCGTTTTCCGTTATGGCTTGCGCTCATCTCCGGGGTGGTTGCCGTCGGTGAAGTGCTGTTGAGTATGACCGATACGGTCATGCCAATGTTTCTCGTGGCGGCACTGGCGATTGCGGTGATGTTTTTTATGCTCGTGCGCTATAACCTCACCGCGAGTGCAATCGCCCGTGAGCAATTAGGTTTGGCGGCGCGGCACCGGCCGGTGTTTCGGGAAAGCGACACCGACGACGGCGCCGCCGCGCCGCAAGGCGGGTAGCACACCGTTTCTGCTCGTACGACCCGCTATTCGAGTGTTGCATGGCGGGTTGGTTGCAGTATTGGTACGCCGTTACTTTACTGGCAATGCTGAGGCAAGATAGTCAGCGCCGCACAATCGCCCTTGAGAGAAGGTCAGCAACCAGGCGGATCCTTTTTTGCAGACCAGTTCCTCGTCAGGAATTGGCAGGCTGCCGCGGACACTTGCTGAGGCAAGATACTCCGGGATGGTTAACCCTTGCGACACCACCACCGGGATACCATCGGTGGTTTCCAGGGCGATAAACTTCGCGAGCGATCCTTTCGGATCGGTTGTCCAGCCTTCGTCGCCGTAGCTTGTATCGACGGTGACAGGCACGCCGAGGGCTTCCGCAAGCGGGGCGGCTGTGTCCTGGCACCGGTCGGGGGCTGCCGAATACACCGCGGTCGGTCCAAAGGGGGTAAGCATCGCCACGAGCGCTTCGGCTTGCTTCACACCTTTTTTATCGAGCGGTCGTTTATTATCATCACCTGCCCAATTATGGCGGGCGAACGCGTGCGCGTGCCGCACCACAATCAACCGGGTTTGTTCAGGTAACGCAAGTCGTTTCGCTGCTTTAGTAAGCACTAGCGCATCCACCTCATAGGTGGCGCGGGCGATGGCTTGTTCGAGCGGCAGCCAGGCGATCGTATCGACTTCATCGTTGGCGACAAAGTCGCCGCCGGTGACTTCCGCAGTGAAATAGTAGACCGCCTTTTCCCGGGAGCCGACCGGATAGGTAATCAGTCCTAACAGTTTTCCTAACCGCACCGTATAGCCGGTTTCTTCCAAAATTTCCCGGGCAGCGGTGGCAGGGATTGATTCACCAGGATCGAGTTTGCCTTTCGCCAGTGACCAGTCGTCGTAGCGGGGACGGTGAATCATGGCATATTCGACGGTGCCATTGTCGCTGGTGCGATACACCACTGCACCGGCGGCGATCACTCGCCGATTGCCTTCCCGCGCCGGATGCGGGCCGATCATCTGCAGGCGTCCTGCAAGTGACGACGCCGCTGCAGCGGCTACTGCATGGTGTGGACCTGACTGTTGTGTTCCCATGGGGCTGCTCCTAGAACAATGGTGTTCGCAACATCTCCGCGTCGCTGCAAGAAATACGTCAGCTCTAGCGTACGGGAAGTGATGCGAAAAGTTTGTGGAACCACCTGCACGCAGCAAAAATCTGCACCACCTCGTTGTGCTTGGTGTGGCGCGGGCGCAGCGCACAATGTTCGCAGCTACCTCAATCCTTGACACTTCACCATTGTCGGGTGGTAACAGCAGTGTTGCCGTGGGGAGCAACAGCTTCCCCTTGACCCTGTTTTTCCGCCGTTGCTGTGTCACATCGCTAGGATTGTCGGTAGCACTGTGCCGAACAAGCAAGAAGCGAAGCACAATCACCATGCGGGCAAACGCTGTGCACTTGACAACGACGGCCAGCTGGCAATGATCAAGTCAGCCTCAGCCGATTGTGGAGAAACCAGCTGTTTTGACTAGGCCAGGTTCGGCGGGCAGTGCCACCGAGCTCACCGTAGAAAGCAACGCTGTTGCGCAAGGAGTTTGTAAAAGAAACCATGTCATTACCTCAAGTTGCAGTGATGGGTGCCGGTTCGTGGGGCACAACACTGGCGAAAGTTTTTGCTGATGCCGGCAACGAAGTGCGGCTGTGGGCGCGGCGCGAAGCAGCAGCAAAAGCCATTCAGATCACTCGGGAAAATGCTGACTATCTGCCAGGTTTAACCCTGCCACGCACGATTACTGCCACCGCCTCCGCGAAGCTTGCCCTAGACGGCGCCGAAATTGTGGTGCTAGCAGTGCCGTCGCAAACGTTGCGGGATAATCTTGCCCGGTGGGCGGAAGATATCGAATCTGATTCGACTATCGTGTCGTTAGCGAAAGGTATTGAACAGTCCACCGGTTTGCGGATGAGCCAAGTCATTGAGGCGGTCACCGGCTGTGACCCTTCCCGGATTGCAGTGCTGTCAGGGCCTAACCTTGCCCGCGAAATTGCCCTTGGGCAGCCGGCGGCGACAGTGATCGCCTGCAGCGACGAAACCCGTGCAGAGGCGGTGCAGCGGGCAGTGGGTGCGCCCTATTTTCGTCCCTACACCAACACCGATGTGATCGGCTGCGAGATCGGTGGGGCATGTAAAAATGTGGTGGCACTTGCCTGCGGTATGGCGCACGGCCGCGGCCTGGGGGAAAACTCCCAAGCATCATTGATTACCCGTGGCCTCGCAGAGATCGCCCGCCTCGGGGTGTCGCTGGGGGCAGATGCGGCAACGTTTTCCGGTTTGGCCGGGCTCGGTGACCTGGTTGCCACCTGTTCCTCCCCGCTGTCGCGCAATCGCACCTTTGGCTATCATCTCGGCAAAGGGGACACGGTAGCCGAAGCATCAAAATCTACCCACGGGCAGGTCGCTGAAGGGGTGGTGAGTGCGCAATCAATCTATGCGCTCGCCCAAAGCTGCAATGTAGAGATGCCAATTACTAGGGCAGTGTACCAAGTGTGCCATGAGGATATGGCAGTAGATGAAATGATTTTGGCACTGATGGGGCGGCGTCGGAAGTCGGAATAGTTGGCGTCGGCACCCCACCTCAGCCGGTGTAGGATGACCTGCATGACAGATCAGCAAAACCTTATTCGGGTAGCCGTCATCTATGGTGGGCAAAGCTCAGAGCATTCCGTTGCCTGCGTCACCGGGCATGCCATTTTGCACAATATGGACACCACCCGGTTTACCCCAATCCCGGTCGGTATCACCCGGGATGGCACCTGGGTGGTGGGAACCACCGACAGTGCCGAACTGACGATGCGGCCGGATTATCAACCGGAAGTTCGCCCCCGGGAAGAGCTGCGCCTGGCAGTCTCTCCACAGCACAAAGGCCAGTTTTATTATGTGTCCGGGGAACATGCCGGTGAGCTGTATGCGGAAGTGGATGTGATTTTTCCCGCGCTGCATGGTCACCGCGGCGAAGACGGCACCATCCAAGGGCTGTTTGAACTTTCTGGGATTGCCTATGTTGGCTGTGGGGTGTTAGCCAGCGCTGCCGGCATGGATAAGACAGCAACCAAACTGCTCCTGCAGGCAGCTGGGTTGTCGGTTGCCCCGCAGGTGGTGGTCACCGGTTCGCTGGACGAGGTAGTCGATGATATTGCTGCGTTAGGTTTGCCGGTGTATGTGAAACCGGCCAGTGGCGGCTCCTCTATTGGGGTGTCGAAAGTCACCCACCTCGATGATCTTGCCGCTGCGGTCGCAGCTGCTCGCAAAGAAGATCACAAAGTGCTTGTCGAACGGGAAATGGTGGGGCCTGAAGTCGAGGTTGCCATTGTGGAATATCCCGACGGTCGGCTGCGGGCCGCCACCCCAGCCCAGTTGCAGGGCACCACCGATTCTGCACAAGGGTTCTACGATTTCGACACCAAATATTTAGCCAATACGGTGCAAGCTGCGATCCCTGCCCCGATCGGGGAGGAAGCCATCGCCGAAATCCAGCAGCTCGCCCTGCGGGCATTCCAAGCTCTGGGGGCGCGTGGCCTGTCGCGGGTAGATTTCTTCCTCACCGATGACGGCCCGGTGGTCAACGAAATCAACACCATGCCCGGGTTCACCCCGATCTCCATGTATCCGCAAGAATTCGCCTATGACGGCGTAAGCTATCCGGAACTCCTCGGCATCCTTATTGAGCAAGCCCTGCACAGCAGCCGCACCTAGCTGTGCGGCGTCGGCACGCCACAGACAACCGATCCTGTGTGCGCCGTCGCAGCAAACCAGGGATTTCAGGATGGTTGCGGTGGCGCAGCGGGCGCAAGCATGCTGCGCTGCTCCTCGTTTTTTTAGAAAATGCACACCAGCGTGTTCACGCGTACACCAGCGTTTCCTGCCGGACAAGCATGCCGCGGACTGCTTACAGATCGCGGCTGGTGATGAGACCGGCAATCGTCACCAGCACCGGTTGGGCTATCTGTTGGGGTGCTGAGATCGCAAACTGCTGCCGGGTGCCTTGCGGATAATACACGGCACTGGTGGTGCCCTGCGCAAGAGTAGTGTCGGTGAAAAATGGTACCGAATCCACCTGATCCAATATCGCGGTGGGCGCATAGTTTGCCGAATTCTCCACCCCGCAGCGCACAACAACCGGCTCATAGCCGGTAGCAATCCATGCCCGGGTGGTAGCCGGATCAAACCCGGCGCCTTCCAGCTGATCTGTAGTGGCCGGCACATAGTCCTCATCGTCGGCAAGCACCGTCGAAAAAGCCTCCAGCGACCTGCTGCAAACTGCCGTATCAGCAGAAGCTGCCATTGGTAGCTCGGCAAGCGGTGCGGCAGCAGGAGTAGCCCGGGAAGTTTTCAACGGATCAGCAAGCGCGGTGAAATCATGCAACACTGATTCGGTTAATGCTGCCCGCGGCCCGGTTACGGCAATCGTCGCCGCCGTATTAATCGTGTAAAACGACGCCAAATCAACCCCTGGAGTGGTGTCGACGACCAGAATCCAATCAACATCGTCAACGGTAAGCACCTTGGACAGGCGGTCGTATTGGGCGGGCAAATCAACCCCACAGCGGCTCACAATCCGCTGGGTGGAATCCTTCACCCACGCAACCACCCCAGCAGGCGCCGGATCAACCAGCGGCACCTGCACAAACTCATCCAACTCGGTGGGGGCTTGCGCCACCATGGTTGCACACGCCGGCGAATCAGCCGCCGGGGCAGGAAAATTCGCCACCGACACCGGCTGATAGCGTGCCTGGTCATAGACGTAGCGTGCCCCCCACAATGCGGCGATCACAAACACAATCGCCAACGCTAACGCAAGAAGAAGCGGACGACGACGAAACGAAATACCCGGCTGCTGCACTGTCATAGTTGCATTAGTCTAGATACCTGGCCGGTGAAGTCCAACGCGGCAACCAGGTACAACGACAACAGTCAATCCTGGATTCGACGCCAACCCGGCCAGCACCCTGCGCCGGTAGGGTAGAACACACCAAAAGCCCCACCAGCGGCAGCAACACCGCCCCCACCATCTGACTGCGAGAACCTATGAACCCCGCGACACCGCACCATGCAGGGATACCACCCATCCCGGACTATCCGGCCACACCAACCGTCGGTGACTTCGCAGAACACGAACTTATCGCCACCATCACCGACATCGCACCATCCGCCCGCAATGGTGACGATGCAGCAGTCATCGACCTGCCAAACCCGGCCGCCCGCAGCGTCATCACCACCGACACCTTGGTCTGTGGACGCCATTTCCGTCACGACTTTTCCACCGCCTACGAAGTCGGCCACAAAGCAGTAGTACAAAACGTTGCCGACATTGTTGCCATGGGCGCCACCCCACAAGCACTCCTGCTTGCCCTGGCACTACCCCGCACCCTACCAATCGCCTGGATCACCGACTTCGCCAGCGGGATAGCCGCCATGCTCGACCACTATGCCATCGAACTCGTCGGCGGCGACATCACCATCAGCGACACCCTCGTAATCGGAGTAACCGCAACCGGCACCATCACCGGACCCAAACCACCCCTGACCGTCACCGGGGCACGCGCCGGTCAACACCTCCTCGCCTCCGGGGCAATCGGACACTCCGCTGCCGGCCTCGACCTCCTCAGCCACTTCGGACGCAACCACATTCCCCCCGCACTCGCCCCACTCGTTACCCACCACTGTGCACCCCGACCAGCCCCCGGACGCGGCGCAGTAGCCAGAGCCACCGGCGCCAGCGCCATGACCGACAACTCCGACGGGCTAATCCGCGACCTCACCGTCATCGCCACCCGCTCCGGAATCACCATAGAACTCTATCCCGACGCACTCCAGCCCGATCCGCTGCTCCAACACGCCGCAACCCTGCTCGGCAAAGACCCCCAAACCTGGACACTACACGGCGGCGAAGACCACACCCTCCTGGCAGTAAGCCCCACCGAACAAACCCACGGCTTCCGAGTCATCGGCAAAACCCTGCCCAAAGGCCAGCATCCAATCCTGCTGAACGGCAAACCACCCGCCAGCACCGGCGGCTGGGACTCCATCCGCTCCACCTCACACACCCAAACACCACACCGATAACCCATGACCACACCTCCACACCTACTCGCCACCATCGACCCCACCTGGGTAACCGCACTTGCCCCAGTAGCCGACCAACTCGCCACCATCGAAACCACCCTCGCCACCCGCCGCGCCGCCGGAGAAATCATCCTGCCGGCACCACACCACACCCTGCGCGCCCTGACCCACCCGATACACCACACCCGAGTACTCATCGTCGGGCAAGACCCCTATCCCACCCCCGGACATCCCATCGGCTGGTCGTTCGCCGTCGACCGAACAGTACAACCCCTGCCTAAATCACTCGCCAACATCTACACCGAACTGCACAGCGACCTCCACATCACCCCACCACACCACGGCGACCTCACCGCCTGGGTCGACCAAGGCGTCATGCTGCTCAACAGAGTACTCACCGTCACCGCCGGCGCAGCTGGCAGCCACCAAAACCTAGGCTGGCAAACCATCACCAACCACATCATCGACACCCTCGTCGCCCGACACCAGCCACTCGTCGCCATCCTGTGGGGCAAACAAGCCCAAACACTAACCCACCGACTCGGCGACACCCCCTTAGTCACCAGCGCCCACCCATCACCCCTGTCGGCATACCGAGGATTCTTCGGCAGCAAACCATTTAGCACCACCAACACCCTGCTCACCCAACAAGGAGCCGACCCCATCGACTGGCAACTACCCGACTACACCGAGCCAAACAACCCAACCCTCTGGTAACACCCCGCAGACACCGCAAAACCACAACAATCACAACAGTCACAACGTGATAGGGAAGTAGTGTCGATAAAGATCATTACCCCACCAGCTGCACTAGACTAGACGGTTATGGCACAGGCGGAACTCTTCGGTTCGGACGCATACGTTCGGTGGGCGCGCTATGCCTGCACACAACTCGATGCGCGCCGGGAAGAGATCAACGCCTTGAATGTGTTTCCGGTACCGGATGCCGACACCGGATCAAATATGGCGTTCACAATGAAAGCTGCAGTTGCCGCAATGGATCGACTGCTCGCCGAGGAGCCTCACGCGTCGATGCGGCAAATTGCCGAAACACTCGCGCACGGTGCGGTGCGGGGTGCACGCGGTAATTCCGGAGTGGTGTTGAGCCAAATTTTAGCCTCACTTGCTGCAGCTGCTGCCCGTGCCGGCCACATCGATGGGCCGGCGATTATCGACGCACTTACTCGCGCCGAAACAATGGTGACATCGGCGATCACCGAGCCGGTAGAAGGCACAGTCATCACCGTGATTCGAGCAACTGCGCGAGCAGTTGCTGAACTCACCGACCAGCGACTTGCCACCGTCGCAGCAGTTGCCCGACAGGCCGCCCGCACCGCGTTACATCACACACCGTCCCAGCTGGAAGTATTGCGCGAAGCAGGGGTGGTCGATGCGGGCGGCCAAGGATTCGTCCTGTTACTAGAAACACTGTGCGAGATCGTCGGTCTGCATGGTCAACGAGGCACCCCCACCCAATCGGTGCCATCACCTGGGGATGATCCTCAGGCTGCTCCCACAGTCGATGACTTCTCTCGGCTATCGGATACGGTGCAAACAGCCGAACCAGGTACAGATCAGGTTGCCGATTCGGAAGATAGCCTGCGTCCTGTGCCTTCGACACGCCCAAATTCGAGCCAGGCAGCAGCACAGCCTGAAAACAAGCCACACTCACCAACCAGACCGCACCCTGACACAACAGCCCCACTTGCCGCCGGCAGTGGGGAACAAATCGGTGCTACACCAGGTGAAACCCTTGCAATACACACAGACACCGAGCAGGGAACACAACGTGATGGCACCCCATTACCGCCGGCTGCCAGCGCAGAAGGGGAAGGGCACGGCACCGCCAACCCTCACCTTGAAGTCATGGGGTTTGTGACCTGCCACCAACCCCACACCCTCGACGATGTGCAGCAAGCCTTGCGGACTCTCGGCGACAGTTTAGTGATTGCACGGGCCACTGCCGCCACCGGCACAGTGCACATTCACACTCGGGAAGCTGGCCGGGTGGTAGAAACACTGACCGGGTTTGGCAGCATCAGCGACCTTCGCTTCGAGCTCTTACCCGACGGGCCGCACACCCGCCCTATTCCGCGGGCGGTGATCGCAATTGTTCCCCCCGGCCGGTTAGCAGAACTCTATCGCAGCGCCGGGGCAGTGGTGGTGCATCCGATTGATCCTGATTCACCGGTGTTTGTTGGCGGCGGCATTACCCGGCCAAGTGATACGGTTTCGGCAATTGTTGCGGCAGCCCGCACGAGTAAAGCCAAAGAGATCATTTTGCTGCCGAATGGTTTGCTGTCGAAACGGGAACTTATCTCGGCGGAATTGACCAGTCATGCTAGCGAAAAAAACTTAACCATTTTGCCGACTGCACGGCTCGTGTCGGGGATCGCTGCCTTGGCGGTACACGACCCCAGTCAACCTATCGCCGTAGATGCTTACGCCATGGCGGAGGCGGCCGGTGCCATGACCACCGCGGTGATCACTCGGGTGTATCATGCAGACACTTGCGACTCCGGTCCGCTGCAGCCAGGTGATCTCGTTGCCACCTCAGCAGGCGCCACCATCACCATCACCCGGAATCTCACCGAAGCTATCACCGACACCTGTGACACACTGCTCAACCGCGGCGGTGAACTTGTCACGTTGCTGCTCACCGCGGAGGCACATGCGGCGGTCGATGTGGCAACCATCGGGCAGCATCTGGCTGAAGTGGGGGTAGACCTCACAGTCTATCCGGCCGACGGAATGGACCATCCGGTCGAAATCGGCGTCGAATAGTGTGCGCCTTGCGGTATCAACCGGTTCAGTCTTCCTCTGCTGCGGCAGCTGGACGCCTGAACTGGTAGGAGATCTGACGATATAGCACACGCTCAGACCGCAGACAGCTGCGAAACCACCCCGCCTGCGGCAGGCTGCCCCGTTGCACGCAAGGCTGCACAAACACGGTGAAAGGATCGACATGCTTGGTTGGCAGGACAACACCCGGTTGGATGCATTGCTGCCGAAAAAACCAGCCCGTCGCCTCGCCGCGGCACTTGGCGGGGACACTGTCACCGATCTTCTGCTGCACTATCCGCGAGCCTATTCCCACCACGGCTCGATGGTAGATATTGAACAAGCCCAAGAAGGTGACACAGTCACCTGTATTGGGCAGATCACCCACGCCACCCGCACCACCACCGCCCGGGGCCAGCAACTGTTCACCATCACGGTGGCCAGCGATCACAATTCGATGAAAGCAACGTTCTTCGGGGCGAAATATCTGCCCCGCCAACTCCCTGTTGGTACCCGGGTGATGCTGTGCGGCAAGGTAAAGTTTTGGCGCGGCAGCGCCCAACTATCTCATCCAGCCTATGTGGTGATCCCCGATCCGGGCCGCAAACGCGTTGCCACCGGTGGCCTGCAACAGCTCACCGCCTATGGCGACGAAGACCATATTGAGCAGCTTCTTGCCGGGTTAGAGTATGTGGCGATCTATCCCACGAAAAAAGGCACCACCTCCTGGGAAGTGCTTGGCGCCGTCGACGCAGTCCTGCGGCAGCTTGCCCCCATCGCTGAACCCCTCGACGAGGTTCCCGCCGGAATGCTGCAGTTTGATGCTGCACTTCGCCAAATTCATCAGCCGGTAGGGGATGGTCCGCAGGCGGCGATTCGCCGCATCAAATACAACGAAGCGCTTTCTTTGGCGTTGGTGATGGCACTGCGCCGGGCGGATGCGGCCACCGACAATGCCCCTGCCATGTTCGTTGATCCTGCCAGCTCCGACTATGTGGAAACCCTGGTCGCATCGCTGCCGTTTGCACTAACCCAAGGACAGCAGCAAGTCATTGCCCAACTGCGTGCCGCATTACGCTGCACCACCCCGATGATGCGTCTGCTGCAAGGCGATGTAGGCAGCGGAAAAACGCTCGTTGCTCTTGCCGCAATGCTGCATGCCGCTGCTGCCGGCTTCCAAAGTGTGCTCCTCGCCCCAACGGAAGTACTTGCCAGCCAACATGCCGCCACAATTGCAGAGCAGCTGGCCGCGGCAGGGCTTCGCAACGAGGTTGCTGTCACCTTGCTCACCGGTTCGCTTGCCACCAAAGCGAAACAGCAGGCGCTTCTTGCTGCGATGACTGGCCAAGCACAAATCATTGTTGCCACCCATGCGGTGCTCAGTGACGGAGTAGTGTTCGACAATCTTGGACTTGTTGTCGTCGACGAACAACACCGCTTCGGGGTAGAGCAACGTGACCGGCTCCGGCAGCGGCGCGACGACGGTCGCCGCCCCCATCTGCTGGTGATGACCGCCACCCCTATTCCGCGAACCATCGCCATGACGCTGTTTGGCGACTTGGATGTTTCCACATTGCATGAACTGCCCGCTGGACGCACCCCGATTTCCACCGCCGTCGTCCCAGAGCAGCGACCTACCTGGGTGGCGCGCGCCTGGCAGCGAATCGACGAAGAAATCACCAAAGGACATCAAGCGTTTGTGGTGTGCCACAGCATCGACGGTGAAAATGGAGTGACCGCCACCGCCGAGCTGCTGCAACACACCCTGTATCCGCATCGCCGCATCGGTATTGTGCACGGCCGACTTTCGGCCGAAGAGAAAGCCGAAGTGATGGCCGCAGTCGCTGCCGGCACCATCGACATTCTGGTCGCAACCACCGTTATCGAAGTTGGCATTGACATCCCCAACGCCACCGTCATCTACATCCGCAACGCGGAACACTTCGGCGTATCGCAACTGCATCAGCTGCGCGGCCGGGTTGGCCGCGGCACTGCCGCATCGCTGTGCCTGCTGCACACCACCCAGCCTGAGGATTCACCCGCCATGGCACGACTCCAGGCGGTGGCCAGCACCGTCGATGGATTCACCCTTGCCGAACTTGATTTACAAACCCGCCGGGAAGGTGACATTTTCGGCACCGCACAATCCGGCGGCAAACGTCGAGTCACCCTCCTTGATCTTGTCGCCGACACTGCCCTGATCACCCAAGCGGTCACCGATGCCAACAAGCTTGTTGCCCGTAACCCGCAGCTTGCCGAGGAACTCATCAAAGATGTGGCCGACACGGAACGGGAATTCATCGAAAAAACGTAGCAACACTTCCCACCGGGGTGAGGCGGTGGAAACAGCTGAAAATGTCACAGGTCGACAAGTGATCGTTTACAGTTGCCCTATGAACATCTGTGCCCCATTCGGCGGCATCGTGCGGTTTCATGTCGCTGCCGGTGACACTGTGGCCGCCGGTGATCCACTGGCCACCATAGAAACAGTGAAACTCGAAGCAACAGTACCCGCCCCAGGACCTGGCATAGTCACCAGTATTCTGGTGGCCGACTATGCCGATATTGACGGCGGCGACGTGGTGATCACGGTTGACCCACATGCACCAGATACTCGCAGCTAGCCAACTACACCACCGGTGTATTGCCCGGCCTGCACAGTACCGTCTTCGTTGACACAATCAGCACCTGTACCCTTTGGCTCCTGTCACCTACGGAAGAAATATCGATGCCACTGACCAGAATCATCGCCGGTGAAGCACGCGGACGAAAAATACGCGTCCCCGAACACGGCACCCGCCCAACCAGCGACCGTGCCCGGGAAGGACTGTGTTCGTCGCTGAATGTGCGCTGGGGATTTGGCGGCGCACAAGTGCTCGACTTATATGCCGGCTCCGGGGCAGTCGGCTTAGAAGCAGCCTCCCGCGGTGCCGCCTCGGTAGTCCTTGTCGAACACCAATCGCAGGCTGTTGCCACCATTCGACACAATGCGACAGTGGTTGGCCATCGCGATGTCACCATCGTGGAGGCAAACGTCACCACCTATTTGGCGACTGCCCCAGCCAACTACTTCGACATGGTGTTTGCTGACCCGCCCTACGACATGGCCCCGGAGAAAGTGAACGAAGTAGTAGCCGCCCTGGTGCCAGCCTTACAAGATGATGCCATCGTGGTTGTCGAACGGCATCGTGACTCCCCAGAGGTCAGCTGGCCGGCCGGGTTTACTCCGACAGGGCAAAAACTCAAAAAACGCACCTTTGGCATTGCACGGATGGATATGGCGATCTTCGACCGTGACAGCATCACCCCTGCCGAAGCGGAATCGGCTGCAACCACCAACTAACCCTTCAAGAGACGAAAAGAGTGTCCACTGTGCGTCACGTCGTATGTCCTGGATCCTTCGACCCGTGCACCAATGGCCATATTGATATTTTTCAGCGGGCTGCAGCAACCTTCGACAAGGTTACCGTGCTGGTGAGTTTCAACTCGAAAAAAGCTGGCCTGTTTACCGCCGCGGAACGGGTAGCGCTTATTGAAGAATCCACCAGCCATATCACCAATCTCATCGTGGACACGTGGGATGGTTTGCTTGTGGATTACACCACAAAACATGGCATTGACACGCTGGTCAAAGGGCTGCGCTCCGGGATCGACTATGAATATGAGCTCCCTATGGCGCAAATCAACCGGCGCCTTACTGGGGTGGACACATTCTTTCTGCTCACCGATCCGAAATATGGATATATTTCCTCGTCGCTGTGTAAGGAAGTAGCCCGGCATGGTGGTGATGTTTCTAGTTTGCTGCCACCGCCAGTGATTCGCGCCCTCGAAGCGAAATTTGCTGATCTTACTTCCTAACCGCAGGAAGCAGGAATACGGCATCTCGAGCGGGGTTGCCGGCAGCCCCAGTCGGCCACCGCTTTTCACCCACCAGCAGCACCATGCACGCGTCCTAGTGGGCATAGGATGGGGTAGTTTCTCGAAATTGCATCGAGTGCTACTACAATTCGTGGATGGGAAGGATAACGGAGGGCGGCTTGTGAACCAAGTCGTCCTCCTTTTCACCTGTTGCCGGTATCCCTGTCCCGCCAGTGCCGCGGCGCAGCCACGTCACTGTGGGTTACTAGGATTCGCACAGCCGTTGTTTTTTCCAACAGATCGGCCTGGTGTAAACCGCGTGCAGCAGGTGCATATCGTGCCGCGTTTTAACTCTCGTGGGATTGCCGCCGAGTACTGATCCGGGCGACGAGCAGCACTGCAAGTGCACTAAGCGCAATCGCCAACCAGAGCAGCCACGATGCCGGGAACTCCGTCACTGGAATGTCCCCGGCCAGGGGAGTGGTTTGCCACGGCCACAGTGCCCGCAACGAACCTGCCATAAGCCCGGTCATAGCGGCTAAGGTCAACACACGCTGATGCGTCAACAACCACATCACCAGTCGCACAATTGTGACTAATCCGATGATCGCTCCAAGCAGAAACCAGCCAACGCGCGGCACATTCCGATGCGCGACAGCCGTCAACATTGGGCTGTACAAACCGAGCGCCAACAGCACAAACGAACCGCTCACCCCTGGTAGAACCAACGCACTAACTGCGAGCGCCGCCCCAATCACCAGCATCCACCAGCTGGGAGAAGAATGTGTCACACCGGTGTTCCCGGTCGCCAACCAGGCAAGCAGCGCCGCAACAGCGGTGGTGCCGAGTACTGGCCAACTGTGCCGGGCTTGCCGCGGAAGCAACGCAAATGGCACCGTCAATGAGGCAAGCACCATGCCGAAAAAGATTGCCCGCGAAAGTGCCGGATGCTCAGCCACAAAGGACTCCATCATCCCGGCAGCCACCAGCAACGTCACCACCATTCCACACACCAGTGGAAGCACAAACCACCAGTCGAAGCGTTGCAATTGGGTGCGAACCGCGGGACGGTCACGTTTTAGCAGTGCTGCGCCAATACTTGTTGCCCGATGTGCATGGATTAGTGCCTGCTCATAGCAGCCAGTCACCAGCGCTATAGTGCCGCCTGAGACCCCTGGAACAAGTTCGGCTAACGCAATCGCGGCACCTTGCGCACTGTGTGTTATCAGCTTGGTGAAGGAAAACGAACGTGCTGTGGCGGACTTGTGCAGCATCGGGATAAGGTTCACGTCCTAACAGGTGGCGAAAACCGCAGGAGCAACATGCGGGCAAAGAAAACGACGAAAGGAGAGTGCACCGGTTGCTCTCCCCAGACCCGGTGGCTGTGGAAACAAACCAGCGATGATAACAACACCCCTGTTTTGTTTACCGCATCGAGTAAACAAAACAGGGGTGTTAATCGTGCCCCAGGTGAGACTCGAACTCACACTGGACGGGTTTTGAATCCGTTGCCTCTGCCAATTGGGCTACTGGGGCGAAGATGTGCAATTGTTGCAGCGAAATCCAGCAGATCCTACCCGCCTTGAGACGGGGGCTGCTGTTTCGTGCTAGCAACACTATAGCCCACTGGATCATGATGCGCCATTTATCCCCGCTACCGGCACAAAGCTGCCACTGCCGGTACACTAGGTCAGCGTGAATGCGACCTCCACTACCGCACCAGGCGACACTGCAAACTCTAAGACCCTTATGCTGATCGACGGGCATTCGATGGCGTTTCGGGCGTTTTACGCGCTTCCAGCAGAAAAGTTTGCCACCTCGGCGGGACAGCACACCAATGCGGTGTACGGATTTTGTTCCATGTTGTCCGCATTGCTCAGCCAGGAACAACCCACCCATGTGGTGGTTGCGTTCGACATTGGACGGAAAACCTTCCGCACCGATATGTTTCCGGAATATAAAGCACAGCGGGAAGCCACCCCGGAAGCGTTCAAAGGCCAAGTAGAAATCCTGCAAGAACTACTGCCGGCGTTGGGGATCACCTGTGTGACGAAGGAAAACTTCGAAGCCGACGACATTATTGCCACGCTCGCAACGCAGGCTGGCGCCGCCGATTTTTCTACGGTGATTGTTACCGGTGACCGGGATTCCTTCCAGCTTGTCAACGATGCCACGACTGTGCTGTATCCGGTCAAAGGGGTCTCCGAGATGCGACGGTTTACCCCGGCTGCGATTGAAGAAAAGTATGGGTTGACACCAGCCCAATATCCCGATTTTGCTGCGCTGCGCGGCGACCCTTCTGACAATCTGCCAAATATTCCCGGTGTCGGTGAGAAAACCGCCACCAAGTGGATAGTGCAATATGGGACGTTGCACAATCTGCTTGATCATGCCGACGAAATCGGCGGCAAAGTGGGGCAGTCCCTGCGCGATCGCATCGACCAGGTGCGGCTTAACCGACAGCTCACCGCCATGATTCGCGATGTTCAATTGCCGATCACTGTCGATGATGGGCAGCGTCGGGCAGCTGATCCAGCGTTGGTCCACCAAATTTTTCAAGCCCTCGAGTTCGGTTCGACACTGCGCAATAAACTTGCCACAACCTTCGATTTTGCAGACGACAATGCGACTCAGACTGCAAGCCCCGAGCAGCCAGCTGTAACGGTGCACTTAGATACTGATGTGTCGCTAGCCTCCTGGTTGACCGAGGAGCGGATGGCAGCCGGTATTGCTGTGGTTGCCGCAGGCGACGCCCAGCCATCGCAAGGCACCTGCACAATGGTGGCGCTTGCCGCAGCAGACGGGCATTGTTTCGTGTTTGATCCAAGTGAGTTGGACTGTGAACAAGAGCAGATATTTGCCGAGTTTGTCCAGAATTCGCAGGCACCGAAGTTCACTGATGATGCGAAATCGTTGTGGCATCAGCTCCAAGGTCACGGCTACACCCTGCAAGGTCTTGCCCACGACACGGGAATTGCGGCCTATCTTGTCGATCCTGATGCCCGACTAAAAGATCTTGACTCGGTGGTATCGCAGCATTTACCGATGTCTTTGCAAGATCTTGAGCACCTGTTGTCCGGCGGTAAACCGCAGAAGTCGGATGCTGATCAAGGCCAGCAGACATTAGTTGATCTTCCCAGCGACCCGGCGATGATCCACAAGCTTGCCGCCCGCGCTGCTGCAGTGGTGCAGCTTGCCGACGTGTTGACTGGGCAGCTGGTTGCTCGCGACTGCTATGAGCTGTTTGTGGATATGGAATTGCCGCTGGCAATGATCCTTGCCCGCATGGAGCACACCGGTATCGCCGTCGACCGTGCAGTGCTGCTGGAGCAGCGGGATACCTTTATTGAACTGGTCGACGCGGAAGTGGCTGCAGCCCGCGCAATTGCCGGCGACGAGGAGTTAAACCTCTCGAGCCCGAAACAGCTGCAGACCGTACTGTTTGACACGTTGCAACTGCCGAAAACGAAAAAAATCAAAACCGGCTATTCTACCGCTGCGAAAGAATTAGAGGCGCTTGCGGCGAAAACTTCGCACCCATTTCTTGCCCATCTCATGGCGCACCGGGAATATCTCAAAATGAAAACAACCCTTGACGGGTTGCTGAAAGCTATTGGCGATGATGGCCGGATTCACACAACGTTTAAACAGACTGCCGCAGCCACTGGCCGGTTGTCCTCGACGGAACCGAATCTGCAAAACATTCCTGTTCGCACGGCGCAAGGCCGCGAAATTCGGTCGGCGTTTATAGCCTCGGGTAGCCAGCCTGAAGGAAACTTCACTGCGCTGCTCACGGCGGACTATTCCCAGATTGAGATGCGGGTGATGACCCATCTTTCCCAGGATGCTGGCCTCATCGAGGCATATCAGCAGGGCGAAGATTTACACAACTATGTGGGGTCGAAGGTGTTTAATGTACCTGTTGCTGAAGTCACCCCAGAGATTCGCCGTAAGGTGAAAGCCATGTCCTACGGGTTGGCCTATGGGCTGACCGCATTTGGTCTTGCCGCCCAGTTGGGTACCTCAACCGGGGAAGCCTCAACGATTATGGAATCCTATTTTCAACGCTTCGGTGGGGTGAAACGCTATCTGGAGACGGTTGTTGCCCAGGCGCGTGATGATGGATACACCACCACTGTGTTTGGTCGGCGCCGATATTTGCCGGAGCTGGTGTCGACGAATCGGCTCGCCCGAGAAAACGCTGAGCGGGCTGCGTTGAATTCGCCGATTCAAGGTACAGCCGCCGACATTATTAAAGTTGCGATGATTCGGGTGGATGAGGCGCTGCGCGGCCAGCAGCTTGCGTCCCGGGTGTTGCTGCAAGTCCATGACGAGCTTGTCGTCGAAGTGGCCGATGGGGAGCTTGAGACTGTTCGCGAGTTGGTGCAACACCACATGGATCAAGCTATTGCTTTGCGAGTTCCCCTGGAGGTGTCCACTGGGGTGGGGCCTAACTGGGATGCGGCCGCCCACTAGCCGGTAGCTGCAGCGACGATGATCGCTGCAGCCGCGGGAGCTAGTTGGTTTTGCAACACCACTGGATGCCACTGTTTTTCGCGAGGATCCTGCCGCGGCAGCGGCAAGTTGTCGCCTTGCGGCTGCCGCACCGCCGCTGCGTCTGCTGCGCGGCAGCCGCAGTGTCACTGGTTTTCGGATTGGGTGTATCGGTGAATGCCACCTGCGAGGCTGCGCAACTGTTGTACCCCTGCGAGGGTGAGTAATACGCCCGCCCGCTGGGAGCGAATCCCGTGGGCGCAGTAGAGCACACTGCCATCGGGGATGTTGGCACTGGCGGCGGCAGGATCGTGTTCAATACTTGCTAAGGGCACATGGATGGCACCGGGAAGATGATGGTGGGTGAACTCTTCGCTGTTGCGCACATCGATGAGCGCAGCACAGTTGTCAATGTCGAACACTTCCGGGATTCCGGCCGATGATCGGGGCGGCTGTGTGGCTACCTGCTGGTGACGGGACGGATCCCCGCACAGTGGAATCGTCTCCCAGGTGTGGTCCAGTGACGAAAATACGGCGAGTTTGCCGATGAGTGGGGTGCCGATACCGGTGATGAGTTTGATGGTTTCTAACGCCATCGCCGAGCCGATGATCCCCACTACCGGGCCTAACACACCAGCCTGGGAGCAGCTGGGAACATCACCGGGCAGCGGTGGTTGCGCAAACACATCCTCATAGATCACCTGACCGAAGCGAAATACCGAAAGTTGCGCTTCATATCCTAAAATCGCTGCCCACACATGCGGTATTTGGCGGCGCGCTGCGATTGCGGAAACAACATAGCGGGTATCAGTGTTATCGGAGCCGTCGACGATCACATCAGCATCTTCTGTCCACTGCATCCCTTCCGGGAAGGTGAATCGGGCGTTGACGATCCGCACCTCACAGTGCGGATTTATCTTGGCGATGCTCGCCTTTGCTGAAGCCACTTTTGACAAGCCGACACTGTCATCATGGTGAATGATTTGTCGCTGCAGATTTGTTTCGTCGACCACGTCATCGTCGATTACCGTAAGTCGGCCAACCCCGGCGGCGGCAAGATACATCAGCACCGGCGACCCAAGACCGCCCGCACCGATAACCACCACATGCGCCTGTGCTAAGGCTTGCTGGCCGGCAACCCCAAAACCGGGCAATAACTCTTGCCGAATATAGCGCTGACTCATTCGATCCCTACCCATTGGGTTGTGCCGTCAGCAAGCTGTTGATGTTTCCAAATTGGTACCTCGGATTTCACCCGATGCGCCAGTGTTTCTGCGGCGTGAAACGCGGCCTGCCGGTGGGCGGATGCGGCAAGCACCACAAACGCTGATTCGCCAATGGCTAATTTGCCGGTGCGATGCGCCACCCACAGCCGCACCGGATAATCGGCGGCAACTTCCGCGGCAATTGACGCTAGCTGATCGGCGGCTTGTGGATGGGCACTATAGTCCAACCAGTCGACACTGTTGCCCTCATCGTGATCCCGCACAATCCCATCGAAGGTCACCAAGGCCCCCATCGCAGCAGTCATGGTTTGTGCCTTGGCGGCGGCAATCAGCGGCTCTAACGGCTCATCGGTGATGCGTGCATCCACCACTTTGCCAACCTGTGCCTGCACATAGCTGGGATCTGCCGGCACTTGCACATCCCGACTGCATCCGTTTGCACCCGGTTGTGCATTCCTCGCGTCCACGGCGGCAGCAACATCATCAGGTCTTTCCGCAGTATTTTGCATCGAACAGGTTTCGTGTTGCACATGACGTGTTTCTGATGCGGGTACCGGCACCGTAGGGTCTGCGGATGCGGGTTGCGCGAAACCGTGATCCACCGCTGCACCGTGGTGTGCTGCCACCAACTTAAGCAAATGATCAATCACCGGATCCAGCACAGCAATCCCATCGTTGACTGCACCCAGCGAACCCGGTAACGCCATCACAAAGGTGCGCCCTGCAAGGCCGGCCACTGCCCGCGACAACATAGCCTGCGGCAGGTTAACCAATCCACGCGCAAACCAGGCATGCTCAATCCCGTGCAGTGGACGATCCATCCACGGAACAATCGCCTCCACGGTGCGATCATCGTCAGTCACCCCGGTGCCACCGGTAGTGATCAACACCGCTGGTGGACAATCCCCGAGAATTGCTGTCACAGCTGCCGCAACATCGCTATCGGCAACGATGCGCCGCGTGGTGGAAAATCCGCGGGAATCAAGCCATCGCACTAACACCGGTCCGGTTGCATCTTCCTGCGTCCCGGCCGCCGCCCGGGTGGAGACCACCAACACCACCGCCCGCTGCGACCTATCACTATCGCCAGGTGGGACAGACGTAACATGTGCTGCCGGCGACACCGAATGGGTGTCTCCAGCAGGCGACGACGAAGAACATGAAACCATGGGGCTAACAGCTCCTAATCAAACACGGGAACACTGGCAGAAACAACAAGGAAGCACCAACAGTGGGGCAGGTGACGGTGCAGGCAACATCCTACGGTGAAATCCGCAGCATTGAGCAACACAACCATTCTTGCCTGAGCAACGCAACCACCGGCTTCCGTCCCTAAGCACACACCAAGAAAACACTGACACCGCAGCCGACTAACACTCAACCACCATCCAGGTCCTGCTCGCACACCAAAACTAGCGCCGAAGTAGAAAATTCGGCATGCTGACACTTGTGGAAATTCACTATTATGCGGCCGCCCGCAATGCCCGCGGCCTTGCTACGGAAACCATTGACAACCCACCGGCAACCCTGGGCGAACTCGTTGAGCTTCTCGCCCAACACCCCGGCACCACCGATGCCGGTATGCCGCTAGCAGACGTGCTCCAACGCTGCAGCTTCCTCGTTGACGGTGCACATGCCACCCCCACCACCAATCTGGCAACCGCGGGGCGCGTCGACGTCCTTCCGCCTTTTGCTGGTGGATAAACCGTCACTGCGACAATCAACACCGAATCGACTACCAGCAGTCGCACCTATTCCCGCGGCCATATCCGCACCTGCTTGGAATCCACTGCGAGAGCAACCCTTCCACCAATAGCCGGCAACGACCCACCAAACTGCGCCAGCGGCACCGCCACTTCCACTGCGTGTCCTGCAAACATCACAACGATCACGCACACCGCCCCCACACTGCGCACCGCCACCACCGGGCAATCCACTGTCGATACAGCCTCACCGATATCACCCCGTGCCGGAACCTGCCGATTAGCAGCACTGCCAACCACAGTCAGCGCCCCTGGCGGGATCACCACACACACATCGCCAACCTCTTCGGCGGGTGGGGCGGCCGTACCCATCCACACACCGGCAAGCACCAACTGTTGATTGCCGTAGCCACTTCCCGCATCTCCAACAACATCATCACCGACCAGCACCGACACCTGCTGCTGCACCCCCTTGCCAAGTTCGCTGTCGCGGTTTTGCTCACAGCCCACATCAGCAGCCAACACCCCAGGAAATACCTGCAAACCAAACAACTCAGCCACAAACGATGAAGGCCGGGCTGTACACAGTGCAGCAAAGCTCACCGGCGGCTGCACTACCCCCGCATCAACCACCACCACAGCATCAGCAAGCCGCCGAATCGCACCAGGATCGTGGCTCACCAGCACAATGGTCCGATCCTTGGCACAGCGGGCAATCACATCCAGCCACTGACTGGCTAAGGTGACATCAAAACCGGCAAACGGCTCATCTAACAACACCATCTCCCCGTCGGCGGCCAACGCCCGCAGCAGGGCAACAAGCCGAGCCTGCCCACCAGAGAGCCGACCACACTTTACCGAAGCCCATGACGCACAGCCCGCGGCATCCAATAACCTCATAGTGTGCTGCGCATCACCGGTAACCATGGTGATCGCTGCAGCTACACTGAGCCGCGGCGGTAATGCCGCCTGTTGGGTCAACAACACCACCCCAGGGTGTTTCCTTAACCGATTGGGAGTGTTACCAAGTCCGGCGACAGTTACCCCGCTGATCAAACCGGAAATCTGCTGCAACAAGGTGGTTTTCCCTGCCCCATTGTTGCCAACTACCACCGTAATCCCGGGGCTTGGCAACGAAAACGTAGCCGTAGACGTCGTCAATGTGGCCCGTCGACCATGCAATGCTGTCTCTGGGGATGGCTGATGCTGCGGCCGGCACAGCTCCACCAATGCATCGATGTGCATCGTTTCGCGCTGCAACACCACCGGAGGATTCGACCGTGTAATCAACACACTCGAAGACAGCAGCAGTGCCGCTACCGCCACACACATCAACACCGCAGCGAGCTGATAGGCCGCTCCTTGATCAATTTCTCGAGCTAAATATATCCCGACCGGTAGCGTGCGGGTAACACCCGGAAGCGAACCGGCAAATGTCAACGTTGCCCCAAACTCGCCGAGGCTTCGCGCAAAAGCCAATCCTGCACCAGCTACCACCGCTGGGGATAAGGTGGGAACAATAATGCGCCACCAAATCGTAGAAGGCGCCAATCCCACCCCGTAGGCGGCAACCACCATAGACCGGTCAATCTGTCGAAACGCAGCCTCCACTGCAACAATGACAAACGGTAAACAAATAAAAACATGCGCAGCAACTACACCGCTAAACCGAAACGCGAACTGTAACCCCACCGCGTCAAGGATCGGTGCCAGCATGCCACGTCGACCAATCATCGCCGTCAGAGCCAGTCCTGCCACCACTGGAGGTAACGCAAGCGGCAGCATCACCAACAAACGAGCAATCCACGCACCACGCCCTAAATGCCCAACCGCCACCCCACACGGCACCCCAATAAGCAAACACATCAAGGTGGCAAGCAGCGCAGCACCCAGCGAAATACGCAACATCGACCACGTTTCCGGCGCGGCAAACACCCCTGGCAACCCAGTGAAATCAACCCGTGACCACAGTGCCACAATCGGCGCAAGCACCACCAGCACCGCCAAAACGGCACACACCCACACAAACCAGGGCAGTGGTAGCCGCACGGAAGCAAGATCCCGGTCAGGTTGTTGTGCTGTCACGGTGTCTCCCAACAATCGTTACAGTGCTGCAGGATCCAACATGATCCAGCTGCGCGGTCACTATATGCATGCAGCAGTGCCAGGTTCATCCCGCAAACTCCCTTCCATGACAAATACCGGCAGCATCGCGGTACGGAAAGCCTCAGCCAATGCCCAGCTTTGGGTGCCGTCTCGTAAACCCTCACAACAGTGATCGCTGCGCAGCCAAAAACAGCATCGCGTCACGCAGCAACCCGACTAGCCCGCGAAGTGTGTGCTCTTACTGCTAGGGGGTTGCAGCTGCCGTGGCGGTGGGGTTTACCGGAATAAACCCAAATTCGGCCCAAACATCGGCAAACGCAGTATCACCAAGCAACTGCACCAGCTGGGATGCGGCTTGCTGGTTGACAGCAGTGGTCGTTACCGCAGCCATTATCGTATTGGCGAACGTCGCTGCATGAGGAATCGGAATAACGCGAAGTGGCTTTCCCGACTTGGCGGCTGCGGCAGCATCAGTCGCATACACAATGCCCGCATCAGCCTCCCCGGTGATGACTTTGCCAACGACGTCACTCACCGATTGTTCAAGTGACACTGGCTGCAGGGCAACATTATTCGCCGCAGCAAGCTTTGCAGCCACCGCACCACACGGCACCTCCGGGGCACACACCACCAACTGTGCCTGGTCGATATCGGAAAAGTCGCGAATCCCTGCAGGATTATCTGGCGGGGTTACAAGCACCATAGTGTTGTTCGCGACAGCTTCCCCATGTGTGACAAGACCTTCTGCTTCGGCCTGTCGCATATGGGACTCATCAGCAACAATGAGCACATCGGCAGGTGCACCGTCTCGCAGCTGTTGCAGCAAGGTGGTTGATCCGGCATTACTGACACGGACTGTAAACGGATCCGGTAGCGTCTGTGTAACCGCGCCAAGCTTGTCAGTAATCACCCGAGTGGACGCAGCCGCAAACACCGTCACTTCGCTGGCACGAGTCGACTCCTGACCACCTGCCGTTTGACCGGTGGAACGGCCCGCCGGGGATGCATCAGTGGAATTGTGGCAGCCGGTGATCAGTGCTGCGGCACACAGCAGGCATGCAAGAAAGCGACGATGCACAGGAACCCTCCTTGTTGAATACGACGACAACAGCACCCCCATTCCTTAAGCGACACCACCACAGCTCACCCCACCCGCCGCAGCGGTAGTCTTCTGCAGTATGTGAGTTTAATGGGCTTTGCAGACAGCATCGAAACCACAGTCGAGCACGTTGTGGCGATGGGGGTTTGAAGCATAAAGAACACCTGTGCAGCCAAGCACGCAAGTGCTGTGAACTGGTCACAGCGCGCGCTTGAAACTGCACAGGTGCACCACAACCTGAATACGGGCAACACACCTGCTGCGGGTTGCAGGGTTGGGCAAGTCCAACTCCTCAACCCAAAGGCCAGCTAGCCCAGCGGCACCCTAGTGCTGCTCGGTGGTTTCCCAGGTGCGCTGGCCGGAATCCCACGCAATGTGCTGGCTGGGTTTCGTGGTTGCTTCGCGTGACCGGTACACCACGTAGGGGCGGGTGAGATAGCCCACCGGTGCCGAAAACGCATGCACCAGACGGGTAAATGGCCACACTGCAAGCAGCGTAAAACCAGACAGAATATGCAGTTTAAACTGCCATGGCACATCAGCCATGAGCTCGGGTTGAGGGTTGAAAATAAACAGTTGACGAATCCATGGGCTGATAGTTTCGCGGTAATCATAGCCGTGCGGGCCGCCAAACACCTGGGTTGCGACGGTGGCGATAAAACCGGTGAGAATCGCCAAAGTGAGCAGTACATACATGGTTTTATCCATCTTGGTGGTGGATAAGAACACAATGTGGTTGAGGCGGCGGCGATAAATCAGCCCCAGCAATCCGAGGACGGCCGCGATACCAGCGATCGTGCCTGGAATTGTCGCAATAAGGTGATAAGCATGATCGCTAATGCCCACACTGCGAGTCCAAGATTTTGGAATAGCCAACCCCATGAGATGACCGATGATGACGAACATCATCCCGTAGTGGAACAGTGGCGAAGACAGGCGCAAGAGTTTTGATTCATAGATCTGCGACGAATGGGTGGTCCAACCGAACTGGTCGGTGCGCCAGCGCCAAAACACGCCGATCGCAAAAGCGGCGATGGCCAGCCAGGGGAAGGCCACCCAGAAAAATAATTCATAAGCGTACATGGTCGGTCCTTCCATCAGGCATCCGAATAGGTGGGAAATGGCAGGGGAGAGCCGATGCCAACGAGTTCGGCAGGCGGTCCTTGCCGAATCAGGTGAACAAAATTATCCCGGGTTTGCGGATCAATCGCAGGTAACACAGCGCATACTGCAGCAACAACATCAGCGAAAAAGCTGCCCAGCTGCTCGAGGGCGACCCGTAACACTTCCAGTCCGTCGCGGTGGGCGGCAATCATGTCACAGGCGATGCGATGATTTTCACCTTCCGCTTGGGCGGCAACCTCGAGCAGCACACATAGATGATCGGCGAGTTCTTCTCGCTGTTGCACAAACCCGAGTGTCGCGATGGATTCCTGGAATGCCAGCAGGGCAGCGCCCCGCTGCCGCGTGTCACCGACCGCATAGTAGGACAGAAACAGTGAACAACGTCGCCGCTGGTCGAAGGTGGTGACATAGTGTTCTTCTGCGGGGCGCAGCTGCATCATTGCCAGCGTTGAGATCGCCCGATCCAGTCGCCCACCAATAGCTGGTGGCAGGGTGGCAACCTGCTCGGCGATCAGTGGAAGTGCGGCAAATAATGATTCGGTCGGATAGTCGAGCAGCAGGGCTGCAGCCATCATGGTGGTGCGGCGGGCATCATCGGTAACAGCAACAGCCTCAGTCGGCGGGGGAACCTGCCCAATATGGGTGGTAGCCATAGCGTTTCTCGCTTTCCGTAGCCTATTTCCTGGTGGGGAACATCGAGGCGGGACGTTCCCCCTTCTTCCAGGATGTCAGCGACACCTTGCCGCCGGCGGCATTGTTTGCCTCCTCGTGGCAGGCACTTGGGGCGCCAATACCTAAGGAGTGGAATTGTTCGACGGAACTTGCCGGCGACTGCCCATTGTGGTCTGGTAGCGAAGCGATACCACGGGGTGTTTCCGGTGAAGTCGTCGGAATCACATAGCGGTCATCGTATTTCGCAATCGCCAACAGGCGATACATTGCCTCCAGGTCGGCGCCGGTCATGCCTACAGCTCGCGCAATATCCTCATTTGGTTGTTGACCAAGGTTGATATCGCGCATATACGACCGCATTGCCGCCAGCCGGCGCAGCACCTTTTCTACTGGCACAGGATCACCGGCGGTAAACAGCCCCGCTAAATATTCCAGCGGAATGCGCATGTTGGAGATCGCTGACAGCAGCACTTTATGGTCTTCACCATCGTTGCCGGTGGCGGTCACCTGTTCGACCACCGGTGACAACGGCGGGATGTACCACACCATTGGCAGGGTGCGATATTCCGGGTGCAGCGGTACTGCAAGCTCATAGCGGAAAATCAAATCCCAAATAGGGGACTGCTGTGCCGCCTCAATCCAAGCATTGGGAATGTTTTCGGCACGGGCTGCCGCGATGACCGCAGGATCGTGCGGGTCAAGCAGTAAATCCTTTTGAGCGGCAAAAAGATCCTGCTCGTTTGGGGTTGCGGCAGCAGCTGCAACCTTATCCGCGTCATAGAACAGCACACCAAGATAGCGCAGCCGGCCGACACAGGTTTCCGAGCACACCGTCGGCTGTCCAACTTCGATTCGCGGATAGCACAGTGTACATTTTTCGGCTTTGCCTGTTTTGTGGTTGAAGTAGACCTTCTTATACGGGCAGCCAGAGACACACATCCGCCAGCCGCGGCAGCGATCCTGGTCAACCAACACAATGCCGTCTTCCGCGCGCTTATACATCGCCCCTGATGGACAGGAGGATACACAGGTCGGGTTGAGGCAGTGTTCGCAAATACGTGGCAGATAGAACATGAACGCGTCTTCAATTTCGCGTTGTACTTGCATGTTCATCTTCTTCAGCACCGGATCATCGTCCATGGTTTCCCCGGCGCCACCAAGGTTGTCATCCCAGTTCGATGACCATTTGATGGTGTCGATTGGGCGACCGTCAAGGGCGGATACTGGACGGGCTGTGGGCTGGGTGCGCTGTCCTGCGGGGGTGGACAGCAGCTTTTCATATTCGTAAGTCCACGGCTCGTAATAGTCCTCGATGGTGGGCAGCTTCGGGTTGTGGAACAAGGTGGCGAGCTTTTTGAGCCGGCCGCCGGAGCGCGGGGTGAGCTTGCCACGGCTGTTGAGTTTCCAGCCACCTTCCCACTTGTCTTGGTCTTCCCACCCGTAGGGGTAGCCGACACCAGGTCGGGTTTCAACATTGTTGAACCAGATATATTCGGTGCCCTCCCGGTTTGTCCAAGCCTGTTTACAGGTCACCGAACAGGTGTGGCAGCCAATGCACTTATCCAGGTTCATGATCATTGCGATCTGCGCCATGACCTTCATTAGTAGGTTACCTCCTGCGAGCGGCGACGGATGCGGGTGACTTCGTCGCGGTTGTTACCGGTCGGACCGATGTAGTTGAAGTGGTAGGTGAGTTGCCCGTAGCCGCCGGCAATATGCACCGGTTTGATGGTGATACGGGTGAGCGAATTGTGGGTGCCGCCGCGACGACCGGTGCGCTCGTTGAGCGGGGTACCGGCGGTGCGCTCCTGGGCGTGGTTCATAATGACCGTGCCCTCCGGGATGCGGTGGGAGACGATCGCCCGAGCAGAGACCACACCGTTGCGGTTGTAGGCTTCGACCCATTCGTTGTCTTTCACCCCGATTTTCGCGGCGTCTTTGTCAGACATCCAGATCACCTGGCCGCCGCGGGAAACAGACAGCACGTGCAGGTTGTCGAAATATTGGGAGTGAATCGACCACTTGTTGTGGGTGGTGAGATAGCGGACGGTGACCTCCGGGTTGCCGTCTTCATGCAAGAGTTCACCAGGCCGGGTTTCGCCGTTTAAGTGAAGCCGGTCGAGTGGTGGACGGAAGATGGGTAACGCTTCGCCATAGTCCATAAACCAGTCGTGGTCGATGTAGTAGTGCATGCGACCGGTGAGGGTATGGAATGGTTTGTCGTGTTCGATGTTGATGGAGAACGCGGTGTAGCGGCGGCCGTCGCGTTTGTCGGCGGTCCACTCTGGTGAGGTGATCACCTCGGTGGGGCGTTCTTTGATGGTGTCCCAAGTGATCCGGGTGTTGCGGGTGTCTGCCCCGAGCACGGTGAGGTCCTTACCGGTTCGCTTGGAGAGGAATTCGAAACCTTGGTAGGCGACTTCACCGTTGGAAACACCGGACAGACGCAGGATCATTTCGATGACTTTGATGGCTGTGTCGAGTTTGGGTCGCACACCGAGGGAGGTTTCAGCTACCCCGTTGATGCGTTCGAGTTCTTCGACTTGTTTGCTGACATCGAATTTGGTGCCGTGCACGGCGGTGCCTGCACCGGCGGTAAGCGGTCCTAAGTGCATCCACTTTTCGTAGATCTTGGAGTAGTCACGTTCCACCACAGCCAGCTTCGGCATGGTGACCCCTGGCACATAACCGGTGGTGGCCAGATCCGGCACGATACCGTGCGGCATTCCCAGTTCGTCGGGGGAGTCGTGGTGGCTGGGGGCTGCTACCACATCGTGTTGCACACCGAGCCATTCGGCTGCCAGTTCCGAGAAGCGTTTCGACAGGTCGCGGAATACTTCGAAGTCGCTGCGGGCTTCCCACGGTGGGTTGATTGCCGCATTGAACGGGTGCAGGTAGGGGTGCATGTCGGTGGAGGACATGTCATTTTTCTCGTACCAGGTGGCTGCCGGCAGGATGATGTCGGAGACCAGTGTGGTGGAGGTGTTACGGAAGTCGGTGGTGAGCATCAAGTCGAGTTTGCCGTGTGGGGCGTCCCGCCAAGTGATGGTGTGTGGACGTTCACCTTCGGCAAGTTCTGGGGCTGATGCGTCTGAGTCGACGCCGAGCAGGTGGCGGAGGAAGAACTCGGTGCCTTTCGCCGAGGATCCCATCAGGTTGGTGCGCCAGTTCAGCAAGATACGCGGCCAGTTTTCTTCCGCGGAGGGATCCTCGTAGGCGAACTTCATGTCGCCGTCGTTGAGGAGTTTCGCACAGTAGTCGGCAACGGGCATGCCTGCCTGATCGGCTTCGTCTTTGAGCAGCAGCGGGTTGCGGTTGAACTGTGGATAGGATGGCATCCAGCCGCGTTTCATCGATTCGACCATGGTGTCGGCGAGCATTTTGTCGCCGACACTGTCCCGGTTGGCTAGTGGGCTGGCCAACCGGGAGGCGTGCGAGTTGTCGTAGCGCCACTGTTCGGTGCCGAAGTAGAAGAATCCGGTGGTGATCATCTGCCGGGGCGGACGCACCCAGTCGGTGGCCATTGCATATTGCATCCAGCCGTTCATGGGGCGGAGTTTTTCCTGGCCCACATAGTGCGCCCAACCGCCACCGTTGACCCCTTGGGTGCCGCACATGTTGGTCAGTGCCAGGAAGGTGCGATAGATCGAGTCGGCGTGGAAATAGTGGTTGACACCGGCGCCCATGATGATTTGTGAGCGGCCACGGGTGGCGGCTGCGGTGGCCGCGAATTCGCGGGCAACCCGGGCACATCCCGCCATCGGCACACCGGTGATCCCTTCCTGCCAGGCCGGGGTGCCCACCGCGGTGGCATCGTCGTAGCCGGTTGGCCACACCCCGGGCAGGTTGAGCTCGGCGCGGTTGACGCCGTAGTGGGCGAGCAGAATATCGAAGACGGTGGTAACCAGGCGATTGCCGAGTTTTCGCACCGGCACACCGCGGGAGACCACACCGGCACCGATCGGTCCGGAGCCGGCAATATCGGCCGGGTCGGCATCCAAATCGAAGCGGGGGAAGAGCACTTCTGCCGTGTCGAAGGCATCGGTATCGGCCACGGTGAGTACTGGATCCACCCCGTCGAGGGAAAGATTCCATTTGCCGACACCTGCTTCACCCCAGTGGTCGGCGACGGTGCCGCCCGGATCCACTACCCGGCCGTCAGCTTCCATCATCACATACCGGTGGGTGGCGTTTTCAGTTTCTGCGAGCGGATCGCCGACTAGATCGGAGGCGGTCACAAATTTCCCTGGTGTAAAGGTGCCGTCGTCGCGCGGATCAAGAGTGACTAGGAACCCGGAGTCGGTGTATTTGCGCATGTATTCCAAGAAATACGGTTCGCGCTTGGCAACATGGAATTCGGATAGGATCACATGCCCCATCGCAAATGCGAGTGCGGCATCGGTGCCAGGTTCGACGCGCAGCCATTCGTCGGCGAACTTCGTGTTGTCGGCAAAGTCCGGGGAGACTGTCACCACTTTGGTGCCCTTGTAGCGCACCTCAGCCATAAAGTGCGCATCCGGGGTGCGGGTAACCGGGATATTAGAACCCCACATCAAAAGATAGGCCGCATTAAACCAGTCGCCGGATTCTGGGACGTCAGTTTGATCGCCGAAGGTTTGCGGCGAAGCTGGCGGCAGGTCGGCATACCAGTCGTAGAACGACAGGGCGACACCGCCAATGTTTTGCAGGAATCGGGTACCGGCACCGTAGGACACCTGCGACATGGCAGGGATGACGGTAAAACCAGCGATCCGGTCTGGTCCATGCTGGCGAATGGTGTACACGTGGGCGGCGGCAGCCATCTCGATGGCTTCTTCGTAGGAGATCCGAATGAGGCCACCTTTGCCGCGTTGGGAAATATAGGCCTGCCGTTTGGTGGGATCTTCCTGAATGGCGCGCCATGCCAGCACCGGGTCGCCGGTTTCGGCTTTCGCCGCCCGATACATATCCACAAGCACCCCGCGGGCATAGGGGTAGCGAATCCGGGTCGGGGAGTAGGTGTACCAGCTAAACGAGGCACCACGCGGGCAGCCGCGTGGCTCATATTCGGGCATATCGGGGCCGGTGGTGGGATAGTCGACCGCCTGGGATTCCCAGGTGATCACCCCATCTTTGACATACACCTTCCAGGAGCAGGAGCCGGTGCAGTTCACCCCATGGGTGGAACGCACCATTTTGTCGAATGCCCACCGGTTGCGGTAGAACACGTCAGCCTGCCGTCCCCCTTTGAGGAAGATTTGCTGGCCTTCTTTCCCGGTCTCCCCCTTTCGGACATAGCTCCCCAACGAAAATAATGGATTGGTGGACGACTGCGAAGACGAACTCATTCGGGGTCCTTAAAACGAACGTGAATATGGGCGATGAGCTGCCGCTGCGCTACACAGCGGGGCGGTGGTGGAAGGAATATGCAAGGTGGGACTCACGCCACACCTTGGGTGCAGTGCATGTGGAGGTGCGATTTTGCTCCATCCACCAGCCTGATGAGATGACACTGTGCGCACCCCGCGAATCAGCGGGGGCGCAGCAGCTGCGAATTATCCCGGGAATGGGGCGCGTGGTCGGGCGTAGAACACCCAGGTCAATGCGGCACAGATCGCAAAGAACACGACACAACCCCAGTAGAATGCAACCGGTCCGACTGAAGAGACCAGCACACCGACGACAAATGGGCCGAAGGCCGCAATTGCAGCAGTCCAACCGATCACGCCACCGGCCTGGCGACGGTCGAAAATCATCGGCATCTGTTTGAAGGTGCCGGCGTTACCCAAACCGGTGAAGAAGAACATCACCAGCATCGCGCCGAG
Organism: Corynebacterium choanae; assembly: GCF_003813965.1. Lineage (NCBI taxonomy): Bacteria > Bacillati > Actinomycetota > Actinomycetes > Mycobacteriales > Corynebacteriaceae > Corynebacterium > Corynebacterium choanae. The sequence goes on from NZ_CP033896.1 coordinate 1,294,207, forward strand.
GAACCACCAGAAATCCGATGGATCATCAGGGTTGAGGAACAGCGCGGCAACAGCGGTGGAAACCGCCATCCCGGCACAGGAAACAAACGTCCAGATCGCGCCACCGAACTTGTCGCAGAGCGGACCCCAGGCGGCGCGCATTGCGGCCGAGATCAACGGGCCTAAGAATGCGAAGGCGGCACCTTTGGGTAGATCTTCCGCTGGGAAGGTCGCGGCAAGGTCAGAATCAGCGCCGAAAATGTTGTTCACCATCAAGGCGAATTGCGCCGCGAATCCGGAGAATGCGCCGAAGGTTGCCAGATAGATCAGGGTCATCACCCAGGTGTTTGTGTTGCCGAAGATGTCCATTTGCTGGCGGAAGTTTGCTTTCACCGGCACGTCTTTGAGATATACCCAAGCCAGTACGCCTGCCAGAATTGTCCACGGCACCATGAAAATAGCTGGGGTATGCACCCAGATTTCGGAACCGTCTGGTTTGATTTGTGGGGCAGCTTTCACCCCGAACAGGGAAAGCCCCATCAGCAGCGGGGCAACAAGCTGGATAAAGGAAACACCAAAGTTACCGATACCTGCCTGCAGGCCGAGTGCGGTGCCCGATTTTGCCTTCGGGAAGAAGTAGCCCGTCGATGGCATATATCCGGAGAAGATACCGCCGCCGATGCCGCCGGCAACCGACAGCACCAGCATCCACCAGTAGGGGGTTTCCGGGTTGAGGACGGCGAAGAACCAGCCGATCATTGGCAGCGCCAGAATAAATGACGAGATGGTCACCATTTTCCGGGTGCCGATGATGGGCGGCAGGAACATAAACAGCAGCCGGGAGAAACCAGCGGACAGGCCTGATGCCGACGACAACCAGTACAGCTGGGTTTTGCTGAAGCTAAATCCGATCTGGTTGAGTTGCGGGGCAATCGCGGAAACCAGATACCAGGTGGTAAAGCCGATGAACAGCGAATAAGTGGTGATGATGAGGGTGCGCCAGGCGATCTTTGCGTCCCATGATTCAGGCTGTTCCGGATTCCAGCCTTGCAGCACACGTCCGGAGGTATCCAACGTCACAGCTGCTCCTTCCAAGTCGTAGGGGGTGCCGTTGTTGCAACCGTGGTTCACAACAACGCCGCGGGGGTAACAAGGTTCCCTTTCGGTCAAGTGCGATCCACCCCTGGTGTTTTTGGGGTAGGAAGTGCAACAAGCTGGGATTCCTTGATATGCGAAGTTGTGTTCATCGTCTCATAGTCACTAGGTGATACCTAACACCACACTGTGCAGCTTGAGGTGTCAGATCCCGCACTGGGCAGGGGTGTTCCCTAATCGTGCAGGTAGCCCTATCACGGGTGAGCTGGCGAGTGGGAGAAAATTCCTTTTGTGAAACTTGTCACTCGGTAGGCTGGCGGCGATGAAATGTGGTTACACGCGATAATTCACGCCGTTGTAGCTGGTCTGCTTTTCCGTAGTATGGGTTATTTGTCTGACAAATCCGTCGGGGGTGTATGTCGGATCGGACATGCCGTAGCTGCGGATAATGCCAACCATTTCGGGTATTGCGAATCTCCCCTTGGTGAGGGCAACAAACGACAATCCCGCAGGCATCTCGCAACGGTCGCCTGGGGCAGGTAACGAGCAACAACCGCACCGCACACCGCCAAGCGTGCTTAGACCTTCGCATGCATTGCCCGGGGTTGGCTGCGGGTCGATGCTTGGTACTTGTCGCGGCGGAGAGTCGGCGGTGGTGACGACCGTCGTTGAGTGCTGCCCAATATTGCGAGGAAAAAGAAGAACAACGCCTGGAAACCACGCATAACTCGGGTTTCCAGGCGCTGTTGTACTCTCGCCTGCGCTGTGCCGTCCCTGAGGAACCAAACGCGGGGATTGCAGAGGGGAGTTAGACCACGTTGTGATGATCCACCGTGGTTGCTTTGATGCTGATGTGCATCCACACGGCGGTTGCCAGCACCAGCACAAACAGCACCGCAAACGGGGCAGTGGTTAATCCAGTCCACGCCTTGACATAGGCAAACATCGGTGGCAGGAAGAACCCGCCGAGCCCGCCAAGCATGCCAACCAACCCACCCACGGCGCCCACGTCATGCGGGAAATATTCTGGAATATGCTTATACACCGCAGCTTTACCGATACCCATGGCAGACCCCAGCACGAACACAATCGTGGTAAACGCGGCGAGTGGGAGGAAATTGCCTGGCAGGCTTAACACCAGCGACGAGATCAACATGACTGCAAAGGTGCCGTACATTGCGCGGCGTGCCCCGAACTTATCGGAAAACCAACCACCCACCGGGCGCAGGAGTGAAGCTGGGAAAATAAACGTCGCAGTCAAAAGCCCAGCTTTTGCAAGAGAGACATCAAAATTAGTGATGTAGTACTTCGGCAGAATTGACGACAAGGCCACATAGGCGCCGAAGACGACAACGTAGTACAGGCTAAAACGCCAAACCCGAACTTGCCGAAGGGGTCGCAGCATCGCCCCAAGACTCCGGGAATTGCCGCTGGTTCGGTCGGTAGCAGGAGTCAACACTGCCATTGCCACCGCAATAATGAGCAACAGCACCGTGTAGACCAGCGGAATAAGTCGCCAGCCGCCGGGGATGACGCCAAAATAGGTTGCCCCAGCAGTGGCGGTGATGAGCACCGGGCCGATGAACTTTGTCACCGAGGCGCCAACATTGCCGGCCCCGAACACGCCGAGTGCTAAGCCTTGTCGATGCTTCGGAAACCAGGCAGCATTCCATGTAGTGCCCGCGGTAAACGAGTTGCCGGCAAAGCCGACGAGGAAAGCAAGAATCAAGATGGCGGTATAGCTTTGCGCAAATGCAACAGCAAAGGATGCAATAGCTGAAAATATGGTGATAACCAGCATCACCTTCCGGCCACCGAAGCGGTCAGCCAGCAGACCTGCCGGTAGGCGCCACAGGGAGCCGTTCAAAATCGCCACAGCGAGCACCCAGGACAGTTGGGTGTCACTGAAACCGAATTCTTCCTGAATGGGGGTGCCAAGGATGCCGAACATCAGCCACACCGCAAACATCAAGGTGAAAGCGGCAGTGGACAGGGTAAGGACGGCGTTGGCGCCTTTGGGAGTGGTGGTAGTAGCCGGCCCGAGAAGGGGTCGAGTGCCCATGGCGGAGCTCTTTCTTCGCGTGTGCCACCCTCGGCGACAGTCAACCAATAATGGATATTGGACATGCGCGAACACAGCGGGGCTGTGGCGGGTATGAGCCGGGCGGCGGGAACAAGGGGCAAAACTGAGGAGTCGACTGCATATCGATCGGGGAGTCGACCCGAAGTTGTCTGATAAACAACGTCACTTGCATGGTAGAGCAGATCAATGGTGTGACCAACTTATGCGGCCTGCTGACGCTGTGATCTTGATAACTGTTATCACGGGTGAAGGACAAGGCCATGGGTGTAGACTGCTACCCCATGAGTGAATCACTTACCGCAGCCATCGTCGTAGTCTCTGACCGGATCGTTGCTGGGCAGCGTGACAACACGGTCACGCCCTTGCTGCAGGACTTACTAGCGGCTGAAAACATCACCGTTATTGACGCGCGGGTAATCGAAGAGGGCTTTGATCCTATCGCCACCACCCTGGACGAATTGTTGCGCGAGCAACCGTCGCTCATTATCACCGCCGGCGGCACCGGTATTGGTCGACGCAACATGGTGCCGGAAGCTACAGCACTCGTGCTTGCCACCCGATTGGCCGGTATTGAACATCAGGTGCTGCGCAAAGGGCTAGATTCCACACCCTTAGCCGGGCTCTCCCGGGGCATGATCGGAGTCACTGGTCGCGATAGCTCGGCGACGATTATCGCGAATGCCCCCAGCTCAACCGGCGGTGTCAAAGATCTCGCAGCGGTGCTCTTGCCATTGCTGCCCAATATTCGGGAAGGACTGACCCGCGAAGAGCGCTAACGACCCGGAGCAACAATGGTTGGGTGTGCTGGATGACTGCGGGGATTAACTGGGAGGATTATCTACCGGCCCGAATTTAGCGATTTCGGCAAGCGTGTCATAGTCGCGGCCGCGGGAATCGACGGGAACCACCACCGGATCAATATCGCGGAGCAAGGCCTTTGCTGGTTTGTTGTGTGGTTCACCAAGTTGCACCAATGCCTGCGCCAACACTGTGACCGGCCAACAGCTCAACAACGGTTGAAGGTGGTCATCGAGGGTCGCCACCGCCGCACTGTTGGTTGCTTGCGTGAGGAGCTCAGGAAGTACGGCAGGGCTTTCTGGCGCATCAACACTGATGACTGCGATTGTGGAACAGGTAGTTCGCCGCAACGAAAAACCTGCCGCAATCCCTGCCGCAGGTCCGCCAAACGGTGGTGATTCTTGGGTGAATGCAATCTCAAACGGATAGTCGGCGGTGGGAATAGGTAACGCCGGCCCTACAAGGATCACCCGTCCGGGAAGCTCGGGTAGTGCTGCAACATGTTCTAAGACATGGTCAATAAGCCGTTTGCCGGCAACCCGCAGTTGCGCTTTATCGCATCCCATCCGACGGCTCGTCCCCCCGTGGAGCACAATAATGTCGATCATACGGCAGGCAACTCTCGTTCCCAGTCACCTGATCGACCACCGGATTTAGCAACAATCCCACACTGGGCGATATAGGCGCTGCGATCCACACCTTTGACCATATCGATGAGGGTCAGTGCGCTGACAGTTACCGCGGTGAGCGCCTCCATTTCCACCCCGGTACGATCGGCGGTCTTTACTGTGGCACTGATCTTGACCCCATCGTCGACGATGGACAGATCGACGGCACAACCATGCACCCCGATGGTGTGGGCTAGTGGGAGTAAATCAGGGACTTTTTTCGCCGCTGCAATACCTGCCACTCGGGCAACTGCCAGCACATCACCTTTTGGCACTGTCCCGTTGCGCAATGCTTCGACAACGACGCCGGAGCAGCGCACAAATCCTTCCGCAGTGGCGCTGCGGCGAGTGGGTTGTTTCTCTGTGACATCAACCATGTAGGCGTCGCCGGCGGTGGTGAGGTGAGTGAACTTCATCGGTGGTCTTTCTGTGAAAGGAAGAGGTGGTCAAATAGGGGACATCTGCTGGTTGCACCAGTTGCAAGACTGTTGGCACTGGGTTGTATGTGGCACGACGCTTGCGGTTGTCTTTTCCTGCTCCTGCCGCAGGTGTAGCCGAAAATAGCAGCGAAAGACAAGGGATAAAGCTTGATTGTCGCGAGTTGTGTTGTGGTTGTGGCCGTTGCGGCTGTCGCCAATTTCAGCCTCGCGCGCTATCACGCTGCGACATGGCTGCCGATCGACAATAGCGAAGGCGTAGCTGTTTTCGTACCGGTGTGATGTCAGCGGTGTGAATGCTTCAAGGGGGAGACACCGCTTAGGTGGCGTATTGGTCAAGGAGCAGCACTTGCACATGTGTAGATGGGGTTGCTTGCGGTGGCAGCACAATAAGCGCCTGTGCGCCAGCCATGGCGGTGGCGAAATGGGAACCAAACCCACGCTGTGTCGGACATACAGTGTCACCACTGTGGCACACTGCCGGAATGATCCGCACCCGACTTTTGTGAGCCTGGACGTCACCGTCAAGTTTCCGCTCGACGAACTGCAGCGGCGGGGCGGGTTGGCCGCCAAGTACCTGCAGAACTGGGGCAACGAAAAGATGAAAGGACACCCATGCACTAACTGGGTTTCCCGGCAGCGCCACAACGACTGCATCCCCAATGCGACCAAGGCCTTGCGGCTTCCCTGGTTGCATGGCGACTTGGGTAAAGGTGAGCTGCTCGCCGAAGGCTGCTTTCACAGGATCAAACGCCCCTGCGGAAACCCCGCCGGTTGTAATGATGAGGTCGTGGGTTGCGGCCAGCTGAGTCATCTGCTGGCTGAAGGTGTCAGGATCATCCCCAAGGTGAACCTGGTCTATGTGGTCACTATAAGCAGCAGCGAGTGCCTGTAGCATCGGTCCGTTACTGTCCGGTATTTGACCAGGGGCAAGGGCACAACCTGGGGGAAGTAGTTCATCTCCTGAACTGACGACCGCCACCCGCGGTTTGACGAAGGTTGGCACGGTGCTATGTCCAGTACTTGCCAAGGCGGCGATGACACCGGCATCAATTCGACTACCTTGTGCTACGACTCGATCGCCTGGTTGCAGGTGTTCCCCGGCGCGGCGAATATGTGCCCCGAGCGTTGGTGCGGCTTCGATGGTGACGGTCGCTGGGAGCGGCTGAGGACCTGGGGCGATATTGGTGTATTCGACAGGTATAACCGTGCAAGTGTCCTCGTCACCGGGTGCTATTGGGGCGCCGGTAAAAATTCGTAGTAGGTGTCCGGCGGGAACCGGCTGTGGGGCGCTACCAGCGGGAATATCGCCAGCAACAGGCAGGGTGCAAGGGAATTGTGCAGGGAGATCAGTATTGCGGATGATGAACCCGTCCATTGCGGAGTTAGTCCATGGGGGAATAGCTACCTGGGCGGTGACATCACTTGCAGCAATCTTGTTGTGCGCCTGCGCAAGCGGCAGGGTTGCCACCGGTGGGCGATAGTCTTCGGCCATGGTGAGGCACTGCTGGCGGTATTGCGCAATGGTGGCAAGTGGTTGTTTATGGAACGTGTGGTTCATAGATAACTGGATCGTTTCCTGGTGTTGCCGGGTTGTGTGCTGTTGGGTAAGTGGTGGATGCAGCCTCTTGGGATGAGGTGGCAGGGCGACTACGCGCTGCTAGGTGTGTTGGGTGCCCTGCCATTTTTCGGCTAGCCGCCGATTGCGCTCATGGTTCGATCGGGCTGTAAGAATCCTGGGTCGTTGATGCCATGTCCGGGGAGTTTGCCCCACATGGCCTGTGCCCATGCGGTGGCGATGGCGGTGTCATCAGCGCCTTGCCGGAGCAGATCGCGTAGCGAGGTTTCTTCGTGACTGAACAAACAGTTGCGGATAGCGCCGTCGGTAGTAAGCCGGGTGCGATCGCAAGCCCCACAAAATGGTCGGGTGACACTGGCGATGATTCCAATGTGGCCAGTCTCACCGTTGTCTAGGGTGTAGCGCCACAGGTCAGCAGGTGCACTGCCACGCTCGAGTTGGGCAGGGGTGAGTTCCCCGCCGGTGCGCAGGGTGTGCATAATCTCGGCGGCGGTGACCATGCCGCTGCGGTCCCATTTGCCTGCAGGCCCTAGTGGCATCTGCTCGATAAATCGCAGATGGTAGCCGTTGGTGATTGCCCAGCGTGCCATCGGTAGGATATCGACTTCGTTGATTCCAGGCATGATGACCGTATTGATTTTTACCGGGGTGAGACCAGCGTCATGGGCTGCGGCAATTCCGGCGAGCACATCGTCGAGACGGTCCCGGCGGGAGAGTTGGTGATATCGGGTGCGGTCGAGGGAATCGAGGGAGATATTGACTCGGTTCAGGCCGGCTGCCGCGAGTCGTTTCGCCTGTTTATCAAGGCCGAGTCCGTTGGTGGTCAGTGCCGTGTGAACCGGCGCGCCGCTGGCGGTGGTCAGCGCACTGGTCGCGGCAATAATCTTGGCAAGGGATTTGCGCAGTAGCGGCTCCCCGCCAGTAAACCGGACTTGGGATATGTGTAAACGCTCAACGCCGATCGTGATGAGCCGAATGACTTCTTCGTCGGTGAGGCATTCCTCGGTGGGGATCCAGGGCAGGCCGTCGGCGGGCATGCAGTACGTGCAGCGTAGATTACAGCGGTCAGTGAGCGATACGCGCAGATCGTGCGCTACCCGGCCGTATTGGTCGCGCAACTGGCCAGGTTTGCCTGCGGTAATTGCCGGATCAATCGTAACTGGTGGGGTAGTGGATGTGGCCTGCGTTGTGGGCAGAGTCGATACGACAGGATGGTCGTGTGTGCCGTGCGTGCCCCGGGCAGTGGTGGCGCGGGGTATCGATGGCGTGTGCAGTGTCAACGGTTTTGGTGCAGGCATAACACTGCCCAGCGTACTGGGATTATCACGGGTGAACCAACCTGGCCGGATAATTCCCCAGATGGGGATGAATTGGTGATGGTGTGGGGCCGACGCTTGCCGGATGGGCAGTGGTGGTTGTTGCCCCGGGTTGTGGGGCAACCCAGTGTCGATATGGTTGCCACTGCCGTGGGAATCTGCGCGGTGGAACGCTTTGGTGGCGGGACCTATCCGCAATGTGGGATTATCGCAACCACATGTGGGGCATGAAAGTGGGATTATGCACAATTTGGGGCGCGCATACCTGACAGATCTTGCCCGGTGATGGCGGTACTGTCATTGGAAAAAACGCTGTTCAGCCGGCTATTAACCCCCAAAAGTGGGCATCATGGAAGCAAAGAGTCGACTGTCTGATCGGGCAGTGGACGGTTGGAAATTTTGCCGAAAAAGGCGTTTGATCAGTGGGAGCGTTCCGGTACCACAGCAGCACACCACACAGATCGGTGGTGTGACGCACCACGATGGTTCCGGGACACCGTGGTGCAGTTGTGTACAACACTGAGTCAATCTTCTTGCTGAGCTTCTTGTGGTCCAGCAACAAGACCGGCGCGGGGCGTGCTGGCTGGCAACTGGATCACCCTGTCCCCACCGAAAGGCGCGGACGAAAAAACAGCGTCTAGCGCTGTTGCTCTTTATGTGTTGTCGACTACTTACCGCAAGGTGAATCACCCTGTATGAGCAAATAGTCGATATCTCCGGGTGGGCATGTCCAACTTCCCCGATGTGGTGTGCAACGGGGCAGGTGTCGTTGACTACCCGCAGCACAGCTGGGCTGCATTTGCTCGTCGCTGCAATACGCGGCGGGCGGGGAATCACCCGGTACACAACCATGTCCTGGTTTTCCTACCAGTCTGCGAAAACCACCAAATTTCAACCGTCATCCGAGACGTCAGGAGTTCAGTGTTGGCTATATTGGAATACTTAGCAACACAACCGCTACTCGCACTCTTTCTCATTATGGGAGTGGGGTTAGCCCTTGGAAAGGTGCGAGTGTTTGGCATCTCGCTCGGTGCTGCGGCAGTGCTCTTTGTGGCTGTCGGGGTTTCGACGGTCTATCCCGAACTGACATTTCCGCCGCTGCTGTTCCAATTCGGGCTGGCAGTATTCGTCTATGCGATTGGTCTGTCAGCGGGACGCGCATTCTTTGCCGAATTTCGATATCGCGGCTGGAAACTCACAGTGTTCGCCATCGTGCTCCTCACCGTGATGACTGGGGTGGCCTACCTTTTTATCGGCTTATTCGGCCTCAATGAGCGTATCGGTGCTGGCATGTATGCCGGCTCGCTGACCTCTACACCAGGTATGGCTGCAGTGGTAGCCCTCTTGGAGAAAATCGATCCCAGCGTCGCCTCCGAACCGGTGGTGGGCTATTCACTGGCCTATCCCGGGGCGGTACTTGGAACGATCGTGGTAGCCGTCATTGGTGCTGCCGTATTGAAAGTGGATCACCACCAAGATGCAGTGGATGAAGGGATGTTTACCTCCCCTCTGGAATGGACAGGGGTGCGGCTTCGCCCAGGCATTACCGGCCAAGTACGTGATCTGGCGACTATCGCCGGTGAAGAAATCCTCGCCACTCGCGTCATTATCGATAATCAACGCCACGAACTCGCAGAACCATTTGTGCGTCTCGAACCAGGCATGGTGCTGCTGATCCACGGTGACGGAGCAGCACTGCAGCGAGCAATCGCCAAATTGGGCGAAGAAGTCGTCATCGAGCTGTCCCATTCAGATTTGGACTACCGGGTGGTGACCGTATCCAACGAAGCGATTACCGGCCGGCCACTAGGCGAACTCGACACAGTGCAAAACGGATTTATGCTCGCCCGGATTCGCCGCGGCGATCAGGAACTTGTGGCAGAGCCCGAAGAAACCCTCGAGCTTTCTGACCGGGTGCGAGTTATTGCCCCGTCGACTCGGATGAACGAGGCGTATAAATTCTTGGGTAACTCTGAGCGGCAGCTAGCCGATGTTGATTTGTTGCCGCTGGCCATGGGGCTCGTTGCCGGTATGCTCATTGGTATTATTCCAATCCCGCTGCCGGGGGGAAATGTGTTGCAGCTCGGATTTGGTGGCGGCCCTATTGTTGCCGGGCTGATTCTTGGTGCGCTGGGTCGCACCGGCCGATTCAACTGGCAGCTGCCATATCACGCCAATCGCACCATTGGCTCGCTGGGCTTGGTGATCTTCTTAGCCGGGGTGGGTACTTCCGCGGGGAAAGGATTCAAAGCCGCCCTTACCGACCCTTCTTCGCTGAAAGTCGTCGCCGCAGGGTTTATCATCACCGTGATCACCATGACGATTTGTGGTGTGGTGTGCACCCGGCTGCTGAAGTTGAAGTGGGATGAGGCAATGGGGGTTGCGGCAGGTATCACCACCAACCCGGCTGTGATCTCATTTTTGAACGTGCAAACCAAAACCGAGCTTGCCACCCGCGGCTATGCCACCGTGTATCCGGCGGCGATGATCGGCAAAATTGTGGCCTGTCAGCTGTTGATGATGGCGTTTTTGTAACAACCGGACCCAAACCCTGACTGGCCAGCGCCGGCTGTGCCGGGCAGGCGGGGTTTGCTCACAGTGGGGCGGCTGCTTGTTGACCGCAGTTTCGCCACAGCTTGCATGACACGACAACGAAGCCCAACACCAACCGATTCATGCGGTGGCGTTGGGCTTTGTCTGGTGTTGGGGGATAGTGCAAAAGCAGACACCGAGCCGCTTCGCTGCAGGGCAATGTAGCCGGCGGCAGGGGACCATACCGCCGATCCTGTTGTTTTAGTGAGGCCAGGCTAGCTCGCCAAATGGGCGACAAAAATCGCTGTACCAGGAATAATGCGGCCACGCAGGGGAGAGAATTGGTTAAAAGACTCTTCCAAATCTTCCGGCCACTCCGGCTCAATGAGGTCGTCGAGGACAAATCCGGCATGCAACAATTCCCGGATCCGATCCCCCATGGTGCGGTGATGCTCGGCATAGGTCATCGTGCGGCTGTGCGGATCCCGCTCGACATACGGTGTGCGGTCGAAATAGCTGAGATAGGCGGTAAGCCCATCTTCGCCAGGATCGTCAGCAAAGACCCACCGAAACGGATGCAACACAGAAAATACCAGTTTCCCACCGGGGCGAAGCACCCGGGCAATCTCCTGCATAAGCCCTTGCGAATCGGCAACAAAACCAATTGCCCCATAGGCGGTAAACGCCACATCGAAACTATTGTCGGCAAATGGCATTCGGCAAGCATCGGCTTGCACCAGTGGAATACTGGGCTCCTTGGTGGTGGGATCGATTCCGTGCCGCAACATGCCCAGCGAAATATCTAGTCCCACAATGGAGCCAACTCCGTCGCGGGCGAGCCATCGTCCACAGGGGGCAGACCCGCACCCAAATTCGAGCACATCCTTATCACTTACGTCGCCGAGCAGCCGATGCTCTGCTTCGTCATAAAACTCTGGCGACCATAAGAAACGGCCGTCATGGTGAAGTCCTAAAAAGTTGGCGTGTTCGACATGGTAATTGTCGGCGTCAAAATCCCACCAAATGCGGTTGGCACGAACGGACTCGTCACCGGTTGCATCACCGAAACCGCCAGGGGCTGTCGATGGTTGAGGCTGTGGGTTGCCCGGTTGAGGTTGCATGGTCACGCTAAATTTGCTTCCTACCTTGCGCTTTGACTACTGTTTATGGAGTATGTCTGCGCACGCTCTCGCGTGGCTATTTTTATAGGAGAATAACCACCCGGTACGTGCGCGTGCCACGACCCATCATAACCAGCGGGTATAGCTTCAAACTATAGCCCGCAAGTGAGCGGGATAAGAACTTTGCAGGATTGTTGGCAAAGTGCACATTCCTTTGGCGGCATACACACCCTGTCCGTTTACGATTCCTATACTTTTTTGGAGCACATACCTTATGCCCACCAATAACACCCCTCAGGTGGCCGTCAACGATATCGGATCCACCGAGGACTTCCTCGCTGCTGTCGACGCCACCATCAAGTACTTCAATGACGGCGACATCGTCGAGGGCACGGTCGTCAAGGTCGACCGTGACGAAGTTCTTCTTGACATCGGATACAAGACCGAAGGTGTCATCCTTGCCCGCGAGCTGTCGATCAAGCACGACATTGACCCTGATGAAGTGGTCTCTGTTGGCGACCAGATCGATGCGCTGGTGTTGACCAAGGAAGACAAAGAAGGACGCTTGATGCTGTCGAAGAAGCGTGCTCAGTACGAGCGTGCTTGGGGCAACATCGAAGAGCTGAAAGAAAAGGACGAGCCGGTTACCGGTAAGGTCATCGAGGTCGTCAAGGGTGGTCTTATCCTCGACATCGGCCTGCGTGGCTTCCTCCCAGCATCGCTGGTGGAAATGCGTCGCGTCCGCGATCTGGATCCGTACATCGGCCAGGAGATCGAAGCGAAGATCATTGAGCTCGACAAGAACCGCAACAATGTGGTGCTGTCCCGTCGGGCATGGCTCGAGCAGACCCAGTCTGAGGTTCGCTCCGAATTCCTGCACCAGCTGCAAAAGGGTCAGGTTCGCAAGGGCATGGTGTCCTCCATCGTCAACTTCGGCGCATTCGTCGATCTCGGCGGTGTCGACGGCCTGGTTCACGTCTCCGAACTGTCCTGGAAGCACATCGATCACCCGAACGAAGTTGTTGCCGTCGGCGACGAAGTTACCGTTGAGGTGCTCGACGTTGATCTCGACCGGGAGCGTGTATCCCTGTCGCTGAAGGCCACCATGGAAGACCCATGGCGCGTATTCGCCCGCACTCATGCGGTCGGCCAGATCGTGCCAGGCAAGGTCACCAAGCTGGTTCCATTCGGTGCGTTCGTCCGCGTCGAAGAGGGCATCGAAGGCCTCGTGCACATCTCTGAGCTGGCTCAGCGCCACGTTGAGGTGCCGGATCAGGTTGTCAACGTCGGTGAAGAAGCCATGGTTAAGGTCATCGACATCGACCTGGAACGTCGCCGGATCTCCCTGTCGCTGAAGCAGGCTGACGAAGACTACCAGGAAGAGTTCGACCCGTCGAAGTACGGCATGGCCGACTCCTACGACGAGCAGGGCAACTACATCTTCCCAGAAGGTTTCGACCCAGAGACCAACGAATGGCTCGAAGGCTTCGAAGAGCAGCGCCAGGATTGGGAAGCTCGCTACGCCGAGTCGGAGCGTCGCCACCAGCTGCACACTGCGCAAATCGAGCGCAACCGTGCCGCCGCAGAGAAGGCTACCGAAGCACAGCTGAGCAACTACTCGTCTGAAGCTCCAGCTAACGATGCGCCGGCTGCTGCAGCCTCCAGCCAGGAAGCTGGCGGATCGCTGGCTTCCGATGAGCAGCTCGCTGCACTGCGCGAAAAGCTTGCCGGCAGCTAAACCCACTTTAGGCAGGCCGCTGATGTCGGCTAGCCAGTAGGTTGATCGCTAACAACATAGGGACGCCGACTCCACCGAAGCTGAACAAGCTGCGGAGGAGTTGGCGTCTTTTTCTGCTACCTCACCGGATACCACTTGCACCCGCAGGCGTCGCTGGCGGGTAGGTGGATGCGAGCCGCTGAAAAGCTGTCACAAGCACTTCGCCGGTGAGACCCACAAAATATCGTCTGCTGTCGTTGCAGCTGAGCGAATATCGTCAGGCTGCAGGGCTTGCTGGTTGCCCCGCGTACACCCCTACACCAAGTGTTGCTGTGAAGCAGCTGACCTTCTCGCTGCGGCGGTCACCATAGGAGCGACATCTCAGCAGTGCCAAAGGGCTAGTCGAAGCTTGCGTTGCCTGTGCACCTTCCGCCCTCCGAAGATAAACAGCTATGGGCACCAGCTGAACAGCAGCGTTGCAGCACAAGGTTGGGGAAGATAAAAAATAGCGCCTGAGCGGGACCGAAGTTGGCCACGCTCAGGCTTGCCCCTTACCGGAATGTGATGCACACACCCTGCGCGGCGAGGAGAAAAACAATGATCGCTGTTGCGGGAAAACCCTGCGCCGGCTATCTGTTGCCGCAGACCGCCTGGTGGATATTGCCGATCATCGCGATGCGTTGCTCGATGGATGCATCCTTTGGCACACAGCATTTCGCGCCAAGATAGGCCAGCTCAACATCCCCGAGTGCCGCCACCGATTCGGCAACCTTGTCAGGAGTCATCAGGGAAGCTGGTTCATCGGTCGACAGCGGCAAATGCCCATCAATCCACACCGGTCCATAGATGGTTTCCTCCGGTGACGCCCCAGAAAACAGCATGCCAGCCAGCAACCCTGATTCGGCAGCAATTCGGGCATGTTCAGCTGGGGCAACATCACCTCGGGATCCCACCGCAGAGCGACCCCAGTTGAGCGAGACATGCAACCCCAACTCGTTGGCGACAGCTAGTTCTTCCTCTAACAGGAGGAACCCTTTTTCCGGGGTGTGGGTGGTGGAACGTTCATCGCAATGCTCGATAACAATTTTCGTGTCCCCCCAATCCCAGCTGGCAACTTCTGCCAGGGAGTCTCGGAAGATCGCCGGGACCGCAATACTTGTCGGTGCCGAATGCAGTGCCACCCAATCAAACACATGGCCGGCGGAGGTGTGCATCTGCTCAATCCGGTTGCGAATCTTAGCGGTGAAATCGAGGGCTGCCTTGCGCCCATCCGCATCCGGAGATCCGAGGCCGAAGTTTGGGTTATCCCACACACTGACCATCGTCCCAGGAATGGCGGTGAGCACACTGTGGGTGAACCGATCCTTGAGCAGCGGGGTGAGAATATCTGGCTGCTCTAGCAGCTGTCCGGGGAAGGGCACTTCAAGCCCGTCCACCCAGCCAGTGTCAGCGAGCGCTGCGTAAAACTCGGTTTGGCCGGGAAGATCTGCCGGCTGGGCGGCATAAGCGCCAACGACAAAATTCGTCATGGCTTACACACTCCTTCAAATCGTGTGGTGTGAATATCGTTATTGTCAGCTTGTACTTGGCGCACCCGTGGTGGAATGCACTAGCTGGGCAAGACTGCAGGTTTCCTACGTCTTACCTACTGGGTTGCTACCTGCGGCGAGCGTAAGCGAGAGTGTCGCAAACGACACCCCGCTTCGGCCACAACTCCATGTTGTCTGACAAATAGATCTGCTGATTAGTGTACTCCCAAGGCGATAGGTTGCTGGGAGCTTTCCTGCAAAGCGGCCGCTGCATACTGGTGGTATTGGCCACAATTGCTACCGGCGGGCGATGTCGCCAAGTGTTGTTCTACCGGGCAGGTACAAGGTGGCGGTTTGCCGGCGTGGCAGCTGTTGTCTGAGAGGTGTGTTGTTCTGAAAAAGGAGTTGCCTGCTCGGCATTGACCACCAGGATTCGGTCCTATTGCAGGGAACAAGCAGCACCCCGCCATCACACCGGTCAAGCTCGACGATTGCGCGTGCTTCGGGTGTCGCCACGATCGGTGGCAAGAAACGGCGGGGTGCGGCAGATGTGGCAGCGTTTGTGCACTGCCGACGGTGATGCGATCGCTACTGGTGTGACGTGGTGTCCACTGAAGGCGCGGCACGCCACAGGGTTTCCCTGTTGTTGCGTCACATCACCGAATAGTGATGTCTGGCAAGACCCAGTGGTTTAGGCTTTGGCGATGATCTCGTCGTTGCCGTCTTCTGGACGAACCGCGTCGGCGTTGACCATCTTTTGGAACACACGTGGCAGGTTCAGGCCAATGGACAGGACAACAATACCGGCGAAGCCAACTGAGAGCACTGCCAGGGCGCCACCGAAGCCGAGCGAGGAGCCAGCAAGTGCAGCACCCAGGATCGGGCCGACAGCACCACCGAGGGCACCAACGTTGTAGCAGAAGCCCAGGCCGGCGGCACGGCGCTCGATCGGGAAGTAGGAGGCCACCCACTTCGGCAACAGACCAGAGATGCCCTGACCAAACATTTGGTTGATAAACAGCAGGGCAGCAACCAGTGCAACCAGTTCACCGTTTTGCATAAAGAGCGGGAACACGATGGTCTGCGAGATGATAATCGAGATTGCGTACCATTTGCGCATACCGAACTTGTCACCAGCGAAACCAGCAAGAATATAGCCGGCTGCGTTACCGAATCCGGCAAAAGTAATCACGTTGGCGACGGTGTCAGGATCCATGCCAACATCCTTGAGATAGGTCGGCAGCAGACCCTGGATCGGCCAGGTGTACATAAACGAAGCGAAGATGGTGAGCATGATAGCCACACCGATCACCCAGCGCTGTGGATCGAATTGGTAGATGAAGAAGATAAAGATCGCTGCACAGATGATGGCCAATGGCACAATCAGTGTGGCACCAATCGTGCGCGAGAAGATCAGCAGCAGGAATGCGGCGGCAGCTACCACGAGAATGATGTTGAGGATCTTCTTGTTGCCACCGAAGAGTACGGTGAGCATGTCGTGGTCTTTCGCCTGTGCACCGGCAGCTTTCTTATCCTCCCAGTCGTCTGCTTCCGGCAGGGAACGACGCATATAGATAGCGACAACAATCGGGATGATGCCAGTTAAGAACAGGGCACGCCAACCCCAACCAGCGTGGATGGAGTTATCAACCCATTGCACAAGATACTTGTCAACCTGAGCGGCAAGGATCACACCAAAGGCGAAACCGGAAAGCAAGAAGCCGGAGGCCTTGTTGCGCATATGCTTCGGCCAGGATTCGATGATGTAGGTGGCCGACGAGGAGTATTCACCGGCCATGGCGAAGCCGATCACCAAGCGGCAGATAAACAGTACCCAGAAGCCGGGGGCGAAAGCCATGAGAATGGAACCAGCGGCGAAGAGGAAGATCGACAGGATCATCGCTGGTTTGCGGCCGAGCTTGTCGGCTAATGCGCCCAGGATCAGTCCGCCAAACCAGCGAGAGACGAAGGCGGCCGAGACCAATGCTGCCGACTGCACGAGTGAAAGATCGAAGGCTTCTTTAATTGCTGGCAGTGCGAAGGAGATGAGCACAAAGTCGTAGCCGTCAAGCAGGACGCCAAGCCATGCGGCAAAGAATGCCTTCCACTTTTCCTTGGAAAGTTGCTTATACCAGGGGAGATGGAGGTTGTTGGCGGATTCGCCAACGGTTGTAGATTGCATATTGCATCAACCTTTCGAGAATCTGTAGTAATAAAGCTAAGTCAGATAATGGTTTTGGGGGTGCCTGGCGGATCGACACTCCGGCGGCGACATGCCCCGGTAGCGCCGACCCGCTAACAGGCAAGCCCACATGCCGCGAAGCTTCGTCTTGCCCCAAGGGGGAGAGCTAGCCTCGCAGGAATAGTTAGCTCATGGTGTTTTGGGAAGCTGTCAACCAACGCAGCGGAACCCGCGTGAAGTACAGGCCTTGGGTTTCCCGCTCCCAGAGCAGACCAATATCGCCATTGGCAAGCTGCGTCATGCACTGATAGACGTAATGGCGTGGGTTGAATACCCGGTTATGTGGCCAGGTCTTGCCATCATCAAGGCTGAGGCGCAACACACCACAGCCACGGAAGGGCAGCATCTGGGAGGCATTCGCGAATACGATGCCGGGTTCTCCGTCAACATCGACCGCAATCGCATTAGGTTGGGAGAAGATTTCGGTGAGCTGCTCGGCATACTCCATGTCTTCCCAGGTCTGACCACCGTCGTAGGAGATCGCGTGGCCTACTCGCCCAGAAGGATGCTGGTTGCGCATAAAGACGTGTACTGCCCCGGTGGAATCCTCGACGAGCACCGATTCGTGCAGCGAACCACGATCGTCGGTGAGACGTCGGGAAGTGAGCGTTTCGCCGAACAGCTCTCGTCCGTCATTAGGTGAGTCGGACAGTGTCCAATGTTCACCTGCGTCATCGGTGTAGATGACAGCGCAAGAGAAGGTTCGTCCTTCTTCATGGTTGTAATAGACCGGCACGAGAATGCGTCCCGCGAATTTCCCCTTCTTCAGTTGAATACCGTTGCCCGGGGAGGTGCCAAAAAAGCGCATCCAAGGCAGCTTTACCTGGGAGGTGATATCGATTGGCGCGGAGAACGTTTCTCCATCGTCATCGCTGGTGATCATCTGCAGATACGAAGTGCGGTGGGTAAACAGCGTTTCGTTGGTATCGACCCCATAGGCCAGGTAGATATTGCCGCCGGGTTGACCATTTGCGGTGACGTCACCTGACTGGCTGACGACATAGTCGGTGGCATCACCGGCAATCGTTGTCACACTTCCATCGGACTGAAGGAGGAATTCTTCCCCTGCTCGATTGTGCAGAATCATCCGGCCGTTGTCGTCATAGCCGGTGCCCGTGGCGCAGTTTGGCTGGCCGATACCGCCAGGGAAGTGGTCGATCACGACCAGGACTTTGCCGGAGGCTTCATCTTGGACGAGTACCGAGTCAATGACTGATGCTCCTTCGCGGCCTTCCCCCGGGTATTCGATGAGCGTTTGCATCTCTTCCCAGGTTTCACCATCGTCGAGACTGCGACGCATCACGAAGTCAATATCGTTAGGCGAGTCGTTGGCAATGCTGACGCGACGATCCGCGCCGGCTAAGATCACCCCAGAGTTGAGTCGGAGCAGCGAGGGAATCCGGTAGCTGATTGATCCGTGAAACCCGGTATCAAACAGCGCCCGTGTCTCTAATGGGGCAACACCTGCTAACCGCTTCACCTGGGCATCGCTGAGTACGGTGTCATAGATCGCAGCGGTTTGTGCTTCGCCGAACAGTCGAGAGTTCTCCAAGTCCATTCCGACGGTCACCCGGGTCAGTGGGGCGATATCGGCAAAGAATGCAGCCCCTGGTGCAAGTCCAATTTGGAATCCATCGACGTAGAGTATGAGCGCACCCCGCCCGGAAGTGAGCACGACATCGTGCCAGTCACCATCGTCATAGTGTCCATTGCCCGTAACTTCGGCGATGAGCGTGTTTGATTCAAACACGCGGAAGACGAGATCGCCCTCTTCAACACAGAGTTCGAGGCGACCGCGCTCACCACTGGCGCCGATTATGGTTCCGCCTTGACCGATACCGCGGCAGCGGAAGCGGGCACGGATGCTCCCGCGGGTGAGTTCGCCACAGCGTTTTGCATCACGTGTGGAAAGTTCCGCTGCAGCAAATTCAACGAACGGGCTAGCCGCAACTGCGTGTGCCACCATCATCTGATTTGTTTCGGGCTCGGGGAATACGCGAAGCCGCTGAACATCGGTAACTCCTTGTGGATCAAGAACGATGCGCGGCTGGTCAAGTTCAGCCAGCCAGCCAACCGGAGTGGTGGAGAACGCTTCGTAACCATCGACGTAGAGATGTAGCCCGGTCTCATTTGCGGTCAAGCCAAGGGTGTGGATGCTTCCATCGTCGATACCGAGGGTATCCTCCGCATCAATATGGCGGTGTTGGTCGCCGATTGTGATTGAACCGTCGATGCGACCGCCGCTGATGGCGAGATCAATTGAACCGTTTTCGCCTGAGATGGAAAGTAACGGGGCATCGATGGTGGTGGCGAACTGCACCACAATTGAACCCAGCGCGGTGGCTAACGAATCCAGCTTTATCGGGCTATGGATTGGTGCAGATAGGTCGAGCACTTCCGGTGCATTGTGCGTTGACATAATTTCGCGACTCCTTAGAAGTTCTGCGAGAAGTGGCTGAGATTTGTATGTTGCTCAGCAATATGATGACTGACATGTCTTACAAGTATTTTCTAGCACCTGTCGGATGACTTGTGTTCACAATCAACTATGAACTAGCAAGTGAGATAAGTCACAAGCATTTAGAATTGATGGGAATTGTTGACAAAAATAGACTTTGAGCAGGAGATTCCTTAAGCCTTTCATCTTTCGGCAATGTCGAGTGGGTGGCTCTGCCTTTAAGTTTCGTATGACCAATGGGGGTAAATCTGCGGGTACCCTCCTGTTGAAATATGGGAAGCGGTATCCCACCTGTCCGATCATTAGGGTTAAAGATACTGTCGGCCGATCGGGGCTGTCGAAGGCATTCTGCGATCGAGGTCTGTTTGTTGAAGTGGCCGGATCGTGTGAATGTGTTTGGCTGCGGTTGCGTACTCCATCCCTTGGGATTTGTCACTGCTGGATGTGGGTTTTCTTCTTTGTGGCGTGAGGGGCCTGAGATTTTTGTCATTCGGCGATGTGGCAATTCAGTGTCCTGTTATGTATCTGCTGGAATGCCCCGCACTGCAGCTTTGGTTACGGGTAGGTCTTGATCGGATTGTGAACCGAGTGGGAGGTGCCTTAGATCTTGGATTTCCCTTACCTTTTCGCGGCTCTGTGAGCAATCACACACCGTGAAAAAGGTTGGGGGTGATGGGGGAGGAAAATGCATAGGTAGCCGGGGGTATATGTGGGTAATGCGGTGCTGCATTGAATGATTGCAACTGATTGAAACCGCGCATTACCTATCAAAAGCACTGCATTGTAGGGGTGGGGGTGGGGGCGGCGAGGGGAAGGCGGGGAAATGGTGCGGTCGTGGATTGCTGGCGGAATTGGGGGTGTGTTCAGATGTCATGCAATTGGCAAAAACCGACAATTCTGTGCAAAAGGTATGACGATTGGGTATTGCCGCTGCGCGCATCTGGTTACTGCATCGACCTGTGTTTATCTGCATTATGCTGGGAAAATAGGCTTTCCATGGATGCCATGCCGGAAGAGAGGAGTCTTTGTAAAAAGGTGAAATGAGCTTATTATTTAGCTGAGCTCACTTCCTTTGCATGACCTCATACAGGGCGTCAATGGGAGGTGAACACAGCTCCT
The DNA here is from genome assembly GCF_003813965.1 of Corynebacterium choanae. Lineage (NCBI taxonomy): Bacteria > Bacillati > Actinomycetota > Actinomycetes > Mycobacteriales > Corynebacteriaceae > Corynebacterium > Corynebacterium choanae. Next base: position 1,314,880 of record NZ_CP033896.1, read on the forward strand.
TGTATCGTGCGGTGCACCCCGTCCTGTGGCCTGCTTACAACAACATCAACACCATGTGTGTCCTACACCATGGTTGTGGTGTCGTGTTAGCACAAGTCACGACTGGACGACGTTGCACCGATCCAGGTCGGAAATGACTGAGACCTGGCAGCGCTGGGAGCTGATGACAAGCAGCAGCTCAACGGATACCTGGCGGAAGAGTGTTTCCGCCCAGGGTCGAAGTCGCCCTAGAGTGGTTTCGTTTTTCTTCGGTTGGGTGCTGCGCCAATGACGAAAGTCTCGGAAAGAAAGGGTCTTCACAGCAATGGCGTCATCCATTTCGACGACCTCAGAATTTATTCTCGACAAGATTGGTGGGGCGAGTAACGTCAAGTCGTTGACGCACTGCGCTACCCGCCTCCGTTTCCAGCTCAACGAATCCTCGTTAGCTGATCAGGATGCGCTGGATAACCACCCAGACGTGCTCGGTGTGGTGCCGCAGGGCTCCAACGGTTTGCAGGTCATCATGGGTGGTGGCGTTGCTGACTATTACAAGGCGCTGCAGGCGCTGCCAGGTATGGGCGAAGATGCTCGTCCGGCTGCTGCAAGCTCCGGGAAGAAGGAATATGGCGGTGTCCGCGCCAAGTATGGCTGGGTGGACTACTGCTTCGAGTTCCTCTCTGATACATTCCGCCCCATCTTGTGGGCGCTGCTCGGTGCGTCGCTCATCATCACCTTGATGGTGCTGTTCGACACCTTCGGTATCAACGACTTCCGTGCGGAACAACAGCCACCAACCTTCGGGTTCATGATGGCTATGTGGCGTTCGGTGTTCTACTTCCTGCCGATCATGGTTGGTGCTACCGCCGCCCGTAAGCTTGGTGCAAACGAGTGGGTTGGTGCAGCGATTCCAGCTGCCTTGCTTACCCCAGAGTTCAAAGCACTCGGTGATGTCGGAGAGACGATTCACGTCTTCGGTCTGCCAATGGTGCTCAACGACTACGGCGGACAGGTGTTCCCGCCGCTGATCTCTGCGATCGCCCTTTACTGGGTGGAGAAGCTGCTCAAGGCCATCATTCCGCAGTCCGTGCAGATGGTGTTCGTGCCATTCTTCTCGATGCTCATCGTGATCCCAGCGACCGCCTTCCTGCTTGGCCCATTCGGTATCGGTGTCGGTAACGGCATCTCCTCGGTGCTGGAAGCCATCAACAACTTCTCGCCGATCATCCTCGCGATTGTTATCCCGCTGCTGTACCCATTCCTGGTGCCGCTGGGTCTGCACTGGCCGCTGAACGCCATCATGATTCAGAACATCGCCACCTTGGGCTACGACTTCATCCAAGGCCCAATGGGTGCCTGGAACTTCGCCTGCTTCGGCACCATCACCGGTGTGTTCATCGTTGCCCTGCGTGACCGTGACCGCAACGTTCGCCAGATTTCGCTTGGTGCGATGATGGCAGGTCTGCTGGGTGGTATCTCCGAGCCTTCGCTCTACGGTGTGCTGCTGCGCTACCGCAAGAGCTATCTGCGCCTGCTGCCTGGCTGTTTCGTCGGTGGTGCCGTCATGGGTCTGCTGCCTTACGCCTTCGGCCAGGATTCGGTGACCACCAACGCATTCGTGTTCACTTCACTGCTGACCACTGTGGCCTTCAAGCCACTGCCGGTGTATGTCATCGGTATCGCCGCCGCCTACTTCACCTCCCTGCTGCTGGTGGTCTTCTTCGACTACCGCACCAAGGAAGAACGAGACAAGGCTCGCGCTGCAGCTCAAGAATTCGAAGCCAAGCAAGCTGCTGAACTCGCTGCTGCTTCTCCTGCTGCTCCCGCACCAGCGGCAGCTGCCGCACCGGTAGCGGCAGCACCAGCCGCAGCTGCTGCCCCGGCCGCTGTTGCTGTTGCTGAAAAGCCGGTGAAAACTGCCATGCAGCCAGGTGCCATCACCATTTTGGAGGCACCACTGGAAGGCAACGTGGTTCCACTGACTGAGGTTCCGGATCCTATCTTCTCCGCCGGTAAACTCGGCCACGGTGTAGCTATTCAGCCCACCGGCGACACCGTCTACGCACCAGCTGATGGTGTGGTGATGGTCAAGCAGGATCACGCTGTGGCGCTGCGTCTCGACAACGGTATTGAACTGCTCGTTCACGTCGGTCTCGACACCGTCGAGATGGAAGGCCGTGGCTTTACTGCCCACGTTCAGCAGAAAGACCGCGTCAAAGCCGGCGATCCGTTGCTGAGCTTCGACAAGGCAGCCATCGATGCCGCTGGTAAGCCTTCGATCACCCCGGTGGTGGTCACCAACCGCAAGAAGTTCGCTTCTGTGGAAGGACGCACCAACTACCCGGTTGCTGTTGGTGGCGATCTGCTCACCATCACCGCAAAAAGCGAGTAGTCCCCCGCAAATCTTGCGGGAACGCTACAGCATGGCGCACCAGTGGCCTGCAGCGCCGGGTAAACCCGGCGATAGGCCACTAGCACCATAAACCTTTCACAAAACACCACACTCCCGATTCCGGATCGCCGTTGCGAATCGGTGGGAGTGTGGTGTTTTTTATTTACCGACAACGGCTGGTTGCCAGTGGCGGCTGATATTCCCGCATGCGACCGGGCGGCGAACACGATGCAACCTGGTTGCACCGCTCTTTGCTGTACAGCCTTGTAGCGCTATGCGCTGGAAAGCCGGTTCCAACAGCTGGGCAGATAGCCGCCGAGCAGCAGCCGCGGGTTAGCATAGGGGCATGGACATTGTTGGACTCACTGGCGGTATCGGTTCCGGGAAAACCACCGTCGCGGCTCTGTTTGCCGACCACGGATTTGCCATAGTTGACGCCGACGAACTTGCCCGGGCAGCAGTTGCCACCGGATCACCCGCGCTGCCGCTATTAGCAGAAACCTTCGGCGCTGACATTCTTAATCCTGACGGTAGCCTTCATCGCGGCGCCCTTGCAGCTAGAGCATTTCGCGACAGTGCAGCGACTGCCAAACTCAACGCCATCGTGCACCCCATGGTGGCTGCCGCCGCCAAACAGCGTTTCCAGGCATTAGCTCAAGACCCCGCCACTGTGGGGATTATCTATGATGTGCCGCTGCTGCTGGAGAACCGACGAGAAGACGAATTCGCCAAAATTGTCGTCGTTCACTGTCCCGAAGCGCTTCGCCTCACCCGGTTGACCACTCAACGCGGCATGACGAAAGCTGATGCGCAACGGCGCATGAAAGCACAAGTCACCGACGAACAACGCCTCGCCGCAGCCGACATTGTGATCGATAATTCTGGCAGTCTGGAACACACCCGCCAGCAAGTCGCAGCCGCAGCAGCCCAGCTCAAAAGCTATCTACAACCCAGCTCGTCGGCATAGCAGTTCCCCCTGCAGGCCGCGACTGCTCATGGTTTACTGCACGTGGCAGCGGTTATTCCCGGCCCAGGACAGCGGCTGCCCAATTGCACGCCACGGATCTTAGGTGCACCGTTGATCGGGCTGCCGCACCGCAGCCAACCATGGTGGGCAAGCGTGATCTGCCATCAGCAATGCGTTCGCTCGCTGCGAAGGTGCGGGCAGCAGTGTCGCCTAGCGGAGCTCCTCTTCGGGTCGAATGGCCTGCGGCGCCGCATCCTCCTCAACAGGAATAAATGGCGGTGTATCGCCGGTACGGTAATCGTAGAAGCCCGTAACCACCACACCATCACCGTCGGTGTCATGCGGCAGCGGGGTCACAGCTGGGGGAAGCGACCTGCTACCAGCCGGCGAATTCAGCCGCAGCTGGGAAAGATCCGTGCGCATCACCATCGCGTTATAGTTCGACCAGGTCGTCGCCACATAATATAAATATTTCCCATCGCTGCCCGGCAGCACATAGGTGCCATACAAATCCGGAATCGTCGCCGCCGAAATCACCGTCGTCGGCCTGCTCCACGGGCCTTCCAACCGGTCAGCGGTGGCGATCTGCAGACCGTTATACAGTGCAATCCACTGTCCCAAATATTCGTTGAAGCTCACCGACACTTCACTCACCGGCGCCGGCAGCACCGGTGCTGCTAGCGCCGGGGTCACCGCTACATCGTGGTCTTCATCGGGTTCAAGCCAGCGTTGCCCATCCCACCAGGAAAATCGTTGCTCATCGGGGAAATCATCCGCAGGAATCCGTGACAAATACGCGGCACCGCTGCGGCCCGCAGGAGTAGAGAACCGATACACATAGCCGTCCTCCGACTCGCCACGGCCATCGCCCAGCACAAAAGCAGTCATCTGAGTGCGATTATCACCCGGCCGATACGCATCAAACCAGCCCAAACCCGGATGGCTGACAGCGGTGATTGCATTTCGGCGCACAGAACTATCAACCACTGTCCAATGCGTCATATCGGTGGACTTCACCGTCGCAGCATAGTTGGTATCCCAATTGCCTGGCGTACCCCACTCGCGCACCGACATATAGTCCACATAATAGGTGTCGCCAATCCGGATAGCGCCAGTTGGAATAGTGGTTCGCTCCTTGCCATCCAGCTTGAGCGAAGGAATAAATTCGGTAGCAAACCCCTGCGACGCCCAACCATTAGCAGTCAACGCCGAATCGACATACACCCCATCGGCATACACCGTGTCGTTCGAATGTAACGCCACATTCGACCGCCACTGGGCAAGACCACCACAATTGGTAGTGTCACCAAAAATGAGATAATAACCGCCCCGTCCATCATCGAGCACGATCCCCAAATCAGTGCCACCAACCCCAAAACGGGTATCGGTACGCCCCGGAGAACCAGGTCCGGTCACCAATCCAATCGCCTGCGTATGTCCCGCTAGCACCGGTAACTTTCCTGGGGCATCAGTCAGCCACGGTGGGGCAAACGATGACGAAGTCTCCCCAGAGTCACGTTGAGAAGCCGATGCAGGAACGAGATCTGCTGATCCAACTTCTGCGGAAAGCACCGAAGAACCAGCAGAACCAAACAAGGTCGCCAACACACCTTGCGGAGTAGAGGATTGGCTCGACAACTTCTCCGAAGATGTACCGTGATAGGCGATACGGGTCTGCTCATAGCCTTCACACCCAAACGCGCCTGCAACCGGCGACAACCCTGGGGCGGTAAAGGAAGCAATCGCGGAGATCGCTGCCACCAGCAGTACACGGGGACGCCTGTAGGGAACAACACCTTGACCGCGGGACAAGATCTGGGGGGCTGTGAAATCCATGCTCGCTATTATGCTGGATCATCGCCTCGAACCCGCAACCGGCCAGGATCAACCACCACCGGTCAAGTGGCACACCGCAAACAGCAGCACCCACCCCGATTGGCGCTTCTGCACCGCAGCAAGCAGCGGGAAACACCACCAACCCGTTCCCGTATTGCTGTTGCCCCACTGCAGGCAACTATGGTGGAGCTATGGCTTTTGCAGCAGAACACCCAGTGTTGTCATATTCGGAACATCGACCAGTCGGTGAAATCGAACGAACCAAAGGCAAGTTCGTTGTCGAATCTGACTTCCAACCCGCCGGGGACCAGCCCAAAGCCATAGCCGAGCTCACCGAACGAATCAACCGCGGCGAGCGAGACATTGTCCTGCTAGGTGCAACCGGCACCGGTAAATCTGCCACCGCAGCCTGGCTTATCGAACAAATCCAGCGCCCCACGCTGGTGATGGCACCGAATAAAACCCTAGCCGCGCAGCTTGCTAACGAACTGCGCCAACTTTTACCAAACAATGCGGTGGAATATTTCGTTTCCTACTACGACTACTATCAGCCGGAAGCCTATATTGCCCAAACCGACACCTACATTGAAAAAGACTCTTCCATCAACGAAGACGTGGAACGGCTTCGACATTCGGCAACCTCGGCACTGCTGTCCCGCCGTGACGTTGTAGTGGTCTCCTCAGTGTCATGTATCTACGGTTTGGGAACCCCACAGTCCTATCTAGACCGTTCAGTCGTTGTAGCAGTCGGCGACGAAGTTGAACGCGACAAATTCCTGCGGCTACTTGTCGATATTCAATATGGTCGCAACGATGTCGCGTTCACCCGCGGCACCTTCCGGGTCAAAGGTGACACCGTCGACATTATCCCCGCATATGAGGAAAAAGCCGTGCGGGTAGAGTTCTTCGGCGACGAGATCGACTCGCTCTACTATGTGCATCCCCTCACCGGTAATGTGCTGGAACAAGTCGACGAAATTCGAATCTTTCCTGCCACCCACTATGTTGCAGGGCCAGAGCGTATGCAGCAGGCAGTTGAAGCGATCAAAGAAGAACTTGGAATGCGTCTTGCTGACCTGGAAAATCGCGGCAAACTGCTGGAGGCACAGCGCCTGCGGATGCGCACCGAATACGACCTGGAAATGATTGAGCAAGTTGGATTCTGCTCTGGAATCGAAAACTATTCCCGCCACATTGATGGTCGCCCCGCGGGCAGTGCCCCGGCCACCCTCGTCGACTATTTCCCAGAAGACTTTGTCACAATCATCGACGAATCCCATGTCACCGTCCCGCAGATCGGTGGCATGTATGAAGGCGACGCATCACGAAAACGCAATCTTGTCGATTTCGGATTCCGGCTACCTAGTGCACTCGACAATCGTCCTTTGACCTGGGATGAGTTCGCTGCCCGCAAAGGACAAACCGTCTACATGTCGGCAACCCCAGGTGACTTCGAACTCGCCGCCGCCAGCGGTGAATATGTTGAACAGGTTATTCGCCCAACCGGACTCCTCGACCCGAAAATCGTCGTCAAACCGACCAAAGGACAAATCGACGATCTCATCGAAAATATTCGGGTGCGGGAGGAACGTGGCGAACGCGTCCTGGTAACAACATTGACCAAGAAAATGGCGGAGGATCTCACCGCATACTTTACCGAGCATGGAATCCGGGTTCGCTATCTGCACTCGGACATTGACACGTTGCAACGCGTCGAATTGCTACGCCAGCTTCGGTTGGGTGAATATGACGTACTCGTAGGTATCAACCTGCTGCGGGAAGGCCTCGACCTGCCAGAGGTGTCGCTAGTGGCAATTTTGGACGCCGATAAGGAAGGGTTCTTGCGTTCCACCCGGTCACTTATCCAAACGATAGGTCGTGCAGCCCGCAACGTTGACGGGGAAGTACACATGTATGCCGACACCATCACCGACTCGATGCAGTTCGCGATCGACGAAACTGAACGTCGCCGTGCAAAGCAGATCGCCTACAACAACGAGCACGGGATTGATCCGCAGCCGTTGCGGAAGAAAATCGCCGATATTCTTGACCAGGTCTACGACATGGAATCCGACGATGCGGCGAAAACCAGCGACGCTACCGCGGATGCAGCGGTCGCCGGACAGCGTGATCTCGGTGACATGCCAGTAGAGAAGCTCCGTGCACTCATCGACGATCTCACCTTGCAGATGAAGGCAGCTGCCGAAGCCTTAAAGTTCGAGCTAGCTGGCCGCTTGCGGGATGAAATCTTGGACTTGAAAAAAGAGTTACGCGGCATGGAAGAAGCAGGGGTGTGAGCCACGAGACTTTTCCAACCCGAAGGTAATTTCGGTTGAGTTTCGTTCCCAACCGACAGCTAGCGGCCTACAATGGTCACAGAAGCGCTTGCTTTGGATCTACGAACAGCTGCCACACGCCCCTGTGGTAGATGAACAACCGCAGCGGTAGTCACCGTGATGTGTCAATTCATCATCCGGTACACCCACAGGTTGGAACAATGTGAGAAGCTCCTGTTGAAGAAAGCACGCTTTGCACAGAAACGATGAAAGGTCTCTTATGAGCCAGTATTCCACCATTGTTGTCGGTACCGACGGTTCGAAGTCTTCGATGCTCGCTGTCCAGCGTGCTGCCGCAATCGCAGCCGCATTCGACGCCACTCTCGTCATTGGGTGCGCATTTTATGAGTCGAAGGAAGCTGCTTCGAAGACCCTGCGGCAGGATTCGATCACCGTGCTTGGTGACGATCCGGCAGCGGAAAACTTGAAGAAAGCAGCCAAGGCCGCCCGCGAAGTTGGCGCCCACGATATCAAGACCACGCAAAAGCCTGGCACCCCTGTTGAGGCGTTGATGGCGATTGTCAACGAGGCGAAGGCTGATTTGTTGGTGGTTGGTAACCGGGGAATCAACTCGCTTACTGGTCGTCTGCTGGGTAGCGTTCCCGCTGATGTTGCCCGCCAGTCACAGTGTGACGTGATGATTGTGCACACAGTCAGCTAACTGTTGCTACGAAAAGAGTAGAAACATTCGTTGTTCCACCGGCGCGCCGGGGGTGTTTGCACCCTCGCGCACTAGGAACAAGCCCGTATCACCATGCACAGTTTCGTGCACTGATGCGGGCTTTTTGCATGCGTATCGTTGCTTGCTATCCGACATCGGCAACGACCTTGTGCGGTGAAAGGCCAGCTTATTGCTTGCGAAACAGATGTATCTGGCACGATCGGGGGCGCCCGAAGATTGTTTCCTGCGGTGGCGTTTTCTGGGCTATCAACCGTGATTTAGTACAGTGTGACAGGTGGACTACATCTCAACGCGCGACGCACGTCGTCAACGGCATACTTTCAGCGATATTCTGCTCGGCGGGCTTGCTGCCGACGGTGGGCTTTATCTGCCCGCGGAATACCCACAACTCAACGATAGCGACCTCACCCGGCTGCGAACCATCCTCAATGAGGAAGGCTATGCGGCGTTAGCGGGGGAGGTGTTGACGTTGTTTATCGACGACGCTGACATTCCTGCCGACGATGTTCGCCGTCTTGCAGCAAACGCCTACCACACCCCAACGTTTAGCGATGAGGCGATTGTGCCGGTCGCGCATCTTGACAACAACCTATATCTAGGCCGGTTGTCGATGGGGCCGACCGCGGCGTTTAAAGATATGGCGATGCAACTGCTCGGCGAGCTTTTCGAATACGAATTGGATCGTCGCGGGGAGACGCTCAATATTCTCGGTGCAACCAGTGGCGACACTGGCTCAGCTGCCGAATATGCCATGCGTGGCCGGCACGGCATCACAGTGTTTATGCTGACCCCCCGCGGTCGGATGACACCATTCCAGCAAGCCCAAATGTTTGGGCTGCTCGACGACAATGTGTTCAACATTGCGCTTGATGGGGTGTTTGATGATTGCCAAGATGTAGTCAAGGCTGTCGCGCAAGATGCCGAATTTAAACGCCGCTGGCGTATCGGGGCGGTGAACTCTATCAACTGGGCGCGGCTTCTTGCCCAGGTGGTGTACTACATTTCTTGCTGGATCCGAATCACCAACAGCAACGATGAAAAGGTCTCGTTTTCGGTTCCAACTGGGAATTTTGGCGATATTTGTGCCGGCCACATTGCCCGCCAAATGGGGTTGCCCATCGATAAGCTCATTGTGGCAACCAACGAAAACTCGGTGCTCGAAGAATTCTTCCGCACTGGCCGCTACCAGGTAGATCGGGAGGCGCTGCAAACCTCCTCACCGTCGATGGACATCTCCAAGGCTTCGAATTTTGAACGGTTTGTGTTCGATCTTCTCGATCGGGACGCAAGTCGTATTGCAGAGCTGTTCGGCGAACAGGTTCCTGCCGGTGGTTTCGATCTGCACGAAGATCCAGCATTCCCGCAGATCGCTGCAACCTTTGGATTCTATGCCGGCACATCGACGCATGCGGATCGTCTCACAACGATTGCTGATTTGCATCGTCGACTCGATGTGCTGGTCGATCCGCACACAGCCGACGGGATTCATGTGGCGAAAACAGTTGCGCAAGCCCAGCACATCACCACCCCAATTGTGTGCCTCGAGACTGCGTTGCCGGTGAAATTTGCCGACACGATTGCTGAGGCGATTGGGGAAGCACCTGCCCCAACCGGTCGATTTGCCGGCATCATGGATGCTGATCGAAAAGTTGTGGATTTGCCTAATGATGCAGCAGTAGTGAAAGCGTTTATTGCCGAACAGTTAGCTGCCCGGGTGGACGCTTAGCCACACAGCATTGGCGCCCGCGGCTCCGGTGTAACCGGTGGATGCTGGTGCCTAGTCTGGCCGCCACAGTGACGGGAATCCAAGGTTGCGTTGTTGGGTTCCTAAAACACCTGTGGCGGCCTGTTGCCTATAGACAACCCCGGTTTCAGTCGGCCGGGTGAGGATGATATCGCTGCACCGGCCCGGCTGGATGTGGAATGTCACCAACAACAGCAAGTGACTGGGTTGCCCGGGTGTAGGCGACGTAGAGATCATTCCATCCTTGGCTGGACTGCTGAGCTATAGCCGTGGGATCAACCACGACCACATGGTCATACTCCAACCCTTTTACCGCATCAACCTGGCACACCACAGTGCGTGCTCGCGCTGCCGGCGACAACGTCGACTGTGCACCGGTGAGGGTTTCAGTAATGCTTGCGAAATCCTTATCGGGCACGATGACAGCGACCTGCCGGTGAGGATCGTCTTGTAGCCGGGTGGTGATCCACGAGGGGATTTGGTGTGCATCACCAATACGGGTGACCGGATAGCGGCCCTCCCGGATCGCGGTGGCCGGCGGTTCGTCGGTGAGTTCTGCCGCCAGGGGTGCTGCAAAGTCAACAATGCTCTGCGGGGTGCGGTAGTTCACAGTTAAGCCAAGCACAGTCAACCGGTTACCCATGGCCGGGCCGAGAGTTTCCGCCCAGTCGTCGATACCTGCGGGATGCGAGGTTTGTGCCGTATCACCCACAATGGTCATCCAGCGGCTGGGGCAGCGCCGCAGAATCATGCGCCATTCCATCGGGGTGATCTCTTGCGCCTCGTCAACAACCACATGCCCATATGCCCAGGTGTAGTCGGCTTGGGCACGTTCAGCGGTGGTGCGATGGTCTTGGGTTTGTTGCCGCATCGCCAAGGTTTCCGCATCGATAATGTCGTGGGCGGATAGGATTTCCGCTTCTGACTCGTCATCCAAGTCGGTGTTTTGCGAGGACTGCAAAATATCGAGGGCATCCTCCGCATCGGCGATCTGCTGGCGCCAAGCCTGCTGTTGTGCCTGTTGCAGCTGGTAAGGATCCGGTGCCCCGATACGGTGTGCCACCTCGTCGATCAGAGCAGTATCAGAAGTACTCACCACCTGGCGGTCGGCCCGATATAGCGCTGACCGGGTTTCCTGATCATAGGCACGGGCAGCATGCGCAATCGCGGTGGTGCTGGTGAGGAGATCGTCTACCACCTGCACCGGGTCAAGGATCGGCCACAGCGCATCAATATGCTGTTGCGTGGTGGGATGTTCGGCGATTTCGTCGAAGAGTTCCGCAATATCACCTTCCCCTAGAAGGTCTGGCCCGCCGAGCGGATCAGCAGAAAGACGATGCGCGACATCCCGGGCGGCCGCTTCGATGAGTTGATCGGCGAAAATTGCACGAGCCGCATTGTGTGGTTTTCGGGAACGACGTGCCCGGGTGCGGGCGGCTTTAATCATTGCCGGGGTCAACGACACCTGCAGGCTGTCGGCGAGAAAGGAGATAGTGTCTTCGGGGATTCGCTGATAGGAGCGAATATGTTCGGTGAGAATGGTGACCATCTCTGCGGAGCCTTTGATCTCCCGGGTGAGGCGGGGATCTTGACAAGTGGCTTCCACCCCGGGGTAGAGCTGCCCAACGGTGGACAGCACTACACCGGTTTCCCCAAGTTCAGGCAGCACACGGGCGATATAGTGCAAAAATGTTGCATTCGGGCCGATAATAAGGACACCTGTTTTCGCGAGCTGTTCCCGCCAGGTGTATAGCAGATATGCGACACGGTGCAATGCAACCGCGGTTTTCCCTGTGCCAGGGCCGCCGGTGACAACAAGTGCACCACGGGACTGGTGGCGAATAATCGCATCCTGTTCGGCTTGAATGGTTTGCACAATCGAAACCATGTGTCCGCTTCTGGCGGCTTCGACGGCTGCCAGCAGCGGTGATTCGTCGCCGACTCCTTGGTCAGTCGTGGCAAGAGGATGATCGTCGCCGGCAAGATATTCGTCGGTAACCCCTTGCACCACGGTACCTTTGGTGCGGATGTGGCGGCGGGCACGCACCCCTTCCGGTTGGGCGGTTGTCGCTAGATAGTAGGGTCGCGCCATGGGGGCACGCCAGTCCAGAAGGAGGGTTTCATAGTCCCGTTCGCGGTCGTGTAACCCAAGCCGACCAATGTAGCGCCGATCATGGTCAGGATGGTCAGGAACTGGATGTTCCGGGCCTTGTTCGGTTTCGTCGCGCACATCGATGCGTCCAAACACTAGACCAAGATGGGCAATATTGAGCCGGTCGAGGCGGGCGTTGAGCGCATGATATTCGGTTTCCCGTTGTACGAGGGCTTCCGGGTCAGGATTAGCCGGATCAACATCGAGCATGACCGCATCAAGACGGGCGCGGGCACGTTGGACTTCGTCGTCAAGATAGCGAAACAGCGTATCAAGATGGGTTTGTTCGCTGGCGATACGCGGATCTTCGTCGTGAGGGGATTGCGACGCGGTGATGATAACGAACCTTCCACAAGGGTGAAGAAAATGAACGATGAGAAAAAGGGCGGTTCGCCGATATAGGCCGTGAACTGCCTATATCGGTGGCGAACCGGAGCCACAAGCGCGGCGGTGTAACCCGGTACTGCAGGCAAGTCGGTGCAGTGGTAGACGGACACCGGCGACAGTGGTGAAAACCCCAGTTTGCTGCAGCATTATGGTCATCCGGGGTGTGACAGGTTTAAGTCGCAGCCGCCGGAACACCCACCACAGCGTTGCCGGTTGGGGCCAAAGATGAGCACACCCGGCAGTGCCAGTGATCAAGGACTGCCGGGTGATGCTGCGGAAAATCGGTGCGGTGCTGCGCTGCTAGAAGTTGTATTTCTTCTCGAGGCGCTTCATCGCTTTCTTAGCCGCTTTATCGGCTTTTTTATTGGCTTTCTTGCTGACTTTCCGGGCTTTCTTCGAAGCTGCACCGTATTCGTTCGCAACAACTTTCGCAGCCTGATCGGCACGAGCCTGCGCTTTCTCGGCGGCTTTTACGGTTCGATCTTTCGCGGCTTTCGCATTTGATGCAGCAAATGCTCGCCAATCGTCCTTGTTGTCATCGAAATAGTCTTGGGCTTGTTCGACCAGTTCCTTTGCTTTGCTGCGGGACTGGTCGAACACGTCGGCGGCAGTGTCGGTGAAGTCGTCAAAGAACGAGTGGGTTTTCTCCGAAGCCTGCTCGAAGAGATCTTTGCCTTTGTCGTCCCAGAATTCGGTGGCGGCACCGGCTGCGGTAGCGGCACCTGCGGCGGCGAAGGATTTCGCATTTCCGGCGAGCTCGCCAGCTTTTTCCTTCCCAGCCTCCATATAGCGTTCAGTGTCCGACTTGCCAGGCAGTGCCTGCTGCACCTTGCGGTTCGTTACCTTGGCAGCATGCTTGGTTCGCCAAGCCAGATCTGGTTTCCCCTGCGTGTCAGACACGGTGATGAGCAGTCCGCCCAGCAGTGCGGTTTGGGTAAGGAACCCAGAACGCATCGTTTCTTTTTCACTGTCGGAGCTGGCAGTCCAAAACGCGTGCCGAGTCAACAGTCCTGGCAGGGAAGTAATCGCTAGCAGGGCAGCGGACAGGCGCTGGAATTTACCTAAAGCCAGCAGCGATCCTGCCGTCACTTTCGTTCCGCCGAGTGCACGATTGACCAGGCTGCTGTCAGCCGGAATAACTGCCGCATACTGTGGGGCGACAGTCTTTACTGCCTGCAGTACAGCAGCGCCTTCATCCGGGTGCTTATCCGGGTGGAGCGTCTGATCGACGCCGTCAGCGATATAGACACTCGCCAACATTGGACGGGCAATTTTACGGAACATGGTGATGTTCACCTAGCTTTCCACAATGAGGTACATATGGGTTGGTTGCAGAATACCGGAAGAAACACGGTAAGCGGGAACTCCTGGAGGCACGACGAGCCACAACACTGCCGGAAACACACCAACAGCCCGCTGGTGCAGGGTAGTTTTTAGCAACACTTCATGGTTTGTGATGTTCGCCAATCCGCGGCGGGATAGAACTTCTTGATCGGCGAGCTGTCACCGATCGCATTGTCTGGGTCGGCAACAGCGCACAGTCGTTTAGTCACACGAACAGCAACCGGCGACAACCAACGGCGTGTGCTGTAGCGGCAGCGAAAATCCAACAATCGATGTTTGCAAATAACCCCAACAGTCACCGCTTGCAACGCGAACCATCCCACACCTATTCCCAATCCACGAACCCGGTGAGGCTTGAGGGGCTAACAAGCAGGGCGAAACAGCTATTGCGACAAGGCTGCAGCACTCGCCACACACCCTAAAAGCGTAGCGATCGAACCAGCGGATGCGTTGGCACGTTCGGGTGATTCGGTCAAGCCAGCGGAAAGTATTGCTCCAATGCGATAGGCGTCATGTGCTGCCACAACAGCTGCCTGGTTTTACCAGCCGCGCGCCCGCCACTGATCAAGCTGACCACGCTCCGCACCCAAGGTGGTATCGGCACCATGACCCGGATGGACAACAGTACTGTCGGGATAGCGCTGGAAAATTTTTTCAATCACATCGGCAAGCAACTGGTGAAAATCCGCTGCCGAATTGGTTTTGCCCACCCCGCCAGGAAACAGACTATCGCCCACAAAAAGATGATCGACCCCGTCGATCGTCGCGGCAACAACCAGGCCGCCAGGGGTGTGTCCGCGCACCACAAACATGGTGAGATCATGGCCAAACCACGACACAGTTTCCCCATCGGCCACCATACGATCGGCGGGCACTGGAATCCCAGGAGCATCTTGGGCCGAAGTCCAATGTTGCGGATGGTACAGCTCACAGATCGCCTCCAAGGCGCGCACATGATCCCAATGCTGATGGGTTGTCACCAAATCGGTTACTGTCACCCCGGTTTGGTCAATGAGCGCAGTAATCGCTGGCGCATCGTCGGCCGCGTCAATAAGCAATCCATGGGTGCCGTCATGTAGCAGATAAACATTATTGTCCATCTCGGAGACAGCGATACGGGCAAGTTGTAGCGGTGCAGTCATAGGTTTCACTGTAGTAGAACAATCCTTCCGGGTCGGTCACAGTACAGCAAGAACACTGTTGCTCCGCCGCTTTCGACACTGCGGATGTGACAGCATCCGCGACAGCCGAACCTTTGGGTGAACAGCACACCATACGGTAGGTTGGCAACAGCACAGCCATACTGTTGCCAGCACCAACCAGTCCGCGAAAACCTTACCGTGCCGGATGAGGCATTCGAACCGGAGATGGATCCGCTGGCATCAGCTTTTCTAGCGGCTGTACCCGTAGCAAACTGCTGACACAGCAAGGATGGAATCCACAAGGTGGCTGACCGGTTAATAGTGCGTGGCGCTCGTGAACACAATCTCAAAGGGGTCGATATTGATCTGCCCCGGGAGAAAATGGTCGTCTTTACCGGCCTGTCCGGGTCGGGGAAATCATCGCTGGCTTTCGACACCATTTTCGCCGAGGGCCAACGCCGCTATGTTGAATCGTTATCGTCGTATGCACGCCAATTCCTCGGGCAGATGGACAAGCCAGATGTCGACTTTATTGAGGGGCTGTCGCCGGCGGTATCGATCGATCAAAAATCGACGAACCGAAACCCACGATCCACCGTCGGCACGATCACGGAAGTCTACGACTATCTGCGTCTGCTGTATGCGCGGGCAGGCACCGCGCACTGCCCGGAATGTGACGCCACCATCGAGCGGCAAACTCCGCAGCAGATCGTCGACCAGATCCTTGCCCTTGCAGAGGGAACTCGTTTTCAAGTGCTGGCACCGGTGGTGCGGACCCGTAAAGGGGAATTCGTCGAACTGTTTTCCTCACTTGCAGCACAAGGCTATGTGCGGGCGATTGTTGATGGTGAACAGATTCAACTCACCGATCCGCCAGTGTTAGAAAAACAAGTGAAACACGATATTGACGTGGTCATTGACCGGTTGAAGGTGAAACCTTCTGCGCAAGGCCGGTTGACGGATTCGGTTGAAACTGCCCTCCAGTTAGCTGACGGGGTGGTGGTGATTGACTTTGTTGATTTAGCAGCTGACGATCCGCAACGGCAACGGCGATTCTCGGAGAAAATGTCGTGCCCAAACGGGCATCCGTTAGCTATTGACGAATTAGAGCCGCGTTCTTTTTCCTTCAACAGCCCCTACGGAGCCTGCCCTGCCTGCGACGGGCTCGGCACAAAACTGGAGGTCGACGTTGATTTAGTGGTGCCTGATCCGGCGGCGCCGCTGCTGAGCGCTATCGCTCCTTGGAACACGGGTTTTAACCAAACCTATTTCCAAAACCTGCTAAAAGGCTTGGCAGCTGCTATGGAGTTTTCGCCGGAAACCCCATTCGAAAAGCTGACGAAACCACAGCGCAAAGCAGTGCTGCATGGTTCACGGCATAAAGTCGCGGTGAGTTTTAAAAACCGTTATGGCCGGATGCGGCACTACAATGCCGCATTTGAAGGGGTCATCGGCTATATCACTCGCAAGTTGGAAAATTCCGACTCGCCAACAACCAAAGACCGCATGCTGTCATATATGGCCGAAGTACCCTGCCCCACCTGTCAAGGTGCACGGCTGAAACCAGAGATTCTCGCGGTGCGACTGGCAAGCCATCAGCATGGGGAAAAATCGATCGCCGAAGTCACTGATCTGGCGGTGGCCGATGCGGCCGAGTTTTTGCAGGATCTCAAACTCGGTGAGCGGGAGCGGATGATCGCTGGCGCAGTGCTTAAAGAGGTCGATGCGCGGCTGCAATTTTTGATCGATGTCGGGTTGACCTATCTGTCGCTCAACCGGTCGGCCGGTACCCTTTCCGGCGGGGAAGCGCAGCGTATCCGCCTTGCAACCCAGATCGGTTCCGGTCTTGCCGGTGTGCTCTATGTGCTTGATGAACCCTCGATTGGTCTGCATCAACGTGATAACACTCGGCTAATTGCAACCTTGGAACATCTTCGGGACATCGGCAACACGCTGATCGTGGTGGAACACGATGAAGAAACGATCCGCAGCGCGGATTGGCTTGTTGATATCGGACCGAAAGCCGGCGAATATGGCGGTGAGGTGGTGTATCAAGGTCCCCCTTCCGGGATTACTGACTGTGCCGCCTCTATTACTGGTGCTTATTTGTCGGGCAAGAAACAGCTTGCGGTTCCCGCAGCCCGCAGAGTAGTCGATCCTGATCGGCAGCTGCGTATCCTCGGTGCGCGGGAAAACAATCTCCGGGAAGTGGATGTCAACATTCCCCTCGGTGTGCTGTGTTGTGTCACCGGCGTGTCCGGTTCGGGAAAGTCAACGTTGATCAACCAGATTTTGGCGAAAGTGTTGGCGAATAATCTCAACGGTGCTCGGCAAGTTCCCGGCAAGGTAACCCGGGTCGAAGGGCTGGAACATCTTGACAAGTTGGTGCAAGTCGACCAGTCACCAATTGGGCGCACCCCGCGTTCGAATCCGGCCACCTACACAGGCGTGTTCGATAAGATTCGTACCCTGTTTGCGGAGACGACGGAGGCGAAAGTTCGCGGATACAAGCCGGGACGTTTTTCTTTCAACGTCAAGGGTGGGCGTTGTGAAGCATGCCGTGGCGACGGCACCCTAAAAATCGAGATGAACTTCCTTCCCGATGTGTATGTGCCCTGTGAAGTGTGTGGTGGTGCCCGCTATAACCGGGAAACGTTGGAGATTCACTACAAGGGCAAGACAATCGCAGAAGTGCTGGACATGCCGATTAGTGAAGCTGCCGAATTTTTTGCCCCAATCACTGCTATTGCCCGCTATCTCAACACGCTTGTTGAGGTGGGGCTGGGGTATGTGCGGCTTGGCCAGTCGGCGACAACACTGTCTGGTGGGGAAGCGCAACGTGTGAAGCTTGCAGCTGAGCTGCAGAAACGCTCGAATGGGCGGACGATCTATATTCTTGACGAGCCAACCACCGGGCTGCATTTTGAAGATATCGCCAAACTGATGAAGGTGATTCAGGGGCTGGTGGATAAAGGCAATAGTGTGCTGGTGATTGAACACAATCTGGATGTGATCAAGGCCAGTGACTGGATTGTCGATATGGGGCCTGAAGGTGGTGCTGGCGGCGGCACTGTGGTGGCTACCGGCACCCCGGAGCAGGTTGCTGCAGTGGAAGGTTCCCACACCGGGATGTATCTTCGTCCGCTGCTGCCTTCGTTGGCTTAAACCCGGCAATGACCCGACCAGCGGGCATCCCATGAGCGCGTCGGTCTCCTGGGTTCCTTAGCGGAAGTAGGTGGGGTGCGAAATCTTCCTTGGTTTGTGCCGCGTCGGCGTCACATGCGTGCGCTGGGCGGCACAGTTAGGTGACTGGTTTTGCTGTGATGCACTTCGGGTTCTTCGGTCCACCGTTGGTGCACCGTGGGCTGTAACTTTTCCTTGATGCACCTTGGTGGTTACTTGTTGCGTGATGGGCGAGTTGGTCGCAGTGTGGCTCGTCAGCTGCAGTTATGCTGCTTTTGCTCACCGGCTTTGGGAGGTTCTGCGACCGGGCTCTGACAGCGGCGCCAAAAGTCTATGATCGGCTGTTGTTTGTGTCCTCTGTGCTGCCAGGTGCGGTGGTTGATGCTGCCCCAGCAGAGTGCAGGCCGGCAGTATCCGCCAACGGTGCGGGAGAATGATCGCCCATACCCGCTGCAGCACGGGTGCCAGCCGGAGCACCGGTGGCCGAGGTTTTGCGTCGCCGATCGACACTCCATCGGCGGGTGCCGATTGTCAGCAGGGCGATGCCACACAGCAAGAAGGCCACCACCCGAACCAGTGAGGATTCCTGGCTCAGCTCAATGAGCAGGAGTTTGCCCATAGCTAGCAAGGCGATCCCAAATCCGACACCGCTGCTGTAGGCAATAGTTTGGGCTTTGCGAGAGAGCAACAGCCAGCTAGCTACCAGCAGCAGCCAACTGTCAATGACATACCCGCCGGTATTCACTGCCGGGTCGACCCCCAACAGATTTTGGAAGCAATAGGCAACAGTGGTGACGATGCCGAACCAGGAAGCGTAGCCTGCCGCCACACCGGCGAACACCACAGCGGTCACAGCTGGTTGACGTCCAACAGCCCAACTGCGATATAACACCAGCATGATGATGATCGTTGCGGCAATCATGCAAATACCAAGGATAAAATAATCAATCCCTCTTAGCGGACCGGGAAATTGGTGATGGAGCACTGCGGAATACCACTGCAGGGAAAACCTTCCCGAAAACACCAGCCCCATGAGTACCGTGCCGACTCCAAGGAGCTGCCAGCGGCGCCACCACAGCGCAATGCAGCACAGTGCAGTGGCTATGGCAATACTGCACATTGCGTGGGTTAACCGTGGCCAGCCAAGCATCGGTAGTGGGGAAGTGTGTGCGGCCGGAAGAAGGAAACGAATTTCTTCAAACATGAGTAATGCACAAGCAGTCGCCACAAGCACAGTGATATAGGCACGCCCCAGCTGGGTGTGTGCCGTCGATGGCGATACGCGCCGAAGCGAACTGGTCGTTGTATCGCCAAACCTGCGGCCATACCGTGCCGGAGTGGCTGGCCGTATTGCTGCTGGGTGCGGTGTATTTGCGGGTTCATCATCGGGTTGTTCACCCGGCGGATTGTGCAATGTGTCAGCTGTCGGACTGGTTGCCTGTGCGGTGGACTGCCGCGTAACGGGACTGCCCGCGGCGGCAATATCCCGATACAGCAACACTGCCGCGCACAGATATGCGCAAGCCCCAATAAGTCCAAGCCAAATGTACTGAGTACTACCAAACAAGCGCAGTATCGCTAGCACTTCAGCGGGAAACACACACAGCAACACCAGATCCACTCGGGTGTGGTTGCCACGAACCACCGCCACAGCAAAGCCGACACCTGCCAGAAGCAGCAGCACCGCTGCAGCGAGTGTTTCGCCAACTCGGCTCAATTGCCAGAACTGTGCCGGCATCCACACCACAGTGAGGATGATGAGTCCTATCCGCAGCTTGGCATCAAAGACCTGCCAGCGGCCCACAATGACCACCATCATCCACAGCGCCGGCAGCATCAGCGCAAATATCACCATCGCCACCAGTGAACCAGTGATGCGCTGTGCGTCGATAGTGACAATAAACCCACACAGGATTGACGCCACAAACCAGTACAGACACTGCAGCAAATCGGTGGCGTGACGCCACGTGTACAGGGTGAGCGCCACCATTGCCACCAGACACAGCACAAGGGCTGCCAACGGAATCAGTGCGGGCCTGTCGGTGACAAGATTCCACATTGCGGCATAAAGCCATCCGGCAAGGGCAATCGTTATACACGCCGATACTGCAGGTTTCGACCATCCTCCCTGTTGGCCGACAAGCCCAACGCCGGCAAACCCTGCACTGAGCACGAGACAAATAATGTCCAGCGACTGCGGGGTAAGCCAACCATTTTGGTACGACAACCACACCAACCCCCACAATCCGGCAATCGTAATCAGCGAACCACCGATGATGAGGGATAATGAGGCAAACGAGATAAAAGAACGCGGTTTTTGCCGGGGCGGATGGAAATATTCGGCAGGAAACGATCCCGGGTTGCGGGTCTTTTGCTGCGGCAAACCGTGACCAGCCACCGGAGACGATTGCAGGTCACCTTGTTGTCTAACACCGGCCGGATAACCAGAGTTGCCTGCTAACCCGGGTGAAGCAATGGCCTGGTGGCCGGCAGGATCGTGAGCATTACTAGGTGGGTTTGCGGCGGGGAGATTAGGAACGGCTGACCTGCCCGCCTGAGGCTCGATCGATACACCATGGGCATTTGCCGCTGTGGATTTCTGTATTTCCCGTTGAAACAACTCTGGACGTGGCTGCACGGAAGCAGGAGGACAACCAGCCCCCGGCTGGTTTGGCGATGGTTGCGGCACTGCTGCATGCGATGCAGCAGACTGCGATGATGCGGTCGCGGTCTGTTCCATCTCACTTAGTAGTACGGCAAGTCGCTCGGACTGTTGGGAGAGAAAACGCAATTGGCGGTTCATCTCTGCAAGCTGCTGCACTATAGCTGCATGCTGCGACGGGATAGGTCGTAGCGGGTGGGAAGGCTCATTCATGAACCCAATATAGATAGGTCCAGGGTCGTTGTAAGCCGGTTTAGACAATGATTGGCCGCTACTGGGTGCACCTATCATTAACCTGATAGTGGAATTGCTGCACTACTGTGGCGTGTACGGGTAGTGGCCACGGCCGGAAGGAAGCCGCCGACTTCCCCCTGGGGTCTGTGATAGCTGGAGCGGCCGGAAAATTTTTTACCCGCCGAAGACGATCGCCACACTATAGTGAGCCTTTAAGAACATTTGATCGACACCTGCCCCCGCGGTGGCGAGACAAGCTGGCTTATTGTCGCGCAGTTAACAACCAGTTTTGTTACCCGCAGAGGTAAGCAACTACCTTCGGCACACCGGGTTTTCTCAGGAGGATTGTGATGCAACAAACCCGCATGACCCCACTTGCAACCATTATTGGGTTACTGCTGCTTGTGCTCATCTTGCTGTTTGCGGCAGGATACTTCCTCCTGGGCTGGGGAACATCCCGCAGTGATGCACCTGCGGTCAGCAATGTTGCAACTAAGACTGCAAACTCAACCCCAGATACGACCTCTCTTCCCTCGACAACCTCGTCGTCACCAACTGTGGTGACGAAAACCGTCACCTCTCCGTTCTCCCCGTCACCCACCGCCCCACATACGACACCACCAGTCGAGCCGCGGGAAGATCCCGTACCGATGCCGCCGGACACCCCACCCGCCCCGCAGCCTAGTGGGCGTGACTGCGGTGAACACACCTATGCGCTGACCGATGTCACATCTTGTCCCTTCGCACGATCAACAGGCTACACCCTCGGGAACCCGCCGCCAGAGATCGGCTATGTCACCATCGCGGTGTATTCCCCGGTTACAGACGAATTCTATGACATGGCCTGCCAGCGCATAGCAGACCCCAATACCTGGGACTGTTTAGGAGGAAGCAATGCGAAAGTACGGATTCACGGTTCTGCCTAGCGCAGTCGCCCCCAATAGCCAAAGCGTAGCGACATTGTGGCTATGCGGGGGTGCATCACAGGGAACCAGTCGTATTTGATGCGTCGATCCTTGCTGTGGTAGCGTAGTGCGCACTACCGCCGAAGCGGGTATGCAATCATGCCCGTGAAGGTAACAAGCGGAGATCCCTCCCACCAGATGCCGCAACATCAGTTTCTGATGTTGATGGATAACGGTCACCATTTAGCGGCAGTCGCGAGCATGTATCGGCGAAAGACTTCGAGGAACCTCAGGTCTTGTCAATAGCACCTGTAATAGTGTGCGTCTCGTGGCCGCCTGTTAAAAGGTAGAAACAGGATCTCCCGTGCCGGAACACCCGGTACGGGATTTTTTGTGGGGTCTAGACGCGAAGGAAGCGAGAATGCACAATTACCACGCTTCCTAGCGCCTCCGGTTGGCGGTAGGACGCACACCGAGGGTGTGTTGCCGACAATTCACCGCATACCATTTAGTTGCACTAGCGACTCATCGTATGCGAGACGGTGATTCGGCTGCACCCTTCACTCAAGTTTGCGCACCATCACAGTTTTTCGACTCTAGGAGTTCCCATCAGCGCTGAAGCTCGCATTAATGAGCGTATCCGAGTACCCGAGGTTCGACTGGTCGGACCTGACGGAGAGCAGGTGGGCATCGTTCGTATTGAGGACGCCCGCAAAATCGCTTATGAGGCCGACCTTGATCTCGTAGAACTTGCCCCAAATGCGAAACCGCCGGTTTGCAAGATCATGGACTATGGCAAGTTCAAATATGAACAAGCCCAAAAAGCCCGTGAATCGCGTCGTAACCAGCAGCAAACTGTTGTCAAAGAACAGAAGCTGCGGCCGAAGATTGACGACCACGACTACGAGACCAAAAAAGGCAACGTTATTCGTTT
The DNA here is from genome assembly GCF_003813965.1 of Corynebacterium choanae. NCBI lineage: Bacteria > Bacillati > Actinomycetota > Actinomycetes > Mycobacteriales > Corynebacteriaceae > Corynebacterium > Corynebacterium choanae. The sequence continues at coordinate 1,337,759 of NZ_CP033896.1, forward strand.
CCTTGAAAAAGGTTCCAAGGTTAAGGTCACCATTATGTTCCGTGGCCGTGAACAGTCACGCCCGGAACTGGGGTTCCGACTCCTCGACCGACTGGCGAACGACGTTGCCGAATATGGTGTCGTCGAAACGAAGCCAAAGCAAGATGGTCGCAACATGACGATGGTGTTGGGGCCGATTCGCAAAGCGAAGAAGTAATCCATCCCTCGGGCGTGTTCAACCCCCACGCTGTTGGTTTCCGCGCTCTTGCCGGCGCTGTACACTCTCGCAGCTTGTGAGTAGTAGATGAGGTCATGCCAGACGGTGTTTTCCGCACTGCTGTCACTGTGACTAGTCCGGCACATTCAGCGGTGGTCACCCCGGGACTCGGGGAAACCCACCAACAGCAACCGAACAGACAACTCGATCCGAAAGAAAAGATCATGAAGCAGAAGACCCACAAGGGCACCGCCAAGCGCGTGAAGATCACCGGTTCCGGCAAACTTCGTCGTGAACAGGCCAACCGTCGCCACCTGCTGGAAGGTAAGCCTTCCACCCGCACCCGTCGCCTGAAGGGCACCACGGATGTTGACAAGGCTGACACCCGCCGCGTGAAGCGTCTGCTGGGCAAGGCATAGCCAACCCGATTTGGCAACTATTGCCTTTTCCCGCCGCACTATAACGACCAGCACCACAAAGATAAGCTGGCAACCAGATAGCGGCCGGTGTGAGCCCAACTCAAACGGTAGGGAAGACACACCAATCTTTGACAACATTCTACCCCACAACTGTTAGGAAGTTTTACCGTGGCACGTGTTAAGCGGTCAGTCAACGCGAAGAAGAAGCGTCGCGAAATTCTGAAGTCTGCCAAGGGTTACCGTGGCCAGCGTTCCCGCCTGTACCGGAAGGCGAAGGAACAGTGGCTGCACTCCATGACCTACGCCTACCGCGATCGTCGTAAGCGTAAGGGTCAGTTCCGTCGCCTGTGGATCACCCGTATTAATGCGGCTGCTCGCATGAACGACATCACCTACAACCGGCTGATCCAGGGTCTCAAGCTGGCCGGTATCGAAGTTGACCGGAAGATGCTCGCCGAGCTCGCTGTTTCCGACTTTGCCGCCTTCACCGCAATTTGCGAAGCTGCGAAAGCTGCGCTGCCAGAAGATGTGAACGCGCCAAAGGCTGCATAAGTTTTTCCCTTTCGCTGAAGGCGAAGGAACCATCCGCTGACAGTGTGCAATGCACCCTTACAGCGGATCGCACAAACCCTGTACCACGTCGAGTCAGAAAGTAACCACCAGTTTTCGGTGCACTTCTGGCGAGTCTTGGTGCAGGGTTTTCCTGTCTTAGCACTCCTTGACTTCAGTGTCTCCAGACTTGTCAACGCTTGGAAGTGCATAGCTGCCGTTGAGACGGTAGATTGTGTGAGGTGAAAGACAGCGCACCGATGCACTACACCAAACGCACCCCCCGGGTCGTGAAAGCAGCCAAATTGAAAAAGGCCGCCGAACGAAAACGGCGGGGACAGATGCTGGTGGAAGGCTCGAATGCTCTCCAGGCAGCCACCGATCAAGGAGAAATCCTTGATCTTTTCGCAACGGATGAAGCATTTATCGAATATCGCGAGCTCATTGAGCAAGCAGCTCGCGCCGGTGCCTATGTGCATCGCATCGATGACTCGGCCAAGCATGCCCTAGCCGACACTGTCACTTCACCTGGTTTGTTTGGGGTGTGTCGGACGATTCTGCAGCCGGTCGATGCGATTCTCGACGAAGATCCACAACTGCTTGTGGTGGGGGTGGACACACAAGAACCCGGAAACTGTGGAACCCTGATTCGGCTGGCTGCCGCGCTCGGCGCAGATGCCATCATTTTCGCCGGGGACAGTGCAGATCCCCAAGGTGGCAAAGCAGTGCGTTCCAGTGCGGGAAGTATCTTTACCATTCCTGTTGCCCGGGTGGAAGATCCCAGCGAACTAGTAGAAGAGCTGCATCGACGCAACATCAACACCGTAGCGACAACCCTGCACGCGCCCCACAGCCTGCACGATCCAAAAATATCGGCCTCCTTAGCCTCACCGACTGCCTGGCTATTCGGAAACGAAGCCCACGGACTGCGGGACAAGGTAGCAAATTCGGCAACCTTGCAAGTACGGCTACCAATGAGTCCGAGAGTGGAATCGCTCAACGTCGCCGCGGCGGCGGCAATTTGTGTCTGGGAATCCGCCCGTGCGTTAGGCACGGTTACCGACAAGCAGCCGTAACGCTTGCCGAAGCAACGCATAGACAGCCAGAAGCAGGTAAACCCAAGGTAGTCTGCAGCTGTTAGCGGCGGGGCGAACTGCCACTTGGTGCCACGGGGTTGGTAGCATGTAGCAGCAGCAACGGTGGCATGCGCCGCACCTACCGCACTACACCGAATTTGCGCCCAACCAACTATCTGCAAATCAATAAGAAACAAGAAAGTACTGCTTGTGAGTGACATTGCGCTGACTGAAGCGAATCTAACCGAGCTGGCCCGCAAGGCGTGCGCTGCATTCGACAATGCGAAGGATCTTGAGGAGCTTCAGCAGCTTCGTCGGGATCACCTGGGAGACGATGCGCCCCTGTCGCTGGCACGTCGCTCGTTGGGTTTTCTCCCGAAAGAAGAACGCAAAGAAGCTGGCCGCCTGGTCAATATTGCCCGTGGCCAAGCTGAACGACGCTACGGCGAAGTGAACGTGGTGCTCACTGAACAGCGTGACGCGCAGCGTCTCATCGACGAACGAGTAGATGTTACGGTTGCCACTCCCAGGCGGCGCCGCGGTGCAATGCATCCGATCACCGCACTTTCGGAACAAGTTGCGGATATTTTCCTGGCCATGGGCTGGGAGATTGCCGACGGTCCGGAAGTCGAAGCAGAATACTTCAACTTTGACGCACTGAACTTCCTGCCGGATCACCCGGCACGAACACTGCAAGACACCTTCCATATCGCCCCGCACGGTTCCGGCAAAGTGCTGCGCACCCACACCTCACCGGTGCAGATGCGCACCATGCTCGCGCGTGAAGTACCGATCTATATCGCCTGCCCGGGTCGCGTATTTCGCACCGATGAGCTCGATGCCACCCACACTCCAGTGTTCCACCAGGTAGAAGGTCTCGCCGTGGATAAAGGGCTGACTATGGCCCATTTGAAGGGCACTCTCGACCATCTGGCGCGCACCCTGTTTGGGGAAGGCACCACCACACGGATGCGCACCAACTATTTCCCCTTCACTGAACCCTCCGCTGAAGTCGACGTGTGGTTCCCAAATAAAAAGGGAGGACCCGGCTGGATTGAATGGGGCGGCTGCGGCATGGTGAATCCGAATGTGCTGCGCGCAGCAGGCATTGATCCTGAAGAGTACAACGGCTTCGCGTTCGGCATGGGGTTGGAACGCACCCTGCAATTTATGAACGGTTTATCCGATATGCGCGACATGGTTGAAGGCGATATTCGTTTCACTAGCCCATTTGGGGTGCAGGCTTAGATCGTTGGTCAGCCACATGTTGAGCAACAACAGTTGTAACCACCAAGCAGTTACGACACCTGCCACGCTCCCTTGACCGTTCCCTCCCTTCTTGTATTGAAACTGTGAGATTATGCTGATTTCCAAGCGTTGGATCCTGTCCCTACTCCAGGGCGCTGGGGTGGCCCCAGCCGACTTTGCCCCTACTGATGAAGAATTTGACCAGGCTTTTGTGCGGGTCGGATTCGAAACGGAGGGCTATGCACCGATTCCCCAAACCACCGGCCCGTTGGTAGTTGGTGTGGTTGAACATATTGAGGAGCTCACTGGCTTTAAAAAACCAATCCGGCACTGCCAGGTGAATGTTGGCCAAGCTAATGGCACCGGCGAGCTGCAGTCAATTGTGTGTGGTGCCCGGAATTTCCAGGAAGGTGACACAGTGGTGGTTGCCTTGCCGGGTACCGTGTTGCCGGGTGATTTTGCCATCGCCACCCGGAAAACCTACGGCAAAATCTCTGACGGCATGATCTGTTCGGCCGCCGAGCTCGGAATGACTGACAAGCAGAATTCCGGAATTATGGTGCTGCCGGCAGCAATCGCCGAACCGGGGGCGTCTGCCTATGAATTGTTAGGGCTTGACGACACCGTATTCGATGTCAATATCACCCCGGATCGCGGCTACGCCCTCTCGTTGCGTGGGCTCGCTCGTGAAATTGCCTCAGCCTATGATTTGCCGTACGTCGATGTGGCAGCTGATCCATCGATCGCAGGAATTACTTGTGCACCTATCGACTGGCAGCCAGGAGAAGTAGCAGTCTCGTTGGATCCTGCGACGAAAGCCCGCCGGTTTGGTTTGGTGACTGTGGCTGGTATCGATCCGACTGTGGAATCACCGTTGTGGATGCAGCGGGAATTAATGCTGTGCGGACAGCGGCCGGTCAACGCCGCAACCGACATCACTAACTATGTGATGATGCTGCTCGGGCAGCCGATGCATGCCTTTGACGCTGCGAAAATCCACGGTGATCTGGTGGTTCGAAACGCGCAACCGGGGGAGCGGTTGACCACGCTGGATGAAAAAGAGCGGGAACTGTCCGCTGAAGATGTGGTGATCTGCGACGATGCAGGGGTGCAGTCTCTTGCCGGTGTCATGGGTGGTGCCACGTCGGAGATTTCTGCAACTACTACCGATGTGCATTTCGAGGCAGCTTCCTGGGATCCGATCACCGTTGCCCGTACCTGCCGACGGCACAAGCTCACTTCGGAAGCGTCCCGCCGCTTCGAACGGGGTGTTGATCCTGCGATTATCGAAGTCGCGTTGGATATTGCTGCATCACTGCTGGTGCAAATCGCAGGTGGATCAATCACCGGCAAACGCACCTTGGTTGGGGAAGTTCCAGCGATGCCGGTGATCACTATGGATGCGCTGCGGCCGCAACGTATCGCGGGGAAGGAAATTCCGGCGTCGGCAGCAATTGGCCGCTTGCAGGAGGTGGGCTGTGCGATCAGCGAAACTGACGGTGAGCTTACCGTCACTCCACCAACTTGGCGGGGCGATATCACGATGCCCGCCGATTTGGTTGAAGAGGTACTTCGTTTGGAAGGGCTCGACGACATTCCGTCGATTACACCAACCTCCCCATCGGGTCGTGGTTTGTCGATGGCACAGCGTCGCCGACGTGCAGTCGGCCATGCCCTCGCCTACAACGGCTATGTGGAGATTATTCCGACACCGTTTATCGCCAATAACGTGTTTGATCTGTGGGATCTCGCAGCCGACGATCCGCGGCGAAACACCGTCAAAGTAGCAAACCCCCTCGAGTCTGACTATGGCCAATTGGCTACCACCTTGCTGCCAAGCCTGTGTGAGGTCGTTGCCCGAAATGTTGCTCGCGGCAATACTGATGTAGCACTCTACGGCGTAGCGCAGGTGGCACATGCCGCAAGTGTTGAACGCACCCCAATGTTGGCAACTGATCATCGTCCAACCGACGATGAGGTCAAGGAGCTGCTGCACACACTGCCGCAGCAACCATTGCATGTGGCTGCAATGGGTACGGGTTTGCTTGCTCCGGTTGGACCTGCACAGTCAACAACACAGTACAGCTGGAGTGATGCCATCGAAGCAGCCCGCATTGTGGCTGGCGCCTGCGGTGTGCAGATCACGGTCGAACAAGCGGAGATGCTGCCATGGCATCCTGGCCGCTGTGCAGCGATCACCTTTGGTGACGACGTGCTCGGCTATGCAGGCGAGCTGCATCCGAAGGTGATTGAGGCGCTGCATCTGCCGGAGCGAACCTGTGCCATGGAGCTGGATCTTTCCCCAGTGCTTACTGCGCCGGTGAGCTTGCCTGCGCCGGAGTTGAGCCCATATCCGGCACTGTTACAGGATGTTGCGTTAGTTGTTGATGAAGCACTGCCTGCCGAGTCGGTGCGCCAGGTTCTTGCTGAGAACGCCGGCCCACTGCTGGAACAGGTCGAATTGTTTGATGTCTACACTTCGGAACGGCTCGGCGCGGGCAAGAAGTCACTGGCGTTTAATCTTCGCTTCCGCGCAGCTGATCGGACATTAACCGATGAGGAGTGCAATGAAGCCAAACAGCAGGCGGTGGCTGCTGCCGAGGCTGCATTTGGGGCGCAACAGCGTGCCTAGCCAGGCTGGTTCTCTGAGAGCCAAGGTAAGCGCTGACACCAGATGATTCCGAACGCTTCGGATTCGGCTTGGACGACCGTGTTTTGGGAGCAAACGTCCACCCCCTGATGCGGGGCGTGGTGCAATATCGCTACCCGGTGCTCGTCGCGTTGTGCGATGAACACCGGGTTTTGCGTTTTCGCAGTACACCTCGTTGCAGCGGGGCTGCCGGAAACACTGCACCCTTACCTTTTATGGCGGAAACGATATTTCGGTGGCGCACTGCTCTAAGGGAAGCAGTGGAGCAATCTTCATCGTGAGACAGTGGTTGCTCGTGGTGTGAGGCAGGTAAATAGCTATAAACACGACATGTTATAAAATTTTGTACCATGGCCGAGCAAACCCCGGGAACCCCTGCGGATATTCAGCATTTGTACAACAAACCAGCGAAAATTCGCTATGACCAAACCCAGGCTGGTTTGCTCGGACAGCTGATCGATATTGGATTTTTTCTCTTAGCCACTGTCGCGACGATAGCCTTCGCTTTCGACGTACTCTTTGACGCGTTCTCCGTCGAATGGTCCCATCTGGTGTTGCTGATACCGTTTTGGGTTATCATCGCCTACTTGGTGATGCCCAGGATTCATTCGCTGTTGACGAGCATCTATGTGCCGGACTATTTCTTCGGCCGTGCTCGCACTAGTGATGGTCTGCTTGGTGATCCAATCAACCTGGCAGTCGATGGCACTGCCCGGGATATTCATACCGCGATGACTCGTGCCGGTTGGTCGCTGGCAGACGACATTACCTTGAAGTCATCGTTGGGCATTGTAGCCTCGTCGGTGTTGCGCCGATCCTATCCGCAGGCACCGGTAAGCCCGCTGCTGGTGTTTGGCCGCCGCCAGTGTCTGGCATATCAGCAAGAAATCGACGGCAATGCGTCGCAACGACACCATGTTCGATTTTGGCGCTGCCCCGACGGATGGTACCTCCCCGGTGGTGAACAGGTTGCTTGGGTTGGTGCTGGCACCTACGACCGGGCAGTAGGCTTTTCCCTATTTACGCTGCAAATCACCCATAAAATTGACGCTGATATCGATATTGAGCGGGATTTCATCATTCATAGTGTGGAGTCAGCGAATCCGGAGGCTCGGCATCGGATTATTGAGAACTTTTCCACCGGCTACCACTCTCGTAACGGCGGTGGCGATCTTGTTCGAACAGACGGTAACTTGCCAGTCTTGGATGTTCGTGCTGTACCGCATGACAGCGATCCGGCAACATTGCCATACCAAGTCGTGCGTGCTGCGGCTGGCTATCATGCACCATCCCCGGAACAGGTTCCAGGACTTGGCGGAGTTGTTAGCCCTGATGACGATATTCCGGTGGCAACGATGCAGCCGTTTATTGAGCAAGCCACACGGAAACGCCGCCCGTGGACGTTAACCCTTGGATGCGTGATGGCGTGGCTGATCGTCGCTTTGGAGGTGATGAATCTGCTGCAGTTTGATTTGGGGGAGATCATTGCGGCTGATTATGCGCCCGGGGTGCTCGCCGCGCAGGTGGTGCTGTGGATTGGTCTGGTGCTTGCGGCATACCACACCCTTATGGGTTCGCTCTTTGGACGTATCACCACCATGGCCTTAGCAACTATCAATCCGTTGCTAGGTATCGCGGTGAGTGAGTTGACCGAAGCACATCTGATCGGCTCATGGTCGGTGATTGTGCCAATGTTGAACTTGATTGTGCTGCTGACTTTGTCCGGCGATGTGGCACGACGCTGGTCGCGCATCATGACTTGGCGGCGCTACGAACATGCGAAACGCAGTGCCCGTGCCCGGGAGTTGGCAAGTCAGCTGTAAAAGAATCCGCCACAAAAGTTTGCTTGGGAATGTCGGAACTTGATGCAATTTTTTTGTGTGTTGAGTTTTGGGCAGTTGCAAGCTGACTTCAGGCGCCCCGGTTCGGGGTGGGCGGTGCGGTGTCAGCAGATAGCTCACTATGGGACACAACAGTAAACACCACCGTTCATCCACAGATTGTGGCGACGGTGGTGTTTGCAGATTGATGCTTGTTACCCCGTGTGTAGCGGGTGGTGTTGGCAGGGAGCACTACCAGCAGAAAACCACGACATAGATGATTTCTGAGGCGGCGTTCACACGGAAATACCCGGATTGTTCAGCTCTGCTGGGATGGGTTGTGTGGTGGCCCGTACCCGGTGTGAGCTGGTTTAAGCGAGATGGCCGGTGACGATTACGTTGAATGGTAGATCACGGCCTTCGCCAACAGCACAGGCGATAAGCACAATGCGACCTGGAATGTGGGCGTTGTTGAGTTCAACGTCGTTGATGGAGTCTGTTTTCCGGATCAAATACGCGTTATCAATAATCCATTCGCGACGTACCCCGTTGGTCCCTGTCATGGTGATTCGGGTGCCGTTGAGTACGCCTGTTTGCCAGCGGGGAACCTGTCCGCCGCCATAGGCCGGAACCATGGTGGCAGGGCCGTTGGTATTCACGCTGGCGGCGACTTTTTCTGCAAAGCCGTTAAACACGAGTCGTTGCTGTGCCCAGGCATGACCGAGCACGTACAGTGTGCCATGTTGGGCATGCTCTGGTGCAACACCCCAACCGTCGACCCAACGCACCATGGTGGCCTGTGGACCTGGCGGATTCAGCGGCAACTGGTAGGCCATTGGCGCAAAGTCAGCACGACCAACACCAAACGGCCCATCCATGTGGAACGATCCGGTGTGGGTAAGCGAACCGATAAGGTTCAGCGGGTTGGCAACTTGTACGGCGGTCACCGGCTGCGGTGCAGTTGCTGCATCCTCGGGGGCGTGCGGTACAGGTGCGTAGACATCCTGATCGACTTCGATTTCGGCAACCTCGTCATCGGCGAGGGTAAAATCTTCGTCTTCTGCTACCACTTCCTCATCCACACTGGGTGCTTCCGCAACCGGTTCGGTCGGTGGCGGCGGTGTGGTGGTAGAGGCCGCAGGGGCAGCTACTGTGGTGGACTGTGCCGTTGCAGCGGCTTCAGTCGTGGTTGTTGTATCAGTATTGAAATGCGCAACAACAGGGGTAGCGACGGCAACAAGGGCAGCGGCGGCAGCAACAGCCAGCACCGCTGTAGAGCGTGGTTTCCGGGTCATAACCTTATATTGTATTGCTTTGTTGCTCCTTCCCCTAACGATTCATCTGACCTGTGCTGTACTGCCTGTTCAGCGGGGTGATAGTGGACGGTTCGCTGGAAAAATACGGTGAACCGCCACGTTGTTTGACTTGGATTGCATGACATTTTGGCAACAATGGTTGTCGATCCAAGAGTGTGCACTAGCGAGGTGTGCGCCGTGCGGGTGGTGTTGGTGGGGTGCTAGATGATTGTGGTGGGAACTTGCCTGAGGGTTGTGCCCTCATGGCAGGATATGGGGCAGAGGTGTTCGGCGGTGTGAAGGTAAGGATGGAGGGCGCTATGCGGACTACCAGGCACGAGTCAGTTGGGGGAGCACGTCGTCGAGGCCATGCATCAGGGTTGGCTACAGTGCTGCACGGCCTGAGTCTTGGCAGTATTGGAATTGCGGTAGTTTGGGCGCTTTTCACTGTGGATGCTGAACCGTGGTGGCAGCGGGCAACACTAATTATTGGGATTGCTGTTGCCGGCTTTGCGGTGATTTGTTGGCTGCTGCTGCGTAGTCGCCGTGACGGTGAGCAATATGTGGTGTGTGGCCTGCAAGGGTGGGGTCGGCTTCCAGCCTTGACAGTTGCGGTGGCGCTTATTGTTGTTGGGGTGATGGTGGGGATCGCCGGTTTTCCCGGAGCCGCTGGACTATTGCTGCTTGTAGCGCTTGCAGCTTGGACGGGTTTAGGTTCGGCTCCGGCACGTGAACGCATGATCACTTGGAGTGATCCCACCCCGCTGACGAACACTGACCTGGCCGCAATACTGAATCCGACAAGCGGCACATCGCACCAGCAGGAAGCCGCGACCAGCCGGGTTGCCATGTTCGGCAGTTTTCATGATGCGCTTGCAGCCCTGCCGGATACGGAGACTGCCGCCGGAAACGAACCTCGCCAGCAGCTCGAACCGTAACCCAAGCGCGGTGGCAACCCCCTAGGTAACCATCTTTCATGCAAATTATTCACTATTATGGGGCGTGCAAGAGGATATTTATCCATTTTATCGCCCCATCTTTCGTGACATACACCACCCTTGCAGTGTATAACTTGCACTCTGTTGCATAAATGATACGATGGCTGCATGACTGTTTCTGTTGCTGTTGCCGGCGCATCTGGGTATGCGGGTGCGGAAATCCTTCGGCTGCTGCTATCCCACCCCAGCTACCATTCGGGCGAGCTCACTATCGGCGCGCTCACCGCCCACGCATCCGCCGGTCAACGGATGGCAGAGGTTGCGCCGCACCTTGTGCCACTTGCTGATCGCCGAATCGAAGAGACTACCGCAACAGTTCTTGCTGGACATGACGTGGTCTTCTTGGCGTTACCGCACGGTCACTCGGCGCAGATCGCAGCACAACTCGCCGATGATGTCGTGATCATTGACTGTGGAGCGGACTTCCGCCTGCGGGATAGCCAAGCCTGGGAGCAGTTCTACGACACCGACTATGCGGGCAGTTGGCCATATGGGATTCCCGAAATGCCTGGGCATCGAGAGCAACTGCGTACCACTCGGCGTGTGGCGGTTCCTGGCTGTTTCCCGACAGGTGCCACGCTCGCCCTATGGCCAGCTGTCAACGCTTCGTTGATCACTGCAGATATTCAGATAGTTAGCATTACTGGTGTGTCGGGGGCGGGAAAGAAAGCTTCTGTTCCAATGTTAGGTGCAGAAACGATGGGATCCCTCAAGGCCTACAACACGGCCGGGAAACATCGACACACCCCGGAGATGGTGCAAAATCTGCAAGAATTTACCGATCAGCCTGTGGTTGTCTCCTTCACCCCGGTGCTAGCGCCCCTCGCACGCGGCATTCTCACTACAGCGCAGGCGCCATTGGCTGCAGGTGTCACACCTGACCAGGTTCGGCAAACCTATGCCCAAGCCTATGCCGACGAGCCGTTTGTGCACCTATTGCCAGCAGGAGAGCAACCGCAAACTCAGCATGTTGTGGGCTCGAACATGTGTCACCTGCAAGTAGAAGTCAATACGCAAACAAACCGGTTGCTGGTGACTTCTGCCATCGATAACTTGTGTAAAGGCACCGCTGGCGCCGCCGTGCAGTGTATGAACCTGGCCCTGGGGATGCCTGAAACAGCAGGATTACCGCTCGTTGGTGTGGCTCCGTAAATTCTGCCGAAAACCGCTGCTCTGCTTAGCTATTGCAGGTAACTGATTTCAAGTTGCAGGCTGGTGTTCGGAGCAAACCCTACTCAAGCTCACCGCTAAGTGAACTACCATAAGTAGGCAGGCTAGCGCAGGAGATAGCCGTCGTATCGTGTCCGCAGACATTATTCGACAGCTCACCAGGTTCTGCTCAAAGCTGCTACTGCAACCATTTTTCCTCGTTTACCGCAAGGAGCGCGTGAAACAACTATGACAGTTACCGGAATTACCACCCCTGCAGGATTTGTTGCTGCTGCTGGCACTGCCGGCATTAAACCCTCCGGCAAACCGGATATGGCACTGGTAGTAAACCGGGGGCCAAAGTACGTGGCTGCCGCGGTAACTACCCGAAATAAAGTGATTGCTGCACCAGTGAAAATCACCCGGTCGGCGGTGAAAGATCACGAGCTGAAAGCCGTCCTATATAACTCCGGCAATGCCAACGCGTGTAATGGCGCACAGGGCGATGCAGATGCACAAGCACTGGTTGCCGCCTACAGTGCACAGCTTGGTATTCCCGCCAACACTATGGCGATGTGCTCTACTGGCATTATTGGTGAACCACTTCCCGTAGAGAAAATGCTGGCAGTTTCCGATGAACTCATTGACGGCCTTGGGGATCATGGCAACCGGGCAGCGGAGGCGATTCTTACCACGGACACCTCCCGTAAACAGACAATGATCAAGGGGGAAGGCTACACCATCGGCGGCATGGCCAAAGGTGTAGGAATGATTGCCCCTTCAATGGCCACCATGCTGGTCTGTGTTACTACAGACGCTGATATCGACAGCGCTACTGCGCAAGCAACACTGAGCCGGGTGGTGGAGCAAACGTTTAACCGCCTCGATGTTGACGGCTCGACGTCCACGAACGACACCGTTATTTTGCTGGCAAACGGTGCCAGCGGCGTCACCCCGGATGCGCATACGTTCGAAAAAGATCTCCTGGGTGCTTGCGAAGATCTGCTATACCAGTTGCAAGCAGACGCCGAAGGGGTGACTAAGCGCATTGCTATTACTGTCACCGGTGCCCGCGCCGACGATGAAGCGTTGCGTGCCGCCCGCACCATTGGGCGTGACACACTCACCAAATGCGCACTATTCGGTTCTGATCCGAACTGGGGAAGGGTGCTCGCAGCAGTTGGTATGGCTGATGCCGAGATGAACCCTGATGATATTTCGGTCTACTTCAACGAGCATGCAGTGTGTTTGCACTCTGCTGGTACCGATGACGCTAGGGAAGTTGATCTTTCCGGCGAAGATATTGCCGTAGTTGTTGACTTGGGCACCGGCGGAAATGGGCAGGCCACTGTCTATACCACTGATCTTTCCCACGCCTATGTGGAAATTAACTCTGCGTATTCCACCTAATCTTTTCCCACCTTGAGCTAGGGGCGGCTATGCGTTGTAGCGCAGCCCCTGTCAGCACCCTCACTGCCGACGAATGTTCGGTGCAGCCGGTAGTAACTGAAAGATGCGGTTCAACACCATGAACGATGAACTACTTGAGCAACTGACCCCCGCGCAACGCGCACACGTACTCAGTGAAGCATTGCCGTGGCTTATGCACTATCGGGGCAAAATTGTTGTCATCAAATATGGTGGCAACGCGATGACCGACGAGCACTTGAAGGCAGCCTTCGCCAAAGACATGGTGTTTTTGCGGACAGTTGGCGTGAAACCGGTGGTTGTGCACGGTGGCGGACCGCAAATCAACGAAATGCTCGCCCGGCTGGGCATCAAAGGCGAATTCGCCGGCGGCTTCCGAGTCACCACTCCGGAAGTCATGGACGTGGTTCGCATGGTGCTCTTTGGTCAGGTGGGTCGCGATCTGGTTGGCAAAATCAACTCCTATGGGCCTTTCGCGGTTGGATGCTCAGGGGAAGATGGCGGGTTATTTACTGCTAGCAAACGGCTGGTGGAAGTAGCCGGAGAACAAACCGACATCGGTCAAGTGGGAACCATTACCCACGTCGATCCGTCATCGTTGATGGATATTATCGATGCCGGCCGGATTCCGGTGGTCTCCACTATCGCGCCAGGTGAAAATGGTGAAGTGTATAACATCAACGCTGATGTCGCAGCGGGTGAACTTGCTGCAGCCATCGGTGCCGAGCGCCTCGTCATCTTGACCAATGTTCGAGGACTGTACACTGACTGGCCAGATCAAAGCTCGCTGGTGAGCAGAATCGATCTTGGGGAGCTCAACGATGTGTTACCGACGTTGGACTCGGGCATGATTCCAAAAATGGAATCCTGTTATAACGCAGTTGCGCAAGGCGTGCACGCGGCACACGTGATCGACGGCCGGATTGCGCATTCAGTGCTATTGGAACTGCTTACCGAAGGCGGTATCGGCACGATGGTGAAAACCCGGTTAGAAGATTTCGACAACGAACCTGGCACCGTGTACCGCACACACTAACCTTTGCAGGAAACAGCCAACGTTCAGCAGCTTGATGACGTGGGCTTATCGACATATTTGTCGATGAGTCGAAAACAACGACGCCGGATGCCGCAACGATGAGGCCGGAAGGCTTGAGGGAAAAATAATGACACAACAGCCAGCAAGCAATAGTCAGATGCCGCAATCGACACTTGTGGATTCTTGGCCAACGCTCATGATGGACAACTACGGCCAGCCGCCGCTGGGAATCACCCACGGCAGCGGTGCGACGCTCTACGGGGAAGATGGTCGAGACTATGTTGACCTGTTAGCTGGTATTGCCGTGTGTTCTCTAGGCCACGCCCATCCAGGTGTGCAGGAAGCAGTAAACAAGCAACTTGGGAAAGTTGCTCACGTATCGAATCTGTTTGCTACCGAACCTGCAGAAACCGTTGCTCGCAAGCTTATTGACAGGTTCAGCCAGGGCGATTCTCAGCTGGCAAACCAATCTCGGGTGCTGTTTTGCAATTCAGGTGCGGAAGCAAATGAGGCTGCACTCAAGCTTGCACGGCTCACTGGTAAACGGCGAATTTTTGCTGCTCATCACGGCTTTCACGGGCGGACAATGGGTGCGTTGTCGTTGACCGGTCAGCCCGGTAAGCGTGATATTTTTGGCCCGCTCGTCGGTGGGGTCGAATATTATCCTTTTGGTGACATTGAATATTTGCGGAAGTTAGCTGCAATGAATCCGCACGATGTGGCAGCGATTTTCCTTGAACCGATCCAAGGGGAAACCGGTGTGATTCCTGCTCCGGAGGGTTTCCTGGAACAGTTACGGATCCTTTGCAACGAGCTCGATGCGCTGCTCATTGTTGATGAGGTACAAACCGGTATCGGGCGAACCGGAACGTTTTTTGCACATCAATATCACGGTGTGGTGCCGGACGTGGTGACGATGGCCAAAGGCCTTGGCGCAGGTCTACCAATTGGTTGCTGTCTTGCACAAGGACGGGCAGCAGCGCTGTTCACCCCGGGCAGCCACGGAACCACGTTTGGAGGAAATCCGGTGGTGTGTGCCGCGGCGAATGTAGTGCTTGACTCGGTCGACGACCAGCTACTGGCTCGAGTATCTTCCTTGGGTGAGCGCATCGTTGAGCGTCTTTCACAACATTCAGCTGTGGTACATGTGCGCGGTCGTGGTTTGATGCTCGGCGTACAGCTTGAGGAACCGATCGCCAAATCTGTTGTCACCGCCTGTTTTCAAGAAGGGGTGATTGTCAATGCGCCGAATGAGACAACGATCCGCCTCACTCCGCCGTTGACCATTGATGACTCCACTTTGGAACTTGGACTGTCCCGTTTGGAAGCCGCACTCACCAAATCGGTGTGGGCGAAACCCACACTGCCAGCCAACTAACCCATTGCATTATCGACGTCAACCCTCTCATTGCCCTTTGGAGACCACCATGTCCAGTGCTGCACCTCGTACACAGTTGCGTCATTTTCTTGCTGACGATTCCATTACTCCCGAAGAACAAGCCGAGATTCTTCAACTTGCATTAGAACTCAAAGTAGACCCGTATCGGGACCAGCCGCTAACCGGTCCAAAGTCGGTGGCGGTTCTATTCGATAAAACCTCCACCCGAACTCGGTTTTCTTTCCATGCCGGTATTGCGGAACTTGGCGGTAACGCAATCGTAGTAGACGCTGGATCCTCCCAGCTTGGTAAAGGTGAAACGTTAGAAGATACGGCGGCGGTGCTGAGTCGAATGGTGTCAATGATTGTGTGGCGGACGTTTGCACAGTCGAACCTGGATCAGATGGCAGCAACCGCAACGGTTCCCATCGTCAACGCGCTCACTGATGAGACCCATCCCTGCCAAATTTTGGCTGACCTGGTGACCTGTATCGAGCACCTTTGCCCTGGCCAGGGACCTGCCGGTTTGCGGGGGAAACGTGCCTGCTATATCGGCGACGGAGCAAATAATATGGCGAACTCCTATTTGCTGGGATTCCCAATGGCTGGGGTCGATATGACCATTATTGCGCCAGAAGGATTCCATCCCGATTCCCGTTATGTTGAGCGGGCGCAAACCATTGCAGCGAAAACTGGTGCATCAATCTCGATCACAACCGATATTGCTGCAGTTGCTGGCGCTGATGTGGTGATTACCGATACATGGGTATCTATGGGGCAGGAAAATGATGGCATTGATCGGCACACAGTCTTTGCCCCGTACCAGGTCAATGACGCTGTTATGCAACAGGCCGGAGAGGATGCGATTTTCTTGCACTGTTTGCCCGCGTATCGGGGCAGCGAGGTGTCTGCAAGCGTGATCGACGGTCCGCAATCGGTGGTTTTTGATGAAGCTGAAAACCGTCTCCATGCGCAAAAAGCATTGATGGTGTGGCTCCTGGCGCAGGCGAATTCGTCCCCGGTGGGTAGCTAGCAGCCGGCTCGCCGCTCAACGACCAGGAACGGCACGGTGGTGAACCTGGAAAAGCAACGTGACCAACCCCAAGGAGTTAACCTCATTGACTGATTCGGACAGTTCACTAGTAGAACAGGCTGTAAGCAAGGTAACCAGGCATGACCGGATTGTGCAGCTACTACAAACTCATCAAATTCATTCGCAGGTAGCCCTCGCCGAATTATTGCTTGATGAAGGCATCGATATTACGCAGGCGACTCTCTCCCGTGATCTTGATGAACTTGGGGCGAAAAAGCGGCGTATCGGGGCGGGGCGCGCCTATTACACCCTGGGTGATGGGGATGTACAAGCCACTGACGCGATTCGCGGTCCACTTGAGAAACTTTGTCGCGTCTTGGACGACATTCTTGTCAGCGTGGATGCGTCGGGTCAGCTCGCAGTCTTGCGCACACCGCCGGGGGCTGCACAGTATTTGGCAAGTTTTATTGATCGGGCTGCATTGAAAGATGTCGTCGGTTCTATCGCTGGTGATGACACGATTTTCGTGTTGGCACGGGAACCCCTTTCCGGTCAGCAACTCGCGGAAAAGTTTGATCGACGATTC
Organism: Corynebacterium choanae; assembly: GCF_003813965.1. NCBI lineage: Bacteria > Bacillati > Actinomycetota > Actinomycetes > Mycobacteriales > Corynebacteriaceae > Corynebacterium > Corynebacterium choanae. The sequence goes on from NZ_CP033896.1 coordinate 1,354,620, forward strand.
CAATAGCGGCAGCGGCTCGCCCCGATGTTAGTGCAGCTGTGGAGGAGCATGGCGGCGCTCAGCTTGGTTGCCAATGCAGGGGACGGGGCGCTGCAACCCGAACCTGATGTATAAATTGCAAAACACTGCATAAAACACTACAGTGATTGCCAGAAACCGAACTGAACGTTGCCACCTGAGTAATTGGATGGTGGTCGCCAGGTAGCATTGCTGAGGAACAGGAGACTTACTCCCACTGCTGTTGTGGTATGACATCTTCGTTCCTTGGCAGGTTGCAGCCCCACTGCCGCTTTCCCGGCGCTGCCTGGCTAGACAGCTCAGGGGCTGCGGCAGTGCGTGACACCTGTGGCTGGGGCAAAAGTTGTACCCCATGCGCCTGGGCAAATTTCATTTTATTAATCGTTTCTCTCTACCTTTCACATTCTCAAGGAGATCCTTCATGACTGATCGCGTTGTACTTGCATACTCCGGTGGCCTCGACACTTCTGTAGCTATTCCGTACCTGGCGAAAATGACCGGTGGCGAAGTCGTTGCAGTGTCCATCGACCTGGGGCAGGGCGGCGAAGACATGGAATCGGTGCGCCAGCGTGCCCTTGACTGCGGTGCCGTTGAGTCAGTGGTGGTTGACGCAAAGGATGAATTCGCCGAAGAGTATTGCTTGCCAACCATTAAAGCCAATGGCTTATACATGAAGCAGTATCCGCTCGTCTCGGCAATCTCGCGTCCGCTGATTGTCAAGCATCTGGTGGAAGCAGCTGAAGAATTCGGCGGTACCCATGTTGCCCACGGCTGCACCGGCAAAGGCAACGACCAGGTGCGCTTCGAAGTCGGATTTATGGATAAGAATCCAGATTTGAAGATCATTGCGCCAGCACGTGACTATGCCTGGACGCGAGATAAGGCTATTGCCTTTGCAGAAGAGATCAATCTGCCGATTGAGCAGTCGAAGAAATCCCCCTTCTCCATTGACCAAAATGTGTGGGGTCGAGCCATTGAAACAGGGTTCTTGGAAGATCTGTGGAATCCGCCGACCAAGGATCTGTACTCCTACACCGAAGACCCGGCACTGGGTAACGCCCCGGATGAGTTAATTATCTCCTTCAAAGCTGGCTCGCCGGTGGCAATTGACGGCAAGCCAGTTACCGTTTTGGAAGCTATCGAAGAACTCAACAAACGCGGTGGCGCACAGGGCGTTGGTCGTTTAGACATGGTGGAAGACCGTCTGGTTGGTATCAAGTCTCGGGAAGTCTATGAAGCTCCGGGTGCGATGGTGCTCATCACGGCACACCAGGCGTTGGAAGACATCACCTTGGAGCGGGAACTCGCACGCTATAAGCGGTTGGTTGATGCCCGCTGGTCGGAGGAAGTCTACGACGGCCTTTGGTTCGCTCCACTGAAGCGCTCCCTCGATGCGTTCATCAATTCCACCCAGGAACATGTCACCGGTGATATCCGTCTGGTGCTCCATCAAGGGCGGGTGACAGTCAATGGTCGCCGTAGCGACCACTCGCTCTATGACTTCAATTTGGCGACCTACGATACTGGTGACACCTTCGATCAAACCCTTGCGAAGGGGTTTGTTGAACTCCACGGTTTGTCAAGCAAGATTGCCTGCCGCCGTGATCGGGATGCCCAGTAAGCGGAGCTGTTCCCCAGATACGGTGAGAACAGCAGCGGCTGCCTTTGCAACCTGCAGTGTTGCTCTAGGGCAGCCAATGCGGGCATAGCTTTGTTCTCGCAGTAGCTAACACCAAGCAACGACACTCCAGCCGACAACAGGTTCTGGAAAAGCTTTAGTAAAGGATTTTTTCGTGGAACAACACAAAACCAATACCGGCGCGCTTTGGGGTGGTCGTTTCTCCGGTGGCCCCGACGAGGCCATGTTTGCGCTGTCGGTATCCACCCACTTCGATTGGGTGCTCGCCCCGTATGACGTGCTTGCCTCCAAGGCTCATGCGCGCGTTTTACATCAGGCTGGTCTGCTCAGTGATGAAGACTTCGAGACGATGATCGCTGGGTTGGAGACCCTGCACGAACGTGTTGTCGACGGCAGTTTTGCCCCTGCTCCCACAGATGAGGATGTTCACGGTGCATTAGAGCGTGGACTGATCGAGATCGTGGGGCCAACCGTCGGTGGCCGCCTTCGTGCGGGACGATCCCGCAATGATCAGGTTGCATGTTTGTTCCGGATGTGGGTGCGAGACGCAATCCGCGACATTGCCGCCGACGTGACGGATCTTGTCGCTGCTCTTGTAGCGCAGGCAAAGGCCTATCCGGAAGCGATCATGCCCGGAAAAACTCATTCGCAGGCAGCGCAGCCAGTGCTGCTTGCCCATCAACTCTTAGCGCACACCCATCCATTGTTGCGCGATATTCAACGACTTGAAGATCTTGATGGGCGCTTGGCGGAAAGCCCATATGGCTCTGGTGCCTTGGCAGGATCAACCCTGGCATTAGATCCAGAGGCCATTGCTGTTGAGCTCGGCTTCGATCGGGCCTGCGAAAACAGCCTCGATGCGACTGCAAGCCGTGACTTTGCTGCTGAGACAGCATATGTTTTGGCCCAGATTGCTGTCGACATGTCGCGGCTGGCAGAGGAAATCATTTACTGGGCAACACCCGAATACGGCTATATCACCTTGCACGATGCCTGGTCGACAGGTTCGTCGATTATGCCGCAGAAGAAAAATCCTGATGTGGCTGAATTGACCCGCGGGAAAACAGGGCGCCTTATCGGCAATCTCAGCGGGCTGCTGGCCACCCTCAAGGCTCAGCCACTGGCATACAACCGAGATTTGCAAGAGGATAAGGAACCGATTGTCGATTCCGTAAATCAACTCAAACTGTTGTTGCCGGCCATGACCGGATTAGTGGAAACCTTGGTATTCCATCCTGAACGGATGCGAGAGCTCGCACCAAAGGGGTACACCTTAGCGACTGACCTTGCCGAATGGATGGTGCGCCAAGGGGTGCCGTTCCGAGAAGCCCATGAAGCTTCAGGAGCTTGTGTGCGGATAGCTGAAGCGGCCGGAATCGAATTGGACGAACTCACCGATGAGCAGCTCGCCAGTGTAGATCCCCGGCTCACCGGTGAAGTGCGCCAGTATCTCACCCTTGACGGCGCTGTGAATGCACGCCTCACCTATGGTGGTACCGCGCCGCAACGAGTAGCGGAACAATGTCACCGGGTAGAACAACGTAACGCTGCTGCTCGGGAATGGGCACAACAACCAGTCCGAACCCAAAAGCCATAGCAGCATTATGTGACTTCCGGCGTCTTGTGCGATCAGTGAGTTTGGCAATTCACCTCAGCAGGAGGAACCTCGGTTCCACTGCTGAGGTTTTTGCACGACTCTGCCCAGTTAGTCAACGCCACGACCTTGTCTCGTAAACTTGCGGAGGGTTCAAACCCAAATGTGGTTGAAACCCGGTAGAGTTACCCGCTATGAGCCTTGATCCGAAATTGTTGAGCATTCTGGTATGTCCGCAAGACAAAGGTCCGCTGGAGTATCACGAAGCAGAGCAATTATTGGTCAATCCTCGGTTGTCGCTGGCCTATCCCATCGAAGATGACATTCCAGTCATGCTGGCCGATGATGCCATCGCTTATCCGGCCGAAGGTAAGTAAATCCTGGCGAAGCGTCGCAAGGGTGCTCCAGTAGGCGTGCCCTGTGCAAAGCAACCTCGCCAACCTGGTTGGGCTTCGGTCACTTCGCGGGAAACACAGTGCAACTCATTGCCCAGTAATCTTCCACCACCGGCAGCAACCATTGCCACCGGTACCCCACATTTCTACACAACAGGTGAGTACATGACCCACAGCATCATCGACGAACTGTCCTGGCGTGGACTAATTAACCAGTCCACCGATCTTGACGCATTGCGCGAAGCTACCGACGGCCAGTCAATCACGGTGTATTGCGGCTTCGACCCGACCGGCCCATCACTGCATGCTGGACATCTTGTGCCCATGTTGATGCTGCGCAGGTTCCAGCTGTTGGGGCATAAGCCCATTATTCTGGCCGGTGGTGCCACCGGAATGATCGGCGACCCGCGTGACGTGGGAGAGCGCAGTATGCTCGCTGACGATCAGGTGGCAGCGTGGGCACAGTCCATCACCGGACAACTGGAAAAGTTCGTTACCTTCGATGGCGACCAGGCTGCTCGGTTCGTAAATAACCGAGACTGGATCGAAAAAATGTCCGTTATCGAATTTCTCCGCGATGTGGGCAAAAACTTCTCGCTGAACACCATGCTGGCTCGCGATACGGTGAAACGCCGCCTGGAAAGTGACGGGATTTCCTACACCGAATTTTCCTACATGCTCCTGCAGGCAAACGACTATGTGCACCTGCATAACAACTTTGACGTGTCACTGCAGATCGGCGGCGGCGATCAATGGGGCAACATTGTTTCTGGTGTTGATCTGGTGCGTCGAATCACCGGGGATCAGGTGCACGGTCTTACGTTGCCGCTAGTTACCGATGCGCAAGGTAATAAGATCGGCAAGTCGCAGGGCGGCGGTAAACTCTGGCTGAATCCCGAAATGACCAGCCCATACTCCTGGTATCAGTATTTCTTCAACGCGGCTGATGCTGATGTTATCCGTTACCTCAAGTGGCTCACCTTCGTATCACAAGCTGAAATTGAAAGCCTTGAACAGCAGGTGCAAGAGGAACCACACAAGCGTGCCGCTCAGTTGCGTCTTGCGCGGGAACTCACCACTTTGGTTCATGGCGAAGCAGCCACCCAAGCGGTTGAACTTGCAGCACAAGCCCTCTTCGGTCGGGCAGAACTGGCGGAGCTTGATGAGCAAACTCTGGCTGGTGCATTGAGCGAAACAACCGTCGCAGAGATCACCACGGCTGATCCGAACATTATCGATTTGCTTGTCGCGACCGGTCTTGCAGATTCGAAAGCTGCTGCCCGCCGGACTGTGAAGGAAGGTGGCGCCTATATCAACAACCAGCGCATCACCGAAGAAGATCACGTCCCTGCAGCAAGCGACTATCTGCACGGCAGTTGGCTGGTCTTGCGCCGCGGAAAGAAAAACTTCGCAGGTGCCAAGCGCGTCTAGCAACCGCAAGCATCAACGGGGTTGCTCCTACAGCCCGGAACATCCGGCCAAATAAGCAATTGATCCCAACACCCGCCTCACGCAGTACTGCTCTCAAGTACCGGCAAGGCGGGTGTTGGCCTATTTCCGCAGCTACTTGCGCCCTGCGCAGCACGTGAAGCGATGCTCAGGGCTACCCTTGTTTGACACTGGTAGGTGCTTCTTGCGGTGTGTGGTGTCGTTTGTGTGGTTTGACCTGGTGTTTTGTGTTTATGTGTGGGGTGTGTGTAAATTCTTCCAGGCAAGCACGGCGCAGCCTGCTGGAGTTTCTTGAAGTGTTTCGTCTTGGACGGGATGTTTTTTCAGAAGGGTTCTGGTGGTTGTGGGTGTGGGAAGGCTGTGTTTCAACGCTGTTGGTTTTCCCTGATGTTGCTGGGTGTTGTTCCAGGATTGTGATGCTGGGTTGACATTCTGGTGGCGGGTTGTGTAGGTTGGAACAACGTTGCCAATGCGGCTGTCAGTTTTGTGTGATGGTTGCGTGGTGGACGCATGATATGTGAGAACTCGATAGTGTGCCAATGTACTTCTATGTTTTATAGTGCCAGTGGCCATGGTGTTCGGTGTTGTGCCGGACTGGTAATGGTTGTTGGTGTGATCATGGATGCTTTCTTTGCTTTGGTGATGATCATGCTGGTGTAGACCGGGGATTTGCTAGTCCCTGAGTGTTGTTGTTGGTTCGTGGTGGACGTTCATAGTGTTCACGTGGGAGCAATGATGATTAGCTGGATGATTGTTTTTATCCAATGGCATGGAAGTGTTGTTTGGTTGAAACATGGTTATGGTTGATTGTCATGTTTGATGTGGTGTGGCCTTCCTCGTCGGGAACCTGCTGCAGAATTCTGCCTGTGTTGCATGCATGGTTTATGTGTGTGGCGTGTGGGTGGGTGCGTGATGGTTGATTTTCATCTATTTTTTTCTATTTTTTTGCAACAATTGTTGTTGCCATGGCAGCTCTGCTTGTTGATCGGGTCGGGGTTGTTGTGGTGGCTGGTTGTTTGTTTTTGCTAGTTTTAGGCTTTCCAGCCTTTGTGCCTTGATGTTTCAGTGTTTTACTGATTGTTTTGGTTTTTAATGGAGAGTTTGATCCTGGCTCAGGACGAACGCTGGCGGCGTGCTTAACACATGCAAGTCGAACGGAAAGGCCCTGCTTGCAGGGTACTCGAGTGGCGAACGGGTGAGTAACACGTGGGTGATCTGCCCCGCACTCCGGGATAAGCCTGGGAAACTGGGTCTAATACTGGATATTCACTGCCTTCTAGGTGGGTAGTGGAAAGTTTTTTCGGTGTGGGATGAGCCTGCGGCCTATCAGCTTGTTGGTGGGGTAATGGCCTACCAAGGCGGCGACGGGTAGCCGGCCTGAGAGGGTGTACGGCCACATTGGGACTGAGATACGGCCCAGACTCCTACGGGAGGCAGCAGTGGGGAATATTGCACAATGGGCGCAAGCCTGATGCAGCGACGCCGCGTGAGGGATGACGGCCTTCGGGTTGTAAACCTCTTTCGGCAGGGACGAAGCGTAAGTGACGGTACCTGCATAAGAAGCACCGGCTAACTACGTGCCAGCAGCCGCGGTAATACGTAGGGTGCGAGCGTTGTCCGGAATTACTGGGCGTAAAGAGCTCGTAGGTGGTTTGTCGCGTCGTCTGTGAAATTCCGGGGCTTAACTCCGGGCGTGCAGGCGATACGGGCATAACTTGAGTGCTGTAGGGGAGACTGGAATTCCTGGTGTAGCGGTGAAATGCGCAGATATCAGGAGGAACACCGATGGCGAAGGCAGGTCTCTGGGCAGTAACTGACGCTGAGGAGCGAAAGCATGGGTAGCGAACAGGATTAGATACCCTGGTAGTCCATGCTGTAAACGGTGGGCGCTAGGTGTGGGGGTCTTCCACGACTTCTGTGCCGTAGCTAACGCATTAAGCGCCCCGCCTGGGGAGTACGGCCGCAAGGCTAAAACTCAAAGGAATTGACGGGGGCCCGCACAAGCGGCGGAGCATGTGGATTAATTCGATGCAACGCGAAGAACCTTACCTGGGCTTGACATACACGAGATCGCTGCAGAGATGTAGTTTCCCTTGTGGTTCGTGTACAGGTGGTGCATGGTTGTCGTCAGCTCGTGTCGTGAGATGTTGGGTTAAGTCCCGCAACGAGCGCAACCCTTGTCTTATGTTGCCAGCACGTGATGGTGGGGACTCATGAGAGACTGCCGGGGTCAACTCGGAGGAAGGTGGGGATGACGTCAAATCATCATGCCCCTTATGTCCAGGGCTTCACACATGCTACAATGGTCGGTACAGCGCGCTGCGAGCCTGTGAGGGTAAGCGAATCGCTTTGAAAGCCGGCCTCAGTTCGGATTGGGGTCTGCAACTCGACCCCATGAAGTCGGAGTCGCTAGTAATCGCAGATCAGCAACGCTGCGGTGAATACGTTCCCGGGCCTTGTACACACCGCCCGTCACGTCATGAAAGTTGGTAACACCCGAAGCCAGTGGCCTAACCGTTTTTGCGGGGGGAGCTGTCGAAGGTGGGATCGGCGATTGGGACGAAGTCGTAACAAGGTAGCCGTACCGGAAGGTGCGGCTGGATCACCTCCTTTCTAAGGAGCTTATATTTTTTTTGTGTTTATTTGAATCGGTGTGGACTACCGCTGCAACTGTTATGTTGGGTTGTGGTGTTGGTGTGATGGTCACTGTGTTGAGGCTTGAAGAAAGCGGTTGATGATGCTGGTGTGCTGCTGTAAACCTTGTGTTTGTGGTAGTGAACAGTGTTGTGGTTGATCGGGTATGTTGGTGCGCTGTTGGGTGTCTCGGGTGTTATGCCCGTGGCATTGTTGGCATGCTTATGTCTGCTGCAACAGGATGCTGGTCTTGGTGGCTGGTGGGTGTTGTGGTGTGGGTGAGTGTGTGTGTTGTGTGTGAACTGTATAGTGGACGTAGAGCATCTTTATTTTTTGCGTCTATCAGTGCCTTTGAGCCAGACCGCTGCTGTGTTTGTTGGTGGTGTGGTGTGGGTGCTGGTAGTGATTGTTGATTCTTGTTTGTTTGTGTTCTGGTTTTTTAGGGCACACGGTGGATGCCTTGGCATGCTGAGCCGATGAAGGACGTGGGAGGCTGCGTTAAGCCTCGGGGAGTTGTCAACCGAGCGTTGATCCGAGGATGTCCGAATGGGGAAACCCGGCCATGGTTATGTGTGGTCACCTGCAACTGAAGACTTGTGTATAGGTTGTGTGGAGGTAACGCGGGGAAGTGAAACATCTCAGTACCCGTAGGAGAAGAAAACAAGAGTGATTCCGCTAGTAGTGGCGAGCGAACGTGGATTTTTGGCTAAACCGTGATTGTGTGTGATACCCGGCAGGGGTTGCATGATCCGGGGTTGTGGGGTTTATAACGTCTGTTATCTGCCGGTGACGGGTCTGTTGTTGGTGCTGTTAGTGGAAGTGGTGTGGAAACGCCTGCCGTAGAGGGTGAGAGTCCCGTACATGAAAGCAGTTGCCTGATGGATGGTTATTTGTCCCCGAGTAGCAGCGGGCTCGTGGAATCTGCTGTGAATCTGCCGGGACCACCCGGTAAGCCTGAATACTCAGTGTGACCGATAGCGGATTGAGTACCGTGAGGGAATGGTGAAAAGTACCCCGGGAGGGGAGTGAAAGAGTACCTGAAACCGTGTGTCTACAATCCGTCAGAGCCCTTTTTTGGGGTGATGGCGTGCCTTTTGAAGAATGAGCCTGCGAGTCAGCGGCATGTCGCGAGGTTAACCCGGTTTGTGGGGTAGTCGTAGCGAAAGCGAATACTAACGAGTGTGTTGTAGTGGCATGTCCTGGACCCGAAGCGGAGTGATCTACCCATGGCCAGTGTGAAGCAGCGGTAAGACGCTGTGGAGGCGCGAACCCACTTAGGTTGAAAACTGAGGGGATGAGTTGTGGGTAGGGGTGAAAGGCCAATCAAACTTCGTGATAGCTGGTTCTCCCCGAAATGCATTTAGGTGCAGCGCTACGCGTGTTTGCCGGAGGTAGAGCTACTGGTTGGTTTAGCGGGACTATCATCTTAGCGACATCAGCTAAACTCCGAATGCCGGTGAAACGGTTCGTGTAGTAGTGAGACTGCGGGGGATAAGCTTCGTAGTCGAGAGGGAAACAGCCCAGATCGCCGGTTAAGGCCCCTAAGGGTGTGCTAAGTGGAAAAGGATGTGGGATCGCCCAGACAGCCAGGAGGTTGGCTTAGAAGCAGCCATCCTTGAAAGAGTGCGTAATAGCTCACTGGTCGAGTGGTTCCGCGCCGACAATGTAGTGGGGCTCAAGCACACCGCCGAAACCGCGGCAGCAGCATCTTGTTTAGGGTGTTGTTGGGTAGGGGAGCGTCGTATGCTGCGTTGAAGCTGCCGGGTGACCGTGTGGTGGAGTGTATACGAGTGAGAATGCAGGCATGAGTAGCGAATGACGGGTGGAAAACCCGTCCGCCGGATGATCAAGGGTTCCTGGGTGAAGCTAATCTTCCCAGGGTGAGTCGGGACCTAAGGCGAGGCCGACAGGCGTAGTCGATGGATAACGGGTTGATATTCCCGTACCCGTGTGTATGCGAAAAGTGGTGACGCGATGATACTAACTGCCCGTCGCATCCTTCACGTCAGTCTTTTTAGGCTGGTGGTTGTGGTGTGTTCGCGTAGGACCTGAGTTGTTGGTAGCCAAGTGATGGGGTGACGCAGAGTGGTAGCCGAGCCAACGGTTGGAAGTGTTGGTGTAAGCGTGCAGCCCGTGGGATAGGGAAATCCGTTCCGCATTGTATGGGTGAGGCGTGATGCAGACCCACATGTTGTGGGGGAGTCGGTGTGCCTGTGCTGTCGAGAAAAGCCTCTAGCGAGTGTATGCATGGCCCGTACCCCAAACCGACACAGGTGATCAGGTAGAAGATACTAAGGCGATCGAGAGAACTGTGGTTAAGGAACTCGGCAAAATGCCCCCGTAACTTCGGGAGAAGGGGGGCCGCTACGGGTGCCACTGCCTTGCGTGGTGGTTGCGTGTGGTGGCCGCAGAGAATAGAGGGAAGCGACTGTTTACTAAAAACACAGGTCCGTGCGAAGACGATAAGTCGATGTATACGGACTGACGCCTGCCCGGTGCTGGAAGGTTAAGAGGACCTGTTAGATCTGTTTGGGTCGAAGCGGAGAATTTAAGCCCCAGTAAACGGCGGTGGTAACTATAACCATCCTAAGGTAGCGAAATTCCTTGTCGGGTAAGTTCCGACCTGCACGAATGGCGTAACGACTTCCCTGCTGTCTCAACCACAGACTCGGCGAAATTGCAGTACGAGTAAAGATGCTCGTTACGCGCGGCAGGACGAAAAGACCCCGGGACCTTTACTATAGCTTGGTATTGGTGCTTGCTACGGTTTGTGTAGGATAGGTGGGAGATGTTGATCGCATGACGCTAGTTGTGTGGGAGTCGTAATGTGAAATACCACTCTGATCGTAGTGGGTATCTAACTTCGGCCCGTGATCCGGGTCAGGGACAGTGCCTGGTGGGTAGTTTAACTGGGGCGGTTGCCTCCTAAAGAGTAACGGAGGCGCCCAAAGGTTTCCTCAGCCTGGTCTGTAATCAGGTGGTGAGTGTAAGTGCACAAGGGAGCTTGACTGTGAGACTGACAGGTCGAGCAGGTACGAAAGTAGGGACTAGTGATCCGGCACCGGCTTGTGGAAGCGGTGTCGCTCAACGGATAAAAGGTACCCCGGGGATAACAGGCTGATCTTCCCCAAGAGTCCATATCGACGGGATGGTTTGGCACCTCGATGGCGGCTCGTCGCATCCTGGGGCTGGAGTAGGTCCCAAGGGTTGGGCTGTTCGCCCATTAAAGCGGCACGCGAGCTGGGTTTAGAACGTCGTGAGACAGTTCGGTCTCTATCCGCCGCGCGCGTTGAAACGTGAGGAAGGCTGTCCCTAGTACGAGAGGACCGGGACGGACGTACCTCTGGTGTGCCAGTTGTTTCGCCAGGAGCATTGCTGGTTGGCTACGTACGGGAGGGATAACCGCTGAAAGCATCTAAGCGGGAAGCCTGTTTCGAGATAACGTTTCGTTTGAGGTGTCCGGGAGATGACCGGGTTGATAGGCCAGGGTTGTAAGCGCTGTGAGGTGTTGAGATGACTGGTACTAATTCACCGATACCAAACACAACCACCCTTTTCCGGTGTTGTTTCACCGTATGGTGATGGCCAGGTTAGGGTGTGTGGCGAGGGTTGATGATCAACAGCCGTAAAAAAATTCCCAATGTTTTGGGTTGATGAGTGTTCTACGTCCACTGTGCGGTGTCACACACAGCACGGTCGAGCCAGCCTATTGGGGTGGTTTGATGGCTGATAATGGTGTTCATAATAGAGTTTGTCGGTGGCGATAGCGGTGGGGAAACGCCCGGTCCCGTTCCGATCCCGGAAGCTAAGCCTACCTGCGCTGATGGTACTGCACACGGGAGTGTGTGGGAGAGTAAGAGACTGCCGACTTGTTTCTTAGAAGGGGTGTGTGTGTTGTTTGCTGGAAAGCAGACAGCATACACACCTCTTTCTTTTTGTGTTTAGTGGTGTGTGGGGTGCTGTGCGTGGGGGTTTGAGGGTTAAGGGACAAAATGTGTGTCTGGGGGTGGGGGTGGCTGTGGGGGTTTAGATCGTTCCTTTTCTGATCCCGATGGAGTGTGTGTACTCGATGTCGATATGATTGTCGTACAGCGCGGGGCGTCCGGTTTGATGGTTTGCTTCGTTGTTGTTGACTGGGGTGAGGGTTTCTACTTTAGCGAGTGAGTCTTTGCCCCAGTTTTGTTGTTTCGCGATGATGTGGGGATCAAGCGGATCTCGGGTGCGAAAGTGGAGCCACCAGTCGATATTGGTTCGTTGACGTTCTCCTTTTCTACCGTGGTGTTGTCTGGCGATGAGTTTTAAAGGCCCGTTGATACCGCCTTCGAGGCAGTTGGTTGTGGAGGCGAACGCCTCAGGGTTCTTCGCGCTGGGATGGGGGGTGAGGTAAGCGAAGAGTTTGCCGTCTTTTGCCAGGTGGTAGAGCCTGTAGAACGCGCGTCGGGCGCGTTGATGGGTGAAGACTTTTTTCTTTTTCCCGGTGAGGGGGTCGGTGATGGTGGTTTTTTCGTTCATCCAGCTGTTGCAGTCTTGTTTGAATTGGTGGAGGTAGTCGATCCATTGGTCGGCTTGTTCACGGGTTGTGATGCGGGTGAGCTGAAGTGCGAGTTGGTAGATGATGGTGCCTTGGGGTGTGCGGGGTCGGCTGGTGATATCGCGTCGTGTGTTGCGTTGGACGTGTACGAGACAGCGTTGGATAGGGTCTGTGGCCAGCATGAGGTCATCGCTGTGTAGGCGCCTCCGTCAATGACTGCCATAAGTGGCGGGGTGATATCACGGATGAGTTGTGTGTAGTCGTAGGTGGTTTCTTGCTTGCACCAGCGCCAGGCAAGGACGTAGTCACGGGTTGCTGCGATGAGGAGACAGCCGCCGTTGAGGTAGGTTCCGTCGAGAAAGATTTGATCGTAGACGGGGTGGTTGTGTGGTTGGGGCACGCTGATCAGCCACAGTGGCTGGAAGTGGCGGTGAACTGTTTTCGGGGATGTGCCACGAGCAGCGGCGATGTCGGCGATGCTTTTATTGCTCGTCAGGTGGGAGATGAACTCATTCATCCAGGTTCGAGCGGTGATATCGGGCCGGGTTTTACTTGTAGAGGCACCGCAGTGGATACAACGCCATCGTGTGGTGCCTTTTGTTGTTGTGCCGTTTTTCTTTGTGGGGTTACCGCAGATACTGCAGCGGGGACGATTGGTTGACATAACCCTGAAGCCAACAGGATCTATACCATGGGGTGGTGGTGCCGTCAAGGGTTATGGAGAAAAAAGAGGGGAATAAGCTTTCTAGGCTTATTATTTTGTTGTCATTGCTGTTCAGGTGGTAGAAATCGGCGGTTTGAGACACACTTTTTGACCCTTAAGCCTGCTGTGCGTGGGGTTGGGGTTCTAGGTTTTTGCGGGGTCTATCTGTTGGGGGAGACTGTCGGGATGCAGGGGTGAACACCCATTTCGGTGACAATGAGGTGTAGATAGTCATCCTGGGGCGTGGTGATAGTTCACCTGTGTCTAGCAGTCGTCCGCATCTATGCAGCGTGCTCACCGATCAAAGATTTTCGAAGTTTTGCTGCTAGGATGACTTGCAGATATTTTGCCTTGCTTCAGTGTGCAATCGAACTGTTACGGGGATACCTGACAGCGGCTGATCTTGGCGTTTTTTTCGGTTCCTGACTTGGCTTTGCTCTCGTCTAAGAAATTCCCAATGCTCTACATAAGGACTACGCACTTTTATGGCTGAACGCTACACTCGCAACGATCAAGGATCTGGTCATCACCGCGGCGGACATGACCGTCCCCAGCGAGACCACGGTCGAAACCGTCACCAATCGGACGGTCGGCGGAATAATCGTCGGGACGATTACAGCAACGAACGCGAGCGTTTCCGTTCTGAACGATCTGAACACGGCGCTGATCGTCGGAGTGATTCGCGTGAATATGGTCGTAGCCGGGACGACCGGGGCTATCGAGGTCGTGACGACCGCCACCATGATGGTCGCGGTCGCGACGACCGTGCCGGTGGTCGTGGCTACGGTTCCCGCGATGACCGGCGGGACAGCCGAGGCTATCGCGATCGAGACGATCGACGCAGCGATCGTCATGATGATCGCGGCTACCGGGATCGCGATGGGCGCCGCAGCGGTGGACGAGACCGTGATGATCGCCGTGACAATCGGAACTACCGGGATCGGGAGAACACCCGCGACGATCGACGCGGCAATCGACGCAACCGCAACGATGATCGATCCGGTAACACCACCCATGCGTTTGCTGACGGCCGGAGGACGTCGACCGGGCCGAAACGTCACGGCTTTAACCAGGAACGACGCGACCAGAAACGCGCTGAGCCACCATTGCCAGCAGATCTGTCCACCAGTGACCTTGACAGCACTGTGATGCAGGATTTACGTTCCCTGTCGAAAGACAATGCGAACATTGTTGCGCGGCAGTTAGTGATGACCGCCATGCTGCTGGAAGAAGAACCCGCTAAAGCGCTCGAATATGCGCGCGCCGCGAAAAATCGTGCAGGACGGGTAGCTGTTGTACGGGAAACCCTCGGTATCGCCGCTTATCATGCCGGCGAATGGAAAGAAGCCGCGTCTGAGCTGCGGGCAGCACGACGTATGAGCGGCGGCCCTGGGATGCTGTGGTTGATTGCTGACTGTGAACGCGGGCTAGGTCGGCCGGAAAAGGCAATCGAGATTGGTCGGAGTCCGGAAGCGGAAACTTTGGATCGTACCGGTGCTATCGAATTAGCCATTGTGCTAGCCGGTGCCCATCGGGATATGTCCGATCCGGATCGTGCAGTAGTCGAATTGGCTCGGCTGCAGCCGAACCGGGACGCCACCGATGTTGAAGGGCTTCGGCTGAACTACGCGTACGCGGATGCGTTGCTAGCTGCTGACCGTGACGATGAAGCGCTCGGCTGGTTCCAGCAGGTCGCAAGTCATGACGAAGCAGGATACTTCGATGCAGCGGAGCGGGTCGCAGAAATCCAAAGCTAACTTGCGAGTATTCGCACGCAGTGTGTGCAGCAATATCAGGCTGCTAACCAGTCGAGATGGTGGAACACCTCGAGCCGGCTTGTTGCACGGCTATGGTTAGCAGCCTTCATCGTTAGGGGATGATTGTTGCTGTGCCTTAGAATGCAAGCTATGACTGTGGCTGAATACTATGATGGCTTTCTATTTGATCTTGATGGAACGGTCTATGAAGGCGCCCAGCCGATTGCTTCTGCACAGCAGGCGATTGCATCACTACATGCGCCGATCATGTATGTCACCAATAATGCTTCCCGGCATGCGGATACGGTGTGCGAGCAACTTGCCGGGATGGGGCTTGAAGTCACCGCAGAGATGATTATGACCTCGGCCATGGCTGGTGCAGCACTGTTGTCTACAGTGTGCCAGCCAGGGGCGACCGTGTTGGTGTTAGGGACTGTAACACTAGCCGAAGTAGTGGCAGACGCGGGCTATGTGGTGACTCGCACAGCCAACGACAATCCGGCAGCGGTGATTCACGGTCACAATCCGGAAACAGGCTGGGCAGAGCTGTCTGAGGCAGCGTTAGCGATCCGCGCCGGCGCCGCCTATGTGGCAACGAACCGGGATGCTACTCTTCCGGCTGAACGTGGGTTGATGGTTGGAAATGGTTCGATGATTCAGGCGGTGGTTAATGCGACAGGTGTCGAGCCGATTGCCGCCGGTAAACCGGAACCGGCTATGTTTACCATTGCCGCTGAAAAACTTGGGGCAAGCAGACCGCTGAGCATTGGTGACCGTTTGGACACCGACATTTTAGGTGGGAATGCTGCCGGGCAAGACACGTTGCTCGTGTTTACCGGGGTGTCTGGTCCGCTGGCTGCTCTTGCAGCCCCACAAGAGCAACGGCCAACGCTTGTTGCCGATGATCTGTCGTGTCTGCACAGTGATCGGGAAGCGCTTGTGCCGCAACCCCGGGGAGGATTCCAGGCTGCGGTCGAAGACAGTGGGGTACTTACCCTCACCGGTGGCAGCGTCGATGCCCCTGCACTTGCCGGTGTGCATACGCTGCTTGCTGCGGCGTGGGAATCCGCCACCCCGGTGCAGGAAATCGTCGCTGAAGGTTCGATTGCGCAGCAGGTTGTTGACGCATTGTGGTGAGTTTTCGCCCTCGGCGGTTGTGGGCGGCACCGATCTCCAGTCCGGCTGCGCGGCTGCGTTGCGCAGCTAACCGCAAACCACTCGTTGGGGTGTTGGTGACGGCGTTGCTTTGCGAGGAGTAGTAGCGCCCATGCGGGTTTGCGCAGGGTGTCACCAGGCGATGGTGTGTGCAGGTCACTGGCGGTTAGCCGGCCGTGCAACAATGTCATGGTGACTATGGGCGTCGAACCAGCAACCAGGGTGTTTCTGCTACGGTGTTGCTGTTGTTTGCCAGGTGTAGTCCACCGATGCGACCGTTGAGTGTTGAAACGAGGAAAGGAGTTGTGTCTTTGATGAATGAACCTGTAGCCACCCCTGTTCCGCGGGATCCACGGCAACCGGTCATCGATGTGGCAGCGCTCGCCGCGGCGGTGCAGCCGTTGTTGGCGGCTGAGCCTGCATCGTTGCGGGAAGCCCACGAGCTGTATTCGCAGGCACACGATATTTTGCAGGCGGCGCTGCGATAATGTTCGTATATTTAGGCAAATCCGCATTGGGGGTCTGCGCAGCACAGCAATGGATAAGGCACAGTGAGTAAACACGGTTTAAATAGGCTCGATAAAGAGCTAGTACGGCGCAAGATTGCTCGTTCGCGGGAAGAAGCTCGCGTCCTCATCGAGCAGGGGGCGGTGACTGTTGCCGGGATGCAGGCGAAAAAACCCGCCACCCAGGTCACCGCCGATGTTTCTATTGCTATCAGTGAGCAGGGGCCGCAGTGGGCTTCCCGCGGTGCACATAAACTTCTCGGTGCCCTGGAAGCTTTCAGCGACCAAGGGCTTAGTGTGTCTGGCTGTAAGGTGCTGGATGCGGGTGCTTCCACAGGCGGGTTTACCGATGTGTTGCTTGCTCACGATGCGCGGGAAGTCGTTGCCGTCGATGTGGGCTATGGTCAACTGCTGCAACGGTTAGCGAACGATCCACGGGTAACTGTGCTCGATCGAACCAATGTGCGCACCCTGACCCCGCAACAGTGCGGCGGGCCGTGCGACATGATGGTCGGTGACCTGTCGTTTATTTCTTTAACACTGGTTCTGCCAGCGATTATTGCTTGTTTACGGGACGGTGCCCATTTGCTGCCAATGGTGAAACCCCAGTTTGAGGTAGGTAAGCAGGATCTGCCGAAAGGTGCCGTGGTCAGCGATCCGGCGATGCGTGCCCGGGTGGTGACCGATGTGGCCTATCAGGCCTGCGCTTTAGGATTGACGTTCCATGGATGTGTGGCGTCCCCGCTGCCAGGCCCTGCCGGCAATGTCGAATATTTCCTCTGGTTGGAACATACCAAGCCAAAGCAACCAGTTGATCGTGCAACGATCGCCCAGGCGGTAGAGGCTGCTGTTGCGGCAGGACCTAAGTAGTCATCCCAGCAGATGCTTGCCGCACCCGCGAAGGTCACCGGCTTGACGCAGCTGCGGTAGAATGCGGTCGTCTTTGCTTTTAGGCTGCCACTGCTGTGCCTGGTGGCGGCCGGACAGTCACCTGTCTTCGCCCAACGTATCGACGTGCAGGCTGGTGACTGTGTTGGTCACAGCCCCGAGTTTGGATTTGTTCACCCGCAACGAAAGTATCATTGTGCTTGCTCAACCTCCTTGTCTCCCGGAAGATCGGGAAATCCTCCTGGTGCCGCACACTGGACGAACCTCCAATATTGAGGCGTGTGCCCAGGCAGCTACCCGACTGATGGAACACGGGGTAGGGGTTCGGTTGCTGTTAAGCAGTACCGGTGACGGGGAATCGTTGCGTGCCCACCCGGTGCTGCGGGAACTTCCCCATTGCGCCCACACTGCGGAGGCGGCGTGCGGCACCGAACTCATTTTGGTGCTTGGCGGCGACGGCACATTCCTGCGCGCAGCAGATCTTGCCCACGGTGTTGATTTGCCGGTGCTGGGGGTCAATCTGGGGCATGTCGGGTTTCTTGCCGAATGGGAGCAAGATTCCCTCGACATGGCGGTTGATCGGGTGATCTCTGGTCAGTATCGGGTCACTGATCGGATGACCCTTGATGTGACAATCACCGATGCGGAGGGACAGCTGCTGCACTCCGGTTGGGCGCTCAACGAAGTGAGTATTGAAAACAGCAACCGGCGTGGGGTGCTGGATGCAATTTTAGAAATCGATAATCATCCGGTGAGTTCATTTGGCTGCGACGGGGTGATAGTGTCTTCGCCTACTGGGTCAACCGCCTATGCGTTTTCAGCCGGCGGCCCGGTGTTGTGGCCTGAACTTGATGCGATCGTGGTGGTTCCTAATAATGCGCACGCATTGTTTACCAAACCACTGGTCGTGTCGCCGAAGTCGCAGGTTGTGGTGGAGACCACGCTTACCACTCAGGCTGGTATTGCGGTGATGGATGGGTTCCGAACCGCGGCAGTGCCCCCTGGTGCCCGGGTGCAGGTGACCCGTGGGCATCGCCCGGTGCGGTGGGTACGGTTGGATGATTCAACGTTTACTGATCGGCTGGTGACGAAGTTTCGGCTGCCGGTTGCCGGGTGGCGGGGACCGAAACCCGCATCCTAGGTTTTTGCGTCTGCTTGAGGTGGTTGTGGCATGCAACTGGGGAAGAACTTGCTACAGTCTATGGCATGCTGGTTGAGCTTTCGATCACCAATGTTGGGGTGATTCCCCACACCACCGTGGAATTTGCGCCCGGGTTTACCTGTCTCACAGGGGAGACAGGTGCTGGTAAAACAATGATTATTACCGGGTTGAAAATGATTTGCGGGCAGCGCAGTGAACCAGCGAAAATTCGGGCTGGGGCGAATCAAGCCGTCGTCGAGGGGGTGTTTTCGTTAGCCGATGTGGAGCCGCAGGCGCGCCAGCAGGCTGAGTTTGCTGCCAGCGAAGCTGGTGCGCAAGCCGATGAAAACAACGAATATGTGGTGGTGCGAACCATGGCGCGGCAGGGGCGTTCCAAAGCACACCTGTCGGGGCGTACCGTTCCGGCGGCAACATTGGCACAATTCACGAGTCCCCATATTTCTCTTCACGGGCAGATGGATCAGATTGCAATGCTTGACCCGCAGCAGCAGCGGGCAGTTGTTGACAGCAGCAATCCGACTGTCGCCCAATGCTGGAAAGACTATCGCGCAGCCTACCGGCGGTGGCGGGAACTTGACCGGCAACTCACCACGGTAAGTTCCACGACGCGGGAAGCTGCCCAAGAAGTGGATCGGCTACAGTTCGCGATTCATGAAATCGAGTCGTTGAACCCGCAGCCCGGCGAAGACGAAGAGCTCCGCCGGCAAATTCAACGATTGCAAGATGTCGATATGCTGCGCCAGGCAGCATCCACAGCTGTGGCAGCAATCGATGGGGATCCGGAAAGTTTCGATGACCACCAAGCGGCAAATGCACTGCTTGCCCAGGCAGAACACGCACTTGCTGCTAGCGAAGACCCGGTGCTGCAGGCCGCCGCCACCAGGCTTGCCGCGCTGCTGAACGAGCTTGGTGACATCGCCGGGGAGTTAACACAATTCCATGCCCAGCTTGATGCCGATCCGGCGACCCTGGAACAGCTATTGTCAAGGTCGCAGGCTCTCAAACAGCTCACCCGCAAATACGCCCCTGATATTGACGGCGTGTTGCAGTGGAAGGCAAAAGCCGAAAAGAAACTCGCCGCAATCGACGTATCCCCAGCAGCGCTGCAAGCACTCCGGGAACAAACCACCCAAGCCGCGAAGGTACGCGACACTGCAGCGAAAGCCTTAACACAAGCACGCCAAGCAGCGGCAGCGACGCTCAGCAAAGCAGTTACCCAAGAGCTTGCCGGCTTAGCGATGGCAGGTGCCCGCCTCGAGGTAGTGCTGCTGCCGCAGCAGGGCGGACCTTATGGTGCGGAAGAGATCGAATTCCGGCTGGCAGGCGCCCCCGGGGAGCCGGCCCGTCCCATCGGGCAGGCAGCCAGCGGCGGTGAACTCTCCCGGGTGATGCTCGCATTGGAGCTGCATGTTGCCGGCAGTGGCGGGAAAACCTTGATTTTCGACGAAGTCGATGCCGGGGTGGGCGGCCAGGCAGCAGTGGAAATCGGGAAACGACTCGCCCAGCTTGCCCGCCACAACCAAGTGATCGTCGTAACCCACCTGGCACAGGTTGCCGCCTTCGCCGACCGGCATATCACCATCGCCAAATCCATCAGCGAAGATCAGCGGGCTGTCAGCGCAGTCACCCCGCTGGAAGACAAAGCACGCGTCGACGAACTTGCCCGCATGCTGGCCGGTCTAGGGGACACCGACACCGGTCGTGCCCACGCCGCAGAACTCCTGGCGGTCGCCCACCGCAGCCGGGGCAGCAAAACCTAACCGCACGCTACGCGCGCCTCCACCACCGGACAGGGACGTCCGGACACACTAGTTCACATGAGTCCTTTCGGCCGCCACCCTGACCCGTCCGCCCTTGCCGGACCAACCCGGGTCGTGAACTTTACCGACAAACCCCCGACCCGCATACGGACGGGGGATATTGTGCTGCTCGACCTTCCCGACATGGATCGACGCGCCGCCCAGGCAATCCTGCGCCGCCAACCAGCAGCGATAGTGAACGTCGCCCCAATGGCCAGCGGGACACTGCCCGCATACGGGCCGCAACTCCTTGCCGACGCCAACATTGTGCTCGTCGAAGCAGTCGGCGCCGAACTGTGGCGGCTCGCCAAAGACGGACGAAAAGCAACCCTCGACACCACCGGCGCACTGCGCTACGGCAACACCCTCGTTGCCACCGGACGACCAGTAGACCCTGCACAACTAGCAGCCACCTACACCACAGCCACACACACCCTGGCAGCCACCGCCGACCAGCTAGGGCAAGGATTCGCAACACTACTCACCGACGAGGCGCCGCTCTATATCGACGGCTTCGGCATCCCCGACACCCGCGTCCATCTCACCGGGAAAAAAGTCATCATCGTCAGCGACACACCAACGGCCGCCACCCAACTCAAAGGACTCCGAAACTTCATCCGCGAATATGATCCAGTCATCATCGGCGCCGGCTTCGGCGCCCAACACGTGACCAACGCCGGCTACCAACCCGACATCATTCTCGGCGACCCCACCAACCTTTCAGAAACACTCCTCACCTCCGGGGCAGTGCTCCTCATCCCTGCCACCCCACAAGGCGATGCCACAGGAATCGACCGCGTCCACGATCTAGCAGTCGCCGCCATGACCTTCCCCGCAGAAACCAGCGACCCCACCGACCTCGCCATCCTGTTCGCCCACTACCACCACGCCGCAGTCATCGTCCACGTCGGCGACCCACTCACCGTCGACACCGCCCTACGCAGCACCCCAACCACCGTCGCCAGCACCCAACTCGCCCGCCTCTACGCTGCACACGAACTCGTCCCAGCAGCCGCCATCATCGCCCTCTACACCGTCGACAAACCACTCAACCTCAGCTGGCTCTACACACTCCTCGGCCTCCTCGCCGTCACCGCAACACTACTGCTCCTCGTCGCACTCCTCGGCGACGGCAGCCCACTAGCCAACCTCACCGGCACCGCCAACCAGCTCGGCAACCAACTGCGACAACTCACCAACCAGGGAAGGTGAACCCCATGCAACCCCAACGCAACACCTCCCACGGACTTGCAACAAGCATCGGCATAATCATCGGACTCGTCGCCGGCACCGCAGTGCTCGCCCCAGCCATCCCCGGATTCACCACCTTCGCCCAACGCGCCACCGCCACCCAAGACGCCCAACAACAACGCGCCACCGCCCTCCAAGCCCGCATCGACCATGCCGAAGCCGCCGCCGCCAACGCCTGGATCACCGACATCGCCCTCGCCCACGTCACCGGCACCCTCACCGGAGTAGAAATCGTCATACTCGCCACAGCCGACGCCAGCGACAACAACATCACCGCAATCCGCGGACTCATCGAACAAGCCGGCGGACGCATCAGCGGCGAACTCACACTCACCGCCCAAATACACGACGAAACCACCAACACACAGCTCACCACCCTCCTCAACCGACTCACCCCACCAACCAACCCCAACACCCCACCAACCAACCCCAACACCCCACCCGGCCAACCCACGACACAACTCGGCGCCACACTCGGCGCCGCCCTCCAACAACAACCCGCCACCGGCGAAACCACCCTCAACGAACCCGACCGAACCCTCCTCTTCGAAGGCCTCCGACAAGCCGGCCTCATCACCTACAACGAACCACCACAACCCGGACGAGCAGCCATCCTCATCACCGGCGACACCCCACAAGACCCAACCACCCCCACCGAACAACGACAACCACGCCCAATCGTCGAGATCGCCCAAGGATTCGTCACCACCGCACCAGCCCTCGTAGTCGCCGGCGGCATCCGCGCCGCCGCCGACACCGGCATCATCGGCATGCTCCGCACCAGCAACACCCCCGGACTCACCACCGTCGACTCAATCTCCTACGCATACGCCCAAATCGCCGCAATCTTCGCCCTCCGCCAAGAACTCGCCGGCCAAAGCGGCGCCTACGGAGCCGCAGCAAACGCTCAAGCAGCAGCACCAACACAACCAATAGGACCACCACCACAACCAGACAAATAACCCCACACAACCACCCCCCCACAGAAAGACCAACCCAATGACCACCCCACCCGCCGCACACCACTTCACCCAACAATCCACAACAATCCTCGTCGACGCACCAATCATCGCCCTCCGCCGCGACCAAATTCACATGCCCGGCGGACACACCAGCCCCCGCGAAATCATCGAACACTTCGGAGCAGTCGCCATAGTGGCAGTCAACGAACACAACGAAATCGGACTGGTCTACCAATGGCGCCAAGCCGTAGGCCGACGCCTCTGGGAACTGCCCGCAGGGCTGCTCGACATCGCCGGAGAAGACCCTGCCACCTGTGCGCGCCGGGAACTCGCCGAGGAACTCGGCTGCACCGCAAACCGCCTTGAACTCCTCGGCGATATTGTTTCGTCCCCCGGATTTTGCGACGAAGCTGTGCGACTCTATCTCGCCCGTGACCTTACGGCAGTCAGCAAACCTATCGGCGAAGATGAAGAAGCCGACCTGACAGTTGAGTTTTTCCCAGTCGACACGGTGCACCGCATGCTGACGGATGGAACGATCGTCAACGGAATTGCTACGGCCGGACTCTATCGGGCACTCGATGTGCTCGCCGGACGAGCCTCCACATTGCCTGCCGACACCCCATTTGATTTGCGACCAACAGCATTAAGTCACCGTCGTGGCGCGATCGTCGGCCCCGGTGGTGACATGAAACAACCCGGCCGGGAAAACCGGTAAACAGGTAGCCATTTCGCACAACCTAGCAATCCAGCCACCGTAGGATAGGTGACCTGGCAACTGCACTCTGCCACCAAACAGTGCCACTATGGAACACCTGGCATGATCGACACCAGCACTGTCCACCTACCGGGCGGTATGCCGCACAGCATGAGCACCATCCAATATGACTTCTTCGGCTGAATCCTCGACGCAACTTCACCAACTTATCGACCTGTGGTTGCGCCATTTGACGATTGAACGCGATGCCTCTCCGCACACTGTCGACAGCTATCGCCGTGACCTGCTGCGCTATCGGCGCTTTCTGCAACAACGCAACATCGACTCGCTTGCTGTAGTAACGAGCACTGACTGTGAAGCATATTTGCAGTATCTTGCAACCGGCGATCCGGCAAGTGGCGTGGTGCCCTTAGCGAAATCTAGCCAGGCTCGAGCATGGGTCGTAGCCCGTGGACTGCACCGCTTTGCCTGTGCAGAAGGGCTCGTCAATGACGATGTTGCCCACGAGATTCAAACCCCAAAACCGCGGCAGGTGTTTCCCGCGACCCTCACCCGTGAGGAGATGGAACACCTACTTGCAGTTGTGAACGATCCCCAGCGTCCAACCCAGCACCGGCTGCGGGATCGAGTCCTGGTAGAGATGTTGTATTCCACCGGTTGTCGTATCAGTGAACTGTTGCAACTAGCAGTCGACGATGTCACCGGAAGCCGGCGCACATTACGGGTAACCGGGAAAGGGATGAAACAGCGCTTAGTGCCCTACGGTGCCTACGCACAGCAAGCCGTAGCGGACTATCTCACTGCCGAACGCCCCCGCTGGTCACAAGGTCTCAGCCATCAACTTTTGCTCAATGAACGCGGAAAAGGGTTGTCACGGCAATCGGCCTGTGCTGCACTCAAACAGCTCGGGGAAGAAGCCAAATTGCCATATTCGCTCACCCCCCACACGTTGCGGCACACTTTCGCCACTCACTTGCTGCTTGGCGGCGCAGATATTCGAAGTGTGCAGGAACTGCTCGGGCATTCGAGTGTGACCACCACAGAGTTGTACACCCACATCACCAATCAGCAGGTGCAATCGATGTATGAGCAACATCATCCCCGCGCCCAGCTGTCACTGCCACACCAGAACAGCTAACCTGCTGCCCACGGTTGCAACAACCTGTCCATGCTGCTGCCTTGACAGCCCTCTGACCAGCGTAGAGTCCACTATTCTTTGGTGTGGTGTCAGCCATAGCAGGGGTGTGAGTAAGCTACAATACTTGCGAACGACACCTTGAGTGGTGCCCACTAGGTGGCTTTGCTGCAGCTCGAAAGACAACGCAGCAATTCACTATTGCCATCTCGTCCACAACGTACGCATGTATCACCGGAGCAACACAGCAGCATTGTGCAGTGTTCAGCCCCGGGCTGAAGAGTTTCGACGAGAATCTTGCCGGCTTGTGCGCGACAGCGGTGAACACTGCGATAGGGTGCTCATCGGTTCGTGTTTCCGCGAGCGGTGACTGCCCAGGTGAACCTCAAGGTGTATCGGAGAACATTTCAGCGGGCAAGGTGTTGGATGTGTCAGCAGGCAACGGAGGATCTGTAAGTAACGTGAGTGGCTCACTAATCGACAATCCAGAACCGGAATTCTCCCTCACCGGACGGAAGCGACGTCCCATCCCCGAACCACCTCAGTTAGATCGGCATGGCCCTGCAACCATCATCGCCATGTGCAATCAAAAAGGCGGGGTTGGGAAAACCACCTCGACGATCAACCTAGGTGCCTGCTTGGCCGAAGCTGGACGTCGTGTCCTGCTCGTTGATCTCGACCCGCAAGGCGCACTGTCCGCAGGTCTTGGTGTCGACCATGACGAGCTTGATCTCACCGTCTACAACCTTCTGGTGGATTCCAACCAGTCGGTGCGGGATGCGATCTTGCCAACCCGGGTGACAGGCCTTGATTTGGTGCCTGCCAATATTGATCTATCCGCAGCCGAAATTCAGCTGGTCAACGAGGTTGGTCGGGAACATACGTTGGCTCGAGCATTGCGTCCTGTCAGGCGAGAATATGACTTCATTATTCTTGACTGTCAGCCATCGCTCGGGTTACTTACCGTCAACGCTTTGGCCTGTGCCCACGGCGTGGTGATCCCTATGGAGTGTGAATATTTTTCCCTCCGCGGTTTAGCGTTGCTCACCGACACCGTTGAAAAAGTGCGGGATCGATTGAACTTCGATCTGGAGATTCTTGGCATTTTGGTTACCATGTTTGACCGCCGCACCACCCATGCGCGTGAAGTAATGGAACGTGTCGTTGAAGTGTTTGACGATCGGGTATTTGACACAGTGATTACCCGTACCGTTCGTTTCCCTGAGACTTCTGTTGCTGGTGAACCTATTATCACCTGGGCGCCGAGTTCCCAAGGAGCAGCTCAGTATCGGCAATTGGCGTGGGAAGTTATCGACCGCGCCCAGCACTTGTAGAGGATCGCCAGGTGGTATCGCAGCCGTCGCCTCGTCGACGGATCGAATCGTCAATTACGGTGCCTGATCCCGGCGCGGTGCAACCCGAGCTGCCCGGGTTTCGCGTGGTGTTAGCAAACTTTACCGGCCCATTTGACTTGCTGTTGCAGCTCATCGGTAAAAAGAAACTCGATGTCACCGAAGTTGCGTTGGCACAGGTAACTGATGACTTTATTGCCTACACAAGGCAGCTTGGAGAGACTGCCGATTTAAGCGAAATCACCGAATTTTTGGTTATCGCTGCAACCCTGCTCGACTTGAAAACGGCCCGGTTGCTGCCGCGGGGTGAGGTGGACAGCGAAGAAGATCTCGCTCTGTTGGAAAGCCGTGACTTGTTGTTTGCGCGTCTGCTGCAGTATCGGGCTTATGCGGAAGTTGCGACGATGATGGGGCAGTGGGCGCTGCATGCGCCTCGACGCTATCCACGCAGTGTCAGTATGGAACCGGCGTTTGTGGATTTGATGCCACCGGTAACGCTTGGGGTTGATGCTGCTGGTTTCGCGGAGCTTGCAGCTGCCGCCTTTCGACCAAAACCTGCCGCAGTGGTGGGAGTGGATCATATTCACGCTCCGGCCGTGTCAGTTCCTGAACAGGCCGGTATCTTGTTGCGTAGTCTGCAAGCGGCTGGCAGCGATGCGTGGCTGTCGTTTGTCACGCTAGCGCAGTCATGTGACCACGTCTTGCAGGTGGTTGGCAGGTTTTTGGCGGTGCTCGAATTAGTTAAAGCTGGCGCGATTGAGTTTGCACAGGAAGACACATTGGGGGAGTTGTCTTTGCGGTGGACTGGATTGGATGTTGATCCGGCGGTTGTGGCCGCCGGTACCTGGGAGTAGCTGTTCCTAGTTTCCCCGCAAAATCCTCACCAGTTAAACGCTGTATAAGTTTTTGGCGGATTCTCTCGTGAGGAGAGTTTTCAAAGAGTAGGATGACACGGTGTTCTGTTGGAATGCGTCAACAGATTGGCAAGGTGTTTTTGACTTCTGTTTCGCTACCGTAGCTTGAGCGCCTTTCCAAAGTGGTGGCCGGGACGTTTCGAATCTCACCAAGGCGCCACCGCTATTGCACGATAGTTAGTGATTACCGGTTCCAGGTTTGCATGCCTCAAAGGCGCTGTTTGCTGGTGTTTTCTGCTGCCTTTATTGATCTGCAGGTGGTGGGATGCGGTGTGCCACGTTAGAAAGAACGCTCATGTGTGATTCATCTGTAGGGTCTGCGTTGTCTCCACTTGATACACCTGTCCCACTGCACGGCATTAAACCTGCAAGTCCTCGCGAGATCAGGGATGAGATCAGCGCGGCGGCGACAGTCGCGTTTGACCAGGCTCATATTTGGCACCCTTATGCGCCTTCTCCAGCCGCTGTGGATCCGTTAGTGGTGACAGCTGCAACAGGCTGTTGGCTCACCTTTGCGGACGGTAGCACAGCAATCGATGCGATGAGTTCATGGTGGTGTGCCGCCCACGGTCACCGCCATCCAGCCTTGGTGGAGGCCGCCCATCAGCAGCTGGATTCGTTGAGTCATGTCATGTTTGGTGGTTTAACGCATCATCCGGCAGTGGATTTGGCAGAGCGGCTGCTTGCAGTGGCTCCTGCCGGCTTGGAGAAGGTGTTCTTTGCCGACTCAGGATCGGTTGCGGTCGAAGTAGCGCACAAAATGGCGTTGCAATACCAACGCGGGGTGGGAGCTGCCAAACGCAAAAGATTGTTGACGTGGAGGGGTGGCTATCACGGTGACACCGTCGCCCCGATGAGTGTGTGCGATCCGGAAGGGGGAATGCATACATTATGGCGGGGTGTGTTGCCGGAGCAGGAATTTTTACCTATCCCGCCGCCGCAAGGATCATCAGATGCCACCATCGCAACCTATGTAGCGGCGGCCTCTGCGGCGATGACTGACGATATTGCGGCGTTTATTTTTGAACCGCTTGTGCAAGGCGCTGGCGGGATGCGATTCCATGATGCGCGACTGGTTACTGCGATGGTTCAGGCGTGTCATGCACGAGGCATTGTGGTGATCGCTGATGAGATCGCTACCGGATTTGGACGTACCGGATCGATGTTTGCCTGCGATGCCGCACAGGTAACCCCGGATATTTTATGTGTTGGTAAAGCATTAACTGGGGGGATGATGACGCTTTCGGCTGTGTTAGCAACCAGCAAGATTGCTGCCGCGATTGATACTCCGGCTGGTGGTGGGGCGTTGATGCATGGACCGACTTTTATGGCTAATCCGTTGGCTTGTCGGGTTGCGGCAGCAAGCGTTGATCTTTTTGCTACTGGCTATTGGCGGCCACGAATCGGCGCTATTGAGCAGCAGCTGCGCGAGGGGCTTGCCGATCTTGCAGCGCTTGCTGGTGTGGCCGATGTGCGAGTATGTGGTGCTATTGGGGTGGTGGAGATGCGCCAACCGGTGGATCAGCAAATCACCCAGCAGGCCGCATTGTCTGAACAGGTGTGGGTGCGACCCTTCGGCAAATTGATCTATACAATGCCGCCTTTTGTGGTAACCAGCGACGAGTTGGCACAGATTATTCGTGGCGTTCGGGCTGCCGTGATCGCGGCCGATAATCATGAAAAGAAAGCACTGTTAGCGGGCGCGAATGCTCCTAACCAAGGGAGTCGAAGTCGGCTATAGCCAATAATCGGGCAACAACTGTCACTAGAGCAGCTGCTCATTTCACGAAGAAGAACGCAGATTTGGAGCAAATCATGGCCTTGTGCATTGTTACTGGCACCAACACTGATGTGGGGAAAACCATAGCGGTTGCGGCACTGTCCGCAGTGCTCACTGAGCTGGGACATCCGGTGACGGTGATTAAACCGGTGCAAACTGGGGAACCGGACGGTGCCGGGGATATCTATACCGCCAAACAGTTCATCCCAACCATATCGACCGCAGAGTTTATTCGTTATCCCGAGCCGCTCGCCCCGAATATCGCCGCTCATCGGGCAAATATGGAGCAGCTGGACTGTGCCGAGGTGGTCACCAAGATTCGTGATATTCACCAGCAATGTCTCCAGCAGGCGAACCGGGAGGGAACTGCTGAACCGGTGGTGCTGGTTGAAGGTGCCGGTGGGCTGCTCGTGCGGTTGGGTGATACGTGGACTATCGCCGATGTTGCTGCTGGCTTGTCGGCACCTGTGGTGGTGGTTACCTCGACGGGGCTGGGATCGTTGAATCTTGCCGAGTTAACAGTGGAAGCTGCCAGGCGCCGCGGATTGTCGATTGCCGCAGTGCTGGGGGGCAGTGTGCCGGCAAAACCAGATCTTGCTACCCGGTTGAATCTTCAGCTGTTTAGTGAGATCACTCAGGCACCGTGGCTTGGCGCACTGCCGGAACATCTTGGGGGAAGGAGTAAAGAGGCGTTTGCCGCTGCTGCGTTTGCGGCACTCGATTGTGACCAGCTTCGTGCAGCGCTCAACTTGTCTGCGGCACAGTAGCCCCGCACGTACTGCGAGCACATCGCCCTTGTTGCTCATTGACAACGTCATATCGGTGTGGATCAAGATACAGCACGCGTTTGTAGCTGGGCTGTTGCTCAGTCATGGCAACAGCTGTGGGGTGCGGCAAGTAGTGCAGGTGTGGCTAGTGTGCTGCAGGTGGGTATAGATAAGAAGATCGCCCGGCAGGGGGTTGGCCTTGCCGGGTTGAGTCGTCAAACTTTTTCGCGGGTTTCCGTAGCCGGCTCCTGCCCCGGGTACGGGATGCTAGCTTGTGGCTGCTGTAAGCCGCCGGGAACAGATCAGCAGCATTGTCCCGATAGCTAACACAATGCCGGAGCAGCAGGTGAAATACAGTAGTTCCCGGGTGCTGTCGGTGGGATCATAGTATTGACTGATGACACCGGCTGTGGCGGTACCTGCAGACATGGTGAGAAAGTACAGTGCTGAGAATCGTCCGCCGAATCCTGATGGTGCTAGGGCTGTCGTGGTGGACATGCCGATAGGGCCTACGAGGAGTTCTCCAGTGGTGATAATTCCGACGGTGACTACCAGCGCGAGGAAAGGGACTTCGTTTGGTCCAGCGCCAGCAAAGGGGGCGAGCACCAACAATCCCAACCCGGAGATCATCACCCCAACCGCCATTTTTGTCATGGAGGATACTTCCCGGTTGAGATGCGCCCACAGATAACTCATAGGGAAGGTGAGCAGCAAAATAAACAGCGGATTAATCGCCTGGGTGAAGGAGGGGGAGATTTCATAGCCGAACATGCTGCGGTTGAGTCGCACATCGGAAAATACTGCTAACACCCCATAGGTCTGGTTGAGCACCGACCAAAATGCGGTAGAGGCAAAAAACACTGGAATGAATTGCCAAACTTGGAGTCGTTGTGGATCACGACGATCAAGGGTGTGCAAGCATGTTGCCAGCATGATTGCTGCCGCACTTAGCGAGCCGATAAGGAGCACAGTAGCCGCCCGGCCGGCGGTGAGAATACCTTGGTTTAACAGCCAAAACAGCAGAGCAATGAGCAGTGCACTGCCGAGAATAATGAGGTAAGTGTGCCGGCGGTGAATCGGTCGCAGCGGGCTGGTGATTTCTGCTTGGGTTTGGGGTGAAAGTTCAGTGAGGAAGCGGCGGCGAATCAGTAAATAGTGGATAAGCCCAATGGCCATCAGGATTGCGGCTGCGCCAAATCCGGCGGCAAACCCGTAGCGCGCATGGAGTGCTGCGACAATGATCGGACCGAAGAATGCACCGATGTTGATGCCGAGATAAAAATATTGGAAGGCTGTGTCGCGAATGGCTGGTGCGTGCGCATACACCCGTCCCAAGATTGTGACGGCGCAGCTTTTGAGCAGTCCGGAGCCGCAGGCAATGCTGACTAGACCAACAGCTACTCCGTGCACCCCGCTGGCAGTGGACAGCATGATGTGGCCAAGCATCACAATGCTGGCACCGGTAAGAAGAGTGGTTTCCGCGCCGGCAATTCGGTCAGCGATCCATCCGCCGGCGATTGTCATCACATAGACGAGTGCACCGTATGCCCCCATCCAAGCGGTTGCCGCGCCGCGATCTAGTCCTAAACCACCTTCGGTGGCACTCCAATACAGGTAGTAGACAACAATTGCCTGCATACCGTAATAGGAGAATCGTTCCCACATCTCCAAACCGGCAATTGCCCGGGAAGTGTGGGAGAACGCTGGCGGCGTTTGCCCGCTCGCGGACTGCGACGTCGCCTCAATACGCTGTTCAATTCTGGTCATCGTTGAAAAATACTCACTCTTTTCTTAAACGCTGTGCAAGTGTGAGTTTATTATCCCCCGTTCGGGTGCTATGCTCAGTTCAATGTGTTCTAGGGCACACACTGGTGGCGGGGGTCGGCTACACTGCGGCCATGCAGCAAAACATCCTGTGTTCAGTTCATGATCTGGCAAAACAGCTCGGATATGTCGAAGGATCCGGTGGGGATACTGCGACCGGGAAGGTGGTGGTGTTGTGCGCATCGATGGGCAATCCCGCCAAACACCAGGCGATGATTCCCGGCGCGCTGTTGTGCGATATTGACGATGATTTTTCCCGTCACGATGGCGGTGTGCATACTGCCCCTTCGGTGACGCAGTTGCGGCGACTGTTTGCCGCCCGTGGCGTGTCGCCCTCGACGCCAGTGGTGATCTATGACCGGCATGGCATGATGGTGGCGCCGCGCGTGTTTTGGCTTGCACGCGTGGCTGGTTATCAGCAGGTGCAGCTCTTAGATGGGGGTCTTCCTGCCTGGTTGGAGGCAGGATTGCCAACGGTGACAACGTTTGCTCATCCTGTCGATGAGCAGACTGCGCAGGAACTTTTCGCTGCCGCCGAGCAGGAGCTTGCCGCGCGAGTTGACTTGCTGGTGGACATTGACGAAGTTGAGCAGGCGTTGAGCGATGATCAGGTGCAGGTTATTGATGCTCGGAGCCGTGGACGGTTCACCGGTGAAGATCCGGAGCCGCGGCCGGGAATGGAGTCAGGTCACATGCCGGGAAGTTGGAATATTGCGTTCCAAACTGTTTTTCCGCAAGGCCGATTTGTTGGGATTCCCGCTACGTTAGCGCTGCTGGAAGGTGCCGGTGATATTGACGATCGCAAGATTTTCAGCTGTGGCTCGGGTGTGACTGCCTGTGTTGTGGCAGTGGCTGCCTTGGTGGCGGGGGCACGAAACGTCACCGTGTTTGATGGATCGTGGTCGCAGTGGGCTACGGAAGGCAAACCTATTGCCACTGGTGATGATGGCACGCTTTCCCTCAGCTAGGGCAGGGTTTTCCTGCTACGCCGTGGGCTGGATGCGTGGTCGAGTCTTTGGTGTGCGGTTGCCTGATGGCAGGTGATGTACCGGGTTTTATACTGGTTTGCTGTGAC
The DNA here is from genome assembly GCF_003813965.1 of Corynebacterium choanae. Taxonomy (NCBI): domain Bacteria; kingdom Bacillati; phylum Actinomycetota; class Actinomycetes; order Mycobacteriales; family Corynebacteriaceae; genus Corynebacterium; species Corynebacterium choanae. The sequence continues at coordinate 1,386,628 of NZ_CP033896.1, forward strand.
TACTTCCACGCCACCGCCAGGGTCGGGCGGATTGACTGCTGCTGGTGCAGAGCAGCTAAGCCCCATTAGTCGTACACGGGCAATGGTGGAAGCCTTGCTGTTGGTGATTGATGAGCCGACTTCCGCCGACACCATGGCGGCGGCGATTGGTGAACAATCCGGTGTTGTGCTGGAGATTCTGCAGCAGATTGCTGCCGAGTATGCGGCCCGGGGGAGCGGATTTTCCCTTCGGGAGACTGCCGCTGGCTGGCGGCTGTATACCGCTGCGGAGTGTGCCCCAGCTGTTGAACGGCTGCTGCTTGCCGGTACACAAACACGATTGTCGAAGGCTGCGTTGGAAACATTGTCGGTGGTGGCCTATAAACAGCCGTGTACGCGTTCCCAAGTAGCTGCTATCCGTGGGGTGAATGTTGACGGGGTGATGCGCACCTTGACGTTACGGGGGCTGATTCGGGAGGTTGGCACTGAGGAAACAACCGGCGCCCACCGATATGTCACTACCGAATTGTTTTTAGAGCTCCTGGGTCTCAGTAGCCTTGATGAGCTTCCGCCGCTGGCACCGCTGCTGCCCGATATTGAAACGATCGACGAGCCCTTATAACGATGCTGAAATAGTTTGGTTGACGCAGCGCTGGTTGCAGTTGCTGCGCTACAGCCTGCAGCGGTGCTGCCGATCATGGCTAAAGGGGATGGGCACCCGTACAACGCCTGGTCTGCTGCGCATATTGCGGGCGACCAGGCGTTGCTATTGGATGTGTTTTGTGCACACGGTGCGTGTTGTTCTTGCCGCAAGCTAGGCAGCCGCTCAAATCCACAGCACTGTGTTACTGGTCTTCTGGTGCAGGGTTGCGGATAAGCACTGGAATACATGCAAACAGCAGGATTGGCAGTGTCCACAGCGGTGCTCCGAAAAGGCCAAGGAGTACAACGATCACCGCAACAGCGATAGTGGTGATGAGTACGGTTGGCTGACCGGCTTGTCGAATCGACGTGGCAACTATCCCAAGGAGAAAGACTGCAATTGGCATGGCGACTGTCAATACTGCCTGTCGGGAAGTAAGCGCGGAATTGCCGGTGAGCACATCAATATTGGCTTCCATGCCGGCGCTGAGCATTGCTGCTGCGCCGAACACAAAATAGTGCACATAGCCGAAGAAGAATATGCTGCCCAAGGTGTGCATGGCTTTGTGATGCGGAGTCCAGAAATACCACCACCACAGGGCGGCGGTAATTCCTAGTGCGGTGAGCGCGAACACACCGAGGGGCAGGAGATGGTCGCCGTGTTCGCGGGCATCAACCAGCGCATTGACACTGGCCAGCAACGATTCGCCGAGCAAAATAATAGTAAATAGCCCATATCGCTCCGCGATGTGATGCATATGCCAGGAAGTGGCGCCACGGCGTTCGGCGATGGTGGGTACCAGGATCTCGGCGAAGATCAGCACCCCAAGCAGTGCGTTGGTGAGGGATCCGGCGGGCAGGAAGGTCCACAGAATCCACAGCATTTGGACACACGCGATGCCGATCGCATAAGTTTTTGCCCCGCGACCAGCATCCCCGCCGCACTGCGATGCGCGCCACCATTGCACCACCATAGACAGGCGCATGATGACATAGCCTGCGATGACAATGCGAAAGTCGCCGCTGGTGTAGGCCGGCTCAATACCGACAGCAAACACCATCACACCAGCCATCTGATTAAAGGTGAGCAGCCGGTAGAACCAGTCATCGGTATCGAAGGCGCTGGCAAACCAGGTGAAGTTCATCCAGGCCCACCAAGTGCCAAAGAAGCAGATTGCAAACGAAAGCAGACCATGGCTGAGGTGACCTTCGGTGAGTGCATGATGCAGTTGGCTGCCGTTGATCGCGACAGTGATCACAAACACCAGGTCGAAGAACAGTTCAAGGACTGTTGCGGTACGGCCGGGTTCGTGTCGGTCGCGGGGCACCATAGCAGGCAGATGCCAGCGGCGCCGATTGTGCGCCGTCGATAATCCAGTCATGTTGGGGAAGTCTAAATGCCATAACCCAAAGGTGGAAGTTCTGACAAGCTGACCTGCACAATTGCCCGGCTAGAGGGGAAGTGGTGCAACGATGTTGCACACTTTATGGTGTTACCAAACAAGGCGCTGCTGTGCTGGAGCCATGACCCATATAGCGCCCGGGATGCAGTCTCATTCGTGTTATCCCCACAGCATCACATGCTGCCTGGCATGAGCATGATCGCCCGGGGGTGGGGACTGCAGTAGGAAAAAGAGGGCAGTACATCGGCGAATCTGCGCTTGAGCTACGCCCTGGAGACAGGCAGTAGCAGAAGGCCGCATCATCGTACTGCCGGGATGAATTGTCCCAGTGGAGCGCGGTGTTTGAATCAGTCAAGCAGCATGCTGGCGGCTGCATAACGGGGCGCTGCAGCACATCACAGTCTTGTATTTTTTTCAACGACGTGTTGCCCACCCGCAGTAGCCCCGCACCGGTGTGTGCCATCTATCTGTCGCGCAGCTACTTCACAGTTCATCATTTCCCCAGTACACTTGTGCGAGATGCTGCCGTATAACGCTGCGCATGTCGACCTGGTTGATACCTTCGAGATCGGTGACCCGCCGTCTTGTTGCACGACACCTCCCAGGTGGAGCTTGCGCTGCATGCGGTATCACCTCCCGCGGGGCGCCTCGATGCTTCTGCGAACTATTCGCTGAACTCACCCGTACTTTCCCGTACCGTCGCCGGGAAATACTGTTTGAAACATTCCGGCGAGTTTGCGGTGTGCACCCAATATGTTGCACATCGTTGCTGTATTTTCCCTTGAAAGAATCGAATATCTGTGATGACACCTCCCGCTCGCCGCGATGGCACACCGGAATCCCGCCGTGCTGCCCAATCGCGTCAAACTCGTGCAAAACAACGCGCCACCGAACTGTTCGTTCCGTCCGCAACAACAACCAAACGGCAGCATGTGCCCGCTGATCGGGCAAACCAAGCCGCAGATCAGCCGCTGCACCAGTCCGGTGGGGTGCGGTTGCAAAAAGTGCTCGCCCAAGCAGGTGTTGCCTCCCGGCGAATGGCTGAAAAACTTATCGATGAAGGCCGGGTGGAAGTCAACGGCCAAATCGTGATCACCCAAGGGCTGCGCGTCGACCCAAACACCGCCATCATTCGGGTGGATGGTGTTCGTATCCGGGTCGACGAAGACCTTGTCTATTTTGCGTTTAACAAGCCGCGCGGACTGCAATCGACCATGTCTGATGATTTAGGACGCCCCTGCATTGGGGACATTGTTGGCGAGAAAATTGCCGCCGGTCAGCGCCTGTTCCATGTGGGTCGTCTTGATGCTGACACGGAAGGGCTGCTGCTGCTGACCAACGATGGGGAGCTTGCCAATCGGCTGATGCATCCCCGCTATGAGGTGACGAAAACCTATATGGCTACCGTCATGGGGGAGGCTGACAATCGGCTCGTGAAAGCACTCACCCGCGGTATCGAATTGGATGACGGGCCGGCGAAGGCTGATGCGGTAAAAATCATCGACGTGTTCCAAGGACGTTCACTGTTGGTGGTGACGCTGCATGAGGGGCGGAAACATATTGTTCGCCGCATGCTGAAAACCGCTGGTTTCCCGGTGGAGCGTCTTGTTCGCACCAAAATTCATACCGTCCAGCTGGGGGAGCAAACACCCGGCACCCTGCGGGCACTCAACGACTCTGAGCTGCGCAGTTTGTACAAAGTAGTCGAAATGTAGGCACTGTGCACCCAGTGTTGTCAGCCTGCCAACACAAACGACCGCCGATTGCTTGGGCAGTTGACCTTCCCTCAATCTCGCCGGTACCAGGCTCACAGCTTCACCGGGCAGCACCTTACTGCGTGGAAACCGACCACCGGCCAGGGAGAACAGCGACCACTTGGCAATCATTGACTGGTTGGCGTGGGTGGAGCCGGTATTGCACGGGCAAAGGCTAGTGAGCCGCCGGTTGGCGGCTTGACACCGAGTAGCTCCTCCGGGCAGCGGTGGCGCTTGGGAAGCCCTGCTTTTCATACATACCCCCTGGCCGATCGAAGCTGGGGTGTATGAATGGATCGCGCCGACTAGCTGTACCGCACCTGACGTTTCGCCGCAACGAATCACATGGCGACAATAACTTTTTTCACGTTTCATCCAACAGATCACGATTGAAAGACCATGACACACTCCACAAATCCGGGATATTCACCGCAAGATTATGCCGGCTACGACCAGATCAATAACCAACCAAACAATGGGCTGCTGCTTGCCATCGACGGACCATCCGGCACCGGCAAATCAACCGTTGCCCGGGCACTTGCACAGATCCTTGGCGCGCAATATCTCGACACCGGGGCGATGTATCGGGTGGCAACCTTATATTGCCAACAGCAAGGCATTGATCTTGCCGACGAAGCGGCAGTTGTTGCCGCCACCGCCGACCTGCCGTTGGTGATCAGCGATGATCCGCAATCCACCGCTGTCCTGTTAGGTGGCAAAGATGTGCAAACCGCTATCCGCGAAGCTGACGTCACCAACAACGTATCCCAGGTTGCGGCCTATCAAGGGGTTCGCAGCAATCTCGTGGCGCTGCAGCAACAACTCGCCCACGACGCTGGCCGCTGTGTGGTTGAAGGTCGTGACATTGGCACCGTGGTGCTTCCTGAAGCCCCTGCAAAGGTGTTTCTCACCGCTTCTGCTGAACAACGCGCCAATCGTCGCTACCAGCAGGATAAAGCCGCCGGCCGCAACGTCACCCTTGATGAGGTGCTGCAAGCGGTCATTGCCCGCGACGAATACGACTCCACCCGGGCGGTGAGTCCACTGCAACCAGCTGACGACGCGGACATTATCGACACCAGCGATTACGATCAGCAGACCGTGATCGACATTGTGCTGGACGTCGTTCTCGACTCTGCGGTGCAACAGGGCTATCTTGATCCGTCACTCATCGAAGACGACGACGAACAAGATCTCGACGATGACACCACCGCAGTTGATGCGCAGCCCCAATCAGACGATGAGCTCTCGGTCACCTATGTCACCGCCGAGGACTATCTCGCCACGGATGGCAGCTTCGACGACACCGATTTTGCGATCGACCTGGACAATCCCGACTTCACCAAAGAGCTTGACGATGAGCAGTGGGCAGCCATTGAAGCGAACTTTGGTCTGGAAAACGCAGCCCAGCAGCACACGGAAGAAGCGCTGCCCACAGTCGCTATTGTCGGACGCCCCAACGTCGGGAAATCTACGCTCGTCAACCGTTTTCTCGGTCGTCGTGAAGCAGTTGTCGAAGACTTCCCAGGTGTCACCCGTGACCGGGTAAGCTACGTCGCCGAATGGAACGGTCGCCGCTACTTTGTGCAAGACACCGGCGGTTGGGATCCCGACGCCAAAGGCATCCACGCCTCGATCGCCCGGCAAGCCGAAATTGCGATGGCCGAAGCGGACGTCATCGTCATGGTTGTCGACACGAAAGTTGGCATCACCGAAACCGATGCTGTCATGGCGAAAAAACTGCAACGCTCGCAAGTGCCGGTACTGCTGGTTGCCAACAAATTCGACTCTGACAACCAATACGGTGACGTGGCCGAATTTTGGGGTCTCGGCCTGGGCTACCCGTGGCCAGTGTCTGCCCAACACGGCCGCGGCGGTGCCGACGTCCTCGATGAGGTGATCAACCTTTTCCCCGAAGTACCCCGCAACACCACCATCACCGAAGGACCGCGTCGTGTAGCACTCGTCGGGAAACCTAACGTGGGCAAATCTTCACTGTTGAACAAAATCACCGGCGACGACCGTTCCGTGGTCGACAATGTGGCCGGCACCACCGTCGACCCGGTCGACTCGTTGGTGCAACTCGATCAACACCTGTGGCGTTTCGTCGACACTGCCGGTTTGCGGAAAAAAGTCAAAACCGCATCCGGCCACGAATACTATGCCTATCTGCGCACCAAAGCAGCTATTGACGCCGCTGAAGTGTGTGTCTTCCTCATTGACGCTTCATCGCCGATCAGCGAACAAGATCAAAAAATCCTCAACCTGGTGGTGGAATCGGGGCGCGCCCTGGTTATCGCCTACAACAAGTGGGATCTGGTTGACGAAGATCGCCGCTACGAGCTTGAACGGGAAATCGAACGGCAGCTTGCCTATATTCCGTGGGCACGGCGGGTGAACATTTCTGCGAAAACCGGGCGGGCACTGCAAAAAATCGAACCGTTCCTGTTAGAAGCGCTAGAGTCCTGGGATCAGCGTATCTCTACGGGTCGCTTGAATAACTGGCTGCGCACCGTGATTGCCGCAAACCCGCCGGCAATGCGCGGCGGACGGCTGCCTCGCGTCCTGTTTGCCACGCAGGCAGCCTCCCGGCCACCAGTGATAGTGCTGTTTACCACCGGGTTCCTCGATCACGGCTATCGACGCTTCCTGGAACGACGACTGCGTGAAGAATTCGGATTCCCCGGCTCACCGATTCGGATTGCTGTGCGGGTGCGGGAAAAACGATCCCGCTAAGCTGCCAGACCTCTGCCGTGAACACAGCAGAACACCGCCACCTGGCCGGGTAGCGACCAAATGAATACAAACCACCGACACCCCCAATAATCCTGCCTGGGGGTGTCGGTGTTTCGATGATACGAAGGCGAAGTTTCCTTCCTAGCAGTCGACCGGGTTGCAACTAGCGCCAATGGTGATTGTCGGTGAGTGCTTTCACCTCCCCGGCGAGCCGCTCAGGCATATGCATGGGCAGTTGACGCGGCCCTGGTGTGACGGTGCCAAGGACTGCATGGGGGCCAAATAATGTGCGGGGTGGCACCGCATCGGCCGGCACGGCAACTACGGTTAACGACTCGCCCCACCATTGGCGCCCACCGGAGTCAACCGAAAATTCAAACTCGCGGCTGTCGAATGTGTGAAAGACCTCTGTGAAACTGTCCGGCTGGGCAGTGACAATCAACGCCACGGGAACATCATCGACAGTGGCGAAGGTGCCGTCGCTGGTGAAGTGAAATATTGGCTGCGGGGCAGAAGATGCGTCAGACATGCCTACCACAGTGGCATACCTGGGATGTGCCGTGGTGACGCCACACACAGCAAGAAGGAAGCATCGCTGAAAAATGCACAAGCTCCACCGTCGGAACAACACGTAACCGGTAGCAACACAACGAAAAGAGCTTGTATCCCGAGCAGGGGTGAAAATAACAGTAGCCCACCGGATGTCTCATCACCGGTGGGCTACTTTTTGTCGGACTGACAGGATTTGAACCTGCGACCCCTTGACCCCCAGTCAAGTGCGCTACCAAGCTGCGCCACAGTCCGCCGCAATCGGCGTTGCCGAATGTGCGTTGGATAGCTTACACCACTGTAACGATGAGGGGAAATCTGCCATCAAATATTGCGGTGTTCCAGCCGGTTTCATCCGGTTCAGCCGTGGTGTTCCAAGCCGATGGAGGATGAACCCATCCTCGTTGAAAGTCGGGTGTTGTTACGTTTGCCAACACCCTGGTATCTGGCGCCGATAGAGCTCAGCCCACGCGATAAGCGCAGTCTGCCGCTTGTGTGAGAGGAATTCGCCCGTGCATCGAACAGCCGAAACAACCAAGGCAACCCCTGCACACAATCAGCGGCATCTATGCCAGTGGGAGCGGCTCCACATAGCACCAATTGCCGGCAATCTTGGTAAACAGTGACCGTTCCTGCATGACACCTGGCTGACCATCCTGGCGGTAGGCGGCGCTGAAAGTGACCGTCGGCGGAAACAGTGTGACATGTTCAACTGTGAGGGATTCCCACTTCAGACCCGGCGGAGGGGAAAGATCTTCAGGACAAGTATCGGGATGCCAGGTGCGCCGCACATAGGATTCATCACCAACCACATAGGCGGTAAAACGACTGCGCATCAGCGCCTCCGGGGTGGGGGCGTTGCGGCCTGCGAGATATTGGCCACAACACGACTGAAAGTCGGTAGCACTACCGCAGGGGCATTCCGTTGGGAAGCGGTCACTGTCGGTGGAAGCAAGCACGAAAACCATCCTTAAGCGAAAAGGAAACACACAACAACTGGGCAGGCCAGCACGAGAGACAAATGAGTAAAACTCAAGCTTCAAGGATGCTCGCGACACCGACGCACACCCCCACGGTCGTTCACCCTTGCGGGATGTTAGCGATCGCGATCTTCGATGGTGGCCGCACCGGTAATAATTTGTTCAATGCACGAATCGCCAGCGGACTCGAGAAGGAATTTCCGTTCCTGATCGGTGAGATCACCATGCAGCGAGATACGGCGTCGCAGCTGCATCGCAAACTCTGGTGCGCCAATGACCCGCGAAACTTCGACATCCACATTGTCTAGACCGCGGATGCGCTGATCCTTCGCCGCGATCCGAATAGCCTGGCTGGTTGCGGCTGCCAATGCAGAAAGCAGCAAACTCGTTGGGGAGAGCCCCAACCCCTTACCACCTAACGAACGCTCCCGATCAGTGGTGATCGTGGTGTCATCGAAGCGGACAAGATCGGTAAACCGACCCGCCGGAATAGACGTCGACGATGCCACCCCCTCCGGCATTCGGTCAGCCAGCTCGTCGGCATCGGTGAAGTATTCATCAGCCCACGCCCGAATAATGTCAGCAGCCCGGTGCGCAGCACCAGGTTTCGTCAACAGATGATCAACTTTTTCCAGGGCGACCAGTGATTTCGGATAACGTGCGGTGAGGAAAATATTTTGCGCATTATCAATACCAACCGTTTGATCGATAGGAGAATGAAGAATCAATAACGGTTTCCGAAGCTTTGGAATGTGTTGTTCAGGGTTGATCTCGGCGAGATCCTCTAAAAATGGTCGACTAATGGTCACGTCCCTCCCGCCGAGCGACAATGTCACCGCACCACGCTCATCAACCTCAGAGATCCGATCAGCAAAATGCAACACCGCATGGGCAGGATCAAAAGGCGCACCAATGGTGGCAACAGCTTTCAATTTCGGCATCAGGGTGGCAGCTTTCAGCGATGCTGCGCCACCGAGTGAATGACCAATAAGCAATTTCGGTGCTTCGTAGGTTTCTTCCAGCCAGTGGTAGGCGCTCACTAAATCCAACACATTCGAACTAAATGAGGTTTCCGCAAAGTCACCTTCTGATTGCCCCAGACCAGGGAAATCAAAGCGAAGACATGCCACCCCTTGGGCGGCCAGCCGTTTACAAACCCGGGAAGCAGCGGGAGTGAACCGCGATCCGGTGAAACAGTGCGCAAACACCGCCCAAGCCACCGGCTGTTGATCTGGCATATCAATGGTGCCAGCCATATTGGTTCCTGCATGAGCTGGGATCGCGACAGAAAACGAATGCATAACGGTGAGAAAGGCTCCTTGGTGAATCAGCAATTGGCCGCACAGTGTGTAGTTGGGAAGAACACCAGCGCGTACCGAATTCAACTACTTGTTGGGGACACACGGCGCGATGAACGTGCTTACTTGCTACGTCAGTTTGCCAATTCGCTTAAAAAACAGAGGGGTGGTGGACAGTTGCAGAACACTCTTGCCAAATTCCCAACCTAGAGCACGTCCCTGAGAAGAAAATACCAGTCACACTGTGAAAGTAGTAAGAGTTCTGCACCGATGCTGCCGCTAGTTCACTGTTGGGGCGTTGAATCGCTCTGTGCGGTAGACGCCTAGGTGTCCCACAACCGTGCGACGTACTAAAGTTTGCAGTTGAGACAAACGGCAATACCCCCCAAGCAGACACCTCCGATGCTTCAGATACCCTTGGCTGCATAGCGCCCTGTACACCGCGTAGGAGTGTTGACGGGTGAGCCAAGAATTCGAAAAACGTGGAGTGATGACAAGTGGCAGGCTTTGACTGGTTTTGGAAAGCAATGGGGCAGGGGTCTTCGAGAAACCAGAAACGAAGCCACAAGATTGTGGCAGCCGCCGCTGATCACACGGAACGATTCCGGCAGTGCAGTGATGATGAATTACGTGCTGCGGTAGCCACCACGATTGGCCCTACAGGATTGCAGGATCCGGCAGGATTCCTCGCAATTCTTGGTATTGCTGCTGAACGAACACTCGGATTTACTCCCTATCCGCCGCAGGCCCAAGGAACATTGCGGCTCCTCGAAGGAGACGTCATCCACATGGCCACCGGGGAGGGGAAAACATTGGTCGGTGCGATGGCTGCAACCGGATATGCGTTGATGGGAAAACGGGTGCATGCCATTACCGTCAATGATTATCTGGCGCAGCGTGACGCAGCGTGGATGCGTCCATTGGTCGAATTTTTCGGCCTCACAGTCGGTGCAATCGCAGAGAAACTCACCCCTGCCGAGCGACGCGAAGTGTATCGGTGCAATATTGTGTACGGTCCGGTTAATGAAATCGGCTTCGACGTCCTGCGTGACCAGCTAATTGTGCGTCGCGAAGACACGGTGCAAACCCCTGCTGATGTGGCAATTGTTGACGAGGCTGACAGTGTGCTCGTCGACGAAGCACTGGTGCCGTTGGTGCTTGCAGGAAGCCAGCCGGGGCGTGCCCCCCAAGGGAAAATCACGCAGCTGGTAAAAAAACTCAAGCTGGGTGAAGATTTCACTACCGACGATGAGCGGCGCAACGTGTTTCTCACCGAACAGGGGGCGAACAAGGTTGAACAAGCACTCGGAATTGAGTCGCTGTATAACGACGAACATGTTGGCACCACGCTGGTACAGGTGAATTTGGCGTTACACGCCCAAGAGCTCCTGCTGCGCGATGTGCATTATTTGGTACGTGATGGGAAAGTCGCTCTCATCGATGCGTCGAAGGGGCGGGTCGCTGATCTGCAGCGATGGCCTGATGGCTTGCAAGCCGCAGTGGAGGCGAAAGAGGGGATCGCCGTCACGGAAGGCGGCCGGATTTTGGACACGATCACGTTGCAAGCATTACTTGGTCGATATCCGGTTGTTTGCGGTATGACTGGCACGGCAAAAGAAGCAACTGATCAGCTGCGGGAATTTTATAATCTGCAGGTTTCTGTAATTGAGCGTAATCATCCATTGCAGCGCTTCGATGAGCAGGATCGGGTGTACGCCACCATGGACGCTAAAAAGCTGGCGATTATCGATGAGATTCGGCGGGTTCATGCCACCGGCCAGCCGGTGTTGGTTGGCACCCAAGATGTTGCCGAATCAGAAGAGTTGGCTGCCGCATTAGCTGAGTATGACATTGCTGTCAATGTGTTGAATGCGAAAAACGATGCGGAAGAAGCGCGCATTATTGCCGAAGCAGGTGATGTTGGCCGGGTGACTGTGTCAACACAGATGGCCGGTCGGGGTACTGACATCAAGCTCGGTGGCGCTGACGAAGCTGATCACGACCAGGTGGCTGCTGTCGGTGGGCTGTGTGTTATTGGTACTGGACGGCATCGTTCGTCGCGACTTGATAACCAGTTGCGGGGACGTGCCGGCCGGCAGGGCGATCCGGGCAAAAGTGTGTTTTTCGTCTCCCTGGAAGATGACATGGTTGCTGCTGGTGGCGCCGGGGAGGAAGTGAATGCAACACCAGACCAGTTTGGGTTTATCGATTCAAAACGCATCCGTGACTTTATTGAACACTGCCAGCGGGTCACCGAAGGGCAACTGCTAGAAATCCACTCCCAAACATGGAAGTACAACAAACTCATCTCGGATCAGCGGGTGATTATTGATAAGCGAAGGGCAGAAATTCTCGACACCGATGCTGCACTAACGGCACTTGGGGCACGTGCCCCGCAGCGTCTAGCGCAGTTGGAAGAAACCGTTGCACCCGAAGTTTTAGCGCAGGCCGCTCGGGAAATCTTGTTGTATCACCTCGACCAGGGATGGAGCGACCATCTCGCGTTGCTTGATGATGTGCGGGAATCCATTCACCTGCGAGCAATCGCGCGGGAAACACCACTTGATGAATTCCACCGGATCGCTGTGACCGAATTTAAAGCATTGGCCGATACAGCGATGGAAGCTGCTGTGGATACGTTTAGCACTGTACTTATCGACAATGATGGTGCACATCTCGACGAGGCAGGCTTGGCGCGCCCATCGGCGACGTGGACGTATATGGTCAACGACAATCCATTGTCGTCGAACGGGAACTTTGTGAAAAAAGCAGTCCGGGTGATGTTTGGCAGGAACAACGAAAACTAGCGAGCTGAAGGGCTGAAGATGTTGGTCTGCCAGGTGGCGTGCTGACACTATTGCAGGTTGTTGCCATGGTTGCTGAGTGTTACTGCCGGCCAGATCCCAGCATTGCTGACAGTGTCACAGGTGGCGGCGGCCAAGTTAGCACCCACGAGTGACAAACGTGGCCTACAATGGTCGCGTATGACTGTGCGGCGCGGATAGGCTGTGGCGTGGCGCCGTCACTGAGCAGTGTTTTGTTCTGAAATTTTGAGCAGTTTACAGCTAGACGCGAAAGGAACCACTATGAGCGAGCAGCAGGGTAGTTATGAATCGCAGGTTGAAACCACCTCGGTGTTCCGAGCTGAGTTACTCAAAGACATGGAGCAGTCTGCTCCCGCTCCGGCTGCCGCTAGCCAGGCAAGTGCAATTCCGGCCGGTGCCGGGTTGCTAGTGGTCAAGCGTGGCCCCAATAGTGGTGCGCGTTTCCTGCTCGATCAGGAAGTGACCAGTGTTGGTCGGAGCCCAGAGTCGGATATTTTCCTAGACGATGTTACGGTCTCTCGCCGCCATGCAGAGTTCCGCATGGCTGATGGTGAGTTCCGGGTGTGTGATCTGGGGTCGCTCAACGGTACTTATGTCAACCGTGAACCGAAAGATGAGCAGACGGTGCACGATGGTGACGAGATTCAGATTGGTAAGTTCCGGCTGGTCTTTGTTGCCGGCCGCAGCGCTTAAGCCATAGTACCGCTGAGGTACCCTCCGTCTGCTGGCGAACAGTGTTGTTCCGGTCACAACCGGGGCTTGACAGTGCGGTGGGGCCGGCGGTGACATATACACAACAACGGGTGAGTAGGTCTTCTCGCAGGATTGGTTTATACCGCCGGCGGGCAGTGTCCTGCTCGCCCGTATGTTTTTTCGGCTGGTGCATCACTGTGGTGATGGGCGCGTCTTCTACAGCGTTTAGGCGCATGTATCTTTTTTTTTCGCGGGATCTGCGGCGTGGTGAGTGTAGCCAGTAGGCAATCGGCAGTGGATAGCTGCAGAAGCCAAGTGGTGGCGACACGCCGCCCCCTGCGCTAAGGGTGAGCCTGAGGGTGTAGAAAGTCAAGGAATTTTCCTTGATATATCCCTCGCGGTGGACTTTCGTTGTAAAGTTTCTTCCAGAACATGATCGACACGCCGGCAGACAGCTGCTAAATCCGTGGTGATTGCCGTGAAGTGGTGGCCTTGGAAGGAAAATCGGAAATATGAATGCGTTGCGTGCTGTGAACTCCGCCGACCAAGGTGCTCACAAAACACTGGGTAACAATCAGAAGACGATGAGCATCGGTGAGGTGCATCAGCAGTTGCAGGCGGAATTTTCGGATGTGACTTTGTCCCGGATCCGCTATTACGAGCAAGAGGGATTAGTTTCGCCTCGGCGGACGGCCAGCGGTTATCGCCGTTACACCGAATCTGATGTGGAACGCATTCGCTATGTCCTCACCCAGCAGCGTGATAATTTTCTACCGCTGAAAGTGATTAAGGAACATCTCGACGCACTTGATGATGGCACTGTGGTGGCCATGATGGCGACGAAGTCGACCAAGCCACTGGATATGCGCCAGCCACTTGCTACAACTCAGCAGCGGTACACGGTGAAAACACTGAGTGAAGCGGCAGGGGTGCCGGTTCAGGCGGTGAAACGGTTGACTGAGGCGGGGATTTTGCAGCCAGGTCGGGAGGGTCTGTACGACGCCGATGATGTCACTATTGCGAAGGCTGCGTTTGCACTCAACGGTTTTGGGCTGGGCATTCGGCAGCTCGATCAGCTCAAGAAGCAGGCTGATCGACAGTCGGCGCTGATTGCTCAGGTTGCGGTGCGTTCTACTGAACATTTCACGGCGGAACGCTCCTTGCATCAAGAAGAGGTGAGCTTGCAAGTGGCCTCCCTGATGCAGAATCTGCATGGAGTGCTGGTCCGCAAAGGTATTCACCGCCCATAACTGTTTTTCTGCTGCACATCGCACCGCATTCCCCCTATTTGGGTGGGATGCGGTGCGGTGCTCGTGCTGCGGTTGGTGACCTTGGAGAAAGCAGGGGTGTGATGGGTGTGACCTGTGTGTTTGTGGTGTTTTTCGCAGAGCTGGCACACGTTATGCCGCAACACTGATACTGCTGTGAACAATGTGAAAATAAATAATTAAAGAAAACGGTGTGTCATGAGATGACACCCCGGTAATTTGGCCTTACACTCATGGGAGTTACACCTCAACACTGCAGGTAAAGCCCCGTTGCTGCAACAGGTTCCGCGCAGCAACACCGGTAACCCGCCTTCGATTGTCGGATTTCAGTCACGCCTTGCAGGCTTGGCTATCACAGCGGAGATGCGAACAACCCAAGCAGGGGCCGGGCGGTGATATGTGCAGGTGTTGTGCGCTAGCAATGTTGAGCTGCGCCGCAACCATACTTCCAAGGAAAACCAACGTGAATGCTAAGCCCCCAATTCAAGAAGCACTCTTTGATTTAGGACCCGATGAAGAAGTCGGCTACCGGGTACCAATCGCCTGTCAGGTGGCCAACATCTCCTACCGGCAGCTCGATTATTGGGCACGCACCAAACTCGTAGTGCCCTCCATTCGTGGCGCCCGCGGATCCGGTTCACAGCGGTTGTATTCGTTTAAAGATATTTTGGTGCTCAAGATCGTCAAACGGCTGCTTGACACCGGGATTTCGCTGCAAAATATCCGCCTTGCGGTGGCGAAACTTCATGAGCTTGGGGTGGATGATATTGCCACAATCACGCTGGTATCTGACGGCAAGACAGTCTACGAATGTCGCTCCAATGATGAAGTCATCGACCTGCTCTCCGGCGGGCAGGGTGTATTCGGGATCGCTATTCCAGGCATCATGAGAGAGCTTTCTGGCACTATTCAAGCCTTCCCAAGCGAACGGGTGGGGGATGCCAAACCGAAAGCCGATGGGCTACCAGATGATTTGGCGGCGCGTCGCGAAGCACGGCACGCCTAACTGTCACGGAACTCATGATTTCCACGCCGGCTAATTCCTGCATGAGGGGCTGCAGGGATGAGCCGGCTTCGTCGTTGTTTCCATCAGCATTAGCGCAAGACATGCCTGCTGCGAAGCGCCGGGAGTGGGGTCGCATCGGCGCAGAAAAACCGTAGCAATAAATCCTTTGAGGGGCGGCTAAAAAGGCTGCACAGACCCTGGCAAAACCCCGCATGAGAAAACTGGTGGGTCGACCATTACCCCCCAGTAGGTCAAGGATAAATACTTGACCAGCGCCACGGTGTGGGGAGGCGTTCGGCAAGTTGGACTACTGCGAGATGGCACCGTGGAGTGTTATTACACCTGCTACAACGCGGCCAATACCCGCCAGATGGCCTGTGCAGACCGGGATTTTTTGCTATCTCGCCGCACAATCCGCCCGCCTCGTGTGATAATAAGCGGTGGAAGGCCAGGGACACACCGCCCATCCTCGTTGCACCGACAGGCAACCATTTCCTGTCATCGAAAACGGGCGGTGTTCTATCCGGTGCACCCGCGAAACATCAAGGAGCACAATCCGTGTCAATCAATGACCTGTTATGGGTTTCGAGCGGCGACTATTCCTACGCGTTTTCCAGCGAAGGCACCATCGTGGTTCGTAAACGATCCCACAACACCATTTTGGAAGAAATTCCGAAACGCGCTAAGCGCAACGATGTCTACAAGCGGATGAAGCAAGCCATCAAAATCAACAAAGAGCTCGCCGAAGCCGACGCCGATCACAAGCCGCTTGTTCCAGAAATCAACCGGAGTCTGCGCAGCTGGATGACCGGCGACACTAGTTGGACAGCGGCCACGTTAATCGAGCGTTGGGCTGATAAACACTGGCGAAAAGCACTCAGCAACCTGGTGATCGAAGTTGGTGGGAAGAAAGGATTCCTCACCGATATTCAAGACAAAACGGTGATGATTACCCGGCGCAGTGGCCGGGTGCGGAAAATCTCGGTGAAGAAAAACGATCCGATTTTGCTGCCCCACCCAACCACGATGAAACGCTTAACACAATGGCAGGATGCCGCCGAGCGGATGGGAATCCAACAGGGCTACCGGCAACTTGAACGGCCCGTATTCCGCAATGAGCCAGATATTGAAGCCATGGAGCAGCGCCTGCAGGCGCATGCCGGCGGTCGCTGGTATCGCCAAGGACCTGATTCCCGACTGGACGCACTGTGTGCCCGGGAAGGCATGGAGATCCACGACGGGCAGATTGAGACAAAATATGAAACCAAAAACGGTGGCGTGGTGAAATTCGTCGCCGAATGTCTCACCACGAAACCCGGTGAATTAACCACGATGTTCTTCTTCTTCACCGACGGCGACGGGCAGCCACTCGACCAGGTAAGTCACGCGATCTACTCGGAGTCGATTCGTACCGCAATGATTTTGAAAGCACAGGCCGACGTGCAGCTTGATGCGCTGCCAAAAATGTAGCGCAACTCAAAGACGGCCTCCGGTGGGGCAATAGTGTTCAGTACAGGTAAACACCGAGAAACTTTTGCCCCATCTGTTTGCCGAAACCACCCTGCGGTCGGTACAAGTTTGCCAACCTCTTTTCGGCCGCAGGGATTCAGAGAGCCTCCTCTTCAGCGGGCGGAAACCAAGCCAGGTATCGGCCACTCTTGTTTAATGAGCCAGCCGACCGCGATGTGGGATCCAGGGAAACGTCCATCTCGAGCGTGCTCGACGGTGGGGAATAGGTGCATTACCCCCGCCGCTTCAGCCCTACATCCACAGGGACTACCTCCCGGGCAGCGCCGGGTAAAAACCAGGGTTACCAAATACAGCGCCTAGTGGGCAGCAATACTTTTGCGGGCTGCAAGTGCGAGATCGATATGCTCGACGAGCTGTTGGCGAAGGCGGCTGCCAGCTGCGGCAAGCTCACGTTGACGGCGAACATATTCCGCCCGACCAGCAGCTGTTTCAATCGGCACCACCTGGAAACCCAATGATCGGCAATCATATGGGCTCGCCTCCATATCCAAGATGCGTGCCCGGCAGGCAAGTGCAAAACATCGATGCAGCAATTCACCGGGAATAATCGCCCCGAGTTTCCCAGCCCACTTATACAAATCCATCGTCGCATGCACACAGCCAGCTTGTTCAAACTCAGCTTGGGTGTCCCGGGCAGGATGGTAGGCATTGCGTGGAAGGGCGGCCGGGGTGAAAAACCGCACCGCATCAACATGGGTGCAGCACAGTGCACTGCGCTCCACCACCGTATCAGTGGCCTGTTGGCCGATACGCAGGGGCAGATCATGACGATGCTGAGGTTGCTGATACACCATCGCCCATTCGTGGAGCCCGAAACAGTGAAACACGGGCTTTGCGGCGGCAGTCGCAACGAGCAATTTCCGGACACTGCGCCAGGAAGCAACCGTTGCAGCTGAAAAACCCGCCACATCCACCCCGATCGTCGCCGATTCCGCATCACTGTGATAATCCCGCCACGATTGATGCTCCGCATCCCCGGCAAGCCGGTAGCGGATACCCGGATGCCAGCGGCGCAACGCGGCCGGGCTGATCATGTAGTAGTCGAACAGAAAATCCCACACCGGATGCTGTACACCGCGGCTAGCACGGGCTAGACGTTCAGCAGTAAACACTGTGGCACGTGCAAGGTGATCGGCTGCCGCGGCCTGCCACACGTCAACTGGCAGTACCTGATACGGATAGTTGAGCGAACCGGCAAGCACTCCCGCCATTATTTTTCTCTTTCCCACAACACCAATAGCGAGCCAATCAGGCAATCCGGATGAACCGGTGCCTATAAGTAGAAAAAACCAAACGCTCCCAGTACAGCATCGGCAACAACGATGCTTCGAACACCTGCGGCGAAGCTAGGTTGCGTCGTGTTGCTCATGGGTCCAGTCGCGAACCGTCCCCACAAACTCTTCAATCAAATCTTCCAACGTCACAATACCGCGTACCTCGCCGTGGTCGATGACCTGTGCCATATGTGCTGACTGGCGACGCATCAACCGCATCGTAGAATCCAACGTTGAATTCGCATCCACCGAGATCAGCGGACGAATAGTACGCCGCCCCACGAAATCAGTGGGTGCGGCCGTCGCTGCCACAAGCCGATCCAGCACATCTTTGATATGGATATATCCCAAATAGGCACCATCGGCAGCAGTCACCGGGAAACGGGAAAACCCAGTATCGTTCACGATCGCTTCCAGCTGCCCTAAAGTAGGCCCATGGGAACCAAACGGTAAACAGCGCACCTGCGCCTTTGGAATGGTCACCTCGGTGACGAGACGTTTGTCGGAAGTCAATGCCTTATTCAGTCGCACGGTTTCCTCCGCATCCAGCAGCCCCTCCGACCGGGATTCGGTGATCATGGTCGCCAACTGCTGCGGATCAATACTGGAATCGAGCTCGTCTTTCTGCTCGATACCAAACATTCGCAAGGTTAAACCTGCGATCTTATTTAACAGCACCAAAATCGGGCGAGTGAACTTTACAAACACCTGATGTGCCGGGATCAGTGCCATCGCCACCGTTTCCGGACCGGCCAGCGCAATATTTTTTGGCACCATCTCGCCCAAAATAATATGCAGCATCGTCACAATCGCTAGCGCGATCGCAAACGAGATCGGGTGCAGCCATCCATCAGGAATCCCTAAATATTGGGCTGGAACTTCCAACAGGTGGGCAATAGCTGGTTCACCAACTTTGCCCAGCAGCAGTGAGGCAATCGTAATCCCGAACTGGGCACCTGCCAGCTGCTCCGAGAGATGTTCACTGGCCCGCAGCACAATTTTCGCCCGTGAATTGCCGGCGGCAATCAACGAATCCAGCCGATCCCGGCGGGAAGAAATCAGCGAAAACTCGGCGCCAACAAAAAAGGCGTTCACTGCCAGCAGCAGCACGGAAAGCACAACGGCAAACAGTCCATGATCCATTAGCGGGAACCTACCTTTGCTGCTTCTTCTTCCGTAACCGGTGTGAGATACGCCCGTTCAATACGACGCTCATCCATAACTGTGACTCGTGCAATCCACCGTCCACTAATACCGGAGGTGAACTCGTCAAGCGTGTCGCGTTCGGTTTGTGGCAGCACCACCGTGTCACCGACCTCAGGGATTCGTCCAAGCTGGCACATAATCAGCCCGCCTAAGGTTTCATATGGTCCATCCGGGGCAACATAGCCGGTACGTTCCGGCAGCTCATCGATGCGGACAAGCCCTGCAACATCCCAAGAAGCACCCGAGGAGATGAAATCCTGTTCGGTTTCCTTATCGTCGTGTTCGTCATACACCGGTCCTAAGATTTCTTCGACCACATCCTCAATGGTCACCATGCCTGCGGTGCCGCCATATTCGTCCGCCACCAACACCACTTGGGAACCAGCCGAACGTACCGCATTGAGCACCGCGTCACCGTCGAGGGTTTCCGGCACTAGCGGCACCGGACGGGCAAAACTCACACACAACGTGGAGGCTCGCTCCGCTTGCGCGATCGCAATCGCATCTTTGACATGGACGACGCCGATGGTGGCATCTAAATCGCCGTCAATCACCGGGAATCGTGAATGGCCGGTAGCCAGCGCCAGCGACAACAAATCAGCAGCCGTCGCATCCTGATCCAATGTTGCAATAGTCGAACGGGGTGTCATGAAATCATCGGCAGTCGATTCGCCAAACTTCAACGACTTGTCCAACATCACCGCTTTTGACTGCTCCATTGAGCCATGTTTGGCCGAGTTTCGCACCAGCGCACCCAATTCTTGTGCTGATCGTGCCGACGCTAATTCGTCAGCCGGCTCAATGCCCATTTTGCGCACGAGTGCGTTAGCAATCGCATTGAGCCCACGGATAGCAGGTGAAAAAATAGTGTTAAACAGCCGAACAGGACGAACAGTGATCCGGGCGGCGGAGAGGGGAGCAGTAATCGCCATATTTTTCGGCACCAACTCCCCGTAGACCATCGACAACATCGTGGCAATGATCAACGCAATGATTAACGCGGTCGCGTGGGAGAGCGAATCCGGCAGCCCTATCGCGTCAAGCAGTGGAGCGATAAAACGTGCCAGCACCGGTTCCGCGAGAAAACCGGTGGCTAATGTGGTGATGGTGATGCCAAGCTGGGCACCGGAAAGTTCAAAGGAAAGATTCTGATGGGCGTGCTGGATGGCACGGGCTGTGGCGTCGTCGGCCGTATTGGCATGCTCATCGATCGCGGACCGTTCCAGTCCGGTGAGCGCAAATTCGATAGCGACAAAAAACCCGGTGCCAATCGTCAAGGCGATAAACCCGATGAGAGCCACGATGGAAACTAGCATGGGAACGTAAGCGCACGCATCCTTCTCAAGTAGGCAGTAACAAACATTCGCCCCGGCTGCATTCAGCCGAGCATGGGGCGCATTGGCAATAAGCGCTGCTCAACGCTAACACAGATCGTGACCATGTCGATCCCGGCGATGGGATAATGAGAAAATTCGCCACCGCCAGCATTGCGATAACTATTACCACAGCATGCTTGAAGGATCGCTATCAGCATAGCCCCGGTGGGTGGACACCACCCGGTCCCGCCAGCAGTGGGAAGGACAACCATTCCAGCATCGTCGATTGCTGCGAGTTGTGCGCCTTCTTCCTGCACCGGGCGACACAGCCACCTGCTGAAATGGTGCTGATAGCAAAAGTCCATCCCATCTGCTGGCAATAGAATCGACCAATGCAATGCTGGTTATGACTACCGGTTGCGTCCTTGGCCGCGGCGTTTCGTATCATCACCGGTGCTGGTTCGTCCTTTTCGGGTTCTGGTGCGTGGCGACGGCTGTTTCGCACCAGTTTTTGCCGGTGGCGATCCGGGTGTAACCACTTTGCCTAACCGCTGACCGGAGGGTTGTCGCGCCCCGGTGATGCGAGCAAGTTCCGCCGAACCAGGTGTAACTGCGATTGCTGGCGCATCAACCCCGGCAGAAGCCAAAAGTTTTGCTACATTCTCCCGTTGGGGATCAGTCACCAGGGTGACCACAGTTCCTGTTGCCCCGCCGCGGGCGGTACGGCCAGCCCTGTGGACATAGGCTTTCGCCTCAGCAGGTGGCTCCACATGGACGACAAGCGAAACGTCGGCAATATCAATTCCGCGGGCAGCAATATCGGTGGCGACTAACACAGGAATATCGCCTTGTGTAAACGAGGTGATTGCATGGGTGCGGGCACCTTGGCCTTTATCACCGTGAATACCGACCGCATTGACCCCAACACGGCGAAGTTTCCGCACCTGGGATTCGACATTGTAGCGGGTGCGCATAAACATGATGGTGCGCCCGGGACGGGCACCGATCCACTGGGATACCTCGGTGCGTTCCGCATTCGTCGGGCCGACCAGCAGCTGATAGTGCGACATTGTATCCACCGCAGCTTGTACCGGAGCGGTTTCGTGCACCACCGGATTGTGCATAAATCGTTGCACCAGGGTTTGCACATCGTTGTCGAGTGTTGCTGAAAACAGCAGCCGCTGCCCATCCGGGTCAGTGAACTGCAGTAGCCGGGTGACCTGGGGCAGGAACCCCATATCCGCCATCTGGTCCGCTTCGTCAAGGCAGGTGATTGCTACGTCGTCGAAAAACAGTTCGCCCTGATTGATGAGGTCTTGCGCCCGGCCAGGTGTCGCAATAAGCAAGTCCACAGGCCGAGCAAGCTGGGTTTTATGGCGGCTGATCGCCACACCCCCATAGACTGCCAATACTCGCAGCCCAACCGCGGCAGCTACGTCAGTTAACCGTTCGGCGACCTGGGCAGCTAACTCCCGCGTGGGCAACAGCACCAGTCCACGGGGATGGCGAACTTGAGATGCCCCGGTGTCTGCGAGTCGTTGCAGCATCGGCAGTCCAAAGGTGAATGTTTTCCCAGATCCGGTAGGGCCGCGCCCTAACACGTCTTTACCAGCGAGTACGGCAGGTATTGCGGCAGCTTGAATGGGGAAGGGGGTGTAAATGCCTGCTTGAGACAGTTGCTGCACGATGGGTGCCGCCAGACCAAGATCGGCAAAACTTTGTGCTTGGTTGTGGTGCGATTGAGTGCGCTGTCCTGCCGCAGCTCCTAAAGCACCGGTGGAACCCGAAGTATTGGTTCGACTGTGTGTAGCAGTCTGTTTGCGTGCCGATTGGGCGGTGGGGCGCGATTGTCCGCCACCATTGCCGTCGCGGCGCGTAGATGCTACCTGGTTGCGTCCCGCACGAGCAGAGGAACCTTCCGAATGGCTTGCCGCCCGCCGCCGTTGCTTCGGTTTGCGGGCGCTCGATTCCTGTCCTTGTTCTTCGGCCGGAACCCACCGACGACGCGGCGGTTTTTTCCGCGGATCAACTTGCGGACGTGATGCATCCGGATGGGCACCACGAGAGGACCTGCGGCGGCGAGGAGAAGAAGACACGAAACAAACAACCTAACGAAACAACATGGAAAACAAAACAATAAATAAGCAAAACTACAACCTACCCTGCAACGTATCGAAGCAAGGCAGCTGCCCCGGGACACCGAAGAGCAGGCTGATGCGGCCGCTGTGACACGATACGGGGTACGTTGCCCGTAAACTACACCGGGGTGGTTCGGAACATGCGCCGAACCACCCCGATAGAGATACCGTGCACGAAGCGGACCGTAAACCCTACCCCCGAGATGTGCTTTATGCTTCAACCTCGGAACGGTCACCACTCCACAGCGTGTGGAAGCTACCTTCCCGATCGACACGGCGATAGGTGTGGGCACCGAAATAATCCCGCTGACCCTGGATCAGTGCAGCTGGGAGACGCTCGGCGCGCAGCGCATCGTAGTAAGACAGGGAAGAAGCAAACACCGGCACCGGCAGACCCAGTTCGGTGGCAGTGACCACAATGTGGCGCCAAGCATCGACGAGCCCTTCCATCTCGTTGAGGAAATACGGGTCGAGCAGGAGACAGCGAAGATCAGGGTTGGCGGTGTACGCTTCCGTGATCCGGTTGAGGAAGTCAGCCCGGATAATGCAGCCGCCACGCCAGATAGTCGCCAGGTCGCGCGGATCAATATTCCAATCGTATTCGTCGCTGCCGGCGCGGATCTCGTCAAAGCCTTGAGAATACGCCACCAGCTTCGAGGCGTAGAGTGCGCGACGAACAGCCTCAACAAAGGTTTCCCGATCAGCCGGGTCAATCGGGGAGGCAAGCTTGCCCGAGGGCAGCGTCCCGGCGGTTTGTTCCCGTTGCGCCACCGACGACGACAGCGCCCGGGCGAACACAGCTTCACCGATGCCGGTAACTGGAATCCCGAGATCCAGTGCGGCCTTCACCGTCCACCGACCGGTACCTTTCTGACCAGCCTGATCAACAATGACATCTACTAGCGGTTTGCCGGTGGCGGCATCAACCTGGGCTAATACTTCTGCAGTGATCTCCACGAGGTAGGAGTTCAAATCACCGGTGTTCCATTTGCGGAAGGTTTCAGCGATCTCTGCACAATCCAGACCTGCAGCGTAGCGCAGCAGATGATAGGCCTCACCGATAACTTGCATATCGGCGTATTCGATACCGTTGTGCACCATTTTCACAAAATGACCTGCACCATTAGGTCCGATGTGGGTGCAGCAAGGAGTGTTATCGACAACAGCCGCAACCGACTCCAGCAACGGTCCGATGTGCTCGTAGGATTCTGCGGGGCCACCAGGCATAATCGACGGGCCGTGTAAGGCGCCTTCCTCACCACCGGAAATACCAGCACCAACGAAGTGCAAACCGCGGGCACGCATCGCCGCTTCTCGACGCATGGTGTCGGTGTAGAGCGCATTTCCACCATCGATGATGATGTCGCCTTCTTCCATAGCGTCGGCCAGCTGCTCGATTACCGCGTCGGTTGCCGCACCTGCCTGCACCATGATCAGTGCGCGACGTGGCCGTTGCAGCGAAGCGACGAACTCTTCAATGGTGGCGGCAGGAACAAATGTGCCTTCATTGCCATGATCCGCCACCAGGCGTTCCGTTTTGTCGTAGGAGCGGTTATATACCGCGACCGTATGGCCATTCCGGGCAAAGTTCCGGGCAATATTCGAGCCCATGACGGCCAAACCAACCACACCAATGTGTGCCATACCTGCAGAAGAAGTCATATCCGTCAATATACCTGGCAGCACAGTGGTGCTACTAATTGATTCGCAGGAAGCAGCGTCGGCGGAAGCAAAATGATCAAGCCGACAAGCGGGCTGATGCGCCGGTTGGTGACAGTCCCGGCGAATCGTGGGATCCGTCTGCTGAAGCCCAGGTTTCGGCAATGATTGCTGACAACGTCCGGTTTTTGTTGTCGAAGTGCAAGCAGGTTGCCGGTGTCAACCGATGGCACTGATTGTGTATGGTGCGACTGCAACAGCGTTGCATGATGATTCGTCATTGGCACATCCTGCTTTGGTTACTGTGCCGAAGCTGTAAGTTCCTGCTACCAAACTGATCGAATATACGACAGCCAACCCTGCACAACGCGCACGATATACTGGGCGTTTATGACAGCAGCACATCCGGCAGCTACCACCATTATGAACATGCTCACAAACGCGAGTAAGCAACCAGTAACGGCAGATGAGCTTCTTCGTTTTCATGCCGCACTCGCTGAGCGTGGACTAGAAGGCCAGCTCGGCATCACCTATCAGCAGATTAGTGCGGAGGCGGTGGTCGCCGCGATGAAGGTTACCGATTCGGTCATCCAACCCTTCGGATTATTGCACGGTGGGGCAATCGCAGCCCTGGTCGAATCAGTCGCCAGCGTGGCAGGCATCGTAGCCTCCGGCAGCGCAGTTGCTGGCCTGAACAATCACACCGAATTTATACGACCGGCGACCAGCGGTGTGGTCACCGCAACAGCCACTGTGCAACATTGCGGCGCGACCACACAAAGCATTGCAGTGCATATTGTCGACGAACAGCAGCGACTAATCGCCACCGGGCATGTGCGCACCATGGTGCTTGCCCCGCAGGTTCAATGAAATAACCACTGACCTGCGGTCGCCTATGTTGACTCATTCCTAATTTGGTTCCTGCGGATCCTGTGTGTGCGTTGCCGAGGATCCATCGTCTTGCAGACGCTGCTTAGCCAATGCCTTCAATTTGGCAATCTCTTTGGCGATGGGATCCTCATCGTCCATGATTTTTTCCAACATGCCGTTCCTCCAAAGAGACGCTGATATTCCTGCAGTTGACTGTCAATCATACGTGGGATGCCAGCGACCGTGTGCAACATTGTGGATCATCGATACACGGCAATAGGCAGCCTCTGGTGTCCGAGAAGATGAAAAGCTGCGGGGAAGACCGCAGACGCCGGGCAACAGTGCTGTACACAATGGGGATTGACTCCTTGCAGCAGCGGCTTTCACAAGGGTTGCTGCGAATGCGTCGGCAAGTGCGGTCGAGTTTTATAAAAGGACGCATTGGGGCGATGCGGATCATCTCCGATGACCGGGATCATTGATTCTGCAGGACAACACCAGAACACCGCACCAAAGTTATCGCGAGATAATGCCGGATATCCTCGTGTTTTATCGGTTAACCAGTGCCGCTTCGAGCAAGCGTCATGGCCGCCTTAGAATAGGAAGCTATGCGAACTTGGAACGAGATTGTTGCCGCGAACCCAGACCATTCGGAACAGTATGCTGCCCGCTGGCGGCAGTTCCAGGTGGAAGGAAAAGACATCGACGGGGAAGCGCGTTTCATTGACGCGATGGCAGCCCGCGGTAGTCGTATTTTCGACGCCGGTTGTGGAACCGGAAGAATCGGCGGCTATCTCTCCGACCGTGGCCATGAAGTATATGGGGTTGATCTTGATCCGACACTCATCAGCTACGCCCAGCAAGACTTTCCAGCAGCAACATGGGCAGTTGGGGATCTTGCCGCCGGTGACCGTCCCGCGGGCGAATTCGACATCACTGTCTGCGGCGGCAACGTGTTTTGGTTTATCGCCGAACAAGGACGAGTCCCTGCCTTGCAGACTATTGCCGCCTCGCTCACCGATACCGGTCGTGCAGTAATCGCCTTCGGGGCTGGCAGGGGATATCTGTTCAGCCAATTTTTCCGCGACTGTGAGCAGGCTGGGTTGACGCCGGTGATGAACTTCGCCGGATGGGATATCACCCCATTCCATGATCGAGCCGACTATTTAGTGAGCATGTTGGCAAAGACTGGCAGCGCTGTGTTGCCGCCCCAACCGTTGCCTCGATTCACCGCAAAATAAGCATCTAGCTATCACCGTTGCCCCGGGATTTAGTGAACAGCACGGCAACTGCGTAGCAGCAAGCCGGCTGAACTGAAGAGGAGAGCCAACCAGGGCTTAAACAATAGAGCCCTGCTTGACTTGTGACCTAGCGCCTCGCACAAGCATCACAAGCAGGGGAGACACAGGACAACCCCAGCTGGCGACAGGTTGTGTCCGCAGATCCAGCTGGGGTGAAAACCAGAGCTACCGTTTGCTTATTTCAAGGCCAGTGCGCAGCGCCTGGTCGAAAAACTCGTATTCGTGTCGGCAAGCCACTAAAAACGCCTGAATCGCCGCTGCACGGGTGGCGGGGCTGGCCGCAGCAAACGCGCGTTCCACCCGTTCTAAAGCTGCTTGAGTTGCCGTACGAAACTCTGGCGAGCCATATTCGGAAAGCCACGCATGATACGGATGATTTTCATGATCATGCGGCAACATGCGCAGCCCCACCTCAAGATACAACCAATAGCAGGGCAGTACCGCAGCTGCTGCCACACAATAGTCGCTGTGGGCTGCAGTGGCGGTGAGGAAATTCGTGTAGGCGGCTGTCACCCCAGATGGCGCCGGTAAGTCGGCTTCCGAACCTAAATAGGTTTCGTGCACGGCCAATTCGGCCACATGGGTACCGTGCGCATCAGCAATCCACGCTGCAGCGTCGGCAGCATCAGCAGACTTTCCACCAATCGCTGCCAAGACGCGCGCATACTGCCCCAAATAGACGGCATCCTGCGCAATGTAGGTGAGAAAATCCTGCTGGTTGAGTGAACCGGTTGCCAAAGCAACCACAAACGGGTTACGCAAAATAGCTGCCAAATAGGGTTGGGCAAGCCGGCCAAGTTCCGCGGTGAACGACCCAACCGGGGGCATGTGCAACGCCGCCGGATCATCGTCTACATGTGCCATCTCACCGAGGGTGCTTGCAGCAACACCTAAGGACGCATCAGGCGGGCTGGGCAGATCGTCACCTGCTCTAAAGTGGTATTCCGGCCAAGGCAGTGCCGTCCCAGCTAAAGCAAGGCGCCGCAGCTGGTGGCTATGATCAACCGGTCCGTGACCATGCCCGACGCCAAGCGCATCACCATAGTTGATCGCCTCATGCAGCCAACGCGTCGACCAAGACAAGGCGGCAAGCGGCGACTCCCCGGCGCCGAGGCGAGTAGCTAAAGCAGCCGAAAGACTACATCCGGTGCCGTGGGTGGACAGAGTCGCAATACGGGCAGAGGGCACATTATCTACAGTGGTCGCGGTCACCAGCGCATTGCCAGCATCACCGGTGTCGAAATGCCCACGTTTCATCACAACAGCCACATTGCATCTCGCAGCCAACGACGTGGCAAGCTCGAGCGCTGCAGCATCATCTTTTGGCTCAGGTGCTTCACACAGCAGCGCCAACTCCGGAAGATTCGGTGTTACCACATCAACCAGCGGCAACAGCTCCCGCAAAGCAGTTTCAGCAGCAGTGGCCAACAATCGATCACCGGAAGTAGCAACCATCACCGGATCCAGCACCACTTGAGCTAACTGCTGCTGTTCAAGGAATTCCCGAACCACCTCAATGGTGGCTACATCGCCAAGCATGCCAATTTTTACCGCATCAATAGTGACATCGTCACTGACTGCCGCTAGTTGCTCACGGATCATCGCCGGCTCCAGCTGCAGGATGCGGCGCACCCCTTGCGTATTTTGCGCAACTACCGCTGTGGTGACATGCATCGCATAGCCGCCGGCGGCAGTAATCGATTTGATATCCGCTAAGGATCCAGCCCCACCGGAAGGATCAGTGCCAGAAATCGCTAATACCCGCGCCGGCCTAGCAGCTGGCGAGGAGCCGACCGTTGAAGCTTTGAATAGGGAAGCTGTAGTCATTGGAAAATATTCGCCTTTCACCAATCAACATGAAAAACACTGCACCGGTAGCGCCAGTAACCGGGTCACTACGCTCGACATCGCGGCAGGATGCAGCTAGCGCCAGCGTTGCCGCAAAGTGTGCGCTGCGGCCTGTGGGTCGGTGGCACCCATAATCGCCGAAACCACACAGATTCCGTCCACTGGAACTTCACGCAGCAGTTCGGCATTGGCAGCGTGCACACCACCAATCGCCACACTCCGAACCCCTATAGCGCGGGCACGCTCGGCAATCGCAGCTACCCCTGCCGGTCCTAGCGGTGCAGCGTGATCCTGCTTTGTGGCAGTTGCCCACACCGGTCCAATCCCAATCACATCAGGCAGTGGCACCCGCGCCGCAGCACACTTGGCAACCAACTGTTCAAGCTGCTCGCCAGTTTCAATTGACAACCCGATGGCCTGCTGTGTCGGCAGCAAACGCCGGGCTTCCACATACGGCATATCATTTTGGCCAATATGCAAATGCACACCGAGCTGTTTCGCAACGTCAAAACGGTCGTTGACAAAAACAGGAACACCCGGGTGGGAATTGACCAATGCTTTAGCCCGTTGCAGGAACTCTTCGTCGCTTGCATGTTTATCGCGCAACTGGACTACCGTCACTCCACCCTGCACCGCATTCGCCACAATGTCCGCAACCCGCTGCGCACCGCCAGCAATATCTGGATCGGTAACCAGATACAACGAATAATCAATAGCTACAGTCATAGTTTGCACCTTTCACACTGCAGAACAGCGTCAGCGAACCGCTGCAGCCGAACAACAGCCCAATAGCAATGAGGAACCTAGGGTTGATCAATGGTGACAGTCTTGCCGAACCCATCCCGGGCAACCACATACAATCCATCGAGATATGCGGCGGCAAACGACCCCGGCAGTGTCGTCTGCTCGGCTGCATAAGCACCAGCAGCTTTTGCATGTGCATGCGCTGCAACAACGGCACTCAAATCACTACATCCTGCCCGACGGGCTGCCCCAAGATAGGACGCCACCAACGCACCAAGTGAACATCCGGTACCAACAACCAGCGTCATCAGAGGATGCCCACCGCTGACAGTGATGGTGGTATCCCTTGACACAATCACATCCACTGCACCAGATGCGGCAACAATCCCACCGGTGATAGCTGCCAACTGTCGGGCAGCGTCAATGGCGTCGAGGGATGAATCTGTTGAATCAACACCCCGTCCACCGGCACCCACCCCAGCAAGCGCACTGATTTCTGAAGCATTACCCCGAATAGCAGTCGGAGCAAAGCGCAACAGATCTTTTGCAAATTTTGTCCGATAGCTCAACACCCCCACAGCCACCGGATCCATCACCCAAGGGCTGTGAGCTGCCGCGGCACATTCCGCCACAATGTTCATCGCCTCGAGCTGATCACCTGTAGGGTTACCCAAATTCACCAATGCGGCATCAGCGATCGCACAAAACTCGGCAGCCTCATGGGTGTTATCGCACATCGCTGGTGACGCCCCAGCTGCCAGCAGCACGTTAGCGGTAAATTGGGGCACCACCGGATTGGTTAAACATTGCACCAGGCTGCCTTGTTGACGATGAGCCGCACAAACAGTGTCGACTTCCTTTAGAAGCTCATCTCGTGAAACACTCATCAAATACTTCCGCCCCGCTCCTTAATCGATAACGGTTCCTGGCAGGAGAAGTCCCCAAACAGCAAACCGACACCTGCGGAACCAGTGCTGTGTTTGCAATGCTGCACCGAAGAAAACGAAACTGTTCCGCAGACTCAGCAACACACGTCACTGGAAGTAGAACGGTTTGCGCGAGGTGGACATCTTCCCAGGAAAATACTGTGAATTGCTGCAAGCGTAGCGAAGATAGCGGTCAGTTGGCAGTACCTAGCACCCGTGCGGGGGTAGGGTAGCGGGGGCGACGACAGCACCTGAACCAGACACGGTTCAGGGTCAGAACTGTGTTATTCCTCGCGTGGTTGGCACCCCCAACAGTATGTTCCCGCCAGGCGGACATGCTCCACAGCCGGAAAACAGGAGCACACCAGGGATCTGAAAAGGAAACAACGTGTCACCGCCAAATAAGGTGGTGGTGACACGTTGCACAAGATGGCACGCTGCAAGCAGAGTCGCCGTTAAAAGACGGTTAACCCGCGGGAACGGAAAATCTCCTTGGTGGCCCGAACCGACTCAGGTGACGGTGGTCGAACCCCCTCCAAGGTGTAATGCATATCCAACTCATGCCATTTATCCGCACCCATATTGTGGAAAGGCAGCACCTCTACGCGCTCCACACTGCTCGACCAACGCGCCACAATATCAGCGACCTGGTTGATATTGTGCTCATCGTCGGTGAGACCAGGAACGAGAACAAACCGGATCCAAATCTTTTTCCCCAGCCGAGTTAGCCGTTCCCCGAAGTCAATTGTTGGCTGCAGTTGTCTGCCAGTGACCCGCTGATAGGTTTCCTCATTGCCGCTTTTCACATCTAGCAAAAACAGATCAATATTGGCGATATCTTCATCCGACAGCCGGGAACCTAGATAGCCGGAAGTATCGATGGCGATATGGATACCAGCATCGTGGACAGCGTTGATTACCCGGCGGGTAAACGCGATTTGAAACAGCGGTTCGCCCCCGGAGATCGTCAATCCGCCGCCGGTGCGTTGGAAAATGCGTCGATATCGCAGTACTTTCGCAATAATGTCTTCAACCCGCTCTAGGGTGCCCTCTTTCATACCCATCGTGTCCGGGTTGTGACAGTATTGGCAGCGCAGCGGACAGCCAGACATAAACAAGGTCATCCGGGTGCCCGGACCGTCGACTGCAGTGACAAGTTCCCAGGAATGAACCAAGCCAACATCGCCCGTGCGTCGTGCAGCAAACAGTTCGGCGCGCTGTGCGGGATCATCAGGTTCGGCCACACTCACACCACCAATGCCGCTGGCCGCACCACGAACTTTCCGACCAACCTCGGGGGTTAGAGAAACAACGCCACTAATGCCATCGCTCATGGGTTTGGAAGCCTCCACCTAGGGAAAAGAATCTGTAAAAAAATCCTTGCCACCTCGGGTTGCAAGTGAAAGCGGCATGGATGGTTGACGAGGTGCAGCGACTTCGCCACCGCAAGCGATCCCACAGAAAAGACAACCGATGCGGTGGCGAAAATGCTACTGATTTACAGCGAGAGGGTTATGCGCCGTAGTGGAAGGTACGCGACAGCACATCTTTTTGCTGTTCCTTGGTGAGCTTGACAAAGTTCACAGCGTAGCCGGAGACACGAACAGTCAAGTTCGGGTACTTTTCCGGATTTTCCATGGCGTCTTCCAGCGTTTTGCGGTCGAGCACGTTGATGTTGGCATGGTACAACCCGGCATCCTGGTTTGATGCGGAACGCTGTGCCTTCATCGCTGCCAAACGCTCTTCGAAAGTCTTCGCGGACATGTGTTCTCCTTACAAGATAACGATTTTGTGGATGGTGATGTGATGGTTCTGCTGCAGGATACTGAATGCTTTCATCACCGAAAAGCAGTGCAGCAAGCTTGAAAATTCGCCGCCAACCAGCGCCGGGTTACTTCCTTTCTATCCCGCGGCTAGGAGGCACAAGCCTTCCTAGCCGGCACGTTGTGTGGGGGTAACCCGGCGTGGCTACAGGCGAGGCGAGGATTACAGCGAAAAACTTAGCTTTCCTCGTTCATCATAAACCCGGCGTCGAGGATTCCGACGAGGTTTTTCACCTGTTCGTCCTTTGTCCGTCCAAGACCTTCCGGGGTGATGGTGTTGGTTAGCGAGATACCGTCGAGTGCATCGTTGTAGTCGAGCTTCCCGACCGACATCATGGAAGCAACCATGCCGTGGGAGTCCATGGCGTTTTCCGGGTTCGCACCTGGGGCGAACGGGGTGCCAGCTTCGTGCCCGGAGGGGAAGGAGCCGGTGGCTTTGCCGTAGACCACATTCGAAGTGATGGTGAGCACCGATTGAGTCGGAATAGCATCCCGGTAGAGCGGAATCTGCTTGATCTTATCCATCACGGTGTGCACCACCGTGGCGGCAATATCATCGGCACGGTCATCATCGTTGCCGTAGATCGGGAAGTCACCTTCGGTGATGTAGTCGGTGATCAAGCCAGTTTCGTCACGAACTGGGGTGACCTTGGCGTACTTGATGGCGGCCAGCGAGTCGGCCACGATGGACAATCCGGCGATTCCGCAGCCCATGGTGCGAACAATCTCAGAGTCGTGCAGCGCCATCTCGACGGATTCGTAGGCATATCGGTCGTGGCAGTAGTGGATGATGTTCAGTGCCTCGACATAGGTGCCGATCACCCAGTCCAGCATGTGTTCATATTTTTCCCACACATCATCGAAGTCCAACGGGCCGTCACCGGTGACAGGCTCGTAGCCTTCCACGATCTGCTTGCCGGAAACTTCGTCCCGGCCCCCGTTAATTGCGTAGAGCAGGGCTTTTGCGGCGTTTACGCGGGCTCCGAAGAACTGCATCTGTTTACCGACTGCCATAGGGGACACACAGCAGGCAATGGCCGCATCGTCACCCCAGCGGCACCGGATTTGCGGATCGGATTCGTATTGAATCGAAGACGTTTCAATGGAGATTGCTGCACAGAACTCTTTGTATCCTTCTGGAAGTTCCGGATCCCAGAAGATGGTGATATTCGGCTCTGGTGCAGGTCCTAGATTCCGGAGGGTTTGCAGTAGACGGAACGCAGTTTTCGTCACCAGTGGGCGGCCGTCTTCGCCGAAGCCAGCATCTGACCAGGTTGCCCAGTAGGGGTCGCCAGAGAAGATCTGATCGTAGTCGATGGTGCGCAGGAACCGGACGATCCGCAATTTAATGACGAGATGGTCGATGATTTCCTGGGCGTCCGATTCGGTGATGGTACCGTTTGCCAGATCCCGCTCGAAGTAAATATCGAAAAATGGGGAGAGGCGGCCGATCGACATCGCTGCGCCGTCCTGGCTTTTCACCGATGCGAGATAGCCGAAGTATGTCCATTGGACGGCTTCTTTCGCGGTGCGGGCAGGGCCGGAGATATCAAAACCGTAACTCTGAGCCATGGCTTTGAGTTTCTTCAAGGCTTTGATCTGTTCGGAGTGCTCTTCACGGTAGCGGCACCAATGCTCGGAGAAGCCTTGGGCACCTACTGCGTGCTTAGCGGCTTCTTTGTCGGCAATGAGTTTGTCAACACCGTAGAGGGCGACGCGACGGTAGTCGCCGATAATGCGGCCACGGCCGTAGGCATCGGGCAGGCCGGTAATAATGTGGGAGGAACGTGCCGCGCGAATCCGTGGAGTGTAAATGTCAAACACGGCGTCGTTGTGGGTTTTGCGATAGCGGGTGAAGATTTTCTTGATGTCTTCGTTGACTTCTTTGCCCGCTTCGTGGATCGCGGTTTCCACCATGCGCCAGCCGCCATTGGGCATCATTGCCCGTTTCAGCGGTGTGTCGGTTTGCAGACCAACGATGACATCGTCGTCGTCGGAGATATATCCGGCCGGGAACGCATCAATGTCTGCTGGGGTGTCGGTATCGACGTCGTAGACGCGGCGACGGCGTTCTTCGGAGAGATAATGTTCTTCGAGATAATCCCACAGGTGCAGGGTTTTCTCGGTGGGGCCTGCGAGAAATGAGGCATCGCCGAGATAAGGCGTGTAGTTGCGTTGGATAAAGTCACGAACGTCAATCGTGTCGCACCATGGGCCGGGAGTGAACCCATCCCATGCTTGATCGACTGCTGGTTGCGCAATCTGAGTCATAACCGTGTATCCCTTCTTCCACCGGTGGTGACCGTGCCTTGCTGCCAAATGGTTGTTGGTGAGGCGTTGGCGGTGTGAAAGAGCTTCCTGCTGTGACGGGTCGGTGCACACGGTGAAGGGTTTCCTCTTCGATCGTGTCCCGATGAGGAGCGGCGGCGCGGCAGGGAGTTCAGTGACATCGTGGTGAGCGCCAGTCTTTTCAATGTGGCTGGCGATCCGGCGGATGAACGTGTTTGAGTTTCGTTTGTGAGTGCTGCTGCATGGATGCTGTGGAAGGGGCACCAATCACATCATTTCCAACTGGCGTGGATTGGCGATGGTGCGGCCACAAGCGGTGCAGCGCAATATCGAATTGTGTTTGTTGCGTCGCAAGCGTTATCCCACTGTGGGCATGAAAAAGCCCGCCCACCACGGTGATGCCGCTCGCGGACGCGATATCTCGTAGTGTACGCCTGACGGTGATGGGGCGTGGCATATTGCGTCCTGAAACGCGCATTGTTGTCAGACAGGTGAGTGGGGCTAGTAAGCGGCGCAATGCCCTCTGGCCTGGGAAATTAATAGGAATTTTAGGCTTCACCATGGATTATCACGGGTGTGGTTGTGATGAATTCCATATCTGTAACTCGCCTGGGGCGGGACAGATCCCCCCAATGGTGGGCAGTTTCCTGTCGTCATCAAGCGATCACAACGGAAAATTCGTTGTAATGCCCTCTATTGTGACCGGGTGTTGTCGCGACGGGTACACGGTAGGGAACTAAGCATGGCGAAGGAGGTGTCTTTGCGATGGGCGGAGGAAATCCTAGTTGTCTGATAAGTCAGGGTGTCCTGGTGAAAGTGTTCTCATAGCTGGGGGGTGCACCGGTAGTTGCAGACCCGCCCCTGCGGTAGCCGCCGCAGCCGCCAAGTTGTGCAACGTAACAAAGCACGCACCCACTACATAGTGGGCTCAGTGCCACTATGTTGTGGGTGCGTGTGGGGGTGTACAGCAGCTATGTTTCGTCCGCAGACGGACAGATCGCTGCTAATAGCATTGGGTGAACAATTATTGCTGCTTCTTCGATTCCCGTCGATCGGGCAGTGCAAACTGGGTATTGTCTTTCAGCTCGATGATGGCATCGGGTTGATCAGCGATCTCTTCCAGCTTCTCCAGTGCAGTGCGGGCATGGAGCTGCTGACGGGTCGTGGTGAGCTGCCACCGCTTTGAGGAGAGCACATTGAGACCCCAGGAGGCGATTGCGGTGACCCGGTTGCGGAAACCGACAATAAACATCAGGTGCACAGCGAGCCACAGCACCCAACCAATAAAGCCGGTGACTTCAATCTTGCCCATTTTCACTACGGCGCTAAACCGAGACACGGTCGCCATGGATCCCTTGTCATAGTAGGAGAATGGCTTGCGCTGTTCAGGGGTTTGACCATTGTTGTGCTCATCAAGGATAGCCTGTGCCGCGTAGCGACCACCTTGAATAGCAACCTGCGCCACACCGGGCAGATTTTGGTAGCTCATCATGTCGCCGATGACGAAAATTTCTGGGTGATCGCCGACAGTGAGATCCGGGTTGACAGGAACCCGCCCTGCCCGGTCGACTTCAACGCCACACTGGTCGGCAATGAGCTTGCCCAGTGGGGAAGCTGCCACACCCGCAGACCAAATCTTGCAATAACTTGGCAGGGTTTCTTCGGTGTCGTCCACGGTCGACTTGTAGGTGACGCCATGTTCGTTGACATCGGTGACGATCGCGTTGAGTTTTACGGTGACACCAATTTTCTCGAGCTGCTTTTGCGCATTTTTGCCCAACCGTTTGCCGAATGGGGGAAGCACCTGTGGGGCGCCGTCTAACAGGACGATCCGCGCAGATGACGGATCGATATGCGAGTATTCCCCTTGCAGGGTGCGGTGTGCCATTTCGGCGAGCTGCCCGGCCAGTTCCACACCGGTGGGGCCGGCGCCAACAACGACGAAAGTAAGCAGTCGTTTGAGCTCTTCAGGATCGTCGCAAAGCTCGGCGCGTTCGAAGGCGCCGATAATTCGCGCCCGCAATTCGAGGGCGTCGTCGATGGTTTTCATCCCCGGCGCGTACCGGGCGAAGTGATCATTGCCGAAGTAGGACTGTCCAGCGCCGGCAGCCACGATGAGATGATCGTAGGTGTAGGTGCGGACAAAGTCGCCAAGCTCGGTGGTGACGGTACGGGCGTCGACATCGATGTCGCGTACTTCACCTTTGACTACATGTACATTGTCTTCACCTTTAAGGATCTGCCGGGTTGCCGGGGCGATTTCCCCGCTAGAAAGCAGACCGGTTGCTACTTGGTAGAGCAGCGGCTGGAAGAGGTGATGGTTGGTGCGGTCGATGAGGGTGACATCCACATCATCATCTTTTAAGGCGTTGACGGCGAATAGGCCGCCAAATCCGGCACCGATCACGACGACATGTGGGCGGGTTCCGGTGGGCCTAAAGGGTTTATCAACCATGACTGGTCTTTGCTCCTAGCGTTGATGCGGACAGTCGTTTGCGGCCTGAATATTGGCAGTGTGCCGCTCACCCTGAAAGAGTAAGCGGTGTCTGGTAAGTCCGGCTGGAATGACCATCTGCGAACTACTACACTGCGGTGGCCGGTGTGGGTGCTTATTGTAATAAACAGTTGTATAGATCACTAAATGTGTTGATCCGGCTGCCGAATTCGGTGCGGGTGATGAGTTCAGACAGCGCCCAGACGGCCTGTGCGTGGCCGTTGGCGCGGGTTTCAACCACACAGTTCGGCAGCGTGTCACGCCTGCCCCCACTGTGCCCGCAAGAGGGCGTCTGAGTGGTCGATATCGACCACCAGCAGATTCGACAACGCCGGTGGGGTGGCTTCGAGGTAGCGGCGAGTCGGTGCCGATTCGCGCTACATGCGGTAGATGCCCTTGATGAGTGCATCGGTCGGCAGCGGGCGTTCGGGAAGCTAGATCGAGTCGAATTGCTCGAGAGTCGGTGGCGTTGGCTGCATGAACGAAACACACCACGATTTTTCAATCTACGGCGCGAAGCCAAGCCAGATGTTTCCCTGATTTCTCCGGGAATCAGGGGGGTAAATAAACACTTCTGCGACCGCGTAGCGGTCTCCTTTACGCCCGCCCCCTGCCCTCCGAACCGGCCCATGACCGACAGTAAAACCCCAGGACGGCAGCTCTAGTGCAAGAGGTGTGTTCAAGATTCCTGGCCAGCACTGACCGTAGGAAGAAACGCAGGTGAGGGGGCATGACTGGCAAAGTTTTTGGGCGCTCGCTCCAGAAGTTTCTCCCCCCAGTACCTTTACGGCTCTCGACCGGGCTTCAGGACGCTTGCCGGGTGCGCTCGTGCGGGTGGCTGGTGTAGCGCGTTGCGCTCGCGTTCGGGGCGCGTGGTGCGTGCGGAAATTTTTTTGCTCCGTGGGCGTGTCGGCGTGTGCCAGTTCTGCGTGGCGCGTGGTCGGTGCGCTCGTGTCCGGTTGGTCGGGTGCTTTGCTTTCACTCACAGCCCCGAAAAATCGGGCTTGCACGATCCACGCAACGCGCGTGGCGCGTTCCGCGGGGAAAACGGGAGGGGTTGGGTGCTCTTAAAGCGTCAGAGGGGCTACGGATGCGGCGTGCGGGTGCTGCGGCTTCGTGGTCGATGTGTGGGCGGGAAAAATCGCCCACTGTGGGGCACCTCTAGCGGTCGGGGGTTGCTCCCCGCGACCGCGTGAAAAATCGGGGGTTTGGCTACACACAGTAGGCATTATTAATGAAAACCGTTGAAAACGGTGTTTGGACGGCGCACCACGCGGTGCCGTGCGGGCACTGTGTGGGGGTTGGTTGGTGCGAGAAAAACGGCTGCGTTTTTACCCGCAGACGTGGCGCTTATCGGGTGTGCTTTGTGTGCGTGTGGGTGGGTTGTTTGTGGGGTGGAAAACGCGGCGGTTGTGCTGTGGTTGTGGAGTGGATTCGAGCGTCCAGAAGCGGGGTCGCACTAAGAGTGCATACTGTGTATGTCCTAGCGTTACGTTACGTTTGGTTTCGTTTGTTCGTTGCCGGTCGGTTTCGTGGGAGAGGTTGGTGTGTGCTGTGGTGTTGGGTGAGCGTGTGGTGTGTGGAGGGCAGGTGCCTGCTCCGGTGCGTGCCGGTGGCAGGCGGCGGATGTAGTGCTCGGATGCGTGTCGGCAAAAGGCGTACCGGCAACGCAGGCAGGTGTACGTCGATGCGTTAGAGCGCGGCGAGCCAGCACCCGTGCCGGCATCGCGGGTGGGGGTTGCGAGCAGATCGCTGCGCGCACGTCAGAACGATGCGCAGCAACGGTTCCGCGCAACAGTCGCAGCAGCAACCGCAGGCGGCGCTGACAGTGTCGCAGGACCCACGGAAGGGCGCACAGACGCCCAAGGGGCACAGGAGGGCGCACGCGCGCCCGCAGGGGCGTGTAGCGCGTGTTGGGAGCGTGTGCGGGAGGTTGAGCAACTGCAGCGGCGCGTGGGGGTGCAGCAGGTGCGTATCAGACAGTTGGAGGGGTTTCTGGATGCGTTGCGTGTGCCTGCGGATGCGGACATCGATGATGTGCTGTGGGCGCGCGAGATCATCGCGCATGGGATGGTGATCGCGCTGAAGCAGGCAATCGAGATGGGCATGCAGGTGCGGCCTGACGATCCGTTTCTTGTGGATGTTGTGTCGTTGGCGGACATGGTCAAGCCCACGCGCCAACACGGGGTTGGGCGTGGGCTATTCGGCGGCGGGCAACGCAAACGCAAGAAGAAACGCAAGCGGTAAAGGCAGAAGTTTATTTCACTCTTCCCTTGAGGAAATCGTTTCTAACCTTGAATGCGTATGCCAACATTACTGCTAGCGCTATGAGCGCTGTGATGATGTTTCCGGTAGGGCTATGCGCGCCATAGGCAATAAGGAAGAACCCAATCGCAAAAGCCACGGTCTTTATCAGAAATCCTTTGCCTAGCCTTTGGGTGGCATAGATGGCGCAGAAGACTAGCAAGAGGAGACTGATGGCCATTCCGAAAATGCTTGAGAAATCATGCACCGTTATGGATTCTTGTCCCGTTGCGACCTTAGCTCCCGATATTGATAGATTGGTGACGAGAGACAAGGAAAACATGAGGGATAGCTGAAGCTTCCCTAGGGATTCCGTTTGTTTTCGATTCATGTCTATCTGCTAGCAGTAGCCGTAGGTGAGCGGTGGGTAGTCCTTCTGGAGCCCGATGCGAACTCCGCGGTTGGTCGCAACTGCGGAGATGATGTATCCAGCCGTGACTCCAAGTGAAGCGGCACCGGCAACCGACAGGATAAATCCCAGGACGGTGTAATTTCCGAACTGTCGAAAGTTACCGTGCGCTCGTCCTGCTGGGTCGGGAGTGCGTTGGCGGCGGGGATGGAGAAGCCGCCAACGAAAGTCGCAAGTGCCACTGCGGCAGCAGCTACTTTCTTCATGTGGTGGATCCTTCCTCTAGTAGAAGAAGTCTTACGTCACATGCTGGCATGTCGCACGTCACATGTCAGGCGCCTACTGAAAGGAAGGTGATTTTCACCCCATTAAGGGTTGGGTTTGCCTTACATGTTCCGTTAGGCGGCTTGTTCTGCTTGGAGGTAGCGGTTGAGTGCTTCGCGGATGATTTCGAGGATGCTGCGGTTTTCGCGGAGTGCTTGGGCTTCGAGGGCTTCGGGGGCGTCGATGATGTGGAGGACCCATGCGTATGCGCCTGGGGTGCCGCTTGTGAGATCGAGGTTTTCTACGGGGTAGCCGTGCTCGTAGGTGGCTGCGAGTGCTTCGAGTTGTTCGTCTGTATATTCCATTGGGTTAGATCCTTCCCTGTCGTCGTGCGCGGTTGATGAGTTGCTTGCTTTCATAGCGTGGAAGATGGCGGTCTCGCCGGCGAGTTTGTCCTGGGTGTAGATGATTTCGATGTACGGGATGCTGCTGCCGAGTCCTACGAGGATGACCTTGAGGGGGCTGTTGCGTTCGGTGAACTCGTAGATGGGGTGCGCGAAGGCTTTCGTGATCTCTTAACTGCTGAGTCCGTGTTTGAGTGCGGAGTTGAGGATGCGCATGAAGCTACGTCCTGCCCTCTAGCTGTCGGCGATGTCAGTGAGGTGGTTGGTGAGTGCTTGGGTGACGATGTCTTGGACTTTGAGACCGTTCTCAAAGGCGTAGGTCTTGACCTGTCGGTGCATCTGCTCGGGGATGCGAGCGTTCAAGGGTTTGAGTGCCGGTGGGGTGGCTTCGGCACGCTTGCGTTCGTCTAGTAGTGCTGTGAGAAGATCGGCGCGTGATGCGGAGGGGGTAGCTCGCCGAGGAGATCGTGGTGAGCTTCGAGGAGTTGGGCGAACTCGTCGCCGTTTTTGCGGGTGCGTTTCGGGGTCTGATTAGTAGCCATGTCGCCATGCTCGCACATGGACACACCGCTAAAAAGATATGCAGCTACAAGGAAACGTAGACAGCGTGACACGTTGCAAGGTTGCTAGCAAGCTAGCGTGATAGGTGTAGAAAAACGTCACCATGCAACACAGTGACGTTAGGGTGTAGAGGGTTGTTTAGCTGGCTTTTTTCTTTGGTCGGCCGCGTTTTCGGTTGTCGACCTCTGGGGGGAGTTACCCGGCTTGGCGGGCTTCTTTGACGTAGCAGTGGACGGTGCCAACGCTGCCTTCTAGCTCGTCTGCAATGGCGGTCATGGTCATGCCTTGAAGGAGTAAACGCTTGACTGCAGCCCGTTTCTCATCGGCGCGTGCGAGGAAAACTTCTCTGGGTGCACAGGTCCATCTTTGGGCGGTGCGAGGGTGCATACCTAGCTTTTCTGCTAGCTCTCGTGCAGTGCGTCCGTGTCTGGGATATCGGGCGTAAACGGTTTTGGGGAGTTCGTGTTCGGTGCTCATGCTTCGCTCCAGATCTGCTCTGTTTGTGCTCGATGGCTTTCGCCGGATGCGCGTCCGCCTTTGCGTCCGCGTGCGGATTGGATGTTGATGAAGTTGGCTTCGTAGACGGCTGCGCCGTCACGCCACATGCGGAACTTGGTGATGATCCACCGCGTGATTGAGCGGGCGATCTGCTCTGCTTCGGCAACGGGGAGGGGTCGGCAAAGCCTGCGTTGAGTTCGTGGAGATGGCAGGAGATCGCACACGCTAGTTCTTCGGGATCGTCGAAGTGGTGGCGGATTTCCCGGTATGCCCAGGTGCGTGCGGTTTCGAAGATGTAGCAGTTTCGTCCCAGCCGGACTGGGTTTTTCCGTCGTGTGCGTCGCCAGGACTTGGGCGGCAGCACGCCGATACTGTCCAGCCATGCTGCTAGTTCATCGAGGGTGTGCAGCTCGTCGGTGATCCAGTGCGCGTCCCAGTCGGTGTGGAGTGGATTGTTCGTCATCAGCCCGGAATAGGACTTATCGCCGTCTACTGACCGGCGTAGTCCCTCGGCCACAGACGCGGCATAGGCGACTGCTGTGCCGGTCACACTAGCCACCCCCGGGTGGGAGGGGATGAGGGTGGGGGAAGCTGCTGGCTGTGGCTCGTGTGCCGCGGTGTTTGGGTGGTGGCTGCCCAATTGATCAGTGGGGAAGAAGCATAGTGGGGGCGCATGTTTTTGCATCGTTAGCTGCGTGGCAGCACCATGTGTGGGCTTGACGCCGCTACAGTACGGACAGTTTGATGCTGCCGTGTGCAGGTGACGATATGGCTGTTGTGGTCAGGAGTGTTTGGCCATGTAGTCCGTGGTGTCGATGCCTGGGATGGCGTGGTGAGGTTCAGCAATGTTTTGGAGGTGTCGTGGTGGATCGTCAAATACCTGCGCATGTGCGCCATCTTGATCCGCTGCAATGGCCAGCGTTGGTAACTGTTCCGGCGACACCGCGGATTGCTGCAGCCGCCCGGCGGGAAGAGTCAAAATTTGCTGACTTGTGTGATTTGGCAGCGATTGCTCTAGTTACCGCCCCACCTGTGGTTTCGGATCCGGTGTCGCCTGTGGGCAGTGCCACAGCGGTGAGTGTGGCGCAGTATCTTCGCCTTGCCGGGCAGAATACTGTGGCAGCGGAGGTGTCGAATCCTGGTGAGTCATTGGAACACAGTGTTGACTGGTCGACCGGCGATGGGATAGCCGAGCGGCATGCGGGTTCTCGTCGTGGCCAGTCATGGTTTCACCGGCTGCGCCGGTCGCCGAAACCGCGACCGGCGACACCAACGAATTCGGTGAAGGCGCTGTTGTCGGGCAAACAGCCGACCAATGAACGTGGCGAACCGGTGGAACTGTTTCCACTGACAGTGCATGTTGCCTATGAGGAATTGTTTTACCGGTTGGCGGATGCCGGCTGGGTGGGTCTCGGGGAGGCCTACGCGGCGGGCGAGTTTTACGTCGATAATGTGGCCGAGTTTCTCGCCCGGTTGATTGCGCTGCAATATGCCCCCGGCAAAGGGTCAAAGGTGGCAAAGGCGCCGGCTGGCTCGTGGGATGGTGCCGAACTGCCGGTGGCTGTTGCTGCTGCCTGTAGCGGCGGCGGTGGCATGGTTGCCCCGATTTATTCCTCCGGGGTGCCGACCACAGTGCGGGCGCCGCTGCCGACCGCTCGCCGCAGGGCAGGGCAAGCCCGGTTTATTGATCGAACCACTATTACCGCACCGGTGGCTGTAGAGGCCGATGATGTGCGGTTTGCTAGCCGGCGTGGGGCGCAGGCACTTGCCCGCCTGGCCGGGGTGCATCCCGGATCGGATGTGCTTGACTGGCCAGCGATCGCCCCAACTATGGCACAGGTGTTGCTCGACTTGGGGGCGACGGTGGATGCCATCACCGCTGATCCGCTGATGGCCGATTGGCTGGAACGTGCTGTTGGCACAGCACACTTGTCTGGGCGTTTCCAAGTTATCACCGCAGACGAGCCTTATCCATCCAACCAAGGCCGCTATGATCATCTCATCTCAGTTGGACGACTGGAGCGGCTTAGTACGGGCGAACAGCGCACCATGGCACAGACTATGGCGAAACTGCTCAGCCCCAGCGGAACGGCCGCAATCCAGGCACAAGTGGTTACTGACACGTTTAGCAGCACAGCACAGCAGGCACAGCGGCTGCTGCACTATTATCTGTATCCGAATTCTTCGCCGCTCACAGTCGGCGGACTCGTGGACACCATCGAATCTGTGACTGATCTACGCACCCGGGCGATCACCCACATCGGCAGCCATTTAGAAACCACAGCGGCAATTTATCGCAGTAACCTGCTTGCCCAAGCAGACATGTTGGCCGCACACGGTATCGATGAAGTAACGCGTCGCATGATGGACTATGTGCTTGCCCTGCAGCAGGCGCTCGCCGCCTTGGAAATGCTGGATGTGGTACAACTGCAGCTCACCCACCAGCGGCAACCCCGCTAATTTTCCCTGCCCAATGGCCACCGGGCAGCTGTGACGAAGCGGTGGGCGCGAATTGTAGGGGATCCGGCAATTCGGCACTGATTCTTGAAACACCCACACCTGTAGATCTTCCCGGCTGTGCGGGACAGCCAACGCCCATCATCAACTCCCAGTTGAACTAGTTGGTCACGGTCACCACAGCGAGGCTCCCAGGCCCACCAGCTATTAAGTATCCTGTCGGGGGCTGCTGTGTGCGGCCTTGTCGGCCGCCGACACCGCTCGCTGACGGGCTGCGGCCGACCGTGGATGGGCGCTGTGGCGATCAATATGGCGGCGTTGATATTCGCGGGTTTTCTTCGTCGCCGCCTTCTTCTTCACCAACATGTAGCGATAGGTGGCCGCACCGAGCTTCAACCCCAGCGGCAACAACACGGTGAGCATCCCGGCAAGAATGAACACGTGGAGAAATTCCTGCACAATCGGGATTTCGCCCACCATATATCCCAGCAAGACAAACCCGGCACCCCACAAAATAGAACCAATAATCGAATACACCGTAAACAATCGATGATTCATGTGTGCAATGCCCGCCGTTAGAGGTGTTAATGTGCGCACCACCCCAACAAATCGGGCAAACAACACCGTCACCGGTCCGTAGCGGGCGAAAAATTCATTCGTCCGTTGCACCGCATCCGGCCCCATCCAGCCGACCGCCTTCGCCGACAATATCCGCCGCCCCACCCGGCGGCCAAGCAGATACCCCACCTGATCACCGGCAGCT
This sequence comes from Corynebacterium choanae, assembly GCF_003813965.1. NCBI lineage: Bacteria > Bacillati > Actinomycetota > Actinomycetes > Mycobacteriales > Corynebacteriaceae > Corynebacterium > Corynebacterium choanae. The sequence goes on from NZ_CP033896.1 coordinate 1,430,779, forward strand.
GCGGCGGCCGGAATCACCACCAGCAGCGCCCACAGGGGAGCGATCGGCGGCTCATTATGCGCCATAATCCCAGCAGTAAACAGCAGCGTGTCACCGGGAAAAATAAACCCAATCAACACCCCGGTTTCCATGAAAATAATCGCGCAAATTCCCAGCAGTCCAAACGATGTCAACAAAGTATCGACGTCAAACATCGACGGGCTCCTTACAAGCGTGAACATGGCGATCAATACTGGCTTGGCGCAATAGCACATCCGTTACCGGGGAAGTGATCCACTTCACCTTCCCCGGTGCCAGTCACCAGTCTAGCGTGTGCATGCACACCGTGAACGCACCGCCAACGAAAGCTGCATATTACGAGCTCATCAGCGGTCGTGAGGCGCGTTCAAGCAGACAGGCAATCGACTGATATGGTTTGCCGGCAATCATCTCCAAACCCATCTCGCAGGTTCGGTTATCAGACACAAAATACTCAAACCCATCATTGAGGCTGTCACGCTCCTCCCGGGTTGCGGACTCCACCAACTCCGGATGCAGCAGCACCCGGTCGCCAGCAGTACCACAACACCGCGCCCCATCCGGAATCACCGCTGAGGTAGTGACCCGCTGTGCGAGCCGCAGCAGGGCATCGTCAATGCCCATATGCATCGTCGAACAGGTTGGATGCACGACAGTGTTGCCAAGCGTCGTCGTAATCGGCAGATGATCAATGACTTCCCGCTCCAGCCATTGCACCACATCCAACACTTCCACCTTGGCAAACCTGGCTGCCAGCTGCGGATCATAGTTGTGCAGTTTCGTTCGCACCTGACCGACCAGCCCGTGCGTACAGCTGGCCGCATCGATAATCACCGGCAGCTCGCCTTCATTGGTGAACTCCAGCAGGGCAGTGACCATCTTCGAGGCTGCATGATAAAACCCATCCGTATAGCCCTTTGACGACCACGGTGTGCCACAACACAGTCCGGTGAGATGGTCTGGAATCCACACCGGTGCCCCGGAACGTCGACCAAGCTCCACAATGGCCTGCGGCACCGTCAACTGGTCACGCGCCGCCCCGTGAGGATTACCAAAAATACGGTTAATACATGCCGGCACATAGACGGCAGTAGCACCCTCTCGGGTAGTGGATGGTAACTGGGCAGGAGCAGCCTGCGGCAATGGTCCTGGCACCGTCGGCAGCAAATCTTTACTAATAACCGTTCGACCAGCATCGGCGGCAGCCTGCAGCAGGCCAAATCCAACCGTGGAACCCACCCGCGAGGCTGCCATCATCGACGCCCGGGCAGCTTTCTCCACGAGGTCATAATGTTTCGCAGTATGTAACGCTGCAGACTGGGTGGCCTGATTATGCTGCTTTTCTCGCAGCTTTTTCATCAGCGCACCGGTATCGATCGACACCGGACAGGCAATAGCGCAGGATGCATCCGCCGCACACAACTGCACCGCATCATAGTCGTATTCCTCCTGCAGCTGCCGCAAAACCGGGCTGCCCTCCGGCTGGCGGGACATTTCCCGCCGCAAAGCGATACGATGCCGCGGCGTGACCGACACATGTCGTGAAGGGCACACCGGTTCACACATGCCGCATTCCACACAGTCAGCGATTTCCTCCTCAACAATGGGGAAGGACTTTAACCCTTGCAAATGAATCTGTTGATTCCGCGTCAGCTTCACATCTGGCGCGAGCAGCAGCGCCGGATCGATGAGCTCTTTCACCCGCCAAAACAGTTCGTAGGCCTGCGATCCCCATTCATATTCCACGAACGGCGCCATATTCACCCCGGTGCCGTGTTCGGCTTTCAGGGAACCGCCAAAGTCTTCGATAACGAGCTTGGCTAGCGCCTCGATAAACTTTGCATAATTTTCTTTCTCTGCTGGCACATCGAGCTTTGGGGCGATAAAGAAGTGCAGATTTCCGAATGTCGCATGCCCCATCACGGTTGCATCAAACCCATATTCGCGCAGCAAATCCACCAACGCCGCGGATCCTTCGCCAACCTTCGCCGGAGGGAAACACACATCCTCAGTGATCATCGTTGACCCTTGCCGGCGTAATTTACCGACAAGGCCAAACAACCCGGAGCGGATCTGCCATGCACCCCGCATCGCCTGGGGATCGGTGAAAAACGATAACGGTTCAAGCAGCGTCGCTGCAGCAAGCACCTCGTGCACCTTATCGATTTGTGCAGCCAGCCCCTCTTGCGTGGTAGCGCCGAGCTCCAAAAGCAGAGCACCTGCCTCGTCGGGCATGTCAGCCCACGATTCGCGAGCATCACGGAAGTTGCCGATGGCTTCTTTCATCATCGGTGCCACCAGCAGCTCACAAGCGGTGGCGCCAGCAGCTACCAGTGGTGCCACATAGTTTGCGGCCGCTTTCACATCTGGGAGGATCAGCCAAGCGCAAGCCTTATATTTTGGCACCGGTACTGTGCGCATTACCACCTCGGTGAGGCAGCCGAAAATACCTTCTGAACCGACAAGCAGTTTCAACAGGATTCGTTCGGGGGAGTCCTCGTCCAAAAACGCGTCTAGCCGCAGCCCATTCGTGTTACGGATAGCGAATTTTTCCCGCAGCATTGTCACCAGCGCTGCATCGCTGCGAATCTCATCGCGCAACTGCAACAATCCGGCAACGAGTCTGGGTTCTGCTGTGGTCAATTTCGCCGCCGCTTGAGGATCACGAGTGTCGACAATTGTGCCGCTTGGCAATACAAAGACAGCATCTTCTAAGCAGTGATAGGAGTCTTGTTCGACCGTACAGCGCATCCCACCGGAATTATCTGCCACGATGCCACCTAAACATGCCACCGTGGTTGATCCCGGGTCAGGTCCTAGCATGTATCCGTGTCGGCCTAGGACTGCCTGCGCATCCCCAAGCACCACCCCTGGTCGGCTCCACAGTCGTTTCCCGCCATCTAACACCTTCATGCCGGTGAAATGGGTTTTTACATCCACCATGACATCCTTCGCCATGGCTTGACCGTTCAGTGATGAACCACCAGCCCGGAATACCAGCTTGCGATCATTGCGTTTCGCCCAGCGCATGATGGCAGATAAGTCTTGCGCATTGCGTGGTTTCACGACCACCTGGGGGACTGCCCGATAGGGGGATCCATCCGAGGCGTAGCGAACAACGTCAGAGATTCGTCCGGCAACATTGCATTGACCAACAATAGCCGCCAAATCGGCGATGGTTTGCGGATCGGCGCCGGATGCGCGGTCATCAGCCACACGATCAGGTTGAGCAGTCGCACCAGCTGGGCGACCATATTGTTCAGGGGTTGCACTTGCAATTTTTTTCATAAACCGATCGTACGACCGTGGCGATACCGGGAATGCCAACCTGTCGTGACTACCCCCAGATGTGGGACGCAGAGGACGCTGCGTTCCCGTCGAAGCCCCAGGATCGCATAGTTGAAAATCGTAGAGTTAATGCTTGCAAAAAATTCGAAAACCGTTGCTTTACCTGCTGTAACAGTTAAATTTTCCGGCCTTCCAAAAGGTTAGTGAAAGCTTATTTTATTTCTTGCAATCGAAGGGGAGTGGCGTAAATAGTTCAAAACGGTATGCCAAGATCCAGGCTGGCAAGAACGCACAAAGCGACACTGATCAGCCCGCTGCGGTTCGGCTTGCAGCTCATCTGTCAAGTGGCGCGAGCACATGGTCGAATCCGTCCAGGATAGTCGACGCTCAGACCATCACAGTGGCATGTCGAACTCGCGGCTGATGATTCGTGAGCAAGTTCGATATTGATGATGTGGACTGGTTTGTCGGCGCAAAGCTGAAAGATCCTTGCCCGCTTGAGCAATGCAAGCATCGCACCGGCATCGTCGTGGGCAGTCGTGTCAGTGTGCGCCAAGAGTAGCGGAATATGGGGATGTGTTTGGATCACGAACGTTGAGGTAGGTGAGATGACTCATCCGCAGAATGTCATAATGTACATTATCGGACACTAAGATATATGGGCTGTGTACCGCGCTGCTCGCGCCGACGGCGATTAGCCACTTAGACCTGGGTGCTATGAACGAACATTGTGGATGCACTAACCTTCCGCTGTATAGGTGTCGCATCTCCCGGCTCCGCGTAATCTGGGTTGGTCAGCGTTTGGATGCTGCCTCCAAATTGGATCTTGCTTATTCGCCATCCCTTGGGTTGGCGACACCATCGCCGCTGATCTCGCCTCGGCGATGCATCTGAGACTGCTTGTGTGCCATGTTGACGCGACGGTCAGTCTGTGGGTTTGAAAACACAGATGAGCGAATGGTTGCCTCTTGTCGGGAAATTCACATAGCCACTTCTGGCTCCGGTGGCGGCCCTAGCGTGAAGTGTGCGCATAATGACAGAGCACCCCATTTACGTCACCTGTGACGTAAATGGGGTGGAAAATGGGATCGACAGCAGCTACCTGAAACGGCCAAACTCTGGAATAAAGCCGCACGATCCGCACTAGCGGGTTTGCTTCCAAGCAGTCCACAACTGAAACGCAGTCAGGAAGAAAAAGACAACAGCTACACCAACAAGCAGCCACATGTGGTGATATGCCACAATCGCTGCAAACACCAACAGCACCACAAGACGCAGTACCAAATACGGCATCATCTTCTCAGTCATAGAATTCCCAATCCTGCGTGCGGCAACGGGTGTACCGTGTGTTGCTGACCCGCCACCAACTATTGTGCAACTTTCTCCATGTCGAGGCGAATATTGAGCTCGCCTTCCTCAGCAATAGTTGCTGCCACAAACTCAGGAGTTTTCACATTGTAATCGAGCCGGTTGACCGGCAATGTCGAATACATCAACACCCGCTTGCCGGTGCGCACTACAGTAAACACAGGTTCAACAGTGTGCGTCACGCCATGCAACGTCAGCTCACCAGGAATAGTGACCTCAGCCGGTGTGCCATCCTCTGGCAGTGCGGAAAGATCAACAGGCTCAGTCGTGTGGAACTCTGCGGTCGGATAAGTGTCAGTGTGCAGAATCTTCATTGCCACATTGATATCGCGTTTTTTCACATCGGTGCGCAATGAGGTCGCATCAACCACTAAGTCTGCACTTTGGAGCCGCTCATTGGCCACAACAACTGTCCCGTCGACAGCATAAGTTGAACCCGATGTAGCCTTCCTTGTACCCGGAAGTACCTCGTGGAACGTAAAACCCACCTGGGTGGAATTCCGGCCAGAACCAGGCACGATTTTCCAGGTGCCATCCAAATCGGTGGATGCTGGGCGGGCGTCATCGATATCTAACGCTTCAGCTTTTACCCCGGTGGAGGTTGCCAGGGTATATACCGTAGGTCCTACGCTTACCAACGCGATAACGACAATCGCGATGACCATGAGGATCACAAAAGGTTTATTGATTGTTGACCGCATAAGTTTCCACAGTAGGTGAAAAACTTCCCCGTGTCGCATTCCCCCACCGTCGTCTGCCCCCGAGATATGGGCAAAGCGCGTTGGCTGGACTCCCTTACACGTCGGTATCCCGGATCCGCAGGCGCTCAATGTTTTCAGCTAAAACCACAAGCTCAGCACACATTTCTGCAATCTCAGCATACGGTGCCCGTTCAGCGGCGGCGGTGTGAATATCTTCTGCTGCGCAGCGCAGCTGAAACAACTGATCGCTGAAAATACTCGCCCGTTCTTGGGTAATGATGACAGCGTCACTAGGTATTTGGGTGCCGGTCACATTGACCCGCTGCTCGTAGGCGCGTTGCCGACACGAGTGCGAACAGTATTTTCGGGGTCGACCACGCCCGCCGGCGATAATTGGCTTTGCACACCAAGCGCACTGCGCCTGTTGTTGCCCATGCTTCCGAGTGATCACATCATTATTGTTCCAACTTCTTGCCTCATCTACCAGTTACTGTCTGTTACTTACCCCACTTAAAGGCCTTTAGCGGATGCTGTGTTCGGCGCAACGTGACGCTTCAATGCTGCTGACTTCTTCTTCCCATAGTGCAAATGGGAAGGCTCTGTACACGGTGGTGGGAACAAAACACGGTCTCTTGGACGTTAACTTGAGTGCGAGAGCTATACTTACACGTTACGTTGTTGACGATGGGTTAGCTCCAGCACCATCTGTGCTGGAGCAAATGAAAGAATCTACTGATTGAGTTAAGGATTATTCACTATGGCAGATCGCGTATTGCGCGGTAGTCGCATGGGTGCTGTGAGCTACGAAACTGACCGTGACCATGATTTGGCGCCACGGAAGTTCATGAAGTATCGCACGGAAGCAGGCGAAATCTTCGAAGTGCCGTTCGCCCACGAGGCTGAGATTCCTGGCGAGTGGATGTGTAAAAACGGCCAGATGGGTATCCTCGTCGAGGGTGAAGGGACTGAAGCAAAACCGGTAAAACCGCCACGAACCCACTGGGATATGTTGTGTGAACGACGCTCCATGGAAGAGTTGGAAGAACTCTTGGAGGAACGCATCGAGTTACTGCGGAAACGGCGTCGCAACGCTACCCGCTTGCTGAAGCAGCAGCAGGAAGAAGAAGCTGCGAAAAAAGCTGCCGAACAGCAGTAACGGCAACAGCACCAAAAAACTTATAGCGTGAACAACCACTGGGGTCGACACGGAACGTGTCGACCCCAGTGGTTGTTGTGTTGTTGATCAATTTTTTATGTAGCGGGGTGTCTGCTGCACACTGTGGACGTGCTTTGACACCGTGGGTTGGGAAGATACGTTGCCGCTACTGCGCTTTGCGGCGACGCTGACGGCGTTTTTTCGCAACAAACGACGATGCCTCGTGTTTGACCAGGTCAGCACTGACTGCTGTGAATTCTTTCAGCTGCTCGAAGCGATGCTGCAACCCCCACACGGTGACTTCTTTGAGCGATGAGGTGACAAAGGATCCGTCGAGTTTCGATTCGCCATGGACACGCTCAACGAAGGTGATTGGCACTTCACGGACGTCGAATCCGGCAGCTACTGCCTGGCGGGCTAAATCAACCTGGAAAATATAGCCGGCTCGGGAAAGACTATCGAGGTCGATGCTGGCGAGCACTTCGCGACGATAGGCACGATAACCTGCGGTGATGTCGGCAATTTCTGCGCCAAGCATCATACTTGCATAAATATTGCCTGCTTTTGAGAGCAGAAAGCGCTGCTTTGGCCAGTTTCGGACTTGTCCACCGGGCACATAGCGGCTTCCGATCACCACATCGGCTCCTTCCGCGATCCGATGCAGCAATTTGGGGAGTTCTTCTGGGGAGTGGGAGCCGTCCGCATCCATCTCACAGATCACGGCATAGTCACGCGCTAACGCCCACCGAAACCCTGCCACATAGGCGGCACATAGTCCTTCTTTGCCTTGCCGGTGCAAGACATGGACTTGGTCATGCTTGGCTGCATAGTCGTCGGCAAGTTCACCAGTGCCGTCAGGACTATTGTCGTCAACAATCAACACGTCGACATCTGTTGCGGCAAGTACACGATCGAGGAGAGATTCGATGTTGTCGCGTTCATTGTAGGTGGGGATGATCACGCAAGTGGGTGTCACAGAGGTAGCCATGTCCCTATTGTCCCCTACCCTGTGCCGGGTTGCCTAATGCTGTTGTCGCCGATGCTGTCAGCAGGTTTATCCGGCAATGCTGTTTCTCCCGGCGACGGTGCCGTAGCAACTACAGTCAACGGGTTAGTTCTGTGCCCGTTTCCGCCGCTTGGTGCGCACAGGACGAGGACAGCGATGCCAGGCAAATGCTGTAATGCCAAGTGCCCCGGCAACAATGAGCAGTTCAATGGCTTGCCCATAGCGCACCGCGGTGGTGATTTGTGTTGAGAGGCCAACTTCGGCGATAAGATGGCGGGCTTGGAAAATATTCGTCTCCTGCATCACCTCGCCTGTAGGTGACACGATCGCCGACACCCCAGAGGTGGCAGCAATGACCACATATCGGTGTGTTTCAACCGCCCGCAGTCGGCTCATCGCCAACTGTTGATAGGTCATATCGGAAAAGCCGAAGGTGGCATTATTGGTTGGTATTGCCAGGATTTCGGCGCCGCCTTGAATCGCATCAGCAATTGCCTGATCGAACAATACTTCGTAGCAGGTGGCGATACCGATTGCTACCGGGTTGTGTGATAAGGCCTGCTCAACGGTGATCACCCCATTACCGTTGCCGGGTACAAAATCGTTGGCTAAATCCACGAGATCTGTCACATGGCGCAGTAGCTGCCGGTAGGGCATCCATTCGCCAAAGGGCTGTAAATATTTTTTGTCGTGTCGTTGACCTGTGGTGCCATCCGGGTTGATCGCAATCACTGTGTTGTGCGGGCCGGTTTCATCCCGGGTGATCGTACCGACTAGCACAGGAGCCCCAGCATGTTTGGCGCTCGCCACAATGTCGGCAAACGCTTGCTGGTCGGTGAGCGGATTGATATCTGAGGCGTTTTCTGGCCAGAGCACAACATCGACCGGTTGATCGATCCGCATAGTCTCCGTGACATGGTTGGCTAACACGGCACGACGTTGGGTGTTAAAGTCCAGGCCGAGACGTGGCACATTCCCTTGCACGGCAGCGATGGTCATGTTGCCGTTGTCGGCACTAAACCTAGGATTGATGCCGACGGTGACGGCTGCGAGTAGCACCGGAAGCAGCAGATAGCAGATATTGGTGTAAATGCCGCGTTTGGTAAGGGCGAAGAAAAGGTTCGCCAGGGTTGCGCCGATGAGCACGACCATACAACTCACCAGGGCAGGTCCGGCAAGGGTTGCCAGGATCACTAACGGGGATTCAACTTGTCCCCAAGCCAGCCTTCCCCACGCGAATCCGCCGAACGGCCAGCTGGCACGAGCCCATTCCCCGGCCGTCCAGGTGGCAGCCACCCCAAGTGGTGCAAGCAGTCGATGACGGGCAGCAATCCCGGCGAACATGCCGACAATAATGCCGTAGAGCGACTCGGTAACCGCAAGAGCAACAAAGGGCATGGTGCCCACGAGCTCCCCGATCCAGGGCAGTAACAGCAGATACATCACCAGCGACTGCATCACACCGACAGCGGCAAAGATACGCCATCCTGGATAAAGCTGCCCCCACGGCAGCAGCGCGACGGTAAACAGCAGCATGCCCACAATAGCGAACAGCCATTGCCCGGCGGGAGCAAACGCGCCATAACACAACAACCCGGAGGCGGCACTCAACCCCAGCCGGAGACTCCCCTCAGCGAAACCACGCACTTCCAGTGTTCTCTTTCTCGTAGTGAAAATTAGCGCGCCGCATAGGCGATGCTCATCCGGCGTGTTCCCAGCCCGCAGTTTAGTGCTATTGCATGACGGTGTTCGTCGCTGCAAAAAACCACAGCGCGAACCGGCGCAAAAAGACGAGCCTACTTATTGCTGCCAGGAGTGTGACCGCCTGCCTCAGCGCTGCCCGGCTCGTCACCGGTGAAGTCCTCTGGTTGCACCGAGTCGCTAAATTTACGCAGCGCTTCTTCCTCTTCCCGGGTTGGGTGATGTTCCACTGGTTCATCGTGCACGTCGGTGGCTTCCACAGTAAACGTGCCATAGCGGTTAGTGGGTCGACCACTAGTGTTCATCATGCGGGATCGGCTGACGGCACGAACCCCGAATTCGTCGAGTCGCTTGCGCAAGGTGCGAGCAAGACTGCGCCGCACCAGCGCCCGAGTCGGCGGAATAATCAGCAGTAGGCCGGCAACACTAGTCACAAACCCGGGCACCACACAGCCAGCCACACCAACCGTGACCAGACCTGAATCCCCCATCGACCGGCCAGGACTGATCTGACCGGTGCTGGCTTTCTTCGCGATAGCAGTCAGTTCGAAGGAGGCCAGCAGCAATCCGAAGATAAACACCGCACCGAGGGCAACCAGCGCCCAGCCAGTACCGATGAGTTTCGCAACCCCATAAAACGCGAGGGACTCAGCAATGAGATACAAAAGGAAATATACGAAAGGCACAGCTTTGTAGTGTAATGAACAAACCGCGGCAGGCGCGCTCCCCGCGCCCACCGCAGCCAACGTTTGCCTGGCCACCGAACGGTGCAACACTATTGCTGTGGGGTACCGCGATCTTCCAAATCGCCTTCCATCTGCAAATAGGTGTCCCGCAGCAGCTCCAATTCGGCAGGGTCAGGCTGCTCCCACAAGCCGCGTTCAGCAGCTTCTAGTAGCCGTTCGGCAATGTCGCGTAACGCCCACGGATTAGACTGCTGGAAAAATTCCCGGTTGGTGGGGTCTTGCACATATACCTCGGTGAGCGTGGAATACATCCAATCATCCATCAGCCCCGTGGTGGCATCGTAGCCAAAGAGATAGTCGACCGTTGCAGCCATCTCAAAGGCACCTTTGTAGCCGTGACGGCGCATCGCATCAAGCCACCGAGGATTTACCACCCGGGCACGGAATACGCGCCTGGACTCCTCGTGTAACGTGCGGGTTTTCACCGTTTCTTGCCGGCGGGAATCCCCAATATAGGATGCTGGATCCTCCCCAGTGAGAGCCCGCACCGTGGCAATCATGCCGCCGTGATATTGGAAATAGTCGTCGCTGTCGGCAATATCATGCTCAGCGGAATCCATGTTTTTCGCCGCTACCGCGATCCGCCGATATGCCCGTGACATGGCTTCTTCGGCTTTCACCCCGGTGATCCCGCGGCCGTAGGCATAGCCACCCCAGGTGGTGTACACCGCAGCAAGATCCTGGTCAGTACGCCAGTTCCCGGAGTCTAGAAGCTCCAGCAGCCCGGCACCATAGGTGCCCGGCTTAGAACCGAAAATCCGTAGCACATGGCCGTCGCCGTGGGAGGCGTCAGCTGCTGCATGGGCTTTAACATAGTTCATCTCGTCGGGTTCGTCGAGCCCTGCCACCAACTGGACAGCATCATCAAGCAGGGCGAGGACATGCGGGAAGGCGTCCCGGAAAAAACCGGAGATCCGCACCGTCGTATCAATCCGCGGCCGACCTAACTCTTCCAAGTCAATCACTTGCAAATCCACCACTCGGCGGGAGGCTTCATCCCACACCGGTCGCACACCGAGCAGCGCAAACACCTCGGCAATATCGTCGCCGGAAGTGCGCATAGCAGAAGTTCCCCACACACTTAAGCCCACCGATTTTGGATAGGCACCATTGTGGTCGGCTTGATAGCGTTCGATAAGGGAATCCGCCAGCAGCTGACCGGTTTCCCACGCCAGCCTGCTCGGCAATGCTTTCGGATCGACGGAATAAAAATTCCGACCGGTAGGCAGCACGTTAATCAGGCCGCGCATCGGGGAACCAGACGGGCCGGCTTCAATAAATTCGCCTTGTAAAGCGCGCAGAATCTGGGTGATTTCCCGCGGGGTTTGGGTCAGTCGCGGAATGACAGTCGTGGTAGCAAATTCCAGCATGGCCACCACCGCTTCGGGATCTGCTTTTTCTGGCAGAGGGGTCGCGGCAACAACCGATTTCACAGCTGCTGGTTGAAAGTCGTGCTCACTCAGCGCTGTCAGCAAAGCGGTCGCGCAGGCTTCGGCCTCATCGGTTGCTTGGCGTGATTCGCTGCCATCTTCGTGCAACCCTAACGCTTCGCGTAAACCGACCACCTGGGTTTGGCCACCCCACAATTGGCGGGCGCGCAGCATAGCAACGACTAAATCGATGAGCAGCTGGCGTTCGATGGGTTGGCCGAGCACATGCAGCCCCCCACGGATAGCAACATCTTTAATCTCACACAGCCAACCATCGATATGCATGAGCATATCGTCAAAGACATCTTCGGCGGGACGTTCTTCCCAGCCGAGATCTTGATCCATTTTCGCAGCCTGCAGCAATGTCCAAATCTCTTGCCGGATCGCGGGAAGCTTCGCCGGATCCATCGCGGAGATATTTTGGTGTTCGTCGAGCAGCTGCTCGAGACGGGTGATATCACCATAAGATTCGGCGCGTGCCATTGGCGGAATCATATGGTCGATGAGGGTAGCGTGGGCACGTCGCTTCGCTTGCGTGCCTTCGCCTGGATCGTTGACCAAAAATGGGTAAATCAGTGGCAGATCGGCAATGGCCTGATCCGGATAGCAGCTGTGAGAAAGCCCGGCGGTTTTCCCAGGCAACCATTCCATATTGCCGTGTTTGCCCATGTGGACGATAGCGTCGGCGCCAAAATGGTGCCGCAGCCAATAGTAGGTGCCCATATAGTGGTGGTTAGCTGGCAACTCCGGATCGTGATAGATACCGACAGGGTTTTCCCCGAAGCCGCGAGGCGGTTGAATCATGATGACCACATTGCCGAACTGCAGCCCGGCGATATAGATATCACCGGTATCCGGATGGGTGTAATGCGTCCCTGGGGCAGCTCCCCATTGGGCTTCCATCTCCTCCTGCATTGCTGCAGGGAGCGTGCGGAAATAGTGCAAATAGTCCGCTTTGCTCAACCGGAGCGGATTCGTGGCGAGAACCTCATCGGTTAACCATTCGGGATCATAGCCGCCAGCATCGATGATGGCGTGCATGAGTGCATCGCCGTCGCCGGTGTCGTAGCCAGGAATTTGACTGGTTTCCCCAAGATCGTAGCCGGCATCTGCCAGCGCATGCAGCAGCGCCAACGTTGATGCTGGGGTATCCAACCCGACCGCATTCCCGATGCGGGCATGCTTCGTCGGATATGCCGACAGCATAATGACCAGTTTTTTCTTCTCGGCAGGACTATGCGCCAACCGGGCATGCCGCACCGCAATCGCAGCCAGCCGCGCGCACCGTTCCGCATCCGGAACATAAGAGATAAGACCCTGGTCGTCATATTCTTTAAACGAAAACGGCACCGTAATCAGGCGGCCGTCAAATTCGGGAACAGCAATCTGGGTAGCAACATCAAGCGGTGACAGTCCGTCATCGCTGGCCTCCCAGGTTGCCCGCGGTGAGGTGAGGGCAAGACCCTGCAAAATTGGCACATTAAGCCCTGCGAGCTGCTCGACATTCCAAGCCTCATCGTCGCCGCCGGCTGATGCGGAAGCAGGGGTAGTTCCACCAGCAGCAAGCACCGTGGTAATGATGGCATCCATGTGCCCAAGTTCTTCGATTAATGCCGCCTCTGGTTGCCGCAACGACGCTGAATAAATCGCAACAGCATGACCGCCGGCGGCATCAATCGCATCCGCGAGCGCATGCACATACTCGGTATTACCGGCAATATGTTGCGCCCGATAATAGATAACCGCCACCTTCGGAGCACCTGGTTGCGCCTGCGAGCTGCGCTGGAGAACACCCCACAAAGGCAGCCGCTGCGGCGGCTGGAACCCCAAACCGGTCAGCAGCACCGTATCGGAGACAAACCGGTACAGCTGCACAAAATTCTCCCGGCCACCTTCGGCCATATAGGTGTGCACTTCTGTGGCTGTACCAGCAGCAACCGTCGACAACTCTGTTAATTCGGCATCGACCGCAAGCTCCCCGGAAACGAAAATCAGCGGCAGCGTCGACTTGCGTAAATAATCCACCCCATCTTCCCACGCCCGACGCCCACCAAGCAGACGACAAATCACCACACTGGCCCCATCGATGAGCGCATCAATCTGCGCGTGACTTAGCCCATTTGGGTTAGCGAAACGAAATGAGACATCCGCAGCTTCGTTGGCTGCTTTCGCACTCAACAGATCAGTATCGGAAGTGGAGAGAACAACAATGACAGACACGCGGCAGCTACGCCTTTCCTTGGGGGCAACAAACAGTGGCAATTTTTTTTACCAGCAACCCGCTGAACAACACCCGATCACTCAGACAGCTTGCCGGTATCGCAAACTGCGCCCATTGTAGCCGACCCTAACCGGATTGCTTTACGGTGGAAAACAACCGGCGCAAAAACCAGCCCCCCAAGGTGCGTTGCACCAGTGCCCGTACACCAGCCCAGCTCTCCACAAGCCCAAATCCCCCAGTAATCAGCCGTCACCTCGCCTACTGCACCTCACCACCGATCGGGGCGGTGCGGCCACCGATCCAACTCGGCAAACAACCAATCAATCAAATCCGGCATCGCTAAAAAATACGGCAAAAAATGATTCGAACCGGTCTGGAAAGGAAAACGCACCAGCGGGTGCTCAGTAAACGCCACCGGTGCGCCGCCTTCCCGCCACTTCCGATGCAACCGGTGCACCTGCGCTGCCGGAATCACATCGTCATGCACAGCAGTAACCACATGACAAGGCCACCTAGGGCTCGCCGATGCCAACGCCAGCGACGCCAACGCTTCCCGCACCACCGGCAACACCATCGCTAACTCTGCAAGGCTCTCCCCTGTCGTCGTCCACGATGTGGTCGAACGCCACCCCGACTGAAACACCGTGCCGGTAGCACACGTCGACATCAACTGTCGCAACGCCTGCAAACCAGTAGGTGAAAGCTTCGGTAACAACACCGCCCGCACCGCATCATTGGTAACAATGAGCTGCGCCATGCAATAAACCAGCACACCACTGATCCCCCCACCATCAATATGTTGGGCAACCTCGAGTAAATCCACCGGTGGTGCAGCCACCACTGCCGCAGCAATATGCAGATTCTCGGCAATCTCTGGATGCTCACACACCCAACCGACAGCCCCACCACCCTGGCTAAACCCCCACAAACCAACCGGCGCGGCAGCTGAAACACCCAGCTCGTTACAGGCCACAATCGCATCAATTAACGCATGTCCCGCCGCCGCATGATTCCCATACAGTTGAATACCAGTAGCCGGATCGCGCGGATAATCAATACACACCACATCAGCGCCCTGCTGCAGGCAAGCAAGCAGCGCCGGCAACTCATAGGCGACCACCGCATCCCCCGGACTTTGTGCCAACCGCACACCCACCTGCGCTGAACGAGACGGATCACAATGCGGTGCAACCCCTTGCGTCGACGGCGCAATGCCCACCACCGGCCGCAGCCGGCCAACGGCCGGCTTAGCATGCATGATCACCATAGCCGCCGCCGGGACCAACTGCCCGTCACCGGTGACAGTCACATAGCTCAAACGTTTCGCCACAGTCGACTGCAGCACTGTCGAAGCCCCTAATACACGCACCGGCTCTGCCCCAAGCAGCATCCCCGGTCGTGCATCTTCCGGCAACGCCGGCAACGGTGCCGTAAGATCTGCCACCCCAAAAATTTCCGCCAACTCAGCCGGTGACAGTGCCGCCGCCGACCGTGCATCAAACGGCCCAAACCCCCATCCAGCGCCAACACCACTTTGAGATTTCTCACAGTCCTGGTCGAGCCCGACAACCGCCGCACCCCACCGTTTCACCCGCTGCAGCGGATGCGACTGGCTGTGCAACACACTGGCACTCACCGACTCTTTTACGATCTCAGCGAAAAAATCATAAGCCACCGGCACCCCAATCTCAGTCCAATAGCGCATAAGGCGCGCCGGGGCAGTAATTGTCCGTAGTTGGGGCGGCCGAGGCAGTGGGATTCGTCGCAAAGCGGGTTCCTTTCCGTGGGAAGGTGACTACACTTAGCCAACCGTGACCGACAATACGTGTTCTTCAGCAGCGAGCAGCATTAAAGAGTCTTTCGCCCTGGGTGATCGTCAGCGAAGCGACGCCTGTCCTGGGGTGCGTGCCATGCATGAGGCAACCGACGGCTATATCGGCCGTATGCGGTTTGCTGGCGGCCATGTGACCGCCGACCAATGGCGCAACCTTGCCCAGCTTGCCACAACCTTCGGCGACGGTGATATTCACCTGACCACCCGCGGAAACATTCAGATTCGTGGAATCAGCAGCGCTGACCAAACGGGATTCGCCGAGCAGGTTGTGCACTATGCGATGAGCCCGTCCCTGGCACACGACCGGATGCGCAACATTATTTGTTCACCGCGGACACCGTGGCTGCATCCGCTAGCCCATGCACTTGACGATGCGCTGCTGGCCACACCGGCTACGGCAACATTGGCGGGACGCACCTTATTCGCACTCGACGACGGACGCGGAGACATGCTGCACCGCACCCCGGACATGGCAGCGATCGCCACCACAGCACTTGTCAATGCTGACAGCTGGCGAGACACCGAATTTCGGATTGTGCTCGGTGGAAACCTTACCGATTACATCGCCACTGGGGAAGAAATCCCTCAGGTAATCACCGCAGTCGCCACCCGGTGGGCTGCTATCCGGGATGCACTGTGGCGTATCGGCGAAGACACCAGCGGCGAGAAATATCAACAGCTCGTCGAAGTAGTCGCCGATCATGCAGCAACCACCACCAAAGCAATCGGCAACGACCACCAATGGGCAAACGCAACCGACGCGAACACCCCGAGTCGGGAAAACGACATTATTGACCGGTTCGTCGGTTGGCATGATGAACCCGATGGCACGGTCACCCTTGGCGCGGGTCTTCCCTTCGGTAAGTTGACAGCCACCGCCGCGGAGCTCCTTGCAACCGCAGAATGCACCACCACAGCAACCTGCTGGCACACAGTCATGCTCTACGGGTTAGATGAGGCTGTTGCTGAAGCAGTTGTGAAAGCCGGCAGTCTGCACGGACTGGTGTTTGACCGCCACTCCCCGCGTCTGTCGATCACCGCTTGTACGGGTTTGCCCGGCTGTGAAAAGTCGCTGTCAGATGTGCGACGAGACGCCATTACCCTCATGCAACAAGGGGATCCTGGCGAATATCCTGTGCATTTCTCAGGATGCCAACGACGGTGCGGTCATCCTGCCGGTAAATATGTTGACTATTTAGCAACCAGTGACGGTGAATATGAGGTCACCGAACCTGCACCGCAGTAGTCTGACAACAGCAACACTGCGACCAGACCTCCTGAGATTGGCAGTCGCGCAACGGTAGGCTCAATAACGCGACCATACCGGGAGGAAGGTTCCGCAAAGAATGCGAACATCCGCTAAGAGGGCC
This sequence comes from Corynebacterium choanae, assembly GCF_003813965.1. NCBI lineage: Bacteria > Bacillati > Actinomycetota > Actinomycetes > Mycobacteriales > Corynebacteriaceae > Corynebacterium > Corynebacterium choanae. Next base: position 1,447,618 of record NZ_CP033896.1, read on the forward strand.
TTCCGGTTCTGCTCCCATTTCCTTCCGTCTCTTGCCCGAATAGGCCGATTTAGACGCTTCGTCCACTATCAAGGAACACCGATTACACGATGACAACCCGTCCTGGACATTACGAATACATCACCGACGGCAACGAGATTTACCGGCAATCCTTTGCCACAATCCGGGCAGAAACCGATCTTTCCCACCTCAGCGACGATGAGGCGACGGTGGCGGTGCGAATGATTCACGCCGCCGGTCAAACGTCGCTTATCGACGACATCGAATTCTCGCCGCACTGTGTGACAAAAGCGCGGGCAGCCCTCGACGCTGGTGCCCCAATCATCACCGACGTCACCATGGTTGCCACTGGTATTACCGCCTCTCGACTACCAGGAAACAACGCGGTGATGTGTCTGCTTGGCCACGAAAATACCCGTGACCTGGCCGCGAAGCTTGCAACCACCCGTTCTGCTGCAGCAGTAGAGCTTTGGCGCGAACACTGCGCCAATGCAGTCATCGCGATTGGAAATGCCCCAACCGCGCTCTTCCATCTGCTGCAAAAACTCGCCGATGATCCGGACTATCCGCGACCGGCTGCGATTATCGGCTGCCCGGTCGGATTTATCGGCGCAGCAGAATCCAAACAAGCGTTAAGTCAGGATGCAGCAGCCCTCGGCGTAGAATTTGTGACCGTGCACGGTAGGCGCGGCGGCTCGGCAATCACCTCTGCGGCGGTGAACGCCTTAGCGAACCGTCGTGAAATCATGCCTCGATAACATTTCACTGCCGCATACTTTGCAGCCTGTTCGGCTGATTTATCCTCCACGCAATCGGCTCGTGCACCCCACCACCGGCGCATCCTGCAACCCATGGCTACCTGGAGTATCCGATGAACACCCCCCAGTCTGATCAACAACTACCAGCAGGCACCCTCTACGGCATCGGTGTAGGTCCTGGTAGCAAGCAATATCTCACCGTCGCCGCTATCGATGCGCTGCAATCGGCGGATGTCATCGCCTACCACTGCAAACATGCAGGATCTTCCGCTGCGTTTCGCGTGGTTGAAGACTATGTTGACGCCCATCAGATGATTGAAGAGCTGGTGTATCCGGTCACTTCCGGCAACACGGACCACCCTGGTGGCTATGCCGGGGCGATGGCTGATTTTTATCGGGATGCAGTTACCAGGCTTTCCGCTCATTTGCAGGCAGGTCGTAGTGTTGCGGTCATCGCTTTAGGTGACCCCATGTTGCATTCCTCCCAGCAGCATCTCTTCCGGGAACTGCGGGATGTGGCCGCAAAGACCACCATTATTCCCGGTATTTCTTCAGTTTCTGCGGCTTGTGCATTAACCGAGCAGCCGCTGGCAGAGGATCACCAAATCGCTTCGATTATCCCCGCTACCTGCCCTTATGATCGGCTCGTTGCCGCCCTTGGTGCTTGTGACACTGCGGTGGTTATTAAACTCGGGCGCACCTTTGACAAGGTGCGTGCCGCCGCGGAAGAAGCGGGTGTACTGCACCGGGCAACGGTAGTCACCAGGATCGGAATGTCCGGTCAGCGGCTGATTCCATTAGCGACAGCGACCAGTGACGATGCCCCCTATTTCTCAGTGGTACAAATCCATGCGGCGGAACAGTACACCGATGCGCAAGGGAAACCGGATTCGCAAGATGTTGATCGTGCCCGGAAATTCGCGGCGGACAATGACCACACTGACGCCACCAATACTGGCGGTGTGGTGGTAGTCGGTTTAGGTCCTGGCAATCCGCAATGGACCACCCCGGAAACATCTGCGGCCTTAGCTGAAGCCGACACCATCATCGGCTACGACACCTATGTGCGGCGAGTGCAATTACGACCAGGGCAGCGTGCACTTCCGTCAGACAACATGGTGGAAATTGAACGCGCTGTCATGGCATTGGATTTCGCCAAACAGGGACACCGAGTGGCCGTGGTCTCCAGCGGTGATCCAGGTGTTTTCGCGATGGCGACTGCGGTGATGGAAGCTGCGGATGATCCAGCGTTTGCGGAGGTGCCAGTAACAGTGTTGCCTGGTATGACAGCAGCGCAAGCTGTGGCTTCCCGGGTTGGTGCACCACTTGGTCACGATTTTGGGATGATCTCTTTATCGAACCGGCTCAAGCCGTGGAGTATTATCGCCCGTCGAATCCACGCTTTGGCTGGTGCCGATATGGCGTTTGCAGTCTATAATCCCGCCTCGAAAACGCGTCGTGAACAGCTGGTGGAGATGTTTGCAATTGTGTCGGAATATCGCAGTGGTGATACTCCGGTGATTATTGCTCGCGCTGTGGGAAGCGACAGTGAACAGGTAACTGTCACAACGTTGGCCAAGGTTGATCCGTCGATTGTCGATATGCGCACAATGGTTATTGTTGGTGCGTCGACTACCACCAGCTATGAGACCGCTTTTGGTACGCGTGTGTACACCAGTCGTTCCTATCCGAGTTAGATTTCTACCGTCACCTATACGGGATTTGTTTTCGCAGCGTCGCTCCCCCATCTGGTCTGCTACACTGCATCATGCCTGGATACCTGTGGCAAATTAGTATTACTGTGACTTATGTGATTGCTGGTGTATCAGATGCTGGCAGCGTTCACCAGTTGGCATGGCAATGGCTTACCTGCATTGACGGTGTAAGCTAAAAGCTTGAAATTGGGAACCTTCCAACACCTGCTGGAATGTAACACTGGGCAAACAGTTTTCGACACATCAGCAGAACCAACTCAACGATTGCTGTTTTTACCTCTTCACGCTGTGAATGACTTGGACAAAAGGATGCGACTTATGAACTTCTCCCGCCGCTTGCCTCGTTATCTGGTGACCGCTGCAACAGCGGCCAGCCTCGTCTTCGGCGCTGTCGCACCGGCGACCGCCGACACGGCCGAAAAAAATCCGGGTCTTTCTGCCGAAGTTCCAGTAACGGTCGTTACCAAAGATGAAAACGGCAAGCCGAAACAAGAAGAACTCACTCTCCCTGGCTACACACAGCTTTCCGACCGGGTTGGATCCTCTGAACTGCAGGATTGGTACAACGCTTCCCCGTCTTGGGCACAAACCCTGCTCGGCGTGTTAGCTGTGCTCGCAGCGCTCGATATTGTCGGCACCCTGCTTGGACCTGTACGCTCGATGATCTTCAACGTTATTCGGGATGCAAATATCCCACTGCCTGTGCCACCACGACCCTAACCATGACAGCTGCGCGACAACTGAGCAGCAGGGCAAACCAGCAGTAACGAGCGGCCACAACATCAGCCATTGTTCGACCGCAACTGGAAACCAAGTAAAGACAAACCAAACCCCAGAGCGGTTCGATGCAGTAGTCATCCAATCACCCTGGGGTTTGTCGTGGGCGGTCCTACAACCGTTTGATCAGTTTCCACGCTTCCTCTGGAGTTGTAGCTGCAAAAATATTCGATTGCTGCGGTAACGGTGGACGCTCAATCATCACCACGGCCACACCTAAATGCCGCGCAGCATCAAGTTTTGCCGCAGTCATGGTGCCGCCAGAGTTCTTAGTCACTAGCGCATCAATCTGGTTGCCTTTCATCAGCCGAATCTCGTCATCCAACTGAAACGGGCCGCGGTCAAGAATAATCCGATGACGCGCCGGCAATGGTTTACTGGGCTGTTCCACACAGCGAATCACATACAAATTGTCTGGATCACCGGCAAACTCGGCAACATGCTGGCGGCCAATCGTCAACAGAATATGGTGATATTCCCGTGCCACCAGCCTCGCCGCATCCGCAAATGACGCAACCGAGATCCATCGATCTTTTGCACCTGGCTCCCAAGCAGGACGGTGTAACGCAATCAACGGCACATCGGTGACTAGCGTAGCCTGCGCAGCAGACGCCGAAATACGTTCCGCAAACGGATGCGTCGCATCGATGACAATGTCGATTTCGTGTTGTAGCAGCCACTGCGCTAACCCGGCAGGGCCACCGAATCCACCAATCCGCACTGCACCTACGGGTAGTTTCGGATTGCGGACTCGTCCCGCCAATGAGCTGGTGACGTCATAGCCTCGTGTAGTTAACAGGGAGGCAAGCTCGCGGGCTTCTCCCGTACCGCCCAAAATTAGCGCACGCACGGGATCGTCCTTCCATGCTCGTCACGGGGTCGCCCATCCGAATACAGGTAAGAATCAGGAAAACCGTCAGCGGCAAGCACTTCACCCACAAAGATGACCGCTGTGCGAGTGATCCCTGATTCGGCAAGTGCGGCAGCGAGATGATCAAGCCGGGTGCGAACCAGTTGCTCCTCTTGTCGGCTGGCGTACGCAACAATCGCCACAGGGGTCTGCGGAGGCAGATGGGTCAGCAGTTCCTGTTGCACCCGCTGCCCATCGTGAGCCGCTAAATGAATCGCCATCGTGGCACCAAGAGCGGCAAAGTTTTCCAGGGTTTCCCGTTCCGGCATGGCACTCGCCCGCCCCGAGATCCGGGTAATCACCAAAGACTGTCCCACCGTTGGCACCGTGAGCTCGTGGCCAAGAGCCGCGGCAGCGGCAGCATAAGCGGGCACCCCAGGGACAATCTCGTAGGGAATCTCGAGTGCGACAAGGCGGCGGGCTTGTTCAGCAAGCGCCGAATAGATTGATGGATCACCTGACTGTAACCGTGCCACATCGTGACCGGCAGCATGTGCCTGCGCAATATGGTCGATGATGGTGTCTAATGGCATTCGCGCAGTATTGATAAGCGTTGCATCACTCCGACAATCTTCAAGCACCGCATCTGGCACGATCGACCCTGCATAAAGCACGGTTTGGCAGGTGGTGATAAGTCGATGGGCACGAAGCGTCAACAGATCAGGGGCGCCCGGGCCGGCGCCGATAAAGTACACAGTCACGGTATTGGTGAAATTCTTTCGTCAGGATGGTTGAAATCGTGGGAAGCGTCGCAAGAGTTATGCTCCTGCTAGCAAGTCTAGATTCAGTGATCTTCACCGCGTCGCTGGATCGCCGCAACCAGTGCAAAACATTACCCAACCTTGCACTGGTGGATGACTACAGCTATGAATCGGCCTTAGCACCCTGCGCTATGCGGCTGGTTTGACGTAACGCCACTGTTGTAGCGGCAGCTGTGGTCGAAGTGTGCCAAACGAGCCCACCGGATGATAGTCGCTGACCTGCAGACCAACCAGTTCACCACCATGGTTTGCATGCAGCTCACGCAATAATGCCTGCGTTTCCAACGTCACTGCGTTGGCAACCAAAACACCACCTGGGGTGAGCGCCGCTAAGGCAATATCCACCACGCCGGGGTGGGTCAATCCCCCACCGATGAAAATTTTTGTTGGCAACCTGCCTGTGCCGTTGTGTGCCGCGGCAAGGGTTTTTTCGCAGGCATCAGGTGCGGCACCAGAAAGCTCGATACGGGATCCTACAAGCTGTTCCACATTAGCGGTGATTGTTGCTTGGCGTTGTAGGTTGGATTCGAAAATAGTTGCTGTCGTCTTCGGGGTACTGCGGCAAAATTCGATTGCGACAGAACCCGAACCGCCACCAATATCCCACAGATGATCCCCTGGCATGGGGCGTAATGCACAGACGGTTACACTGCGGGCGATTCGCTTCGTAATTTGGCCGTCATGCTGATATTCCTGCTCGTCGAGACCAGGTAGCACACTGCGAATCGGCGACGCCGGGTGCACAGCAGCAATAACCAAATCGCTGTCAGGGGCGACGAGGTCGGCAGCACATGCAGCAACAATGCGTTGGGTGCGGCTGCCTAAATCCGAAAGCACTGTCACAGTGATCTCCGGGGTGCCGCGGCTGCACAATAAATCCCGCAGATCGGTGACGGTGTCACGGTTGCGGCACAACACCATCACTGGTTGGCCTTGATCGAGCAGCGGCTGCAGGACGGAAACTGGCTGTGTGAGGACGCTGACCACCGGTGTGGTGGCAGTCGACCAACCAAGTGCCGCGCAGGCCAGCTGGAATGAGGAAACATTGCTGATGATCTGTACCTGGTCGCGACCATAGCGGTTGATAAGCGTGGTGCCGATGCCGTAAAAGAGCGGATCACCGGAAGCTAACACAACCCGTCGCTTGCCGTCTGTGATGTCCCCAATGGTGGTGGCTAGGTGTGGCAGCAGCGGGCTTGGCCATTGCTGCTGCAAGGCTGTACAACATGCTGGATCTGCGGCGAGTAACCCGAGTTGCCGCGCTGATCCATAAACAATGTCCGCACAGCGCAGGGCGGCTATAGCCTGCTGATTGAGTGTGGCAAGGCCTGCCGCCCCGATGCCGATCACCACCAGTGGCGCAGCGGGAGGCTCAACTTGGGGATTGATTTCGGCATCTGCCAGTAAAGGCTGCTGCGGCCTGGAGTTACGCATAGTTGATCAGTCTACCCGTCAACACCTCGGTCTAACGCAGCATCCGCGGCTGGTTGTTGCACACAATGTGGCCATCGTCGGAGATGATCACGATGTCTTCAATGCGGGCACCGAAACGGCCGGGAAGATAAATCCCAGGTTCGATGGAAAACGCCATCCCCGGTTCGAGAACTAATTCGTTGGTGCTGGTAATAAAGGGTTCTTCGTGGGTCGACAGGCCAATGCCATGACCCGTCCGGTGCACAAAAAATTGCCCATATCCAGCATCACTAATCACCCGGCGCGCAGCATCGTCGACGTCTTTTGCCCGTGCACCGGGTACTGCTGCTTGGCGTGCGGCGGCTTGCGCTGAGACTAATACTTCGTACATGGTGTCCATCTCTGGGTCGATGCGCGCAGCGTCAGCACCGCCGACGATATAGGTGCGCGTGCAGTCTGACCTGTAGCCTTCGCTATCGGCGCCCCCGATATCAACGACGACCATCTCCCCGGTTTGGAGTGTCCGGTTGCTGTGCTCGTGGTGTGGGTTGGCGCCGTTTGGACCGGAGCCGACAATAACGAAGTCCACAGCAGTGTGGCCGTGGTTGAGGATCTCTGTGTGGAGGGCGGCGGCAACTTCTGCTTCGGTGCGACCGGGTTGCAGCAGCTGAGGTACTAATGCATGAACTTCGTCGATAGCTGCCCCAACAGTTTGCAAATGGGTAATTTCTGCTGGATCTTTCAGCATGGTGAGTTGGGAAACAATCGGGGTTGCAGCAACAATGCATTGCGGACGGTTGCCGAGGATGTTTTGCAATGTGAGTAAGTGACTGGCGGGCATGTGGCCGTCGACGGCGAGTCGCATATGGTGCGGATCGTGGCCTTCCCCTTGAACAAGTGAAATCACGGTTGCATGGGGATGGTCATCATCGGTGTAGCCAATGATGTTGATATCTGCTGTTCCCGGTAGCGCGGCGAGAGTTCCCGCATCGACCGCGGGTGTAATCAATTGACAGTGCACAGGACGTTGTTCATCGCTACTTTGAGGAATGATCAGCGCACTGAGTCGTTCGTGGGTGTCGGCTTCGTCTCCGAGGAAATAGCGCATGGTTGCCCCAGGAGTGACGATGAGTGCATCGGCGATATTTGTTTGTGCAAGCAATTGTGCTGCCCGCTGTTGCCTGGATTGGTAGGTTTGCGATGATATTGAAGCGGTTGTTGTCATAGCCGCCATCCTACGACGGAATCCTTTTTCGAGACGGTGCCGATACGACAGTTTGGGTGGCAGCGTTTTGGAAATATCTTCGTAGGGATGTGTTGGCGCCGGTTGGAGCTTCCACCTAGGGTGGCTGTCATGAGTAGATCTGCTGATTTGTCGTCGTTTCGGAAACCCGTACCTGACTGGGTGCGTCCTTGGGCGACTGCAGCATCTCCTAGTGTGGTGAAACTGCGGTATCGCGATCGATACGCTACCGGTTTTCTTACCTCACGTGCAGCGTTGGAAGCAGGCGAGCTGGGGCATACTCCCCCACGTCCAGTGTCGACTCCTGCAACGCATGTTATTTGTGCTGCTCACAGTGTTCATGCGGCGCAGCGATCGCCGATTGACTTGCTCACCGAAGATGGTTCAAGGCGACGTGTTGAGGCGGGAACTTTCTGTGTGCTGCCGCTTTCGGATATTGCCGTTGCGCCGTTACCTATGTCGCTTGCATGTGACCATTTGCCGCTTGCTATGGGGGGAAGTTTTCTCGGTTCTCCGATTGTCAATCTTGGATTTGGTGGCAGTCGGGGTGCGAGTAGTCGACGAAGTGCTGCTGTCGGCTACGGTCGCCTGGCGGCTTATGGGCGTTGGGCTCGGAGTTTTGATGGGCGGATTGCACTTCGCCACCCGATGTTTGTGTGGCTGTCCCGGGGTGCGACCATGTTGCCTGGTGATTCGGGTGGGCCGCTTATTGTTCGGCAGCAAATTTTGGGGGTGCAGTCGATGCTTTTTTCGGTTCCTGGTTTTCGGTGGTCTATCGCAGATAGTTTGTTGCCGCAGCGGAATGTGCTGCGCGAAATATTGCGTACTACCGGTCCGGTGGAATAGATTCTGGCCAGGTTGTGTTGCAGGCTGCCTGCCAGTGATCTGCTCTGGTGTGCTTTGGTGGTGAGTCCCTTTTCCGGGGATCAGGATGTCACCGGAATACTAGTTGCACGCAAAGATGCTGGTAGGTCTGTTGTCCCTGAGGTTGTGGCGAGCCGTTTTAGTGTGCCGCCGGATGGAATGTGCGGGGTTTGCCAACGGTGATGTCGCAAATGTGACAGCCGACGGTGGGATCTCTTTGTTCCCCACCGTGGGCTGTGCAATTCTGCGGTTCGAATATGGGATGTGCGGGGGCGGTAGCTATCCGTAATCCAGTCTGCAGGTTTTACAGTCCGATCGCTACCACCCCGCGGCGGATGGCGTTGATGGCAAGCCGTGTTTTCGCCGCCAGGTCAGCATCTGGGGTCGCGTTCGCAACTTGATTCATCAGGTCAAGAAGCTGCCGGCACCAGCGGACAAAATCACCGGGAGCAAGTTCAATACCAGAGGCTTGCGCGGCGGCAAGGGCATATTCGAGCGGTGCGCCGGCAGTCCACTGATGGGCGGCGCCAACAAAACCTGGATCGGGCACCTTCGATGGTGGAATAGCATTGTCGGCTTCTTCCCATTGGAGTTCTTCGAAAATGCGCTGCAGTTTCGCTGCGGCAAGCCGTATCGGATCGGTGGGGGCAAGCAGCTTACCTGGGGTGTCGCGGCGATTTTGGAAGCAGAGGATCGATAATACTCCGGCGATCTCTGCGGGATCGAGATCTGCAAATACCCCGCGGCGGATACATTGGGCAAGCAGCAAATCAGCCTCACTGTGCAAATGGCTAAGCATTGTTCCCGCAGCGGTGAGCTGATAGACCGGTGGAGCGGTTTCCTGCTGTTCTGCGTTTTCGTCGTTGACGCTGTGCAGCTGATATTTCACTGCAACAGTGGATTCTGGTTGCAGGTTGTCTTTCCCGGCAGTCTCTGCAGCCGGCTGTTCGGTCATTGTTGTCTTGTCGGCTGAGGCGGTGTCGGGAACCTGTTCGAGATAGTCGAGCCTGGTCAATAGCTCGACAATCCGCGTGAACTGGCTTACTAGCGAATCGCCCTGGTTGTTCATTGCCCGCTGGAGATGGTCAAGGGTTCGTTCCGCTTTGAGGACTGCTTCGGCAAGGCGCGCCAGACGTTCCCGATCGGGGAAACTGTGTCCGACATGGTGCTCAATGCGGCGACGTAACCGTACCGATTTGCTATCTGGGGTGATTCTGGGGGCGCTGAGACGACGCGGTTTGGTGAGGTTTGCCCGGTGAAGATAGCGCACCACATCTTCGCGAACACGCCGCGGTGGTTTTTTCAAATTCGGCAGTTGCATCGTGCCGAGTGTGACAGGCGCAACCGACAGCATGGTGTGCGGCATGCGGCCTTGCCAGCCTTCTTCGTTGATGATCTCAGGGGTAAGCGATCCGTTTTTGCTGCCTGGGCGAATCACCACAGCAGTGTGAATAGCGCGTCGCCCTTTATAGGCGATGACTGCACCTGGTTGAAGCTTGCCAATAGCTGCAACCACAAGCCGTTCGACATGGTTTTTCCGCTGCTGTTTTACTTTCTTTTCACGCTGGCTTAGTTCGTAACGCAGCCGCATATAGGCAAGAAACGCGGCTGCTGGAGTGGTTTTTGCGACTGCTCGTTGCAGCGCTACCGGCAGTTCAACAAGGGACATTTGTTCCTCGAACTCTGCCTTGAGCCGGGCAAGGTTTGCTTTCGCCCGGTCAATGGTGGCATAGTCGTGCACCACTTTTCCGTCGATTTGGAATTGGGCGAAAGATTTATTCAGCAGCGCCGTGGTGTGCGCAAATCCAATGGTGTTAATCAGGTTCACCGCCATGTTGTAGCCGGGGGTGAACGTTGAATTCAACGGATAGGTGCGGGTGGATGCCAGCTGGGCGACACTGTCCACATCAAGCTGCGGCTCCCACACGATCACCGCATGTCCTTGCACATCGATGCCGCGGCGCCCGGCGCGCCCTGTGAGCTGGGTGTATTGACCGGGGGTGAGTGGTACGTGGGCTTCGCCGTCGTATTTGATGAGTCGTTCCAGGATGACGGTACGGGCGGGCATGTTGATGCCCAGGGCGAGGGTTTCGGTGGCGAAGACTACTTTGAGAAGTCCTTGGGCGAAGAGGTCTTCGACGATGTGTCGGAAGGCTGGCAACATGCCAGCGTGGTGGGCGGCGAAGCCGCGGATGCAGCCGGTGCGGAAAGCAGCAAAGTTGAGGATGCGGAGTTCTTGTTCGTCGATGTCGGCAACGCCAGCGTCGACGATACGGGCGATGGCGGCTTGTTCGTATTCGCTGGTGAGGGTGAGTTTTGAGGTGCGGAGGTGGTAGGCGGCGTCGTCGCAGCCGACGCGGGAGAAGATGAAGTAGATGGCAGGGAGAAGGTCTTGGGTTTGGAGGGTTCGGATGACGTCGACGCGGCGTTGCCGGAGTTGTTTGCGGCGTTGATGTGGTGGGGTGTTGTCGTGTTCGTGCTGGAGGGCTCTGCTGGTGCGGTCGATAGCCCGGTGCAGGTTGGGGTTGACTCCCCCGTCATTGGTGTTCAGTAGTGGGTGGAGGGTGTGTCCGACGAGCATCCACTGGTTGAGGGGGACGGGCCGGTGTTCGGAGATGACGGTGGTGAATGCGCCGCGGACGGTTTCCAGCCAGCGGCCGAATTCTTCGGCGTTGCTGACGGTTGCAGACAGGCCGACGATGGTGGTGTATTCGCTGACGTTGAGGATGACTTCTTCCCACACGGAGCCGCGGGATCGGTCGGCAAGGTAGTGGATTTCGTCCATGACGACGTGGGAAAGGTCGACGAGTTGGGGTGCTTCGGCGTAGATCATGTTGCGGAGCACTTCGGTGGTCATGACCACCACATCGCCGTCGGGGTTGATGGATCGGTCGCCGGTGAGTAGCCCTACTCGTTGTTCGCCGTAGCGGGCGACAAGGTCGTGATATTTTTGGTTTGAGAGGGCTTTGATGGGGGTGGTGTAGTAGCAGCGTGCGCCTTTGCTGAGGGCGAGATGGATGGCGTATTCGCCGACGATGGTTTTCCCTGAGCCGGTTGGGGCGCAGACCAGAACGCCGTGGCCGTTGTCGAGGGCGTCCATGGCTTCTTGTTGGAATGGGTCGAAGTCGAAGTCGAACAGGTCGGTAAACGCCGCCCGGGTTTCGGCGTTGGCTGCCATCACTGTGTGTTTACTCCTTTAAACGTGGTGGGTTGGTGTTGAGTGTATTCGGTGTGGGGGTTGGGGGCGGCCGGTGGTGTGGTTAGTTGCCCCAGGTGACGATTCCGCGGCGGATTGCGGTGGCTGCGAGTTGTGCAGTTTCGGCGATGACGGGACGTTCGGGGTAGGCGGCGATGGCGGTGAGCAGGTCGGCGGTGCGGGCTGCCCATTGCACGAATTCGCCGGGGCTGAGGCTGATGTTTTGGGTGTGCAGGATAGTGCGGATTGTGGCGAAGCTGGCACCGTCAGCCCACAGATACAGCGCCCCGGTGGCGCGTTCGTCGGGTTCGTCGGGGCTGATGTGGTCGACGGGTATGCCGTGCGGGTGTCCTATGTCCATCCAGGTCATGCGGGTAGCAGTCATGGCGTAGGTCATTGCCCGGGTGGGTGGTTCGGTGGCGTGTCCGCCTTGGCCGATAAATCCGGTACACATGCTGGCAACGCCGGCGAGTTCGGCGGGGTTGAGATTGTCCCAAAGCCCGCGGCGCAAGCATTCGCTGGCGACTAGTGACCACGGTCCGGTGATGGTGGCGAGGAGTTCGCCGGCGGTGGTGAGTTGGATGGTTTGGCTGCCCGGGAGTTGCTGGACTGCGGTGGGGTGGTCGTATTGTTCGGCTGGTTGTGGTGGTGGGCTGGTGAGATAGCCGCGGGCGGCGAGTTCGGTGCAGACTTCGGTGAATTGGGCGGATAGGGCGAGTTGACGGACGGCGAATTCGTCATCGAGTTGGTCGAGTCGGTGCCGGGATTGGACGTAGCGGATAGCAAGTTGCCGCAGCAGAGCCTCGTTGGGGTGGTGGGAAACGATATGGGTGGCAATGGTGTTATCGAGGGCTTCGAGAGCTGGGTCGGTGGGGATTGGGTCGACGGTGTCGGGGATGCTAAAGGTGTGGCGGGCGAGTCCGGCGATGACCTGCGAACGATAGTCGGGCATGTGCAGCCCGGTGATGCGGCGGCGACGGTTGCGGCGGTTGCCGGCGCGTTTGGCTTTCATTCGGCCACGGAATGTGGCTGGGCGTACTTCGAGATGAAGCCGGCCAACGATTTCTGGTGGATACGCCAGCGAGCCGGGGGTGAGCCAGCGGTCGGCGCCGGTGCCAAGATAAATGTGGACGCCGCGGTGGGCATCCGCCCGTTCCCCGTCGTTGACGACCACTGCCAGAGTGTGTCCCCGCCGGTGGCGCAGCGCAATAACCTGCCCGTGCCGAAGCTCGGCGAGGCGTTGCCGAACACTGTCTTCATTGCGACGCATCGCCTGTTCGTTGACGATGTCTTCTTCTTGGCCACGTTTGAGATGCAGACGGCCATAGTTGATCACTGCATCAACCCGGTTAGCGGTGGGGGCTTGCAGAAAAGCTGCCAGCTCCGCGGGGGCGGTGGATGATGCTGGGGCTGCCTTGTTGCTGCCTACGGCGGGGTTGCCGGTGGATGCAGATTGCTTGGCGCTGAGCGGATCGTTGGTGGAGTGAAGATGGGAGTCAGTGGAGGTGTGACCGTTTCGTTCTGCGGCTGCTGGGTGAGCAGTAGCATCCGATGAAGCAATTGGTGTGTCTGCGGTGGCGGAGTGTTCCGCCATCGCATCAACCAGCAGTGACAACGTGTGCTGCAACTGCTGTTTTGTTGCTTCATAGTCTTTGAGCTGTAGCCGATGCCGCCGCTCCCCGAACGAGTGCAGGAGCAGCCGCCGTGCCTCCTCATATCCGTATTCGTGAATCAGCCGTGCAGCCATCGCCGCGGTGGGCTGCAACGCTGATGACAGCTTTGGCACACTACCGTGGGTCAGTTTGATTAACTGTTCGGCATCAACTGAATCGTCAGGCACAACTACCGCATGGCCGGCAGTGTCAATCCCGGCGCGGCCTGCCCGAGAGGTGAGCTCTTCCCACCGGTCGGCAGTCATCAACGAGTCGGTGGCAGGGGTGGTATGGCGCATCGTCGACAACACCACGGTGCGGGCCTGTGGGGAAAAGACGGTATCTGGTTCAGCTGCGGTAAACACTGCTTTTAACAGTCCGCGGGTAAAAAGCTCTTCCACGATCCGGCGCACCAGCGGCAGCACATCGCTGTGGAAAGGAGCAAATCCGCGCAGGAGCTGCTTTTTCACCCCAGAGATCCGTAATTCGTCGATATCGTGCGCAGGAATATGGGCGATGCTCGCGGCCACAATCCGGGAGATTGCAGCCGCCTCATCGGGGCTGGTTAAACAAATGCCGTGGGCAACGCACGATTCAGCGATTTGGTCACAGCGCAGTTTGCCGGCAACCACCACCACTGCCGGGAGCATCGCCTGATCGGCAAGCAGCTGTAATTGGCGATGATACGGGGTTTGCGCACCGCTGGTCAGTGCCCGCTGACCGAAGACAACAGGGGGGACTTTCTGCCCTTTGGGGCGATGCGGCCCCCACCGGTCAAATGCGGGGCGAACATTGCCGTTGCGTGCCAGCTGCAACAAGTCATCAAAGAGTTCGGCCCGCGATTTTTGGGCGATCTCTGACTGCAACTGTTTTCGCGCCGCTTGACTGGTTTGCTGCTGTTTTTCCCGGCCGCGTTTGGCCACATCCATCGGTGATACTGCAGCTTTTTCACTCCCCGGCGACGTGTGAGCCAGCACACCAGGTGACCGGGTTGAATCATCACCGCCCCCAGCATCGGTAACCACCTGGGTGACGTGAAACTGGTCAGTGCCGGCGCCAGTCGACTCCGCGGCGGAAGGTTCACCAGATTCGGCAGCCGGTGCCTGGAAAAATTCTGCGTCATCGCCTGGTTCAGCGGCATCCTCGTATAACGGCAGCAGCGCATCAGCGACCAGCACCCAATGCTGCAACGGCACCGGTCGATCGGCGAGCTCAATGAGCGACCAGTTGCGACCAAAATCGCCCAACCATTCCACACAATCTTGCGCATTCGACAAATGCCTTGCGATCGCAATCATTCGGAACGGTCCGGCGAGCGCCATCACGGTTTCTTCCCAGGCCGTGCCAGTGCCCCGGTCAGCCATATGATGCACCCCGTCTAACACCACCAGCTTCAGCTGCGCCCACCGATCCGGATAGCGCTGCATACGAGAACGCACATTTGTAATCACCGTGACCACAATTGGCGCATCAGGGGCCACCTCGTGGCCATCGATCGCAACGCCCACCTTCACTGCGGGAAACATTTCGGTGAGCTGCCGCCGCCGATGCATAGCCTGCGACATCGAATCAGCAACCCACACCACCCGGTGCGACTCCCCCACTGTCGCATAAATCGCGGTCGCCGCCAATTGGCGGGCACCAGTTCCTGGCATCGCAGAGATAAATACCGACTGCGACGAAGCTAACACATCAACCGCACGTTCATGTTCACCAGTCATCGGTGCACCTAGCTGCGCTAAAAATGCATGCAACTGTGCGGTCGACGGTTGGTGCGACGAATTGTCCGGCTGCGAACTCATAGCGATCTAGTCTAGTTCACCAAACCACACCCTGCAGGAACCCTTCCCCAGTGACCCGCAACTGGCAGAACCTGTCACCGGTAGACAGCGATCTGGCCGCCAGCGCTGACCACACCTTGCACCCAACTCCTGCCTAGCCATGAAACGACCTGCGTCGTTACAGCACATCGTCAAACGACTGCGGGATGTGGGTTTGCGGCCGTTGTGGCTGTTCAAGCGGCTGCGGGGTGGGGCGGGATGAAGGCACCACAGGCTCTGGTCGGCCAATCCCGCCAGGGCCGTCACCAAGCGGCGACGCAGCCTCATCGGAAACATCCAACCACTCCGGACGGGACACGGTTCTCCGCTTATCGTTGAGGCGGCAAAATTGGAACGCCCCCTCCACCAGAATGATGAGCGCCACCGCCAACACCACCATCGAAAACGGATCCTGGGTAGGGGTGGCAACGGCGGCGAACACAAACAACCCAACAATAATGTAGCGGCGCTTATCTTTGACTACCTCATAGCTCAATACTCCGGCAATATTGAGCATCACCACCAGCAGTGGCAGTTCAAAAGAGACCCCGAAAATCACCAACAACGCCAACAGGAAGTTGTAGTAGCGCAAGCCGGACAATGCAGCGGTTTGGGTTTCATCGCCGATCGACAGCAGAAACGACAAACCAATACTGATCAAATAGTAGGCAAGCACCGCACCGATGGTGAATAACACCACAGCAAGCGAAACGAACACCCTAGTGTAGAGCTTTTCGTTCTTTTTCAACCCTGGGGTGATAAAGCCCCACAGTTGGCCGAGCCACACCGGCGACGAAAACACCGCCCCAGCTAGCGCCCCCACCTTCAACCGCAGCATAAACATTTCAAACGGGCCGGTTGCCAACAATTTACAGCTGCCATCAGCGGAAAAATCTGCCCGGTTCTCTGGCGGAATTGCACAATAAGGACCGCGCAAAATATCGCCCAAGGTGGGAATCGTCAGGGTGGATCCACCAATACGCAACGAGAGCCCATGCTGATACCAGATAAACCCGACAAGAGTCCCGGCCGCAAGCGCGATCAGCGCAACGATGACCCGCCGCCGCAATTCCTGCAGATGCTCCACCAGCGTCATATCACCAGTAGCTGGCAAGCCACGACGAAGCCGTCGCATCCCGAGTCGTTGTTTGCTCATCTTCATCCTTCGCCTTCACACAGCCGATGCCACCGCCAGCTCACCACTATCGCAGCCAATTTCACCATTCGGATACTTGACAGTGCACCGTGACAGTGGGTGTGGCGGAACGCTTTTCCCGGCACAGACCAACCCCAGATATCCGCATGGACAATAAGCCTGCCCCCCGATGCCGGGAAGTTGCCCTACCAAGGAGCAACTGTGCAGAAAACCTACTGGGGCTGCTGGGTGTTCGGTGGCTGCTGTGTCGGGTCAACCGGATTCGGGTTCACCACCGGCGGGGTCTGCTGCACGGCAGTAGGCTGCTGCACGGCAGTGGGTTGCTGAATCGGCGTAGCCTGCGGCGCATCATCATTGGACAATTCCTTGACTTCAGATTTGAAAATCCGCAAGGAACGACCAAGCGAACGAGCAGCGTCCGGAAGACGCTTCGCCCCAAACAGCAGCACCACAATCAGCACAATGAAAATAATCTCGGGCAAACCAAGCGTAGGCACAGTACAGCTCTCCTCTTTCACTGCCAATAGTTGCAACAGCCAGCTACAGGATCATCGAAACACTTCAATCCAATGCCGGCAGCTGCTCCACATCGGCAACCGATCCACACACCAACACAGTGCTGGAATTAGGCACCTTCCCTGCCGCGACCATACCCACCTGCAAGAGGGCAAAGTACCAGCGGCAAGCAATGATGCCACAAACAATGGGTGGCACACGCTCCGGCCTCACCACATCGGCAACACCGTCACCAGCCAACCACTAGCTCTCACCCATCCTAGGACACTGCACGGTAAGGCGTGTAACACCTTGACGAAAACCATCGAAAAACTCGTTCAACCACCGCCACCTCCCAGGTATAACCCGGCTCAGCATACTGTTAGCGTGTCTCCTGCTGCACATAGTGCGTCAAGCCGGCTTTTGCCTGCTCAATAACCTGCTGGGCGACCAGCGGATCCAAGGCCACAATGTTGCCGGCATGACCGACAATGAAATTCACCAGCCACGACATCGAGTGATATCGGATCGTCGCGTCATAGAACTGTTCATCGTGTTGCGACAAAATTTCTACCGGCTCCGTACGACTAATCCACAGCAGCGACTGGTGGATTCTCACCCTCACCGAAGCCGCGTCATTGAGGGAAAAAGGATCCTGCGGATTTAACTCAATCGAGGCGGCACGTGGATCAATAGCCACATCACTGACCGCAATATCGTCAATGCGATCGAACCGAAAAATTCGCGGCTGCTGGGCGTCATGGTCAAAACCGGCGAGATACCAAAACAGGTCATGGGTAAACCGGTAGGCGACACTCACCGTTCGCGAAGTGCCTGCAGCACTGCCTGGTTTGCGGTAGGTAAACTTCACCGCCCGCTGCCGTGTCAGCGCCTCATCAATTGTGGCACTGGCCTGCACTTGGGATTCGTCTTCCTCCCCGAGGATCCCTGCGAAGCCACCGGTATAGTTTTTTGTCGCGTGTTGTAACTTTTCCAACGCCCCGGTGATCGCTGCAGCATCAGCGTTATGCGGAATTGATTGCAGCTGCTGCAGCAGCAAAATAAGACTGGTGGCCTCTTCCCGCGACAGGCGAAGCGGCCGATCCAATCCTAGCGATTGCTGAACAGTCACCGCCGACGAGCCTGGTTCATAGTTAAATTGCAGCGAGCGATGCCACTGTGGATCGACACCACCTTCAGCTAAACCGCAGAATTTTAGCCGTTCCAAATCCTCCCGCAACACCTGTTGGGACACGTCAAGCTGCTGACTGACCGCGAGTAAAGCCACATCTTCATGCTTTGTCCGGGCAAGCTGACACACCAGTGCTGCTTGCCGGGTTAACGTCGCCAAAATGGACTGATTCATGCCAGACTCGCTCCCCCATCAACTACCTGACCCGACTCCGATGTAACTTCCGCAAGAACCTGCTCGTGCGCGGCAATCAGTTTCTTGTAGCCGCGAGCCACCTCAGCAACAACATCTGTCGGGCTGGTGACCACCATCTGTCCACCCTCCCGTAACGCAACTTCGACAAGATTCCGGCGATCAATATTGGGCAACGTCACCGAAGCAGTGTCCGAAACCGGAGGCTCCACACCACCGGCTGCAAGCACTTCCTGCACCGCCACATTCGGTGCTGCACCTACCGTTACTGTCGCGTCGACTGTCACCCGCATCGAACGCAAAGCTTGAGCAACCAATTCGGTAAGTGAAACATCATCCGGTGGCAGTTGCGGCGATGGTTGGCGAAGCAGTTTCACCTCGGTGATGTTCACTATCCGGAAGGTGCGAACAGCTTCACGACCAAGGTCAAAACCGACACAGTAGCGGCGGCCGTGCACGTTCACAATGCCCCACGGGGCAAACCGACGCTGCTCCGGGACAGCAGCTGCATGGGAACTGTAGGAAAACTTCACCTGAAAATTACCGGCAATCGCCTGAGATAGTTTGGCAAACGTTTCCAACTGTTGAATTTCTTGCCCGGTAGCTGCAGACCAGGTGGCGACCTCGGCAGGATCAATATCCATACCGTCAACTAGTTCTGCTGCACGCAGCTTCAACAATGCATTATTGCTTAAAAGCTGCAGCTCCCCCGAACTGATAACACTGCCGACCATTGCCAAGACCCGCTGTTCTGCAGGGGTGAAATCGATGTGCGGCAATTCGTAGCTGGAATGCTCCACTTTGTACCGCGACGACTCTTTTTGGGTATTGCGCGAAGGAATTTTCTTCAGCGGCAGCCCTTGCCGAATCAGCAGCAGCGTGTCACGTTCAAGGCGCATCCGTGCCTTGGAATCAATATCTTGTCGGGCATGATCCAAATAGCCGGGAATATTGCGAATCAGCCAATCAACCTGCAACCCTTCGGGTGGGCCTTGCAGCAACGTCAGCCACAGGTTGGTGAGCCGTTCTACCCGCTGCGCTTGCTTCTGCTGCTTTGTTGCGCTCAATGCTGACCTCCTTGCTGGCGGAAGAACTCCCACCGTCGCCGGGCGCTGGATAAGAAGTCTACGGCAGAAATCGACTCGTCCGGAAAGTTACACGCCAGCAAAAGCCCCCGCTTTCGGTGATGGTGAAAAAACACCCGTCTTCGTGCTTCCATGTTCATGGAAACAGTGAAGACGGGTGGGAAAATACAGCTGCTAGACGCGGTATTCAAGCGCGACCAGTACTACTGGTTGCAACATCCTACTTGTCGGTTGCCCAATAGAGATCTGTGAGGCTCTTCTCAACGCCGTACCGGGAACCGGTGTTGACGACTTCCTTCAGGCCGACGAATGCGCCGTACATCTTCGTGGCCGGTACTGAACCACTGTTGAGCACCGGAACTCCGACGAGCGTGGTGAGGTGACCAGTGGTGCCTTTACCGTAAAGGAACGCCGTGTTCTCGGTCATAATGTTGAGGAACCAGGAGTCTGCGACCTCTTCCGGATAAATATCATTCGCACCATAGTCGTGGGTCGAATTTGGCCACAGGTTTTCACCCGAACCGATTGCACCAACTTCCTTGTACAGATCAACGGACATCTGGGTGGATTGGTGGAAGTTTGCCACACTTTCGGCAACAGCATGCGCAATGACCATCGCTTTTTGCCTATCAGTCAACGGCATGACTTCCATAGCAGGCTGATGCATCTCGTTACGGAATTCGCTGATGTTTTTCGCCATCTGAGCGTTGTAGCGGTCATTGAAGTCAATCAAACCGCGTAGGTTTTCAACATCCTGATCCGTAATCTCCGGAGCTGTCCAAACATCGGCAATGTCACCCTTGGTGGCTTTCTCGGCGCGGAAATGCTCCAAGAACTTCTTTAGGGTGGGGTTGCTTTCCCCGTAGCTGCCGCCGGTGAGTTCCCGGAGTCCAGTGCCGTACTGGGATTTGTAATCGGTCATTGCTGAACGCTTCCACACCGACTTGCGGGCAGCTTCAGCGGCAGCAGCGCGCTCCACCTGGGTAAAGTCTTCCGCACGCTTACCTGCAGGTGCCTTGTGGTTGTAGACATCCACAACATCAAGATAGACCGTCAGCGACTGTGGAGTGGTGACGTTTTTCAGCTTATCCAGCTCTTGCTGCGTGGTGTATTGGAAACCCGTTGCGTGGTCGAAGATGATATTGCTTTGCTTCGTCTTGATCGCAAACGCTCCTACCTCGGTTTTCGGCAAGGTGAGCTGAGCATCGGTACCCTTTGGTACCTGAATGGTTTCAGTTTCCAATTTGGTGCCGCGGTAGATGTATTGCACATCGACCTGCACCGTTTCCACCGGAGTCGATTCGGCAACGACCGGGACAGTAATAGTCTTGGCTTGCTGAATGTTCTGCAACACTGCGTTATCGAAAGAGTCGGCAACCTTGTAGGCAGGACCGGATGGATTGGTTGGCAAGTTCAGGGTGGCCGCCTTGCCATGCTGAACCTGCTGCTGTTCAGTCTTCAGCGGAGCTGATCCTTCTGGAGCCTGCGAATCGACATAATTGAGGGTCACCGTGTAGATCGCCTGATCAGCGCTGATCGTCGCAGGTGGCGTGCTGCTCTTCAACAGCACTGGAATGACCACAGGATCACTAGAGCTGATCTGTTCCCAAGGCTGCTTAGTGCCGGTGCCACCAGTATTGACGGCAGGATCAAGTACATACACCTTGTCACCGACGGTTGGTGCAACAGGCGTGATCGACTCACCTTCAACAACCTCTACGGTGTCGCTGGATACCACCGTATCGTGATGGTTATAGGACACAGGTACCGTGAACACCTTCTCCAGTGGAATCTCCACTTCGGTGTCCTTATTGATCTTCTGCAGTGCTGAAGTGTCAGTGCCCGGCTTAATCCGGTAGGTAGCCCCCGACTCGGCGGTCGGTAGCGTGACCGTCGCATCACCTTCGGCAGCAACCGTCTGCTTATCGCTGGAAACCGGCTCACCCTTGTAGGTGTACTTCACCGTCACTTCGTAGTTTGCCGGTTTTGCAGGCTCAACTGGAGTTTCTGCTTCTACCGGTTTGAGGTTGACGGTGATAGTCGTGTTGGCCTGGATGTTTTCCAGTACCGCCGAGTCGAAGGAGTCGGCGACTTCCCGGTCGGAGCCGTCTTGTGCCTGCGGCAGATTTAGGGTGGCATTCTTCCCGGCAGCTACGGTTTGCTGTTCGGTTTTGACCACCTGGCCGTCGTTGTCCACATAGTTGATGGTGACGGTGTATTGCTGCGGGGTTGGTGGTTGTACTGGTTTGGACTGCTCCACCAACGGAACACGTACGGTCTGCCCATCGGCAGCATCCCTCAGCGCAGCAAGATCAAAGGTCGGATCAACAATGTAGGTGCCCTCAGAGCCGGTCGGAGGGGTCAATTCGATGTTCTTGCCATCCGAAACCGTAACCGCTTCGGTCCCTACGACCGTGTCGCCAAGAACATACTCCACCGTCACTTCCTTGTCTGTGGTGCTTCCCGCAGAGGGAACGAATTGCACAGGGACATGGATCGTGCCGGATTCGGTTACATTGCTAAACGCGTTCCAGCCAAAACCTGGAGCAACCCGGTAGATTCCCCCATCGACTGTTGGCAGCGTGGGCAGCACGAGTCCGCCGCGGACGACTTCACGTTCTTCGGTGCCGACAACCTTGCCGTCAAGCTCGTAGGACAGTGTCACCTTAACGACATCAACACTAGGGTCGGTTGGATTGGTTGCCGCAGCCGAGGATCCAGAGCTCAACGCGTCGCCACTAAAGAGGGCGAGGATGACAGCAATTGGAATGCCGACACGGAGCAACCCGCCGATAAGCATCTGCCCCGGATTGGGGAGTGCTACCGCGCTGGTGGTGCTGGTTTTTTTGCTCGAAGATGAGGACTTGCTGCTTGCTGTGGTTTTACTGCTTGCAGCGCTGCTCTTGGAGGTTTTGCTGATCGAGTTGCCAGCAGGACGTTTCGCTGTCGAGGTTTTCGTCCGGGTGACCTTCACAGTTCGGGTGACCTTGACAGTCTTCTTTGCCTTCTTCGTCACCGTCTTGGTCTTCTTCGAGGAGCTTGAAGTCTTCGACGAACTTGCCGACGAGCTGCTGGACTTTGCAGATTTGCTGGAGTCCTTTTCCGCAGCGTTTTGGCTGGCCTTCGACGAAGCTGTCGACGAAACAGAGGATGAAACTGAAGAAGAAACACTACTCGAAGAGGAGGAAGCGCTCGACTGCGAAGCGCTCACATCACCTTGTTCGTCCGCAGGGGTAGAACAGCTCGCAAGACCGAGGGATGCAGTGGTGAGTGATGCGATGATGGCGATGCGCCAATCGCGACGATTGAGGGCTGACAAGGAAATTCTCCTCAAGCAAAAGATTCCGGGTATAAATGATCGTTCCTAGCTTAGCCGTCTGACAGGCGAGTTTCGACTTTTCGTCGGGGCGAGTCGCAACCTGTCACCCAACTGTGCTGTTTTCCACCCCAACCGGGGTGTGTGGACAAGGAATGTTCCTTGACTTACGAGTGGGATTCGTGTTGCTGCCAAGCTGCTATGAGAGCCGCTGCTTCCCCACTGCTGGTTGCCAGCGGATCGGGCAATGACACCGTGGTGGATGTGGGATAGTTAGTTCGCAGCAGTGACCAGTCGGCTTGCAGCGCAATATCGTTGGCGCGCGCGTGGTCTAGTAACTCGGCGCGAATGGTTGCCCGGGTGGTGGCTGGCGCGGTGTGTATCGCCGCTTGGATGGTTGCTTCGTCGATGACGGTTGCTAACGCCGACGAGCGGGTCAGCATGGAACCAATGGTGGGGGTGGAAGCAATATCGTGATAGGCAAAGTCAAGCTGGTTGAGTCGCGGATCGTAGGCATCTGGGGCGATGTCCCATCGCCTGCGATAGGCGGCAAGCAGTGTGCGTTTGGCAATCCAGTCGACGAGATGGCTAACTGTTTCCGGTTTGTGGTGTTCAAGTGCGGTAATGATGCTCTGCCACCAGGAGACGACTTGGGTGAGTTCGGCGTTGGTTGGCGCCTGCTGGTCGGCGGGGTCGGGGCGATTGTTTAGCCAGCTGCTGGCTGCCTGACACCATTGCTGTTGGACTTCTAACGCGGTCAGCTGTGTGCCGTCGTCGAAGGTAAGCACTGTCGAACCTGTAGGGTCGCGGGCGATGTCGCCGAGCAGGTTCACCGGGCCGTGATACAGCATCCCATGTGGTGCAAGATCGTGTTCAATAAGTTCCAAGGCCAAAATCATGATGCCGACTTTGAGCACAGTAGATATTTCGCTGATGTTGGAATCGCCGACGATGACGTGCAAGCGGCGCCACCTGCCACCGTCGCAATGCGGTTCATCCCGGGTGTTGATTATCGGCCGCGACCTGGTTGTTGCAGAGGATACCGATTCCCACACATGGTCGGCTCGTTGCGAGACAAGCCATGAAGAGCTGGTTGGTTGCGGGCGGCCGAGGGGTATCGCCGACGAGTCAAGCATCCCTGCCCCGCAGATTAGTTGCCGGGTCAGCAGCAGCGGGGTGAGCGTGGCTGAGAGTTGTTTCAACACGGTTTCACGGCTGACGAGGTAGTTTTCGTGACAGCCGTAAGAATTGCCGCGCGCGTCGATATTGTTTTTCAATATCGCCAGTTTGCCGCCGGTAATACAACTGTCGGGGCGCTGGCGAAGACGGGCAGCTAAATCGGCAAGGATCCGATCGCCGGCTTGATCAATCGCAAGAAGCTGAGTGAGTGTTGAACATTCGGCGGTCGCCCATTCGGGATGGTCGCCGACATCGATATAGAGCCGGGAACCGTTGTGGTGAAAAATGTTAGCGGCCCCGAACTCTTCAACAATGGGTTGAAATAGTTCGCGGGCGGCAATACCGGGGTCGATGGTGTGCCCGGTGGCGTCGGTGGCGTGGATGCCGTATTCGGTTTCGATTCCAAACACCCGCCCCGCAAGCGGCTCGTGTCGGCTCATCGCTGAATTCACCTTGTGTTGTTGTGGCAATGGGATTGTGGTGGCTGCGGACGGTGCTACTGGCCGCCTTTTTGCACATAATTGTGCACGAATTCTTGGGCATTTTCGTCAAGCAACGCGTCGATTTCGTCGAGCAGTGAGTCATTGGCTAACGGCTCGGCGGCGACTGTTTCGTCAACGGTGCGGCTGCGGATAGGTTCTGTTTGTCGATGGATGCGTTCCATGGTTGCGGCGGCTGCTTTCTGTGCGAAATAGAGTGAGGAGTTTTTTAGCCAAGGTGAACGGAGTTGGCGGTGCCAAGTGCTCTTGCGAGCCTTAGTGTCCGCTGTTGCTGTGTTCAACGATAACCCCTGGCAGTGTAGAGATGTGAGCGATTGCGGCAGACAGAGTTGCGGTCTGGTTGGCGATAAGCGGAGCCAAGTCGGCGCCTGTGGGTTGGGTGGGATCCGGCATTGCCACAGTGACCTGTTGTCCATCATGCTGCAAGGTGAGCCGATCCCAGTTCACCGCGGTGACAGCTGCTGGGAAGCGGCTGCACAATAGGCTTCGTACCGCCGCCCGGGTGGTGGCTGGAGCCAAAGTTGCCGCAGCAGCAATGGTGGCGTCGTCGAGAATGGTGTGCATTACACCACGTCGCACGAGCGCATGATAAATGGAGCGTTGCGGATCAATATCGGCGTATTGCAGGTCAAGTGCTGCAAGTTTGGCATCCGCAAAGCTTGCTCCTTGATGCAAATACCGTTGGCAGAGATGCAGTTTCGTCGACCAGTCAAGCAGGCCGATTGTGCTGCGCGGATCGTCGGCCAGCTGGTCAAGGATTGCATCCCACCGCTGAACAATATCGGTGTGACTCTCAGTGGTGGCCACCGCCGCGGCACGCTGCAAATATTGCCGCTGAATTTCAATCGCAGTCAGCGGGGCGCCACTGGTGCGTGCCAACGGTGTGGTGAGCTGCAGATCACGGGAAACGGTGTGCAGTGCTGCAACCGGGTCGGCGAGGGTGAGATCAGAAAAATCGATACCGGCTTCGATCGCATCCAAAATCAGTGCGGTGGTGCCAAGTTTGAGCAGGGTGGCAAGCTGCGACTGGTTGGCGTCGCCAACAATCACATGCAGCCGTCCCCACTTGTCCGGGTCGGCATGTGGTTCGTCGCGGGTGTTGATAATGCCCCGGTTGAGGGTGGTTTCTAAGGAGATAACTTGCTCAATATAGTCTGCCCGCTGGCTGAGCTGGAATCCGGCGCGTTCGCTGCGTACCCCTAACCCGACCCGGCCGGCACCTGCATAAATCGGGCGGGTGACAAAATGGGGGATGAGGTTGGCGGCAAGGTCAGCAAAGTTGGTGCTGCGCCGATAGGTGTAGTTTTCGTGGTAGCCAAATGATGCGCCTTTGCCGTCCACATTATGGCGATAGCAGCGCACCGGCGGACATGGCTGTTGGTGGGCAACAAATGAATGCCCGGCGGCGGTTGCTGCGTTGAGCGCCGTGATTGCAGCAGCCACAACGTGGTCACCGGCGAGATCGTAGCGCAGCGCATCATGGGCGGTGGTGGTTTCCGGGGAGGAATATTCCGGGTGGGCATGATCGACATACAGCCGTGCCCCAGCCGGGGTGATGGTTTGCGCCACCCCAATAGCATTCGGATCCACAATCGGTGGCTGATGATAGCGTTTCAACGAAAAACCGCGGGCATCATCGAGCGGGCTCTCCCCCGCATAATCCCAGCGGGCGCGCCCCTGTGTTGGGGTTTGTGGCACACCGGTTAACGGATCTTTAGCAGCATAGGCCAGCACCAGATGGGTGGAGGTCATAATAGGTGATAGTGTCGGCGCCGACGGGGTGCTGATACCGTATTCGGTTTCCGTACCGATACTGCGAGATTGATCACTCATCGGGCAAGCTCCTAGCAACAGGCTGGCGGGGACGGAAAACGGGTGATCGAGGTGAAGGTTGCCTGCTCAAACAGGTGAATATGTGCCCACGCCTGGAGCTGCTCCGGGTTGGGCAGCAACGTTGGGTCTGCGAACTCGGTGGTAACTGCCTGGATGAGCATGTCCCTAGTGATCAGCCCCGGTGCCCCATCTAGCCGCTGGGTTAGCCCGGCAAGTTTCGCCCGGTTGACAATACTGACCAGCAGCGCACCGCTGAGCAGATCCCGGGCGTGAATGACGAGTTTCTCCCCGCTTGCGGTGGTGAGTTCGGCCAGCGGATAGTCGCGAAAAATCGTTGTCGCAACCTCTTCCGCCAACAGATCCGCCGGCTCAGCAAGCAGCGCTCGAGTAGGCAGTGCACGGCGAACAATAGCGGTAGCATCCACTTGTGTTGGGCGGGGAACAGCGATTTTTACATCAAAGCGGCCGGGACGCACAATTGCTGGATCAAGCAGATCCTCCCGATTAGTCGCGCCGATAACAATCACGTTGGTTAATGCTTCTACCCCATCGAGTTCGGCAAGCAGCTGGGGGACGACAGTAGTTTCCACATCGCTAGAAATCCCGGAGCCGCGTGCCCGAAACGTCGCTTCCATCTCGTCGAAGAAGATAATGACCGGATCCCCACTGCGGGCAAGTCTGCGAGCCCGGGCAAAAATGAGGCGAATCAGCCGTTCAGTTTCCCCAACATATTTATTGAGCAACTCTGGTCCGCGAATATTGAGAAATACCGCTTGGCCGTGATTACTTGCCGCCAACTGGTGGGCGACGGCTTTGGCCAGCATGGTTTTCCCGCAGCCGGGCG
Organism: Corynebacterium choanae; assembly: GCF_003813965.1. NCBI lineage: Bacteria > Bacillati > Actinomycetota > Actinomycetes > Mycobacteriales > Corynebacteriaceae > Corynebacterium > Corynebacterium choanae. Next base: position 1,474,519 of record NZ_CP033896.1, read on the forward strand.
GCCCGTAGAGCAGCACACCTTGACAGGGGGTGAGCTGATAGTCGGCGACAAGCTGCGGATGGGTGACTGGAAGCTCGACAGCTTGTCGAAGCTGCTGTTGCGCAGCCGCCAATCCCCCAATGTGGTCATAGGAGACCTCGGGGATGTCAGTTAGCTGCCAGGTGGCAATGTCGCTGCGCGCATGAACCTTCAGTGCAACCAGCGCACGGATATCGGCAATCACCGTATCCCCCGGCTCAACAGGCCGCAGGGGATGCTGCGTAGCGTCTCCCGCTGAGGGAGCATCCCAGGTGTCCACCGAATCTGAATGGTGGCCGCGCAGCGGTAGCGCTAACGTCACAACATGGCTTGTTCCAGTTTTGTCGCTGATGACTGCGTGGCAACGATCCAACAGTGCATCTACGGTAAAGAGCTCGCCCGTGTCGGGCAGTCCACAGGTTGCAACAATCGCTGATTTGTCCCCGAGACGCACCAAGGTGCCGGCAGTAACAGTGACCGGATCCACCCCAGGATCGATACTTAACTCCTGCCGCCGCGACGAGGTGTACACATCAACCCGGCGGGTGGTAGGGCAAGCATCAGTCATCACGATACCGTATAGCGAAGGTGCTGAAACAGTGCCGTTCTCTAGCGTGTTTGCCCCTGTTTCCAGGCGGTATTGTCCACCGCTGTTGGGGGTGGATGCTGCGGATCCAGTACTGGTGTGTGAACCATTGTTGCCGGCGAGCTCGGCGCGGCTTGCCCGCAACAGCTCAACGAGTTTCTGGTTTTGTCGACTCAGCCGCTGAATCTCAGCAGATAGTTGCGCGGTCGAACCACCAGCATCGAATACATCATCACGGTAAGCCATGGTGCAGTGCGCCTCCACGATCGTGGTGTTGACGGTCTCCTCGCAGAGCAGACCTGGAAACAAACAAAAAGCAAAAACAACGAAGCGGAAAAAACCACAAAGACAATGCTGTTTCAGTTATTGGAAAAGGTGATCCCGTGTACGCTCACAGCTGCTCCATGCGAAGCCACAGCGCACCGATCGAGTACTTATTTCACCTTGCCGAGAATGTCTCGCACCTGACCTGGTGTGGCCACCAGACCAGAAGGGGGAACCCAAAGTGGTGTGGAGACAAGCGCTTGGTTGGGGCAACCAATGTTGCTTATTTGCGGGCACGGCGTTGAGGACGTGGGGCGACAGTCCCGTCGGCAAGGCGGCGGGCGAAGACCAAAAATGCGGTGTGGGCGTTCATACGATGTTCCGGACGGACAGCCAACCCTTCCACCTTCCACTCCCGCAGCAATGTCTCCCAGGAACGAGGCTCGGTAAAACAGCGCTGTGCCCGCAATCCTTCCACCACGTTCATCAGCTGTGGCACTGTTGCCACATAGGTCATGATCACCCCACCTGGAATGAGCAGTTTGGTCACCTGGTCGAGATAATTCCACGGATCTACCATGTCCAAAATAATTCGGTCAACCGGGCCACCTAAATCCTCTGGGGTGACCTCCCCGAGATCGCCCAAGCGCAGCGACCACCAGTTGGGTTCTTCCCCGAAATATTCCACCACATTGTCACGGGCAAATCCGATATGGTCATCCCGAATCTCATAGGAGTACACATGGCCGGTAGGGCCTACTGCCCTTAGCAGCGCCATTGACAACGCCCCTGATCCGGCCCCAGCTTCCAACACACGGGCACCTTGGAAAATATCGCCTTCGATCAAGATTTGTCCGGCATCTTTGGGATAGATCACCGCTGCGCCGCGGGGCATCGACAGCACATGGTCAACCATGAGATGCCGGAAGCAGAGATATTGTCCGCCTTGCGCAGAGGTCACCACAGTTCCCTCGTGAGCTCCGATAATATCGTCATGTTTGATCTCACCCTTGTGGGTGAAATAGCTGCCGCCGGCGGCAAGCACAATGGTGTGATGGCGACGTTTCGCGTCGGTGAGCTGTACCCGGTCGCCGGGCTGGAACGGTCCTGAATAGGCCATGGCGGATGTATTGCACCTTCGTTGTGGTGGATGATAAAAACACACTCGGTAGCACGCCAACCGGCGCGCACACAGTGGTCGTGGTGCACCAGATGCACCTTGGTTGTTGTGCGCAGCCGTTTACGGATACCGGTTGATGAGCTTAGCGCAGCGTGGCACCAGCTGTGTATGCTGCCAAGATTTTCGTCATTGAGACAAGATCATCCCGGTGGGCAAGTTCCCGGGTGGAATGCATTGACAACAGCGGCACGCCCACATCAACAGTTGGGATCCCGAGGCGCACCGAAGTCAACGGTCCGATGGTTGTGCCGCACGGCATATTGTTGCGTCCCACAAATCCTTGCACCGGCTCGCCGATGCGTTCCGCGATTCGGCGATACAGTGCTGTCGTGTGCACATCGGTGGCGTAGCGGTGATTGGCGTTGAATTTCACCACCGAACCCCGGCCGAGGACAGGGAAATTGCGTGCGTCATGATGCTGCGCATAGTTCGGATGGACACTGTGGGCAGCATCCGCTGAGATACAACTCGACCGGCTAAGCTGGCTGGCTAGGGTTTCCGCATTACCGCCAAGCGCATGGGTGGTGCGGGTAAGCACATCTTGCAGCAGCGGACCGGAAGCACCGGTGCGGGTACCCGATCCGATCTCTTCATGGTCGAAGCAAGCCAAAATGGCGATGTCACGACTTGCCGGAGCGCCGATATTGTCGGTTGTTACACCAAAACCTGCAATGTCGCAGCCGGCGGCATGCAAAATAGCAAGCAGCCCCGGATATACGCTGGAGAGATTATCGAGCCGGGAACTGGCAATCATGGCGTGATCGATGCCGAGCCGCCCAATTTCCGCGGCAGGCGTGAGAAACAGTTCATGGGCAACAATATCGTCTACTGCAACCCCGGCAAGCTCAGCGCAATAGGCCATGACATTGTCGTAGTCTCCATCGACAGCCAACACGGGTTGCATATGGTCTTGGACTTGCGGGGCGAAGGATTTGTTTTTCTCCCGATCTAAATGGACTGCAAGATGTGGCAAACGTGCCACCGCTGGGGAGGCCACCAAATGTTCTTCACCATCGCTGGTGATGATGCTGCCGGCGATCCGCAGATCGGTGTCGAACCAAGACGCCAAAATCGGGCCGCCATAAATTTCAACATTGCATTGTAAAAACCCGTTGTTCGACAGGGTCGGATTGTCTTTGAGCTGTAATGCCGGCGAGTCGGTGTGCGCACCGATAATCCGGTAGGCCGACGACGATGAGGCCCCCTCTGGGATAACGATTGCAACTACTGCTCCGTCGCGGACAAGTACATAGTTGCCCGGGCTATTTGGCCAACCCCCGTCTTCGGTTTCATCAATAACGGTAAAACCGTGCTCTACCAGCAGTGCAGCGGCTTGAACTGCCGCGAAACGGGCAGTGGGGCTGCGGTGCAAATATTCACCGAATCCGGCAACAAACGGATCATTGGGCAGTGCCGCAGCAGGGGTGTGCACGTGAAGATGGTCAGCCTGATATGCAGTCATACTTAACCGTTCTACCATCATCACTATGTTCGGTTTGCATCCCCACCCCACAAAGGTGAATTCCAGCCACACCAGCTGTCCGGTGGAGAGCAGCGCCCCTGCAATTGCCTTACGCAAGCGCTAGCAGGTGAGGCGCAATGGCTGGTTGATGACCGGCAAACAAGGTTTGCAATACACCTGCACCGCGGAGACGGTTAGCCACGCCACAGCTGTGGTGCACCCGCACGCCGCCGGCGATCGCTAGAGTGGCACGATGTGGAGCAACTTAGCCGTAAACCATCTCGTCCAGTCGCCCTGTCGCCGTCGGCGATGGCAACCTTTCACCGCTGCCCGTTAAAATTTCGTCTCTACCGGCTCGACGGATATCAAGAGCCAGCGACACTCGCCCAACTGGTCGGCACCACAGTGCATCATGTGCTCGAAGCACTGCTCACCCCTGCCCCACAGCAGCGATCATTTCACGATATACCAACGTTGTTGACAGCCGCCGAACAAGCGATCGCCGGCGGCAACGATCAGCAAGCAATCCTGCTGCAATCATTGCAAGACAGTGGTCGGGAAGCCTACCGGCAGCAATGCTTGGAACATTTACGGAACTATTACAACACCGAACAGCCGCAAACCTTCACCTTCACCAGCAGCACCGAGGTTCGGGTCAGCGGAATGCTTGCCGAGCAGGTGCCAATCGTCGGGTTTATCGACCGGGTTGATATCTTGCCGCAGCAAACACTAGTCAGAATTGTTGACTATAAAACAGGTAAGCAACCCGCTGTTGCGCGTTTCCGGGAAGATGCGCTGCGCCAACTTCGTTTTTACGCGCTCGCCTATTGGCGCCAAACTGGAATACTCCCCGACACCCTCACTCTCATGTATTTGCGGGAACGTCCCCGCAGCCACGGCAGCAATCTGCTCACGGAACATCCCACCGAATCCCAACTATGTTGCGAAGAAGAGCAGATCGCTACGGTCTGGTCGCAGATCCTTCACGCCGGCGAACACGGTGACTTTCCGGCGCGGGAAAATGCGTTATGTAAAAACTATTGTGCATTTCATTCGATGTGCCCAGTTTTTGGTGGCACCACCCCGGACTATCCTGGCTGGCCGGGAACTGTGGCGGCTGTACCATCACCATTGCCTACCCCTGAGCAGAGTTAACACTACTGCGCAGATACCCGGCCGCAAGCAGGTCTGTTGCTTGTCCCGATATGCAACATGCCAATCTTTGCCAATATTTTCCGGCGGCTCCAGGGTTGCTCCATCAATCCGTTTGGTTTCCCGCCTTGTGGTAACGACAAGCTCGTTTTTCGTCCCCGTGATTCCAGGGTTGCGTTACTGGCTTGCTTGTTCTTGGACTGCTCGGGCAGTGCACCACTTGCCGTAGTCGCCGCCGGGACACTTTCAGGAAGTGTTTGCGGTGACATCTGCTCTAGCGGATAACACACACTGTCCATGCTGTACCAACGTCGTCGGCGACGGATGGCATACCGTTGGTGTTGCCTGCTCCCTCCTGTGTTTGCTTGTCTTAAGAGTTGTCTGTCAGCGATTATCGACTACGATCACTGCAACGCAGCAATCCATTGCCTACGCCGAAGGAGCATCATGTCCACTGCAACACCGCATTTGCCGCACACTGTTACCGCCACCATGCAGGCCGCGGTTTTTCACGGTGCCGGCGATATTCGAGTAGAAACTGTGGCCCGCCCAACGGTGACGGAACCCACTGACGCGGTTATTCGTCTCGTGGCGACCTGCGTTTGCGGCTCTGATCTGTGGTATTACCGGGGGGAAAGCGATCATGATGTCTCAGGCATCGGCCATGAGGCGCTTGGGGTTATCACCGAGGTCGGCGATACGGCCGCTGGTAGCTTGCAACCTGGGCAACTGGTCATTGTTCCTTTCGCCTACAGCGACAACACTTGTCCACACTGCGAAGTTGGGATGCACACAGCCTGCCGCAATGGCGGCTATTTTGGGCGGGGTGCGCTTGGCTGCCAAGCTGAATATGTGCGGGTGCCCCAAGCTGCAGGCACCTGTGTGCCGGTACCGCCCGGCCACTATTGCATGTCGAAGATAAAGGATTTACTTGCCTTGTCGGATGTGATGGGAACCGGCTATCACGCTATCGATGCGGCACTGGTGAAACCAGGAAATACTGTTGCGGTCATCGGTGACGGGGCGGTCGGATTATCGGCGGTGTTGGCAGCGAAGATGCGGGGTGCCGCCACGATCATCATGTTGGGTTCGCGCACAGCTGCCCGGCAGCAGTTGGCGATCGACTGTGGCGCCACCACTGTCATTAGTGCCCGTGGTCAGGAAGCAATCGATGAGGTACTGCAGATTACTGCGGGAATTGGTGTTGATGGGGTTGCTGAATGTGTGGGAACCGGTGCGGCAATGACAACCGCGATCCGTATCGCCCGCCCGGGGGCGGTGATCGGCCGGGTCGGATTGCCGCATGATGCCCCAATCGATGAGCTGTACACCTTTGGGCACAATATTGGGGTTCGAGGCGGTCCGGCGCCGGTGCGCGCCTATCTCGATGAGCTACTTGCGGCAGTACTTGACGGTGATCTGCAGCCGGGCAAAGTATTCGACTATACAACTACTCTGGACAATATTGCGGCAGCCTATGCGGCGATGGACACCCGCCAAGCAACGAAGACACTCATCGATTTCACCGCCGGCAATGGCATCACTACCACCGTCTAGTAGCAGGCTAGAGGCAACTCTGCTCCGCTGGCAGGTAGCCGACTAGAAACAGATCACCCGTCGCAACGCGCCGTGAAAAACAACCACCCGCCCCCAACGGGTGGACAGCTGTAACAAACCCAGAAGGTTGAGCAGCTCAAGTCCACATGATGGGTGCGGGTGGTGTGGCGGGTGTTGTGTCTCAGTTGAAAAGCCCTAACCTAGTCTTCCAGGTAGAGCTTGCCGCGGAACACCGGATGCATGAGGTTTTCTTTACTTAGCACTTGATCAAGGGTTTTCTCATCCATGAGTTTGTGCTTCAACACCAGTTCACGCACGGTTTTGCCGGTTTCGGCGGCTTCTTTGCCGATGACATCGCCCCAGTGGTGGCCAATAAACGGATTCAGGTAGGTGACGATACCGATCGAATTTTCCACATAAGCCCGGCACACTTCCGGATTCGCAGTGATACCGGTAACGCACTTTTCCCGCAGGGTGTTCGCCGCATTCGACAGAATACGGATCGACTGGAACAAGGCTTCCCCGATCACCGGCTCCATCACGTTGAGCTGCAGCTGCCCTGCTTCAGCGGCCATCGTCACGGTGAGATCATTGCCGAACACTTTAAAACACACCTGGTTGACAACCTCAGGGATCACCGGGTTGACCTTTGCTGGCATAATCGACGACCCTGCCTGGCGCGGTGGCAGATTAATCTCGTTCAACCCTGCCCGTGGCCCAGACGACAGCAGACGCAGGTCGTTACAGATTTTCGACAGTTTCATTGCGGCGCGCTTCACCGCACCGTGGGCAAGCACATAGGCGCCGGTGTCGGAGGTTGCCTCGATAAGATCCCGAGCAGTTTTCATCTCCAGCCCGGTGACTTCTGACAATGCGGCAACCACCTGGTGACGGTAACCAGCCGGGGTGTTCACCCCTGTGCCGATAGCTGTAGCCCCCAGGTTAATCTCGAGCAGACGCTGCGCGGCGTCTTTGAGCACTGCTTGTTCTTCGGCCAGATTGTGGGCAAAAGCTTGGAACTCCTCCCCTAAGGTCATCGGCACCGCATCCTGCAGCTGGGTGCGCCCCATTTTCAGAATGTCAATGAACTCATGACCTTTTTCTTGGAAGGCATCTTGCAGCTGATCGAAGGCGGTGATGAGGTCGCCGATCGCGTAATACACCCCCAGCCGGAACCCGGTGGGATAGGCGTCGTTGGTCGACTGGCTCATATTGACATCATCGTTCGGGTTGATGATGTCATATGAGCCTTTCGGATGGCCTAAATATTCCAAGGCAAGATTGGCCACCACTTCATTGGTGTTCATGTTTAGGCTGGTACCAGCACCGCCTTGGAACACATCCAACGGGAACTGATCCATGCAGCGGCCTTCGTCCAAAATCTGGTCGCAAGCCCATACGATCGCCTCCGATTTTTCCCCGGATAGCGTGTGCAGTCGCCGGTTCGCTAAAGCGGTGGCCTTTTTCACCTGCACCATGCCGCGGATGAATTCCGGAACATGGTTGATGGTGGTGCGGGAGATTTGGAAGTTTTCCATTGCGCGTAACGTATGCACCCCGTAGTAGGCGTCGTCGGGGACTTCCATCTCGCCGAGGAGATCAACTTCGATCCGGTAGCCGTCGCGGGCTGTCCGTTTCACATCATCATGCTGAATTGGGGTGGCAGCAGCAGGGTTGTCACCGGTGTCGGTGGGTTGCGTCGACTCGGTGGCCTCGGTTTGCGAGTCGGTGGAAGTTGCCTTGGATTTACGCGCCATCACTAGCCTATCTGTGGTTGCTCATCTCAGCAGTGGCATGGTTGACCACTGCCTGATATATCGCGGAATATGCCAACATATTGGTGGTTCAATAGGTGGCAGCTGTGCTTGAACCAGATTGGCAGGACTTGGTGGCCGCAGGTGTGCCGCGGTGATGCCTGTGATGCCGCCGAAGCAGCGTGGCGATAGTGTAACGCGGCTGCTTCAGCGTTGCTTGGTTCCAAGCAGCAAGCCGAATCCAAGTGTACTGGGGGCGATAAGCCAGTGAAGCCTGCTGCAGGTGTTTGACGGTTTTCCTGCGTCAAAGACCCCTAACCTGCCCACTTTCAGGGGTGGCAAAGCCAGATTCTTGATCTGACATATTGCCGAACATTGGTGAGCGGGAGCAGGTATCGAGCTGTAAGCCGGCGGGCATCTCTAGATTCGGTAATGCTGGCTGTGAAAAACCGTCACCGGATGGGCAGTATTCGTTGCGTGGGTGCAGGTGTTGTGCGGCGGCAACGCTTAGAGCCGGGCGATGCTGATTTCGGTGGCAAGAATTGCTTCGCCACCAAGCGCAGACAGCTCATCCATAATCGCGTTGGCATCTCGGCGCGGTACGAGTGCCCGCACAGCCACCCATCCTTGCCTGGTGAGCGGAGAGACCGTAGGACCAGATACACCCGGGGTGATTGCTTGTGCCTGCGGCAGATTTGCTGCGGCCACATTGTAGTCCAGCATGAGATAGTCGCGGGCATGCAAGATGCCTTCGATGCGGCTAAGGAGCCGCTGGCGGGTGGAGGAATCTTCCGCCCCGGGCCGGGCGATCACTACTGCCTCTGAGGCAAGCAGGGGTTCCCCAAAGGGGGCAAGGCCGTGTTTGCGCAACGTGCCGCCGGTTGAGACCACATCGGCGATAAAGTCTGCTACACCGAGTTTGATGGAGATTTCAACAGCCCCGTCGAGGCGAATCACCTCCGCGTTGTAGCCGCGTTCCGCGAGATCCGCGCGCACCAGATTTGGGTAAGAGGTGGCGATGCGTGCCCCGTTGAGCTGTCGCACATCTAGCGCTGCGTCGGCCGGTCCTGCATAGCGGAAAGTGGAAGCACCAAAGCCGAGACTGAGGAGTTCTTCCACCTCAACTGCGGCATCTTTCGCCAGGTCGCGGCCGGTGATGCCGACATCAAGTTGGCCGCCGGCAACATAGATGGCGATATCTTTCGGGCGGAGGAAAAACAGTTCCACTTCGTTGCGTTCGTCCAGCACTGACAGTGTTTTGGTGTCTTTTCGTCCGCGATATCCGGCTTGGGTGAGGATTTCTACGGCAGTCTCAGAGAGGGAGCCTTTATTGGGCAGGGCAACTTTCAACATGGGAATCGTGTTTTTCTGTGTGGGGGTGCCTACAACTGTGCTTTTCGCAACGTTTGGCAGGTCACTGTGGTCACGCCAGGTGGCGGTGATCGGCGACGGGGAAGGTTAAAGATGACGATAGATGTCGCTTGGGCTAAGACCTTTGGCAATCATCATGACTTGAGTCCAATACAGCAGCTGGCTGACTTCTTCGGCGAATTCTTCTGCAGACTGGTATTCGGCTGCCATCCACACTTCGGCAGCTTCCTCAACAATTTTTTTGCCGATCGTGTGCGGGCCTGCGGCAAGCGCTGCTACTGTCGCGGATCCGGCTGGCTGTTCGGCTGCTCGTTTTGATAATTCGGCAAACAACTCGTCAAAGGTTTTCACGGCTAGTCATTGTTCCACATTTTGGTTGCATGGTGGGCATCATCAGCAGGATCGTTCCACCAGATGGAATGCCAGGTGTGCGCTGTGGGGGCAACAACAACCTCTCACCCCCGAACCTGTTTCCCGATCGGCGGAGTCATCCTAACGACAGCACCCATAGAGCAGACGAGGCGCAGCGCAGACGGAGGTGAAATCGATGTCTGCCCGAAATATGGTTGCCCGCCTCCCTAGCAGGACGGGTCCGTGTTATCGCCGGAGCGAAGGGGATCGCTGTTGCAGCCACTGCCACAGGTGCGCAATCCCTGTCGCACCCAATTCGTAGAGCACCTCAGCATGGGAGGTCTCCCCGCCCGTAAACTCGGCCAACGCAATCGCCCCCGCAGGAACCTGGGGCGCCTGGCTGCCAGGCAACCCCACCACGGTCATACCTGCCGCGACACCGGCAGCCATGCCGGTCGGGGAATCTTCAAACACCAAACAGTCAACCGGATTGACCCCCAAAGCTGCTGCGGCAGTGAGATACATTTCCGGATCGGGTTTGCCGCGGTCAACCTCATCACCACAAATCGTGGTCACAAATGGGGCTGTACCAATAACTTGCAACGGCGGATCAGCTAATATCCGGGGCGTATTCGTCGCCACCGCCATCGCCACACCCGCCTCGGCGAGATGCTGCAACATGGTACGCACCCGCGGATCAACGCTGAGCCGCTCGGCAAACAGCTCAGTCATCCGGGCAACCATCCACCGATACCAGTGCGCCTGCCCCTCTGGGGTGACCGGAATCCCTGCATGGGTTGCCGCCACCCGATACGTGTTCGCAAACGATCCGCCGATCGTAGTTGCCCGCAACGCTGGGGTGAGCCGGCGACCAAGCTGTTCGGACAGCTCATAGGTGGCAATAGTCCAAATTGGTTCGGAATCCACCAAGGTGCCATCCATATCCCAAATAATCGCTGGCGGCAGGCCAGCCTGTGGCGGCAAAGACAAAGGATGTGTGCTGGTCGAAGAGGCCAAATCAAACACTCGTTTCAACGGTTATGCACCAGCAACGTGGCTGCACAATCAGATATTCGGGAATACGATGAGAAAAAAAGCAAGCAACCGTAAGCTTAGCACCGGCAATGCCACCGACACTTGGCTGCGATACATCTGTGGTAAACAGCAGACACCTCTCCCGAAGGCAGGGAGCAGTTTCTCCTGAAACCCGGGAGCGGTTTAACGCACACCAAGTTCTTGACGCACTGCTGCAAGCTCTGCCGCGTCACGGGTTTGCACAATCTGCCGTGCCAAGGTCACCGGAATGCCACCGGCTGCTGCCAGTTGAGCAGAAATCGCTGCGATACGCACCGCATCAGCTGGATCATCAAATAATTCACCGGCAGCCTGCTCGTTGACCAACAGAACTTCACCCCACCATGCGGCAAACGCTGAAACGCGCGCATCACCCGTGCAGGCAGCAAGCCGCCCCGGCAGCACATCCCACAGTTTGGCGAGCGCATCAATAACAGCAGCATCTAGCAGCGGATCAAAGCATGCTTTTTCCTCCGGGGAAAGATGCTGCCCTTGATGATACGAGCGCAGCTCATCAATAAACCCCGCTGCGGAGTCAGCATCATCGCAAACAAATTCATCATCCGCCTGCTGCGTAGTCGACTGTGCAACCTGACCCGCAGGAGCGGGCGCCGCGGCATCGCTTCGATTGCTTGGATCACCAGCAGACACCGGTGCACAGGCCTGCCCGGTTACAGAATCTGAACCAACAGAGGTCTCAAGCAGTGCTACCCCGAGCAGATTTGCCACCGTATGCGCAATGTATTCCCCCGGATGATCAATCGCTGCCAGGGTGTCTGCATGCTGCGAAGCAACGAACTCCATCATTGCGGCAAGTACAAGTTCAACAGCAGAATGCTCATCGGCGGGAAGGAACGGATCGACGTATCCACCAGCACCCAACACCAGACGACAAGCTGCATCAACCACAGCCAGCGCGCCGGGTGTGTCAAGATCATCAGCTAGGCGCTGTCGAAGCGCAACCGTTACCGCCACAGCCAGCGCCGGATCCACCTCGTGGGTAACCAGCTGCTGCCAGCTTTCCAAACGACGCTGCTGCTCAGCTAACAGGGTCGCGGAGAAATCCCGATCAGTTCGATAGTGGCCTGCAAGCAGCGACAAGCGGATAGCAGCTGGATGATGCCCTTGCGTAAGCAGCTTGTGCACAAACACAAGATTGCCGAGTGACTTCGACATTTTTGTGCCATCAAGCCCAATCATTCCGGCATGGGTGTACCAGCGAGCCATCCGTTTAATCCCGTGGGCGGCCTCGACATGGGCGGCGGTGTATTCATGATGCGGGAACACCAAATCGCTGCCACCGCCCTGGATAAGAAATGAAGAGCCAGGGTCTAACCTATTAGCAGCAATTGCTGCACATTCGATATGCCACCCTGGTCGCCCCCGACCGAAGGGTGAATCCCAAGCCGGTTCACCGGGTCGCTCCGCACGCCAGATCAGCGCATCCAGCGGGTCACGTTTGCCTTCACGTTCCGGATCACCACCGCGTTCTGCAAACAAGGCGAGCATCGTTTCCCGATCAGCATTGGACACATACCCAAATTGATCCGTGGCAGACACCGACACGTAGAGATCTGATCGCCCCTCGTCGTCGGTAACGCTATAGGTAACCCCTCCCTCGACCAGCCGTGCAATGAGAGCAATAACCTCATCGATAGAGTCAGTGACCGCCACATAGTCCTGCGGCGGGATCACCGACAGCGCTTCCATGTCGCTGCGGAACAAATCAATCTGTTCGTTACCAAGCGCCTTCCAATCGACACCGTCACGATCAGCTCGCTCAAAAAGCGGGTCGTCAATATCGGTGACGTTTTGCACAAACCGCACCTGATATCCCATGTCGAGGAGGAAACGGTGGATCACATCGAACGCAACATAGGTGGCCGCATGACCCAGATGAGTGGCGTCGTACGGGGTGATGCCACACACGTAGAGACCGGCTAGTTCACCAGGTTTCGCCGGCAGCGGTATTGGGGTGACCGCATCTGCTGCAGCATCAAATAACTGCAGCTGTACCGGGGTTTTCGACAGTGGATAAAGTTTCGGCTGTGGCCACGAACGCATGCCCCATACAATACGTCCCATTCGTCCCAGGCGCGAAAAAAACCACCACAACCAACCAGGTACATCGGACACGCAGCATCTTCAGCCACGGTGCCCAAGCGAACTTGTGCACCGTAGTTCTTTTGCAAGGAGCTCAGTTGCGTGCTTAAACAACATACTCGGCGAATTGGTGGTGGTTGAAGAAGATGGCAGCGTAGCTCTTCGCGCCGATGCCTTGCTGACTGCTCCCCGCCGTCGAGCCGCAAGCAGGTAAGGCTTTTTTCTGGCCAGCAGCTACATTGGATGTAATACGCCTGCTGCAAGCAGTCCCATCACCACTACACCGACCGGGATACGGTAGGCCGCAAACCAAGCAAACGAGTGGTGGGCAACAAACTTCAACAGCCACGCAATTGACGCATAGCCCACCGCGAATGCGATCAACGTGCCAACAGCGAGCTGGCTTGCCGAAGCAGCTTGCCCCGCCTCGGGGTTAAAGGCATCAGGCAGACTAAACAATCCGGAGGCGAGCACGGCTGGAATGGCAAGCAAGAAGGAAAACCTGGCCGCTGCTTCCCGCTCAAGGCCAAGCAACAGCCCCGCACTAATCGTGCCACCAGAGCGCGACACCCCTGGAATAAGTGCAAGACACTGCGCAAACCCCATGACGAGAGCGTCTTTCATGGTTAATGTGTCCATCGTTCGACGCTTGTTGCCGTAGCGTTCGGCTGCAATGAACACCAGCGAGAACCCGATCAGTACGGCTGCGGTAATCCACATGTTGCGCAGGTTTTCCCGGATGAGATCTTTACCTAAATAGCCCAACACACCCACCGGGATGGTCCCGGCGATGACCATCCAACCCATGCGATAGTCCAGGCCGCGCGCCGCCTTATTCGTTAGCCCCCGAACCCAGCCCTTGATGATGCGCCAAATATCGCTTGCAAAATAGACCAGTACTGCAGCTTCGGTCCCCAGCTGGATCACAGCAGTAAACGAAGCGCCGGCATCCTCGCCGAACAGCAGATCAGAGATAATGCGCAGGTGACCAGAGGAGGAAACAGGCAAAAACTCGGTTAGCCCTTGCACTACAGACAGCACAATCGTCTGCGGCCAGGTCATGTCGCTTGCTTGGGTGGCTTGCGTAAGACTGTCTTTCGCCGCAGAGAAAAACTGTGTGACAGGGGCAACCGCAGTCGCTAAAGAAGAAAGTGAGATCACGGCCTCAAAGGCTACACCACATCACCACATGGAGTATTGCTCGCACGCTTCCACGCTCCCCTTTCGGCAAGCTTGTGAGGTGCTTCGGGGTAGCCGAGCTGGTGTTGTGTGCTGCAGCTGCGTTTTGGCTCGCACAAGCGCCGATTCTGATCGACAGGTGCGCTTGCCCGCACAACACACCGCAAGCGTCGGCATACTTCGTTGTTAAATATTTCCGGTGACCCCAACCGGAAGCACAACCGGGGTCGGCATGGAAAGAAAAATAGAAAGTGGAATACACAAAGAAGCAGAATCTGGCCTTGTGTTCCACTAGGACTTGGCGGCCGGTCGGTACCGGTACGTATCTGCTGCAATGTTCATCCGATCTCTGACTGAGTCAGCAAGGATAACGCGGCGTACCGTTACGACGACGAGGTTGTGTGTCGTCATAGCGTGATCCAACGTTGATCAATACCCGCAGTCGTGTCGCGGCGGTGCTCCGTTCATCGGTGTTCCTGGAGCGTGCGCAGGGAAGAAACGTTCTGGCCTTCAGGACGTGCAATGGTAGGGTAAACCCCGTGAGCACACCAAAGGTACGCCGAACAATGCTGGTTTCGCTGCTTGTTGTCAGCGGTCTTCTTGCTGGTTGTTCCAGTGATTCGCCGCAAGAACAACGAGTCGATGAGCAAGCGCTTCTCTTCGGCAATGCGACTCCAGCTGATTCCCCGGCAGCCCCAGCTGCGAATCCGGTGCAGCTCAACTCCAGCTTGACTACCGCGCTTGGCGGCAGCCCAGTTGCGCTCCATTCAGTCAAGAACACGCTTATTGTGCAAGGTCCACGTGGCATAGCAGTCGGTGACCTTGCCGCAATCACCGATGGCACCGCTGACGTTGTTGCAATAAGTCAAAGCTGCGGACCGATCGCTGTTGCTCCCACCACGACTGCTTTTCCAGCAGGTGCTGTGACGATTTCATGTCCAACCGACGATGCTGCCGCTTCGGCAACAGTCACGATTTATCCACTCGATAAGCTGGACTCCCCTCTGACTGCAACCGTCGCCTCAGCAATCAATCGTGCAACCCTCACCAGTGAGGATTCGCTTGTCGTCGGATCTGATGCTGATACGCAGCTTACTGTGTATCCGGTGGCAAGCAGCGGCATTGCTGTGGACGACGGGAAGACGATCAAACTCGACCAAGTATCCGATAGTCTTGTAGCAGTTCCCGCCGCCGACTATTTGGACGGTGTTGTCAGCGTCAACGATGAGAAATCAAAAATCGGCGGCGTGTCATTGGCGGAACATGATGCCGCATATCTGCGGGGTGGCCGTGGCATCGCCCAACTTATCGCTGCCGGCGACAACACGATCGCTGCAACAGACCAGCGCAACAACCAACTAATGGTGTTTACCTCAAGTCCGCTGATTATGTTGCATCAAACCCAAACCACAGGTAAATCCCCGTGGGCTGTCGCCTGGGATGAACAAGCACAGTTGATCTACGTCTCAACGACTGCTGACAACATGTTGAGTTCCTACGATATTCACCAGGGTGTGCCAAGTCTCGTCGGGCAAGTCCCAACGGCTGCTGATATTCGCTCAGTAGTCGTCGTCGGCGACAACGTGGTGACGTTAAGCGCTAACGGCACCTTGGATGTTCTGTCGGCTGACGCGCTCGCAACGCTGCGGGGCGAATAGTTTTTCTTCTTTTACGTTGATCGATGCTGCCGCTTCCTGCTGTTGACAGTGTGTTGCGCGGCAACCAGCAATAACCGCGCCTACACCTTTTATGGCTTTTCGGTGGTTCAATCGCACCGGGTAGCTGCTGAAGTTGCGGTGTGACCACACGATTGGATCAGGTGTTAACCGTTATCATGTCTGCTTTACGCCATCCGCTCTATGACCGAATCTATCCGATTGCGCTCAAAGCGATGTTTCGGCTTGACCCGGAAACCATCCACCACCTCATGATTGGGGCGTTAAACCAATACGCAAAGCTCAAGCCGTTGCATCCAGTTGTGGCCGGAGCATTTGTCGAACGTGATCCGCTGCTTGCAGTTTCAGCCTTTGGGGTGGACTTCCCTGCCCCACTCGGGTTGGCTGCAGGATTCGATAAAAATGCCACAGCAGCAAACGCCTGGCGATCACTGGGTTTTGGCTACGCTGAGCTCGGCACGATTACCGCCTATCCGCAGCCGGGCAACCCTACCCCCCGCCTTTTCCGGTTACCTGCAGATAAAGCAATTATCAACCGGATGGGTTTTAACAATGTGGGCGCCGAGGCTGCCGCGGATCATCTCCGCCGCCGGGACACCGATCATGTGATCGGGATTAACATTGGCAAAACGAAAGTGGTGGATGCCGCTCATGCTGCCGATGATTATGCGATGTCAGCGCAATTGTTGGGTGATTTAGCTGACTTTGTGACAGTCAATGTCTCTTCGCCGAACACACCCGGATTGCGTGATTTGCAGGCAGTCAGCTCGCTGCGGCCAATCTTATCGGCGGTGACCGCGCACACTTCATCGCCGGTGTTGGTCAAAATTGCACCTGATCTGAGTGACGAGGATATTGATGCGGTCTGTGATCTTGCCGTGGATCTTCGTCTGGCTGGGATTGTGGCGACAAACACCACCATTGCCCGCGACGGTTTGATAACCCCAGCAGACGAAGTAGCAGCGATGGGTGCCGGTGGGTTATCTGGGGCACCGGTAGCGCAACGATCACTTGAGGTTATTCGCCGCGTATATGATCGGGTTGGCGACAAGCTTGTCGTTGTGGGCGTGGGCGGAATTACGACTGCGGAACAAGCCTGGGAGCGAATTCAAGCTGGCGCTACCCTGCTGCAGGGCTACACGCCATTCATCTATGGCGGGCCGATGTGGGTGCGCGATATCCATCACGGGATTGCGCAACAGCTGCGCGCATACGGTTTCCGCAATTTGCAGGAAGCAGTAGGCCAGCACAAACCGTGGATTGATGTGGACGCCTGACCCGAATCCCCTTTGCGTCTTGGATCAAGTCGTAGCTTGCACAATGACCAGGTTCGCTCCCGCAAATGCGGAAGCGAACCTGGTCTCGTTGTATGTGCGGGCATGCGCGCCTGCGAGTAGTGCTTATTGCAATGCCAAGGACACTAAAGGCACTATGGTGTGCTTGCGACTGCCGCATGCTTTTGCCGCAGGATCAAGCCTGCCAAGAGGGCGACTATTCCGTAGCCGACAAGCCAGGCGGGGGCGATCACGGTGAGTACATAGGGTGGGATCAGCACTGAAGCGATAATGATTGCTACCACAACCACAAGTACGATGGTGCGTCGTTTGGGGTCGGTGTGACGCTGTCCGACGGAACCAAACAACGCCCACACCACCGCGGCGATTAGCAGCAGTGGCAGGCGAACCGTGACTGGAAACGGGGTGGTGAATCCTTGGGTGACAATGTGCAGGACAAACGTCAAAAACAAGACGAATGCCAGCACAATAAATGCACCCCCGGCGCGCAATGCCGGGGAGATGAGAGTTGCTTCACGGTGAGCTTGTTGAGCAGCCATTGCATCAGTGTACCTAAGGTCATAGCACCATTGGCGGGATTTTCGCGTCTTTGCGCTAACACTGTGGTCGCGTCATGGTGGTGCAGCTGCTGGGCTCGTCGGTACCGCAGGGTTTGTGCTTACTGTGGTTGCAGTAGTGCTGAGTCGAGGTTCGCTGTGGTGCGATTGGTGTTGTTTCCGGTGGTTGCCAATCAGCGGCGCAACAGGAACACACTGGGGGTGGCCGCATAGAGCGGCTGCAGCGCCAAAGTGATGTGGTTTGGCGCTGCAGGGTGCGCTATGTGGCGGGTGTTTTTGTTCGGGTGTGAAAATCCTCGCGGTGGCTGTATGTGCTGTTATTCTGCGTGGTTTTCGTGCCAACCCCAGGTGATACCACGGGCAATGCTGTGGAAGTAGAGATTGAATCCAAGCACCGTCGGGGTGGTGTTTTCGTCGAGGTCAAGCTTTTCGGTGTCGAGTGCATGAACGGCGAACAGGTATCGGTGGGGACCGTGTCCCGCTGGTGGTTGCGGACCGTAGTAGCCTTGTTTGCCACCATCGCCGTGCAAAACTAGCGCCCCTGGGGTGTTGCCGAACGTGGCGTCGCCGTGGCCGGTGGGAATTTCAGTCATGTCGGCGGGAATGTTGCATACTGCCCAATGCCAGAATCCGGCAGCGGTTGGCGCATCCGGGTCAAAGCAGGTAATTGCTAGTGATTTGGTGCCTTCCGGAAGGTTGGTGATTGTCAGCTGTGGGGAAACATCGTTGCCGCCAAGCTGTGCTTGGGCAAATTGACCACCGCGCTCAAAATCGGTTGAGGTTACGGTGATGCTGTTGGGAATGCTGTCCAGTGCCGCATACGGGTCTGGACCTGGGAATCGGGGATCAACATAGTCTGCGGTCATACTTTCCAGTTATACCGAAACTTGCCTTTCTGTGACGGGATGGTTTCGGTGGTTGGTAAGCGGCAGGTGACTTGCCGCAGGTGGGTGTTTTCACCGGTTGTCTTGTTCGGGCTTTAGGTGGGGTCGGGGTGGTTGGTTGGATGGTGGCTGGTGGGTGATGGTTCTGCGATAGCTGGTTGATTTGCTTGGTTTTGGGTGCCGAGCCAGCGTTGATAGAGCTGCGCATAGGCGCCACCGGCGGCGAGTAGCTGTTGTGGGCTGCCATCTTCAATGACTGTGCCGTTGTCGATAAACACGATGCGATCGGCGGCTTGGGCCTGCTGCAGGTGATGTGCGACCACAATCGAGGTTCTACTATTTGCTACGGTCGTCGCTGCACGGGTGAGCGCCGCACCTGCGGCGGAGTTCGCCTCTGAGGTGGCTTCATCCATGATGACGATGGGCGGATCAGCAAGCAGGGTGCGCGCCAGGGTGATTTGTTGGATGACTAGTGGATCAAGATCATCGTGGCCGGCACCGATTAATGTATCTAGGCCGTCTGGCAGTGAGCGCTGCCAGGCGAGGGTATCTGGGGTGAGTCCAACTTCGGCTAAGGCTTTGTATAGTTGCGCATCATCGGCCGCGGGGTGGGCAAAGTGTAAATCTTGTCGCAGTGTCCCGGAGAATACGTGCATCTCCTGGGTGATGAGCTGCACTTGCGCGGCAAGCCAAGTGTCGCTCACGGCGGCGGTGTCCACCCCACCGATGAGGATTCGTCCGCTGGTGGGGCGAAGGAGACCCGCAATGACTTGGGCGATGGTTGATTTGCCTGCCCCAGATGCACCCACTAGGGCGGTGGAAGTACCACCGTGAAAGGTGAGATGGCAGTTATCGATTACTGGGGCACCGTCGTGATAGGCGACCGTAACCCCGTCGAGCACAATATCGGCTTGGCGAATCTCGTCGCTTCCCGGCAGTGGCCTCCCCTGCATCGTTGCTGTCTCCGGCGGGGTGAGCTGTGCTAGTGCTACTGCTCGTCCAAAAGCGGTACCAGCTTGCTGGATGGAGCCGGCAAACATCATGAGATTGAAAATATGGATCTCAAGGCGGCTAATGAGCAGTACTGCTGCGGTTGCCTGGCCGACGGTCATCGCCCCGGTGTGAGTTCCCCACACGCCGAGAATAATGCCTGCGATCTCCAGGAGGAAGAAGAGGATTGAGGCGACTATGAGGAGCTTATTGAGCAGTAGCTGTTGCCGCATCGCTGCCCGGACACTGCCCCATGATGCTTGGCTCATGCGCCTGATTGCCCACTGTTCAAGCGACAAGGCACGCAGTGTTGGTTCGCTGCGAATGGTGTCAAGCAACGTGGCGTTGCGATGCGCATCGGCCACACTGTGCCGGTTGACGATCGTTGGCACCTCTTTGATGGCGTAGCGCAGAGCGGGAACACTGATCACAATGACCGCGACGGTAAGGATTGCATAGTGCCAGTGGATCAATGACAGTGCCACCAGCGACAGCGGCAGCATCACCATGGTCGTAAGCGCCCGGGAACCGATATTGCGAACAACGTTAACTGCCTTGTCAATATCGGAAGTCAACCGGGTGATGACGTTGCCGGTGCCAAGCTCCATGATCGTCGGGATTTCGGTGGCAAGCACACTACTTACACAGCGCGCACGTAATTCGACGGCAATATGGCGGCTACGCACGGCCAGCTGGTAGGCAAGCAGGGGGCGCAGTATTACTTCCCCAGTCATACATATCCCGCAGGCAATGAGCATCCAGAGAAAACCATTGGTGGTGGCAGGAAACGGTCCTACTGCTTGGCCGCGCAGCAGGTCGACGAGCCTGCCCCACAGGGTACTGGTTGCGATAATCGTGGCGACAAGCAACACCGTGGTCGATACGATCGTCAGGATGCGGCCAGTGGTTAACCCACCTTCGAGACTGCGCAGCATTGCCCAACTCTCAGCCCCGGAGGCCGGCAAGAGTGCGTCATCAGCTTCTCCGTCTTGCTGGGATTCCGGCTGCGCATCAGCAGGATTATGCCGCGTGGTTGGCGTGGCCGCAGCAGGGTGTGTGTCAGGTACTGCGTTTTCGTCAGTGGTTCCTAGCGTGTGTTCGGCGGCAAGGGGGTGCCGATGGTGGTGCATCGGGTGCGCAGGCGACGGCTCATGATTTGCGTTGGTGTTGTCACTGTTCACGACGTACTCCTTCGCCGGTGGTTCCTCGCTTCCAGTCGGTTTCTGGTGTGGTGTTTTCGATATGTGCCAGGCGTAGTACTGTGGTGTCAGTGGTCGAATCGGTGGTAGCCGCGTTGGTATCGCCGGAAACAATTGCCCACTTGGCGAATAGTTCTTGGGCGGCTGCAGCACCGCTGACGGTTGCAGTGGCGACCGCCCGCCATGCCCGATCGGCTGAAAAAATAATCGTCAACTGATGTTTCCGTAGTTGGGCAGTTCGGTTGGCTACCCGATCGAGGGTGACCGCATCAAGCCCGGAGGTGGGCTCATCCAGGATGAGCAGGAAAGGATTCGTGGCGAGCACCCGGGCAAGGGCGACCCGCTGCCGCTGACCCCCGGAGAGGTTGAGCCCTGATTCCCCAATCCGAGTCGTCGGCAGAGGATCATCAATCCCATCGCCACCAAGCCGGATAATAATGTCTTCGCAGCTTGCCGCATAAAGTACAGCTGATTGTGACGCTTGCGCGATGGTGCGCTGGGGATTGACATTGTCGGCAAGATCCCCTTCCCACAAATGCACCGCATGCGGAGCAACCACCGCCGATTCGGGACAAACAGCAGACAGCTGCTGCGCCAATAGCGTACGTTCGTCGACGTTGGTATCGGTCACCACTACCAGCCCGGCAGGTAAGGCTTCTATCCGTTGACTGGTAGCAGAAGCAGCAGACGTGGTATCCGTGGCATTTGCTGCAGTAATAGATCGGGATTCCATCGCCCGGGTGCCAGGTTGCAAGGGATACTGCATGTCAGCGACGTTTGGTTTGTTGACAGTTGCAGAATCCGTCTGCAACTTACGACCTGCCTCATGCCGCAGCTGTAAAATCCGTTCAGCAGATGCCAGTGCACGGGAATAAACATCGACGAGAAACCCGATCGCATGCCCACTGACGATCAGCGTTGTCGGGATGAGCAGGGCTGCGGTAACGAAATCCGGCTGCTGCATTTGTCCAGCTAATGTGGCAAAACCACACCAGCCCACCAGGACAAACGCCCCTACCGCCGGGATAATTCCCCGCAAGGCAAACATCACCGAATCAATTTTCGTTTCTCGCAGCATGGCTGCAAGCGCCTCACCATTAGCCGTCCCAAACCGTGTTGTTGCAGCGCTCGTCGCCCCCAGGCCCTTTACCACTCGCACCCCTGAGGCGTAATCGGTTGCTAACGCCACCGCGTGTGCTTCCTTAGCGCGGCGTGCGGCCGCAGCCTTTGCCACTGGTTTTCCGGACTGGAGACCGACTATCACTGTGAGCACAATAAACACCCCCAACCAGAGGCTGATCCAAGGTGAGATGGTGACAAACAGCAGCGCGGTAAACAGTGCACTGGCGGCCATGCCCAAAGGGAAAACCAAAAGCATTTTCATACCTGCCACTGCGGTGACATCTTCATCGATGGTGTTCATCACCCAGCCCGGGGCGCGGGCGGGCATTCCTTCATCCATGAGGCGCTGCACAAGTTCCAGGCGCAACGTGTGTTGGCTGCGCAACTCAGTGGCCGTTAATGCTGTATCACTGATGACTTCCGCGATTGTTCGGAAGGCTTCAAGAGCCATGAATACGCACAGCAAGATAGCGACCTGCGTCATCGTCGCAGCAACGAAAATGGTGGAGGTGGCTTCTCCAAGTAGCCGCGAAAGTACGACGCCCCCGAGGTTCAACAGCAAGACAAATATCACCCCGCCGAGGGTGACTGCTGGTTGATGTTTGACGATCCGCCACGCTAGTCGACGTGGGGTGATTGTCGGATTGGCGGCAACGATTGCCCCATAGGTTTGCGGGCTGGGCGGGGTGAGCCAACCAAACCACCGACTGATATTCGCCTTTGCGGGAACTTGTTGCGCAGCCGTAACCGTCATGGCTCACATAATACAGAACCTGGCGCAGTAGCCTCCCAGGACAAGGGCGTGTTTGCTGTGTTGTCGGCGCGTTCGTCACACAGAAAATTGTGCGACCGTCACGGGGGATATCACTGGTTGTTGCCGTCCGCGGTGCGCAGGGCGGCCAACACCCCTCACACCAGCCAAGCCTGCCGCACCCAACGCTGCTGCCGAGGGGTTTCCACAGGTGCGTGAGCCAACTTGCGGACCGTGCCGGATAGCGTTGCAGAAAAACAGATTGTATGCAGGCAATTTGTGGATTCCACAGTGGAGGTTTAAAGTAGTTAACGCCCAGCCGGAAGGCAGCGGGCAAAAGACCACTGTCCGGGTGGCGGAATGGTAGACGCGCTAGCTTGAGGTGCTAGTGTCCTATTAACGGACGTGGGGGTTCAAGTCCCCCTCCGGACACTTGAAGAAGCGGCGATGCAACGGTAGACACCAGCGCATCGCCGCTTCGTTGTATATCACCAGGAGATATTCGCAAGTCTCCCCGATTCCCTTCGCCGCAGCGCGGGTGTCGCGAACGCTACACTGACGATCGCTGCCCGCACCGGCTATTGTGATGACACAGTTGGCCACCACAATTCCGGGATAAACAGCGTCCCTCAGATTTGCTCGATATCCTCGCGCACCAAGTCCACTGTTACTCGCTACCAGCAAGAGGTTTCATGTCACAGGATGCAATCGACCCCACTGAACTTGCTTGCGCGCTGCGGGTGCTTGAGCAAGCAGGCGCACTCGATCCCACCCACCCCGACTCAGTTACACTGCAGCACGCGGTAAGCAAATTGTTTAAAGCAGTGAAGCGTTCCCGCCGCAATGCGGCCAAACAGCGCATACGGCAAGCAGATCGGCAAGTACTCGCCGCCACCGCAACTGCCCATCCGCGGCGGATTGATGATGAAACAGCCGGGCTACTCATCAGCCCAAATAAGGCGCTGGCAAACAGTCACACCCCTGGTGCGGTGGCAACCCCGTACGGTTTCGCCGGAAAACTGCACCGTCCACAAAACTGTTATATCTGCAAACAGCCCTACACCCTGGTTGACTCTTTTCATCATCAGCTCTGCCCTACCTGTGCCGCAGATAATCATGCCCGGCGGGAAGCCCGCGTCGACTTAACCGGAAGGCGCGCATTGCTCACCGGTGGGCGGGCAAAAATTGGGATGTATATTGCCTTAAAACTGCTGCGCGACGGCTGCGATGTCACAATCACCACCAGGTTCCCACGCGACGCTGTGCGCCGATTCACTGCAATAGCAGACGCCGACACCTTCCTTGATCGTCTGCATGTCATCGGGGTGGATCTGCGGGATCCCCGACAAGTCGTAGCCGTTGCACGCAAAGTCGCCAGTGCCGGACCGCTCGATATTTTAATCAACAATGCGGCACAAACCGTTCGCCGACTGCCCGGCGCCTATTCGGGACTTGTCGACGCGGAACAAGCCCCCCTCGCAGGCAAAGAGAGCGAAGTAGACCTCACGATTTTCGGATCAACATCCCATTTGCATCCCCACCATCTAGTGGGTGACGGCACCCCTGGGCAAGCGCTCACCGCCGGGACACCATCAGAGACAGCAGCACAAGCAGGCCACGAACTCAGCGTCGAAACAGGCAATGAGGAAGCGGCAAATTCGACTACACGGAGAGCCCAGGAACAGATTCAGGCCTCCCGATTGGCGGCCTTAGCAATGACCGGCGGTGCTGCGGATCTTGCCCGAGTAGACAACGGCACAGCAATTGACGCAGGTGGCCTGATACCCGATCTTGTCGATCACAACTCGTGGGTGGCAACCATCGGGCAAGTCGATGCAGTAGAGATGCTCGAAGTGCAGCTGTGTAATGCGACCGCGCCGTTTATTCTCATCGATCAGCTCCGCCCCGCCCTGGAAGCCTCCCCCGCGCGGCGGAAATATATTGTCAACGTCTCCGCCATGGAAGGAGTATTCTCCCGGGGCTACAAGGGGCCTGGGCATCCGCACACCAACATGGCAAAAGCTGCACTCAATATGCTCACCCGCACCAGTGCACAAGAACTCTTTGAGCACGGCATCTTAATGACCGCAGTCGACACCGGATGGATCACCGATGAGCGCCCACACACCACCAAAGCGCGCCTAGCCCAAGAAGGCTTCCATGCGCCGCTGGATTTAGTCGATGGCGCCGCGCGGGTGTATGACCCGATCGTCCAAGGTGAAAACGGTGTTGACCTCTACGGATGCTTCTTAAAAGACTATAAACCGTCACCCTGGTAGACCGAACCGCATCACAGAAAAACACCAGATCCTGCAGCTCATGGTTGCTCGATGCTGCTCTTCCCTACTCCCCTGTGCATGCTACCGGTGATAGCAAGTCGCAAATGCTGCTTGGTGCCGGGTCGCCAACCTACAAGTATGTACAGGCAGGTGCGTCGCCCCAGCCAAGATCATGCGCACCACAGCTATGACAAGCAAAACCCGAGCCGAACCATGATCCCCCAACCCAAGGGTGCAGCCGCGATCCGACACGGACGTCTTCGCATTCGCGGCATACACCCGCCAATTGCACAAACCACCCCGGAGCTTGGGGGTTACAACTTCGGCACAGCTGAGGTATCACCATCAAACGCACGCAACACCCGTTCCGCAGCCAAGGTTGGGGTAATCTGCCCGTGGCGGAGCTGATCTTCGACAAGTTTGCGAGTAGCGCGCACATCGGGGTTCGTATTGAGCCGCCCGAGCAGCGTTTCGTGAACCATAGACCACATCCAGCCAACCTGCTGTTCGCGCCGGGTCATCTCGAATCGACCGGATGCAAGCATCGCCTCATGATGTTGCAGCACGGTATCCCAAAAAGCGTCAATGCCGTCACCTTCGACGGCTGACATGGTCATTGTCGGTGTCTTCCACAATGCATCTTCTGACTGCACCATGCGCAAAGCGGCAGCAAGATCCCGGGCAGCCCGCTTCGCATGTTTCACATTGGGGCCGTCAGCTTTATTAATGGCGACAAGATCCGCCATTTCAAGGACACCTTTTTTAATTCCTTGCAGCTGATCCCCTGCGCCGGCCAAGGCAAGGAAGGTGAAACAGTCCACCATGTTGGCGACAGTCACCTCACTTTGTCCAACACCGACGGTTTCAACGAGGATCGTGTCAAAGCCTGCCGCTTCGAAAACCACCATTGATTCGCGGGTGGCTTTCGCCACCCCGCCTAAAGTGCCAGCTGACGGGGATGGACGAATATAGGCATGTTCTTCAGCTGACAGTTTCGCCATCCGGGTTTTATCACCCAAAATTGAGCCGCGAGTTTTCGTCGACGACGGGTCGATGGCAAGTACGGCAACCTTGTGCCCATCCCGAAGTAACTTCATGCCGAGTGCTTCGATAAAGGTCGACTTGCCAACCCCTGGTACCCCAGTGATCCCGACCCGCAGCGCGTTGCCTGAGTGCGGTAAGAGTTTCACAAGCAGTTCTTGCGCGAGCACTGTGTGGGCGGGAGCCGTCGATTCGAGCAGTGTAATCGACCGGGCAATCAGCGCCCGGTTCCCCGACCGAACGCCGTGGTAGAGCTCATCGACATCGATGCGACGTCGGGCGCGGGTAACGATCTCCGGGGCAACTGCGGTGACATCCCCCAAATCGGTGCCACCGGTGGTCAGCAACGCGGAACCGGGATGATGCTGTTCCAGATAATCCTGAGGGTTGATAGCCATGGGGATACTTTCACCGTCCTAATCCGACGTCTGACCCAGTG
The DNA here is from genome assembly GCF_003813965.1 of Corynebacterium choanae. Lineage (NCBI taxonomy): Bacteria > Bacillati > Actinomycetota > Actinomycetes > Mycobacteriales > Corynebacteriaceae > Corynebacterium > Corynebacterium choanae. The sequence goes on from NZ_CP033896.1 coordinate 1,500,803, forward strand.
CGGGGTGCCGTCACAAGGGTGATTGGTAAGCGATTGGGTATTGTATAAAAAGTCTTGGAGTGCAAGCCTCCCCGGGGCAGGAACGAGTGCAACCAACAAATGTTGCCTACACCGGTCTAGAGCACAAAAGAGAAATCAATTGCGCCAGAGCAGGCAGGTGGCAGCAGCGTCGGTGCGGAGACTGCTGGAGCTAACTCCTGCACCTGGGAGACTCGATTGCCCCACCCCGACGCCTGGTTGGCGTGGTGGGTGGGGCAACCAAATGTTTGCTTGTATTTAATTGTGGCGGATTTGCAGCACACCATGCGACGACGTGGTAGCCGAATGCGCATGACTGCTGCGTGCAGCCGCACTAGTCAGCAACTGGTGCTTCCTCCGCAGGGGAATCATCACTGAATTCGCCGACATTGAGCTCAAAACCAAGGGACTTTGCCAGCTTATCCATCATGTCAATGGCAGCATCGGCAATCACCGTACCTGGTGGGTAGATGGCGGCGGCACCGTCATCGTAGAGCTCTTGGAAGTCACCTGGTGGGATCACACCACCGACCACAATCATGATGTCTTCCCGACCCAGCTTGGCGAGTTCTTCCTTCAATGCAGGCACCAGCGTGAGGTGACCAGCAGCAAGAGAGGACACACCGACGACGTGAACGTCGTTATCGACTGCGGAACGGGCAGCCTCAGCAGGGGTCTGGAACAGCGGTCCGACATCGACGTCCATGCCAAGATCGGCATAGGCGGAAGCAACCACCTTCTGACCACGGTCGTGACCGTCTTGACCCATCTTGGCGATGAAGATACGTGGACGGCGGCCTTCTTCTGCTTCGAAGGCATCCGCCATAGCGATGGCCTTCTTCACGTTCGACACTTCGCCTTCCTTTCCAACCTCATCCTTATACACACCGGACAGGGTGCGGATTTCGGCTTCGTGGCGACCAAAGACCTTCTCCAACGCCATGGAGATCTCACCGACGGTGGCATTGACGCGGGCTGCGTCCACTGCCAGCTTGAGCAGGTTGTGCTCCAGGTCGCCGGGTTCTTTCGTTTCCATCTTGCAGGCTTCGGTGAGCTTATCCAGTGCTGCCTGCACGGCGTCATTGTCGCGTTCGCGACGCAGCCGCTCAAGCTTTTCGAGCTGTTCTTGGCGCACCTTGGTGTTGTCCACCTTGAGCACTTCGATCTGCTCATCTTCAGCAACCTGGTATTTGTTCACACCGATAAGCGCTTGACGACCGGAGTCGATACGTGCCTGGGTGCGGGCAGCGGACTCTTCGATGCGCAGCTTCGGAATACCTTCGATGGTGGCCTGTGCCATACCGCCGGCTTCTTCGACTTCTTCGATGTGTTTGCGTGCCCGGTTCGCCAACTCGTTGGTGAGCCATTCGATGTAGTAGGAACCAGCCCACGGGTCGACGGGGCGAACCGTACCTGATTCTTGCTGCAGCAGCAGCTGCGTGTTACGGGCGATACGAGCCGAGAAGTCAGTCGGCAAAGCCAGCGCCTCATCAAGCGCGTTGGTGTGCAGCGACTGGGTGTGGCCTTGGGTCGCTGCCATCGCCTCAATGCAGGTACGTGGCACATTGTTGAACACGTCCTGGGCGGTCAGTGACCAGCCGGAGGTTTGCGAGTGGGTACGCAGACTCTGCGACTTCTTATTCTTCGGGCCAAACTTGCCGACGAGTTCACTCCACAACAGACGACCGGCACGCAGCTTCGCGATCTCCATGAAGGTGTACATGGAAATACCCCAGAAGAAGGACAGGCGCGGTGCGAACTTGTCAACATCGAGCCCGACTTCTTTCCCGGCGCGGATATATTCCACACCATCGGCCAGCGTGTAGGCCAGCTCCAGATCGGCGGTCGCACCGGCTTCTTGAATGTGGTAGCCGGAGATCGAAATAGAGTTAAACCGCGGCATCTTCATCGAGGTGTACTCGAAAATATTCGAGATGATCCGCATCGATGGTTTCGGCGGGTAAATATAGGTGTTGCGCACCATGAACTCTTTAAGAATATCGTTCTGGATAGTACCAGCGAGATTCTCTGGGGCGACGCCTTGCTCTTCGGCGGCAACAATGTAGAGTGCCAGCACTGGCAACACTGCACCGTTCATCGTCATCGACACTGACACGGCACCAAGGTCGATACCTTCAAACAGTTGCCGCATATCAAGGATGGAGTCAATCGCGACACCGGCCATACCGACGTCACCGATGACTCGCTCATTGTCGGAGTCGTAGCCGCGGTGGGTGGCCAGGTCGAATGCGACGGACAGGCCTTTTTGGCCGGCGGCCAGGTTCCGGCGATAGAACGCGTTGGATTCCGCAGCAGTTGAGAACCCAGCATATTGGCGAATCGTCCACGGCTGATTGGTGTACATCGTCGGATATGGGCCGCGCATAAACGGAACCATGCCCGGGAAGGTGTCAATAGGATGCCCTGGTCGATCGTCGCTGCCGGCGGCAGCCGCGTCCCGATCGGCGCGGGTGTAGACCCGCTTCACATCGATTTTTTCTGGCGTTGCCCACACTTGGTCAGCAGCGGCAGGAGCACTGTCGCTTGCCTTGGGCGCATCCCCGACCGTGCGGGGGGTTGAGGCAAAATTCGGGATAGTCATGGTAGGTAAAATCACGCTCCCAGTGCGGTCAGCAGCTTGTCCATCCAACCGGCTGCGTCGATGGTCATATTCAAATAATCGTCGGGACGATCAGCTTCATCTGCTTCGGCGAAGCTCTTCGGGGCACCAGCAAGCAGTACCATCTCGACATCTGTATCCCGCAGTGCCTTGACTGCAGCGACACCAGTTTCGGCATATTCCGGATCGGCGCCGCAGATCACCGCAATCTTGTGTCCGGCGACAGCTGAGGCGAAATCGTCTGTGCCGGGTACCAGCTGGCCAGGGTTGACCGCTTCAATGCCGCCGCTTGCCAGCAAGTTGGTAGCAAAACCGGTGCGCACATTGTGCTTTGCCAGCGGACCGAGCGGGACAAGGACCGCCTTTGGCCGCTCACCGTGTGCCTCAAGGTAGGCATCTGAGCGGTTGCGCAGCGCTTCAAACTCGGCCGCAAAACGCCGCACACCTGCCGGTTCGGCTCGCTTTTCGGCAGGCAGAGGCTGCTCACCGAGATTCGGGAACTCGTTGATACCGGTCACTTTCTTCACCCGGTGGGCAATATCTTTGCGCACCGCTTCAAAGGTGGCATCGAGTGTTTCGCGCACCGATCCAGATTCCAGCGCTTTGCGGTAGCCGCCTTGCTCTTCAATGGTTTGGAACACTGCCCATGCTTTATCGGCAAGTTCCTCGGTGAGCGCTTCCACATAGTAGGAGCCACCAGCTGGGTCGACGACGAATCCGAGATGGGATTCTTCTAACAGCAGCAGGTTGGTGTTGCGCGCGATACGGGTAGCGAAGCTGCGGGAAGTGTTCGGCAAACCGCCAGGAACCGCGGCATCAAAAGGCAGCACTTCCACATCAGTGGCGCCACCGACCCCGCCGGCAAACGCAGCAACAGTGGTGCGCAGCATGTTCACCCACGGGTCGCGCTGGCTAAACATTACCGGCGCGGTTTGCACATGTTGCGGGGTGGAAGCAGCTGCTTCTGGCACCCCAAGAACTTCACAAACCCGTGCCCAAACGCCACGGAAAGCACGCAGCTTTGCGATCTGATTGAACTGGTCATCGGTGACAGCCAACCGCATGGACAGCTGCCCCACAGCCGCTTCCACACTGAGCCCACCATCGACGAGTGCCCGCACATAGTCGACGGCTGCAGCGAGCATCATGCCGATTTCTTGCGCATCCGATGCGCCCTGATTCGACAAATGCACACCGTCAACAAGTACTGCGCGGACGCAGCCGGGACGTTTGTCCGCAGCAACAGCCAATGACACGGCAGTGTCCAGATCCACGCTGGATGCGTCTTGTACTGCGGCAGTCAGCGGTGCAGCACCAAGCTCCAGGCAGGCTTTATCGGCTGCGTCTTGAATATCAACCACCTGGTAGAGTGCTTCAGCTGCAGCTTCTGTGTCTGCGCCAGCCTCTAAACGAACTGGAACATATTCCAGCAGTACTTTTTCCAATACGGTGGAAAGCTCGTCGGCGCGCAGTCCATGACTCAAATCCAGCACCACACGGGTGGTGCCGTTCATCAACGCATGCAGCAGGGCTTCATTAGTAGCTTTTGCCGACTCATAGCCGGTACCGCCGAAGCGTTCGGTTACTCCCCAGCCTGCTGCATCAGCATCGCTGACACCCTGGCCGCGGACGAAGGGAAACACACCCGGCTCGGCTTGTTCGCTCACCTCATCGGCGCGGGTGTACAGCGGATTGACGTCAATGCCGTCGTAGGTGGTTTTGACAAGTTTCTTCCACACATCTAGCGGCACGTCAGCCACATCTTTGCGCTGCACCCGGGCGAACACACCTGCCACAGCTTTGTACCAATCTTGATATTGGTCATCGAAGTCTGCTGGCAGGGCCACACTAGGCGCGTCACTCTTGTGCGTCATAGCGGTCCTTCTCTCTTTTTGTTGACGGTTGAATAAACCATGTGTTCTATCTCGGTAACCCGTGCCAACTGCCTGGCACAGGTGATGCATCCTGGTGTAAACATCCCACACCAGCAATCCCAACACAGACCCGTTACCTGCCGGTCGGTCAGGTGCCCTATCGCGGTCGGCATGACCGCACACAATCAGGCCTGTTGTGGCACGCAACATGGCCATATGTGATAGCACACCCGTATCGCTTGCGTGGGATAGGCCACATCACCATAAGCAGTGGCGGAATAGACACACTATGTGGGTGATCTTACCGCTGATCGGGATAGGTCGCAGGATTTAGCGCGGGAAAACTCGGGAGAAACACCAGCACGTGGTTGTGGTGTTGTTCACTAAGGAAATCCTTGCTTTGGCTGTGTTGCCGGTGCTGTAGGACAGTAGAAAATACGGGCAAAATCCCGCGTCGAATGGGTTCTTCGCTACAGTGGCACTGTGTTCACCTCCCACAATGCCCGTCGTTGGCGTTCACTGCCCAGTCTGCTTCGCCGGTCTATTGCCACGCTCTGGTCAGTGTTTGCTCAACTGTCCTGGGTAAAGCAGGTGGTGACAGTGGCAGCCGGGGCCGCCGTGATCCTGGTGACGACAACGGTGCGGCTTCCGGGATTGGAGGATTTGCGCGCTTACGCGACAGCAACCGGGCCGTGGTTCCCGGTACTGTTTTTGCTCGGCTATATTCTGCTCACCCAATTCCCAATCCCCCGAACTATTTTCACCCTGTCTGCAGGCATTATCTTCGGGCCGGTTCTAGGCATTGTGATTGTGCTAACCGGCACCACGATTTCTGCGGCACTTTCGTTGACCATGGTGCGATATCTCCTGCGTGATGCGATCGCCCCGCTGCTCACCCATCCAGCGGTGGACACCATCAATGCGCGGCTCCAGCGCCGCGGCTGGCTTGCCATCATTAGCCTACGGATGATCGCCGCAGTTCCTTTTTCCATTCTTAACTATTGTGCCGCGCTCACTGCGGTGCCAGTGAGTATGTTTGCGCTGGGTACCTTGCTGGGGTCTGCACCAGGATCCATTGCCACCGTGGTTATTGGTGACGCACTACTTGGCCACACAGATCCTCGCCTACTCCTTATCACCGTTGCCCTATTTATCCTCGGGTCGGCAGGGCTGTATCTTGACCAGAAACTACCGGTGAATCAGCAAGATACTGCAGCTCATAGCGACAAGCCAGATCATCCTGCCTAATGCCAGCAGCCTGGTACAGTGCGAGGGTTGCTTTGGGCGCACTGTGCGTGGGTCCTCCTGCTTCGCTCACTGATACGACCCTATATCTCGGTGCGGCGCTGTAGGTCGTCCAGGACGTTACAATCCACGGATGCACTGCCTTCCCGGCGCCTTTCGCCATTTCGACACGCCGAAATTCATCACAGCAGTCAAGGTGGGTGACTTGTCGGTAGGGTGTGAGTGGGAAACCCCGTCGGGTATTAGCATCGCTGCAACCGTTGCAGCGTTCGGCTCACCGACAGCCCGGCAATGAAAGTGAGGGAGCGTATGCCAACATTCGCTGTCCATGCCCGCTATCGCGGAACAGCGAAACGCCGTGCCGCGTTAGTAAAACAATCAGCTGAAGCATTAAGTGTGCTTGATGGTATGGCTCCTTTTGAAGTCGTCGATGTCGAAGACATTGCTACTACTTCCACTACACCACGCGCGGTCGTCGACACCATTATGGTGCTGCTATCTGATGGGGATTGGGCTGTTGGCGTGTCGTTTGCGCACTCGGCACAGTTGGCGAAAAAACAAGCTGCCGATTGTTTGCGCAAACGCGCAAAAGCAGGTGTTGTGCAAGTGAACTGTCAACCATTTCACGGGGTTACCAGCAGCGATATTGAGTCAGTGTTTGTGTTGGCCGCGTTTGTACTGGCGCGGCGCACCCCTGAAGGCCGTGAAGCGACCTCATATATGCGGCGCGGTTTTACCCAAGTTGAAGCCGCTGAATATTTAGGGATCACCAAACAGGCGATGTCGCAGCGGTTACAGGCCGCCGGCTGGCAGGCCGAGAACGCAGCGTGGCAGTTAGCGGTCCATTTACTCACCCGCCTGGCAGAGGGATAACCTCCCACTGCACAGATCAATGATGGCTCGATCTTCTCCCACACTTGTCAGTCAATGGTCTCGATAGCAGCCTGCAGCCCCGGCAGCGACCACTAGCAGGTGGTGCATATGCTGCCGGGGCTGTTGCTTGATATGACGTTGGAACCGTCATCGATTCATCCGCATCCTGTGCTGCGGTGATGTGCGATATATTTCCTTGCATTTGCGCTACAGATCGCGTCCCGCGGTTCCTGCCCCAGTTACTGGTTGGGGAGCTCGTCAGCGGGCACTGGTGGGGCAGCTGATGTGGTGTGACCTTCCTCCATAGGATCAGTCCCCGACTGGGCTGCAGCGAGCTCAGGGTGTGCTGGGGCCCCTTCCAACTCAACGGAACTAGCTACCGGTTTCCGGGAAGCGGTGGGCAGTTCAATATCATCAACTGGCTTATTCGCTACTGCGTTGGCTGCAGCGACAGCTTTCGCGATCTCTGGGTCAGTTTCGGTCGAAAACCAGCCCTCGGTATCGTCATTTGTGGCCATTTGCCGCTCCTCTTCGGTCGGCTCAGTTGGGGTGAACTTGAACACCCCTTCCTCATCTTTGCCGCCGAGCGCTTGCGCAAACGCCTGCAAGCTATCACCAAACTGAGAGGGAATAATCCAAGTCTTATTCGCCGAACCTTCCGCCATCTTCGGCAGCTTCTCCAGATACTGATACGCCAGCACCTCAGGAGTGACCTGGGCGGTTTTGATGGCAGCATTCACCTTGGCAATAGCTTGAGCCTCACCTTGTGCGCGGAGCAACTTCGCTGCTCGCTCGCCTTCTGCCCGTAAAATCTCTGCCTGCCGTTCAGCTTCAGCGGCCAAGATAGCTGCAGATTTTTCACCTTCCGCCGACAACACCCGTGCCTGCTTGTCACCTTCGGCAGTTTTAATATCTGCTTCCCGTTGCCCCTCAGCAGTCAAAATCATTGCCCGCTTTTCCCGTTCTGCTTTCATCTGCATCTCCATTGCTTGCTGAATCGAAGCAGGTGGATCAATAGCTTTCAGCTCAACACGGGAGATTCGCAGTCCCCATTTCGTGGTTGCCGCATCGAGTTCACCCCGCAACCTGCGGTTAATCATCTCTCGGCTGGTCAGCGTATCTTCCAAGGTCATACCGCCGACCACGTCACGCAACGTGGCAACGGTAATCTGTTCGACACCATAGATATAGTTATCGACCCCATAGATCGCCCGGGCAGGTTCATTGATTTGGAAAGTCACCACCACGTCGATGCCGACAGTGACGTTTTCCTGAGTGATCACCGGCTGCGGTGGGAAGCTCACCACTCGTTCACGGGTGTCGACTTTAGCCCGAATCCGGTCGATAAACGGAATGATGACAGTGATGCCACCTTCCACAGTGCGGGTGTAGCGGCCAAGCCGCTCAATAACTGCAGCTTCGCCCTGGTGCACGAGTTTTACTGACTTCGTCACCACTAACACAACAAACACAATCAGCAGGATCCAAGGGATACTTGCAAATGAGGCTACAAACACTTCATTCATGCGCACACTCCTGTGGCGTCGGTTTATATGGATAGCAGGCCGTTTGCGCCGCCGGGCACAAACCTCGCCACTGGTAATAAGCGGTGATAGCTGCACCTTATGCCGGTAGCGGCCGCTAATGATGCCCCAGTGTAGTAATAGAGTGCGGCTGTTGCAGTGAAAATCTTCGCAGGTTCGCTGGCTTGGTCATCGGTGCTGCTGTTCCAGTGCGCATCATTATTGCTATATCGCGGTGAAGTTACTCGGGCTTACTATCGCTGGTCGTGTGTTGGGTGAGCGTCAACCATTGTGCAATGCTGGTGAACCGGGCAGTTGCGGTGACGCATCCGGATCGAACACCACTGCGCAAGCCCCGTCGATTGCCAGCACTTGCACTTGTTTTCCAGGGGCGATGTGATGCTGCGGATCCATGCTTCGCGCCGACCAGATTGAACCGTCAAGACGAATTTGACCGGAGAGGTGATCGACCGCTTCAATCACTGTCGCATAGCTGCCAACAAGGGCTTGGGGTGAATGATCAAGCTGTTTTTTGCTGGTAAGTTGCCGGCGCATTATTGGTCGCACGGTGGTGACAAGGAGCAAAGCAACGATGGAAAATACCACTCCCAAAACCCACACAGGGGGGCTAAAGATACCGCCAACCGCCGCAGCGGTGAGCGCACCACCACCGAGCATCAGCAACGTGAAGTCGCCAATGAACAATTCAGCTAAGACCAACAACAGTCCGGCAACAAGCCATATCAATGCGCCCATAATGGTTCATAGCTTAGCAAGCAGGATCGACGGTAAACCGCGAGTCGTACAAAACCGCCGGCATCGCTTCATTCAGGTGGCGACTTTGCACCAGGGGGTTGAGTGTTGTGCCAGGAAGTGTCACCACCCTCCTGCAGGTGTCGGAGTCCAGTTGGGGTGTGGAGCTAGATGAGATCAGACTTGTCGACTTGCGGGACGGTGACAAAATCGACAAGTCGTTCCACCGCACCGATGAGTGTCGGATCAAGATCCTTGTAGGACGATACTGCCGCGTAGACCCGGTGGAATCCTTCCCGCGGATCACCCCAGCCGAGGCGGCGGCACACACCAGTTTTCCAATCTTCCCCGTAAGGGATTTCTGGCCAGGCTCGGATACCAAGCCGCTCCGGGCGAACAGCAGCCCAAATATCGACAAATGGATGGCCGGTCACCAACACGTGTTGCCCCACCGATTCGGTGAGACGCTGTTCTTTTGAGCCTTGCACAAGGTGATCGGCCAGCACGCCCACCCGCCGGGTGGCGGATGGCGCAAATGCTTGCAATCGTTGTTCTAAGTTGTCGAGGCCTTCCAAATATTCCACCACGACACCTTCGACGCGCAGATCATGTCCCCAGACTTTTTCCACAATGGCTGCGTCGTGCACACCTTCCACCCAGATTCGGCTGGGAGCTGCAACTTTTGCTGTCAGCTGCGATACTCGTCGCGATCCAGAATTCGAAATGGCAGGGGTGGCGGGCTGCTGCCCGCTGGTGTCGCGCACCAGGGTCGAACGCACCCCTTCGATGAGAAATGCACCGTCACGCAGCGGGTACAGCCGGCTGACCCCGCGACGATCCTCTAAACGAATGAACTGGCCGTCATAGGTTTTCTCAAAACCGATGATTGCTCCTACGAAATCATCAGCAATCACCTCCACGACGAGCCCCATGGTGGCGGGAACGGTGGGATAGGTGGGCTGTTTGTTGCGGGAATGGCCGGCGAAAATATCGCCGGCGTAACGATCAATAGGAGCCATAGTGTTCTACCTTAAAAGTGCAGCAACTCCCCCTTCAACTTTGCCTGCACCCGCGCCGAACTAGCACCGGCTAGCGTTTCCGGCGTTGTGGCGCGGAATCTGCATGGGGCAGGTTTTTTATGCAATGGCGCTCAGCGCGGGTACCGTTTGGCTAGCTGCGGGTGTCGTTTGGGCTGCCAGGCTTGGCCGGTTTACACTGCTGCCTCGTGAATCCTATCGCGCAGCTTTATACCCCAGTGCAACATGCAGCCCTCTGGTTAGGGGCGGTGTTTCACGGATTGGAAAGTTTTGATGATTTTGCCACCGCTGCACACGGGTTGGCGGCAAGTCATGCGCTCGCCGGCGACGAGCATTATGCGCTGGCTGGAGTCGTGAAGAAACTGCGACAGGTGACAGCCCCCTTGACTAATCCGCCACCTACGCCGGAACCAATATTGTCGCTTGTGCTTGCCGGACCTGGTGAGCCTCCCCCGGTGGAACCGGGCACTGCTGCGGCGTTTGCGCTGCATCGGGCAGGTGCCGGCATTGTGGTGCGGGATCCTGATCCGCTAGTTGTCCATGTGCTAGTCCCAGAGGTGATCACCGACACGCCCGTGGAACTGTGGGATCCTGAAGACGGTCCGTTAGGCCAGTGGCGTTGGCAGTGGTTTACCACCGGAAAACGACCGAGTCTGTTACACGAAGTAGGTCCCGGCGACGCGGATCGTCTGCTGGCCACTGCCACCAGCGAAGCAGCTACGTTGATCGGCCAACGCAAACGGCAACCAACAGCAACCCCGGTCGATCCGCGGCTCACCATTGGCCGGCTCGATGACTATTTTGACTATCCCGGTATTCCGGCGGCAACCCCTCTGCGCACCCAGCAGCTGCTCGCCAGAGCCGACCGAGTTACCGCTGTTGTGCACACCACAATTTTCGCCGCTGGCGATCACTCCCTCGACGGGGAACTGTTTCGTCTGGCACGGCCAATCCGGCAAGCCCGTGCAGCGGCAACGAATTATGCACTCGCCGATTTTGCCCGCAGCGCCTTTGCTGCTCGTCGCTAGTGTTTCCTGCTGGGGAGGACGCAAAAAAATTTCGCTGGTGTTGCCAGTCCAGTGAAGAAGCCAACGCTGAGGTTCATCCGCTTCTTAAAACCCCGGCACCACTGGTTCATCCGGCTCACCCGAGTTTTTCAAGCTGCACACCCAGCAGGCGGGAGCGCTAACGGTTGTGCACCGCAGCGCCACCGAACAGGGTGTGTCGCCTATTGTGCTGATGGTGGACGACCGGTTGGGCGCTGCGGGACACAACAGTTGGTGGCACACGGCGCCCCGTTGCGGGAACATCCATGCACTGCAACACCATGTTCACTGGTGTCGCCGACGCCGGTGAGCTGCTCTTCGATGAGATCAACGACCATTGCTGCGAACTCGGGCAGATGCCCCACCGTCGGTGCACGCTCGATGAGCACACCGAATTGTTCGGCTTCCTGCTGCAATTCGCTGTCGAGATCCCACACCACTTCAATATGGTCGGATAGAAAACCGATAGGACACACCACTGCTGCGGAAAAATCGTGGTGTTTCGCCAAGGATTCCACGTGGTCAACAACATCGGGTTCCAACCACGGCACATGCGCCGGACCGGAACGAGACTGCCACACCAAATCATAGGAGTCGAATCCGGAAGCTGCCGCAACGAGTTTGCAAGCGTGATCGATCTGGGTGGAATACAACGATCCGTCAGCAGGTTGGCCGGAGGCCGCATCCATTGACAGCGGAATCGAGTGGGCAGTAAAGATCAGCCGCGCCCCAGGTTGTTGTTCAACCGGCAGTTTCGCCCGGGCAAGATCCACTTCCTTGACTGTCGCTTCCACAAACCGTGGATGGTCGAAGAATTGGCGAATTTTCACCATCTCAATCTCAGGCGCGCCTGCAGCAGCTAAATGTTCCCGCATACGGGCGATATCTTCATGATATTGCCGACATCCGGAGTAGCCCGCCCAGGCTGAGGTGGCAAACACCAATGCTCGCCGCACCCCCTGTTCAGCCATCACCGTTGCGGTATCGGTCGCTAAAGGATGCCAGTTCCGGTTGCCGAAATAGACAGGCAACGCAATGTTTCGGCGTTGTAGCTCTGCCTCAATATTGGCAATCATCTCCCGGTTGAGATCATTGAGGGGGCTTTTCCCACCAAAGTGGTGATAGTGTTCCTCCACCTCATCAAGACGGTGCGCGGGGATGCCGCGGCCGCGGGTGACGTTTTCCAAAAATGGTCGCACATCGGGATGTCCTTCCGGACCGCCGAAGCTCAACACGAGCAGCGCGTCGAAGGGAAGATCCGGCTGGCTGGGATTCTGCATAGCTGTTAAGGGTAATGGCCACCCATAGCCCCAATCAACCAACCCGGTACCGCCGCATTTGCACAGCCAACATTGCAGGCCAACACATCCACCTCTTCGCCAATGCTGGAACCAGTGCCGCAAGAATAGGAATGCTGCAGTCATCTTGCACAGCGCAGCTTCGAACACACCCACGGCTAGCCGCCGCACCGTTGCAACGCGGGGTTCCAGAAACGATTCCGGGCCGCCACTACCGACCCCACAAATCGAGTTGACGTGATTCTGTCCGATACACGGGCGACGCTATCGTCTCATGGTGCGCGCTACCGTGTGGGGTTGGATGGCAGGGTTCACCGCGTCTTTTCGTGCAGTCCACTGTTGGTCATCGTGCAGCGACTACCCTGTCTCTCCTACCCACCGTGACAAAACTAGTGACGAAAATACGGTTAAGGATATAAAAGACAAACACGCCCGCCGCGGACGAGTGTCACCAAAATCTCCCCGGAAACAACATGTCCGGACAGATCGTTGACATCCCATCCACGGCGGGCGTGTATTGACGCACCACCTTCAAGCGCACGCACATGCGTGGCAACTTCCTCACCCATCAGCGTCGTCTCGATGGAAAACGAACCCTGGTGGAAGAGACACACGGCGTCGTTACTGCCGAGAGTCGACTAGCTTCAGCAATGACAGTAACTTCCATGTCAGCATCAGCAGTAGTCGCCACCACGCAACGCAGCACCGGGCAGTGCCTACACCTAGACACGATCCCACCTGGTAATCCACGCATGGACGCATCTAGTATCTGTGTTGTTGTTTTCCGCACTTGTCGTTCATCCCGGTGCGGGCGGGAGCTTAGTAACTCAATCGACACAGCGCCTACCCCACCTGTGGGGTTTGGCGACAAGGGTGAACACTCCTCTTGTCCCATGTCGTTGAGAAGTCTTGGGGTTCAGTGTTGCCTTTCGTCACAACAACCGCATTGCTCAGGTTTGCCATCTCCACCGCGCCTGCGCGACGAACACGGTCCTAAGCTTTTTTTTGCCACCTGCGACACAGGAATTGTCACCGAATTTTTCGCGAATATTCCGCGGTCGGTGTGCGCAAGCCAAGTCAGGCCGAAACCGATGTGATTGCAACACCGCTTTCGTAAACATTGGCCACAACACAGCACGCTTGTTGCTACAACCTTGTGTGTTCTTTCACGGGTTTTCGTGGGGTGGCTATAGGGCTGCCGCCAACACTGACTCACGTTGCTGTACCGGTTAGAGCATCCGCACTGCGTATGGGCTCATACCGGCGTAGCGCACAGGGCTGATCTTGACGTGGCTACCAGATTGTGGTGCCTCGATCATTTTGCCGTCACCTAAGTAGATTGCCACGTGGTATTCCGCATTGGGACCCCAGAACAGCAGGTCACCACGCTGAATATCAGAGATCGCAACCTTCGTCCCGCGCTGATATTGGCTGCCGGTATAGTGTGGCAACGCAATACCGACACCAGCGAACGCGTACAGCACCAGCCCGGAGCAGTCGAATCCGACCTTGTTGTAGTCGCCATACGAGTCAGCGACACCGCCATCGCGAATACCCTTCGTCGGTCCGGCTGCGTTACCGCCGCCCCACGCATATTGCACGCCAAGCTGCGACTCGGCACGGGCGATCATCGCTTCGATTCGTTCTTCTCGGCTGCCGTTGAAGTTCGTGATCGAATCTTCAGTGACCAATCCCAAGTCAGCCGGGGTGACGGTATCGAGTCCGCGGTAGAGCTGCAGCAGCGAATAGTTTTCGCCCGGGTTTGCCCGTTGTGCTTTTTGCACGATCTCAGCTTGGGTACCAATTGGTGCAGTAGTCTGCCCGGTCAAATCTGCTGCAGTATCTTTCACTGCCGCCCCGACGAGCGTGTCCGCCGCCCGCAGCAACGCCGGATCGAATGCCGAAGGGGTATTGCGATCGTTAGTCACCGTGGTGCCGTTGGCAGTATGGGTCGCACTGCCATCCGAGGAACCAGTATCGGCGCCAAGATCATTGAGCAGTTTCAACACAGTCGCAGCGACACCGACCACCGTTGCCACAGTTTTCACTGTTTGGGCAATCTGATCGGCATCAATATCAGCGGCTACATAGGTTGCATCTGCTGGTGCAGCAACCGCAGTTGCGGTCGCCACCGCGGGCTGTGGTGCAACCGGTGCAGGTGCCACCGGATTATCAAGCACTGGTGCTGCTGGTGGCAGCGGGGATAAGGCGGCTTGAGTAGCTTCAGCAATTTGCGCATCTAAGGCGCCTACCTGTTGTTCGGCAGCAATTCGATCAGCGTTGCTGCGCTGCTGCGCTGCCCGAGCCCCCTCGAGTTGCTGCTGCAACTGTACAAGATCGGCCTGTTGGCGAAGTTTGATGCCTTCTAACTCCAGCAGGCGACTGCCGCGCGCAGGACCGTCCATTCCCAGGAAGGAAAGCGCCTGCAAGAACGCGTTGCGAATATCTTCATTGTCTAACGCAGCAATACTGCCATCTGGGTTAAGCGGCAACAGCTCGTTGAGCGCACCATGGAAGCTTTCATGCAGCTGGTCAATCTCAACCTGTGTCGCAGCAAGGTCAGCTTCTAACCGGTGAACTTGGTCGCTCAGGGCAGCTACGGCAGCGTCATCGCCGGCGGCAACATGAAGTGCTTGCTCTAAGCGAGTACGGGCATCAAATACTTGCCCCCGCAATTCAGCAAGCCTCGCTTGAGCTTGTTCAACAATCGGGGCAGCAACAACTGGCTCATCAACGGGTGGAAGTGGATCCGCGAGTGCAGTGTGGGCACTGGTACCCACAGCGATGCTGACGATCAGACTGGTAGCAATCCGCCGCAGGCGGGAAACACGGGTGCGTGAGATATTCACGGGACATCGATCTTTCTCACGGTCATTCGCAAATAGCGATCACCAGACCAACCACAATAAAACACCGTTCAATCGGGATGATTGACACGCGCATCGAGCGATAGGCTCGAGCCGGTGCATGACTCCAGATCCCGGATTGGACGCTGAAAAATTCATGACGGAACCCACGAAGGTGTGCCGAAGGTTTTTGGCACCCTTACGCGGAACGCATTGTGTGGTTTTCAAAGCCGCGTGAAACAACACGCCGAACCGGATTATCGCTGGCAGTAAACGCCAGTGTAAAAATCGTAGAATGGACGAACTCCAGGGAAACGATCCTGGGATCTCCATGATCAACGACTACACGTTTTTGGCAGTCCACCCCAACAATTCAGCGGGTAATACTCTGAAATTCGAGCACTACTACTGGAAGCGCATCGACGATGGGTAACGACTCCACGACGACTCGCTTTGGTGGTCGGTAATATTGCCGCCAGCCAAGCAGGGGCTAGCAAATGGCTCATCGATCTGACGGTGATCACCGTCGGCATGACCGTGGGTTATACAGTTCAAACAACAACAGACAGTTTTCGGTAATTCAGCTGCGTTCTACCTCAGGGGTCGCAGGAGGGCCTGCATCCCGATCACCCTCAGCACGATAGTCAAGGAAACGAACTTGACTACTACAGTATTTTGGTATGCCAAAAGGCACCATTGTGAACTGGAGTGAAAAACTCCCGTTCCCAAGGCGATGGGCATATCAACAATTGGGGGTGGGTGGAGCTGTTCCAAGACAGCAATTCCACCTGACAGCAGAGAAGCTCATGGTTTCCAAACCACAGGGGCACATCCCGGGATTTGCAACAAGCACACCAAGTCAGCGGGTAACGAATCCGCGTCGACGCACCTGGTCAATACAACTCGGGCGGCACACGATCCAGCAGTTACGAATATTGAGCCAACCAGTCTCAGCGGCTCGCGGCGGAAAAGTGAACGACTTCTTTTCCTGCGCTTGACTGCCACGCGCGAAAGGCGCAACGTAGCAAGAGGATCGATAAGTTCATGAAGTTAGAAACCAAGCAAGTGCCTGGAGAAGCACACAGCTGTACTCGCGGTCGCTCCAGTGAGGACACAGGTTTGCACCTTGTAACACTTTGCTGCGACCTTTGAGTCACAATCGGCAACAGCACTGCACTGACATCTTCCAGGGCAAGGCCTAAGTCTCGCAATGGTGTGAAGATTCTTCCCGCTCGCAAAGCGCAGATGGTGGTGAAAACTATTGTTGACACCAATCATGATCCGGCAATGCTTCCCCGCATTCCGAAACCGCCAAATTGATCATGGCGCCTTCTTTGCGTCCGGGATTGCAGTCCTTAGATGATCCAATCACGTTCCTGGGTTCCCTGATTTGCGCTATTCGCAACATGGAATTCCACCAAGTCAAAAGACCACGGAGGGATTCGTGCAAGGAACGCTTTTCCGTCTTCACGCACTAGTTGAAAAAAATTCTGAGCAACCCGCTCAAAGTTTTCGTTCTCGCGTGTCGATAGTGGAAGTCGTTTTGGAGCATCCTCCACCGTTTGTTCTTATCTGACTCTGACATCACTGCGTTGTTGATGTTGACACTTATGGTTGACGCGTTCACGTCTTCACGCCATCCCATGGTCACATCTGCAGGGAGTCTCGTCAGTCGTTGGCACACACAGTGGGGTGGGAATCGTCGTTCCACGTCAAGCATGGAACCGTGACTCTTCGCCGCTGGCGGGTGCCGACTTGAAGTTCAAAGCGGTGACACAGCCTGTTCGATTATGTATGGCGCTACCGAAGAGCACCGATATAAAACTCTAGATGGCGGCACCAAGATTGCAACAACTTCGTCACAAGCGACGCAGGAGTCAAGGTTAGTCTCGTGACTCACCACAGGTTCACACCTGCAACAATCTGACCCCAATCATATTGTGTGACCTTAGTCACAAATACCTTCATTTGTCTCCAAGGCTTGAAAATGTCACACGGTCACCGCAAATTTCGGCCGCAATATCTATCTTGTAGTCAAGCCAGCAATCTTGACGCTGCTCAATACCGGCTTTCACCCTGTTCGATCACTTGCCGCTGCCTTGAGAAGCAGCAGGGCAAGTATCGGCACCCTTGGCTGGCGACAAAATACTCGGCTCGCTAAGTGTGAGATGCATGCCCCTTCTCACCCCTTTTCAACCCCTCCCCTACCGGTGTGACGTGCGCAAATAGGTACCGCTTGCCATCCCCTACCCCACTTATGGCGCGACCAATGTTCACACCGGCACGAGCAAACCAACACGGGCACTCCATTGGACTGCCCACCTAACAACGGTGAAGTTTTGTGCGACTAGACGCAATCGATAGCAACCTAGCTACAGCGGGTCTCCATATTGGTAGATGGGCTCTATTGCTTGGTGTTGCAACAACCAAATTTTGCTCTCCCGGGTGCCGCTCACGCTTGTTCCCGCAGCCGATCTCACGGCGGTAGCATCCCGAAGTTTCTCACACCGCATGTCATTTCCGTGCGCAGAATTCGGTTCATACGCCGAGGAAAATAGTGCTTTGCCGAGTTCCTCTCTACTCATTACTGGTTGATTTTTGGATTACTTGGATAATTTGCGCCGAAAACCATCTTATTAAGTATGTATGTTAGGGTGCTGATGGATAGTGGAAAGCAAATTCAGTGTAATGGTTTTATTAGAACAAAATCGATAGGGGTTTATGTCATCAGGGTATTGAATACATCAAACTAGTTTTTTGCTGTGCAATCGTGTTGACATCTTTGCGGTTGTTGGTTTTCTGCATTACAACAGTTTTTAAGGATTTTGACATGTTTGGGTCGGCTACTATTTTGTGTAATAGCAATCCGTTTTGTGGGTCGCTTGCCACATTAGGACTGTCGTTTGCAAGGGTCGCGCTTGACCAAAGATGCTGCAATCTTTCGCATACGACCATCACCGAGATGTGACTCGACGGTCTACCGCGCCCCTGCCCTCCCCCTCAAGTGTTGTCGGCTGCCAATCGGTGAGTATCGACGTTCCATCGTGAGCTACTCGAGAGGTCGATTGCGCAAGTCTTGCAACCGCGCCACATACCCACGCCGGGGTAAAGACGTCACAGCATCCTCGTGGTCTATTTATGTCTTGCCTGACGCCGATAGCAGGTTGGTAATCTTGGGTACACACAACAATGCCGAGCAGTCCTCAAAGTTGGACACTGCTCGGCTTTTCTGGGGGTCCTATGAGTGAGTGTGGCTGACAGCTATGAAGTGATAGCGGACTCTGCCCGCACACGGGCGACTGTTGCTTCGCGTCGCTGGAAGGTGGTGGCAAGAGTAATGACGAACGCCGTGACAATCACTGCAGCGGCCAACAGGCTGATGAGTTGCCAGCTAGTGGTGTGGCCGTGTACTTGGTCGACGAAAACCCGTGCTGACCCGACATAGTCCGGGTTGCCGAGCAGATCGAATTGGTTTGCCTCAATCGCTGCTCGGGAGAAGTTTTCACTCACAATGTCGCCGCCGGTAAGACTACGGGCGATCACCGTCGTGCAGTCGGTGTCGCGGAGGATCGTTTCCGCTATGTCCCGATGGTCTGCGATGAAGGACGGTGCAGGTTCGACCTGAACAAGGCAAAGGTTGCCGAAGTCAGTATTTTGAGCATATTCCACCAGTTCACGGCTGTCGGTGATCAGTCCAGGATATTGCTCTCCGATCGATCCGAGCGCAACACCGTCATCGGCGAGATCCCGCTCAATGGCGGCGATATCAATATCTGCTGGAACCATAGTGTTTGCTTTCCAAGGATGTTGAACTCGATCAGGGGGATGTTGCGTGACGATGTCGCGGGCTGCTGGTGCAAGCAAGCGGTTGCTCAATGCTGGCCTTGACAACGCGTCCTTGGGTAAGTGTAATCGGTTGGCTCATGATCCCTATAGATTGCCCCCTTGGGATGTACCTTGAGTGGGCAAGCTAGCCTCGGTCTGCAACGGGAAAATGTTTCTGATATCCGAGTGGCGCCGGCTGAGGATGGGTGCTGGCAGCGGGAACATCCTGGTATGACTCCCCCATCGCTGCCGAACCACTTCAGCCATGTTCCATAGTCCAGCGACGCTGCACTCGATGGCTTCCCTTGTCCGCCCTCTTTTCGTCACAGTAGCAAAAGTTTTGGATTTGTTGTTCACGAGGTGAGGTGCGCAAAATTCGGCAATGATGCTGCTTAGCGCGGGACTCATACAGACCCAACTCGCCTGCAATGAAGAATGCTGCGACCTTACCGCAGGTAGATCACTGTGTGGTCGCGTTGTGTCGTGGCTTTTGCTGCAGCGTTTGCATTTCCGACCGGATATCAAGCGGAAGGGAAAAGACCTTGCACTACCAGCGAACCCAGCTCGCGGTTAGATGGATCAGTTCAACAGGAGCCTCGGGCGTGCCGCAGCTGTTGTTCGTGTCAGGTTGTGCACACTCACACTCCTTCATCTGAGGGCATATCCCGTGGCACATTCTGCTTCGCCGGCTGGCCGGCCTGGGGGCAACGCAGACCGCGTTTTGCCAGCTTTATCGTCCGCTCACCCGGTGTTTCCCGCTGTCCGGGGGTAGTCAGAAGGACGTTTTTAGGGCATGTCTCCAACAGAACGCTCGTACTGTTACAATAATCGGAAGAGTACGCGACCAACATTTGGTCGCTCGCCACAATCGCAGAATTTTTCTGGACACCGTAGATAGGCACTCACTGTTGCTACGTTGTTGTCCACCTGATGTGGAGCACACGATTGTCTCCTGATGGCGTTCGACGGCAGCCCTCGTTTCCTGCCGCGAAACAGCTGTGCAGACGCTCGTTGACTACTACTACAAGGTAGGAAACAACCAATGCAGCAAAGGTGCTTGCGAAAAGGCTGGAGCAGTATGCTCCATGGTCGAATGGTTAGCGTCAGCATGCCGCCCTGATGGGTGACAGGTGATTGCTAGCTGGTAGATCCCGCTTCGGTGGGTTGGCGAGACACTTGATCTGTTTTACGAGTAAACGAAGAACTGGAGCTTACGTGACTGAATCGAAGAACTCCTTCAATGCGAAAAGCCAGCTGAAGGTCGGCGAGAAGTCCTATGACTATTTCGCTTTGTCGGCTGTGCCTGGCATGGAGAAACTGCCCTACTCGCTGAAGGTGCTCGGTGAAAATCTGCTGCGTACCGAAGATGGTGCGAACATCACCCGCGAGCACATCGAAGCGATCGCAGGTTGGGATCCGAGCGCTGAGCCGTCGGTGGAGATTCAGTTCACTCCGGCTCGTGTGCTCATGCAGGACTTCACCGGTGTTCCTTGCGTGGTTGACCTCGCGACCATGCGTGAGGCTGTGTCTGCCCTCGGCGGCAACCCGGAAGATGTCAATCCGCTCAACCCTGCTGAAATGGTCATTGACCACTCGGTGATCGTTGAGGCGTTTGGCCACTCCGATTCCTTGGAGAAGAACGTTGCCATCGAATACCAGCGCAACGAAGAGCGCTACCAATTCCTCCGCTGGGGTTCGAAGGCTTTCTCGAACTTCCGCGTAGTGCCACCGGGAACCGGTATTGTGCACCAGGTCAACATTGAGAACCTCGCTCGTGTCGTATTCGACAACGAAGGTCTGGCCTACCCAGATACCTGTATCGGTACGGACTCCCACACCACCATGGAAAACGGTCTCGGTATTCTCGGCTGGGGCGTCGGTGGTATTGAGGCCGAAGCAGCTATGCTCGGCCAGCCGGTTTCCATGCTCATCCCGCGCGTCGTTGGTTTCAAACTCACCGGCTCCATCCCGGCTGGCGTGACCGCCACCGACGTGGTGCTCACCATCACCGAAATGCTCCGCGAGCATGGTGTGGTGCAGAAGTTCGTGGAATTCTACGGCTCCGGTGTGAAGGAAGTGCCACTGGCCAACCGTGCCACCATCGGCAATATGAGCCCCGAATTCGGCTCCACCTGTGCCATGTTCCCCATCGACGAGCAGACCACCAAGTACCTGGAACTCACTGGTCGTTCCCAGGAACAGATTGCGCTCGTCGAAGCCTACGCGAAAGCACAAGGCATGTGGCTCGACGCCGACACCCCAGAGGCCGAATACTCCGAGTATCTCGAACTCGACCTGGGCGACGTTGTGCCATCGATCGCAGGTCCAAAGCGTCCGCAGGATCGGATTCTGCTTTCCGAATCGAAGCAGCAGTTCCGCAAGGATCTGCCAACCTACTGTGACGCACCGGTATGTGAAGATGATTCGCCGCAGGCCGTACGGATGGAAGCCGAAGGCGAAACCGATGTGGCTGACGAATCCTACGAAGCACACCAGTACAACGCCACCCGCGAAGGTCACGGCGAAACAGCTGCACTCACCCCGAAGGGTCGTGCTTCCACCCCGGTGACTGTCACCTCTCAAAACGGTGGCGAGTTCACCCTCGACCACGGCATGGTGGCGATTGCTTCAATCACCTCCTGTACCAACACCTCTAACCCATCGGTGATGGTTGGTGCCGGCCTGATTGCCCGCAACGCTGTCGCCAAGGGGCTTAAGTCCAAGCCATGGGTGAAGACCATTTGCGCCCCAGGTTCCCAGGTGGTTGACGGTTATTATCGTCGTGCCGACCTGTGGAAGGATCTGGAAGCACTCGGCTTCTACCTGTCCGGTTTTGGCTGCACCACCTGTATCGGTAACTCCGGTCCGCTGCCAGCGGAAGTTTCCCGTGCCATCAACGAGCACGATCTCACTGCAACAGCAGTGCTCTCCGGTAACCGCAACTTCGAAGGCCGCATCTCCCCCGATGTGAAGATGAACTATCTGGCCTCCCCGATCCTGGTGATCGCCTATGCGATTGCCGGCACCATGGACTTCGATTTTGAAACCCAGCCGCTGGGTCAGGATCAGGACGGCAACGATGTGTTCTTGAAGGACATCTGGCCTTCCACCGAACAGATCGAAGAAACCATCAACTCTTGCATCACCCGCGAGATGTACGAAGAAGACTACAAGGATGTCTTCAAGGGGGATGAAACCTGGCAGAACCTGCCCACCCCGGAGGGTTCCACCTTCGCCTGGGACGAGTCCTCAACCTACATCCGCAAGGCACCATACTTCGATGGCATGACCATGGATCCCGATCCGGTGGCAGACATCAAGGGTGCACGGGTGCTGTGTAAGCTCGGCGACTCGGTGACCACCGACCACATCTCGCCTGCTTCCTCCATCAAGCCGGGCACCCCTGCCGCCCAGTACTTGGATGCCAACGGTGTTTCCCCAGAGGATTACAACTCGCTGGGTTCGCGTCGTGGTAACCACGAAGTGATGATGCGCGGTACCTTCGCAAACATCCGCCTGCAGAACCAGCTCGTCGACGTGGCTGGCGGCTACACCTTGGACTTCACCAAGGAAGATGCCCCGCAGTCGTTCATTTTCGACGCTTGCGAAAACTACAAGGCCGCAGGCACTCCGCTAGTTGTCCTTGGTGGTAAGGAATACGGCACCGGATCCTCGCGTGACTGGGCTGCTAAGGGCACCCTGCTGCTCGGCGTGAAGGCAGTGATCGCCGAATCCTTCGAACGTATCCACCGTTCGAACCTGATCGGTATGGGTGTGATGCCGCTGCAGTTCCCTGCCGGCGAATCCCACGAGTCGCTCGGACTCACCGGCCATGAAACCTTCGATATCACCGGTATTGAAGAGCTCAACGACGGTGTTACTCCGAAGACGGTGAAGGTTGTGGCTCACAAGGAAGACGGTTCCACCGTCGAGTTCGATGCGGTTGTCCGGATCGACACCCCCGGTGAAGCTTCCTACTACCGCAACGGTGGCATTTTGCACTACGTGCTGCGGAACATGGCTCGCGGCTAACCGCCAGGTCATGAATTCCTCCTGACCGATTCTCCAGCTCCCGGTGCTGATGCAATATGCAGCGCCGGGATGGAGCGGGAACAGGTCATGGTTGCAGGAGGCAGTGATAACCACTGCCTCCTGCACGTAGTTAGGGGCACACCTGGGACTGAGCCAAGTGCTAGTGCAACACCAGGTTGGGAGTAGTGACAGCGCAAACCAAGGTGGCTTGCCGTATCACTTTTCCCGTTTGTCCTGTCTGCGTTGTTGGCAACTTAAGGCTCGCGGGTTATGACTGCCGCACACTACACCGCTGCCAGTATTGCCGTGCCGCGCACATGCTGTGCACAAGCAGTAGTTTCCCAACTGGATTCCGCTTGCTCATCCCCTCCCTTTACCGGTGGGATCGCCGGAGGTTTTTCCGGTCATTGTCCGGTGTACGAACAGCGTTGCTTACCCGCGGGTCATTGTTGAACAGACCCGCTATGACCGGCAGCACAACTGCGAGTGTGTTTTGCAATGGTGCTGCCGGTAATCACCAGCAGTAGTTGGCGGTGGTCTTTGCATCGTGGTTCCGACACACCAGGCACGGCTGCGCTGTTGCTCGCCGTAGTCTCCGGCATTGTCCTGCAGACACGAGTCGTTACCCACCCCACGCCCACCCCAGCAAGCACACTTCAGCCAAGGGACAAGGTTTTTTCACCCCACCACGCTTATGCCCAAAATCAGTGCCGATACCCTCTCCGCGCGCCGTCGGGAAATATTAGACGATGCGCGCCACTGCTTTGCCACCTACGGCTATGAAGGTGCAACCGTGCGACGGCTGGAAGCCGCGACAGGGAAGTCCCGCGGCGCGATCTTTCACCACTTTGGCGATAAAGAAACACTATTTCTTACCTTGGCGAAGCAAGACGCCCAACGCATGGCAGAAACCGTTGCCCGGCACGGTCTTGTCGAAGTTATGCGAGACATGTTGGCTGCACCTGAAGACTACGATTTTCTGCTCACCCGCCTCGAGATCACCCGGCTGATCAAAACAGACCCTTCGTTTGCTGCCCGGTGGAAAGAACATCAAGAAATCCTCGATCAGGCGATCAAGCAGCGCCTACAACAAGGTATTCACTATGGCTGGATGCGGGTTGACCTCGATGTTGATGCGTTACACACCTATCTTGAAGTATGTATGGACGGCATCATTGCCCGCCTAGCCAGCGGTGATGATCCCAACCAGCTGCAGCAAGTACTCGACCTGGTGGAATCAAGTTTGCGGCGTTCCCCGGGCGTAAAGCCGCCAAGCAGTCTACGATAAACAACGTATGTGTTGCGCCGGCGCTGTCAGACTCCTTCCGCGGTAGCGGCAGGCGGCTGGTGCCGGCACACGGTTGATGGTGTGTCCACACTGTTGCATCTCGTTTGTCTTACCTTGACTGCTGCGCCTTAGCAGCCAGTTTTGCCGCTAAGGCTCGCAAGATCCACCATCCCCTTCCCCCATCCGATGTCGAAGAAAAACGGTGAAGATTATGACGGCTCCCGCTATCGAACCGGTACACACCACGCGGCCTTTCCTCCTGCTATCGACCCGCGCCGAGGACGATATGACCGCTCAAGAATACGAGTCTTTCCTTCGCCTCACCGGTTTGACGCGTGACACCCTGGTAGGACACCGTGTCGAACAGCATCCCTTCGACCCGATTGACGTCAACAAATGGGCGGGCATCATCATCGGTGGCAGCCCCTACAACGCCACCGAACCGGTAAAATCTCGGCTCCAACAGGAAGTCGAACGCACCCTGCGCAACGTGGTGCTGGACTGTATCGAACAAGACTCTCCCCTATTTGGGGCATGCTACGGGGTGGGTACTATTGCCACGACCGCCGGCGGCACCGTCGATCGACGCTATGGGGAAGAAGCCGCATGTATCGAAGTGCATAAAACGGCCAACGGAAAAATGGATCCGCTGCTCTACGGAATCCCGGATACGTTTGCGACCCTCGTGGGGCACAAAGAAGCCTGCGCCCGGATGCCGCGAAACGCGACTCTGCTGGTGGAAGGGGAACGTTGCCCGATTCAGATGTTCCGATTGGGGGAAAATATTTATGTCACCCAATTCCATCCAGAACTTGAAGAAGCCACCTTCATCGCCCGGCTCGCAGCCTATCGCAACGATGGCTACTATCCGCCGGAAGAATATGAACGAATTGTGGCAACCCTCGACGGTAAGGATCTCACCTTCGCCCCGCGGATGCTGAATAACTTTGCCAAACGCTACGCAGACTAGCCGACACCATTCCAATAGATCTGCGGGGCAGGTGGACTGTGTTCCTGCAAAAACAGGACAGCTGCACAAACAATACCGCCGGCATATCGGCACAGGGCGCTGCAACCCCGCAGCGCCCCATCGCAGGTGACTCACCCCATATGTGTGCACACCCCAAGATGACAGACTGCGGCGTGTGATGATTGCTAGCAGGGCCTATTGTTTCATCCCTGCTCCCAATTCAACGTGCGTTGCTGTGTGCGGTAATCGATGGCAACGCATTCTTTGCAGCTCACCAACCTGTATCCACATCCGCTCGAAAGGCGAACGATAGCAGGTTCGGTGGCAGGCAGCACTCCCTAACCGGATATGCTGCTGCGTCGGGCTAATGCTGATGCTCCGCAGGGGTAAGCAGCGCCGTAAGATAACGACGGCGAATAGCCTCTTGCACCCGGGAAGATACCGGAGCAAACATCCGTGCCGGCGCCCAAGCGTGGCGGCTAAACGAGGCCACGCGACCGGTGACCAATCCTTCCCCATCCCGGGTTAACACAAGAGCTTGTTCGCCATTTTCCACATGCCCCGGCAAGGTGCCATAGACTAACGATATTTCCCGCTCAGTAATCGATGCGTCAATGATCGCGCAAGGTGCCCGCAGCGGGCCGATTTGAAAAGTGACCTGCTCATTAACCTGTGCACTACCGCTCGGCGCCTTCACTGTAACCCCGCATGCACGGTGCACTTCCCAGTGCATTAGGGCGCGCCCAAGTTCGGCGAACTCGGCATCATTACACAGCACAGTTTTAAACAAATTATGATGCTGCCACGATCGATCCACGAGCGTCCTGGCAGGTTGGCCTTGCGCAAGATGATACGACGCCCCGACATAGTGAATAGGATAGGTCAGCTCCGCAGACCACCGGCGAACGAGCTTGCGACCAGCCCCAGCAAGCTCATCGACTTCCTGCGGGCTATAGCTGCGCACTCCTTGCGCAGTGTGCACAGTCAATTGCCCATCGGCGCTGCGGTGGGCTGTAGCTGTCCCCAACCCGAGGATGACATCTTCACCGACGGGCAGCGTGATATCAGATGCAACTTCGTTTTCTGCAAGCTGACCAAGCCGCACCCGAAACGGGCCGACGAGACTCACCGCGACTGCACAGTCGTATGGCAACTCAGCGTGAGAAAATAAGTTCATCATGGATGTCAATTCTAACGCACTGGTGGGAAATTGTTGACTACCTTGCCGCGGAACAACGCTGTCGTCTCGGGCACGTTGCCAACCTGGAACCGCCAACCAATAGGCTTCGACACCTGCCAGCCCCGCCCCTTTTGCCCGGCCGGGACAGCGAACCGGGGCCATTGAGAGATAAGCCACAAGTCGGACAGGTGCCGGGGTTCACCGTGTTGTTTTTAATGGGTGAAAGTTAGGCCAATTCGACAATCTCCATATATTCGTCGCTCCACAAATCCTCGACCCCGTCCGGAAGCACAATCACCCGCTCCGGGTTGAGTGCGGTGACTGCCCCCGCATCGTGTGTCACCAGCACCACCGCCCCGGTGTAGGTGCGTAACGCCTGCAGCACCTGTTCACGGGAAACCGGATCAAGGTTATTTGTAGGTTCATCAAGCAGCAGCACATTCGCCCGCGAAGACACCAGCGCCGCTAATGCAAGTCGGGTTTTCTCGCCACCCGACAAGGTGCCGGCCGGCTGCTGAAGTTGGTCGCCGGAGAACATAAACGCACCAAGCAGGCCGCGCAAATCCTGTGCACCAGCGTCAGGGCAAGCAGCCACGGTGTTTTCCCATACTGTCGCAGCCGGATCGATAGTGTCATGTTCCTGGGCAAAATAGCCGATGCGCAGGCCGTGGCCGGTGACAATGCCACCCTCACCATCGGTTCGCTCCACCCCGGCAAGCAGTTTCAACAACGTGGTTTTGCCCGCGCCGTTAAATCCCAACACCACCACCCGTGAACCTTTATCAATCGCCAGATCAACACCGGCAAACACTTCCAATGAGCCATACATTTTCGTCAAACCAGTAGCCTGCAGCGGGGTTTTCCCGCAGGGCGCAGGTTCCGGAAATGTAATGTGGGCGACTTTATCGGCGCGGCGCACCTCATCGGTAGAGGCCACCAGTTTTTCAGCGCGAGCCAGCATCTGTTTCGCGGCGGCTGCTTTCGTAGCCTTTGCCCCCAATTTTGCAGCCTGTTTTGCCAATGCTGCAGCTTTTTTCTCAGCGTTCGCCCGTTCCCTGCGGCGCCGAGCCTCATCGGTGGCGCGTGCATCCAAATACTTTTGCCACGACATGTTGTACACATCGACTTCGCCCCGCACCGCGTCGAGATACCACACCTTATTGCACACGCTAGCCAGCAATTCGACATCGTGGGAGATCATCACCAGCCCGCCGTCATGCTTGCCCAAAAACTCTTGTAACCAACTCACCGAGTCGGCATCCAAATGGTTCGTTGGCTCATCCAGCAACAAGGTGGTGGCTGATTTGCCGGTGCCTTCCGTCGCGGCGAAAAGAATCTGTGCAAGCTCCACCCTTCGGCGCTGGCCACCAGACAACGTGTCCAGGGTTTGATCCAAAATACGGGCAGGAAGACCAAGCGAGTCACAGATCCGGGCAGCTTCACTGGCCGCCTCATAGCCACCTAAGGTGTGGTAGCGTTCCTCCAGCCGTGAATATTTCGCAATGGCGCGTTCGACTTTATGCGGATCGCTCGAGGTTTCCATAATCTCTTGCTGGCGATCCATCGAAGATTGGATTTGATCAAGTCCGCGTGCGGAAAGCACCCTATCCCGGGCGGTAATATCGATACGCCCTTCCCGAGAATCCTGCGGCAGATAGCCGACCGACCCAGAGCTGATAATTTTCCCACCGTAGGGTTTGGTTTCCCCGGAAAGAATCCGCATAGTAGTGGTTTTCCCGGCACCGTTACGGCCGACAAGCCCAATCCGATCACCTGGTTGAACACGCAGATGATCGCCGGAAAACTGGACGAGGGTTCGAGACCCTACCCGTACCTCTAGGTCGCTGGCTACAATCACATCGGGTAACTGTAGCAACCTTGTCCAAGTTTTCCGCTTTTCTCCCGCTGCACACCACCATCACTGCCATCTGAATATGGCTGCCATCACGCGGCGACTCGGGGAAGGTTCTTCCCGGTGTGTAGTCCCAAGCATGCTGCAACGATGTGGGTTGCTTCACACCGGCGGTGTGCCGCTTAAGCATCTGTGCCGAACCATCACTGGTGGCAAACTTCCGCCCCTGATCATCATCAGCCAGGTTGCGAAGCTCAACTTCACCACTGCCTACGGTGGTTGCATCACATAGCTGCAGTTTCCCTCTGTTTACCAGCAAATCAAGGAGGCCTCTTGCCAATCACCGATACGGTTCGCCACCGGCTACAGGCACTCCTTAAGCGGGCTACCCGCAACCAGCAAGCACTCCCGGGTCGGACAGCTTCCCTCAAGCGTGCACTGCACCGATTAGCAGCATCCCCTCTGGGCTGTGTCGACTATCCAGTCATTGTTCTCGGCGCGGGACCTGCTGGAAGTGCATTGCATGCGGCGCTGCGCCGCCGATCAATTGCTAGTCTGCTCATCGACCCTTACCCGGTGATGCGCAACACCTATGGTATCTTCGCCGACGAAATACCGTCCTGGCTGGATAAGCGTTGTATCGCTGCGGTGACCAAACCAGTAGTAGTGACCGCCGACGGCGATCGTTTTCCGTTGGGTCGCAAATATTGCCTGCTCGATAATGCTGCGCTTGCTTCCCAGTTGCAGGCGGGTGATCTGCTGGAACATCCAGCAACCATTGTGGACGCACACACTGTACAGGTCGGTGAACAGACTCTCCGTGCAGCATTGATTATTGATGCACGCGGCAACAGGTTGCACCCCATGGCGAATCAGCGGCGGGAACCGACCCTATCCGAAAGCAAGGCTGTAGAACAGGTGTATCAGCTCGCATCAGGGGTGCTCATTCCGCAGCATGTGCTCGACGAATCCGGGATCACCCCGCCGGCTGTGTGGATGGATTTCCAACCACCTCACGCCCACTCATTGCCCGATGATTGTTCACCAACCTTCGGCTATATCATGCCGCACCCAGCTGGCATTTTGGTGGAAGAAACCATACTTGCCACCGCCCAACCCCCAACACCGGAACTCTTCGACACACTCACCACGGCGGCGTGCGAGCGCGCCCGCCGCTATATTCCCACACTTGTTGCCGACCAACTTACCCCTGTTGAGCAGGTCTGTATTCCACTGCTCGCGCCAACCGGCACAGCTGTCGACGGAGCCATCCCCATCGGTGCGGCAGCCGGCTGGATCAACCCGGTCACCGGCTACAGTGTGGCAACAAGTTTTCGACTAGCTGATTTGTTCGCAGCTGCGATCGCCAACCCTACCGCAGATCAGCGCCGTCGACTCGTAGGCACCCTGCATCAACTTTCCGTTGATCGATGGCTACTCACAGCGGCAGTGCCAGTACTCCTTGCCCTCAACCGGCGCCAGCTCGATACGTTTTTACGCCCGGTGTTGTGCGCACCCCAACCCGTGCAGCGTGCATTTCTCACCCTTGGCGATCTATCTGGGACGCTCCGCGGCATGTGGCAGGTGTTCATCCGCCAGCCGCTGCCGCTGCAAGGTCTGATTTTGCGCCACATGGGGACGCGCCCCAACACCGGTGCTAATTCCCCACTCAACCAGCAGCAGTTATCTTAGAAATACAACCACTAGCGTGCAGACGCCTCCTACAGGGTCGTCAGCACTGCAGCCGGCAGACCCAATCTGTGGAACTTCGCTGGTTGAAATACGCCAAGGGCGCCGTTGAGCAGTGGTTGTTTTTCCACGCAACGGCGCCACAGTGCGATCAGGCAAATATTGAACCTGCCGACAGTCTTGTCCACCTGGAGGCTAAGGTGTACAACACCTACACCGAGAAACCTAAAGCCCGCAGCTGGTCGCGGCCATCCTCGGTAATCATGTGCGGCCCCCATGGTGGAGTCCACACCCACTGCAAGGTGAGCTTCGAACAACATCCGGACTCGACCACTGCTGCCCGTGCCTGCTCTTCCAACATGTCAGTGAGTGGGCAAGCAGGCGACGTCAACGTCATATTGACCACAGCTTCATCGCCGTTTTCAATCCAAATATCGTAGACCAGCCCCAAATCGACGACGTTGATCCCCAATTCGGGATCGATTACGTCAGTCATCAAGTTCTCAACCTCGCCAGCTTTTGCAACATCCTCCATAGACTGCTCCGCAGGGCGCTGTTTCTCCTCGAAGGCACCTTTATCGGCGGGCAGATCAGGATTATGTTCCAACACCGCATCATCGGCAGGTGGCTGTATATGTTCACTCATTTATCGTTGCTCCAACGTCTTTGCACTAGCTGCTTGAAAAGCTTTCCAACCCAACAGGGCACATTTCACCCGTGCGGGATATTTTGAGACTCCGCTAAACGCGATCCCGTCACCGATGAGATCCTCATCCCCTGCTTCCTTGCCGCGGGACAGCACCATCGACTCAAATCCGGCAAGTTTCTCCAAGGCGACCGAAAGCGGCTGGCCGATAACCTCTTCAGCCATCACCGAGGTTGCCGCCTGACTAATAGAGCAGCCAATCGCCTCATAGGAAACGTCAACCACCTTCGGTTCCGGATCATCGCTTAACACCACCCGCAACGTGAGTTCGTCACCACAGGATGTGTTCACATGATGCACCTCGGCATCGTAGGGTTCCCGCAAACCCGCATGCTGCGGATTGCGGTAGTGATCCAAGATCACTTCTTGATACATCTGCTCAAGTTTCATCAAGCTTCACTTTCAAGTGTTGCGGGTAGGACAGAATTGCTGGCTGCAAACTCGGCACAGGCCGGAGTATCGACACTCTGGAATTCAGCCGCCCCAGCAAGGCAGCCGCATCCGCGTGGAACTGCCGCAAGGATGCTGGCCGATACGCGACGGTGCTGTCGCTCACGTGGTGGTTTAGGGGAGGAAAAATTCTTGAGCACGACCCACCGCGGCGACCAGGCGATCAACTTCTTCAGTGGTGTTATACAGATACAGCGATGCACGAGCTGTTGATTGTGCGTCGAGACAGCGGTGTGCCGGCCAAGCACAGTGATGGCCCACCCGGATGCACACCCCCGCATCGTCGACGACCTGCCCCATATCGTGGGGGTGCACCCCGTCGAGCACGAAACTCACCGCTGAACCACGGTCGGTGACCGTATCTGGGCCAACAATGCGCAACCCATCAATGGTGCGCAGCTGAGTAAGGCAATAGTCGGTGAGCGCCTGCTCGTGAGCGTGAATACGATTCATGCCGATATGGGAAAGAAATTGGCAGGCGGCAGCTAACCCGATCACTTGTGTGTTCATTTGGGTGCCGGCCTCGAAACGCTGCGGCGGCTCAGTAAACGTAGTCCGATCAAGATGCACAGTTTCCACCATCGAGCCACCGGTAAACACCGGCGGCATCTGGTGGAGCACTTCCCGCCGCCCATACAGGGCGCCAACACCGGTAGGTCCACACATTTTGTGCCCGGAAAAGGCAGCGAAATCCACTCCCAGGGTGTGAAAATTTACCGGCATATGCGGCACCGACTGGCAGGCATCCAGCACAGTGAGCGCCCCAACGCTACGGGCACGTTCCACAACTTGCGCAACATCAGTGATGGCACCAGTAACATTGGACTGGTGGGTTACCGCAACAACCTTCACCGAATCGTCAAGATCCAGCGACTCCAAATCGATCCGCCCGTCAGCAGTTGCCGCAAACCACCGCAACGTGGCACCGGTGCGGCGACAGAGTTCCTGCCACGGCACCAGATTGGCATGATGCTCCAACGCTGAAACCACAACGGTGTCACCAGCAGTGACCTGAAACTCGCCGGCGCGATCATCACCCAACATGTAAGCGACCATGTTCAACGCATGCGTCGCCCCGGAGGTAAACACAAGCTCATCAAGGTCGGCACCCACAAAGCTCGCAATGATCTCGCGTGCCTGCTCGAAATCATCGGTTGCCAGCTCTGCAAGCTCATAGGCGCCGCGATGCACCGGGGCGAGGTGGTCAAACACGAAGGCTTGTTCCGCTTCCCACACTGCACGGGGACGTTGACTTGTCGCACCGGAATCCAGGTAAGCAAGCGGTTTTCCATCCCGAACGGTGCGCTGCAAAATCGGAAATTCCTTCCGAATATCTGCAAGCTCAGCTGGGCTCAATAATGCCGGGGATACCGTATTCATCGCAGAAAACCGTACAACCCTTCCCTCAATTGTTGGTGTGGTGGTTCACAACGTGTATTGGTGATAAACCGAGATTAGGCACCTTGACGCGGCCGAAAACCGGTAAGCAGTAAACAGCCATCACTGTGTGACCGGGGCAAACAGGGGCAATGTTTACCCAAATTTGGGCGGATATTTGGTACCGCTGCCCCCGTCTGCCAGGTGATGCTGAAGGTGACTTTGGCCTGCTTTACAGGAAGCGGTCGTAGCCGTTTGCTTCCAATTCGTCAGCCAGTTCCGGTCCGCCGGAGGTAACGATGCGACCGTCGGCGAAGACGTGCACATGGTCAGGCTTTACATAGTTCAAAATCCGCTTATAGTGCGTAATCAACAGCACACCGCCGTCATTGCGATCTCGGTAGGTATTAATCCCCTCAGAGACCACTCGCAGGGCATCGACGTCAAGCCCCGAATCGGTTTCGTCGAGCACCGCAAATTTCGGCTTCAACAGGCCAAGCTGCAAAATTTCGTGACGCTTCTTCTCACCGCCGGAGAATCCCTCGTTCACAGAGCGCTCGGCAAACGCTTTATCAATAGCGAGCTCTTCTTGGGCAGCACGTACTTCTTTCACCCATTCACGCAACTTCGGTGCATCGCCGCGCACCGCGGTTGCTGCTGAACGCAGGAAGTTCGCCATCGACACACCCGGGATTTCGACCGGATATTGCATAGCGAGGAACAGACCGGCGCGGGCACGCTCATCGACTTCCATGTCGAGAATATTTTCCCCGTCGAGGAGCACTTCCCCGTCGGTGACTTCATATTTTGGATGACCAGCCAACGTGTACGACAACGTCGATTTGCCGGAACCGTTTGGCCCCATGATGGCATGGGTTTCACCGGAGCGAATCGTCAGGTTGACACCTTTGAGGATTTGCTTCGGGGCGGCTGCATCATCAGTTGCGGCAACCTGGGCGCACAGGTTTTTGATTTCAAGGGTAGACATAAGGCAGGGTTCTTTTCTTCTCTGGTGCAGCACTGCTGGTACTTGGGCGGATTAATGCCCGCCGGGCTGTACGGTGTTGCTGCTGCAACCGTTGGATATAGCGATGGTTTCTAGTTTGTTCGGCGGCCAGGGTTGATAGTGTCTCCACGGACATCAGCCGAGCTTACGACAAGCCTTAGGCAGCCGAACAACGAGCCGTTACAGTGCAGTGTTGGCGAGCTCTTCGGCGATTTGGTCTTCGAGCTGGTCGCGCACATGCGCCACCGGAATACGCCCGATCACCTCAGAGAAGAAGCCACGCACAATAAGTTTGCGGGCTTGGTCTTGTGGGATACCGCGGCTGAGCAAATAAAACAGTTGCTCATCGTCGAAGCGGCCAACTGTGGCAGCATGCCCGGCGCCAGCAATTTCACCGGTTTCGATTTCCAGGTTTGGCACCGCATCTGCCCGGGCACCTTTTGTCAGCACCAGGTTACGGTTAGTTTCATAGGTGTCGGTGCCTTGCGCATTCGCCCGAATCAGCACATCGCCCACCCAGGCGGTGCGTGCTTCAGGTTTAGCGGAGGTTTCATCACCTTGCAGCGCCCCCTTGTACAGCACGTTCGAGCGGCAGTTCGGGACTGCGTGGTCAACCAAAAGTCGCTGCTCAAAATATTGGCCGTCGTCAGCAAAGTAGACTCCCAACAGTTCCGCGTCACCGCCGGGGGCAGTGAATTTCACCTGTGGGATCAGCCGGACGACGCTGCCGCCAAAGAGCGCAACATTGTGGCGCAGTACTGCGTCGCGACCCAGTTTTGCTCGCTGATTGCCGAGGTGAACAGCCTCATCACCCCAGTTTTCGTGCACCACCACAGTGAGGCGAGCATTGTCGCCGAGAACATATTCGTGGTTGTCGGCATGAATCCCGTCGCCCACGTAGCGGATGTTGACAAATGCGTCACAGCCCGATTGTGCAACGATGGCAAGCGCCGTAAAGGTGGTGTGCTCCATGCCGCAACCGGTCACAGTGATGGTAATCGGCTCATGTGATTGCACTGCGCCATCGATGTTGACAAGGGTGGCTTGTTGCATCGCCGACCAGGCTTGCGCCCCAACGCGGTCAACCGGCGCACCGGTTTGTCCAAGTCGTGGATCATCGGCGGCCACAGTTTCTACGGTCACCTGACCGGTGAGGGAATCGGGGATCGATACCTCCACGTTCGGATCGGTAGTTGCAGGGAAGCTCCCATCGTGCAGGCCATGAAGGCGACGCAGCGGAGTAAATCGCCATACTTCATCGCGGCCGCCCGGGACGGGGAAGTCAGCGACATCAAAGGAGGTGAAAATGTCGCCTTTATTGTTGTGGTAGGTGGCGTTTGTTGCCACTTGTTCTGCCATGGTGTCTCTCTTTTAACGTCGGATCGGATCGTGCGTTTTTCAGCGGCGTCAGCTACCTGCTTAAGCCGCTGTGTCCAGGGGTTAGCCGACCGAGCCTTCCATTTGTAGTTCGATGAGTCGGTTGAGCTCCAGGGCATATTCCATGGGCAGCTCTTTGGCGATTGGTTCAACGAATCCGCGGACGATCATCGCCATCGCTTCCTCTTCGGAGATACCACGGCTCATGAGATAAAACAGCTGATCTTCGCTGACTTGGGAGACTTTCGCCTCGTGCCCGAGTGACACATGGTCGTTGCGAATATCGTTGTAAGGGTAGGTGTCCGAGCGGGAAATATTGTCCACGAGCAGCGCGTCACATTCGACGTTCGAGGTGCAGTGGTGGGCGTCTTTGTTGATTTGCACCAGGCCACGGTAGGCGGCACGTCCGCCGGATCGTGCCACCGACTTGGAAACAATATTCGACGACGTATATGGCGCCATGTGCACCATTTTTGCGCCGGTGTCTTGGAACTGGCCTTCACCGGCGAAGGCGATAGACAGGACTTCACCGCGGGCATGCGGACCGGTCATCCACACGGCCGGATATTTCATGGAAACCTTCGAGCCGATATTGCCGTCGACCCACTCCATGGTGGCGCCTTCTTCACACTTGGTTCGTTTTGTCACCAGGTTGTAGACGTTATTCGACCAGTTTTGAATGGTGGTGTAGCGGCAGCGTCCACCCTTTTTCACGATGATTTCCACCACGGCAGAGTGCAGCGAGTCGGTTTTGTAGATTGGGGCGGTACAGCCTTCTACGTAGTGAACATAGGCGTCTTCCTCAACAATGATGAGGGTTCGCTCGAACTGCCCCATATTTTCGGTGTTGATCCGGAAGTAGGCTTGCAGTGGAATTTCGACGTGGACACCCTTCGGGACGTAGACGAAGGAACCACCCGACCACACTGCGGTATTAAGGGCAGCGAATTTGTTGTCGCCGGCCGGAATTACGGTACCGAAATATTCCTTGAAGAGATCTTCGTGCTCACGCAGGGCGGTATCGGTGTCGAGGAAGATGACGCCTTGGCTTTCCAGGTCTTCCCGAATCTTGTGATAGACCACCTCGGATTCGTATTGGGCTGCGACACCGGCGACGAGACGCTGTTTCTCAGCCTCTGGGATACCAAGCTTGTCGTAGGTGTTTTTGATGTCCTCTGGGAGTTCTTCCCAGCTGGTGGCTTGCTTCTCGGTGGACCGGACAAAGTATTTAATATTGTCAAAGTCAATATCGCTGAGATCTGCACCCCAGGTAGGCATCGGTTTCTTACCGAAAATATTAAGAGCCTTGAGGCGGTTGTTGAGCATCCACTCGGGTTCGTCTTTCAACCCGGAGATGTCGCGCACGACTGCCTCGCTCAGGCCGCGTTTGGCAGAAGCGCCAGCGGCATCAGGATCATGCCAACCGTAGCTGTAGCCTTGTGACATTGAGGCGATGATCTCGTCATCGGTTTGCGGTTTGGTAGCTGAGGCTTCCATGCTCTGCGTCATCCAACCGCTCCTTTCCTTACATTTCGCAGCGAACATTGCATGTTCACTGGGGGTGATAATCGTATTTGGGTGGTACGTAGTTGTTATGTGGTTGTCGCCGGCGGCAGTGGAATGTTGGTGGTGCACACCCCGTGTCCGTCAGCGATAGTAGCCAGCGGCTGAATGTGGGTGCCCAGGGTGGCGGCAATTACCTCGTGTTCGGTTTCGCAAAAAATTGGATACCGTTGGGCAATGCGCGCTATGGGACAGTGATGGTGACACAACTGAAGACCGTATCCGGCGTGTTGCACGGTGGCCGCGTAGCCGTTGTCGCTTAACGATGCTGCGACTTGTTCGGCAGCGGCCAGAAGGGTCTCCTGGGTGGGGTTTTCAGCGGTTACTGCTGGTGGCTGGGTTGCGCCGACGATGCGTTTTGCTCGGCGGAGTGCAAACAGGCGTAGCCCGGCTTCCCCAGCAAAGTCCAGTAACGCTTCGAGTGCTTCACTTGCCAGCTGGTCATAAGCGTGCCCAAAGTTGGCGCGGCCAACATCGGTGAGTCGAAATAGTGCCGGTGGACGTCCGCGTCCCTCGACCACGGTGGGGGTGACGGTTTCCACCAGACCATCCTGGATGAGTGCCGATAAATGGCGTCGTACCCCGGCGGTGGTGAGATGAAGTTGTTCGGCGATGGCAGCAGCAGTACTCCGGGGATGATTAAGCAGGGTGTGCATAATCTTTTCCCGCGTGTCCCCTTCCGGGGAGCAGCCGCTGGCAGCACGAGAAGATGACACGGTCACTGTGGCTCCTCTCTGTGCAGCCGGCTGGTCATATCACCAGCCTCTGCCTCGTCGGTTGCTCATCGCAAGGATCCAACTGTTATCTGCTACCGCTCACCTGTCGGCGGCATCCACCAAAAGCGGTGCTGTGGACAGGTAGGTGGCAGCGCCAACATCCCTTGCGTTGAATTACACAACACAAGTGTTGCGTAATTCATTCCACCATGTCCAGTAAGGGGCACCTAAGTGTCGTAACTTCCATCACGGCAAACCGGAAACGATCCAGATCACACCTACTTGTGATCTGCCACACAGCAAGCGGCGGGTTGTTGTTGAACCGTGACAGCAGCGCACTACACAGTTGGAGTGCAGCACCTGATTCATGGCAGCGATGATTCTCTAGGGGGAATTGCTGAGGGTGCGATTTCGCAAGGGCATCGCAGGGATTCCGATCCTGGCATTGTCTTGCGGCACGCAATGCCGGCGGTGACTGTGCTGCCGCCTCAATAACGACGCATACGGCGGCAGCGGCCAGGGTTCTGCCGGTTTTTCCTAGCACATGACTACAGTTACACAGTGTGAAGCGTGAACCTGGGGAATCTACCACCAATCGGGAAATTGCGGCCGTGCTCGAGGTATTGCCGCATTTGGGAACAGCCGGTACCCGGTCGGCACATCTGCACGTTGATTCCCGGGTCACCACTGCACTGCCTTCCGATCTTGCGTCCCGTCGCCGGATTCGTGCTCTGCGTCTCTTGGGCACCATTGGTTCTCTGCTCATTGGCTGCGGAGCACTCGGGGCAGGTGCACTACCAGTTACCAGCAACCCCTACCGGTCATATCCCTTCGGTTCTCTAGCCGCCGCAATGCTGCCCACTGCAACAGCGGTCGTACTCACCGGGGTCGGGTTACTAGTAATCGCCTGGGCACTACTAGCCCCCTGGTGCGGGGCAAGAATCTTGCCGAGCAGCCCGGCAGCTGCCCGAATGACTACCGGTGAAGTGGTGCGCACAGCTATCGCCTGGATGACGCCGATTGCGCTCACTGCCCCAATGTTCACCCAAGATATTTACTCGTATTTAGCGCAAGGAAAAATCACTGCGATTGGGCTCGACCCGTATAGTGGCGGGCCGGTCGATCTTCTCGGGGTCGCTGACAGCTTTGCCCGTTCAGTGCCCTATATTTGGTCACACTCCCCCAGCCCCTACGGGCCGGTTGCACTCGGAATCGCCGCCGCTATCTATCAGCTCACCGGCACCCACACCCTGCTTGCAGTGCTCGCCCACCGGGCAATTTCTGTGGCGGGCTGGGCACTTGCCGGCTGGGCTATCGCTCATCTTGCTAAACGCTGCGGGGTGGTTGTTCCCGCCGCACTCTGGCTTGCAATCCTCAACCCACTGACCCTGCTGCATCTCATCGGCGGTATTCACAACGAGTCCTATCAAATGGGGTTAGCACTTGCCGGAGTAGAAATCTCCCTCCGCGGCATCAGTCGCATCCAAGGCGTCTTTGGCCCTGCCGCTTATCGTCGCGGCTGGCTGCTTTTTATCGGCGGCGGGATACTCATCGTCGCCGCCGGACTGGTAAAAGTCACCGGCTTCGTCCCACTGGGATTTACCGGAATGGCTCTTGCTCGCAGCTTGGCTCGCCGTCGCAGCACAGTTCCCACCACAGCAGCCGCTGCTAGTAGCGATCCGACAAGTCCGACACTGCGCCACCACTGGCTGGCAGTACTGCAAGCCGTCACCACCCAACTTGCGGTGCTGGTCGGCGGCATTGCATGTTTTACCATCCTCACCGGTATTCCTCTTGGTTGGATCACCGGCCAAGGCGGTGCAGCCACTGTTCGCTCCTGGCTCTCCTTGACCACTGCAATCGGTGTGATCGCCGGCTGGGTGGGGCAACTTGCCGGACTCGGCGATCACACCGACCCGGCACTCACCGTCACCCGCACCGTCGGACTGCTCATCGCCGGCTGCTTCGTCGTCCGCATGCTCTATGCCACCTTCCGCGGTGCCATCCACCCAGTCGGCGCCTGGGGCGTGTCGATGATCGTCGTCGTCATTCTCTTCCCCGTCGTCCACCCCTGGTATGTGCTGTGGGCACTGCTGCCCCTTGCCGCCTGGGCAAACCGTCCTGCCTTTGTCGGTACCGCTGCCCTCTACTGCGCCATTGTCTCACTGATCGTGCTACCCCGCGGACTCTCCCTGCCCATCGGGGTGGTCGCCGCCAGCTATCTCACCGCCACCATTGCTTGGCTTGTCATCACCGCCTGCTATTGGCAGGTCTGCCGACTTCCCCGCCGCAATGCCCTACACTTAAACGCGTGAAAACGCCCCACTCGTTTGCTCCAACTACCCCGCACACCACCACAACCGCCGCGTTGACCGTGCAAAACGTAGTAAAAACCTTCGGCAACACCCGCGCCGTCGACGGCCTCAGCTTCGAAGTGCAGCCAGCTGAAGTGCTCGCCCTGCTCGGCCCAAACGGTGCCGGAAAAACCACCACCATCGAAATGTGTGAAGGGTTTGTCACCCCCACCTCTGGAACGATCAGCGTGCTCGGCTACAACCCGGTAACCGACCCGCAAGCAGTCCGCGACCGCATCGGCATTATGCTGCAAGGTGGCGGCGGCTACCCCGGGGTGAAAGTGAAAGAAATGCTCACCCTTGCCGCCTCCTACAGCGCCCATCCGCATGATGTGGACTGGCTGCTCGACGTCGTCGGACTCACCGAGTACGCCACCAGCTCCTATCGGCGGCTCTCCGGCGGTCAACAACAACGCCTCTCCCTCGCCCTTGCCCTCGTCGGTCGTCCCCAACTCGTATTTCTCGACGAACCAACTGCCGGCATGGACGCCCAGTCGCGCCGGGCTGTGTGGGAACTCATCACCGCCTTGAAAGCCGATGGGGTGACCGTGGTGCTCACCACCCATCTCATGGATGAAGCAGAAGCGTTAAGCGACAGGGTCATCATTGTCGATCGGGGTACTGTCGTTGCCCAAGGCACCCCCGCCGATCTCATGGCCGGCGACACCAGCACCACCGCAGTAACCTTCGCCGCAACGGAAGCAATAGACAAAACCCAGTTGCAAGCAGCACTGGCTGCCAGCCACCGGCTGGCACAAGCCGCCTCCACCCTCACCTTACCTACCCGCAACGAGGCGCAACTACTCTGCGATCCGCAGCCGGCAACACTGGCCGAACTTACCCAAATATTGGCTGACCTCGATATCCATCTACGGCAACTCAGTGTAGGACACCGCAATCTTGAAGCGGCCTTCCTCGACATCACCGGCCACGAAATACGGTAACCATCCGCGCCTCCACTTCCTCGTGCGCCTCGTACAGTTCACCGATTATCCCCCTCAAGGACATCACTGATAGCTATGACCGTGCCCTCTTCCACTCCTGCCAGCAGCCGCTTCGCGCCAGGCACTTTCACCCCGCAACCACAACGGGCATCCCTCCCGGCAATGGTGGCCGCCCAAGCGAAAATTGAATCGCTGCTGTTCCTGCGCCACGGCGAACAACAACTACTCTCTCTCATCATTCCACTGCTCCTGTTGATTTCGCTGACGCTCATCCCGATCGGCGGCACCACAGTCCACACCATTTTCCCGCTGACCTTAGCAATCTCGGCGATGAGCGCCGGATTCACCGGTCAAGCAATCGCCGTCGCCTTCGACCGTCGCTACGGGGCACTCAAACGCATCGGCGCCTCCGGGGTGCCTGCCTGGACAATCATCTGTGGCAAAGCAATCGGGGTATGGGCAGTCTCGGTAGTACAAACCATTATTTTGGGCACCACTGCACTTCTGCTGGGATGGCGGGCACCACTGGGTGCAATCCTCATCGGCCTGGTCGTGCTCGCAATTGGCGTAGCCACCTTCACCGCCCTTGGACTGCTCCTTGGTGGCACATTGTCAAGTGAGATAGTGCTGGCACTCGGCAACTTGCTGTGGTTCCTGCTAGCAGGCGCTGCCTCCTATGCGGTGATCCGCGCCACCACCACATTGCCGCTCATAACCCACCTTGTGCCATCTATCGCGCTAGCCGAATCCCTCACCGGGGCGCTAACTGGCAGCATCAACCTGCTTGATATTGCGATTCTTCTTGGATGGATGATCCTGGGCGGTATTGCTGCCGCAAAAACCTTCCGCTTCAACGACTAGCCCGCCCAGCAGACCTACCGGGGCAAGCTGGTACTCAATACCTGGAATCACCAGTCGGAAGCGAAAACAAAAAAGTTCCCGACAAAGTTGTGCAATATGGCACGTGTGGCTTTGCAGAAGTCCCCCGGTCTTGTTCGCTACACTGTCGAAACGTGACTGTCATTGATCAACTTCAACGTGTGCCAGTAATCGGCACCCAACGCAAACTCGCAATGGCGATGCTGATTGCCCAAGCCGGTATTGTCGTCACCGGCTCGATCGTGCGAGTAACCGGATCCGGGTTGGGCTGCCCCACGTGGCCAAACTGTCAACCAGGTTCGCTAGTGCCGGTCAAAGGTGCCCGCCCTGCCCTGCATCAAGCCATCGAATGGGGCAACCGGCTCCTGACCTTCGTACTGTTAGCAATCGCCATCGCCCTAGTTATCGCCGTATTTCGAGCCGGCCGCCGCCGGGATGTGAAACTTCTCGCCGCCCTGCAGATCGTCGGTGTTGTCGTACAGGCGATCATCGGTGGCATCAGCGTGAAACTGAACCTCGCCTGGTGGTCGGTGGCACTCCATTTCCTTCCTTCCATGCTGCTTGTATGGCTCGCCGCCCTTTTGTGGGTACGGGTCGCCGAAAACGATGATGCATCCCCGCAGCGGGCATATCCCCGCACCTTCCGCCTACTTGCGGCATGCTCTGCCCTGGCAATGACCCTCGTGTTGATTACCGGCACCCTAGTAACGGGGGCAGGACGCCACGCCGGTGATGCGGTCGCCGGGGAAACCAACCGCCTTGCGATCAGCATCATCGACATTGCCAATATTCACGCCCACTTTATGTATCTGTACCTGGGGCTGACCATTGGTTTGATGTTTGCACTCGTCGCCGTAAAAGCGCACCACACCATTATTCGCCAAGGCTACTGGCTCCTGGCCATGATTGTGGTACAGGCACTGGTCGGTATCATCCAGTACAACTTCGGTATCCCTGCCTGGACTATCCCAATCCACGTCGGCCTCTCCGGCGTCGTCGTCGCCATGACCGGTATCCTCTTCGCCTACGGCTACACCACCACCGGCGGCAGTAACTATCTCACCGGATCTGCCCGCGGCGATCGCCGCCGCGCCAAGCGCAGCTAGCCGACAACAGCGTTCCCTCTACCTGCCCCACCTACCGCACCCCAGCAGCGTTTCCCCAACCTGCTGGGGTGAACGCACATTTCCTGCAACAACCCCACAGCAGTGTGGCTCGCCACCGGTGTCCGCCCCGACGCATCGCTGTTTAGCCGTCGCACCCACAGCCGGTGCGCTAGCATCTTGAAACTATGCGCGCTATTTATCTCACCGCAACCGGCGGTTCGGAAGTATTGAATCTCGCTGAGGTACCGACCCCCTCCCCGCAGCCAGGTGAAGCACTCGTCAAAGTCAGCCATGCGGGAATTAACTACATCGACACCTATGTGCGGGAAGGGATCTATCCCCGAAAACTTCCCTTGATTCCCGGGTTTGCGGGGGCAGGCCAGGTGGTCACCGACACCACCAACACCATTGCGGAAGGCACCACTGTTGCCTGGTGTGACGGGTTTGGTTCCTATGCAGAATATGTTTGCGTTCCCGCCGATCGCCTGGTGCAAGTACCCGCTGAAATACCACTCCCCGTGGCCGCCACCATGCTGCTACAAGGTATTACCGCCGACTATCTCGTCCGCGACATTGGCCACCTCACAGCCGGGAAAACCTGTGTGCTTACCGGTGGCGCAGGTGGGGTGGGACTCATCGCCACCCAAATGGCGAAACAACTTGGCGCTACAGTAATCACTCTCGTATCGACGGAAGACAAAGCAGCACGCTCCCGTGCGGCCGGCGCCGACCATGTGCTCACCTATGAAGACAATGATGTGCAAGCAGTCCTTGCACTCACCAACGACGAAGGCGTCGATGTGGTCTTCGACGGCGTGGGAGCAACCACCTTCCACCAACTACTCGCCGCAGTGAAACGCCGCGGACTCTATTGTTTATTTGGTGCCGCATCCGGCCCTGTCGACCCTATCGATCCGCAGCTGTTAAACAAACACGGGTCACTGTTTCTTACCCGTCCCAAAATCGACGACTATACAACGAACACCCAAGAGTTCCACGAACGAGCAACCCGAGTCGCCCGCCTAGTCGCCGATGGCAGCCTCACCATCGATGTCGATGACAGATTCACCTTGGCACAGGCTCGCCAAGCCCATGAGGCACTCCAAGCCCGGCAAACCACCGGATCAGTAGTACTCACGGTCGCCACCTAGCACCGACCGCCGGCCAATGCCCAATGCTGCGTAGCAGGGCAACAACCTACGCGGGAGAACCCGACCAGCTATACGAAAAACCACCTCTGTGACACCGCCAGTTCGCGGTCGCACAG
The DNA here is from genome assembly GCF_003813965.1 of Corynebacterium choanae. Taxonomy (NCBI): domain Bacteria; kingdom Bacillati; phylum Actinomycetota; class Actinomycetes; order Mycobacteriales; family Corynebacteriaceae; genus Corynebacterium; species Corynebacterium choanae. The sequence goes on from NZ_CP033896.1 coordinate 1,544,517, forward strand.
AGGTGGTGTTAGCTATTTGTGCCAGCACAGCGCAAAAGCAGTGCCTGCCCCTTGCACAACACAAGGGAACCCAGCAAGCTGTCACATAATCCCGGTGAGCACATCACCGAGCAGCGGCAGATTGATATATGCATCCACCGATAAGGCGACAAACACAATCGCCAAATAATTGTTGGAAAGCAGGAACAACTTCATCGGCTGGACTTCAATCCCTTGCAGCACCCCCTTGTGCAGCATGTGTGCCCGCACAATAAACCAAATCCCCGCACCGATAGCAACCACTCCGTACAGCAGACCTGCGGCAGGGAGCAGAAGCAAAGTGGTGGCTACCGTCGCCCACGTGTAGAGCACAATCTGTTTCGTAACTACCGCCGGTGGACGAACTACCGGCATCATCGGAACACCAGCGGCGGCGTAGTCGTCCTTATATTTCATCGCCAACGCCCAGGTATGTGGTGGCGTCCAGAAGAAAATCACCATAAACAGCACCGCAGCCTGCCACCATCGATGCGGTTCGCCATCAGGCAGATGATCAACGATGACCGCCCACCCCACCATGACAGGCATACATCCAGCTGCCCCACCCCACACCACATTTTGCGGAGTAGAGCGCTTCAGCCATTTGGTGTAGACGAAAATATAAAACGCGATGGTGATCATCACGAACACAGCAGCCAGCAATGATCCGCACAGCAGCCACAGCCAGAGGAAGCTGGCCACAGTCAAACTCCAGGCGAAGACCGTCGCTTGTTGATTAGTCACCGTATGAGCCGCCAAAGGACGCCGCTGTGTGCGGCGCATCTTTTGGTCAATGTCACTGTCGGCGATCATGTTGAACGTGTTCGCTGCAGCTGCACCCATCCAACCGCCGATCACTGTTGCCAGAATCAAACCCACATGGTTTGCTCCGCGATCGGCTTGCAGCATTGCTGGAAAGGAAGCCACCAGCAACAGCTCAATGACCCGCGGCTTCGTCAACGCGAAGTAGGACCTGATTGTTTCCAAGAAACTTCCTCACACCATTACTCTGTGCCATAGTCGCAGGATCCCTAGGGCGTACCGCACGTCACTGCTGCAATCTCTAGGACAACTGACTGGCTATGACCCGTGTTCGTCTATGACTTGGGGTGGCGACTGGATACGATCCAGCCGATCGCCCCGAGCCATGACTCATACACGTTATTTGTTGAAACGACTGATTGTGTTGCCGAAGTGATTGTTTCGACAACGCCTACCTTCGTGTTGGTTTATTGTCGCAAACTCTTTCACCAGGCGGGAGCTGCTGGTGCAAGGTGTCACAACAGTGTGTTCCTTATCCGCCGCAAACAACATCAGCACATCCTCTAGTATCTGCAGTATCTGCGATGCTTGAGTCCGGGCGAAAAGCTACAGGCTTCCACCATAGTGGAAACTTTCCACCGGGTGAAAGCAATGCGCGGCGAGTCTGCCAGTTGAAAAAACTTTTTCTGTTGCCACTGAGATCTTTCGCAGGACAGACCCCACGAATTCACCCCCATATGGGCAGGCTTCCACGCGCGAACGGCGACACATCCACCCCACCTACCTGCCCCTCCAGCAGATATATCAAGGCTTGTACCTTGTCGCTTCGGCACTATCGCGGGCGGCTCTGGAATTTGTTAAGCACCTCTCCCGCCAAAAATTCCTGCAGCGTTTCACCTGAACTGCCTGTTGGGGCTGGCAAACTCTGAAAGCAACGTCGACACCAGGGATCATCTCGCTGGTAGCCAACAATTCCGCCAGGCGCGAATCCGACTGTGGGCAGCAGTCGGCAGCTTGTCACATGCCGCATTCTTCTCATCACAAGTGAGACTTCCCGCACCTTGCTGCCATGCTGTCGCACGGGCAACCCTCAGAGACGATAAGATGGCTAGGACACATTTTCGTCTGCTCCTGTATCCAGCCGGATCAAGGAATAAACAAGGTAGAAGGATCACATCGTGACTGAAACCAATATTGCCGAACTGACCCAGCGCAGCTATCCCGCTGACTGGTCAGATCTTGACACCAAAGCGGTTGACGCAGCCCGTATTTTGGCAGCCGACGCGGTACAGCGCTGTGGCTCCGGACATCCCGGTACCGCCATGTCCTTAGCCCCGCTGGCATACACGCTGTACCAGAAAATCATGGTGCACGATCCAGCTGATCCGAAGTGGGTTGGTCGCGACCGGTTTGTGCTGTCTTGCGGCCATTCCTCGCTCACGCAGTACATTCAACTGTTCTATGGCGGTTTCGGTCTTGAGTTAGACGATATTAAAAACTTGCGCACCGAAGGTGCACTCACCCCAGGCCATCCTGAATATGGCCACACCAAGGGCGTAGAGATTACCACCGGCCCGCTCGGTCAAGGGCTTGCCTCCGCGGTGGGTATGGCCATGGCTTCACGCCGCGAACGCGGCTTATTTGATCCCCAGGCCGCCGCCGGCGAATCAGTGTTTGACCACTGGATTTACTGCATTGCCTCCGACGGTGACATGCAGGAAGGGGTAACTGCGGAAGCATGTTCGCTGGCAGGCACCCAGGCGCTGGGCAATCTCATCGTTATCTGGGACGATAACCGAATCTCCATCGAAGACGACACCCAGATTGCATTCACCGAAGATGTTGCGGCTCGATACCGTGCCTACAACTGGCAGGTATTGGAAGTCGAAGGTGGCGAAGATGTGGCTGCCATCGTCGACGCTATCGAACAGGCGAAAAGCGACACGGAACGCCCCACACTCATCCGCCTACGGACGGTTATCGGCTATCCTGCGCCAAATAAGATGAACACTGGTGCTTCGCACGGTGCAGCGCTTGGCGCCGATGAAGTGGCAGCAACAAAGCAAGCATTGGGATTTGATCCGCGGGTCGACTTCCCTGTTGACGATGAGCTGCTCGCTCACACTCGTAAGCTTGTTGAACGCGGCAAAGCTGCACACGATGCCTGGAACTCTCGCTTCCAACAGTGGCAAGAGGCAAACCCTGAGCAGGCTGCACTGTTTGATCGGATTAACAGCCGCACTCTGCCGGAAGACTTTGCTGCTGGTTTGCCATCGTTTGACCCAGATCCGAAGGGTATCGCTACCCGTTCGGCAAGCGAACAATGTCTGCAAGCCCTCGGTGCTACCCTGCCGGAACTGTGGGGTGGTTCCGCAGACCTGGCTGGTTCGAATAACACGGTTATCAAAAACAATCCGAGCTTCGGCCCTACCGCGATTACCACCGATACATGGTCGACTTCCCCCTACGGTCGAAATCTTCACTTCGGTATTCGGGAACATGCCATGGGCGCAATCATTAACGGCATCAGCTTGCATGGTGGCACCCGCGCCTACGGCGGCACGTTCCTTATTTTCTCGGACTACATGCGCCCCGCTGTGCGGCTTGCAGCCTTGATGGGTGTCGACGCCTACTATGTGTGGACACATGACTCCATCGGCTTGGGCGAAGATGGGCCAACCCACCAGCCAGTGGAACAGCTCGCATCATTGCGTGCGATTCCCAACGTTTCAGTGGTTCGTCCTGCGGACGCGAATGAAACAGCAGCAGCTTGGAAAGCGGTGTTGGAATATCGTCCATCACCGAAGGCCTTGGCATTGTCCCGGCAAAATCTTCCTGTTTTGGAAGGCACGAAAGAGCTCGCTACCGACGGTGTCGCTCGCGGCGGGTATGTGCTCAGCGACTGTGCCGGTACCCCAGATGTGCTGCTGATCGCCTCCGGTTCCGAGGTGCAGCTTGCAATCGCTGCCCAGCAACAGTTGCAGCAAGAAAACGTGTCCGCCCGGGTGGTATCGATGCCATGTCTTGACTGGTTCTTAGAGCAGCCAGCCGAATACCAAGAGTCGGTGCTGCCCGCCGAGGTTCGTGCCCGAGTCACAGTTGAGGCCGGTATCGCAATGCCGTGGTATCGCCTGCTGGGCGCTTTCGGTGAAGCTGTTTCCTTGGAGCACTTCGGCGAAAGTGCACCTGCTGACCGTCTCTTCGAAAAGTATGGCTTTACTGCGGAAAATGTGGTCGCCAAAGCAAAGCAGTCGATCGCAAACACGACGGTGTGCCCCGCACAATAGGGGTGATGCTCTCCGCTGCCGCTCCGGGAAGCAATCCGCTTCCAGCGGCAGCGGATTGTCCTTCCAGTTTTCAGCCTTTCGCTGTATGCGGCTGCGACTTCTTCCGCGATAGTGCGCTTCAGGATGCGGTGGGTTCATCATCACCAACCTGGCGGGCCACCGGCTTTAACTAACGCGGTTCGACTGCCGCACACCATCGCTTCGCCAGCACTATAGGTGCCGGCGAAGCCGTACTAAACTTCGTTTTCATTATTTTCAAAGGATCCTGGTTTATCCATGACTGCTATTGACGATTTACAACAACTTGGCACCGCTACTTGGCTGGACGACTTGTCGCGGGATCGCCTTGATTCCGGCAATTTAGCTGAACTTATTGACACCAAATCGATTGTTGGTGTCACCACTAACCCCGCTATTTTTGCAACTGCCATGTCGCAAGGCACTGCCTATGATGCCCAGATCGCCGAGCTTCAAGCAGCAAACTGCGCACCGGTTGATGCGGTGTATGCCATGGCAGTCGATGATGTTCGTCGTGCCTGCGATGTTTTCGCCGATGTGTTTGCCCGTACTGACGGTCGGGATGGCCGGGTTTCCATTGAAGTTGATCCGCGGATTAGTGATGATGCGGAAAGCACCCTGGCGCAGGCACGTGAACTTGCCAAACAGGTCGACCGGCCGGGGGTCATGATTAAGATTCCGGCTACCGAAGGTTCCCTTCCGGCAATCACAGCGGCGTTAAGCGAAGGCATTTCGGTCAATGTCACCCTGATCTTCTCGATTGCCTGCTACCGACAGGTACTGCAGGCGTTTGCTGATGGCATTACGCAAGCCGCCGAAAATGGCCACGATGTTTCCAAGATTCATTCGGTGGCATCGGTGTTTGTTTCCCGGCTTGATGCGGAAGTTGATGCACGGCTAGCAGCCATCGGTACCCCGGAGGCACTCGCCTTGCAGGGCAAAGCAGGTATTGCTAATGCACGTCGGGCGTATCAGGTTTATCTCGACTTTGTTGCCGAAAATCAGCTGCCAGCAGGAGCAAATATGCAGCGTCTGTTGTGGGCATCGACTGGGGTGAAGAATCCGGACTATCCCCAAGATATGTACGTGGTGGAGCTGGCCGGACCGGACACCGTCAACACCATGCCAGAAGCAACCATCGATGCGACTTTGGCAGCGAAGCGAGTCCACGGCGATACCTTGACCGGCACCGCTGAAGAATCCCTGCGTATCTTCGAGCAGCTTGGGGAAGTTGGCATCAACTTTGAAGAAGTGTTCACCAAGCTGGAACAAGAAGGCGTGGAAAAGTTTGTGGATTCCTGGGAGTCGCTGCTTGCCAATATGGAAACTCGTCTCGCTCAGTAGCCTCTCCTGATCGGTTCCGCCGGCAAGAGCCCGGCATCTTGCCGGGGTGGTTCCGACATTTATCAGGAAGCGTTGCGGCGCACCGCCGGGCGGAGTGAACTGACCGGATCAAACCGTGTCGGATAAGTTTTTTTCCTCACTGATCGGTGAAACAGTTTCCGTTCCCCCGGCTCGCCCGCTAATCTAAACACGACAACTGTCACACGGTTCCGTCACAGCGAGGAATTTCTGGCCTGCAGCACCTGCAGCATCGGTGACACCTACAACGATGATCATCGTTGCCGCTTAGCTTTGCTGCTTTTGCTTTCTTCGCACTGATGATAACCGTGTTTATCCTTCCCTGTGTTGTTGCTCTACGCCGCTGGCACAGAATTTGCGGGCGGTCTTTTGTGTGCAAACCGCTGCCTAGTGTCAGCACCAATGAGACGAGTTTATTTCCTGGAAATTTACTCTTTTTGCGGCGAAATAGTTGCCTGTGGTTTGTGCACTAGGCTGCGTAAACTCTTTTCACCGCAGGTGCCCTGCCAACCGGTATCACATCAATGATCGGAATAGGGTTTTCCCTGGCTGTATTGCAACACCAATGAATTTAAGAAAGCGAGTCGCTTCGATTATGCGCGCTTCTATGAAAGCTCTTGCAGCTGCTACCGCAGTTGCCTGCTCCCTGTCCTTTGTTGCTCCTGCTTCGGCTCAGCCACCAGCACCGGCACCTGCACCAGCTCCTGCTCCACTGCCAGGACCTGCATTTGTGTGGGGTTCTTCCACCAATGCTATTCTGCCGACGCTGCTGGCTATTGCGGCTGGTATCGGTATCGCTACACTGCTGCTGGGTGGCGCTGACTCTTCTGACAATGGATCTTCCACCAAGAGCAACTCTTCAAGCGATAGGATCACTGGTTCTTCCGGCAAGGATTACAACGATCTGTCGTCCTTCGACTTCAACGTTTCTGCAACCAAGGATGAAAACGGCACCAAGGTTGTTGTTAACGACAACGCGCAAAAGGATGGCGGCAAGTAGTTCCAGGTACGGGAATCCGCGTTACGGCTTGTGCCGAAAAACTGCCCCTTCTGGGCTGCTGGTGCAACCCCTCCCCGAGGCTTGTGCACCCTGCACCTGACAAATCTATCCCAGTGATATTCGTGGCTGCACAGTGTGAGCTGTGCAGCCACATCGCTGTTTACTGTCGAATTTTCCACGGTACGAAAAAACTGGGATTCCCCGCTTTCCAATCTTGCCTTGGGGAGTCAAGACGGCATATGCAATGCCACCATGTTGCCGTGAATCGCATCCAATGGTCACTGCCAGTGGTGGCAGCCGTGCTATAGTGATCAATTCTTCACCGGCGGATCCGTAACTGCACTTAGCCTGCAGTGATGCCCAAAGTATTACCTTTTCCTGATAGAATTACGCAGTTACCTGCTTCTGCTTCGCAAGGGTAGAACACTCACGCACTGCGATACGGTCAATTGCCTTTGACCACGATTGGTTTTTCAATACCGGTGTAGGTTGCCTGTGATGCTGGTCTAGATTGCTGCCGCGCATCCCCGAACATCACCGTCGTGCGGATTGTGTTGTCCCTTTTCCTGCTTCTTGAAGGTGCTGTGCATTCGCCGCATTGCTGCCAGTTCTACCACTGTTTTTAGGCGGGTTTGTTTCCCGCATAGTTATCAATTCTGGAGTTGTTTGTGAGTCCCTCGAAATCCGGTTCGTCACCTCAAGCCGGCTGGCGTAACCCGCTGCGCGATAGTCGTGATAAGCGACTACCAAGGATTGCAGGTCCTTCCGGACTGGTGATTTTCGGCGTTACCGGTGATCTGGCTCGAAAAAAGCTGTTGCCGGCGATGTATGATCTTGCCAATCGCGGGCTGCTGCCCCCAGGGTTTAGCTGTATCGGGTTTGGTCGCCGTGACTGGAGTCATGAAGAGTTCACTGACTATGTACGTCGCGCAGTGGAAGAGGGCGCCCGTACAGAATTCAACGCCACAGTGTGGGAACGGCTGGCCGAAGGTTTTATTTTTGTCACCGGCTCATTTGACGACGACAAAGCGTTTGACACGCTTGCGGAGACGATGTCGCGCTGCGATCAGGATCGTGGCACCGCCGGCAACTGGGCGTTTTATCTTTCCATTCCGCCGGATAGTTTCTCTGCGGTGTGCCACCAGTTGCAGCGTGCCCAACTTGCTGAAGCACCAGAGGGTGCTTGGCGACGGGTGATTATTGAAAAACCTTTTGGCCACGATCTCGAGTCGGCGAAAGCGTTGAACGCGACCGTGAACGCCGTCTTTGATGAAGATTCGGTGTTCCGTATCGATCATTATCTGGGCAAAGAAACGGTGCAGAATATTTTGGCGCTGCGCTTTGCCAATCAGCTGTTTGATCCATTGTGGAATGCCCACTATGTGGATCATGTGCAGATCACCATGGCCGAGGACATGGGCTTGGGTGGTCGGGCTGGCTACTATGACGGTATTGGTGCAGCGCGCGATGTGATTCAAAACCATCTGCTGCAACTGCTTGCTCTGGTGGCCATGGAGGAACCGATTTCACTCACCCCCACTGAGTTGCAGACCGAAAAAATCAAGGTGCTGCGCGCTACTACCCCGGTGGCGCCATTGGCGAAAACCACCGCCCGTGGCCAATACACCGCAGGATGGCAAGGCTCTGTGCCGGTGGTGGGACTCACCGAGGAAGAGGGTTTTGATCCTGCCTCGAAAACGGAAACCTTTGCAGCCTGCACGTTGAGTGTGAATACTCGCCGATGGGCAGGGGTTCCGTTCTATCTTCGCACCGGTAAACGGTTAGGGCGGCGTGTCACCGAAATTGCGATCGTGTTTAAACGAGCACTCCACGAGCCGTTTGCGGACACCATGACCGGCGCGTTAGGCAATAATGCGGTGGTGATTCGGGTGCAACCCGATGAGGGGGTGTTGATGCGTTTCGGTTCGAAGATCCCGGGTTCTGCTATGGAAGTTCGCGACGTCAATATGGACTTCTCGTATTCCGAGGCGTTTACCGAACAGTCCCCGGAAGCCTATGAACGGCTCATTCTTGATGCCCTGCTCGACGAATCCTCTCTTTTCCCCACCAATGAGGAAGTGGAACTGTCGTGGCAGATCCTCGACCCGATTTTGCACTATTGGGCTGAACATGGGGCACCCGAACAATATAAGGCCGGAACATGGGGGCCGAAATCTGCTGATCGGATGCTTGCCCGTGACGGCCGCGCCTGGCGTCGACCATAGTGTGGCAGGAATCCGCAGCGTTGCTACGGCTTTGCGTCGGCGACCTGCAGCGCATCCAACAACAGGCCCGACGATGTACAGCTGCAGTCACAGATAACGCCACCATGGTTTTATTGTTCGCCCCGTCCCGGTATCCGGTTTTTTCTGAAAGAAGAGCTCGATGATTTTCTCGCTTGCTAACACCACCACCCAAGAGGTTGCGAAACGGTTGGTGACCATTCGTGAGGAGCACGGCCAGATCGCGGTCGGTCGCGTGTTGACACTGATTGTGGTCGCTCATGCCGGTGACGATACGACGGCGATTGTTGAAGCGGTTACGGAAGCATCCCGAGAGCATCCATCGCGGGTGATTTTGTTACTGCCCGATGATGAAATGGATGCCGAGCCGACCCTTGATGCAGAGATCCGTATCGGCGGGCACGCTGGTGCTTCAGAGATTGTTGCGTTAACGATTCATGGCGCGGCGAGTGATCATCTCGCAGCGATCGTTACTCCACTACTGCTGCCGGACACACCGATTGTGGCGTGGTGGCCAAACCGGGCGCCAGCAAATGTGGCACAGGATCCGATCGGACAGCTGGCGCAGCGGCGTATCACTGATTCGCTGCACGCCGATCAGGTGCATGCGTTGACGATGCGCGGGGAACATTACGCCCCAGGGGATTCAGATATTGCCTGGTCTGCTGCTACTGCGTGGCGTGGATTGGTGGCTTCCACCTTGGATGAACCGCCACATGAATCGATTACCGCGATTGAACTTACCGGTCCTGGCAATAATCCTTCCGTGTGTTTGTGTGCTGGTTGGCTCGCCGATCGTATCCAAGCACCGGTCACCCGCATCGGCACCGATGAACCGATGGTGCCCACCAATGATGAAGGTGAAGAACTACTGCCCTACACTAAGCTGGTGTTTCATCGGGAATCTTCCACCATTACCATCCGGGTAGTAGGACCGCACACTGTTGAGGTTGCTAATACCGCAACGCAGCGAACCTCACTTGTGGCGTTAAGTCCGCGCACGTTAACGGATTGTATCGCCGAGGAACTGCGTCATCTTGCCCCGGATGATACCTATGCACATGCTTTGCGCGGACTGCACCGGGTGAATGTTGACGAAAACCATCACGAACACTAAGTCCTGTCAGGCTTGACCATGCACTTCCGGCAGCGTTGCATCTTGGATGGTTCCCGTGTCGACGTGGTCACATTAACGTTATACGACTTCTTGCAGCACTTCTGCGCGGCTTTGCCTTCCGTGTAGTACCGCAGTTGATTGCTTTCTTTTTCCCACCAGCCCGTATCTGTTTCCCTGGAGCATCATGGTTACTGTCCTTGAATTTCCTACCCGTGACGAACTTACGCAACAAGCTGCGCGTGATCTTGTTTCCGCGATTGTCACTGCACAGCACAGTGGCGGTATCGGTGGCGATCATATTGCCCGCATTGTGCTAACCGGTGGCACTGCCGGTATTGCCACCTTGGCGGCGGTGCGGGAACTGCTTGACGGCTCAGATAGCGACACTATCGACCGGGAGCGGGTGTTTTGCTACTTCGGCGATGAGCGGTTTGTGCCCCACGATGATCCGGAATCAAACTATGCACAGGCAAAAGCAGCTTTACTTGATCACTGTGGCTTGAATCCTGCGCATATCTACCCTGTGCCGACTAGCGGTATCACCCCCGCAGCGTCTGCCGCACAATATGCGGCAACGCTAGCGCGCACTGCCCCACACGGCTTCGATGTGCATTTGCTTGGTATGGGCGGTGAAGGGCATATCAACTCGCTGTTCCCGCATACTCAGGCCACCGCAACCACCGATGTGCTGGTTACTGCAGAACTCAATTCACCGAAACCCCCGGCGCAGCGGGTCACGTTAACGTTCCCGGCTATTGCTAGCGCTAATGAGGTGTGGCTCCTTGTTTCCGGCAACGACAAAGCAGAAGCAGTTGGTCGACTGCTCGCGGGGGAAGATGCTGCTGCGCTGCCAGTTGCCGGTGCCCGTGGCCGGGTGGCAACGAAATTATATGTTGACGCCGCCGCAGCGACAGCGATTAAGCACGCCTAACACCGTGAACCTGTGCTGGTTGCGTGGACAGATGTCGAACAATGTGCAAACGCCGCGATCGACGATTGCTAGAGCATTGAGCGCCTTCGTTAGCTGTGCAATCGTCTGGTGATGAACACCCGTCACGGCGATGTTGACTGAAGTCTTCCTAAAGCAACGAGCGAGCAAATCGATTGCGATAGCAACAGCGGCAGGTGCTGTCACCCTAGTGACACACTTGCCGCTGCCCCTTCGTAACCGAACCAGTGGCCGCTGCTGACCAACGCCGGTGGCGCAGCAGCATAGCTGTGTCGATTCAGGGTGAGCCGTATGCCACACCGGCCAGCCATCAAGCAATAATCGCCGGTTGCAGGCACACAGCCTGCATCACTGTCACTGCACTGTACTTATTATCGCTGCGGAATAATGACGTACATGACGAGATAGATCAGCACCTGCGGTCCGGGTAACAACATCGACAACACAAAGAGCAGTCGCACGATAGTCGGGTCGATGCCAAACGATTCACCCAAGCCGCCGCACACCCCGCCGATCATGCTGTTGGTGGAGCTGCGGTGCAGGGGCTGTTTCATGAGATCAGACATGGGTACGCCTTTCTGTGAGAAACGTAGGCTTGGAAACAATAAGATCCACACCTACGTGTCAAGATAACGTCGCCTGCGAATGAAAAGTTCCCGCTACCCGCCGAGGGTGAGCGCCGAGAATTGTAATTGCACAGCATCAGGTACCGCATCAAAACGACTCGGATCACAGGTGAAGATCAACACCTGCGAATCTTTCCCGACTTCTGCGAGCACCTGATTCATGCGGCGAATTCGCCTCCGGTCGGAATTGCCCAATGGGTCGTCGATAATCAGCGGCATAGCACTCGCATCGGAGGCAACCATCGACGCCATAGCGCAGCGGTTAATTAGTGCCAGCTGCTCCCGTGCACCATCAGAAAGGTATTCGACCTCAACATGTCCTTCGTCACCGAGTCTGCGGGAACGAATTTGCAACGACTCTTCGTCAATAATGACTTCCGATGTTTCACCGAAGACGTTTTTCGCCAGGTTGTTGACCGCTTCCGAATAGGGTTTGCTGTAGCGTTGCTGCACAAGCGATAAGTGAGACGTTAATGTGTCCACCAACAGTTTGGCCGCAGCAGCAGACCGCTCCAAGCGTGCCAGATCAAGCCTGCGCGAATCCAACTGTTGCTGAAGATCGTCATATTCGGCGGCGACTGCATCAAGCGTCGACAACCTCCCCTCTGCTTTGTTGCGGAGGGATTGAGCAGCTTCAATACGCTGTTCAATATTGTGCAATTCGGTGGTGACAGCCGCCTTATCACCTTTGATTGACTCAATTTCTTTCGCCAATGGTTCATTCTCTAGCACTGCTAAGGATGCCTTCGCCGCCTCGAATTTCGCTTGGGCTTCGGTAAGTGCTGCCTCCAGCTGGATTTTGTCCCCCAGCGCGGCCAAGTGCATAGCGGTGCGTTCCACATCGCGTTCCAACCCTTGTTTTTGCCCAATTGCCTGATCCCAGGCTTTTTCTGCGCTGCGAGCAGTCGATGCCTGTTCAACTTCCGCCTCGGCCGCTTCCAGCTCAGCTACGAGACGGCTGCTGTGTTGCTCAGTAGTATCGAGAACTGTCTGCAACAAGTTCTCAACGTCGGCTAGCTGCTCCCGGAATGACTCCGGAAAGTCGCGAGCAATCTTCTCCCACGACGAATCTGCAGCTGTGGCATCCACAATACGATCTAGCAGCTGCTCTACGGTGGCTGCATGCGGCTGATGTACCGGATCCCGCTCAATAATGGTGCGCACTGCACCGGGTGAAACCCGCAGATCGGCAATTGCCTGCAACAGCCGTTCACAACGCACCCGCGGCTGATCACCGCCATCTTCCGACTGCGCGAATCGACGCGTCGATTCCACTTTGCTGAGTTCTTGCGCCGCCTTCATCCGCTCAATGCCCAGCGCCTGCAACTCGGCAAAGGTTTCCACACCAGCACTGGCAAATACTGCTGCAAGTTCCTCTTCGATCCGCTGTTTCTCAGCCCGTCGATCACCACTGTCTCGGGGTGTGATGGTCGCGGTGACCTCGCCTATCTGCACAGTCGTCGGATCAAGTACTTCGATCGTCTTGGCATCTTCGCCGGCAGAAAGCTCAAGCGGTGCGCCATCAACGAGCACAGTAGTAGGTGTAGCCGCCTGCAACTGTAACTCTGGTGAGGCGGCAGCAATCGCTTCGCTGAGAGTTTGTTGGCGCTGCCACAAATTTTTCGCATCGTCGTACATGGTTTCAGTCACCGGATTGTCTTCGATGTCACGGCGCAGCGCCCGCTCCTGGGCAATGAGTTCTTCAATCTTGGCAGTGTCCTCGGCGGCTGCTGCAGCCTCACGCGTCCAAGTCACACTATTTTTAGCAGCCTGCAACACGGTGCGGTCGGCTTCAACGTTGGCGGTGGTGGTGCGAAGGTTCTTCTTTGCACGCGTCAACTGCTCGATGCGAGCTTGTTCTTCCTCTAACGCCTGTTGTTTTTGCACAAGCTCGGTTTCGAAATCTGCAAGAGCTTGGACTGCATTTGCGGCTACCTTCTCTGCTTCTGTGTAAGCAGTAACGTTTTCTGCTGCTGTAGTGGTGCGATGTTTTTCCTCGACAACATGCTGTTTGGCTTTCGTAATCTTGAGTTCCAGCTGTACAGCCTGTGCGGCTTGCTGCTCCAACTCAGCAAGCTCTGCTTTGGCGAGCTCCCGCTGATCCTCTGCTGCAGCGATTTGCACTTGTGCATCTTCCACATTCTCTGCGGCGAGCTGCCACTGTTGTTTCTTGTCGGCGAGTGCAGAAAGCTTCTGTTCATCCTCTTCGATGGCGTCCCGCAGCGATTTGAAAACTCTTCGCTCTTGCCCTTTTTCAGTGAAATACTCGCCTAATTCATCCTGTGCTTTCCGCAGCAGGGTGTCGTCAGTCGAGCTGTCTGCATCACCATCGGCACCGCCAAGAATCGTGGTGATCGATGCAATATCTTTCACTTTTACTTCCTGCTCCAGCTCCCCCTGGTGCACAAACAGTGCCTGCAACAGATCCCTGTCCATATGCTCGTCGAGCAGTTGCTGCAGTCGATTTTCTGCCTTGTCGTCCGTGAGTGTTTCTGGTGGATATGACAGAATTTCCAGCTTGATATATTTTTTTCGAAGATACTGCTTCTCTACCCGGAAGCGCGTCTGGCCGACTGTTAACTCAGCGCTAATAAACGGATTGGCATCTGGATGGTGCCGCTGTTGCAGCGCTTTGATTTCTTTCTTACCGCTCGTGTGCGGCGTGCCATCGAGCAATAATTGCAGACCTCGTACGACGGTTGATTTGCCGAGCTCATTATTTCCCGAAACAACTACCACGCCATGATCGGGAATGTCAGCAAGGACGAAATTGTCAATGCCTTTAACATTGCGGATCTCGAGTCGATGAATTTTCATTGTGTTCCCACCTGTTGAAACGATGATGCTAAAACGATAACTATGCGACAGTGACAAGCTGGTTGAACAAGCTACGAATTCAGCTCACTGTAGAGACGAAACAGCAGATTAATTGCATCAGTTGCCCTACCGGCCTGATCCTGTGGCGAAGCGGCAGCGATTTCATCATCGTCGCGCTCGGCGATGCTCGGCGCAGCGTTGTGTGTGTCATCGACTGCGTGTATTAATTCCTCTAAGGCGTTGCGTGCCCATCCGGGCAGGTTAAGATCATTGATCTCTTCGAGGGTCGGGGCAACTGCAAGCCGGTGCCTATTCTCAGATGGATACAGCACGGCAAAGAGGTCTTTGAGTTCGTCGAGGCGACTCGCCAACTGCGCATGCGCCGCCACCGGGGCGACCCCCTGCAGGGCGTATTTCACCACAGTGACATGTTTGTCCTCATAGGACTCGAGGAGATCCACAAACTCCGCCACATCTTGCCCATCGTTGATCTGTTTGGTGATGTAGTGCATCCGCCAATTGCTGACGGTTTTCTCTTCCACCGCCACCGAGGTCGGCTGATCCGAATGGGTTGTGATCGTGACGACGAGTGCTTTCCCTGAATTGGTTTCGCCGCCACCATCAGGAAGCCTGAGAAAGTCAGTCACTACTGGGGCGCCGCTATACCAAATGGTGCCCTGGGGGTTGAGTTTGGTTGCTGAGTGGGTATCCCCTAAAGCGACATAGCTGATGCGTTGCTCATCAATCGCCGCACTTAACCGTTGCACATCAATAATCTCGTCACCGCTGCGATCCCCAAAGTTCGTGGTGGTGCCGTGCCCAACCACCACCCGGATGTTGTCGGTTGGTTCAAGGTCTTTCACAGCCTGCCACACCGGGTCTTTGGTGGGCTTATTGCCGTATAACGGTGCCCCAATGATCTCTACCGAATCGCTCAACGTATAGGGCGTCGTCGAATCGATGACCTGCACATTCGACAGCTCCTCAAGCATCTGCCGGGGATAGGTCGTTTTCAACGGGTCGTGGTTTCCTGGCAAAAGAAATACTGGACAGGAAAACTGCCGCAGGGCTTCTTTAATTTTGGCGAGAAAATTCCGTTCAAGATGGTTGGTATCCCACACGTCGCCGGCAACAACCACCGCGTCACACTGTTCTTCCTTGGCGATTGCTGCCAGCGTTCTTACCGCATCAAGCTGCGCTTGGGTATAGCGCACCTGCGGATTATCCGCCACTTTCGACGGATCGCGGTGATAGGCAAAAAACCTGCGCGTCATGCCCAGTTGCCAGTCGGAGGTGTGCAAAATTTTCACGGTTGCCATGGGATGCCTCTAAATATGAGAGAAACGGACGGGGCGTAGAAACAAACAATGCGGGTGTAACAGGTTGTCAAGGAGACGATGTGAATGTCGCGGAAGGGTTTTCCGTTTCCGGGTCGCGCTCGATGAATATTGTATAAAAGTCCCGGAGTTGCTTGTAGGTGTCGCGTGGGGCTGGTGAATCACCCCCAAGCTGGTGCAAGATACTCAGCGTCGTCAATTCTTGATCCTTCCAAGTACGCTGATGAAATCCGGCGATACTGCTCTCCGTCCAACCGGAGAGGCTATAGCGCCTTGCAGCACTCTGATGTGTTCTTCCACGGAGTTCCGCAACACCAGCGCAAACCCATCCGTGGCGCGCAGCATGCTGCGTTTTTCTGGGAAGCTCGGCAGCATCCGGCCGGAGCCGTTGTCTGGTAGGTTTGCTCAGACCAAGTGGTGCAGGGTGAAACGGTGGTTTGTGCTGGTACAACATGGCCACACGGACAGATCCACCTGCCAGCGACTCGTCGTTTAACGCATGCCTGGCTTCCCCAGCCAGCTTCACCGCGCTGACTCCGAGCAAAAGTGGGTATCTTGCCGCGTCGAGAGCAGAAAACCACTGCCGAAAATTGCTACATGTCTTCGCTGTGGCATGCGGTAGATCTTGTCTCAAAAGCAAAGGTCGACTGACGTTGCCGCGCCTCCCGGCGGTCACCGCCCACATGCGGGCAAGCAAAGCAACCGCTAGCTGATGGATGATTCTCGCACGTGTCGCATCATCTGATGGATTCATCTCCGGTGGGGCTATCGGATCGAGATCTGCAAGAAAATCGCGCATCAAGGGGTCTTGCCGAAGAGTCGACGTTGCCTGCCACCCCCTGATGGCTTCACCCTTCACGTGCTTGGTTGATTCAGGAGCACCACCAAAACGAGCTACACGCATATAGCCGCGCAGCGCCCAATAACCAGGCACCACCCACATCGTGTCATAAGCAATAAACCCGAACTCAGAGGCCACTTCCCCTTCCGCATCGGGAAACACACGGTCAGCCACGTCGAACGCGTTGAGCAGGGTTTTCGGAGTTGATTGTGCGCCACGCCGCGGCCGCGAAGTCACCGTCTTCCCATAGTCCTCTGGTACGAAAATCCGGCTCGTCAAACGAATCAGTTGGGCGAACACATCGAACCAGACAGGACACACCAAGTGGTCGATCTCGGCGACTGTCAATGAGTCGTCCTTGGTACCAAACCAGAGTACGACCTGACCTTCGGTGGTAAACCTGGTGTGCAGCAATGTTGCGGACATAGCACTTAGTTTGACGTACGCACCGCACAAAAGGCCACACATTCTCAGCAAATTCGAACGTTAGTTTGCATTACCACTTGAAAAAGCGGCCACACAAGGCTCACTGGTGGGATGCGCCGTTCCGAGCTGCACTAATCATCAAGCGGGCTGCTGTGGCGGGGGTGTGCAACCGCCGGGTCGGCTGCACTGTGCCGACACTGCAGTGTTCAATCTCAAGTTTGTCGGCTCTGCTGTAATTGGTTGTCTGCCGCAAGGCCAGCTCGGAAGCGGCGAGCCAGTAGCCACAAGACTGTTTCCATGCAGGATTCGCCTACCCCCTGAACATTTCCAGCCCTGCCAACGACAACGAGCGGATCAGTTGGTGAAACTGATCCGCTAAGAGTTGGTGTGCGCTGTGGCTCTAGGCGTAGGCCTGCAGCAGGTTCAGCGCAATAATGCAGGCGAGCCAGATGATGATGCAGATAATCGTCACCCGGTCGAGGTTCTTTTCCACCACGGTCGAACCGGAAAGATTCGACTGGACGCCACCACCGAACAGGCTCGACAAGCCGCCGCCCTTGCCCTTGTGGAGCAGAACGAACAGGGTCATCAGCACAGCTGCGATAACCAAGATAATTTGGAGAGTTAAAACCATGAGCGTCTTTCGTCAGTACGAGTTGCACACTGCCCACCTGACCGAAGCCATCATTTGGCGGGAGTTGACCTGCGCGAAGCGATGCTGAAAACAAGGCAATAAGACAAACCTTGCTGTTGCCTTGGCTGTTGCCAAGATCGACAGAATACTACTCGCGCAGTGGCCGTCAAAGCAGTCTACCAGCTTGAACAATAAACAAGGCAATCGGTTACCCGCCGGGCGTGTCACACCTTTGGAATCTTTGCTGGAAACAGCAGAAGCAATCACTTCTGCTGCGGCTTCGACCAATCAGTCAATCAGTCCAAGACTTTAGACCAACCCGTGAACAACCTGGGCTAACAGCAGCGCACACCACCGTGGCAATAGGGGCATGAGATCGTTAATCACCTCATGCCCCGCAGTGTTGCCAGGAGTGTGAATGCCTGCTGCGCCGGCAGTCGGCGCGTTGCCTAACCCGAGTTGCGCAGTGCGGTGGACAGCCCGTTCATTGTTAATACAATGACTGCCGCAACTGAGTCATCTGTGGCACCGTCACGATAGCGGCGCAGCATCTCCTGCTGGATACAGTTCAATGGCAACAGATAAGGGAAGCGTTTCCGGGCAGAACGTTGGAGCTCCGGGTTATCTGCAAGCAGCGATTCCCGGCCGGTGATCTGCTGGAACATCTCCCGGGTAAGAGTGTATTCGTCTACGATCTGCCCATAGATCCGGTCGCCTACTTCCCTATCTGGAACAAGATTGGCGTACAGGCGCGCTAGCCGCATATCTGCTTTCGACATCACCTGCGCCATGTTTGACAGTACCGAGTTGAAAAATGGCCAGGTCGTGCTGAGTTGTTGCAGGCGTTGCAGCTTTGCATCATCACCGTCGATCCACTGCGATAATGCGGTGCCTACTCCATACCAGCCCGGCAACATCACTCGGGATTGTGACCAGGAAAGCACCCACGGGATCGCCCGCAGATCGCTCACCGTATTGGTTTGTTTCCGGGTCGCTGGACGCGACCCAATATTGAGCGAACCGATCTCAGCTAGCGGTGTGGAGGTGGTGAAATATTGAATAAAGCCAGGATCATCGTGCACCAGCGAAGCATATTTTTGCTGGGACAGTTCACTGATTGCGCGCATAATCTCGATTGCATCCCGGCGATCATCACGCGGCTCACCGGACAATAGTGAAGCCTCGATAGTGGCAGAGACAAGCGCTTCAAGATTGCGGCGGGCAGACTTGGGTGAACCATATTTCGCCGAGATGATCTCACCCTGTTCGGTGATCCGCACACTCCCACGCACAGCACCGGCGGGTTGAGCCAAAATAGCGTCGTAGGAAGGTCCACCACCGCGCCCGACTGTGCCGCCCCGGCCGTGGAAGAACCGCAAACCGATCCGGTTGGCTTTTGCTGTTGCCACGATAGCGATCTCGGCGTCATAGAGCGCCCAGTTCGCTGCAAAATAGCCACCGTCTTTATTCGAATCGGAATATCCCAGCATGACTTCCTGCAGGTCTCCCCGACCCGCCAGATAGGCACGATACTGCGGAATATCCCACAGTTGCTGCAAAATTCTGCTGCCTGCCTGCAAGTCCTCGATGGTTTCAAACAGCGGAATAATATCAATCTCGCCATGAAGCTGTCCCTGCTCATCGACGGTGATCAATCCGTATTCTTTGAGCAGCACCATCGGCTCTAGAATATCGGTCACACTCTGCGCCATAGAGATAATGCAATGCGGCACCATCGCGGAGCCGAAACGCTGCACCGCGTCGCGGGCGGCAGCAACAATAGCTAATTCCCGCTCTACTGGCTCACTCAACGCTGGCCGGTGCGCCCCAAGAAGTGGACGAGGATTGGTGCACTCGGCAAGAAGCAGCTGCAATTTCTCCGCTTCGCCCAAACCTGCATAGTCTTCGGTGACCTGTGCCTGCCGAAACATCTCGGCGATGACTTGTTCAAAGGATTCGCTATTTTGCCGCAAGTCCAGCGAGTACAGATGGAATCCGAAGGAGGCAACTGCTGCTTGGATTTTTGCCAGCCGATCATCAGCAATGAGATCGTCATGGGTGCTGCGCAGCGAACGTTCCACAACCGCCAAATCAGCTGCAAACGCGGCGGCGTCCGGATACGGCTCGTGGACGGCATACCAGCTGCCTTCGACCGAATCGGTGCCGATGAGTGCTGCCTGGGTGGCGATCATCCGGCCGCGCATACCGTGTACTGCCCGCCGGTAAGGTTCATCCACCCGGGAAGGAACATTGTTGTGGCCGCGTTCGGCAAGAGCTGCAAGGTCGTCAGTCACCTTCGTCAACCGGTCTGATAAGGACAGCTCATGTTCCAATTCGTGGAGCTGACGAGTGTAATACTTCAGCACTGTGTGCGCTGCCCGAGTGGTTGCATAGTTTACCGTTGCAGCGGTGACATACGGATTACCGTCATGGTCGCCGCCAATCCACGAACCGGGTTGGATCATTGCCGCTGGCGCATGATCCTGCCCATAGCGGTGGGACAACTCGCGATAAACATCGTGGTTAACCCGCGGAATGGTTTCCAGCAGCGACAAAGTGTAGTAGCGCAACCCGACTTCGACTTCGTCTTCGATCCGAGGACGTGCCACCCGGATGAGCGCAGTTTGCCACAGCACCGTCATGCGGCGGCGAATCGCCGTATCAAGGTGGGCTAGTTGCCCAGCGGCGCGCGCATTATCTTCCTGCCCTAACCAAGCGTGGCGCTGCACCATATAGTCGGTGATATCTTTTTGCACATCAAAAACAGTGCGGCGACGAGTCTCAGTGGGGTGTGCGGTGAGCACGGGCGCAACCTGCGGATTCACCAAAGCGGTAGCAACCGTTGCCGGGTCAAGCTGGGCTGCGTCCAACTTTGCCCAAGTGGCAGCAAGGGTGGAGTCTTTTGGCGGGTCGCCGGCGGCGAGACTGCTCAACCGGTTCGCGTCATCATGGAGGTCTTCTGCCAGATTTACGAGCAAGGCAAAATGGGAGAAGGCGCGAACCACGGTGAGTAGCTCATCGGCGCTGCGGTCGGCGATGACATCGGTGAGCAAGGAAAGTTCCCCATCACCCATCGTGATCTCGAAGGCGGCTTGGCGACAGGTTTCCACCAGGTCGAACATTTCCTGGCCTTCCTGCTCGGCAATCACCTCCCCGAGTATCCGCCCGAGATGACGAATATCTTGCCGTAATTGATCATTCACGATGGTGTCATTCACCTTCCAAGTCGGTTTTTGAAAAAAGAACTGAAGCCACCGGCACCCGAAGGAACCCGGAGAGCCCGTTTGACGCAGTGAGGTTAACTAATCGATGTACTTGACCCGATCGTTTGAGGTGTCCCGGGAGTCATCTATTCCATAGCGGCCCACCAGCAGCACTATCAGCTACCCACCGCTGCTGCAGGCTTCCCCGGCGAGCAGCGGTGATTACTGAATCAGTTCGCCGGTGGAGCCGTGCAACACGCGAAATAGGTGAAAAATGCGAAACGGTTCCACCGCCACAACACCCACCTGAGCGGTGTTTCCAGTGACGAAAGAACCGTTGCATTACTCCACCTCGGTGCACATCCCAAGCAGTAGTGTTGATCTGTTCCCCAAGGAACAGTATTCACAGCAGATGGTTGCGCACAATGTGGGAGTGTTGTACTACTTGGCGGCGTTTGCAGCCAGCTTGGCGAATGCTTCACCGTCGAGGGAAGCACCACCGACAAGTCCACCGTCCACGTCGGGCTGGGCGACGAGTTCAGCGACGGTTTCCGCCTTCACCGAACCACCGTAGAGCACGCGGATAGCATCAGCGGTCGCCTCGTCGGCGAGTTCAGCCAATGCGCCACGAACCGCATGGCACACTTCTTGTGCATCGGCAGCAGAAGCAACTTTACCGGTGCCGATTGCCCACACTGGCTCATAGGCGACAACGATCTTCTTCAGATCTTCCGCACTTAAACCAGCAAGCGAGGCCTTCAGCTGGGTGGTGACATAGTCGACGTGGGTGCCAGCTTCGCGAATCTCTAATGGTTCACCCACACACACGATCGGGGTGATATTGTGGCGCAGCGCTGCAGCCGTCTTGTTGGCGACCAGCTCATCGGATTCGCCGTGATAGTCGCGCCGTTCAGAGTGCCCAATGACTGCCCACGAGCAGCCTAATGCGCTCAGCATTGATCCGGAGATTTCACCAGTGTAGGCGCCCGCGTCATGCTGGGAGATGTCTTGTGCACCGTAGGTGATTTTCAAGTTGTCGCCGTCGACGAGGGTCTGCACGGAACGAATGTCGGTAAACGGCACCATTACGGCGACGTCAACCAAATCGTAGTATTCGTCGGAAAGCGCGAAGGCGAGCTTCTGGACACAGGAGATGGCCTCTTTGTGGTTGAGGTTCATCTTCCAGTTGCCAGCAATCAGTGGAGTACGTGCCATAGTGTTGTCACAGTCCTTGAGAAAAGAATTTAGCGTTCGATGGTGCCGGTGGGGGCGAATCGACAGTGTCGGCGCAACACTGTTTGCGCTGCACAGCCCTCACGGCACCAGAATGAAGTTGAAAGATTTTGCGTGTTGCAGCATGCGCTACCTGCATATTACAGCTACCAGCTGCTGCAACGATACAGTCGCAAACTGTTGCTCTGTGAACACCAGTCTGCAGGCCGTTGATGCGCCGCCTACCAGCGTGTTCCAGCTGTGCCACAGCACACTGGTAACACGCTGGTTATAGCGGAAAGGCCACCAGTGTTACTGGGAGAGGATGTCCACACCCGGCAACGTCTTGCCCTCCAGGAACTCCAGGGAAGCCCCGCCACCGGTCGAGATGTGGCTAAAGCCATCTTCGTCCAGGCCGAGCAGGCGCACGGAAGCAGCCGAGTCGCCGCCACCGACGACCGAGAATGCCCCGTTTGCGGTTGCATCGATCATGGCCTGTGCGACACCCTTGGTGCCTTCAGCGAACGCCGGGAATTCAAACACGCCCATCGGACCGTTCCAGAAGATGGTCTTGGCTTCGGCGAGCTTCGCTGCGAACTTTTCCACCGACTTCGGTCCAATATCGAGCGACTGCCAACCAGCTGGGATGGCGTCACGCTCTACGATCTGCTTTTCGGCATTACGATCGAATTCCTTAGCGGCAACCAGATCCTCAGGCAGCACGATGGCGTCACCATAGGTGTCGAGCAACTGCTTGCAGGTGTCAATCATTTCTTCCTGCAGCAGCGATTCCTGCACGTCGATGCCCATAGCGGCGAGGAAGGTGTAGCACATGCCGCCGCCGATAATCAGTGAGTCGGTCTTTGGTGCTAGCGCTTCGATCACTCCCAGCTTGTCGGAAACCTTCGAGCCGCCGAGTACGACCACATAGGGCTTCTTCGGATCTTTCGCGACATTACCGAGTACCGTGATCTCTTTTTCAACCAGTTCACCGGCGTAGTGCGGCAGCAGCTTGGCCACATCGTAAACAGAAGTCTGCGCGCGGTGAACCACCCCAAAACCATCGGAGACAAATGCGCCATTGTCACCGGTCAGCGCGGCAAGCTGCGTGGCGAACTCGGTGCGCTCAGCCTCATCCTTGGAGGTTTCGCGTGGATCAAAGCGCACATTTTCCAACAGCAGTACATCGCCATCGTTGAGGCCGTTTGCACGTTCGTGAGCATCTTCGCCAACAGTGTCTGCAGCAAGTGCCACATATTGGTCAAGGCGCTCCGACAGTGCTTCGGCAACTGGTGCCAGCGAATACTTCGGGTTTACCTCTCCCTTTGGCCGGCCAAGGTGAGCCATGAGGATAACCCGGGCACCGGCGTCGCGCAGCTTGGTGATCGTTGGCAGGGATGCATCGATACGGCCAGGGTCAGTGATCTGGCCATTGTCGTCGAGTGGAACGTTGAAGTCGCTACGCACGAGTACGTGGCGACCTTCGACACCTTCGTTGAGCAGATCGGTGAGATTTTTTACAGCCATGTGGAAGTTCTATTCTTTCGTTCATTACGGTGTGTGCGGCGACAAGCCGCAGCACACCACGCCTGAGCCGGCAGGAGTGTCGTAGACCCGATACTCGGGGAAAAGCCCGTTTCAGCGGGCTTGTCGCATCATCAACCAGCGCAATTGGCGACGAGTTCATGATGCAGACAGCCCCGGGGTGTGCCGGGGCACACCCCGGGGCTGTCAGGGTAGTTCAAGTTGTGCAGTACGGTGGCGTCACCAAAGCGGAACCTTGGCTCCGATTTACCCCATCAATGGCGCGTTGGTGATGCACCGACAGCTACACCGGTGAGCTTTCTTAGAGACGCTCGCCAACATATTCGGTGAGGGTAACCAGCTGGTTGGAGTAGCCCCACTCGTTGTCGTACCAGGAGACAACCTTCACCTGGTCGCCGATGACCTTGGTCAGGCCGGCATCGAAGATCGAAGCGTGAGCGTCGGTGACGATGTCGGTGGAGACCAGCGGATCCTCGGTGTATGCGAGCACACCCTTGAGTTCGCCCTCAGCAGCCTTCTTGATCGCTGCGTTGACTTCTTCCACAGTGACTTCCTTCGAGCAGGTGAAGGTGAGGTCGGTGGCGGAACCGGTTGGCAGCGGCACACGCATTGCATAGCCGTCCAGCTTGCCCTTGAGCTGAGGAAGCACGAGAGCAACAGCCTTAGCTGCACCGGTGGAGGTAGGAACCATGTTGATCGCAGCAGCGCGGGCACGACGCAGGTCGCGGTGCGGTGCGTCGAGCAGACGCTGGTCGCCGGTGTATGCGTGAACGGTGGTCATCAGACCACGCTCGATACCGAACGCATCGTCGAGCACCTTAGCCATTGGAGCCAGGCAGTTGGTGGTGCAAGATGCGTTGGAGATGATGTGGTGGTTCTCCGGGTCGTAGTCGGTGTGGTTCACACCAACGACGAAGGTTGCGTCTTCATTCTTTGCCGGAGCAGAGATGATGACCTTCTTGGCGCCACCATCGATGTGAGCCTTCGCAGCTTCCGCATCGGTGAAGAAACCGGTGGACTCGATAACGATATCGACGTTGTTCTCGCCCCACTTCAGGTTCTTTGGATCCCGCTCAGCGAACACGAGAATACGGTGACCATCAACGGTGATCGACTCGTCGTCGTAGGTGACTTCCTTGCCCAGACGCCCCAGGGTGGAGTCGTACTTGAGCAGGTGAGCGAGGGTCTTGTTGTCGGTAAGGTCATTGACGGCAACAATCTCGATGTCCGAGCCACGCTCGCTCAGAGCGCGGAAGAAGTTGCGTCCGATGCGGCCGAAGCCATTGATACCTACGCGAATCGACACGATTGGTTCTCCTTGATATAGGGGTAGAAGATTGCTTACTGCACGAAGCACACTGCAGCAGATTGCAGTGCAACTGCTGTGCATATTCCGTGAGCAATAGGTAACAACTCCGCGGATTGGAACAAGTGGCGGTGGATTACAGCTTCAGTTGATAGTTGTAACGAATCCAACTGGCTGTTTCACGGTGCACTGTCCAACAAGTGCGGCTTGCTACCCATCGTGGTCAGCACAGCCCACATTACCGGGTGTCGCGCCCGATTGGTAGGGAAAAACCCGAAAATCTCCCCAAGAAACCCGGTTTGAGCGGAAAAAATCGGACACAAAAAAACACAAACGGACACTATCGGGCATATAAATCGAGCTTTTTGCCCTCTTGTGTGACGAACGTTGCGAACTTACCCCCCACTCGGGGGAAAAATAACACCAATTCCTGATTTGAAGTCCATAGTTTGCCGTTAGCGAACACACAGGAGATCAGGATGTGTTTGTTGTCACACTAGCCGGGTTTGTGTCGGCATCTCACGCAAACAGGCATACTCAATCCCAGACCACACCTGCGCTGGTGACTAGTGCTCCTCGCTGTCAGCCGCTTGTTCACCAGCAGCGGAAGCAGCTACAGCAGTACCGGGGATACCAAGTTCTTGGGCTCGTTTATTGGCCATGGAAACCAACCGTCGAATACGTCCAGCAATGGCATCTTTCGTCAATTGCGGATCGGATAGGCGACCTAGCTCTTCCAGCGACGCTTTGCGATAACGGATGCGCAGGGCACCTGCTTCCAACAGATGGTCTGGCACATCATCACCCAAAATCTCCATGGCACGCTCGACTTTGGCGGCCGCAGCGGTCGCTGCCTGCGCCGACCGGCGCAGGTTTGCGTCATCAAAATTCGCCAGTCGATTCGCCGTCGACCGTACTTCCTGCTGTAGCCGCTGCTCCTCCCAGAACAACCTGCTGCGATGCGCTCCAAGGCGGGTGAGCAGCGCTCCGATCGCTTCCCCATCACGCAGATACACCCGTTCATGACCGCGGGCTTCTTTCGTACGGGCATGCAACCCCATTCGCCGTGCACAACCGGCCAACGCCATTGCTGCCTCCACCCCTGGGCAAACAATTTCCAGCGACGAACGACCAGATTCCGTCAACGTACCATGACACAACAACGCTGCTCGCCACACCGCTTCCCCCTCAACAATCGTCCCGGAAACCAGTTTCGGCGGCAGTCCCACAATCCGTACACCAGAACGGGTGACCAGCTCTGCATCGCGCAGCACCACCGCGGCGGGACGATCCACCGCAATATGGAATCGTCCTAATCCCCCAGTGCCCTGTTCTGCACTACGCTGCACACACGCACCCGCATCAAACGCCTCGTTGAGCATCCGAACCGCCCGCCGGGCAGCAGCTTCAGTGTCCAGCGCTAGCCGCAGCCGGGTGCCGAACGGGGTGTCATATTGTTCCCCGGCAAAGCGTAAAAACGCCGTCGCCTCGGCCGCGCGAACCATCGGCCGGGTCACCTCCACAGCCGCAAGCTCTTGTTTGACCTGCAAC
Organism: Corynebacterium choanae; assembly: GCF_003813965.1. NCBI lineage: Bacteria > Bacillati > Actinomycetota > Actinomycetes > Mycobacteriales > Corynebacteriaceae > Corynebacterium > Corynebacterium choanae. The sequence continues at coordinate 1,570,771 of NZ_CP033896.1, forward strand.
GTCATCGACATATCAGCGAGCAACCTTCCTCAATGAACCCAATAATGCTTCTACCCGGCATAACCGCATCGCCCTGATCCGAAAAGAATCAAGCAGCCTGATAAAAATAGGCTGGGATGCGCTCGCTGGCAATCACTCCAAACACGCCAGCCACCACAGCCGTGACAGGTGGAAACCAGGAACCAACGCAACCAGTAGCCGTGAGCAGAGAATATCCAATGCCGTGGGAGGCCTCCGACAATCTGGCTGGCGACGAGACGACACCGCTGCTACAGCAGGCTGCAAGAATCCCATCGACCACTATGGCGCAGGTAACAGCGTGCAACACAGGGGGGTAAAACGTATCCCGATAGCATACCCGAGCCTCACCTACGCTGTGGACTCAACTATGAACACTAAAAGGTGCTTTCCTTCCCGAGGCTCCCACCCAGCTCACTGCGTCGCCGTGTACAGCGAAACAGGTCGATGCTTCACTCCCCTGCCCGCCCGTAGCATTTGCCGAAAGCAGACGCAGCACACTGTCGCTCACAAACTCTGCAGTGCGCCCGCTTCGCCTGCACCAAGCTCAAAAGTTTGTGCCAATGCACGAGCCAGCTTCACCGGATCATGGCGATAGGTCTGCGGTGAACCGCTGTCTTCACGCATGTCACACAACACCAGATCAGCGCCCAATGCGGCAGCCGCCCGCCGGAGATGGCCATGTTCATAGCTGCTAGGCGCCGCCGACCGATCAACCACCACATGATCAACCCGCAAACGCGGGGCATGCTGCGCCATCATATGAATATGACGCTCAGCAGAAAACCCTGCCGTCTCCCCTGGCTCCGCGGTAAGGTTCACCATTACGACTTTCACCGCTGCAGTCTCCCGCAGCGCATCGACAATCGCCGGCACCAAGAGATGTGGAATCACCGAAGTAAACCAGCTACCCGGCCCTAACGTCACCAGATCGGCCTGTCGAATAGCGTCCACAGCAGCTGGACAAGGCTGTGGCGCATGCGGCACAAGACGTACCCGACGCACACCACCCGGTGTCGTAGCAACCGCCACCTGTCCACGTACAGTCCGCATCACCCGCGGATCATCATCCAGACCAGAAACATCTGCCTCAATTTCCAGCGGCTCGTTAGCCATAGGCAACACTTGGCCACGCACACCACACAACCGGCCAACCTCATCGAGGGCGGCCACCTCGTCACCCAGCACATCCACCAACCCGGCTAGCAGCAAATTCCCCACCGAATGGCCAGCGAGCGCTCCATTACCGCCAAACCGATGCTGAATGAGTGTCTCCCACAGATTGCCTTGCTCAGTGTCAGCAGATAATGCTGCCAACGCCATCCGCAAATCACCAGGGGGGATCTGCCCGAGCTCCCGACGGATACGGCCCGACGAACCGCCGTCGTCGGCCACGGTCACAATGGCATGAATAAACGGCACCTGCAATGCACGCACAGCACGCAGCGTTTGAAACAGCCCATGACCACCGCCCAAACAGGCGACCCGGTCAAGTGCAGCCGGCAAATGGAGTTGACGCTCACAAGCAGTCGAAGTCATAGTCTCACCGCAGTCTTTTCAAGAAAACAATACGAACTTATCAATTCGCAACACCGGCACCGTCAAAGCAAAACCAGCACGCCACAGCACCAGCGACTCGCGCGCAGTAGCAAGCCTCGTCGTAGCAAGCCCAACGCAACACCGAGCAAACCATTCACTATCCGCGGGAAATATCCCGGTGCATCACAGTGACATCGATACCATCGAGCGCTTGCAGCCGCTTCGCTAACTCCTCCGCAACAGCCACCGACCGATGATGACCACCAGTACAGCCCACACCGACCGAAACAAACGACTTCCCCTCCCGGCGATAGCCGGCCATCATCCCCTGCAACATATCGACAAACCGCTGCACAAACTGTTGGGCGTCAGCAGACTGTAAAACATAGTCGCTTACCGCCGCATCTGTACCCCGGAACAGTCGCAACTCGGGCACCCAGTAAGGATTCGGCAAAAACCGCACATCAACAACAATATCCGCATCGGTTGGGGCACCATGTTTAAACCCGAATGACTGGACAGTAATGTGCTGCCGTTGATTCGCTAACGTGGCAAACGAGTTCTGCATCACCCGCCGCAAATCATGCAGCGACAGCTCGGAGGTGTTAATCACCAAATCAGCCATTTCTTTTACCGGTGCAAGCAGCTCCCGTTCCCGGCTGATCCCGGTTTGTAGCGTCCCAGATCCCTGCAGTGGATGGGTACGCCGCACCGAATCAAACCGGCGCACCAACACATCATCTCGCGCATCGAGAAAAAGCAATGTCGGATTATTAAACCGGATCTGCAGCTGTTTGACGATCGCGGTGAGGTCACCGCCAAAATCTCTTGACCGCACATCTGTCACCACTGCCACCTTATTGATCGGCGGGGAGAGCTCTCGGCACTTTTCCACCAAATCGACCATCAAGGTGTAGGGCAGGTTTTGTGCTGTGTACCAGCCCATATCTTCCATAACCCGGGCGGCGGTGGAAAGCCCAGCGCCAGACATTCCGGTGATAATCACGGGGGCTTGCGAAATCGGGGTATCCTGTGCGGGGTCAGTCATAGGGTTCATCCTAGCGAAAAGCCGGCACGGTGAAGTGGAAAATAGCGGCGTCATTACCGTTGCCCCGAACCTGCCCTACACAGCGTAAACAGTAGGATCTTCGGCTCCCCCTGACGGGCATGCCACTTAGGGCTCGGCTGCCGAGTCAACATTACGCGCCAAAGCCTGTTTGCCCGCCTCCTCTACTGCCGAGCTCGCACCATCTTGAGGATGCAAAGCTGCGAAGAGCTGTGCTGCACGTTTTGCCCCAAATCCGGGAATTGCCGCAATGTCTTCCACTGCCGCTTCCCGGAGGCGCTTCACACTGCCAAACGTGCGCATCAACTGCGCTTTTCGGGTAGGCCCAACACCAGGAATATCATCGAGCGCGGAGACCCGAAGCCGTTTCGACCGTTGCTGGCGATGATAAGTAACTGCAAAGCGGTGCGCTTCGTCCCTGATCTGCTGCAACATGTACAACGCCGACGAACCACGCGGAATAATCACCGGTTCGTCATCGTCAGGAAGCCATAATTCCTCCAAACGTTTTGCCAACCCGACCAGCGTCACATCGGTGATACCCAATTCAGCGAACACTTCAGCTGCCGCATTGACCTGGGGTTTGCCACCATCAACTATGAAAAGTTGCGGCGGATAGGCGAACCGTTTCCCGTCAGTGGATTCTTCCACCACAGTGGGCTGATCACCGGCGGTTGTTGCCGTAGGATGCCGTTGAAAACGACGCGCGGTCACTTCCGCAATAGAGGCGACATCGTTGGAGTGGCCATCACCAGCGGCGTAGCGAATCTTATAGCGACGATAGTCACTTTTCTTCGGCAACCCATCTTCGAACACCACCAGTGAGGCAACCACATCATGCCCAGAAATATGGGAGATGTCAGTACATTCAATTCGCAATGGAGCCTGCGACATACCTAACGCCGCCGCGATATCGTTCAACGCCTCTGATCGGGCAGTAAGATCACCAACCCGTTTGGTTTTATGCCGTCTCAGCGCCTCGGCTGCATTCTTTTCGACTGTCTCGAGTAGCGCAGCCTTTTCACCTCGCTGCGGAATCCGCACAGCAACAGTACTGCCACGCAGCCGTGACAGATATGCGGCCGTCTGCTCCACATCAGCTGGAGCGACGTTGAGCAATACTTCCTTCGGAACCGGGGATACCTCGCTGAGATCACGATGCTCATCTCGGTCAACACCACGACGCGTTATCGCAGTATCGACCTCTCCTGTGGCTTCCACCGCGTCGGTATAAAACTGCACCAGAAAATGCTGCACCAATTCAGCAACATCAGCTGGTACAGCATCCGTGGAGACAGCATCGTCAGCCGAATCTGTGTTGCGACCTTTATGCTCGTTATCCCCCTGATTGTCTGGCAGCCCGGTACCGTCACCAAGCGCGGCGTTTCCCCGTTGCCCTGAACGTTCCACCACCCATCCACGCTGGCCGCGAATACGGCCTTGCCGCACATGAAACAGTTGAAGGGAAACTTCTAATTCGTCGATGTAGGCGGCTAGAACGTCAGCGTCGGTACCATCGCCAAACACGACAGCTTGACGTTCCATGACTTTTTCGATTGCCCCCAAATCATCGCGCAGACGAGCAGCTTTTTCGAAATCTAATTCTTCACTTGCTGCCTGCATTTGTTGCGTTAGTGTTGCCACGACCTGATCCGTTCGCCCGGCCATGAACCGAACAAAACCGTCTACAATCTCACGATGCTCGGCGGCGCTCACCCGATCAACACATGGGGCGCAACATTTATCAATGTATCCCAAAAGACAAGGGCGCCCCAAGGTTTGATGCCGCTGAAACACTCCCTTCGAGCAGGTACGCATCGGAAACACTCGGGTCAGCAAGTCCAGTGTTTCCCTAATCGCCCACGCATGTGAATAGGGGCCAAAGTAGCGAATAGTGCGCTTTCGCGGTCCGCGATAGACGAAGGCACGCGGGAATTGTTCACCAACGCTGACTGCGAGATACGGGTAGCTTTTATCATCCCGATATTTCACGTTAAACCGTGGATCGAATTTTTTGATCCAGGTATATTCCAGCTGCAAGGCCTCGACCTCAGAGCCGACTACTGTCCACTCCACTGATGACGCCGCTGTAACCATCTGCCGGGTGCGGGGATGCAGCTGGGAAAGATCAGCAAAATACGAGTTCAACCGCTGGCGAAGCGACTTTGCTTTGCCAACATAGATCACCCGTTGCTCAGCGTCTCGAAACTTATACACCCCAGGATCTGTGGGAATAGATCCGGGAGCCGGGCGATAGGTGGACGGATCCGCCACTATTACCTCCTGGAAGTGGTGGTAGAACAACCTCGACGCATATACGCTACGTGATTTCCTGCTTGGAACGGCGACTGTTGCCACGACACTGTTGCATCGCTTGTTTACACCGGCTCACTTACTGCAAGATGCAAACAATGTCTGGGGCGCAACTCCCCGGCGATGCTCCAAGCGCACCGCCCGAAATCAGGGCGGACAAACGTGGCCTCCTCCAGGACACACCCACCTGCCTGAAACATCCTCAAGTGCGGGTGAGGCAACTACACGTGCAGTAGTGACCAGTTTTGATTCGGGCTGACACCTGACCTGCCGACGACGACCAGTACCCAGCATCATTCGGCGCCGCCTCGCAGGCTTCAGGGCTAGGCCTAAGGCGATACTCAGCCTGTACTCGCGCCACGCTACACAGTTCTATTCGCCGATCCTGCTTTCCTGCATGCGGCGAAAAACGGACGAACTTTTAGTCCTCCGGCATGTATTTGTCTTCCAATTCCGAGAATTTTCGGACAGCCGTTACTACATGTTCGCCGTCTGCCGCTTGAAAGGCCATCAATGGCACAAATTCAAACTCTGGCAGTTCAAGACGCGCCCACCGGGCAGTTTTCGGAAAGGACAACCCGTAGACCACTTGCCACGGGTAGAACCTGGCAACGGTGAAGTTCCGCACCTCAACACCGTCACAGTTAGCGCGCACCCGTGGACGGGTAATACCCAAAGCCACAGCTGAAAACACGATCCCTAGGCCAACAAATGACCACTGATCAATGGGTGTGACACGCACTCCGGTGTCGCCGATACCGACGACGATAGCCATAAAGATGTGCACTGCCATAATCACTGCTACTGCAATCCAGGCGACAACGACTAGCCGCTTGGATTTGTGTTCAAATTCCCACGGATTCAGCGACGTGGACGCACCGTCGGCTATGGCATATTGCACCAGATCATTGCTTTGAGCAGCATTGTTTACTGACACGTGTATCCTTCTTGCGGGCAGGGGGCTGGTTGCTTTGCTTGATCCGCGAAAACCGCGCAAAGTAGCTGCGCTGATATGTTACGCAACCACAACAGGGGCCGCTGATAGGCGAGGCAGTCTACAAACAAACGCACACCAGGTGGACTGCAAGCTAGACTACCAACCCGGTTGCGAAAGCTAGCATTGCCCCGCCAACGTAAGCCTGAAGACGGCGATAGCTGCTAGGCGGTATGGCTCTGCGGGGGAAGATCACGCATCTCTCGCATTGCCAGCATCGACTCAACATATTTAGCGAACAGATCAACTTCAAGGTTGACGTATGCGCCTTCTGGAAGTTCCCCGAAAATTGTGTCATCGAGGGTCATCGGGATCATCGACACTTCAAACCAGTCGGTACCCCGTTCAAATACCGTTAGTGACACACCGTCAAGAGCCACCGGACCTTTATTCACAATATAGGCGTTGAACTCGTCAGGAATACCGAAACGCAAGGTGTCAAAGTTGGCGAAGGATTTACGCTGCAAAAGCTGCACTTCGATATCGACGAAGCCTTGCACCATGTGGCCGCCGAGAGGGGTTGCCAGGGTCAGGGGGTTTTCCAGGTTGACCTTGTCCCCCACCGAGAGGCGCTTGAGATTGGTTACCGAAAGCGTATCCAACATCACCAACACTGTGAAGTCGTCGCCGTCCACTTCAGACACAGTCAGGCAACAGCCGTTGACTGCCATACAGTTGCCGTGCAGTACCTCGCTCGGCAGTGCCGGTGCGGTGATGACAAATTCGCAGGCATCTTCCAAGTCGCGACGAACTTTTACGGTGCCAACGTTATGCACGATTCCGGTAAACATTCTTTCGCTTCCTCAAATCTTGGGGAATTTTCACAGTCTTTGCGGGCAAAAACCAACACTGTTGTCCGCAACTAGATTTTCCAAAGTGTAGCGCACCACCTCCCCTTGCGTGCCCACCCCGGGTAAACACGGTGTCGGACAAGACCAAATGGGGGTGCATCGCCGTCGGGTGCAGCGGCTTTTCGCCACGCGCAGCAGCGTGTGTGCTCTGATGTTGCTGTGCTGCACCACCTACCGTGCAACCTCCGGGATTGACGCTCAATGATGGTGCAAAAGATTATTGCAGCCGCGGGTTCCCGGCAGCCGCCAACCGTCGCAGCTGCTCGACTTCACTTGCAGGATCAGCTGCCCGGAATACTGCCGAACCGGCCACGAACGCATCAACACCGGCAGCTGCAGCTTGGGCAATAGTGTCTTGGTTAATTCCGCCGTCGATATTGATTACCGTCGGATGGTTCTCCTCATCGATACGCTGCCGCAAGGCAACCACCTTATCGAGCACCTCAGGCATGAAGGATTGTCCACCGAACCCTGGTTCAACACTCATAATGAGCACTTCATCAATCTCTGCAAGATGATCGATAATTGTCGAAACAGAGGTACCTGGTTTGATTGCCACACCTGCGTTGACTCCACTGCTGCGCAGGTGTTTGCAGATCGCTCGCCAATCGCTGGCAGCTTCCTGATGAATAATGACCGTTCTGGCGCCGGCATCCACATACTGGTCGACCCATTTGCCGGGGTTTTCGATCATGAGATGCACATCCAGTGGCAGGTCGGTGACGCGATGTGCGGCTGCGGTGATGTCAGGGCCAAAGCTCAAATTCGGCACAAAATGACCGTCCATGATGTCAACGTGAATCCAATCAGCGTTGTCCACCGCAGCAATATCGCGGGCAAGATATGCGAAGTCGGCTGCCAGTATGGAAGGGGCAATAATTGGTGCCGCCATAACGGATTCTCCTTGGGGTGTTTGTAGCAATGGTGGATGGTAGTCCAGCCACCCACGATTGGTTCTGAATCAGATACTCACTAGGTTGCACGCCGGGGAATGTCTTGCCTCATCACTTGGCATTGTGCCAACCGTGGTTGGTGAGACGTTTACCCCACAGTGTAGGCGCAAGCGTTATCCGCCGGGTCGGGTTCTTGCCGGTGGCAACGTTTAGGGGAGGTTGGGTGATTTTCTCAGCAGCGAAACGAACATAGCGTCGGTGCCGTGCAGATGTGGCCACATTTGTGCCGAGGCGAAGGCACCGGTGTCTGGCATACCGCACAACAGATCGGCCACGGGTTGTTCGGTGATCTCAGGATGGGCGGCCAGCGCAGTGTCGACGATGTGGCGTGTTTCTTCCACATGCGGCGAACAGGTTGCATACACCACAATGCCGCCGGGGCGGACGAGTTGTATCGCTCGATCGAGCAGTGCTTGTTGCAGCGTGTTCAGTTCGGGAATGCTGTCTGCGGTTTTGCGCCATCGTGCCTCTGGTCGTCGACGCAGCGCCCCAAGCCCGGAACAGGGAGCATCGACCAAAATGCGGTCATATTCGCCGGCAAGCTCAACGCTTCGACCGTCACCAACATGGACTGTCCACGAATGGGGGTCGAGTCCTTGCAGCGCTTGGCGTACCAGGGCGGCTCGATGCGGCATGGGTTCGACAGCATCAACGTGGGCTCCGTCAATAGTGGCAAGAGCTGTGAGCAGTGCTGCTTTGCCACCAGGACCCGCGCACAAATCAAGCCAGCGGCCTTGATCGGCGCCGTCCAGTGGGGCTGTGGCAGCTAAGCGCGCAATGAGTTGGGAGCCTTCATCTTGCACGCTGGCAAGGCGCTCAGCGAAAATCGGATCGTCCCCCGGACGGCCTCCGGGAAGATACGCCCCATATGGGCTATATGTCGCCGGTTCGGCGCCGGTCAACGCACACAGTTCCTCAACGGTGAGCTCCCCAGGCCGTGCCACCAGATGGACCACTGGTCGCGCCGAGTCGGCAGCCAGTGCCCGGCCGAGTTCTTCGTGCATTGCCGGGTCTGCTAGCGCCTGCTGGATCGCTGCAGGGGCAACGTCGCCGATTCGATGAGCCGCCAAGGCGGTGGCGAGCGCCTCGGCGATCCACACCGGATGCGCATGGTGGAACGCCAGGTTGGCGAGCGGGTCTTGCGGAGCAAGGCGCGCGAACCATTGCTTTGCTGGTAGCCGTGTTGCGGTTCGCATTAGTGCGTTGACGAATCCGGTGACTTGATTACCGACTAGCCCCTGGGCGAGACGAACCGTCGTATCGACTGCGGCATGAGCCTCCACCCGGGTGTATAACACCTGGTAGACACCCAAGCGTAAACAGTCCAGCACAACTCCGTCGAGTTGGTTGAGTGGTCGGGAAGAAATCTCGTCGAGCAGCGTGTCAAGCACACCGATAGTCCGCAGGGTGCCATAGGTGATCTCCGTGGCGAATGCGGCATCTCGACCGATCAGACCAGACTGTTCCAGCAGGTTTGGCAGCAACAAGTTGGCATAGGCCTCATCTTCCCGCACCCGAGTCAGAACCGTCACTGCTACCTGCCGGGCTTTGTCCACCCCGTGCAGCCATGGCGGGCGTTCTTGCCGCCGGGATGTCCGCTCGTGTTGTCGTGAGAACCGTCGATCATCTTGACGGGGGCGACTATCACGACGACTGGTCGTCCGCTCACCATTGGACTGCGCTCCATGGTGCTGCCGCCGGGGACGGTCGGTTGATGCAGCCTGGTTACGGGAATCGCGTGTTTCAGCTCGCTGCTGACGGTGTGCGTCACGATCGGTATGCTGCCCAGTCGATGTTTGCCCCGACTGGCGGCGAAGTTTTTCGCTGACTTGTTTCGCCTGTTGCGGCACAGTCCCTTTCGCCCGGGATCGAAACCCTCCACTCACGACAGTTGTGCCCTTTCGAATTCACGTCGGCCACGAACAAACGCGGCCGCCTCCATCATTGGTTTTCCGGGCGGCTGCAGCCGCCCAAAGGCGATGCCGTTTCCGTCACCGCAGCGCATCACCGGCTTCTCGCCAAGCATCACAATCGAGCCCGGTGCACCAGTGCCGGCCATCTCGGCGGCCGCCACCACCTGCGGGTCGGCAACTTTAAGCCGCATATCATCCCACATCAGCCACGCCCCTGGGGAGGGAGTAAACGCCCGTACCTGCCTACTGATCGCGGTGGCAGATGCCGTCACATCCACCTGCGCGTCGGCGGCGGTAAATTTTGCCGCATAGGTTGGTTCCCCGGTTTGTGGCTGAGCCACTACACTGCCGGCCGCGAGTTGATCCATAGTTTCGCACAGCAACCTGCCACCGCGCGCCACCAGCGTATGAAATAGTGCTTCAGCGGTAGTGGTGTCGTCGATCGGTACCGAAGTTGTCAGCAGCACATCACCAGTGTCGAGCCCTTCGTCAATGCGGAAGGTAGTCACCCCGGTGGTGCTGTCACCGGCGGCAATCGCCGCCTGCACGGGGGCAGCACCACGCCAGCGTGGCAGTAACGAAAAGTGCACGTTGACAAATCCGTGCGGCGCGATCGACAACAAATCCTTCGGAATCAGTGCCCCGAACGCCACCACGGGAACACAATCAGGCTGCCAGGCTTGCAGCTGGGCACGTGCCGCGTCCCCGGCCGGATCCCCTGCCCGTAGCGTAGTGGTTTCCACTACCGGTATGCCCGCCTGCAACGCAAGCTCTTTCACCGGGGAAGGATGCAACGTGCGGCCACGTCCCCGGCGGGCATCTGGGCGGGTCATCACCCCGACAATTTCGTGTTGTTGTTGCTCCAGCAGCGCCTGTAAACACAGTGCTGCCGGCAGCGGGGTTCCCGCAAACACCAGACGCATAATAGTCTTCAGTGCCTTTCTTTTTGACCTCGACATGAACACGTGATCCACCGCAACGCAACCCCTTCACTCCGAAAATCTCGCACACCTGCAACGAACAGCTCGTGAGGCGCCACGAAAAACAAACGAGGGTTGCGGCTGCTGCTGACAAACCTAGCACTAACCAGCAGCGACAGGTACACCCTGCTACCCAATATCGATCGGATCGACTTGAATCCGCAGTGGAACAGCACAGGCACCGGTTGCTTTGCGCTGCCGAAGCCGGCGCAACCACTGGCCAAGTTCGCGCCGGGCAGCAACTGTGGCCGGTACCCGCACGTACAGGCGCAGCGCACTGCTGCGACTGGTTTCATCCCACCCCCCGGGCAGCGGTTGGCTTGCAGGGATAGCTACCGGCCCTAACACTTCTGCTTCGGCCAGCTGCTGTACCACACCGGCACATTCCCGCAACACTTCACTTGGTGCATCAATCGCCGCGATATGCACGGCCGGTGGCAGATGTACTTCCCGACGTTTCCGCAATTCACTGCTTGCAAAGCCCACCGGGTCGCAGCGGATTGCTGCTTGCACCGGCGGCAGCGATGCTTCAGCAACAATGGTGACCGTCGCCCCGGTGGACCGCGACTGCACCAAACTCATGGCACGAATCCACTGGCGAAGACCCCGTTCCCAGGCTCTGAGATCTTGCCGGCCAACAGTAGCCCACCCGTCGAGCAGCACCGCTGCCCCGTAGCCGCCTGGACACACCGGCTCCGCCCCAGGCGTGGCGATCACCAGCCGGGCAGGACCTGGTTCCAGCTCGTCGACAATGTGGCTCCCCCCACTAGTAACTATCGGGGTAGGCGCAAAAGCACGTCCTAGTTCTTCGGCGGTGCGATGAACCCCCACCACCTGCGAGCGCAGCTGGGTTCCCCCGCATTCGCCGCATCGATAGGCGCCATCAGGGCGGCCACACCAGCGACACTCCAGCACCGAATGTGTATCCGGCCAAGCAAGTGGCCCTCCACACCACCGGCAGCGCGCAGGAGTACGACAACGTTGACACGCCAACGCCGGCACATAGCCAGCACGCGGTACCTGCACCAGCACACTCGCGTTGCGTGCTAGCGCCTCCCGAATCGAGGTAAACGCCAACTGCGGAATCCGGGCTCTGTTAGCAAGCGGATCCCGTGCCAGTGCCGCGTCGCTATCGGCTGTTGCCCGCACCAGCGGTGCGGCAGCTCGGATCCGGTCCGAACTGGGCAAGATGTCATGCACCCAGCCGCTTTCCACGAAATATTGGACTTCTGCGGTACGTCCCTGGGAAGCAAACAACAACGCTGCTTGCCGTTTCGCGGCAATAGTCGTCGCCGCTTCCCGGGCGTGAATATATGGCGCCCGCGGATCAACAAGCTGATCACTGCCGTCATCGACCACCACCAGCAACCGTAAATGCTCCACCGGGGAAAACACTGCCGACCGCGTACCGATCACCAACCGTGCCTGCCCTTGCAACGCGGCAAGAAAACGGCGATACCGTGCCTGCGGCCCAAGATTCGCAGTGAACACCGTGATTTGTTTCGCGGCCAGCCACTCCCGGCACGCTGCGGCAAGCCGATCCACCTGCCGCTGGTGCGGCAAAACACACACCACCCCGCCACCGTCAATCGCTACTTTGCACACCAGCGCCGCCAGCGCCACCATCCCATCATCCCCAGGCAAAATCTGCCACGCTGCGCGTGCCGGTTTTCCACTCAGCACAGCCTCCACAAACGCCTGCCCCCGCTGATACATCGCCCACGGCGACAAATCGGGTTCCTCCGCAGCACCCAGATCAGCAAATGGAGTGGCAAAATCGGCCTGTTCGGCACCCTTATGCCGAGGCGGTAGCATCGCCCGCACCACATCGCTGGTGACCGCCGCATAGCGCTCCGTCAAACTGTCACACACCCGCTGCATCACCGGTGGCATAACCGGCACATCCCCCAGCATCTGCACAATGGGCGACAATGCACCTTCATGGGTGGTCTCATCGGCGACTTCCCACACCAAACCATCAATCCGCCGCCCAGCAAACCGGATACGCACCCGACAACCTGGCTGGCATACCCCCTGCAGTTCCGGCGGAATCGCATAATCAAAAAGACGATCCACCGTCGCCACCCCAACCAACGGCAACACCCGTGCCACACTGCCAGGAAACTGGTGGGCACGGGTGTCTGTCATAGTCAACGATTCTACAAGTTAATAGCCGCCTGCAGCTGCTCGGTGCGATCAAGACGCTCCCACGGCAACTCCAAATCATCCCGACCGAAATGCCCATATGCTGCAGTTTGTGCATAGATTGGGCGAAGCAGATCAAGATCTTCAATAATTGCCGCCGGCCGCAGGTCGAACACTTGTTCCACAGCAGCCTGAATTTCTTCGTCCCCCAACCCGTGATGGGCGGTACCAAAGGTTTCCACATAAAGACCGACTGGCTTCGCCCGCCCAATAGCGTAGGCAACCTGCACTTCGCAGCGATCAGCAAGCCCTGCAGCCACCACATTTTTCGCCACCCACCGGGCAGCATAAGCACCTGAACGATCAACCTTTGACGGATCTTTCCCAGAAAACGCACCACCACCATGGCGAGCCATCCCACCATAGGTGTCGACAATAATCTTGCGGCCGGTCAGCCCGGCGTCCCCCATCGGACCGCCCACAGTAAACGAACCCGAAGGGTTCACCAGCAGCTGCAAATCATCATCAATAAACCGCTCCAAGCCGGCAGCAGCCACTACCTCATCGACCACATGGGTACGAATCTGCTCTGCCAACCAATCCTGCGAAACATCCTCAGCATGCTGAGTGGACACCACAATCGTGTCGATGCGCACCGGCTCATCAGCCTCGTTATAGGCAAACGTCACCTGGGTTTTCCCGTCCGGACGCAATCCTGGAATGATGGAACGCTTCCTGCACTCCGTCAACCGACGAGCCAGCTTATGAGCAGTCGCAATCGGCAACGGCATCAATTCTGGGGTTTCATTGGTGGCATACCCAAACATCAACCCTTGATCCCCCGCACCTGCCTGATCACGCGCCTCAGTGAGTCCACCACGCGCCTCAGTGGAGTGCTCCACCCCCGAGGCGATCTCCGCAGACTGCTCACCGATAGCCACAGTCACCCCACAGGTGGCACCATCAAAACCCACCTGCGACGACGTAAAGCCGATCTCTTTCAACTTTTGCCGCACCAGCTGCGGAATCTCCACATACCCAGAACACCGCACTTCGCCGACGATATGCACCAAACCGGTGGTCACCACCGTCTCCACGGCGACACGGGAATGCGGATCAACAGTAAGCATTGCATCCAAAATAAGATCGCTAATCGCATCACAGATCTTGTCTGGATGGCCTTCAGTGACTGACTCACTGGTAAACAGACGTGTTGCATGTTGCATAGAACAATCCAAGCCTTACTGAAAATTTTTTGAACACTACATACACAAAAAGACATAGCCTGGTGCAACTGGCCTGCGGCGAAACCAGCTTTACGAACACCGCAAAACAGGCATCTCACCCGATCCTGCACACCATCCAATGCTACTCACAATGCTTCACCCAATATAGACCAAGCTGTCTAATTGTACAAACTTGTCTCTAATCACAGCGTCATAGCAGGTAATTCGACCGTTTTTTGATGCGACAGCAAGCGAAGTTGCTTCCCAAACTGAACCGCTTAGGCTACCGGAGTTTCTCTGGTAGCAAACCCCAACTGTTAGGCCTGCTGCGCCACCGCTTCGAGCAGCTGCCGAGCAATAACAAACTTCGAATCCCGCGGCAGTTCCAACACCTCACCACCGGCAGACAACAACCATCCAGCATTCGTCGGCTTGCCAAATACCTGATCTTGCGACACATCGTTGACCAGCAGCCAATCGCAGCCCTTCCGGGCAAGCTTTGCTCGACCATGTTCCAACGCCGTGGCTGCAGTATCACCAGTCTCCGCGGCGAAACCAACAATGATTGGTTGGGAGCCTGTCGCCCGGCGTTTAACCAGACCACGCAAGATATCCGGATTTTCACACAAGTCGATCTGCTGCAAATCAGCCGTACCACTGCCCTTTTTTAGTTTCGTTGCCGCGGCTATTTTCGGGCGCACATCTGCCACAGCGGCTGCCATGATAATAATGTTTTGCTTCGCGAACTCATCAGCGATGACCTGTTGCATATCATTCGCGGAATCAACCGCAATAACGGTCGCACCAGCCGGTGTGGGAAGCCGATCGGTAGCACCAGCCACCACAGTCACTGCAGCTCCCATATGGGCAGCCACCTCCGCAATAGCAAAGCCTTGCCGCCCCGAAGAATGATTACCAATAAACCGCACCGGATCGATAGCTTCCCGCGTACCTCCCGCAGAAACTAGTACCCGTTTGCCGGCAAGGGTGCGCGGGAGCATACCGGTGGATAACACCAGCAAGGCCAAGTCGACGATCTGTTCCGGATCGAGCAGACGACCAGGTCCGGTATCACTGCCAGTTAACCTGCCGTGGGCAGGCTCCAACACTGTCATTCCGCGATCACGCAACAGCGCAACATTTGCCTGTGTCGCAGGGTTATTCCACATTTCGGTATGCATTGCTGGCGCAATAACCACCGGCGCCCCCGTCATTAACACCGTAGAGGTGAGCATATCGTTTGCCCGTCCCTGCGCCAGCCGTGCTAACAGATCAGCGGTGGCAGGAGCAATCACCACCAGATCAGCGCGTTGACCAACCTGCACATGTCTAACCTGGTCTACTTCCTCATACACCGAGGTAAACACCGGATTATGCGATAACGCCTCAAACGTCGCTTTGCCCACAAACCGCAACGCGTTTTCCGTAGGAATCACCTGCACCTCGTGGCCAAGCTCGGTAAAACCGCGCACTACATGGCATGCTTTATATGCTGCAATTCCCCCGGAGACACCAACTACGATCCGCTTCGCTGCCGTGTGCGCCACCTGCTACTCCTTACAACCATGAAAATCTGTCGTGCCCTACAGCGGAGATGCGCTCAACCAAACCAAAGATTTTCGCACCGTTTCCTACCGAACACGGGAATGAAATCATTCACGCATTGACTGTACACGCCCCCCGATATCGATCCGATCATCCCGCCTGCGGAGCAAAGGCACAAAACGCTATGGCAGAGAAAATGGTGCAGCACGCACTAATGCCCGTCATGGTGTATCCATGACGGGCAATGCCGCGAAGCTCCTCAAGCAGGGAACCCGGACAATAACGGTGTTCAGCGCGTCGCCGCAGAACATATCGCGTTCACGCGGCAGCAGTCAGCTAAGTCGAACAGAATTAGCCTTCTTTGTGCTCCAGCAAACCTTCGTCAATCTCGCGCAACGCAATCGACAATGGCTTCTCCCGTTGCCGCTGGGCGACGAGCGGTCCGACAAACTCAAACACACCATCATTGGCCTGCTGGTTGTAGGAATTGATCTGCCGGGCACGCTTTGCAGCGAAAATCACCAGCGCATACTTACTCGACACATGCTCGAGTAGCTCATCGATCGGTGGATCGGTAATGCCGGTCGGCGGATCGAAAACCTTTTTATTCTCAGATTGAATGTGATTCACAGGTGAAATCGTTACCTTCGTGATCGAATGATGTTCGTGTGGTCGAAGAACGTCCCAGCATTACGTGATGCTGATTCTATTGGCCGTCCCTACGGCGATTCGCCGAGCAATACAGCCCGCAGCGCGGCAACTGCCCGTTCAAGATCGTCATTGACCACAATATGGTCAAATTCGTCTTGCGCGTCAAGTTCCTGTTTTGCTGTGGTGAGTCGACGTTCAATCGCCTCACTTGATTCTGTTCCCCGCCCGGTGAGGCGAGCAACGAGCTCATCCCAAGAAGGAGGAGCAAGAAAAACACTGGTGGATTCTGGTCGGGATGCTCGTACAGCACGCGCACCGGCTAGATCCACTTCTACCAGTACTGGTCGACCATCGGCAAGGGCCTGATCGACTGGGCCTGCTGGAGTTCCAGATCGTTGCAGACCGCCATGGATATCGGCCCATTCCAACATGTCACCCGCATCGATATGGGATTGAAACTCATCCGGGCTGACGAAGTAATAGTCCCGGCCTTCGACTTCGCCTGGGCGTGGTGCCCGGGTGGTCATCGACACAGAAAAATACAAGTCGTCGATCTCTTCCCGCAGACGCGAAACGACGGTGGACTTCCCCACCGCAGAAGGTCCAAGAAGCACGACAAGACGACCGGGTTGTGCAGCCATGTGACGTCCAATCATCAAGACCCGGTGACACTTGGCAAGGTCACCAGCGGGCAATGCTAGATACAGACCATCTCGGCAAACGAGAACTACTCACACCGCGATGCGATGCTTTCCTTGCCCGGCTACCGAGACTTCGGTGTGAACAACTCGCGTTGTTCGGGGCACTTATGCGCCGCCACACCGTGCTGATTGGTTGAGCACCGATTGGCATATGCGGGGTGGCGGATAAGCTGCCAGTGCGCAAAGGAACTCGAGTGAAACTATTCCAAGCCGGAAACCGAGCGCGTTGACAATAGTTGAACTGCAGGTTTCCTTTGCTGCTTTGCGATCCGAGCTGGGCTCGTCACTGTGACAAGTTCGACGGTGCGTCGCTGCAACTTGCGTACGCAGCATTGCCGCACCGAAACATTGCCAGGGTAAAAAGTGTGACGGCTACCGAAGCCGGGGTGGCCGTCAAGTGCAAGGTTGCCAGCTGGAGAAATACCCTTCATCTTCCCTGGCAACCCACTTTGCAGCAGGTGAAGTTCCACTGCTGCCGTTTCAGAGTTTTTACTCTTCGCCGTAGCCGAAACGCTCGAGGAGAGCGCGACGCTGACGGTCACCCAGGCCACGCAGACGGCGGGTCTGAGCGATTTCGAGCTCTTCCATGATCTCCTTAGCCTTCACCTTGCCAACCTTAGGCATAGCTTCGAGCAGTGCAGAGACCTTGGTCTTGCCGATGATTTCATCGGACTGAGCCTTTTCAAGCACCTCTTTGATATTGGTACCGCCGCGCTTGAGCTTTTCCTTCAGCTCTGCACGTGCCTTACGAGCCTCAGCGGCTTTCGCGAGGGCTTCTTTGCGCTGCTCGTCAGTCAACTTGGGAAGGGCCACTTGGTTCCTCCGGATAATTAGATGGAAAGATTGTTATGTTGTACAGCTTGCCTGCCAGCCGAATCAAAATCCGATTACAGCGGGAAGAATCTGCCAAATCAGCCGAGGTGACAGGCCAAATTACGAGGCTGTCGTTAGCTGAACTTGGAATAGTGTAGCACTATCGGTTTAAACAAGCAGGTCATTACCCTACTGGTTTCTTTTCAAATTCGCTAACACCGCCTCTGACCAGCAGTTTCCTACTGGTTGGAAACACCTGCGGTAGCGCATGCTTGCTCATTTGCTAGCCACACTGCTTTTCGCAGGTCAGCCACAGCAGGGCCGGATTGTAGCAACGATCGCGACAAACTTGGTAGCGCTAATGCTTCCACATTGGCCGTCAATTGTGCTACATCGGCAAAGGTTGCTCCCTGCGCCCCAACGCCGGGCATGAGGACCGGCCCGTTGAGATTAGTGAGTGCAGGCGGATCAGCCACTGTCGCGCCCAACACGATCCCGATCGCCCCCAGCTGCCCGTGGCGTGCCGCCTCCGCATTGGCGTTGGCCACGTGTGCCACAATTTGCGCGTCAAGCCGTGTGCCGTTGGTATCCACTGCATGTTGGATCGATGGACCATCCGGGTTCGAAGTTGCCGCCAGCACAAACACCCCTTTGCCGTGGGTTTGCGCCAGCGAAACAGCCTCTTGCAGCGATCCGAACCCTAAATATGGGCTCACCGTTACCGCATCAGCTTCCAACGGTGATCCTGGCGCTAGCCATGCTTGCGCATAGGCGGCCATGGTTGACCCGATATCGCCACGTTTCGCATCGGCGAGCACCAAAGTGCCGGCTTGTCGTAACCGCCGGCAGGCTTCCTCATAGACCCGTAATCCTGCGGATCCATAAGCCTCGAAAAACGCGATTTGCGGTTTGACGATCGCTGCAGCATCCACGAAGGCTTCAACACAGCGGTTTGTAAATGTGTCCAACCCTTCCGGGGTGGTATCAAGCCCCCACGCACGCAGCAAGTGCGGGTGCGGGTCGATGCCTGCACACACCGGGCCATATTTGTTGACAGCATCACAGAGTCGTTCACCAAAGGTAAGTTGTGCGAGATTACTCATCGCCGTCAGCTCCTTTCACAGTGCACCAGCGCAGCCGGTGGTTATTCACCGGCAGTATGGTCGAGATCCTGCAATGCGGTCACTGACAGCTCACCTGCCTGCAAGGCTTCAATACCCTGTACCGCAGCCGTCACCCCTTGCACGGTGGTTACCAGCGCAATATTGGCGTTTGCCGCAGCAGAACGAATCTCGTAGCCATCGTGGCGGGTAGACGACGAGCCAGCCGGGGTGTTGAGAATCAAATCGATTTCACCGGCCGAAATCCGGTCGATAATCGATCGTCCCGCAGCACCTGCTTTCACCTCGGAGGCTTTCACAACTGTTTCGCAATCTATGCCGTTGCGACGCAGCATTTGGGCAGTGCCGGAGGTTGCCACCAGCGTAAAGCCCATCTTCGCCAAACGTTGAATGGGGAAGATCAGTGTGCGCTTATCGCGGTTTGCCACCGAGACAAACACCGTTCCGGAGGTTGGAAGACCACCGAACGCAGCCGCTTCCGCCTTGGCATAGGCGGCTCCAAAGTTGTCGGCTAGCCCCATGACTTCCCCAGTGGACTTCATCTCTGGGGACAGCAAACTGTCGAGCATGCTGCCATCTGGACGCCGGAAACGGTTAAACGGTAGGACTGCTTCCTTGACCGCAATCGGGGCGTGTAACGGCAACGAACCACCATCGTGATCACTTGGGATCATGCCTTCTTGTTGCAGTTGTGCAATCGTTGCCCCAACCATAATGCGGGAGGCGGCTTTCGCTAGCGGTGTGGCTGTGGCCTTGGAGACAAACGGGACAGTTCGAGATGCACGTGGGTTGGCTTCAATAACGTAGAGCACATCGTCTTTTAGCGCATATTGGACATTCATCAGGCCGCGCACCCCAATGCCTTTGGCAAGTTTCTCCGTAGAACGGCGCACATTTTCAATGTCTTCTGGCCCCAGGGTCATCGGCGGTAACGCACAAGCTGAGTCACCGGAGTGAATACCGGCCTCTTCAATATGCTCCATCACCCCTGCAAGATAAACCTGTTCACCGTCGCAAAGCGCGTCGACGTCGATCTCGATTGCGTTATCCAAAAATCGATCAACCAGCACTGGATGATCACTGGTGATCTCTGTTGCGCGCGCAATATAATCTTCCAGCGATGCCTCGTCATAGACAATTTCCATGCCGCGACCGCCCAGCACATACGATGGGCGAACAAGCACTGGATAACCGATCGATGCGGCCACCGCTTTCGCTTCCGGGAATGACGTGGCCGTACCGAACGCCGGGGCAGGCAGCTGTTCACGGGAAAGCAGTGCACCAAATTCGCCGCGATCTTCTGCCATGTCGATCGCCTCAGGAGAGGTTCCAATCACGGGTACTCCAGCATCGCGAAGGCGGGCGGCAAGGCTCAGCGGAGTCTGTCCACCAAGCTGCACAATAACACCTGCAACCGTGCCTGATTCGCTCTCGGCGTGGTACACCTCGAGTACATCTTCAAAGGTTAACGGCTCAAAATAGAGGCGATCCGCGGTGTCATAGTCGGTGGATACGGTTTCCGGGTTGCAGTTGACCATCACCGTCTCATAACCCACCCGGCTAAGTTCTAACGCTGCATGGACACAGGAATAGTCAAACTCGATGCCCTGCCCAATGCGGTTTGGCCCGGAGCCAAGGATCAAAATCTTCTCGCGCTCGGTTTGCGGCGATACTTCTGATTCTGCCGCCGGATCGAGTTCATATGCCGAATAGTGATACGGGGTTTTCGCCTCAAATTCGGCGGCACAGGTATCCACGGTTTTAAACACCGGTCGGATTCCCAGCGACCAGCGCAGTCGACGCACTCCGTCCTCGCCTGCAAATTCTGGTCGAAGACGAGCAATCTGCACATCGGAAAGACCCATATATTTGGCTTCCCGCAGCAACTGCGCATCAAGCACTGGAGCGTTGAGAAGTTTTTTGCGGAATGCGACAAGGGCGCTGAGCTCGCCAAGGAACCACGGGTCGATGCCGGAAGCCTGATACACCTCGTCGATCGATGCTCCAAGCCGCAGGGCTAATTCAGCATCGTAGAGTCGCCCTTCAGTGGGACGACGCAGCCGTTCCAGCGTGGCTGGGATTGTCACCCCATCTTCACCAGCAAACTGTGTGTCGGGAACTGTCCAAAAACCAGTGGCTTTGGTTTCCAGTGAGCGCAGTACTTTGCCTAGGCCGGCAATATAGTTGCGGCCAAGTGCCATGGCTTCACCGACCGACTTCATCGTTGTGGTGAGCGTATCATCGGCACCTTTGAACTTCTCGAAGGCAAAGCGGGGTGCTTTCACCACGACATAGTCGAGGGTGGGTTCAAACGCGGCAGGTGTGACACCCGTGATGTCGTTGGTGATTTCATCAAGGGTGTACCCGATGGCGAGTTTCGCCGCGATTTTCGCAATTGGGAACCCGGTTGCTTTACTTGCCAACGCCGACGAGCGGGAGACGCGCGGATTCATCTCGATGGTGATGATGCGACCATCTTGTGGATTGATCGCAAACTGAATATTACAGCCGCCAGTATCAACCCCGACTTCCCGCAAAATGGCGAAGCCTTGATCACGCATCACTTGAAATTCCCGGTCAGTCAACGTCATCGACGGGGCGACGGTGACTGAGTCGCCGGTGTGTACACCGAGCGCGTCCACATTTTCGATGGAGCAGACCACAACACAGTTGTCGTCAGCGTCACGCATCAATTCGAGTTCGTATTCTTTCCATCCAAGAATGGACTCTTCAATCAGCACATTGGCTTCCGGGGAGGCAGCTAATCCCCCACCGGCGATGCGTTCTAAATCTTCGTCGGTAAACGCGAGACCAGAACCTAATCCACCCATGGTGAAGGAGGGACGAACCACCACCGGCAGACCAAGTTCAGCAACCGTTTCACGGACTTCCTCCATGGAGTGGCATACCCGTGAACGGGCTGATTCGCCGCCGATTTTTTCAACAATGTCTTTAAATTTTTGTCGATCTTCGCCACGTTCGATCGCCGCAATATCGGCGCCGATCAGCT
The DNA here is from genome assembly GCF_003813965.1 of Corynebacterium choanae. Taxonomy (NCBI): domain Bacteria; kingdom Bacillati; phylum Actinomycetota; class Actinomycetes; order Mycobacteriales; family Corynebacteriaceae; genus Corynebacterium; species Corynebacterium choanae. The sequence goes on from NZ_CP033896.1 coordinate 1,592,610, forward strand.
CAACATTGTATTTCTTAAGGCTGCCCCGGCGGTCGAGGGCAATGGCGGCGTTGAGTGCTGTCTGACCGCCGAGTGTTGCCAGCACAGCATCAATGGGGTGACCGGCGGCGATCTCAGCTTCGAAGATTTTCTCGATATATTCCGGTTCGATCGGCTCAACATAGGTGTGGTCGGCGAATTCCGGATCGGTCATGATCGTGGCCGGATTGGAGTTGATGAGGGTGACGCGCAGCCCCTCACTACGCAGCACTCGGCAGGCCTGCGTACCGGAATAGTCAAACTCACAGGCTTGACCGATGACGATTGGGCCGGAGCCGATGACCAGAACGTGGTGGATATCAGTGCGTTTCGGCATGGTGGTGAAAGCTGTTCCTTGCTCGTTGATGGTGCAAATTGGTGGGGAGGATTCGCCGCCGGGGCGACTGGGCGGTGACTAGCTGTGATCGAGGCTGGTTGGCCGTTGTGCTGCGTGTTGTTCAATTAGCCGCAGGAATTGATCAAACAGCGGATTGGCGTCGTGCGGTCCTGCTGCAGCTTCGGGATGGTATTGCACCGAAAACGCGGATCCGTCGTCGAGGGCGAGGCCTTCAACCACCCCATCGTTGAGACAGCTGTGGCTGACGTGGGCGGGGCCAAATGGGGTGTTAAACCGCTCACCGGGTTGCCCTTCCACTGCGAAGCCGTGGTTTTGGGCGGTGATTTCGATAAGTCCCGTGTCGTGGTTCTTCACGGGCACGTTAATACCCCGGTGGCCAAATTTGAGTTTGTAGGTGGACTTTCCTAGGGCGCGGCCAAAGATCTGGTTGCCGAAGCAGATACCAAAAAATGGAATCTTTGCGTTGAGGACGGCCTGTACTGTTTCCACCATGACATCGGCGGTTGCAGGATCGCCTGGACCGTTGGAAACAAACACCCCATCGGGATGCAGAGCTTGAATTTCTGCGAAGCTGGTGTTGGCGGGAACGATGACGGTTTCAATTCCGCGAGCCGCAAAGTTGCGCGGGGTGTTGGTTTTAATCCCCATGTCGAAGGCCACCACGCGGGCGCGCGTGATGCCTTGTGCAGGCACAGTATAGGGTTCGCTGCAGGTGACATCGCCTGCCAGGTCGCTACCTGCCATGGCCGGTTGTGCTGCTACTTCAGCGATAAGTTCGGCAGGATCGCGTAGTGCGTCAGCTCCATAGTAGATTCCAGCGCTCACAGAACCATGATTGCGGAGATGACGGACGATTGCCCGTGTATCAAGCCCGCGAATACCGGGAATCTGCTGCTCAACCATGGCGTCTTCCAGTGAGCGGGTTGCTCGCCAGTTGGAGTAATGGTGAGCAAGGTCGCGGATAGCGAACGCAGCTACCCAGATTTTGTCGCCGCGCGATTCGTTGTCTTGTTCATTCCATCCGGTGTTACCGATTTGGGGGGCGGTGGCGACCACAATTTGGCGGTGATAGGAAGGGTCGGTGAGTGTTTCTTGGTAGCCGGTCATTGCCGTGGTGAAGACTGCTTCACCGAACACGGTTTCCATATGGCCAAAGCCGGTGCCACGGTAGATGTGGCCGTCGGCCAGCACGAGTGCGGCAGGGGTGGCGAGGTTGTCAGTCACGAAAGTGGTGTTCCTTACAGCTAGGTTTCGTTTGAGAGAGGATTGAGGTGTCCTTGCCAAGCAACCTGTGGCGGTGTTGTGCCAGTTCAGCGGGGCAAGGACTCGCAGCGTAGCTATGCTCGGGGATCAGCGGGGGTGCCGTTGTCATAGGTCACTCGTCCACGCAGGATTGTGTGGGTGACCTTACAGCCGAATTCCATTGCCTCATAGGGGGTGTTCGAGGCTTTTGAATGGAGGGCTTGGCCATCTACGGTCCAGGTTTGATTGTCGCTGACAATGCAGAGGTTGGCGGGTTCACCGACTGCGATGGGACGACCGTGGCCGGGCAGTCGCACAATCTTTGCCGGGTTTTCACTCATCACTTTCGCCACGAATCGCCAGTCTGCTTTGCCGGTTTCAATAAACAGTTTGGCGATAATTGCAAGCGAGGTTTCCAGCCCTAACATGCCGGGGCGGGCGAGGTTGAATTCGCAGGCTTTATCTTCTTGCCCGTGGGGGGCGTGATCGGTGGCAACACAGTCGATGGTGCCGTCAAGAAGCGCTTGTTGCAAGGCTGCGGTGTCGGATTGCTCCCGCAGCGGTGGATTGACTCGGTTGACGCCATCAAAGGTTTCCAAGCGTCGATCATCGAGCAGCAGATGGTGGGGGGTGACTTCTGCGGTCACCGGCATGTCCCGATCTTTGGCGAATTTGACGAGTTCAACAGTTCCGGCAGTGGAGGCGTGGCAGATATGCACCCGGCCGGCATAGTCCCGGGCAAGGATCGCATCACGGGCAACAATTGCTTCTTCAGCAACCCGCGGCCAGCCACGCAACCCTAGTTTGCCGGCGATTGCACCTTCATGGGCGCATGCCCCGTCGGTGAGGGTTGGTTCTTCACAATGTTGAGCCAGCAGGACATCTTCGCCGGCAGCATATTCGACGGCACGGCGCATCAGCAGCGGATTAGCAACACACATGCCGTCGTCGGAGAACATGCGGACTTTCGCAGCGGATTGCCGCATCATCCCAAATTCGGTCAGGGTTGTACCGGCGAGCCCTTGGGTGATTGAACCAATGGGATGAACGTCGCAGATGCCGTAACGTTGCCCTTTTGCCCACACGGATTCGGCAATAATCGGCTGGTCACATACCGGGTTGGTGTTGGCCATGGTGAACACGGCGGTGAATCCACCAGCGGCGGCAGCTTGGGAGCCGGTGAGAATGGTTTCAGTGTCTTCCCGGCCAGGTTCCCGCAGATGCACGTGAATATCGACTAAACCGGGCAGCAGAATTTGGCCGCCACCGTCGATGACTGTGTCGGTTGTTGCGGCAATATCGGCACCGATCTCAACAATGTGGCCGTCACTGATGCGAATGTCGACTGGTTCACCTTCCCCATAGGGGCGAACATTTCGGATGAGCAGGGTGGTTTGCGGGGTGGGCGCAAGTTCCCCAGTAGGTGGATAGGTGGTGGATGCTGGCTGCGATGTCATGTTCTTCGAGCTATTCCTTACACGGAGGGAGGTCATGTGGTGCGATAGCAACAGCAGCGGTGGCGGCTAGCTACTACCGGGGCGAGGTGTGGCAGGGTGATTATTCCGCTGCGAGCAGGCTAAAAAGCACTGCCATGCGGACGTGAACACCGTTGGTGACCTGCTGTTCAATGGCGGTATTTGGCAGATCCGCGACCGCATAGTTGATTTCCATGCCGCGCAGCATCGGACCTGGGTGCATCACAATGGCGTGGTCGGCCATGGCCTGTTGTCGTTGCACACTCAATCCGTAGCGGGTGGCATATTCCCGATGCGAGGGGAAGAACCCGCCGTGCATGCGTTCTTGCTGTACTCGCAGCATCATTACCACGTCCGCGTCCGCAATTTCTGCATCAAAGTCGCAGGTGGTGCGAACTGGCCAGGTGTCGACTCCGGGTGGTAGCAGGGTTGGTGGTGCGACGAGTACTACTTCGTTGCCTAAGGTGGTGTGCAAATCCACGTTGGAGCGCACCACGCGGGAATGTAAACAGTCCCCGACAATGACGATTTTTTTATTGTCGATGGAGCCCAGCCGCTGGCGCATCGTTACCGCATCGAGCAATGCCTGGGTGGGATGCTGGTGGGCACCATCGCCGGCGTTAATTACTGCAGGCCCGTCACCGTTGGGGGCCACATAGTTGGCCAATAATTGTGCCGCGCCGGAGGATGGGTGGCGAATAATAATCGCATCTGCGCCGACTGCGCGAAGAGTGCGGCCAGTGTCGTTGAGGGATTCACCTTTGGCAACCGATGATGATGATGCGGAAATGTTGATCACATCTGCACTCATCCACTTTCCTGCGGTTTCAAACGAAGCCCGGGTGCGGGTGGAGTTTTCGTAGAACAGGGTAAAGATGGTTTTGCCACGCAGGGTGGGTAGTTTTTTAATCTCCCGGTTGCCGAGGACGTCGTTAAAGCGGTCTGCTTCGTCAAGCAGGTTGATGATCTCGGCGGCGGAAAGATCAGCGATGGACAGGAGATGTTTCATCTGTGATCCTTGGTGCAAACAGTAGGCTGGCAGGCCGGTGTCCCCGACCTTTGGGGGTTAGTTGGTCGGGGTGGTTGCAGGAGTGAGTATGACACCATCACGGCCGTCGAATTGTTCCAACAGCACGGTGACATCTTCCGAGCGCGAGGTGGGAATGTTTTTGCCCACATAGTCGGCGCGAATCGGCAGGTCGCGGTGGCCGCGATCAACTAACACAGCAAGCTGGATTTTGCTGGGACGCCCGATGTCACGAAGGGCGTCGAGGGCGGCACGAATGGTGCGGCCGGAATACAGCACATCGTCAACCAAAATGACAATGTGGTTGTCGATGCCACAGTCTGGAATGTCGGTGGGTTTCAAAGCGCGAACTCGCCCTTGCCGGAGATCGTCGCGATACAGGGTGACATCAAGGGAACCATACGGCACCTTCACCCCGGCGAACTCGGCGATGTTGGCAGCTAGGCGGGCTGCTAACGGTTCGCCGCCGGAAGGAATACCAAGCAGCACCACTGGTGTTGCGTCAGCAGATCCCAATTGGGTTTTTTCGATGATTTGGTGCGCGATGCGCGCCACAGTCCGGGCGACATCGGCAGAACTTAAGAGTTCTGTCCCATCCGCCGGGAGTGCAGGGTGGCTCATCGTGACCTCCTTTCCCGCCTCACAGTGCGGTTCTTTAAAAGAGTCAGTCGTTTGCAGTATATGCAGTTAGCAGCCTGGTGAAACCGGGGCACAAGGCACCATCACGGCTGGCAAAAGGACATCCACCCAGTATGTGTTCACACTGACTGGTGCTCGTAATTATCGTAGCAGGTAATTGACCCACTGATCGATCGGCGTCTTGGGTGTAGATACCCCCGGAGGGCGGAGATTCCCGCTGCACCCGCCGTTGTCTTACGCCCCCTGCTGCCCGCCGATTTTGATCCCTGGGCGTCATTTGCGCCACAAGATCGGCACAAATAGCAGATGGATACGGCAATGACTTGGCTTGCCGTCTTGGGTTGCCTGCTGTCCAGGAGATATCCCGATTGCTGCCAGGTGGCAAGCCGCCGCGATGCCCACACCAGGATCGCAAACAGCGGTGTTGTCCCTTACAGCAAGTGGTGGCTATACCGGAATACCCGGTACGGTGGAAACTGTTGTTCCACACGGTCGTCTCCGGCAATCACTGTGCGGCACCAACTGGTGCCGCACACCGGTTTGCAAGGTGGTGCGCAACCATTGCGGATGGTGGACAAAAGGAATAAGCATGCACGTATCCCGCAGCGCGGCAGTATTGTGCTGCTGCCGCGGTTCGGCCACGGTGCATGGCGCACACAGCTGAGTCACCAACGGTGTAACGATGTGTTTTTTTTGCAGCCCTCCCCAATCGGACGGGTTGTTGTTGCATCGAGTGGTGCGCGGGGTCGATGATTTGGGGCGAATGATTTCACGAGTTGTTGTTTGGGAGTAGTGATGAGTCTTACCACTTCACATATTGTTGATGCGCCACGCGAAGATGTGTGGCTGTGGCATACACGGCCGGGTGCAATGGCTCGACTGACTCCCCCATTTGCCCCGTTAAAACCGAAACAACAGGCATCCTCTTTGCGGGATGGGACGAGTGTATTTACTTTGCCCGGCGGGGTGGAGTGGGTGGCGCAACATCAACCTGACGGGTTTGTTGACGGTGCACAATTCGTTGATGAGGTGACCACCACCGGGTTGTCCTTTATGACCCGCTGGCGACATACGCACGAATTCACCGCCGCCGGCGAAACAACACTGATCACCGACTCGGTTGCCACCCGTATCCCCGGTCCGATGATCAGGCCGGTGTTTGCTTATCGGCAGCGGCAGTTACAGCTCGATGTGGCTTTTGCCCGCCGACTACAGGGGCTGGCTTCCCACCAGTTTCCGGATGCCGCTGCACCGACCGCACACCCCCTACAGCCTCGGCGGCCGTTGACCGTTGCTATCACCGGCGCATCTGGGTTGGTCGGTCGGGCGGTCGCCAGCCAACTTGCCACCCTCGGTCATCGGGTTATCACGCTGACCCGCCAGCCAGCCGCCGACAAAAACAGTCGCACTTGGGATCCCCAATATCCGCATGCGTCGCTGCTGGATGGGGTGGATGCGTTAATTCATCTTGCCGGGGAACCGATTGTTGGCCGTTTTACCGAAGAGCATAAACAACAGCTGTACGCTTCCCGGGTGGGGCCTACCCGTAAACTCGCCACGCTGGTAGCGAACTCGTCGACTTGTCGGGTGATGGTGTGTGCCTCTGCAATTGGGATCTACGGCGCCGATCGTGGGGAGACGCTACTCGGGGAGGATGCCGCCCACGGTGATGATTTTCTCGCAACAGTGTGCCACGACTGGGAACACGCCACCGCGCCAGTAGCTGCCGCTGACAACCATCGAATTGTCAATATGCGCACCGGTATGGTGTTAGCAGGCGATGGCGGGTTGTTGCCGCTGCTAGAAACCGTGGTGAAAACCGGCGTGGGGGGCAAACTCGGCGACGGCAACCAGTGGTTTTCCTGGATTGCTCTTGATGATCTTGCCGATCTGTATGTGCGAGCTGTGTGTGATGCCAACATCCACGGGCCGGTCAATGCGGTAGCCCCTAATCCGGTGCGCAATGAAACCTTTATGCACACCCTGGGACAGGTGTTACGCCGTCCGACGGTTATCCCAACCCCAAAGTGGGCACCAGCGCTGCTCTTAGGGCAACAGGGCGCGGAAGAACTCGCCCTGGCGAACCAGCATGTGACCAGTACCGTGCTTGGCCACAGCGAGCACACCTTCCGCTACTGTCAGCTTGCAGCCGCGCTGCGCCACGAACTTGGCCGGGAACGTCTCGTCGCTGGCAGCTAGTGTTGGCAACCGGTGTGTGCATGTTCAGCCTTTATAGAAAAGACACACCGGGCAACCGCAGCACCTGCGCTGCCTTGATACCCCACCATCATCCCGCTTCACGCCGGCGTACACCGCGTGAAAGCCTGCTGGCCGGGTAAGATCAGGGGATATGTTCATCGCGGCAGTGGATGTATTGCTGCCGCGCTACCTTCCCCGGAAAGTGATAGTCCCCTATTGTGACGACCCCGAGTACTACTCCCACTCCTGTGACCTTGTCGCGGATAGCGGCAGCCTGTAACCGGTGCACTATTGCCCACACCATCACCGAACAACTACCGGGCAGTGACACCGTATTCCCCCGGCCCACCATTGCCACCGGCTTTCCCAATGTCATGCTGCTTATTGACCTTGACCCACAAGCTGGAATCCGTATCCAAGGATCCTGGCGGGGTATTTTGCCCGCAACCGAGATTCCCGCGCTTCTTGCCGCAGTAAGCGAACACAATCTGCACAGCATCGGACCTGCCCTAGCGACCAAGCTGGACGATCAGCAGCAAGCCATCGTCACGATGCGGCGAGTATGGCCGGTCAACCACGGAGCAACCGATGCACAATTAGACGCCGTTATTGCTTCCACTGTGGCTATGGTGACCCAAGCTGCCACAATGCTTGACCACACCTTCCCAGCTGCAGTGACCTGGAGTGAACATGACCACGACTAACAGCAACCATGCGAAAACCCCGGAACAACACACCCCCGAGCCGGTCACCGCGCAGCGTGTCACAGCCGCGCTCACATCATTGGGGATCACCAGCGAAACGGTGACTGACCCTGTCAATGGCCAACCAGTAGACGGTGCAATGATTCAGGGATACACCTGTTCATGGCTGCTATTTCCACAACATCTCCTGATTCGGCTGGACTCTGACACCGGTGAGAGCATTGCCGAGTTGCCCGAACCTGACTGGTATCTTGCCTGCAATAGCCATAACAGCCAGGCAGTACACAGTCGGGCGGCGGTAATCATCGCAAACGATAAATCGCTACATATTCGGCTCGACTGTGAAACCAGTATTGGTGCAGGACTCACCGACGAACAACTCCTCACCGTGTTGGCCGGCCAGATAAGCGCACTGCTAAACGGGCAGCGTGCACTCCCGCAGCGCAATCCACGCACAGCAGGACCTGCATAATCCTGCACACCGACAATCCTGCCGGCAACAGCGATAATTGCAGGCATGCGCGCCGGGGTCGGCGGGCATTTGCGCTGCTCGTCCCACCCCGGCAAGCCAGCAAGGCTGCTATCTCATTGTTGCTGCGTTAACCGCTGCTGTAGTTGCTGTTGCGAAGCTTCCAGGCGGGCGAGTTCCACGGCCGGGTCGAAGTCTGCCGGCGGCCATTGCAGCTGTAAATCCCGCAATGCACCAAGCAGCAGATACTTCACCACCATTCGGGCATAGGGTTTGTTGTCGCTTGGCACGCAATACCAGGGGGCGCTAGCTGTTGAGGTGCGCTCCAACGCGATCTGATAAGCCTGCTGATACTCCTCCCAGTGCAGCCGCTCATCGATATCACCAGGATTATATTTCCAATACTTATCCTTGCGTTCCAGCCGTTCCCGCAGGTTTTCCGCTTGGAATTCCGGGGAGATATGGAGCATCACTTTGATAATCGTCGTGCCGGAATCAACAAGCTCCTGTTCAAACTCAACGATCTGCCCGTAGCGCTGTTCAATCACCGGCAGCGGGGATAAGCCATGCACTCGGTGCACGAGCACATCCTCATAGTGGGAACGGTCAAATACGCCGATCCGCCCGGCTCGTGGGAGTGCTTTTTTAATGCGCCACAAGAAATCATGTTGGCGTTCCTGTTCAGTTGGCACGCCAAACGCTGCTAGATCCACCCCCTGCGGATCCAAGGTGCCCATCACATGCCTGATCACCCCACCCTTGCCGGAGGTGTCCATCCCCTGCAAAACAAGCAGAATCCGCGGGGTGTGCGGCAGCCCGGCACGAGCATTGGCATACAGCATCTCTTGCAGATCAGTGAGCTCGTCATCGATTTCGGTGAATTCGTGAAGCAGCTTTTTCTTCGAATCGGAAAAATTTGGGGTTGCTGCGGGGTCGATATCAGCTAGCTGAAATCCGGGAGTCACCTGAGTAGCGCGAGCATCTTCAACAGAAAAATTTGCCATAGGCACCATTGTGCCAGGATGAGCATCTCGTTGGTGGGAATTGATCCATCCGCGCCACCGCTCCCGGGAAAAACTGTTTCTGCCGCGAACTCACCCCCATTCGCCGCACTGCTGCAGCACAAGCAGGTAAAGATGGGCGTTGCCCGCCAACCCCATCAGTGGGTACTTTACTGCACTTGAAAATCATTACCACGAGTAAATCAGGGCAATATCCAGGACTTTTACTCAGATTCGGCGCATAGCCACGGATTTGGCCTATAATAGTGAACTGTATTTACGGTTACATGGCAAGTGGTCATAGGATGATGCAGATGGATGATCAAGACGAAAAGCGACGCGGGCCAAAACCAAAGTTTTCCCTCGACGATGCGGTCGATATTGCCCTAAGTCTTGGGCTCAACGAGTTCAGCCTTGCCGCTGTGGCAAAAGAACTCGGATTTTCCACCCCTTCGCTCTATCGAGTGATCGCCAATCGGGATGATCTCGTCGACAAATGCCTTGAACGAATCGCCCAGGAAATGCCCCTCCCACCGGCCGATCAGCCATGGCAGGAACAGCTGCACTTTTTCACCGACGCCCTGTGGAACCTCTTGGACACCTATCCAGGATTGTCGAAAATTTTCCTCACCCGCCCGTTCTCCTTCCGCCACGCCCAAGACTATATCTGGACACTCGTTGACAACTGCCAAGACGCTGGCTTCGGCGAAGATCGCACCGGGTTTTCCTTCGGTCTCATGCTCCTTGCAGAGATGACCTTCGTCTCCCACCTGCATGTCGAACAGCGGCGCAATCTCAACATCGACAATCCGCAAGTTGACCCCAAACTTATGGAACCAATTGACCGGGTCTCCCTCACCCGCCGCCTGTTCTATAAAACCGACGATATTTGGCTTGACCAAGGCAATCTCCGCGACCGGGTAAATTTCGTCATCGCCGGCATTGAAGCGGTGAGAACCAACCGGTTAGCGCTCCCCTCCACCCGCACCTTCATCCCTGCTACCACCAAGGATGATGGCGAAGCGGCAAAACCAGCCGGATAATCACAACCGGCAGCACTCTAGCAAACACAGCAAAGCCCTGCAGGAAGTCATAGGCTTCCGGCAGGGCTTGACCTCAGCTCACAAAAAGAGCACGAAAAATCTATTGCGGTTCCTGGTCACCGACGCGCGGCTGATCTAACATCGCATCTGCTGCCGCAGCAGCATCAGGGTGCTGAGTCTCGACCGGTTCTGCAGAGGAAGGCAAAGATTCTGCCGAATCGGACACGGTTGATTCCGACGCAGCTGATTCCGACACGCCGTTATCCCCAAGACCCGCATCGTCTGTAACCACGACGGTCTCCGATTCGGTGGAGTGTTCCGGGAATGCAAACGCAGTCGTCTCATCTGCGGTGGTCGTCACTCGCAGGCTCAGTGCCAAATCTTCCGCCTGCTTTGCAATAACATCAAGCATCGCATTGATATAGGCAGGCGAACTATCGGCAGAGTATTGACTGGCTAACTCGGTTCCCTCTACGGTTGCAACCGCCGGCGGCACCTCGTCGTTGAAAAGCATCTCCCACACCACAACCCGCAAAATCGCACGATCGACACCGGCGATACGGTACAGCTCCCAATCATCGGTGAGATGATCAGCAATCACCTCGTCCAGACCATTCAACTCCTGGGCAACCCCCGCCAAGATCTCGCGGGTATATGCAGGTACCGGTTTCACCCCGTATTCCCGAATCGCCGATTCGCGTGACCGCACAGCCACTAGCTCTACGGGATCCAGGTCGCGCAATTCTGCCTCGAAAAGCAATTCCACCGCACGACTACGGGCTTTATAGCGTGAACCGTGACGACGATGACCACGCTGTACTCGACTCGATTGCGACTTCTCGGAAAGATCCATGAACCAACTTCGCTTCTCTGGTGTAGCCGTTTCAGCCACACCGACTAGGGTGAACCCGAATGGGGATGCAGTTAAGACATATCTAAGCCACAGCGACGACAGACCTGCTGCCGCCGTATAGCACTCATCGACGCTACCATTCCTTATTCAGAAACCTTCCCTCGCACCGAACCAATTCGGGGTGGAAGGACTGGTAGCAGTCATATCGGACAATCAGTAGACGACGACGTGCAAAAGCAACGCCAGGTGCAAGCAATAACGCCGTCTGCGACACATATCCAGTAAGCCAAATCATCCTAGCGGGCAACAGGTGTTCTGGCAACGTCTCCGCCCCCTGGGCCCAGGGAAACCATCACCTTCAACGGCTCGACACACAAGGTTCACCGTTGTGGAACACCTGCCGCGAAAGCAGAGATATTGGCGGCACAAAGAACAAGCACCCCCGCAACGATGCGAGTCCAACACCGTCGGTGGTCATCTGACACCTAGCACGAACACTAGTTGCACAACAGAGAACAAAACGACAGGGTGTATGGAGCAAATCGATACGGGAGTGCTTCAGGCTCAGCATTTGCGCTGAGAACGTTGGCTCTTGCGTTAGTTGTTTACACGCGAGAGATAAGATCCGTCGCGGGTATCGACCTTCAACACGTTGCCAGTTTCGATAAACAGCGGCACCTGGATTTCTGCGCCGGTTTCCAACGTGGCTGGCTTAGTACCCCCGGTGGAGCGATCGCCCTGCAGACCAGGATCGGTGTGGGCAACCTTCAACTCGACAGACACAGGCATGTCAACAAACAGTGCTTCACCGTCGTGGAAAGACACCTGGACTGTCATGTTTTCCAGCAGGAACCGGGCACCGTCGCCCATGAGGTGCTCGGCGATTTCGGTCTGCTCATAGGTTTTGTCATCCATGAACACATAGGATTCGCCGTCATGATACAGGTAGGTCATGTCGCGCCGATCCACTGTAGCGGTTTCCACCTTCACACCTGCGTTGAAGGTTTTGTCGGTCACCTTCCCGGAGACAACATCCTTGAGCTTGGTGCGCACGAAAGCCGGTCCTTTACCTGGCTTCACATGCTGGAACTCAATGATTTGCTGCAGTTTGTTGTCGATCTTCAGCACGAGACCGTTTTTGAAATCAGCGGTAGTTGCCACGGATGTGTACTCCTTGGGGAAAAACGAAAAGGGCAAAACGAAGGTTTTCACCTGCCCGCACGGTGCAACAACCTCAGAAAATGGATTGTGGTGCCGGCAGGTAACGCCACTGCAGTAATGGTTCTGCGAGCAAACACTGGAGCGGGCAAACCTGCCCGGCGAACCAGCCCAGCAGGCAAAACCCCTGTGTAGAAAGCAGGTTTTTCACTGCAGCGAAAAATCCGTGACTATCCTACCACCGCCAGCGATCAACTCCCTGTTCGACCTCGGGGTGGGTGAAGCTCACCGTACCGAGTAAGGTCAGAATCTCCTAGGAGATGACAGTGAGTTCCTTCGGATATGTGGTGATGTTTTCCGCTGCACCATCACGAATAATCAGCGTGTCTTCAATTCGCACGCCACCCTTGCCGGGAATATACACTCCAGGTTCGATTGTCAGCGTCATCCCGGCTGCAAGTTCGCCCGTGCTCTTTGCGGCGGCTGCCGGTGCTTCGTGAACATCCAACCCAATGCCGTGGCCTGTGGAGTGCACAAAATATTGTTCATATCCCGCCTCGCGGATAACCTCGCGGCAAGCAGCATCCACATCCTTGCATGCCGTCCCAGCAACAGCACGCTCCACACCAGCTTGTTGTGCCCGATACACCACATCGTAGATTTCTCGCGCGAAATCGGTAGGTTCGCCCACGATAAACGTGCGGGTGCAGTCGGAATTGTAGCCCCGCAGCAGCGCACCGTAGTCGATAGTGACCAGATCACCCGATTCGATCACCTTGTCGCTGGCACTGTGGTGCGGCTTCGAAGAATTCACCCCTGATGCGACGATAGTGTCAAAGGACGTCGACGCGGCCCCGAGCTTCCGCATCCGATATTCCAGATCAGCGGCGATGGCGATCTCTGTACGACCCACCGCTAATTCACCAGCTTCAATCAGCTCGCTGAGCGCCTGCGTTGCAAGCGCAGCAACTGCCCGCAGTTCGTCGAGTTCACCCTCGTCCTTGATCAACCGGACCTTTTCCACCAGCCCCGTCACCGGCACGAGTGTGACATCTTCCCCAACAGCTTCTTCCAATGCGTTGCGTTGCGAGACGGAAGTAAAATCTGCTTCATATCCCAGGCGGCAAGGCCCTTCCACAGTTGCCGCCAGCGTCGGCGCACACGCCGATGCGGTGATCGCTTGCAAATCTGGAACCTGTTCGGCGATCTGCGTGGTATAGCGTCCATCGGTTGCGACAGTTGCCGAAAGATCTTTCCGCAGTAACACGCCACCGTTGCTCCCCGTAAAACCGGTGAGATAGCGCACATGGACGCCGTGATCAACCACTAGCGCGTCAAGACGATCACCAGCAAATGCGGCGGCCACTGCGCGGCGTCGATTGGAATAGCGGGTATCTGCAAGCATGGTCATCGAAGGTGAGCTCCTTGAATACAAAAGTAATGAATAGGACACCACAACAGTGGTGATGTTTTCCAAGCCTCAAGCATAGCCGTCGCCGGCAATGTCCGTCTCGGGGGCACTCGTCGCCGCTGCAATGACTGCACCACAACCGTTCGCGATCCCGGATAAGAAGGGTACCGGCAGCTGTTTTTAGTCGGCGACCACTCAGTCATGACCATCGCGGTTCGCTGCAACGTGCCATCGCGCTGGAAGTTGGAGCCGACAACCACTTGCCACGACCGCGGATCGAAACAAGTCCCGAAGCAATCGCAGCCACCTTATTCGGCACCGGTAGTGCACAAGGACTTGCTCCCCGACCCCTGCATGATCCCAACGGTAGCGCACAACCCCACTTGATCGTCCCATATTCAAAGCCGCGCGGCACAACACAAGGACTGCCGCAAGCTCTACCACCAGTAGTGTGGTCTTCCGTAGATACCGGTCGGTACACCTGTGGACTATTACTTCCGATCTGCGGCAAGGCGTAAAGCTGTAGCATGAACAGCCAGCACATATCCATCGGTACCTGCGCCGACGATAATTCCCGCAGCAATCGGCGACAGTAATGAGGTGTGGCGAAATGCTTCCCGGGCGTGCACATTCGAGATGTGTACCTCGACAAACCCAGCACCGTCAGCAATCTCAGCGAGGGCGTCGCGCAGCGCAACCGAAGTATGCGTCAAGCCGCCAGGGTTGATAATAATCGGTGTTCCGGCATCCGCCGCAGCATGCACCCAATCGATGAGTTCACCTTCATGATTTGACTGCTTGAGCACCACAGTATGCCCATGCCGGTTCGCTTCTTTCTCCATCAACTGCTGCACATCGGCCAACGTGGTATGGCCGTAGACTTCCGGCTGTCGTTTACCGAGCCGATCCAAATTTGGCCCGTTCAGGCACAAGATTTCTGCCATGGTTTCCCAGTCCCTTCTATCAGTGTCGCCGCTTCACCGGCAACGGCTTTGGCCGCTCATCGATGGTTGCAATGTGACTTACCAACCGAACCGTTTGGGGGTTATCCAGCCTTGCACCAGGTGTGCTGCGAACACCCTGGCAGGTTTCCTGCGTGGTGTACCCGGTATCTGTGGTGTTTCCGGTGCGCTTATCCTATGGATTATTGCTCGTCTGCCAGCGACAGCATCATCGCATAGGCCTGCTCGCACTGGGCACGTTCAATACCGTCCACGATTTCTGGCTGCTGCAACTCGGCAAGCAGCACAAACCGTACCCGCCCAGCAACGTTCTTCTTATCCAGCAGCATGGTTGCAAACAGCTCATCGAAAGCATCCGGATCATACGTCGTTGGCAGCCCAATCGATTGCAACACTGACACGTGGGTCGCTACTGCTGCCCGATCAAGACGACCAGTGACATGCGCCAAACAAGCAGCGAACACCATGCCGACGGCCACCGCATTGCCATGCCGCCACTGATAGTCCTCCCGCTGTTCAATGGCATGCGCCAAGGTGTGGCCGTAGTTCAAAATCATCCGCAAATTGGATTCTTTAAAGTCCTGACCGACAACATCAGCTTTCACCTGAATAGCGCGCGCGATCAATTCAGCAAGGACCTCACCGTTGTGCAACGCCTCCGCAGGATACTGCTGGTAAAGCTCAACGATCCGCGGATCTACAATGAAACCAGCCTTGATGATCTCAGCGCTGCCCGAAATGAGTTCTTGTGCCGGCAACGTGTCAAGGAATCGCAAATCGCAGAACACAGCCGCCGGCTCGTGAAAGGCGCCCACCAGGTTTTTACCCCGTGGCGTGTTAATCCCGGTTTTACCGCCCACCGCAGCATCAACCATGCCCAGCAACGTGGTTGGCACCTGCACGACCTGTACACCACGCATCCATGCGGCTGCCACAAAACCCGCCAAGTCGGTGGCTGCACCCCCACCTAAACCGACCACCACATCACGACGCCCAAAGGAATGTTCCCCCAACACATCCCAACACTGTTGACACGTCGCAAACGTCTTTCCGGCCTCTGCGTCGGCAATTGGCAACGCAATGACTTTCAGCCCAGCAGCCTGCAGCGAGTCGGTGAATTGTTCGCAAGCGGCAGCAAGATTTTCCTGATAGATAATCGCCACCGTCGAAACTCCGTCACGCTGAGCAATATGGTCGGTAAGCTGCGGGGCAAGATCAGTACCGATAGTGACCGTGTAAGGCGTGGGACTTTGAACTGTGATGGTGTGGGCAGGCTGATTCTTGGTTTCCATGGGTGAACCGATCCAATACAGGTTAAAAAGACAAGGCGGGCAACGGTACCAAGCGACGACCAGTTTGTGGTGGTTGGTTGCACAGCAGTGCAATGAAACCAACCGTCACCACCGGAATGTGTGTCGCAATAATGCGGTAGCATCCCCCCCAGCCGAGAAGCTAGTCGGTAAACACTGCACCGCATTCGGTAACGAAAGGTCAGGACGATGGTGCTAAAACACGGTTTCGCCGTGTTCTAGGGCTTCCGGGTTTGTGGTAGGCGGATGAGTGTCAGGATGATCCTCACACCAGTTGAGAATTTTTGCGACCGCCTGCTGTGGGCTGCACTGATCAGTGCGTACCCGCATATCACACAGGTCGCTATAAAGCGGTGTCCGCGATTCGCGGAGTGCAATGTAACGTGCCAACGGATCATCCGCGGCTAGCAGCGGCCGGTTGGTATCCCCGCTAGTGCGCCGAACCCCTTCTGCAGGGCTCACATCCAGCCACACGACAGTGTGCTCGCGCAACATATCCCGCACAGCTGGGGTTTCCACTGCCCCGCCGCCTAAGGAAACAATGCCAGTTTCCGCTAAGGTGTTGCGAATGACCTCAGCTTCAGCTTGCCGAAATTCTGCAAGCCCACGGGTGCGAATAATCTCCCCACAGGGCATACCGAAGCTGTGCGCTAACCGTTCATCGGTGTCGATAAACGTAGTCGATAACGCACTGGCCAACCGTCTTCCGATGGTGGTTTTCCCTGCTCCGGGAGGGCCAACCAGATAAATAAGCGATTGATAGCTCACGTGTTCCTTCTTTTCGGCGTGAAACAACAAACCGTTTTTTCAACAGCGGCAACTTCGCTGGTGACAGCAGCAAGCACACCTTGCCGGTTTTCAACAGCGGTTACCAATAGTGTTGTGCTAAAGATAGACGGCAAACCCAACAGTGTGTACACCTCTGCTATTTGCGGACTTCGCACAACAACAGCAGCACACGTGTTGGATGCAATTCCTGCCACGGGGCGGCAACGAGCAGCCTCTGTTACAAACGAATGCAACTCCGATGTGCCAGAGCCTGCCGGGTTATCGCGAAGCCAACAGTGTTTACCCTACCGAGCCGGTAGCATCGTCGATGCAATGTTGCGCAAAAATGTTGCATCAATCAAACACCGCCGCAGTCGTGCCTGGTGTCTATCAGGGTGACAACACCCAAAAACCTGCTTCGCGCCGTTTCACAGCACGAAGTATGCCACAAGTTGTATCGCTACCATCGGTGCGTTTCGTTTCACTTTCCAGCGCGACCAACTTGATGTTTTTCCACCCGGCGGCCAACCGTCTTTTCTGCGCAGGTGGCGCAGTGACGGGATTGTCACTGCTGCATGAAACCCTACCTGCAACAAGCATCGGCGAAGTAGCTGTGCAGATGCTATTCGGTTGCGGCAAACGACAGCCGCTGAGCGAGACGTTGCTGGTAGCTTTCCAAATTCGCTGCAACCTGATCTTTCGAATTGCCCCCAACCATTGCGAGCAGTTCACGACACACCACCAGTGCAACCATAGCTTCACAGACCACTGCAGCAGCCGGCACCGCACACACATCTGAACGCTGATGTATTGCGGTTGCCGCATCACCGGTAGCCATATCGATTGTTTTTAGCGCACGCGGAACTGTCGAGATTGGTTTCATCGCAGCCCGCACAATCAGCGGTTGACCATTTGTCATACCGCCTTCGAGACCACCGGCCCGGTTCGACAACCGTTGCACACCGTCTTCGGTGCGCACCATTTCGTCATGGGCTTGGCTACCACGGCGGCGCGCTTCAGCAAACCCGTCACCGATTTCCACACCTTTAATCGCTTGGATACTCATCACGGCTTGCGCCAATTGCGCATCAAGACGGGACTCGCCGGTGACATAGCTGCCCAGACCGATCGGTAAACCAGCAACCACCACTTCGACAACACCCCCCAAGGTGTCGCCCTGTTTTTTCGCTGCCTCGATAGCCTCAATCATTGAAGCTTCCGCATCCTTATCGAATGCCCGTACCGGAGAGGCATCGATTGCTTCTTCATCGGCGGACGCCGGTATCGGACCGGTATAGGGGGTTGACTCACCAATCGAGACCACATGTGAGATCACCGACACCCCAAGCAGTTCCGCAAGGATCTGTTTTGCCACTGCACCGCAGGCGACCCGTGCCGCAGTCTCCCGCGCCGAGGCACGCTCAAGTACTTCCCGTGCATCGTCAAAATCGTATTTCAACATGCCAGCGAAGTCGGCATGTCCTGGACGTGGTCGGGTCAATGTGGCACCCCGTCCGGAGGCGAGCGCAGCCTGCACTTCCGGATCGTTTTCATCAAGCGGTGAAGGTGACATCAACGTCGTCCATTTTGGCCATTCGCTGTTGAAAATTTCCAGCGCGATTGGTGACCCTAGCGTGTGCCCATGTCGCACACCGGTCAGAACGGTCAGCTCATCGGCCTCAAATTTCATGCGGGCACCGCGCCCATATCCCAGACGGCGGCGAGCAAGTTCCCGGGAGATCTTTTCCCGGTCAAGGGTAAAGCCTGCTGGAACACCTTCCAGCATGGCGATGAGCGCCTGGCCGTGCGATTCTCCTGCGGTTGTCCATCGAAGCATGTGCTCTATTGTGTCAGAAGACTGCCGCACACTGTAAGCCAGGGCAGTGTTTTTGCTCAGCTCCCCTACATACGGGCAAGCAGCAGCACCCCTATTCGCCGCCCACCTGCGAAAAAGCCGATGCTTTTCCAATGTTGGTGCTGCTACAACGAACCTGCTCAAGTCATTTACATACCCGCAAATACAACCAGGCCTGTGGCGGCTACCATTGCTGGACTGTGCGGGGCGCTAACCGTTCGTAGCTTCCCCAGCAGCAGAAGATGCAGCACGCTTGCAATCCCTAGTACCAATAGCACACTGCCCGCATCGGGAAGCAGCATCCCCAACACTCCTGCAAGTTTGATATCTCCCCCGCCGAGACCGCCACAAATAGTTGCGATGATGAGATAGGCAAGCCACCAACCCAGGCCGGTTATTACCGCTGCCCCATGCCCGCTGCTGAGCAATAAGACTCCTGCCGCCCACCCCACGGGCAAGATTTCCACATCTGGAATCCGGCCGGTCACCCAGTCGTACCTGGCTACACCTACCAGCCACCAAGTGACTATCGCCAATGCCCCAACACGACCCATTGTCGCAGCCGGGGATACTGTGCACAGCACAACCCCTTCGACAACAGAGTCTGCCGACTGAAAACACCAAGGATGGGTGCTGGTTGCGACTTGCACCACTATTGCTGCTGCTACCAGCAGCTGGTAGCCAACGTGGCGAAGCACTTGCCGGCGGGAGATCGCTGCCCTGGGGTCGTCAATGGCGGAAATTGCACCAGGCGCAGCATCGCTGGGGTGACTGGACCGCGCTGCAGGGTCGGTCGTTGTTTTCCCTGCTGATGCGCTACACCCTGCAGGTGCCACAGCGTTCGAGTTTGCTGCTGCATCAATGCTGTACCGCGTGGCAAGTTGTTCTCTTTTCACACTTGGTTCAGACTGCCAACCGCTTCGTGTCGGTTCCGCCATCTACCCTACGACACAGTGCAGCGGCAGCTGCATCTTCTGGGCTGCACGTTGCACCAGAGCCGGGGATCGTGTTCTGCGACTGGCGAACGCAAGCAGCTTACTGCGCGGGAAGCGATAATGCGGCAGTCAACGCCTCCCACATGGCCTGGTGGGGAGCCTTTTGGCCGGTAAACAGCGTAAATTGGCTATACGCCTGATGCGCCAGCATGACATGACCACCAACAACCGGGATGTCCGTCGCAACAGCTTGTGCAACTAGTGGGGTTGGCCACGGATGGTAGATCACATCTAGTAATGGTGCTTGGACAATTTCCGGAGCGATCCCTGCTACTGCCTGGGAAGGGACAGTGGAGATCACCACATCTGCGGCAGCACACAATGCGGGTACATCCGCGAACGATGCCATGGCAAGTTCACTGTCGATCTGCTGCTGCAGGTCAACAAACTCGGCACTTCGATCGCGACGATTGATGAGGGTGATCACGGATGCGCCGAGGGCTGCCAGCGCATACACTGCCGGCCGCGCGGTTCCCCCAGCCCCGATAATGACCGCCCGCTGCGGTGGATGGTCGTGATCAATTCCCAACCCCGCCAGAGCACCACTAATCCCGTCACAGTCGGTGTTATCAGCAAACCAGCTATCATCGTCCCGACGCAGCAAAGTGTTTGCTGAGCCAATGATGCGCGCCCGCGCGGAGGCTTCACTGGCAAACGCTAATGCCGCAAATTTTGCCGGCATTGTCACCGAATAGCCGACGAAACGCTGCGGCGCGGTGGAAACAAGCTTCGGCAGCATCTCCCCGGTGCACCGCATGCGGTCATAGTGCCAGTTGCTAAGCCCTAATGCGGCATATCCAGCATTGTGCAACACCGGTGATAACGAGTGATCAATCGGATCACCTAAGACTGCTGCTTGTCGTAATTGTTCACCCATATTGCCGCCTTCAAATTCGCTACCATCAACAGCTTTCCGGTGCGGTGCATCCACCGCCGGATGGTAGCGATGCTACCTGCAAACCGGCGACACCCGTGAAATGGCGGATCCGCAACACTTTGCACTGCACTTTCCCAAGTGCTCCTCATAGTGCGCTGCGATGGGAAGCCGGAAAATGTCTCGATGCTTGCATACCCTCCCAGGATTTGCAATACGCCAACCGCAAGAACGCCAGGGTTTTCCAAGATGAAAAAAGCACCATGGTGGCCGGCCTCTCAGAGGCGACAACCATGGTGCCGAAAAAACCATGTCGTGAAGGAATCGTCCGGTGTTTTTACTGTTCCCGCTGTGAGTCCAGCACACCGTTATCGACGGCCTGACCGGTGGAGTTCATATGCTCTTCGAAGGTGTTGTTAAACACGGTGGTGCCATCTTGGTCGACCGTGACAAAGAAGAGCCAATCGCCAGGTTCTGGATCTTCCATAGCTTCGAGCGCTTCCACTGAAGGGCTAGCAATGGGTGTAGCTGGCAGCCCGTCTGCAGCATACGTGTTCCAGGCAGTCACCCGGGCACGATCCTCGTCGGTGGTCGCAACCTCCTGATCAGCGAGGTCATAGTTCACCGTTGAGTCGAACTCGAGCCGCATTGGTACTGCTAACCGGTTGACAATTACACGAGCAACTTTGCGGAATTCGCCGGCTGGTGATTCACGCTCCACCAGCGATGCTGCGGTAAGCAGCTCGTAGGGGGTGAACTGTGATTGGGAGGCTTTGTCGATAATCCCGGTTTCATCCCACACCTTGGCCGACTTGGTGAGCAGCTCCCGGAGAATGTCCTTCGCCTGAGCGGTGGGATTAACAACATATTCACCCGGAGCGATCAGTCCTTCGATGCGGCGTGGATCGGTTCCCCGCGCAGTGACTTGATCGATTGCCCATTCTGGCACACCGAGTTCAGCAGGTGGAGTAAATGCTGCCGCATCATTGAGCTTTGCAACCGTGACACAGTTGCTATTGGCTGCTTGCCCACAGGCCAGCTGAGAGATCTGGGAGAAAATCCCTAACCGGGTCGAACCACCGACAACCACCACATCGTTAATTGTCGCTCCAGGTTGCACTTGCAACAATTCGACTTTGTGTCCAGGATCGAGCAAGGCTGCCACCGCAGCTTCGGCACTCATCTCCCCTTCGAGACGATAGTAGCCGGGTTGCACATTGGCTGCGTCACTATTTTCGGATGCTGCCCGCTGGAAGGCACTGTTCGACTTCACAATGCCGCGCTCGACGAGTTCAGGTCCTAGCGCTGAAACACTCGATCCGGGGGCGATCTCCACGAGTTCAACCACCCCGTTTCCATTGCCGACATAGTCTTGTTCGGCAGGTGCAGTCATTAGTCGCACTCCGATATAGGCGGTGACAAGCACAATGACCAGTACGGCAGCGACGACCACTGACACGAACCGGGAACGTCCGTCTGGGTGGGTGGGGCGGGAGTTTCGACTCACGGGCTTATCCTCAAGCGGGGTCAGATTGACGATGCCCAGTTCGTTTCTGGGCATCACAGTTGGGGTTGGTGGTATTACCAAACAGCAAAAACCTAACACATCTGTGTTTCAGGCTCTCCTTGCAACGCCACACCAGGCGGCAACATAGCAAGCAGTCAGCCATACCATGTCCTGGCATGTGGCTGCCTCCACAAGCTGAAAATCCTGGGGAAACAGCCCACAGCTGTGTTGCCTGTAATCATATCGTGATCGGAGAGCTGACACGACATTGCGGCACAAGTCCACGATTGTCGTGGTCGCAGCCTGACACCTGGACCGCTGTGCTGCGCGACGATGCGGACCACTGCCCTCTTTTCAACGCTCCATACGCTGTGGCTAGCGGGGGTCCAACCAGCATCTAAAAGCTGTTATAGCCGACTGGCGCGACCATCGAGCCAATGCTGCAAAATCGCCACTGCCGCCGCCTGGTCGATCACTGCCCTGCCCTTTTTCGCGTTTACCCCGCTAGCCCGTAACGCATTTGATGCCGCAACTGTGGTGAGCCGCTCGTCAGCGTAGCGAACCGCAATGGTTGCAGTTTCCGGATTCGCAGCAAGAAGTTCAGCGAGTTTCGTACCGAAAAATGTGGCTTCCTGGACAGACGCGGAGCCTTGGCCTTTGAGGTTTCTCGGCAATCCAACAATGATCTCAACGGGTCGGTATTCTTCCACCAGGTGAATAATCCGAGCAAAATCTTCGCCGGCTGCTTGACCTTGCTTGGTGATACGGCGAACAGTTTCAACAGGGGTGGCAAGCATGCCCATTGAGTCAGATACCGCCACACCAATGCGAACTGTGCCAACGTCTAGACCGAGGCGACGGCCAGCACCTGGATCGTTAACCCCAGGAACATCGGGAGTTGGATAGCTTGCCCGTGATGAGCTGCCTGCAGCGTCGCTGTGTGGCATAAATCGTTGTCCTTTCCACGAAGAATCGAGCCTTTGCCGCCCCGCAGGCCCGATATTCGACACTTTCGGAATGTATACCACAGGCAGTGGTGGCAAAACACAGCAGTGCAATACACCCCGGATGCTGCGTGTATCCCAGTCCTAGTGTCGGCGACGGGCTCTGGCGCACAGGGGGCGGCACGGCAAATGGCGGGATGTAGTGGGTGCGGTGGCTGAAAAACTGCAAACCGTGCCGCACCCTAAACGGGCCGCAGCTATCGTGTTGTGCGCCGACACCTTGCCAGTCTTGCTGACTGTATCGCGACTGCCTAGCTGTCTCTATTTAGTGGGCTGCCACAGCAGTGCGGACTGCTGCAAACGCATCATTGAATCCTGCAGCACGGGTGCCGGAACCTTGCGCCATGTCGGCCTTCCCACCGCCCCGACCATCGACGAAGCGAGACATTTCCTTGACGAGGTCACCTGCTTTGATGTCCTTGTCCACAGCGGCCGGTGTACACGCCACAATAAACGGTGCTTTCCCGTTCTCGTCGGCGCCAAGCGCAATAACTGCGGCACGGGACCCAAAGCGGGCTTTAATATCGGTGGCGATCTGGCGGAGATCCCCACCTGAGACACCGTCAAGCAATTCGGTGACTACCGCAACATCGCCAACGGTGATCGCCGTATCGACAAAAGCACCGGCCTGCTGCTGGAGCTGCTGCTTGCGTAATTGAGCCAACTGCTTTTCAGCAGCGCGAAGTTTCTCACTGAGTTGCGCCACCCGATCAGGGAGTTCATCAGTGGGTGTTTTCAGCAGTGTTGCGGTGTGTGCAGCCAGGTGCCGCTGATTAGACAGGTATCCCATCGAATCAAGCCCTGAATAAGCTTCAATGCGGCGCACACCGGAGCCCACCGAGGATTCCCCAAGCAGTGTCACCGGACCGATCTGGGAGGCGTGACCGACATGGGTGCCACCGCACAGCTCCCGGCTAAAATCGCCGGCGATTTCCACAACTCGCACCACATCACCGTAGTTTTCCCCGAACAGTGCCATAGCCCCCATGGCTTTCGCCTCCGCAAGGGAAGTTTCGAAGGTGTTGACCTGATAGTCGGCGTCAACCACTTCGTTGGTGAGCGCCTCAATGCGGGCTAGCTGCTCAGGGGTGAGCGGATCGGTGTAGTTGAAGTCGAAACGTAAATATCCGGGCTTGTTCATCGAACCGGCCTGAACCGCAGTTGGGCCTAAGATTTCGCGAAGCGCACCGTGAATCAGATGGGTCGCCGAGTGGGCTTGGCGTGCTTGATGACGCCACGTTGGGTCAACAGTAGCTATTGCCTGCTGGCCTACCTCAATTGCACCGCGGGTGACTGTGGCGCGGTGAATCCACAGTTTTTTGCCGACTTTCTGCACATCTTCCACGGTCAGCAGCGTGTCACCGACAGTAATCGTGCCGCGGTCGCCGAGTTGTCCGCCGCCTTCGGCATACATTGGGGTGGTATCTAGGATCACCTCAACTTCGTCGCCCTCTTCTGCTGTGTGCAGCAGCTGCCCGCCAGCTACCAGACCAAGAACCTGGGCTTCGTCAGCAAGCTGGGTATAGCCGGTGAAATGGGTGGGGTGCTCGTCAACGAACTGGCGGTAGACACTGACATCTGCGCCGCCGGTTTTCTTCGCCTTGTTATCGGCTTTTGCGCGTGCCCGCTGCTCAGCCATGAGCGCTTCGAAGCCTTCCCGATCCACTTCTAGGCCTTGTTCGCTGGCCATCTCCAACGTCAAATCGATGGGGAACCCGTAGGTGTCGTGGAGGGTGAAAGCTTTCTCGCCCGCCAGAGTCGACTGGCCAGCAGCCTTAGCCTCCTGCGCAACCTGGGTAAACAGGTGGGTACCGGATTCGAGTGTGCGCAAAAATGCGCGTTCTTCAGCGACCGCAGTGCGAATAATCCGCTCCCGGGCGTCGGCGATCTCCGGATAGGACGGTGTCATCGTATCCATGATGGTGTTCATAAACACTTCCATCGTGGCGCCGTTTGCCCCAAGCAGGCGGGCGGAACGAATGATGCGACGCAACAAACGACGAAGAATATAGCCGCGTCCCTCATTACCTGGGGTCACCCCATCCAGCATCAGCATCATGCCGGTGCGGGAATGGTCTGCAATAACCCGGAAACGCACATCGTCGGCATGATTCGCCCCATAGGTTGCCCCGGTGAGCGAAATTGCGGCATCGATGACCGGGCGCAGCAAATCTGTTTCGTAGACGTTGTCCACACCTTGCAAAATGCAGGCAACCCGCTCAATTCCGAGACCGGTATCGATATTCTTTTTCGGCAACGGCCCTAAGATCTCAAAATTGTCTTTTCCGGTGCCTTCACCGCGTTCATTCTCCATGAACACGAGATTCCAAATCTCCATGTAGCGGGTGTCATCGGCAATCGGGCCGCCTTCGACACCGTAGGCTGGACCGCGGTCATAGTAGATTTCGCTGCACGGCCCGCACGGCCCGGGGATGCCCATCGACCAATAGTTGTCGGCCATGCCCAGCCGTTGAATTCGCTGTTCAGGAATCCCGATCACGTCACGCCAAATATTTGCGGCTTCATCATCGTCGAGATAAACCGTAACCCACAGCCGCTCGGGATCAAGTCCATAACCACCGGATTCGACCGAACCGGTCAGCAGCCCCCAGGCGTGTTCGATTGCCCCCTGCTTAAAGTATTGGCCGAAAGAGAAATTCCCGGCCATCTGGAAAAATGTGTTATGGCGGGTGGTGATACCGACTTCTTCAATATCCAAGGTGCGGACACATTTTTGGATGGAAGTCGCAGTCCCGTTGGCAAACGGCGGGTTTTGCTGTCCGAGGAAATACGGTTTAAATGGCACCATGCCGGCGTTGACAAACAGCAGGGTGGGGTCGTCCAGAATCAGCGGAGCGCTCGGCACCTCGGTGTGGCCAGCGCTGACAAAATGCTGAATAAATCGTTCCCGGATTTCATGGGTTTGCACGGCGGCGAAGTGTCCTTTTCATCTCGAACGGGTGCGCAGCATGCTGCTGCGTCGAAACAAGTGTTATCTGTACAGTATGGGCAGTATAGGCGGACAGAGCAACGGATCCCACATTGGGCTCAGCATTCCTGTGGTACTTCCGGCTGTTTTCAGTGGCAGATTCCCCTACCCAACGGGTGATACGGGGCATGGTGGTTATCGATCATCGGTGCCACGCACAATGCTGCGCAAGCGCCGATGGACTTGGCTTAGCCGGGCTTCTTCCCCGTGTCCTGCAGGCTGATAATACTGTTTGTCTTCAAGTGCTGTTGGCATATATTGCTGCTGCACTACACCTCGCGGCGCATGATGCGGATAGTTGTAGCCTTGGGCGTGGCCGAGTTTTTCCGCCCCCGCATAGTGGCCGTCCCGGAGGTGAACGGGGACAGGACCTGCTAAACCAGCCGCCACATCAGCAATCGCCGCATCAATGGCGTGATACACCGCATTCGACTTCGGGGCGAGCGCCAAATAGACCACCAGCTGGGCGAGGTTGATGCGCGCCTCCGGCAAACCAATCAAATGCACTGCGTCAGCGGTAGCGGTCGCCTGTACGAGGGCCTGCGGGTCGGCAAGACCTATGTCTTCGCTGGCCAAAATAATGAGCCGCCGGCAGATAAAGCGCGGATCTTCCCCGGCATGGATCATGCGTGCCAAATAGTGCAGGCTGGCATCAACATCAGAGCCACGAATGGATTTAATCAGTGCACTGGTGACGTCATAGTGCTGATCCCCTGAACGGTCATAGCGCACCACAGCCTGCTGCATATTGTCGGCCACCATCGCGGCCGTGAGCTCGCCGCCGGTTGGCACGGTTTCCGCCACCGCTTCCAAATAGGTTAATGCCCGCCGCGCATCGCCACCGGAGAGTCGAACAAGTTGCTCTAGCGCCGGCTCCGCGACGGTTATTCGTCCATCCAAGCCACGGATATCGGTGATCGCCCGGTGCAGCAGAGTTGCGATGTCATCTTCAGCAAGGGGCTGAAGCTGAATAACCAGCGAGCGGGATAACAGCGGTGCTACGACTGCAAACGAAGGATTCTCCGTAGTCGCCGCAACCAGAGTAATGATCCGATTTTCTACGGCCGCTAAGAGCGCATCCTGCTGGGTTTTAGAAAACCGATGAACCTCATCGATAAACAGCACAGTAGGCTGCCCTGCAGCGAGGTTTTTCCGGGCGGCGGCAATGACTTCCCGGACTTCCTTCACCCCCGCTGACAGTGCCGATAAGGCGACAAATTTCCGGGCTGTTGCCTGCGAGATCAAAGATGCCAAGGTGGTTTTTCCGGTACCTGGCGGCCCGTATAAGATCACCGAGTTTTCTCCCTGGCCGTTGATGAGGCGCTCTAAGGGTTTACCTGCTCCAAGGACGTGTTGTTGTCCCACCACCTCAGCAAGGTTGCGGGGACGCATACGAGCGGCAAGTGGCGCCCCTGCCCCGGGATGAAAATAGGTCGTTGACCCATCATCGGCTATTCGGTTCACCGCCGCTGAGTCTGCTTGTCCTGAGCCTGATTTGGGCTGCGCCGACTCGGCGGATGGTTGTCTACTTCCGGCGATAGCAGCGTCATCAAACAGTGGGTTTTCCGCCATAGCGACCGCTAGTGTCCCTCACCGATTGTCGTGGCAGTGTCTGCTGCTGGAGTACCTGCTCCCTCAGCTAGACGATCTGCTAACGAGGTATCCAGTTCGGCTAGCCGTGCCAGGACCGATTCGGCAAATGTTGCCACCGCGGCAAAACGCGGATCACCACCTCGGTGGGCGAGCCGGGCAAGGGCAGTAAACGTGTCGGCCACATCTTTGCGAGCGAGCTGGCCTTCTTCACTCATGTCTGAAAACAGCGAGCCAGCTAGCACATCGTCATCCCACTCGGCGGTACTGCGGGCGATGGCATCAAGCGCCGGAATATCACCTGCGTCTGCCTGCGACTGCTGCATGCGCTGTTCCATTTCTGCAACAAGCTGGTGCATCGACCCGTGATACAGGTAGGCCACCGAGGAAGCTGCCCACCCGATGAGTGCTGCTATCAGCCGCGCCCGAAGACGAACCCGGTTGGTGACATTAGGCCATAGCGTTTTTACCTCATCCACCCACGCGTCAACGAAAGCCTCAGCTTCACTGTCGGTGAGAGGATGGGCAAACAGGAATTGCGGGAAACCACCGATGACGCAGGCAACGTCGAAGGTTGCATCGCGAAACCCTGCCCACTCATAGTCCAAAAACTGTGGCTTGGCGGTGAGCAGAATATTATCCGGGGACAGATCAAATGGGGTAAACGCCCGATGTTGGCCGGTAACCAGGCGACGCTGCGCTTCAGTTGCGAACTGTTGCACCTGATCGTCGACGGTAATTCCGGCTGCAACAAGAAGGTCGAGACCGCGATCGATTGCTTTGGGCAGCGTAACCTCCCGCATTTGTTGCACAGTGCTGGTGTGCGGATAGCGAGCAAGCATCCGTTTGAGCAAAATCGTGAAATGTTCTTCACGGTCAGCTGTGGCTGCATGGATCGACCCGAGGGAGCGACCAAGTTTCCGCACCACCTGAAGGCGCGCTTTGCTATCAGTGGTGTCGAGAAGCACATCGAGTGTGTCGCCGTCGCCAGCATCACCAATCACCAAAATACGACGATCAATATCGTAGGCAAGCAGCTCAGGACCTGGCCGTTTATCGACCGGGAGTGAGGTGCAAAATTGGTAGGCCACTACTTCTCTAATGAGTGCGGCATCGTCGAAACGATCCCCCACACGAGGCACATATTTCAATACCACGCTGCGGGCTTGCAAAAAAGGCTGCGGGGCGACCCGCACGCGAAGAACCCGGGCATTCCCGGATCCGCCGAGGTCACTCGGTTCTGACAATCGCTGTGTTCCCCCAAACCGATCGGTGAGGAGTTCTTCGGCGATTTCGACAATTTCCTGCACACTGTGCATCTGTTCTACCCGCTCTTTTCTCATCTCACCCGGCAGTCTACCGGGTATCGACACCGTGTAGCTGGTGCGTCACTATTGCAACACCTGCTATCCCCGTATTTTCTTCAGCCTGCCTTGAACACCTGCATGGTTGCGTTCTACCACCGCACAGTCCACATGGCCGGGCTACCGCAGCTTCCGGTGTACTCCCCCTGAATTCACCCTTTCCCCTGGCAGCATCACCGGTAGCCCGCCGATATCAGTTCGATAACGCAACCCGTGTTTGCCGGAGAAGCGTCGCACGAGGTGCACCACCAGCGCCACGATCCTCTCGACTCGACGGGATGACGCTCGCGAACGTGGTGAAACCTCGTTGGCCTGATGCTGCCGATCGGTGTTGCTGCTCGCAGCAGACTAGTTGTTCCCGACATAAAAATCCGACTACAGGTGGGCCTGTGGTACCAAGCCGCCACCTATGCGCTATCACCCAGCTGGCGCGCTCCAGTGATAGCCCTTCTTAATGCTGTAGCTACCTTGGTCACTTCACGCGGGAATCGCGCATCGTGAGCCAGGCAACGACGGTGACGTGGCGTGCTCTAGGAGGTGCGCCAAGCACGGTTGCAGCCAAACACCTGCTGTGCACTCATCAGACGTAGATAGCCGATCTCATCAGCTGCGCTTGGCGCTACCGTCCTCCAAGTGGGAGTAGCGGTCCCACCTGGAGGTCATCGAAAGGGGTTTACTTGTTGACCGCCTGCTGCTGGTGCTGCTTCGGCTTTGCATCAATCCCCGATTCGCGACGCTGCTCCGGGGTGATCGGTGCAGGTGCATCGGTGAGTGGATCAGCGCCACCACCCGACTTCGGGAAGGCGATGACGTCACGAATTGAATCGTATCCGCCGAGCAGGCTGACAATACGATCCCAGCCAAAGGCGATACCACCGTGTGGTGGTGCACCGAAGGCGAAGGCATCAAGCAGGAAGCCGAACTTTTCTTGTGCTTCCTCGTTTGAGATACCCATCACCTTAAACACGCGCTCTTGAACGTCGCGGCGGTGAATACGGATAGAGCCGCCACCGATTTCGTTGCCATTACACACAATGTCGTAGGCGTAAGACAGTGCGCTGGCCGGATCGGTATCGAAGGTGTCAAGGCATTCTGGCTTCGGTGAGGTGAAGGCGTGGTGCACCGCAGTCCATGCAGAGTTACCTAAGGCAACATCGCCGGAGGCGGTGGCATCAGCTGCTGGCTCAAACAGTGGCGCGTCAACTACCCACACAAATGACCAGACACCTTCTTTAATCAGGCCGAGTTTGGCGGCGATTTCATTGCGCGCAGCTCCTAGCAGAGCACGCGACGGTTTTGTTTCACCGGCCGCAAAGAAAATACAGTCGCCAGGCTTTGCACCAACATGAGCAGCAATACCAGCACGCTCTTCATCGGTGATGTTTTTCGCAACTGGTCCGGCGAGTTCGCCATCTTCTTGCACGAGAATATATGCAAGTCCCTTAGCGCCGCGCTGCTTAGCCCATTCCTGCCAGGCATCCAGCTGACGGCGCGGCTGGGATGCGCCGCCTTCCATCACTACCGCACCAACATATGGTGCTTGGAACACCCGGAAGGTAGTGTTCGCAAAGAATTCCTGACATTCGACGATCTCAATGTCGAAGCGCAGATCCGGCTTGTCGGAACCATATTTGCGCATCGCATCGGCGTAGGTCATCCGCGGAATTGGGGTAGTGATCTCGTAGCCGATGAGTTTCCACAGCTCGGTCAAGATCTCTTCCGACAGGGCGATAATGTCATCTTCATCGACGAAGCTCATCTCAACGTCAAGCTGAGTAAACTCTGGCTGCCGGTCGGCGCGGAAATCTTCGTCGCGGTAGCAACGGGCAAGCTGATAGTAGCGTTCCATACCAGCAACCATGAGCAGCTGTTTGAACAGCTGGGGCGACTGTGGCAGCGCATAGAACGTTCCTGGGCGCAGCCGGGCTGGCACGAGGAAGTCGCGGGCGCCTTCTGGGGTTGCCCGAGTGAGCGTCGGCGTTTCAATTTCGGTGAAACCGTGTGCGTCCAAGACGGTGCGGGCAGCCTTATTTGCAGCCGAACGCAAGGTGAGAGCTTTGGCTTGGGCGGCACGCCGCAAATCAAGGTAACGATACTTCAGGCGAGCTTCCTCACCGACTTTGTCTTTGCCTTGCTCTTCCACCTGGAATGGCAGCGGTGCCGACTCATTCAAGATCGTCAGCTCAGTGACGTTAATTTCTACATCGCCGCTGGCAAGATTGGGGTTTTCACTCCCCTCTGGACGGGCTTCAACAACGCCGGTAACCTGCAAGCAGAACTCGCTGCGCAGATGATGGGCACGCTCAGCAACATCCTGATTCCTAAACACCACCTGCGCTAGACCGGAACGATCCCGCAGATCGATGAAGATCACGCCACCATGGTCACGACGACGCGCCACCCAACCGGTGAGCGTCACCTGCTCACCAATAGTGTTTTTGTTTAATTCTCCGGCCAGATGCGTACGCAACACGAAATATCTATCCTTACAACGTCGAGATAACAGTTAGCGGCAACCCTAGCGTGGCTGAACAGGGTTCCTGCGGACAAATACCGCGAAGCACACCTTGGTTGCACTGCAATCCTATAAACCATACCGCACAACCTGCACAACACGAGGTTTGACCGCCACCAGCAGCGCTATCATTGCCGGATCGATCCACAAACAGGCCACCTATAGCTTGACTGCGTAGTGATACACCTTCACTTCCCGTTACACAGGAATCTGCACCTTGGCGCCCCGTCTGGAGGCTGGCGAAATCAGGCGGTGGAAAGCACTTGATTTTGCAGTTCTCATCGCTTCACAGCTTCCCCAATTGCCGTCCCATCACCAGTTACTGCGCACGCTGTGCACAGCACCTACAGCGGGATCTGACACTTCCCCTGGTATTTATCCGCGGTAAAAACAGGTGCCCTACCCCAGCCTGCTGGGTGGGGTGTAGCTCGTTCAACGCTTACGTGGGGCAGTTACAATCACCGGCTATTGCGAAGCATTTCACCGCCTCAGATAAGTACAAAGCTCCTGCAATGTGGCATGATTGCCCCATGACGTTTAAAGATAATGTCGCACAATCCGGCAACCGGGCGAATCGCCGCTCCGGCGGTGCTGGACGAGGCATGGTCATCGGTGGTGGTGGCCTCGGCACGTTGCTGCTTGTTGGTGCGTTTCTGCTATTTGGCGGGGATCCTAGTGAACTGGGTGCACTCATCGGCTCCGATCAACCAGCCATTGAGCAGCCATCCGATCCGCAGGCCGGCGCTAATTGTCGTACCGGCGCGGACGCCAACCGTGACGTGGATTGCCGATTGGAATTCACTGCTCGGTCACTCGACCAGATCTGGAGTGAACAACTCCCTACCCAAGCACAATTGGACTATGTGGCTCCGGGGCTTACCCTGTTTAACGGTCAAGTCACCACTGGTTGCGGGGCAGCCAGCGCCTCTACCGGCCCCTTCTACTGCCCACGAGACACCACGGCCTATTTTGATTCATCGTTCTTCCGGCAGATTGAACAGTTAGGGGGCAGCAATGCGCCGCTAGCCCAGGAATATATTGTGGCCCACGAATTCGGTCACCACATCCAAAATCTGGAGAATAATCTCGGCAAATCAGATTACAACAATCCTGGCGCTGATTCGGATGCTGTCAAAGTAGAGCTGCAAGCTGACTGCTATGGCGGTATCTGGGCACATTACGCCGACAAAGGAGAAGATGCTCTCCTTGAACCCATTACCCGTGAGCAGCTGCGTGATGCTGTCGAAACTGCGCGGGCAGTTGGCGATGACAATATTCAACAACGCACCCAAGGGCGGGTCAATCCCGATGGCTTTACCCACGGTTCTTCTGAGCAGCGCCAAGAGGCATTCCTTGCTGGCTACCAAACCGGCAAAATGAGCTCTTGTGACTTTTTAGGTACTGGCGGCTATCGGGACTAACACTCCCGACCCCCTCCTTGCGACTGCCCCGCAGTCCCCGCCATGAAGCGCTTTGCCCCCCGGCTATAAAGCCCTGGTGTCTGCCGCTATCCAGATGACCGCCACCCCAGCTAACTGATAGTTCATCCTTCGGTTAGAATGGGGTGGCGGTTTGCTGTGAAGACCCCAACCATACCGCGTGCACATTTCAACACCGTCGCCGGAGGTGCTTCGCACTACGACACGGCTATTTTTTCGAAAGCTGGTGATGGTCACTCATGCGCCGTGACGCCGCGCTACGCCGCCAAGCGCTCATTGAGAGTGCTTGTTCTCTCTTCCGTAAACATGCCCACCAAGTACCGCTGGAGGCAATTGCCGCCGATGCCGGGGTCGGCATAGCAACCCTGTATCGAAACTTCCCAGATCGACAAGCCCTCCTGCACGCCTGCGGCATGCACGTCTTCCACCAGATTATTGCGCTGCAAGAAGACCTTCTCCAACACTTCACAGAAGATCCAGCCTCCCACTGGCAGCGCTACACTTCCGAACTTGTCGAACTCGGGGTCGGCACCATGGTTGCCACCTTCGCCCCGGAACACTTGGATCAACTCCCCGCTGATGTGCTCGCCAACCGTGATAAAGCCGGTGCCCTCGGTGAAGAAATTGTTAGCCTCGCCGCCGAGGCTGGCCTTGTCCACGACACACTGAGCCACACGATTTTCCTGGCTGGACTGGTCAATATTACCCGCCCTCCCGTGCCCGGATTAATCCAGCTTGCGCCGAATATCGAACAATTTCTTGTCGATACCTATTTGCGGGGTCTGCGACCCGTGCCCTTCCCGACATAACGGTTTTCACAACAGTCGACGCACCGCACCCAGTAATTCACCGCTACCGGCTGAAAGCAGACGCCGGCATGTCTACAGTGGAGAGGGTGAACGATGATGAAACGAAGCTGTCGCTGACTTACGTAAAACGCTTTATGGCGGCGTTTAACCAACTGGAACGCTACTTTCGGGATATTCTCGACGCACCCGATCATTGGGGGTTTACCGAGCTGGTACGTCGTGCCCGGCAAAAGAAGTGGCTGACCGAATCAATGGCTGAGGAATTGACAATATTTGCCAAGCTCCGCAACGCTATCGTGCATGGCCAATATTTTGACGGGGAGCCTATTGCCGAGCCGCATGCGGCAGTCGTCGAACAAATTGAACGCTACGCCGAAGCAATGAACTTCGACCGAACCGCGCTTGCCCTCCTGCCCCGGCAAGATACGGTAAACCTTTCCCCGGAAACGACCGTCAAGGAACTGCTCACAAAGATCCATACAACGGGATATACCCGTTTTCCGATTTATCAGGGCAGACAATTTTTATGGCTTTTGTCCGCGAATGCCATGACCAAGTTTCTTGCCGTACACCACGACGATCACCGCTACGAGCATCTCACCGTTGCTGATATCAAACAGTTTTGTTCCAACAGTGACAGGGCGGAACTGGTGCCTCGCACGATCACCGGCCCGGAGGTAAAAGAACGCTTTACTTCGATCGACGAAACAGGACACGCCCCCACAGCACTTATCGTCACCGAGACCGGTGCGAGCAACCAGCGCCCCTTGCGGATTATCGTTCCCTCAGATGTGCCGATCATTATGCAGAAAATACAAGCCGAAGAGCTCAAGCTGTACCTGTAGCATCGCAGCGCTCTTGATAGCTCACCAATATTTTGCACCAGCAAAGCCCTCGCCATATCCAAGGAACCCATTGCTCACCACTCGTACTTCGTACCTGCCACACCAGCAATCGCGGCGGAATACCTCCAGCTGTCGTTGGTTGCACAGTGCTCGTCGCCTCGGGGTTGGCTTGACCTTTGGGACCATAACGATGACCAGTAGTGCAAACGCTACAGCATCAGTATTGCCACAGCTACCAGCGGATTCATCTATTATTCAGCAGGAAGTTTTGTCTTCCCATCCGTTCAGTTCATCGGCGGCCGACCAACTGTTGACGCCCCTTGTTGCCGCAACAGTGCCGCCTTATGTCAGTGCGGAAGAGCGATATCTGTTTGCCCGTGTCAATGCGCTGCGCATTAGCCGTTTACTGCCGCCACTGCACTTTGACGACACCTTATATCGTGCGTCACAGCACTGGTCGGATCATCTCCTCGGGCAGCCCGGCAGCGGATGTCCCCCACTTGTGCACACTCCCCCTGGTGCGGGGATCAGTGAAAATCTTGGCTGCCTGGGAGGAGCTCCCGATCCGGATCGTCTTATTGACCTTTGGTTACACTCCCCGCCTCATGCAGCAAACCTCTTTCATCCCACTGCCACCCGGGGCGCGATAGCATTCGTCATCACGCCACGGGCAACAGTCGCCACCCTACAGCTGCGCTAAACCCTGCTGCCAAAAAATCAACGCGCCGGTGACTTAAACCTCAGGTGGGCATGAAAATTCAGGTTCAACCGCGCACCTACCAAGAGCAAATCTGCTGCTTCTCACCCTACCGCTCATCGCTACGCATACCCGCCGGTCACGGCTGTGCCGGGAAGTTGTTGCAGCCAATCCACCGACTGGGTATCCGAAGTCCTTTGGCACGCGAATAGGCGAGCTATCGACCGTAAAGGGCATACTGCAGGAAATCCAACCATCGCTTCACGATCCATAACCCACCGTAGATACCCGGCTTTGAGCTGCTTGCAGCAGCATCACGTTTGAATCCGGCCAGCGCTTCACGCAAGCGATCTGCACCGCAGCCGCGAAGCAGACGCGCTTTCAACCACGTTGCAACCGCAAAAAACGAAACGATGCCCCCGGTGGCGAGGCTGAAGGCGGTTGCGCTGCCACACTTGGCTCGTCACCGAGGGCTTGTATCACTATCACCTTAGCCGTCGAAACCGGCACTCTACTGTGATGGACGCGAAAGCTGCTGTTGCAAAGAAGCGACAACGTCGTTGCGCGGGGTGGCTACTTGTTCGCCGGTGGCCAGATTTTTCACCATCACCTGGCCAGCTTCCAACTCGCTCTCGCCAACCACGAGGGCAAACCGCGCCCCCGCCCGGTCTGCGCCTTTCATTGCCCCCTTCAGACCACGACCACCGTAGCTCATATCCGCGGCAATTCCGTGTGCACGGCACTGATCAATCAACGCAGCGACATGGCTCCGGGCGGCGTCGCCCATGGCCACGCCGTAGACGTGTACACGGGAGGTATCGATGGGATTGACTTGTTCTGCTTCCAGCGCCAGCAAGGTTCGATCCACGCCGAGACCGAATCCTATTCCGGATAGGGCTTGCCCGCCGAGTTGTGCCATCAAACCGTCATAGCGGCCGCCGCCACCAATGCCGGACTGGGCACCCAAACCGTCGTGTACAAATTCAAAACAAGTCTTTGTGTAATAGTCAAGACCGCGCACAAGCCGCGGGTTGATGACATAGTTCACGCCGAGGTCATCCAGCAACCCAGTTACCGTTTCAAAATGATCACGTGCCTCATGGGAGAGATAGTCCAACATCAGCGGCGCATCAGCGGTCATCTCTTTGACCTCGGGGCGCTTGTCGTCGAGCACCCGCAGGGGATTGACTTCAGCACGTCGTTTCGTTTCATCATCCAGCGGCAGTGCAAACAAGAATGCCTGAAGAGCCTGCCGATATTCGGGACGACAGGTGTGATCGCCGAGCGAGGAGATTTCTAACCGATACTGTGTAAGCCCCACAGCCCGATAGCAGCGGTCGGCAAGCGCAATGACTTCTGCATCAAGGAGGGGATCATCGACACCAATGGCTTCCACACCGACTTGCTGCAGTTGCCGATAGCGACCAGCTTGGGGGCGTTCATAGCGGAAAAATGGGCCATGATAGGTAAGTTTCACCGGTAATTGACCACGGTCAAGGTTGTGTTCGATGACCGACCGCATGACCCCGGCGGTGCCCTCAGGACGCAACGTCACACTACGATCACCGCGGTCTGCAAAGGTGTACATCTCTTTTGAAACCACGTCGGTGGACTCGCCCACCCCGCGAGCAAACAGGCCGGTGTCTTCGAAAATTGGCAATTCAATATGTTCGTAGCCGGCCAGATGCGCCTGGTGAGAAAACGTGTCGCGCACATGGAGGAACAGTGGCGACTGTGGCGGATAGTAATCGGGTACGCCTTTGGGTGCGGAAAATTTGGTCAACTGTTGTTTCTCACTCACACCGAACCAGTTTATACCAGTACCCAACTTCAGCTGTGGATCCGGTTCCCGGTGGTACTTGCACATCGGCGAATCACCCTGTGTTGCTGCGCATAACAGGAGGCGGATCAGGCCTGCTTGCTGCTGCACGAATGAAAACTCACAACCACCAACTGGACGTGTTCGCAGCTGCCCGGGGAGATGATCATGCAACGGCGTGGAGCAGGCAACCGAGTGTTTAGGCGGTGTTCACTCACGCTATCGCTGCCATCGAAGGCATTCGGATTCGCTCAGTGGCGCACGAAACAATCAATCCATCGGCATGGACGCGAGAAGTACCGATTGCACTATTGGCGTGCTGCGCGGTGCATGATCTCCTCGATGTCCCCGCATAAACAGTGTTTACCGCTTCATCCCTGGAAGCAGACAGTCTGGGATGCCCCAGTCGTCGCGCTGCAGTTACGACTGATATTTTCGCAGATACGGATTGCCGAGTCGTTCTGCTTGCATTTTCGTGGTAGGGCCGTGGCCAGGCAAAATCATGAGATTATCCGGCAAGGTCAGCACCTGGTTGGCGAGCGTTTGCTCCATCGCAGACCAATCAGAACCAGGTAAATCGGTTCGCCCAATCGATCCTTTAAACAGCACATCTCCACTAAAACA
The DNA here is from genome assembly GCF_003813965.1 of Corynebacterium choanae. Classification (NCBI taxonomy): domain Bacteria; kingdom Bacillati; phylum Actinomycetota; class Actinomycetes; order Mycobacteriales; family Corynebacteriaceae; genus Corynebacterium; species Corynebacterium choanae. The sequence goes on from NZ_CP033896.1 coordinate 1,630,173, forward strand.
GATTTCCTCCCCCACCAGAAGCACACTTCCTGGGGAATGTCCCGGGGCGTGCCGCACCGTGAACTGCTCTTCCCCGATGGTGATTTGTTGCTCATGGGTTAGTTGTTGCAAGGAGTCTGCGGGAACCTTCACCATTGATCCAACATCGTGTAACGCCATAGCTTGGCTGGAAACCCCGCCCGACGGATCGGTGAGCATAAATGCGTCGTCAGGATGAATAGAGACAGTACAACCATGGGTTGTGGCGAGTACTCCTGCGTCACGCATGTGATCAATATGGCCGTGCGTCAGCAGAATCTCCCCCACGGTGAGTTGCTGCTCCTGGCAATAATCATCGACGATTTTAGCGGCACCGTAGCCCGGATCGATGACGGTGACAGAAGCCGTTTCGCTATTGATAACCATCCAGCAATTTGTTTGAAAAGGACCAGCAACACATCCAACGAGTTTCATACCAAAACACCCTATCGGATGACTGTCAGTAGTGTCGTACGCCTTCCACACAGCACAACAGCGGCGCATCCAACTTCGCGTTCCTGTAACCCCGGCCAATAGGGGCAGTGCTTGCGGGGCATCTGCTCCACTTCTTGGCCGCGTGCTTCACAGATTGTTTCTCTGCAAGCAGCGTGTCACACCCCCAGACTACAAGCCGAGCGAGCTGCGATACATCGCTGAGCAGCAACGGTGAAATGCAGGATGCTTATTGCTGTTTTGTTGTGCTCTACCGCTAGGATGAGTCGGGATTATTGCGTTAGTCTGCCGTTACCGCTTTCGTCGATGCCCGGACACTGCGCGCCGTTGCAGAATATCGGCGCAGGTCTGTTCATCAGCGATAGCCGGTCATGTATGTGACCAAGTGTCACGGCGTTTGTACAGCGCACCGTTTTAGGAATTGAAGGACTTTCTCCTTGAGTAACAATGAGACCCGTCGCCGGGAGGCGATGCAGCAACTCGAGCGTGAGCTCAGTGCCCGTGATCGGAAAGAAAAAAGCAAGCCGCTTGCTATTGTCGCAGCGTCGCTGGCGATTATTTTAGCGATCGTCGGCGGTATCTGGTTTGCAAATTCTCGCACCACCGACGAAACCGTTGATGCTGCAGCATCTTCTACCACTGCTAGTGAAGATGCTGACACCATCGCCCCTGTGCTTGATGGCAAGCGCACTACCCCACTGCCTGACACAGTAACTTGTGCCTACAACCAAAATGAGCGGCCGGCCAAGGATGTGGGGCTCCCCCCAACTGAGAATGTGTCAGCTACCGGCACTGTCGATATCACCTTGGATACTTCCGCCGGGAAGATTCCGCTGACGCTTGATCGGGCAGCTGCTCCTTGCACAGTCAACGCCATCACCTATTTGGCGTCGAAAGACTATTACGATGACGTAGTGTGCCATCGTCTGACCACCAGCGGCATTAAGGTGCTGCAATGTGGTGACCCGTCGGGCACCGGTGCCGGTGGCCCCGGATTCACCTTCGCCGATGAGTACCCAGTCGATGTTGTTGACGACCAGCTCGTCACCTATCCCCGCGGCTCGGTGGCGATGGCGAATGCTGGTCCTTCCACCAACGGTTCGCAGTTCTTCTTAAACTATGGTGATTCCCCACTGCCACCGAACTACACCTACTTCGGAACTATTGCTGACGAGGGACTCACGACACTTGATGCGATTGCGGCAAAGGGTACCGCTGACGGCCAGTCCGACGGTGCTCCCGCTGAGGAAGTAAAAATCGCAAACGTTGAGGTTGCCAACTAGCCGAGGCCTCACCGCCAACCCGGCAACCACATCGGGTTGCCTGGTCAACAACGATTGCTACACCGCTGCACTTCGACCAGTTTTGGTCGTCTGTGCAGCGGTGTTGCGCATTTCACTCCGAAAGCCAGCAACTTCGTCCATCGCTTCGCGCCACACCGGTCTTCCTACTTTGGCAGCGGGGCGGGAAGTCTCACCACTTACTAGCCCACAACAGTCACATCAACCCCATTAGCCTCAACTTCTCGGTAGGATATTACTGCCCAAACATTCCTCGGCTGCCAACGCCCGCACCGCGATCTAGCTGGCGATACAGCAATACACACCGAGTACGGCTTTGCCCCTGTCCCAAAATTTTTCCAGGAATGTTCTCTCCCCCCAGGTGAAAGAACACTGTAGGATAAACACGGTTCCACAGCATTGCATCCGCAAGTTTGCGTTACGACTCCACAGCGGATCATCTGCACGCTCAGCGCGACGATGCAACAGCCGTGGCGATGTAACATACAGTGCTGAACCACGATACTTTTGACAGGGTTGCTATTTGGCGAAAACCAACTACCCTTGTCACAAGTTGCACGCCTTTATTCGCATAAGAAGGATTACCTACATGAAGCTTTTTGCTCGCAAGTCCATGGTCGCCTTGGGCACCGCCCTCGCAGTTTCGATCGCCCCAGTGAGCGTTGTGACCGAGTTCACTCCGATGGTTCACGCTGCAGTATCTGAATCCTCCTACACTGCACAGCGGTCCAACGTTGAGCGTCGTATCACCAACTCCACCACGCAGCTGGATGCAGCTCAGGAGTCGCTGAACAAGGCCAAGGAGAAGTTGAAAGACGCGGATGCAGAGCTGAAGCTTTCTGAAGCCGACACCCAGCTCACCATCGCGAAGTCGTCCATCGAATCTGCTAAGTCGAATCTGGCCGGCGCCCCCGAAAAACCAGCTTCCGGAGAACGCGAAAGCGCATACGGTCTGCTGCAGGATGCCGTGAAGGCTCTCGGCGATGCTGACACCGCTATCTCGAAGGCCAACACCGCTATTCAGGCTGCCCGCAACGCTCAGTTCACCTGCCCTAACGCTGTGAACCCGGAAGCAATCAACGGCGGCAACACGAATAACAATGGTTCCTCCGGCGGTTCCTCCCTCGACAGCTTCAAGGGTCTGTTCAACTCCTCTGCTAACCGGATCGTTTACGAAAACGGCAAGCCCAAGTGCGAGCAGATCTCCTCCTTCTACACCGACAAGCTCACCAAGATTGTTGCCATCCTCGGCACCATCTTCACCTTGATCACCACGGTGACCAAGATCAGCGACACTGTTGCTAAGGGCAACCCGATCCTCCCGATCCCAGCCCCGTAATGCGACGATAACCAGTTCGCTGTGAGCAGTCCGCTCACGTTCATGGTTTGCGGCACCCCGCGAGTTGAAGAAACAACATTATGTTGTCGCCAACACCGCGGGGTGTTCTGCTACCGTGCGGCGGTGGATTCGTGCATCACCAACGATCAATCATCCTTAAAAAACAGTGCAGCCGGCCGTGTACTTTAGGCTGCGGCAGCAAGTGTTCCACCATCCGACCACGTACCCCAGCTCTGTAACCTGCAATAAGTCCCCCTTGTAGAAAAGGTTTTCGCTTTCTTATGCAGCACATATCACCCATCCGCCCCATCAGTATGCTTGTTGCAACGAGTCTTTTCGCCACAGCGATGAGCGCAGCACCACTAGCAGCTGTAGCAGAACCCGCCGAAACACCAACGGTTCATCTCACCAACCAAACCAGCACCGCTGACGTGGTCGCCGAGCTGGAACGAACTCTTACAAAAGCTCGGGAAACCATCGCCGAGCTGCGGCCTAAAGCCGAACAGCAGCGCGCAAAATGGGGCTACAACGCTTCGTTTGAAGCGGTGAACCGACTCGACGATGCCGAACTTGCCATCGACAGTCTTAAGCTGAAACTTGCCACCATCACCGGTGAAGACCCCGCTGCTGATGCTGCAGCAGCACGCGACGCGTTCAAGCTGGCCGCGAACTTGCAACGTCACCTCGACGATGCCCAATACGATATTGAATTGGGTGAACGCATCAATAAAGAAAAAGACGATAATGGCTTGCACTGTGCCAACGCCATTGACAACGGGGACACCACCGGTTCTTCCATCGGATCGTCAACCACCGGAATCTTCAACCCAATCGGTAACCGTATTGTGTACAACACCAACGGTCAGCCAACCTGTACCACCAACTTTGAATACTTCATGGGCAAATTCACGAAGTTCATGTCACTCGTCGGCACATTCGCGGCGATTGTGGCCGGCCTGCAAAAATTGATGGCGCCCCAGGATCCTGCCGCGGAAGACGCAGCGAAAAACCAGCCTGACGGTGACGCAGCCGACAAATAGACCACTAGGCTGCCAGAACACTTCACTCCACGAACCTGCAGCGGAAACGCTGCTGGTTCGTGGAGTTATGTATAAGCGGCACCAAGGCTCGAAACTCGCACCTAGGGTTGTTTTCATCGGAGCAGCAATAGCTTGGCCTGTCACGGCCCCTAAAACCACAACCATGCTGTGGCTCCCCATGCCTGCTCCCCGGCGCCACAGCTACGGGTCTGGTTAGGTGGCAGGTTGAGTGATTCGGTACACGTCAAACACACCTTCAATATTGCGCAGCTGAGTCATCAACGCGCCCAACTGTTTGATATCGGATACTTGGAAGGTGAACGTGCACACTGCCACATGATCTTCCTCAGTATGGGAGTTCATCGACTGCACTGCAACTTTTTGCTCACTGACCACTTTGGTGATCTCCACAAGCAAACCGTCACGGTCTAACGCCTGCAGTTGCAATGTTGCGGCGAAGGAGCCACGCTTATCTTTCGCCCAAGATACTTCAATGAGCCGCTGCGATTCTTGCTGCAGCCGCGCCGCATTGGTGCAATCTGTGCGATGAACACTCACCCCTTCCCCACGGGTGATATAGCCAAAAATAGGATCGCCAGGCACCGGCATACAGCAGCGGGCGACTTTCGCCAGCATATCCGGTGATCCTTGCACGAGAATTCCTGATTCACTCGGCGGAGTTTTCTTCAACCGAAGTTTATTGATCGGGGTTCGATCAACGAGCTGATCTTCGGCTTCCTCCAAATCGCCGTAGATCGCCATAATTCGGTTGACAACCTGATGCGGGCTGACATTATTCGCACCGATCGCAGTATAGAGCGCATCAACGCTGTCATAGCGGAGCTCTGCTGCAACCTGCTTCAAATTTTGCGCGGTGATCAGGCGATGTAGTGGCAGGCCGCCACGCTGCACTTCCGCGGCTAACGCATCACGCCCTGCTTCGAGAGTTTCCTCGCGCCGTTCTTTAGCGAACCATTGCCGGATTTTCGACTTTGCACGCGGTGATACAACAAAATTCAGCCAGTCTTTACTCGGACCGTTTCCGGCGTCCTTGGAGGTAAACACCTCCACCTTGTCACCGGTTTTCAGCTGAGTTTCCAAAGCAACAAGTTTCCCGTTTACTTTCGCCCCCAAGCAGCGGTGCCCAACTTCGGTGTGCACCGCATAGGCAAAATCTACTGGTGTAGAACCTGCTGGAAGATATTGCACGTCACCTTTTGGAGTGAACACGAAAATCTGCTGGGTTTGCAGATCGTAGCGAAGATTATCGAGAAACTCGCTCGGATCAGCGGCCTCTTTTTGCCAGTCGAGCATCTGCCGCATCCACGAGATCGATTCGATCTCTTGGTCAGAGCCCTTATGGGAACCTTTTGTTTCCTTATACCGCCAGTGGGCAGCGATGCCAAATTCGGCATTGTAGTGCATCTCATGGGTGCGCACCTGCACCTCAATGGGTTTCGCATCCGGCCCCATCACAGTGGTGTGCAACGATTGATACACCCCAAAGCGTGGCTGCGAAATATAGTCTTTAAACCGTCCTGGTTGGGCGGGATACAGCGAATGGACAGCACCGATTGCCCCATAGCAGTCTTTGACCGTATCTACCAATACTCGAATACCGATAAGATCATAGATTTCATCAAAATCACGTCCCCGAATCACCATTTTCTGGTTAATCGACCAATAGTGCTTCGGGCGTCCCATCACTTCGGCGTGAATATTGTTCTCGGCGAGGGTTTTCGTCAGCTCGTCGATAATGCGGGTGATGTAGCGATCCCGGGAGGGGGCACGATCAGCGACCAGCCGCACAATCTCGTCATATTTTTTCGGGTAAAGAATTGCAAACGAAAGATCTTCCAGCTCCCATTTCACACTCGCCATCCCCAACCGGTGCGCAAGCGGGGCGATCACTTCCAAGGTTTGTTTCGCCTTGTTTGCTTGTTTTTCAGGACGCAAAAACCGCATCGTCCGCATATTGTGCAGGCGGTCGGCAACCTTAATCACCAAAACCCGCGGATCTTTCGCCATAGCGACGATCATTTTCCGGACTGTTTCGGCTTCCGCTTCTTTCGCCCCCACCACCATTTTGTCGATTTTCGTTACTCCATCGACAATGGCTGCTACTTCCGGCCCAAAGTCGCGGGTGAGATCCTCCAGGCTGTAGTCGGTATCTTCGACGGTGTCGTGCAATAGCGCCGCGACAATAGTGGTGGTATCCATACCGATCTCTGCGGCGATCGTCGCCACTGCGAGTGGATGGGTGATATACGGGTCGCCGGATTTCCGAAACACCCCCTCGTGCAGCCGTTCGGCGGTGTGATAAGCCCGCTGAATAAGTTCCACATCGGCTTTCGGATGGATTTCTTTGTGGATAGTAACCAGCGGATCGAGCACCGGGTCAAGTTTCACCCGGTTGCCGGTGAGGGTGCGCACCAAACGTGCAGACATCGACCGCACCGGTGAGGTGGGTTTGTTCTCTGAAGGCATGTCAACCCCTAGATGTTGCTTCGATCCGTATCGGTCTCCGTTGCTGCTGTTCACCCAATGGTGAACAGGCGGCCGGATGGTTGCTGCCAGCAGTCCTCTGATTGCTGACGGCAGGAAAAGCAGGGTACACCACTGCTGCCACTATGGTGTTGGTGTGCCAAACCGGTTGTCTGCGGTATCGCACCGTATGTTCTACGGTAGACGATCACACGAACGACAGTGAGGGTTTCTTGCTGCTGGTGCCAGGAGTAACGCAGAAACCATGAGAAGTATTGCCTCCTGGGACCTATTCGCCGAACACCTGCACCATGCTTTCGCGTCACCTTCGCGAACATCCGGCGGTAAGTGCACCGAATCGGTGGTAGCCGGCGGATGGTGTGCGACAGCGCACCTTGTGACAGTGTGGTGGTGATTGAAAAATAGTATCGCAGACTACTGCCCCGGGCGAACAACCTGCACATGCTGCTTTCAGGCCTACCCGGTGGGCAGTTTTTTCCTATTACGCTGTATTGGATCTGGTGGGCATATGCGCAAACCATGAGGGGCAGCACTAACCGGGGTGTCATTTCCGGTGCGCGGCATGGTGTACACGGTTGCAGCGATTTGCGCACTAGCTGCGACTGACTCGCCGAGCAACCCGACAGATAATCCTCTTCGCGCAGCGGGCACTGGGCGATTAGGGTTGCTTATTGTTCTTGCTGACCACGGTTGCCGATGACCGCGATCGGCACATCGCCTAGGCGTTCCCGCCCACCGAGGCCTGCAACCTCCAGGACGACAACGCATCCGCCCACAGTCGCGTGACAATGTTCTTGCAACAGGTCGACGGCCGCACCCAAGGTTCCGCCGGTGGCGAGCACATCATCAATCAGCACAATGGTTTTGCCGGCATAGTCGATCCCGGTTTGCGGAACTTCCAAAGCGGCGGTGCCATATTCCAATTCATAGGTTTTCGAGTGAACCGGCGGCGGAAGTTTCCCGGCTTTCCGGATCGCTAAAATTCCCACCCCCAGGTTATAGGCGACCGCGGAACCAAGCAGAAAACCGCGCGCGTCGAGTCCACCGATGAGATCGGCGCCAAATGCACGAGCTTGCTCGGTGAGTGCATCAACAACAGCCCGGAATGCTTCCGGGTGGGCAAGCACTGGTGTGAGATCCTCAAACAACACACCAGGTTGCGGGAAGTCAGGGACTAAACGGGTATGGGTGGCAAGCATGTGGCTTGCAAGTTCACTGCTCATGAGCCTGTGTTTGGGGTAACCTTTTCTTTTCCTGGGGCAAGGATCGTCCACCGATCCATATTCCAACCGATGCCGGTTTCGGCAGTATTTGGCACCACTTGGCCGATGGTGTTGTGCACAATCGCAACCCGTGGTTCGTCGGCCAACGGAATGGTGAGTACTTCTTCCCACAGCCGCTGCTCTTCGGCTCGCAACATTGTGGGATCGTCAGTGTCCGCGGCTAGCCTAGAGAATCCTTCGCGGGTGGACAAGGGAGTTAAAAATGCGTCAATGTTGCCCTGGCCATATTCGTCCTGCAGCGCCCCCAGACTGGTGTAGTCGTCGCTGGCATCCACCACAGTCACCCCTGCCGGGGCACAGCTTTGTGCAATCGCATCCACCATCGCCGCATAGCGGCGATGACCTGGCAGATGTCCGATACGAATCACCGCGCCGCGCAGCGGGGCGGCAGCTTCCATATTGGCCGGAATATGGGCTTGCGCAATATCAGCAAGTTTGCCGTGTTCACCACCTGCAGTGTGCACGAGGCGTGCCCCTACCGGATGCACTTCGATACCGGAGATCTCCGCGGAAACAGCGGCAACTGTTTGCTGGTCGATACAGGCCGCAAACGCTCGTCGGTTTGCTGCATCAGCAAATAGTCCACCCCGGGCAAGAACCAGCGAATCAGTTAAGCTCCCCGCCTGCGGAGTAACAGTTGTCACCTGGGTGTCTGCCGCGTCATGGACCCAAGGCACTGTTGTCAACCAGGTAAGATCGGCCACATCTGGGGCCGGCAATTCCCCATTGCCGGAGGGTTCTTTGCCGAAAGCGTAAATCACGATGCGGGCGGTTTGTGGCTCATCCCCTAAATATTGCGGATTGGCAGCAAGCGTGACGGACACTCCCGGATCCACAGCAACCACCTGGTAGGGGCCGGAAGCAACAGCCAAGGTGGGATCAAATGAACTTAAGCGAAAACCGGTGTTCCAAATCTCGGCGATCGGGGCAAGCGTTGACGGGTCACCGGTGAGCAACATGTCGTTGAGCTCTTCCATGCTTACCCCTGCCCGCTGGGCAATGGTGTGCGACGGCAACACTTGCCCGGTAGCGAATAGCTCCTGCCAGCGATCGCCGTAGTCTTCTTTGAAGGTCACAATAAATTTTCGGGCACCAGGTTCACAAAATACCTTCTCCACCTGATCATAAACCGGCGCAAAACCGGCAAACCCTTCGGTCACTTGGGCTCGCCAAGCCAGCAAAAAATCGGTGCAGGTCAAGGGCACCCCATCGGAATAACGCGCATCAACATTGATGCGATACACCGCTGAGCGTTGCGCCCCCGGAAGCAGCTGCGCGGTCGCGATATCAGTGTTGGGAACAAACTGGCCACCAGGTCCCCACACAAACACCCCTGGATAGATCCTGGCCGACAACATATCAGCGCGGGTGGAAACCCCCTCTGCGGAGCCGGCATTCAGCGTCACCTGGTCAACCCCGGCCGCATAGGTGATCGTCGGCTCCATCTCCGGCGACTGGTCTGTGGGCTGCTCGGCACAGCCAACCAGCAGGAGCATCGCCGCACCTACTCGGCTGACAATTTGTCTCCACGGTCGCCGCGGGGACATGCCGTGTCGAGTTTCATCCATCCGCGCGTTCCTTTCCGCACACCACCAGGTTGCGGCGCTGCAATCATAAAAACAACCGTCACCGGCCAGCACATGGTGGCCGACCTACTGCCAGCCTGCAATGCCGCACCACATCAGCATCACCTGCAGCACCTCACTACACCAGGGAAGAGATCCTCCCCGTGGCCGCTTCACCTATCAACTACGCAGATCTGAAGCTCAACAATAGTGGTATGCCTCATGCGACCGCAGCCTAGTATATCCCGTCGGCGTCGCGAGGCTTCCAATCACAACCCCAACTCCCGGCGATACACACGAACAAACTGGTTTTCTTGAAAACTGTCCCCACGGCTGCAGACCGCCAACCCAGCTGCCCACCGGAGTAAATAAACAAAAACCAGCGGCACCGAAGAAGGCCGAAGCAAACTTCTGTGCCGCTGGTTCGAGATCAATCGTGGCTTCTCGTCACACCAGTACCGGCCCCACGGGAATAGCCCGTCCCGTGGCCAGTACTGCGAACTTTAGCGCCGATCGGGCCGCCATGTACCAGTGCCTTCCACCGGTTTGCCATAGTCGGCTGATGCGGGAACTGCAGGTTCCGTAAACTCTGCTGGGGCTGCAACTTCCTCCACTGGTTCTGCAACCAGTGTCCCCGCCCGTGCAGCGGCAACCTTCGCATTGTGCGCTTTCACCTTCGACTGCAGATTCTTCAACGTCACCAAAATCGGGGTAGCCAAGAACACCGAGGAGAACGTGCCCTCAATCACGCCGATGAGCTGAACAATTGACAGATCCTTCAGGGTGCCAACCCCCATCAGCCATACGGCAATTACCATCAGCGAAGCAATCGGAATCGCCGAGATCACCGTTGTGACAATCGACCGCATCACCGTCTGGTTCACTGCCAGGTTTGCCTGCTCAGCATATGTTGCACGAATACTCGACTCAAACCCGGCAGTGTTTTCCTCAACCTTGTCGAACACCACCACCGTGTCATACAAGGAAAACGCCAACACGGTCAGCAAACCAATCACGGTCGCTGGAGTAACCTCCAGGCCGGTGAGCGCATACACCCCAGAAACCACGATGCCGTCAACAGCAATACCTGCCATCGCGGCGATGGCCATATCCCGCTCGAAACGGATCGTGATATAGGCGAAGATCAACACAAAGAAGACACCCAATGCCAGCAGCATCCGGGAGGTGATGGTAGAACCCCACGACTCCGATACCGTTGAATCACCGATCACATCCGGGGTGGCTTCCCCTTCCGAGTTCTCCGGCTGATATTCGGTATAGATCTCCTCCCGTGCCTTGCCAATCTGCTCTTCGGACAGACGCTTCGAGTTGATCTCTAGAATTCGGGAATCACCCGCCCCGACAATCTGTACCTTTTCCGGTTCGACACCGGTGGCGTCGGCAAACGTGCGCGACACTTGGGTTTCGTCAAGACCATCTTGATACGGCATGTTCATTTTGGTGCCACCCTGGAAGTCAATGCCCAGGGTGAAACCACGAATCACAATAGCGCCCAAGCAGATCAGTAGGACTACTGCTGTGATTGAATACCAAGTCTTCCGGCGGCCAACAAAGTCGAGGCCACCTTCGCCGGTGTACAGGCGACGTAGTGTTGCTTTTTCAGCCATGCTACTTAGGCCTCCTTCGAGTTGTGCGCGGTAGCTGTCACAGGTTCGTCGGCGTGATCACCAGGCAGGTAATCCCCCTGGCTGCGTCGCCGCTCGGCAACGCGCATCACCCCGGCAAGACCGTTGACTTGTGGACGGGCGAACCACGGCTTGCGGGAAGCCATCACCACTAGTGGTGCAGAGACGAGGAACACCACTACGAGGTCGAAAATGGTGGTGAGCCCAAGAGTGAACGCGAAACCTTTCACGTCGCCCACAGCAAGCACATACAGCACCACTGCAGCAATCAGCGACACCAAGTTACCGGACAAAATCGTGTGCTTTGCCCGTGCCCAAGCCCGAGGCACCGCCGAACGGAAGGTACGTCCGTCACGAATCTCATCTTTGATCCGCTCATAGAACACCACAAACGAGTCCGCTGTCGTGCCGATACCGATGATCAAACCGGCGATACCAGCCAAGTCGAGGGAATACCCCACCCACCGGCCAAGCAGCACCAAAGCACCGTAGATCAGCACACCGGCGGCAACCACAGTTGTCACCACCAGCACACCGAACACGCGGTAGTAGGCCAAAGCGAACAGTGCAACTAAAATCAACCCCACAATACCGGCGATCAGACCGGCCTTCAGCGATGCGTAGCCTAACGTGGCAGGGATTGTTGTTGCTGTACCGCCGCGTTCCCCATTTTCGCCGGCAAACGACAGTGGCAGTGCACCGTAGCGCAAGTTATTTGCCAACGATTGTGCCTCGGCTTCGGTAAACGAGCCGGTGATGGAGGTAGCCGACCCCACCGGTGTTGCACCGCGAATAACTGGGGCGGAAATGACCTTCGAGTCGAGGGTGATCGCAACCTGCCGGTTGAGATATTCCTGGGTGAGATTCGCCCAGGTTGCCGAACCTTGTTCTGCGCCGTCGGACTTGAATGCGAAGCTAATCTCCCGCTGCCCGGTCTGCGGGTTCAACCCGCCAGTGATCGGACGGGAAGTATCGATCTCATTGCCAGTCAAGCGGGTGCCGTTCTCATCGGTTTGCCCAAGCAGCAACGGTGCAGGACCTAAAATCAGATTCCGTCCGATACTCGGATCACAGGCAACAAACGGTTTGGCAGGATCATCAGTGCCTGCCATTGGATCAACCTCGTCGTTACATTGCAGCAACGTGTATGCCGCAAACTGCAAGGTGGCGTCGTCGCTTTGCCGATCCTGGCGCATCATTTCAATGACTGTGTTGCGCCGCTCGGCAGCCTCAATCGAATTCTTGGTTGGTGCCGGCTCACTAGCAGTCACCTTGGGCGCCTCCACCTTAGGAGTGTTCGTCAAAGCATCCTGCAACTGCTGTTTTTGTTCATCAGAAAGTTCTGCGTCATTGGCCAACGCTTGAGTCTGCTGTTCAATCCCCGAATTGAGATTGTCCGCCAACTCCGTCAGTGCGTTTTGCGCGACTTCGGGGGTAAGGACTCCCGCCTCAACCCAGCGGTTAGCCATATCACCAGCAACTTCCATCAACTTTGTGGAATCTGGTGGAAGTGGCTGCTCCACAGGACGGAATAGCAGCTGCGAAGTTTGCCCCAAAGCACGTGCCTCAGAGGTGTCTGCACCCGGCACGGTAATGACCAAGGTGTTGCCGTCGGTGACGACCTCAGCACCGGAAACACCCATACCATTGACACGGTTCTGCAGAATCCGCTTCGCCTGCTCCAATTGGTCAGCAGTTGGCTCAGCACCCTGCGGCACCAACGTGACACGGGTACCACCCTGCAAATCAATCCCCAGCTTTGGGGTTGCTTTTCCGCCGCCAGTGAACAACACCAACGCATAAATAAGCACCAAAATGAGCGCGAATAATGCTAACGCTTTACCCGGCCATTTAGTTTGTCCGACGCGTGCGCGTCCGGATTTCGAAGCCAATGCACTCTCTCCTCGTTGTTAAACCATCTGCCAGCTTCGACACAACACCACCGCCGCATCCGGCTTGCTACCCGCAGCAGCATGCTGCAAACACACCAGATGGAGGCGAGAACCTCAAAGACAAGTGAGCTCAGTTGTGCACTTGTCATTATTCGATTCACACCAGTAGGTTCCATCGACCCGCATATGGACGGCTTCGCACACGCTGCGCACCCAAAGCTAGGCAATCATCGTCCCGACATAGCTGTGATGTCGGCGGGATGAACAGTGGCCACATCGGTGCGAGTGGGTGTCCGAAACGTCGCAAATTCTCCTTGTGAATCATTTCCCTGCAGCAACTCCTCGTACCGCACCAACCCGCATGATGGCTGCATATAGCGTCCTTGCAAAAAGGACTTGCCTGCCTCATCACACGATGGTGCTCAACGAGCATCGCCGCAGCTATGGTGCCACAGGGCACCAGTTCAACAAGTGATCGTTACGGTTCAACTGTTTCTCAACTCTTGTCAATACCTCCAAGCTGCCGCCCTACGGGGCGCAGCCTTCAAATAGTGCACAACGTGAAGCACACGTCGACCGTATTCGAAAGGCTGAACCATTTCGTGTGGGCGCACAGCATTTGGCATTGACCCAAACCACCATCATAAAACACCGCATGCGATATCAACCTATTGGGCAGGCTAATCGCATCACCCCCGCCCGCTGATAGTCGCACAAACCACGCCTCCGAAGGGCATAGAGCTGCGGCGATAGATAGCACGTTTTAAAGCATTACCGACTAGTCGGTGCAGAACGCCTCACCATGCACAGCGGCGCAACGCTGCTAGGAAGTTTTCTTCCCAGCTAGTCGGTGGACTGCTTGTCGAGGCCGGCCGCCCCAAGTTCGCGCGATCCCTGCACCCGAATAATCGCAGCAAGATCAAGGGTGCACACCACTGCTGGCGCAATCCGCAGCTCTACAGTGCGGGCGACTTCGTCAACTGATTCAACCACCCCGTGAATACCGGCAGTGGTCACCACCGGAAGCCCAGGTGTAAGCGCTGCCTGCAATGCCTGCAGCGAAGCTTTTACTTTGTCTGTGCGCCGCTTTTGCAAAAAGAGCGGAATGAGCACAATGGCAACAAGCAATAGCAGGAGCAGCGGTGAAGAAGTGGAATTCGACATGGTGCCTTAGTCTGCCAGAGGCTGCCTCAAAGCTAAAGCGACAGGCCGAAAAGCAAACTCCAACCACACCAACAGGTGCGACCACGCTGCGGCAAGAACACCAAACCATCTTGCAGCAGCCAAAAGAATGCAGAAGTGGTCGCAGGCGACCCAAAGCAGCAAGGGCCACCATGCCAGTGCAGCACCAGGTCGCAGAGAATCCACTTGGTATCGTCTCGTCGCTGCTAGCCGCCAATCACACCTTCCGGTGGCGTCACCCCACAGTGGCGAAACGCCCGCGCAGTCGCTACCCTCCCCCGGGAGGTACGGGCAATCATCCCGGCCCGCACCAGATAAGGTTCACAGACTTCTTCCACTGTGGAGGGTTCTTCGCCAACCGCTAACGCCAGGGTTGCCACCCCGACCGGCCCTCCCCCGTGACCGACGACAAGTGCTTCCAGTACCGCCCGGTCAAGCCGGTCGAGCCCTAATTCGTCCACATCAAACAACACCAACGCCTGCTGTGCGGCAAGCAGATCGATATGGCCATCGGCGTGAACTTCAGCGAAATCCCGCACCCGTCGAAGCAGCCGATTGGCGATACGTGGAGTCCCCCGAGACCGACTGGCGATCTCTTCGGCGGCACGCGCATCAATGGGAACATCCATAATGCGCGCGGCACGGGTGACCACCTGCGTAAGATCCTCGGTTGAGTAAAACTCCATTTGGGCGGTAAACCCAAACCGGTCACGCAACGGACCGGTCAACATACCGGCACGAGTCGTTGCACCGACTAAGGTAAATGGAGCAATCTCCAGCGGAATGGAGGTAGCACCAGGGCCCTTCCCGACAATGACATCGATCCGGAAATCCTCCATCGCCATGTACAGCATCTCTTCTGCGGGACGCGCAATACGGTGAATCTCGTCGATAAACAAGACGTCACCTTCCATAAGATTCGACAGCATTGCTGCTAAATCGCCGGCACGCTCCAACGCCGGCCCAGAGGTCATCCGCAGTGAGGTTCCCATTTCTTGGGCAATAATCATTGCCATCGTGGTTTTCCCCAAACCTGGAGGCCCCGCAAGCAGCACATGGTCGGGCGCACCGCCACGTTTACGAGCACCAGTGAGCACGAGATCCAGCTGGTTTCGCACCTTTGGTTGCCCGATGAACTCATCCAAAGACTTTGGCCGTAAATTCGTTTCCAACTCGAAGTCGGTTGGTTGCGCAAGCGGATCTATTGCCGAATTCGGCTCCCGCCCGCCAGCCCCTGCAGGCAGGCGAAACTCGGTTTTCTCAATGTCACTCATTGATGCTCCTCACAACCAATCTGTACATCTGTGCCCTCGTATTGGAACAACGAGCGAAACCAACTACCAACCACATCACACTATCCGCAGTCCAGCTAGACCCTGGTTGGCACAAATCTAGCAAGATGGTCAACCGTTGCAGACAACGGCACCATCGAACTGCTTTCCGTAAAAACCTGCAAGTTCATCCTGTGTGTTGGGCAGGCAGCAATATAACCGCGAACTCGCAAAATCTGAGCTTTTACAGTAACGCTTAAGCTCCAGCACCCAATTACTTGCCTAGCGACTTTAACGCCGCTTTCAACAACACCGGAGTTGTTGCGTCAGGTTGTGCTGCCGCCAGATCCGCAACAACACCTTCTACTTGGGCTGGCTGGAAGCCGAGGCTGTGCAATGCGGTAAGAACTTCGTCGACCACATCGGATTGGACTTGGGTGGCAGCGTCGACAGTTCCATCATTTACCGGAACACCGAAAGTAAAGGAATCAACCTTGTCTGCCAGTTCGAGGCAAAGCCGTTGCGCGATCCGTTCCCCCACACCGGGGATCTTCTTCAAAGCCTTCGGTTCGTTGCGCATAATAGCTTGCGCAATCGCTTCAGGGGTGTACACCGACAGCGCCGCAAGCGAATATTTCGCCCCCATGCCTTTAACCGACTGCAGAGTGAGGAACATCTCAATTTCAGCTGGTTCGCTAAACCCGTAGAGGGTCCAACCATCCTCCCGGACGACGAGCGAGGTGTACACAAACCCTTCTTGTCCCAGCTGCAACCCGGCGAGAGTAGCTGGTGTCGCAAACACCTGGTAGCCAACACCGCCACATTCTAAAATCACTTTGTCTTGGGTTTTCTGCAACACTTGTCCACGCAGTGACGCAATCATCGACAGTGCTCACCTGCCTTTCTATAACAGTTCATTGATTCTTCTTGTCCCCTGATAGTTCACGAATGCTCCAAAGAGGAAAGCCCCGGCCGTAACAGAGCAAAGCGCAGTGCCACCCTGCCCGGCGTGGATGCGCCGCAGGTTGTGCGCACCGGGTCGATACTCTTGGCTGTCACGAACGTGGTCACTGTTGATCATCTTGCCGGATTAGCTCCAACGTCCCGCTGACCGTTTCACCGGATCGCTACGAAACGCCACCTGTCGGCCGGTTTGTGCAGGTAATCGCGAAGCGGTTTGCTGTTGTTGGCGGGAGGCTGCTTTGAGTTGTGCAAGCCGGCCTTGGCTTTGTCGGTTGCGTGCCGCAGCATCACCATATCCCGCTTGAAGCGCAGCAGTTTCCGATTTCACCAATAGTGGGGCACGCCAACAATGACACAGTGCTAATGCAAGTGCGTCGGCTGCATCTGCTGGTTTCGGTGCCTCCGACAGCCCAAGAATCCGGGTAATCATGGCGGTCATCTGTTTCTTATCCGCTCGACCGTTACCGGAAATGGCTTTTTTCACCTCACTAGGGGTGTAGGTGTGCACTGGAATGTTGCGCTGCGCAGCAGCCAGCATCAACACCCCCACTGCATGTGCCGTCCCCATCACCGTGGATACGTTGCTTCGTTCAAAAACCCGTTCAATAGCGCACACATCCGGCTGATATTCATCCATCCACTGGGCTACCGCTGTGTGCAAACGATTGAGCCGTTCAGGTAGATCTGCCGTCGCCGGTGTACGCACTACCCCGGCAACGATTGGCACAACCTGCCGCCCCCGCCCAGCTTGGACGACCGAGACACCACATCGCGTCAGACCTGGGTCAATCCCCATGACCTTCAGTCCAGCAATATTCACTGGCGCATCCCTTCCCGACTGGTTGTTCCAACATGGGCACAGCAATCTTGTGCTCGTGCTATGTCCAGGATCGTCCATAGCAAAATAGTTAATCGAACAAAATTGCTACTGACATGCTACCGCACTGCCACACGTTCTGGGTTTCAGTGCGAATTGCCGCTGTTCAGAGGGAAAATATGCGATTCGGTCAGGATGGTCACAGGCCCTGAGTGCACTCGGCGGTACTCAATCGAACACGTCCCGACCGACGGCGGCACACCATTGAATCTTGCCCGCGCAGCGCGTTGCCACCACCTTGCACTCTTGTCCCTTAAAGACACAACAACGCTACCCAGAAGCGCGGGTCGATTCCGGGGGCTCGTGCAAATGCAATACATGCCGAGCTGCCAGAGCATCATCGACCCCAAGACCGCTTCTTGAAGTAGCGTGTGTCTGCAATGAGGTTTCACCAGGCACCCACCGCCGTGCCCCTTTCGGTTCGGCAGGCGGCGATCATGCCAGGGAACTAGTCGTTTTCTAACTCTTTGAGCACCTCGTCAGAAAGATCCATGTTGGTGTAAACGTTTTGTACATCGTCGGATTCTTCGAGGGCATCAATAAGTTTAAAGATGCGGCGTGCTTCCGGTGCACCAAGGGGAACCTCGACAGAGGCACGGAAGTCAGTGTCGGAGTCTTCAACAGCGATACCCGCAGCTTCCAAAGCCTGGGCAACTGCCCGCTGATCAGAAGGAGCAGAAACCACTTCGAAACCAGCAGGAATCGTTGCGACTTCTTCCACATCAATTTCGGCTTCGAGCACAGCCATCAAAATGTCATCTTCGGTGACCCCGTCGGCGGTGATGGTCGCCACGCCCTTCCGGGAGAACAGATAGCTCACCGCACCAGAATCGGCCATATTTCCGCCGTTTTTCGTCATGCGGGTACGAACCTCTGACGCGGCCCGGTTCCGGTTATCGGTGAGGCATTCGATAAGGACAGCAACACCATTTGGGCCGTAGCCTTCATACATGATGGTTGTCCAGTCAGCGCCACCGGCTTCTTCACCGGATCCGCGCTTGCGGGCACGCTCAATATTGTCATTTGGAACCGAGGCCTTCTTGGCCTTTTTGATCATATCGTCCAGGGTCGGGTTCGCCGCTGGATCGCCACCGCCGGTGCGGGCTGCAACTTCAATATTTTTAATCAGCTTGGCGAACTCTTTGCCTCGTTTGGCATCGTTCGCTGCCTTCTTATGCTTCGTGGTTGCCCATTTAGAGTGGCCTGACATGGAAGCTCCTCACAGTTCGGTGATCAGTTGATCACTGTCATCGTTTTGATCATTCTTCGATTTGTTTCCGCCACCGGATCCAGTCAGGACACCGGTGCGCTACATCGTTGCAAATCCTAGCAGCCCACCCCCGGTTGCCTACTACTGTGGCACCTGCAACGCGATGCTTTGCCGCCTGTGGCGTCACCTACCCGGCACTGTTGTGCACACAGTGCGACAAAAAGAGTTCGTGCATGCGAATATCGGCGGTGAGCTCTGGGTGGAACGCGGCAGCCATCGCATTGCCTTCGCGCACTGCAACGACCCGCTCGGTGCCGTCTTCTGCAGTAACCGTGGCTAGCACGGTTACCTGCTCACCGACCCTGGTCACTTGTGGGGCTCGAATAAACACAGTGTGCAGTGGGGTGTCAATGCCGGTTACTGGAAGTTCTGCCTCAAACGAGTCCACTTGCCGACCGAAGGCATTTCGTCGCACATCAATATCGATCACCGCAAAATTCACTGCATCGTCGCGAGTGTTTTCTACAGTTTTAGCCAGCAAAATCATCCCGGCACAGGTGCCAAATACGGGTAAACCGGCGTGCAGCATATCGCGAAGTGGCTCATAAAGATCCCCGATCCGGAGCAGCCGGGACATGGTGGTGGATTCACCGCCGGGCATAACAAGCCCGTCGAGGCCAGCTAAGTGACTTGCGCGCCGCACCAGCGGCGCGTCTACTCCGCATGCCTCTAAGGCTCGTTGATGCTCAATGACGCCGCCTTGCAGCGCTAACACTCCGATGGTGCTCGACATGGTTCTCCCAGAAGGTTGGATGGAATCACACCCGGTATCAATGGAGATGGTTCCTTCGAATTGAAGGGATAGCTCCATTTCTTGCGTCATGTTGCACGAATCACACTCAGCCAACGTGCGCTGCTGATCGGATGTGAGAACGTGTCCACATTAGCGGGCAGGTGCAGGAATTGTCGAAGTGCGCAGCAGATTGCCAGACACACCTCCTGCGTATTCTTTGCCATGTGGTGCAGTGGATGCTGGCAGATATTGGATGTATCAGTTGGCTGGTGCTGTCGTTTTTTTGGTTGTCTGTTGTAGTAAGCAATGCATGCCCGACCAGCGGTGAACAGCCGACGATAGGCAGCACACACCCCGGAGCTGTGTTGCTAGCTTGAGGATGATGATGTTAGGGGTTTTCGGTTGCGGGGGCGAGACCATCAAGCGGAATTGCTGCCGTTCCAGGTTTCAGGGTGCGCGCTAATCCTTCTTGGGTGACCACGGCCACGAGTTGTCCTTCAGCATTGAAAATTCTGCCGTGGGTCAGTGCGCGACCGGCATGCGCCACCGGGGAGATCTGATCATAGAGCAGCCACTCGTCAGCCCGGAAGGGGCGGATAAACCACATCGCATGGTCAAGGGAGGCTTCCTGGACAGCAACACCTTTGTGGGGTACGAGCGCTGACTGCAGCAGCGTCATATCCGACATGTAGGCCAGGGTGCACAAGTGCACGGTGTCATCATCGGGCAGCGGAGTTTTTGACCGCAACCACACACATTGTTGGCTCGCCGTGTATGGGTTGCGGTGATAGGCATCCGGTGGCACTACCCGAATATCAAAGTCAGACCATTCTTTCAGCAGTGCTTTCAGCGTGTCGCGCAGATGCGAGGTGGTATCCCCGAGCATGTCTGGACCTGGCAGCTGCCGCATAGTGTCGGCGTGGCTGATTCCATGGTCGCCTTGCCGATGGAAGGAGGCTTGCATAACAAAAATAACGGTGCCATCTTGGATGACTTTGACTTGCCTCGACACGAAACTTCGCCCGTCGCGAATCCGGTCGACGAGTAGCAATGTGGGTTTGGTTGCATCGCCGGGCGCGACGAAATATCCGTGCAGCGAATTGGCGCGGTATCCTGCATCGACTGTTCGGATCGCGGCGACCAGTGCTTGGGCGGCAACTTGCCCGCCGAAGGTGCGCCGAAGTGCGGATGCTACCGCCGGTCCGCGATACACATCGGCGTCGATGCGTTCGACTTCAAGCACTTGAAAAATCCGTGCAGGATGCGTCATTGTGAGCCACCGTTCCTTGAGCCATCGCGGAGTCTTGCCATGTTCCACACCGCTGGAGCGTTGCACGTTTGCTGGGTGTTGCATCAACCAGCTCAACAATACGGTGCAGCAATAACGATGTGATTCGCTGTCGCCCTAGTATAAAAATCTTTTGCCAAAGAAGATGTCTGGTTTGTAAAAAAACTCAGGACTTCTTCCCCGATCCTTCCCCACAGAAAGGGGGTGTGCAGTGATGTGAAGGTGCATGCAGCTACCCCTTGACGGGGCGACGAGAACACTGCGTGTGACGGTGTCCCCTGGTGTTCGGTGGGGTATTGCGGAAGCGTTGTGGCCGAGTGGATCGGTGGGAAAACAACAGCAACACCACCTATCGCCCTCCCTGTCACGCCAAGTCACCCCGCGTGCAGCGGGGCGAGGGTGGCAAACGCTATCCCCGGTATGTGTTGATTCTTCGCGATCACACCGGGAAGACGTGGAGGGTCGATAGGTGGTGTGTTTGTGGCACCGTTTCGGTGCCGCAGATGGGGTTACCAGCCGCGTTCCGCCAAACGGTGCGGCTGCGGAATTTCGTCCACGTTAATACCAACCATGGCTTCCCCGAGTCCGCGGGAAACATCGGCGATGATCTTTGGATCGTCAAAGTGTTGGGTTGCTTGCACGATGGCTTTTGCCCGCTGTTCTGGATTGCCGGATTTGAAAATACCGGAGCCAACAAATACGCCTTCGGCACCCATTTGCATCATCATTGCGGCATCGGCCGGGGTGGCGATACCGCCAGCGGTAAACAGCACAACTGGAAGTTTCCCAGTTTCGGCGACTTCCCGCACCAGTTCGTATGGCGCCTGCATCTCTTTCGCCGCAACATAGAGTTCGTCTTTCGCCATGCTGGTAAGCCGGTTGATCTCGGCGCGGATGGTGCGCATGTGGGTTACCGCATTGGAAACATCGCCGGTGCCAGCCTCCCCCTTGGAGCGGATCATTGCAGCACCTTCATTGATGCGACGCAACGCTTCACCCAGGTTCGTAGCACCACAAACAAAGGGCACAGTGAAGTCAAATTTGTCGATGTGGTTGGCGTAGTCGGCGGGGGTGAGCACCTCGGATTCGTCAATGAAGTCCACGCCGAGCGATTCTAGGACTTGTGCTTCGACGAAGTGGCCGATGCGGGCTTTCGCCATCACCGGGATTGACACGGCGTTGATGATGCCTTCGATCATGTCCGGATCGCTCATCCGGGACACGCCCCCCTGGGCGCGGATATCGGCCGGCACCCGCTCGAGTGCCATAACAGCGGTAGCTCCGGCATCTTCAGCGATCTTGGCTTGTTCCGGGGTGACAACGTCCATAATGACGCCGCCTTTGAGCATTTCTGCTAGACCCCGCTTAACGCGGGCGGTACCGTGGGCAGCAGTTGGGGCATTCACGTGACTGAAATTCTCCTGGTCGTCGGAAAGTCTGTACTGATTTGCGGTGTCACCTGGGTCGGTCGGTGGCTGTATCAAGCCATAACCGGCGCCGCCTCAGATCACCAACCCAGGTTGTCCGCCTGGTTGTGCTGCAAACGACTGCGATGAGGTTGGCAAACACCACAGCAGTGTGTTTTCCGATAGTGGTGGGTTGTGGAAAAGAAGGTATCAATACGGAAGGTTGATAGCCGATGTTTCGTACCGACCAATCCACCCATGGCGCCGGTCGCTGCTGTTGCAACGACCGGGGATGGCTGCACTGGTTGGCAAGTATTGTCCTTGGGCACAAAGTCTAGCCTGTCGCATGGTGCGTTGTCGTTACTGCCCCACCTGTTTCCATGTTGTATCGTGACCAGAACTGGGAGGCGACCGTCAGGCACCCAGCCGAAGTGTGGGGCTTGTAGCCTGCTACGACAACACCACCCCTGCAGGGCGGCGGGCACCGCAGAGGCTCCAATTGTGGTTGGCTTCGCCGCACAAGGATCAGCCCCACCACAGTACTGGCTATCGGGTTGCATTTTCGGTGATCGGTTAGCACTTGTCAGATTGGGAATCTCCATGCGGGGCTGAAGCGTCCCCAATCGCCGGGGTGGTGTGCGATGGGATGGCGGTAGTCAGCCCGGCTGGATCAAAATAGCTTGGCAAAGCAGCAGTACCTCCAAGATGCAGCAGCCGCACCAGTGGCCGCAGCCGAAGCGCCCGCGTCGCAGTCACCGCATCGTTATAGAAGCGGATCGCTAACTCCACCCGGGTCATCGCGCATTGAAGAGCTGGGTCTTCCCGCCGCGGATGGGCGTTAATCCGAAAGCTTAACGCCGCTTCGGCTTCCGCCCGCTGCTCCAAAGCGATTTTCGGGTTCACATCCACCCGCAGCGTCGCTGCCGGCGGCAGCGTATCGGTGATAGCAGCAAACACTAACGACCGCTGGTCGAGCGCGGCAAGCAGTTGTTGTCTTGCCGCATCGGTGCGAATGTGTAGCCGGTTGAGGCGTTGGGCAGTGAAATAGCTCCACATCGCCACAAGGCATAGCACCCCAACGATGCCAGCTACCCACGGATCAATCATGCGAGTCGTACTTTCTCGTAGCCGGCAACAGTGGAATACACCGCTAACACTCGCTGGCCTACCACCGACCAGTCAAATTCTTGCGCCCGCTGCACACCCCCGGCGCGCAGTCGATGCCGCAGCTGCCAATCGCTCGCCAATCTGTCAAGGCTTGCCGCTAACGCGTGCGGATCACCGGTGGGAAAGAGCATTCCAGCCGGCTGCTTGCTGGCTGCACCAGTGACAGCACGAAACGCCTCCAAGTCGCTGGCCAACACACATGCCCCGGCAGCCATCGCCTCCACGAGCACAATTCCGAAGGATTCCCCGCCGGTATTCGGCGCACAGTACACATCGCTCGCGGCGAGTACTGCTGCTTTTTGAGCGTCGCTTACCCGCCCAAGATAGGTTACCTGTGGATGGGGGCGCGCAGTGCCTGCCCCCATTACTGTCACGGCAACAGGGCATTGCACAAATTCTAATGCCTGCAGTAGCACATCCAGGCCTTTTCGGGGCTCGTCGAGCCGCCCTAGAAAACACACCTGGAGCGGGTTCGTGGCTGTTGCAGCCGCCGCGCGGTGTGCATGCTGGTGGCGGGCAGCCGCAAACGGGGCAATATCCACCCCGTTCGGGATCACCACCGGATCGCCGCCTAATTGCAGCATTTGGAAACGACGAGCCATCTCAGAGACGGCAATGCCCGCCCGGATTTTCTCCAGCAGCGGGGTCAACACCGGTTTGGCGATCTTTAACAATGTTGACGCATCCCCGGAGGTGTGGAAGGTGGCAACAATCGGTCCTTGGGCAAGTAGTAATGCCGCTAACGAATAGCTGGGACTATTTGGCTCATGCACATGCAACACGTCAAATTGTCCCTCCTGCAGAAACGTTTTCACCTGCTGCCGCACCTTCGGCCCGATCGACAACCGGGCAACTGAACCGTTGTATGGCACCGCCACTGATCCGCCGCCGCGCTGCACAAAATCAGGCACCGTTGCTGCTGCGGTTGCCGGCCCCAGCACCCGCACGTAATGCCCTTGACTACGCAGGAACTTCGCCATGTCGAGTACATGTGCCTGCACCCCGCCCGGCTCATCAAACGAGTAGGGGCACACAATTCCGATCCGCATCAGCCCTCCGGTTCCTCCTTCCAGGGTTCCCCTTTTGCCGCATGCGCCATGCCGCACCAGCCGGCTAGCCTGCAACGCCTTGCTCTATGCGTGGCAACCCTAGTCAACTTCCCCACTCAAATGAAAACCCCACACCGACACATCCACCATTGCATCGTGGCCCGGCAAAAGTGGACTGGGTCTCTGTGTCGGCTGAACAATTTTCCTGGCGTTTGCGCCGAGGCTTATTTGCACCAAGGAGCGCCTAGCGCTGCTCTAGATCTGCCACAAACACCGGCTGCAGCATGTGCCAATCCGCCGGATGGGCTGTGATGTGCTGGGTAAACCTGTCCGCCAGTCGGGCAATCAGCCCACCGACTGGCATAGCTTGCACGGCACTGCGCCCCTGCTCACTGACCGGGTTCAGATCTTCGCTGACAGCAAACCGCCACCCATTGTCGGTAAACCACAAATCAGCCACATGCACCGCACAGTCAGTGGCGCGGGCAAGTTTTTCCGGGCCATACGGCAACTTTGCCAACTCGCCACACAACGGCACTTCCACCCCGTGTCGTGATAAATCCCGCTCCCCTAGCAGCACCACCGGCTGCCGGTTGTTGAGCCGCGAAATAAGCTGCGGCACAACCGGCCCGTCGCCGCGGGAAGCAATCACCTCAAACCCGAGTGTTTCGCGATAGTTCACAAACGCGGAAAACAGCACCTCTGGTCGGAGCCGTTCCGCAACAGTAGTAAACGATCCCAGCTTGGTGGTAAGCCACCATCCAGCTAAATCCCAATTGCCCGAATGCGTCGTCACCAACAGCACGGGACGATCCGCCGCAATCGACTCCTGCACATGTGCAAACCCGGTCACCGACGCATCAAGTCGCTTCAACAGCCCTGGTGTATGCACCAGCTCCCGCAGGCGAAACGCCTCCAACCAGTAGCGCACATAGGAGGCCGTCGACGCAATCACCAATGATGTAGTCACCGCTTCTGGCCCAACGACCCGGGTGAGATTGCGCCGCAGCTGCTCCATGCCGCGGCCGTTCTGCGACACGATTCGACCAATGATGCCCGGCAACACCGCAATGAGCCGGTCAGGTAAAAATTTCACCACCTGCCAGGCGGCGATATAGCCAATAGCTGCCACATCCCGGGAGGCAACCGCCTGCACCAGCAGATTGTTCCGCATCCGTGCCACAGCTGACTGTACCCGGCATGCCTTCGATACCTTCACCATGTTGCTCCTTGTTCCATCGCCCTAACCCCGCACCCACCAGTAAGCAACCACGTTGCGCCAAGCACCGCACCAGGGTACACAACCAGCGAAGGCGACATCCTCTGTTACGGGTGAGCGCCTGGTGGTGGGGCAAGCGGATTTTGAGCAAACTTTGATCGCTTCGCCATCAGTAACCGTTGTATCACTGTTGCGACGCTTCCTACCGCCAGCAGCCACAACGCCACCGGCAGTGCCCAAGAGACACCTAAACCAGTCAATCCCAAGCCGATCAAAGAAACCAATAGCCGTTCGGCGCGTTCAACAATGCCCCCAACAATAGGCAAACCGCCTGCTTCAGCACGCGCCTTCACATAGGAGATCACCTGCGACGAAACCAACACGATGAGTGCTGCCGCAACATGCCACCGCGGCGCCCCGGCGGAATACACCAGCCACCACAGTATCGCCGCAAACAACGCACCGTCGGTAATCCGGTCACAGCTTGCATCCAGCGTCGCCCCAAAACTGGTGCCACCCCGCGACATGCGCGCCATCGTCCCGTCGATGAGATCAAATGCGGTAAACACCGCAATGGTGATCGCTGCCGCAAACAGATGACCGGTCGGAATCAACGTGCAACACGCCAGCACTGATAACACCGCCGAGGCAATCGTCACCTGATTCGGACGAATCCCCAGTTGCAGCAACGATTTCGCTAACGGATCGACCACCACAGCAGCCGGCTTGCGCCCACCAACACTGAGCATGCTTCGAACACTCCTCGTTCTATCCGGCCAGATCAGGATGCGGAAGCGACTGCCACGCCTGCGCCAGCAAGGTGCGGGTGTCCTGCAATGTCTGCGGCAGCACCTTCACCCCGTCGATCACCGTCATAAAATTCGCATCCCCACTCCACCGGGGAACTATATGCATGTGCAGATGATCCCCCACGCTCCCACCGGAGGCTTTCCCCAAATTAAAACCGGCATTGACCGCGTCCGGATGCGACACCTGCTTCACGCAGCGGATCGCATGCTGGGCAAATGCCATCAATTCGCGGGATTCCGCCTGGGTGAGGTCTTCGAGATTGGCAACCTTCCGATAGGGGATCACCATCATATGCCCCGGATTGTAGGGATAGAGATTCAACACACAAAACACATGCGTCCCACGGGCGACAATCAGCCCGTCCTCGTCAGATAACGTTGGCACCACTAAAAAGGGATCCTTGCGGGTTGCCCGCGCAGCTGCCGTATCGGTGTCCTTCTCCGGTGCCGCATGCTGCTCAGCACTGGTTGCCGCCGCCTGCGAATTGCTCGCATCGGCAGTCGCCGGCGATTGCGCAATATAGTGCATCCGGTAGGGCGCCCACAGCCGAAGCAGCCGATCAGGGGTGCCTAACCCCTGATCTACGATTGTCGAATCATCCTGCATACCTCAAACCTCTTCTTCCACCCGGAAAGCCGAATATGTTGCCGGCGGCAACATGCTGCCCGTGCACAAGGGAACACTCCGGTACGGCGATCATCGTGCCGCACCTAACTACAGCTGTTGTGTGCCAACGACTATCGTGTTTCCACCCTAGGCGTTGGCGACGCCCAGCAACAGGGTTTCTAGCAAAATACTTGCAAGGAACCTGCGTTGCACCACGCAGATGAACCACCGCTGTCCAGCGGCGTTGCACCCTTTGCTGGGATCTGTCACAGTCGCGCCCGCAACACTGCCTACCGGTGCTCCCCCTTCGCAGAACAACCCACCTGGCCACAGTCATGCACGACCCGACCAGGTGTATATGCACCGCCCCCAGCGGTAACAGCACAGTTCCACCGGCCAGACAGAAGCTGTTGCACCACGGTAGCGAACGTTCAGTTTCGCTACCGTGGTGCACCGCCGGATGAAACCGCAGCCCTGCTATTTACTCAGCATCCGGAAAAAGGACAGCTGCTTTCGGCTGCTCATTGCGACGGTCAGCGATCCACTGTGCAATAAGCTCCACGGCTTGCGCCACCGGCACCCCATTGTGCTGGGTTCCATCCAAGAAACGGAACGACACCGCACCGGCTTCCACGTCGCGGGCACCAGCCAGCAGCATAAACGGAATCTTGGCAGTGGTGTGATTGCGGATCTTTTTCTGCATCCGATCATCGCTGGCATCCACTTCCGCCCGAATACCACGCTGCCGCAGCTGATCCACCACCTGCTGGAGATGTGGCGCAAACTCGTCAGCCACCGGAATACCAACCACCTGGTGGGGAGCCAGCCACGCTGGGAATGCACCTGCATAGTGTTCCAGCAGCACCCCGAAGAACCGCTCAATCGAGCCGAACAGGGCACGGTGAATCATAATCGGCCGCTGCTTCGAGCCATCTGAGGCGGTGTACTCCAGGTTGAAACGTTCCGGCAAATTGAAGTCGAGCTGCACCGTCGACATCTGCCAGGTACGACCAATTGCATCGCGGGCCTGCACCGAAATCTTTGGCCCATAGAATGCGGCACCGCCTGGATCTGGTACCAGGTCAAGGCCGGACTTTGTCGCTACCCGTTCCAAAATCTCAGTGGAACGCTGCCAAATCTCATCCGATCCGACAAACTTCCCCTCATCCTTAGTGGAAAGTTCCAGATAGAAGTCATCAAGGCCGTAGTCTTTCAACAACGACAAAATGAACTCCAACACCCGGGTGAGCTCAGCCTCAAGCTGATCTTCAGTGCAATAGATATGCGCATCATCCTGAGTGAAGCCACGCGCACGAGTCAACCCATGAATCACACCAGACTTCTCATAGCGGTACACCGTACCGAACTCGAAAAGGCGCAGCGGCAGTTCACGATATGAACGTCCCCGGGAGGCAAAAATCAGATTGTGGAAGGGGCAGTTCATCGGCTTGGCATAGTAGTCCTGCGGCTGCTTGGTGCAGTTGCCGTCCGCGTCATATTCGCCGTCGAGTTTCATCGGCGGGAACATGCCGTCAGCATAGAAATCGAGGTGCCCGGACTGCGCAAATAGATCCCCCTTCGTCAAGTGAGGGGTGTTGACAAACGAATAGCCGTGCGCCAGATGCTGCTTGCGGGAATGCTCCTCCATCTCCAGGCGGATCATGCCACCATCGGGATGAAACACCGGGAAGCCGGAACCAATCTCATCTGGGAAGCTAAACAGATCCATCTCTTGCCCCAAACGGCGGTGGTCGCGTTTTTCCGCTTCCTCAAGCATGCGCTGATATTCTTCCAGCTTCTCCTTCGACTCCCAGGCGGTGCCGTAGATCCGCTGCAAACCAACATTGTTTTGATCCCCCCGCCAGTAGGCAGCCGAGGAACGAGTCAGGGCGAAAGCGGGAATATATTTCGTGGTCGGCACATGCGGCCCGCGGCACAAGTCATACCACTCCACTTCCCCGCTGCGCGGGTTGATGTTGTAGTAGCCGGTCAGTTCACCGGCACCGATCTCGGTAGCTTCATCCGAGTTCGGATCAACATTGCCTTTATCGTCAATGAGTTCCAGCTTTAACGGTTCAGCCGCTAATGCCTGGCGCGCCTCAGCCGCATCTGCGTAGACGCGGCGTTCAAACTTCTGCCCCGACTTGATGATTTTCTTCATCCGCTTTTCCAGTTTCGCCAAGTCTTCTGGCGTAAACGCGTGATCGGTGAGGAAGTCATAGTAGAAGCCGTTTTCCACAGCCGGTCCGATACCAAGCTTGGTGCCTGGGAACTCTGCCTGCACAGCCTGTGCCAGCACATGGGTACAAGAGTGACGAATCACCGACCGCCCAGCTTCAGTAAACGCCGGTACAGCGGTGACGGTGGTTTCTTGTTCTGGAACGAACCCGAGATCACGCAAGGTGCCATCGCTGGTTGCCACCGCCACGATGGCTTGTTCCCCCTTGGTAGGCAACTCCAGCTCCCGCATGGCAGCGCCTGCTGCAGTTCCTGCGGCAACAGTGAACGTCACAGGGGTGTAAGTTGCCAATTCGACGGCACTAAAAACAGATTCCACGGTGTACCAGCGCTCCTTTTGCGCTCAAGCAGCCCCTGCATACCTGGCAGGTAGCTGCGTTTATCAGGTTTGATCGTTCCATTGAGATTCACACAAAACCCAGCTGGCTTTCCGCAGCCTGACGCTGAGCTCTCCGCCAGCAGCTAACCTGCTGCGCAAGCACACTCCTGCAACACATTGAGCAGTGTTGCACGCCGCAAACACCGGTAACCGTTGCAGAGGCTGAGCAAAACAGGACACTAGCAGTAGTCACTTATTGCTGGCGGTGACAATCTGAATGTAACGCAGAAGTATGCTACCGGATGCGCAGCAGGAAACGATACCGTAAGGCAATTTTTCCCCTCCTCGCTGATACTTTGCTCATCACCCCCGGCACGCCGACTGTGCAAGCAAGGACAGCCCCACCCGCAGGTACCGAGTTTTCATGGAACAACCATTGGTGGCCGGCAGGTAAGTCCGGCGACCTGCTCCACACCGATTACTGTCTACTGATACTGGTTTCGCCCCCATCGACACCAGACTTGAGAAAATACCGCTCTCCTGACTGTTTCCCCACGCCGCAACGGACAATTCAGCAACAGCGACAACACGCTGAAAACTCGTCTTGCCGAACAGCAGGATGACATGCAGCCCACTGAATGTTCCATCGCCGCACACGGCACAGCCGTGCAGCTGACCGGCTCTGCGGGGAAAGCCGCCTCACCTGAAAGCAACCAACAGGCTTGTTACCACCGCAATAATTACAACCACCTATCGCTTCCGGTCACCGACGATAGACTGCTTTGGAGATTGCTGGCACAGCAGCTAGTGTCTCACGGCGCCAAAAGGGAAAATACCAGGTTGAAAACCAGCACCAGTGGTAGCAGCACGCAAGCTGAAACGATCAGCTGCCCCAGCTCGTCATGCTGCCACCGTTGGCACCTGGAACAGTTGAACAGGACTACTAGCGGCTATCCTTCGAGCAAAGACTGCCCCCAGTAGGTGTCCCGCCCCTTTGCCCCTTGAGCATCCGTTCCGGGCGGGCAGGCGTACACCGCAGACCCAATGTGGGTGACCCACTGGTTGAGTCGATCAATAGTGTCGAGGCGTTGCTGAATCGGAATGAACTGCTCCCGCGGATCTTGTTGGAAACAGATAAACAGCAACCCAGAGTTTGCACCATCCTCACTGTCGGGTTCCGGCGGAAGATCATAGCTGTAAGCACGGCGGCGCAGCTTCTGGTTGGGTTTATCCGCCGGATTGGTTGCCCGCGCCATATGAGAAGTCGGATCAATAACCGGTAGCCCATAGCTATCCCGCGCCTCATAGTCGGGAGTGTCGGTTTCCTTCTTCCCGGTCAGTGGCGCACCAGAGTCGAGCTTGCGGCCAAACACTTGTTCCCGCGAAGCCCGGTCGAGTTTCTCCCATTCAAACATTTTGAATGCGATGCGGCGCAGCACAAGACAGGTTCCCCCATGGAGCCAATCTGGCCCCTCATCAATCCACACAATGTCGTTATATTCTTTATCCTTGTTCGGATTGACAGTCCCATCTTTGAGCCCAAACAAATTCCGCGGGGCTCCCCCTTCCCGGGCACCACGCTGCGGCAAAAATCCGAGTTGTATCCAGCTTGGTGACACGTAGCTCATAGCGGAGCGAATCATGTGCCGCTGAGCATGCGCCAAAGTCAACTGATCGTCACAGCAGAGCTGCAATACAAGATCAGTTTGCCCCCATTTGTCATCGAGCTCGTCCCGTTCGAATGCTGGCAGCGGCTCCAACCAAGCAGGGCGTTGCGCCGGCTTTCCAATGACCTCAAAGAGGCCAGGACCAAACCCACAAGTAATCGTCAAATGCGCCGGTGCCTTAGCCATTTCCGGTTCAAGATCCCCCAATGGAGCTGTCCCCGCAGTCAAACGCCTAGCATCTTCAGTCCACAGGGTAAGAAGGCGACGCACATCGTCAGCGTCTACTCCTGCCCGAAAGTTGAAACCGATGAGGGAGCAATGAGCTTGTTCAGCAGTCCGGATACCGGCCTGATGCTCATCATCGAACACCACCACCTCAGCAAGCTCATCAGTGACCGCATCAGTCGCCCCCGTAGCATCAGGGATCTCCCGAGTGTTTGTGGTGCGTGTTTGGCCATGAGCCAGCAGCGGTTGTGCCGCGGCAATACCGGCAGCAGTAGCAGACACACCAGCGAGAAAGGAACGACGAGACAGCGGTGCCGCATCCGGCTGCTGGTTGGTAGATTCGGGAGTTTCGTTTCGGTTGTGAACCATGCGGTACACATCTCCTTCTTACTTATTCCATTGATCTGCCACAACCAGGCTGCAGTGCACGATGGCGATGGCATCGGTTTTCATCCTGCGCTGCATTCGCGCCGATGATATTGGCATACGCTCTACGCTAGTAGAAACACATCCGTTCCTGCGGATAATTCGACGGTTCTGCTGTGTTTTGCAGGCATTGGCACTGTCACGACCAACCCCACCGCAAGCTGCTGCGCTAGCAGACAGCGTCTGCAGCAAGGTCTATCCCGTGCGCGGTTCACCGCGACTAACCAGTGTGTTCCTACCGCAGAAACCAGCACTACCGTTGCTCATCCTCGCAGACGTCACAATCCGGTAATGCTGATCCGTCACGCTTGAAAACCACTGAACCTGCTGATGAGACGCTCCGATCCACACCAGCCAGGTGCGATAGACCTTGCCCAGCTGGGAAGATCACAACTTGTGGAAACTAGTGGGCTTCCTTGTCGTGATCGTGCCCTTCGTGACCTTCATGACCTGCATGGTCGGCATGTGAATCATCACCATAGTTTTCCGCACCGGAGGCAATTTCCCGCACCGGAATATTGGTGTACTCGACAGTCTGACCGTCAGCGAATTCCACGGTCACATCGAAGGTGTCACCAGCCTTCACATCCTGGTTGAGTTTCATCACCATCATGTGATCGGCACCCGGCTTCAGTTCATAATCCTGACCCGGTTCCACCACGAAACCGCCCTCTTTCTCCTTCATCACCCCGTTGACAACCTCGTGCAGCTGGTTCATCCCTGCATCAATGGTGCTGGTGAAACCAACAATATTCAGCGGCTGATCAGTGTCATTTTCAAACACACCGAACAGTGCAGTGTGGCCGTCATCTTTCACAGCGGCCTTGAAGTAGGCATCCTTGAGCTGCACATTGTCGCTATTCAACTTCTCTGCAGCAGCTTCAGTGGTGGTCGAAGTTGAAGTCGAAGTACTGGTGGTCGTGCTCGGAGTGGTGGTCGTGGTGTCGGTTTCGGTTGCAACCGATGTCACCGTCATATCGGCAGCAGAGTCGTCACTCCCACATGCAGACAGCACCAAAGCAGAAGCAACAGCAGCAGCGGCAGTGATTTTCACAGCAGAAATACGCATAAAACTCTCAATTCTTTGCAAAAGCGAATGAACACTGGAGGGAGTCATTGGCTCCCAACAACTTAGAACGCCATCGTTTGGTGTGGTGATGCCGCACCGACGAAGATTCTTCCAACCCGGCTAGCCAGTACGGCGTCGCCGCGTGAACAACACCACCAACCCGATCAGCACGATCACACCGACACCAAGTCCAATCCACAGCGGCACCGGTGACCCTTTCGCACTTTGCTCGTTGGTCGGAGCATCATCGGCAGTATCAGCTGCAGCGGTAGTTGTCGACGAAGCAGCAGCAGACGTCGACGCTGTCGCCGTCGTTGAGACAGATGTCGTAGCCGACGAAGCAGGAGCAGCACTACTAGCGGTAGTGGTTGTACTGCTTGAAGTTGACGTCGCAGACGTGCTGGCTGCAGAGCTCCGAGTAGTCGGTGAGTCAGCCCCTTCA
This sequence comes from Corynebacterium choanae, assembly GCF_003813965.1. Classification (NCBI taxonomy): domain Bacteria; kingdom Bacillati; phylum Actinomycetota; class Actinomycetes; order Mycobacteriales; family Corynebacteriaceae; genus Corynebacterium; species Corynebacterium choanae. Next base: position 1,663,442 of record NZ_CP033896.1, read on the forward strand.
CCAGCAACGTGGAAGGTGGTTTTGCCCCGGGTTGCATGGCCGTCCGAGGAGGTGATTTGGAATCCGACAATATATTCGCCGGAACCGGGATTAAGGTCATCCGGTAAATCCACCGACACTACATTGTCGGTCAGCTGCGGGGTGTCGGTAAACAACACTTCGTGGGTTTCCGCGTTGGACACTGCAATCGTGTTGAAGCTTTCCTGCGGAATACCGGAGAACTCAAGTTCAATGTGGTGGGGAAAGGTTTCCACCACTGCCCCATCCGCGGGGGTCGCGTGCACCACCACATCGTGTGCGAACGCCAGCGGCGCCGCACCCACACCCAGCAATCCCGCAGTGGCGACTACTGCCACGTTACGGCGAAAGCCTGTACCAATCGATTCCAGCGAAAACACGAGTTTTTTACCCTTCACAAACGGTTGAAAACGGCTCACCGGTGCTGCAGCACGTGGTGCGCAAACACACGGTGTAAAGCATGCACTTCCAAACGATAACAGTACCCGCGGTCACTGGCGTGAACGGGACATTACATTCCGCGCAGCTTATTGCAGGCACTTATCGAAGTAGTCGGCCACGAGCTTCTGTTAGTTCCCGGTACGGCAATGTTGGCCGCGGACCACTACCCCCGATGCAACGGCCTGAAGCGCCAACGATGTATCAACGAAAGCCCTGTGACCGGCACAAACACGGACAAAATCGGGATTTTGACAGTGCGGATTGTGTAGAGCGCAACACGCCCCCACCACCTGTCGATAACTAGGAGCCGTATGGAGTTGTGCAGATCACGTCCAAGCCGACTCTTGCAAAGCTGAGTCCTTCAAGGGACTACAAGACTTCAGGCAATAGTTGTCAAAGCAAGCAGCAAACCGGTGTGCAATGTTGCGGCTGGAGCACCTGCGAGCACCAGACTGCAGGAACTTGAGGATTTTGCAGGTTTCACCACAACGGAAAAGCATCAACAGCAATCAAGTCGTAAACCCGCAAAGAAAAACCGCTGCTTCCCAGCATTCAAGGTGGAAAGCAGCGGATACTCCGCACCAAACTACTGCACGCCAGTCTGTGCAAACAAACGTTTTAGACCTGGCTGCGCAACAGCGAGCTACGGCAGGCGGGTAAATAGCGTGAGGTTTTCACCAAATTGTGATGAACCGGCATGTATCGACCCCACGACACCATCGCCAGGGATCCACACCGGACCGCCGGAATCACCAGGTGCCGCTTCGACATTAACGCCGAAAATCTGATCAGCATAGTATTTGCCGCGATAGACGATAGTGCCACAGCGAACTTCCTGCGTGGTACTTCCGTAGACGCAAGCCTGTTTACCTACCAGCTCGTCTGGAGTGATTCCCGCATGGGTATCGCCGCTAAATGGGTTCGCACCCACCACAACATCGGCATAAGGGCGGATTACTGCCAGGTCTGTTGCCATCCGCAACCAGTCACCGGCACTGCCATGTTCCCAGTGGTTGTCTTTCGGCTCATCATTGGAATAGAGCCGTTGCAGCACTCCGAGCGGATGTAAAGCTGTGTCGTAGACGACCGAACCGGATTCACCACAGTGCGCTGCAGTTACCGCGACGCCACGGGTTTTATCGGCGAATGCGACGGTACACTGCGACCACATGGTTCCATCCTCGGCAGGAGTAGCGTGTTTGATGTAGACGAATTCACCCTGCGAAAGCGGTAACGGTTTACCTTCGCTGCGATCCGGGATGGTGGTCAATGCAGCGGCGTAATCCCAAGTGGGTAGCTCGGGTACTTCTAGTCGTTGAGGATCATCCGGAAGTGGCGCTGCAGTGTCATCGACTTCCGGCTCATTGTCGGTAGTCGGGATGCGCACAAATACGGCAATGGTTTTCCCTTCCCATTCACCAAGTCGGGCTGCCACACCAACCAACCCGGATCCCGGAAGATAAACCCCTGCCCCGGTGACTACACCTGATGTGTTTGCATCGACCCCAAAAATCATTGTTCCCGAATAGTGATTCGAGGCATAAGTAACTGTCCCGCAGGATTCGCTTTCGGTTTGGGCGGCTTTAAAACAGACCTCTTTCCCTTTCCAGGTTGCCGGATCCACTTCAGCTAGGGTGTTGCCGGAATAGTGGTTGTTCCCAAGTCGCACATCCGAGTACAGGCGAATCTCTGCAATATCAGTTGCAAGACGTCGCAAATCCTCGTCACTGCCGGCTTCCCACGGGTTCTTCCTTGCCTCATCATTGTTATAGATTCGGCTCATTACTCCAATGGGCCGGCCATACTCGTCGACCACCTCGGTACCGTTTTCACCACAGCTTGAGGCGGTAAGTAACGTGTGGTAGCGCTTATCAACAAATCCGACCGTGCAACCCAGATACTGGGGCTGCCCAGGTTTGGCATCGGGATTCTTCATTAACAGCACATCACCCTGATGTATCGCTCTTGGGCGTCCTAAACTGCGATCGGGCACTGTATCGAGTGGCCCTTGAATCCGCCATGAAGGCAACGCGGAATCGTTGCCTTCGGTGGGTTCTGGTTTCGGGCTAGTTTCTGGCTCGGGTTTTGGCTGTGGCTTAGGAGATTCTTCCGATGGTTGTGGATCGGAAGTTGGTTCGGGCTTCGGTTCCGGTTTCGGATCCGGCTTCGGTTCTGGTTTCGGATCCGGCTTCGGTTCTGGTTTCGGTTCCGGCTTCGATTCCGGTTTCGGATCCGGATTCCCAGTGGGAGGAATTACCACAGGCGGTTTGCCAAAGTCTGGGTCTACTGGTGTATCCGGATTTGATGGTTCTATCGGGGTAGCAGGCTCACCAGTATCTGGGAATACTGGCGTGGAATCATCTGGGGTCTCAATTTCAGGCTTTGAAACTTCAGGTGAAGGTTCAGGCGCTGGGGCCGGTTCTGGTTGTGGTTGCTCCGACTTGCTGGGTTCTGGCTGGAGCTCCGGGTCGACTGGCGAAGAAGGTGATACGTCAACAGGTGCTTCTGGGGCTACTGAACCTGCTGATGATTCAGGAATCTTCACTGTTGGATCGGACGTACTGGAAGCAGAACATCCAGTCACAACAAGAGCGAGGCTCGTGATGACAGCGGGTAGCACTGCACGGCGGTGAACCATGGGTAGATCCTTAATAGGAGTGCATGAGTGAAATTGGAGGTCGCCAACCAAACCAGGCGCAGCGACCAATATGAATGAACTTGTGCCCAACGAGCGCTCGAGCGAAAAATAAAGACGCAGCAAACAGACTTTACAATTTTCTCGACATACCCACAGTTCGTACAAAACTTTAGCCGAGAGAAGGCAGCATTACATTGCCGAAAAATCGGATAAAAGCCATGTTGACGGCTCATTGTCGGGTGAGCAGCACCGTTCGAAATCTGAGTGAACATTGAGGTTTTTCACTCGTTGCGTCGTAAGCACTATATGTAAGACGATGGTACTCCCCACTTGGTGACATAGGACAACAAAATGCACCTGTTTTTCTCAAACCGGTTTACCCCGAAACCGGCCTAGGTCGCGCAAAGAATCACCCGTCATGTTGTACAGCGACTGCTAGAACCCTCCCCTATAGCGGCGACAATAAAAACCCCGATTCATCGACTGATGAATCGGGGTGCTAGTGGTCCTAGCTGGGATCGAACCAGCGACCTTTCCGGTGTGAACGGAACGCTCTTCCACTGAGCCATAGGACCGATATTAAATTGGTGTCGCGTTTGCCGACGAGAAGTAACCTTAGCACAGCACACACAGTTGGGGAAATAGGCAGGTACTAAGCCTATTCACCCCGCAATCAGCTGGAGATATGGACAACCAGTGAACCGCTGAGCCGCCGATGGCTACAACTTTTCAGCTATAGCCACATCCCCATGACCTAGTTCCTTCCCCCAAAGCAGCTAAGTTTCACGTTAGAGCACTACGCTCGGCGCAATACAGCGATGCCAAAATGAGTCAGTTCGACAGCACATCCAATCTGGTGACTGTGCAATATGGAACTTGTCCCCACCCCGCACACGGCGACGCCTAACCTGGAACAAATAGGACGAAACGAAAATCCCACCCATCGGCAAGGGATTCACCTGGGAATTTGCACAGCACACCATTGTGGCTATAAAGTGTGTGTTCGTTCAGCAGTGACCTACGGTTGCTGTATGACACATGCGGATGTAGCGCAGTTGGTAGCGCATAACCTTGCCAAGGTTAGGGTCGCGAGTTCGAGTCTCGTCATCCGCTCTGGTATGGTCTCGTACCTGATTACCAACGGTGGAATGGCCGAGTGGTGAGGCAACGGTCTGCAAAACCGTGCACACGGGTTCGATTCCCGTTTCCACCTCCAAGCGCGTTTAGCTCAGCGGGAGAGCGCTTCCCTGACACGGAAGAGGTCACTGGTTCGATCCCAGTATCGCGCACCAAGACAGTATCTTGTCTTGATAATTTCATACCCATGCGGATGTAGCGCAGTTGGTAGCGCATAACCTTGCCAAGGTTAGGGTCGCGAGTTCGAGTCTCGTCATCCGCTCCACGACTTCCTTTCGATCGTTATCGATTGTCGTGTCTCGCGCGTTTAGCTCAGCGGGAGAGCGCTTCCCTGACACGGAAGAGGTCACTGGTTCGATCCCAGTATCGCGCACGAGCCTGGGAACGGGCTTCGTTAAAAACAAATAACTTCATAGTCATGCGGATGTAGCGCAGTTGGTAGCGCATAACCTTGCCAAGGTTAGGGTCGCGAGTTCGAGTCTCGTCATCCGCTCTCTGAAAAATTGTTACAGTCACAGCCCAGTTCACTTCTGCGAACTGGGCTGTGACTGTTTTTCTATCCAAATGCCGCCTCGGCTAGTTGTGGGCACAGACTGCGCAACCTTCAACCCGGGAAGCTGCCCCATGCTTCTGGTCACCAGATATCGCCCTGTATCCTAAAGCTCGTGTCACTAGGTCTGAAAGAACGTCTCGATCAATGGTGGGTTAGCGGCTCACCGACGACTGCACCCTCCACAGTTATCACCAGCCCTGCACAGCGAGATCGGCTCGGCAACATCATGTTGTGGCCGATCGCAATCGCCCTGGTGCTCCACCGAGTGTGTGTGCTGGCCGTCAACGGTGCAGTCACCGATGATTTCACCACGGTGTATTCGGCGTTGCAACGGTTTTTGGATCATCAGCCGGTCTACAACGAGACCTATTTTTATGTCGATCCGCACTACCTGTACTCCCCTGGCGCTACCTTGTTGCTTTCCCCCCTTGGGTTTGCGACAGACTTCGATACCGCCCGGATTTCTTTCATCGTCGTCAATGCGATCGCGATCATTGTGGCACTTGCCCTTCTGACGAGAATCAGCGGTTTTTCGCTGCGCTCGTGGGTGTTCCCCGCAGCACTGACGTTGGCGTTCTATTCCGAAGCGGTGCGAAACACCTTAACGTTTTCCAACATCAACGGAGTATTGATGCTTGGGCTTGTGGTGTTTCTCCAAGCGCTACTACATCGTCGGCTGCTCCTTGCGGGCATCGTCATCGGTCTGCTGATCGTGATTAAGCCGATCTTCCTTCCCTTGCTGTTTCTGCCGTTGGCCAGGTTGCAATGGCAAACCATTGTCGCCGGTATCGCAGTCCCGGTAGTGCTCAATGTCATCGGTTGGCAGCTTGTTGTGGATACTGATGATTACATTCATCGACTGCTCCCGTATCTGGCAGAGACCCGTGACTATTCGAATTCTTCCCTGCCAGGAATCGCCGCGTATTTTCGCATGCCACAATGGCAATTCCATTTCTGGTTTGCACTCTTTGCAGTGCTTTGCCTCGTGGCGGTGATATTGCTTGCTCGGTATCGCATCAGCGATCCGTGGCTGTGGCTCACCCATACCACCGGGCTGCTGCTTACCGGGGTGTTTTTCCTTTCATCCCTGGGGCAAATGTACTATTCGATGCTGCTGATCCCCATGTTTTTCACCGTGGTGTCCGCCCGCAGCGTTATGCATTCACCAATCGCTTGGATTGCAGCGTATCTGGTGATGACTCCAGATTCCTGGCAAGGTGGACTGTTTGATGCTGGCCGTTGGATCAACAATTTTTCAGCATGCGCCGGCTGGGCACTGCTAATCGTCACTATCACCGCCACCGCCTGCGGCTGGTTTGCCCAGGATCGCTACCGGCACAGCGAACAGCTACAGTCTGCTCCGGTGAAGTGAAGCAATCCTTGCGATGTCGCAGCGGGGTCAACGCGCTGCCTATCGCCTGTGCTCACTGTTGCCGCGACTGTCGCATACTTCTTTGTGCCCGGCTAGGTTCGGCATCAAGCAAAACCGGCTAGGATTGTCGGACAGGCCTGTAGCCTTAAAAAACACTGTCGGTGGCGGCATGTGCAACGCTGCTGCGTTGTGAATGTGCACAAGGTTTCCCCCACCGCGATACCCATATGCAAGGAGCTTCGATGACTGATTTTTCCATGCTTACCGATGACGACTGGGCGCAGCGTCTCACCCCGGAAGAGTTCCGTGTGTTGCGGCAAGCAGGCACTGAGGCGCCCGGTACCGGTGAATATACCGATACTGAAACTGTTGGTGTCTATTCATGTCGTGCCTGCGGCACTGAGCTATTTCGTTCGGCGGAAAAATTCCATTCAGGCTGCGGCTGGCCGGCGTTTTTCAGCCCTTTGGCAGCTGATCGTGTGATCGAACGAGAGGATCGCTCCCTCGGGCGGGTTCGCACCGAAGTTCTGTGTGCCAACTGCAATTCCCATTTGGGTCATGTGTTTGCTGGTGAAGGCTTCGACACACCGACCGATTTACGCTATTGCATCAATTCGATCTGTTTAACACTGGAACCGAAGGATGACCTGTCTTCCTAACAATGTGACTTTGTGCGAGGCCGGCACCTGGCTGTCCGGTGAAGCAGCTGGTTTGACATAAACTCAACGCCAGGTTGTACCCCTGCAACACAGCGGGGTTCAACCTGGCGTTATTTTGTTGCGAGCGCTACCGTCGCCCATATGCCTTATCGAGGCATTGCCGTCTGTGAGTTGATGGTTTATTTTCCGGCCAAGCGAGCAACGAGTTCACCCGGGTCGACGCGACGCCCGGTGTGGAAGGGGATTTCTTCACGCACATGCAGCCGCGCATCGGTGTAGCGCATTTGGTGCATTAGTTCTACGATTTGGTGAAGATCGTCGCATTCGAATGCCAGCATCCACTCATAGTCGCCAAGCGAGAATGCGGAAACGGTGTTTGGCAATACATCAGGATATTTCCGGCCTGCCGAGCCGTGTTCGAGCAGGATGCGGCGACGGTCGTTGGCGTCGAGGAGATACCAGTCGTAGGAACGAACGAATGGGTAGACACTCACCCAGTCGCGGCCATCTTCACCTTTGATAAAGGTCGGCAGGTGGGATTTGTTGAATTCGCTGGGTTCGTGATGCCCGGTGCCCGACCAGAACACCGTCGAGCAGCGTCCCAGGGCAGTGTTTTTAAACTGGTGGAAGGATTCCTGGATGGTTTCCATTTCCTGGGCGTGCCACCAAATCATGAAGTTGGCTTCAGGGCGCAGCGACGATACGTCGTAGACGCCGCGCACCACGGTTCCTTCGGGGAGTTTCGGCGTGCCCGTTGCCTCGTCGATGGTACTGGTGTCGACTTTGTCGAAGGAGTCGAAAAACTCCCGGGCTTCGGCGATAGCGGCATCCACGTCGAGGCTGCGGAGTTTGTCAGCGTCGACGGAGAAAGAAATCCACTGGGTGTAGCGGCGCAGAGCGTTGAGTGCGTCGAACTTCAACTTTGGTGTTTGAGCCATGATCTAAACTTCTTCCCTGTGAGTTTTGGGGAGGTGGAACAACGCGATGGTTGCGATGAGCAACCGTCGTGCCGGTGGTGTGTGGTTTGTCTCGTGGTGGCCGGTGGAACCGGTATGTCAGTGACCGGTTGTTCCAGCGCCGTTGAACAAGCACCAGCAGCACGATGTATTTGGTTGCGGCAGCGCAGTAACACAGTTTGTCGCCGTATCATGGGCGACACACTTCGTGGCAAATCCACCCTACTGCGTGCTTTCGCATTACACCCTATCAACCATAAGTTTGAGATGTGTGCAAAGGGGTGAAAATTGTGCCCCAGCTTGGATCTGTCGGCGCGCCTTAGCCCATTGGTTGCCGGGGAAGCATATGTTTATCCCCGTGACCGATGCAGAAAACCTCCTGTCGGAGGCGTTTGTTGCGCTTGATGAGCAGTCCAACGCCCCGGAGCCGTTTAATACCGCAGTGGCAAGCATGCATGCCGCGTCGCTGCGCGACGAGCTGGCTGTGTCAACGATTCGTCCACCACGCCGTCTCACCCCCTACTCCCATGCAATCGGTGTGGAGGTGGAGCATCCACTGCCAGCTGATGGCACCATCCCTGTCCATTCCGAGGGTGACACCTTCGGTCGGCTGGTGTTGTTGTACGACCACGAGTCGGAGGGAACCTGGCAGGGCGACATGCGGCTGGTGGCATTTATTCAAGCCGATGTCGATCACACCATGGCGGAGGATCAGCTCATGCCAGAGGTAGTGTGGTCATGGCTGCTTGAAGCATTAGAACAGCGGGAAGCTGAATATAGTGTGCTGGGGGGCACGGTGACAGCTACTTCGTCGATGCGTTTCGGCGAGATCGGCGGCCCGCCGCGCGCCTATCAATTAGAGTTACGGGCATCCTGGACACCAGACAGCACCGATTTGACTCGCCATGTGCAAGCCTTCGGCGATGTGCTGGCTGCCACTGCGGGGCTTCCCGCGGAAGGCACCGTGTCGTTGGCAGATCTGGCAGCTCGCCGCAACCGGCCGTAAGTTGCACTGGAAACCATCCCCTGCCCAACTATCCATCGGAAAAACCTGAGTGATCTGGTGTGCGCCGCGTAGATAGGATGCTCGGCGATGTTGCACAGTGTGGACAGTGGCGCGACGCGACAAACGATTGGCACCATACTCAGACACCCTGCCCCGTAGTGGTTGTAATGCAACCAGCGGGACAGGGTGTGTGTTTATTTCTGGTGTTAATCGTTTGGTTCAAGATCCTGCTGCTGCGGCTCATCGTCGCTGACGATGGTTGATATCCAGCCGCTGATGCTCTCAGCAAGCGCTGCTGGGGTGATCCCTAATTCGGTCAGCACCTGGTTGCGGGAGGCATGCCGCAGGAATTGTTCAGGAACAGCCACATGGCGCAGTGGGGTATCCACTTCCGCCGCCCGAAGCACCTGGCCGATCATCGACCCGACAGACCCGTGAATCACCCCATCCTCAACGGTGACCACCAGATCATGATCGGCGGCTAACGCCACAATCGACGGCGGCACCGGGATAGCCCACCGCGGGTCGACAACGGTGACAGCGATGGACTGCTCACGCAATAACTCGGCGGCCTGCATACAGCGATGGGCAAAGGTGCCGATCGCCACCACCAACACACTTGGCGTATCGTCGGCAGACAGCGCCGGCTGACCAGGTGTCGTATCGCCCACCGGGGCTGTGATGCTGGTGGATGATATCGGCGATGCACCGCCCGCCAGGGCGTCAACTGCGGCTGCATCATCGTAGTGCAACACGTCAAGACCATCGTGCAAACGGATAAGCGCCGGCAGTGGTTGCGGTAAGGATCCCTTCGGGAAACGAATAACCGTAGGACCGTCGGTAATAGTGACCGCCTGTTGCAACGCGGCACGCAACTCGTCGGCATCCCGGGGGGCATTTACGCGAATTCCCGGCACAATCCCGGAGATTGCCATATCCCACACACCATTGTGGCTAGGACCGTCAGAACCGGTCACCCCTGCCCGGTCAAGCACAATAGTTACCGGCAATTTCGTCAGCGCCACATCCATCAGCAGCTGGTCAAATGCCCGATTTAAAAAGGTGGAATAGATCGCCACCACCGGATGCATGCCCCCAAGGGCAAGACCTGCCGCAGAAGTCATCGCATGCTGTTCGGCAATACCTACATCAAACAAGCGGTCAGGAAAACGCTCCCCAAACGGGGCAAGGCCGGTAGGACCTGCCATGGCGGCAGTGATTGCCACCACATCGTCACGAGACTCACCAATTTCCAGCAAGGTGTCGCTAAATACCTTGGTCCAGCCTGGTTTCGAAGCTGCCCGCGGCTCCCCGGTTTCTGGGTCAATAATCCCGGTAGAGTGCATCAAATCGGCGGCATTATTTTCCGCCGGCGCATAGCCACGGCCTTTTTGGGTGACCGCATGCACAATGATCGGCCCCCGATAGGAACGGGCATACTTCAGCGCACCGGTAAGATCCTGCAAATTATGGCCATCAACCGGGCCGATATATTTCATTCCCAGCTCTGGGAACATCTCCTCCGGAATGACAGTATGCCGAATACCCTCTTTGACCGTGCGCAACTTCTCAAAGGTGCGTTTACCCACCCAGCCCATCGAGTTCAAGGTGGTTTTCCCGGATTCCATCACCTTGTCATAAAACGGCTGCATCCGCAGTTGTGCCAGGTTTTCCGCCAACCCGCCAATGGTGGGCGAATATGAGCGACCGTTGTCGTTGACAACAATCACCACATTGCGGGTTTTATCCGCCGCAATATTATTCAGTGCCTCCCAGCACATTCCACCGGTGAGCGCCCCGTCACCAACTACCGCAACAACATGGCGATCGTTTTCCCCCTGCAGCGCAAACGCTTTCGCTAACCCGTCAGCCACCGACAAAGCTGCTGAAGCATGGGAGGACTCTGTCCAGTCGTGGGGCGACTCCCCGCGATCGGTGTAGCCGGACAGCCCGTCTTTTTGCCGAAGCGTATCGAACTGGTTTGCCCGCCCCGTCACAATTTTGTGCACATAGCTCTGATGGGAAGTGTCAAACACAATTGGGTCTTGAGGCGAATCGAACACGCGATGAATCGCCACTGTCAGTTCGACCACCCCCAGGTTTGGGCCGAGATGGCCGCCGGTTGCTGAGACTTTCTCTACGAGAAAACCGCGAATCTCGGCGCACAACGCTTCCAGCTGTTCCTCCGAGAGGCTGCGCAAATCGGCTGGCGAATGCAGTGAATCAATCAGACCCATCAGTGGCATTTCCTTCATTTTTACTGGGGCAAGGGGCAACCGGTGTGCCGTGTATGGCGGTGTCTAACTGCAAGGTAGCTGCTGCTACAGATGCTGCTTTTTTCACGGCGGTGCACCACCACCTGTTGAGTGCACCCGACAACCAGAACGTTGGTTGCATGCTACAAGCTGTGTGCAGCGGTCAGGTGGTACTCACCTGTCCCGGCACGATAATAGTCCCATTGTACTGGTCCCTTCCGAAGGTGCGATGCCCGGGTTGCGGACCACCACACCGGCGGGGTGAGAACACGCCCCAATTTAGGTGCGCAACAGCAGACCGATGGTTTCCACGTGATGAGTATCGGGAAAGGTATCAACAATGACACACCGCTGCAAGGTGTAGCCATGCTGCTGCCAAGCGTCAATATCCCGGGCAAACGTCGCAGCGTCACAGCCAACTGCCACCACTACTGGGGCTTGCGCCGCTGCTATTGCGGCGATAGCGGCAGCACCTGCACCGGTGCGGGGTGGGTCGAGCACTATTGCATCGGCGGGCGGAAGCCCAGTGACCGCTCGTGCCACATCACCGGTGACAAAAGACACCGGATCCCGGCGGTAGGCTGCCCGGCCAGCCTGAGCGGCGGCGGGAGCTACTTCAACAGAAAACACTTCCGGCTGATGGTGTGCTGGTGTCGCAGCAAGCAACGCATCGGCGAGCACCCCCACTCCGCCGTACAAGTCATAGCCGATAAATTTTCCAGGTGTATGCACCCGCGGACTATCACCGGTGCTGGTTTGCGCAATCCCTTCCTGCAACAGGGCAACAATGGTCGTTTGCAACACCGCTGGTGCCTGCTGGTGGGCTTGCCAAAAACTTGTCGGGGCCAACTCAAAGGTGCGGCCTGCGACCTGCTGTATTACGCGGCCGTCACCTTCCAAAGTAGATACGGTTGTTGCGGCGCGCTTACCTCGGGGCGGTTTTTTCACCTCAACAATATGGCGACTACCAGTATCGTCGATGACTGCCACCACTTCCGTACCGGGGGTAAACCGCCGCTGCAGCACCCCGCCTTCACCAGCGTAGAGCCGTGGATCAACCTGGTTACATTCCACAGTCACAAGTTCATGGCTGGCTCGTTGCCGCAGCCCCGCCCGGCCTTGGGAATCCACCCCCAAACGGATCCGGGTTCGCCAACCCGACCGTGGCTCTACTGTGCGAAAGCTCACCGCTGGATTTGCCACAGCCCCAAGCCTGCGCAGCTGGTCAGTGACTACAGTCTGGGCAAGTGTGGCCTGTGCGGCAACACTGACTGCTGCCAGGTCGCAGCAGCCTGCCCCCGCCGCAGCCGCAGCACAACGCGATGGCACCCGATCAGGGCTCGGAGTAAGCACATCAGCAATCTCGGCATGAGCAAAACGGGATTTCACCTTTGTCAATGTCACCGAGAGCACATCACCGACAATCGCATTGGCAACAAACACGGTTCGGCCGTCAGGTAGTGTTCCGACGCCATTCCCGCCATGGGCGGGACGCACAATCGTGGTAGTTACCCGGTCGCCAACCGAAAGGTTCGGGGCATCAGACATGATGGCTCAATTCTGCAAATATTGCTGTGAAGGAAAAAGAAAAAAGGGGGCGCGAATAGCTAGCGACGTTACCGCCGTGTCGGGGTGTAACGCATCAGTCGAAACGCTGGCACGGCTGCCGCCGGTGGCTGCTTTGGCAGCTGTTGCTCGACGGCGACAGGATTCGACACGGTTGCCGATGACGCTACCACCGCGGGTTCCACACTGGGCTCGACACGTCGAGCATCACCATGCGCTGATTGGCGATTGCGAGGGGTATGTGCCTCAACATCGGGGGCTGTAGCTGCATCGCCTTGGTACTCTTCACCTGCCTGACGCGATGGCGACGCGGATGCGTCCACCGGCGGTGTACTCACCACAACCACCTGAGCAGGGGTGGCAGTAGTCGAGGGATCCTTGGCGGCAGTTGGGAGAGAAGTTACAGCACGCGTGGGCATTGCACTGCGAGACTGTACACCCTGTGAACCGGCGGAATCCTTCCCATTGCCACCGGGGGTATTCACGCTCGTTGCAGCTGTAGTACTGCCAGGATCGGAACTCGTCTGCTGAATGCCACTGCTTGCTGCAGCACCTGCCGCGGGGGTGCCATCACTAGTTCCTGCGACGCGCGAAACCGCACCCCCACCATGTTCAGACTTCGCTGAACGACGGTGCTCACCACTGTGCGGCGCCCCTGGGGTGGAAGATCGACCTGTGGCAATACTGCCATCAATGACCGCCCGGGCAAGCCGCTCCCGAGCAGATTGTGAACTCCCGGCTGCGTCTGACACACCATGATCAGCCACCGAAGGATCCACACTGCTTCGAATCTGGTGAGCAATATGCTCCGGCAAAGTCACTGGCAGCGGTTGGCGCGCTGGAATAGCTGCTGTCCCCCGATACACCATAGTACGGGCTGCTGTTTCCCGCGCAAACGCCGTAATCGCTGCGGCATACTCGGCAGGTGCTGCAATTGTAAAGCGCACCATCCACCGTGGTCCATTAATGCCAATAACTCGGAAAAATACCCCGCTTGCCTCACCAACAAGTTCCCGCCCCCACGGCCCTTGCTCAACCAAGGTCGTCAAACCATCAGCACGCATACTCTTCGCGGTTGCATCCAGCTGGTCATCCCAGTGCGGGTCACCAACAGCTGCCGCAAACGCCACCGGAGTGATGCGTCCATACGGGTTGACAATGTGCAACAGTTTCGGCCCGGTTGCAGCCATCTCGATCTGGACTTGACTTTGCGGCCCCAGCGGCAGCACCAAGGAACCTAAATCCAGCTCATCTAACGCATAGTCGCTGAAATCCAGCCCAGCCGGATCAACGAGTGCCGCATCATAGGGACCGAAAGCGACAGTGTCATCGGCAGCATGCACGGGACTTGCTGGCAGGTGGGTCGAATCCTCACCGGCCGGGTTAGTCTTATCCCCACCAGACCCGCCACCAGCTGTTTGAGCAACCCCATCTGGGACAGGTGTTGCTGCTGCAGGCTGTTCACTCGGCTTTAACGTATTTTGGGCGAGTCGCTGGTGGGCTGGTTTCGGCGAATGTTGAGATGCCGATTTTCGTCGCGGTATCCGCACCATGGTCTGCACCTCCTTTTAGCTCAACACCTGGTGTGGGCATATCGCCACTGAATGTACCCGACTCAACACAACCATGGCATCTGCAATCCATCACTGCACCGAGCGACCTCTCCGGCAGGTGTACAGCACAACCTACCGTGGCATTATTCAAGATGCAGCGGTGTCACTGCAGCTAGTCGGCAGTAACCAATGCGGCGCAAAATTCCTCTGCTGCAGCAGTCTGCCCGCTACGCCGGAGCGCTTGCTACCCCGGTGGAACCGTAGCCGCCGGTGCCACGCTCTGTACTATCGAGCGAATCGACTGCAGTAAATTCCACAAGCTCTACGCGTTGAATAATGAGCTGGGCAATCCGATCCCCCACTGCTATTGATACCGGATTGTGCAGATCATGATTGATGAGCAGCACCTTAATTTCGCCGCGATAATCAGCATCGATCGTGCCCGGTGTATTGACCACGCTGAGCCCATGACGCAATGCCAGACCACTGCGCGGATGAATAAAACCCGCATATCCAGGCGGAATAGCAAGAGCAATACCGGTGCCGACAAGTTTTCGCTCACCAGGGGCAAGCTCAACAGCCTCAACAGCCGCAAGATCCACCCCCGCGTCGTGTGGATGCGCCCGGTGGGGTGCGCGGGCGGCCGGATCAAGCAGTTGAAAACGAATCGGTGGCAAGGAAGTGGTGGAAGGTTCGACAGTGTTCACCCGACTAACCCTAATCGGTATTTGTGCCGCTGTAACCGTGTGGGGTCCGTTAACAACCCCGTGCAACATGTTGTGGCAGGCAGCTCAGGCAAGCACCAGCAACCACCCGGTCAGCATTTTTGCGCCCCATCGATTGATACAATAGCGAGCATGTCTGACTTGGCCACCTCCCCCACCCACGGCACTGTTGTCTACCGCGAGAAACTCTCGGTGCCCAAATATTGGTGGCTTCTTGCTGCGGGGGCAGTCGGTTTGCTGACCGGCCAGCTCGCCTACAACCGCTCGATCATGTTTTTAGTGATTCCGCTGATCCTATTTACCCTCACCGCTATCTGGATCTTGCTGAAACTCTCCTCCACTGTCATCACTGTGGAAGAAGACTCCGATGGGGTGCGTTGGCTTCACGCTGGTGGTGCAGCGCTTCCTGCCGATGCAGTTCAACGAACACTGGCAGTGCCGAAGTCTGCGAAACAAAACGCGATGGGTCGACAGCTTGATCCCGCAGCCTTCGTTGTCTCTCATGGTTGGATCGGGCAAATGGCTATGTTTGTCCTTGTCGACGATCCAACCGACCCGGTACCCTACTGGCTGATCAGCACGAATAATCCGAATGAACTTATTGCGGCACTCACCGGTTCCCCCGCCTAATAACCGCAGTTTCTCTCACGGGGCTGCAGCAGGCTTCATGTTCTTCAACGGGCACAGCCACCTCATGTCGCCTCGGCTTGCTCACCCCTGACGACTTTGCAAAAAATCACAAAGCGCCCCCTGCAAGATTGCAGGCGGCGCTTTGTGTATTCGTTTCAACGATATGAACAATATGGGGTTTTCCTCGGCAGACGATAGTGGCTAGCCCAAGCCGTAATACCGTGTACCATCCGACGGGTTAGGTACTCCAGGGCTGAGCGACTGTCGACTAGGCGCAGTCTTGGCAAATCTCAGACCCGTCGTCTTCAACGTGGTCGATACGGTTGCGGCGCTGCACGAGGAAACAGCTTGCGCAAGTGAACTCGTCGGCCCGTCGCGGTACCACGTTCACGTTGAGCTCTTCCCCAGAAAGATCCTGCATCGGCAGTTCAAACGAGTCCACAACTTCATCGTCGTCATCGGTGACTGCACGGTCACGGGCTTTCAGGCCTTCAAATGAATCCTGATCAAGCTCATCTTCAACCCGACGGCGGGGCGCATCATAATCAGTAGCCATAGCGGGCTCCTTGGTAGTTCTGGGGGTCACAGGGTTGATCACCGACGCCGCCAAGGTACAACACCCAAACAGCGCGAAGAAATACGTTGCATCATTAATACTGCACTGCAGGCTTGTGTGGAGTGCAGCGAGCAACAAGCACACCGGGGCTGCCGATTAACACAGCGCGGTTCCACGGACTGAATCAGCCGTTGACAAGTATTGCTATTTCCTAGCAGCAAGTTGCTCAAGTACTCACAAGGCAGTGCGGGCACACCATAGCAGACGTTGCACCTCATCCACGACATCGGCGCGGATCTTTTGGGGCGCACATGAAACAGACAGGTCGAACACCCTTGGCTTTCAACTGTTGCGAAACGACCATGGCATAGCTTCCCACCTGGTGAAACGGCGCATCGGTGTGTGGCTCGTATTAACGAAGTCTTGGCGATAATAAAGCAGCACCTTGTCTGTTGTCACCTTATTGAGACGCCGGCTTGGTGCTGCCAGAAGGAGACATCCTGCTCCAGAGAGTGCTAGCGCGGTTTATGGTGGAAATCCACACACCAGCATTACCCCCTATCGGGGGATTATTCGATGGGATATTCCTTGTTTGGCTGGAACGTTGTCCATCACTGTGCACCCCGGGTGACATCCTTTCACCCTGCCGCGGCACGCCGATGCTGCCGTAGGCGCTGCAGGCAAGTCTTATTGGTGATGGGGATTTAGCCTATGGCCTATGACGCTACCGGAGTTGTAGTGCTTCGCGGGTGTGGGGGTTGCGCTACTGAGTGAGATGCTGCGGGATGGTGTTGAGCAGGTGTGTGAATTCGTCGGCGATACTGGGGGCGCACACTGCGATCAGGGCGTTGTCTTCGGCGCGCTGGTCGAGCGGGGCGAGGCTGACTATAGCTCCGGCTTCGGCGGCGATCAGGATACCGGCTGCCCAGTCCCAAACGTTGAGGCAGTGTTCGAGATAGCAGTCTGTTTGTCCATGGGCGACGGAGAGTAAGTCAATTGCTGCTGAGCCTCGGCGGCGTATATCGCGGACGTTCGGCAGGATTTGAGTAAGGAGTGTCGCTTGCTGTTTGCGGTTGGTTGACTGATAGGAGAAGCCGGTGGCCAGAAGTGCTTGGGCGAGGGTGGCGGGATGCGCTGGGTGAAGGGTGGTGGCGTTGGTACTGGTTGCTTGCTGGTCAACCATGCCGAAGTGGTGGGGCGTGCTGAGGGTGGTGTTGAGCCAGTCAACCATGTCGGTGACTGTTGCATTGGCAGGTGGGGTGTTGGCTGTTGTGGTGGGGTGATGCTGGGTTGAAAGGGCTGTTCCTAGCTGGGGTCGGCGCACCAGATGTGCGCCGCCGCCGTGCCAGGCGTATGCGACTTCCCCGGTTGCACAGTTGGCGATGACTCCGGCGAGGAGGTAGCCGGTGTTGTCGACGGCACAAATGGAGATCCCGTAGGCCGGGATGCCGTAGATAAAATTCACAGTCCCATCAATGGGATCAACGATCCAGGTGATTTCGCTGTCTGCGGGTGGGAGTTCCTCGTCGCTGGTTGTTTCCTCGCCGATCACGGTGTCGTGGGGGCGTTGGTGGCGCAGTATTTCAGTGATGCGCTGTTGGGCGAAAATATCGACGACAGTGACAGGGTCTACAGCGCTGGCCTTGGCGGTGATGTTGAGTTGTTTTCCGCCGAGGAGTTCGCGGGCGCAGGCGACTGCGTCTTGGGTGTGGGTGGCTGCGGCGAGGGCGATGTTAACGAGTTCCAGGCCGAATCTGCGGCGGTTGGAGTCGACGGCGACTCCTTGGTTGATTGTCCAGTTGGAGCCGGTTTGGGTGGTGTTGGGCGGTGGTGTTGGTGCGGTTGGGGTGAGGATGGTGCCGGCGACGTGCGCTGTAAGGCCGGCGAGCGGGCGGGGGGCGGCGGCATGGGCTGAAGGTGATGCGACAGGGGCTGGTTTTTTGGGTGCGGTTTCCATGTCTGCCAGTCTGCCAGTTTTCTGTGCGTCCTTAGTTTGCTGTTGTGGGCAAGGTCACTAAAGCGTGGAAGTTCCCGCAGATGGCGATACAGCTTCCTGATGCTGACGTTTTTCGTCTGGTGGCGGCCTGCTCGCTGCAGCGATGCTGCACCGGGTGGGCGCGTCGGGTCGACGCAGGGATTGGAAAGCTGTCGCCGGCACCGGATGCGGCACCGGTGGTGTGATAACCATCAGGCTACTGATTGGTCGGCATGCCCCCGCAGGCATTGCTTTGTGCCTACAATATGGGGCTATGAGCGAGAATGCAGCAGCCCAAGTTGGTTTCGGTATTGATATTGGCGGCTCCGGGATTAAAGGCGCCCGCGTTGATCTCACCACTGGTGAATTTATTGGCGAACGCATCAAAATTCTCACGCCGAAACCGGCGACTCCGCAAGCAGTGGCCGACACTGTGGCACAAATCGTGGAACAGGCGCAGTGGGATGGGCCTGTCGGTATCACGGTGCCGTCGGTGGTCACCGAGCAAACTGCCCGTTCTGCAGCCAATATTGATCCTTCGTGGCTGATGACCGATGTGCAGGCGCTGTTTCGGGGAGTGCTTGGGAGTGACCGTGCCATCAGTGTGCTCAACGATGCGGATGCGGCAGGGTTGGCGGAGGTTGCCTACGGTAATCCGCAGGCACGCACCGGAACAGTGCTGCTGCTTACCCTCGGCACCGGAATTGGTTCGGCGCTGCTGATTGACGGCAAGCTATTTCCCAACACCGAACTTGGCCATCTCATTGTTGATGGGCAAGAAGCCGAACATATCGCCTCTTCTGCGGTGAAGGAACGCGAAGAGCTTTCCTACAGCAAATGGGCGAAACGGGTCGACAAGGTGCTGCGGGAATATGAGCGGCTGCTGTGGCCTAGCTTGTTTATTGTCGGCGGCGGAATCAGCCGAAAAGCCCATAAATGGGTGCCGAAACTCACAGTGGAGACCCCTGTGGTTCCTGCTGAACTCCGCAACCGTGCCGGTATTGTCGGCGCGGCGATGGCCGCCCGCGACGGGCTGCAGCCGTAACTGCCGTCCTTGTGTCCTGCGGCGGGTGCATCCACAGCAAGAAGGTGTCGCCCACCGCACAGCGCACCAACTGGTGGCAGGTGCAACCGGCCAGTCATCGCCGGCATACCAACCCGCGTGATTCTGCTCGCGGTTCGTGGCAAAATGTGCCATCGGCCACGGTTGCACCATGTCCACAAAAATACAATTCACCAGGAAAAACACGGCTATTGCAAGGATGGTTCCTGCGCAATGTTGCCGCCTGTAACAAGCATTCCTGGCAAATCTGCTCTATACTGGGGCGTCGGCCTACGCTCTGTACCGAAGTGCAGGCCAGTCCAGTTCCTGCACGCCTCCCCTGCGTCGTGCAAAACACTGCAGGAATAGTGACTTCACACCCGCTAGCGGGTGGGTGGAACATGCACTTCGGCACCGGCATTGGGGACAGTCCACTTGCTTTGGCACCAGTCCCGATGCGGCGAGCACAGCCGATCCCCCAGATCGGATACTGCACATTCCAGCTGTGTGAAGCATCGCTCTCGATTCCTCACCTGCTGCGCTAGGCAGTAACCGCACCATTGTTTGATATCTCTTCCCTCCAGCCGAAAGGGCGTTCGTGGCAGTCACCGAATCCTCCCCCAAGGAACCGGAACTCACCGGCACCGATGCAGCACAGCCAACAGCTGTGAAAAAGACGGCCAAAAAAACCGCACGTAAAGCTGCTAGGAAAGCAGCGCCGCGGGCGGCTCGTGCTGCCGTAACCCCGGAGGCAACACCAGCAACGCCAGCTGCTCCTGCCGCTGAACAGCCGGCGAAAAAAACTGCGAAGAAAACGGCACGCAAAGCAGCGGCGAAAACTTCGCCGGTTACCGACGACACGGCAGCAGCTGACACCCCTGTCGCTGCAGCAGCGAAAAAAGTAGCGAAGAAAACTGCGAAAAAAGCAGCCAAAAAAACTGCTCGGAAAGCGGCGAAGAAAACCACATCGGCCGCGAAGAAGACTGCAGCAAGCAAACAAGCAACTAAAGCGGCAACAAAGAAACCTGTAGCCGACGACGAAGACGAAGACGTGATCGTCGACGACGAGCTCGACACCGACGATGACATGGATGACGTCGACGATGTTGACTTTGACTTCACCGACGATGACGACGACTTCGACGATGACGGGCTGCCGGCCGACGAAGACAACGAAGACGTCGACGACGACGACGAAGATAGCGACGACGAATCCGACGATGAAGCCGACGACGGCTCCAGCGTCTGGGACGAGGACGAATCAGCGGCACTGCGGCAAGCACGCAAAGACGCTGAACTCACAGCCTCAGCCGACTCTGTTCGCGCCTATCTCAAACAGATCGGTAAAGTGCCGCTGCTTAACGCAGAACAGGAAGTCTCCCTCGCGAAGCGCATCGAAGCGGGACTGTTTGCCGACTATCGTCTCAGCGAGCTGGAAAAAGCGAAAGCTGCCGGCGACAAGGACGTCAAACTCACCCCGGCGACAAAACGCGACCTCAAAGCGATCATCCGCGACGGCCGGAAGGCCAAAGATCACCTGCTAGAAGCCAACCTGCGTCTGGTGGTCTCGCTTGCCAAACGCTACACCGGCCGAGGGATGGCGTTTTTGGATCTTATCCAAGAAGGCAACCTTGGTCTGATCCGTGCTGTGGAAAAGTTCGACTACACCAAGGGCTATAAATTCTCGACGTACGCCACCTGGTGGATCCGGCAGGCAATCACCCGCGCCATGGCCGACCAGGCACGGACGATTCGTATCCCGGTACACATGGTCGAAGTCATCAACAAACTCGGCCGCATTCAGCGCAAGCTGCTGCAGGATCTGGGTCGCGAACCCACCCCTGAAGAACTCGCCCAAGAGATGGCCATCGATGTTGATAAGGTGCTCGAGATTCAGCAATATGCTCGCGAGCCAATCTCTCTCGATCAAACCATCGGCGACGAAGGTGATAGCCAACTCGGGGACTTTATTGAAGACTCCGAAGCGGTCGTTGCTGTGGATGCGGTGAGCTTCACCCTGTTGCAAGATCAACTCAAAGACGTGCTGCACACCCTTTCCGAGCGGGAAGCCGGTGTGGTTCGCCTTCGCTTCGGTCTCAATGACGGCATGCCACGTACCCTCGATGAAATCGGGCAGGTCTATGGTGTGACCCGCGAACGTATCCGGCAGATCGAATCGAAAACCATGTCGAAGCTGCGACACCCGTCCCGCAGCCAGGTGCTCCGCGACTATCTCGACTAAAACAGCAACACAAGCTTTTCCTCCCACCACCACACCCAGCAGGGGTTGCAACGAAACTGCACCGTTTCGACCCCGTGGGGCTGTGGTGGTGTTTGCTATATCCACACCAATCGATTCATGGCCATCTGCCGCAGCCCGGGAAAAACTCTCCGTCGGGTGGGTGGTCAAAGCTGCGCGTGCCACACAATTTGCCGCCCTCACAGCGCCGCGAAACCACCTCCGCAACAGAGTCAGATCGGGTTATCCGTAAACCTGGTGTGGTGGGGCTGCTGACAGTCGATGAACCTGACCGCCTGGATAGCTAAAGTGGGTGGCTTGTGCTGGGGCAGCTACCGGCACAAGTTGCCCCACTAACGCCTGCTCTTGTGCGGTGAGTTGATAACGATCGGGCAGACCGCGGCGGCCATATGCCAGCCGCCGATGTAACCATTCCAGCGGCCCTGGAAGACCTGCCAATTCCAAACCGGTTGCGATAATCACCGTCACCGCCCAAATCAGCAATCCATACAACGTCGCATGATAGGCTCCACCGACCACCGGAATAGCCGCAAAAGAAAACGGTGTGAACAGCAGCAGACACAACACTGACTGCAACACATAGCCAGTCATTGACCGTTTTCCCAAAGCAACAAGTGGCAGCAGCCACCACATCACTGGTGGTTTTCCAGCAGCCGCTCGCGCATCTGCGATTCGCTGCAGCGGAATACACGCCAAAGCAATACCGGCGACGATCGCCGGACCTGTAGCAAATCCTGTTTGCGCATTTACGACGCTGAGGATGTCCATCAGTGTTTGATCACCATCAGTCCAGATGATCCAAATTTGTGGGATTGCTGTGGCAAGTCCCACTACCCCGCCGATAACTACCGTCCACCAAAGCAAGGTGGTGTGCTGTGCAGCATTTCGCAACAACGATCGGCGCCCAGCAACAAAGCCCACCAAAATCACCGGCATCACCATGAGTGCTTCTACCGGCAGCGCCGTTAACCCAACTGCCAAAAACGCCAGATTTTCACGAAAGTATTCGGCGTAACTTGCTGCGAACTGCGGGTGCTCAGCGCCGCCTTCCAAAGCAATACTGAGCTGGTGATCAACATCGCCATATTCCCGACTCGCCCACACCCCAAACACTCCAACTGCAGTAAAGAGCAGCGACAGTGCGTAGCACACACCCGCAATCCACAGCAGAATCTTGTCACGTGCAGACATCAAACAGGCGGTGATAATTCCTGCAACCCCATAGAACAGCATGATGTCGCCCCAAAACAGGGTTGTCAGATGCACCACGCCAAATAGTGCCAAAATCCCATATCGACGAATGAGAAGCAGGCGCGCCCGGCGCAGTGGAAACTGCTTGCGCCACAGACTTACTGCGATCATTCCTAGGCCGTAGCCGAGCAGGGTTGCAAACATTGGAAGCCCCCGGACGTGAGTAAGCAGCACCCCAAGCGACATGGCGATACGGTCTGCTGTTGCAGCCTCGCCAATTCCGCCTAGTTCAGCAAAGCGGCCAAGAGTCGGGTCAACCAACCAAAACGTCGTAATGTTGGCGATAAGGATCGACAACAATGTCAACCCCCGTGCCACGTCAGGGCTGAGGAGTCGTCGCCGCTGCGTGACAGGAGTTTGATCCGTCACGGATGTGGTGGCGGCAATAGGTAATGATTGATCCAACGGATTTCCTTTGTACGGTAGATGGCAAAATCACGAAACAGGTTATTGATGGTTGTGTAATAAACCCGCAGCGGCAGCAGGTATGCGCCGCACACCAATTTCTCTTGCGTTTCTAAGCCTCGCGCAGCGGTGCAGTGTCTTGAGGCTTGTCCCAAGCCGGCGCGAGGTCAGCGGGATCCGATTGGGTAAGACCCTCAACAGCTCCATCGATACCTTCAGTGATAAGTTCTTTCATCCAACCACCCTCCGGCCACCGCTGGTCAAGGGCATCATTGCTGCATTGGCGGATCTCGTCTGCTTGCGTTTTAGACACGACCTGGTCAGCTTCAGCAAAACAATCGGTAACAGCCGAAATGGTGTCGGTTTCAAGGTAAGCGATCAGGCCCAACACCACCATCGGCATACTGGCAATACCAAGCAGAGAGCACAGTAGTCCTGTCCAAGCTGCGCCTTTTCCGGCGGTGAATTCCGCTTGCCGCAGCCGTATTAACGCCACGATGGCAGCAATAATCCCCACGACACCGGTGGCAACAGCGAGCACCCATCCCACCAAAGTTAGAGCAAGCAACACAGTAATAACGCCGAAAATCAGCGCAACTGTCGCCGCAGCAGGCTGGCGCCGCACTGTGCTGCCGCTAACATCGACAGGGTGGTGACGTGCACCTGCATAGCCGGGTTCGCCAAGATAGCCGATCACATCGGTTTCGTTGAGCTGCCGAAAATAGTGAATCTGTGGTGATTGTGCGGCAGGTGGGATCAGTAACTGTTCACTTGCTTGGGTTGGTTGCGGATCCGTCTCCGGGGTTACTGGATGTGCGCCTACCGGCAGAGTTTGTGGTGTAATCCCGGAAGGAACATCAGGGTGAGGCCACCTAGCCTGCATACCAGTGGGCATCGCGGAGGGATCCTCCGGTGGCACTGGGTGAGGATCACGGTGTTGATCCGGGAATTCATTCATGATGCGTTGAAGCTTTCCGATGATAGTTAGCAGATTCGAATCACCACGTGCTTTTACAGGCGGTAAGAACGCTAGGTTCGTTGGGGCTAACTTTAGCAAGGTAGCCTATCGCCGTTGGATGAATCTTCTTGTGCACAGAGGCGATGAACACTCTCGCAGGGACAATCTTGCTGCCCGCGAGAAAGTTGAATAATACCCCGGTGTCGCCCCGGACATGGTGCACAACACCGAGGCCATCTACCCCCAGTACCGGCGCGGGCACAAAACCCATAGCGCCCTATCCCGCGGCAAGCCTGTGGGTACTTTGGATCACCGCAGCTGGTGTCCACCTGCTTGCCGCTTCCCTCACCAACACAGCGGTGATCGTCCCCCACCTCGTGGCTGGGTCATCACTTCCACGCTACTGTTGCCCGACTGGGCGTGCCCCGTATTTGGCTGCTCAACACAGACTGCCCGGATGCAGCAACCAGGCGGACAGTCCCCACACCCACATGGGCGTGAGCTCTTCGCACGCGGCACGGTACCCGTTACCAATTCCGCAAATATTGGATTCGTGCCCGCAATTGTTCTGCGGTGCACAGAGCGGTGGGTGGTCCGCCACAGGCTTTTCTAGCTTCAGTGTGAATCGCACTGTGCGGACGTCCGGTACGCGCTGCACGCAATGAGACAAGCGCATTCAGTTCCTTTCGCAGCGCTGGGATCTCTTCGCTGGCTACTGGAACACCTTCTGGCTGTCCGCCTGCTGCCCCAGAGGCTGCAGCACCACTTGCGGAGGCAGGCAAAGACAGCGCTGGATCCCCTTTACCATCGCGACGGTCAAGCTGTTCTGCTTGACGCTGGGCGAGAAGTTGTCGCATCTGCTCGGGGTTGAGTAATCCTGGCAACCCGAGATAGTCGGCTTCTTCTTCGCTGCCCGCTAAGGTGGCGGTGCCGTAGGTGGAACCGTCAAAAATCAGCGAATCAAGCTCCGCTGAGGCGTTGATTGACTCATATTTTTTGTCGCTATCGTCACCGGGTTCGGTTCGATTCCGATTTGCCTCGGCAAGCAGCTCATCATCCCAGCCCTCTTTGGGACGATCCGGTTTGCCCAGTACATGATCTCGCTGGGCTTCCAGCTGGGCTGCAAGATCAAGCAGCACCGGAACACTGGGAAGAAATACACTTGCGGTTTCACCAACTGCACGGGATCGAACGAACCGGCCAATTGCTTGGGCGAAAAACAGCGGGGTCGATGCGGATGTGGCATAAACGCCAACCGCCAGCCGCGGAACGTCAACCCCCTCACTGACCATGCGGACTGCCACCATCCACTCGTCGGTCGACTGGTCGAATTCTTTAATCCGATCAGATGCGCCAGCCTCATCTGACAAGACGACAGTTACTGGCGTGGAGCTGACTGTGGAAAGAATTTTTGCATAGGCACGAGCAGTTGTTTTGTCTGTTGCAATCACCAAACCGCCAGCATCAGGCATCCGCTCCCGAAGTTGGGTGAGTCGGGTGTGTGCTGCCCGCAGCACAGCGGGAATCCAGTCCCCTTTCGGATCAAGTGCAGTCTTCCACGCGCGCGCGGTTTGCTCTGCATTCAACGGCTCCCCGAGACGGGCGGCAAACTCCTCCCCGGCCGAATTTCGCCACTGTGCCTGCCCCGAATAGGCAAGGAATACCACTGGGCGAACCACACCGTCAGCCAGCGCATCGGCATAGCCATAGGTGTGGTCGGCACGAGATTTCAAATAGCCGCTGCCGTCGTCTTCGTAGCGCACAAATGGGATAGCAGAGTCATCTGATCGAAACGGGGTTCCGGTGAGTGCAAGTCGTCGCTGCACGTCTGCGTAAGCGATGCGGATACCGTCGCCCCAACTTTTCGCATCACCACCATGGTGGATTTCGTCCATGATGACGAGTGTGTCCTCAGCAATCGCGATAGCGTTGTGCTTATAGGGGTGCATCGATACTTGGGCATAGGTGACCGCCATACCGTGATAGCTGGGGTTGAGCGCCCCATCGTTGGTGAACTTCGGATCCAGGGAAATGCCGAATCGGGCGGCGGATTGTGCCCATTGCACTTTCAGGTGCTCTGTGGGAACCACTACGATGACCCGTTTCACTGTCCGATCTGCCAGCAGTTTCGCTGCTAGCGTCAGCGCGAAGGTGGTTTTCCCCGCACCGGGGGTAGCGACAGCGAGGAAGTCTTTCGGTCCGGTGGCCAAATATTTTTCAAGGGCTTGTGCCTGCCACAGGCGCAGCGACTGATTCACTTGTTGCGCAGTCCTTTGTAGATTTCTTCACATTTAGGGCATACCGGTGATCCTGGTTTGGCTTGTTTGCGCACCGGGAACACTTCCCCGCAGAGTGCCTGCACCATTTTGCCACTCACTGCAGATTCGATGATTTGGTCACGTTTGACGTAGTGGAAAAACTTTGGAGTGTCGTCGTCGGTAGTGAACTGGTCTTTGACTTCGGGGCGCTCGAGTGTGGTCGTCGATGTCTTCACAGCAACCCATCATGCACCAACCGGTGGGGGACTTTCCAACCGACTACACTGGCAGGCATGTCACGCCCGTCGAAAAAGCCTGGTTCCTCCTCCCCTGAGCATGCATCACGCGCCACCGTGAGCAGCGTAGGTGGTCGCAGGTGGCCATTTCGACGTCGTGAAAATGTGCAGCTCATTACTTCTAAACAGTTAACTTATGAGCAGTCACTGCGGAAACGAGAGATCCGCTACGCATGGCTACAGGGTTCCCGGATCCCCTTCTTTTTACTTTCTGCTTGGGCATATATGGGGTTACATAATCCGTGGCTGTCAGCGATTTTCTTTACTATCTCGGTACCGCTGCCATGGGTTGCTGTCATGATTGGTAACGGTCAGGGTGAGCCGCGTGATGCTCGCATGAAAAATGTGTACAAACCGGATCTGTTGCGCCAAGAGCAGCGGGCAGCAATGACTGCGCTTACCGGGTCAAGCAGCGTTGCAGGTGCACTCCCGGCAGCACCGTCCACTCCCCCGGACATGCCACCGGGCAAAGTCGATACGTGGGAATTTAATGAGGCGACAGGCAAATGGCAGTCCGCTTCGACGATGTCGCATGATCCAACAAATCCCTATGCAGCCGCACCGGATGATAAGCAACAGGGATAGCCGTTGATGAAGAACGCCTGATCATCACAATTTTTCCAGCATCTGCGTCGGCGAGACTCGCCGCGGCTGCCGCTTTTTACGGCTGCGTCGAGTACCTCGCTGAATTTGCTGCCAGGTCTGTCGCTCCCGCGCTGGGAGTCTTTTCATTAGTAAAAACCCAGTCCGCGTCAGGCTTTACGACTCGTCTAGCTCTTGCGGTATGTGCCGCATCGCCTAGTGTGCGCAGCAGCAAAAGCAGAAGAGCAAGGCGCGCCTTTCGGTGTTCCACTCCTCGTCGCGTCCAGGAAGCGTGTGTCCAATTCGCGCTATGCTTCCCGCCTGCGAGTAAACAACAGGCTGGGTGATGGTGTGGCCTTTAGTCAGTAAGCGGCTAGCCTTAAAGACTATGGAACCTCACGCATATTCGCCGACTGCAACGCTGCCCGTGGATGCGATTGCGCACTGGCTGATCGCACACGACTACACCGAAGAAGGGGTGCAGCAACTGCTGGGGGCTGCCTATCCGGCACTGTTACGCGGCGAAAAAGTTCCTGCACGCCGCATCCTGCGCGACGCTCCCTCCCCGCTTGGATTCTTGATTCGACTGTGGCTGCTCAATGATCCGGTTGACATGGGCGAATGCTTGCAGCATTGCCGCCAGGAGGTAATCGATGCGCTCATCGCCGATGGGGCTATAGTCCGTATCCCCGGAGCAGAAGATCAGCGATCCACAACCTCGACGTGGAAAGCGACTACCCAGCTTTGGCCGCTTTTTGTAGCTGGCGAGGACCGGTTTGTGTGGTCTGACTTCCCCACGGTGATCACCGGGGAGGCGCCGAAGCCCGATCATGTCCCAGGGGTGGGTCAAGCCTCGCTCACCCTGGTAGAGGCAGCACAGGAAAGCATGCAAGGTCGAGTACTCGATGTTGGATGTGGAAGTGGCATTTTGATGTTGGCGGCACTCGACCGTGCGACAGCAATAGTCGGTATCGATATTGCACCCCGTGCGGTGAGATTCGCCAACCGTTCACTGGCAACCTCCCAAGCACGCAATGCACTCAAGGTTCCGGTCTCCATTCGGGAAGGTTCATGGTTTGCACCGGTGGCTGGTGAACGATTCGACACTATCGTCGCCAATCCACCGTTTGTGATTACTCCACCAGACCAGCAGCTGACCTATCGGGCAAGCGGACTCGAGTTGGATGGTGCTACTGAGCAGGTGATTGCCGGGTTACGCGACCATCTGGAGATTGGTGGTCGGGCAATTATTCTCGGTTCGTGGATTTCAACCGCGGAACAGTCGTGGCAGCAGCGGATTGCCAGCTGGTTTCCTGCAGCTGGTGTGGACTGTTGGGTGGTGCAGCGCGACAGTGTGGATCCGGTGCAATATGTTTCCACCTGGTTGCGCGATGGAGGTGTTGAGCCAACCACTCCCGCCGGGGAGGAACTTATGGATGCTTGGCTGACATATTTAGATCAGGCAGGTGTTACAGCGATTGGAATGGGACTGGTGTGTGTTGAGCGAATTGCTGATACTCAGCCAACATCGGTGATGTGCGAAACCTTCACCACACCGTTTGCTGGCTCTGTTGGGCACGAGGTTGCTGAACACTTTCTGCGCGCAGCGTGGCTACGGGAGCAAACCCCGGAAAGCATAGCGAAACAGTGTTTTGCCATCCGCCCCGGGCTGGTTTTAGAGGATCTTGCCACCGCCAAGGGGGATGATTTTGGTTTTAGTCCGGCTGTGACCAGGCTGACACGGTCGGACGGGATGGGTTTTAGCCACGAGGTCGACGATGTGGTGCTCACGTTGCTCAAAGGGTTGCATCCGCAAGGGTTGCCTCTTGCCGCGGTAGTTGAGATGTTTGCGGCCTCTCGGGGGCTTGACGAGGAGGAATTGCTGCAACCGGTTACAGCGTTACTCGTGGATCTTATTCGCCATGGGCTGGTGCTGCCAGCTGCGCTGTTGGACTAGATCGATACCCGTCACCGGTGATTCTGATCGTGAAACAATGCAGCGCACAGCAGCCAGGCGTGCGGCGCGATGGCGCCGGCTCGGCTGCAATCTTGGGGATTGGTGACGCAACCAACGGATATACAGGTGGGTTTCAATTCCTTGGCTTGGTCTAGACTGGCTGCCATGAAAGCTGTGCTCACCACTGTTTCACAAGCATCGGTTCGTGTCGATGGAGTAACTGTTGGGGCAATTGACTGCCCCGACACTTGTGGCATTTTGGCGCTTATCGGGGTTGCACGTACTGATTCTGAACAAGCTATCGCCACCATGGTGCGTAAAATTGCAGAATTGCGAATTTTGCCTGGCGAACAGTCAGTGGAGGATGTGGACGCCCCGGTGCTGGTTGTTAGCCAGTTCACCTTGCAAGGGCGCACTGCCAAAGGGCGTCGCCCCTCCTGGTCGGATGCTGCCCCAGGGGAGATGGCAGCTCCTATGATCGATGCAATTATTGCCGGCCTGCGGGCACGGGGTATCACTGTGGAACATGGCCGATTCGGCGCAATGATGCAGGTGAGCTCGGTCAATGAAGGCCCTTTCACCGTCCTAGTTGAATGCTAGTCGACGCGTATGCCACACACTATTGCTAACTGCTAAGTACCGAGGCCCGTAGCTCCCCCACAGCCCCCTCCGTCTGATTGTTCTATTCACGCAGGCCATGTGACAGACCTCCGCGAAGATACCCCCACCCCACCCCCGTTATATGTCCGACTTTTCCCGACTAGTGGAACTTTTTACACCCTCACTGCGTTACATGTGGTGATACCCCACTCGGATCAGGAGGCCCATGTGAGCACCGAACCTGTCAGTGAGTCCGACGACCAAGGCGTGGAGGTTGTTGATCGTGGCAGCCGTCGTGGCCATAGCAACGATAATCCTTCCGCCGATCTTGTCCGCGTCTATTTAAATGGCATTGGTAAAACCGCATTATTGTCTGCCGAGGACGAAGTGCATTTGGCGCAACAGATTGAGGTTGGACTGTATGCCGAGCATGTTCTCACCGATCCGGATCGGCACCTGACCCGGGCGATGAAACGTGATCTGAAGGTTCTGGCCCGCCAGGGAAAGAAGGCGCGTGCCCATCTCCTGGAGGCAAATCTTCGCTTGGTGGTGAGCCTGGCGAAACGGTACACCAATCGTGGCATGCCGCTGCTTGATCTCATCCAAGAAGGAAACTTGGGTCTTATTCGGGCTATGGAAAAGTTCGACTACACCAAGGGTTTTAAGTTTTCAACCTATGCCACCTGGTGGATTCGACAGGCCATTACCCGCGGCATGGCGGATCAGTCGCGCACAATTCGCCTGCCAGTGCATCTCGTGGAGCAGGTCAATAAGCTGTCCCGAATCCGTCGCGAACTGTATCAGTCCCTGGGACGGGAGGCGACCAATGAAGAGCTGGCTGAAGAGTCCGGTATTGACGAGTCAAAAATTGAGATGTTGCTGCGACAATCTCGGGATCCAGTGAGTCTAGATATGCCAGTCGGCGCTGATGAAGAAGCTCCGCTAGGTGATTTCATCGAGGATGCAGATGCCGCTGATGCAGAGGCGTCGGTGGTGGCTTCGCTTCGTCACGCTGATATTCGCACGGTGCTCGCATCGCTTGAACTCCGCGAACAAGAAGTGATTCGTCTGCGCTATGGGCTCGACGATGGGGTTCCGCGAACACTCGATCAGATTGGTCGTCGTTTCGGGCTTTCCCGAGAACGGGTTCGCCAGATTGAGCGGGAAGTAATGGCAAAGCTGCGCGATGGCGAACGAGCAGACAAGCTGCGCGAATACGCGATGTAGCAGGTAAAGCATTCGAGCCTTACCTCAAACAACCGTTGAGAGTACATATTTTCGGACGCGACTCACGCACTCCCCCGGTTATGCAGCCAACTGGACAGTATGTGCCGCAGCACGCCGCCTCGCGGTAGGCTATCTATGCCCTAGAATAACGGTGTACCCAGCCGCTGCAAGATGCGTTGGTGAACGCAGGTCGCTGCGGTACACGCCTCAAATGCACTATAGTTTGATAGTCACCAAAGTACCGGGATAAGTGCAGGAGCCAAGCAGGCTTTTGCACAGCATATTCGCACCGACCGCAACCGATTGATCAGCAGGAAGGATCCGTATAGTGAAGGATCTTGTCGATACCACGGAGATGTACCTTCGTACCATCTACGAACTTGAAGAAGAAGGCATCGTTCCGTTGCGGGCACGTATCGCCGAACGGCTTGACCAGTCCGGACCTACGGTAAGCCAAACAGTCGGCCGAATGGAACGGGACGGCTATGTTGTCGTCGCTAATGACCGCTCGCTGAAAATGACCGAACTTGGTCGGGCAAATGCGATTGCAGTGATGCGCAAACACCGTCTTGCGGAACAGCTGCTTGCCAACAAGATTGGGCTCGACATTCACAAAGTGCACCACGAAGCTTGCCGCTGGGAGCATGTGATGTCCACCGAGGTTGAGCGCCGTCTCATCGAGGTATTAGATGAATACCACCGCTCCCCCTTCGGTAATCCCATTCCCGGTTTGGAAGAACTTGGGGTCACTGATGCACAAACCCCAGAATTCGGGGAACGTGCCTGCGATCTCCCACCTGGGAAACCTTGGCGGTGCACTATTGTGCAGCTCAACGAGATTTTCCAATTCCACGATGATCAGCTCCGCAAATTGACCAACGCCGGAATCGGTATTGGTTCCGAAGTCGTTATCGAAGTCGACGGTGAACAGGTGATTGTGCGAAATGGCGACCATGAAGTACACGTAGACGACGATTTGTGTCACGCCATTCGTATCCACCGACTCTAGGAAAGCCGCTGATGCCGCTAGAGACCTTCAGGTGGCAGTCCGGTAGCAAGTCCACTGCTACGGCTCTGGCCTCAATCTTTTTCACCCCAACCGGGACGCTGTTGCTGCGTCATCATTATCGTGATGCTGCACCCCTTCGCACCGGTTGGGGTGTTTTCCTTAAGCCAGCCGGTGCAGCACGGAAGCGACAGCTTTGTCCTGCACTGCTGCAATGCCATCGCCCTTTTCCCCACTGACACCCCATCTGTATGGCGTGCGGACTACACTTTGAAGCAGTGATCCCGCAATAGCCCTGCAACGTCTCGTTGATCGCTGCACAGGCAGTTCCGCCGCTGAACCAGGAAGGCCGTGGGAGTGTTGCAAACGCTCCGCCACGAGGCCTGTTTTGGCCGGATACCGCTCTAATGGTTCTGGGCTATTGCTTTTTCGACAAGGAGTTTGGCAAAGATGAAGGTTCTCGTTACCGGCGGCGCCGGTTATGTTGGTTCCACCTGCACGGCAGTTCTGGTAGAAGCCGGACACGACGTAACAGTGGTGGATAATCTCACTACCGGCTCCCGGGAAGCAGTCGTTGACGGCGCCAAATTTGTTGAAGCTGATGCTGGCGAAGCCGCTGACGAACTGCTTGCCAACGGCAACTTCGACGGTGTTATCCACTTCGCTGCCCGTTCGTTGGTGGGAGAAAGTGAACAAGTTCCCGACGAATATTGGCGGGATAATTTGGGCACGTCATTGCAGTTGCTGGAAGCTATGCGCCGACACAATTGCAACAATCTCGTGTTCTCTTCCACTGCCGCTACCTACGGCGAACCGACCAAGGTGCCGATTACCGAGGACGCCCCAACGAACCCGACTAACGCCTATGGGGCGACCAAGCTTGCTATCGACTATGCGATTGCATCGTATTGCCGCGGCTATAAACTAGGCGCAACCAGTCTTCGCTACTTCAATGTTGCCGGCGCCTATGGAACTATTGGTGAAAACCGCCGCATCGAAACGCATCTCATCCCGCTCGTGTTGCAGGTGGCACTCGGGCATCGCGACAAGATTATGATTTTCGGCGACGACTGGCCGACCCCGGACGGCACCTGCATCAGGGACTATATCCACATCCGGGATCTAGCCGACGCGCACCTGCTCGCATTGGCTAGCAACACCCCTGGCAAGCATCGAATCTTTAATCTGGGCAGTGGTGACGGCTATTCCGTCAACGAGGTGATTGCAGCTTGTCGCAAACACACCGGTCATCCAATCCCCGCCGAAGTAGCGCCCCGGCGCGCCGGTGATCCAGCTGTGTTGGTGGCCTCTAGTGAAAAGATCCAAGAAGAGTTGGGGTGGAATCCGACTCGGACTGATTTGGACACGATTGTTCAAGATGCGTGGGCTTTTACCTCCCAGCTTGGTGATCGTGCCTATAGTGCAGGGAAACGCTAATGTGCTTGTGCGTTTGTGCGGCTCATCTGGTGTGTGTTCACTTGTGAGGGGGCTGCACGGTTGGCAGATGTCCCGGCGATGGTGTGCTGTGCCCCCGCCGGGACATTGGCTTTTTACTAAAGGTGGGTGGAATTGCGCTGAGCTGTTGTTGTTAGGGGTGTGTGATGGTTTCTCTGACAATGCCGCAAGCTTTGCGGACGGGGGCTGCGCCGCAGACATTGTTGAGCCGAAGTAGGAGGCTGGCAAGCCGGTTAGTTGGTTGATGGTGGAGTATGTAGTGCAGGGTGAGCTGTGCGTCAATGTCTTGGTGGAGCCCGAATTGGCAGGCGGCATAGACACCAAGGGCTGCGAATCGTTGTGAGCCGCTTGTTGCTTGTGCGGTTGCTAGTGCCAATTGTCTTACCAGGGATGCGGTATTGGGCTCAACGGCGAAACTTAGTATCGAGTCGCGTGTTTTGGTGTTGCTCATCATTGCGGCGGCAATGACTAGGACGTCTTTGCTGACTCCGTGGAGTTGTGGACCGTTCAGGTTGCGGAGACGGTCGATGAGTCGGCGGTATTCTGCTTCGTCGTTGTGATCGAAGATTGTGGTGTCGAGGGTGGGAATGGTGTCCCAGCGGGGCTGCAATGCAGGGTCGGGATGCTCACCGTTAGGGGCGTCTACCCAGTCGGTGTTACCGGTTGCAGTGCAGTGTTGGTGGAGTCGGTGGATAAACAGTTCGGTGATGGTATAGAGCTCTTGGTAGGCCTGTTGTTTCGGCAGCATTTCATAGGTGTCGAAGAACTTGCGAAGTTGTTCGACCTCGGCTTGGTTGATGTGGCTAAAGGTGGTTGGGTTGTGGAAGTGTGCCTGGTCAACGGCGTCAATTGCTTGGGTGAAGGTGTGTGCTATCGCGCGGCCGACTTGCATGGTGTGATCTAAGGTGGCGGGTGCGGTGGCGAGATCTCCGATGATGCCGTTGCTGGTGGCAAGGTCGGCGAGCTTTATTTCGGGGGTTTTGCTGCTGGTGAGTGCGGTGAATTGGTGTCCTGCGGCGATGCGGTCGATTTTCCAGATTCCGGCTAATCGGCGATGCCGGTTGGTGCAGAAGTTGGCGAGTTGGTGGAGTGCGGCGAGGGTGGTGTTGTGCAGTGGACGTCTGGTGATGACCAGGATGTAGGTGTGGCCGTGTTTGGGTAGGAATTCGTAGAGTGCTTCGAGTTCGTTGTGTGTTGGGGATAGGGGAAGCCAGCACACTCCGGTGTCGGTGATAGGGGTGTCGCTGTCGGTGAGGGGACGTAGGTGGTTGATGAGCACGATCATCTCGGTGGGGTGAAACCCAATGTATCCGGGAAGGTTGGTGAATGCGGTCCGTGGTGTTTCGAAGTAGTTCCTCATAGCTGGATAGTGTTGCCAACTTGTCAAGGGTTTCGAGCTGATGACCGGTGCTTCTTGGGGATAACTGTGTTGCTGCTCTTTTTTCTCCACAGCAAGCCGGGTTTGCTGGCTTGTGAAGTTGTGCTGCAGTGCGGCTTTGGGTGGCTTGTGGCGAGGGAATTCTGCTGTGTGACTTGGGATTTGGGGATGGTTTGGTTGAGCTTGGTGAACCACTGCGCCGGCGGGTGGTGGTTGGGGTTGCTGCCAGTGGTTTATTCCGGGTGGGAATGAATGACATCGGCGGTGGCGTTACTGTATTCGAACTCGCTCACAGTACAATGGGCGCTTTACTCCCCTGTTCACCGGATGCTCAACGAGTGCGCATGATGTGCTGGTTTTAAGGTTGAGCCAGCAGGCTTGTGCACAGGTTGGCTTATGGGAGTTACATCATAGGGAAGGACGGACAAGCTGATGAATGATGATGCAGCACGTGCAATCTACGAACTCGCGTATCCTGCCCCACGGATGTCTGGTGCGGGGATTCCGCGCACGTTAGTTATTGCACTCGATGGGTTTGCGAACGCCGGTTCGGCGGTCAAGCATGCCGCCGAGTATCTCACGGCAAGCCTGGATAATGTCACGGTTGCTACGTTTGATCATGATCAACTGATTGACTATCGGTCTCGTCGTCCGCCGATGATTCTCAGCGATAATCAGATTGTTGGGGTTGGCAGCCACGAGTTAGAGGTGAAGCTGCTGCAGGATTGTGATGGTCGCCCTTTTCTGTTGTTGACTGGCCCGGAACCGGATTATCGGTGGGAGGGGTTTGCTCACGCGGTGAGTGAACTGGTTGCCCATTTCCGTATCGATCAGACGTTGGTGTTGTATTCGGTGCCTGGCAGGTGGCCGCATACTCGGCCGTTGATGATCTCCGCTCATGGCAATACACCAGCTCTCATCGATCGGTTTTTTAAGACTGCTGTGAAAGATATGCAGCTGCCTAGTTCGGCGGCTTCCCTGATCGAGGTGGAGTTGAGTAAGGATGGTGGCGCGGTTGCCGGCTATACGACTCATGTGCCGCATTATCTTGAAGACACTC
The DNA here is from genome assembly GCF_003813965.1 of Corynebacterium choanae. Lineage (NCBI taxonomy): Bacteria > Bacillati > Actinomycetota > Actinomycetes > Mycobacteriales > Corynebacteriaceae > Corynebacterium > Corynebacterium choanae. The sequence continues at coordinate 1,699,217 of NZ_CP033896.1, forward strand.
CTTTCGCCCCGGCGACGTTGAAGTTGTTAAACGCGGTGTCGTTGGCTGGTCAGTTGAACCTGCCGTTGTTGTCTCTGGAGCAGGATTCCCAGGAAACAATGCTCAGTATTGACTCGCGTATTCAGCAGCTTCCACAGGCCGACCAGTTTTTGACTGCTATGGAGCAGGATTTCGACGAAACTGTTGAACAGTATTTGCAGCAGTTTCCGGATGCGATTCCGCCGGGTGAATCTGGGGCCCCGACCCCGGAGGAGATTGGGCGAGCCGCCGAGTCGTTTCTCACGTCGCTCGATCACGATGAGCGGCAATCGTTGTTGCGGTCTGATCTGCCGGTGTTTGATAAGCGACCGCGGATGGAATCGGATCCTTCAGCTGCTAATAACGGCGGTGTGGTGGAGTTGTATCGGCATGATCCCTTGGAGGATGCAAGCCAACAGGCAGCAACATCGTCTCCTTCTGTGCAGTCGGATGAAGATGATTCCGCAGGTTCTCCCGCGGCAGTTCCGGATGCTTCGGCGCTGCCAAAGCAGACGTCTGAAAAGTCGACAGCAGCTGGTCATGATGCTTCCAGTGACGACACTGGTCCGGACGATGATCTGTCGGCGGCACAGCAACAGTCCGCTCAGGATGTGAAGGACTCCTCCGATGGTGATGGTGCTGTGTCAGCTGAGTCCGATTCGGCAGATGCAGACCAGGAGAGTACCTCGTCGTTGGACGGTGTACACCACTCGCTACACAACACTTCCCGGGAGTCGATGCGGTTGTTGCGTCGGCTTGTCCGGCGCCTCCGGGAGCAGTAGTCCCTCGGGCTGTCCCGTACTGTATTGACCGGGTGTGGTACCGGTGTGTGGGCCACTGCCGGGGATTGTGCAGCGTTGTTCTGTAAGGGTTGTTTTGGCAGTCGATCGTTTTGCTATCTAGTTGGATGTCTGCCCGCCCGGTGCGGGTGACACACCCTTGTACATTGCACCCCCGGCGACTACGGCTAGGGCTGGCCGGTTTTCGCTCCTGCTGCACAAGGATGCGAAACACACTACGGTAGGTGGATGTGAGTCTTGCTGATCTGCTGCCCGATTTTGATGATGTTCCTGCCTCGTTGATGGATGAATCCATTTGGGAGTCTTTTCTTGGCTGGTGCAAGGATGAAGGAATATCGCTCTATCCTCATCAGGAGGAGGCTGCTTTTGCGGCGCTTGCCGGCGACCATGTGATTGTTGCTACCCCAACCGGTTCCGGGAAGTCGCTGATCGCTATCGCGGCGCATTTTATCGCCATGGCCAAAGGGCAGCGCAGTTTTTACACGGCACCGATTAAAGCGCTGGTCAGCGAAAAGTTCTTTGCCTTGTGTGAAGTGTTCGGGGCTGACAATGTCGGCATGATGACCGGCGATGCGACCGTCAATGCGAAAGCCCCGATTATCTGCGCAACCGCCGAAGTGGTGGCCAATATCGCCCTGCGGGAAGGTGCGGATAGTCGGATTGATCAAGTGATCATGGACGAGTTCCATTATTACTCCGACCCGGCGCGCGGCTGGGCGTGGCAGGTTCCCCTCCTAGAGCTGACCCGGGCACAGTTCATTTTGATGTCTGCCACGTTGGGGGATACTGCTTGGCTGGTGGAGGATCTTCACCAGCGAACCGGCCGGGATACGCAGCTTATTGAGGGAGCACAGCGGCCAGTACCGCTGACGTTTGACTATGTCTACACCCATGTTCCGGAGACTGTGGAGCAACTGCTAGCCGACGGCCAAGCCCCGGTCTATGTGGTGCATTTCACCCAGCGGGAAGCCACCGAGCGGGCCCAGTCGTTATCGAAGCTGTCACCGCTGACGAAAGAAGAACAACAACGGCTGCGGCAGGAGATTGGTGATTTTCGTTTCACCACCAGCTTCGGCAAACAATTATCTTCCTTGCTGCGGAAAGGTATTGGGGTGCATCATGCGGGGATGCTGCCAAAATATCGGCGCCTGGTTGAGCGGCTATCCCAAACAGGGTTGTTGAAAATTATTTGCGGCACCGACACTCTTGGGGTGGGTATTAATGTGCCGATCCGAACCGTATTGATGACCGGGTTGGCGAAGTTTGATGGCACCAAACAGCGCATTATGAAATCGCGGGAATTCCATCAGATCGCCGGCCGGGCTGGCCGTGCGGGTTTCGACACGCACGGCTATGTGGTGATTCAAGCGCCAGAGCATGAGATTGAGAATTTTCGGTTGCGCCAGCGGGCTGGGTCTGATCCGAAGAAGTTGAAGAAACTCCGGAAGAAAGCCGCCCCTGCCGGAACGGTGACGTGGAGTGAAAATACTTATAAAAAACTGATCGAGGCGGAACCGGAACCGTTGGTCAGCCAGTTTGCTGTGTCCACCTCAATGTTGTTGAATGTGCTGGCGCGCGGCGGCGATCATTTTGCTCATTTTCAGCATCTGCTGCGCGGTTCTCACAATCCCCGGTCGCGGCAAAATAGTGATATTCGCACCGCGATTGAACTGTTTCGGGGGCTTGCTGCTGCCGAGATTGTGCAGCGTGTTGAACAGGCCGACGGTTCCTCGCGGTGGGATTTGGTTGCTGCATTGCAGGAGGATTTTGCCCTCAACCAGCCGCTAGCACCGTTTGCTTTAGCTGCGTTGGATTTGTTGGACAAAGACAGCGACACCTACGCCTACGACGTGATATCGGTATTTGAAGCTGTGCTCGATGACCCGCGTGCGGTACTTCTTGCCCAGCAGCGGGCTGCCCGCGATCGGGAACATGCCGCGCTTCTTGCTGAAGGTGTCGACTATAGCGAACGTATGGCGCTGTTGGATGAGATTACTTGGCCGCAGCCACTAGCTGAACTACTCGATCAGGCCTATGACACCTATGCCGTGGGGCATCCGTGGGTGAAAGATTTTCAGCTGTCCCCTAAGTCGATTGTGCGCCATATGGTTGAGCGCGGCATGACGTTTAGTGATCTGATCAGCACCTATGGGCTGGCGCGTTCTGAGGGGGTGGTGTTGCGTTATCTCACCGATGCGTGGCGTACCCTGCAGCATTCCGTGCCGGAAGAATATCGCAACGAAGAGCTGGCGGATATTCTCATCTGGCTCGGCGAGCTGATTCGTCAGGTGGATTCTTCACTGTTGGATGAATGGGCACTGTTAGCTGATCCGGATGCCCCGGTGGAATCTGAAACGCTGGCGGAGGTGGCTTTCGGGGTCGCTGATCCGACTGTGCTGTCGGCGAACCGGCGGGCGCTCACGATTATGGTGCGTAACTTTGCATTCCGGCTTGTGCAGCTGTTTGCCGACGAACAGGAAGAAACCTTACACACCATGTTGGATTATCTTGCCCCGGAGGATTGCTGTGAATTTGGCGCCGCCATGGATGAGTATTTTGATGAGTTTGACGATGTGCTGCTTGATCAGGATGCCCGTTCGGCGACGTATTTCAGCATTGACGATTCGGCACCGCGGGAATGGGTGGTGCGGCAGATCATCAAGGATCCAGAAGACAGCAGGGCGTATGCGTTTACCGCAGTCGTTGATTTGGATGCCACCGATGCGGCCGGTGAAGTGCGGCTGAGCAAGCTTCTGTGGAGCGCCCATTAGCCCGTTCACCGCGGCAGATCGCACAAGCGGCATCTTACCTCCCCTACCCCGAAAAAGGTTCTCGGATAGCTGTTGGTCGCCCAAATATGGCGAAAAACTCCCTGGCCATGCCCCTGGTCGGGGGATATCAAGTAGGTGATTCCCACGTTGTGCCCTATATTGGTGTGGGATATTGGTGAAGCCTCGGTGGTGGTGCCGTGGGCTTGTTCAAGCCGAACCGTCCTGATTTTACGCTAGGAGCATCCGTGCCGGAACTTGTGTGCGCCCCGTGTGCGGGGCAGGTGATCGACTTGGCGCAAACACCTGACCCGGTGTTCGCTTCCCGCTCGGTTGGGGATGGGATTGCTCTCGCGCCGGCACCAAGCGGCAATTCGGTGACCATGCTTGCACCGGTCTCTGGGGAAGTGATCCGTCTTTTGCCGCATGCTTATGTCATCCTCACCGAGGGTGGTCAGGCGGTCATGACCCATATTGGGATCAATACTGTTCGCCTCCAGGGCGAAGGGTTTATCGCCCATCTTGAACAAGGTCAGCAGGTCAGTCAGGGGCAGCCGATGATTACCTACCGCCCTGAGATCTTGCGGGAACATGGCTGTATTGGAATTTGCCCCGTGGTGGTGCTTGGTCGCGGGCTGCACACGATTCGCAGTGTCAATCCGACTTCGGTTCGACCCGGCGACCCGCTGTTTTATCTACTCGACGATCAGCCCCAGCCAGCAAACACTGACCCCTCCCCTGCCGCCGATCATTCTTCTGAGCAGTATTTCCTACCATAAGCACGGTCATGCAACGAGTGGTCGAGGATAGACCACTGCCCCCTTTGGATCCCTAGTGCAGTGGTCTGCTGCAGCAGCAGGGCTAGCCGGCTTGCTGCAAAGCCTGACAGCGAGAATTTCCGAGTAGATAACGGCATTATTCAGCTGCCTGTGGCAGCGATGCTGACCACTGCTGCTCAACTGGGGTGTGTTTGGGGTGCAATAACTCTCGCAGCACACTCCATCGGGGCACGCCCACCACAAACACCACCGCGACTGCAACCAGTGCACCTGCGGCAACCCCCATCACAATCCGGCTGATTTTCCGGTGGCGGCGGCGGGTGACCCGAAACAGCAAGGTGACTGCAGCCACCAACGCTAAAAGTGCCCAAACCTGTACCCGCATGTGTGCCTGCCGCCCTCTCAAAAGTTTTGTGTTCCCCGCTGCTGCGCCGGCAGACTCAACGCTAGCAGCGTGCTAGCAAACCTACCAATGAGCGCAGAATTGCCCGTTTGGTTGTCGATTGCATCCTAGCGCGTTCAGCGCTTGCGCTGCACATCACCGATATTAGGGAAGCCAGGTGCGCTGCGGTGGGCTTGCTGGAATACAGCACCAATGATTGATAGCACGAAACAATGAGCAATAGCCTTGTTGTTCGATTTAGCTTCTCAAAGCGTGGTGTTCTACAGTGATAGTTATGAGCAATAAGGAGTACAAGCCGACATTGGCTCAAATCCGCACCTTTGTCACCATCGCCGAGAACAAACATTTCGGCAGCGCAGCACAAAAACTGGCGATCTCACAGCCGTCGCTGTCGCAGGCACTGGTCGCATTAGAAGCCGGTCTCGGGGTACAACTCATCGAGCGATCCACCCGAAAGGTCATTGTCACCCCTGTCGGTCAAATGCTCCTGCCTTTTGCAAAATCAACGCTTGAAGCAGCCGAAAACTTCGCCAACATTGCCCGCGGCGTCAACGGCGATCTCGTAGGGCCATTGACCATCGGCATGATTCCCACTATTGCCCCCTATATTTTGCCGAATGTGCTGCGCCTGTTGGCTGAACGACTCCCGGCCACTGAACCGTGCATCGTCGAAGATCAAACCAAGCATCTGCTTGAGTCACTCAAAGATGGCCAAATTGACTGTGCAGTCATGGCGTTACCGATCGGGATCACCGGCATTACCGAAATTCCCCTGTATGACGAAGATTTCGTTGTCGTCGTTCCCCCGCAGCACCCGCTCGCCGGCAGGGATGACGTAGTACTAGATGAACTCCGCACACTCAACCTAGAGCTGCTCCTGCTTGACGATGGGCACTGTTTACGGGATCAGATCATTGATCTGTGCCACCAGTCGGATGTGTCCATCCATTCGAACTCGTCGATTACCACCCGTGCTGCCAGCCTGACCACAGTGATTGAATGTGTCGCCGGTGGTCTTGGGGCAACACTCGTTCCCGAATCGGCTATAGAGGTGGAATGTGGCCGCAAAACTGTCGGTATCGCCCGGTTTGCACCGCATGTCACTGCCAAACGCACCATCGCTTTGGCCTACCGTTCATCATCTGCCCGTGACGCAGAATTTGCCAAGTTCGCTGAACTGGTCACCGGAGCCTACCGACGAGCGCTCAGCGGCGAAACCGGCCCAACCCTTATCGACAGGTACTAAAAGCCATTCCCACGGCGCGATACCAGCGAAGCCGCGTGCTTACCCCCTACTGGGGAAACACGAGTCCAGGGGATGGCGGGGTGGGCACGGCGGAAACACTGTGGTGTTGGTTTGCCAATGATGGGTGTTGCTGTCGGCAAAAGATTGCGACAAGCCACACCGCAAGTAGCGGACAAACCACCACGACTGCCCACCGCAACACAACAAACCCACCGAGTCCGATCACTAGCGGCAGCAGAATGCGCCCAAATTGTTGCCACGCGGCGACAATGCCAAACCGCACACAGCGCAATATCGAGTCGGTGCTATACAGCGCCTGCATGGTGGCAAATAGCAGCGGTGGAATACACAGCCCAGCCAAAATGAGCAGTGCACTCCAGCGCAGGATCGGCAGCATCTCCGCCGGCGGCATTGTCTCCACCAGCACCACCATGCCGTAAGTGACTGGAAAAAACCATAGATGCACCCCAATGGCGACAGTACTACTGCCGATTCGACGAAAACCATCACCTATCTTCACGGCGCCGGTGGTGACAGCCTGATACGCCAGTCGAAGAATAAACATCATCCCCCACACCGTCGAGAGCAATCCGACCATTGTCCCAAGCCATGCCACAGTAATTGCTAGCAGTGGACTGATAAACAACGATGACCACAGATGGGGAAACAGCAGCGAAATCGAGCCGCTGGCAAAAAACAGCACATGAAAACCGAGTGTGGCACCACCGGTCACTAGCGCAAGAATGAGGACGGCCAACAGCCACACGGGAAACTGTTGATGCACGAGCCGCAGCGCACTTGCAAAACTGGGACGTTCCAAAACAGATGGTTTCGCAACCTTGGCAGGTTGCAGTTCGCCCGATCCCGCAGCTACCCCGGCGACACCTGCAGGTGGATGATCCTGAGTGCCGAAGTGTCCTGGTGGTGCCCATGGCGCGAATCCTGGATGTTCCACCGGTACCGGGAGCTGCCAAGGATGAGCGGAAAAACTAGCGGACTGTCCACCGGCACAGGGTGCGGTGGTGTCGTGCGGTACAGGAGGCTGCAGCAAAGGCATGGGGTTATTGGCCGCAGGCGAGGCCATTGAACTACTCCCCCACTGGTCAAGCCGATATTGCGGATACGAACCTGGCGGAACACCTAGCGATGGTGATGTTATTTCGGGCGCATGCGTCACATATTGCTGTGGCAACACCGGTCCGCCCGGCACAGCTTGAGAAGGTGGAGGAAATCCAGCGTTCGGTTGAGCAGACCAAGCATCAACAGCGGCCTGACTGTGCTGTGCCCCAGCCTGCTGATGCGGTTGAGTACCCCACATAACTTTCTCCCCTTTTACCGGAACCGAAAACACCTTCCGGGGTGCCTAGCCTGCAACATCCCAACGTGGGATCTTGCGCTAGCAGTGGGCTTTCGCGGCTCAGGCTCTCACCAAGGTTGACTGGGTCGGCGATGTCTGCCCCGTGCATTGTCGCTGATCCACACCGCTTCACCCCGCCGGTAGCGAGTACGAATCTCCCCCAGCATCTTCGCCCTAGCCTGGTGTACCCCTAGATTGCAGACACCCCCCAGGCAGCCACGACTATCAACCTATCTTCAAGCAATCCCACCACCGGATAGTGAGGACCCGAGCCGAATCCCCCGAATCGGCATGGACGGAAAACATCCGTTACGGTCGTGCTTGCAGTATGAGATTAACAATCGTGGCTGCCCGACTCTCGATTGAGCTCACCGGCAAATATTGGTGTGAATATTCACCGACCCAATCAAGACGCCTCTGCACTGCAGAGGCAGCCCCTGAATGAAACAGAGGACTAATCCTCTCTTTCGGTAACGCGTCCCCCCGGAGGTTGGATTCCCGGTTGAATGCGTTGCTTATATTTGTACTCACCTCCCCAAAATTTGCCAAGCAATTGTGACGGAGTACACAGCAAAGGTGATACTTCTCCTCGATTTTACCCACGAAAGATATGACCAACATTTTATAGGGTAAAAACCTATAACGCCTGTTCAAAGGCTATTTTAGGGCAAATTTCAAGCATGAAAGATATGCCCTTTTTGACCAATATCGACTATTTGCAGCCACCCCCATATCGGGCAATGCATGAATGTATATTGTCCGCTCTTGCGAGGAAGTGGCACCAATGCAACAGCTAGGTACAATGTTCCCTTGTCATGACTGCATATCCCCAGCACACCGGCAATAACGAAGCAGGCCACAGCAACAGCACCGCACATCCGCCAGCAAACCACACAGCAGCGGACAAGAACGCAACCCCACAGCCACGCAGCAACAAAGCACGCCACCCGCAGCGCACGCACCGGACCAACGGTAAAAAGGCCAGCAAGCAGCACGACGACGCCCGTCAAACAGCGCCCACTATCGCAGAACTGCGCGAACAACTCGATGAGATGACCACCGCCAACCAGCGGCGATTCCGGGCACGATTACACAAAGCACGATCACCACAGGCGCGGCGCGCCATCGCCAACGATATTGCCCGGGCTCGCGCGGACTACGCGGCCAAGCTAGCAGCAATCCCACCAATCACCTATCCCGAACAACTTCCAGTCACCGCCCGGCGAGACGACATTGCCGAAGCAATCAATACCCATCAAGTCGTCATCATTGCCGGTGAAACCGGCTCCGGAAAAACCACACAAATACCAAAGATCTGCCTCGAACTCGGCCGCGGCCGACACGGCATGATTGGCCACACCCAGCCACGTCGATTGGCTGCCCGAACCGTTGCTGAACGTATCGCCGACGAACTGGCACAACCTATTGGCACCACTGTCGGTTACGCCATCCGTTTTGACGACCGAGTAAGTAACACCACCGCCATCAAACTCATGACTGACGGTATCTTGCTCACAGAGATGACCCGCGATCGGTATCTCAACGCCTACGACACGATCATCATTGACGAAGCACATGAGCGCAGTCTCAACATTGACTTTCTGCTCGGCTACCTCAAAGAGATCTTGCCGAAACGCCCCGATCTCAAAGTCATCATCACCTCCGCAACTATCGACCCGGAACGGTTTGCCAATCATTTCACCGACTCCGCCGGGAACCCTGCCCCAATCATTGAAGTATCCGGGCGAACATATCCCGTAGAAATTCGCTATCGGCCACTGGTACACACCGACGCCGATGGCAAAGAATTCGACATTGACCCTATCGACGGGCTCCTTGATGCACTCAAAGAGCTTATGCGTGAAGGCAGCGGAGACATTTTATGTTTCTTTGCTGGTGAAGCTGACATCCGCGATGCGCAAGAAGCAATTGAAGGGGCAAAGTTCACCAACGTCGAGGTGGTGCCGCTTTTCGGGCGCCTATCAAACCAAGATCAGCACAAAGTATTTCGGCCGCACTCCCGCCGACGCATTGTGTTAGCCACCAATATTGCCGAAACATCACTCACCGTGCCCGGTATTCACTATGTGGTGGATACTGGATTTGCTCGAATATCGCGCTACTCGTCGCGTACCAAAGTCCAACGCCTGCCGATCGAACCAATCTCGCAAGCCAGCGCACAACAGCGATCAGGTCGCTGCGGTCGTGTCGCCGACGGTGTAGCCATTCGACTCTATTCGGAACAAGACTTCCTCGCCCGACCCGAATTTACCGATCCGGAAATTTTACGAACCTCCCTAGCCGCGGTCATTTTGCAGATGGCTGCGCTACGCCTCGGTGACATCACCGAATTTCCGTTTATCGAGCCCCCTGAAACGAAACAAGTCCGTGACGGGCTGTTGCTACTTCACGAACTTGGTGCACTCGATAATCAAGAAGTATCCGGCGGTCCGAAGCTCACTGACATTGGGCGGGCGCTGGCACGAATCCCGGTAGACCCACGCATGGGGCGCATGCTGTACGAGGCTCGCACCAACGGGGTGCTCTACGAAGTCATGATTATTGTTGCGGCTCTGACGATTCAAGACGTTCGCGAGCGTCCTTTGGAATTTCAAGCCCAAGCGGATCAAGCCCATGCACGCTTCCACCATGCAACATCCGACTTCCTTGCCTACTTGCAGCTATGGCGCTACCTTACTTCGCAACGCGCAGCCCTGTCCGGTAATCAATTCCGCAAAACGCTTGCCCGCGAATATTTGCACTATATGCGGGTGCGCGAATGGTTTGATCTGTTGCGGCAGCTCAACAGTGTGGTCGAACAACTTGGCTGGAACGTCACCGAAACGCTTCCTGAAACAGTCGACGAAGATCGCATCCACCAGTCTCTGCTGGCAGGGTTGCTCTCCCATATCGGGGTGAAACAAGCCGACAGCAAAGAATACGCCGGTGCCCGTAACACCAAGTTTATGATCTTCCCAGGATCCCGCTTGGCGAAAAAACCACCGCAAGCTGTGATGGCTGCTGAGCTGGTTGAAACCAGCCGACTGTGGGCTCGAGATGTCGGTAAAATTCAGCTGTCATGGGTTGAGTCACTGGCTCCTCACCTGTTGCGACACAACTATTCCGAACCTCACTGGTCGACAAAGCGACGCGCCGCGATGGTATATCAAAAATCGACGCTGTACGGGGTCACAGTCGTCACTGATCGCCTCGTCCCATACCACCGTGTCGATCCACATGCGGCACGTTCGCTGTTTATTCGCCATGCCCTGGTCTATGGCGAATGGTCTACCCATCACGAATTCTTCCACAACAATCGACGCAAACTCGATGAGGCAGTCGAATTGGAAGAAAAAGCTCGACGCCGTGACATTGTTGTCGACGAGGACACCCTCTTTGACTTCTACGATGCCAAGTTACCGGCATCGATTACCACCGGCACGCTGTTTGATCATTGGTGGAAAAAACAGCGTCGCAGCAATCCCGCCCTGTTGGATTTCGATCCGGACGCACTGATTGCCGATGCGGATCATGACGTCACAGAGGTGGCCTTCCCTGATCGGTGGCGGCAAGGCAGCATCGACTATGAACTGCGCTATCACTTTGCACCGGGTGCAGCTGACGATGGCGTAACTGTGGCTGTGGCCGTTCCCTTATTGGGCAATATCCGCGATGAGGGCTTTGACTGGCTAGTCCCCGGGTTGCGGGAAGAACTTGTCACCGAGTTGATCCGTACCTTGCCTAAACCGCTTCGGCGCACTGTTGTACCAGCGCCGGAATATGCGCGGCGGGCACTCGACTATCTCAAGCCGTACCATGGGACGATCACCGAACAACTCGGCGACATACTGCGTTCCTTTGGGGCTGCGGGTATCGACGCGCAAGACTTCCAGCCGAACAAACTGCCGCCACATTTGCAGATGAGCTTTGCAGCTATCGATAAGAGCGGCAAGGTAATCGACCGTGACCGGGATCTTTCAGCGTTGAAGTCCCGTAACCAAGGACAGATCTCTTCGTCGCTTGGCAAGGTTGCCAAAACTCACGCGACAAAGGCTGCACCGAACTGGGATGAACGCATTGGTGATGTCGCCGAGGAGGTAACTACCACCGTCGACGGTCAGCACGTCACGGCCTTCCCTGCCTTGACCGTAACGGCCGCTGGTGTCGAAGTGGTTGTCTATCCAACGAAGGCCCAGGCGGATGCTGCCCTGCTCACCGCAAATCTCACGCTTCTTTCCCGGGCAGTAACAATTAGCGACAAACAAATGGTCAAAGGTTTGCCACTGCAGCAGCGTGTCGCTATCGATCGTTATCCGCACGGCGGATTAGCGGGGCTGGTGGAGGACGCCAAAATGGCTGTGATCCGGGACTTGTTGATGCAGCAGGGTGAGCCCGCACGCACACTCGAAGCCTTCGAAGAACTGAAAACTCGCCTCGCACCCGAGGTACCGAAACGTGTCCGCCAGGTCGTAGTGGCACTAGCGCCTGGTATTGCCGCTTATGTCAACATGCAGCAGGAACTCCAGCAATGGCAAGGGCCGGCTATCGATGAAATGATCGAACAGCTAGCGGCAATGCTGCCTCCTCATGCGATTGCACGGTTTGGAGCAACCAAATTAATCCATTTACCGCGCTATATCGAGGCTATGCAGCGCCGGCTAGAACTGATGTCGCAAGATCCTGATCGTGACGCAGACCTGCAAGATCAAGTTCTTGAAGCGCAACAGTATCTAGCGAAGCGACTGGAAAAATTACCTGCGAATCGGGCGAATTCGGCAGCGGCAAAAGAAATCTTCTGGATGATTGAAGAGTTACGAGTTAGTTTGTTTGCACAACAGCTGAAAACACCGAAGCCGGTGAGCGTAAAACGCATCCAAAAAGCAGTCGACAAGCTGCGCTAAACATTCAAGACCTGCAGCTAGACGACGGCAACAACACAGATTACATGCCACATGTTTGCCAAGGGCTAGCTGTAGTCAACGAATGTCGAGCAAGGCAAGCGAATATCGCTTTAATCGTCAAGCCGCCGTTCACTTCGTCGCAGCTGACGGATTTCTGCAAGGAAGTCGTCTGCTGATTCGAAGGATCGATACACCGAGGCGAAACGTAAATAAGCCACTTCGTCGAGCTCACGCAGCGGCTCCAGGATGGCTAAACCGATCTGTTGGGCAGTGATCTGCGAACCTTTTTGGCTAAGGTGCTGTTCCACTTCCTGAGCCAGTTTCTTCAAAGCATCTTCGCCCACTTCGCGGCCTTGGCAGGCCCGCCGCACCCCCCGGATAACCTTTTCCTGCGAGAACGGTTCCTCCATGCCATTGCGCTTTTGCACGAGCAACACAGCTTTTTCCATGGTGGTGAATCGATACCCACAGCCGGTGCACTGTCGACGGCGCCGAATACATGTTCCTCGGTCAACGTTGCGCGAGTCCACAACCTTTGAAGTGTCTTGGCGGCATACGGGGCAAATCATAGTCGACGGCCTTTCACAACTGCGGTGATCAACAGCAATGTCTCCACGAGGAACGTGGACATAGTGGCTTCAATGCTAACGCATCAACGGCAACCGCCAATCTGGCCGCAAATCACCCCAGCAGCTCAGCTACAACAGTGAAAACTGATGACCGAAAATCTGCGCCCTGGTGTGTACCCCTAGCCTGCAGCAACTGCAGCTACATTGATCGGGGCTACTGGCAGCGGCGGTTGTGCATCGATCTCCTCAAAACTCACCGCCCACAACCCTAACGTGAGGCATCCCCCAATGATCGCCCCAGCGATTACCGTCAATTTACTATCCGATACCTGCAGCCGAGGTAGTCGAACAGGTCGTAATTGTGGCCGCGTTTTCGAACTTTCCTCGTCCACATGCTCCTGAAACGTTAACGTTCGAACAGGATGAGGACGCCGCGCAAGATGTGCAGTTTGCGCGCCACCCCAGACCAGCGCTGGCTGTACGGTTGACTGCATTGCCTTAGGTGTATTGACCATCAGTTTCATAACACAAATTCCTCATTTGCTGGCACGAACATAACAAAGTGTATGCCCTATCGGGCACATCATATTCGAACAATTAGAACAACTGTACGATACGCTAACATGATCGATCCGTTGGTCACAAGCAGCCGCATGGTGTTCTATACCCCCAAGTTCGAACCTTCGTGCTACCATGTGGGCAAATACGGCAATTGCTAAACACAGTTTGACGAGCCTTACTTCCACCCGATGGCAACCGTCAGGCCTGCTGGATCCGTCTCACTGTTACGACACAACTTTCCCGTCCTCACTGCCGCAAAGGAACCGCCAGATATGCCCCGTGCAAAATTCGAGCATCAACTCACCGGACGCCAACGGCGCATTTTGGACGTGATCCAGGATGCAACTGTGCTGCGCGGATACCCGCCAAGCATTCGGGAAATCGGCGAAGCAGTTGGACTTACCTCCACCTCATCGGTGTCTTATCAGCTCAAGGAGCTCGAACGAAAGGGCTATCTGCGGCGCGATCCATTTAAGCCACGTGCGGTAGACGTTCGAACCGCCCCGCGCAAGATTGAGCCGACCCCTCGTGCAAGTCACTTGGAAACCGAGACTGATGCTCCGCCAAACCATGAGGGTGTCGCTTTTGTTCCCATGGTTGGCAGTATCGCCGCCGGCAATCCCACACTGGCAGTGGAAGAGACCGAGGCCTACTACCCGATCCCTGAAGAGCTAGTCAGCCCCGGTGAACTCATGATGCTCAAGGTGGTCGGGGAATCAATGCGTGACGCAGGGATTCTTTCCGGCGACTGGGTTGTCATCCGCCGTCAACCAGATTGCGAACATGGCGATTTTGTCGCAGCCCTCATCGACGGTGAAGCAACGGTCAAGGAATTTCGCCGCACGACACTGGGACCGATCTTGCATCCACACAACTTGGCCTTTGACGATATCCGCGCCCGCGACGCTGTCATTCTTGGCGTAGTTGTTACCGTACTGCGAAAGCTCTAACCATCAGCTATTCCAGGCTTAAACGCATCAACCTGGATTAATGCGTAGTAGCGGTGGCGACCGGGAGTAGTGTTCTACCTCGCCGACACTGCAACGCCCCGCTAGTTACCGAACACAGTAGCCAGACCCACCCCAGCGGTTCCTATGCTTCTTACCGCAGAGATTCAAGCAGGCGACTCCGTTGTTTGCGCTTGCACCTGTCAGGCGACGGTGCCCGACCCAACACAGATGATTTCCTGAATTGCCTGAGTATGTGGTTTTCGACCGTGCTTCGCGGGCGAAAACCAACAAAAATGGGCAGATACCCAATGCTGGATCCTGATCTTACGCTCGCCCGCTCAACACTGAGCACCCCCATGTGGGTGATTTTTACTGTCACTCACGGATGGTAAATGTTGCATTAGTTTTGATTGCCACCAAATCCCACATAGGCGCTTTAACCTGCAGATATATCACTGGAAGTAGGTCTGCAGATGTGAGTTTTTCGTTCCAATCGCGCCGAGATTCAGAAATGTTGACAGCAAATCACCTTTGTCTGTGTCCGTTTTTTGGGGTTATTCGTGACAAACTGGACATCAGATATGCGGTAGGAGTCCAGTAGCGGATGCTTCGCCAGTATCCGTCATTGGTTGCTCTACTGCACCACTTGCACACGTCTTTAGTCCGCTTTGCCAAAGGAGCGCCATGTACGCCGAAGAGCGCCGTCGACAAATCGCCTCACTCACAGCTGTCGAGGGGCGTGTCAATGTCACCGACCTGTCGAAGCGGTTCAACGTTACCGCCGAAACTATTCGACGCGACTTGGCAGTGTTGGATCACGAAGGAGCTGTTCACCGGGTGCACGGTGGCGCGGTTGCCAGCCAGAACTTCCAAACCACAGAGCTGACTGTCGACGCGCGTGCAAAAAGTGCGCTGAGCGCGAAAAATGCGATCGCTCGTGCCGCCATGGACTATGTGCCTGATGCCACCGGTGGCATGTTCCTTGATGCTGGTACCACCATTAGTGCCCTCGCCGAACAGATTGCCCAGCATTCTTTGGCTAGGAAATGGACGATTGTCACCAACTGCTTACCAATCGCTATGCAGATGGCTAGTGACGGCGTGGAAGAAGTTCAGCTACTGGGTGGTTATGTGCGTGCTATCACACAAGCAGTGGTGGGTGACACCGCACTTCGTACTCTGGCATTAATGCGGGCTGATGTGGCGTTTATCGGCACCAATGCGTTGACGCTTGATCACGGCTTGTCGACTGCGGATTCGCAGGAGGCAGCGGTCAAACGGGCAATGATTATCAACTCCCGGAAGGTGGTCGTGTTGTGTGACGCTTCCAAGATGGGTTGTGACTACATGGTGAGCTTTGCTGGAATTAACGATATTGACGTGGTCATCACCGATGCGGCGGCACCGCAATCATTCGTGGATGCGTTGAGAGAACGCGGTGTGGAAGTCGTTCTCGCGGGCTAACTTTTGACGATGCTGGGCAGCATTTGCCGGATTCTTGCATGGACATTGAGCAGGTGACACCTGGCCTGGCGAAAGGTAAGGATTGTGATGAGTGTTCCTACAGCTTCCCGCCTACGGGTGGTGGTGGGTCGTCCTATTGACCAACGGCGTACGAGCTACAGCACGAATCCAGGGGCGACGTCGTTGCTGTCTTTTGAGGGGATGTCTCCTACCCCTATCGGCCGAGGGTTAGCGGTTGCTGATGCACTGATCACCGCTGGTAAGTCGGTCGAGGCTGTCATTGCCACCGAGGTGGATTCCGCACTCCGTGAGGCCACTGTGGAGCGTTTTCCCGCTGCTTGTCATGTTGCAGCGGAACTGCCTGCACCACGGGTTATTGTGATGGACACTCCCACCTCGGCGCCGCAACGCTACACCAAACAACTTGCCGAACCAACCAGCGGCGAACAACAGGAGTTGACGGAAGCGATTACGCAGGCTGTAGCTTCCGCACCCGGAACGGTGACAGTGATGGATATCTCTTGTATGTCTCCTGCAGCCCGTGGTTGGCGCAACGAACTGATCAAAACAATTGCCGCTCCTGTGGTGCTTCTTGCCGGTAGCGATGAACCGCTTGCGTCAATGGCAGGGACGAACGCTGATCGGCTTACAGTTACCGTGCAGCTTCCTGCACTCCCCCAAGAAGCTGAGGTGGTAGCGCAGGCAGCAGCTGCTGCATCCACGCAACAATGGTTCATGATCGGTTGCAATGATGGGCACTGGGTGTTGTGCACTGGCGAAGAGCGGGGTTGGCGTGGTTACGCAGGTGTTGGTCGGCAACGGGTAGCGGATACCGAACCGCTACTGTGCGCCGGGGTTGCTGCGGCACTGGCATCCGGTGTTACCGATGCGTTACAAGTGTTTGCCCGAGGGTTGGCAAGTATTGGTCGTCGCCAGGTTGTGGAAGACGATCCGGCTGGGATCGGTTATCGGATTATCGAAGGCCTGCACTAGGCTGCATTAGTCGTTTGAGGCGCTAGAACAGTAGCTGTCAGCAAAGCCGCCACCAGATCGTAAGTCTGGTGGCGGCTTATGCTTTGTGTTGCTTCCGTATCCGAAGCCTCAACCTCGTATAGCCTTGGACAGCTAGATTCGGCAGGTAGGTGATGCGTGCCAAGGGCGCGGGCTTAATCACACAATCCTGCCTTTTTGGCACCGCTGCAACGCTGCTCTTGCCAATCCTTTACTGATTCCTGTTGCAACAGCACGATGGAATCCCACGGATTGGGTCGCAAGAGAAGTTGTGCAGCGGTGCGTTGTAGATGTGCAGCGAGTTAGGCGTCTGCAAGCAGTGCACGGACTGCTTCCTTTGCAGCGCGTGCACCGGCGGCATCAATGGCAGCCAATGCTGCTTGACGGCAGTCGTCGAAGGTGACCTGAGACAGCTTCGCACCAACACCAGCAATTGCGGTGGAGGCGGCCGACAGCGAGTTCACGCCTAAACCGGTGAGTACACAGGCCAGCAGCGGATCAGCGGCAGCTTCACCACAAACACCGACGGCAGTGTTGGTTTTCGCACCAATCTGGCAGGTGTGTTCGATCAGGCGAAGCACTGCTGGCTGCCAGGGATCGGTGAGGTAGGCCAGCTGTGGGGAAAGCCGGTCGGCAGCCATTGTGTACTGGGTGAGGTCATTGGTGCCGATAGAGACGAAGTCCAGATGAGGCATGATTTTGTCGGCCATCAGTGCTGCTGCAGGAACCTCAATCATGGCACCAGCCACCAGGCCGCGTTCTTTACACAGACCAGAGAACCATTTTGCTTCCCGGGCGGTGGCCACCATCGGAGCCATAACCCAGGTTGGGGCGTGGTCGCCACGGCCGGACTTTTCAGCGGCAAGGGCGATAGCGTCGAGCTGCCGGTGAAGCAGCCCTTCGTTGCCGCGAGCAATACGCAAACCGCGCACACCCAGTGCTGGGTTCATCTCGTCGGCAAGCGACGCGAAAGCGACTGGCTTATCTGAGCCTGCGTCGAGGGAGCGAACCACTACCTTCGATTCGGGGAAAGCCTCAAACACCTTGCAGTAGACATCGGCCTGGGCTTCGACGGTTGGTTCCTCTGTGGCGGTAAGGAAGCACAGCTCGGTGCGGAACAGACCAATACCTTCAGCCTGGGTGGCTGCGGCTGTGCGCGCTGCCTTGCCGTCTTGCACGTTAGCCAGCAGCTGTACACGGTGACCATCAGCTGTTTGGGCAGGTCCGCGCCATTCAGCAACCCGCCGCGCCATCTCTTCCCAGCTGGCGACAGCCGCGGTAGCTTCCGCCTCGTCAGGGTGGGTAACAATCGTGCCCAAGGAACCGTCAACCATCACCGGCGTTCCAGCGGTTACTTCAGTAGCCCCAGCACCGACAGCAACGATGCACGGCACGTTGAGTTGGCGGGCAATAATCGCGGTGTGGCTGGTAGGACCACCGAGCTCAGTGACCAGCGCAATAAACAGATTCGTGTCCAATGCCGCGGTGTCAGCTGGGGACAGGTCATCGGCAAACAACACCACTGGCTCGTCGACAGCTGGCAGACCTGGCTCTGCTTCGCCGCGCAGCTCTGCGATGACACGGTCACGGATATCGCGCAGGTCAGTGGTGCGCTCCGCCATCACCCCACCGGCTGCCTCAAACATGGAAATGAACTTCGTGGTAGCAGCGACGACCGCATATTCCGCCGGATGGCCAGAATTAATATTTTTGCGAACTGTCTTGCGCCATCCCCGGTCACGCACCAGGCCAGCTGTGGCTGTGAGCACCTCGGATGCGGCACCGTGCGCCGACTTGCCACGTGCTTCGAGGCGTTCTGCCACAGTGTCTGCAGCAGCCACAAAGCGTTCAAATTCTGCCGGGCGGGATTCTTCCGCCGTAACCGGGCCGGAAGTTGGCAGCTCCGGGCGGGGAGTAATCCACACTGCTTTGGCGTAGGCGATACCTGGCACCACAGCGGTGCCTTTGTAGGTGTTGGACTGCTGAGTTTCAGCCATGGATCATGCTCCTAAACAATCTACGAACGTTCGTTATCACTTGTGCGTCGATGATTTTTTAACAAAAAATTACCGCCCGAGACCACCACAACTTCCCAGCAAGGGGTCTCCAACACTTGTCCCACCTAGAGGATTGCGAGCAGCATTCCGTGCATAACCCTTCACTCCGACGAAGGCGACCTGTGCTGATCGCCTCGTCGGAATGTGTAAGCGCCACACCGTGATTCCCTCTCATAAGGTGAAACGCGCAGCATCCCCGCGATGGTGTTCTTCCTTATCAACCGGCCGCCTGTCAAGCTTTCGCGCCGTCGAACTTCCCCGCTGCTCCGTCCACTCAACGGTGTACGCCAGCTTCGGACGACAACTTCACTAGACTTCGCCTAGCGAACCAGCGCCTTCCACAGTTCCACAACAGTGCAAGTCTGCATTGTTGCCGCAGGTGACCAAGGTGTGCCACTGCATGATGTGACCGTTTCCGGGGCTGATCAACTCAACACGGCTGCCATGTGACAGCCATAACGGTATGCCCAATTATATGCGCTACTCAACACTGGCTCACTGATTGCGCCGCACGTAACCGAAACGTTATCGAAGAGATCTCACCTGCCGCATTTTGTGAGCTTGTCGATAAACTCCCCCAACTATTGGGCAAAGCGGGAAAAAATAAGGCAGAATCAGCCCCGGCACTATTCGTTCCACCAGCAGGTTTAGCGAACAATCGCTGCCTTTCGACCAACCGATCGCCCATCCGATCAAGGCGCCGAAGAAAGGTTGCATTGCTCAGACAACCACCGCGCAGCTGCTGCGAAAGTGTGACACATCCCATTATGGAAATCTCTAGTAGGAAACATATCTGAACTGCTTTCGACGCATTTTCACCAAGATCTCCTGCTATTTTCCCTTCCACGGTTCGTCACACCTTTCCCAACATCGCGCATGTTGCAGGGACATCGTTTACGGGCAGGATCCGCTTCGTATATGGGGTGCCGCAGGTTTCCTCTATTTTCTTTTTGCTTGGCGACAAGCTTGATCGACAGATTGCCACCGATGATAGTTACGTTCACCCCGAACCCGAGTCTTGATATAACTTTCACTGCTGATCACGCGATACAGCGTGGCCAAGTAGCTCGGATGGCAACCTCGCAGACCATCGCCGGCGGCAAAGGGGTCAACGTCTCACGTGTCACCCACGCCATGGGACACTCCACCCTGGCAATCGTGCCGTGCGATCCGCAGGATCCCTTTGTACGTCTGCTCGCACTATCGGAAACCCCATTCGAAATCATTCCCACTGATGTACCGGTTCGCGTCAACACCACCCTTTCCGAGCCCGGCGGAGTAACCACCAAGCTCAACGGGCCTGGCGCTTTACTAGACGACAGCGCCCAACGTGCTGCCGCGAGTATGCTGCTGCGCCGACTCGGTGGCGCCGACTGGTTGGTGATGGCTGGCTCGCTTCCACCAGGCGCACCAAATGATTGGTATGCGCAGCTTGCATGGCAGGCCAAACAGCGCAATCCGCAGCTCCATGTCGCTGTCGACACCTCTGGATCAGCTTTATCGGTACTCCTGAACCCGACAATGGCTGCACCCGTTGATGTGTTTTGCCCAAACACGGAAGAACTTATTGCTGCTATCGACGCACCTGTCACCGCGGAAAGCATTGAAGACGCGGCGCTGCTCGGGGATTTTCGTCCTGCTGTGCAACTAGCTCAGCCAGTGATTCGGCGACTTACCAACGCCCACCATCGTCCAGTGATGTTGCTCACGCTTGGGGCTGCTGGGGCACTGCTGGTTTCTGCCACACAGATCCACATTGCCACTGCCCCTTCCATTTCTGTAGTCAGCACCGTCGGCGCGGGCGACTGTGCGCTCGCTGGATATGTGTGTGCTGCCGCCAACCACGCCCCCGCACCTGAGCGTCTCACCCAGGCAGTGTTGTGGGGTTCAGCAGCTGCAACGCTTCCCGGCACCGCTGTACCAACCCCTGCCCAACTCACCGGACTCCACACAACAACCACACACTTTTCGCCAACCACCACTAAGGTGTGACCAATCCCAAAGTGGTTTTACTCCCCAATACCGACAAAAACCGTTAGGCTTGACAGCTACAGGGCACGTAGCGCTCACCGGCACACGCGGATGGCGCTCTTCGTCGCCCAACATCACAACTTGGCAACCCGTTCTGCGAACGGGTCGTCACACCGACTGGTGCACGCTATAAAGACATTGCTCTGCGGGCGACACCAGTGATCTTCCACCATTGAAAGGACCATAATCTCATGGCATCAAAAACCGTGATCGTAGGCTCCGCTGTCGGCCTCCACGCTCGTCCCGCTTCCATCGTTGCTGATGCAGCCAGCGAATTCGACGACGACATTGAACTGGTCAAGGTTGGCGGCGACGATGAGCCTGCCGACGCTGCCTCTGCCATGATGATCATGGCTATGGGTGCAGAAAAAGGCGACCAGGTTATCGTGACCTCTGACGATGAAGCAGCTGTGGAAGCAATCGCAGCGCTCATCGAAAAGGATCTCGACGCCTAAGAACACTTCGCTCTCCTGCAGCGACCACCGTCACCGAAACGGTGCCCCCCTTTTTATCGAAGGCCAAAATTGCAGGATAAGCACAATAGTTCACGCGCCACCGCCTAACGAGGATCACCCCTCGCACCGCGGTGGCGCGTTGCTCTTTGTCTCGCCAGCACCACAATCCAGTCAGGCGAAAACCCGATTGTGGTGTTATCACTTCACGATGCGATCGCGGTGCTTTCAACAGCAGAATGTTCCGGTATGTCCGCAGCAGTCTTGCCAAGCCGCGCCTCTGTGGCGGACGGTTCACTATACTGAACCCGTCAGGCGCCAGCGGGAGTGGAACATGCGCATCCGGCTTTCCACTTGCCGAATCGCCTGCGCCACGTTGTATCCGCAGCGTGCTGACAACACAATCTTGTTTACCACCCCGACGGGAAGGATCCTCCCAGGTGCGATTCCGCAAGCTCGTAGCAACGTGTACCGCGATGGCGCTGACCTGCGCCACCCTTAGCGCTCCCCCGCAGGCGCTCGGCGCCGATCAGCCTTCCCGGCCAACAGGTCCGCGATATATCACTATCACCATTGCGGACAACACTAGCCCGAAACTGTGCCGATTCAGCGCAAATACTGACATTGCCGAAAATCCGCTGGCTGGAGCGTTCAACCAGTGGGACACTTTCCTCAACTTCCGCAACACCCTTCGCGAGAAGATTCGTGGACATTTCCCCCAGTTGCAAGACTCATTCGCAGCACTTGACAAACTTGCCCGCGAAGGGGGTGCCACCGCCGACAATGCAACGTATTCCACCGAATACGACACCGTTGCCAACGCCATGACCGCGGCCGGCTACAACGAGGCGGAAGTCTATCTTGCCCTGCAGGGAACTGACCAGTGGAAAGAAGTCAACGACCTGTTCTCGCAGCAATCTTTGACCCTACTGCCGGATATGGATCGCAAACGAGCCGCCGCATGGCTTCGCCAACCGAGCGATGCAGCAGATTCCATCGACCAGGCAGCCGCCGACTTTATCCGTTCCGCTGGGAAACTTCGTCAGTGGAACTATGATCTGTACCACAATGCTTCCCTGGCATTGTTGGGCGATCTTCCCGCCGGCGACCCCATCGAAACCAACACCAAAGAGGCAACCGCCTTGCTGCCGCATAAACTGGTCGCTGTTACCCGGCAAGCCGTTAGCGGTTGTGATGAGTTGATGCGAAAGAAAGACCTGCTTGACGGCACCCTTAGCTCTGATACCTCCAGTGACCCGTTCGCCGGAATGTCTTCCGACAACAGCAAAGGCAATCTGTTTACCGGGTCAACTGAGCTGTCATCGGGTGAAGGTACCTCGTCTAGGCAAGACTTAGCCGAGCTTTCCTCCACCGACGGTTTCGATCCGTTTTCGTCGAATAACTCCGATGAAGCTAACCGGAAGATCGGTCTGCTCATTGCCTTGGTGACGATGCTTGCCCTGGTAACCAACATGCTGGTGCAAGCAACACCGATCGTTCAGCAGCTCAACGAAAAATTGGAGGCTGCCATCGCCGAACGCAACACGGCAGATCAAGCAGCTCCTGCGGCGAACGCTTAAGTCACCGACACATCCCCGCTTCTGCTCACGCGGATGGCGCCTAGTTTTGCAGCTATCTGTGGAATCAATAACAACCAACACCCCTGGTTTGCCGAGAAGTTCTCGGCCAACCAGGGGTGTTGCAAACAGTGCTGCTCTATAAGCTAAAGATTCGAGCCACTAGCGGGCACGTTTGGCCAGCAGCTGTCCTTCGCCCATCTTGTTATAGAGGGCAAGCAGTATTGGATACAGGATGATAATGCCCGCCGAGCCCCAGGCGATGCCTTGCAGTTCGAGGCCGAAAATGCTGAGCGTAAGGTTGCCGATCCCGGCGATCAGAGCAACAGCGGCAGCCATCAGGTTGACCGGATTGTTGAAGTCCACCTTGTTGTCCTGCCAGATTCGCACGCCGAGCATACCGATCAAACCGTACAACACAATGGTTGCACCACCCATCACCCCAGGCGGCAGCGTGTTAATCACTGCCCCAAACCGGGGAACAAACGCCAACGCGATTGCGGTAAGTGCAGCAACCCAATAGGCGGCAGTGGAATACACCTTGGTTGCGGCCATCACCCCAATGTTTTCTGCATAGGTGGTAGTACCCGATCCACCAAAACCGCCAGCGAGTGTTGTCGCCAACCCGTCGGCAATCAGCGCATCGCCGGCTAAATCATCCATATTGCGGCCAGTCATTGCAGACACCGCTTTCACATGCCCCACATTCTCCGCGATGAGCACGATGCACACAGGCAGCGTCACCAAAATGGCGGAAAGCTGGAATTGTGGGCTGTGGAATGTTGGCAAACCAATCCAGGCTGCATCGCGGACTGCCTGCATCGACTCGTCCGTTAACTGTCCAGTGGATGCCGCATAGATCCAACCAATGACCACACCGGTGAGAATCCCCAGGCGGGCAAGCATGCCGCGACCCGCGATCGAAGCAAGCAAAATTCCGGCCAGGGTAACTACTGCTACTGCTGGCTGTTTCGCAAAATCAGCAGCAGCCACAGGAGCGAGATTCAATCCGATCAACGCCACGATCGCACCTGTTACAGCAGGCGGCATGACAGCATCGAGGGCACGTTGCCCAGCAGCTTTCACCACCACACCGATACCGATGAGCACCAGACCAGCAACCAGAATCGAACCGATTTGGGTACCGATCCCCTCCCCGGCGGTGGCCATCAGTGGGGCAATGAAAGCAAAGGAGCTACCTAAATAGGAAGGAAGCCGGTTGCGGGTTACCAGCAAAAAGATGATAGTTCCCAACCCGGAGAACAACAGGGTGGTGTTTACTGGGAAACCAGTCAATGTTGGCACCAGCAGCGTTGCCCCGAACATGGCGATAACATGCTGCATGCCGATGCCGATTGTGCGCGGCCAGCTGAGACGTTCTTCCGGGGCGACAACCCCGCCCGGGGTGATATGACGACCGTCACCGTGGACGGTCCAGTGGGGAATGACACTCATACAGCCCATTATTAACTATTACTCGTGAAAAACTCACACCAGCCCAAGGTTCACCGCCAGCATGTTATACCCGCACCAGTAGATGTTCCCACTGCCACAGGCCCCATCGGCACGACCCGGTAAGCGCTATCGACCGGCTGTGTTAGAGAAAATCAAAAGGCTGGCTAGCTGCCAGGGCGGCAGCGATGGCAATTGCCCGGTGCGCATTACTCCCAGCAACAGTGAGCACCAAGGCATAGCGAGACGGTGTGTCGCCAGCCATATTGCTGTTAAACCCAAAAGCGGGAACCACCACAGAAACCATGTCACTGTCAGTCAATGGCAGCAGCGAATCCGCCCGACTGATCACACCGTCACAGGCATCATTGGCGCACTGGTCAAACAGTGCAGTGACGCTGTGGCGAGCCTCGGCAAGAATCGCACGTGCCTGCTCACTATCCATGCCAAATGGTGTCGCAGTAGCTGCGAGTTGCCCCAAACCATAGGGCATCGTCGCTGGCTCTTGCTGGTAGGCAGCGATCAATTCAGCAGGTGTGATCGTTGTCCCAGTTGCCTCGCTGAGCTGCCGTGTTACAGCTTCCAACAGCAGCACCTGCTGCGCTTGACGAAGTGGCAGCGTTGCTAACGTCTCGGCGGCAGCCGTAGCACCTGCTGAAAATGGGCTCAACCCAATATGGTGTTCGGCAAAATTGGCACTGAACTGTTCAGTAAACGGCTCATCAAACGCCAGCGCTACCGATGTGCCGGCGGTTCCGGCAAACAGTTGTTCTGCACCAGGGGTGCCATCGCCCTTTGCTGCTTTCGTCGTAGCGTTGGCGCGCGAACTCAACGGCGCTGTAGCAGCAGCATCTGCACGCTCACCTGTGGTACTTGCAGCAATTTGCCGCAAATCAGCGCACAATAGATTACCTAGCGCTTCCAAATCGGCTAGCTGCCGCGCCATAATCCCCAAGCGACGCGGATCATCGTTGGTACTCGCAATCGACGCACTACAACTCGATGGGAGCACACTTGCGTAGACACCAGCGGTAATCGCTGGAGCCGTGATCGCCTCGGCAACGTCATACACAATCGCCGCATCAGCAAACTCGGCGTTTAACGCCTGCGCTGCACCAGCCTGTCCAAAACCCGGTGAACGATGCAGTGGATCACGAATATCAAGCGTTTGCCCACCAAGATAAGAGTATCCATCTGGGTTCGCGGTAAGCAGACCTTGTAATTCATTTGCGGCACTGTGCCCAATGACAGTGATTCCATGGTCCCGCAGCACACCGTACACGCCGTCTACTGCAGCAGCATCAACCTCCGCTTCATCCGCGGCAGGATCAGTTGCCCTCGCTGTTGACCGCGCAGACGCAGCATTCGACACCCCTGCCGACGGCGACATCGACACTGCAGAAGACCCCGGAGTCGAAGTCGAACGGTCTGCAGCCTCGGCATCCGACAATGATTGCATATTCGCGCCCGACAAAGATCGAACTGCGGCACTCCCTAACGTGGTGGGCACACCTGGGATTGGAATGTTATCGCTGACCGTCACCACCATCCCCGCCACAGCATGCTCGCCAACCAAGTTGTCGGCCGCGGCAGCGTCAGCCACCAGCGAGGGATTCACCGCCGACACCGCCCGCAGATACGGGTTGCGATCATTAAGGTTATTGGCGTAATAATCAGCCCCCAGCGTTGCTGGAGCACCAAATTGCCGCCGCAAAGCAACCCTGTCAAGAGCAGATTGATTCACCATGGCGAAACCAAGCTGACTGCGCTGCGCAGGGGTTAAGGAACCTCCAAGACCAGCCAGCGACACAGGCCGCACAGCAAGAGCTCCTTGCGAGAAATTGCTGCTGTCGGTGATCGCAGAAACTGCCGCATCCCGATGCAAAGGATTGCCATCAATACTTGCCACAGCTGTGACACTCGCCCACGTTAAAATCCCAGCCCCAGCCAGTGACAAGGCGATTTTTTTGCCAATATCTCCACCCATGGCAACCCTAAATTCTCCATTTCCACCACGCCAACGCAATCCAGCTGCCTGCCGCAGATCCGCACACTGATCAGACCATCATCTCAACGACACGAGTGCAGTCGTGCCCCAACCAACGCCTCACCACCATCGGCACGGCACCAAACCGTCAATTCACCAACACCATGCTCCCAACCCGCCTGAAGAAAACACCTCACGCCTTGCAGCAATATGCCAAAGACGGCGCACCGGTCACCTAGTGTTGCGTTGCGGGATCGGTATCAACATCAGCATCAACCGGTGTTGCCAACGCTTCGGTCGAATCTTGGCCATCAATAGCAAACTCCGCCAAACTCGCTGCCACCGACTGCGGTGCACGCACTTCCAACCTGGTGCCGTCGGCTGTGTATTCCTCCGCCAGCACTGTGGCCTCTTGGTGCAATTTGGCTACTAGCTCACCTCGGGTAAATGGGATGAGGTAAACCCCATGGACATCAAGAGTATTAAGGAACACCTCCACCCTGGCATGCAGTTCTTTGATCCCCTCCCCGGTCTTCGCCGACACAAACACCGCATCATCAAGTGCATGCCGTAAATGGGCCAACGTCAACGGATCGGCCGCATCAATCTTGTTCACCACAATGATCTCCGCGGGGGCAACCACACCCTGTTCACGAACAATCTCACTGATGACCTGATTGACAGCATCAATCTGTTTCAACGGAAACGCATCTGAACCGTCGACCACATGGAGTACTAAATCGGCTTCGACGACTTCCTCCAACGTCGAACGAAACGATTCCACCAGCTGGGTGGGCAGATGTCGCACAAAACCCACAGTGTCGGTAAACACCACCGAGCGGCCATCGGCAAGTTGGGCGCGCCGGGTCGTTGGATCGAGCGTGGCAAACAGCGCATCTTCGACAAGCACACCAGCGCCGGTCATCGCATTAATGAGAGAGGATTTACCAGCGTTGGTGTAGCCGGCGATCGCAATTTTCGGGATCACCGAGGCTTGACGCTTTGCCCGTTTGACCTCACGGGCGGTTTTCATACCTTTCAGCTGATGCCGCAGACGAGCCATTTCCTGCCGCAGTCGACGACGATCAGCTTCAATCTTCGTCTCACCAGGGCCGCGCAATCCCACGCCACCGTTAGAACCGGCACGGCCGCCAGCTTGCCGTGACAGTGCTCCACCCCAACCGCGAACGCGTGTAATGAGATATTCGAGCTGTGCCAACGCAACCTGGGCTTTACCTTCCCGGGACTTTGCATGTTGAGCGAAAATGTCGAGAATCAGCATGGTGCGGTCAATAACTTTGACGTCCAGCGCTTTTTCAAGGGCGATCATCTGCCCTGGGGAAAGTTCACCGTCGCAAATCACGGTGTCTGCACCGGTTGCTTGCACAATGGTTTTGAGTTCATCAACTTTGCCGGAACCGATATAGGTGCCAGCATCTGGCTTGTCGCGTTTTTGGTAGAGCAGGTCACAGACCTGGGATCCGGCGGTTTCTGCTAGCGCTTGGAGCTCTGCCAGGCTTGCTTCGATCTCTGCGGTCGTCCCTGAGGTCCACACCCCAACCAGCACAACTTTTTCTAGGCGAAGTTTGCGATATTCGACGTCGTAGCCGTCATCTTGTTCAGTGGTGTGGGTGTTAGAGGTGCGCGCCAGTCGCCGCAAAGAGCTGCGGGCTTCCAGGTCAAGATCACCGACTGTCGGCAGTGAAGCTTCGGTGACCTGCGGACTCGTGGAAGATTGTTCTATGGGCGAGTTGTCCTTGTCGGTTGCGCGTTCCGCAACAGGCTGGTGGTCGTGGAATGCGTCGGCGAGGATTTTCTCTGTTGTTTCTTTCATCGGTACTTATTCTGCCATGTCGGCCCCTGATTCGACGGTATTTCACCTGTACGCTGTGCGCGAACGAAAGCTGCTGTGGAAGCAATCCAGCTGGACAGGTATCTCCGGTGCCACCTGGCTCGACCTTAGGTTTCGCGTGAATACGCAGTGAGCGGGTGCAAGATGCTGTCGTGGGGTTGTCGCGCCAGGGTTTGACTGGGTGACTTAGACTGGTCGCTATGACTAACGATTTGAAAACCATCGGCCTTGACTTTCCAACCTGGGTTGATGCGGTAGAGGCTGCGATTTCCTCTGGTCAGCTGGTGGTCACCGGTGAACTTGGTGATGGCCAGCTGGTGCAATTTGATGATCCGTCGGGTGCACGCATCGTCATTTTGGCAGCAGATCCGTATTCGACTTGGGCGGGGTTTGCTTCCACCACTACCGCCACCGGCCATGTGTCAATGATTGACCACACGTTGGCCTACATTGAATTTATTGACGACGATGGCCAGCAGATCGCTGCGGTATGTGCGACGTTGGCGCAAGGTCCGCTGTTGGTCAATGAACCAGTGTTGCCGTGGCAAGAGGTAGCGATTACTGCTCTTGGTATTGACGTCACGTTGCATGATCCGTCGGATCCTTCCTGCCCGACGCAGGGACGCATTGAGTCGCCGGGGGCGAAAATTATTGCTGAACATGACGGGTCGAAAACACCAGACGCGGCAGCAGTGATCACCGCCCGCCTAGAGGGCGCGGAATATCGAATTAATTCGTTGACCGGTCAGCGGTTTATTCACGCCACGCTGCGTACACCGTTTGCGCTCGATATTGTGCTGGCGGACGCCGATACTTTGCCAGCTGATGGCACGGTTGTCACCGGCACGGTGGCGTTAGCAGCTTCAGTCAATCCGCCCGCAGGCTGTGGTGGCGGCCGGGCTGGTGGCTGTGGCTGCGGTGGCGGCGGTTGCGGCTGCTAACAGCTCCAGGTGAGCGATCCTGCGGTGGTTTTTCCGGTTCAGCCACCGCAGGTGCGTTTCACCTACAGGGGGCGAACAATCGGCTAGTGGAAGCAGTAGCGTGGGCAGGTGCAAGCAGTAGTGTTTGCCCCAGTTAAATCTTTCAGTGAACACATGTTGTGGTCGCAGGTGCTTGCTAGCTACTGCAAACCGGCCAGGATTCATCACACGGTGGGCGGGACTTCTTTCGTGCCACCGTGGGCGCGGGTTGGAGGCAAGGAGTCTTGTTGTGCCGCTTTCCGCGCGACCGTGTCGCAAAGCATCCCGCACCGGCATCCCTGCAGTGTGCTGGGGTCTACCGGCAAAGATCGCTGCCAGCCGGTGGAAGCATTGGCTACGTGATCACAATCTGGCAACGCGGAGCGGTTCGCGAAACCGGATATGTCTGTCACAGTGTTTCTCCAAGACGCCAGATCCCGTAAAATACCCCCAAAATAGGGTGGAATCCACGCGGCGGCAAAAATCATACCATTTTGGCCGCAACTGAACACATTCGTGGTCGTGAGGATTCTAGCAGTCCTGCTGCCACCCGCTGCATTAGCCATAGCGCATATCTGACTCCATCTGCGCCGCCGATATTGCTAGGGTTTTCAGGCGTACCGGCACTTGCCAAGCAACACTTGCTTTTCCACCACTAACGTTCGGTATGTGACGCTGCTTCACTTACCTTGCTAGCATCGTCGGTGAAGGCGAACTGCCACCCACATTTTGGTGTTTTACCAGCAAATTTTGGCAAAACTGCCGCATGTGGTGACCTCGCAGCAGCGAATCTGTATTGCACTTTGCGGTGGTGGCCACCTGACGTGCTGTGCTGTTCGCTTGCGGTTTCCTTACCGCCGATGCAAGGTGCACCCAGTCCGCACAACGCTTCTTCGTTGTAGTAAAAGGAATGTCTGTTCATCATCATGCCTGATCCAATGTTCGACACGGCTACCGCCCGGCTTCGGCTGTGGTGGCCCTACCTTGTCGTCGCTGGATGCTGTGCTGTGCTTATTGGGCTGCTGCACATTCCTGGTGTTGTGATCGCCTTACTGCTGGTGATGTCGATGATCGTATTGTTGAAGGATCGTGGCGTCAGCGAAGAAGCTGAAGCGCTGCGTAGCTCAATCCGACTGTCAGCAGAAGACATCATCGAAGTGTTGCGCAGCTATGAGGAATTTTTATCCTCCAGTGAACCCACCGTGGCGGAAGACCGCGGGGAGCATCGTCCCGCCCTTGCTGATCCTGACTGTGACGATGCCGAAATTGCGGCGTTTTTCTGCGCTGTCCCTGCCGCGAAACGGTATTTAACCAGGCTTGACTACCGCCTTCGGCGCCGTATGACCGTTGGACAACTTGAAACCTTGCTGCAGCTAACCGACCAGCGGGCTGTAGAACTCGCCGAGTTGTGGTCGGCTGCCCGCCGGCGGGCTTTACGACTCGGTGGCAATTATCAGAAGCGGGCATCATAACCGGAAAGCGCTGCTGATCACCGCTCCGTTGACACTTGGCACTTCCCCGCTGCACCCGAGCACGCCTCGCTGTGGTGGTTCACCCACACCAGCCCGGCTCCACCAGTGATCGCAACACGATGGTGCACTGTGCCCATCTCCCGGCACGATCCCGCAGCATCGCCTGTAAGCGCACCGTAGTCATGGTGTTCACCGACAGCCACCAGCTTCCTCCGGATGCTGGGATGTCGGGAATCTACCTGTTTCCGGCAGGAATTGTTGCGCACTGACGGATATGTTGGCGCAACTATTAGCGCGTTAGCGCCGCTTGGTGCTTAGCGCTGTAACACCGTAAGGGCCTCGGTTTTTACCAAACCGGCAGCGTATAACACCGAAGGGCCGGTGAGTTCAGCTCGCCCGTTGGGGTAGATCGTCACCTGGAGCGTGCCACCAGGTTCGTGCACAGTGACCTTGCCGTGTGTTTTTCCCTGATCGGCTAACGC
Source organism: Corynebacterium choanae (assembly GCF_003813965.1). Classification (NCBI taxonomy): domain Bacteria; kingdom Bacillati; phylum Actinomycetota; class Actinomycetes; order Mycobacteriales; family Corynebacteriaceae; genus Corynebacterium; species Corynebacterium choanae. Next base: position 1,730,365 of record NZ_CP033896.1, read on the forward strand.
AGCCATGGCGATGGCAACCGTGCCAGTGCCGCAGGCCCGAGTTTCCCCGGCACCACGTTCATGCACACGCATATGCATCTCCCCGTCGGCGTTCAGTGTTGTTGCAATCTCGACGTTCACACCGTCCGGGAAAAATGTTTCATCGACCACAAACTGTTGTTGCACCGGTAAGTCGGCAAGCCCTGCCGCATCAAGCCCCGGGACAACACAAGCAAGATGTGGATTGCCGGCATCAATTGCTAGCCCGGCAAATTCTTGTTGTCCCAAGAAACAGGTGGAAACACCCGTTACAGTTGGGCTGCCCATATCGACGGTGACTTCAGCGAAATGGTCAGTGCATTCGCCTATATTCACCGGCCGATTACCTGCCCTGGTGGCCACATCGAAAGAACGCACCGATTCCAGGCCTCGAGCCAGCAAAAAGTGGGCAAATACTCGCACCCCGTTGCCGCACATTCCGGCAATGGAACCGTCAGCGTTGCGATAGTCCATAAACCATGTGTCATGCGACAGGTCACCGGGAATCTCGTCGATGATACCTGCCGCAAGGAGGGCTCCGGCGCGGGCGGCACGGAGCACGCCGTCGGCACCCACCCCGCAACGCCGGTCGCACAGCGCCCGCACGAGATCTTCGGTGAGATCGATTTCTGCATCCGCATCCAACAGGATGACAAAATCGTTCTCGGTGCCATGCCCCAAGGCATATGGAAGTGTGCTCATGTGCCAGATTGTAGTAGACCGACTGCCTGGTCGCCGGGATTCCCCGCAGCATCTAGCCAACAGATCCGGGGATCTTTGTGAAACCACGACCGTTGCCGGCGCACATACTGCCGGGTGGCGATAATCGTGCGTTCCACTGCTTCCTCATAGCTGAGCTGTCCGGCAAGCATATCCATCACTTGGGCATAGCCGATCGCCCGGCCAGCTGTGGAGTGGCGAACCAACCCGGCTTCCTGTTGCAGGCTGCGGACTTCCTCGACAAAACCATTCGCAAACATCTGCTCAGTGCGCGCAACAATCCGCGGATGCAGCCATTCGTTGGTGGTGTGCAGCCCCAGCTGAACAGTGCCATATTCGGCTGGTGCCCCAATTGGCGGTTTTGAAGCACTAAAAGGCTTGCCCGTGAGATCAATCACTTCCAAGGCACGAACCGTACGGCGCACATCATTCGACTCAATAATCGCCGCCGCAGCAGGGTCACGGGAAGCAAGCAAACCATGCACCGCACCGATGCCGATCTCATCAACCAAATCGTAATATTGCTGCCGCAGCTGCTGATCCGTTGGCGGGAACTGCCAATTATCCACCAGCGACTGGATATACAGCATGGAACCACCGACAATGATCGGACACACATTCCGCGCCATCAACGCCTCAATGGTGGCCCGTGCCCGCTGCTGATAGTCGGCAACAGACGCATCCATTGTCACCGGCCAAATATCCAACAGGTGATGCGCAATCCCTTCCCGCTCGCCGGGAGCCAATTTGGCGGTGCCGATATCCATCCCCCGATAGCATTGCATCGAATCAACGTTGACAATCTCCCCACCGAGCGTTTTCGCCAAGGTGATCGCCAGCGCACTTTTCCCGCTTGCTGTAGGCCCCACCACCGCAATCGGGGTGGGATGCTGCCACGGCAAACCAGTTATTGCTTGCCGGGAGTCACTGTGTTGCACCTGATCTTCCACCCCACCACTGTAACAATGCGATCCACCCTGGCCGATGCAGCGCACCGGGATGCAAACAGAGTAGAATCACACAAAACCCTGCGCCGTCACGGCAACCCCACTTGCATTTACTGCAGTGTCGCGCCGATTCGTACGTCCCGCACGGTTGAGCAAAGTCAATGGTTTTTTTCACTTCAGCAAACCCACTGAACAAACCCAGGTGGATAAGCAGAGCTAAAAAACCATGTCCCACTTCCCGGCAGCCGTGATGCGCGGCACGAATCTGATCCTTGGAGAACCTCATGAGCAACCGGCCAATCCCCACCCCAGGCCCCAAACCAGGCAAACAAGCTAGCAGTGGCCGAGTCCCTGTCACCCCGGTCGTTCTTCCCGCAAGCAACCCAGCCGATTTCGGTCGCGTCGAAGCCGACGGTGAAGCCTACGGCACCGCTGTTGACGGATCAGAGTTCCATCTTGGCTCCTATAAGGCCGGCAGCCCCGAAGAAGGCCTTGCCATGTACGGCAAACGCTTTGACGACCTGGCCTGTGAAGTAGAACTGTTTGCTAGCCGGCTGGCCAGCCATCCTCAAGAAGCCAATCACATCAAACAGCAAGCCACCCAGGTGCAAGAACAACTGCCCAACCAGGCAGTAATCGGCGACCTGCCGCGCCTTGCTGCCCGCCTCACCGAAATCATTGCTGCCTGCGAAACCACCGCCGCCCAGCAGGCTGAACTGCGCGCCAAGCAGAAGCAAGACGGCATCGCCCGGAAAACTGCCTTGGCCGACGAAGCAGTCGAACTCGGTGAACACTCCACCGAATGGAAGAAGACCGGCGACCGGTTTGGGGCAATCCTTCAGGAATGGAAAACTATCCGCGGCATCGACCGTGCCACCGACGACAAATTGTGGAAACGTTATTCGCAGGCACGTGAAACCTTCAACCGCCGCCGCGGCGCTCACTTCGCTGAGCTGGATCGTAGCCGTCAACAAGTTGCCCGCGTCAAAGAAGACATCATCGCACGCGCGGAAGCCCTGCAGGACTCCACTGACTGGCGGGAAACTAGCGCGAAATTCCGCGACCTGATGACCGAATGGAAACAAGCCGGCCGTGCCCAACGGGACGTTGATGACAAACTGTGGGCAAGGTTTAAGCAAGCCCAAGACCGATTCTTTGCCGCCCGCAATGCTGACCAGCAGCAGCGCGACGAGGAATTCCAGGCAAATGCCGCGAAGAAACAAGCACTTCTCGATCGCTACACCCCACTCATTGATCCGGATCATGACCTGGAAGGCGCCCGAAAAACCCTGCGTGAACTCCAGGATGAATGGGAAGCCGTAGGTTTCGTCCCCCGGAATCAGGTTCGCGAATTTGAACACAAAATCCGCGCGCTTGAAGACAAAGTTGCCGCCGCCGCGGATGCCCAGTGGCGGCGCACCGACCCCGAGGTGCAAGCCCGCGTCGCCCAGTTCGTCGCCAAAGTTGAAGAATTCACTGCCCAAGCAGCCCAAGCCGAAGCCAAAGGCAATACTGCGAAAGCTGAACAGCTTCGCGCCCAAGCTGCGCAATGGCAACAGTGGGCTGACGCTGCCCAACAGGCCGTCGAATCCTAAACAGACTGCTAAGAACAGCAACCCATCGTTTCTGATTCAGGCGCAACATTAAAGCGCACATGCAACGCCGCCGCCGACTAAACCAGGCTCCTGCAGCCTCAAGGGTCGGCGGCGGCGCTGTAGGTATTCGCCTTGTATAGATTCCCGGCGCTAGCCGAACTCGAGTACCGCACTTACTACACAGCACACAGACACATTCGCCCACAAGCCCGCAACACGCGGTACGCATCCAGCGCTATCACGACGCTGCTCCACTTGAGCATCCTTGGTGCTGGTCACAACACCATCAGCGCCAACTTCTGGTGCGAAAGTTTTCCCCTTTCCCTTGGGGTCGCGAAACACCGCTGACCGCTACCTCTTGTTGGTGTCCCCCGATCCTGGTTGCAATAGCAATAGCCCGCCGACACGTGACCCCCAGAATGGTCACTGCGCCGACGGGCTATCGATATCATTTTTGCCTTTAGTTGGGAAGGTCACTAAAAGGCCCGCAAGGTGATCAAATCCTGCGCTAGTGACACCAGCAGCCGGGCTCATGCATTCCCTGTGCTGCGAGTATCACCTATTGAGTATAACGACCTAGCAAGTAAGCTACGAACATCCCGCTAGAGAAATCACAAAAATTCTGCTGAAAACTCCCCGATTAGGGGTTGGTTTGCGGCTGCTGACCCTCGCCCCGCAGCATCCGGTCGCGCCGCTGCTTTGCCCGGGCACGGCGATTATCAGCAAATGGATCAACATTGCCTTGCCGTTTCGCCTCAAGCACTTCAAGTTGCGCCAATGCCAGCTCACTTTGCGGAGTGTACTTTCGTCGCTCTTTATCAAGCTCCCACTGCTGATCGTTGCGTTGAATCACCTGCAAGATCAGCACAATCCACACCACAAACGCCAACAGGGCAATAAGCCACAGCCCCACCCCAGGTCCGGTACCAAGATCCTCTGGGGAACGAACCTGCCGTTTCCACACCGCTAGCATTGCGGCAATCGAACTTGCCATTGCCACCACAACCCCGATTTGCGCCAATTGCCGATTGGCAGTGATCGCAATCGCCAAAGCTAACAGCATTTCAATGAGGACCGCGAACACATAAAACACCTCTAACCGGGAAGTGGAATGTGCTGCCGCAGTCGCAGTCCGAAACAGCACATCTAGCCCCTTCACTGCACCGGCATGCGGCAAGAACAGCCCGCAAACAAATAGCGCTACACAACCCAGCAGCAACCAGCGCGCACCACCAATAGGCAGTCGCTGCGCTGCTTGTTTCTCTTCCGCCGCAAGCTGCGCGGCAAGCTCTTCATTTTGTCCACTCATTACCGAGACAGCTCCTTTACTAGGATCAACATTGCGCCAGGCCTGCTGCAAAGCGTATCTGTGTCGCGCCCACATCACCCAACCAGCGAGATGACGCAAGCAAACAGCGTCACTGTACGCGGACAGCATCGTTGTTTCGTAGCGGATCACCCATGGTGCACGGCGACCACTGCCACAGCACAGCACCATCCGCCCAATCTGGCAACCCACCTTCAACGATCCGCCAACGACCTTAGCCGCTGCTGCTAGCAACGCAGAGCAAGACGACACCAAGCAGACTTGGCCTGAAAGCATAGTCACTTGGCTGCCGCAACTGTTTTACCTTGGCATGAGCATCAAACTACCAGGCGTGAGTCATCGCTGCTCACTCTAGCGCCGCACGGTGATACATAGCAGCTCACACTGTAACAACGGTACAGACCGAAAAGGCGTGCAAACAGCAAAATTCGAGCCCGTACCAAGCGTTAGCAGCTACCGGTGCCACACCCGGTCGTAGGCGGCGGTGTTGCCGGTTGGCCAATCTTTGGCAGCCCTAACCCCACACCAGTTTGACCAGTGGTGGGCATTTGACCTGCCTCGTGATGGTCACCCGCCTTGGTACGGCGGTGCGTCTGCACCCCGCTATCGGCCAGCAAAAAGTGCGGCGCCGCATCAGTGATTGTGACAGTGACAAAGTCACCAGGTCGGATCGACCGATCGATGGCACCCTCGTTCGCTGGATGAGGAGCAAAATGGACGAGCCTACCGTCCCGTGACCGTCCAGCTAAGCGACCCCGATCCTTACCTTTGCGCTGCTCACCTGCCTGCACGAGCAATTCCTGCTCTGTGCCAATCAGCCGGGTGTTTTCCTCCAGGCAGATACGTTCCTGTAAAGCAATGAGTCGACCATAACGCTCGGTCACCACCTCCGGTGGCACCTGGTTAGGATAGGTCGCTGCCGGTGTTCCCGGCCGTGGGCTGTATTGGAACGTAAACGCCGAAGCAAACCGTGCTTGTTCCACCACATCGAGGGTTGCTTGAAAATCTTCCTCAGTCTCGCCGGGGAAACCCACAATAATGTCGGTAGTAATGGCGGCATGCGGAATCTTTTCCCGCACCTTCTCCAAAATTGTTAAGAACTTCTTCGTTCGGTAGCTTCGCCGCATCTCTTTGAGAATCCGGTCGGAACCCGACTGCAACGGCATATGCAGCTGCGGACAAACATTGGGTGTTTCGGCCATCGCATCGATGACATCATCAGTAAATTCCGCAGGATGCGGGGAGGTAAAACGAACCCGCTCTAAGCCTTCAATTTCTCCGCAGGCACGCAGCAACTTCGAAAACGCGCTTCGATCACGTTCCAAATCAGGGTCTGCAAAGTGCACACCGTAGGCATTCACGTTTTGCCCCAGCAAGGTGACCTCTACCACGCCTTGCTCGACGAGTGCCTGCACCTCGGCCAGGATATCCCCCGGTCGGCGATCAGCTTCCTTGCCCCGCAGCGAAGGGACAATACAAAACGTGCAGGTGTTGTTACAACCAACCGACACACTCACCCAACCGGAATAAGCCGATTCGCGTTTAGCTGGGAGCACCGACGGAAACTGCTCTAACGCGTCAACAATCTCAACCTGAGCTTTGCGATTGTGTTCCGCTCGTTGCAACAACGCAGGCAGTGAACCGATGTTATGGGTTCCAAAAACCACATCGACCCAGGGCGCTTTCTCGACGACAACAGCTTTATCTTTCTGCGCGAGACAGCCGCCGACGGCAATCTGCATGCCCGGATGGCGTTCCTTGACACTTTTCAGAGAACCCAACGTGCCATACAGCCGCATGTCAGCATTCTCGCGAACAGCACAAGTGTTCAGCACTACAAGATCAGGTTCAACCGACTCCCCTGCTGGCTGATACCCGGCATCTTCCAACAGACCTGCAAGCCGTTCCGAGTCGTGAACATTCATCTGGCAGCCAAAAGTGCGCACTTCATAGGTGCGGGGGGCGATGCCGTTGGTGCTGGTCGCGGTCGATGTCTCTGGTTCAATCACGTTGGGCATTGTATTAGCACTCTGCCGTAGCGGAAAATCCCAGCATACCCCTGGACATGTTTTTTATTACTGGCCAGCACAAGACAAGCTCCTGGCAGTTGTCACAGGTGTCCGCTGTTTGGCCACACTGCACGTCCACATCGCTACACTCCTTGAAAATAGGAATCCTCCCGCACCCGTGACACAGCGCCGCTAGGTGTCGAGCTCTGCGAGCCGCTGCTCCAGAGCATCTTTTGCTACCGACATAGCCACCCCGCTGGGAAAGCCACGTCTAGCCAGCACGCCGACGATGCGTCGTAACAGTTTTTGATATTCCGCAAAGTCGACTGGTTTCCCGGTGATAGCGCGAGCCTTTTTTCGGGCGAGTTGTTCAGCAATACTGCGCTCGTCGTCATCATCAATCTGGGCAAGTGCTGCCGCGCGAATTGCTGATGCAACCCCTTTTTCGCGAAGCTCTTGGTCGAGCACACTGCGACTTTTGCCACGCCGCTCGTGTCGTTGGCGCACCCATTCATTGGCAAATGCAGCATCGTCAAGAAGGCCAGCCTGTGCAAAGTCATCAAGGACAAGTTCCACTAGTTCCGGTGGGAATTCTGCGGCAATAAGGCGCTGCTGTAACTCATAGCGCGACCGTGCTCGAGCATTGAGGATTGCCAGTGCACGCTGTTTCACCGGTGCTTTGTGTTGTTCGACGACTCGCTCGGCGGAAAACGAGGGTTGTTCATCAATTTGTGCAATCGCGGCAGAAAGCTTCGCGACAATGTCCTGCTTGCGAGATTTGTGATGTGCATCCATCGATATCTCCGTTCCTGCACCGCTACATTGACCGGCAACCGGGTTGCGAAACACTCCAGTGGCATTGTTTCCGATGATGCCGCGCGGGCGCAGCTCACCCCAACCGTTTATCTACACCGCCGGAAATCTTGAGCTGGCACAGATGTATTGCCCGCAAGCAATACATCTGTGCCAGCCATCACTGCTGCACCCCGTCTTGAAAAGAATTTACCAACAGGCCAGTAACTGATCGCTACGCCGCGATCACCATCACTGTGGGGCTAGTCTTCCATATCTTCGTCATCAAAGTCGACGTTTGGCACCACATCGATGGGATCATCGGTGAGCGCATCGTCGTCTTCGATCAACCCCACCTTAGCGAAAATCTTCTGTTCAATTTCGTCAGCAAGCTCAGGCGTACTCTTCAGATAGAGCCGAACCTTTTCCTTACCTTGACCGAGCTGATCGCCGTTATAAGTAAACCACGAACCGGACTTTTTGATGATGCCATTTTCGACGCCGAGATCGATAATGGACGACTCGCGGGAGATACCCTCACCGTAGATAATGTCAAACTCTGCAATCTTAAAGGGCGGCGACACCTTATTTTTGACCACTTTGAGTTTCGTCCGCGAGCCAATCGCGTCTTGACCGTCTTTCAGGGTTTGGATCCGACGAACATCGCATCGCACTGATGCGTAGAACTTCAGCGCCTTACCACCGGTAGTGGTTTCTGGGGACCCGAACATCACCCCAATTTTCTCACGCAGCTGGTTAATGAAAATCGCAGTGGTACCGGAGTTATGCAAAGCACCAGTCATCTTCCGCAGCGCTTGGCTCATCAACCGTGCCTGCAAACCAACATGGGAGTCACCCATCTCGCCTTCGATTTCAGCCTTAGGCGTCAATGCAGCCACCGAGTCGATAACAATAATGTCGATAGCGCCGGAACGGACAAGCATGTCGGCGATCTCAAGTGCCTGCTCACCAGTATCAGGCTGAGCAACAATGAGATTGTCCGTATCTACACCAAGTTTGCGGGCGTATTCAGGATCAAGCGCATGCTCTGCGTCAATGAATGCGGCGATACCATCAGCCTTTTGTGCCTGTGCAACCGCATGCAGCGCAACCGTAGTTTTACCGGAGGATTCCGGACCATAGATTTCAATAATGCGACCGCGCGGGAAACCACCAATACCTAGAGCAATATCGATCGCGGTGTTGCCCGAGCTAATGGAGCTAATCGGGGGACGATTATCGTCGCCCAACATCATCACCGCACCCTTGCCAAAATCTTTCTCGATCATGGCCATGGCGTCTTTCAAGGCCTTCTGGCGGTTTTCCTTTGTGGTTGCTTGAACAACAGCCTTTTTCTTCGGAGGCATGGGGTTTTTTACCGTTTTTCTCTTCGCTTTGGGTTTGTACAGGATTAGGTCTATTTGCAACGAAAGTCCAGGAGCAGGTTCTACCGGAAGGCAGACTGCGAAAAGGAGCGCTTCCTAGGGGTCGAACCGTTCCCAACACAGGTGGTAGGTGCGCGCGCACGCATCGTTCATCAAGTGCAAGGATCTACCATCACCGTGCTAGCTGGTGAACCTACAAACTTCGACTTTCCCGCACCGTGGCTGGGTTCCCAGGTTATTGGGCATGGTCTTGCTTGCAAGTGTTGTTGTTGACTGCCGCTAGGCGACTTGCCATTACTGTACTGGACAGGTGCACTAGCAAAGCATTCTACACGCACAGGTGTTCGATTGCGATACGACGTGTGACACCTGGGTTGAGGTCGCCCATCGTGCACACACTGCCCGCATATACACAGTCATTACTGGACAGCTGCGCGATCGATCGCAAGAGCGGCGAGTACCGTCATCTTGCGTGAGCAGATAGTGCGGGAGTGCTACTCGTCTGGGCCTAGCCGACGATCTTCGGGAATATCAAAATCGTCACAGAGCGCCCACCACACTTGTCGCAGATCCTCCCCCTGTTCAAGAAGCTCTTTGGGCGTGCGACCAAACTCTCGAACCACATGGTTATTGACAATGAACGGCCCTTGATACGGGCCGAATTCAGCCTCGATCAACCGGGCAAACTCGGTTTCCTGCACGGTCGAACCTCCTCGTCTGGTGGCTGGAATCACAGCCCCGAAAACTAAACAATGTTCAGGTTCTGCTCAGCTATGCGGTAGCATCCCCGGTGTGAACGATAACAGCAAAACCATAGTCAAGGACATCGCCTACTCTGCGGTGTTCGCCGCACTCATCGTGGCACTTGCGTTCTTCAGCATCCCAACTGCCGCGTCGGTGCCAATCGTGTTGCAAAACGCCGCCATCATTCTCACCGGACTTATCTTAGGTCCACGTCGGGGAACCTATGCGATTATCTTGTTCTTCCTGCTAGGCCTCATCGGCTTGCCAATTCTTGCCGGTGGACGTCCTCTCCTGCCTGCACTGGCCGGGCCGACCGTCGGCTACTTGGTGGGATATCTCCTCACCCCGTTTGTCGCCGGGATTATCTCTGCTGGGGCAACCCTTGCTCGTGTTCGGCTCTTCGTTTTCCTTGCACTCGGCGGTGTAGCAGCGCTGCTTACCCAATACGGTCTAGGTGTAGCTGGGCTGATGTTGCGCGCCGATCAAAGCCTCAAGGCGGCGCTCACCGCACAAATCCCATTCTTGCCGGTTGATGCAGCAAAACTCGCCGCGGTTATTGTCATCGCTTTCGGTGTGCACCTTGCCCTCCCCCATCTGCGCGGATTCAAACCTGTTGCTATCACCGCTTAACATCAACCTCGCCAGTGGCTGCTAATCCACTTTCGTCTGAGGTTGTCGCCTTCTGTGCTGCGGGGCTCGCCCGCCGGACAGAAGGCGACACTTGTTTTCCCCAGCGGTGCAAGCACAACCAACCACAGTGACCGCACAGCGATATGTTCCCACGGAACGCCAACGCCCCATTGATTGCTATCAGGCTTGCACCAGTTACCGCGACTAGCCCCAACGAGTCGCACCAATCCCACAGCAGATCATGGACACCCCACGTTGTGCATGGTTGAGCAGTACATGTAAGGACGAGTCAAGATGTCCCATATCGTCTTCCGTGATGTGCACTTGTCGTACGACAACCGACAGGTTCTCAGCGGAATCTCCCTCGACCTTGCCGAACAACGTATCGGCATCATCGGCGCCAATGGTGGAGGGAAATCCTCCCTGATTCGCCTCATAAACGGACTCAACACGGCAACCGAGGGTACAGTCACCGTCGACGGTATAAATCCTGCAACCCAAGGCCGGGAGGTGCGTCGCAAGGTAGGTTTTATTTTTTCCGACGCGGAAAATCAAATTGTCATGCCAACCGTGCGAGAAGACATTGCCTTCTCACTGCGTCGATTCAGACTCGGAAAACAGGAAACAGCCGCGAAAGTTCACGCCACGATGGAGCGTTTCGGACTGTCTGGACATGCGAATCACAGTCCTCATCTGCTATCTGGTGGCCAAAAACAGCTGCTAGCGTTAGCGTCAGTCTTAGTGCTGGAACCCGCGGTGGTCATCGCCGACGAGCCGACCACACTCTTGGACTTGGCGAATAGGCTCCACATTCAACAAGTCTTTGCTTCGCTCTCCCAGCAGCTCATTGTTGTAACTCATGATCTTGATTTTCTCGACGGATTCGACCGAGTGATTTGCATTGATCAGGGTGCCGTCGCCGCTGATGGACATCCTGATGAAGTACGCAAATTTTATATCCGCACCATGATGGGAGCATCCTAATGCGTGGCAATATTCCCCTTGGGGTGTATGTGGTTGCAGATTCGCCGCTGCATCGAATGCGCGCCGGATGGAAGTTTGTATCCACCATGGTAGTCATCGTGTTGGTTACACTTGTGGTGCGTGATCCAGTGGCGGGATTAGGGGTACTTGCCCTTTGTGTGGCTTTGTATCCGCTGGGGAAAATCCCCGCCCGGATTGCATGGGGGCAGGTGTGGCCGGCGCTACCTATTTTGGTGTTTATCTGTGCAGTGTTGATCTTCGATAAGGGGATCGCCGCAGCAATCACGCAATTCTTTTCGCTACTTGCCTGCATCGTAGTTGCCACTGTACTGACGTTGACAACCCGGGTTGAGGAGATGATGGATTTTCTTGACTGGGCATTGCAACCGCTTGCCCGGGTTGGTGTTCCGGTGCACTATATTACGCTGGCAATCTCACTGACGATCCGGCTGATTCCCTTGCAGCTAGCTACAGTACGAGAAGTCCTCGATGCGCGAAAAGCCCGCGGGTTGGAACGATCGTTATTTGCTTTCGGCACTCCAGTGGTCATTCGTTCCATTCGGCGTGCTGAACAGGTAGCAGACGCACTTGCCGCCCGGGGAGCTGTCGACTAGTAGCTACACACACCACACCTATCATCTGCTGGATACGCTGCGCGTGTCTGCTGTAGAAGACCCAGTAATCCGCCGACGATTATCGTTGCAACCGGTAGCACGTATCTCCCGGATGCACCACCACCGGTGATGGTGAAAAAACCTGCAGCACCTGCAGCTGGTGGAGATCGAGTGTTTCGATGAAACGAATATACTTCCCACCAACTCAGGTGCTGCAATGTGCTGTATTGAATTTGTTGCTAGTCGCATGCTTCAGACTGCAGGCAAGAGCACGGTACTACTGTTGGCCGCGCAATTCGCGAAGTTTCGCCTCTACCGCATCGTTGGCAGCCGTGCTGCTGGTGTCGCTAGATCCTTGGGTGAGCTGCCGGTCAACGTTGCTGTTGCCTGCTGAAAGTTCACCACCGTGCATCTCCGCGCGGATTGCTTCCAGGCGCGAATGACCGGCCATACGGATCGAGGCCTGTTCGACTTCTTCCATCCGTCCAGCGACAGAATTTTGCGCCAGTTCAGCGGTACCTAACGCTTTCGCATAACGAGCTTCGATCTTCTGCCGCACCTGGTCAAGATTCGGGGTCGACGAACCCGCGGTCACCGCATTCATCGACTGCAGCGACTCGGCCACCTTCTCCTGCATCTTGGCCTGTTCAAGCTGAGAAAGGAGTTTGGTGCGTTCCGCAACCTGTTCCTGCAGCTTCACCGAGTTACGCTCAACGGCACGTTTCGCCTCTTGTGCCTGCCGCAATGCCTGATCATGGAGCTGCTTGGTGTCTTCAACCGACTGCTCTGCTGTAACCAGCTGGGCTGCGAAAGCTTCCGCCGCATTCTCATAATCGGTGGCCTTTTTCATATCACCCTGTTCACGGGCTTGATCAGCCAGACTAATAGCCTGCTTGGTGTTGGCCTGCAGTTTCTCAACCTCTGCCAGCCGACGCGAGAGCTGCATTTCCAGCTGCCGCTGGTTGCCGATTACTGCTGCAGCCTGCTGAGAGAGTTCCTGGTGCTGCCGCTGCGCCTGCTCAATTGCCTGCTGAATCTGCACCTTCGGATCAGCATGCTGTTCAATTTTCGAATCGAATAGCGCGAGGAAATAGTTCCATGCTTTAGAGAAGGGATTAGCCATGATCAACTCATCGTTTCTAGGTTTGTGGGACGGATAGTGGTGTACGAGGGCACTGTCTTTTCCGTTTTTGGATCGAAAGCCAACATCTACGGTAGCGCCACAGGTAAAGTGTGCACTCTAGCTTAATGTACTGCTGCCGCAGTGCCGCGAATATTGGACAACAAACGCATTCCAGTCACAATCGATTGCCGAGTGTTTCCAGCACCTACGTCTGTGACCGCCGCGGCACCCGGTACAGTCGCACTAGATTGCGTGCACTGCAGCAAAGTCGCGGTCAGCGGTGGACATGGCCATCGAGCCAGCAGCTTCAATCAACACATCGGCCACATTGGTGCCCAGTGCGTGACACACTGCTGCAAGTAACTCTGAGGACACCTCTTTACGTCCTCGTTCGAGTTCAGAAAGATATCCGGGAGACACGCACGCTAATTCGGCAAGTTCCCGTAAAGTGATCTTGCGATCGGCACGGAACGCGCGCAATGCGGAGCCGAGCGCTTCCCGCAGCAGAGGCTGCGCGGAGCGTTGCGGCTCAAGATGCGCTAAATCTACGATTCTCGGGGCAGTTTTGGTAACCATCACCCTGCACAACGGTTCACCTGACGGTTTTGTTCCCACAAACCTGGCACCCGAAGGCCTCGACTGCTACTTTTCCACCGTGATCTTCCCCACATTTATGCGGTAAACTGGGGAAAAGCAATGAAGCACTAGCTGTGTTCTTCGCTGCACCGTGCAAGTAACAATTCTAACGCTGCGACAGTCACCGCTTGCCGGACGGTCAAACGATCACCAGTGATGATTTGCCGCGGATAGTTTCCATCAGCTTGCGACACCAATTCCTCACCTGCAGGTGCACCAATCAACCCCAATGGGAGAGCTTGAATAGCGTGTAATTGGCCACCAGGGCCGGCAAGTCCTACATAGGCTTCTCCTGCAGGATGTCCTTCACTAGGGCCAGGTCCTGCGACCCCGGTTGTCGACAGCGCCCATGTTGTTGCGGTACGCTGCTGCACCCCTTGCGCCATCGCTTGTGCACAAGCCGGACTTACCACCCCGTAGCGATCAATGAGTTCCTGATCAACCCCAGCAAGAACAGTCTTCAGGGAAGTTTGGTAGGTCACCAACCCTCCAGCAAGGCAGAGCGAAGCCCCCGGAACAGCCCCCAGAGCTGCGGCAAGCATTCCTGCTGTTAACGATTCACAACAGCTCACAGTGTCCCCGCGGGCAGTAAGTGTCCGTACCAGCCTTTCTGCGCCCGATTCGATGCGCAGCGCCAGCGACTGTTGCCGATCATCCACCTGCAACCCTCCTTGTCTCCAGCTTCTCCACCGCAGCATAGCCCTGTGCGGTGATATCGCTTACCACCTGTCAAACAACACCGGTCTAGTACTGGCTGGGAGCTGCACAATGCAACACATAGAGCTGTTACATACCTGCTTGCATGCTCCGCGTAGTCATCGGCGCACCACAGCCGAGAGTCTTCAAGCTAGCGCTTCGCTCCCGCGACCAACCCTCAGTGCTTGCACAAGCCATTCGTGTAAAAACTCATCGTTTCCAGCGTTATCGGCGACGACGGCGAGCCCCATCGCGCAATTGACGCGCCGCCAATAGATATTGAACACCGGTAAGCAGAGTGACCACAATCGCGGCAGTCATCACCAGCGCTTGTACCCACACCATCCACTGTGGGATAGGAATGAGATACAAACCAACAGCTACTGTTTGCAACACCGTTTTCACCTTGCCGCCCCGCGAGGCTGGCACCACATTGCCTTGGCGAAGTTGCAGCATCCGCCACAACGTAATGCCCAATTCACGCACCACAATCAACACCGTGGCAATCACCCACAGCTGACCGGTAAGGTTCAAACACACCAATGCGGTGATCATCAACGCTTTGTCGGCGATAGGGTCAGCAATCTTGCCAAAATCAGTGATTAATCCACGTTTACGGGCGATGTCACCGTCTAACTTGTCGGTGAACATGAGCAAGGCAAACACCGCAGTCGCCCACCACATCCAACTGGTGTAAATCCCGTCACCGCGCAGGACTAGCCAGGCGAATAAGGGGATCATCACAATCCGCAAACTCGTCAGCACGTTCGGCAGGTTGAAGTTACTGGGTTTGGACTGTGCTAAGGGGCGGGTTTGATTGCTCTGTGTCACGCTTTACCACCCTACCGGGTTCACTACACCTTCGCCCACGCTGGTGGGAGAAAACCTCAAGATTTCAGTGTTCCAACACGCTTTCACAGGTCATGTGCTGCTGGAGTATCGTCCTGCCTGACTCCGACGATCACTAACCCACCTGCCCTGTGCAGCGGATCAACGACAGGTGTATCGGAATTGTCCGGCTGCCCTAAGTCATCCAGGTAAAGTCTTCACTATGACATGTTTTGCAGTGCTGTACACCTACAATCCGGCCAGCCCCCGTATCGCCGAGATCCGGCCTGTCCATCGGGAATTCCTCAGTCAGCTCCTAGCCGACGGAAAACTCGTCGGTTCAGGACCGTTTACCGACACCACCGGTGGAGCGCTGATCGTTATTCGCTTAGACGACAACGCCACGGTCGATGATGCTGAACAGCTCATGAACCAGGATCCATTTTTCACCGAGAAAGCTATTGATTCCCGAGAAATTCGGCCGTGGAATCCGGTGCTCAATATCTTTTCGTAACCGGCAGGCGCCAATGGTGCGGACTGCCTGTGCGCTGAAACACCCAATAGTTTCGGCGACTTCAGCGAAACGATACATTCCAGCTTCGATTCGGCAACCAACTGTGTTGCACAAATAGTGCAGCTCCTTGCCACAGGCGAATGGCACCGCACCTGATCACTGGAGCCAAGCCCGCTGCCAACAAGAGACGGCTGCCCCGTCAACCAAGCAGAAACTATCCCAACATTTCATGGTGGTATTGGGACGAGATGGTTATCTGCTGTTGGTGGGGCAGCCGGATTTGTTTATCGCTCAGGGCGTATGTGAACAATCACGCTAGGATTCCCTGGTCATGCGATGCTGGGTACAAGGGCTACAGCTTGCCGATTTCACAGCACGCACCGAGTATGGCGTGCAGCTTGTAGCCTCATCGTGGTGCAGCTAGACGGCCGCCGACGAACGATGATCGCGGCGGGTTTTAAGCAGCGAAGCGATAGCGGTGATAGCCAACGAGGCGACAATCACAATCAGTGACACCACTGTTGGAATCTCTGGCACATGCACCGGCTCGCCACCGTTGATAAATGGCAACGTGTTTTCATGCAATGCGTGAAGCAGCAATTTGCCGCCGATAAACGCAAGAATAAATCCAAGACCATACGGCAGGTACACCAAGCGTTCAAGCAATCCGTCGAGCAGGAAGTACATTTGCCGCAGACCCATCAACGCAAAAGCGTTAGCGGTAAAGACAATGTATGGCTCCTGGGTGAGACCGAAGATCGCCGGCACCGAGTCGAAGGCGAACATCAAGTCGATAAACCCGATAGACACCAAGGCCACAACAAGCGGGGTCACCATCCGCTTGCCATCCACGCGGGTGATGAGCCGATCGCCATCAAAATGGGAAGAAACCGGAATAATCTTTCGCGTCCACTTCACTACCAGCATGTCGTCGATGTGGGTTTCCTCCACACCCCGGATCTCATCGACGATGAGTTTGACAGCTGTGTAGACGAGGAAGAAACCAAACAGGTAAAACACCCATGACCAGGCGTTAAGCGCAGCAGCACCAGCAGCAATAAACAGCCCCCGCAACACGAGGGCGATCGCGATACCGATCAGCAGTACTTTCTGCTGATCCTCCCGGGGAATCTTGAAGGAGGAAATGATCAGCGCAAAAATAAAGAGGTTATCGACGCTTAGCGATAGTTCGGTGATATAGCCGGCGAAAAATTCGATTCCGTGCTGATGGGCACCTTCCGGTCCGCCCCACTTCCACCAGAGGAAACCGCCAAATAGGCAGGCTAGCGCGATATAGAACAACATCCAGCCAGAGGCTTCCTTCATGCTTGGGGCATGAGGTTTGCGCACATGGGAGACGAAATCAAAAACAATAAACCCAAGAAGCACCACCACGGTGATGATCCAGGTTGTAGTTGTGACATGCATGATGGGGAAAGTCCACACCTTTCAGGGGTTCTCAACAACGACAAGTGCAACGTTGCCAACCAGGACGCGACACTTCCGTCGTGTAACTGCCTCCCAACGGAGGATGTTGCTCACACGGTGCTGTTGTGATCCGTTCGTCAGCGGTCGCAAGCCAGCAGCCAGTACGGTGCAGTGTTTGGACGCGCCTGGTGTACCAGAGGTCTCTCCCGCCGGTGACACCCGCTATGTTTCAAGCTGATGGCGGGGTCACTGACCGACAGCCCCGGGGCTTGCTGTAGAAGTCTGCAAGCGGAGGGTGTGCGACGTATTCCTTGCACACCCACCAATATCGACGTTGCAGGCAAGCTCCGTGTTGACGGGTGCTGTCGAAACGATTTGGGATACTCCCCTCAGGTGGGCGGTGATTTACACTACACGGTGTTCTCTAAGACCAACAATTAGCCGATTACGGTTCCCGCCGGTGCACGAGCCCTCACCCAGTCGGGCCGGTTAGCTCTAGCGCAAGTAATAGCCGGTGCGAAGTGGTGGTATCTCCGCCTGCTGCCGGATATGGTTGGTTTTCAACCACCGCGGCGGCAGCACTATTGCTGTGCTGCCGCCGCGGGGTCGAGTTGACGTTGTTCCCGGCTATGCCATGCCGGTGGTGGGGTTCGCGTCCACCACCCCACTGTTTTCACTAGTAGGGGCTTGGTCTGGGTTGCCGCCTTTAATCATCCAAATGGTTGATTCTAGGTCTTCTGGTTTCACCAGCACTTCCCTGGCTTTCGACCCTTCAGAAGGCCCAACGACTCCACGGGATTCCATGAGGTCCATGAGTCGGCCTGCTTTCGCGAAACCGATCCGAAGCTTGCGCTGCAGCATGGAAGTAGAACCAAACTGGGAGGAGACAACCAGTTCAACGGCTTGCAGCAGATCTTCCATATCGTTGCCGATTTCTTCATCGATCGCTTTGGCCGGATCAACTTTCTCTTCGGTTACCCCTTCGGTGTATTGCGGGGCAGCTTGTGCCTTGGCCGCTTCCACAACTGCTTGGACTTCCTCGTCGGTAACATAGGCGCCTTGAATACGTGTGGGGCGCGACGCACCTTGGGGAATAAATAATCCATCACCCATGCCGATAAGTTTTTCAGCACCTTGCTGATCCAGAATGACTCGTGAATCGGCTTGCGACGAGGTGGCGAACGCTAGCCGGGATGGCACATTTGATTTGATCAGGCCGGTGACCACGTCAACGCTGGGACGCTGGGTGGCGAGCACTAAGTGAATACCGGCGGCGCGAGCTTTCTGGGTGATGCGCACAATCGATGATTCGATTTCTTTTGGTGCGGTCATCATCAAATCGGCGAGCTCGTCGACGACACACACAATGTAGGGATAGGGTTGCAGCTCCCGCTGGGATCCCTTCGGTGTTGGGACTTGCCCAGCTTTCACCTTCTGATTGAAGTCCTTGATGTGTCGGGTACCGGATGCTTTCATATCCATGTACCGCTGTTCCATCTCTTCAACGAGCCATTGCAGTGCAGCCGCTGCTTTTTTCGGCTGCGTGATGATCGGCGTGATGAGATGCGGAATTCCCTCGTATGGGGTGAGCTCCACCATCTTCGGGTCCACCAAGATAAGGCGGACTTCGTCGGGGCGGGCACGGGTAAGCAGCGAAACCAGCATGGCGTTGACAAATGCGGACTTACCGCTGCCGGTTGAGCCTGCCACGAGTAGGTGAGGCATTTTCTGCAGCGAATGAGTAACAAACTGTCCTTCAATGTCTTTGCCGAGACCAATCACCATCGGATCAGGGTTGCCAGCAGCACTGTCGGCGTGCAGCACATCGGAGAGGTTGACTACTTCCCTGTCAGAGTTCGGGATTTCGATACCGACGAGGGATTTCCCTGGAATTGGGGTAAGTAGTCGCACACTGTCATTTGCAACCGCGTAGGCGAGGTTGGGCTGCAGCGCGGTGATTTTAGAAACTTTCACCCCAGGGCCGAGTTCCACTTCATATTGGGTGACTGTGGGCCCGCGCATATAGCCGACGACTCGGGCATCGATTTTGAATTCTTGGAATACCGCAGTGATGTTGTCGATCATCTGATCGTTTGCACTGGACCGAGTTTTTGCAGGTTTGCCGGGTATGAGCAAATCAGCACTCGGAGGAACATAGCCGTGTTCCGGTTCTGGGTCGCGCCGTGGGGCAGGTTTCGGACCGGTTTGGAAGTAGGGGTTGTTCCCCGGGTTAGCGGAGTCTTTGGCAGCCGGCCGGGGTTGCATCCGGGCAGGTACTGCAGTGGCAGCAGCACCGGCGGCGGCACCTGCGGCAGCGGCGGCAGCTGTGCGTCCCGTGTTTTTGGCGGAGGCTGCCAGGTGGGCTGCCTGCGCCGCGCCGGCTGCCGTCCCGGCGACCGCCGCAGCTGAGGCGCTGCCCGCTACTGTCGCAGATTGTTTCCGTGTCGATGCCGGTGCAGGTGCTCGATTGATGTCAGCGGAAGCTGCCGCCCGCTGCGCGGGCTGCGCAGGTTGGATTGGTTGGGCTGCGGGCTGTGCAGGCACCGGGGTTGCGGGTGCGGCGGGTTCACGCAGTGATTCGTCTGGCTGCGGCTGGGACTCTTCAACTGTGGACTGGGCTGCTTGTCGCTGGTGTGTATCAAGCGGTGCCAACGTTTCATAGGTCGGTACCGAACGTTGCGGTGACACCCGCGAAGATTCCTGATCCTTCCCGGGGGTCTGGCGGGTTACCGGTGGTGCGACAGCTTCGTTCGGTGCAGCCGGTTGCGGCACTTCTGGTGTCGGGTTGTCATCCTGCCAGGAGGCT
Organism: Corynebacterium choanae; assembly: GCF_003813965.1. NCBI lineage: Bacteria > Bacillati > Actinomycetota > Actinomycetes > Mycobacteriales > Corynebacteriaceae > Corynebacterium > Corynebacterium choanae. The sequence continues at coordinate 1,750,161 of NZ_CP033896.1, forward strand.
TGTTGTGCTGCCGGCGCCGGCGTCGCTGCTGCTGGCTCGACAGTAGGCTGGGCTGCTGGCGGATAAAACGATGATTCCAAGGCTTCACCGTATTGGGCGGCAGCCTCCCTGGGGGTTGGCCGTGGCCGAGGGCGGACAGCAGCGGTTGGTGCAGTCATCTCGCTGACCGGCGGATACGGCAACTCCACCGGAGAGGTCGGCGAGGTGGCTGTGTAGTCCTGTACCGGATAGCGCCGCTGTGGCTGGGCACCGTCACGATCGATGACGACAGTAGGTTCTTGCGCCGCATAGTCGTCAAAAGGCAAGGCATCATCGACATCGCTGGAATAGCGGTTCTCACCGTGTGGGTGAGCAGCCGACTCCAGGCTGTGATATCCCGCCGCCGGCGGTTCCTGGGTAAACCCAGCTGCCGCCATATCGGATTCTGCTTGCTCGCCACCATAGGCAGGCGTGCGTCGCTGATCCCCGGCGGCACCACTGTCAAACTTCACCAAATCGGCAAGGGTTTGCCGGGTTGACTCGGGGATCAATCCCACTACTGCAGCTGCCGCATCTTGGACGGCAATACCGGTAGTTTTTAACACCCCATAGATCACCAGCAATACCAGCAATGGAACAGCAATATAGGAGGTAAACCCAAGCGCTAAGGTACCGCCCACCAGCGCCCCGATGAGGCCGCCTGCGGCGGCGCGCCCTTCCGGCTCAGTTGGCAGTCCAGCAAAGACATGCACCATGCCAAGGATGGCAATAGCAACAAGAAGCAGCCCAACCACGACACGGGACTGCACCTGGTTGCGATCCCGGCCGACCATCATCAACCGCAGTGCCCACGCCACCAGCAGCAGCGGGATCACCAGCACGCCGGCACCAATCACATATCGGATGGCTGCTTCAAACCATTGACCGACAGGTCCTGCCACATCGAACCAAACCGCGGCACCGACCACAATCGCCAGCGCCATGGCGACGAGCGCCAAGGAGTCGGCATGACTTCCGCGTTCCCGATTTGCCCCGTTGTCGCCTGAAGACCGGGCAAATGCTGGCATGGTAGCTGGGTCATCATCCAAACTGCTTGCCGCATCAACATCGTCATAGCCGCGCGGTGCAGGTTTTTTCGCAGTCTGCTCAGCACGGGTGCGCGCAGTCGCCCGGTTGCGTGTCCGAGTCTGTGCTGAGGGCTGTTCATTCTCATCGGCAGATTTTGGCGATCGGCGCAGCAAACCGCCAACCGCCCGTACAGCGGAACCAACACCGTGGGCAATCGTTGACCCGGCCGCACCCACCGCATCACCAACAGCACCCACCGCGCTGGGGGTGCGTTCACTGGTCGTACTTGCTGCAACCTGCGACCGAGCGCCCATTGCTCGGGTATCCGGTGGGGGCAGCTCAGGACGCGACGGTCGCGTGGAACGTGATCGGGTGCCAGGAGATGTTCTCCGCTGGGTCGAAGGCATACCCTCTACTGTAAACCAAAATGCTCACACCAGTCACATAGGTCACAGCCTCCCCTTCAGCAGGGTGCTATTCCCCCAGTTTGCGCCACCACGCAGCAAAACAATCAAGACCTAAGGCTTGATTTTCGGCGTGTCGCAGGAGTCGCAGCCACCCAGCAACGACGCCCACCCCACCAGTGTGAATAATCAGCATCCCCAACAGATCAGCAGCCGTGCGTCAGCAAACGTTGCCTCCCGGGAAATGGTGCGAAAAACTACACCGTGCTGGCAACGATATGTGACTTGTCGCCATCAAAGGTCACCCCGACCACCGGCCGATCAAAGCCCAGCAACAACAACTCCCCTACCGCACCAAATACGTGCACAACATCGCTTCCGCGCTTCGTGACACCGCGTCTATCCGCACACAAAATACGCTTTCGACCATCCGGAACAACCACCACCGGACGGGTGGACTTGCGCAGCAACAACGGCAGCATTCGCTCTGCAATCACCGCCAGCGAATCTTCCATCTCCGCGGAATACTGACGCGGCTCCCATTGCGGCATTGCGCGGCGCACATCTTCGTGATGCACGAAATGTTCAGCCGCATTAACCATTCGGTCTGCCAACCGCATCGGCAACCACTGTGACTCCCGCGCCGCCCAAGAATCCACCAATGTCGCAAAAGGCTCGCGCTCGTACTCTCGACTACGTGCCTCAAGTAGCCCTTGTGCGGGAGTGAAAAACATACCGGCCGCCGCCAGCGGATGACGTTCCCGCACAAGTAAATGAATCAACAAATCACGGGTGTTCCATCCCTCACAGCAAGTCGGTGCGTCAGGTCCAACGTCGCGCAGCAACGCCGCCAGAGCATGTCGTTCATGTTGGGCAAGATCCATAACCGCCAAGCTTAACCGACGCCGACTGAAACGTTTCATCGAACCACTCAACGCCAACACTTATCGCTACCGAACTTTGGGGAAGCAATACCAACGCCTGACACAGCTCACCCAAATCACAGCTGTTTCCCACCACCTGAACCGATCGGCCTTTTCGAATCAACGAGTGGTCGTCTCAAGAAAAAAATCACCGCAAGAGTGCAGAAAGAACACACGGACAGGTCTTCACAACCACCGAATCGGGGGCACTGACACCCTACCCCCGTCGCCTGCCCGGCTGACAATAACTGAAGTGATGCTTAAGCAACTAAAGCTCCCGTTTTTCTCGCCCGCCAACGCCGATTTTTCCACTCCTCAGCCCTGCGCAACTTCGTTGTTCTCGCACCAACCAACGACCCGATCATCGACCATCTAGGCATTGTGGAAAATTGAACCATCGCACGTTTCCTTCACGCGGAACGTATGATCATTGACATTCACACAAACCGTGACCTACACCGCACCATCGGTGGGGATTCGAATAGATCACAACACAATTGACGACTGGCGCCCCGAGATGCATCCCCGTCCACGGCAACGTGGTCAGCCCCGGGAAACCAGGAACCATCCTCAAAAGAAAAGAGTCAATGACGATGCGCATCGCCATCCCTAAGGAAGTAAAAAACCACGAATACCGGGTTGCAATCACCCCTGCTGGTGTTCGCGAGCTGGTAGCCCACGGCCACGAAGTGTTCGTCCAACACGATGCCGGGGTTGGCTCCGGTTTCAGCGACGAGGACTATGTTGCCCAAGGTGCCACCATCACCCCAGACGCCGCGGCCACCTGGGAAACCGGCGAAATGGTGCTCAAGGTGAAAGAACCCATCGCCCAAGAATACGAATTCCTTCGCGACGATCTCTTGCTCTTCACCTATCTCCACCTGGCCGCCGACCAAGCAGGTACTGATGCGCTCCTCAAGGCTGGAACCACCGCAATCGCCTATGAAACCGTACAGCTCGATAGCGGACTGCTGCCGCTGCTCTATCCGATGAGTGAGGTAGCCGGCTGTCTCTCCCCACAGGTAGGCGCCAACGCGATGTTCGCCTACCACGGCGGCGGCGGTGTCCTGATGGGCGGTGTTGGCGGAGTGGAACGCGCCAAAGTTGTCATCCTTGGCGGTGGCACAGCCGGCCAAAATGCTGCCGCAATCGCCAGCGGCATGGGCGCCAATGTCACGATTTTGGACACTGATCTCAACAAACTCCGTGACATTTATTGGCGTTTCGACAACAAAGTCCAAGGCCTGGCTTCAAACAGTCTCACCATCGCCGAGCAAGTCACCCAAGCCGACCTGGTGATCGGATCAGTGCTCATCCCCGGGGCGAAAGCACCAAAACTGGTCACCAACGATCTCGTCAAAGAAATGAAACCGGGTTCGGTACTTGTCGATATCGCCATTGACCAGGGCGGCTGCTTTGCCGACTCGCATCCCACCACCCATGAAGATCCCACCTTCACGGTGCACAATTCAATCTTCTACTGTGTTGCAAACATGCCCGGTGCAGTACCACGCACCTCCACTATTGCGCTGACGAACGCCACACTGCCATATGCTGTGCGGCTAGCAGATCTGGGATGGCAAGAAGCACTCCGGCGTGATCATGCGTTGGCGCTTGGTTTGAACACTCACGCCGGGCACATCACGAACAAGCCCGTAGCCGATGCTTTCAACCGGGAGCTTGTCGCCGTCGACGACGTTCTTGCCCGATAACAGCTATCGCTGCCTAGGCAACCATCTATCTTGAAATCCCATACGATAAGCCCCGCTGCTGTATCACCGCTGCGAAACCTCCCAGTGTGAGTTCACTCGGTTTTGTCCCGCCTCGATACAAGCAACGGGGCATGTGTGTTGCCCCCCTGTGCTTTTTTGGTAGTGACCTACAGCAATAAAACCACACCCCGACTTCGCACAAAAAGGCTGTACGAAGTTGGGGTGTGGTTTTGCGTTGACGTCAGATCGGTAAACAGCCAGCTGGCAAATACAGCCGATCCTCAATCATCGAATCGAACCCACCCTGTACGGGGACAAAGCGATGTCCCCGAGGGAAGACGAAACACCTGTTACAGGCTTGGCCGGGAACGACGAACATCGTCCTCGTTCACCTCGACATCGGCGCTAGACATCGGCACCAGCGTAGGAACCACCATAGGACGGCGACGCCACTTCGACTCTACGAAGCGGGAAATCTTTCGCCGCAGTTTCTGTGCCATGCGGTAAGGGTCATTTTCCCCTTCAGTGGCGAGATTATGGAGCACATCGCGTGCCATGTCCCGCACCTCAGGCATCATGTCACCGGCATCATCAGAGAAGCCCTTAGTAGTTACCGTCGGCATGCCGAGCAGTAGGCCAGTGCGGTTATCCATCACTGCGGTAATCGAGATCAGACCACCCTCGCCCATAGAAGTACGATCGGCAAGCACTTCATCGTCAATATCACCCATGGTGACACCGTCGACATACAGGTGACCGATTGGGATTTGTCCAACGACCCGCGCGAGACCATCAACCAGATCGACAACGACACCGTTTTGCGCCAACACCACATTGTCACGTTCCACACCGGTGGATACAGCAAGTTCCTTATTAGCCCGCAGGTGGCGCCATTCACCGTGCACCGGCATCGCATTGACCGGACGCACCGCGTTATATAGGAACAACAACTCGCCGGCGAAGCCGTGTCCGGAGGTGTGGATCTTTGCATCTTTACCGGTAACAACTGTCGCCCCGATTTGGGCAAGCATATTGATCACACCGTAGACAGCTTCCTCGTTCCCAGGAACCAGCGAAGACGACAGAATAATAAGATCACCGTCGCGAACAGTGATTTGCCGATGCTCGCGGCGCGCCATCCGGGACAACGCTGCCATCGGTTCACCCTGGGTGCCGGTGGTAATCAGCATCACCTTGTGCGGAGCCATTTTTGCCGCATCATCCATGGTGATAAAGGTGTCTTTTGGTGCCTTCAAATAGCCTAACTGGGTGGCAATTTCCATATTGCGCACCATTGACCGGCCAGAGAAAGCAACCTTTCGACCAGCAGCAACGGCAGCATCCACTGCAGTCTGCACGCGGTAGACATTTGATGCGAAGGAAGCCAGAATAACGCGCTGTTTCGCATCAGCAACCAGACGATTCAACGTTGGGCGAATGTCTGCCTCCGAGCCGGAGATGCCCGGCACAGTAGCATTGGTCGAATCGCACATGAACAGATCCACACCCTCGTCGCCGTAGCGGGAGATTGCCGGCAAATCAGTTGGTTTGCCGTCTGTTGGGGTCTGGTCGAGTTTGATATCGCCAGTGTGCAGAATTGTCCCGGCACCGGTGGTGAGTACGACACCAAGACAGTCAGGGATCGAGTGGTTGACGGTAAAGAACCGCACCTGGAACGGCCCATACTTCACATCCGAAGTATTGGTTACTTCGGTGAGTTTTGGCTTTTGGCGATGCTCACGACACTTCGCAGCAATCAGCGCACAAGTGAATTTGGAGGCGACAATCGGCAAATCCGGGCGAAGTTTCAACAGCCACGGAATTGCGCCGATATGGTCTTCGTGGCCATGGGTGACCACAAGCGCCTCAACTTTGTCGAGTCGGTCTTCAATATAGGAGAAGTCCGGCAAAATCAGATCGACCCCTGGTTCCCCCGATGAGGGAAACAGCACACCGCAGTCAAGCAGCAAAAGGCGACCCTGATATTCGAAGACAGTCATATTTCGACCGATCTCCGAAATACCGCCGAGGGCGACGATGCGCATACCGTCGCGTGGTGCTTTTGGCGGCTCAGGTAGACGTTCAGTCAGGTCAGCGCCTTGCATCAGCTTCACAACGGTACGACCGGTTCGCCGTGACTGGCCTGCCGATCCGCGATTGTTCGAATTTTTTGGTGCACCGTCGCGGGATGACTGCTGTGCTGCCTGTGCGGCGGTGTCTTTGCCACGTCCACCACGCGAGCGGGTTCGTGAACCACGTCGTTTGGTAGCGGCTTGATCACCCGACTCGTTCCCGTTGGATGGTGTAGTTGCTGCGGCTTGTGTTTCTGCTGCCGCTGGCGGGCCGGCCTGCCGGGACGCCTTTCGGGATCGATTGCGGGGTTCTGTCATGAAATTACTCCAGCTTGTTGTAAATATTGTTGTAAAAGTGTTTGCTGCTCAACTGATGGCGGGATTTGTGGCAGTCGAGGATCCCCGACTGGCAGCCCGACAAGGTCAAGTGCAGCTTTCGCAAAGCTCACCCCGCCAAGCATGGCTTGGGCACGGGTCAGCGGTAGAAGTTCGTGTTGAATGCGTCGCGCCTGGGCAAGATCACCTGCAGCGCACGCATCATAGAGGGCACGCAATTTATCGGCGGCAACGTGGCCGACCACAGAGATAAACCCGGAAGCACCAACAGCTAGCCAGGCGAGATTCAAAGGATCATCACCGGAATACCAGGCAAGCTCTGTTTGCTGAATTAAGGCAGCAGCAGCTGCTAAATCACCTTTGGCATCCTTGACCGCGGCGACCGTAGGTAGCTCTGCTAGCCGAAGGATTGTCTCAGTTGCAATTGGTGTTGCTGTCCGGCCGGGAATGTCGTAGAGACAAATCGGCAAGTCGGTAGCTCCGGCTACAGCCTTAAAGTGCTGATAGACGCCTTCTTGTGGCGGCTTCGAATAGTACGGGGTGACCACTAGCAACGAGTCAGCACCAGCGTCGGCTGCTTTTTTGGCAAGCGCTACCGAATGTGCGGTGTTGTAGGAACCGGCACCAGCGCAAAGAATCACTTTGTCGCCGACTTCTTGGCGAATTTCTTTAATGAGGGTGATTTTTTCAGCGTCGCTGGTAGTTGGCGATTCACCAGTGGTGCCGCCAAGTACGAGTGCGTCACATCCTTGCGAGACCAGGGTTGCTGCCAGCTTTCGTCCGGCGGCAACGTCAAGCGCCCCGTCAGATCCAAACGGGGTCACCATTGCGACAGCGACAGTTCCGAACGAACTCGCGCCTCTGGTGGCAATCAATCCTGTACTCATATCTGTAAGGCTACCTGGAACTATCACAAATCTACATTTCGGGGTTCTATTTCGACCCGTGGGCACCGCCAACTTCCCGGTGTGACGGGTGTCCCCCGCCGCCATCCTCTGCCGTATGCAGCGATCAGCGATGTATCTTGTCTTGGAGCAGACCTCGTCGATTGCAGCATTGGTGTGCTGCTACCGGTTGCTATCGACCAGCTTGTGCAACGACTGGCTGCTGCGGTGCGGACTCTGCCCGAAAGCGGAGAGTGCGGGACACTATTTAGTAATCATTGACATACGGGGATGAGGCCATCACTGTACCGTCGCTGAGGGTGGTGATTTCGAAATCAGCAAACACCACCGGTGCCACCTTTTGCAGCTGCCGCAGAATTTCCACTGCCAGGTTACGCATCTCCGGATCGGCGTGTTCGGTGGCACGCATCCCTAAGAAATGTCTCCACGCCCGATAGTTTCCGGTGACGACCACCCGTGATTCTGTACAGTTCGGCAGTACTGCCCGAGCAGCTTGGCGGGCTTGTTTGCGTCGCAGCAACGCATTTGGTTCACCAGCAAACCGATCTTCTAATGCTTCAAGTAGTTCGGTGAACGCAAACCTGGCATCGTCGCATACTTGGTCAAAAAGCTGAGTAAGCACCGGATCTTGGGCGATGACTTCGGGGATGACCACATGTGCGTCTGGCCCGTCGTGCACAAACCGTTGCGATAGTTGAGAAAATGACAGATGCCGGTGACGCACAAATTCTTGGGTCAACGACCGGGAGATACCACGCACATAAAATGTTGCGCTGGCGTGTTCGAGTACTGCCATGTGCCCAACTTCGAGAATGTGGCGAAGATATGCCTCATTGGTGGCGGTTCGTGGGTTGGGTTTGTCGAAGGATTCGTAGCATGCTCGACCGGCGAACTCGGCCACCGCTTGTCCCCCCGGCGCGCTAGTGGAAAACGGAATGTCGACGGGTGGATGAAATTCGGTGGATGCGATGAGTTGGACCGATAGGCTGCTGTGCGTCGCCATAGGGTTCTCCGGGTCGGTGCGGTGGGTGGATTTGCTGGTGTCCTGGAATGGTTTAGATGTCGAGGTAGTGTTCGAGGCCTACTGTGAGACCGGGGTGGTTGCTGATGTTTCGTACGCCGACGAGTACCCCGGGGACGAAGGAGGTGCGATCGTAGGAGTCTTGGCGGATGGTGAGCGATTGGCCTTGGGCGCCGAAGATCACTGTTTCGTGGGCGACGGCACCGGTCATGCGGACGGCGTGGACGGGGATGCCGTCTACTGTTGCTCCGCGGGCTCCATCAAGGCTTTGGTCTGTTGCGTCGGGTTGGGGGTCCATGTTTGCTGCTGCGCGTGCTTCGGCGATGCCGCGAGCGGTGTGGATGGCGGTGCCGGATGGTGCATCGAGTTTGTTGGGGTGATGCATTTCGATGACTTCTGCGGAGGGGAAAAAGCGGGCGGCTTGTTTGGCGAATTCCATGGTCAGGACTGCAGAGATCGCAAAGTTGGGGGCGATAAGCACGTGTGCATCGGAGTTGTTGCACCACTGGCGTACTTGTTCTAGTCGGTCGTCGTCGAAGCCGGTGGTGCCGACGACGGCGTGGATGCCGTGTGTGGTGACGAATTCGAGGTTGTTCATGACGACTGCCGGGGTGGTGAAGTCCACGACGACGTCGACGTTGTTGTCTACCAGGGTTTGGAGGTTGTCGTCTTTGTCGATGGTGGCGGCAAGCTCGAGGTCGTCGGCTGCGGCGACGGCTTCGGCGATGGTTTGGCCTACTCGGCCGCGTGCTCCGAGGATTCCTACGCGAATGGTCATGGGTTTGTTCTCCTGTGGGTTGGTTGTTGGGGGGGTGTTGCTTGCTGGTGCAAGTGTGGTTCCCGGTTATGAGTGTAGAGCGTGTTGTGTGTTGGGGTGCAGTGGGCTTGGTGTGTTGTGGTGCGCTGGTGTGTCGCGTCGGTGGGTGAAGGGTTGTTTAGGGTTGGCTTGCTGGTGCCGTAGGCTAGCGGTTTGTGAGTGGTTTGAAAAAGCAGTCTGCAGGTATGGATGCTGCGGGGCGGGATGGCAGGCCCGAGCCGGGTGCTGAGGCACGTTCTGTGGGTAATTCTGGGGGTGTATCGACAGGTGTTGGGGGGCATCCTGGGGGCAAGCCGGCAGGTCATCCGCATGGTGGGGTTGTGGGCGGCAGCGCGGTGGATCCGGTGGTGCGGGGGTCTGTGCCACGGTGGGGGGTAGTGGGTTGTGTGTTGTTGAGTTGGTTGCAAACCGCTGGGCTGGTTGGGGTGTTTGCGGTTGCTAGTGAGGTGCTGGTGGCTGCTACTACTGGTGTGCCGGTTGCTGTCCGGTGGGGTTGGTGGTTTGCGGGGTGGGTGTTGGTTGCGGCTGTAGCTGCGGCTGGGTTGGGGTGGCTGCGATCGTGGCTGGTTGCCAGGTGCACGGTGGCGTTGCGGGAGGCGCTGGTGGCAGCCAAAGTGGCGGCGTGGCGTCCGGGGGCGCCGGTTGGGGGCGGGGATTTTTCCGCGCTCGTTATGCAGGCGGTGGAGAAAACTGCGGCGTTTCGGGCTGGGTTTATAGGTCCTATGCTCGGCAATCTCACTGCCCCGTTTGTGGCGTTGCTGATTGTGGGCGGCTTGGGCGATTGGGTTGCTGCGGCAGCAATTGGGTTGTGTGTGTTATTAGTGCCGGTGGCGGTAGCTGTGTTTCGTCGTTTCTCGAAACCGGTTGGGGTGGCGTATCGACAGGCAAATCAAGCATTGTCCGCATCGTTTTTAGCGGCAGTCGGCGCGTTGGAGATGTTGGTGTATGCCAATGCTGCGGATCGGGTGGAGGCGAGTTTAGCTGCCCGCGGTGAAACGTTGCGGCGCCGGGTGATGCAGTTGCTGCGCATTAATCAGCTGTTGATCTTGGTGGTTGATGGGGTGTTTTTCCTGGCAACTGTTCTCGTTGGGGTGGTGGTGCTCGGTGTGCGGGCAAGCCAGGGTGCTATTGATCCTGCTGCGGCGCTGCTGATCATGCTGGTGTGTACGTTGGTGGTCGGTCCTGTTGATAGTGTTGGCCAGTTTTTCTATATCGGCATTGCAGGCAGGGCTACGCAGCGGGCAATGAGTGGCGCATTGGCGGGGTTGCGCCGCCAAACTGGTCGTCCTGTGCCGGATACGGATTCCCGCACTGCGTTATCGCTCACCCCGGCTGATGGGGCTGATTGCCGGCTGCGGTTGGTTGATGTTGCCGTGGGTTTTGGGCACCAGGAGCCACTTGTTGCCGGGGTGTCGTTTACTGCCCGCCCGGGCGAGATTGTGGCGATTGTGGGGGATTCCGGGGTCGGGAAGTCAACGTTGTTGTCTGCGGTTGCTGGTGCACCGGTGGTGACACACGGCACGATTTTCGTCGGTGACACCCCGGTGACCCCTGCTACGAGTGCACGGTTGCGGGAGTTGATTGCTGTGGTGGAACAGCAGCCGCTGATGTTTCACGACACGATTCGTGCGAATCTGGTCGTAGCTAACCCGTCGGCATCGGCCGATGAGCTTGCCGCCGCTGTGGAGATTGCTGGGCTTTCCGCGACGATTGCGCGTCTTCCCCAGGGGCTTGATACCCCTGTGGGGGATGCTGGCGGGTTGGTTTCTGGCGGTCAAGCTCAAAGAATCAGTATTGCTCGGGCAGCGTTAGCTAACCGACCAATCGTGCTCTTGGATGAGCCGACCTCGCAGGTCGATTTGCATACGGAACAGCAAATCACCTCCGCGTTGCGGCGGCTTGCCCGCGGCCGGGTGACGCTGATTGTCAGCCACCGGCCGGCACCGGTTGCACTCGCCGATCAAGTGATCAATCTCAACGACTATCGTCCTGCTGGACCGGTAGCGGAACAACCTAAAGGGGAAAGGACCTGCCGATCATGACGCATCCTCCTGTTCATAACGCCGCGCACCACGTCACTTCCTCGACTGCGGCACCCCGTCTCCTCGTTGATCCTTCCCGCCGCTGGTCGCTGCTTCGCTGGCTGATCAGCATGACTCGGGATCTCCACGGCCCGTTATGGCTTGCGGTGGGGTGTCGGCTGCTCGCGCAAACCGCGACCGTCATTATTTGGATCCTCGCCTGCCGTACCGTGCTGAGCGCCGCAGCCGAGCATCGCTTCCCGCCACGGTCGCTGGTCGTGCTGCTTACGGTGTTGATTCTTGCTAAAGCGACACTGCGCTATGCCGAACAATATGCGGGACATTTCGTGGCGTTTCGTGCCCTGCAACGGCTCCGGGATCGGTTTATTGCTGCGCTGATTCCCCGCACCCCGGCAGTCACCGCCACGGTTGGCCGGGCGAAACTCACCCAGCAAGCCACCAGCGACATTGACCGGATTGAAGTGATTTTCGCGCACACCCTTCCCCCGGCGATCACCGCAATCCTTCTACCAATCGGGGTGTGCCTCACCGTCGGGCTGTGCTGCAGTTGGCCGCTCGCCTTCGCTGTGGCAGTCCCTAGCCTATTCACCCTGGTAGTGATTCCTGTCTTCACCACCCCGCTATCGTGGACTCAAGCTACCGCTGTCGCTGCCGCCCGCAGTGCCACCAGCCGCCATATTGCCGACACTCTTGCCGGCGCTGGTCTTCTCGGGCAGTACGGCACCGTCAGCCATCGCCTTGCCGAAACCAGAGTCATACTTCACCGACAAGCCGAAGCCACCCGCCGTCTTGGGTGGATCAGCGCCCTCCAATTGGGCGCTAACCAGTTCAGCAATCTCACCGGCATCGGGATCATTATTGTCACTGGCATCACCACCGGAGCGACTAGCGAAGCACTAGTGACCACCCTGGTTGCCTTCATCGCCCTGTGGACACCCATGAAAGCTGTCACCGAATTCGCCGGCTCATTGGACGAAGGATTCGCGGCCACCGCCCGGCTAGCCACCACAATGCAATCCCCGCTCCCGCCGTCGCCGACAACACCAGCCCAGCAACCTTTCACCACCTCATCCCAAACATCTCAATCTGCCGCACGCCAAGCGGTGTTTACCCTCACCGACGTAGGGTTTACTTATCCGTCAACCGACACCGCAGCCGGCAGCACCCCAACCGCCGAACCCACCCTCACCGGGATTACCACCACCATCGCCTGCGGCCACACCGCAATCGTGGGCGTATCCGGATCCGGGAAATCCACCCTCGCCCGACTCCTTGTTGCCGGCATCCAACCCACCTGCGGCACCATCACCTATCAAGGACAGCCCCTTTCCAGCATCGACCCCCAGCTACTCCGCAAGCATGTCTGCCTCCTTAGCCAACGCGACACGCTCATCACCGGCACGCTGCGGGACAACATTGCGCTGCGCAATCCTGCAGCCACCGACACCGAAATACGGCAAGCACTTACTGCTGTAGCCCTCGACTCTTGGGTTGACTCCCTCGACGCCGGCCTGGACACCATACTCGGCGACGAACACACCCCTGTCTCCGGTGGACAAACCAGCCGCATTATTATCGCCCGTGCCTTCGTCGACAATCCGGAAGTAGTCATTCTCGACGAAGCACTCCGCGGCATCGACACCTCCACTGCCCGCACGATCCTCGCCCGAATCCTGCAACGCTTCCCCACTGTCATCGACATCACCCACCGGGTCGACCTCATCGCCGACAACACCCAGGTTCGCCAACTTGACGCCGGCACACTCGTTGCCAGCGGCACAGCTGACACCCTCTTGCACACCAATCACTGGTATCAGCAGCTCGCCGCCATCACCTAACCATTCGTCTGCGGCAAGCCCATCCCGAAAACCACAGCAAACCCCTCACGGCTCCCGGTCGGCGGCAACGCCGGCGCGCCAACAATCGCGGAAACGTATCCCACCCCCAGATAGCCCACCAGCTGCACTGGCGCCGGAATAGGCCACGGGCTCAACCCAAAACATTGGGATGAGCCCGTGGTGCTACCTGTGTACCGCTATTTGACGCGGCGAGCCCCAGCCGACGGGACAGCCACTAAAAATTCCGGTGTGGCAAGACCGGCCTGTGCGGCCGCATCAGCCACCGCGCGACACAGCGATTCAACCTTGTCCACCGCCACCAATGCGATCGCCGAACCACCAAACCCGCCACCTGTCATGCGGGCACCCAACGCCCCCGCAGCCATGGCAGCTTCCTGCGCCGAATCCAACTCGGCACAAGAGACCTCATAGTCGTCACGCAGCGACACATGGGAGGCTTGCATCGATTGGCCGAACGCCGCAAAGTCTTGCGCCCGCAGCTGTGCAATAGCACGCTTGGTACGGTCAATCTCGGAAACGACATGGGTCACCCGCCGCCGCACCATAGCAACATAGTCGTCACGGTCTGTTGCTGCTGGTACATGCTCAGCAGCCCACGCCGCAGCCTGCTCCGGTGCATCGGCGATCTTCCGCAACGGTGCCCCAAGCGCCTCGGTAACCGCATCAATAACACCCCGCCTTGATGCATACTGTCCATCAGCCAGCGAATGCGGGGCATTAGTATTCATCACCACAATCGCTAGCCCGTGTCCGGCAAAATCCGCCGGCACCTGCACAGTAGAGTTGTCGGCATAGTCAATTGCCAACGCCGCGCCCGGCTGACCCAGCAGCGAAATGGTCTGATCCAGCCCACCAGTAGACGCCCCCACCACTTCGTTCTCGGCCCGAATACAGCACGGAATCAGCGCTCGACGGGTGGCTGGGTCAACAGTTTTCCCAGTCGCCAACTCCACTGCACCAACAGCAACCGAACACTCCAACGCCGCCGACGACGACAAGCCGGCACCCAGTGGCACATCCGAAACCAGCGCAATATTCAACCCCCGTGCCGGCATCAGACCAGCTTCAACCGCAGCCCAAATCGCCCCGGCGGCATACCCTGCCCAGTTTGCTGGCTCACCAGGACCTATCTGCGACAAATCAATGGAATATTCGACCGGTTCAGATCCCCCGGGAACGAGAGACACCAACGAGATGCGGTTATCGTCGCGCAAATCCATCGCCGCGAACGTCGACTGTGTCAACGCAAACGGTAAACACACCCCGGCCGCATAATCCACATGCTCCCCGATAAGATTCACCCGCCCCGGTGCCGCCCACACCCCGCGCGGTGACGCACCGAAATGCTGCTGATACAACGCAGCCGCTGCGGCCGCACCAGCTGTGTCATCCCGTGAAGAAACAAACAGTTGAGAATCCATCATTGCCTTACCACCTCAAATACACATTGAACCTAGGCCACGGTGGTAACCATTTTCAGCCTCCGCGGGGCGGCCTGGGAACCGCCCACTGCACCGAGGGAAAACCGTTACGCTAGTTGCCGAAAACGATCCGCAATATGTTCTGGGGTGGTGTCATTGATCCACGCCCCCATTGCCGATTCGCTGCCAGCTAAAAACTTCATACGACCAGCCTGCCGCATCAAGGAATACACCTGCAGATGGAACCGCACATATTGGCGATCCTCCCCTGTCGGCGCCTGATTCCAGGCGGCAATATAAGGGGTTTTCTCCACCCCATCGAAGAACCGATCAAGACGCTGCAGCATGTCCTTATACATCGCTGCCAGCTCATCTTTTTCAGGATCTGTAAGTTCCGTGAAATCCTTCACATCCCGCTTCGGCATAATCATAAATTCAATCGGCCACTTCGCCGCTGCGGGCACAAATGCCACAAAATATTCGCCATCGTGCAGCACCCGGCGCGCCGACTCGCATTCCGCCGCCAACACTGCTGCAAACAAATCTTCACCATGCTCAGCACGATACTGTTTGGCCTGTGCCACAATCGCCTTCGTGCGCGGCGGCACAAACGGATAGGCGTAAATCTGGCCGTGTGGATGCTGCAAGGTCACCCCGATTTCTTCACCCCGGTTTTCGAAAGGAAACACCTGCTCGATACCGTCGATTGCCTGTAACGCAGCGGTACGATGCGCCCATGCTTCAATGACTGTCCGAATCCGGCTGACCGACAGATCCTTAAACGAGGCTGACACATCCGGGGTGAAACACACCACTTCACAGCGTCCACGGGCTGGCAGCCGCGGAAACACCGCTGCCCCGTCAACGGTGTGCTCTGACACCGCTGCTGGATCCATATGCAGCGAAAATGAAGGGAACCGATTTTCAAACACCACCACGTTGTAGTCATCGGCAGGTATTTCCGTGGGTAACTGTCCAGCAGTGGAAGGCGCCAACGGATTTGCATTTGCCGGCGGCATGAACGTCCGATTCATCCGGTGGGCAGCCATTGTTGTCCAATCACCGGTGAGTGGATCACGGCGCATCTCAGAGACAGTTGCGGCCTCCGGTAATTCCCGCGGATCGACCAGTGTTCGGGTTTGCTCCCCCGACACATATGGCTCCGAGTCGTCGAAGTACAACAGTTCACGACCGTCAGCCATTGTCATTGGGGTGACTCGGACCCGATGGTTCGAACCGGTGGTTTGTGGTGTTGATGATTGCGTGCTCATAGCAGGCGGTTTTTCACTCGCTTTTCTAGTCCAAGTCAGTCGTATCAGGAGTTGCTACCACGATAGGTGCGAGCTTCGTCCACACGAAAAAGCCGATCGCCACACCCAGCAGCACTAATCCGACCCACAAATTATCGATTTCATGTTTCATGCTGTCACGAGTGTCCACTGGATCAATAAACATCCAGGTTCCTAACAGCAAAATGCCGTACAAGCCGAGCAGAGCCCCAATAATATTTCGAATATCAAAGGCGCCCGCGGTTTTTGTTCGAGCCTTCATGTTCTTTCTACTCTTTCCTCGTCGCCGGTGCCAGCATCGCCATCGCGCAATGAGGCGACAACGTAACAAACACTGTGTTGGTCGCCCCGGATCGGTGGTGTGTTAAGCAAAAATCGCATTGAGCGTGATCACCATCGCCAAGCACAACAACCCCAGCGGCACAGTCCGTTGTAGCCACGGCTGGCTAGCTTCTGCCGCATCTGAGCGTTGATCCTTCGGGGTAGCCGAATACACAAAACCCACCAATTCCCGGGTTGGCTTTGGGGTTGTAAACAGACTGACGACCACAGCAACCCCGATAGCGGTAACAAACGCCAACGTCGCCGCCACGAACGCTGTGCCCTGCCCCGGCAGGTTAAACACACCACTGTCGCCATTGACGACAAACGTCGCCATCACCCAATACGCTATGGCCATCGCGGTGCCAGAAACCAACGAAGTCCAACCCGCAGTTGGGGTCATCTTCGCCCAGAACATCCCCAAAATGAAGGTGGCAAAAAGCGGCGCATTGAAAAAGCCGAACAGGGTCTGCAAATAGTCCATGACGTTGCCGAAGTTTTGCGCAATCAACGCGGTAAACACAGCGATGATCGTGGCACCAACCGTGGCTAGACGACCAAACCGCAGATAATAGGCATCGTCGCGATCGTTGACCACATAGGTTTGCCAAATGTCGTAGGAAATCACGGTATTAAACGCCGAAATGTTGGCAGCCATACCAGCCATAAAGGAAGCCAGTAATCCGGCGATCGCAATCCCCAACAGGCCGTTGGGCAACATATCCCGCATCAGCAACAGCACCGCATCGTTGGGTTGTACTGCGGGGGAATCCTCAAGATATTCGGCCACAGTCACCGATGCGACCATGCCGGGAATCACCACCAAAAATGGGATAAACATTTTGGGAAACGCACCAATAATCGGAGTGCGGCGGGCAGCTGACAGCGAATCGGAAGCCATAGCGCGCTGTACTTCGACAAAGTTTGTTGTCCAATAGCCGAAGGACAACACAAACCCCAACCCGAACGTGATACCGATCACTGACAGCACTGGGCTGGCGAAACCGGAAAGATCAGTTCCTGGCCAATTGTGGAAATGCGATTCGGGGAGTTGCGCCCGCAACCCTTGCCAACCGCCTGCACGATTAATCCCGATAATTGTCAACGGCAGCAGGGCGGCGATAATGACAAAGAACTGCAGCACTTCGTTGTAGATTGCCGCCGACAAGCCGCCCAGGGTGATGTAGCTCAACACAATGATGGCTGCCACGATCAAGGTGGTAAATAGCGACCAGCCCAGGATCGCATTGACGATTTTCGCCAACAGCAGCAGATTCACTCCGGCAATCAGCAATTGGGCAATGGCAAAAGAGATCGCATTCACCAAATGTGCAGCAGGACCAAAGCGGCGCAGCATAAATTCCGGAACACTGCGCACCTGCGAGCCGTAGTAGAACGGCATCATCACAATGCCTAGGAACACCATCGCTGGAACGGCACCGATCCAAAAATAGTGCATGGTTTGGAAACCGTATTGCATACCGTTTGCCGACATGCCGATGATCTCGACTGCACCAAGATTCGCCGAGATAAATGCCAAACCAGTCACCCAAGCAGGGAGGGAACGCCCGGAAAGGAAGAAGTCGATCGACGATGACACCCTCGATCGGGCTGCCCAACCAATACCTAGCACGAATACGAAATACAGCAGCACGATGAGATAGTCCACGGCATGGACGTCTAAACGCAGATGGTTTGCTTCTGCTAGCAGCACAGCAAGCCCTCCTCAAATAAGGATGTAGGAAGTCCAATCGTTGGCACCTGTTGCCAATCGGAACCCTGGTTGGCGAGCGGCGCGCACAGTGTTTAACCGTAGCACTCAAATTGTGGAACTTTCCGCAAAAACCGTGCATTGCTGCTCATGGCGAATAGGCGCACACGAGCGCTACTCGATCTGTCACCTGCAACTTCCCGCCTATCCATGCGGATCAGCCGCGACAACGCAATATCGGATCCCACAATCCGCTTCCGTCGAAAACCCTCCAGTCACAGCCGCGCCCTCTGTATGCGCTCCCACTAGCCACCTGGGAATTCCAGCTGCTACAGATTGCTTCAGCTCGCGCCTTCTGCTTTCCCATGCGAAAAACACAGATGCCCTGCTACCGACGCAATGTCGATACCAGGGCAATTGTGATTACCGCAGTCGTTATGGTTAGCGAGCTTGTAGCTTACTTCCCACTTTACGGTGCAACCGTTGCGGAATTATTTTTCTTCGTCAACCGGCACCAGCGAAATCTTGTTGCGGTCGTCGATGTCAGCAATCTCAACCCAAATCCGGTCGCCCACATTGACTACATCTTCGACGCGCTCAATACGGGTTTTCCCACCCAGCTTGGAGATGTGAATGAGACCGTCACGGTTCGGCAGCAAGGAAACAAACGCACCAAAGTGGGTGGTTTTCACCACCGTGCCGTAGAACCGTTCACCAACCTGCGGCAGTTGCGGATTAGCGATAGCGTTAATCTCGTCGACAGCTTTCTGCGCTGATTCCCCGTTTTGTGCCGACACATACACTGTGCCGTCATCTTCGATGGAGATATCTGCACCGGTGGTCTCCGAAAGCTGGTTGATGTTCTTGCCCTTCGGCCCGATCACTTCACCAATCTTCGACACAGGGATCTTCACCGAAACAATGCGTGGTGCCAGCGGCGACATTTCATCCGGCCCGTCGACCACCTGCGCCATGGTGTCCAGGATCTCCAGGCGTGCTTCTTTAGCCTGCTCCAACGCACCTGCGAGCACCTTCGACGGAATACCGTCGAGTTTGGTGTCAAGCTGCAACGCTGTAACGAACTCTGCGGTACCTGCAACCTTAAAGTCCATATCGCCGAATGCGTCTTCCGCACCGAGGATATCGGTCAATGCCACATAGCGAGTTTCACCGTCGACCTCATCGGAAACCAGCCCCATGGCAATACCTGCAACCGATGCTTTCAGCGGTACACCAGCGTTGAGCATCGACAAGGTGGAGGCACACACCGATCCCATCGAAGTGGAACCATTCGAGCCGAGCGCCTCAGAAACCTGACGGATGGCATAGGGGAACTCTTCCCGGGAAGGTAACACTGGCACCAGTGCACGTTCCGCAAGGGCGCCGTGCCCGATTTCGCGACGCTTCGGGGAACCAACTCGACCAGTTTCGCCGGTGGAGTATGGCGGGAAGTTGTAGTGGTGAATGTAGCGCTTCGACGTTTCCGGCGACAGCGAATCGATTTGCTGCTGCATTTTCAGCATATCCAGTGTCGTCACACCCATGATTTGGGTTTCGCCACGTTCGAACAGCGCCGACCCGTGTGCCCGTGGGATGAGAGCAACTTCCACCTCAACGTGGCGAATATCTTTCACGCCACGCCCATCGATACGGAAGTGATCGGTGAGAATTCGACGCCGCACAATCTGCTTGGTGATGGCGTTGAACGCGTTACGGACTTCCTTATCCCGCTCCGGGAACTTCTCGGCGAACTGCTCCGAGATCTCATCGAGATATGCAGCAGTTGCTTCGTCGCGATCCTGCTTACCAGCAATAGTCATCAGCTTTTCAATTTTGCTGGTGGCAGCCTTTTCAACAGCGGCGAACACATCGTCTTCATAGGCTGGGAACAGCGGGAACTCTTGGGTATCCTTCGCCGTTTTTTCAGCCAACACCTGCTGTGCCTTGCACAAGGTTGCGATAAACGGTTTTGCAGCTTCCAAACCTTCGGCCACAACTTGCTCAGTTGGGGCTGGGGCGCCTTCCGCGATCCGCTCAACCACAGATTCTGTAGCGCCCGCTTCCACCATCATGATGGCCACATCTTCACGACGACGCTTACCCTTGCCAGTTTCAATCATGCGACCGGCTACCACCATCTCGAAGATGGCCTGCTTATGCTGGGTGTAGTTCGGGAACGCAACCCACTGGCCTTGGGGATGTTCATCGTCGACGATCAGTGCCATGCGCACACCACCGACTGCCCCAGAAACCGGCAGACCGGACAGTTGTGTCGCCGCAGAGGCAGCGTTAATTGCCACCACGTCATACATTTCTTCCGGATCCATCGACAGCACAGTGATCACACATTGCACTTCGTTGCGCAGCCCTTTCACAAAGGTGGGGCGCAGCGGTCGGTCGATGAGGCGACAAGCCAAAATAGCATCCGTTGAAGGACGCCCTTCCCGCCGGAAGAACGAACCAGGAATACGGCCGGCGGCATACATCCGCTCTTCCACATCAACGGTCAGCGGGAAGAAGTCGAATCCCTCCCGCGGTTGGCTGCTGGCAGTGGTGGTTGCCAGCAACATCGTGTCATCATCTAAATATGCGGTAACCGAACCGCCAGCCTGCCGAGCCAGCAGACCAGTTTCAAACCGGATAACGCGGGTGCCGAAGTCCCCATTATCGATGGTTGCTTCGACAGTTGAGACGCCGTACTCGTCTTCAAAAAATGTAACGTCCTTCATGGACAAGGTAACTCCTTATAGCGTTGCCTTCACCTTTTTCCGGTGATCATCGGTGCCACCGGTTGCAACTGCATCAGTTGCATGAAACGACTCCAAAATGAAGGCTGCGCTACAGAGTAGCAATAAAACGACCAATCCCGCGATCTGCAGTATCCCCAATAACGCAGCCAGTGCAGCGTGATATTCCCGCCGGCTGCCGTTGTCAGGGATTTATGGTGCGACCACCAGGCTATTTCAATCAATACACCAGGTAGACAGCGCATCAGCTGTGCAGCGAATCGACTTCTCGCCACAGCGACTGCGGGGGGATTAGCAGGGGTGATTCACCATCCTGGTGGGGGCATATTCCCCCAGAGAAAGAACAAACCGCCCCAACACCAAGGTCTTTTCCCATTTGTATAGGGATTCAACTTCTGATGTGAGGCGGCTTGGCAGTCATTCCCAGTGGCAACCGGCCGTCAACGCATGCGATGAACCGGCGAAAGCCACCAGGTGATGCAAACGATTAGCGACGCAGACCCAGACGGGAAATCAGGTCACGGTAGCGTTCAACGTTGTTTTCCTGCAGGTACTTCAGCAGACCCTTGCGACGACCGACGAGCAGCAGCAGACCACGGCGGGAGTGGTGATCGTGCTTGTGCTCCTTGAGGTGCTCGGTGAGGTCGCGGATACGCTTAGTCAGCAGAGCCACCTGTGCTTCCGGGGAACCAGTGTCGGTCTCGTGGAGGCCGAACTCGGCCAGGATGGTCTTCTTTTCTTCGGCAGTCAAAGCCATTGTTGGTTTCTCCTTGTAACGTAAGGTAGAGCGAATATTTCAGTCCACATCAACACACCAGCGGGGCGTCATCACTAAAGTCAACGGGTTGTTCCCATAGCTCGAAGACGAAACTGCATCGACAATCAATACCCAATGAGTGCCCCCAACATCACTTCGTCAGTGGTGTTGGGCAACCCGTGGGCGACGATCGTCACAGCAACGCGATTCGCGCTGGCGCTGACTGACTGCTGTGGACCACAGTAAGCCAGACAACAGCGGTCAAATCTACCACAGGCTACAGCAAGCAAACAACATGCGCTGCGGCAGCTGTGCAAAGCGGGCACTCCCCCACCGCCGCAAACAGACCAATTCGACTAGTAGATATCTAACCGTTGCTTCGTCGCAGCAACATCACGTGCCATCGCCGCTAGGAGTTCGTCAACCGAGGTGAATTTTTCCATTCCCCGAATACGGTCGACAAAACTTACGCTGACCTGCCGATCATACAGATGAGCGTCTTGATCTAGCACAAAAGCTTCCACCGACCGGCGGGCGTCACCAAACGTAGGATTGTTGCCGACACTAATAGCAGCAGGATACCGGCGATGCGGCTGCATATCGCCGTCGACTGGATCATCATCGTTGATAACAAACCATCCGCAATACACACCATCGGCAGGTAGCGCGACCGAATCATCGAAGTACAAATTCGCGGTAGGATACCCCAGCTCACGACCGCCGCGTCCAGCTCCACGACACACCACAGACGACACGCTATACGGTCGTCCCAGCATTGCACCGGCGTGCGCTACATCACCTGCAGCCAATGCTTGACGAATCGCCGAAGAACTTACCGTGGTTGCACCATCGTCATCGATGAGCAGTGGCGCAATATGAATCTCAACGTTGTAGCCGCGTCCTAAATCCTGCAATGTGGCGGTATTGCCGCTGGCTTTATGGCCGAAGGTGAAATTTTCCCCCACAAAGACTGCCTGCGCCTGCAAACAGTCAACAATCACTAGAGAGAAAAACTCTGCTGGGCTCATTGCTGCAAGTTCGGCATCAAATTCGATCGCCAACACATAATCAACCCCATGTTCTTCTGCCCGGGCGCAGCGACTCACCACTGTTCCTAGCAGTGCTGGCATGGCCTGAGGTGCGACAACCTTGAGGGGATGCGGATCAAAGGTGACCAGCACCAACGGTAAACCGAGTTGCCGTGCCCGCACAGCAGCCCGATCAATCAGCGACTGGTGCCCGCGGTGCACGCCATCAAACATCCCGATCGTCACCACACACGGTCCGATCGTCGAAGGATACGCATCTACTCCAGTGAACATTTCCACGATGTACCACACTACGTGATTGCGTTTCGATACTCGCCCGGTAGGGTTTGTTTCCATGACCGCTGCAAGCAACACCCGTCCATTTCCCCTCGCCGATTCTGGTGTCATTGTCATCGACAAACCACTGCACATCACCTCCCACGACGTGGTGGCGGCGGTGCGGCGAGCCATGGGCACCCGCAAGGTTGGTCACGCTGGAACGCTAGATCCGCTGGCTAGTGGCGTGCTCGTGGTCGGAGTACAGCGGGGTACCAAAGCATTGGCACATCTCGTAGGACTGTCGAAAACCTATGAGGCAACAGTGTGCTTCGGTGCAACATCTACCACTGAAGATGCCGGTGGTGTAATCACCCCCACGGCAGACGCCTCATCGTTGACACTGAGCGACCTGGCAGCAGTTGCACCACAATTCCGCGGCGATATTTTGCAGCGGCCGTCATCAGTTTCAGCAATCAAAATTAACGGCAAACGCGCACATCAGCGTGTCCGTGAGGGCGAAGAGGTCACCATCCCGCCACGTCCAGTAACTATTGACCAGCTGGAATTCACCTCCGACCCCACCTATCGGGGTGCCACCATGGAAATCGCTATGCGGGTGCACTGTTCCTCCGGCACCTATATTAGGGCGCTTGCTCGTGACTTAGGGGAAGCGGTTGGCACCGGGACATATCTCACCGATTTGCGGCGCACTGCGGTAGGGCCGTTCACTGTTGCACAGTCTATCGACCTCGACACACTCGCTGCTGAACCGCACCTAACCCACTCCATCGACGAAGCGTTGCAAGCGGTGTATCCCACGTTGCACGTCGATGACTCCGAATATGCCGCCCTTGCCCAAGGCAAATGGCTCGAACCGCGAGGGCTCGTCGGTGTCCATGCCGCAGTCAACCGGGACGGTCAGGTAGTGGCTTTAGTAAAAGAGTCCGGTAAACGTCTGGCCACCACATTTGTGGCACGCCCATCGACACTGTAGCGACCACCGCAGGGTGCACACAGCGCTCGCGGATGCAATCTGCGGCCGAAGCATTCGCGGATCAGGGTAACCCTTCCAGGGGTTGTTACGATGCCAACATATTCGTCGGAATCATCGCCGAAGACATGATAAACCCGTGGGCAACCCCCCATTTGCCTTCAATGAACGGCACCGGGGCATCCTGCAGCAGCGGATATGCGACGAAGGTTCCATTCATCCGAACGTCGATTTGCACCTCTTGAAAATCTAAGTAACGCAGCGCAATCGGATACCAAGCTTTAAACGCAGCTTCTTTCGCAGAGAACACAATACGGTCGGCGTATAGCAAGCCCGCCCGCTGCAGCTCCCACACCTGCTGCTGTTCACTGTCGCTTGCTATATGTTGCAAAATTGAATCAGAAAAACAGCGTGCAGGTTCCACATCAATCCCCAACGAGGCGATCGTGCGTTGTGGTGCGACAACAGCCGCCCGCAAACCAGCCGAATGGGTGATCGAACCTGTCACCCCTGCCGGAAACATGGGCATGCCTTTTTCACCCTGCTCAATGGGTGCCGGGGAGGATATTCCCAATTCGCGGAGCGCCTGGTGTGCACACCAGCGGGCGTCAGCAAACTGCGACTTTCGCACATCGACAGCATCGCGCACACAGCGCGCTTCCGTCGGATAAAGCGAAGGCAAATGTTCCAGGGACTGCAGGTCACCAACCCGTAATATCCATTTGATTCGGGCACTGGAAGGGAATAGTTGATAAAACGTCATTACCGCGGCCCCTCCATAACTGGATATGGCCAGGGTTGTCCGGCATGATGTTCCCACTCGCGAGGATAGCCAAGCGAAACCTCGATATGTTTTACCCCATCGACTTGGGTAATCCCCGGCGTGTGCAGATGACCATAGACCACCGCTTGCGCCCCATACCGTTTCCCCCAACTGCGCGTATGGCGCGTCCCGCACCACAGCGACAGCTCCGGATAGGCCATCCGCTCGACGGGTTCAATAACCAGCGGCCAGTGGTTGACCAAAATCGTAGGCCCACTAATTTTGCCCAGTCGCTTGACAGAATAAGCCAACCGGTCCCAGCACCAGGCGCGAATATCGACAAATGGGGCGATCGCGAATTGGTCAGTCATCACCACTTGCCGCCGGTGGGCAGCTTCCACCGCATCGTCGACACTCATACCAGCCATCCGGAAGGAATAATCGTAGAGCGTAAACAGCGGCACGATCGTCACACCGTGGAACACGGGATAGGGATCCTCCGGGGTGAGCACATCGATCGCCCGTAGCGCGGCGACTAGCTCGTCATACTTTTCCCTGCCCTGGTAGCGATCGGTGGAGCGGCAAAATAGTTCATGGTTGCCAGGCACCCAAATTACACAGGCGAAACGACGCCTCAACTCGGCGAGGACTTCCACCACAAGCTCGGTGCGTTCAGCCACATCACCGGCCACAATCAGCCAGTCGGCGGGGTTTGCGGAGGTGATCGCATCAATCTTGGGACGATTGTCGCGTACTGCTGCATGCAAATCAGAGACGGCCCACAATGTGTGGCGCATTCCTGCTCACCTCCTCGCTGTGATGGATACTTCCCAACCGGCAGCGCCAGTCTGCTGTGCTAGCGCTGTATTCGATAAGGAAGTCTACCGGCTATTGTTCCCAATGGGGGGAAGGATCCTGTCGCCAGCCTGTATCGAGGTTGTCCCTTCCCCGCACAACACCCCAGTTTTGATGTTTTCCAATCTCGGTTGCGCGATCATTGCTGCACCATCTGCCCCAACGGGATGCTTGCGGCAGCGAAACGACACCGATGCCGCCCCGGTCAGCGTGCAGCAGATCCGCTGCCACAACGCGTGTATCCGGTATCGAATCTTCAAGTTTTTCCCATGCTGCTTGTGATTATTCGGCGCCTGCTCGCGCCCACCGTAAAGACTGAAACCGCCACACCACAAACCCGAGACGAAGCAGCAAAAATGCCAGCAAACCACCCCACACGCCGGTTAACCCAAGATCGAAATGGTAGGCAAGCCACACACCGGGGATAAACCCGAGTAGCGCACTGAGCATCGTCGCGTTGCGAAGAAACACCACATCACCGGCGCCAAGCAGCACCCCGTCGAGCGCAAACACCACACCGCCGATGAGGATCGCGGCAACAAGCATCCACCACGGATAGTGCATCGCAGCCAGCACCGTGTCTGCTGTGGTGAAAATTCGCGGAATAACAGACGCACCCATACCGAATATGGCTGCGATTATTGCAGCTAACACCGCCGACCAGGCCAGAATTTTTTTGCCAAGCGCATGTGCGTGGCTAGCGCTTATTCCTCCGAGTGCGGCACCGATGAGGGTTTGCGCGGCGATGGCCAACGAATCAAGAACCATGGAGATGAAAGACCACAGTTGCAGCATGATCTGGTGGGCACCAAGTGAGGCCGCCCCAAAGCGAGCGGCAACCGCAGCAGCTGAAACAAATGCAACCTGAAAAGACAGCGAACGTGCAATGAGATCCCGCCCCATCACCAGCTGTTTTTTCATAATGGTGCCATCGGGTTTCCAGGAACCGTCATGCATTTTGTACAAGCACAGTAAAAACCCGATAGCGGTGATAATCTCGCCGATGAGATTGGCATAGGCCGAGCCGACAATCCCAAATCGGTGCACAAGCAGCGGCACAAGGAGCGCTGCAGGCACAATACCTAGCAGCGTAAACACCAGTGGCAATCTGGTGTTTTGAATACCGCGCAGCCACCCGTTTCCGGCCATTGTGGCCAATATAAGCGGAACACCGCAACCGGCTACCCGCAACCACAGTGTTGCCTCGTGAGCCACCACAGGATCATCAGCAAGCCACATCGTCAACGCGGGGGCAAACACCACAATCAGCGTGGCAAGACCAATCCCCACCGCTAAGGCAACCCAGGTGGCTTGTACGCCTTCAGCGATGGCATCCTTTCGCCGTCCGGCGCCGAAAAGCCGCGCGGACCGTGCCGTGGTGCCATAGGACAAGAAGGTTAATTGGGTGGTCACTTGTGCCTGAATCGTTGTTGCCGCACCGAGCGCTGCCAAATCATGTTCGCCGAGACGCCCAACTACTGCAGTGTCAAGCAACAAGTACAGTGGCGGGGCGGCCAACACGCCAAGTGCTGGGAGTGCCAACGCCAAAATCTCAGCAATGGAAACCGTGGGCTGGTTGCCAGTCTGCGCCGATGAAACGGTCGGTGAAGAAGCCACCGCAAACACCTTCCAGTGAGTCGAATTTTTTCAAGAGCACAAGCCCTGTTCACCTGCGACACTAAGGGCTGCTACTGCTTGCTCTGCCAGGTGAGCACACTGTGCGCCGCAAGAGCCAGCAGGCTTTGCAGGGCAAATTGTGGCCTTCTAGCCCGCGTAGTGTACCTGGCGTTGCGCCATGCCGCGTGTCTGATCTGTCGTCGATAATGCTAGCAATAGTTGCTCAACAAGCTCTGGCAGTACTTGTTGACGGGCGCGGGACTTCCCCTTCAAGATCTCATTGCAATTACTAAGCACCAACAACCGTGTGCGAAAAAACGTTGTGGTGATTCAATCAGCCATTTACCGACATCTGCACCAGTAGGGTGAATACCGCTTCAGCCCGCGCACAGTCACCAACCTTGGTAAGGAATTAGCGATTGGCGTATGCCTGATGTGCTGCGGCCGCAATGGCATCGAGGGCTTGCTGCGGCGTTGCAGCATGAACAGTGGCACCACTGGCGAAGGTGTGTCCGCCGCCGCCCAAAGCAGATGCAATCTGGGCGACAGCAGTGGCGGTGGAACGGAAGGACACCTGGTAGGTTCCGGGCACAAACTCTTTGAGTAACACCCCGAAATCTGCTCCGTCAACAGCCCGAATATGGTCGGTGAGCGCCTCCACGGCGGCATGGTCAACACCAGCAATAATGTGATGTGCTGCGGTAAGAGCAACAAACCGAATATTGGTATCTGCGACAGGACACACCGTGGTGGTCGCCAGCACTCTTCCCATCATTGCCAACTCGTCGGCTCGGCGCCGATCCAGCAGCTCCATCGACCAATGCGAGCCGTCAACACCTAAAGACAGCAACGCTTGAGCCATTGCATGCATGCGGCCAGTCCCCCACCGAAATGATCCTGTGTCGGTAAGTAGCCCGGCATACAAGCTTGCAGCAATACGTGGGGTTATCGACATGCCGGCGGAAAGCATCCAGCGCCACAACACCATCGTGGTTGATTCCCAGCCGGCGGCAATACAATTCAGCGATCCAAAACCACGGTTGGTTGCGTGATGATCAATCACGGCAAGCGTTCCGGCGGGACCAAATTGCGCAATCTCGTCGGCAAGACTGCCGCACCGCTGCAAATCACCACAATCTACGGTGATGACCCGATCAACCTGCGGCAGGGTGGTACAGGTCGCTATTTGATCAGCCCCTGGAATGGTGAGCAAAGAAGATTGCAGCGGCTCGGATTGCCCAATCACACCACAGGCTTGCAGCGCCATTTGTCGAAGTTGCTCGACTACTGCGGTCACTGATCCTATGGCGTCACCGTCTGGTCGAATATGTCCGACAACAGCAAACGAGGTTCCTTGGGCTACGAATTCGGTAAGCCCCGGAAAATCTAGCTCCTGCTCGTCTGCAAATAGTGAGCTGTCGTGCAGGTCGTTGGTGTGAGATGTGTGCATGAGCCAGTGATATTCCTTCTGCAATGTAACCCAAGTTCATTAACGACCGGATACAAAACAACAGCCGTGTCAGGGGTGCAAATGCCAAGGGGACGCTGCAGCTGGGATGACGCCACTAGTTGGATAACAGTTGTGCAGCGCCCCGGTTGGGGCAATGGTGTCGTTTACCCTGCCCGGGTTTACGCGTCGGTATCCTTGTATGGATCTGCTTGCCCTGCAGGCGTGGCGTGCGCCCGCAGCCTCGCGGTTTCCTCATCACGAGCTTTCGCCCGAGCCAAAATCGCCTCCAATTCGGCACTGGTTTCGGGAACTGTGTCTAAGGTGAACGTCAATGTGGGGGTGAATCGAACCGACAGCTGGTCACCGACAATTTTGCGGAGTTGTCCACGAGCCCGTTTGAATGCTTCTTCTGCTGCTTGCAGATCTGGTTCTTCGTCGACAGTGCGTCCACGCACCGTGTAGAACAAAGTGGCGTCGTGCAGATCACCGGTGACCCGGCAGTCGGTGATGGTGATGTATTCGAAGCGGCGGTCTTTGACCTCCCGCTCAATGGCGGCGGCAACGATTGTTTGGATCCGTTTCGCCATCCGTGCGGCACGTGCATGATCAACCATGGGTTGCCCTTTCCATTTGTGTGTTTGCTTTGGGGTGTAGCTGCTTGTTGTTGTGTTGTTGCAAGTGCAACTTCGCCCTGCAAAGGGCTGCGTTCACAGTGTACCGGTATTGCCGGCGGTAGCCAGCTATCCGTAGCACATCAAGGGTTGCGCTGTAGTGACGCATATCAGGCGGCATGTGTTGCGCCCAACCTACTGCTGAGTTTTTTACAAGTTCAGGCAGCTAACCACTGTCGGCGCAATCAGGTGCAACCGTGGCGGGCACAACAATGCGCCGCAACATCGTACAAGCAGAGAAACTCCGACTCTTTTAAAAGACACTGCAGAAGTGTCATGAGAGGATTGCTGTCTTACGGTGTTGCGGCGCAACGGGTTGGTATGCAGTTAGCCCCTTCCCTGCGGGACAGAACCGTGTTTCGCACGGCACTGTCCCGCAGGGAAGGCGATTGTGGTTGCTTTACGCACACCTAGTCGCGAGCGACTTCCACCATTTCGTAGGCTTCGATGATGTCGCCCACCTGAATGTCAGGGTAGCTGAGCACCATACCGCACTCGTAGCCTTGAGCGACTTCGGTGACGTCGTCTTTTTCGCGGCGCAGCGAGTTGATATTCGCTTTCTCCACGATGACGTTACCGTCCCGGACGAGACGCACCGACGCGTTACGGCGCATCTTGCCGGATTCGACCATACAACCGGCGATAAGACCAACAGCGGAAGCCTTGAACAAAGCCCGGATCTCGGCGCGGCCGAGTTCCTTTTCTTCGTAGATTGGCTTGAGCATGCCCTTGAGTGCCTGTTCGATCTCCTCGATAACCCGGTAGATAACCGAGTAGTAGCGAATCTCGACACCTTCGGTGTTGGCTTCTTGGGTTGCTTTGCCTTCGGCACGAACATTGAAGCCGATGATGATTGCCTTTGATGCGGCAGCCAGCGAGACGTTGGTTTGGGTGATCGCACCAACACCACGGTCGATGATGTTGAGCTGCACTTCGTCGTCGATTTCCAGCTTGAGCAGGGCATCTTCCAACGCTTCGACAGAACCGGCATTGTCGCCCTTGAGGATAAGGTTCAGTGTCGAGGTTTCGTTCAACACGGAATCGAGATCTTCCAGGGAGACCCGCTTGCGGGTGCGTGCCTGTTCAGCGTTGCGCTTGCGAGCGTTGCGCTTGTCGGCGATCTGACGTGCCACGCGGTCGTCTTCGACTACGAGCAGATTATCGCCGGCACCCGGCACGCTGGAGAGGCCTTGCACCTGCACAGGGCATGATGGTGGGGCTTCTTCGACGTCGTTGCCGAATTCGTCAACCATGCGACGAACACGACCGTGGGCGTCACCGGCGACAATCGAGTCGCCGACGCGCAGCGTACCGCGCTGGACGATCACGGTTGCGACCGGACCGCGACCGCGGTCAAGGTGGGCTTCGATCGCCACACCCTGGGCTGGCATATCCGGGTTAGCGCGCAGATCCAGGTTGGCGTCCGCGTTGAGCAGGACAGCTTCCAGCAGACCGTTGATGTTGATGTTCTGCTTGGCAGAGATGTCAACGAACTGTTGTGTACCGCCGTATTCTTCCGGAACCAGACCGTATTCAGTGAGCTGACCGCGGATCTTCTCCGGGTTGGCGCCTTCTTTATCGATCTTGTTCACGGCCACAACGATTGGCACGTCAGCTGCCTTGGCGTGGTTGATTGCTTCCACGGTCTGCGGCATCACACCGTCATCGGCTGCAACCACAAGCACGGCAATATCGGTAGATTTCGCACCACGGGCACGCATAGCGGTAAACGCTTCGTGACCTGGGGTGTCGAGGAAGGTAACGAGTCGTTCTTCACCTTCATAGTCCACTGCCACCTGGTAGGCACCAATACCCTGGGTAATACCACCGGCTTCGCGGGCACCGACATTGGTTTTGCGGATGGTGTCGAGCAGTCGGGTTTTACCGTGGTCGACGTGACCCATCACGGTCACCACTGGTGGACGATGCTCAAGGTCTTCGTCGTCGCCTTCATCTTCGCCGTATTGCAGGTCGAAGGATTCCAGCAGTTCACGATCCTCGTCTTCTGGCGAGACCACTTCGACGTTGAAGTTCATCTCGTCACCGAGCAGCATCAACGTCTCGTCGGAAACCGATGCGGTAGCGGTTGCCATCTCACCGAGGTTAAACAGCGCTTGCACAAGCTGCGCGGCATCGGTGCCGACCTTTTCTGCGAGGTCGGCCAGCGATGCGCCGCGCCGCAGGCGCAGCGATGCACCCTTGCCGTCAGGCAAGTGCACGCCGCCCACAACCTTTGGTGCCTGCATCGACTCGTATTCGTTGCGTTTTTGCCGCTTCGACTTGCGTCCGCGACGCGGTGCGCCACCAGGACGACCGAATGCACCTGCGGTACCACCGCGGCGTCCGCCACGGCCACCGCCGCCACCTGGCCGGTTGAATCCGCCAGGGCCGCCGCCGGGACGGCCACCACGTCCACCGCCGCGGCCTGGTGCCGCAGCCGATTTCGACGGCATTGCCGACGGATTCGGGTGCGAAGGCATCATTGCCGGCGATGGGCGACGTCCACCACCTTGTCGTTCCCCGGCTGCTGCCGGTGTCTGCCGGCTACCGCCGGGACGCGGCATTCCATCAGGACGCGGACCGCGATGTTGTCCCGGTCCTGCTTGACCTGGCTTGGCACCGCCACCTGGCCGCGAGCCGCGGGATCCACCCGGGCGTGGGGCAGGCTGGGTACCGGACGAAAATGGGTTGTTGGCCACCCGTGGAGCGCGCGCCCCCGGTTTCGGACCTGGTTTTGCCATCGGTCGCGGCATTGCTGGCCGCGCATCATCGCTTGCAGCAGGTTTTGCTTGCGGCTTAGCAGCAGGTTTGGGACTTGCCGGGGTAGCCTTCGGCTTTTCAGCCTGTTGGAACACTGGCTGGGCGGGCTTCTCAGCAGGCGCCGGAGCAGGTTTTGCTGCTGGAGCAGGTTTTGGACCTGGCTTTGCGGCAGGTTTAGCTTGCGGCTTCGCCGCTGGTTTCGCCGCCGGGACAGCCTTGTCTGCAGCTGGTGCTTCAGCGGCTTTCTTCGCCGGTGTTTCCGCTTTCTGCGGTGCCTCAGCAGACTCTTCGGCACCAGGGCCTTTGCCTTGCTTGGCATAAAACGCAATCATCTTCTTTACAACCGGCGGCTGCACAGTCGAGGATGCGGTTTTTACGAATTCGCCTTGCTCTTTGAGCGTAGCGAGCAGTTCCTTGCTCGTAATCCCAAGCTTTTTCGCAAGCTCATGGACACGTAACTTTTCTGGCACTGTACTCCTTGTGTGGGTTTTCCCCGATCCACCGCTGTGTATGACACACAGCTCAGGCAGTGCCAGCTCTCTTCACAGGAAACTGTTACTCCCCTTGCGGGTGGACGGGATGATTGTTGTTGCCGTTCATCGCTGATGCTTCATCGGGTACTCATCAGGTTTTCGGTCATCCTTACATTGTTGTGTTATGTGCAACTTCCGCCAGTGGGCTCACGACTCACCCAAGCGGTCACGGCAGTGGCGTCGATGACACCACCCCGGCGAAACGCCCGGTGCAATGCACCGCGTGCAACAGCCTGGGTTACAGCCGCCTCAGTGGGAGTAATCCATGCGCCACGCCCCGGTAACTTCCGGGCAGGATCAGGAACTACCACCAAACGATGCGGATCTGCTACAGCCGGGTCACACACCATCCGCAGCAGTGTCGACTGGGGCAGTTTTTTCCCCGTCGCAACACATGTTCGCAGCGGCTCAGCCATAGCGTATCCATTCTCGTTGAGGATGCACTGTGGCACGGTTCAAACAGACAACGCCTGCCAATAAGCAAGCACAGCTGCTGATCTTCCGATATCGAAGATGCACCACAATGCGCACTGTGAAGTTGAAAAAACTCATGCAATGGCAATGCAACTCATGCACTTACCATGTTGCCGGCAGTATGCAGCGCAAAACACCGTGTCTGCAAGCCACTGGCATCCCAGAAAGCAGCAAGCTTTCCCGGTAACCCTTTGCGGTCAGACACGGCTACGTCAACACTGAAGACCACCGCTTCGTGCTATGCCGTCACAGTTGCATCACCGATCAGATGATGATCAGGTCAACAACCAGGTGAATGCACATAGCCACTGCTCATGCTATCGCATACCGGCAGCGATTGCGAACAGACACCGCTAAAGTCGCCGCTCTCCCGGGGCAGGATAACCCAAAAGCGCGCTACCACCTGCCCTAGTGACATCCCTGTCTGATCCGCTGCAGAGATTAGCTCCCCCACCGTGTATCGTCCGCGCCCCCTCCCCACCGCTGGTCTGCGTGGGCAGCTACACCACCGAACACGACACAGCGCAAACACAAGGGCGCATCATCCCCCTAGATGATGCGCCCTGCGAACGGCGATGTACTCCCACGCCGGCGGCAATTCGCTAAATGAAACGGCGCTGGCTTGCCCGCAGCTTTGGCGTGTTCGGTGATGAGCAACGGCTCTTGGTATTGCTGTTTTTGCCAACTTCACCAGCATTGCCCGGCGCGCAGATTTGGCATATCCAGATCAGCCCCAAAACCCGTGAATGTTACTCGGCCCGATGGTTAAGATACTTCCGCGTCCGAATGAATATCGATACGCCAGCCGGTGAGACGAGCAGCAAGACGCGCATTTTGACCTTCGCGGCCAATTGCCAGCGACAGCTGGTAGTCCGGAACCACAACTCGGGCAACCTGCCCGACGGGATCTTCGACAGTAACACTGACCACTTTGGACGGGGCAAGCGCGTTACCAACAAAAACTGCCGGATCTTCATCCCAGTCGATAATGTCGATCTTTTCGCCGTGCAGCGATTGCATGATATTGGTGACACGCTGTCCACCAGGGCCGATACATGCACCCTTGGCGTTAATGCCCTTCCCGGTTGCGCGGACAGCCATCTTCGAACGATGTCCTGCTTCACGAGCTACCGCAACTACTTCGACGCGACCGTCGGCGACTTCGGGCACTTCCAATTCGAAAAGCTTGCGTACCAATTCTGGGTGGGTTCGCGAAACCTGAATTTGCAGACCCCGATGCCCCCGACCGACACCAACGACATAGCATTTCACCCGGTCGCCGTGCTTGAGTTTTTCGCCAGGGATTTGCTCAGCAGGGAGCAGTACTGCGTCTTGACCGTCCGTTTCGGTTCCGATCCGCACCACCACAATGCCCCGCTCGTTGGCGCGAGCATCAGCTTGCACCAAACCCGTGACCACCGAATTTTCGTAGGCTGAATACTGTCCGAAGGCGCGGTCGGTGTCTGCTTCGCGCAGTTTTTGCAAAATAGCTTGCCGCACCGCATAGGCACCTACCCGGGAGAAATTCACCGGGGTAACATCTTCTTCCTCCACCGGTGGGGCTGCAGCTACCTCGGTGGTTGCAGCGGCTTCCGGTTGCTGTTCGTCATCGGTGTCCACAATCGGCTGCGGGGCAGGTCGCTCACTTGCTAAAACCCGCACACTACCGGTGTCCTGATCAATCGCTACCCGAATGCGACGCGAGTCATCGGCGGTATCGCCGTGGCTGTCGAGATAGGCTTGGCGGAGTGCACCTGCGATGGTGCGCAGCATATCCTCGGTGGGAATGCCTTTGGTGCGTTCGATATCTTGCAATGCTGCAACGTCAATATTCACTTGAAATTCACTTATCCTTGATGTGCTTGAAGTTCTGCGGTAGCAAAGTCGGCGGCGGCAAGTTCAGCACTTGCTGCCGGCGGGGTCTGAAATTCGACTTGCACTACCGCGGTGGTGGTGGGGTTGGCGAATGCCGCCAACTCGGCGATCATCACCGTCAGCGGGGTGTGTTTCCCAGCGGCTTTCCCGTTCGTCTTCTTCCCTTTCACCGGTTGTGGATCGATCAGTGCAACCCGAGACTCATCTTCACTCAACGCTCCAATGCGGGCTACAAACGCTGCCTGTGCTTCCAATCCGATAATGGCGACCAACCGTCCTTGGTTGCGCCGCCACTGGTAGGGCTGGCTTAACGGGGTGTCTACTCCGGGAGTGGTGATCTCGAGGGTGTAGGGCTGCGCCCCAAAATCGAGTCGCCCATCAGTCTCTGCTTTGTCAAAGGATGCAGAGATCTCGCGGGTTACCTCTTCCAGGTCATCGAGGGAGGGGGTTTGCGGCCCGTCGACAGCGATCGTCACCGACGAATGGGCGCCCGCCCGGGTAATCTGCACCTTTACAGGTTCCAATGCAAAAGCCTGGAGTTGTTGGCGTACAAATTCGGTGAGGGTTTCTTCCGTGGGGAAAGCCATGCTTGGTAGTCTAACCTGTGGCGCGCCTAATGGGTGCTATCGGCTCCAATTGTCTAAGGTGAAACATCGTGTTTTCTGCGCGTGTGTCGGCTCGTCGTTTACTCAACCATCGCCTCTCGGCAGCAATAATTCTGCTGCCGATGGCGTTAGGTTCCTGTGTACTTAGCCCCGATCCGGTTCCGGATCCGGTGCTCGTTGAGCAGGTGGTTGCGGAGCAACAGCTGGCCGCGAAACTTGCTTCCCTCGGTGATCCGCGCGCCGAACGTATTCACGCCCAAGTTGCGGACACCGTGAACGAGATTGTGCGGCGCTGTGGGCACTTGCGCGATGGCACGATTGTCCAGTCCTGCAATGAGGCTGCGATCCAGACTGCTATTGCTACCACCACCTCCCAGGTGGACGACCCGGAAGGCGCACAAGCTTTCGCCGATCGTGAAGATTTCAGCGCAGCGATAGGCACGATTGCGGCAATTGCCAACCAACCGGATGCTGACTCTGCTGCCCGGATTACCCAACAGCTCACCTTAGATAACCTCGAGGCTCTCGCCCCCGATTCCTTTGCCCTGCTCGCGGAGCAATACACCGATCGGGCCGGTTGGTTTTCACTTGATAGCCCAGCCGAGCGAACATTGCCCACAATTATTCATGGCACCGCGGATCATACGGATGCTGCGGACGACTTCCCTGCCGATCAGCTCCCGGCATCTATTGATCCGCGGCAACTGAGCCAAGCAGAACAGACTGAGCTCCACGAGCTTGCCGCAGCAATAGCCGCAGCAGTCTCACTTACGGGTTTTGCCGCAGCCACCCTGGAAAACCCAAATCAGGCCAGTGTTGCCGCCAACCAGCGGAATCACGCCTTAGCGTTGGAACAATGGCTAGCCGCAGCAGAAGCAGTCCTGCCGGTAACCGACACTGCCGCCGAACCGGTAGGGTTTCAGTTCCCCGGGTTAACCGACACCGATGATCAACCCACCAAATCCGCTGCCACAGCCGCGCTCTATTCCCAATTTCGGGATCGCTTCCTGCACGCCGCTGCAGCCGCCACTACGGAAACCTGGCAACGGGTGTTGCTCCAGCAGGCAGCGCTGTGGCAGGTGGCGGTCGAACACCACAATGCCAACTAACCCATAAGCAAGGTCTGAGCCAATATTCGCGGCACCGTGCGGCGCCGCTTATGCCCCGCATTGCAGCGGTTGATCGCCCTGGCTATTCCACGGTCAATAGCCTGCTAGAGCACGCCAGAACTAGCAGTGAGATTCAGGTCAATACACCGACTCGCCTGCCCGCACCTGGGAAACGGAATGGACAGGCGAGTATTCGACAACCGTGGGGCATGCCGGCAACAAGGAAGCGATGCAGCAGAACAACTAGATTTGCTGCCACTGCGGTTTATTGTCGAATGCGTAGCGATAGTAGGTTGCACCCCGGAGTTTGCTGGCGGCCGCCTCATCTACGATGACTGTCGCATGATTGTGCAGCTGCAAAATCGAGGCTGGGCAATACGCTGTAACCGGTCCTTCCACGGTGTCGGCAATAGCTTGGGCTTTGCCTTCGCCAGTGGCCAGCAACAGCAGATGACCCGCCCGGGAAATCGTCCCTAACCCTTGGGTAAGGACATGGTGGGGTACCTGCGATTCGTCGTCATCAAAAAACCGCGCATTATCGGCGATCGTCTGCGGATGCAGGGTTTTTAACCGGGTCGTCGAATTCAGCGACGAGCCCGGTTCATTGAAACCAATATGTCCATCTGTGCCGATGCCGAGCAGCTGAATATCAATACCGCCGGCTGCGGCGATTGCCGCGTCATAGTCGTTGCCGGCAGCGGTTAAATCTTCCGCCAACCCATTGGGGGATTGCACGAGCTCATCAGCGATATCAACATAATCGGTGAAGTTGTCGCGAATAAAACGGTAATAGCTTTGTGGGTGGCTTCGTGGTAACCCCACATATTCGTCAAGCAGGAATGCTTTACAGTCGGCAAAGGATAAATCGTCTTCACGGTGGCGACGAATCAGCTCAGTGTAGAGTGCCAACGGCGTGGATCCTGTGGCCAGCCCGAGTGTTTTGCCTTGTCGAATATAGCGTTCAAACACATCTGCAGCGACCGTTGCCACGTCGTCCGCGGTGTGACGGATAATGACTTCCATGACAGTGTTCTACTCCTTTTATCCTTGTAATTTCCTAAGATACGGTTCGCGTCGTTGACTTGAATCAGCAGTCCGGTACCCGTATTGCGCGAGCAACGAACCTGCGATGCGCAACGCGTATGGATTGCAGCCGCTTCCTGCAGGCGAGAGGTGACAGCCACAGTGGTTTTCGATCCTTGTGGAACACGTAGCTGGGGCACTGCCTGCCTCTGCTCGCAAGTGCAGTTGTAAGCATCACCACCGGCGTTGCGTTCACTGAGGTTCGATAGTTACTGCGAGCAGCGGTAGTGATGTTTTGCGAACCTAGGCTGCGGCAGTGCGACCCAAATGTGCCGCACCAATAAGCTGTGCTTCTTGTCCGAAGGTGGCAAGTGCGATAGGAAGTTCAGCAAGTGGCGGCAACAGTTGTGCGCGAATACCGGCTACCAATGGGTCGATTATCGGTGCACCAATTCCTGCTACTCCCCCGCCGATGACAACCGCTTCAACATCGATTGCGTTGATAAAGTTCGCTAAACAGTGCCCAACCGCGGTGAGGTTTTCATCCAATACTTGTTTCGCAAGCGCTTCCCCGTCGTGGTAACGACGCATAATCTCCCGCAGATCAACTGAGGTATCACTAATGCCGGCGCGTTTTCGATAGGATGCGGCAAGCCCGGTGCCCGATCCAATATTTTCCATCCCATCCACCCCACCGGTGGGATCTTCACAGATGAGATAGCACAGTTCCCCGCGGGAACTATGCGGCGACTGCCGGAGTTGCCCATCTTGAACAATAGCCCCGCCAATACCGGTGCCAAATGCGACAAAGAGCACGTCTTGCAGGCCTTTGCCTGCACCATAGATCGCCTCTCCCAGTCCCATGACCCGCACGTCATTGTGCGCAGCAACTGCAAGCCCAAATTCTTGGCGTAATTCGCCACGCAAATCGGTGCCACTCCAGCCCGGCATGGTCACTCCGGCACTTTGCACGACACCAGTGTCTGGATTGATCACCCCAGGTGAGCCGATACCAATAGCTTGTGGGGTGTAGCCGGCAGCAATCGCTGCTTCACGTGTTTCCGCGATGGCTTCTTTGAGTGCTTGCAGAACCTGTTGACCGCCCTCTAATGCCCGCGACGGACGGGTGGTGTGAAAGAGGGTGGTCGTCGGCTGATCATGGGGCACCACTGCCGCCGCAATTTTTGTGCCACCAATATCCACCGCAATGACGCAATCGCCGCTCATCGGAAGTCCTTTCGTTTGTTGACGTGGGGTCATCGCCATGACAAACCGTTCATGCAGTTGGCGAACAAGATCCCACCAACCGTCAGGTGCCCCTGATTTATCAGACAAGTTACGATGCTAGCAGCCCACACCTTTATGGAACACCCGGTAGCATTGCGTACTTCATCACATTTCTTCGCCTAGTTGTCTGAACTGAACCCTGTTGCAGCGAGTAGCCACGACGACCGGGAAGCAGCTGCAGGCCAATGGCGCTCCGCACGCAAGCCAAGCCCAAAGGCGCCTGGCAGCTTCCTTTCCTGCTTGAATTAATCCCTACCTTGGGAGTAGCTGTGGCCGGACGTCGCATACTACTACAGGCGCGGACATCTCCTTGTGGTGAGATGTCCGCGCCTGGATAACAGACCACTACGCACCAGTGGCGAAGGGCGCAACCGCATATCGACGGTGCTTGCTGCTGCGAAGCCCAGCCCGCCGGGACGAGATCCGCCCGCCGATGCGGTGGTTAACGGCTAGAGGTTGCCCCTTTTCGCACCAGCTCAATGATCGATTGTGGAGCAGTCGCAACGTCAAGCATGGTCGGCTCATCGCCGCGTGGCCGCAGCTCCACCTGACCATCAGCAAAACTGCGCCCGACGACCACCACAAATGGCATGCCAAGTAATTCGGAGTCTTTAAATTTCACTCCCGGGCTCAGCTTTGGGCGATCGTCGAAGAGCACATCGAGGCCAGCATTCGACAAGTCGATGGCAAGCTGTTCGGCGGCAGCTGCTGCGTCGGCATCCTTATTCGCAATCACCACATGAACTTGGTAGGGCGCAACGCTTACCGGCCAACACAGCCCCTTGTCATCGTGGGTCTGTTCCGCAATAACCCCAACCAAGCGAGACACACCAATACCGTAGGAACCCATCGTCGGTATGGCGAGCTTGCCGGATTCGTCGAGAATCTTCAGATCCATGGCAGTGGAGTATTTCCGGCCAAGCTGGAAAATGTGTCCGATCTCGATACCGCGTTGCAACGTCAAGGTTCCATGCCCATCCGGCGCCGGATCCCCTTCCCGGATTTCAGCGGCCTCAATAGTGTCTGCAATCGGGAAGTCACGGCCAGCCACCATATCTACCAGGTGGGTTTCTGGAGCATCGCCACCGGTGATCCACCGGGTTCCGGCAGCAACCCGCGGATCCACATACACCGGAATATCATGGTCGACCAGTGCCCGCGGACCGACATATCCTTTGACGAGGAATGGATGTGCTGCGAAGTCTGCTTCGCTCGCCATCTCCACTGGGCGTGGATCGAAGGCCGCTTCGAGCCGTTTGAAATCTATTTCCCGATCACCGGGGACAAGAATCCCCACCAGATTGCGAGTTTTTTCCTCATCAGTGTCGGTGACTGCAACCAGCACGCATTTCAGCGTGTCTGCTGCAGTTACCGGCTCACCGCTTTGGCCGGTGAATCCCTGTGCTGCAGCGAAGGCGACCAACTGGTCAATCGTGGCACAGTCAGGGGTGGTTACCGGCGCTGCTGCAGGCTGTCCGTCAAGCGGATATGTCTGACCTGGGGTGGTGGTTACCGCCTCAGCGTTTGCCGCATAGTTGCCGTCGCTCGACATCACAAAAGTGTCTTCACCTGCCGGTGACACAGCGAGGAACTCTTCGCTGCGGGATCCCCCCATCGCCCCGGAGATTGCGGTACAGATCGCATAGTCAATACCAAGACGGTCAAAGACATTGATATACGCCCGGCGATGTTTCGCGTAGGCTTCCGCCAGCCCCTCATCGGCCATGTCGAAGGAGTAGGAATCCTTCATGACGAATTCGCGACCCCGCAGAATACCTGCCCGGGGACGTTCCTCGTCACGATATTTCGTCTGGATCTGATACAAGATGGTTGGCAGATCCTTATACGAGTTAAACATGTCCTTGACCAGCAAGGTGAACATTTCTTCATGGGTTGGCCCCAGCAGACAGTCCACCCCTTTGCGGTCTTTCAGCCGGAACAGCAAGTCGCCATATTCATCCCAGCGGCCGGTGTGCTCATAAGGTTCTTTCGGCAGCAGTGCCGGCAGGGAGATCTCCTGCCCGCCGATGGCATTCATCTCTTCCCGAACGATTTGTTCAATGCGGCGCAGCACTTGTAAACCAAGTGGCAGCCAGGAGTAAATACCTGGGGCTGTGCGGCGAATATAGCCGGCGCGTACCAGCAGTTTGTGGCTGGCGACTTCCGCATCAGCTGGATCGTCCCGAAGGGTGCGCAAAAACAGTTGCGACATGCGTGTGATCATGGTGAGTAAATATACCTGGCAGGCCTCCCGGAGGTGATCGACCACCCGCATCGCGGGGCACACTGCAGGAAAAACCTGTTGCGTTTGCTCGCTGTCCTGGCGGGCGGTGCAACGCGCTCGATACAGCGTTGTCAATCAGGTGGGTTATTTGTCGATGACGAGTTGCGGGCGTTTCCGGTACTGGTTCGCGATGTCTTCACCCAACCCAACCGGGGCACGGGAGGCAGTGTGTGGTGGGGGCTGCCGTGTTTGGCTACAGGTTGCTATTCCAGGTGCGTCTAGTGGGCTATGCTTCCCTGCTTTTCCGTCAATACTGGGGGCACTTGGTGCCACTGGACTAGGCTTAACGCCCGTGTTCATTCTTCTGCCTCCTTCTGAAACGAAAGCCCCTGGCGGCAGTGGCGCCCCACTTCGCCTTGAATCGTTACACTTCGCTGAGCAGTTCACTGCGATTCGTCGCACCCTCATCGAGGATCTGTTAGCACTTGACGATGCGACCATGGCGCAGGTATTGAAGTTATCTGCCCGGCAACGCGACGAAGTGGCGGCGAATCGACAGCTGCTCACAGCGGCAACGATGCCGGCGATCGCCCGCTACACCGGGGTGCTGTACGACGCGCTTGATGCGGCGACCCTCACTGAGAAGCAACAGTCACGTCTCATGGTGTGTTCCGCACTTTTTGGGCTGCTTGCCGCCACCGATGAGATTCCGCATTACCGGTTATCGGGCGGAACGAAACTGCCATACCGGGACAGCACCGATCCGGCGCCGACGATGAAACGACGTTGGCAGGAAGCAATGTCCCAGGCATTAGCCGAGTTGGCAGCAGCCGACGACCTGATTATTGACATGCGTTCTGGGGCATATCAGGCGCTTGGTGGATGCGACGACCTGGTCACCGTGCGAGTGGAGTCGGTGCAAGCTGACGGTAGCCGCAAAGTAGTCAGCCACCACAACAAGCACTACAAAGGGTTGGCAGCGCGGCTGCTAGCTTCTGCCAAGCAGACACCTACCACCTTGCCGGAGGCTGCCGCGATTATCGCTGCTGACCCCACCCTTTCCCCAGAGATCACAGACGACCGTCTCCTCACCCTGATTGTCGAACGCTAAGCATCAACAGCTGGAATGTTTGGCAGGCATACGGCCACACACCGCAGCACGTGCAGTACGGCTGCGGGTGTGTGTTTGCTTTGTGGTTAGCGTTGCGCCGATAAGCGTTCGGCTTTTTTACCTTCTTGAATATCAGCCACCGTGTAAGAAATCACCGTAATCGCGAGGAGCACAATTACCCCGGCAAGCGCGGCACATACGAGCAGCGAATATGTGTAGCCTGCACCTAGTGCTGCTTGCTGTACAGGGGTGAGCATGCTGCGATCGATGTGGCTACTATCCATACCCAGTGCGCGGGTGGTGACTGCTTGCCCCACTGCGGTCACTGCAGCCAACCCGAGCGGGCCGCCGAGGGTTTGGCACACCAACGAACAGGCGGTCAGCGGCCCTACTTGATCAGGGGTGACCCCTGCCACTACGGACAGCGTCAATGGGATGAGTGTAAGACCGACACCTAAGCCGATGACAATAATTGGCAGCAGCAGATCCGGAAAGTAGGTGGCGTGTTCATCTAAGGTTGCCCCAAAGATGAATCCGGCAATGAGAGTGATCCCGCCGAGGGTAATACTGTGTTTGGGACGCAGACGTTCGGCGAGTACCCCGGCTATCCAACTGCCGGTGCCGAGTGCGAACGCAAACGGAATAAATGCAATCCCGGCCTGCAGCGGCGTGTAGCCCAGGACTTCCTGCACAAACAGGGCGACCTGGACGGTCATCGCCATCAGCAGCGCCCCTGCACACAGCAGGGCAATAAAAACAGCTTTGCGTGCCGCTGAATCAAACATTGCCATGGGAAGCACGGGGTTGCTGGCCTTATGCTGGGAGCGGAAAAATAGCACTAGCAGCACAATGCCTAGCAGTGCACTGCCGATGACCAGAGGTTTGGCACCGGTACCGCCCTCTGCCATGGCAAACACCAACAGGGTTGAGGCGCCGGTTGCAAGCACAGCACCGGTGACATCAAGCGGAATGCGTTCAAACTGCGGGGTGCGCGAAAGCACGGCAAGGCCGCCCATGATGATTGCGATACCAATGGGAACGTTGATGAGGAAAATCCACCGCCAGGATGCCTGCGTTAACGCACCGCCCACTACCAGACCTAACACACTTCCCAACCCAGTCATCATGGCAAACACCGAAAATGCCTGGTTGCGAGGTTTGCCTGGGGCAAATGTCACCACGATTAGCGCCATCGCCGTTGGTGAAGCGATCGCCGCCCCTGCACCTTGCACAATTCGTGCGACGATCAGCAGCCCCGGAGTAGAGACGATGCCGCACGCCAGTGAGGCGAGTGTGAAGCAAGCCACCCCGGTGAGAAACATGCGTTTGCGGCCGAATACGTCCCCGAGTCGACCGCCAAGCAGCAGCAGTCCCCCGTAGGCCAGTGCGTAAGCGGTCACTATCCACGACCGCAACGAATCTGAGAGTCCTAATTCGAGTTGGATTCGGGCAAGAGCCAGATTGACTACGGTGCCATCCAACACCACCATTAACTGCAGTGCAGAAAGCACAGCCAATGGCCAGCCCAGGGCTGATTGCTGTTCCGGATAGGACAGGTTTTTCGCCCGCGGGCCGCTGTTGCGTGCACTTGCTTGCACTAGTTGTCCGTCCCTTCCACAACATCACCCACGACGATCACCGCAGGTGGGTGTATTGCTGCCTGTTCAATGGTGGCCCCTAATGTGGCCAGCGTGCAGGTGACACTGCGCTGCGAAGAGGTGGTTCCTTCTTCAATGATGGCCACCGGCGTGGCAGGGTTTTTCCCCAATTCGATGAGCCGGTCGGCAATCGCCGGCCCATTTTTCACACCCATAATGATCACCAGCGTGCCGGATAGGCGTGCCAGCGCATCCCAGTCGGTAAGACTCATGGTGTGTCCCGGCGCGAGATGTCCAGACAGGACGGTGAAGCTGTGATTGATGCCGCGGCGCGTGACGGATACCCCTGCAGCGGCTGGAACACTGATTGCACTGGTAACACCGGGGACGACGATCACACCGATGCCAGCTTCGATGAGGGCGGCGCGTTCTTCGAAGCCGCGGCCGAATACATATGGATCCCCACCTTTGAGGCGTACGACTTTGCGGCCGTTTTGGGCGGCTTCGACGAGGAGTTCATTGATGCGTTGTTGCGCCATTTGTTTGCCGTAGGGCAGTTTGGCGGCGTCAATGATTTCTTTGTTGGTGATGTCGCAAAGTTCCGCAAGATGGTCGGTAGGCCCGAGATGATCAGCAATGATGACGTCAGCCCAGGCGAGGGCGCGTTGGCCGCGCACAGTGATGAGATCTGGGGCGCCAGGCCCGCCGCCGACGAGGACCACTGGATAGGGTGGCTGTTCGGGAAGGGTGAGCCAGCTGTTGTGGTCTGGCGCGGGGTGGTGGAGATCCGAGCTCATGGGGTACTACCTTAGTCGCCGTGGCGAAAGTTGCGGTGTTGGTGGGGATGGTTTGGTTGACCAGAGGTTGCCGAAAGTGGCTTTGGCACCACTAGCGACTCCGCCGGAAAACTGCCTGTGGCCAGGGTTGTTGCAGTGTTGTTGGGCTGTGGCGGGATGGTGTTGCGGGGCGGAGGAAGTTCCACCAAAAGTATTATTAGACATTTGCCTAATTGATGGTGTTGCATCACCGCTTTGGTCGCGGCTCAAGTTCAACCACTTCGACGATTTGACGAATATCTAACTTAGGCACAATGGAAGCATTCCCATTGTTCTGGCATGGGTGCACTGCCCCGCTGTGCATGCCCCTTTGGCTTGCGGTACGGGACACACACCACATGCACCATGACCACCACCCTGCCGCCGGGTGCCCAATCAATCCCGGGCTCTTGCGCTTCGCTGGTTGTCAATAAGAATCGAGTGTCACACCCCAATGTTTGTAGCTCTGCACGATCTGCGGCACGCCCGCGGCCGATTTGCGATTATCACG
The DNA here is from genome assembly GCF_003813965.1 of Corynebacterium choanae. NCBI lineage: Bacteria > Bacillati > Actinomycetota > Actinomycetes > Mycobacteriales > Corynebacteriaceae > Corynebacterium > Corynebacterium choanae. The sequence goes on from NZ_CP033896.1 coordinate 1,795,124, forward strand.
ATCACTGTCGCCCTCATGGCGACATTAGTGTCATTTCTTTCCGGACTCACCGGAGGACTCACCCACCAAACCATCTCTGGACTGTCTGCCACTGATGCCGACACCATCATTGTGCAAGGCACCGAGGATCCTTCCATCGACCGATCTCATTTGGATGGGCTGACCACAGCCGCCCTGCTTGCCGACAATCCCACCGCCACTGCGGTCACCGTGAAACGCACCCAATTGCAGGGAACTGCTGTCAGCTTGCTGCAGCTCACCCCGGGTGCTGCTGCGGGATCAACTCTTGGCGATCTGCCAATTGTCGCACCAGGCAATATTGCACTATCCGCGCCGCTCCAACGCGATCTTGGCGTTGAGGTGGGCGACACCGTGACGGTGGGCAGCACCACCTATACCGTGGTGGACCCGCTCGCTGATTTGTGGCTCAACCATGCCCCAATTGCGGTGACTGCGGGAACCGAAGGCACAGATACAACACTGCTTGCCCTCGCCGCCGGTGTCACGCCCCAGCTGATCGACAACACCCAGCAGGTATCAGGTGGGGATATTCCGCTGTCCCTTGCCGCCTATGCGGCCGAACACACCTCGTTATCGATGATCAATCTCATGCTTGTACTCATCACTGGATTGATCACTGGCGCGTTTTTCGTCGTGTGGACCATGCAGCGTAGCCGCGATATTGCGGTGATGAAAGCCCTCGGTGCAACCACCGCAAGTATTTGCCGCGACGCACTTGGCCAAGCAGCAATCATCGTCTTGGTCGGCATTGCTGCTGGGGTATCAATCACCCTGGTCAGTGCAACCGCAATCGGTGACGGTCTGCCATTTGTTGTCACCACTTCCACCACGCTTTTGCCGGCAGGACTCATGCTGTTTTTAGGCTTAGCAGGTGCTGCAACCTCGCTGGTGCTCATAGGAAAAGCCCAACCACTGCAAGCCTTACAGCAAAACGCATAACCCATCCGCACCCGGTTTCTTTTTCACCGACAGCCCCGTGGCTATCGCGTTGCCGCAAGCCGCCTCCCAGTCATCCCGTGGAAATCCAATATCACAGATAAGTTGCCTGCTCACAGCTCACACAGTGTGCAGTAGGCGATGGTGGTGCGGCAGTGTTCACAACCGCACATGATCTGCCACAGGCCACCCCCGCATGATTCGGTGGCGGACAAATACCCCCCACACCCCGCGAATATCAACGGTCAACAATGCATACATTCAACCCACAACCAACAGCCACAACACGTACCCTGACCGAGCAACAGCCGGTATTGGATTGCCGCGAGGTGGTCGTGTCTTTCCCCGACGGTGCACATCGCATCACCCCAGTTAACCACGTGTCATTTCATGTTTATCCCGGTGAACTCGTCGCCCTCACCGGCCCTTCCGGATCCGGGAAATCGACCCTCCTGGCCACCATATCCACCCTCCTGCAACCAGACTCCGGCGACATTATGCTCAACGGTCAGTCTCTTGTGGGACTATCCCAGCGGCAGGCCGCACAAGTGCGCCGCAATCACCTTGGGATTGTTTTTCAACAACCGCAACTCATCGGCTCGCTCACTGCCCGAGAACAACTTGAACTCACCACCTATATGAGTCGCTGGTGGACACCCCGCCACACCCGCACCGCTGTCCGCCAACGCGCAGCAACATTATTAGAACGTCTTGATCTCACTCAAGCCGCCGACCGGTATCCGGCACAGCTTTCCGGCGGGCAACGGCAACGAGTTAATATTGCCCGGGCGCTGATGGGCAATCCTGAACTTCTCATCGTCGATGAACCAACCAGTGCCCTTGATTCGACTCGTGCCGCTGAAGTTATGACGATGCTGCTCGATATTGTTGCTGAGGAACATCTCGGTTGCGTGCTTGTCACCCACGATATGGCAGCAGCAGCCCGGGCGGATCGGGAGTTCGTCATGCGCGATGGCACACTGCACGACGCGCAACTTCTTGCCCCAGTGAGCTAAGCAACCGCACGATGAGGTTGCAATCCTTGGCAAAGCCTCTCGCTGTTGCGAAACCAGAAAGGAGCCGCGAAAAACTCCTGGTCAATCCTAGAGTTTCTTCCCTGCGACGGCTAGGCCAAGGTGGCTACCAACTGCCGCCACTGGTCGACCATTGCTGCCGGATGCAAATGAAGATAACTAGCCATCACCTTGCCGCGCACAAATCCTTCCCGCATTGGCACATCATCGTTATCACGCCACCCCCACATCGGTGACCATTGCTCCTCTGGGGTGGATACCAGTTTGGTGTGATGGAATTCGTGCCCACACACCCGCATCCCTTCCGCAGTAAGCGGCGAAGGTGTCAATGCTGTCGCCTGCCGATAGCCAAGTGTTAATCGGGCTCCCATCACCGCATCGGTTGGAACCACATCAAGCATGCGATGGCTGTCAAGGCTGCGACCAAGCCACAACAATCCGGCGCATTCCCCATACACCACCCCGCCGTCGGCAATCAGCCGGTGGATATCGCGCCGCACATCATCCCGCGCCGCCAATGTTTCCGCGTACAATTCCGGAAAACCACCGGGAATCACCAGTGCAGACGCCTCAGGCAGTGGATCATGCAGTGGATCAAATAGCACTGTGGTCGCCCCGAATGCTGCCAACAACTCAAGATGCTCGGTGTAGAGAAAACTGAACGCAGGACCTGCGGCAACAGCTACCGTAGGACCATCCGGGTGCGCTGCTGCATCCCCCGGAATAGGTGCGTTGCCGCGCAATAAATCATGCGCCCGCGCAACCCCCACCAACGGCGCAAACGGGGTAGTATTCACCGTCGGAGGTTGGGCGAGAGCAATCAGTGCGGAAACATCCACATGGGTCCGCACATGATCAGCCATCGCAGCGATCGCCGCCTCCGCTGTTTGCCCCTGTTCCACAGCAGTAACCAATCCCAAATGCCGGGAAGGCAGTTCGATCGCGGGAAAACTCGGCACCGCCCCAACTACCGGCACACCAACTGCCTGCACTGCCTGGGTGAGCATTGCTTCATGTTTAGCGCTAGCAAGCCGGTTGAAAATCACCCCAGCTACCCGCACTTGCGGATGGGCAGTAGCAAACCCGCGTACTAGCGCACCAATGGACTGTGCTGTTCCTCGGGTATCGACTACCAGCACCACCGGCAAACCGAGCTGCCGGGCGACGTCGGCCGTCGACCCTTCCGGACACAGCACATCCCCATGTGGGTCAAAACGGCCATCAAACAGCCCCATAACCCCTTCAACCACTGCAATATCAGCATCCTCCGCGCCGGTGTGGTACAGGCTACGCACCGTATCAGCACCACCAAGCAGGAACGGATCCAAATTACGGCTGGCACGACCGGCCGCCAACAAATGGTAGCCGGGATCAATATAGTCCGGACCGACTTTAAAAGGCGCCACCGTCATCTGCTCGGACAACACCCGCAGCAAACCTGTGCTGATCGTGGTTTTTCCCGACCCCGACTTCGGGGCAGCAAGCACAAAACCGGGGGCTACCATTCGATACCTTTTTGACCTTTGCGACCCTGGTCGAAAGGATGCTTGATCTTTTCCATCCGCGTCACCAAATCAGCAACTTCGATAAGTTTCTCATCAGCGTTACGCCCGGTAATCACCACATGCTGCCGCCCGGGACGATTCGCCAGCGTTTCCACCACATCGTCCACATCAATCCAGCCCCAGGTCACCGGATAGGTGAACTCGTCTAGCAGATAAAAATCGTGAGTTTCCGCCGCTAAACGCTGCTTGACTTCCTGCCAGCCAGCCTGCGCTTTCGCAGCATGATCGTCTTCGGCGCCTTCCTTCCACGTCCACGACCAGCCAGCCCCCATTTTGTGCCATTCCACTGCCCCACCGATCCCCTCAGTTTCGTGCAGTTGCTGAAACAGTCCGAACACATCCTCCTCGCCGGAATGCCACTTCTTCGACTTCACAAATTGGAACACTGCGATGTCCATCCCTGATTTCCAGGCGCGCATCGCCATACCCATTGCAGCAGTAGTTTTACCCTTGCCTTCCCCCGTGTGCACCGCAGTAATTGGCAATCGCCGCCGCTGCCGAGTGGTCATCCCAGCCAGCTCTGCACTTGTGGACACCACATTTCCTTCTGCCATTGACGGCTCCTTCCACGTTCTTCTTCTTGTAACTTTTCTGCTAGCGCAAACAGCAAACTAGCCGCTATTTTCACACCCGAATGTTGCTTACACGGCAGTGGCCACATTCCACCCGCCAATGGATCGCGCAGCAACATACGGTGGCTGTTACAGCGTAGCAATGACTCCAGTCACCGCATCCGCATGCAGCTCGGTGACATGAACACATGCTGCCTGCAAGTGTTTTGCCAGCTCTTTTGCTAACCCGAGTTTGATCCGGCGCCCCTGTTCACAGTCAATAACGATGGAACCAACACGGCCCGAACGGGCAATTCGGGACGCCGCAGTTCGCACCCCACCTTGTCCTGTCGGCGAAGTATCCCGCCCATCGGACAACACCACTAAAAGCGGCCGCCGGGAAGGATCTTTACGCAGTTCCCGCGCCATCAGCTCATCGGCCATTATCAGCGCCGCACCCAATGGGGTGCGTCCACCCGTAGGGGTGCCTTCTAGCCGTTGCAGTGCTGTCATCGTCGACCGTGTCGGCGGCAACACCAACTCAGGTGCACTTCCCCGGGCGGTGATCACAGCCACTTTGTCGCGGCGCTGGTAGGCGTCTGTAAGCAGTGACACCACCGATCCGGTGACCGCTTGGAGGCGATCCTTACCCACCATTGAACCTGAGGTATCCACCACAAACACGATGAGATTGGCCTGTTTGCCAAGTTTTACCGCACCTCGAACATCGGCGGGTCGAAAATCAATCATCCCATCGATCAGCGAAGCACCCCGGTCAACAGCCGCCATCACCGTTCCAACGAGATGCACCCCTGGACTGTGCTGATCAGGTCGAATAGCAACACCTTGGCGGGCGTATCCTTTCGATCGCCGTCCACCGGTCCCAAACTCACCTATTCCGGCGCGGCGCATCAGCCGCGGCACGAAAGGGCGCACCGGTCACGGCGTGACCCGACGCCTTCCCGGGCTGCTCAGCATCGTCACTTGCCGGGGACGGACTCGTCGACAACGACTCATCCGCTGGTGAAGAAGATTGTTCCCGCGAACCGCCTGGCGCATCGTCGCTGCCAGCGTCATCATCTGGTTGTTCCGGCGAATCCTGTTCGGTTGGGTTTTGCGTTTCCGGAGTCTCATCTTCCACCTCCGGATGCTCATCAGCGGCGTTCGCCAATTCTTCAGCCAGCTGTTGCTCATCCAAGCCTGGCTCATCAAATGGGGTACGCCGCCGGCGATGCGGCAACGCCAGTCGTGCGGCCACATGGATATCTTCATCCTCAACCTGCTGCCGGCCGGCAAGTGCTGCATGTGCCACCGCGGCGCGGGCAATGACCAAATCTGCTCGCATCCCGTCAACATCGAACGCCGCACACACATGCGCAATACGAGCTAGATGCGCTGCAGACAACACCACCGAATCTACCCGTTCACGGGCAGCTGTAAGCTGCTGAGCAAGCCCCGCATCGGCCTCCGCGAAACGCGCCGCAAACCCTGCCGGATCAGCTTCAAATGCCAGCCGGCGACGCATAATCTCTGTGCGAACATTCACATCCCGGGAAGCCACCACATCAACAGCTAAGCCAAACCGGTCAAGCAGCTGGGGACGCAGCTCTCCTTCTTCCGGATTCATCGTGCCAACAAGCACAAAATTCGTGTCAGTGGTGTGAGAGATGCTATCCCGCTCAATGGTTACCTGTCCTGTCGCAGCAGCATCCAGTAGCGCATCAACGAGATGGTCGGCTAGCAGATTCACCTCATCCACATACAAAATACCGCCATCAGCCTGCGCCAACAGACCTGGCTTATATTCTGCCCGTCCAGTAGTAAGCACCGTCTCCATATCTAGCGATCCAACTACCCGATCCTCAGTTGCCCCCAACGGCAACTGCACGAGCGGAGCATCACCAAGCAGGGCGGCAAACCCGCGGACAGCAGTTGTTTTTGCGGTACCCTTCTCACCCCGAATCACCACCCCTCCGATCCGCGGATTAATCGCAGTAAGCATGAGCGCTAACCGCAAATCATCCTGGCCCACCACCGCGGAAAACGGGTAGGCAGCCACACGCTTCGAACCGGAAAGATGATCCTGGGTCACAGTCAATTCCATCCTTTGTCAAACATCCATGTTTGGATTGCCATCAGTGCAGCCCACTTTAGCGCTGCAGACAGCTGATAGGCCACCACATACATAACGTCCCGCCGGTGCTGATCGATACCGATCACGCAACCTGCGGGACGAAAACCACTGGTTATCCGACTCACCCGTGTGCAACTGCGGCACTAGCGTTTCGCGTCAGGGCTGTGAGCCGTGAACCCGAGCTGGTCAGGCCTGCTGTCTCAATTGTTCGACTATTTGCTCTTATCTGTGAGCTGCAAAATAGTTTGGGTGCGATCCCACTGTTCGTGGAAAAGATCGGGGCGGGTCGCCAGCTTGATGCCGTAGGACGGCACCATTTCCTTGATCTTTTCGCCCCACTCCACCATGTGATCACCGAAGCAACGCTCCAGCAATTCCAGCATGACAGCCGGCGCAATCGAAGCACCAGGGGAAGCACCCAAAATACCAGCGATCGAGCCAACCGAGTTATTGATCAACGCGGTGCCAAACTCCAGCGAACCGAAGCGCGGGCCAACCACCGGCTTAATCACCTGAACACGCTGACCTGCGGTAACAAGCTCCCAATCCTCGGAGCGCGCAGATGGCATATATTCGCGCAGCGACTCCATGCGTGCTTCCTGGTCTTTCAGCAACTCTTCGATGAGATACTTGGTCAATCCCATCTCTTGAATGCCGACGCTGAGCAGCGACATCACGTTGGTTGGACGCAGCGACTTGATGAGATCGAAGTAGGAGCCTTGTTTGAGGAACTTTGGTGTCCAGCCAGCATAGGGGCCAAACAACAGGCCAGTCTTGCCGTCGATCACCCGGGTATCGAGGTGCGGCACGCTCATCGGCGGTGCGCCGACCGACGCTTTACCGTAGACCTTCGCATTGTGTTGCTCGATGAGTTCCTCATTGGTGCAACGCAGCCACTGTCCAGATACTGGGAAGCCACCGAAGCCACGGATCTCGGGAATACCCGCCTTCTGCAGCAGTGGCAGCGCCATACCGCCAGCACCAACGAAGACGAAGTTCGCCTTGATAACCTTCGTGTCCCCTGTGTGGACGTTTTTCGCTTCAACCTTCCACTGATCACCGAAGTGGGAGATATTGGTAACTTCGTGGCCGTAGCGAATTTCTGCTCCGTGCGACTTTGCAACCGCCAGGAACTGTTTCGTCAACGCCCCATAGTTAATGTCGGTACCAGCATCGGTCCACGAGATCGCAACCGGATTGGCGTCAAAGTCGCGTCCCTTCGCCATCAATGGAAGGAAGTTCGCAAATTCGTCGCGGTCATCAGTGAACTTCATATCCGGGAACAGCGGATGATTGTGTAGCGCCTCGAAACGCTTCCGCAGATAGGCAATCTGGTCTGCACCTTGTGCAAACGACACGTGCGGAACTGGACGGATAAAGTCCCGGGGATCCTCAAGCAGATTATTTTCAATGAGGTACGCCCAGAATTGCCGGGAGATTTGGAACTTCTCGTTGACAGCCAGCGCTTTGCTGGTCTGGATCTTGCCATTCACCTCGGGGGTGTAGTTGAGCTCACACAATGCTGAGTGGCCGGTGCCTGCGTTGTTCCACGGCGAAGAAGACTCCTCCGCGGGACCATCGAGGCGCTCGAGCACCATTTGGGTCCAGTCAGGTTCCAACTGCTTGAGCATCGAACCGAGGGTGGCAGACATAATGCCCGCACCGATCAGCAGGACATCTACTTCATCGGTGATTTGGGCGGCGGCTTTTGAATCAGTCACGACAGGAACACATCTACTTTCTGCAATATCACGTACCACGACCAGCACCACATCCAGCGAGTTTTTTCTCTTTGCACGCAACTACGGATGATTGCCATGTGCCGCAAAGAGGCAAAACCCATCCCAGCGCTACAGCACGGGATGAGGATCACGGTGCTACCGCGTTCCATTCACCGGGAGCCGGAGCGGACACAGCCGAGCGAGCGTCCCAGTGAAGTCGGTATGGCACTTCCACCCCCGTGGGGGGAGGCTGTGTGGTCACTTTTTGTCTTTCGACATTGTACTCCCCACATTCTTCCCTGGTGCGATATCCGAGCAAGGAAACAAAATACCCTCAACTTTTTACCCCGATAGCCATGGTTACGGCGCACCATTCACCAGCTATCGTCCCATAATCCCAGTTCACCGATACCTACCCTCGCTCCGCCATTGAGGATGGTCACAAGTTCCCGCCTGCTGTGACAATGTGCACGTTCGACATCACATCATTCCAAAATGTGCGCTCAAATCAGGAGCGACACCAGTGTCGCTACCTGCACAAATACACCTAACCGGAGGATGAACTCCCACATAGACGCTGGTCAAAACCCGCTACCCCTACGTCCGCCGCCGCCCGCGGCACACACAATGTCCGTTTATCGCCGTTTCCCCTCCCTCCACCCCACCCATTTAGGGGAGGTCGCCGATGTGGTGAAGTACCGCTGTTCAAGCTGAACAATCCCCTGAACTCTTAGCTACCATCGCCGGTCGCACACTCGCTCTCATAACAACTAGCAGCGCGCTCCCCATGCTCGACTAGGGTGAAGACTATGCCTTCAGTGACTGATTCCATTCCTGCAGCAAGCCGCCAACCTGAACAACCCTTGCACTGGCGAAAGGATCACCTGGTTGACGATTTTGCCGCCGCCACTATTGAACTAGGTGCCGACCCCTACGGGGAAGGAACGGTATGTGCCACCCTGGTTGCTTATCGCCCGGACGGTTTCACCGAAACATTCACACCCCGGCACGACACCGCTTTGCTGTATGTCCACGGGCTCAGCGACTATTTTTTCCATCGTCACGTCGCAGAGGCATTCGACGCACACGGCATCGACCTCATTGGAATCGACTTACGCAAATGCGGCCGCTCCCATCGACACGGGCAACAACTCCACCACTGCCGGTCGCTTACTGACTATTTCCCAGAGCTCAATTTCACGCTTGATGTATTGCGCACTCACTATCAGCGGGTGCATATTGGAGCGCATTCCACCGGAGGAATCATCGTCGCCGAATGGGTGGATGTTCTCCGTCGCGCCACCGAATCCGGCGATACCCAAGCAGCACAGCGGTATCACGCCATTGACTTAATCGTGATGAATAGCCCCTGGCTTGACCTTATGGTGCCCTCATTGTTGCGTGAACCAGCAAAGCGCCTTGCTCGCCAGTTGTCGCGTTATGTGCCCAACAGACTTATGCAAGGCAAAAACCTCGGCACCTACGGCACCTCTTTGCACCGCTCCGCGCAAGGTGAATGGGACTACGACCTTCAGCTCAAGCCCATAAACGGGGTGCCGTTAACATGGGGTTGGCTACAAAGTGTGCTAAATGGGCAACGACGCCTCCACCGTGGGCTCATCGACACCGGTAAACGCACCCTGGTGATGTGCTCAGCAATCTCACGGTTGGGGAAACCCTATTCCCGCGATTCTCATACCGCCGACGTGGTCCTTGACGTCCAGCAAATTCAGCATTGGGCACCTTCGCTGTCTTCCAAGCAGGTAGATATTGCTGTGATACCCGGCGGCAAACACGATCTATTTTTATCCCTCCAACAGCCCCGCACCCATGCGATCGAGCAATGTTTGACATGGATCGACAAGCATCAAGCGACTTCCCCATCGCCAAACCCGACAACAAAATAGCGCTATTTACTACCTACACTGTTACCTTCTCCGAAGCGGCGTCGGTGAACTGCTGCGCCGCTTGCCTGGAGTTTACCTGCAACAACACCGCCAACAGTTCGATGTCGGAATATTGCGCTACGGCAACGTAGTTGAATCCCACGAATACCGTTTCTAGCTACGGCCCAGCATGGCTTGCATTGAGGCTTCCGCACTCATACAGCCCGGATTTTCCGGAAGTGTTGCCAGCAGTCACGTCCCACGGTAGTGCAGTACTCCTCACGCGCTGGGACTGCTGTTGTTGCTGAGGACGATTGACACAGAGCAGCGCATGCCACCGGGTGCATCGTTCAACTGCAACCTTGCTCTGAATACTTTTCCCCCACCTTCATCGCTATATATAGGAAACACACCACCATGACGCAACCGCAGCATTTCGATCTCATCATTCTTGGTACCGGTTCTGGCAATTCCATTCCAGGACCGGACTTTGACGATAAATCCATTGCCATTGTGGAAAAAGGACGCTTTGGTGGAACCTGCCTGAACGTGGGATGCATTCCTACGAAAATGCTGGTGAAAGCAGCAGATGCGGCGGTGGCTGTGCGGGAAGCATCGCAACTTGGGGTGCATGCCTCCGTTGACTCAATCGACTGGCCAAGTATCCAACAACGTATTTTTGGCGACCGGATCGATCCCATCGCGCAAAGTGGTGAGGCGTATCGTCGCGGTGATGAAACACCGAATATCACAGTCTTCGGAGGAACTGGCCGCTTCACCGGCACCAAGGAAGTCACCGTAAGCTTCGATGATGGTCGCGACGATGCGGTTATTACTGCAGAGACGATTGTGATCGCCACTGGTGCTCACCCGCAGATCTTAGATGTAATCGCTGATTCTGGAGTTCCGTACGAAACCAACGAGACAGTGATGCGCATGCCTGAACTGCCGCAGAGCATGATCGTGCTTGGCGGTGGTTTTATTGCCTGCGAATTTGCCCACGTGTTTTCCGGGCTGGGAGTTGAGGTCACTGTCATTAACCGTTCTGAGCGGCTGCTAAAGAAGCTGGATCGTGACATTTCGGATGCGTTCACCAGCATTGCGCAACGCCAGTGGAACACAAAGTTGGGGCGTACGGTTGATGCAGCCAAAGTGCTCGACAACGGTGAAGTCGAATTGCGTCTTGATGACGGCTCAACAGTGCAGGCCGAAACACTGTTGGTCGCTACCGGTCGCACCCCTAACGGGGCAAACCTTGACCCGGAGCAGGCGGGTATCGCTACCGACGGACCGCGAATTGTGGTCGACGAATTTGGTCGTACCTCCGCCGACGGGGTGTGGGCGTTGGGTGATGTGAGTTCCCCGTATCAGCTCAAACATGTCGCAAACGCGGAAACCCGAGCTGTGGTGCATAATCTCCGGCATCCCGACGACCTCCAGCCGATGCCCCATGATGCGGTGCCAGCTGCCGTTTTCACCCATCCGGAAATTGCTTGGGTGGGCATGACTGAACAGCAAGCCGTTGAGGCTGGTTACGACACGACTGTCTTCACTCAACAAGTTGGTGACGTTGCCTACGGTTGGGCGTTGGAAGATAGCACTGGCATGGTGAAGCTTATCGCCGACCGAAACACCGGCAAGCTGCTCGGCGCGCACATTCTAGGCCCCCAAGCTTCGACCCTCATCCATGAGCTCATTATCGCTATGGCGCATGGTCTCGATATGCGCACCTTCGCCAGGGATTCCTATTGGGTGCATCCGGCGCTTAGCGAAGTTGTGGAAAATGCGGTGCTTGGCTTGGACTTTGCTGAAGCCTAATCCCTAGTACTGGGTCGGCGTCGGCAACTCGGAGGACAGAGCCAACCAGCAGGTTGCCCGGTTGGTGGCTATAGCGGTAAAGAGCGTGATAGCGCAGCATTGCGTATCGTGTTGTGGATTGCCCTTGGCCCTTAGCGGGTTGTTCGCCTGTGTAGGGATCAGACAGTGAAGTTTCTTCTTCACGCTGACCGCGATACGCTTCACTATTGTGACTGCTGAATCGTCGGCTTCCGCGACAAAAAACACCGAAGGAAAAAACACCGAAGGAATCTTTGCGGCACGCTATCGCAGGCTGACGTTTGGGCTGTATATGGCCATTGTGGCCAGCGCCTTCGATCAGACGGCGATTACCGCGATTATGCCTACTATCGCCGCGGATTTTGGGGATGCTTCCCGGTTTGGGGCAGCCTTTGTGCTGCCGATGAGTTGTTCTGTTGTGGCGATGGTTGCCGCCGGGATGCTGTCGGATATGCGCGGCGCGGCGATAGTAGTGAAATTCGGCCTTGTAGTCTTGGGTCTTGGACTGGGTTTAAGTATTATCGCCTGGTCAATGCCCATATTTCTGCTTTCACGGGCGTTGCAAGGCTTCGGTATCGGATTGCTAATCGTCGCCGTGTATGCCGCTATTGCCCAGGCGTATCCGGTGCGGCTGCGAACTGCGGTGTTTGCCGGTTTTTCCGCCGCGTTTTTGGTGCCATCGCTAGTAGGACCGCTGTTTGCTGGCATTATTACCAGTATTTGGTCTTGGCATGCGGTGTTTGCGGTTACTGCTGGAATTGTTGGTGTGGCATTTATCTTCCTGCATCAGCCGCTGCGGGAGTTACCGACAGCGCAGCGCGGGTGGCCACGAGGTGCAAAACCGCAGCTTTTTGCCGGTTTAGTTATTGCAGTCACCCTTGCTGGCCTGTCGGCTGTTCCTGATCTTGAAACCTGGCAGGCGATCGGTGCCACAGTGGTTGGTGCGATTGTGGTGGGCTATGCGCTGCGGCCACTCGTTCCGGCCGGTTTTTATCGCGGATCTACAGTGATTGCTCGGTTGGTTGCCACTCGCGGGGCTGCGGATATGCTCATTGCCGCCGAAATCTATTTGCCGTTGCTTCTGGCGCAACGCGACGGATACGGACCAACCCTCACCGGTGTCGGGTTGTCTGTTTCTGGGGTGACCTGGTTTTTAGGATCGACCCTGCAAGCCCGGCTGGCGGATCGCGTGTCGTTTACCAGGTCGTTGAACCTGCTGCAGCTGTCCCTCATCGTCGGTTTAACGATGATTGTTGGGGGTCTTGCGATGGGGCTTCATGCCGCGGTGTTGATTAGCGGCTGGGGTGTGATGAGTTTAGGTATCGGGTTTGTCTATCCACGACTGTCCAGTATGCCGCTGGAATTGTGCGATCCGCGCGATACTGGGGCTACTGGTTCTGCACTGCAGGTCACCGGGCAAACCTCGATAGCTGTGATGACTGCCCTGTGTGCCATTGTGCTTTCACTGGGTCAAACGTTTGCGGTGCACTATGCCTTCATGCTGGTGTACGGATTATTTGTGGTAATTCCGCTGCCGCTCATTTGGCTTTTGTGGCGTAATCCACCAAAGCTGCACCAACCTGTATAACTCACGGTTGTATCCCTGTGCCAGGGTGGGGGATGGTGAAACGACTGTTGTCACGCGCCCGCCCGCGGCGGTGTTGGCTTGTGTGGCACAGTATCCCGGCTGTGTTTGGCAGATGATATGCGAACATCTTGTGGTCACCTGTGGTGTTTCGCAGGTATCACTGCACTAGTGCCCTTTGAGCAGTGGAAAGTCATCCTTGGTGGGTCATTGACTCCGGCGGTCACGGATTTTCTGCTACCAAGAACCCGACTAGCAAAACCATTTGCATCCTTGCACTAGCAGCGGCGCGCAGCGGTGAAGATGCAGTGCTGAACACTAGGCTGTTGTGCGGCTGCCAAGCCGATCTGATCAATGACAAAAAGCGGTGACTCCAAACTGCAGGGAGTCACCGCTTGTCGTGAGTTTACGCCGTAAGAAAAGGGTGTTGTATTCTTTTCAGTTTTCCAGCGTAGCGATGATTAGGCGCGTGCCTGAACCTGTGGCTTGCGGCCAACACGGGCACCGGATACACCACCGGCAACAGCGGCAGCCAGTGCCAGCAGCAGCCCGAAGAAGCCCCACAGGGAGTACTTCGCAGCAGCATCGGTAGCGTCATCGGTTGCCTGCAGGGCATCGTCGACGGCCTGTTCAGCCTGTACAGAAAGCTCATCGATCTGCTCGGAGGCGTTATCGAGACCCTGCTTGATTTCGCGAACTGACTTCTCATAGGCGTCGGCCGCATTGTCAGCTGCCTGACGTGCCTCTTCCGGAGTCATGTCGGTGTTCTTCTGCAGGGAAGCAGCAACCGCGTCGCGGTCAACACTGTCGGCAAGATCGTTGGCACGATTCTGCAGTTTTTCACCAGTGTTCTTCAAGATCTCTTCAGCGTTTTGCGGATTGGTTGCCAGCTGCTTGGCGGCGTCAGCAACATCATCCTTGGCAGCATCAAGCTGATCCTGCAGGTAAGCAGGCTGCAGTTTCGGATCGTCGGTATCTTTCAGGATCTGCTTGACGTCAGCAGTAGCCTGATCGGTATCAATATTGCTCAAGCTGTCGGCAGCCTTATCGGTGCCAATGCTAATGAGATCGCCTGCGCCACCGGCAACAGTAGAAACACCCTTGCCAGCCACGTTCGCCACGGAACCGAGGATTGAACCAGCGGTGTTCACTGCGGCGACGGTACCCCAGGACAGGGCGACAACAAGTACCAGCACGCTAGTTGCCCAGGTGATGAACCCGTGTACGAAGCCAACCCGGCCGCTGGTGAGACCGGCTACGAAGCCGGCAATACCGAACGAGACGAGGAAGTTGATAATCGTCCAGATGATGATGCCGATGCCGGCACCGTTGGTGACATCATCTGATGCCGGGCTTAACAAACCGAGCCCGATGGCATTGCCGATCAGCGACAAGGTGAGGAATACCGAGACAAAGCTCACCACACCGGCAAAGATCGCACCCCACGAGAGGTTTGCGCCAGCTTCTTCATCGCGCAGATAAGAATAAAATTTAGTTGCCATAAAAGCAGTCCTTTCTCAATGAACTAACCCTCAGCATGGGTGCAAGGGTCGTCACACACCACGCAAAGGGGGTATTCATGCTATCAATAGGGGGCAAACTATCGAAAAATATCGCTGCATTCTTAAGGTTTTTGTGGTTAATGTTGTGATCAATTCGCGAAAGTGAAAGATGTCACACAAGCATGGGGTTGTAGCAACCAACCCGCCATCCCCGCCCTAAAACCGAACCCCTCACCCCCACCCTGCCGAATGTGAAACGACCGCGTGCAACACTGTTGGCAATCCCCTATTGCCGAGGTTGGCGACCGTTGCAAATCCAAAGTGCGCGGCTTCGCCCCTGGTGTAGTGCAGGTGTCACATTCGCAGCATCGATGAGACAACGGTGACGCCCCACACCATTTCCCAAAACAGCCTCTGGAAGTGACGAGACTGCGACAAACATTAGCTTCTAGGCCACTGCGTGGCGTCCACCGATCCACCGCATGGCTACGGGCGCGGATATTCGGTGATCATTGCGATTAGCGCATCAAGGTTCAATGCTGCTTCCAACGTGTCGGCGATAATATCAAGTTGGGCCTCACGGGCCGCAGCAAAACTCGTGTTATCAGCAACAATAAAGGAGTCCTGCTTTCCACAGCAGGCCGCAATGGTCGCTAAGAATGATCGCCGAAATTCGTCATCTTCGCACAGGCCGTGCAAATGGGTTCCAAAACTTGCCCCGGTAACCGCACCGTGGGTGCCAAAAGGCCACGGCGTTTCGGTGTTATTCACCTCCCGGCCATGATGGATCTCGTAGGCACCAGATTCATAGCGTTGCAGTATTTTTTCTTCGCCAAATTCGATATCACAGGCGAACACCCCAAGACCCTCGACAGCAGTAGCAACACCGGCCTCGACCGGATCGATGATGCTACGGCACAGCATCTGAAAGCCGCCACAAATCCCTAACACTGGAAGCTGCTGCTCGGCGCGATAAACAATTGCTTCATCAAGTTTACGTTCCCGCAGCCAGCGAAGATCAGCCACTGTGGCTTTCGAACCAGGAAGCACCAACAGATCGGCTTGCCGGACACTTGCCGGATCATCAACCCACCGCACCCGCACCCCAGGTTCCACAGCAAGTGCTTCGACATCGGTGGCATTAGAGATCCGGGGCAGGCGAATTGCTGCAATATCGAGCATTGCTGAGCCAAGTGGCGGTAAACCAGGGCCGATCGTGTTGCCAAGTTGGGATTGCAGCGAATCCTCGGCGTCAATCCACAGCCCAGGAATATAGGGCACAACCCCCAGGGTGGGGATACTTAAGCGTTGCGTTAACGTATCAAGCCCCGGTTGCAGAATCGTTGCATCACCGCGAAATTTATTGACGATAAACCCGGCAATATGTGCAGCGTCAGCAGGATCAACAATGGTGGCGGTGCCATAAAAATGGGCGAGCACCCCACCACGGTCAATATCGCCCACGAGCAGCACCGGCATGGCACCTGCGGCGTCGAGCAGGCCAAAGTTCGCCACATCGGTTTCCCGCAGATTAATCTCGGCAGGTGAGCCAGCCCCTTCCACAATGACCACATCGAAGCGGGCTTCCAGGTCACGCAGCGCTTGCCCGGCAAGCTGCCGCAGGTGGGATCGATGATGAATATAACTGCGGGCACTCACCTGACCGGCAGCGATGCCCTGCACCACAAGCTGACTTTGCCGGTCTGATCCGGGTTTCAACAGGATCGGGTTGAATTCGACGGACGGTTCAAGCCCGCAGGCAGCAGCCTGCAATGCTTGCGCCCGGCCGATTTCGCCGCCGGCAGGGCACACCGCTGAGTTGTTGGACATGTTTTGTGCTTTAAACGGGGCAACCCGTATGCCCCGGCGGGTGAATGCCCGACACAAGCCGGCAACAATCACCGATTTTCCCGCATCTGATGTTGTCCCTGCGACAAGAACTGCTGTCATCGTCCATCTGCCTTGCTCAAAGTTGGTGCTGCTGCTGGCTTAGCCGGTGATGCGACGATCATGGTCGAAGGTGTCGATTTCGGGATCTGCCAGGGTAAGGATTTCGTTTCCTGTTTCGGTGATCACAATGGTGTGTTCGAATTGGGCGGTGAATTGCCGATCGCTGTTTTGAATCGTCCAGCCATCATCCCATGTCTCATAGGCAAGATCACCAAGGTTAATCATCGGCTCAATGGTGAGGGTCATCCCGGGGGTGAGCACATCGCGATAGGCCATCGAATCATAATGGAGCACCACGAGACCATTGTGGAAGGTAGGGCCGACACCGTGCCCGGTGAAGTCGGTGACAACCTGATAGCCGAAACGGTGCGCATAGCTTTCAATAACCCGGCCAATAACGTTGATTTCACGGCCTGGTTTGGCAGCTTTGATGCCGCGCAGCGTCGCTTTATGGGTTCGTTCGACCAGTAGCCGGTGTTCTTCGCTGACATCTCCGGCAAGGAATGTGCGATTGCAGTCACCGTGCACCCCACCGTGGAAGGCGGTCACATCGATGTTGACGATGTCGCCATCTTCGATAACTGTGGTGTCAGGGATGCCGTGGCACACAATTTCGTTGAGCGAGACACAACACGATTTCGGGAAACCCCGATAGCCCAACGTTGACGGGTAGGCGCCGTGGTCGCAAAGATATTCGTGCACAATCTGGTCAAGCGCATCAGTGGTTATCCCGGGTGCGACTGCTTTACCGGCAATGGCCAGCGCATTAGCGGCTAACCGGCTGGCTTCCCGCATGGCGGCAATGGTTTCTGCGGACTGCACATAGGGTTCGCCGCACGCCTCTTGGACAGTGTCTTTCCACACATATTCCGGTCGAGTAATCGACTTCGGAACTTTCCGAATTGGGGTGGGTTTGCCAGGGGTGAGGGGCCGTGATGCAGACATAACCGATGATTCTAGCTCATTGTTTGCCGCGGGTTCGCAGACCTAAATCACCGCCGCACGATCTTGGTACCCGCGTGCAACAACAGGTTTGAAGCAGCCATCCTGTAAGCCCTGGCTTCTCGTTATCTCAGGGGGCATTGCCCAGGGTGCTAGACCCCTGATCCGGGATTGCTTTCGCAACAGATTGTGACGAAACCTTACCCGCCGCGGTAAGCGGCGGGCATCGTCTGCCGCTGTTGTATTCCACGGTTTACTGCTATCCCAATCCTTGTTCGTCAAGGGCGCGAAGGAAATGGTCGGTGACAGCCACCGCCGATTCACTGCCGCCCCCGAGAACGATCAGTGTGGCGAAGGCGATATCGCCCCGATAGCCGGCAAACCAAGCATGCGAACCTCCCGCAATTTCAGCTTCCCCTGTTTTGCCGTAGACATCACCAGCAGCACGCATGCCGCGGGCAGTACCCTGCTGGGTAACGGCAAGCATCATCTGCTGCAGTTGGGCGATCGCTTCCGGGGCAGGGGCTGGTGGGGCCGGGTCGGTGGCGGAATGATCCCCGGCGATGAGATACGGTTCCGGGGTGGCACCGTGTGCGGCGGTTGCAGCAACTAACGCCATCCCAAACGGGCTGGCAAGATCTTTGCCTTGACCAAATCCGGCTTCGGTACGATCAACGAGTTCCTCCCCTTCCGGTACTTGGCCGGTCACTGTGTCAAGCCCTTGAATGTGATAGTCACGACCCAGCCCGAATTGGGCTGCCACGCTTTTCAGCTCACCGGGGGCTAGGCGAGCAGAGATGTCGGCAAAGGTGGTGTTACACGATGAGGCAAACGCTCGCAGCAGCGGCACCGATCCAAGGGAAAACGCATTGTAGTTGGTGACAATGCGATGCCCAATGTCCATGGTTCCGGGGCACGGCACAATACTGCCAGGAGTGACGCCTTGTCGCTCCATACCTGCGGTGGCGGTGATGATCTTAAACGTCGATCCGGGTGGATATTGCCCCATGAGGGCAACAGGCCCATCTTCGTCGGCGCGGCCAGTTTGGGCGACAGCCAGGATTGCCCCGGTGGAAGGCCGGATCACCACCATCATGGTTTTCATTTCTTGCCGCAAATCAACTGCAGCTTGCGCCGCCTGCTGCATGCGCGGATCCAGGGAGATTGCAATGGCAGGCGCCGGTGAAGGATCGTTGCGGGTCAGGGTGTCGATCACTGCACCATGTTCGTTAACACTGGCAACCAGCCACCCTCGCTCCCCTTCCACATCGGTGGCAACCGCCTGTTTCACCCGTCCAATAATTTCCGGGGCGAAGTTGGGATCGGTGGCCACAAGGTCAGCTTCTTCATTTACCACCACCCCTTGCACACCGGCTAAGGCTTGGGCAACCTGCTTGCCTGGTGCTTCCCCCAGCACCGCCACCGAATATGGCCCATTGACGGCTTTTGCCGCAATACTTAACTCCCGCGGATCAACCGGCGGTACAGCAGCATCCCCGTGGTTTGCTCGGGCTTGCTCAAATGCGGCTGCGATCTCTGCGGCTGCCAGCGCCGGATTGGGGGTGATCTGTGCATTAAGCAAAATCCGGTAGACCATGCCCGGGTTCAGCACCGCACGGCCATCGGCCGCAACAACGGAGGCACGTTTAGCCGGCAGTCCGCGCAGTTCAAGATGCTGCCCGGCACCGAGTTGGGGATGAACCACTGACGGTTTGATCCGCACCTGCCACTGTTTGGCAGTTTGGGTCATGAGTGCCTGCGTGTCATAGCTGAAGTGCCGATCACCGGGAAGAGCCCAGTCGATAGTAAACCGTGCAGTCACCTGCTGTCCTTCACCGGTGATATCCGCTAGCTGCATGGACAGCGACTCTGCCTGTAAGCCCTGAGCTGAGGCCTGAAATAGCGACTCGGTTGCTTGCGGATCATCGGTGAAAGCACCGGCGGCCGAAAAATCCTCAGCAGAAAGCGCCGCTGCAAAATCTTCGGCGACCGGATCGGGCTGCGGAGGTTTCGGTGTGCAGGCAACTCCCGCCACCAAACACAGCACCACCATCAGCGCGGAAACGACACGTTGCATAACCGGCAACTGTACCGCCTGTATGCACCCAAGAGCGTTTCCCACTCCGCGGCAGACAAAGCGGGATCAGCCAAGGTACCTCACCGCACCTCGACCGATTCCCGTGCCTGCCCGGTTACCGAAGAAACACTGGCAACGAAGTAACCCTGAAAAAGTAGTTCCCCTGAAAAAAAGTAACCCTGGTACATCAGTGCGTGAGACCAGGGAATCACCACAGTGTTGCAAACCCAACTTTTGCTGCTGTTGCTGATTGCCAACTGTCCGCAGTGGCGACACTGCGCACAAACGATCGCGGCCGCTGCGCACAGCACCTGGCTGCGCGCAGCGGCATGGGACAAGCTGTTAGCGAGTCACTTTCACTTCCGGTGCACCGGTTGCTTCCACATCGCCCATCTCTTCGGCAAGCCGCATCGCTTCCTCAATGAGCGTTTCGACAATCTTCGATTCCGGGACAGTTTTAATCACTTCACCCTTGACGAAGATTTGGCCTTTACCGTTGCCGGATGCCACACCCAGGTCGGCGTCACGTGCCTCACCAGGACCGTTCACCACACAACCCATCACCGCAACTCGCAGCGGCACTTCCATGCCTTCCAGCGCAGCAGTGACTTCTTCCGCGAGGGTGTAGACATCAACCTGAGCACGGCCACACGACGGGCAGGAAACAATCTCTAACTTGCGGGGACGCAGATTCATCGACTGCAGAATCATGTCGCCGACTTTGATTTCTTCCACCGGCGGAGCAGACAGCGAGACCCGGATCGTATCGCCAATACCCTCAGCCAACAGGGCACCAAATGCCACCGACGACTTGATTGTGCCTTGGAAGGCCGGACCTGCCTCAGTCACACCAAGGTGCAGCGGATAGTCGCAGGCTTCCGCCAGCTGACGATAGGCCTCCACCATGGTCACTGGATCATGGTGTTTCACCGAAATCTTGATGTCCCCAAAGCCGTGATCCTCAAACAAACTGGCTTCCCACAGCGCGGATTCGACCAGCGCCTCCGGAGTGGCTTTGCCATATTTGTCCATGATCCGCTGATCGAGCGAACCGGCGTTCACCCCGATACGGATCGGAATACCGGCGTCCCGGGCAGCGTGGGCAACTTCTTTGACGCGACCGTCGAATTCTTTAATGTTGCCAGGATTCACCCGCACCGCGGCACAGCCGGCATCAATTGCAGCAAAAATATATTTCGGCTGGAAGTGAATATCAGCAATCACCGGAATCGGTGATTTTTTCGCAATAATCGGCAACGCTTCCGCGTCGATCGGTTTCGGGCACGCCACCCGCACAATATCGCAGCCAGTAGCGGTCAGCTGCGCAATCTGCTGAAGGGTGGCGTTAATATCGTGGGTTTTCGTGGTGGTCATCGACTGCACCGAGATCGGGTGATCGCTGCCCACCCCCACTTTGCCAACCATAAAATTCCTGGTCTTGCGCCGGGGCGCCAACACCGGCGGCGGGGTGGGGGGCATTCCTAAACCAATGGGGGTGCTCACAGTGACTGTCACACTTTCACGTTGAAAAAACTAGAAACCAATACTTTACAAAAATGAGAACAACGCTACGTGTCGCAACACGCACCGGCTGATGGATCTTCTTCCGGGATGCTTCCACCCTCTGCCAGCCCGCAGACGGCGAATGCTGATGGGGTTTACGGCGGATGATCACACCATGCGTCTTCAACCCTAGCGGGCGATGCACAATTTCGCCCATTACCGTACTTGCTGCCTTGGCAAATCACTTCGAGCAGTACTCATCGTCACTGCGGTGCGTGTCGAAACTGTTACAGCACGGATATGGGGTTGACAATGTCGGCAACAATAATGACCACACCAACCACAACCAGTAGTGCTGAAACACCGACAATGATCGGCACGATCGGCCCGTAGTGCACCGGACCGAGTGGAGCTAACCCGCGCAGCCGACGAATCCGGTCACGAATCACTTCGTAGCAGACAATAGCCACATGGCCGCCGTCGAGCGGTGGTACCGGAAGCACGTTAAATAATGCGAGGAAAAAGTTGAGCGACGCGAGCATGAGCAAAAACGCGGACCAATGAGAACCTGCGGCAAGCTCCCCGCCGATCCGGGTCGCCCCAACGACCGACATCGGCGATTCCGCATCCCGGTCACCGCCAAAGACAGACTGCACCACTCCAGGTATTGCCAGCGGGAATTTCGCCAACCCGTACGCGGTTTGCTGCAGCATAAACCCGCTGAATTCTACAGCGGCGGGCACAGCCGACACGGCGGAATATTCCCGCCACACAGCAGGGGTCGTACCGCGCACCCCGATTGCACCGACGGTCGTCGGCACCAGTTCGCCTGCCTCGTTCGGCACCAGTCGGGTAACTGATTCCACCGGCACATCCAGCAACAGTTCACGGCCGTCACGCTCCACTGTCAACGTGGCAACCTGTGCGGGACGTTGCCGCAGCAGTGCAGCCACTTCACCAAAGGAACGTGTCGTTTCGCCGTCGACAGCGGCAATAATATCGCCCGGCAACACTCCTGCTGTGGCAGCAGGACCTGTCCCTGTGCAATCACTGAAACGCTCCGCATCATACTGCTGTTCCGGTACACAACTGGTGGACTCTACGACGGCTCGTACGTCGGCTTTCGGGTCAGGCAAGCCAGCACCGACAGCGACGACATAGAGCACTGTCACCCCGATGAGAATATTCATCGCGATACCACCCAGTAGTGTCGCGATGCGGCGCAGCGCTGATTTCCGCACCATCGCATACGGTGCTTCTTCTGGGGTGAGTTCATCCAGGGAAGTCATCCCGGCGATGTCGCAAAATCCACCAAACGGGAGTGCTTTGATGCCATAGGTGGTGTGTCCGCGTTGCACACTCCACAGAGTGGGGCCGAAACCGATAAAGAATCGGCGCACCCGCATGCCGGACAGCCGCGCGATGAGATAATGCCCGAATTCGTGCAGTGCAATAGTCAGTGCAATACCGACTGCAAACAGCACAGCTCCTGTTGCAAAACCCACGAATAGCCCAACCCTTCCTTGAAAAAACACTTCACCGACGGCAAAGTGTGTGTCGCGAAACTACCACACCGCCACCGGCCAGCGGCGAAACGGTGCATCCGCACCACATTTGCACTGGCCAGTGCAGCAGGCAACCACCGGGGAACGACGCCGGCACAGTGCTGCGCTTCCACCCCTTCCGGGTTTCCTTGTCGCAGTGCTGGCAGCATTCAATTTTTTTGGCAGCTCACAGGTAGCGACTGCGACAGTGGCGAAATACCATGCGGTAGTGCACGCAGTAAACGTTTGCCCGCCCGGCGTTGAGCCCGACGAGCAGTGTGCTAGCGCACCCAACTATCCATTACCTGGTGTGCCTGCCGCCGGGCGGCCTGCTCCACGGTGAGCACATCATCAATAGTGGTCGGGGTGACTTCCGCAAAGTCGGGGCGTGCATCAAACACGGCAGCAATAGTATCGACAATCTGTGGGAAAGCGATGTCACCGGCGACAAATCTCGCCACAGCTTCCTCATTGACGGCGTTATACACCGACGGGTAGCTGCGCCCGGCGTCACTGGCGAAGGCGGCCAGCTGCACCGCTGGGAAGTTGTCATTATCAACCGGCGCAAAATCCCACTGACTTGCTTGCAGAAAATCCAATGCCGGCTGCACGTTCGTGAACCGCTCCTCCAATCCGAGCGCGTAGGCGATCGGTAATTTCATCGAAGGAGGGCTGGCCTGAGCGATAGTGGCGCCATCGACGAACGTCACCATCGAGTGCACAATTGACTGCGGATGAACCACCACATCGATAGCTGCAGCAGGCATGTCAAACAATAACGTCGCTTCGATAAGCTCTAGCCCTTTATTCACCAACGTCGCCGAATTCAGGGTGTTCATCTGCCCCATCGACCAGGTTGGGTGAGCAAGCGCCTGCGCTGGGGTAACATCCATCATCTCCGCGCGTGTTTTGCCCCGGAACGGTCCGCCGGAGGCGGTCAGCACCAACCGACTCACCTCCTCGCGACGCCCCGATCGGAGACATTGCGCCATTGCTGAATGTTCCGAATCAACCGGCACAATCTGTCCTGGGGCGGCCAAATCGAGCACCAGCTGTGAGCCGGTAACCAGTGATTCTTTGTTGGCTAACGCTAATTTCGCACCAATCTCCAACGCCGCACAGGTGGCGTGAATCCCGGTCGCCCCTACAAGCGCGTTGAGCACAATATCCGGGTTCTCTGCTTGCCGCACCAGTTGCTCAGCCGCCTGGGACCCACCGATCACCGTTCCGCCAAGTGCCTCACCAACCTGCTGGGCGACCTGCTCATTTGCGCAAGCAACCTGATGTGGTTGCAAACCAAACTGGCGTGCCTGAGCAATGAACAATTCTGGTTGCCCACCACCGGCGGCGATACCTATCAGCTCGAAGCGATCTGCATGCTGCGCGATGACTTCGAGAGCTTGAGTACCGATTGATCCTGTCGATCCAAGGACAATGACGCTGCGTTTGCTCGATTCCATGTGTGCCATTGTTTCATGGTCGCAGCTGCAGCGTCACCATTGAAGGTGGGAGCCTGTGGCGATAGCCCAAAAGTGGAGTTACACAAGCCACGCTCACACAGCCGACAACCGTTCGGTATCCAAAATCTCCGATTGCGCGCACCATGCTGTTCGGTTCTTATGGGGAATATAACAGCGCTTACTGCCCCAATCCGGCAAACACTGTCCTTGTGCGCCCCACCCCGGCACACACCCTAGCAATGACAGACGGTGCGTCCCCTTCCCCATTCCCCACCCCCGCATGGGGTAGTCTCTGCGCACTGACAACGGGAGCGAATATTGAGATACGTCACATCAGTAGTCTTTTTTCGTGTTTAACACCGGCAAAGATCAACCCGTTACGAAGAAAGTATGAAAAGATAGCAGGTAAGTATCGCATCGCCGCACACCCCTAATGATTCAATTGGGGTATCGACGATGCGAACAATCATGCGGGAACAGTGTCACGCATTGCCCTGTTCGTTTCGCGAAAAGCAACCTCGGACTGGGATGCTTGTGACCGTCTTCCGCCAATATCCAACGACTACGTGCCGGAATAACTCCGCCGAGCCGCACTGATTGCGGCTGTGATCGGATGACCGCGCAACTCTAGCAAGGAGCAATGACGTGGGTTCCCACAGCATCGACGCCGAAGTTTACAACGATGTCTCCACCGCCGAAGAGCCCTCGGCCGCGTGGGGCTGGCACCGAATTGGTAAGCGGCGCACCGTCACCGCCGCAGTTCTCAGCGCTATTTTCCTGCTGCTGATGAACTTTGGTAACCACCATGGTCATGTGGAAACCATCTATCTGGTAGTGATTGCAGTC
Source organism: Corynebacterium choanae (assembly GCF_003813965.1). Classification (NCBI taxonomy): domain Bacteria; kingdom Bacillati; phylum Actinomycetota; class Actinomycetes; order Mycobacteriales; family Corynebacteriaceae; genus Corynebacterium; species Corynebacterium choanae. The sequence goes on from NZ_CP033896.1 coordinate 1,820,217, forward strand.
GCCATCCTGCTCATGGCAGGCCTTTGGGTGAAGCATCCGCACTTCAAGCAAAAGACCACGGTTACCGCACACAACCGTCCAGTTGGCCACATTGAACCCGATTGGGCACACGATCAGCTGACCTTGACCGGAAAGTATGCGGATCTTAACGATGCACAGCTGCGTAGCCTCAACATTGATCCGGCGACCGTACACCGTCCAATCGATCCGGTTGCTGCACCTACCCAGCGGGTAATCGTCAAGTAGAGCCAATACAAGGCATCGCACCCTAAGCCAACGGCTTGCCCGTTACCGCAGGGCGCTATCCCACCACCCACCGACATTGCTGTTGTCGCAACAGCAAGCCTTGTCGGTGGGTTTTTTTATGTCGGCAACATCTCTGCAAGCAAGCATCCCCGGGAAACTCTCATTAGCGGTAAGTTCTCCTGCTTCTTCCAAGCGACGCATTTACCCCACTCGTTGTTTCACATGGCTTGCCACATACTCCCCTTCTTTCGCACGGCGATCAATACCACGGGGCACTGACCGTGTGCCGAATCAGGACTGAGCGCAACACCGTACAGGTTTGCCAAGACGCCAACTGGTGCCCTCACTCAGGAATGAAAACGGGCACAAGTGCTACTACTCAATGCTTGAACCGTCCTGTTTTCCACCCGCAACAGAGGGCATATCACCCCCTCCTGTGTGAAGCTCAAAGGTGTGAGCAAAGACAAAACGGCGCCGTTTTGACGTTCCTCGCTCGCTCGCCTGCGAAGAAATATGGCCTAAATTACCCCCGCGAAATTTAGGCCTTTCCTATCTCACCGTATGGAAAACCCCAGGCCAAGACGTTGGCGCTCACAAAGCAGCAAAGGCTAGTACACCCATAGGAAAAAAGCATAGGCCGGAAGTTCAACCACACCCGCCTGGCAGCGTAGACTGTGACCACAGGCACAGTTATGTGCCCTCCCTGCCCATCCCACACTAAGGATGACACGGAACGTGCATCATCCGGCGTGGGGCCACGTGGATGAGGGAGACGCTCCGGTTAGCTAATGTTTGGCAAGTTAACCGGTTCACCGCAGGAACTGTTGAGTGAATTCGGATGATTTCAACATTCGAGATCACCCCCCAAGATTGCAGTGATCTCCAGCGCACTCCCCTGATCCACGTGGCCCCACTGCTGTTTGATCGCCACAGCAGTGCACCGCTGGTTCCAAGACGGCACCGAGATACACAATCGGGCGAGCCGTCACAACCAGTACCACCACTGCCAACAGTGTTGTCCGTCAGGAAGGCCTACGAGAGATGATCAAATATCTGCTCAAGAAAGTGGCGAGTTGGGGGTTGATGATTTTCATCGCCGTCAACGTCACCTATTTTCTTGCGAGCGCGTTTCTAAACCCCCGCTCTAACTACATTGGACGTCGTCCACCAGTCCCCGAGGATCGCATCGACGCAATCCTCACCCCGCTGAACCTCAACGACAAGATTTCGATCTGGGAACGGTGGTGGACATGGCTGTCTAATATTCTCTTCCACTGGGACTGGGGCTACAGCCCGCTCGGCAACAGTGTGAACGAAGAGATCTCCTACCGTATTTGGGTATCCGCTCGGCTGCTGCTGTTAGCCACGATTTTGTCGATCGTCATCGGTATTTCCATTGGTGTGTACACTGCGTCTCGCCAGTACAAGACGGGTGACCGGGTGTTCCAATTCATCTCCATCGTGATGATGAACGTCCACATCGTGGTTTCCTCGCTGGTTGTCGTTTGGGCAGCCATCGAGATCAACAAGTCGGTTGGCAAGAGCTTGTTCTATGTCACTGGTTCTTCCTCGATTGGCGTCACCGGATTCTTCCCGCAGCTCATCGACCTCTTGCAGCACCTCATTCTGCCGACGATCTCGCTGGTGGTTATCTCCTACGCTGGCTACCACTTCCTGCAGCGCTCCATGCTGCTGGACAACATTAACGCCGACTATGTTCGTACGGCTCGCGCCAAAGGTTTGACCCGCAGTCAAGCTGTTCGCCGCCACGCGCTGCGTACTTCGATCATTCCGGTTGCTACCACGGTGGCATTCTCTATCCCGGGCGTGTTCGTTGGTGCAATTATGACTGAAACTATTTTCGGCTGGCGCGGCATGGGTCAATACTTCCTGCAGACGATCAACCGCAATGACATTCACGGTGCAGTGGCTGTTGCGGCCTTCGGTGCAGCAATGACCGCAGTCGGCGCAATCTTGTCCGACTTGTTCGTCGTATTCCTCGACCCACGAGTGAGGGTGAGCTAAATGTATAAAAACTATCGCAATAAGGGCGAGGATCGCACTGAACGGTTAAGCGCTAACGCCTCACCGGTCAATGACGTCAGTGTCGATTCGAACCCATATAATCAGTCGCTCATCTCGACCACCACCTCCGACTATGAGTCTGCCGGCGAACGCATTCGTCGCCTGCGGGCAGAACGCGGCGACTCCCCTGATTCGCCGGAGCAGACCTCTGTTTCAGCGCCGATGCGGAAATCGACACTGTATTATCGCCGGTTTGTCCGCAATAAGCTGGCTGTGGTGGGTTCGTTTATTTTCATTGCCTTGTTGCTCCTGGCAACATTGGGCTCATTTGTGGCCCAATGGGATTTCACCGAACCTGACTTCCTGAACCTGTCAGAGCCACCGTCAAGCGAGCACTGGTTTGGCACCTCGTCCTCTGGTAACGATCTGTTCGCTATGACCGTGCACGGTCTGGGGCGTTCCCTGATTATCGCTGTGACCGTGTCAATTTCGACGACGATCATCGCCTCCATGGTTGGTACTGCTGCTGCCCTTCTCGGTGGCCGCCCAGAACGGGCCATTTTGGCAGTTATCCACTTCCTGCTGGTGGTTCCTTCCTTCCTCATCATTGCACTGTTGGTGTCCGGCTCCGGTGGCGACTGGAAGCTACTCATCGTCGTGCTTATCGCATTCGGTTGGACCTACTATGCCCGTGTGATTTGGTCGATGGCACTCTCGATTCGGGAACGCGACTATGTGCGCGCCGCAAAATACATGGGTGTTTCAAACTTCACTATTTTGTACCGACACATGGTGCCGAATATCGGTTCACTCATCATTATTAACCTGGCACTTGGTGTCGTCTCCACGGTGATGAGTGAGACCGGTCTTTCCTTCCTTGGCTTGGGTGTGAAAATCCCCGACGTCTCCTTAGGTACCTTGCTGTCCACGGGTGCGAATTCACTCGAGTCCTCCCCCTGGGAGTTCTACTTCCCGGCAGCTGTGCTCACCCTGCTGACTGTGTCGATGGCGTTTATCGCCGACGGTCTGCGGGACGCTCTTGACCCCAACTCATCTGCAGGAGGCCAGGCATAATCATGGCATCATTACAACCTGTGCTTTCCGTCCGCAATCTCAACGTGTCCTTCCCTTCAGAGGCTGGCACCGTTGATGCTGTGCGCGACGTCAACTTCGACCTGTATCCGGGTAAAACCCTCGGTATTGTGGGTGAATCTGGTTCTGGTAAATCAGTCACCTCGATGGCGATCATGGGGCTGCTGCCGGATTATGCGAAAATCACCGGCTCGGTGAAACTCGACGAGCGGGAACTCATCGGTTTGACCGATCAGCAAATGTCGTCGATTCGCGGTAAAGACATTGGCATGATCTTCCAGGATCCGCTGTCGGCGCTGACCCCAGTGTTTGATATCGGCACCCAGCTGGTTGAGGCGCTGCAAACTCACCAAAACATTTCCAAGAAAGCCGCTTGGAACGAGGCAGTTGAGCTGCTTGATCTGGTCGGTATTCCAGATCCGAAGACCCGTGTTAAAGCCTTCCCGCACGAATTTTCTGGCGGTATGCGGCAGCGTGTGGTCATCGCTATTGCGATTGCAAACAAGCCGCGGATCCTCATCGCCGACGAGCCAACCACCGCGTTGGACGTGACTATTCAGGCGCAGATCCTGGAGCTGATCAAAAAAGCTCAGAAGGAAACCAACGCCGCCACCATCATGATCACCCACGACATGGGTGTGGTTGCTGGCACCGCCGACGATGTGATGGTGATGTATGCCGGTACGCCGATTGAAAAAGCAGATGTGTTCTCGCTATTCGATCAACCGCGCATGCCATATACCATCGGTTTGCTGGGGTCTATCCCCTCGCTTGCCGACAATGACAAGGAAGCGCTGACAGCTATCGACGGCACTCCGCCGATCGTGGTGGATCTGCCTGACGAATGCCCCTTCGCTGCTCGCTGCCCGATCGCTACTGTGGAATGTCTTGACCATGAGCCACCGCTGACCGAGATCGCGCCAGGTCACGAGTCCGCTTGTATCAAGTCGCATCTCATTGCGGATCGGAAACTGCAGGGGCAAGACATCTTCCCCCGGCCAGAGCGTCCTGAACAAATGTTTGCAGGTATTCCCCGCGATGAGCGCGAAACCGTGCTCGATGTCACCAACTTAAAGAAGACCTATCCGCTCGTTAAGGGCGCGCTGCTCAAACGGCGGGTCGGCTGGGTGGAAGCCGTCAAGGGGCTGACCTTTGATATTAAAGCTGGCGAATGTTTTGCGATCGTCGGCGAATCCGGGTGTGGTAAAACCACCACCCTCCTCGAGCTGATGGATCTCACGCCGCAAGAAGGCGCCACCATTGTGATCAATGGTGAAAATGCGGCAAACATGAACCGGAAACAGCGGCAAGAAGCCCGCAAAGATATCCAGATCGTGTTCCAAGATCCAATGGGTGCGCTGGATCCGCGCCTGACCGTGGCTGAAGTGTTGCGGGAACCACTCGAGGCACTCGGCTGGGAGGGCGATATTAATGCCCGGATCCGCGAGCTGATGGATCTGGTTGGCTTGAACCCAGCACACGTCGACCGCTTCCCCGGTCATTTCTCCGGCGGTCAGCGGCAGCGTATTTCGCTGGCCCGGGCGTTGGCTACAAATCCGAAGCTGATTGTGCTCGACGAGCCGGTTTCTGCGCTGGACGTGTCTATTCAGGCTTCTATGCTGAACCTGCTTGATGAGCTGAAAGCCAAGCTGGGGATCTCGTATCTCATTGTTGCCCACGACCTTGCGGTGATCCGCCACATCTCTGACCGTACTGCGATTATGTACAAGGGTCAGTTCGTCGAGATGGGTGATACAGAGGATCTTTTCGCTAATCCGCAGCATCCGTACACCAAGGCGCTGCTGTCGGCGATTCCGATTCCGGATCCGCATGTGGAACGTACCCGCGAGCGCATCATTTTGGACGACGACTATTCGCAGATCACCACCTAAGTTGGGCGGTTTCTGCCGGACTGGTAGCAGCCTGCTAGCGCAGTAACATACCACCACCGGGCATTGTGCAAATTGCTGCACAGTGCCCGGTGTTTCGTTATTCCCACTCCAGTTGCCGTGGCGCGCCGCATCATCCCACCCGCCTATGATGGCGTAGCCGCAATGCCATGATTGAAAAACGTGGGTCGGGTAATGCCATCGCTATCGAGATTTGGTGACCCCTGGCAGCGCACGGTGGTTGTACCGCGGGGATACCGGGGGTGTTGCCGATTTTTTGCTAAAGCCATCATTGGGAAATGTTCGCAGCACGGACGGAGCCAATGCGGCTGATCCCGACATGGTTTTTATGCGCCCACGGGTGCTTGAATTGCCGTGTGCCGTGTGAAAACACCGAGTTGTGCAGCTGTTGACGCTCATCCCAGGAAGCTCATCGCACCTGGTGCGAATTTCCTGAAGCTTTTCGGCTGTCCACAGGAGATGGCTATCTTGTAGCGTTGGCGCCGAGCCTGGTGCAGCACCGCGGATAGTGTGCCGGCACGCTTGCCGCCGATTAGCCGGGGACTATTGTGCAGCGCCCTACTGCCCTACCCTGCATATCTGCAACCGTTGATCGCGACAGCATCGCATCTGTTGGCAAACAATTAACGCTGTGAGTTGGGACGAATTTGCAGGAGTTCCAGCACGTGGGCTGCAATCAATCGCATCTCACCCGGTGTTCCCATCCAGCCAAACACCTTGGCGCAAGGTTGCACACTTTGCCGAACTCGCTGCGGCAACCTTGCACCGCTGGGTTGTCTTGTCGCAACAACGCGACTGACACAACATTGAAACGTAGGAAACCACGCGCCGATGCGCCACGTCGCCGGTTGTTGGATTATTTAATCGAGCCGGCAGTAAGACCGCTGACGAGCCGTTTTTCAATCACTGCAAAGAGTATGACCACTGGCACAATTGCCACAATGGAAACCCCAAACACGTAGTGCCAAGAAGTGTCGTATTGGCCGATGAATTTCGTCAACGCCACCGACAATGGTTGCTTGCCTGCGCTGGAAAGAATCACCAATGATGCCGCGAACTCATTCCATGCTGCAACAAACGTGAAGATCACTGCAGTCACAATGCCCGGCCACACCAATGGCAGATTCACCTTGGTGAGCACCTGCCAGCGACCGGCACCATCGATTTGTGCAGCTTCATCCACTTCACGTGGGACACTGGCGAAAAAGGAATGCATAATCCAGGTGGCGAAGGACAGGTTGAACGCCGAATTCACCAGAATCATCGCCAGCCATGTGTCTTGCAGATTCAATGCTAAAAATTCACGCATCAACCCTGCCACCAGCACTGCCGGCTGCAGCATTTGTGTCAACAGCACGGTGAACAAAAACAGTCCCCTGCCCGGGAACTTGTAGCGGGCTGTGTAATATGCGGCAGGCATGGCCACAAGTAGCACCACAATCGTGGCAGACACCGCGATAACAATCGTTGAGATGAGATTATCGAATACCGGGGTTTCCGGGGTGTCCCACATGGTGCGATAGTTATCCCACTGCCACTGGTGTGGGAAAAAGGTTGGATCAACACTTGTCGCCTCTGATTTGGGTTTCAGCGACGAGGTGAACATGTACAAATAGGGGGCGACAAAGAACAGGAACGTCACTGCACCGGCGAAAATCCGCAGCCCCATATGTGGCCGGTAGCCAGGTCCTGACGCTTCCTGATAGCGTTGCGCAATCCGCGAGGATCGGCGTTGCTTGCTGCGATTGTGGGAGGCTGCCATTGCTAGTCCACCTCTTTCATCGGGTTGACGATGGCAATATAGATGGCGATAACCACGATGACAATAACGAAGTTGATCACGCTTAACGCACTTGCCCAGTCGATGTGGCGGTCGTTTTGAATGATTTTGAAGATCAATGTGGTGGTGGTGTCGGCAGCGTTGCCCGGCACCGGTCCGGTGATCGTCCGCAGAATCGGCAGCGAGTTAAACACGTTGATAATGTTGATCACCGTCGAGGTGGCGATAGCTGGCCGCAGTTGTGGCAACACGACCGAAAAATAGGTGCGCCACGGCCCTGCGCCATCGATTTGCGCAGCTTCGAGCACATCTTTTGGTACGCCTTGTAGACCAGCCAAAATGGTGTAGGTCGTAAATGGAAGTGACACAAATACGGCGATGATGATCGCGACGATGAATGCGCTTGTTGCGGTTTTGGTGTAGCCCACCTGGTTCGATTCGGTGATGCCGAGCTGGTAAAGCCACTTGTTGAGAATGCCTAGGCGGGGCTCGAGGGCGTAATAGAACACGGTGGTAGTCATGACCACCGATGCTGCCCAGGGGATCACCACAGCGAGACGAACAAGCTGACGCCCAGGAAACGCCCGATTGAGTAGTTCGGCGAGCAGGAGCGAGATGACAATGGTGCAGGCGACGACTACTACCACCCAAATGACCGTATTGATCAGCACCCGCGGCAGGTCGGGCATAGCGAAAATTTTGGCAAAATTGTCGAATCCGACGTTGCCTTTATCAATGCCCGATTTGGAGATTTTCCGGGTGGAGTTGTAGATCATTACCCCCGCCGGGAACGCTACCACCCCAACGATGAGGAGCAGTACTGGGGCAAGCCACGGAAGCGCCCGGAGTGTGTCGGAGAGCGTACGCCGATCGCCGCTGTGGCGGCGTGGTTTGCGTGCGGTGGATGCTGCAGCTGACGGCATTATTAGTCACATCCGATCATGATGTTCTGCATGAAAATATCAGTGGGCGACCACTGGGCAGGCGTATGAAGGGGGCTGCTGGAAGCCCCGGAGATGCCTGTGCTGTCCGCCAGGAACAAGGCCAAATTGTTCACCGTTTGACTGCTAGCCCGGCGTCACTTGCCAGCAAGAGCGTTCGAAGAAGGGTTTCCACCCCACTGGCCCCCGTACAGTGCTGGCACGGGGGGATGAACAAACGCCCCGGTCGGCGGGATAAATCCGCGGGGCATCAACGCCCCACTGGTCGCCTTGGACTGCGGCAGATTCGAATATGTGGTCAACCAATCGAATCTGTCGCAGTGGTCATCCCCGGTAGACTCCGCAACGGCAAGCGCAGACTGCCGGGGAGATATCGCTGACTAGTCGCTTTCTGCCTTCTGCTGGATTTCACCCAACACATCAGCCGGGGCGACTTGTTGCCCAAGCTTGCCGATCGTCGATTGGATCGCACCTTGGGTGGCCTGCCATTGCGGGTTGGTAAAGGGGTAGAACTTCGCGAATTCAATCATGGGAACGAAGTCTTTGATCGAATCCTTGTCCTTCAGCTTGTCGAGGACTGGCTTGGTCACCGGAATGAAGTTCTCCGTGTCGACAAATACTTCATACACGTCATCAGAGTAGAAGTAGTCGAGGAAGGCTTTGATTGCTTCTTTTTTGTCGGTGCCGTTATCAAATGCCATGATGTGATCGGCAACACCGAGGGTCATCTCTGATCCGTCGTTGGTGGGGATGCGCGAGATGCCGTAGTCCAGGTCAGGGTTGGTTTCGGCGATGAAGTTGATATATGGCGGCAAGCCGATGACCATGCCAACTTTGCCCTGGAAGAAGGTCTGTCCGAGCGGGGTGCGCTGGGAGGCACCAGGGTTGGGCTGGGTTGCTCCTTCATCGATGAGCTTTTGCATAAATGTGGCAGCTTCAATGTTTTTCGCTGAGTCCACTTTGATGGTGTCGCCATCAACGAACGATCCGCCGTTGCCATAGAACCAGATCGCAGTTTCGGCTTGTGCTTCCTCATTACCAAGCGGCATACCGTAGCCGTCAACACCGCCGAGATCTTTGATCTTTAGCGCCGCGTCTTCCAACTCTGCCCAGGTGGTGGGCGGGGATGCAATCCCGGCTTCTGCAAACAATGTCTTGTTGTAGAACAAGGCACGTGCGGAGGCGATCAGCGGCAACGCCCATTGGGTGTCATCCATGGTGGCATTCTTTTTGAAGTTTTCGGGGAATTTCGCCAATGTCTCTGGGGACACTACTTCGTCAGCGGGATAGAGCAGGTCATCGTTGGCGAAGGCGGTAAACGAGTCGATGTTGAGAATATCTGGTGCTTGCCGGTTTTGGATCTTGGTGGTGACCACCTGGTTGATGTTCTCCCAGGATTGCACCTCCAGATTCACTTTGATGTCGGGGTGTTGTGCCTCGAAACCGGTGATGGTGTCTTCCCACAATCCTTTGGTGTTATCGGAATAGGTGGGAACCAGCAAGCTGATTTCGGTGACACCGTCGGCGCTGCTGCCGGTGTCGGCACTATCGCTGGCACAGGCAGCGGTCATCAGCAGGGACATGCCCATGGTGGTTGCCAGGACGCCTCGTGCAATGTGACGCATATCAGTGGCCTTCCTTCTTGTGAGAGGGTTCTCGTCGCTGTGGTGTGGATCCGTCTCACAGACCTGTGATCCACGTGTCGCGGTTGTGCGACAGCGAACCTGGCTGAGGTTGCCGCCGCGAGTCTTCCAGCTTGCGCTGGGTAACTGTTCAGATTCCACAGTACTCACATCAAGGGTGGAATTGATGCCCAATCGGCAATGAGTTTTTTCCACCTTTGCCACCCCCACACTTCACATTGCCGATCGATAATGACTTCTTTAATGCATTATCACTCACCGCATGGCGAATTAATAACACCATAAGAACACTTATCCACCCACTCATGGGGGTATTCGTGATGGTTGCAACGACAGTCCTGGCAACAGGCACTGTCGCCACCCCGGCGATTTTCTATTTCCCCACTACAGCGGGCACCAACCGGGCGTAACCAGGGGTCATTTTCATGGCTTATTTCTCCCCTCAATCGGTGGTGCCATGGCTGTCAGTTCCAGCAGACCGGGCACAACTGGGCATACAACAGCCAGCACTACAACGCACTGACGCGGTCGTACAGCTCACCTTCGGTGTTGCTCACCATGGCAGTGCGGTAACCCTGGTCATCGCCTGCGAAAACTTCCTAAAAAGAGCCCTGCACACTGCACTGCTTACCCCCATTTGCTACACCCAGCTGTGCACAACACTGGGAAAACCGTGGAGTCGACAGCGCTCCCCGCTTCACGGCACTCCCCTTGCACATGGGAACCTCAGCAACAGTGCCGTGACGCATCCCCACGCCCACTTGCCGGCACACTGTCAGCATGCACCATGCCGGCAACGGTGGAAACGAAACAGCTGCTGGCACTATATTCCCCTGAACAATCAGCCAGCAGCCACACTCCCCTAGCTGCTCGAAGCGTCGCGTTCCTCTGCAGCCAGCTGACCACATGCCGCAGCGATCTCCTGGCCACGCGTATCACGCACGGTGCATGGCACACCTTGTGCCGCGACACGAGCAACAAACTCGTCCTGCACAGGTTTCGGGGACGCATCCCACTTCGAACCCGGCGTCGGATTCAGCGGGATGAGGTTGACATGCACCCGCGAACCAAGCGCTTTATGCAGCTTTTTGCCCAGCATGTCAGCCCGCCACGGATGATCGTTAATATCGCGAATCAACGCGTATTCAATCGACACACGGCGCCCAGTGGTGTCGGCATATAGCCGCGCAGCATCCAACACTTCCTGCACAGACCAGCGATTATTCACCGGTACCAAGGTGTCACGTAGCTCGTCGTCAGGGCAGTGTAGCGACACCGCCAATGTCACCGACAAATCCTCCCCGGCAAGCTTACGAATCGCCGGCGCAAGACCCACCGTAGAAACCGTGACATTGCGTTGCGAAATCCCGAACCCTTCCGGGCTAGGACTGGTGATCTGTCGAACTGCCGACAGCACCCGCTTATAGTTAGCCAGCGGCTCCCCCATGCCCATAAACACAATATTGCTCAGACGGCCGCCTTCATCGCGCATCGTAGCTGCGGCGTGACGAACCTGTTCCACAATCTCCCCAGTTGACAGATTCCGATCCAAACCGCCTTGCCCGGTAGCACAAAACGGACACGCCATCCCGCAGCCCGCTTGGGAAGAAATACACAGCGTTGCACGATCCGGATAGCGCATCAGCACCGACTCAAGCAGCGTCCCATCGTGCAAACGCCACAACGTTTTCTGGGTCTGCCCATTATCGCAGGCAATACTGGTCACCGGCTCCATCAATGTGGGAAACAGTGACTCTTGCACCGCAGCACGCACATTAGCCGGAAGATCAGTCATCTGCTGCGGGTCAGCCTGCAAATGCTCGTAATAATGAGTGGCGATCTGCTTTGCGCGAAACTTTGGCAGCCCAAGTGCTTCCACTGCAGCGATGCGCTGGGTGGAATCCAGATCGGCAAAATGCTTCGGCGGCATTGCTCGTCGCGAAGCGGAGAATACTAAAGGAATTTCTGTAGCCATGGCAGACTCATCATTGCACGAAACACCTGCTAATAGGTAACCCACTTCCCCAACCGGTTTACCCACCGCACGACGATCAACACCAGCTAGAGCAGTGAGCGATCGGATCCGCCAGGGAACACACACAGCAACGAACAGGCAGCGACCGGCTTATGTGTGACTTCACTTGGCAAAACACATCGAACCGCCACTGCAACAACTGACCGGATTTGCCACCTTGCTCGCTTTCAGCCTTGGCTTCACAGCAAGAACGACAAAATAACCGAAAGCCGGGCTGAAGACCAGCCCGGCTCAGCACGAGACAGCTGTTCGCACAGTGCTTATCAGCGGCTACATTTGCGCCATCAGGTTCATAAATAACCAAGTCACCATAGCTGCGGGCAGCATACCGTCGACCCGATCCATCACCCCGCCGTGGCCGGGCAGCAGATTGGACATGTCCTTGATCCCCAGTTCGCGTTTAAACTGGGACTCGACAAGATCCCCGAGCGTTGCACAGATCACTAAGCCGAACCCCATGATCGCTCCACGCCACCAAGTGTCGTGAATGAGAAACTCGCTACACAGTGCACCAGCAATAATGCCGAACACCACAGAGCCGGCAAACCCTTCTAAGGATTTCTTCGGCGACACTGCAGGTGCTAGCGGATGCGACCCAAACAGCACACCTGCCACATAGCCGCCAACATCGTTAGCAATCACACAGACGATGAACGTCACAATATACAGCTGGCCGGGCACCCCGTCGCGGCTGAGCAGTGAGAGCATCGCGGCAAATGAGCCGAACAGCGGAATCCACACCAGCACGAACACCCCAATCGCGGTGTCCCGCAGATAATTCTGCGGCGGTGTAGAACGGCCATTGCGGAAGAGGCGCCCAAACATCAATACCAGCACCGTGGCAACAAATGAGGCCACCAACCCTTGGGCGCCAAACGGCCACGACGACCACAGCATCACTTGGCCGCCCAGCAGAATCACCAATCGCGGGACGAGATAGCCCACTTCCCGCAATCGACGCAACACTTCATGCGAGCCGAGCCAGACCGCGACCGCCACAAACGGATACCACCCGTAGGGGATAACGAAAATACACAGCAGTACAACTGCCCCCAACCCCACTCCGGTGGCGATTGCCTGCTTGAGGTTGCGTCCCGCCCCATTCTTCGGTTTCGGGAGGGAGGCTTTCAATGCATCCCGTCGACGAATAAGCTGCTCTGGCGGCAGCGGTCGCCCCGGCGGATTCGGTGGCGGGCTATCAACTTGGGGCATGGACGAGTTCACCATCACTTGGCCAACAGCATCGTGAAGTACCACGATCACTGCAGCAGGGTCGTAGGAGAGGATTCGATGCGCATTGTTTCTTCTTTACACCGCACCGGAGAAAACCAGTGGTACCAGGCACACAGGTGACGTGCGCCTGGAAGCGCGGAATACATTCCCTGCACCTGCAACCACTGTGGTAACGCTTCTGCTCGCTGCCGCAACTGCGCCGGGCAACGCGTGCAGCGACACATCGTTTCGTTTTGTCGCAGCACCGCTAGGAAAAACCTGATCGTTTCTCCATGCAAGGCGGAAAGAACGCAGCAGCGAACATAGGCGCTGCTCGCAGCTACACTTCGAGCAGTTCCTTTTCTTTTTTCTCAACCAAGACATCGACCTTGGCCACATATTCCTGGGTGGTCTTGTCGAGTTCCTTTTCAGCTGCGATTACTTCATCTTCGCCAGCATCGCCGTCTTTTTGCATCTTCTTGAGCACATCCATGTGCTTGCGACGCACATTGCGGATCGCGATCTTGGCATCCTCACCCTTGGCCTTGGCAAGCTTTACCATGTCTTTGCGGCGCTCTTCGGTCAACTGTGGCACAGTCACGCGCAACACTTGCCCGTCGTTGGTTGGGTTGACGCCCAGATCAGAGTTCCGAATAGCGTTTTCAATTGGCCCCATTGAGCTCATCTCATATGGCTTGATGATCAGCATACGAGGCTCTGGCACTGAAATAGTGGCCATCTGAGTGATCGGGGTTGGCACGCCATAGTATTCAGCGATCACGCTGTTAAACATTGCCGGGTTTGCACGCCCGGTGCGGATAGTCGTGAGTTCTTCACGCGCATGTTCCACAGAGGCAGCCATTTTTTCTTCGGCGTCGAGATGATTTTCTTCAATCATGATTGTTTCGGGTATCCATCCAAGTAGGTTGTCGAACTTGCCACGTACCAGAGGCAGCAGGAGCTGCATCGTAGCGGCACTATCGGCAACAGCTTTCGGTGATTCGTTGCCTGGTCGCTATTCTAGCGGCACCGCCTGGCAACCTTACGGTTGACAGGCGGATCTGCATCAAATGTGACTACGGTGATACCGCAGCAGCGAGTTTCCCACTGATTGGGAGGTCTTTGGGCTAACAGCTACTGCAGCAATGCATCGCCGCGAGTGTTGCGAGATAAACGCAGAGGCTACAGCCTGCATTCGGCGCGGCTTGACGCTATGTTGGCGATGCTTTGTCGCGCCAGGTTAGGACTTGACGAGCGTGCCGATTTGTTCGCCGGCGACGGCACGGGCAATGTTGCCCTTGGTCAGCAGGTTGAACACCAAAATCGGCATATTGTTGTCCATACAGAGGGAAAATGCGGTTGCGTCAGCGACCTTCAGTCCCTTTTCAATACATTCGCGTGGGGTGATCTCTGAATAAAGTTTCGCGTCAGGGTTCGTGCGGGGATCCGCATCGTACACCCCGTCGACGGCCTTTGCCATGAGCAGCACTTCACAGCCGATTTCCAAAGCACGCTGCGCTGCGGTGGTGTCGGTGGAGAAATAAGGCATACCCATGCCGGCACCGAAGATGACAACTCGTCCCTTCTCAAGGTGACGGCGGGCTCGAAGGGGCAGATATGGCTCTGCGATCTGCGCCATATTGATGGAGGTTTGCACGCGGCAATCCACTCCAAGCTGCTGCAGAAAATCTTGCAGCGCAAGACAGTTCATCACAGTGCCAAGCATGCCCATATAGTCACTGCGCGCCCGATCCATCCCCCGCTGGGAAAGTTCAGCTCCACGGAAGAAGTTACCGCCACCGATGACCACACAAACTTCGTGGCCATTTCGGGCAACTTCTGCGATCTGCTGGGCGACATTTTCGACCACGTCAGGATCAATACCAACATTACCGCCGCCGAACATCTCACCCCCCAACTTCAGCATCACGCGCTTGTAACCTGAACGGGTGGTTTGTTCGTCGGCCATGTGGTTCTCCTATCAAGGTGCGGAATGTGCCCCTACAGCGCTGCAGCAAGCCAGCAACAATGGTTGCAGAGCACACCACAACGTGCAGCTTGGTCACCGGACGGTTCCGACAACAGTGTTGAGCTTAACGACTCACGCTGTCGGCAACCGTTGCGAACACCATGTGTCAATAACGCAAGCGCTCAAGGGCAGGTATTACCAACCGTCTATCGTAGCGCACATTGTCACGCTTGCGATTGCGGCCCGAGCTAGCAGTAATACAGCAGGCAAAATCGGGTGATGGTTGGCCTGCAATGCACTAGCCCCAGATAGCACCACACCCCAAGCACACAGAGTGTCCTTGGGGTGTGGTGAGCTTATTGGCCTTTACCGACGGTGCAAAACCACCGGCGCAATAAATGCTTAGCTGTGCTGGCCAACTTCGAAGCGAACGAAGTCGGTGAGGGTGACACCAGCTTCATCCATGACCTGCTTCACGGTCTTCTTGTTGTCAGCAACGGAAGCCTGCTCGTTGAGGCAAACATCCTTGTAGAAGCCCTTGAGACGGCCTTCGATAATCATCGGCAGAGCTTTTTCTGGCTTGCCTTCTTCACGGGAGATCTGTTCGGCGATTGCGCGTTCCTTCTCCACGATTTCAGCCGGCACATCTTCAATGTTGAGGTACTGAGCCTTCATTGCAGCAACCTGCATGGCAGCAGCGTGGGCAGCCTTCTCAGCAGCTTCACCAGTACCGGTGTAGGCAACGAGTACGCCAACGCTTGGTGGCAGGTCAGCGCTGCGGTGGTGCATGTACTTCGCGACGTTTTCACCTTCGATGGTGGTGGCACGACGCAGTTCCAGCTTCTCACCAATCTTGGCGGACAGCTCCTGGATAGCTTCTTCAGCAGTCTTGTCGCCGTCAACCTTGGCAGCCTTCAGCTCTTCGGTGGAGTTAGCCTTCACCTCAGCAGCGGCAGCAGCGATACGGTCAGCGAAGGTCTTGAACTCTTCGGTCTTCGCAACGAAGTCGGTCTCGGAGTTCACTTCGATCATGGTGTTGCCGGAAACAGCAATCAGACCTTCAGCAGCGGTACGCTCGGCACGCTTGCCAACATCCTTAGCACCCTTGATACGGAGCAATTCGACAGCCTTGTCGAAGTCACCTTCGGTTTCGTTCAGGGCGTTTTTGCAAGCGGTCATACCGGAACCGGTGATCTCGCGAAGCTTCTTTACATCTGCAGCGGTGTAGTTCGCCATAACTTGGGCGATCCTCCTCGATAGAAAAACTGGTGGGGTTGCTCTTTGCACAATACCCTGCAACGGGTGGGGCTACCCCCACCCGGTTGCTGAGTGCGCGATTGTGCATCAAGCATTTGCGATGGTTGTGGCGGTCGCGACACAGCAACTTTGTTTCGGTTCGTTGATGTGAACCACAAGCAGTGTCGCCTCATCCCTGTCTGCATTCATACGGACTGGGAGTTTCCCGCCAAACAATGCGACTTAGTTGTTGGTTGCTTCTTGTTCTGCAACAGGAGCGGATTCCGGCTGTGCTTCTTGAGCAACTTCTTCGGAAGCCTCAACCTTTGCGGCAACCTCCACCGGCTGATCGCCAGCAGCTTCACGAGCAGCGTTGAATTCGCGCTCTGCCTTAGCCTTCTTGCCCTCTTCCACAGCGGTGGAGATGATCTTGGTCAGCACGTCAACGGAACGAATAGCGTCGTCGTTGCCAGGAACCGGGTAGTTCACAACATCCGGGTCACAGTTGGTGTCGAGGATAGCCACGACTGGGATGTTGAGTTTTTGAGCTTCAGCAATCGCGATCTGCTCTTTGTTGGTGTCAACGATCCACATTGCGGAAGGGATCTTGTGCATGTCAGCGATACCGCCGAGGACACGCTCCAGCTTGGTGCGCTCACGGGTAAGCATGAGCACTTCCTTCTTGGTGCGACCTTCGTAGCCGTCTTCAGCAGCATCCATAGCCTGCAGCTGCTTCATACGGGTCAGACGCTTCGACACAGTCTGGAAGTTGGTGAGCATGCCGCCGAGCCAGCGGTGGTTCACATATGGCATACCGCAGCGCTCAGCTTCGGTCTGCACGGCTTCCTGAGCCTGCTTCTTGGTACCAACGAACAAGATGGTGCCACCGTGAGCAACAGTTTCCTTCACGAATTCGAAGGCCTGATCGATGTAGGTCAGGGTCTGCTGCAGGTCAATGATGTAGATGCCGTTGCGGTCGGTCAAGATGAAACGCTTCATCTTTGGGTTCCAACGACGGGTCTGGTGGCCAAAGTGGACACCGGAGTCAAGAAGCTCACGCATGGTTACGACTGCCATGTGATTCGCCCTTTCTTGGTAGAGGTTTGAGGTTAATTCTTGGAAAGATTCTGCAGGTTTTCCCTACAGCCTGGCGACACCAGTGTTCCCACCAACGGAGTGATGATTGTTGAAAGTCAACAACCATGCCTGCTCACAATTGGACCTACTCGGAACCCTGGCCACCAACTCGAAAAACTGCGAAATCGCAAGATTGCCAAGTCGATTGGCTTCGTGCCGCGCGAAGTCAGTGTGTCTGGATGCGCCCTGCAATCACACCGGGTCCGTACTGCCTACTACCTTGCTTATCGATAGCTTGCAGCAGGCGAGAGTTCGTTTCGACCTCATCCGATGTGCACAGATTTCAAGCGTGAGTTGCCGAATGTTAATTCAGCACGCAAACGCCAAACATCATTTGTGGACACACTGCTAACCGACGAGCATAACGGGTTGTTCAGGATTGACCAAAACCACCCTCTCCCCTTACTCTGCTGGTGTGTACAGCCCCAAGTCACACCTATAACTACCGCCCCACCTGCACCAGTGGAGTTACCCACTTGCAGCGCCCCGGGACTGACCCCTGGGTAGCGGTCATCCGCATCGTAACTGCCAGGCTTGGCACACCTACTTACCAGCATTCCTGACGTCGGCTACACGACCCACCACTGCCGTCTATGACAATGCCGTGCCTCAAACATCCCAAATCGGCGGGCGCATATAAATCACCATCATTGTTGCTCGCTCGATAGCCACTGCGGTTTTGCGGCCGCTCGCTCAGTGGGGCCGGTGGAGTCTTTCTCACCGGGTATTTCTTTTGCATACCCGTGCAGCACGAACAGTCACACAGTGGTCACATGACCCCTAAAGGTACACATCCCCACAAGTCGCAGTGAGGTATATCACGTTCCAAACGTGACTAACCCGTGATAAGTTTGGTAGGCAACGCCAATTAAGGCAAGGCTCACTTTCTTGTTGTGGTTGTTGTTCCAGCCCACCACCCCAGCCTTATTACTGCACATCTTCTGTTGTCCATGTCGGCTTGCCGCCCAATTCTGAAAGTCCCCCCTATGCATCATCCCACCACTCCTGAGGCCAACATTCCCGCTGAACGCCGTCCCGGACATTGGGTATTGGCCGAACTCGGTAAAAAAGTATTGCGCCCGGGCGGAAAAGAACTCACCGAAACCCTCATTGCCGCACTCCCACTGCGGGGTGCTGATGTTGTGGAATTTGCCCCTGGGATGGGGATGACTGCCGGGTTACTCCTGGCGCAGCAACCCGCCACCTACACCGGCGTGGATCGAGATGAAACTGCGGTGAAAACTGTCACTGCCGCAGCCGCCGGCGCGATACCGGTAACAGTCAAACAAGCGAGCGCAGATGCCACAGGGTTGGCTGCTGAATCCGCTGACGTGGTGATCGGCGAAGCAATGTTGACGATGAATAACGACAAACAGAAACAAGCCATCATGCAGGAGGCGTTTCGTGTGCTGCGACCGGGTGGCCGCTACGCCATCCATGAATTGTCGATGGTTCCCGACAGTGTCGACGATTCGGTGAAAACCCAACTGACGAAATCACTCGCCCAAGCAATCCGAGTCAATGCCCGACCCTTGACCCACGCAGAGTGGAAGCACCTTGCTGAATCGGTGGGGTTTCACGTAGTTGGTGAATATTCCAAGCCGATGGCGCTGCTCGAGCCTCGCCGCATGATTGCCGATGAAGGGCTGCGGGGAATGGCAACCATTGCGAAAAATTTGCTCACTAAACCAGCGTTGCGCCGCCGCGTCCTTACGATGCGTTCCACATTCCGCACACATCGAGATCATCTTGGTGCTATCGGGTTGGTTTTGGAAAAACCAGCCACCACCTAAACCAGGAACCAGCAAGACGGGTTGCAGACCCGACGAACCTTTACACTAGGAAGCCATGACACAAGAACTACCAATCCACGACACCTCCACATTCCCAGCGCGCCCGAATTTAGAATCCGGCGAGACGATGCACACCTACAATCTGGTGGATCTGGCCCCAGCTCCCAGTGATGCTGCTCGTCCCGCGGTGCAACGGCTGGGTGCTCACAGTGGTGCGACGATTATTGCAATGACTTTCACCCCTGGCCAGGTTTTGGCTGATCATAAAGCGGCGCATCCGATTTTGGTGCAGGCGGTTGCCGGCGAGCTGCAATTTAGCTGCGGCGATGAGACGGTGACGCTGACACCGGGGATGGTGTTGCATCTTGACCCGATGGTGGTTCATCGGGTGAGCGTGGCTGCTGATGCCAAGGAAAATGGGGTGTTGTTTTTGACGATGCTGACACCGCGGCGGGATTAGTCTGCAACCTGTTGCGGATTGTCTGCTTGGGGCTGATGGGCAGTCCTCTCTGTCCCATCTCGCACTGGGGTTTTTGGGTGGTCGGGATGGTGAGGCTTGCTGCTGTGCCGGTTGTGGCGGATATTTGTCGCTGCAACCGGTTGGGGGTACGACACAGTCACAGTGTTTGTGCATTGTTGTAACTGGGGTGGGGAAACCAGCCGGCGGCGTGAATTTCTGCCACGGAGTGTTTGCGGGATGCGGCGAAATGCTGCCATAGCTATCCGTAGGTTGTTTGCTGTTGTGTGCTGTTGTTTGTTGGGGGTTTATCCTGCTCCCGCTACTGGTGGGCAGTTGAGTCTATCTGAGGGGGCAGTGTCTTCGACGCTTGTGTATCGTGCTGATGCTGCCCCGGGCACTACGCGGGTGGTGCAGGGTGGTGGATGGTCGCAGGTGCCGCACCGTACTGTTTCGTGGCAGGCGCGTGGAGTTGGGCGTCGTCGGTTTGTGAATCCATTAACTAGCCGGCGGGATCTGCCGGTGGTAATTCGATCGTTCGATCCACCAGCGAAACGATGGTTGCCTGGTCATCGTGGGGTGGATCTTGATGCGATGGTTGGTGCGCCTATTTTTGCACCTGCTGCAGGAACTGTACGGTTTGCTGCGGTGCTTGCCGGTACACCAACGGTGTCGATTGGCCATCAGGGTGGGCTTATTACCAGCTATCAGCCGGTGACTGCGGTGGTGCGCCGAGGAGAGGTGGTGCAACAAGGCCAGTTGATCGGGGTGTTAAGTGAGCCGGTTACACCGTTTCCGGGATTGTCGTGGGGTGCCAGGTTTGGGCAAACGTATATCAATCCGATGTGGCTGCTTCAGCCGCCGCATATTCGGTTAAAACCTGCTGGTAGCCCACCGTCGTAGACGGGGCGCAGTTTCGTATCTTGTGACGTGTTTGTTCCTGCATGGTGGCCGCAGATGGTTCGTGTGTGGGCCTGTCGGTGGTGGCTAGGCTCGCGGATGGGCTCGTTGAAACACCTCAAGCAGGTGCTGTTCAGAGACATGGGTATAGATTTGGGTGGTTGACAGGGAGGAATGCCCGAGCAACAGCTGGACTAGGCGTAAATCGGCGCCGTGGTTGAGTAAATCGGTGGCGACACTGTGGCGCAGTGCATGAGGGGAAAGGGCGTCGATACCCGCAGCGGATGCTAGCCGTTGCACAATCCGTCGCACTTGCCGCGGATCAATGCGACCACCTTGGTTGCCAACAAATACTGCGGTGGTGTCAGGGTTGGCCAGCGTATCGCGGTATTCGAGCCACAGCTGCAACGCATGGTGGGCAGGTTCACCGAAGGGGACGGTGCGCTGCTTGCCGCCTTTCCCGGTTACGCGAAGCATTCGTCTATGTTCGTCGATGTCGTGAAGCTGGAGTCCGGTAAGTTCACTAACCCGCAGACCGGTTGCATACATAAGCTCGACGATGCAATAGTCACGGGCGATGACAGCAGCCTGCTTCGGGCGGGAGCCGGTTCGCTGTCCGATACTGCTGCCATCATCAACCCCAGCAGCTGTACTGTCTGCTAGTGGATGGGGTGCTTGCAGCAGCTGGGTGGTTTCTTCCTCGCGAAGCACCCGGGGCAAGGTGCGGCCGACTTGAGCAACGGTAAGACGCAGCGACGGATCTGTGGGGATAAGCCCTTGTTTCCGCGCCCAACTGCAAAATTGTCGAATCGCCGCCGTGCGACGGGCCATTGTCGACGCAGACATTCCATGGCGTTTCTGCTGATACAAAAAGTCACGGAGATATTCCAACGTCAAGTCCTGCAAACCTGATAGACCGTCCAGCACCAGGGCTATATCGGCGGTGTAGGCAGTAACCGTATTCGAGCTGCAGTTGCGCACATGCTCAAGCCACAGCCCAAATTCGTCGATGAGCGATGACCATTGCACGTCACCGGAAGCTGTCTTCGGCGATTCCACAACACCACAGTGTAGTGCACCGATGTGGACAAGTCTGATTGACTTGGGCGCCGCAATACCTGCGTTCAACCCGCTGCTACACGACACCAGGTAAGGTGTACACGCCACGGCCCCGGCAAGGTGGTGCGGTGGCACACGGCCTGCAGCACACAACCAGGTCAACACACACTCACCTGCTGATCGATAATTGCATGCCAGGCACACCCCTACGCCTGCATGCGCACCACTGCCCTGCAAATACGCAGCCTGACTCTACGCAGGTGGGGTGTGGTGTTGCTCTGTCGTGCTCCGGGTGAGCCAAAACAGTTGTTGGTTACAGTCAATTTTTCGACTGTAGTGCAACGCGACCAACTGCCGAGACAACACCGCTGGCGGCAACCCCGACAATTGCAGCAACTGGGCGAACGTGTGTTTCCCGGGCTGTGTTTGTAAGGCATGGATCACCTGCTGCTGAAGTGACTGGCAGGCGGCGGCGGTAGTGTTATCGACTGCCAGCGGTAACACCTGGGCACGAATATCTGTTGAGTTCGCAACGAGTTGGGCTTGCTGCTCGGCAATTAGCCGATGGCATCCCATCGATCCAGGTTGATCAACCGGACCGGGAATCGCTAGCACAGGTGTGTTACAAGCAGTTGCTGCCGCGATACACAACGAACTCACCGCATCGTTGCGATAATCCACCATCACCACAGCATCAGCCCAAGCAGCAACCAGCATGGCCGTATCGGCCACAGAAGTAGCCGGTGTTCGCTTTCCTGGTGGGAACCGGGACACCACCATGCCACCCCGGTGCGCAAACGTATCCAACAACTCGGCTGTGCGACGACAGGACACTTGTCCTAACGCCACCGGCACCACCGCAATCGCCGATGTCCCCGAAGCCGTAGTGGCCTGCTGCAGCACCCGAAACCCAATCCCGTCCACGGGCACCGTCAACACCGTGATTCGGTCATCACGCAGCAAACTGCGCACAATCCGAGTCACAGTGTCCACCGCATACACAGCCGGCCGGCTGCTGCCCAGCACTGCAACCACCCGCCGCCGCGCCGGGGAAGATGCTGCCTGGATTGGATCTAGCTGTAAGGCAGCGCCGCTGTCCTGGTGTACCGATTTACCGCCGGCACACCACAGGGTTCGTGGATACACCCAACCTGGGGCGTGGACTGTACTGGCAGCCGGTTGCACACTGTGGCAGTTGGTATCGGTCTGGCCGGATTGTGACAATGATGCTGGGCAGGCTGAGTGCACATCCTCTTTTTGCCGTTTCAGCACACGGTTGGGATCCTCCACTGGCCCGTGCTGTTGGAGCCTTCCTGCACCGGCTGGTCTGTGCTTTCCAGGGTTTTCCGAAAAATGTGTGTGTGCTGCAGGTGGTGGCGGCACCCTGTTACCTGGCTGCGTGTTCGCCGCAGACCCCGCCGGTATCCCTGTTCGTTGCTTGGTCGGGTTAGTTCCAGGTTGCGGCGCCGAATGACGCGCACCAGTAGCCTTCCGATTTTCCTGCCTCGGGTCAGGATTCCCAATATCTGTGGGTGTCGCTGTGGTGGCGAAGGTCTCCATGGTGCAGCCCTGCACAGGTATCCCCGATGCCCGAAGATACCCAAAAGCTCGCGCAAACTGACGTGTCGGCCACGCTGGATGGGAAGAATTGAACTCCCGCACAGGTGAATGGTGATAGGTAGCCTGCCGGGCACCATCTTCAGCGTGCGACCAGTGTGCATTACTCGATGCGTGAGCCCCAGCAGCATCCCGATACGGTGACGATTGACCGATCATAAATCCCCCTTTTCCCTCGCTGATTGTGCGGTTGCACACGGGTGCACAGCATCAGCGACAACAGAGACTTCAGCATGGGTAGGAACCGCTTTTCCTGCCAAGTCAGCGACAGTCCAGGCAAATCGCAGCAGCAGCCGTCTCCTAGCTGGAGTCATCGCTGCAAGGACTGCTGCAAGCGGTCGAATATTGCTGCTATGACACGCAACCCGCATAAAGTCTGCATAATGCACGCCCGCATTTGTGGCCACCGATCCACTCATTCCCTGCCATCGTCGATGCGCCTGCCAGGCCATCGATTGCAGCAGGCACGCCACATGCGACTGTATCGAATCCGGCAATTGTTGCTCCGCCACAGGAATCGGGAGTGCCCCTTGCAGATGTCCGGTGGCGTCGATAATCCGGGAAACGGAAAACCAGCGGCCACAACCGGTGGTCACCAGCACTGGTTGCTGGTGAAACTCTCTCATCTGCAAGGCGGCCAGCAGCGCAGGTGGTGTCTTCGAATCGAGAACAACAATGGCGTCGGAACGGTGCTGCTGTCGATGCGGGGCGACAATAGCAAAACCAGCACCAAGCACATGCCCGGCGCGACTCGCCTCCGGCGACACATACTGCAAAGCAGGTTCACCAGGACACGCGCCAGACGCAAAGTGTTCAGCAGCCCGGTCACGCAGTGGGGTGTCTCGACTGGTGTCCCAATTTTTCGCTGACCTGTTGGCGCTGTGTGGCAGGCATGCACCGGCTGCCGGGGTGGATGGTTGCTCAATAATCCAAGCTTTCACCGAACTGCCATCGACACACTGCCATTTTCGCCCCAGCACACGCTGCATTGCCGCAGCCACCTGCTGGGCTGTCTGCACATCGGTGCCGGGGATAAGCGGGTGGCCGCCAACAATACCGGTCGCTATCCCAAGCAGGAACGGATCAGCGGCCACTCGAGGCTGTGTTCTGCCGCAATAGCGGGTCAGCACCTCCCAATTCACGGATCCGATGGCAATATCCACCCCAGTCCGCACCTGGTCGACACCAGGTTCATCGGGTGCCTTCTCGCACCGGACAAGTGATGAGGTGTCAGCCGTCAATATTCCACAGTTCGCAGGGGTAGACGGCGGGTTGTTCGGCGAACGATCGGTTTGCTGCTGTCCACAATCGACCGCTGATACTCTTGTGCGCCGAGCACTGTTTGTTGCAGCATCTGGCTTGTTCACGGTCGCAGCGGGAAAACAGTGCATCCTCTTGTTTCCAACGCGAGATCTTGCTGCAGCAACCGCAGCAATGCTTGTAGTCTCTGCGGTGGTTGCGGCCAGTTGCTGTGCCAATGCAGTCACCGCGGCCACGGTGTCTGGGGAATATGAGGGAGCGCTCTCGTGAGGTGACGGCGGCACCCCCACCGCAGCAATGTTGCCCTGACCGTTGCTATCAGCTGCCTGGTGGTGTGTCGCTGGAGGTTGTTGCGTCGGGTGCGCGAGACAACGATGTGTTGCTGACAATGCTGCCGCGGCCATCGGTGCGTTAAGCGGTAGGTTTGATTGTGTCGCCACCCGGTGCGGGTGGGCTTCTTCCATCCCAGTGTCCTGCGCTGGGTGAAGCAGCGATGAACAAGGTAGCGGCTGCGTATTCAGGTTTTGCTGGACAGCACCACTATGCAGAACACCTGATCTTGCTTGCGCTCGTGGACTAGGAGGTGTTGGCTGCTGGAGAAACTCCAGGACTTCCTGCACGGTTTCACCCGCAAAGCAGGTGAGCTCTGCGCCGGTTATGCCGGGCGGCAGCTGTGCATCGGCGGCAATAATTGCCATCCCAAAGCCTGCTTTTTGCGCCGCACCGCACCGCTGCTGTAGTCCCGGAACTGGCACGAGTCGACCACTTGGGGTTACCCGGGAGAGCAATACTATCTTCTCCAAATGGGATGCCACCCGATCCCTTTGTGGCTGAGGCAGCAATCCACACACCACTGCCATCACTGCCGCAAGATCACAGTCTGCAAATGCCGACTGCCGCAACATACCGCTGCAGGTGAGCTGCATCTGGCAAGTATTTGGCACCGTGAGAAGTTGCTCAACGATCCTTCCGATCCGGCTAACCCATCCCCGCCAACTGGGTTCATCGACTGCCGGATGCAACCAGCTGCACAGCTTTCCTCCGGGGGCGTTTACACCGGGCAAAGTTACCGGCCGGGTCTGTAACCGGTGTAACTGCGGTGTAGACCCGTTGGTGGTTACCGTGACAGCTTGGCTGTACATGGCGCAAACACCTCCTGCCACTGCCAACACCACAATGCTGTCCGAGAGGTTGCAAGCCGCCACAATTGCACAGTGTGTGCACAGTAACGACTGCTTTCGTCTGCTTCCGGCAACACCGGCAGTGAATTGTTGACCTGTGCTAGTTGGGTGAGTGTAACCCCACGAGTGTGGGTACTTGCAGCAATCACCCGGGAGGGAAACGCTGCTACCGCATCGATCCAAAAGGGCGACAATACCTCTGCGGAACAGTCTGGCATCACCCCCACCACATCGAGCCGCACGCTGCTTGCCGAATGCACTCCTGCCAAGCGTTTGCCGGCACGGGCAAGCTGCGCAAAATATCCACTCGACAACGGCACCCTCCCATCGGTTGGGGGTCGAATAAGTGTTTTTACCGCTACTACAGCTAATTCGTGGGCAGGATATTCCACCAGCAGATCTGCTTCAGCCTTGGGATATCGCACATTTTCTTGGCGGATCATCGCCCCCTGCTGCTCGTAGCAAAGCGTTGCAGCGGTCTGATTTCGGCGCAAATTCGGCCGATAGGTCGACAAAGACAACATTTCAAGCTCACTTATCAATCGTTTCCATCAACAGCAATGTCCCTGCGCACATCCCAAACCCCGTTGGTGCGGCTAGGCGATGCTTCCCGAACGGCGATTTCCCAACGCCAACATTCCCCCGGCGAACAACGACACAACCACATCCCCGAGACCCCAGACCAGGTATGCCCCGAATGGATACACCCCCCGGAATAGTTCTCGTGCCTGCGATGCATATTCAACCCAGGCACACCGCAGCCAAACACGGCAACGAGCAGTGCACAGCGACTGATCACATTGTTACCGCCGCTGCAAGCAGCTGCCCCGACACAGCCCCAGCAATGCCGAAAGCCTGTGGAAAACTAGAGTTCTCCACAGGCTTACAGTGCCGGAACAGGCGTGATTGATTGATATTGTGCTATGCGCCTACTGCTCTGGAACGTACATGTCCGGTTTATCAAGCTCTTCGATATTGACATCCTTATAGGTGATCACCCGCACATAGCGAACGAAACGCGCCGCCCGGTACATATCCCACACCCACGCATCAGACATGCGAATCTCGTAGTACACGTCAAGACCCTGATTGTGCGGAATGAGTTCTACCGCGTTGGCAAGATAAAAGCGCCGCTCAGTTTCAATCACATAAGAGAATTGGCTGACAATGTCGCGATATTCGCGGTAGAGCGACAGCTCAACATCAGCCTCATAGTTGTCGAGTTCTTCAGCGCTCACAAATATCCTCCGCAGGAAAATTGGTAGTGAAACAACGTCACCGGCTCACGATCTCATACAAAGCAGCAAATCAGCCGTTGTTGCCTCACAGTGTGGTGGGCTGATTCGCGGTTGTGTCTGCGGTGTGCGTCGTTAACCATTGACTGTGGGCTTGCGCCACATTGGCATAAGTGTAGCGATGGATTGGGCTCGCCCCGTGGCGGCGCACCGATTCCATATGTTTCGCTGTCCCGTAGCCTTTATGTCCTGCAAACCCATATCCGGGATAGATCTCGTCATAGTCTGCCATCAAGCTATCCCGAGCAACTTTTGCCAGCACACTCGCTGCAGCAATACACAGTGCAGTCGCGTCACCTTTCACAATCGGGATGTGCGGCATTGGCAACCCAGCCAGCTGCACCGCATCGGTGAGCACATATCCTGGTTGCACTTGCAAACTGGTTACCGCCCAGCGCATCGCCGCAAAGTTCGCCCACTGTAGCCCATAGGTATCAATATCTGCAGGCTCGATAAACACCACAGCTGTCGCTACTGCCACCGATTCAATCACCGGCACGAGACGTCGTCGTTTGGCGGCGGTGAGCTGTTTGCTATCGGTGAGTTCCTGCAATTCGGGAAGCTCTCTGCTTGGCAGAATGCATGCCCCGGCAGCCAAAGGTCCGGCACAGGCACCACGCCCTACCTCGTCGACACCTGCCACCGGCCCCAACCCAGCAAGATCAACGGCTGCCTCAAGATCACGCAGCCCGCCACTGCCCGTGACGGGGACGTGATTTGCTGCCCGCATCCACGGCAGTCGTGCTATCAACGCTCCGGGGAGCTGTTCGGGATGTTTACCCAACACGATCATCTCCTGCCGCAGATCCAGCATGGGGCACGCAATGTATCGAATCGGGAAACCCGAACATGCTGCGAAAACTTCAAGGTAATTGAGGATTGCTTGTTTAGCCTAGCGGGTGAGCTTGCCGCTGTTGCGGCAGCTTACTGTTGCTGAATATCAGGATCGGCAACCCCACCAATCCGGCTAAACGGCAACACGATCGCCTGCACCTTGCCGACAATATTGTCGACTGGCACAGTTCCTTGATATTCGTCGCCGAGATGATATCTGGAATCGGCAGAGTTTGTCCGATTATCTCCCATGACAAAGACGTTATCTTCAGGGACAGTTATCGGACCGAAGTAGATGCCCCCGCAGGCGTCAGAGCCGACTGCTGGATCAGTGGGATAGGTTGGGGGCTGTTGAATATAGGAAGAATCGACTTCTTTCCCGTCAACCATCACCCCAGGATCCCCTTCGAGGCATTGAATCGTTTGGCCACCGGTTGCGATCACTCGTTTGACGAGATCGTTTTCATCGGGGGCAACAAGTCCAACCTTCGCACCAATATTTTGCAACCCCCGCACCATGGCGTTCGTTGACCGGGTGGACACATAGTTGGTGTTCCACGACGGCGGACCACGGAAGACGACGACGTCGCCGGGTTCCGGGTCGGTGAAATCATAGGTCACTTTGTCAACGAAAATGCGGTCGCCGGTGCATCCAGCGCAGCCGTGCAGGGTCGGTTCCATCGACTGGGAAGGAATCACATACAACCGGCCGATGAAGGTTTGCATGACGGCAACCAGCACCAGGGTGATCAGGATAACCAGGGGAATCTCGATATACCAGGGCTGTTCTTTGCGTTGCTTCCGGTTTTTCCGAATATGGCGCACCGACCCTACTGGTTTATCCGAGTTCGTTGCAGATTCATGGGACATCGTCACGCAGGCAAACACTACCAGTATTTAGCTGCGACTGTTGCGCACCGATTGCTTGGCAGCCGCCATGTGGGAGTATCCTGCGCAGGCGTAACGTGGTTTTCCTGCCATGTTGCGCGACCAATATTCCGGCCACGGCGCCGGTTAGCTACCGCCTAGCAGCTGAAAAAGCAGGAGGTGGCGGCGATGATCGCAAGACAAGTGTTGGATCAGCTGCTCAACCGGTAACAACAAGTCTTGACGACGGAGACGTATCTGCCACCCCAGTGTGCATGAAATCGGCACCGACAACTTTCACAGCGAAATATTCCAGCTGCCGAATGCCCTGCTGTGCAGGCTTACAAGCAGGGAAAACACGCCTTGTGCACGCTGCTCGGTGGGGCGACTATGAGACGCGAAAACCCCCAGCGAGAAGAGAATATCGCAGTCGATATTTGGCTTCTAACTGGGGGTTGCACCGTACAGCTGATGGCGGCATATGCCGCTGCTGCACAAGGAGTTGGCTTAGCGCTTTTCCTTGATCTTGGCTGCCTTGCCACGCAGGTTGCGCAGGTAGTACAGCTTCGCCCGGCGAACCTTACCGCGGGTGATCACATCGATGTGGTCGATGTTCGGGGAGTGCACCGGGAAGGTACGCTCCACACCGATACCGAAGGAAATCTTCCGAACAGTGAAGGTTTCCCGGATACCGGAACGCTGGCGACGGATAACGACACCGCGGAACACCTGGATACGGGACTTTTCACCTTCGATAACCTTCACGTGCACGTCGACGGTGTCGCCGGGACGGAAGTCTGGGATGTCGTCGCGCAGCTGTGCTGCATCGACTTTGTCAAGAATATGCATAACGGGTAAACACTCGTTTCTGTTGAACTAAGGAGAGGAATAGAGGAACCGAGCGGCGAAAACCAAACCGGCACTGCAAACGTGTGCAGGTGGTGCTCGACTGGTTCATATCCAGAACCTGCTGCTGGCTGTCTGCGCTTGGCAAGGAATTCCGCGGTGAGCGTGACTTCCTCGCAGCCCCTACGACCACCGTGAAAGGAATCGTTGTTTGATGTGCTTTCCCGGTCGGGTTGGTAAGCGTGGTTCAAGATAACGCTTGACAGCTAGGCAACTGGACAAGTATTGCATGGTCTGCCAGAAGTTTCAAACTTCCCAACCAGGATCGTTGCCGTGAGTGAGCTGTGGTGCACATCCCGCCACAATCGAGCAACGACCCACTTCCCCACGGCCAGGAATAATCGCCGGTTTGCCACCAGGCACCGGCATGTCAAGGGTCACGCCAAAAGCAGGTGACTGCTTGCCCCAGGCTGCAACCCACCGCCGGGTTAACGCCCAAATCCGGCGTTGCGCAGCGCATCTGCCAAACTTGTGGCAGGCGCAGAAGAGCGCTGTCCACTGTTGTTCGATTGTTGCTTCGATGATCCTCGGCCACCCCGATTGTTGCCGCGGTTACCGCTTCCTGTGCTGCCCTTCGGCCGGTCGGCGGTGCCGCGGCCAGGTTTACGGTTCTGGGTTGACTGCTTACCCGCAGTTGCTGCGTCCGCGGGGAGAGGATCATCTAGCCGCAGCGTCAAGCTGATGCGTTTGCGGGGCACATCGACGTCCAACACTTTCACTCGCACCGTGTCGCCTGATCGAACCACGTCATGCGGATCAGCGACAAAGCCTCGTTTCATCGCGGAGACGTGAACGAGCCCGTCTTGATGGACTCCAATGTCAACAAATGCACCAAAAGCTGCCACGTTGGTCACGGTGCCCGCCAGAATCATTCCAGGGGTGAGATCACCAATGCTGGTGACATCGTCGCGGAATTCTGCGGTAGTAAATGCGGGGCGAGGATCGCGGCCAGGTTTCTCCAACTCGCTGACAATGTCGGTAACTGTCGCTAATCCAACGGTGTCGGTGGTGAAATCGGCCGGGTTGATGGTCGAAACAAGCTGCCGATTACCAACCAG
Organism: Corynebacterium choanae; assembly: GCF_003813965.1. Taxonomy (NCBI): domain Bacteria; kingdom Bacillati; phylum Actinomycetota; class Actinomycetes; order Mycobacteriales; family Corynebacteriaceae; genus Corynebacterium; species Corynebacterium choanae. Next base: position 1,850,670 of record NZ_CP033896.1, read on the forward strand.
GGTGTGTAATTCCACGCCTGCGGTTTGCGCGATGTTTTCTGCTACCGCATACGATTCGGGGTGGACCGCTGAGGCGTCGAGCGGGTTCGCCGCCCCAGGAATTCGGCAAAATCCGGCGCACTGTTCAAACGCTTTCGGCCCTAGCCGGGACACGTTCTTCAATTCGGCACGGCTAGTAAATGGTCCGTGTTGTTCCCGGTGGGCAACAATATTTTTCGCAATGGTGGGGCTGACACCGGCGACCTTGGTTAACAACGGCCAGGAGGCGGTGTTGATATCAACCCCCACAGAGTTCACTGCCTGCTCCACTACCCCGTCAAGGGTGCGGGCAAGCTGGGTTTGGTTGACATCATGCTGATATTGTCCCACTCCGATCGATTTCGGATCGATTTTTACCAGCTCTGCAAGTGGGTCTTGGAGACGACGGGCGATCGAAACCGCCCCGCGGAGGGAAACATCAAGGTCGGGGAATTCTTCCGCCGCAATCGATGAAGCAGAATAGACACTCGCCCCGGATTCGCTCACAGTAACAACTGTTGGCGCAGGGGTTGCGTCCCCGCCGGCGAGGGACGCTACTTCCCTGGCAAGTTTGAGCGATTCGCGTGACGCTGTACCGTTGCCGACTGCGATCAGCTCCACCCCGAATCGTTGCACTGCGGAAGCTAAGGTTGCAACTGCTTCCTGCCAGCGGTTAGCTGGCTGATGGGGATACACAATGGCAGTGTCGAGCACTTTACCGGTGCCGTCGACAACGGCACATTTACATCCGTTGCGATAGCCCGGATCGATGCTTAACACCACTTTCGATCCGGCTGGGGCGGCAAGAAGCACATCATGCAGGTTTGCCGCAAACACTGCTAATGCCCCATCTTCAGCGAATTGTTTTAACCGCATCCGCGCATCTAAACCGGCAGACACTGCAAGCTTGGTGCGCCAGCCTTTCGCAACAGTGCTAAACAGCGGACTGGTGGGGTTGGCCTGCCAATTCGCTAACTGCACAATGTGGGCAACATAGTCTTCTTCCGGCAGATAGCCATCGGTAACAACCGAAAGGATCCCTTCGGATTCGCCGCGGAAACACGCCAAAATACGGTGCGATGGCATGTCGGTAAACGCTTCAGCAAAGTCGAAATAGTCCGCGAATCGGGCACCTTCCCCAGCTTTGCCATCGATCACTGTGGCAACAAGTTTTCCGTTGGTAAAAAACAGGTCGCGAAGCGGACCGATCACGGCCGCGTTGAGCGCAAGTTCGTCGATAACAATGGCTTGGGCACCAGCCATCGCCGCGGCAGCGTCCGGCACATCAGCAGTGACATATCCTTGGGCGGCCTGGGCAAAGTCGAAGGAAGGATCCCCACCCTGCTCAATAAGGATGTGCGCTAGGGGTTCCAGACCTTGTTCCCGGGCAATATCGGCTTTCGTTTTGCGCCGTTTCTTAAACGGCAGGTAGAGATCTTCCAGGCGTGATTTCGAATCGCACCCATCGATGAGCGCCCGCAGTTCATCGGTGAGTTTGCCCTGCTCTTCGATCGCGGCAAGGATCGTAGCTTTCCGATCGTTGAGTTCGCGCAAATATCGCAAGCGTTCGGTGAGCTGGCGCAGCTGGCTGTCATCCAATCCACCGGTTTTTTCTTTCCGATAGCGGGCAATAAAAGGAACCGTATCCCCATTATCGAGCATGGTCACCGCGGCATCAACCTGCCACGGTGCACAGTGAAGTTCGGCAGCAATCGTTTCGGTAATCACAGCGACCCACTATATCGGCAACCATACTCACGCTTGTCGCCGCGGTCAGCAACCTCGCATGTGACGGGGACACGACCAGCAACGACATCCGACCGCGTCGCGTCGGATTGCTGTACCGCGCAATGTTGCCGCTCATGGTTTCTTTTCCCGCTTCAGCGAGAAGCAGCAGCACTGCTAGCGATGAGAAAACCAACACTGCAGCAACATCAGTTTCATCCTGGTCGCCGACGGCACACACCGAAAACGACTAAGGTTGTTACCACACAGGCGGCGGCGCCTCACCGATGGTCTTCCCGCCACCCGTGCACAGCGAGTGCATGCATTGCTTCGCGGATACTGCGGCCGTTGTATGAGCGCACCTCAACACAGGACGGGTTCACCGTCGCAGCGCAAGGTCACACTCCGGACACCCTCGAAAAGGCAAGGAGACCCCTATCATCATGTTTCACCGAGAGATTTTCCGCTTCCGTTTCCTTGCACTAGGGCTTCCTACAGCCATTACCGTCTTCGGGATACTGTACGGGTTAGCGGAGCTGCCGATGCTCCCTAACCAGATTGCCAGCCATTTTGGGGCGGACGGGCAGGCGAATGATTACTCCTCCCCGCTGGCGTTTATTGCCGGAATCGGCGCCCTCCAGCTTGCTCTGGTGGTGTTCATCGGATATCTAGCAGGGACAGTCAATCGGCTCATCGTTGTGGTCAACAATGCGTTTGCCTTGTTTTTCTCTTGGGGCGTGCTCGGCCTTACCATTCACCGCAATGTTGCGGCGAGCGGGGACGTCACCCAAGCAACCCTGCCGTGGCTGCCAATGCTTGCGATTTTGGGATGCTCCATTGGGGTTGGGATCGTTCTAGGACTGTTCGCAAAACCGGTGTATCCAGCCGAAGATGGGGTCAGCCGTAATGTCGATAAGACTCTGGTGGCGGATCATTCAACCACCCAATGGGTAGGTACGGCACGCATGCCAGCAGTGATCATTGCAGTATTGCTGCTGTCACTTGCTGCACTGGCGACAATTACTGTGTATCTGTTTCTCGACGAAGATGCGTCGACTGCGACGAAGGTGATTCTCGGCGGCGCAACGCTGCTCATGCTGCCCACGCTGGCAATGACGAAACTCACTGTCACCGTCAACCAAGATCAGGTCACGGTAGCGTTTCTTGCCGGATTGTTCCGCAGCACCACTGCCGTCGCTGCGATTACCGCTGTGCAGACACAACACATCAACCCGATGAGCTACGGCGGCTGGGGGTTGCGCTTCAGCAAACATGGCATGGGCTATATTTTGCGCAGCGGCGAGGGAATGACACTGCACCGAGCCAACCAAACACCGCTGGTGGTAACCGTTGACGAGGCGCAGCAGGGCGCTGCCATCGTGCAAGGTCTCATTGAGCGAAACGCCAAATAAGCCGTATCGCACCACAGCGACTATCACTATTCACCCAGGTCACGTCGCTGCAATGCGGTAAAAAAGCAACGAACACCTTTCTGTCCCTGCACTAGCGCTTTAGCCATCGCCTGCCAGCTAACACTCACAGGTGGCAGATCTTTTGCCATCCATTCGATACGAACTTAAGGTCGGCCGCCCCAGGGCGTTGGTGGTTAGAGTGAAATATTGCAGGCACTCTTGCTGCCAGGGTCAAGAAACCCTGCCGAGGTGGTGCCATACCAATATTGGGGGTTGCCCAACGCGGTAACCACATGTTTGGTCACTTCGCTGGCGGCACGTGTACTGCGGCTGTGGACAACTACCCGGTGCAGGATCTCTGCTACTGGCGGATGACCTTCCCGCTGCTGATATTCACTCACCAGCATGTTGTCTGGTTCGCAAGCAAACGATAGCTCTTCGACTGCGATATTCATCGGGGTGCAATCCTCGTCGGTTAAATGCTGCGATAGTTCAGGTTCGAGGCGCTGCCACTCAGACCTGGTGAGCAGCACCTGAATATCGGTGGTCCACTGTGTTGGTTCCATAATCGCCATTATTGCACTGCTGGAGGATCCTGAGTTGTTCAACGGGGCGATCACCGTGGCAAACCCTCAGGCCGCCCAGGTGACCTGCTGGTAACGCACAAACACCGGCGCAAACTGGGTTCCCTGCAGACTTGCCTGCCGCAACACCTGCACTGTGCCTGCACAACACCTGGAAAACGTGGTAGATCAACAACCACACGGCGAGCGCTGCGTGGTCATCCTTGGATGATCAACAGCTAGCGGTCATCCGATGGATTGTGCACGTCCCCATCTGATTGCTCGATTGATGCTAAAAACGCAAGATCCTCGGCGGTCAGGTCACCTCGTTTAGCAGCTGCCGTGAGCAGATCTGGACGAATGGTTGCGGTACGTTGCAAGGATTGTTCCCGCCGCCAGCGGGCAATCTTGCCGTGGTTGCCACTGAGTAACACTTCCGGCACAGCAAGCCCTTCCCACAGCGCTGGCTTGGTGTAGCTTGGACCTTCCAGCAACCCATCAGAAAAGCTGTCCTCCGCATGGGAACTGGCATTACCCAACACCCCAGGGATCAGACGAATAATCGCCTCGGCGATGACCAGCACCGCCACCTCCCCACCGATGAGCACATAGTCCCCAATGGACACTTCCCGTACCCGATAGTGTTTCCTGGCGGCAGTAATCACCCGCTGATCGATGCCTTCATATCGCCCGGGGGCAAACACCACATGATCCTCCCCTGACCAGGCTTGCGCGTCTGACTGCGTAAATGGTCGCCCCGCAGGGGTTGGCACAATGAGCAGCGGTTTGTCGGCGTCAGCTGGTGTTTCACCGCGGGCTGGATCAATACGATCACCTTGCTCATAGCCGGTAAAGGTGCTGTCGCGCAGGTCGTCATGGCGTGCCACATTCCGATGCGGGGTGGCTGAACCCAACGGGGTCGCACGTTGCGCGAGTCCCGATGTGGAGGCCACATCAACCAAGGCTGGCCCCCACACACTGGGCTTCATCACCATGCCAGGACCACCACCATAAGGAGAGTCGTCGACTGCTTGATGCACATCATCAGTCCAGTCCCGCAAGTTGTGGACGGTAACGCTGACCTGCCCGCGTTCAATCGCTTTGCCAATGAGCGCCTGCCCTAATGGGGAAAGATAATCCGGAAAAATTGAGATGACATCAACACGCATGGTGGGGGCAGGTTCCTATTCTCACGAGGGAAAGTAGCTGTACAAGGATACACCTGGTCAGCGGGGTGATTTTGGTGGCACGCCAGTAACGATGCCACCCATCCAGCAGGGCGTTGTCTACAAATACCCGGCAGGTAGCAAGGATAAACAGCAGCAATGCGGCACTGGCTGCAATACCGGTAGCAACAGCCAAGGGGTATTTCGCTCGGGTGCGGATCGCTGTGCACCCGGCCAAGAACTGCAGCAACCATTGCTATGTCTTCCGCCACAGTACTTAGCGATCCAGTTTGACCCCAGTACCCCTGCCTCGTCCGATCCCGGGGCAATGACCAGGGGCGGTGGCAACCGAAACAAAGCAAAGCGTTGCGCAAGCATCCCTGGCAAAGCTTTGCCGCGGAAAGCGGGGTCACGCAATGTTGCTATAGATCAAGGAGCCCATCAGGTGGAGTAATAGTTACGGTGGAGTGCTCCAGGTCAACCTCTGGCACGATGGCGTGCACAAACGGAATGAGCACCTCCCGCTGATCAGCAGCGAGTCGAACTTGCAGTAACGTGCCACCGGGACCTGTGGTTACTTCTGAAACAACCCCGATCTTCGCCCCGTCGCACACTACTGTCAGGCCTTCGAGTTCATGATCGTAAAAGCCCTCTTCGTCATCGTCGTCATCTAATACTGGGGCGAAGAACTTCGTGCCCCGCAGCGTATCTGCCGTTGTCCGATCAGACACTTCCTGAAAAGTGATGAGTAAACGCTGCTGATGAGGACGAACATGCGCAATGGTGAGCTCATGGGTTTTCCCCGTTTGCGTGCCGTGCAGCACCTCACCTACCGCAAATCGCACCTCCGGCTGGTCAGTGGTGGGATCGACTACGACTTCCCCTCTGATTCCGTGGGATTTGATCACGCGACCAATACAAACATCCATAGCGGTTGATCCTAATCGACGCCGCAGCGACTACCTAGCTTGCCGCCCATGAGCGAACAGTGAAAAAGGGCTGTAGCTGATGGCAGAAACGGCATTGCACACGTCGAGATCATCGCTTCGGAAAACAGTCAAGAAACCCCCTCCAGTAAGGCGTGGTGCGGCAAGCAATGACGCCACCAGAACCCGCCACAATCCGCATCTCGGGATGAATTCTTGGTAAGAAATGGTTGCGAAGTGATAACAGTTTGCTTCCATTGCTCTTACGCTCAGCAGGTCATCCGTAGCGACGTATTGTTTCTATCAACGCTGCGCGGACAATGGTTACCAGCATTTTCCTTGTTAGACACCCCTCATTTACGAAAAAATTACCCCCGAAGCAGAAGCGATAATCCGCCCTTGGTGTGCGTTTACAGTCGAGTCGATCGTGTTCTAGCTCACCCTATTACCTGACATTCGCATGGGATCACGCTAAACTTTCCCGCAGTGACCGTCATTTTCACGATCATCACAGAAAAACCCGGTACCAGCCATATGGCCAGTACCTCCGTTTCACCGCCTTAACAAGGCAGCAACAGGCTGGCACACCTGCTGGGTGTTGCACAGCGGCTCGAATGCTATTGCGACAGCAATTGCACCGACATTGTTGCGAAGCATTGTTCACAGGTGGCATGTGATGGTTGCACTGTGGAAGGTGGCGTCTACTTCACTTGTACACGACGAAGGGTTGAATAACGTGAAGAGCTCCAAGTTCTTGCTGCAGACCACTGCTGCTATTACCGCATCCGCACTGTTGCTGGCGGGCTGCTCAAGCTCCGATGAGGCAAGCAACAGCTCCAGCTCCGCACAGAGCTCCGACAAGGCAACCTCTGCCTCCGCGGAAACGGGCGAGATCGCTGGCTCCGACTATGCGCCAACTGACTATGACGACGTCAAGGACGGCGGCACGCTCACCTTGGCCACCTACGAAGTGCCGGAACAGATGAACGTGTTCCACGCTGACATGACCGGCCCGACCAGGACGCTCTGGGTGAACTACAACCCACAGGTAGCTCTCTACGATGAAAACGGCGAGTACTACCCAAATCCGGAGTACGTCACCAACATCAAGGAAGAAACCGTTGACGGCAACACGGTTGTCACCTTTGACATCAACGAAAAAGCCACCTTCAACGACGGCACCCCAATTGACTGGACCGCATGGGAAACCACCTGGCAGGTCAACAACGGCACCAACCCGAACTTCCTGGTGAACTCCACCGACGGCTACGAGCGCATTGCCACTGTGGCCCGCGGTGAGAACGACAAGCAGGCTGTGGTGACCTTCGCTGGTGCCTATCCTTGGTGGAAGGGTCTGTTCAACACAATTGCACACCCTGCCCTGAAGGACGTTGACAACTTCAACTCCTATGTCAAGGAACCACATCCTGAGTGGGGCGCAGGTCCGTTCATTCCAGAGACCTTCGACTTCAACACCGGCCAGGTTGTGTTCGTCCGCAACGACAAGTGGTGGGGTCGCCCAGCGAAGCTGGACAAGAAGATCTTCCGCCAGATGGAATCGCAGGCCGCTCTTAACGCCTTCAAGAACAACGAGCTTGACGCGACCTCCATCGCTTCGAAGGAACGCTACGCTGCGATCAGCACCATGCCGGGCATTGAAATCCGGACTGCGACTGATCCATTCCTCGAGCTCAACGCTAAGGCTCCACAGCTTGATGATCCAGCCGTGCGCGAAGCTATCTTCCGTGCGATCGATCGTGAAACCCTGTCCAAGATCCGTTTCAACGGTCTGCCCTACTCCGAGACCCCACCGAACTCCCTGGTGCTCTACCCATTCCAGGAAGGCTATCAGGACAACCTGACCAAGGCACTCGGCAACGATCTCGGCCCTGAAGCCGCCTCGAAGATCCTCGAGAACGCCGGCTATGTCAAGGAAGGCGACTACTACGCCAAGGACGGCAAGACGCTGGAACTGCGTTACACCCTCTTCGGCACCGACGAGGCTTCCCGCGCTAGCGCTACCGCAACCCAGAAGATGCTGAAAGACGCTGGTATCAACGTCACCATCGATGAGCGTCCAAGTGCGGAATTCTCCGACACCATCAAGCAGCGCGACTTCGATATTCTGCCGATCGCTTTCCGTGGCTCTGATCCATACGGTGTTGCATACTTCGGCCAGACCTACAAGTCTGACTCGCAGCTCAACCTCTCCGGCACCGGTACTGCAGCCTTCGACGAAAAGATCAAGGAACTGCAGGAACTGCCAACCGCCGAGGAACAGATCAAGCGCGCGAACGAACTCGAAACTGAAGCGTTCGAACTGTGGGGTCTGCTGCCATTCGCTAACGGTGCACAGATCGTTGCAGTCAAGGAAGGCCTGGTGAACTCCGGTGCTGTTGGCTTCAGCGCACCTCCAATCGAAGCTGTTGGCTGGAAGAAGTAATCTAGCTAAAAAGCTGCAAGCGGGACTTGTCCCCTTCCCAGTAGCAACATTGCCCGCAGGCACTGTTCGCACTCGGTAGGGACACTCGCCGCTGACACACCACACACGGGGTGTAGCACTGCTCACTGACCAGGGCAGCGCTACACCCCGTTTGTGTGTTGTATTTCTTTGACGCCAACCCTGCCAGGCTTCACCCCACAGCGTCACTGTGCATGGTGAGATCCTCACCGTGAACAGGATGCCCCACCCCCGCTGTGGACAAGGGGTGCCGTTTTCGTTTCCGTTTAAGACCGGCCCGCAACTTCACCGTTGTGGCGGGTTGTGAACCCAGCATCATTCCTAGGGTTTCCTCCAGCTACTCAAATCCAATGGTGAAACGAGTTCATCACCAATATCTGGTTAAACCTATTTCAACCACGCGGCCAAGTGGATGTGAGCCATGCTGCCAGCGACCGGTAGCACTCCCCACCTGCGATTGGATTGCCCCGCCGCAGTACCATCTCGACAGGAACCGATAGTGGATCCCCAGTGCAGCACACCTGCGATTCCCTTACAGAACTATCCTGAAACCAGCTTCACCAGCACGAGTTGTTGTTCTGCGCACCACCAGCAGTCGCCGACAATGAGACCAGACATCGGCGTTTTTTCGGGGTGTGGCAATAGCAAAAACGCCGGCTCCTACCGATCAACATGATCAGTAGGAGCCGGCGCTGTTACCGACAGCAACTGCTAGCTCACCCAGCAGGCGAATATCGCAGTAGCTGAAGGCTTGCGTCTCTTCGAGGAAAGAAGTTACTCGGCTGCAGCTTCTTCAGCCGGAGCTTCTTCGGTTGCTTCAGCAGCTTCTTCGGCCTCGTCAGCCTTCTTAGCAGCTTCTTCAGCAGCCTTCTTTGCTTCAGCTTCCTTCTTAGCCTTATCTTCCTTCTCCTTGCGCTTCTTCTCGGAGAAAGCTTCAACGCTCGGGCCCTTGTTCGCTTCTTCCAGGGCCTGGTTGAACAGTTCAAGCTTGGATGGCTTCTCAGGAGCAACCTTCAGGGTGCCTTCTGCACCTGGCAGACCCTTGTGCTTCTGCCAGTCGCCGGTGATCTTCAGCAGTGCGAGTACTGGATCGGTTGGCTGTGCACCAACACCCAACCAGTACTGTGCACGCTCGGAGTCGATGCGGATTACCGACGGCTCAGCCTTTGGCTCGTAGATGCCGATGTTTTCGATGACCTTACCGGAACGGCGGGTACGTGCGTCGGCGATAACCACACGGTAGTGCGGGGTGCGAATCTTACCGATACGCTGCAGTTTAATCTTGACAGCCATGATGGCTCCTTACATATCTTGCAATGGTCACTGGACAGTACAGACACCACCACAGCAGTTTTTCACTGCTGTACCTGGTCGGTTCAGTCCTTGGATTTTAGCTGCGCGTGACCACCGTTCGACCGTGGTCGGGTGCGGTGCTACGCAGCGGAGTAGTCTTGCGACCCCATCATCAAATGAGTAGACGCAGACAACCTGAAAAATAGTAGCAGATAACCGCAGCAATCTGCCAATACGACTGCCTTGCCCCCGTGAGGTGATCACAGCAACTATTCCCGTGAGTTGAACGCAGCAACGATTTTTTCCATCCGCTAAGAATTAGCAACTAGGGTCATAATCTTGCGCCATGGGAGTTCTTCGGCTGCACGATCCCATCTCAACTGCTGCCACCAACGATGTACGGTACGGATGGGACACGCGCGGCACAACATCCCGACTTCCCCTACCCTGCCAGGTAGCATGGACGTTGCATGACTTGCGATAAGAGCAGCGCTCAGCGAGCCGCAGGACAGTCCACACAATCGTGCAAACAGTGAGGGTGCAAGTAACTAGAGCTGGTGACCATATGCTCTAGCCGCCAGCGGCTGTCCACTCGCGACTTCCCCCACCCACGGCGGAACACGGTTCAGGCTTCGAAGAAGAGCGTGTCGCGCCAGTTGACATCACTGCAGTGCTGACATCCAAGTCAACGCCTAACAACAATCAGCAACGTGTGAAAGGTGTGTGTGCGAACAATGCCGTCTCGACAAATCTCTGGGCGACTTCAACAGCGCCTTTTTGCAGTACAACAGGCTGCCGTTGCCGAAGTCGAAGCAAAACAGCGCGTACACGACACGGTGGTGGAGGCACATGCCGCCGGTGCCGACTGGGCACAAATCGCCCATTTTCTGGGAGTGACTGAAGCTGCGGCACGTCGACGGTTTCATCAACAACCAGTTCCGACCGAACAGCCCACCTTGTTCTAGTGACGATCGCCCCCAAAAAAGACCCTGCTTTTCGCTCGCCTGCCAAGCCGTACCTGTAACCGGGTTTTCCTGCAATCAACCGAGACAGCTACCGCCAAGATGCGCCACACAACGGTATCTGGACAACCAGCACCCCTTCCAAAGGATCGCTACCAGCGAGAACAGCACGGTGAATCGAATTAATCCCCGTGAGCATCCCAGAGCAACCCAGCACCGCGCGTCTACGATCCATGTCAAGCTAGCGCCTATCCAGCATTTCGCGTCATGTTCCGCAATACAGTGCCAGGTACTCATGACTGAGGCACGATGCCAACAATCCTGAGGGGTTCGCACAAACCCCCGGACCGAGCTTGCTCATGCCGATTCCCGAACCCGTGTTGCTGTACTCCAGAAATACGTCTAAGTCCAAGGAAAGTATCTCGGGAGGACATGTGCGGGTGCAGGTGGTTGCTAAGGAAGATGTTCCTCCAGGGTGATAACGGTGTCGTATAGACCCATCCGATGCTGCTGCTCGGGGTGCGAGCGGATGCCGGTATAGGCCAGGGAGGCGTCTTCGTAGCGGCGGAAAGCGAAAACAGCCTGGTTCATGTGCAGGGAGTTGAATACGCCCAGACGTACCAGTAAGTGAAAGTCAGCCACGCTCAGGCCAGTGACTGACTTGAACAAGTCTGGCTCCAGCTTGGTGATGACGTCATGCAGGGTGTTTTCGCGAAAATCCGTCAGGTACATGAAAGCCGGAATGCGGGTAGCAAATTTGATCAGTTTTTCTTGTATTTGCTTTCGCTTAGATCTGTATTCTTTCTCCTCATCTTTGAGCTCTTTCTTCTCCTGAGGAGTCAGCGATTCACCCTTTTCCTTCCTCGATTTGGAAACCGATTCACTCATGTTCACGACAGTCTCAAAAACAGCGGACCCTAGCGCGCGGAAGCCTTCAATGTTCATAATGGCATTCATGGCGTCCTCGTTGGCCATGATCCGCTTGAGGGTCTGGTTGTCGACGTTCACCAAGATCGCCGACTCCCACTTTTTTGCCAGCAGCGTCGCAGAGGTACCTGCCATGGCAATGTCAAGGATTTCGCCTGCGTTGATTTCCTTCATGTTCGCCCCGTCATAGGCCAACACAGGCAGGAAGCTCACCAGTTCAGCCATAGCTGCTTCTGGGTTCTCAGCCTCAGGATTGAGCCCCGCACCGTAATCAGCCATCTGGCGCAGCGCCCGGGTGGGTGCAAAGTCAAAGACGAACCCTGCCGGTTTGAGGATCTCTTCTTCGCTGGGATCATCCCCGTTGGGATTCTTGATCGCCCACGGGGACTGCACCCTGAAAGCAGCCTGGAAATACGTCTCAGGACTGGTCAGGTTACGAAGCATGAGGATTGAAGACCACTGCTTGACGGTCACACCAGTGGTGAGCTTGCCGCAAGATAGCGTGATCGTCTTGGTGTCGTGCCCGTCACCGATCGCTTGACGTACCGGCGGCAAGGCTTGCACCCCAATGCCAGCATCAGGCCCGGCTGCCACGATCACTGCATATTGACGCCAATAGGTGTTGTGACGTTGACGCAACAGGTTGGCCATTGCCTCACACGAGGCGACAGTGGGCAAAAACCAAAATGAGTGCTGTAAGTATGGCAACAGTCGCACATCCGCATACGGGAAGGGCGGCCGTCCACCAGCTTTCAGCGCATCGAGGTTGGTGGGTGCATGTTCACCACGAATAAGGTCTAACCATTTTTGCACGTCGCTTTGGTGGATGAACGTGGCATTCTTACCCGTGCCGGTGGCAGCGAAGAAGGAATTCAGGTCAAACTCGTCGAACTCACCTTGGTGGGCTACCGCGATCAGATCATCGGGCATCTGGTAAGTCAGCAGCCGCATCTCTGGGAGTGCCGCATACGGGTTCCACTCACCCGGATGATCCCGGTACCAATCCGCTTTCGCCTGCTGCTCATCGGTATAAGTCCAGTTGAAGATCTGCTCCTCAATGAACTCACCCGTCGCCAGTGCCTTAAATGGTGTACCAGACAAGTACAGGTAGGCATTGGTAGTAATTGGCAGAAACGCGTTTTCGTCGTTACCCAGCTCGTCGAGTTCCTCATCGAACACAGCCAGTCCAGCATGGTATTCGGCGGCGAGCTCGCCTTTCGCTTCCCGGGTGTCTTCCCCCTCGAAAAGCTCTTTAGCGGAATCACGCCACGCCCCAAAGTGGTACTCATCGAACACCACCAAGTCCCAGTTAGTGGTGTGTACCCACTCGTTTTTGGACTTGATCAGCCCCGTGCGCCTATCCCGCCCCAAGAGATCTTGGAAGGAACCAAAGTACACTAAGGGCTTATCGGGATCTATGGGGTCTGTGTCCCCCATGCTGGCAGCATTGCGATACTGCCAGCCCTCAAAGTCCACGTGACTTGCGAGGTCTTCATGCCAGGCGTCCTGTACGGCAGGCTTGAAGGTCACCACCAGCACCCGCTTTGCACCCATACGCTTAGCCAACTGGTAGGTGGTGAAGGTTTTTCCGAAACGCATCTTTGCATTCCACAAGAACCTAGGAACTGCGTTTGGGTTTTCTTCCCAGATCGAGTCGTAATACGCCATCGTGCGCTCGACTGCCTCTGCCTGCTCAGGGCGCATAGCAAAGGTTTGGTAGTGGTGGCCCGAGTAGACCTGACCGGACCGCAGCTCAGCGATAGCAGTCAGCACGTCCGCCGGAGAGCAACGCACCCACTCCCGAGCAGAACCAAAATGCGGGTTCTCAAAGCCTTTAGCTACCAAACGCTGAATGACATCCGTATCCCGGATGATGGATCCGTCTTCACGCTCAGCGGTCACGTCCACGTGCAGGGTGTAGTCCTGTTGCACCTGCCCCTGCGATTGGCGGATGCGCTCGTTCACATCCGCCTTCGTCGTCTGGCCAACCTTGATCAGTCCCGCATAATTTTCCGGCGGATTCCTAAAAGACCATGCGTAAAGGCGCAGCCGCGCGGAGGGCTTGGGCGGGAGTAACCGCTCGACAGGACGCCCCATCAGTCATCCTCCATCGGGCGCACAATGGACTCGATGAAAGCGATCTCCTCGTCGCTAAGCCCATATTTCGCATAGAGCTCCTCATCCGTCCAGATCCGATCCCACGACTGCTGTGGCACGAAGGTGTAGACCTTTCGCGTAGTGTCCTGTGATGCCTTGTGAAGCTGAATCAGAAAGCGAGTGAATCGGCATTTAAGATAGCTTAATACGCTCTGAGCTTCCTCTTTAGTTTCAAATGGGCCTATATGCATATAAGTCCAGGATGACACAGAGCCTGGTTCACCCAGAAAAGGAGTGCTAATCACTCTGTGTGGATACGTATCCTTGTTGCCTGTTCCAGGAGCTGCACGACCAATAAACAACTTCCATGAGTCAATGACATCGGACGTTCTCGGGAGCTCATCTCGTGAAATATATCCAATTCCACCGTTACGGTAGACCTTCAGGTCGCCAGTCTTTCGATTCGCTCGCCCCTTAAAGGAGCTTTCAAGCCCAAAGGCTCCAATGCTGCTCACGAGGTTAATAAACTTCTTTGCCTCGGGAATATTGACTGATCCGTCACTAGAGCCTTCTTTTTTGGCGACTTTACGGAGAATTGACACACCCTCATTGAATCGGATGAAAATATTTGCGCCCGGCTCCAATAGTTCACGAGTGGCCGAACTATCAAAGCTATCTTTGTAGCGCGTCGTGATCTGGCATTCTCCAACATGGTCTCGATTCCACAGAAAATAACAGACCCCGCCTTTAAGTCCCACACCAGGGAATACATCAGAAGCAGTTAAATAGTCCGCGAGAACTCGGATGCGCCCATCGTGGAGCATCTCATTTCTGAACTCATCCAAACCCATTCCACCCGCAAACCAACGGGAGGGAATGATCATTGTGAGGTAACGTGGATCCAGTTTTTTGGCCTGCTGAACGAAGTCACCATAAATCGGACGTGCCTGTTTTCCGTGTCCAGAGGTAGACAGCTGGTATGGCGGGTTACCGATGATGACGTCGAAGTGCATGTCTTTTCCTCCGTAGATTTGTTGTATCAGAGCTTGTGGATCCTCTGTGTGGGTGAGTGCGTAGGCGTGAGTCTCGAGGTCATCACCACGTCCGTAGTCATCTTCGCTGGCCTTGCAGTAGCTGCAGCGGCGGTGGGTGTGCACGAAAAATTCTTCGCCGGTGACTGGATCGATTCGGCGCTCACGGGTTCCACCAGTCCAGGTATGTTCGGTTCTCTCGAACCAGATATTGCCATGATCGGTGTCGAAAGCAGTGCAGATCGAGTGTTTGCTATTGGCGTATTTGGAGCAGTAGATGGTGCGCCGCGCCATGAGTGCGGTCAACTCGGTGATAGCAATCCCGTACACCTGCTTGGTGAGAATGTGGTTCACCCGTTCCTGTAAGTCAGGGATCTTGTGTTCAAGCCCCTTGGTGAGCCGCCGAGTGATTTCGCGTAAAAAGATCCCGGTTTTGACGAACGGATCCAGAAACTTGACGTCAGGGTTTTCCCAGAGGTTATCCCCGTCATGGTCTTCAGCCCATGCCTGAGCTACTAGGTCGAGCATGGCGGACGCTATCTTGGGTGGGGTGAAGACCTCGTCGTTGGACAGGTTGGCGATACAGGTTAAAACGTCGGGGTTGTGGTTGTTATTGAAGTGTTGGCGGAGCATATTACGCTCCCAGGTTGGCGATATCGGCCACAGTCATGGGCGGGAAGCTGGCGGCTGAGGAAAAAATATCGGCTCTATCCATCACGCCGAAAAGAGTATTTTCGGCGAAGGCTGAGCGATGGGTGAGGTTGTCAAAGCGGAAGTCGCGCCGCTGGAACTTCCCCTTGCCCAGGTAGCCCCACTCAGGGAATGTGATCGCCTCACCGCTGGGCCGCCGCATGGTCAGCGCGTCAGCCTGGACAATATTCACCGCCAGCACAGCTTGCGCCGCTTTGACCCAGTTTTCATCGGCGTCCTCACCGAGAAAGTCACGGAAGATCGCAAGCAGCCCTTCCCGGCACAGGGCTGCATTGTCTTCGAGGAGCTCGATGCCGTAGATGCACATCAGCCCGAGCAGCGCGTAGTGGTTCCGCTCAAAGGTGCTGGCTCCGTAGCGGCTTTGCACCGTGGCAAGTTTCCGGCGGAGCACTTCTTTCACAAACACTCCTTCGCCGCAGGCAGGTTCCAGGACACGCGAGTCGATACGCTCAGACTCCTCCTTCACGAGGTCAAGCATGTCATTGACCATCCACTCAGGGGTGAAAACCTCGCCATGGTCGGCTACGCGCTGCTTGGACTTCACGAGCTGGGCTTCTTCGCGCATTCATTGTCCTCCCGTGTGCACATGCAGCACACCAATTCCGTCTGTCAAGCGACATTATATTTTGACGTTGTGCGCAGCGAAGTTTGCCGCCCTCAAAATTATCGAATACAACCCGGAAAACATCTGAGCTATCACTGTGCCAAATGTTTTTCGGCCACGTTGTTGTGGCAGCGATCTGTAGCGACAGTGGAAGATACCAACCCTTTTCCACGTCCTGGAACCGTTCGAAGCTAGCGTGATGGTTCAGCCAGCTACCTGGATCCATGGCCGAAGTCTGATTGCGGTTGCGTCTCACAGCAATGCCCCTGCACAGCAGGTGTGCAGGGGCATCAAGATCTAACGTGAATACGGGCGTCTTCTGGATACAGCATGGGTTGCCGGCAATTCCCCACTGTGCTTCGCAACGGCTGAACCAATTTCTAAGGTTCAGCACGACGGTTGCGGTGTGCAGTTGTTTTTGCCAAGCAATAACTGGAATTAGCTGCCAGTGAGACTTCTTGCAGGTTGGTTGTCCGTCTCGAGGTTTTCGCTGTTACTACTTGCCGCCCTTGGATTTGCCACCAAAGTCGCCAAGATCAAGATCACCGAACCCTGGTGGCATCATGCCGCCCATGCCGGGCAGGCCTTTGCCCATTCCTGGAATCTTTGGCATGCCTTTGTCACCGAATTGTTTCGATAACTCTTCCAGCTCTTCCATACTTGGCATGCCGCCACCCATACCGGGCATTCCACCCATTCCAGGCATCCCCGGCATCCCCGGCATACCGCCCATAGGAGCCTGCTTACGGGAATAGCCTTTCCGCTTGCCCTTCTTATTTTTGCGACCCTTCGGCTTCTTTTTGGTCGCTGATCGTCCCATACCTGGCATACCGAATTGGCCTGCCATTTTGCTCATCATCTTCTTTGCTTCGAAGAATCGATCAACAAGCTGGTTGACTTCCTGAACGGAAACACCGGAGCCGTTGGCGATACGCTTGCGCCGGGAAGCATTGAGGATTTTTGGATTGGCCCGCTCCTGCGGGGTCATACCGCGAATGATTGCCTGAATACGATCGAGTTGTTTCTCATCGACCATGTCGGCAATCTCATTCATCTGCTTGCCACCAGGCAGCATTTTCAACAGATTACCGATCGGCCCCATGCGCCGAATCATTAGCATCTGGTTGAGGAAGTCCTCTAAGGTGAGCTCACCAGAGCCGAGGCGTTGCGCGGCAACTTCTGCCTGCTGCTGATCGAAAACCGACTCAGCCTGCTCAATCAAGGAGAGCATATCGCCCATGCCGAGAATACGGCTGGCCATACGCTCCGGGTGGAAGACATCAAAGTCGTCGAGCTTCTCACCGGTAGAAGCAAACATGATCGGTTTGCCGGTGACTTCCCGAATCGACAGCGCCGCACCACCACGGGCATCACCATCAAGTTTGGTGAGCACCACACCAGTGAAATCGACCCCGTCGCGGAAGGCTTCCGCGGTTTGAACGGCGTCTTGACCGATCATCGCGTCGATCACGAAAAGCACTTCGTCAGGGTTGATGGCATCGCGAATATTGCGCGCCTGCGTCATCAACGTTTCATCAATACCCAGGCGACCGGCGGTATCGACGATAAGCACATCATGCTTGGTGCGTCGTGCTTCTTCAATCGAGGCTTCAGCAACCGCGACAGGATCACTGTGGCTGGTGCCCATTTCATGCTCGTAGGAGTCAGGGGCAGTTCCTGGATCCGGGGCGAAACAGGCAACACCTGCCCGCTCAGCGACGATCTGCAGCTGCTGGACTGCACCTGGTCGCTGCAAATCGCAGGCGACCAGCATTGGGGTGTGCCCCTGCCCGGCAAGATGTTTCGCCAGCTTACCGGCCAACGTGGTTTTACCAGCACCCTGCAAACCGGCCAACATGATCACCGTCGGCGGGGTTTTCGCCAGGGTGAGTCGACGCGTCTGACCACCGAGAATGCCAACGAGTTCCTCATTGACGATCTTGATAACCTGCTGGGCTGGGTTGAGCGCCTCGGAGACTTCCGCACCTTGGGCGCGTTCCTTGATGCGTTTGATAAATCCACGCACGACCGGTAGCGCAACGTCAGCTTCCAGCAACGCGATACGAATTTCGCGCGCGGTGGCGTTGATGTCTTGCTCAGTGAGCTTGCCTTTTCCACGAAGCCCCTGCAGGGCACCGGTCAACCGGTCAGATAGTGACTCAAACACGACGGAAAACAATTCTCCTTGGGTCGACAACGTTACAAGACTGAGCAGCAATCACTGCTTTTGCTTTATCGTTGTGATAATACTGCACTGCCAGCGTTCGCTGGCAGTAAAACCATGCTAGGTTTCGTGGCCACGGTGCAACACCGGCCTGGTGTTGTGGCTTGCCCACAGGCACTTTATCCCACCGGGTGATCCTCCAGGCGAGATTCAGGACACGGCTCACCCGCGATCTTCCAACAGCGCCCGCTGACGAACATATCTGCGTTTCGCAGCATTGCTCGCCAATCCTTCGAATCCTGTGATGGTGTGCAAACACTCAGCGTAGCAGGCACCCTTGTTGCACTGCAGGGTGCGCTGGCACAAGGGAAAAGTGCTGCTACCAGTGACACTTCCGGTGAGCTGTCGGGCTAAGGGCGACCATGCCGGTGCCGACTGGGACACGGTATCAGTGTGCTTTCCCAGTGAACAGGAAACAAGTGCTGTGGTTTAGTAGCCAGGTTTGGCGTCACTGGCACCCGGCAGCTGTGGGGGCTCTTGGGCTGGTGCTGGTGCAGGTGCAGGGGCTGGTGCAGGGGCTGGTGCTGGTGCGGGAACTTGCTGTGCGGGCTGTGCTGGCGCTGCTGGGACTTGCTGTTGCGCCGGCTGCTGCTGTGAACCAGCGGTTTCTGCCGCTGGTGCTTGCTCCGTAGTGGTGGCCGTGGTGGTTTCTTCCACACGTTGAGTGGTCGTCGTGGTCGAAGTTGCGCTGGAGGTGGCCGTGGATGTGGCAGTCGAAGTCGAAGTGGACGTCGAGGTCGAAGTGGACGTCGAAGTTGGGGTGGACTCTTCACTATCCCCACAGGCGACAAGCGTTCCTGCCGCGGCAACGGCGCAGAGGCCAACAGTGATTGAGCGGTACATAGTTCCGTGTTTCATGATGTCCTTGAAAAAATTGACGGCGCTGCGGTAACTTCCGACGCGAAATACCCATGTTGCTTTTTGCAGGGCAATCGGGAAACAACAACAGTTTCGCGCCGCGTCACCGAATGATCAGCGACAACTGCGGGACTGTCCCGCAGGATACGATCACCTACTG
Source organism: Corynebacterium choanae (assembly GCF_003813965.1). Classification (NCBI taxonomy): domain Bacteria; kingdom Bacillati; phylum Actinomycetota; class Actinomycetes; order Mycobacteriales; family Corynebacteriaceae; genus Corynebacterium; species Corynebacterium choanae. Next base: position 1,869,808 of record NZ_CP033896.1, read on the forward strand.
TAACTGCCGATATCCGCACAGGGAAACCGTCACGCACCGCACCCGCAAAGCACCGTTGACAGCGCTACACTACCGCTGTCCTTGGTGCGGCACTGTTCTGTTGGCTAGACACACTGCCCTATCGACCCGGTTCGTTGCAAGGTTTTTGGATCGGTCACGCCCGGGGGCGTGGTTTCACCATGCGATTGCGCCGCATCGAAAATCGTATCTCTTGGCAACTCAACACTTTTTTAACCTTACAGCAGCAAGTCTGCTAATCCAGGTGTGACGGCTCAAACGCGGAACGTCGACCTTTCCCGCACAGGATGCGAATGTCACGTCGCAGCGGATGTTCACTGGGCGGGGCATGCGGATTGCGGTTGTGTCCACCTTTCGCCGTTGCCCGCATCAAGGGATCATCCACAAAGGTAAACAGCACCCAGGCCAAGATCACAGAGATCACAAACGCCAGTACGGCCATGAGTAACCAGGTGGCAAACCCGCCTGTGCGGCCACTAATCGCAAAGCGCTGCACCGCCACCATAACCGGGAACTGCACCATGTAAAACGCGAAGGAAATATTGCCCAACAGCACCATTCGGTCACCACTGATGCGCCCGGAGAGCCCGTGCATATCGCGCACTGCCAACGTGGCAACTACCGCAGTCATCGGCAGCGACATCACCAGCGACATTTTAAACGCCACCGGCACCACGAATGTCACCGCAAAACTTGCTACGAGCAGCGCAAGTGGCCAGCCCAGACGAGTGTTGGTGAATTTTCCTTCCCACACGAGTTTGGCGGCAAACACCCCAAGATAGAACTCGACGAGCCGAGTGGGCGGGAAATAGTAGCTCAACCAATAGGTGTGATCGACTGCTACAGATTCTTGGAGGAACCACAGCGGATGGGCGTGCACATCAGCTACTGGGGAAGTTTCAAGCGGCCACAGCCGAGGAACAAAGAAGTTTTCCGTCTGCTTCGAGCCGGTGGCAAACAGATGGATCGCAGTAATAATCGCGGCCGACAGCGCAAACGCCCCTGCTAAACCACACCAGCTACCATTGCCGCGCAGACGCCGCACCAATGGAAGAAAGAGTGGAAAGGTGAGATAAAACAACATCTCACTAGCCAGCGACCAGGCGGGTACGTTGAGGCCTGCCAGCAGCGCCCACTGTGGATTCCAGGTGTGAATCAGGAGCACATTAGGCAACCACACGCGAACATTATCGAAGGTGAACGGTAGTGCGAATGACCACCAGTGCACCGGGTTCCCGGCAGTTTGTGCCGCCACCACCCCGGCGACAGTGCCAGCAGCAAGAACGAATAACACCGCCGTGATCAGGTGCATGGGCATGATCTTCGTCAACCGTCGCCGCCAGTAGTAGCCTGCTTCGCTAAGTGAAGACAGTTCACTGTTTGACCAGTAGATCAAAAACCCGGAAAGGATAAAGAAAAACGTCACCCCGGCGCTGCCAAGCTGCATGGGAACAAACTGATGAATCCGCGCAAACAGGTCGGAAGTTTGAAACGGATAGACCGCAAGAAACACCAAAGCGTGCAACAGAAACACGGCCGCTGCCGCCCACCAACGTGCCCCGGTCAGTGACGGCAAAGTGGGGCGGCGCAATACCGCTGGTGGGTGAGACATGATGACAAAGCTCCCAATGAGGCAAAAAATGTTCGTGGTGAATGTGGAAGAGGTTCCACACCGGTGCGTGCTCACCAGGCTGATGAAAACCGGGTGACAGCAGCGGTGCGCAAGATCTCACCTGCACACACGCAGCAGGACGACCAGCTGGCGCTGATCGGGAAAAGTTCATCGCCCAAAGATGATGTTGGCATGGTAGCCACTGAATAGTTTTCGCTAAAAACCGTGGCTGTCATGTTGCGAATGCCAGCCACGATCACCGCCGGACTCAAGGTGTCCTAGCCGCATGTTTTCGGCCACACATGCTGCCGGTTGAGCATCTTGACCGCACGCCGAGGCTGCGTTTTTTTCGAAAACCCCGAATACTGTTACTGCAGTCGGCTGCGCACAAGATCGGCAGCAACCGCATTGCCCTGTTCGTTTGGATGTTGCACTGCCCCACCGATGCCCGCCTTGGGGTCTGCTGCGCCATAGATCCAAGGTTCCGCAGAGCAGCTTTCATGACCGACAGTTGCAGCCTGCAGATCGATAAAGTCCAGGTTCAGTGTTGCGGCGCTGCGCTCAGCCGCTGTCTGCAGATTCCGGAAGGCCTGACCAAACACCGGTGCACCAATGACCTTGGTGGGGGCGCCAAAGATTGATACGCATAACACATCATCGTTCGGGGTTACCATTGCGGGATATCCCATGAGGTGAATCGTTGCCTGCGGGGCATAGTAGCGCAGATAGTCCACCACAGGTTTCAACCCGGCAGTCATCCGTTCAGCAGTAATATCGGCCGGGTTGATGACGCGGCCTTGCGCCACACCAGCTTCCCCGCACAACGCAGGGGAGGTGATACAGGTCGCAGCAGTGTGGAGTAACGTTGATTGTCCACCTGACCAGGCATCATTAAAGCCGAGTTGGATCACGATATCGGTGGTGTTTGGTCCTAAAGAACCAAGCTGTTCGGCGTAGCGCACCTGGTCAGCAAAAGGGATCCCCAGCCCGGAGTTGATCCCTGAACCCCAGCAGGAAGCATCGACGACAGCATCCCCGCCGAGTTGGGCGTCCAGCTTTGCTGGCCACGAGGTGCGCGAATGCATACAGCCCCGGGAATCGGTATAGACCGGAAATCCGGTTCCGCCGGTCATTGAATCACCAAAGACCAATACTTTGTGTCCGCCAGTGGGTGCTGGGCGATCAAGAAGATGCCAGGAGGAACTGACAGACTTGTTGAATTCGGCAAGTCCAAGACCACCGCTGAGGAGTTGTTCCGCAGAGCCGGTGGAAGAAAATCCTTGTGGAGTCAGCAGCATGTCGGCGTGTGCAGGACTGGGAAGGCTTGCCAGTGTGACTGCTGCAGTGGCGGCGACGAGCATGCGGGAGAGACGCTGGATCACGAGAAGGTGACACCTGCTTTCTTGGTTTCAACGTGGTGCGGACGGGGCGAACATATCTTGCCAGGTCGGGTTGGCAGCGTTGCACACCAGAGGTGCAAGCTGCCCACCAGCGTGCATGGCATGACACACAACTTCCGTTCACTCTACCAACATTGGCCACAGTGATAACATCTGCAACACCACGGGTTTGGAAGCCGCAGCGGAAATTCTGAGCGTCCCACTGCACTACCCTGCTGGTCTTTTCCTGCAACGCGGGTCAGCCAGGCACGGTACACAGCTTGCACCAGCAACCACCGCCGCAGGAGGTGGGTTCACTGTGGGCAATCGTTCGGTGCACTGTTGATGTAGCCAAAGCTCTAAAATTGACTGCCGCTTAACGCTTTTACCACCGCCGACTCGAATTGGTGGGAATTGGTTCCCACCGGCAGCTGTACTCGGGCAATAATCGTCGAACCGGGAGTTGCTGCCGCCGACCAATGAAAATCTTCAACGAGCTCAAGCAGTGCAGCAGTAACCCCTGGACGGTCAACAGTGCGCAACTCTGCAAGGGTTGGGTTATACCAGTGCACCATCACCGGTGCTGGTGGCACTGGCGGCAGCTTCGGCTTTGCGGCATGTCGCAACAACTGGGTTAACCGTTGCACATCAAGGGCTGACCCGAGGGTGTTTCGTAACCGAATCCGGGCATCTATACACGGCTGCGCATCACCTGCCAGCACTTGTGTCCTTACAGGCTTTTCAAGGCTTGCTGCGCCTGCTGTGTTGTCACCGCCGCCAGCCTGCGGCGTCGACCGTCGGGTCGCCATCACATAGTCGGTGATAAGTAGCCCTTGCGAGCGGATCAACGCCAGCATACGAACCACCTCCGATTTCGCAGCAGTCTTGATAAAGACCACCGGTTCGCCGGCTTGATAGACACATTGCACCAACTGTGTTGGTGGCACCGTAAAAAATGGTCGCTGGGGCACCGGCGGAGTCAACTCCCGGCGCGCCCCTGCTAGCAGCGTCTCCACGGTCATGGCTATGCGCTTGTTCCACTGGTTCGGGCCGGTTGCGATAGCGTCCGCTTTCGTGAGTCGACCCAAGAGTTCTAAGGTGAGCGGATGGTAGTGGCAGGCGTCAAGAAGGGTGTCGATCGCTGTGGGGGAATCGGGGGCATATTTGGTGGCGAGTCGAAACAGCAGGGTGTGTTCGGCAACCAGGGTTTGCAGAATCGAGGTGTCTGCCTGGTTCAGTCCGATCCAGTGGCCGGTTTTCGCAGCTATTTCTGCTCCTACTTGGGCGTGTGGTCGATTGGTTCCTTTCCCAATGTCGTGCAGGAGGCCTGCGAGTAGCAGCAGATCGGGGCGGGGTGAATGGAAGGATACTTGGCCGCATTGTTGGACAGTGTGTAGCAGGTGCAGGTCGACGGTGTGCACATGACTGGGTTCTCGCGGCAGCAGTGCCCGGACGTTGCCCCATTCTGGAAGGTATCGTTGCCAGAGTCCGGCTTCGTCAAGGGCTGTCACCGTTGTGATCACTGATTCGGGGTGCGCCAAAATGGTGAGGAAATCTTCGCGCATGTCTTGTCGCCACACAGCTTCTGCTGCTGGTGTTGGTAGGTGGGCAAGGGTGTCCCACACTGGCCGTGCTACGGGGAGTCCGGCGCGACTTGCCGCAGCTGCTACCCGCAGCGCAAAGCCTGGTGCAGCCGGATCAGCGGGGTGTGGAATGGTGGTGACGGAAACATATCCACCGGCGTCTACGACTGCTGTGTCGAGTGGTTTTCGTGTGTTGCGGGTGTGTGAATCTCTGGGGAGCACACTGCGGACTTGGGCGATGGTGCGCTGAAGTTCGCGATCGATGTGGTGGCTGGCTTTGCCGATGACTGTGGCCAGAGTGTAGCGGTCGGCGAGGTGGAGTTCGCGGGCAATGTCGACGGCTACTGCCGGTTCTACTATGTCGCGGTGGCGGCGCAGTGAATCGTGGAGGAGACATCGCACATCGACAAGGAGTTGACGGGCGTGGATGAGTGCTTCCCGGTGGGCTGGGCTAGTGGGATAGTCGGCGAGTTGGCTAAAGCGGAGGGCTGTGCCAAGTTCGTCATCGCGGAGACCGCCGCGACCATTTTTCACATCTGGGCGGGTCATGGACACCACCGAGCCGCTGCGTGTCCAGCGGGCGTTGGCGCATTCTAAAATTGCTGGAAAGTTCTTTGCGACAAGCTGGCGAAAGCACCGCAGCACTTGCCGGCGGGTGGTGTCGAATAGGTCGCGGTCGCCGGCAATATATTCCATGTCAAGCAGGGCGAGGGCGGCGGGAATATCACTAGCCACAAGCGATATGCATTGGGCTTGGGTGCGGGTGACGAAGTCTACCCGGAATTGGCTGTCCCACAGTGCGTAACCAATCGTATCGGCAGCAAGAGCCTCTGGCGGCTGTACAGTGCTCGGTGGCCGGTTGTTGGCTGTGGGGTGGTGGGGTTGCCAAGCTGGATGGCGGTGGTCGGTGACGGGTGGGGCCGAGGTGCCTTCGCTGGGTTGGAGCAGGAAAATATCAAGATCGGAGTAGGCAGTCATTTCCCTGCGGGCATAGGAGCCGGTTGCCACCAATGCGCTGCCGACCGGAATTGGTAGCGAATGCAGCAGTGCTTGTGCCTGTTCGTGGGTGGCTTGGCGGATTTGAGCAGCCCGCTGCGATAGGTGATCGATCATGGTGAGATTGTTTACCCTTGCGTCAGCTTCGACAGCGTTTGGGTGGAGGTTCCCCTTCCCTACCAGGTGAAAGTGGAAGGTTAAGTGGACGCGCTGCGACGCGGTGGTGGTGCGGTGCTGTGCCGCGCTTGCTGCCTGTGGGGCTGCTCCCCTTCCCCGGCCACCGTCGTGTCCTTGTGGTTACAGGTGTAGCTGCCTTGGTTGCGTCACTATTGCCGTATTGCTGCCCCGATTCCACTGTGGAACAGCCGCACTCCTTCTTCGGGGTTGGGCGCTGTTGAAGGGTTGGCGATTGCGTGGCAACACAGTTGGCGGTCATCAACGGCAACGTCACTATTGCTAGAGTGCTTCCTCTCCGCGCTGCCCGGTTCGGACACGAATCACTTCCTCGACCGGGGTGACCCAAATTTTTCCGTCCCCAATTTTGCCGGTGCGTGCAGCCTGCACCACCGCTTCTAGCACATCCTCGAGGGCGTCGTCAGTAACCAGAATTTCTACCTTGATTTTCGGCACGAACCCGACAGCATATTCCGCCCCCTGATACACCTCAGAGTGGCCACGCTGCTGGCCAAAACCCTGCGTTTCGGTGACGGTCATGCCCTGCACTGCCAGCTGGGAGAGAGCATCTTTCACGTCTTGCAAGGTGAACGGTTTAATGACTGCCGTAATCAGTTTCACAATGTCACTGTCCTTCTGTTGCTACCGGCTCGCTGTTGACGAAAACCAATGGCCGCCGGTGGGCTCGCGCCGGTTATTGGTCAATAGTTTAGCTTTCTGTACCACCCTGCGGTGTGAAAAAATAATGCACCGCCCGAGAGCCAGCGAAACTGGCTTTCGGGCGGTACGGGACACGGTGTGCCGAAAATAGTGCGACGGTGGTCTAGATCGTGGAATGATTCCGCTGCACAGGCATGCTGCAGGAGGCGGCTATCCGAGCAGTGCGTCGACGAAGCTTTCAGCTTCAAATGGTGCCAGATGGTCAGCACCTTCACCAAGACCAACGAGTTTCACAGGAACCCCAAGTTCTTCCTGTACTTGGAAGACAATGCCGCCCTTGGCAGTGCCATCAAGCTTGGTTAACACCACGCCGGTGATATCGACAACATCGCGGAATACGCGTGCCTGCATGAGACCGTTTTGACCAACGGTCGCATCGAGTACCAGCAGCACTTCGTCGACTTGGGATTTCTTTTCCACAACCCGCTTGACTTTGCCTAATTGATCCATCAGGCCTTGGGAAGAATGCAACCGACCGGCAGTGTCAATGAGCACCACGTCGACTTGATCAGTCACGCCCCGGGCGACCGCGTCAAACGCCACCGATGCAGGATCGGCGCCTTCCGCGCCACGCACAGTGTTGGCGCCAACTCGGCGACCCCAGGTTTCTAGCTGGTCGGCGGCGGCAGCACGGAAGGTGTCGGCAGCACCAAGCAAGACTTTATGCCCCATAGACACGAGTACACGCGCGAGCTTCCCGGCGGTGGTGGTTTTCCCGGTGCCATTGACCCCCACCATCAAAATCACTGCAGGTTTGCCGTTGTTCGGCATTGCTTTGATCGATCGATCGAATTCGGGATGGCACGCTTGAATGAGTACTTCCCGCAGCATGGCGCGGGCTTCTGCTTCGCTAGACACGCCGCGCTCAGCGATGAGTTCGCGTAACTCTTCCACTACGCGCATTGTTGAATTGGTGCCCAAATCGGCCATCAGCAGGGTATCTTCAATTTCTTCCCATGCGTCTTCGTCAAGATCACCGGCAGTAAGAATGCCGAGCACTCCTTGGCCGATGACGTTTTGGGAACGGGACAGACGTCCGCGCAGGCGACCAAGTCGACCAGCTGCCGGGGCGATCTCGTCGATTGCAGCCTGCTGGGCACGCGTTTCAGCGTTGCTTGGTGCGGTCGGCGCAGCCGGTGTTTGGCCTACTGTGGTATCAGCACCCGGCTGGGTTTCAGGCACTGGAGTTGTGGTTTTTGCCCGGCTCGCCTGTTCGGCGGCCTGTGCGGCGGCAACTGCTGCACTGGTGGCTTCTTCGGTGTCGCGTTGGTGTGCCGTAGCTGCAGTATCAGCTGCCGAGGTGGTGGATGCTGCGGCTGGTGGTGTGACCGGCGTGCGCGCGGGGGCTTGCTGAGGTGTAGCCGAGCTGCGCGGATGTACTGCCGGGTTGGCTGGGGTTTGCTTGCCAATGCTTGCGGCTTTGTCTGCTTCCTGCTGGGCAGCGGACGATTCCGGGTGGGAAGCTGTAGCGTCTGGCTGCTGCGATGACGCCGCCTTCGGTGTCACAGCTTTGGTGTGAGTTTCGGGTTGGTTTTGTTTTTCGGCCGACTCCACAGATGCGGACTGTGGGTGAGCTGCAGCAGAGTTGCCAGTTGGATTATCAACCTGTGCGGCTGCTGGTGTTGTTGGCTGTGCCGGCACCGTAGCAGGGGCGGCAGGCGGGGTGGCTGCCACTGCCGGGGTGGAAGTTACTTGCGAGACGCTACGAGGTGTCGAATCAGCTGGCGCATTATTTGGCTTTGGCGCATGGGTTGGCTGTGGTGCAACAGGTGTTTCGGCAGGAGCCACCGGCGAGGTGGCCTTTGCAGGTGTATCTTGCTGCTGTTGCGCGGCCTGTTGCGCTGCTTTAAGTTCTGCTGCGGCCGCTTGCTGTTGCCGGGCTTTAGCTGCACGTTCAGCGGCTTGCGCGGCAAGCTGTTGCTTTTGCCGCTGTTCGGCGGCCGCCCGACGAGCTTCCTCAGCGGCTTGTTGCTGCAATTGTGCCGCTTTTGCCTGCTCCTGCTGTGCAGCCATCTCGGCTTGTTCCGCTGGGGTTACCACTGCACTATCAGCGACTTGTTGCTGCAACTGTTCGGTGGCTAAAGCAGTCGCATCCTGCGCCGCTGGTTGTACAGGTTTGGTCACCGGCTGCTTTTCCGGGGCATTCGCTGGCGCAAACGAGAAACCGCCTTGCGCCTGATAGTTACCAGATTTCTCCGCTTGGGTGAGCGGTTTACGGCTCTGTTCAGTGACTTCCTGCGGGTGGAAGGAAACCACCTTTGATTTCCTGCGGCGCAATCCCACCACCAACAACACAATCGCAAGCACAATAACTAATGCTGCGACCGCCACTATCTGATAGGTCGGATTAGCAAGGAAGGTTTGCCAATAGTCACGAAGCTGTGCAGTATCCATGCAACCATAGTGGCATAACTATTCCCGGTCAGCTAAGTTCCCGCCCCGCGGTGGCACGAATCCTGGTTACCCGTGCCACCGTCGCCCAGTCCGGGAAATCCTGTTGTTGGCACGGCGGTTGACGATTCAGCCGCCACGCCCGGCTGCTAGGAACCGATCCCTGGATACAGTACCGCCTGCACCATTGCCTCAGCAGCGATAACGTCGCCGGTCACCAAATCAGGCACCATATCAGCCAACGCCGACCAGCCGTCGGTTGCTTGCTGCAGCAGTTTCGTGCGTTCTAATTTGCCGTGGGCATGCAAACGAGCACACAACGCAAACACCAGAGAGATCACCGGGGTGAGCGCCCACACGTTGCGGGCATCACCAGTATCGGTATCCCCCAGCTTGTCGAACCGCACCCGGGCAGCCTGATACAGCTGCCGATTCGTGCCACGCAATGCTTTGAGCAGCTTCACGGAAGTCTCAATAAGCGTCCGGTCGGCCAGCGCCTGCGACAAATCAGCACGCTGGTTAAAGGTTTCAAACACTGCAAGCAGCCGTGCCTCATCGTCCATAAATGGACCTGGCACAATATCGGCGCGGTTGAAGAACATGTCCAGCAGCGCCTGCTGCTGAGCCGGGTTCATGTGGGCAATTGAAACCGTCTGCTGGTCGACACAAGCCGTATCCAAGGTGTGATCCCGGCCGGTGTACAGCGTTTCAACAAGCCGATTACCGCTCAACGCAACCAGCTGTTCCACCAGGTGACGATAGTCTTTCCGGGCTTGCGCAGGATCCACCGGCGGCTGCTGCACCAAAGAATGTTCCAAAGCAGCAGGTGCGGCAGTTGCCGCCAGCTCCTGCTCACCGGCGGCAGTATCTACCTGTTCGGTATTCTCACCGGCATGCTCCAGCTTCCCGGATTCGGCGGCAGCAGTGTCAGCACTAGCGGTGGGATCGGTATCAAATCCTGCGGCCTGATATGCCCCAGGTAGCGCCCCAAGCAGCAATAGTGTGGTGATCCATGGCTGCCGATGATCCTCATCAACTGGAAGCGACCCGGTAAATGGCTTGGTGACCAGACCTGATTGAATCAACCACCGGGCTGCCTGATCGGCGGGAACCAGCGACCGTGACAATCCTGCCAAGGCGCGCGCCGGATGGGCTTGCAACGCGGCCAATACCGCCGCCCGCGGATCGACCGGTGCCGCAGCCACCGAACTGGCCGCATCGTCCACCCCTGCAGGGTCGCCGTCCGCGGTAGCACCATCATCGCCTGGTGCGTTGTCTTGCCCAGCACCCGGAGACCCGCCAGCCTGTGGAACAGCCGCAGCGGCTTCGTCACGACTTGACACCGGTGGCAACGAAGCGAGCACCTCCCACAAAATGGGCATGACTGTCCGATCCTCTGGAAGGGTGTCAACCTCCCCGGATAAAAACGCAGCCAGCTGATTTAGCAATGGTTTCCCACCAGCGAAATATCCAGGCTGATGCACCGTCAACGCGGACTGGCTTGGCACCAGCGGTGCCCGCAGGCGGGTAAACGCGTCACCCGGATGCGGCTGCACAATCAGCGGGCCTGCGTCAACAAGCGATGCCGGCAACGGCACAGCGCCAGTCTCGTCGGCTGCTAACGTGCGCCCAAGTTCCCAAGGGGCAGTCTGCGGCCACACCCACACCCCGATCGGCCGGTCACGATCCACCGGTGTCACCCGCAAAACACCATCATCGATCGTGGCTGCAGTGGGCAACGGATCCGGGGTAATTGTCGCAACAGTCACCGACAATTTCTTCTTCGATGCCTGATCGACCCACTCCACCAGCAACGAGCCACGCACCATGGTGGCGGCAGCAGCCGCCAGTTTCGACATCGCAGCCGTGTAAGTCACCTCGTTTTTCGTGGTGAGCTTCACCGTCGCTAACGGCGCGCCTTGCGCATTCACCAACTGCACAAACGGCGAGCGCATCGTGTGCGGCGCCCGCACCCGAAGCGTGCCGTCGACCGCCAACTGTCGCGGACCTATGACTAACCGGGTTGTTCGCCACATTGGCACAACACCAACCGTCGGAATCTCAAACCGCAACTGTGGCGGCACATACCGCACCGGCAGCATATCCCCACCATCGGTGTGAATCGTCGCCATACCAGCCGCCTGATCCGCGGCCACATCAATCGTTTTCGGATCTGCCACAAACGGTTTCTCACCGGCGCGAATCACCAACTTTGCCGGGGTTAACCCACCCCGCGCCGGAATACGTACACCGGTTTCACCGGCACCGATCATCGGCTCGACGGTCAACCCCTCCACAATGGCGAATTGGTGCCGGAAGGACTCATTACGCGGTCCACGCAGCCGAACTAAATATTCGCCACACCACGGATCGTCATAGGCCTCCGGATCAAACACATCAAATACGCCGCCGTCAGCAGGCACATCTAACGGCTCCGGCTCGGCGATCTCTTCCCCGGCAAGACCAGGACCGGCATAAGCAGAAATCGACAGCCACCAGCGTTCATCATCACCAGAGATCGTCGGTGGGAACTCTGCCACCAACGATGCTGCATGCACCGGCAACCCCGAAGATGACTCTAATGCAGAATCCACCGGCTCCGGACTGTGGAATACGGCCCGCTGCCGCGGATCAATACACCGCACCTGTTTCATCGGTGATGGCTGCTGGCCAGGACGCAACACCTGCATCGACAGCGCATCACTGGCATCAACAGTTGACACCGTCCAGCCCTTCCAGCCCTTCAATGCAACAGCATCCACCACCGGTACCGGATTGCCGGTCACCGGATCAGTAATCGTCGCATCCTCAGGATGGATCACAGTCAACTCGCTGTAATGCAGCGATTTTTTATCGGTCAGGTTAAACCCTTTCCGAGTAAACACCAGCACCGGATCAGCAGAATCGACCACCGGCAACACCCAATGGGCGTCGTTTGCGGTATCGGTGACGGTGATCTCCCGCACCTGTTTATCAATACTTAAGTCAAGTGCTGCTGAATATGGCGAAGCCGATCCGGCAGGGCGACCGGTGCGATGAATCCGAGTCGTACCACCAATAGTGACCCGCCAGTGAATATCCCCACCATCAGCAGGCAGCAGCTGTTCAGGAAGCCGCAGACACACTTTCCCCCGCACCGGATCAAACACGATGCGGGGCTCCCACTCCCGGGTTGCCACCCCCACCGCCCAAGACCGGTGCACTGTCCCAAAGGGGCGTTCCCGAAGTTCGGCAAACACTTGCGCAAACACCAACGGCGACAATTCCACATCGGCCGGATGTGTTTTTCGCAACCAGCACACCGGATCATTGCGCTGCGTTGACACCGTAGCCAACACCCCAGCGATCGTCGGAGTGAGTAGCTCAGCTGCATGTCGGGCACACAACGAGGTCATCGACAGGTCACGGCCAATTCCTTCATATTCGGCGCGCAGCGCCAGATCGTCTTCGTCTAGCGATTCCGTATCGTCGTGGCCGGTGATGTCATCGCGCAACACTGGGGCGTAGTCGCCGCTGGCGATAACCTCAATGATCTGTTGCGCGGTGAGCTCGTGCTGTTGCTCCTCAGCGGTTTTCACCATGCAGTCGACCAGTTCGATCAACCATGGCACCTCGCCCCCGGTAACCCCTGCATGAAGGGCACAAAGTGCAACTGTCAAAGTGGGATCGTCGCCAATTAGCCCGGCAGGAACGTGCAAACCTACTTCCTGAAATAAACCGGGCACATCATCGGTGATCGCCTCAATCACCGAGCTATCCCCCGGCAATCCAAGACCACCAGCCCACTCGGTGAAAAAAGTTTCAGCCGAAATCATCCGTGCCGACCGCCCCACCAGGGTGGCCACCGCAAGCGTCGGGGTGATCGCAATAAGATCGGCCGCTGCTGCACCAGCAGCTAGCTGTCGCGACAAAAACAGCCCATAGAAGCGTTCGATGCCTTCCAGCTCATCAGCAGACAATCCGAGCTGATGGAACAGCTCGTGGCCGTGGCAGCGACTGCGTAAAGCAAGTTCTGTCTCACTTGCCCATCCAAGGAGTGAATCGGTGGGATCTGCGATTGGATTGTTCGTTGCTGCCTGCAACTGAGGACACCGCCTTTGACACAAAGAACACGAATAACACGCCGGAAACCAAACATGCCGATGGAACCATCATTGTAATGCGTTCCACCGCCCCATCACAGCAGCGCCGGATAGCCGCCAATCGGCAGGCCATCGCAAGTGCAACCGTGGCCGAGCCACTGCCGATATTGCGCCCACGCTAGGAAGGGATGGGAAAAGAATTCCAACCTTACCCCACTGCTGCCAATCTCCCCGTGACACACCTCGATTGTGCAGAAAACACCCTGCTATCAGTGGCTGCACACATAAAGCATCCGGTTTCCTGCAGACACCTACTGTGCAGCCGTGGTGGAAATATGAGCAGCAAAGTGGTGCACCTCCTCACCCAGTGGCATACCTGTGCGAGCAGCAGATTATGGCAATAGCCACGCACCAAAAAGTCGACAAGCCAGCAAATCGACACCCTGGCTTATAGACAATGCCGCACCACACCGGCGGGAACACAACAACAGGTTCCCCAACCAGCCGATGTCGTCTAGCGACAGGAGAACCCTTCCACACCGCGCGGCGTGCCCACATTTCCCACTACCGTATCGACTCGCCCGGGTCGACCATGGTTACTCGGGGTTTCCTGCAGCCGCTCTAACAGGGTTTCCACCTGTGCACGGGCACCTTCGGCTACCACGAGAACCCGCCCGTCGGGATAATTCGTCGCCGATCCGCTGAGCTGAAGTTCCAACGCCTGTCCCCTCGTCCACCAGCGGAAGCCGACACCTTGCACCCGGCCATGCACCCAAAAGGTGCCGCGTGCGTCAGCTGCAGGAGTAGTGGTTGATCGGTCGTTCACGAACTCTCCTTCGTCTTGCTCTATATCCTGTTATGGCGGTCATCGTTCCCGGCAATCTGACCAGGCAAATCACCACCTGATTGTCATGATAATGCCTGTATTCGTTGCACCTTCACCGGCACAGACCGGTGTGCACAGCTGTGCGGGGCGCATACAAGCAACAAGCCGCTCCCCAGAGCCCCCAGCCAAGAATGCTATGGTGTCGGCTCGCCCGGTGGTGCAGGAGCCTCGACAAGTTCTTCCGGCTCATCGTGGAATGGGGTCATCCGCTGCGAGATGACCCGGGTGACACCGTCACCACGCATCGTCACACCGTAGAGAACATTAGCGATTTCCATGGTGGGTTTTTGGTGGGTGATGATGATCAGCTGCGAGTCGTGGCGCAACTGTTTCAACAGCGCGATAAGCCGCCGCAGGTTCACATCATCGAGGGCTGCTTCCACCTCATCAAGCACATAAAAGGGGCTGGGGCGTGCCTTAAAAATTGCCACCAAGAGTGCCAGTGTTGTCAAGGATTTTTCCCCACCGGATAGCAGCGTGAGACGGGTTACTTTCTTTCCTGGGGGCCGTGCTTCAACTTCAATGCCGGTGGTAAGCATATCGTTCGGATCAGTGAGCACCAGTCGCCCGGTGCCACCGGGGAATAGGGTGGCGAAGACTTGCGGAAAGTGGGCTTCGACATCTCGCCACGCATCAGTGAATAAGGTGAGGATTTTGTCATCGACTTCCGCGATAACTTGCCGCAGGTCAGCGCGAGCCCGCTCAATATCGTCGAGTTCTTTGACCAGGTAGCTGTGACGCTCCTCGAGGGCTTTATATTCTTCGAGTGCTAGCGGGTTGACTTTGCCGAGCGCGGTCAGGTCGCGTTGAGCTTGTGCCAGCTGTTGCTGTTCTGCTTCCCGATCAAAGTCGTCACCGATGCCTAGTTCGGCAACAAGGGACGCCGGATCTGTCGCGAGTTGGCTTGTAATATGGCTGGCTGCCTGTTCCAGGAGTTCTTCCGCGCGGGCAAGTTGCACACCAATGGCGTGGGCTTGCTCAGTGCTGCTGTCGAGTTGCTGTTGACTGGTGCGCACATGCGATGCTGCCTGGCTGCGTGCAGTAGTGGCAGCATCCAGACTGGTTTTTGCTTCGCGTTTTTTCGCAAGCGCAACTTCGCAGGCGACTTCCAACCGGGCGAAAAGAGCACTGGCATGGTCGGCAATTGCCCGTGCCAGGGTTTGTTTGGCGCGGGCTTGTTCGGCGGCGGCCGCTGCCCGGGCGCGGGCTTGGGTTTCGGCTTCTGCCCGGCGCAGCAATGATTCTGGTTTGCCGGTTAAGCTTTCGACTCGTTCTTCGACGGTTCGTAACGCGAGTCGGGCTTCCACTTCCATTGCCGAAAGTTGGGCAACAGCTTGTTGTGCCGCGTCGCGTTCAGCTGTGTCAGGTTCAGCTAGTTCTTGAGGATCTTCGGCAAGCGCTAACCGGTCGACCAGATCATCGTATTCTTCCTGCAGTGCAGCGAGCTGTGTTTCGGTGTCGGCATATCGGGTGGCAGCTTTCGCAGCTTCAGCGGTGGTGGCTGCTACTTGTGTTTCGGCACGGTCAACATCTTTAGCGACTGCGGTGTGTGCGGCATCGTGTTCGGCGAGGGCGGCTTGCGCTCGGGCAAGGGTTACCCGGGCGGTCGCGGCTGCTTTCGTTGCCCCGTCGAGGGTACCTTCGACGACTTGGAGTTCTTCGGCGTAGGCTGCGGCTTCTGCTTCAGCGGTGGAGATTTTACTGGCGACTTCTACCGGGTTGCTGTGTTTGCGACCTATTTCCACCCAGCCGTAGCCGGCGAGCGTACCGGACTGGTCAACGACACGCAGTCGTTGATCAAATTGCACAATCTCGCCGATAGCTGCCGGATTATCGACCACTACCACATCAGCCAGAAGTCGGTTGATGATGGGGGCGATAGAAGGTTCACATTCGATAACGTCAAGGATCCAGCGGCATCCGGCAGGCAGCGTGATGTCGAGTCGCCATCCCGGTTGCGGTTGAGCGGCATGCTGGCGATCATCCGTTTTCTGTTGCACCACAGTGGTGCGGGTAATACCGGCCGGGTCGAGTTCGGTGATGGCGTCAACAGTGATGTCGCCGACTAGGCCTTGAGCATGACCACCGAGGGCAGCCGCCACAGCTGGGGCATAGGCTGGTGCAACGGTGAGGTGCTGCGCCAACGACGTGAGATGAGCAGTGAGTTTCGCGAATTCGGTGTCGTCACCAACTGGCAGCGTAGCCTGCAGGGTGCTGATCATGCCGTGCCGGGTAGCGAGCTGTTTTTCCAATTCGCTGACTTGTTTCCGCAACGTGTCAAGCCGGGTTTCCGCAGCCGTGGCTTCCGCCGCAGCAGTGTCCACGGCCTCTACAAGGGGGCTGCGGGCAGCGTTACTGGCATGCAAATTTTCTTTGGCAAGAAGCAATTCACGCTGGCTTAGCCGCACCTTGTCTTCCAAAGCGCGCACTGTCTCGTCGAAGGTGGCGGCATCATCACGGAGTCGAGCAAGCTGCTGGTTGACGGTTTCCTCCCGTGCAAGCAGACGCACCAATCCTTCTCGTTTGTCAGCAATTGCCCGCATTCGTTTCGCGACTTCTGCTTCTGCCGCACGAAGCTGCTGCTGTGCGTCGTCCAACTGTTCAGCAATAGTTTCGCGACGCTCTTGGGCTTCCTCGCGTTGCTCTTCTAACGCCGCAAGCTGGCTTGTGGCAGCAGCCGCCCGGCGGCGGAGCTCTTGCGGATCTTCACCGGCGAAATTTGGTTCAGTCACCTGCTGCTGTGCCCGGTCAGCGGCGATCCGGCGGGTTGCTGCAACGGTTTCTTTCAACGACGACAAATCAAAAAATAACTTATCGGCTTCTTCGGTTGCCGGTGAAAGTTGGGTGACTTGCTGTTCCGCTGCGGTAAGCGCATCTTGCGCCTGAGCAACACGAGCCGCTGCCGCGTCGCGTGCTTGCCCTGCCTGCTGAGCTTCGGCTTGCAGCTTGTTCACCGCAGTTTCCCGGGTCATATAGTCAAAAGCCGCCAACCGCTGCCGGGCTTGTCGCACAGTAGCTTGCACCGTCGCTGCCCGCTGTGCCGCCTTTGCCTGGCGCGCCAATGGCTTCAGCTGTTTGCCCAGTTCATCAGTTAGATCCTGCAGACGATCCACATTCGCCTGCATATTGACCAGTTTGCGCTGCGCTTTCTCTTTCCGCCGCTTGTGTTTTAACACCCCTGCGGCTTCCTCGATAAACGCCCGCCGTTCTTCCGGGCGAGACTGCAGAATCTCCGCCAGGCGCCCCTGTCCGACAATGACATGCATTTCGCGCCCAATACCGGAGTCTGACAGTAGTTCTTGCACATCCATCAAGCGGGCTTTCTGCCCGTTGATCTCATATTCGCTCGCCCCATCACGGAACATGCGGCGAGTAATGGAAACTTCGGCAAACTCGATCGGAAGTGCCTGATCACGGTTGTCGATCGTCAGGGTAACCTCTGCCCGACCAAGCGCTGCCCGGGATCCTGCACCAGCAAAAATGACATCATCCATTTTGCCGCCGCGCAGGTTTTTTGCCCCCTGCTCCCCCATCACCCAGGCAAGTGCGTCGACCACATTGGATTTCCCTGACCCGTTCGGCCCCACCACGCAGCAGATCCCTGGTTCAAATTTTAGGGTCGTCGCAGACGCAAACGACTTAAAGCCCTTGAGCGTCAACGATTTCAAATGCACGGGCAAAATCCTAACAAACTCCCGCCCAGACACCATCCCTTAGCAACACTGGTTTCCCAGCAACCGAATCCACCGTATCGCTACTTCCCTGTTGTCGCTCACGTCCAGTCTTGGTGATAAGCCACTATCACGCCCGCCAGCGAAGCAATATTGCCCAGCGGCGCAGCGGATGAATCTGTTGCTTTTCCAGTTCGCACCTAACCAAACAAGGCTGTCACGGTTTCACCCCCTTGAGCTATCCCAGTCGTCTTTTCAGTGACACCTATCTAGCACCGGTGCCACAAGGTTTTAACAGATCACGGGACAGTAGTCTTCGGGCTGCACCCACTAAGGTCGAGTCTGTGCGCAGTTCGCTTCGATCCGAATTCGCCGAGCATCAACATTTTTTAGCCACTTGTACCTGGAATGGTGTCGCCGCGGACAAAGGCTGCAATCTCCCAGCACAGGTCGTCTGCGGCGGGCATGTCGCCGATCCGGTCGAATAATCCGTGAGTAACACCACGGTAATCAACGAGGCGACATGGATGCTGTTGTGAAGATAATTGATTGGCTAACGCCAGCACTTGGCCACGGAAGAAGTCGTATGCGCCGATGCACAAAAACACTGGCGGGAGCTGCCGCAAATCCCGTTGTGGCAGATTATCGGCGGACACTGTAGACGCATCCATGCGGAGATATTCCACAAAATTGGGGTGTGTCCATTGTGCAGCTGCATCCGCCAACAGGGTATCTAGCATGGCTTGTTGTTGTGAACAGATGGTGTATTCCGCTGCAGCTGCAGTGATGGTGTTGAGCTGAACACGCCAGTCACAGTGCGGATAGAGCGCGACTACACCAGCTAAGGGAGGCGATAGTCGGTCATTCTGTGCCAGGGTGAGACTGGCGTGGAGTGCCAGTCCCCCGCCCGCGGAATCCCCGGCGATGAAGATACGTCGTGGATCAAGGTTCCATGGCGATGTGTGGTGCTCTGCGGAACTGAGTGCTGTGATGGCTTCGGTGACGGCGTGCAGCATCACTGTCCATGGGGTTTCTGGTGCTAAGGGATAGTCGATGCTGGCTACCAGCGCAGGGGCAGCTGCACTGAGTTGGCGTAGCGCTTCATCAACGACGTCAAGGCTGCCGGTGACATAGCCGCCGCCATGCAGATAGATCACTAATGGTAAGGATTCCGCCGCGTGAGCAGCATTAGGGGATCCGTCAGCGGTAAGCGGCCGATACCAGCGAACCGGCATGGTCAGGCTTTGTTGTGGTTCAGCTGTACTGGCAGGTGATCGTCGTTGCATGTCGACCGCTGTAGACAGTGGCACAGTCACCGTGGTGTGACGGGTTTCCACAGCAACCGGACGGGAACAGGATTTCACGCCAGTGCCTGCCCGAATGGTTTGTGCAGCAGCTTGCAGATGGTCGGTGCGCAATGTGGGGTGTGTGGTGCTTTCTGCTAGCAAGTGTGCCGGGGTTCCGGTGTGGTGTTCTGGCTCCGCTGCAGCAGATGAGGATTGAGGCGGGGTTGGTGTGCCGGGATTGGATTGGAGGCGATCGAATACTTGGGCGTCGAAACGATGGGCAAAACCATGGTCGAATGTGGGCTTTTCGACGTGCACAAATGTGTCGGTGCACCGGGTGATCCGGGTTTGTGCAGCGATGGCTGCGGCACGTCCAGCAACACTTGCGTGTGCTGTGCGGCTGTTCGGTTGGCTACCGGCAGGCTGTGGTGAGGACGGCTCAGATTTCGGGGTGTGCATTGGTTATTGCTCCCGCCTTGTGTGGTGGTGATGTGCCCAAACGCTGGAGGCCCCGGCGCGGCCGGTGATAAGCGGGCACGCTCCCATCAGCCGCTCAGGGTTACCCCTAGCAAGACGACGATGGTTGCAGTGTTGGCACTGTCAGCACTGATGACCATCGCTGATGGTTGGTGATCATACGCCTGCCAGGGGTATCGATTGGCATGGATTCAAGGGAGGGGTGTGGAACCCACATGTCAGCACGCGGTCTGGAGCAGGGAAGACAAACACGTCCAAGGCGGTAGCTGCTTGCCCGCCTTGGACGCGTGCGTGGCGTGTTGGAAGGTGGTTAGCCCAACACCCCGTTGAGCAGCTCACTGCTGGAAGGATGAGTCACAATAAGGTTGCCCACCTCGGTGGCAGGAACGTTTGCCTGCATTGCCAGCACCACGGTGTTGATGATCTCTTGGGAATCAACACACCATAAGGTGGCGCCCAAGATCTGATCGTCAGTACCGATATGGAACACAATGTTGCCTTGTGATTGACCAACAATTTTTGGTCGCGGCATAACGGCAATATCGGCCACTGCCGCGCTGCGGGTGGTGTATTCGATACCTGCTTCATCAAGTTCCGCCGTGGTTTTCCCGACTGTGGACAGTGGTGGATCAATGAAGGTGGTGGTGGGAATAATGCGGTGTTCCCGGCTGCGGACATCCCCGATCCCCCACCGGTCGTGAAGGACGATCCGATGATCGTCGAAGGAAAGATAGGTAAATTGCGGTGCCCCGGTCACGTCGCCGACGGCATACACCCCATCGACCCCGGTGCGGCACTGCGCATCGACGGCGATGGCTCCACGATCAGTGACGGTGATCGAGGTGTTCTCCAGGGCAAGCGCATCGGTGGCAGGGATCCGACCAATAGCGGTAAGCACTAACGATGCAGCATAGCGCTGTGTGGTGCCGTCTACTTCCGCCACAACGGTGACCTCATCGGCGGTGGCTGCTCCTTCCACTGCGGTCACCTGTGCACCGCCGACATAGTGCAGCCCTTGTTGTTTCAGATGCTCAAGCACTGCAGGGGCAATCTGCTGGTCGATGCGGCCAAGGAATGTGTCAGCAGCATCAAGCATGGTGACTTCGACGCCAAGCGGCAGCATAAGGGAGGCGAATTCGACTCCGATTGGCCCGCCGCCGATAATCACCAGTTTCTTAGGCAGTGTGGTGATCTGCTGGATGCCGGTGGAATCAACTACCAGACGATGGTCGCCGCCGGGCACCGGCAAAGTGCGGGCGATGGCACCGGTGTTGATGATGATGGTTTCTGCGGTTACCACCGTGTCGCCAACCTGTAGCGTGTGGTCGTCTAGAAAGTGTGCCTGCCCGTCAACAATGGTTGCCCCAGCGTTTTCCACCATCGCCTTGTTGGCGCTGTTCATTTTCGCAATGAGGCTGTCTCGATGTGCTTTGGCGTTGTCCCAAATCGTCTGTCCGTCAAGTGGCGTGTCGTTGAGTGTTGCCGCGGCCGCATATTCCCGCACTTGGTGAAGCAACGTTTTCGTCGGCACGCAGCCAATGTTGATACAGGTTCCGCCATACATTTCAGGCGATTGCTCAATCACCACAACCTTGTCGCCGGCTTTGGCGCGTTTCATCGCAATGGTTTTCCCGGCTTTCCCGAAACCGATGACTGCTACGTCGACGTGATACTCCATAGTGGTCTGTGAACTCTGCTTTCTTGTCGTTTGCTGGTCAAGGGGTACAAGCGCCCCAGCTTCCTGTCTGCGGCGGCGCCGAATACAGCTGCGTTTTTCTCAACAGTCACCGCGACGGCATACCAACCGCGGGCATAGCGTCAATGCTGATATTGTTCGCCGTCACCGACCCGACAGGTGGTGGCACTAGTAGCTGCAACGAATCAGGCCACATCGCTATTCCACTAAGTAGTAGCGTGTGGCAAACAATCTCGCCTGCCGATAACGTGACGCCATCGGCGAGCTGTGGCTTGCTGCCAGGAATATGCGGCGGTGGAATATTGCGGATAGCCATCCCGGCCGTAACCGGTGCATGCTGCTTGCCAGTGGCGGCAGATAGCAGCAGTGCGGAAGATGGCTACACTTAATGGTTATGGCAACACCAGAGTTTGTAACCCGTTTGCGGGAAAAAATCGGCAATGATCCGCTTTTGCTTCCCGGTGTAACGGCAGTGGTTATGCGTCCCCCACAGCAGGAAGATCCTATTTGGGCGCTGCCGGAAGTTTTGCTGGTTAAACGGAGCGATAATGGCCAGTGGACGCCGGTGACTGGAATTATCGATCCGGGTGAGCAAGCCCATCAGGCAGCGGTGCGGGAGGTGAAAGAGGAAACTGGCCTGACTGTTCAACCTGCAGCATTGCTGGGTGTGGGTGCGGTAGGTCCGGTCACCTACGACAATGGGGATGTCTGCTACTACCACGACACGTCGCTGCGGATGGAGGTTGTGGAGGGCACCGATCCGACACCGATTGTGGGCGATGACGAGTCCACCGAGGTCAAATGGGTGGTGATTAATCAGCTGCCGGCGATCGCTCCCCGTTTCCGGATGGTGATTGCTGACGCTGCAGCACAGATGAAGCATCCTCCCGGGTTTGTGCCGCGTATGGGGTTTACGAAACGCAGTGAGATGACCTACTAGCGTGCTGTCCAATGCTTGAGTCAATAATGCTCGAGCGAATACTTTCTGCAGCACCTGTGGTGCAGCGTGCACCCCTTGAGAGCACTGGGGACTACTGCATTACCCCACACCGTGGCACGCAGGCCGTAGTGTAGCCTGCACATATCCACGGTGTGGGGGGTTGTTTCGCCGCAGTAGTCGACACACCAACCTGCACCCACACCACCCGAAGGATAAATCATCTCTGCCGACATGATCCCCTAGTGTCACCAGGCTATCGATACCAGGACAGTTCGCAGACTTGGGCAGGGTGTCTCCTGCACACGAACGGTTACGACCCGCCACCTGGTGCTCACCCACTGCTGGTGTGCCGGGCAGCATCCATCCGATGCTGGGGATTGCCCCGCCCTATGCTGCGATTACACAGGAAATATGGCACAACCCCGCACCTTCCTGAGATAACCCCGCAAACCATCCTGCGCTAGTCGAGTGGTGTTGATTGCAACCGCTGCTACTGCGGTAGTTCGTCGCCTTGCCGCGGATAGGAAGTTTGCGCCCCGTGACCGGTCACCGCGAAAGCCGCCACCCGCACAGCGTGACGTACCGCTGCCAGCAAATCGTCACTGGTAGCCAGTTGCGCCGCTAACGCACCAACAAAGGCGTCCCCGGCACCGGTGGTATCTACTGCTTTCACCTTCGGGGAGGCGACATGAGTTGCGTCCAATCCGGCCGCCGGATGACTCACCACAGCCCCTGCCGCACCCAGGGTGATCACCACAGATTTCACCCCGCAATCCACCAGAGCCGCCGCGATCGCCGCCGGGGATGCATCGTCGAAGTTTGTGTCGTTCCCAAGTTGACGCAGTAACAGCCCAGCTTCGTGCTCATTTGCCACCAGTGGATCAGCGGCAAGTAGTACTTCCCAATCAACGTCGATGACCGGCGCCAAGTTGACCACTAACCGGGGCGTCGAATGCGGACTTTCACACATCACCTGGTAGGTGCGGGCTATTGCGGCAGCCGGGATTTCCCCTTGCACGATCACCACTGCAGCGTCGGTAATCGTGTCACTAGCAGCGGTGACCTGCGCCGGGGTAATGTTCGCGTTTGCCCCAGGCACCACAATAATGGAGTTTTCGGCGGCCGCATCCAAGGTGATCACAGCAAGCCCAGTCGAGGTGTCGCTAATAGTGGTAACCGCTGCACAATCCACCCCTGATTCGTGGAGCATCCGCAATGCAACAGCGGCATAGTCATCGTCGCCGACCGCCCCCACAAAGGCCACCTCTGCCCCCTGGAGCCGGGCAGCAACCGCTTGATTTGCTCCTTTGCCGCCGGGCGATTGACTCATCGTGTGGGCAAGCAAGGTCTCCCCGGGATGTGGATGACGTTCCACCTGCAAAGTAAGGTCAGCGTTTAGCGACCCGACAACAACAATTGATGATGCACTCATAGCCTTAAAACTACCCGGCACAGCTGCCTCGGTGGGATACCACGAGAAAAAACAATGCAACCGGCTCTCCACGCCGGAGCAAACTCAGCCATAATCCTGCCGCAGCATCCATCTCATCACCCGTTGCCTGGCCAGATGTTCGTGCAGCAACGATGCTCGGATCACCCAGTGTTCGACCGGTTTGGTGGTGCTTTGTCTATAGCGACGTGCCAATAAGTAGCCCCACCCCGTAAGTTACAGCCAGGCCGGCTGCACCGCCAAGCACCAAACGCAGCATCGACCGCAGCCGGGAAGTTTTCGACACACCCGCGGAAATCGCACCGGTTAACGCTAGCGTCAACAACGTCACTGCAAGCAGCACGACCGCAGCAATGGATTGAGGTGAAACTAACACGGCCAACAGCGGTAACGCGGCACCAACAGTAAACGCCCCCGCGGAAGAAAACGCCGCAACCAGTGGACTGGTGAGTTCTTCCGGATCAATCCCCAGCTCCAGCTGCAGATGCACATCGAGTGGGTCGCCCTGTTCAATTTCGGTGACAGCCTGTTCAGCTGTCGCAGCAGATACGCCATAGCCTTGCAAAATAGCGACCATTTCGGCATGTTCTTCCCGCGGCAGATGAGTAAGCTCATGGCGTTCTTTCGCGATGAGAGCCTGCTCGGTGTCACGCTGCGCAGAAACCGACACATATTCCCCCAGCGCCATCGACACTGCACCTGCAACAGTGGCCGCCAACCCGGTGGTGGCGATCACTGTGTTGGACTGTCCGGCCGCAATCACCCCCATGACGATTGCTGCCACCGACACGATGCCGTCGTTTGCGCCCAGCACACCTGCCCGCAACCAGTTCAATGTGGACTGGTGACTCGACTCGTGGGTTTCTCCTTCGTGGGGTATTGCTGTCTGAACCGTCATGTGTGCACCTCATCTGTACATTCCACGACAACACCGCCCGCCATACCGTCCGGTGGGCAGAATCACAAGAACATCAGCACTGTGCCAATCGATGCTACTGGAATCACGCCGACAGATGCGTGCTCTCCCGTCCAAATACGGCACGTAACCGGTTGTCGTATTCTTCAAGCTAGGTGCAACTACCTGGTAAAACAAGGATGACTAGGCAATCCAATGATTGTATTGGCTAGCCTTGTTCCACCCCGCAGATCAACGTTGCCTTCACAAAGCACCTTCCCCCGGCAACCTGGCCGCAGTATGTCGTGAAACAAGGAAAAACCGCAGGTAATCCTTAAGTTCGCGCGCAATACAGCTGATCAGATCAGCAGCTGTGCAACAGTCCCCGGCAGCCGAACATAGGACAGTCTTTGCTTGGTAGCCACACGACGATGCCAAGCCTTTCTGCCCCGATCAGGGGCATCGCCACGCACCAGTCTGCTGCCGAATGCGCCTTGCTCTATGAAGACACATTCGGCAATCCACATAACACAACACCCGCCGCGGCACACAGGAAGATCGAATACAACACTCATCGATGGTGCGTATCATCCCTGCATACCCAACGGCGGGTGTGCGAGTTTATGAATGGGAAAACCGTAACCCGTTTGCACGGTGAACGGGGCGGAAGTGCTCTGCTTGTTTCAGCAGTACTACTGGACTCGGCGATACGAGATCAGCCCATATTGCTCCGGCCGCTCAGTGATGGTTTCAGTGCCATCCCAGCATTCAATATTTTTCCAGCCGCGCAAATTCGGCAGATCGGCTTTATGGAAAATCGGGTTAAGTCCGGCAGCTTTCTGCTTCGTGTAGTGGTTGAGCAACGCAACCGCCACCCCACTCAACGGCACAATTGCAGCGATGTTGATCAACACCATCACACCGGAGAACACGTCAGCAAGCGACCACACCAAATTGACGGTGCCGAGCGTCCCTAAGAACACACAAGCCACAACCAGAATCCTAAACCCGGTCATGACCGCCTTCGAGCTGGTCATAAACTCAATGTTCGACTCGCCATAGTAGTAGTTGCCAATCACCGAGCTAAACGCCAGGAATAGAATGAGGATCGTCAGGAAGTGCACTGCCCAGGAACCCACCGAGGCTGCGAGCGAATCCTGGGTTAAGGTGACTCCCTGGTCCGACGGGCCGAGGTCAGGGTTGGCCAACAGCACAATAAACGCCGTCACCGAACACACCACAATGGTGTCAAAATATACGCCAAGCGTTTGGATCAGGCCCTGCTTGACCGGGTGAGAAACCGAAGCGGTTGCAGCAGCATTTGGCACCGAACCCATACCGGCTTCGTTAGAGAACAATCCCCGCTGCATACCGGTCATAATGACCGTGCCAAGTGCGGCCCCGCCAAACTGCCGGATACCAAACGCATGGGAAACAATGGTTTCAATCATGCCTGGGATACGACCGACGTTGATGATGCAGACGATAATGCCAAGCACCACATAGGCCACTGCCATCACCGGCACAATGATTTGAGTAACTGCCCCGATGCGCTGCACACCACCAAAAATCACCGCTGCGGTGAGAACTGCCAGCACAGCCCCAACAATGATTTTTACTGTTGTCGGGTTAGTGCCGCCGAACGAGTTGCTCATGGCATCGGCAATCGAGTTTGACTGCACCGCATTGAACACAAACCCGTAAGTGCAGGTAATCGAGATTGCGAAAAGAACAGCCAACCATCGAAAATTTTTGCCCAGTCCACGGGTGATGTAGTAGGCAGGACCGCCAATAAAGGAGTCCTTGTCGCGTACTTTATACACCTGCGCCAACGTGGACTCCACAAAGGAGGTGGCACCACCGATAATCGCTAGCATCCACATCCAAAACACTGCCCCAGGACCGCCGGTGGCGATAGCGGTCGCCACACCGGCCACGTTACCGGTACCGACGCGAGATGCAGCTGAGATCGTAAATGCTTTAAACGCGGAGATATTATCCCGACCGTCGTCAAGCTTGTCAGGCTTTTCCACGATCGCCTTGAACATCTCTGGGATGTAGCGCAGCTGCACCACAATGGTGAGCACGCAAAACAGCAGGCCAGCACCGACCAATAGGAAGGGAATAAACTTCCATTCGATCGAGGAAATCTGGCCGATAATGGACATAGTTTGCTCCATTTCCGCTGCCCCTCTTTCTCTTTTTCACCTGAGCATCTCAGGTTCCTGCAAGGTTTCGCCTTCGTATTGTAAAGCGTATGTGACCTAGAGATTAAGTTTGCTTCAGCTGCGGGGTTCCTCACAGAGGGCAAACGGGGGTAACGGCAAGCACAAGAAAACCTATCGAACGACAGCTAATTCTGCCCTTTGCATAGCCTTCCAAACACCCACCCTCGCTGACCCCAAAAGGCACACTTCCCCTGCTTTGGACATTCTCGCATCCTTGCAGCTTGCCTTAAAAAAATCACCAATGCTACTAGGCAATCCGTAGGCGTAATTGGTGTCAGCACCACTGTCGATAGACGCCGCGGAAAATCTGCCAATCGATAGGTAGAAAACTCCCGTCACACTCCCGTGCCACCCCTCCCCCCGATGATCGTGCGAGGGCAGCGTTTGCAGCGAGCAATTCTTTAATCTCCGCTTCCTTCCGACCAGCAGTAGCAGACCAAGGACAGCGATGGAGATGTGTTGTGGGCACTGCAATACTTCACCGCGCAGCACATGGACGAGAACTTAGGTGGGCTAACGGTTGCGCTGGTGTGGGCTAACAGTTGCGCGAATGCCTCATGCAATCGCTTTAATAGCGTCGCTGACAGGTTGCACAGTAATGGCTCGAGCGGCCACCGACTACTTGCCGGGTCAACGGTGTGCCGCAGCGGCTACACGGCTTATCGGTGCGCCCATAGGCTTCCAGGGTCACATCGAAATAGCCAGACTCGCCGTTCACGTTGACATAGAGATCATCGAAGCTCGTGCCGCCGGCTGCAATCGCCCGGCGCATAATGGTCTGCCCACAGCCAAGGAGTGTCACCAGCCGCTTGTGACTTACTCGCTGAGCCGACTGTAGCGGATGGAGTTGTGCAGACCACAACATTTCATCGGCATAAATATTGCCGATCCCCGCAATAATCTGCTGATCAAGTAGGAGTGGTTTCAGCGCCGCACCGCGCTGTTTCAGCCTTGCCGCAACACGATCAATATCAAGGTCTGCTTCGCACAAGTCTGGGGCAATGTGGGCGACGCGTCGCGGCACCCCAAGACGACCAACCGCACCGGTACTTGGAACTGCCTGATCCAGGTGCCAATAGCCGAAGGTGCGTTGATCGATAAAATGCACCTGCCGCCCAGAGGTGAACGTCATCGTGGCACGGCGATGCGGATGGTGTGCAAACGGTGAATCGTCTCCCCGGTTAGGATCTTCGATCAACATTTGTCCCGACATACCAAGATGGACAAGCAGCACCTCGGCAACGGTCTGCTGAGAACCACCGCCTGCGTCTTCGGCTATCCCTGGGGCAATATTTCCGTCCGGTTGCCCAGCCAGAACCGCTGAACTGCTGGAACCTAGCCGAACTGATGCGCGATCTGCTGTTGCCTGCGCAGCGATATGCTGCGAGGCCCTGACTATTTTCGATTCACCGACAAGGGTGGTGAGAAACTGATCCGTCCAGTCGTGATTTACGAGCAGAGGCTGGTCACTGAAGCGGAGCCACAAAAATTTTCCGCGCCGATGAACCCCACTAATCCTAAGTCCGGCAAGCCTGGCGGAAACGTCGTGAGGATGTCGATCGTCATGCCGCAGAACCCGGGGATGGTAAACACTGACCTGCTGGATTTGTTCACCCAAAATATGGGCAGCAAGCCCCCGCCGGACGGTTTCTACTTCAGGTAATTCTGGCATCACAAATTCCTGTTCCCCTTCGATTGCAGCATCTGCGAAAACGCTGGCGGTAATTCGTCTACGACATTCGGCCTGCAAGGTGGCAAAGACACACGAATGTGCAACGATCCTCGCTATGCTGCGCTTCACCTTCCAGTAACAGCGAGCTTTTCCAATATTTCCAAACTCAAATAAGCCCGCGGCTACGCCTGTGAAAATCCTGCGCGACGATGCGACATCAAACCGAAAAACCAAGGATTCCGCTAGGTTTCGTACCATGCCAGATGGCCATTGTGTCTTGGGTTCCCTGGTCTCCTCGTGAAGACGGCAGCAGCCTACGGGTTGGTTGCTGCCGGCTGCGTACAAGGACGAAACCTGATAGCTGCCAATTGCCTTCGTGCGGTGCCGTGACTGGATTCGGCAGCGACGATTTAGTCCCTGCCGAAACTGCCTTCAATCCTGTTGCAGGTTTAAGGGGAAACACTCCCCCGATGCGCTTTGCTTGCACGGCACTGGTGCTGTTCAAGCGCAGCAGGTCAAGGTAACGAATTATTGAGGGTTTGCTGCTAGCTGTTGGCGGGCGAGCACTAACTGTTCCCGGGTTTTCGGTTGATCGAGAGCCTTCAGTGCCTCATGTGCGGCGTTTTGTTCCGCTGTTTTCTTATTCGGACCGTTCCCTGTTCCCATCGGTACCCCATAGATCGTCACCGTTGCGGTAAACACCCGCTCATGGTCTGGACCTTCCGACGACCAGGTGTAGGCCGGGTGGGCGAAGCGGAAGTGGGCAATTCGTTCCTGGAGCGAGGTTTTGAAATCCGCCACCCGGGACAAGGCGCTGGCATCGGCGATTTTCGCCGCAAACAACTCCAAAATTACTGCGCGGGCTTTTTCAAAACCGTACAGATGAAAAATTGCCCCCAACAGTGCCTCGGTGGTGTCTGCCAGAATCGAATCTTTCGCAACTCCGCCGGTTTGCTGTTCGCCGCGGCCAAGCAAAATATGTTGGCCGAGGTGAATTTCCCGGGCAATATCTGCCAGCCCGTACCGGGAGACGATCGATGCCCGCATTTTGGAGATATCTGATTCTGCCCGGTCAGCGTAGCGGTTAAATAACGCTTCGGCGATTGTGACTCCGAGGATGGCATCACCTAAAAACTCCAGCCGCTCATTGTTGGGCAGGTTGCCATTTTCGTTAGCGAAGCTGCGGTGAGTCAGGGCGAGTTTGAGCAGATCTTCGGGAAGTTCCACCCCCAGCGCATCCAATAACGGCTGATGGTCAACAGCGTGGAATGCTTGCTCCCACGCGGCAGGCCCGGTCAGACGGTTGCGTTTGCGGCTCACAAGAACTTCTCCAATCCACCCCATCGCGGATCGGCAAGTTGATGCTCTTCCCCTTCGACCGCGTCGGGGGCGCGCACACCTGCGGCCTGTTCGTCACAGTCGAGTCCGAAGTCTTCACAGGTTGGTGAAAACGGCAGTTCCAATCCCAGCTTGTCCACGAAGGGCTGCAGCAAATCGATCGTGCCACGTTCGATGAGTCGCTGCTCGGCGGCATCTTCTTGCTCATCGTCGGGTTCATCACCGATGGTGGTGATCGCCTCTTCGGTGGTGTACACCTCGTTGATGGTGAATTCGCGCGGTACTTCCAATGGTCGCAAACAGCGGGCACAGCTACCGGTTAAGGTGCCGCTGAGGGTGGCATCGGCCATGATCACTTCACCTAGTGGCTGCAAGATAGCGGTAACTGTCACAGGACTGTCTGCTGCGATTGCTAGCAGTTCGCTGCCGATGCGATGCGGGGCAGTTCCTGTCTGGGTCATCTCGGTTGTGGTGGCAGCCCTCGAAAATAGGGCATTGACGTCGAAAGTAAATGGTGCATTCATACTAGTTTCAGCATTCTAGTCGCCTGAGGGGAATATGCGGTGACGCTGCCACTTGTGGGTGTCCTTGGCGGCTGCTGCTGCATGCTAAAACGCACTGCATCCCAGTAATCTTATGTGGACGCCGCAGCAGCACAATACGGAGTCGAACGCTCAGCACCAATTGATACAGCCGCCTGGGAAGCTGCGGCAGCAAGCGCAGCGAAAGCACTGTCGGATATCTATCGGTCTATACCGGCTACCGTCTTTTCCACAGCCCTGGTGCGTCGACCATTCCGTCCCTCTGTGGCGGGGATCCAATCCGTGCCACTAAGCCAAGTACCTGCACAGTTCCCCTATCGGATGAAAGCCCCATCCAGCTGCTCGGGCAGCTGCACGGGGAAACCAACAACGATATGACCTGGCTGTCTTAGTCCGCGGCACTGGCAAACAGCCATGATCGAGCAGACGGGCGTGCGCATAACGACAATGATGCGGGATATGAACTGATTGCCTGCACCTTCAGGCGCGGGAGTAAACCCGGAGCAAGGGTGGTTGCCGTACACCGTCTCTAAGCGTCATCAACCAAGCCTTCTTCTGGGGCATCAACTCTTCTTATAAGCGTCGATGCACAGTGTGTGGCTCGTCAACACCCCCAAAGCTTGGCGTTTTTCAGCCCTTGCTTTGCGTTTTTGTCGTTGTTGGGCTTATCCGCTCTTGCGTGGCCTTTCGTGTGCATGCCCTTCTACGGCGTGCCATAGTTGCGCAGGGACGCGTGAGCAAACACTTGGGTCAGCGTCGATTTCCACATTGCTTATCCCGGAAGAGGCCATCCCCCTGCAGGTTGAAATCCGCGGACGATCTGCTGACGGGATTCGAGTCCTGCAGGTCATGAGCTTCCCCTGCAGGGGAGGTGGTTGAGAATGTTCGGTCATTGTTGTGCCGAATAACCAGTGGGTTCCGCACAGGATGCATGGCTTGGATAAAAACCGGGGTACCGGTCAGTGCGGTAAACCGCTTCTGGTAGCGGCCCAATGGTGCCATGTGGATTCTTCCATCCCCGGCGCGACGGATGCGGTGCGGTTTCCTTGACAGGGAAGGCAGCCCTTTGCGGTTTTCTGGCGGGGCGACCGCGTGCCACACCCCAGCGAGATCGGCGGGTGGGGATAAACCTCATGTCTTTGTAGGTGGCCCTTCATGATGCGGGATTCGCTTATCAGGGCGATAAACAGGGCAATCACGAACCAACCCCTGCTCGATCTTCACGCAGAGCTTTGGTCGCCTGCGGTGATCTGCGACAGGGGTTGAGGTGTTGCTTGTTGCTTTTCTGTGTCGCACATGCGGTGCCGCGAACTGGTGCAGTGTGTGCAGCCTACTTCCCACAATTGGTTTTCAGCAGATCATCGATACACCGGTGGGTGGCACACTGCCAGGTTGTGGAAGCGATCGATAGCGGCGCATGCGCCCCGGCTGGTTCCAGGTTTTCGGCACCGGGGCGCAACAGTTTAACGGTTGTCGCCGTAGTCGCGTTCGCTGCGGCGTGGTGAATAGTCGGCGCGGTAGCTGTTGTCCTGGCTGTTACCGGTATCGTCGCTGCGCAAATATTGGGGACCTGCCGCACTTGTACTTTGCCGCAGAACCGACCGATCCCGAGATACGATGCGGAGCGTTTCGGTTAGTGTCGATTCGAAGTTGGCTAGTTTTTCTTCGACAAACTCGTCGCAGGCTCGCCGGAGTTCGGAAGACTTCACATGGGCTGCTTCAACAATCGAGCGGGCTTCTTCGTTGGCGAGGCGAACGATCTCCGACTCTGAGAGCATTCGTTGCTGCTCCAGGCGGGCATCTTCGACTGTGCGCTCATAGTAGGTATCTGCTTTTTGTGCAATCCGCTGCGCTTCCGCGTCTGCACGAGCCAACGTTTCTTGGGCGCTATGGTCAGCATCCCGTCGCACATGGTCAGCCTGGTCGTGGGCGTTTGACAGCAGTGTGGAAGCGTCTGTTTCGGCGCGTTCCCGTTCCGCATCAGCGTCTTGCTGTGCTTCAGCGATCATGGCGTCAGCCTGTGCGGTGGCATCATCAACGAGGCGATTCGCCTCCGCCTGGGCACCTTCCAAGATAGCTTCCTGCTGGTCGAGTACATCTTGGGCGTGATCAAGCTCGGCGGGAAGCGCGGAGCGCAGTTCGTCAAGTAATGCGAGGGTATCTTCCCGGTTGAGCATCGCTTTTGAACCGAATAGCCGGGGTGAGTCTTGGATGTTGTTGATGATGATGTCGAGATTTTCGAAAACTTTATACATGACGCGGATTGTATGCGGTGTGTGCTGCAATGCAGCGGATCAACACACGGCATTGCCGAAAAGTGATGGCAAATTGTGACTTGACGAAAACCTGTGCTGTCACCGATGGTTGCCCGGCGGGAGCGTGTTACTGGTGGCGCCAGGAGGTGTTGTCATCTTCCTTACTGCAATGGTGTGCACCAGATAGTCACCAGCGCCAGGCGAATTGTCGCCCATGGAGGCCTGCGACGGCACGACACTATCGCTGCAGGCAGCCACAGCATCGGCGTACTTGTGGGTGTGCCGGCACACACCAAGAACGCCAGTCATCTCACGGATAGGAGATGACTGGCGTTGGAAGTGTTGCGCCGGTGGCTGTGTACCTCCGGCGCGGGGCTTCGTGTGTTGCTACACAGCACTACTGCAGCTCATTGCGGGACAGGTGCCCGGTGCTGCGGGCAGTGCTTCGCCCAGTGGTGTCGTTTGTGGTGTTAGACAACACCTTGGGCGAGCATTGCGTCGGCGACTTTCTTAAAGCCGGCAATGTTGGCGCCGATCACATAGTCGCCTTCGTGACCATATTCTTTGGCGGTTGCGGCACACACTTTGAAGATATTCGACATGATCTCGTGGAGACGCTGATCAGTGTATTCGAATGACCAGGAGTCGCGGCAGGCGTTTTGCTGCATTTCCAGTGCCGAGGTAGCCACACCGCCGGCGTTGGCGGCTTTACCAGGGCCAAAGTGGATGCCGCGGGCACGATACACCTCAATGGCGTCAGCAGTGGAAGGCATGTTCGCACCTTCGGCGACGAATTTGCAGCCGTTATCGGCCAGTTTGGTGGCGTGCTCACCGTTGAGTTCATTTTGGGTGGCGCATGGCAGAGCGACGTCACAGGGCAGATCCCAGATGGAACCGTCAGTGTGCAAGGTGGCACCTTCCACTTCGTCAACATAGGCGCTGACTCGTTCGCGGCGAACTTCCTTGATGTCTTGGAGTTTGGCGACGTCGACACCGTTGGGGCATTCAACCCAGCCGGAGGAGTCCGAGAAGGCGATCACGGTACCGCCGAGCTCTTGGACTTTTTGAATGGCATAGATTGCCACGTTTCCCGACCCGGAGACGATGACCTTCTTCCCTTCAAAGGATTCGCCGTGGGCTGCCAGCATTTCGCTGGTGAAGTAGGCCAGCCCGTAGCCGGTGGCTTCGGTGCGAACCAGCGATCCACCCCAGGTGAGGCCTTTGCCGGTGAGCACACCGGATTCGTGCTGGTTAGCTAGCCGCTTGTACATGCCGAACATGTAGCCGATTTCCCGGCCACCCACACCGATGTCACCGGCGGGGACGTCACGGTATTCACCAATGTGACGGTGCAATTCGACCATGAATGACTGGCAGAAGCGCATGATCTCCAGATCGGACTTGCCTTTCGGATCGAAGTCCGAGCCGCCTTTACCGCCGCCGATCGGCAGGCCGGTGAGCGAGTTTTTAAAGATCTGCTCGAAGCCGAGGAACTTGATGATGCCGACGTTGACCGAAGGGTGGAAGCGCAGGCCGCCTTTATATGGGCCTAGTGCCGAGTTGAATTGCACACGGAAGCCGCGGTTGACCTGCACGTTGCCGTTGTCGTCAGTCCACGGCACGCGGAAGATCAGTTGGCGTTCCGGTTCACAGAGACGCTCAATGAGGGCGTCTTTGGCATAGTGCGGATCCTTTTCCAGGATGATTTTGAGCGAGTCGAGTACCTCAGCTACAGCCTGGTGGAATTCGCTTTCCCCAGGGTTGCGCTTGAGGACGGTGTCGTAATACTGGGAGACCTGTTGTTCAACTGACATAGTGGTGACGTTTCTTCCTCACGGGTAGGGGTGACTTCAACGGGCGTGCAACACGGTTAGCTGGCAGCTTCTAGCCATGGATGACTGAGCCGCTTACCGAGAAGCGATGTGCCTGGTGCACGTGCCGATGCTATGCACCGGGGTCGTGGAGTATTCCTGGTCAGCAACTGGAGGACAGCGCTTTCGTCGGATACACCTCACGCTTAGGAAAGTCCGGTGCAGTGCGTAGCAATAGTGTCCAATCTTAATACCTGTCATGCAACTTAAATTGCCGTGCCAAAAGTCACATCAATACGCAACACCGTCACACTTGCCCTTTTTCGCTGCTCAAGGGGTATTCCGCTGGTTTGTGGCAGGGCAGCGTCACCCCGGTCACCGGCATCATCTTGCCCCCGCCTACCCCCTTTTTCTATCCAGCGATAGAAAATAGGTGACACGGGCAATACCGCGCTTGGCTTCTTCACCGCTCACCGTCGATACTGCGGGATACAGCGCACCTGCCGCTTCCCTGGCTACCGTCTTGTGCTTACGGTGGCTTTCGTCGCTGCCGGCACAATTGCACTTGCAGTGGGGCGCCAACCGCTCTTGCTCACCACCCATCCGCTAAGTCGCCACAACATAGCTCGACTCGTCTACTGTGCAACACCCATAATCATGCGCGGGGTGACTGCCGCGTGGGTTGGCGCCCGGTAGACTCAACCGGGCGGCAACCTTGCACCACGATCACCCCACCGGCAGGCCACCAACCTAGTAACGATTTGCCGCTGTTTTATCTGTCCCTGGTATTGGCGCAGGCGTTGGGGGCTGTTGACCGCACTGCTTATTGTTGCCCACCCCGCCTGGAGTCACCGTTTATCATGTCTGCTCACGAAGTATCATCCGATTTTTCCAACCCCGCAGCAGCAGCCAACCTGCCGATGACAATCAGCTGGCACAGCACTGCAGCACAGCACCCGGAAACAGCTGAAACACCAGCACATTCCGCACAGCAGCACAACCCTTCGCAATCGGTGCTGCTACACCTGGATTGGAACACCCCACTCACCCCAAATCCGGCACTATATTCCACGGTGCACTGCCCCACTGTCAATGCTCTTGGCGAGCTCATCGATGGTCACTATTTCCTCTCCCGGGGCGGAAGCGGCATGCGGACGTCAGCGATCATTCCAGCAACTGAGCTGTTGCACCGCCACACCGTGCTTGACCAGCAGGGCAACACTGGCACACACTCGTTCACACCATCTGACACCGCCGCGAACGTGGCGGCAATCGGTGAGCTGGTTGCCCGCGGTGACAGCTATGGGGTGGGGGTGTTGCTGGCCGATGCGATTACCCGTGGGGCGCAGCGCATCATCGTGGATGCACGAGGTCTGGCTGTCGTCGATGCGGGGGCAGGAATCGCAGTGGCGTTTGCCGCGCCCCTAGTCAATGCTGATCATCAGGTGGTGCCCGCTGGCCTGCGAGGGCTTTCCCAGGCCACAGCGTTTGATCTCAGCCAAGTACATGCAGCAATTGTGCAACCCGAGATCGTCACTGTAGAAACCCCCGACACCCCGGTTGGCCCGATTGCCGAAGTATGTGATGATGCCGTCTTTCATCGGCTCACCGATTCGCTCATGCCAGCAGGTATCGATACCGCTCAACGCGCCGCGATTCTCGCGATGCGCGACACAGTGCGGGGTAGCCGCCTCGGACTGGTGCCGGCATTATTAACCACCGAACTTGCCGGGCTAAATCGAGTGGCTGTCGCTTCACCGTTGCTGCTTGCCGTCCTCGCTACAGCAGGTGACGCACCATCGACTTCGGTTACCGTCACCACATCACCGTCCACCACTGCGGCCGCCGACAAGACGGACACCACCACACCACACCCTGTTGACCCGGCAGCGTTGCGTTGGCCGTTTCCCCAAATTCATTAAACCCACCGGCTCTATCGCCCCGCACCTGCAGAGTGGGCAAGAAGAAGTACACCCCCAGACGCCGACCGCCAGCACCACACCCGGACTACGGATCCACCTGGGCTATGGATTCACCCGGTCTATAGGTCAATGCGATACGGCAGCGTGAACTCGGCAAGGAACAATCGTTCAGGAAGCCTTGCCGGTTTGACCTGTGGTGCAGGCAGATTCACCACCCGCATCCCCGCCACGAGAGCACTGACAATCTCGCTGTGCGGGCGGCTCCTGTCATGAACACCGATGGTGATCGTGACCACTACACAGTCATCAATATCAGTCCCCAGCAGCCACTGTCTACGATCATCCGGGAACTCCTCCCGGGGCACACCCAACAGGTCCTCCCACAAGCCCACATGACTTTCCACCAGCTGCTGACGCAGCACAGCTTCCTCGGCGCTGTCAGCGGCAACCTCATCCACCGTGACACTGCCGGATCCGATCACCCCACGGTGTTCCAACACTTCCACCGCACGGGTGTAGTTTTTCGCCAGCGACTGGGAAACCGTCGGCGGAACAAGACAGTGCACACGAATAGTCGACATAACCCCCACCCTACCGTGGCACCCATCCACCGCCCGCTAGGCCTTGCGTAAACCCCCACTTTGTACAGCGCCCGTATGCCCCGCCGGGGACCGTGGTGCACCAATGCTTGCGCACTGCCCCATCGCATCCCCAGCGATACTCATCGCCGGAGAACAAAGAACAAAGGTCAACACCTATTACCACGAGTAAAGTAACCTGCTAGAATGCAAGGCTATGTTTGCCTCCACCGCCGCCCGCAACCGTGCCGCGCTGTGCCTTATCATCCCCGTATTTTGGCTCGGCCTCATCGTGGCAATCTCCGGGATCGAAGCCCCCTTAAAATTCCTTGCCCCTGGAATCACCATCCCCCTGGGGCTGGGCATAGGTCGCCTCGTCTTTGCCGCCCTCAACACCGTAGAGATCATCCTCGCAGTCACTCTCTGGTTGGTGCAACGCAAAGCAGCCGTCACCAAACACTATGTCAACGGTCTTATCGTGGCCACTATCACCCTGCTCTTCCAAGTAGCGGTACTTCGGCCACTGCTCAACGGCCGCACCAACGCAGTCATCGCCGGGGATTACCAAGGCGGATCACTATGGCACTGGCTCTACATCGGCGCAGAAATGATCCTCGGCGTCGCACTGATCTTTCTCATCGTGCAAGCAATCCGCCAATGGATGCCTGTGCAACGCACCACCACACTCCGGTAATCCTGAGACAAACGGGCAACCCTATCCGGTAAGCACGAAGATCACCGATCGTGCACCCAGCTTGCCACCCTTGACACCATACTGCCCGCACTCACCACCGGCACACCAGCCCCAAACCCCGCCCCAATGAACGGAAAACCGCATGGTGTGCCGTTTGCTTTCCCTCCACATCGTCGTAGGGTGGAAGACATGAGCAATCATGTGCATTCCCGTCCGCATCCGCTCTACACCATGGCGGATGGAACGATTAAACAAGTCAACCCGTTTTCCGGGACGGAAGTATGGACAGTCCCCGGACGCGGAAACCGGCCACTTGCTCAACCGGCAGCCACCGCCGACCCGCTCACCCCGGAAGATCACACCAGCTACTGTGCATTTTGCGCCGATAATCTGCTGGCCACCCCGCCAGAGAAATCCCGCATGATCAAACAGCCGGACGGCACCTATGAAATCATTGACGGTGTTGCACCCGCAGAGCTCTTCGCCACCCAACCGGAATTCCGCCGCGTACCGAACCTTTTCGAAATCGTCTCCTACGACTATTGGCGAGAAAACTATGGCTTCGCCATGGACAGGGAAACCTCCGCCCGGATGGCCGCCTATATCGCCGACGACACTGGGCGGGAACACGTCAAAAACATTGTCCGCACCCGGCTCAAAGCAGCCGGTTTACCACTTGATGAAGTCGCCGCCATGAGCGAACAAGCGCTCCTTGCCCGCGCCGGAGGCTATTTCGCCGGCGGCCACGACGTGATTATTGGTCGCCGCCACTTCACCGACAATGCCACCACCACTGCTGAGCTTTCCTCCTCCGGCACCCTCAGCGTTGCGGAACATCGAGCACTCATACGGTTCACCGTCCACGCCATGGCTGATCTTTATCACCGCAACCGCTACACCCCCTATGTGGCGGTATTTCAAAACTGGCTGAAACCAGCCGGGGCTTCCTTTGACCACCTCCACAAACAGCTCGTCGCCATCGACGAACGCGGGGTAACCGCGGATCAAGAAATCGACATGCTGCGGCACAACCCCAACATGTATAACGAGTGGGGTGTGAACTATGCCCACTATCACAATCTGGTCATTGCCGAAAACGATCACGCCATCGTCTTTGCCGGTATCGGCCACCGCTATCCTGCGCTGGAAGTGTATTCCAAATCGGCTACTGTCGCCCCCTGGGAGATGGATCCGGAAGAAATCAACGGCATGTCGGATCTTGTGCACGCCTGCCATGCGGCCGCCGGCCCTGATGTGTCTTGCAACGAAGAATGGCACCACAAACCGGTCGATGTGGATATCCCCATGCCGTGGCGCATCGTCATTAAATGGCGAATCTCAACACTTGCCGGTTTCGAAGGTGGCACCAAAATCTATCTCAATACGCTTTCCCCCTACAACGTGCGTGATCGAATGGTCGCCAACATGTATCTCCTCCGCGACGAAGGAAAAATTGACGGCAGTATCCGTATCGCTACGGAATGCCAGGTTGATGCTAATCCGCTGCGCTACAATCCGGCCGCGGCCGGTGGTCGACCATAGACCCGATATCCACCACAATCCGCCTTGTCACAAGCTGCCCCACCCCAAGCAGACGATGTCTGATTGCGGTGGGGCATTGTGGTGGGGCATTGATTTGTGATTGCAACCCCTGCCGTAAACCTGTCGCCGACCAACACGTGCGGCCACCGCAGCCACACCCTTGACAGCGAAAAGCCCCACACAGCACATCACAGGCGCACCGAACTCGGTGCCGATACGTGGCTCAGCTTGTCGATGATGACTGTGGCAACGCTGCCCGTGGTGTTTGGGCAAGCGCGCGGGCACTCCACCAACAGCACACCGCCACAGCGGCCGCAGCCACGACACAAGCCGCAGCCACACCATCAGTGAACGCCGTATCCACCATGGCGCGCAAAGCAGGATCATCACTGGTTGCTTCATGTGCGGCAGCAAGCGTCGACAATGCTCGCTGCGACAACTCAGTCACCGCTGCCCGCTGATGAAACACCATCATCACCACTGCCCCAAGCGTGGCTGTGCCCACTGCCGCACCCAGCTCATATCCCGTCTCCGAGAGGGAAGCAGCCTGGCCAGCTTTATTCGGTGGCGCCACCGACACAATGAAATAATTCGTTACCGGATCAATCATCCCCGCGCCGCAGGCAATCACCACCATCGCCCCGGCCACCGCACCAGGCCGCAGCCCGAATGGAATCCACG
The DNA here is from genome assembly GCF_003813965.1 of Corynebacterium choanae. Classification (NCBI taxonomy): domain Bacteria; kingdom Bacillati; phylum Actinomycetota; class Actinomycetes; order Mycobacteriales; family Corynebacteriaceae; genus Corynebacterium; species Corynebacterium choanae. Next base: position 1,909,327 of record NZ_CP033896.1, read on the forward strand.
CCTGCACACCAACCCCCAGCAGCACACATCCCACCAACAGCACCAGCAGACCAAGGGTAATCAGCCGACGCGGGCTCACCCTTCCCATCACCCGGCCGGTAGCAATAGTGACCACCAACGCAACCACTGTGCTCGGCGCCAAATATAACGCCGACTGGATGAGCCCCAGCCCTAACACCAGCTGCAAATATTGGGCGATAAAAAACAGCACCCCAACAGCGACAAACATGCCCACAAAATTCACCGCAACAATGGCTACCACTGCAGGCTGCGTCAACAATCCCACATCCAGCAGCGGGAAGCGGGCATGCAACAGCCGGTGCCGCAACAGCCATCCGGCGACCACCGCAACACCAAAAGCCACCACAACCGACCAAGCAAACCCTTCCAGCAGCCCAATCTTCACGCCGTAGACCAGTGCAAACAATGCCACCATTGAAGCGATTGCGCCAGGAAGGTCAAACCGGTGAGTGCGATCAATACTTCCTTCCGGTACCCACAACCACACCCCGAGCACCATGAGCACACACAACGGCGCATTGATGAAAAACACCGAACCCCAATGAAAATGCTCCAACAGCACCCCACCAACCAGCGGTCCTGCCGCCGCCCCGACAGCATAAATCGCAATCCAAATCGACACCGCCTGGGCACGCTCCCGCTCAATCGGGAATAACACCGAAATCAACGCCAGCGTCGAAGGCATCAACGTTGCCCCCGCTGCCCCCTGCAACGCCCGAAACACCACCAGCCAATCCGCCGACGGTGCAAAACCTGCCGCAACAGACGTAGTAGCAAACGCCACCGTCCCCAAGAGCAGCAGACGTTTTGGCCCCACCCGGTCAGCCAACGTGCCGCAAGTAATAAGCAAACTTGCAACACAAAATGCGTAAATATCAACAATCCACAACAGTTGCTGAGCTGACGGCTGCAGGTCAGTGGTAATCGCAGGAATCGCAAAGTTCAAAACGGTGGCATCCACCGCCAAAACAGCCACCCCGATGGAGAGTGCAGCTAACCCAAACCATCGATATTGCTCACTAATCTGCCGTCTTGCCACCATCGAATCCCTGCGATCCCTCAAGCTCACTCACTAACACCGGCCAAGCCCAACAGCGGCCATTTCATCGCAAAGCCACCAAGACCTTAAGGTCACCACCGCTGCGGCCGGGCCACCACCACAACGCTGCAGCGGGGCTCAGCGTTCCCTAACGTCGCCAGCAATGGTGCACCGAGCAACATCAATAGTGCACCACGCCACGCTGATCCCCGCACAACAGGCTGCCGCAGCAGGCTAGGTGAGGAATTTATACTCTGGGGTGCCCGGCTGCAGCTGTTGGCAGCGAATCGGGGACGCCTCCATACGAGCCAGCAAATCCGGCAAATCAGCAGCCTTCCCAAGCTGCAAACCCACCAATGCGGTGCCAGTTTCCCGGTTATTGCGTTTGAGATATTCAAACAGCGTGATGTCGTCGTTTGGCCCTAGGATTTCCTCCAGGAATACCCGCAGCTGGCCAGGTTCTTGCGGGAAGTTCACCAAGAAATAGTGCTTTAAGCCGCGATGCACCAAAGATCGTTCCATGATCTCGGAATAACGCAACACATCGTTGTTTCCCCCAGAGATCACACACACCACGGTAGTGCCCGGTTTTGGTTTCGCCTCTAGCAAGCCGGTCACCGACAGGGCACCGGCAGGTTCAGCAATAATCCCCTCGTTTTGATACAGCTCCAGCATCTCAGTGCACACTGCACCTTCAGACACATGCATCATGTGAATACGACCACGGTTGGCATCAACAATCTGATACGGCACATCCCCGATTCGGGCTACTGCTGCACCGTCGACAAAAGGATCAACTTTTTCTAAGGTCACCGGCGCATCTTCCGCCAGTGCTGCAGTCATCGATGCCGCACCCGAAGGTTCCACCCCGTAGACAGCACAACGCGGCGCCATATCCGCCAGATACGACACAATGCCGCTAATCAACCCGCCGCCGCCAACTGGCACATAGATGGCGTCAGCATGCTTTCCGATACTGGTCAGTTGTGCCAAAATTTCAGCAGCCACCGTCCCTTGGCCGATAACAGTTTCCAACGCATCAAACGGCTCAACCAGGGTAGCCCCAGTTTCAGCAGCGTCTTGTCGCGCTGCCTGTGCGGCGGCATCAAAATTGTCACCAGTTACGATCACCTCAACAAACTGGCCACCATGCACCCGGATGCGGTCACGTTTTTGTTTCGGGGTTTGGTTGGGCACATAGATGCGACCGGTGATCCCTAACGTACGGCAAACATAGGCCACTCCTTGGGCATGATTACCAGCAGAAGCAGCAACAATACCGGCCGCCCGCTGCTCTTCGGTGAGCTGGACAACATTGTTGTAGGCTCCCCGAATCTTATACGAGCGGACGTCTTGCAAATCTTCCCGCTTGAGATACACCTCGCAACCGGTTGCTTCAGAAAGCCGGGCACAATATTGCAAGGGTGTTGGAGCAATCACATTCGACATCCGGGCTTGCGCATCTTGAATATCTGATGCGTGAACAAGGGGTGCGTGTGCTGCAGAGGAAGTCGAATCGGTCATGGGCATTGATCTTAAAACAGGACGCGGACAAATACCCACCCATTACACCTCCCAACTCATAGCGCAAGATACCCAACCTTCAGCGCCGCATCGAACATTTGCCCCTACCCGGCGGCGAAACCGGCATGCTACCCAGCGTGCACCGGGTAGCCGAGTTGGCCGTTTTAAGCATCATCCACCCGCGTACCCCAAAAAGACCAGAGCCCTGCCACAGCCTGCTGGGGGCAGCCATCGGTGATCACAGCAATTTGCATATGTCATTCAAGAACAGCGCGGTTGACGCCAGATTAGTCGTTACTCTGCGGTGGCTAGTTGCCATCTATGCTCCCCTCGCCGTATAACAATAGTCATAGTTTCGTTACTGTTTCGTAACCATTGTGTGCGGTACACAGAAAGAAGACATCCCATGAATGCACGACTTACTCGCATCTGCGTCAGCCTGACACTGGCATTGGCCACCGCTACTGCCCTGGTGCAGCCAACCGTAGCCACAGCAGAACCAGCCCCAGCAATGCATGCGGCAACCACCGAAACTGTTTCACCAGAAACAGACGGACAACCAGCCGACGAATCTGCGGCAGCAAACGAAACCCCTGTTGAAGCCAGCGAAACCCCTGCAGCTGCAAACGAAACCCCTGAACCTGCTGAGCAGCCAGCGCCACCAGCTACACCAGGTGACAAACAACCGGTAGTCCCGCAGCCTGCACAACCAGCAGCAACCACCCCATCCACCACTGTGGCAACCCCAACACTGGGAAGCATTGCTGATTCCGGATTCGCAAATCTCACGAAAACCCTGTCCACTGGTGCAGCACTCACCGCCGGCGGCACCCTCACCACAGCCATTGTCTTGGTCGCGATTATCGCCGCCCTCGTTCATACTGTTCCGGGGCTTCCGCAACAGCTCGGGGCAATGTTTGGACCGGCCTTCGAAGGGAAATAACTCCCTTACTCGACCCACCTTTTCGACCACGATCCAACACCACCAGGGGTTGATGCGTAATCCTCAGCGTTCGGCGCACTCCACCCCACCGGCACCGGAATAAAACCTGTAGGTCGATGCTCACCGCAGCCGCGGTGGCAACCCACCCATGCACCCCTGTAAGCCACACTCCGGTGCCGTTATGTGTGCCCAAATACGCTGTCGTTCACTCCCCTTTTCCTTAGGGCACACAGTACCTTTGTCGCAGCATTGTTCGCCCTTTGCAATGTTGCCGCCATCCCGGATTCAGCTGCGCGGGAGTACGGCACCGCACCAACTCCTTCTTTCACAACTGCACTGCTTTGGACTTGGTGCCCGCGATCGCCGCTAGTCTGCACGAGAGTAATCAGCCCCAACACAGTTCGCTGATTCTGTCAGATAGGCCTTAAGCTGGGAGCTATGCGTTTCCTCAACGACAAACGTCCAGCTTACGAACTCACCTACGACGACGTGTTTATGGTTCCCTCCCATTCGGCGGTCGGATCCCGCATGAACGTTGATCTTCGTACCAATGACGGCACCGGAACTACCATCCCATTGGTTGTGGCAAACATGACTGCGGTTGCTGGCCGGCGGATGGCTGAAACCACCGCCCGCCGCGGTGGCATCACCATTATCCCGCAAGACGTTCCGGTCGACATTGTGGCTTCAACCATTGCGAAGGTGAAGTCCAGCGACCTGGTCTTCGACACCCCAATCACGGTGAAACCACACCACACCGCAGGCTATGCGCGGCATCTTATTCCAAAGCGAAGCCATGGTGCGGCAGTCGTCGTCGACGGCAATATGCCAGTTGGTGTGGTCACGGAAAAAGACCTGCAGGGTGTCGACAACTTCACCCAGGTAGCCCACCTGATGTCTACGGATCTTGTCGTCGTGGATCACAGCATCGACCCCAAGGCTGCATTTGATTTCCTCGTCGCCCATTCCCGCAAATTTGCACCAGTAGTGGCCGAAAACGGGGAACTCACCGGCATTATCACCCGCAAAGGTGCACTACGGGCTAGCATGTACACCCCGGCAGTCGATGCGCAGGGACGCCTGCGGGTTGGGGCAGCGATCGGCATCAACGGTGATCCTGTTTCTCGGGCGACCACACTCATCGAAGCAGGTGCAGACGTACTGGTCGTGGATACCGCGCACGGCCACCAGCAACAGATGATGGAAGTGCTCGAACTCATTGCTGCACAAGACTTCGCGGTACCACTTGTTGCTGGCAATACGGTGACTGCTGCCGGCACGAAAGATCTGCTCAACGCCGGAGCCACCATTGTCAAAGTCGGGGTTGGACCTGGTGCAATGTGCACCACCCGGATGCAGACCGGTGTTGGGCGACCACAGTTCTCTGCGGTGTTGGAGTGTGTCGAAGCCGCCCACGAACTCGGCGGGCATGTGTGGGCTGACGGCGGCGTCCGCCATCCACGCGATGTGGCCCTTGCCCTTGCTGCCGGCGCGTCAAATGTGATGATTGGTTCATGGTTTGCCGGCACCCTCGAGTCCCCAGGTGACTTGTACACCGACTCCGATAATCGGCTCTACAAAGAATCCTTCGGTATGGCCAGCCGCCGTGCTGTGCATCATCGCAATCAGCAAACTGAAGGCTATGAACGTGCCCGTCGCGCCATGTTTGAGGAAGGTATCTCGACCTCACGGATGTTCATCGACCCGCAACGTCCCGGTGTCGAAGATCAACTCGACCGCATTGTTTCAGGGGTGCGTTCCTCCCTCACCTATGCGGGCGCGGATTCGCTTGCATCCTTTGCGGATCGGGCAATTGTTGGGGTGCAAAGTGCTGCCGGGTTCGCGGAAGGTCGTCCAGTTCCCACAAGCTGGAACTAGCAGTTTGCCTACCGATCCCCACACCAACCAATCACACACTGAGTAGGCAATTGCTGCACGGTACTTGCCGCGCAGCAACAACCAAGCCTAGACCTCTGCGCACATGAGGCCGGAACAACTGCTGACAGCTTGTTCCGGCCAACGTTTATCCCGGGCAGGTAAACCCGGCAACATCGAGGTCTGCAAATCGCTGCTGCCAAAACCAACGAGCACTCTGACACATAGCCACACAAAGTAGACCCAGTAGTGGCAGCCGCAGCGCACTATCCCTGATCAAATCGACCAACGAATCATGCACGTATCGGTCGCCAATTCAGCAAGTGATAGTTAACCCAAAATCCCAGGGCCAAGCGAGGCCTTCAAATCGCCCATCAGCGACGAAGACCGATCCACCCGATATTCCTGTGGCAGCAGCAGCGTCGTCTGGCGATCGTTACATTCAATACGCACATACACATCCGACTCGCCAGGGTTTTGATGCAACACATCCTTCAACTTTTCCAACCGCTGTGGCGAACACTGATGGGACTGTAACACCAGCCGCAACGGGGCGCCTGTACCTGATCCGGTACCCAAATCAGCGAGCTTCAATTCGGAACAAAACACCGACATCCGGTCGTCGCGAATATTAATCCGAGCCTGCGCAATGACAATATTATCCTCTGCCACCAGAGACTGATACGCAGCGAACGCTCTTGCGAACAGCAACAACTCAACCGAGGCACCATTGTGATCTTCAATGGTGACAATCGCCCATGTTGCCCCGTCTTTCTTCGAGATTCGCCGATCAACTTTGGTGATAATCCCCCCGATGACGACATCTTGCCGATCCCGAACCTCCCCGGAAAGAATCTCAGTCAGCGAAGTATTCACCTGTGCCATCAGCGACTGCTCAAATCCATCCAACGGGTGGCTTGAGACATAGAGACCCAGCATTTCCTTTTCAAAGCTGAGTTTCGCTTTTCGATCCCACTCCCCTTCCGGAACCTTCACCGAAAACGCCGCATCGGAAGATACTTCACCAAAACCAGCAAACAGATCGCCCTGCCCCTGTTCGGCGGCTTTCTTCGTGCTCAAAATCGAGTCAATGGCATCTTCAAACACCAGATGCAACCCTTGCCGGGAACAATCCAGCGAATCGAACGCACCAGCTTTAATCAGCGACTCGGTGACCCGCTTATTGCAGGCGGTGAGCTCGATTTTGTCCAGATAATCACTGAAACTGGTAAACGCGCCTTTTTCGGTACGTGTTTTCACAATTGAAGCCACCACATCGGCGCCCACATTGCGAATAGCACCAAGGCCGAAACGGATATCTTCCCCAACCGATTGGAAGGTCAGCGCAGAGTCGTTTACATCAGGGCTAAGCACCCGCACACCAAGATGGCGACAATCAGACAGATAGATTGCTGACTTGTCTTTATTATCGGACACACTCGTCAACAGTGCAGCCATGTATTCACTGGTGTAGTTCGCTTTAAGATACGCCGTCCAGAAACTCACCAAACCGTAGCCTGCCGCATGCGATTTGTTAAACGCGTAGGATGCGAACGGTTCAATCGTGCCCCACAGTGCTTTGATTGCTGCATCAGAGAACCCATTGGACTGCATACCGGCAGAGAAGTTTTTAAATTCCGCCGCCAACACTTCCGGCTTCTTTTTACCCATCGCTTTGCGGAAACCATCAGCTTGACCGGCGGTGTAATTTGCCACCTTCTGCGAGATACGCATGATCTGCTCTTGGTAGACGATAAGACCATGGGTTTCTTCGAGAATCTCCCGGAGAGGTTCCTCAAGTTCCGGATGGATCGGCGTAATATCTTGCCGTCCATTTTTCCGGTCGGCATAAGCCCAGTGCGCCCCCATGCCCATCGGACCTGGACGGTACAGCGCAAGAGCGGCGACAATATCATCGAAGCGGGTTGGCTCCATACGTTTCAGCAGTTCACGCATACCACCCGAGTCGAGCTGGAACACCCCTAGCGTGTCCCCGCGGGACAGCAACTCGTAGGTAGGTTCATCAACTACGGAAAGGTTTTCCAAATCCAGATCGATGCCACGGTTGGTTTTAATGTTTTCCAAACAGTCGCCGATCACCGTGAGGTTACGCAACCCCAGGAAGTCCATTTTCAGCAAACCAATTTGCTCACAAGCCGGATAGGGCCAGCCGGTGATCAACGCCCCATCGGCGGGACGTTTCCACATAGGGATATGGTCAAGCAGCGGCACCGAAGCCATAATCACCGCACACGCGTGGACGCCTGCCTGTCGAATCACCCCTTCCATGCCAAGCGCCGTCTCATAGATTGTGGCGACTTGCTGATCATTTTCGATCATTGCGCGGACTTCAGCCGCCTCGGCATAGCGTTCGTGTTGCGGATCCTGAATGCCTTTCAGCGGAATGTCTTTCGCCATAATCGCCGGCGGCAACGCTTTGGTGATGTCGTCGGCTTTCCGATAGCCCTCTTGCCCATAGTGGACTCGGGCAGCATCTTTGATGGCTTGTTTGGTTTTCACCGTGCCAAAGGTGATCACCTGCGCGACTTTATCCACACCCCAGTTTTCGGCGGCGTAGCGCACCATCTCACCGCGACGACGATCGTCGAAGTCAATATCAATATCTGGTGCTGAGGGACGCTCCGGGTTGAGGAAGCGCTCAAACAGCAGCCCATGTTCGATGGGGTCAATATTGGTGATGGTCAACGCGTAGGCAACCAGGGAACCTGCCGCCGAACCACGCCCCGGCCCGACCCGGATCCCCACTGAGCGGGCATGTTTAATCAGTTCTGCGACGATAAGGAAGTACGACGGATAGCCTTTGATGTCGATCACTTCGATCTCATAGGCGGCACGATCGGTATATTCCTGCGGCACCTCCGCGCCGGGGAACCGTTCCCGTAGTCCTTCTTCCACCTGATGCTTCAACCACGAGGTGGGGGTGTGTCCGTCAGGAACGTTGGCAATCGGCATCCGGTCATGGGTGTGTGGCTCCCAGATTTCCGCATAGGATTCCACCCGCTCTGCAATGGCCAGCGTGTTGTCGCAGGCACCAGGTACCAGATCATCCCATTGGGCACGCATTTGCTCCGCGGATTTCACATAGTAGCCCGAACCGTCAAACTTGAACCGGTTGGTGTCCTGCAATGTTGCTCCGGTTTGCACACACAGCAGCGCCTCGTGCGGGCCGGCTTGGGACTCCAGCACATAGTGGCAGTCATTGGTGACCAGCGGCGGCAGGTTGAGCTTTTTGCCGATTTCTAGCAGTTCGTCACGGACACGACGTTCGATGTCGATGCCGTGATCCATCAACTCGAGGAAGAAGTTTTCTTTGCCGTATATGTCTTGCCATTTGGCGGCTGCAGCGAGGGCTTCATCGAACTGTCCGAGGCGGAGCCGTGTTTGCACATCCCCCGAAGGGCAACCGGTGGTGGCGATAATACCGGTGGAATGTTCAGCAATGAGTTCCGCGTCCATGCGCGGCCATTTACCCAGCTGTCCTTCGTAGGATGCCATGGAGGAGAGATAGAACAGATTTTTCAAGCCAGTGGCGTTCTCGGCCACCATCGTTTGGTGCAAATAGGCGCCCGAACCGGAGACGTCGTCGCTTTTCTGGCTCATGTCGCCCCACCGGATACGGTCCTTGTTGAACCGCGATTCGGGCGCCATATACGCTTCAATGCCAATGATGGGTTTGACCCCAGCTTTAGTCATTGCATGATAAAACGCGTCGGCGCCGAACATATTGCCATGGTCTGTCATGCCAACGGCCGGCATCTTTTGCCGGACAACTTCTTCGGCAAGCAAGTCCACCTTCGCCATTCCGTCGAGCATGGAATATTCGGTGTGATTGTGAAGGTGAACAAATGATCCGGCGCTCATGCAACCATCCTAACGGGTGCGTCAAACAGCCACCGAACCTCCCGTCGGCCGGCCTGTTCAGCAGTATGATGAGTAATGCTGCTGCTGGATTCGCGAACAATGCTGCCGACAGCCCAAGGCTGTGTTGGACGCGGTTGCCGCAGCAAAAATCAGGACGGTGTGCAGGAATGCAGCATGCTGTGGCAGTGGTGGAAGATGCCGGCGGGTCTCCTTCTGCAGTAGAGTCGCAGTGTGATTTATGGACTAGCGGCCTATTTGTTGTGGGGAGCCTTCCCAGCCTATTTTCCGCTGTTGAAACCAGCCTCACCCCTCGAGATTATGGCGCACCGTATTGTGTGGACTTGTGTGGTCATGGCGGTGGTGGTGGTTGCCACGAAACAAGCCCCTGCACTGCGACGGATGTCGCTTCGCACGTGGGGTTGGGTCTCGGCAGCAGGCGTGTTGATCGCCGCCAACTGGGTGATTTATGTGTTGGCGGTCAATACCGGTCATGTGGCTGAAGCAGCACTTGGCTATTTCATGAATCCGCTCGTTGCGGTAATGCTAGGGATGGTGGTTCTTCACGAGCGGCTGCGTCCCGCCCAGCAGCTGTCGGTGGGAATCGCTACAGTTGCGGTGTTGATTATGGCGATTGTTGGCGGTAATCCACCGTGGATCGGTTTAGGGCTGGCGTTTTCTTTTGCCTTATATGGGTTGTTAAAAAAGCAGGTGAAACTGCCAGCAACTGTAGGATTGTTTGCTGAAACGCTGGTGCTTACCCCGGTGGCGCTGCTGTATATTGTGCATTTGGAACGTTCCGGTGCCGGCACCTTAGTTGATCATGGGCAGGCTCATTTTTGGTTATTGCTCTCAACTGGCATTGTGACCGCTGTTCCCCTACTGCTATTTGGTCTTGGCGCGCAGCGGATTCCGCTGTCCACTATTGGGATGATGCAGTATATGACACCGTCGATGCAGATGCTGTGGGCGGTGTTTGTCATGGGTGAACAGTTGACGTTTATCCGCTGGTGCGGGTTCATTATTATCTGGATTTCGATCGCGATCTATTTGGCGGATCTCACCCGGGCGCATCGCCTGCGACAGCGGCAACTGCGTTTACAGGAAAAGGTGCCGTCTTCCCGGCGTTTCGAAGCGAATCCGACTGTGGAAGATTAAAAGCTGTATTTCCGATTACCGGTGTTCACCGGTTCCACCGGGACAGGCAACATGATCGGCTTTTTGGGGGTCTCAACCGGGGATTTGCTGCAAAGGTTTATTTGGGCTGGTGCACCGATTTTTTCAAGGTTTCGGTGCAATCAGCTCCGTAGGCAACCAGCAGGTGTGTTCTGTTGCTAGTGTCCGGGCCGGAGAGTGCTTAGTGTTTTTGCTGCTGCCCGGTGTGTCGCAGGTGCACTAAGGGCAACAGTTATCCCAAATAAGTGGTGGGAACCAGTTGCTCGCCGTGGCAGCGGTCGCAGACGCGAAAAGGTGGCTACTCTGCCGGCGGGAAGTCTTTGCCGGCCACTACTGGCATGACCCCGAAGCGACCCCACACTGCATCGTCAGGCAGTGCTTCGACCGCAAGGACGTCAGGGAATTGGGTTGCCAACTGCTGTATTTGGGTGGCGTCTGCTTGCACCACCAGTGCCCTGATTTGTAATGCGGGATCACTGATCGGTAGTGCTCTGCTGCGAGCATAGGTGCTTATCGCCCGGTCGAACACTACTGCCCGATTTTCTGGTGCTACAGGTTCCGGCAGGGGGATCGGTGCTGCCCCATCGAGTACCAGCGCATTGACTCGGGGCACCGCAGTGGTGGACACCACCATCGATGCAAGCGCGGTTGGTACCGGATCCCGGAAGGTGACATAGGCAAAGCAGATACTCGCACAAGGGTGTTCCGCACGTTGGGATGCTGTTCGTGCCAGATATGCGGTCATGGTTTCGCCAGAGTCGCGGCCAACTACATCCCCGTTGAGTGCCATCGGTTTGGCGGTGGTGTCATCAAAGGATGCCAAATAGATAAGCCCAACCAAGATGAGGGTGGAGATTCCGGCGACGAGCAGACGGATCCGATCGACTGCAGCAATGGCTGCATCTGAGTCGGGGTCAGTTGAGCGGGGTGCGCTTATATGCCCACCTGGTGGGATGTCTTGCTGTGGGGATGATTGCGGGGTTTTTAAGGCAGGGGGTGTTGCTCGTGCGGCTGCTGTTGGCCGTGCCAGTGGAACGCCCCTTCTGCTGGTTGCTGGGGTTGATCGGGGTTGGCTCGCGGTTTCACGATGTGCCGCCGAATTTTCACGAGGTGTGTTTTGCTGACGACGGTGCCCGGTTTGGGTTTGTGCTGCTAAATCCACCGGGTTTTCGCTTCGCGAAGCCATGGATGCATCGTTTCGCTGCCGACGTTCTTGCCGCAGCTGTGCTGCAGCGTCTGACAAGCTGCTCACCACTTGTGTTGCTTTCCCGGAGGTCTCTGCGGCGGCAAGTGCTGCAAAAAGTCGTCGGGTTACCGGCCCTGGTCGTGTCCCGGATGAAGATGGGGATTGTTCGCGGTGTTCAGCGGCAGCATCCGGTGTCTGCCCACCTCCTGCAGACGACGAATCGGAGCTTCTGCCAGTCGCACGGCTGTTGGTCCGGCTAGGGGGAGTTGTTGCAGGATTCCGGGGCTGATCACCGGCTGTTTGCTTGGTTTCGGATTGGCCGGTGGTTCGCCGTGGCAGCGGTGTGAGCTGTACTGGTCGATTGGATTGCAAGGGGGACTGTGACCGTCCGGCAGGTCCTGGCCGTCCCCGTCGCCGGCTGCTGCTACTCACTTCTCGCCCCGTAACACATCTAACGCATGCTGCAGATCAGCAGGATATGGGCTGGTGATGGTCATCTCCCGGCCATCAGCTGGATGATGGAACGTCAGACTCGTGGCATGCAGCCACTGCCGGTTCAACCCCAGGCGCTTATTGAGCTGCGGATCGGAACCGTACATGGGATCACCGCAGCAGGGATGATGTAATGCGGAAAAATGCACCCGAATCTGGTGGGTACGACCGGTTTCTAGATGGATTTCTACCAAGGTGGCTTCTTGGAAGGCTTCCATGGTCGTGTAGTGGGTGACGGCGTGTTTACCATCTTCAACCACTGCAAACCGCCAGCCCGCCCCCGGATGACGACCGATTGGCGCTTCGATGGTTCCAACGGTGGGGTCAGGATGACCTTGCACAAGGGCATGATAGGTTTTCTCAACGGTGCGATATTTAAAAGCCCGCTTCAAGACTGTGTATGCCCGTTCCGAGGCGGCTAACACCATCACCCCGGAGGTGCCAACGTCGAGGCGTTGCACAATGCCTTTGCGTTCGGGTGGTCCAGAAGTAGAAATTCGGTATCCGGCAGCGGCAAGTCCTTGGGTTACCGTTGGGCCATCCCAGCCGACAGTTGGATGGGCTGCCACTCCGACAGGTTTATTGACGGCGATAATGTCTTCGTCGGCATACAGCACGTCCATGCCGGCGACTTCCATCGGCTCAGGTTCGGCCCGTTCAACCGGAAACAATGTGGCGGTCAACAGCCGGTCGGCCACGAGCCGATCAGATTTACCTACTACCACCCCGTCGATAGACACGTCACCTGCTGTTGCCAGATCAGCTGCCTGGGTGCGGGAAATTCCAAACAGTTTCGCCAATCCGGCATCAACACGCATCCCGTCGAGCCCGTCTGGAATTGGTAAGCAGCGAACAGGTCTATCCACGGCGCACCCCCTGATCCTGCGCGGTGTTTGCTGCCGCAGCAGCGGTGGTGTCCGGCTTATGGTCTTCGAAGGTTTCCGGGTGGCGAATCATAGCAATGATCAACAATGCTACCCCGACGGTGATAAACGAGTCGGCGATATTGAACACTGCAAACGACCCCACCGAGATGAAGTCGACTACATGGCCGACGAAAAACCCGGGGGCGCGAAACAGCCGGTCGCAAAGATTACCGGCTGCACCGCCGGCAATCATCGCCAAATACACGGCCGCAGAGGTGACGGTTATTCGGCGGGAGACGAACCCTAAAATTCCCACCACGAACACCAACTGGATGGTGGTGAAAATCCAGGTCATTGAAGAACCGATAGAGAATGCCGCACCGGAATTAAACAGCAGCCGCAGGCGGAACCAGTCCCCGATGAGGGGGTGGGTCTGCCCCGGTTGCAGCAGGTGGAGCATCGCAGCCTTACTGCACTGGTCGACCAGGACAATACCTATTGCGATGCCGAGCATAAGCGGCACATGATTGCGGTGGGATGCTTTCACGCCCCCTATTGTGGCGGTTACCCCGCACTCGGGGCAATTTAGCGTCCACACGGTAGATTACTGGCATGGACGATCAACAACATCGCACCCCTGGTGCTGCCCTCTTTCCCCGTCGCCTTGGCGTACTGCTTGCCACGCTCGTATGCACAACGCTGCCAATCGCTGCCTGCAGCAGCACCGATGAGCAGCAAGCATCCCCTGCAAATGGGCTTTCGGCAACCGGTGACGCGGCTGCGGGCACAGCAGATTCCACCGCAGCGGGGAGTAACACCGGCACGATTGAAGTCGCCGCACCAAAGCTGACAGTGCTCAACGACGGTGAGGGGCAACGCTATCTGCTTCGGTTCGACGTTCCCACCACAGCGACCCCAACTTCAGCCGATGCCCCAATTCGCCGGGGCGCCAGTGTGATATTCGGTTTCACCCAGGAAGTCACCGGGGAACAACCAGATCCGGCACCCGTCGCCCCAGCTGACACTGTTACCGCTTCCCTGCTGCTGCTTGGCAGCCACCGGGACCAAACAGACAGTGTTCACACGCCAACTGTGGGAAACGGCACGGGGGTACCGCGCGGCGAAATCCACACCTCGTATGAGGTCGCTCAGCCCACCATCAGCGATAATCCGCTCAACGAATCGATGGTAACCGGTGACGGGTTTATTATCGACGCCTGGCAGAAACCTAACGGGGCTGTCACCCACTTGTCGTTTACCGCCCCAGCAGGCGCCGACGACACCGCCCGTGCACTGATTGAGGATCAAGCCTATTCCCTCTTTGGGATCCAACCAGTATTTCCCGAGCAACCGGTTGGTGTCGGTGCACAGTGGAAGGTTGCTAGCCCCAAACTTGGTGATGCAAGCCAGCTACAAACAGTTACCTACACGGTCGAAGCAATCAACCCGACAGGGCCTGGTGGGGCACCAGTTGTTGACTTAACTGTCACCATCGATGCCCATCCAGCGTTAAAAGAGATCGCATTGCGCGAAGTCGAACCAGGTGTGGCAGGCACGTTACATGTGCTTTCAGCGACCACCACCGCATCCGGCACTGCCCGGGTGGATCTTGCGGAACCGTTGCCAACCACGTGGTATTCCGACACGCTCACCCGGGTGATTTATGGACCAAATCCTGATGTGGAAACCAGTGGGCAGCAACAAGTAGTACAAGATACGCACACCATCGTCTCGATGGAACAGCCGAAACCCTAACCGGCGCCACGCGGAAAACCCCATTGTTGCCTGCCGGAACTCAGGTGGTCTCTAGCTTTGCCGCTGTACCCCACAAGCAGACAGCACAAATGAGCACTGCAGGAAGAGAAAAGTAAACAGGCCAAGGAGCGTTTTTGCATCGCTCATTGGCCTGTTTGTTTACGCCGGCGGAAAGCGCAGCATCAGCTGCCGGCACATGGGGGTTTCCTATTCGGCAGGTGCTGGCTCCTCGGCTGGGGCATCTGCTGGTGGTGGGGTGAGATCTTGGGTGTCTACTGCAGGTGCTTGCGGATCATTCGAGCACAATGCAGGAATCTGCGACTGGTCAAGTCCGGCATTCACAATCAAGGTGCATGCCCACACTTGAGCAAGCTTCCAATGCCCATCCTCATAGACGAACTCCACGTCGGAGGCGATTTGCGGATCTCGATCGGGCAGGGTTGCTTTCACCACCGTCAACACGCTGGTTGGGCCATACCCGGGCAATACCGGTGGAACTACGAGAAATTCTGCCCCGGATTCGGCTTTCGACTGTGCCATGATGTCAAATAGTTCAGGGGCGGTTTCGCCCCCTTGCACCGTGAGTACCCGCTGCTCAATGGGTGCGGAGGGGTCTGTGGCAAGCTGCAGTACCGCATTCAGCTCTTCCGGGGTGGGGATAGCCACATCAGCGGTGGAAGGGGCGGCATTCGAACTGCTTGTGGCGGCACTTGCCGCGGTGGATGCAGTGACACTGCTGGCCGTCGTGGTGTCATCGTCACTGGAACAGCCAGCTAACACTAAAGCTCCGGCGGCCACACAGCCGGCGATCACACGTTGGTAAGTACTCGCAAACACGGGTTCGATCATCTCTCCTAAATATTGGTGTGTGTTGGGCTTGCAGCGCACAGCACCATGCGTCACAATCTTCGCCTGCTGCACGGCCGCGAAGCTGTGCTGGCATCGCGTCCAAGCCCAGTGCCCCGGGCCGGTCACTAGTGTCACCGGCAGCAGATCCGCTGAGCTGAAATGCTCATCGGGTTTTCCTGACATGGCTGCGGACTACACGAAGTAGAACATGCAAAACAAGCAGCCTGCTGCACGCTGGCACTGGTTGCCCGTACAACTGGTTGACACCGGACAGATCCCGCCCATAGGCGGCGGCATCTGCTCGCTGCTTCCACCATGGCAAGCTCATCATCCAGGACTTGCTGCTGGGCAAAACTGAGACCTGTAGAGACCTTGCAGCCTCGCCCAACCGTTGGCGTCATCGTTGCATCCACGACAAATAATCCGGGGGCAATGAGTGACCGATACAGCACACACCTGTTTGTTATCTTCGCGTGATCATACACGGCTGCCGCTCAACCCGACGACACACACGCCCCTCTTCCCCCATTACCGTTCACCTGCAACAGGTTGGCACCGATCGCTGTCACTATTTCTTCACACAGATCGTTGCACACAGGCGGGCAGAATATGGCAAGGTTAAACACTATGACTGCCTCTTCTCCTGCGGCGGAAACTGCCGCTGCCCAATCGCAAGACGACACCCAAGCCGCCCATATTGTGGTGATTACCACAGGTGGGACTATTGCGTGCACCGCCGATGAGCAAGGGCATCTTGTCCCAACGGTAAGCGGCGAGGAACTCATTGCCCCAGTGGCAGCCCGCTGCCCACAGGTGCAGTTCACGATTCGGGATATTCATCGTCTCGATTCGTCGTCGATGACATTCGCCGATGTTGACGGGATCGTCGCCGCAGTGCATGAAGCGCTGGCGGATGAAACCGTCACCGGGGTGATTGTCACCCACGGCACCGACTCCATGGAGGAAACTGCCTGTGCCCTGGATGTGTTTCATGCTGATCCCCGTCCGGTTGTAGTCACCGGCGCCCAGCATCCCCATAATCATCCTGACAGTGACGGGTTGTTTAACTTGCTTGATGCGGTCAATATTGTGGCTGCACCAACTGCCCAAGGCATTGGGGTGCTCATTGTTTTTGGGCGGGCAGTGCTCCCGGCGCGCGGTGCGGTGAAGTGGCACACCACCGATGAGCTTGCGTTTGCCACGAATGGCCCAGAGGAACCGGTGCGGCCGGATCCGCTGCCGGTGAAACCGTTGGCGGATATTCGAGTTGAGGTGATTGCGGCCTATCCGGGCTGTGATGGGACGTTGGTTGATGCGGCTATTGCCGCGGGTGCCCAAGGGTTAGTGGTGTGTGGTTTGGGCAGTGGCAATGTTGCTCAGGCGCTCGGTAACCGGCTGGCTGAAGTGTTGAAGGATGGGATTCCAGTGGTGTTGACTACTCGGGTTCCGCGGGGTGAGGTCACCGCCCTGTATGGCGGTGGAGGTGGTGGTGCAACATTGCATCAATTGGGGGCGATTGGTTCGAGTTATTTGCGGGCCGGTCAAGCGCGGGTGTTGCTTGCAGCCGCAATCGCTACCGGTGTGCATCCGCAAACCTTGTTCTGATTCATCTGTTGGGCAACGTGTGTGGTAGCTGCGTGCAGCGCTGCTGCGGCCGGCTTCCCCCGGGCTGGGGCCGGGTCACCACCATAGGCTCCCACCGGCCTTGCTGGGGTGTACTGGTGGGTTTTTCGGTGGATGTCTATGGTGTGTTGTTGCCGCGGCCGGATTGTAAGGATTGCAGTCCTGTTTCGACGCGTCGCACCAAATCTTCGTCGAGGATGTCCCGGTCTTTTAACGCGTGGCGGAGCACGGTCGCGGTCTGTTCGGCAGCGGTGGCATGGCGGGCGGAGGCGAGCATCGTCAAACCAAGGTGTGCATTGACGCGGGCGGAAAGTAGCGCTAGCCGTTGTTGTTCTTGTGCCCGGTCGTCGATACGTGCTTCCGTTGCTGCAGCACTGGTCTGCTGGTTTGGAGGTTCGTCAGCAGTGTGCGCGTGAGAGATTTCTTGCAGCACAATATCGTCGCGCAGGGTGGAGAGTTCTGCGACGTGTTCTCGTCTGATGGCGGTGGCGATGGTGATTTCCCACAAGGATCGCTGGAGCCGGGCGGCGAGGACTTGATGGGATCCTGCACCGAAGCAGTGCGCTGCAGTGTGCAGCATCGAGTCGAGCAGATCGAGGACGCGACCGGCTTGGCGGGGGCGGGCGGCAATAATCATCCCCACACTGTTGGCGACATACCACTCCCAGGCGGTGGCCGCATCGTGCACCACAATCGCGGAATGAAATGCGCCAGTGCCGCTAGCGGGTGCGATCGCTTGTTGCCAGCGTTTTATTACCCGTCGGGCTTGCGCGCAGGTGACATCGGTTGGCTCCCCGCAGCCGGAAAGTTCCCACTGGGCGGGATCGTCGCTGTCTTCCTCCCGGGCGGAATCGTATCCAGTGGCAAAGAGGGTGATTGCTGCTTCGGCGGCAACGATGGCATCCTCAAAGAGTTGAAACTTCAGCCGTAACCGCACAATATCGGCAAAGAGCGCCACCATCACCCGGGGCGGTGGAGTGGCATCCACTTCGGCGATGACATGTTCAATCTCGGCGAGGGCAAACGCAGGACCGTGCACATCTTCTAAGGCGTGCACATGGCCGCGGGATTCGTGGAGGCGGGCGGCAAGCCCGAACCGTTCCGGATAGCGGGCGATCAGTTGCACGATTTGCTGCTGGGTAAACAGTTGTGCCTGATGGTCACCACAGATTTCAAAGGTGTCCGCGAGCCGGTGCAGGGTTTCGACATAATCCCACGAGTCAGGGATGGTGGCCTTGGCGCGGTGCACCGCCCACACGGCCACGGCAACCGCCTCTAATTGCAGGGCGTCGCGGGTCTGCTGCGGTTCATGCAGCGATAATTCAGCTATCGCAATACTGAGCTGGCCGGCAATGTGGTACAGGGTTGGTTGGGTTTCGTCGAGATGTGCTTTAGCATCGGCGAAAATTTCCCGTAATGCAGCGACTTTGGCGGCTGCTTGGGTGCTGTCGTCAGGGTGTGCGGACTCATGAACATTCCCTGGGGAAGTCATCGACTCTCCACCTCCTCAAGGGGAAGTTCGCGGGACAATTTGTACACCGCGAAGGGCAAGCGTTTTCCAGCTCCGCCGGTATCTCTGGCGGGCAACCGGATGATGCGTCACCGATGTGACGCGTCTGGGTGGTCGCTGCAACGGTGCGGTCGCTGCGGTGTGACCACACTGCTATCCCTATCAACCTGTGCATCACTGCGGCCACTGTGATCGCTGTCTGTGAATGCAGCGATCCTTGTAGCGGCTGCTTGCCAGCGCAGTGAAGCCCGGGAATGCTCCCCACTGTATCAGTAATCATCATCCCATTGCTAGAGCAACAAAATATGCCCTCAACTGCGGAAATCCGCGGCACAAAAACAGTGCAATCCTGGCTGTTTTCAACCCCAGCTAGCCCCGGTACCATCTCCGCCACCGACCCCTTATCATGCGTAGCTCTTGCCAATTTCGTCCGTAAATACACACAACTTGGGTGGTGCTCTCCAGCCACGGCACCCCACACGGCGAACTATCTCCCCACCCAGGGGCGCAACAGCACCGGTTACCTTTGAGCGTGTGTACCGGTATCTTGTTGTGCCGATGCATCACCTAGCGGCACGAGCACTGTATCGGCACCTGGCTCAGCCACAATGCCATGGGTGCGCCGCAACTCGGCACGTTCCTGCAGACGTTGTTTCCTGGCATCCGCCGCCGCCTGCTCGGCACAGGCAGCAATCATTGATTCATCCCAATCGAGACAATCAAACGGATCACCTTCAACCAGCAACGGATCATCTTCTTCAAACGACCGCACCCGACCAGGGCCGGTGGTCCGCGACTCGAAACGAACCGTCACCACCCCATGCCCAATGCCCTGCACCCAGCCGGAACCATAGCGCAAATGAAACACATCCGCAGTTGGCTGAAACCGCAGCCCAGGTTGCACTGCCCGCCGCATTTCACCTTCCGCCGGGAGACTTCCCGGCAACGACTCTTGCACACTGCTGCCCCGCACCCCAGCCTCGTAAGTCTCCACCTGCGACTCAGCAGACCGCAGCTGATCCAACTCGGGGAAAAACACATCCTGCACCGCCGCATCTAACCCGGAAAAACTCACCCCCACCAACCGGATCGGACCGGTCTCTGCGATCGGGCGGGTGGCCGCATGCGCCAGGTTGCGCAATGTTTGCCGATCATCGGTGGCATACGTCAGCGACTGGGAACGACTCGACTGTGAAAAATCGGCACGTTTCTGTTTCACCGTAACCGTTTTCGCGCCGCGACCATCAGCAACCAGTCTGCGATAGGCACCTGCAAACGCCCGATCAACAGCCTCCCGCACACCCGGATCAGTAATAATATCCGTCGGATAGGTGTGCTCTTGGGATACTTGCTTCGCCATCGCCCGCGGCACCACCGGACGATTATCGACACCATTGGCAAACTCCCACAATTGGCGCCCCACTGAAGAACCCACAAGAGTTGCCGCCATCGACTGGCGGAGCCCGGCAAACTGACCAATGGTTGCAACTCCGTGCGCCGCAAGTTTCTGTGCAGCAACAGGACCTACCCCCCACAGTGCAGTAACCGGCAGCGGCCACACCTTAGTGGCCAAATCCTGTTGGGCAATCACTGCAGTACCGGCAGGTTTCGCCAACCCGGAGGCAATTTTTGCCAACTGTTTCCCCGGACCTATCCCCACCGATGCCGGCAAACCCACTTCGGTGGCGATACAGTCTCGAAGCTCATCACCAAACGCTGCCGCCGCAGCAACAGTCGCTTGTTGCAAAGCCGGCGGCTCAATAAACGCCTCATCCACGCTTAACTGTTCAATCACCCCATAACGCTCAGCTAACAGCTGAAAAATACGGTGCGACAACACCGAATACACCGGTTTACGGGGAGCCACCGTCACCGCCCGCAGCCCACAACACGCCCGCGCCTGCACCATCGGCTGTGCAGAATGCGCCCCTAAAGCACGCGCCTCATAAGAACACCCAGCCACCACCCCACGACCGTGCACCCCACCGACAAGCACTGGCCTGCCCTGCAAGGTTGGACGGGTGAGCTGTTCACACGATGCGAAAAACGCATCCATATCTATGTGCACCACCCAGCGACTCATGATGATGTAAACCTAACACATTGCCCACAATGCCCTCTCGGCAACCGGCCAATTCGTCCACCAACACTCAAGTCGAAGCAGCACCCACCCCACCGCATGCAATCCCCCACCACACACCCGGCCAACCAGTCACCTCGGCCACATCTGCATGCCGCTCACAAAACAACACCACAACCTGCGATTACAGACCGAATAAACAATCGCAGGTTGTGGCATATCTCAACAGTGGCAGGGACTGCCCCTACTCGTATCGCAACGCATCCAATGGATTCAGCTTTGCCGCCTTATTTGCCGGGTGATAGCCGAAGAACAACCCAATAAACAAACTAAACAGCAACGAAATCAGCACACCCCAGATCGGTGGCCCGACCAACTGACCCATCAGTTTCGCCCCGATCATGCCGATCGCGGTACCAAACAGCACCCCAATAATGCCGCCAACTAAACAAATAATCATCGACTCGATAACAAACTGCAGCCGAATATCCCGGCGCCTGGCACCGAGGGCTTTCCGGATACCGATCTCCCGGGTACGTTCCGTCACCGTCACCAACATAATGTTCATCACCCCGATACCGCCGACGAGCAGCGAAATACCAGCAATCGCCGACAACCCAGCAGAAATCGTATTCAAAACTTTGCGGAAGGTATCAAACTCTTTCCGGAAATCCGACACGGTCACCCGATAATCCGGATTACTGTCATAGCGGCTGTTGAAAAACTGTTCCAACCTCGGCCCCAGGGAAGACATGTCGACACCGGGGGCGGTACGAACCGATAATGACCGAAACGAAGTCGCATCAGGAACAATCGGATCAGCAGCCGTATATGGCACATAGAGTTGCGGCTGAGAAAAGTCCCCCAGTCCTTCGATCCAGCTCTGCTCACGGGGTGCCTCCACCCCAACGATCGTGTACGAGCTCACCGTGTTCGTGCCGGTAACCACCGCACTCACCGACGCACCAAGTGCCTCACGATCCTGGCCATGAAACAGTTCCTTCACCAGATCGCGATTGACGATCGCCACCCTGGCACCACTATCAAAATCAGCCAAATCAAAGGGCCGACCCGCCCCAACTTGCAGATCCTTCGCCGCAATATAGTCCTCCCCGATCGGAGTGAACATCGCATCGCTTTCCGGGCTGGAATCAAGTCCGGGTGTGATCGTCACCTGAACGCCCCACATCGAATAGGTAACCAGCGACACTTCCCCCGGGAACGCCGCCTTCAAGGCGCGAACATCGTCCGGGGTGAGCTGATCGCGCACCGGAACATCACCCATCATGCCAGGATATTGCGGCTCCTGCCGTTGCCCCTTGTCATCCTCCCGCTGCACCACCTGCACATTGGTGTCGTTGGCACCAGATGCCTCGATCGAGGAATACAGCTGTTTCTGCAGCGAAGCCCCCAATGTCAACACAATAATCACCGACGAGATACCAACAATCACCCCCAACAATGTGAGGACCGAGCGCATTTTATTGGCGCGCAAACTGGTCACCGCCAGTGAAATTGATTCGCCGAGATTCATCGTCGGTTACTCCTTATCCGCGGTGGTAGACGATTGAGCATCAGTTGCTGTCGCAGGTTGCCCAGGAGATCCAAGAGGATGAGATACACCTGCGCTGCTGCCCTCCCCCGAAGGAATTTCCGCAATAGGAGACGTTGTTTCAGCTGCAGCTAACAGTGGTGCGGCAACAGTATGCACACCATGGTCCGGGGTGCTAACAAACCGCCCATCGACCATGGTTTGGGTGCGCGAACATTCCGCCGCCAACTCGGGGTTGTGAGTAATAAACACAATGGACACCCCCTGGTTTTGATGCAGATCATGGAACATATCCATCACCATCCGACCAGTTGCCGAGTCGAGGGCACCAGTGGGCTCATCGGCAAGAAGGAGGTTTGGTTCATTCGCCAGTGCCCGAGCCACCGCCACCCGCTGCTTCTGCCCACCGGAGAGCTGTGTTGGCAAATGATGCATCCGATCAGCCATCCCCACCATCGCTAACAGTTCTTCTGCGCGTTGGGCGCGTTCTTTGCGCCCCACCCCGGCATACATCAGCGGCATCTCCACATTCTTGAGCGCATCCACCCGGGAGATAAGATTGAAGTTTTGAAACACAAACCCAATATTTTGCGAACGATAACTCGACAATGCGTCGTCGGTAGAGTTCAACACATCAGTTCCGGCAAAGAAATACTGCCCTTCAGTTGGCCGATCAAGCAGGCCAATAATGTTCATCAGGGTGGATTTCCCTGAACCGGAAGCCCCCACAATGGCGACAAATTCGCCGCTGTGCATGTCAAAGTCCACACCGGGAATAACGGTGAGTTCTTCTTCCGATCCAATATTGAACTTCTTCACAATCCCGCGCATCATAATCAGCGGATAGCTCGATGGTGTCGTCATAAGTACTGGGATTCCTTAAAGCCTGCGAAGATAGCCTTCGTGGGTCAAGTTGGTTTGGCGATGAATGCCAGCAAAAAAAGCGGCAACATCTCGGGGGGAAAACAATTCGGTTGCTCAACACAATGCCTCGCAACCACCTGCTGCAGCATCTGTCGCGCAACCCGCGCGGTAGACTACCGCAAACGCGGCAACCTCAAGGTTTTAGAACACGGCATCCAAGGCGAGGCACACCATGGCGGCGCCAGGTGCGCGCACAGCTTGGCGGCGACAACAACCACAGCCACCACCTATCAGCCAATTGCGCACCCGAAAGCAGGGCAGATCCACCGCGGCAACGCCGAGCAGATCCACCTCGCTTCCATTGGCCACCAAGTTCACTGCTGAGTATGTACACCACTGTTTCGTAGCGGCAGCATCTAGGATTTGTTGGCTTCGGTGCTGCTGGTCGTAGCTGGCGACGCATCACCTTGCTGCTGCTTGCGGACACTATCAGGGACGTCGACTGTTTCACCGACCTTCGCCAAATTACTGATCGCCCGATTCAGCACGACGTCACCTGCTTGCAAATCACCACCGGTGATCTCCGCATCAGTGACCGATGTCTTGCCAACCGTCACTTCCCGCTTTTCAACCGTGCCCTCATCGTTGACCACCAACACATAGGACATGTCGCCATCTTCGACGAGCGCGTCGCGCGGAACAGTTTTCACGCCCTTCACGGATTCGGTGGTGATTTCAGCTTTCACCGAACCACCAATTTTCAACCCGTCACGATTACCGGTCACCGTGATTTCCACAGCAAACTCCGGCGACTGATTGCTGGTGTCTGCCGTGACAGATCCCCCGTCTTTACCGCTGGTAACCACAGCATTGGCCACCGGGGAGATGAATGAAACCTCACCGGTGAAACGTTGTTCACCGGTTGCCCGCGACGTGAATTGCACAGTGTCGCCAAGATGAATGCTTGCCAAGTCGGCTTCGCGCACATTGGACCGAATCAGCAAAGTGGAATCGTCAGCAACCGTCATCAGCGGGCCGGATACTGGGGCGCCAGCTTTCGCCGCCACCGAAGTAATCACCCCATTAAACGGGGCACGCACCTCATTATCAGATAATTGCTGCTCCAACTTCGAAGTCGATTGACGCGCTTGCAGTTCGGCGGCTTGCTTGGCCCGTTCCGCGGAACGAATCGCCTGCTGATCACTATTGATCTGCTGCTGCAATTGCATCTTCGTGGTCTCTAAGGCGACTGCTGCATCTTTTTTCGCATCGAACTTTTGTGCCGCCGCCCGCTGCAAATCCGCGAGCTCCCGGTCAGTGTCGATCAAGGTGCGCTGCACCGCAGCTTGTTGATCGTTGAGCGCAAGCACTGCCTGATTCAAGCTATTGACCGCCTCGGCCGAACCGATATGAGCATTAGCCTGCGCTTGATCAATGCCTAACGGATACTCATTCGCATAGGCGTCCAGTTTCGCTTCGGCGGCAGAAATTTTCGCAGCAATCGCCGGCTTCTCCTGCTCATCTGCCTGCTGTAACTGCACCTGTAGCTTCGCCAATTCGGCCTGTGTTTCGGCAATCTCCGCCGACCGATCAACACCACGCAACGCCGAAGTGGTTGAATCAAGGCCTGCTCGTACGGCGTTTAATGCGGCGCTGAGCAGCTGCGAACGGGCTTGTGCCAACGCCAGATTTTGACTCCGAATATCGGCATTAAGCCCCGAGGCTTTCCGCTGTAACCGCTGTTCATAGGCGCGCTGCGCGTCAGCATATGCCCGGTCAGCTTCCCGCAGCGCCTGCTCAGCACCGTTGAGCTGCGGATCAAGATTATTATTCAGCAGCTGTTGTTTATCGTTGAGCTGCTGTTGCGCCTGCTCAACTGCTGACTGAGCGTCAACCACACTGCGAGCCCCGTTGGCGACCTGATCGTCATAGTCGCGCTGAAGTGCCGTGGTATCCATCGTGGCAAGCAACTCACCGGCACTCACCCGCTGGCCAACTTTCGCATTCAATGACTCGACAGCCGACGTCAAATTTGAGGCGAGTGCCACCTGCCGGATCGGGGTAATCGACCCGGTGACCTGAATAGTTGATGCTACCTCCCCGGTGGTGACCACACTATAGGCTGCAGCGGCAGTAGCCGGATCCGGATCATCACCCGATCCACCCATACAACCAGCAAGTAGCGCCCCTGACGCAACCAGGGCAATCGCTAGCCGCGATAAGCGTATTGTCCGTGTTTGCGCATCGTTCATTACTTCATCCTCACCATCGCCAGAGTCGATGTCGTTATTGTTTTAACTTTCCAGATTCGCACCGGCGAAAACCACAAACCGGGTAAATCAATCCAAGCACGCCCCGTACATGCAGTCATCAACAGCCGTCAGGCTTTACCGCACAAGACTTTCACTAGTGTTCCAGCAGAACACCGGGGTTACTCACCCTTCTTAGGATACACATCCCTACAATGCAGGTAGGGTCTTACCACCTGGGAATTTTCCCAATTTATCCTGGATAGTTCCCAAGAGTGTGGCAGGTCGCAGTCGGCTCCACACCGGCAAGCAAACCGCGTCAGCAAGGAAGTTATCCTGCTCTCCTGCCCCTGTTGACGCGCCGCGCACATTGCCTCTTGCACGCAACACTCCCAGTCCCCCTATCGTCGTTGACTGAAGGCTTCTCTCGGGTGGCCAATAGCCAACAAAAAACAGGTAAGACCCCTCCCAAACAAGGAGCCTTACCTGTTTTGCATCATGGCCGCTGCGGGCAATGCGCACTATTGTTCTGCACGCAGCAGCTAATCTAGCGCGCCGGAATGATTACGCTTTATGCAACTGGGCACTCGCCCCGCCGAGCACATCGTGGGATTGTCCATCCAACGCATCGGTGGTCAGGGTGAGTTCGGTTGCCAGAATTTCTTTCGCAATATGGTCAGCGAATTGTTCTGCGACTGCACGACGATCAGCAGGAACCGAAACCGTCGCGGTGATCCGGTCAGAAACCTCAAAACCGCACGCCTTGCGAGTATCTTGCAGTCCACGTACCAGGTCATTTACCCAGCCCTCAGCCGCGAGTTCTTCGGTGACATTGGTATCCAAAACAACCAAGCCACCGAACCCTTCAATTTGTGCAGTAGATGCCTCATCGGCAGCCTTCAGCCGGGTTGTGAACTCATCAGGCTGCAAGGTAATGCCACCTGCGACAACCACTTCACCGTCACGGGTATAGTCGCCGGCCTTCACCGCCTTAATCACCTGCTGCACATCCTTGCCCAGGCGAGGACCTGCCACCTTGGCATTGACGACCACTTCAAATCGGCCAACACTGTCCACATCGTCGGTGAGCAGTACTTTCTTCACATTGACCTCGTCGGCAATGATATCGGTAAATGGGCGAAGTTCAGCCGCGTGTTCACGAGCCACAGTCAGCCGTGCCAGCGGCAACCGGTTGCGCAATTTGTTGGCTTTGCGCACCGACGATGCCGCCGAACAAACACCTCGAACAGCATCCATCGCATCCACCAGCGCATCATCGCTGGGGAACAGATCAGGATTCGGATAGTCGGTAAGATGCACCGAGCGTTCACCGGTGAGCGCTTTGAAAATCACCTCAGTGATTAACGGCAGCAACGGGGCGGCAATCTTCGACAAACTCA
Organism: Corynebacterium choanae; assembly: GCF_003813965.1. Classification (NCBI taxonomy): domain Bacteria; kingdom Bacillati; phylum Actinomycetota; class Actinomycetes; order Mycobacteriales; family Corynebacteriaceae; genus Corynebacterium; species Corynebacterium choanae. The sequence continues at coordinate 1,936,210 of NZ_CP033896.1, forward strand.
CCAACACCGTGTACAGCGTGTTAAACGCCTCCGGATGCTGCGTGTCCCCTGCCCAGAAACGGTCACGGGAACGGCGCACATACCAGTTCGTTAACGCATCGCAGAACCATCGCACCTCATCGCAGGCCTTTGCGACATTCGTGTCATCGAGTGCTGCTTGCACATCGGCTGCCAACCGATGCAGCTTCGCCAAAATATACCGATCAAGCACGTTGGTGGAATCGGTTGCAAACTTCGCCGGCTGTGACGAATACAGCTGCAAGAACGTGTAGGCATTCCACATCGGCAACAGTGCCTGCCGAACACCTTCCCGGATTCCTTGCTCAGTCACGATGAGATTGCCACCGCGCAGAATCGGCGACGACATGAGGAACCAGCGCATCGCATCGGATCCATCCCGGTCAAACACTTCGTTGACATCGGGATAGTTCCCCTTCGACTTACTCATCTTCAAACCGTCATCGCCAAGCACGATGCCGTGCGCGACAACCTTTTTATAGGCTGGCTTATCAAACAGCGCAGTCGAAAGCACATGCATGGTGTAGAACCAACCGCGGGACTGACCCGAATATTCCACAATGAAATCAGCTGGCCAATGGGTTTCCACCCAGTCCCGATGCTCAAACGGATAATGCTTTTGTGCAAAGCTCATCGAACCGGATTCAAACCAGCAATCCAGCACTTCCGGCACGCGGCGCATCATCGACTTGCCGGTGGGATCATCCGGATTGGGTCGCACCAATTCATCAATATGTGGCCGGTGCAGCGACTTTGGTTTCACCCCAAAGTCCCGCTCCAATTCCGCGATGGAACCATACACGTCAACGCGCGGATACTCTTCCGAGTCCGACACCCACACGGGAATTGGGGAACCCCAATACCGGTTGCGGGAAATATTCCAATCCCGGGCGCCTTCCAACCATTTTCCGAACTGGCCGTCCCGAATATGGGCTGGCATCCATTCGATTTCTTCCCGGTTGAGTTCAACCATGCGGTCACGGAACTTTGTCACAGCGACAAACCAGCTCGGCAAGGCCATATAGATGAGCGGCTCGCCAGAACGCCACGAGTGCGGATAAGAGTGCTCAATAGTCTGGTGGCGAACGACTCGACCTTTCGCCTTCAAATCTTTGATGATCGGCTTATTCGCATCGAACACCAACAGACCTTCATAATCTGGCACCTGCGAGGTGAACTTGCCATCCAAATCGACGGGCACACACACTTCAATGCCATGCTCTTGGCAGGTGTTCATATCGTCCTCACCGAACGCCGGCGCCTGGTGCACAATACCGGTGCCGTCTTCGGTGGTGACATAGTCTGCAGCGATGATCTGGAAACCATGTTCGACCGGGAAGAAGTTGAAAATAGGCTCATAGGTGAAGCCCACCAGCTCGCTGCCGGGGAGGGTGAACAGCACCTCAGAGGTTTTGCCCAGTTCTTTCGCAAAGGAGCCCAGCAGTTTTTCCGCCAAGATAAACAGCTGCCCTTGAAACGCCTCCAAGCCGTCTTCACCAACCCGAACCACCGCATAGGTGACTTCTGGGTTGACCGCCAACGCCGCATTCGAAGGCAACGTCCACGGGGTCGTCGTCCAGGCGATAGCTGCGGCTTCCGCAAGTTCCGGATGATCAGCAAGGGTGCGTTCGGCTACACTGCCAGGCAACGTGCCGGTGATCGGCATGGTCACGGTCAACGTTGGATCCTGGCGAAGCTTATATGAATCGTCAAGACGGGTTTCCTGATTCGACAGCGGAGTATGTTCCGCCCACGAATATGGCAACACTCGGAAACCTTGATAGATCAGACCCTTGTCGTAGAGCGTTTTAAACGCCCACATCACCGACTCCATGAAGTCGGGATCCATTGTTTTATATCCGCCGTCGAAATCTACCCACCGGGCTTGCCGAGTGACATAGGCCTTCCAATGGTCGGCATATTCCAGCACCGAGGTTGCACAGTAGTTGTTAAACTGCTCCAACCCCATCGACTCGATTTCACCTTTGTCTTTGATACCCAGCTGGCGTTCGGCCTCCAGCTCAGCGGGCAGCCCATGGCAGTCCCAGCCGAATACACGGTCGACTTTTTTGCCCCGCATGGTTTGATAGCGGGGAATGATGTCTTTCACATAGCCGGTTAGCAGGTGACCATAGTGTGGCAACCCGTTAGCAAAGGGCGGGCCGTCATAAAACACATATTCCGGCTGGCCTTCCCGCTGTGCGATGGAATCGAGAAACGTGTTGTCGTTCTTCCAGAACTCGAGCACAGCCTGTTCCATGTCGGGGAATCGCTGCGAACCGCCGGTTAGATCTTGTTTGGGGTACACCCCACCAGTTGTGTTTGTCATGATTGAAAAGTTGTTATATCCGTTTCGCGAACATTGACGTTTGAAAAAACTATTCACCACCGCTGCGGTAAGCGAGCCCTCGGTATTGCACCGTTTGACCCCCAGAGCAGCCGTCTGGTTGCTGGTGTTCTGTTGTGGATCGTCGATCTTCCAGCAGCCGAGCCAAGCATGCAAAAACGATGCCCTAGTCGGCAGATTGCCACTGCCGAACTGTGGATGTTCCTTGCTACTGCTGCGGCGGCAAAGCCTGCAGGTAACAGAAAAAAGCTTTAATGCTACCGTGATCACGCGACGTGAACAGCACAACAGGCGTGTAAAACCTGCAATCTTCCGGCCAACGACCACACAAAACACCGGATTCGAGTGTGCACAATACACTGCGGTAACCGCACTCATGGCTCGTGTTGTCCGCTGTTTCCTATCACCAATTGGTTGTCGGAACCAGGGGTTACCACCAGCCCTGTGTCTGCTGATTTTCCACTGTGTTGCACCGTCGGGACGCCTGCGGTTGCAGTACACAACACGCACACGCGGTACCACCCGACTTGAAATGACCTGAAAGCCGCCGGTGATCACCCGTTGCAGCGCTGGATGGGTGCTTGTTTCCTGGTCGACAAAACAGGATGAGCACCCGATACGCACAGATGATTCGACGAAGTCATTCCCACTTCATTGAACTCGAGACGGTTTCTTCGTGTGGCGGGGCAGTGCAGCAACAACGGGCAGTGCAGAGCTTTAGCATCTACGGCACCACCACGGTGTGCAATACACCGCAACCAGCCGGGAATATTCCCTTTTCAGGGAGATTTCCACAACGTGATGACCAGCAGCTTCTTTAGCACTGCACTGGCAACGATCACCATGGCCAGTGTGCAGACTGTGGAAGCAAGCAAAACAACCCTCACAGGGGCGTGAAGACTGCTTCGCCTTCAGCGAGGAAAGATTTCCCTTGGGTCATCACAAACGAATAAACAATCATGCAAGTGTTAGGTGATTTTCTCTGCGAATCACCCTGGCTTTGTTAAACAAAAGACACGGTGGGACAGGCGAATATCATCGATCAAGGTGTGCAGCGACCAAGCATTGCGCTGATCATCAAGTCGCTCGCACACCGACACTGGTGCCGATTCTACTGGGCAAGAACAGTACTCCGCGCCAACACTTATCTGGTGCAAGCTTGATTGGGGGACTACGTTCCCTGCGGTTCTTTCGGGCTGGCTCCCCGGTGATTGCCGGATCAACGCCCATATTCAGTGCCGATCAACCTAACGATTGAATCATTGTTGCTGACAGCTTCCAGTCGGCGAAATCAGTGCATTGTGCACTACGCCGATCATGGTGGCCACATTTCAACGTTCCCGCTTACAGGCTCGCCTCCGGGAAACGGAACGGATGGATGTATCCGGATTTCCGTCTTGTCGAAAAACGCAACCGTGGGCTGTCAACAAAAAACACTATGAAGTTAAAAAAGCGATGCTGCGAGCCTTGCAAGGGCAGTGTACCGAAGGGTTTCGCCCTGTTCAACCCCCCTCGGCAGCATGTACTGCAAAATGCCATCTGCGGACAAAACAGTATCGCAACGCGGCTTGCAGCGCGACACACACGCCCCCGGTCGATACCTGCCAACCAGGGGCGCTAGCTGCCGAGTTCACTCTAGCCTTGGGTATTACTCGGCAAATGGTTACGGCACAATCTTGGTGGCGCTATTACCAGTGCAGGTAGGGATCTTCCTCGTCGGAGGTTTGGCTGCCGGCGGGCTTGCCGGTTTGTTGTGCGGCGTCGGAGTGTTCACTGGTTGCCGCGTCAACATCAATCACGGTGGTTGTTGCTTCAGCGCCTGATTTCCGTTTGACGATGAGATCGGCAATAAAGAGCACGATCCCAATGCTCACGACGAGAAGCATCAGCCAAGTGTACAGATCAGAGGGTTGAGTTAAGGAGACAACCAGCAGCGCAAACCCGAGTAGGGCACAGACGATGGCACCTAAGAGCATGCTGTTCTCCTTGGGTTGGTGACCTGGCTGATGGACAGCGTACAGGGGTGTGGTTGCTGTTACACACCTGTACGCTTATCGCTGCGGCTAGATGCAGCTGGCGTGCAACAGCCCCGATTCAGACCCTGTGGATGAGTCGTTGCAGCTTGGGGCTGCGTCCACCGGGGTCGAATCGGGGCAATGACTGCCTGCAGCGGGCGTGGGATCGTTGTATAACCGACCCCTCGCCCAACGTTTCACAGGCTACTTCTTTGGATCCATCTGGTCGCCGGACAGTTCTTGCAGCTTGTCTTCCAAGAATGCACGCATCCGAGTGCGATACTCCCGTTCGAAGGTGCGCAGTTCGGCGATCCGAGCTTCCAGGGCTGCTTGCTGCTTTTGCACTGTAGCCATGGTTTCGGTGTGCTTACGTTCCGCGTCAGCCTGCAGCGCATTAGCTTTGTCATTGGCCTGTTGAATGGTCTGCGAGGCTTCCGTGTTTGCTTGAGCAACGGTCTTCTCGGCACGATCGTTGGCATCAGCAACAGTCTTCTGCGCCTTAGCTTCAGCTTCGCTGACCATGGTTTCGCTGCGCTGTTTCGCATCGGCGAGCTGCGACTGGGCGGTCTGCTTTGCATCAGCCAGAATCTTGGTGGATTCTTCGTTTGCCTGGTTCTTGACCCGGCTTGCCTGAGCGTTCGCTTCATCGACGGTCTGCTTGGCGGTAGCCTGTGCATCTGCCACGAGAGTCTTAGCTTCGCGTTCCGCGTCAGCAGACAGCTGTTCTGCCATCTGGTTGGCCATCTCCAAGACGCGAGCAGCCTTCATCGTGGTGTCGGTGGTGTTCGTCGGGGTGCTTGCAGCGGCAGCAGCCGGCTTTGCTTGCGCCTTCTGCTCCAGTGCCTTCTTCGCTTCCGCTGCTTCCCGACGCGCATCAGCGGCTTCGCTGGCCGCCTGCTCGACGCGACGGTTTGCTTCCGCGAGCTTGCGCTCATATTCGGCAGCGACTTCCCGACGAACCGCATCGGTGTCAACTTTGCCAGCTGCAACAGGCTGACCAGATCCTGCCTGCTCCAACTGTTGGCGCAACGATTCGTTCTGCTCGGTCAACGCGGCAATGGTGTCTTCCACCATGTCGAGGAACTGGTCGACTTCGTCTTCGTTGTAGCCCCGCTTACCGATCGGAGGCTTGCTGAACGCGACATTATGCACATCGGCTTGAGTCAGCGGCGTCATGGAAGTTCCCTTCATGATAAGTCAAGGTCGGTCGACCAGTGCTCTACTACGTGTTACAGCTACGGTATATGGTTACCGCGGCAAAAGTTTGTTTCCACCCACACAGTACACATAAACCGCTGCAATGAACACACATTTTAACAGCGGGCATCGGAAGTAACCGGGCGCCAAAGGGGTGATGACCAACAGGGGGATCGCCCCCATTGTTATTCGTGTTGCCTATTCTACGCACCAGTTTTCGAACGTGGTTCACCGCCACACCGCGAAACTGAAGAATATTTCCCCTTTTACCACACTCCCCCGAAAAGGGGGTTTATCAGTGGGGGCTTGACCGTGATCATCCGCACGTTGCAACCTGATCCATTCCCGCGGGAGCACATCAGCTGCACACTGTAGCGGCAGTGCTGCTTACCGGTGGTGTAGCCGGATGCAGGGGAAGGCAAATGACCCCTTTGCGGTTTGCAAGCTAGCTGCTGGCAGCAAGGTACATGCTGCTCGCTGAGCCCAACAGCACAATCAGCAGTTGCAGGAGGAAGAACAACACCAGCACCGAGAGATCGAGTGCCACATTGCCGAGCCGCAGCGGAGGGATAAGCCGGCGAAGTAGCCGCAGCGGCGGATCGGTGATGAGAAAGAGTGGTTCCGCCAAAAGACTAAACCAGCGGGGTGGCCGGAAGTTTCGCGAGAACGACGCGATCATCTCGACGACGATACGAATCAACAGCACATAGGAATATAGCTGCACGAGGAGAATTAGCAGCCAAAACAAAGTATTCACGCTGCCCTACCCTAGCTGAACATGGCCGCGTGTTGCATGTAGCAGCGAGCACCTCTGTCCAGAGCCGTGCCAGGTTTGCAAATTACCTCGTTGCCGGCTTACTTGGCAGCGGTCGATCCCTGAAGTGGTAAACGCGATACAACCAGCCGCACAAGAAACAGTTGGTTTCGTTGTGGTCATATCAGGGATAGCGCAAAAAAATTAGACCCGGCCGGTTTTAGTGGCGACGGTTTTTGTCTGCACCAACCCGGCCGGGTCATTGCTTACCAATATTGCTGTTGACAGCGGCTGCGGCTTTTTTACACACTGCCGCCCGCCCCTAGTTGATGGAAGTTTGCGGAAAGCAGTCCAATCGACATTGGGGTGTCAGCGAACACTGCTGGATTATTCCTGGCGCCTTACTCACTCCACAGGGCGTCACGCAATTGGTAGTCGGCAATCTCTACGCCTTCGGGAACCAGTGCATAATCACGATCTTGCAGACGAACCATCCGTCCGCGCAGCCCGTGGCAGAGACCTGCCGAATAGTCGACGATTCGGCGTGCCTCGTCGCCGGCCATCTCTGATAGGGAGAACACCACAATGTCCCCGTCGCGGAAGGTTTGCCCAATCTCGGCGGCATGGTCAAACTGAGAAACCCGAATCGGCACAATTGACGGTGTCGGTTCGTCCATCAGTGGCGGTGTTGCCGCCGCTTGCTGGTAGGAATCCACATATCCGGTGGACTGTAAGGAATCATGTCCGGTGTCGTCATGGTCGACCGGCTGCTGCGGCTGCAGGCCCATCCATTCGGAGAATTTTTGTAATTTACTCATTGCACTCGCTGCTACATTCAGATCGGAAACGTCTGCACGTCATGTGGGGGAAGTGGCAACTTCTCCACAGCTTTCACCGTGGTGGGGTAAGTTGCGTGGTTTTCATCGTAGGGTTGGACTGCCTAAAATCGCGGTACCGACACGCACTATTGTTGCGCCTTGGCCGATCGCAACTTCGAGATCCTGCGACATTCCAGCAGAGTAACCTAATGTGCGGCCATATGTGGCTGACAGTTCCCCGAGCAGTTCCGCACCTTTGGCGAATGCTGTTTTGGGGTTCACCGTTGGCGGCGGCATCATCATGATGCCGGCGAATGTTAAGTGTGCACATTCTTCCATCAGGGTTGAGGCAAGCGCCCGAATCCGCTCCGGGGTGGTTCCACCACGGGCAGGATCATTGTCATAGGAATATTGCAGATACACCTGCAGTGGCCGCTCAGCAGGTTGCAGACCAGCTTCGACTGCTAGCGCCCGCCCGTGTTCCAGGCGCTGCACCAGACGCAAGGAATCTACTGAATGCACTGCTTGACAGGTGCGGGCGATCGCCGCGGTTTTCTTCGACTGCACCTGGCCGATGAAGTGGATCGCTATCTCGGGTACGGCAGCTGCTTTCGATGCGGCGTCGTTGATCCGTGATTCGCCGACTGCGGTAACACCTAATTGATGCAGCAAAGCGACATCGGTAACCGGATGATATTTCGTCACCGGCAGCAGGGTGATTCCTGCCGGGTTGCGTTGGGCAAGTTCGGCCGCTTCGGTGATGCGTGCCTGTACTTTGGCAAGGCCTGCGGCAAGCTCGTCGTAGCGTGCTGAAGTCGCCGGGTCATCGAGGTGCCCGGCAGATGCGGTGTGGTTGGTCGTTTCGGCGTCGTCCATAGTTGTTCGGCTTCGTCCTCTCCATACGCGGGCAGCATCGTTTGTTCTCTCAAGAACAATAGTGGCAGCGAGCAGCCCTGGCGATGACACACGGCTGCCCCGGTGTCATCGGGATTCACTCGCTTGGCTGTGTTCCGGCTGGGTGCGACAGGACGATCACACCTGCTTGCCGGCCGGTGCGTGATTGACGTCGGTAGGAAAATAGGTTTTCGCCGCAGATGGTGCAGTCGCCAATCGTGTGCACTTGCTCGACGCCGAGGTGGGCAAGCTGTTGACGGATCCCTTGGGCAAGATCAAGCCCCGGCGTGTTGGCGTCGGTGCTCGTGGCACAACCGGGAAGCTGCTGGTTGCAGTCTTCCTGCATTGCTGCCGGAACCTCATAGCAGCAGCCTTGCGCATGCGGACCGATAAATACGTGTAAAGATTGGGGGGTTGCTCCGCGGGCGTAGAGTGCGTGCACCATATCTGCAGCAATGCCGTGCACTGCACCTACCCTGCCGGCATGGGCACAGCCGATGAGCTGATGGTCCACATCGGCAAATAGCAGCGGCATACAGTCAGCTACTTGCACCGCTAATCCGACATTGAGCGTGTCGCTAATCATCCCGTCAGTGCGATCTAACGGGTGTGGTGACATGCGCCGCTTCGCTAAAGCGTCGGCAACCGGCCGCACCGGGGTGTGCTCGTCAACGACAGCAATCCGGGTTCCGTGTACTTGATCCATAAAATGCAGGCGATGAGTCGACACCCCCACCAGGTCTGCGAGTTGTGCCCGGTTCGCGGCGACTGCCTGGGGCTGATCACCAACATGATCCCCCAAATTATTGCTTGCAAACATCCCTGCTGAATAGCCGCCGTGTCGAGAAGTAAACCACCAGGAGGCCACTAGCTGCGCAGAGGATCCAGCAGTCGGGAACGTGCTACCGGCTGCAAGAATGGACGGATGCGGATGAGATTCGGTGTACACCGATCCGCTGTTGCTTGCTGCTGCACCGCACACAGTCGCCTCCTTGCCTCGTTCTGTGTTGTTAACCATCCACGGCCGCGTGTTGCTCAACCTGTGAATCCTGAAGATGCTACAGCGCATGCCGCGGCATTGAGCATAGACAAAACTGCCCCGACCGGCAGGATGGAAGCCGATGCGGGGCAGTAACAATCACGCTGTGTTAACGCAGCCAGGAAGGCACATCCCAGTCGGTTGACTGTTGTGGACGGTTGCGACGTTCATAGTCGTGGGTGCGATATTCCCGTTCTTGGCCGGTTGTCCGACGATCCTGCTGCCACGATGGTGCTTCATGCCGGGGACGGTCAGCAGCTGGCCGTTCCACCCGTGGTTCGGAACTGCTGGCCGGCTCATAGCTGTCGCCAAACAGTCCGTCACGCGCCGGACGTGCCGGCGGGGTTGGTGCTGACGCATCATTGGTAGCAGAAGCGGATTCCCGGGAGGTGGTTGCCGATTCCTGCGGCTGTTCCCGGCGCGCCTGTCCCCCATTGTTGGTGAGCTTGTTACCAGGCTGGAAACCGGTAGCGATGACGGTCACCTTCACTTCGTCACCGAGGTTGTTGTCAACAACGGTACCGAAGATAACGTTGGCGTCGGCATTGGCGCGGGCGTGGATAAGATCGCCAGCCAACTGGATCTCAGACAGCGCAAGGTCGCAGGCGGCGACGCTAAACAGCACACCGGTGGATCCGTCGATCGTCGATTCGAGCAGCGGAGAGTTGATGGCCATGTCGACTGCCTTGTCGATGCGGTCGTCACCGCTTGCAATACCCACACCCATGAGTGCAGAACCGGCGTCTTGCATGACGGAACGAACATCGGCGAAGTCGACGTTAATATCACCAGGGGTGATAATCATGTCAGTGATGCCTTGCACACCGTTTTTCAGCACATCGTCGGCACGGCGGAATGCTTCAACCATAGAGATATTGGGGTCACCAAGCTGCATGAGGCGATCATTCGGGATGACGATGAGGGTGTCACAGGCTTCGCTGAGTTTTTCGATACCGGCTTGTGCCTGCTGGGCACGGCGCCGGCCTTCGAAGGTAAACGGCCGGGTGACAACACCAACGGTGAGTGCGCCGAGTTTCCGGGCGATTTCAGCGACCACTGGGGCGGCACCGGTGCCGGTTCCGCCACCTTCGCCGGCGGTGACAAACACCATGTCAGCGCCTTCCAACACGGCTTCGATCTCATCGCGGGATTCTTCCGCTGATTTCCGCCCGATTTCCGGGTTTGCGCCGGCACCCAGGCCACGGGTTTCTTTTTGTCCGATCGGCAGCGACAGGTGGGTGCCGTTGATGACCAGCGCCTGAACGTCGGTGTTGATCGCGATAAATTCAACGCCTTTTACTTCGGCTTCCACCATGCGGTTAATTGCGTTGACGCCGCCACCACCGACGCCAACTACCTTGATAACAGCCAGGCGACCGTCAGCTTCGTCGAATTCTTCCACATCGGTCAAAGATTGATCGTCAGCCATCATAGAAAAGTCCATCCTCATTCCGTATTTAAACATGCAGTTCGCAGAGCGTTGCGTCCCGTGTTTATGGGCTCGGCGCTGGCTGTCGTGTGGGGTATCCCACCCGACTGGGGTGGAAACCTGATGATCAGTTTTCTCGGATGAGAAAAGCCGCCACCGACGCTGTGGTCCAGCGTTGCACTGCTGCGTGCTGCTCTGCGGAGTGTTCTTCCCCATCTTCCTGCACAACGCTACCGCGGGGCGGCTCATCACCATCGGCGTGTCGCTAGTCTCAAGGTCAAGTTGAGGCTTTCCAGAAGTTCGCTGTGCAGGTCGCACATTCCAGATAGTGGTCACCGTCGATCCTGCAGATCTTTCCGCGTTTCGGCCGGGGGTAACCACTCCCCCCGTGGTGGGTGGTTGGCGTGTGTCGTCGGCGTCGACTGGGTTGCTGTTACTGCTGGTTGATCGGCAGGGATGCGCTGCGAATCAGCTGAATGTCGCAGGATCTTGTCGTTGCAACGATCGGCCACCGGTGGTCGGCTGGCTAGGGCGCAACTGCTACTTGTCTGGGGTTTGTAATGTCGATGCGGGCGCCTTCCATCTGCAGTACCACTGCGAAAGTTTGCGCTTTCGCTGGGAGATTATCAGCCGAGCCGACCACAATAACCCGGTCGCCGGTGGTAGTTACTTCCATGAACTGGTCGCTTGCAAAGTGAATTCGCTGCACTTGGCCGCGAACCTCTGGTGCAAGTTGAGAAAGAAACCTTGCCGCAGTGCGATAGGCGGTGGGATTGTCTTCTGCAAGCCCGTCAATCAGCACGACACCAGGTGGTGCGTCGGCGATGACAAATGGTTCACCGTCACCGTCGATGAGATGGGTGCCGTCGGCAAAGTCGGCGGCAAACACGGCGTTACGCTCAACCACATCGATAGCTACGGTGTGCGGGAAATCCCGGGCAACCGTTGCCTGTTTCACCCACGGTAACGTGGCGACTGCCGCGGAAGATTCCGGAAGGTTTGCCCGCAGCAGATTCGTGCCAAGCGGGATCCCGGCCGCCGCAATAACCTCATCATCGCTAGTGTGTTCGGCACCTTCCACCCGATAGTTATCCACGGTGAAAATCGGTACCAGCCACAAGAATGCGCCTGCGAGCACTGCGATACCAAACACTGCGGTAACCCCGATGATGATGCGTCGTTTGACCGGACCTACCGATCGGGCTGGGCGGGTTGATTGTGATTCCACGACGCACCGTCTTTCATCAAGGGGGAAGGTTGTGTTGTTGGTTTAAAAACCGCGCCGGGTTCCACACGGTTAAGCGAAATACCCTGGTCGCCAGCTAGCTGGCGCCGGCTATTGAAGACGACCAGCTAGCTTGTGTACAGCAGAAACAATAAGCCATGGCGGCAGCCTGCCCGCTGGCTACTAGTTGCCAACTTCGGGGGCTGTGTCGAGCTGATGCAGGATTTCCTCGCCGAGCACCGTCACCGAGCCTGCCCCGATCGTTAATACGATCGCCCCTGGCTGCACTACTGATGCTACAAGCTCTGGGCAGTCTGCCATTGATGCACAATATTGCACCGGGACTGTGACATGTTCGGTGATGATGCGCCCGTCGACCCCGGCAACGGGCTGTTCCCGAGCGGGGAAAATGTCGAGCACGATGACTTCGTCTGCGAGGGAAAGCGCTTGTGCAAATTCCTTCGCAAAATTCATTGTCCGCGAATAGAGATGCGGCTGGAAGATAGCAACAACCTGCCGATTCTCTGCGACAGCAAGATCCCGGGAAGCTGCCAACACGGCCGCAACCTCGGTGGGATGATGGGCGTAATCATCAAACACGTCGGTTCCTGCGAATCGACCGGTCGCCACATGGCCTTTATGTTCGAAACGGCGCCGCACCCCGGTAAAACCAGACACACCGGCGACCAGATCGGCAAAATCGGCGCCGACCAGCAGCCCAGCAGCGATTGCCGCCACTGCATTGAGCAGCATGTGATCGCCGGGGATTGCCACAGATATCTTCGCTTCGCGGGAACCCTGGTTGATCAGTGTTGCCGGATCAACATGGGCACTGGTGCCAGATGCACAATCGAGCTGCTGGTTGTGAATAGTTACTGTGGCATGCGAGGAACTTCCGGCATGGCGGATATTGCTTAACGCTGCAAGAGTGGGAATCTCTGGATGTCGATTTGCTGCATCCTCGGTGCCGTAGCCTACGACACGACGCCCCCGCGATAATGCTCGTTTGCCGCAGCGGGCAGCATGATCGTCATCTAAGCACACCAGTAGTGTGCCGCCGGGGACGAGCCGCATCGCGAAATCGTCAAACACCTGATAGTAGCGTTCAGCGGTACCAAAAAAGTCCAGATGATCAGGCTCAATATTGGTAATCACCGCCACGGTTGGGGCATAGCTGAGCAGGGACGCATCAGACTCGTCTGCTTCCGCCACAAAACAGTCACCGGTGCCATGGTGGGCGTTGGTGCCAGCTTTGTTGAGTTGGCCGCCGATAGCAAAACTTGGATCCAATCCAGCCTGCTGTAACGCCACCACGGCAAGGGAGGTTGTCGACGTTTTCCCGTGGGTGCCGGCGATAAGGATTTGGCGATGATCCCGCATCAACGCAGCTAATAAATCCGACCGGCGAATAACCGGGATTTGCAGCGCTCGAGCCGCCGCTAATTCTGGATTGTCCTGCGGGATCGCTGCAAACGAAGTGACCACCACCGTCGGAAGTTCCGGCAGATCACGCACATGGGTTGCATCGTGACCGACAAAGATCGTTGCCCCGGCAGCTTTCAGCCCGAGCAGGATTCGGGAATCTTTCATGTCAGAACCGGAGACGACACTGCCCCGATCCAACAAAATACGGGCAAGGCCACTCATTCCAGCGCCACCAATACCAACCATGTGGACGCGGGATACATCAAGCGGTGCATGGGACACGAGCGTTCTCCTAACAGTGGGGCATTATCAACGCCGAAAATTGTTGGTGTTCACAGCCTACTTGGCGCAAGGCTGCAACGAGTGGTTGCGGCCTTGCGCCAGCGACCAGACCACACCAGCCGGTTGTTTCACCAGCACAGGGGCAAGCGTGTTGTTGCTTCCGCGCCCCGCAATGATGGATCATTGTGGGCGACATGGGAGGTGGTCACCGGTGGCGGCGTGAACGCACCACAGCCATCACCCGGTCGGCAACTGCTGTGGCAGCATCGGTGGTTTGGGTTGCAGCCAGCGCCGTGCGCATCGCTGCTAAAGCCTGCGGATCAGACACCAAAGGCACCACAGTGTCGCGCACATAGTCGGCGGTAAATTCGGCATTGTTGACCAACTGTGCCCCGCCGGCAGCCACGACTGATCGGGCATTCAATGCCTGTTCCCCGTTGCCGTGCGGCAATGGCACATACACTGCCGGGGTGCGGGAAGCCGTAATCTCTGCAACCGTCATCGCCCCGGAACGGCACACCACCAGATCGGCGATCGCATAGGCCAAATCCATTCGTTCAATATATGGAACAGCGACCACCCCAGGACGCGGCGACGGGGCGGCATTTTTCTTGCCATAGGCGTGCACCACCTGCACCCCAGCATCGACTAGCGCATCCATCGCCCCGGCCAACGCCTCGTTAAGCGCCACCGCCCCTTGCGACCCACCGGTAACCAGCAGAGTTGGTTTGTCGAGCGATAATCCAAAATGCTGGGCGGCTTGCTGTTTCAGGGCTGCAAGCTGCTGCGGATCCTGTAATGCTGCCATCGTGTTGCGAACGGGAAGCCCCACAACTTCACCGGTGAGACCGCTTTCAGGTTGGGCATTTAACCCGAGTCCGCCTAAGGCGACTCCAAGTTTGTTGGCCAACCCTGCCCGGGCGTTCGCCTCATGCACCACAAAGGGAATCCGTAACGACTTCGCCGCCAAATAGGCTGGCGCCGACACATATGAACCAAATCCCACCACACAATCAATATGGTTGCGACGTAAAATGTCGCGGGTTTCCCGCAGCGCCCGGACCAGTTTGCCAGGAACCTGCAGTAACGCTTTCGAGGGTTTCCGCGGGATGGGGACTGCGGTAATTGTGGCCAGCGGAAAACCGCGGGCAGGCACCAGGTCAGTTTCTAATCCACGGGTTGTTCCTAACGCCGTCACGCGGGCACCGTACTGGTCACGAAGCGCATCTGCGACCGCCATGGCCGGCTCAATGTGGCCGGCGGTACCACCACCGGCCACCAGAATATGGGCAGCCTGGCCGTTGAATGTTTCCTGATCTGCTGGTTGTTGTGATTTCACCGTGTGTGCTGCTCCTTGTCCACGTGGATGCGCTGTGTACTGCTGGGCAGTTGTGGGATCTGCTGACATCGCAAGGTTGGTGTGGTTGTGTATTGTAGTTGGATTTTCTCCCCGGTTGCCGGCAATGGTGATAGCAGTACACCACCAGGTCGAATACTCTCTAGGTTTCGATAACCATTGCACAGTCATCGATTGTTGCGCGCTCCATGACCTGTCCTACCGGTCACGATTGCGGCGGGTGACACGAGGCCCCGCGCTGCGGGAGCCTGTGGACGGCGGGGTGCGGCGCACCGGTGGAACTGGGCGAATCCGATTCGATTGACCACGCTGGGAACCTGCATGAGTGTCGGAATCGTGCCCTAGTATTGCCGATTCCTCTCGTGCAGACTTGCTTCCCAGCTGGGCACCACCGGCTGCTGGCCGGGGGTTATCAGACTGCTGCACTGTCGGATACCTGCGCACCGGATAACTGGGGCGTGACCCATCGACCCGGTCGTTGCGTGTAGTCGACACAGCCGATGAACGATACGGGGCGGCCTTCCCAGTCCCCCGAGAGGATGCGCGGTTTCGCGGCGGCGATGCGGCCGCCCCTTTGCGAGGTGCACCACCTGCACTGCTCGCTTGCCTCCCCGGTGTCGGTGGCTGCTTCCGGGTTTGCGATCCCAGCAATGGTTGTTCACGGCGGGTCTGATGAGGTTGGGAAAAACCGAGATAGCTGCGCCATCCGCCAGCGGCACTGGTTGATCGGGGTGCGGAGTTGGCTCCATTGCGAGGAGCTGCCGCACGCGGCGCAGCGGTGAGGGTCGCCCCACCATAGCGGGAAAGCCGCAGATGCTGGGGCGGTCGAATCTTCAACAGCCGATCCCCCACTGGCAGCCCATGGGTTTGAATCCCGGCCACAGCCTCCGGTTCGTGCCGGGCACACGACGCCAACAATCCCATCGACGTCAGGGTCACTACCGCAGAAGTACCACCGGAGGAAATCATCGGCAACTGAATCCCGGTAATTGGCGCCAACCCAATAACATAGGCAATGTTGTAGGCCGCCTGCACCACCACACCGACCGTCAGACCGGCTGCAAGTAACGCCTGAAAACGATCATCGTGGCGCATTGCACACCGCAGTCCGAAGGCCAGCAACAACAGGTAGAGAGCGATAACAAAAACAGCCCCAATCAACCCCTGCTCTTCGCCAACGATCGCAAACACAAAGTCGTTTTTCGCTTCGGGAAGATAATTCCACTTCGCCCGGGACTGGCCAAGTCCCACACCGGTCACACTACCTTCAGCAAGGGAGAGCAACCCCTGATAGGACTGGTAGCCGCGGTTGCGAATATCGGCAAAATCCCCCTGGAAGGTTTCCCAAAACACAATGAACCTGTCGGAACGGAAACCGCCGCCGACCGCCAACGCGAACACACCGACGGTGCCGATCCCAACAATCCCCAGAATCATCCGGGGATCCACCCCCGCAATCGTCAACACTAAGGTGACGGTGATACCAAACATCATCACCATGCCAACGTCACCCTGGAAGAAAATCAGGACACAGCACAGCGCCGCCATAGAGGCGAACTTGAAATATGGCATCGCCGGATTTTTGCCAGGACCGGTAGTGTCAGCAAAAAATTTCGCGCCCCAAATACAGATTGCTACCTTGGCAAGTTCTGAGGGCTGCAAGCCGATAAATCCCTGCTGCAGCCACGACTGGGAACCGACTTCTTCAGCACCCACACCACGAATCAAAGTAACGAACAGCAGTGCGATTGAGACCCACAGCAGCGGGGTGGACAGGTTGCGCACCCATTGCAACGGTACTTGTAAAGCAACCCAGAAACCGATGAAGCCCATTGCCACGAAAATGGATTGTTTCGCAGCCGCCGACCAAGTATCAGTAGCAGAAGCACTCATCGTGGCAGAAGTCACCGTGAGCAGGCCGATACTGGTAAGCAGCACCACTGCGGAGACAATAAAGAAATAGTCAACCAATGGCCGGCTCAACACGTCAGCGATCGTGTCACGAAACCGCTGACGAATGGTGGGGCGCGCCGGTGCGGCGGCGGAAACAGTCATAACAAACGTCAGCACCTTTCATCCTGCGACGACCCAACCAGCAGCCACGAGCCGGACAGGGAACACTCACAACACCGAAGCTTCGTTACCTTTTCAGCAACGGCACCATGCTCACAGCACTTGTGCAGTGACCACGGTGCGGTGCCGTCAAGTTCTGGTGGTGTGCAGCAGCGGCCAAACTGAAGCAACCACCAAAAAATACGAAACAGTTGTGACTATTGTGACAGTTGTAGCTGTTGAATGCTACTGAGTATAGGCCCGTGCGGCAGCAGCAAACAGATTCCCACGCTCAGCCATGCCAGAGTACATATCCAAACTTGCCGCGGCCGGTGCTAGCAGCACCACCCCTGGGCGGGACACCGCCGCCACCGCCTGGGACACTGCCTCGTTCATCGCCGCCACCGGATCAGTGGAATCAATAACCACCACCGGAATCGACGGCGCCAGCGCAGCAAGTGCATCCGCAAATTGCTGCCGATCAACACCCAACACAATAGCTGCCGAAATATTGTGGCTGGTTGCTTGTAACAGCGGCCGAATATCGGCACCTTTTAACTGTCCACCAGCAATCCACACAAATGGCGCACCGAGTTGCATGGCGCTCAAAGCGGCATGCGGATTTGTTGCCTTCGAGTTATCAATGAACTGCACCCCATCGCTACTCGTATGCACACATTGTCCCCGATGGTCAGCCACCGTAAATGACGCTAACGCGGCAGTAATCGCGGTACTGTCCGCCCCAACGATCAGAGCCGCAGTCGCCGCAGCAGCCGCATCATAAATTCCAGCAGGTCCCGGTGGAGAAATCCCCACAGCAGGGGCAAGATCGCAATCCTCACCCGCGACACAACCTTGGTGATCAATCGGTGCAGATGCGGAAAGCAGCAGCCGGTCACCAGCCACCCCCACCCCACCGGCAGGAACATCGTTTGCCGAAAACTGAATCCAACTGCCCTGTCCACCACTGCGATCCCGCAGCTGGGAAATAGTCTCACGGTGGGTGTCGATTGCATCCTGCAGCACCGGATCATCACCAACCACCACGGTCGGGGCACGCAGCAGCTGCAACTTTGCCAAGGCATACTCCGCAAAACCGCCATGCCAATCAAGATGGTCTTCCGCCAGATTCAAAAGCACTCCCACATCTGGCGTGAACTCGGCTGTCCAATGCAATTGGAACGATGACAATTCACACACCAACACTGTCTCTGGCGTGCTCGCTGCAAGCGCCTGCAACACCGGGGTACCAATATTGCCCACAGCAATCGCCGGAATCCCTGCCGCCGTCACCATGTGGGCAGTCATCGCCGTAGTAGTGGTTTTCCCATTGGTGCCAGTAATCCCCACCCACCGGTGCGCACCACCACCAAATATTCCCGCCTGGTCAAGTCGCCAAGCTAACTCCACATCCCCAATTACCGGCACCCCAGCCCCCTGTGCAGCCGTCAACAGCGGCGCATCCGGACGCCAGCCGGGGGATACAACCACTAGCGAAAACTCTTCGATCCGCTGTTGTGCCTCCGCTACCTTAATGACCGGCGCGGTCGTTGTTTCGGCAAGTGTATCGGCCGCTGCAGGATGATCATCAGCCACCACCACCGGAATATCACAGTAATTTGCAAAGAGTGCAGCCACTGATCGACCCGTCACACCAGCACCTGCAACCAACACCGGACGATCTGCAACATCTAACACCGATGCCACCCTCGACCACTGATTTTCCACCATTGCACACCTCATTTTGCACAGCCCACACGGGCAATATTCCAAACCACTGCGCCACCAAAAGCTGCAACTGTGTGCAACACAAATGTGGCGGTGGCAACACAGACCAATACTTGGCCTACCGCCTATTGAACCACTCCACCACCCGCAACCTAGGCAACCGGCACCGGCAAACGCTGCAAAACCCACCATCTGCTTCAGCCCACCACCACCGATACCCCACCTGTGCAATCTTCCACCTCAAGTGCTGGCCCGCCGAGCAAAGAAAAACCAGCTGCTCAACCAACAGATTAAGCAACTGGTATGACGACAAGCTGGTATCAGCTGTGACTGTCCTTTTTCAAGCACAGCCCCAAAAATGCTGCACGACTAGGAGCTGGTGGCTAACCATTCGGAATAAAACAGCGCCATCCCGGCCATGATCGCCATCGCGGAAAGCAACCAGAATCGCAGCACCACAGTGGTTTCAGCCCAGCCACCATTTTCAAAATGGTGATGGAACGGTGCCATGCGGAAAAATCGCTTACCGCGGGTCTTAAACACCGCCACCTGAATCACCACCGACGCTGCCTCGATCACAAAGAGCGCACCGATAACCACCATCAACAGTTCTGTACGGGACACCACCGACAACCCAGCAACAAGCCCACCGAGTGCCAGCGAGCCAGTATCACCCATAAAGATTTTCGCCGGGGCACAGTTCCACCACAAAAATCCCAAACAAGCCCCCAGCCCGGCTGCCGCAATAATCGCCAGCGACAGTGGGTCACGCACCTCATAGCAGCCACCGGTTTGCCCGGGGGCACAGGGATACCGGAACTGCCAAAAAGTAATGATCGAATACGCACCCATCACCATCGCTGTAGTCCCGGCTGCCAGACCATCGAGTCCGTCGGTAAGGTTCACCGCATTCGACCAGGCAGACACCACAATATAGATGAAGAAGAAGAACACAATGGTGCCAAGAATTCCACCACCGATTCGCAAATCGAATGCGTCAATATCCCGCAGGAAACTCAACCGAGTAGAACCGGGGGTCAGCCCAGCATCATTACTAAAACGCAGGATCAGCCAGCCAAAGATCAACGCCGCCGCAAACTGACCGACAAGCTTCGCTGTCTTGTTCAGCCCCAGGTTGCGGCCTTTCCACAATTTGATGTAGTCATCGGCAAACCCCAAAGCACCCATAGCGAGGGTGAGGAACATGACGATGAGCCCCGAAGCAGTGAAGCCATCCTTACCGGTAAACCAGCCTGCCAAATTGCCGACAATATAGCCTGCGACAATACCGGCAATAATCGCAATACCACCCATGGTAGGGGTACCACGTTTACGCATGTGACTGGCTGGACCTTCGGCGCGAATTTCCTGTCCGAGGCCTTCCGCGGAAAATCGGCGGATAAGCACCGGAGTGAGAAAAATCGCGACGAGAAATGCCACGGCGCCGCTGAGAATAATTTGAGCCATGAGACCTAACGATTTCGCACTCGGGATCGAAAAATGATTCGACTGTTACGGGAACACCGGCAGCGTGCCGCTGCAATGCGGCACTTGTTACCGGTGGTGACCTGCTGGCTGGCGCTGCTGAAGTATGCAATTCCGGCAGTCAGCCGCCCGCGTCAGTAGTCTACTCGCACCCCAAGTGGGATGACGAAGCGTGCCTGTTTGCAGCGGAAAACCCCTACCGGACGCGGCGCTGCCGATCGCGATCGATGAGCATAGTGGCGACATCCCATAGATGATCAGCATTCGATGCTTTAATCAACACCACATCACCAGGGGCGAGTGAACAGTCCACAATGTTGGCAGCTGCCCCTGCCGACTGTGCCTGCTCAACCGACATTCCAGCATTCGTGGCGCCACGCACCAGTGCCTTAGCTGCTACACCTTGACCGACTGCCACAAGCTCATCAATCCCATAGGCGGCCAATTGCGCCCCGAGACGTTCATGAGCCTCAATTGTGTCATCGCCAAGCTCACCCATTTGCCCAAGCACAGCCCAGCGACGTCCCCCTTGCTGTTGCGGCTGCGTTGCTTGCAATGCTGCCAGCGCTGCCTGCATCGATTCAGGGTTCGCATTGTACGAGTCGTCGATGACAGTTACCTTGTCGCGGCGCACGGTGACTTCCATCCGATGGACACTTTTCGCCTGGTGGCTTCCCAGTGCAGCAGCTACCGCATCCAGTGGCATCCCGGCATACAGTCCAACTGCTGCAGCTGCCACCGCATTATCAACCTGATGACGACCAAACACTTGCAGCTTAACCGGCGCTGAACCTGTGGAGCAGTGCAACACAAATGAGGCACGGGACAACGAATCAACAGTGATTTCACTTGCCCACACATCCGCCGTAGGTCCTGTCGACTGTCCCGCGGAGGTAAACCGCAGTGGTGCGTGGATCCGTTCTGCCATCGCGGCCACATTGGCATCGTCGGCGTTGAGCAACACCAGCCCATGGGCAGGAACTGCTTCAGCAAGCTCACCTTTCGCCCGAGCAATCGCTTCCACACTGCCAAACTCGCCAACATGGGCATGGCCAACGTTGAGCACAACCCCCACATTAGGCGGGGTGATATCGGTGAGTTGACGGATATGCCCTTCTCCCCGGGCAGCCATTTCGGCAACAAAGTATTGCGTCTCCGCCGTGCAGGTCAGCGCCGTATACGGTAAACCAATCTCGTTGTTGAAACTCCCCGCCGGTGCAATGACCGCTGCAGCCGGTGCATCCGGCCCCACAGCGGCACGTAGCACTGTCCCGATCATATCTTTCGTGCTGGTTTTGCCCGCTGATCCGGTCACTCCAACAGTAATCATCCCTGCTTGGGTGAGCTCATCATGTACAGCTCGTGCTAAACGGGATAGTGCGGTAAGTACGCGAATCCCATCGCCTGCGGGGTCAAGATCGAAAAACGACGCGTTCGTCTTCGTCACTTGAGCCTCCGGAACCATGATCGCTGGAACCGCAACGTCTCGCGCTGCCAACACGGCAACTGCCCCAGCCTCGATTGCAGCTTCTGCAAAATCATGGCCGTCAGCTTTCGTTCCGGGAAGACACACAAACAAAGAACCGGTCTGCAGTTTACGGCTATCAAATTCCACACTGCCGGTGACTATTGCGGCAGGATCAGCATGTTCGTTGAGCGTCCCGCCCACGATTTCCGCGATCCGCGACAGGCTGTATTCAATCATGGGAAAGCTCCTTCTATCGTGAGCGAAAATCGGTCTAGTACCTAGGTTTTTTCAGTGTTCAGGCTAAGCAGGATCAAACCTTCGGCCAAGCGCACTGGGAGATGCTCTGCACACCTGCCGGCTCGATCGCGAGGTATGGCTGCAACGTGGCGGAATCCAATCGTCGCGAATCCCGGCCGCGGTAACCACACTCGTCGACTCACCCACCAACAACGGCTCTGACTTTCCTACCAAAGGTGTGCTGCCAGGCAAGCATGTCTGGTGGTTTCCACCGCCTAAGGCGTTATCCACTTGACTTCTACGACAGGATCAATGGTAAGCCACCAGGAATCTGTCCGCCTAACATTTCTATCACCGTAGCTTTTCCACAGCGGTCGCAAATGGCTTGGCCTGCTACCCAAGTACTCCCATCGGGTGCGGTGGCACTGTCCATTCGACAGCTCCAGGGGTGCAGCAACTGGCTGAAAGGTAGCAATCAGCGAAGTATCAGCGACTGGCTAGGAGCGGCGAAGCCGCTGAGCAATAGCGTGCTCAGCTTGGGTGACATCATTAAATTCGATGACTTCGTCACCGATTTGTTGTCCTGTCTCATGCCCTTTACCGGCAATAATGACCGTGTCACCGGGGTTTGCCCAATCGATGGCGTAGGCAATCGCTGCCGACCTATCGCCAATCTGATGCACTTCCGCAAGGGATTTCCGCTTCTTCGCAAGTCCCGTACCGTTTTTCTTGTCTTGCCGGTTTTTTGCCGATGATAGCGACTTCTTCGCGGCTGTAGCGGGTTTTTGGGAGAGCTCATGAATACCGGCGAGAATTTCACGGCGAATCGTTGCCGGATCTTCACTTCGCGGATTGTCATCGGTGACCACGACAAGATTGGCGCGGGTCGCAGCTTCTTTGCCCATAACAGGCCGTTTCCCGTGGTCGCGATCCCCACCGGCGCCGAATACCACCGCGATACGACCTTGGGTTTGGTCAGCGACAGTGTCCAGTACTGCGGCTAATGCTGCTGGCTTATGCGCATAGTCGACAAACACTGCAAAGTCTTGCCCTTGCTGGATTGGCTGCATCCGGCCGGGAACCACTGCGTCGGTGAGTGCTTCAGCGAATTGTTGCACCTGCACCCCGGCCGCGTGCGCCAAACTCATTGCTAGTGCAGCATTGGCAACGTTAAACAGCCCCGGTAGTACTGTTTCTGCGTGAATCCGAGTCTCACCAATGCGCATCGTGAAGGTGTGTCCCCCACCGGCGGTGGGAACAATCTCGGTTACTGGTTGGGATGCGGGCGCCCCCGTCAAACTGATTGTGGCGGCCGCAGGTCCGGCAATGACTGCCATCCGTCGCCCCCACTGCTGGTCGACGTTGATCACGACTGAAGTGGGGCGCACCGGCGAACCAGGTTGGAAAAATTGTGCTTTAGCCGCGAAATATTCCTCCATCGTGTCGTGAAAGTCGAGATGGTCTTGGGACAGATTGGTAAACCCGCCAACCGTGAATTCCACGCCACCTACCCGGCCGAGCTCTAACGCATGAGAAGACACTTCCATGACCACATGGGTCACCCCAATGTCGACCATGTGCCGAAACAGTGCCTGCAACACGGGCGCTTCCGGGGTGGTGAGTTCTGTGTGGTGCGGTTCACCGTTGATCCGTGTGCCATTGGTGCCGATCATCGCGACCGCATAGCCCATTTTCAACAGCGCATGCTCCAGCATGTGCACAACAGTTGTTTTACCGGCCGTGCCAGTCACCCCAATGATAGTGAGCTCACGACTCGGATTTCCATAAACTGCACTGGCTACCTTCCCAAGAATGTGCCGAACATTAGCCACCACAAGCACGGGACGCTTTTCGCCGGCTTCGGTAAGAATCCGGTAGCCTTCCGCATCGGTGAGGATCGCAGTTGCCTGTGATTTGGCGGCGAAGTTTGCGCCATGTGTGCGGGTTCCGGGGACTGCTGCAAATAGGGAGCGTTCTTCTAAGGTTTGTGCGTTGATTCCCACACTGGCGATACGCAGTTTCCCTGCCGTATCAGGGTCACCAGCATTGAGCGTTGCGCCGCTGACTACAGCAAGTTCGTCCAAACTCGAGGTCATCGAATCATCGACCGCCTTTCACAATCACGTTGGTCTGGTAGCAGCAGGAGTGCCGGCTGATTGATAGTCACCAGCAGCCGCACACCGGGTGCTATTGAGCTGGCCTGTCCATCAGTCCGCTGCTAGATGCTACGCCGTCCCCCGGCCAGGATTGTCGCACAGGTGTCCGCAGGTGGATTGTCCGCAAATCACGTCCAATCAGGTGGCCTATTCGCATTTCGTGCCAGTGCAATATTTTTCATCGATAGTGCGTGGCACCCAGCGAAGGCACCGTGGCGCCAGCCAGCTTGGTGAACACGTTACTTCCGGTGGTGTGTTCACCCGTGGCTGTGATCTCAGCGGAAAAGGTCCTATACGGCAGTCGGTCGGCTGCAGCGGGCAATATGGTGTCATTTCCTGGCCCATGTTGTCCACTGCACTTATTAGTTGAATGTTGTTGTGTTCCACAGCATAGAACACCCAACCTGATTCCACCGCAATTTCTGGTTACCGCCTTGTTATCGTCATCGCAGTTTTTCGGTGAATTGACACACGTCCAGTGCAGGTAGAGACGCAAAAACACCACTGCTGCTGAGGGGAGTTTTTCACCTTCAGTAGCAGTGGTGTGCTTCGTGGTTGGTGCGTGGGTTGCAGGATTAAGCGGCTCACTGCATCTGTAAGGTGAGCATCGCTGGATCACGGGGGCCAGACAGCGGCACATTGTCCCGGTTGAGCAACCACGCTGCAATATCGTGGAACAACGGTGCAGCCGATTGGCCACCTTCACCATGCGGTCCACGCTGCGGATTATCCATCTCGATGGCAATCACATAGCGAGGATTATCGGCGGGTGCGATACCGGCGAAGGTGATCCAATACATTGAATTGGAATAGCAGTTACAGTTCGGATCAATCTGCTGGGCAGTGCCTGTTTTGCCGGCGATCTGATATCCGTCGACGCTTGCCTGCGGTCCGGTTCCTTGGTTAATCCCGCTCGGGTCGCGCTGCGTGACTGCCTGAAACATGGTTCGTAGCGTGCGAGCGGTCTCCGGGGAGATCACTTGCGTTGTTGGTGGCTTGTCTTGGGTGACAACTGTGCCGTCGGGGTTGGTGATTTTTTTCACGATCCGCGGCTCCACTCGTTGCCCATCATTGGCGATGGTCTGATAGACGGAGGCCATCTGCAAAAGAGTCAGGGACATGCCTTGACCGATGGGAAGGTTGGCGAAGGTCCCGGCAGTCCACTGGCTGCGGTCAGGCAACAACCCTTGGGATTCACCGGGCAATTCAATATGGGTAGGTGAGCCGATTCCAAACAGTTTCAGCATCTCGGCGAAACGGTCTTCCCCTACTCGCTGTGCCAGCATGAGGGTGCCCACGTTTGAGGATTTACCAAAAATCCCGGTGGTGGTAAACGGCACCACACCGTGCGGCCACGCGTCGTGCACGGTAATGCCGGCCATATCGATGGATCCTGGTGTGTCGATCACTTCGTCGGGGGTGGTTTTCCCGTCTTCGATTGCGGCAGCGGCAGTAATAATTTTCGCGACCGAACCGGGTTCCAACGGGGCACTAATGGTCGGATTGTTAAAGGTTTTCCCTTGTTTTACCTGAGCTTCAATGTCACCCATCGGGTCGATGGTGTTTGAGGCAGCCATGGCGATAACTTCGGCGCTGTGGGCGTCGAGGACAACTGCCGATACCCCCTTTGCCCCAGAGTCAGCCATCGCCTGGTCGACCTGGGATTGGATGAAGGTTTGCGCGTCAATATCGATGGTGAGTTGCACATCTGACCCGTTGACTGCCGGGATTCGGTTGCGTTCAGTTCCGGGCAGTAACGCACCCATTTTGGTGGTCTCAGCGGTCAGCCGTCCATCGGAACCTGCCAGAAGCGCATCAGCGTAGGCTTCGTAACCGAACTGGCCTTCTTCTTCCGCGGAAAGTTTGCCAATAACATTGGCACCAATTGCCCCGTTGGGATACTGCCGCAGATCAAGCTGGTCGGCTGCGATTGTGGGATATTTATCGGCGACTTCTTGCGCAATATCTGGATCCACATTGCGTACGAGCACCGCATAGCCGGTGTCTGCATAGAGTTTGTCGCGGATTTCGTCGGCTTTCACCGTCGTCGGGGAGGCCGCAGCCTCAGTAACCATGGTGGCAATGTCGTCTGCTAGTGCGTCGATATAACTGTCGACATCGGGATAGACGGTCGGATACTGTGCATGCAATTCGCCAACATCCCGGCGTAACGTATTCGGCGAAGTGGTGAGCATGCGCGCCTGCATGGTGTGCGCCAAGGTTTGACCGTGGATATCGGTGATGGTGCCGCGCCTGGCGGGAATGGTAAGCACCTGAGTTCGTTGATCTTGGGCTTTTTCCGACAGTGCAGGACCCCACACAATTTGGACCTGCGCCAATCGGAGAATAAACACGAACACCACGATTACAGCGATCACCAGAATCCATCTACTGCGCACCCCAACTGTGGAGGCTCCCGCCTCCCCAACCCCGCTGAACAAGCCGAATCGGCTGGCAGCTGAGCGAGTGTTACGGGCAGATGCCGGCGCCGGGTTTGGCCGTTTCGATCCTGGGATTGGTCGCGGCCGGATAGTGGATTTGGCAGGGTTGGATGCAGACGACCGCGGGCGGTTGCTGCCTGCTGCAGCATCCCGCCCGCGGGAGTTGTTGTTACGAGAAGTCACTTACTGTCCTGCTCCAGAACGGCTGGCGGGGGTATTCGGCGCATATGGGGCAACAGCATCAAGCTGCGGCACACCCGGGACGACAACAGGCTGCTGTGGGGCGAGCCGTTGATCGGTGAGCCCTTCGGTCTGCGCCGGGTCACTGGTCGCTACGATCGGACGCACCTGTTGACCGTTGACGTCAATAATAGGACGTGTGGCAGCCGGATCAGGTTCCCGCAGCACCGTTTGCGCCCCGGCAGGATCCACAGCAATAATGCCCGGCTGGTCGGCGACCACCAGACCCGCATCGGCCGCATTGCGCGCTATCGATGCGCTCGAAGAAGCCAATTCAACATCCCTGCGCAGCGTCTCAAGCTGATTGTCCAGCTGCACATTTTCTTCTGTGAGCTGTGCAATCTGGAAAGTTTGCTGGGCAGTGACCCCGGACAGGTACATGGTTGCTGAAAGACCAGTAATCAGCACGGCGAGCAGCACGAGCACGAACCGGACCTTAGTCGGATTGGGCTGTTCAGTGACGACACGGCGCCCCCGAATCGACCGAACCGGCTTCGTCGACGGAATTCGCTGCGGTACCGGATGGCGCTGCGGGAACGTCCGCGGCACGGTGCTGGGACGTGGCAGCACCGGGGTGCGGGTACTCGTCGCAGCCTGCTGTACACGGTGGCTCTGGCGCGGAGCCTGGGTGGTCTGCATCGTCATCGCGGAAAAGCCTCACTTCGTCAACAGCAACATCTTGGGGTATCAGGTTGGTGCTCTCCAGTGCACCATCAGCAGCAAACGCTAAAGCTGGGGAAGTCGGGAATCATCCAACAATGAAACATGTGGAAGATTCACCAGACAGCGGTGTGGTTTCACACCTATTCGCGGAGCTTTTCAATAGCCCGCACCCGGACTGGTTTCGCTCTTGGATTTTCCGCAATTTCGTCGTCAGTGGCCTGCAACGCACCGCGGGTAAGGGCGGAAAATTGCGGACCGTGGCCGGGCAGATCCATTGGCAACCCTGGTGGTTGATGCGATTTCGTCGCTGCCGCAAATTGTGACTTCACGAGTTTGTCCTCGTGAGACTGATAGCTCATCACCACCATTCGCCCACCGACTCGCAGTGCAGACATCGCCGCCGGCAATGCCTGCTCAATCGAATGCAGCTCACTATTCACTGCGACTCGCAACGCTTGAAAGGTGCGCTTCGCTGGATGGCCACCAGTGCGACGTGCTGGAGCCGGAATTGCTTGATAAATCAGCTCCACCAAGGTGGCGGTGTCGGTGATTGGGGCTTGTTGACGATGCTGCACAATTGCTGAAGCGATCTTTGCGGCAAACCGTTCATCACCGAGTTGCGACAAAATTTTCGCAATTTCCCCGTGGGAATACGTGTTGACAATGTCGGCGGCAGTCAAGGAGGTTTGTTCATCCATGCGCATATCCAGCGGCGCATTACGTGCATAGGAAAATCCCCGCTCTGGCTGATCTAGCTGCATCGACGACACTCCTAGATCGAAAAGAATCCCAGCAACCCCATGGGCTGCTGCTATGGCGCATCCTGCTGAATCTGCAACATGGTCCGCAAGTGCCTGTGTGATGCCATCGAAACGGGTTTTTACCGCAGTGAAGCGATCCCCGTACGGCTCCAGTCGCGCTGTTGCGATATCGAGTGCTCGTTGATCCCGGTCAAGCCCAATGACATGGGCGGTGGGAAACGTTGCCAGAAAATGCTCTGTGTGACCGCCTGCCCCCAGTGTGCAGTCCACAATCACCGCAGTGTCCCCTGCAGCAGCAACAGAAGGCTCCAGCAAGGCAGTCACCCGGTCAATCATCACCGGAATATGGCCATGCTCACCGGCTGGAATTGTTGTCATCGCCGATCGCCCTCCCAGATTGTTTGCCACTACAGCGGTACGTAAAACATGCGGTTCAACCCCCACAGCACACCAGGTATTCGACAGTAAGTTCACCATCGACCAGGACAATATCGGTACTGATACACGAAAACCCACCAGATGTCGGTGGTGGGTTCGTGGCAGATCATCATCCACATCCAAGCATCACCGACGGTGAGACAGCAGTGGTTGTGATGCCGACGGGAGCCTACCTGACAGGCCACGCTCTGATGCAGGGGAAGTACACCAGCTACGCAGCGCACCCTTCAGGTAGACACCGATCGACATCCATCTCAAAGCAGGAAGCCACGCAAGAGCCTCGCTTTGCTTCATCATCCAGCAGCACAGAAACCAAGCTGCGAGTTGATGGGTTCGTTACGTCCATCAACTGGGATTCCCGTGTTACATCCGATGTCGTGCGGATCTGTGTTGTGGCAGACCATCCCAAGGTGTCCCTTGCAACGTTGCGCCTGGTAAACACGAACCGCGGCACTGCTACTCCATTGAGGGCAATGCTTGTCGTTTCGATGTGGAATGAAATTGTTGTTGCTTGAACTGTGAGCACGCTACAGGAATATCCCTACATAAGGTCTTCCAGCATCGTGTTTTCAGCGGTCGAGAACTGTTCCTCGGTTTCAGCTTGGTAGCGTTCCCAAGAAGCAGCGTCCCAGATCTCGAGAAAATCCATAGAACCGATCACCACACACTCTTTGCTCAATCCCGCATAGGCGCGATGTTGCTGCGATAGTGTGATGCGACCCGAACCGTCAGGGAATTGCTCATCGGCACTCGCCGCCAAATGGCGAACGAAAGCACGCGCTTCCGCATTGGTTCGCGATACTGCGGCGGCTTTTTGCGCACGTTCTAGGAACGCTGCACGCGGATACACCGCCAACGAGTGATCTTGACCTTTGGTAACAACCAGCCCGCCGGCAAGTTCTTCGCGAAACTTTGCAGGCAGCGTCAATCGTCCCTTGTCGTCCATCTTGGGAGTGTAAGTACCGAAAAACATGTCTCGGCACCTCCTCCGCTGACGTTAACGATCGGCTCTATCGTGTATGGAGTTTCTTGAGGCTGCGAAGCGGTGCCGTTTCGTTAGGACGTCACCACACTTCGTACCACCGCGCCCCACTTTACCCCACAAATCCCCACAAACTCCACATATCCGCCCCACAAACCCCCACCATGAACACATATCCGCAGTTCATTGCCAATTTCCGCAAGTGGGGGAAGGTACACCTACTACACCCCCAACCGTCACTATCGCCCCATGAGTCACAATTTTTTCTTCCCCGTTAGCACAACCGCAGCCAGCCCATACCTTGATCAGCATTCCCAGGACTCCCAACTCCTAGCTGCAGTTTCGGCACGAAAGCAGGGATTTTCCGCCACACTACCGTCCAACTAATCAACCGCCACACACCGCAAGGGTTAGCAAAGTGGGGCGAAGTGGGAGATCTCGGTGGGGAGAAGTGGGAGATCTCGGTGGGGCAAAGTGGGGAAGATATACAGCCACTCCCCTACCAGCAATAAAGCCAACCCTATGGATGCGAACCGGACACGAGCTAGCCAAGTGGCTTTCAGCCAGTTAGCCAACACAGCGCCCCGCAGACCGCAAGATACAAACTCGCCATCCCGTCGAATCGGACACAGCCCCTGGCAGCAACGAGCGAACACTCCTTACGAAAACCGAGGTCCACAACCGGGAAATCAAAAAACGCCCGGCTTGAGAACACATCTCAAGTCGGGCGCGGCTGCGAAAACTTTAGTGAGCAGCAACCACAATGGGTTCTCCACAATCGCCGCCAACTAGGAAGCAACTTTTAGCTATTGCCGACCAAAGCGACGTCGGAAGTTGTCTTCCATGCGATCACCTAATCTGTCACCAGCTGCAGTACGGGGCTTCGACACGCCACCGGCTTGCAAGACATCGCTAAGATCGTGGCGTTGTCGAGTCTGCTCAGGCTTATTCCCGCCCCCGCGGAGCGCCCACACCCCAGCGCCAAACATCAGCAAGAACCCAGCTACCGAAAGCAGCAACAGCCAGATGCTGGTTTGGCTCAACGCCACCCCGGCGATGAGCAAGACCAGCCCGACGAGCCCTAAAGCGATCGCACGGAGGTGCAGCAATGGCGAGGACTGAGACGGTTCTTTAAATCCTGAACCGAAACTTGGATCCTCGGCAATCAGAGCACGCTCCATCTCTTCTAACGCACGTTGTTCATGCTCAGATAATGCCACTGTTCCTCCATGGACGATGCGGGTGGGCAAGTTGCTTTCATAAAACGGACACCGACTCGACACTGCACACAGTCGAAACTCTAGGTAACGACTGTAATGCTGCATGACGCATAGATATTTATCATTGACGTCACAGCACCTACTGTAGCGGCAACGGGTGTATTTCGCGGGTCAACGATCAATGTTGCTAGCCCTAGAAATCTTTAGTGACATCTTAAAGCACACTGTCCACAATATTGACCACCAAACCCACAGCAAGCGTTCGGTCTAATCAAGTAACGCCACAGCACACACTTTGGTTCCCCCGCAGCGACAACAATGTCGCACAACGCTTGCTCACTGCCGCTCACACTACCCCCAAGGGCAGCTGTTTTGCAGTTCTGCGAGACCGTCGAGCAACCAATGAGAAGCTCATCACAGCATGATAAACCAGCACTTTAAGCCACTTGGGGAAGCCAGCCCGCCTCCTGCTCCACCACAGTGAGCAGCGACTCAACTTCACTTAACAGGTCGTTCACCATCTGTGCATCGGCATGACTTACTCCACATAACACATCCTGACGAATGCCCTTCCAGCGCCGAAACGATGCAGCCTGCACCGCCCCCAATTCGTCAAGCCGTGCAAGCTGTTCCCATGCACTCGTGGGACGACCACGCTTATTTGCGGCACCAGCTGCGGCAATTCGCGCCCCAGCCGTACGAAGTGCCGCCCGGTACGCGTTTTCCAACGCTTCATCAAATTCCCCCTCTCGCAGCTGTCGATAAGACAGCGCAAGCAATTCATTAGCGCGGGAAATGTAGCTGTCACGAGCTAACGAGCCGGACGCAAAAGAGGTTGAGCTTAGCCGCGCCATAATCATTCTCCTTTCAAAAACATTCTGTCTCTCGTTCGACCACATCACAGCGACTCCTAGGTCGGCGCCTGCGATCCTGGATTCTGCGTGATGGATCATTGTTCACTTGTTTCAACGCACGGAAGATGCTCGTTATTGCAACATCCGTTTGAGTACCGGGCAGCGGTACCGGCAAAATGCCGAACCGATCAGGTTTTATTTCGGAATTCACGTTAGGACACTCCCCGCACAGCGAGCAGTACCGCAAGCCCATTGTTAGAACATTTGATCGAACTCGCGGGGTTGCTTGACTCCCCAACGATCCGTGATTTGCCCGATGAGGTCGATCCGGCTCCTGGTTGCCATGTGCACAATCTGACCGTCAAACCAGCCCCATAGGTTCCCAGATCGTGGTTGGCTTGAAGAGATGAATGTCTCTGTAACTGCTGTCGACACCGCTACGTTCCGCCGTTGTGTTCCCCAACTTGTCGACATTTACCTCACCGCAATGAATTATCCGCGTTCACTGCGGGCGGATCGCATTCACTCCTGGCAAGTGGCATCCACCCGTGAACACCATCAGGCAGTTATCGCCCTCGACCAAGAAACAAATCGTCTGGTGGGCTGTTGCTGGGGCGTACCTGGTAGCCCCACGTCCTGGTGGGATCATTGTGTTCGCAGCTACACGCAGCGACATCCGACTGAGCTTCGCCAGCCCGCAAGTCTGCTCGAGAATTATTTCGAACTTTCGGAGATCCACGTCCTGCCTGCAGCGCAAGGGCACGGCGTTGGAAAACACATGCTGCAAGTTTTCCTCTCTCAGATCACCGCGCCGTGGGTGCTGCTTTCCACCCCAGAGGTGGAACATGAAGCAAACGCCGCGTTTCACCTCTATCGCCAATTCGGTTTTGTCGACGTCTTACGCAACGTAACTTTCAGTGGTGACCATAGACCATTCGCGATCCTCGGACTGCAGCAATAGCAACCAGCTCCGGAAAACTGGTACTACCCCAAGGTTTCCCCACTGAACGTCTGGTTATCAGCACGGCAATAGTGCTTTCCTGCGAGGAGCTTGAGGTGTTGTCTGCGGCAGGCAAGACCTGCACACCACATCTGTGCGCAAGTTTGTCGTTGGGAAAGGCGACTGCAGCCGCGACCACTAGCCCCACGGCAGCGTTGGAATGAAATGACGTATCATTCCTTACAGCAGTTTTGTTCCCCACTGTTTCCCAGGTACAAAGAGCAGGTTAAGACCGCCATGTCGCACCTCACCGTCAATGCGCAAGAAATTCGATCAGCAGTCGAAACCAACCTTGCAAGTTTTCTTCATGACCGCCGCGAAGAGCTCGCCCCTATCGACGGTTTTATTAGCGATGTAGCTGAAGACATCATCGCTTTTGTGACCGGTGGTGGTAAACGAATGCGGCCATTGTTTGCTTGGACAGGGTTTGTGGCAGCAACCGGTGAGCAGGAACCACTTGAACGCCCTGAAGCTGTCCTCAGAGCGGTCAGCGCTTTAGAACTGATCCAGGCTTGTGCTCTCATTCACGACGATATTATTGATGCTTCTGAGACCCGGCGTGGCAAACAAACCATTCACCGCCGGATTGCTGATCATCATGCAAGCCACGGCTGGAAGGGGGATCCACAGCGGTTTGGTGAATCGATGGCGATCTTGGCCGGAGATTTGGCGTTGGTGTGGGCTGATGATCTGATCGCTGAAGCATGTCTGTCTGTGGAGGGTTTGGTACGAGCTTGGCCTGTGTGGGCCAGGATGCGAACCGAGGTTATTGCAGGGCAAATGCTTGATATTTCGGTGGAAGCGGCGCGTGACGAGCGGCCAACTTCTGCCCGGAAGATCAATGAGCTCAAAACTGCCGCCTATACGATCGAACGCCCCTTGCATTTTGGGGCGATGCTTGGTGGCGCCGATCAGCGTCTCGTCGATGCCCTCCGGGAATATGGCACCGATGTGGGGGTTGCTTTCCAACTGCGGGATGATTTGTTGGGCGTGTTTGGGGATTCTGCAGTCACCGGTAAACCGGCCGGGGATGATTTGCGGGAGGGGAAACGCACCTTGCTGGTAGCGAAAGCGTTGGAGTATTTGGATACCCATGATCAAGCCGGTGCACGTCAGCTTCGGGAAGGTCTTGGTGAGGTCACAGATCCTGCGGCGATCGCTGAACTTGCCGACCTTATTGCCGGTACTGACGCGGTTGAGACTGTGGAGGAAGAGATTAGCGCTTTGACCGACAAGGGGCTGCGGGCAATCAGGGACGTTCCGCTGACGCGGCAGGCCAGTGAAACGTTAGAGTCGTTGGCGCTTGCGGCGACTGTTCGTCACGCCTAGGCACAGCTGAAAATGTACTTTCCACAACGCTGCCTGCCCCTGTAGTAATACCGCCAGTGTGTTGGTGCTCTGTAGGGTGTCTTGCGGGAGGCTGATCTATCCGTTGTGGTCGGGATGGCAGCAGGTGATGCCGGTCGTTTCACCTCCCGGATGGTTGGGAGCAAAAAAACTCTCCCCGGAAAACAGTTCCGGGGAGAGCATTGCTATCGGGGGGTGAAAGCCCCTTTGCGGGATATGTGTGCCCGCGGTGCCAGTCGCGAACAGCTACAACTGTTGCGCGGAGGCAGCATTGTTCAAGCGCTCTGTTAAAAGCCCATTGCTTGCGCGCGACGCATCACTTCCCGGGCGAGATGCCCGTGTAAACAATCAATTGGCCGGCCAGGCAGGCTCGGATCATTGGTAAACATGTAATCCAGAATTTCAGTTTCTTCCCAGCCACCATCTTTTAACAGGGCGGTAAGACCAACAATGAACTTGTTCATCTCTCCGTTGTCGGCAAGATAGCGGGCGGGAATTTTTTTCACCCCACCGTCTTTGACGGCGATGATGGTGCCATTGTTCACCATGGTGATCAGCCGGGTGACGGGCGCATTCATTGCCTCGGCAGCGGTGGGCAGATCGAGCAGCGGTTCATCCGGAAGATACTTGTTTGCATCAGGAAAAGCAGTCACAGTTGTGTAAGTGTATAGCGTTGCCGGCTTTTTCCTAAGTGGTGGTCAAAGGCTCCACCCACGGTTTCATACCGGCCACGGTGAGGTGAACTGCTGGGTGTTCCCCAATCCCGGGGTGGTTTGTTGGCTGTGATCTGTCATACTTGATGCCATGAGTCAGCTTGCGCGAGGCGATGTGTTAGAGGATCGCTATATTGTTGATGCGCCCATTGCCCGCGGCGGCATGTCCACGGTCTACCGGTGTGTTGATCAACGGCTGGGGCGGACAGTTGCAGCGAAGGTGCTGTTAGATTCGCTGACCAGTGATCCGGTGGTCACTGGGCGGTTTAAGCGTGAAGCCCGGGCGATGGCGCAGTTGAATCACCCGAATTTGGTGAACGTGTATGACACAGGTTCCTCCGGGGAGCATGTTTTTCTCATCATGGAGCTGATCGATGGTGGCACGCTGCGGGAGTTGCTGCAGGAACGCGGGCCGATGCCGCCGCATGCGGCGATTGCGGTGCTGCGTCATGTGTTGACTGGTTTGTCGGCGGCGCACACAAACAATATGGTGCACCGTGATATTAAGCCGGACAATATTTTGATTACCACTGATGGGCGGGTGAAACTTGCCGATTTTGGGCTGGTGCGTGCAGCCGATGCGGTGCATCCTTCTGATGGCAAGATTCATGGCACCGTGAAATATTTGTCACCTGAACAGGTTGAAGACGGGTTTATCGGACCGCGGTCGGACTGTTATCAGGCAGGTATTGTGCTTTTTGAAATGCTGACAGGCACGACACCGTTTCAGGGGACTTCGCCGCTCAGCTTGGCTAATGATCGGCTTACTCGTGATGTGCCTGCCCCGTCGTCGGTGATTGCCGGTGTGCCGGAAGCAATCGATGAACTGGTCGCTTCCCTGTGTGCCCGGGCGGTGGAAGATCGGCCGAGTAATGCGGCTGCTGCTCTCGCCGAGGTAGAGTCGGTGGCTGCTGCATTGCACTTGCCGGCGTTTACTCCTCCTGCCCCAACCCGGGCGGCGGCAGCGTTAGCTGCCCAGGCGGCAGTGGACGATCCAACATCGGTGATGACCACAATGTTGCCGCAAGCTGCAACGGATGGGGGGACAACAGATCCTGCCGCACCGCCCACGGTTGCGTTGCCGGGTGGTAACCCGTATGGTCCGCCGGCGGCTGGGTTAGCAGCTGCCGGGATCGGTGGGGTGAGTGGTGTCGGTGGGCTTTCAGCGGCAGCTGCTGCCGGGGTGGCCGGGTTAGCCGCCGACGAGGAAGACATTCCTGGTCGGCACCGCAGCGATGATCCGCGCCGAAGTCCAGTGCCACAGGTTACCGCTGACGAGCATCCCACAGCGGTGATCCGTAGCCAGCAGCAGCCGCCCGCCGAACAGCCACCTACCACGCACTCCCCCACCCCGGCGGCGGCACCGATCACTGATTCCACCCAGGTTCTGGCACCTGCAACCGACGGTGCCGCTATCCGGCAGCAGCATACTACGAATGCGGCACTACTTCCTGCTGCGGATCAATCGCCCCGGCGGGAATCAGCAACCATCACCCCGCAACGCCAAGTCGGTAACCGTTCCACAGCAAAACTGGTGCTGTGGCT
This sequence comes from Corynebacterium choanae, assembly GCF_003813965.1. Lineage (NCBI taxonomy): Bacteria > Bacillati > Actinomycetota > Actinomycetes > Mycobacteriales > Corynebacteriaceae > Corynebacterium > Corynebacterium choanae. Next base: position 1,972,340 of record NZ_CP033896.1, read on the forward strand.
AGCGGTAGTGACCGTCATGGTGTTGGCGATCGCAATTGGCGCGTGGTGGTTTGGTTCCGGCCGCTACGGCGAAATCCCCCAAGTAGTAGGGGCGGAAGCTGCGGCAGCAACACAACAGGTCAGCGAAGCTGGATTTACCGCTACTGAACAACCAGTTTGGGACAACTCCGCCCCACCGGGCAGTGTGCTGGGCACAGTACCCGCCGCCGGGTCACAACTGGTGCGTGGCCGCACCGTGGCGGTGCTTGTCTCCCAGGGGCAACCTGATGTGCCAGCAATTCCAGCCGACCGCTCCCCGGAGACCTATCATGCGGCCCTCCAGGAACGCTCCCTCACCTGGCAGTCAGGGGAATCATTTTTTGACCGCACCATCCCCGCCGGATCAATTATCAGTGTTGAACCGCCAGTTGGAACAGTGGTCGCTGCCGGTGCACCGGTAACAATTCACCAATCCAAAGGTCCGCACCCGATCACCATCCCCATGCTGCGCGGGCAAGCAGAACAAGCTGCTCACGATCAGCTCACCGAAGCCGGATTGAAAATCGTTGGGGTGCGGGCCGAATATAGTGACGCAGTACCCGCCGGCCATATCGTCACCACCGAACCAGGTCCTGGTGAAGCAAGCGTCGAAGGCGCCGACATTACCCTCGTAGTATCGAACGCTATCCCGATGCCAAATCTCATCGGCCAACCTGTGATCCCCGCTGAACAACAACTTGCGGCCCTAGGAATCACCACCACCAAACGCCTGCCCTCCACGACCCCTGGCACAGGCGACCACGAAGTGCTCGACACTACACCCCGCCCCGGCGAATTGATCGACCCCACCAGCGGCACTGTGATGCTGATGATCTCCGACGAGGTGACCACCCCCAACGTGGTAGGGATGACTGTGGAAGATGCCAGCAAACTTCTCGAATCACTCGACCTGCAGTTGGCCGGCGACCTGCACGACCCTGCGGCGATCATCTCCCATCAACAACCCACCCCAGGCACCACCGCCCACTCTGGTGGACGCATCACCATCGACTAGGCCTTAAGGAAAGCTCCGCCACACATTCACCCCATTAGGGGTCATCTGAACAGCGCGACACACCCCACCACGCCTAAGGCACTACGCACGTGTGTGCCTACGCAAAGACAATCCCGCTGCCAGCACAATGCTTGCTGACAGCGGGATTATTCCTGTGGGTTACCCCTCCTACTGGGATTTTTGATTCCGCAGCATTTCGGCAACCAGGAAGGACAACTCGAGGGACTGTTGCGTATTGAGCCGTGGATCGCAGGCCGACTCGTAACGGCCTGGCAGATCAATATCGGTGATATCTTCCGCCCCACCGAGACACTCAGTGACGTTTTCCCCGGTGAGCTCAATGTGGATACCACCCGGGTGGGTGCCCAGTGCACGGTGCACCTCGAAGAAGCCCTGCACCTCGTCGATAACATGATCGAAGTGGCGGGTCTTGTACCCATTCGAGGAAGTAGTCGTGTTGCCGTGCATCGGATCAGACTGCCAAATCACCTTGTGCCCGGAAGCCTCCACAGCCTCAATAATCGGCGGCAGCACGGTGCGCACCTTGTCGTGACCCATACGAGCCACCATAGTCAGCCGACCCGGGTCGAAGCCGTGATCGATCCGGTCAGCATAAGCTACAGCCTCTTCTGGTGTACAGGTCGGACCAATCTTCAACCCAACCGGGTTAGAAATCATGGCGGCGAAGTTGACATGGAAATCTTCCAAGCCACGGGTCCGTTCACCGATCCACAGCTGATGCGCAGAAAGGTCAAACAGTTCCATCTCACCGCGCTCATTTTCAGCCAGCCGCAGCATGGAACGCTCATAGTCAACCAGCAGCGCCTCATGGGAGCAGTAGATCGCAGAAGTCCGCAGCGACTCGTCGTTCACGCCACACGCTTCCATGAATCGAAGACCAGATTCGATTTCATCAGCAAGAGCCTGATAGCGGGCACCGGCCGGCGAATTGGCCACGAATTCCCGGTTCCACTCGTGCAGCCGGTGCAAGTCAGCGGTACCAGAGGTAACCAGCGCACGAACCAGATTCATCGCAGCTGAAGAGTTTGCGTATGCCCGAATCATGCGGGCAGGATCATGACGACGAGACTGTTCATCAGCGGCTACCCCGTTGACAATGTCGCCGCGGTAGTTCGGCAGCCCGTTGCCGTCCAAATCAGACGAACGCGGCTTGGCGTACTGGCCAGCAATACGGCTCATCTTCACTACAGGTGTCGAAGCACCATAGGTGAGAACAACCGCCATTTGCAGCAGGGTTTTAATATTTGCGCGAATATGCGGTTCAGTATTCGATTCGAAGGTTTCCGCACAGTCACCCCCCTGCAGCAGGAAGGCTTTACCATTTGCCACGTCAGCTAAGGAACGCTGGAGCCGGCGAATCTCTGGCGCAACCACCACTGGAGGCACCGATTCGAGCACTTTCCGCACTCCAAGGGCATAGTGCTCATCCCAGGTCGGCTGTTGATAAGCGTCGCGGGCAATGACGGATTCAAACTGCTGGCGCAGCCCATCCGGCAATGGCGGCAGGTCTGGCAACTCGTCTACTGGGATATCAATATTCCAACTCACCCGTCAATGTTTACCAGATATCGCGCACCAAGTGATAACCCCAAATCGGGTCTGCAGCAACCCCCTTCGCCCCCGGCATTGCCCCCACCCCCACCACACAGCCGTCCCTCACTAGAACTGGCTGTGGGGTGTGATACCCAACTAGCTACCGCAGTCATGCTAAGTATTGCAGAAGTCTATAGGCAGTGATCTGCAGAGATAGCGCCTTTCCTAACACTCACCACGATGAGCTAGCCCCACCGGCAGCATCCCAACATCACCCAAACATGTGACCATTCATCTTATGCTTATTACCCCGCCCCGGATGCAATCCAACAAACCCAAGTCCACAACAGCGGACAGCTGGGGGGTGGGACAACCTAGGAAGATCGTTGAATCGCATTACGCCGATCCAGAGGACAGACCTCAGCAATTGCTACAAACCGATCCCGGTTATGGCGAGCATCCTCTAACGCATCATGCTGTCCCTGCGACATGGTGGGAATCCACGGCCTGCCAGCAAATTCCCAATACTGCTTCAACTCGTGGGTAAACCGCGGCAGCCGCGCCGGCATATCCGCCATCGAGCCGAACAGTTGGGCATACACCACATGATCGTAGCCACCAACCCACGCCCACAATTGGGGATTGTCTGCCTGTGTGGTGGGATGGTGAGCAAGTAGAAACTCGGCTACTTCCTCCGCGATGAGCCGGCGCGGCTTCCATAGTGGGCTGGCCGGCGACGGAAGTTGACTTAACACATGCGTCCGCACCCACTGATTCGCGTCGCCGGGATGAAAGTCGGTAGAGCACGCATAATATTCCCGTCCATCTTCGGCGACGATACCGATTGACACCAGCTCAAGGGTGGTGCCATTGTCAAGGAATTCAGTGTCGTAGAAATACCGCATAGTCGGTGGAGTCCTTCGTTTGCGATCGCACCTGCGGGAAGGGGGATCACCGTCTGGCGCACTATCTCGCAAGCTGATGGGGCGGGATAGCGGTGGCCGCTACTGTTGGGTTGGTCGATACTGTTCCGGGTAACCTTCACCGGCAGCAAGTGATGCTTTAATCTGCTGGGCATACACATCCACATAGGGTTGCCCACTCATCTCACTGATCCGGTGCATCACCTCATCTGTGAGTGCCCGCGCGGTTGCTCGATCCTCTGGATCGGCAGCAAGTTCATGGGTGGCACAAAATGCGACCGGGTCGATTGGGGCACCGACCACCATGCGTACCTTGCTTGGCCGCAGAATCCAGGAGCCTTGCGGGTTCGCTTGTCTAGTGCCAATCATTGCGACCGGCACCAGTGGAGCACCGGTGGCCAACGCGACCCGAACAGCCCCGGTTTTCCCTTTATAAAGCCGACCATCGGGACTGCGGGTCCCTTCCGGATAGATGCCGACGAGTTTTCCTGCTTCAACTTGCGCGATAGCAGTGTTGATCGCGGCAACTGCAGCGTCACTATTCGTGCGGTCGATAGGAACCTGCCCCACAGAGGTGAAAAACCAGCGCTGCAGCGTGCCAACAATCCCGGTGCCGGTGAAGTATTCCTGTTTAGCAAGGAAAGTGATCTGGCGCGGGCACAGCAGCGGCAGATAAAACGAGTCGAAAACACTCAAATGGTTAGACACCACGACTGCCCCACCGTGGGTGGGCATATGCTCCATCCCGGTGACTGTGGGGCGGTTGTACAGTTTAAGAAACGGGCCGATAGCGACCTGTTTGAAAAAGGTGTACCACTTGTTGTTGGGCTGCTGCTCTGACACGAAGTGCGCCTTCCTAGCGGGGTGGCCGATAAAGTGTGTTGCCGCATTGCTACGCGGTAGTTGCTGCTGACCTGCCATACTACCGGGGAGCGTACAACAACATTGTTCGACTCTTGCAGTAACGCTAGCTTGTTGTTTGCTGGTTGCGGGCAAGATCAGCGACACCAATCATACCTGCGTCGCCGCCAAGTGTGGTGGTTTCAATGCGCGCATATGGACGATGTCCAGAGCCGGTGATCATGGTGGTGAACGTGTCGTGTGCCCGGTCATAGAACAAATCTGCGGCTGCTGCGACACCGCCGCCGATAACAATCAGTTCCGGGTCGAGAACATCAGCAACGAGTGCTAGCCCGCTGCCGAGCCAAGTGGCGAAAGTGTCAACAATTTGGCGGGCGATCGGGTCGCCGCGACGGGCACACTGCATAATCAGGCGGCCTGTCAGCGAGTCTGGATCGGCTTGATAGGTCGGATGCAGGGCACTGTTTTGGGCGTCGACTGCCGCAGCAAGCGTTTCTTTCGCCTGCGTGACCAGCGCTGTTCCAGAACAGTAGCGCTCTAGGCAGCCACGCTTCCCGCAGGGGCACTCCCGCCCATTGGCGACGACTTGCAGATGGCCGAATTCTGGGGCGGTACCAAAGGCACCCCGGTAGAGTTTCCCGTCGATCATCAAGGCGCCACCAATACCGGTGCCGATTGCTATCAGCGACCAGATCCGTGCCCCTTGGGCGGCACCAAAACGATATTCCCCCCAGGCAGCCGCATTCGCATCGTGTTCTAAGGTGACCGGCAGACCCAGCCGGTCGGTGAGCAGTTGGCGAACATTCGTGTCACGCCACGGCAAATGGGGGGCGAAGCGAACAGTGGCACAGTCCGGGTCGAGGAATCCAGCGACCGCCAAACCCACCCCGGAGACCGAGTATTGATTTGCCAGCTTGTGCACAATGTTTTCGATTGCCCGTTCCATGGCTGCTGCGGTACCTGGTGTGGGTACTTGAGCGAGCTCCACGATAGTGCCCTGGTCATCAACCACTGCACCCCGCAGATTTGTGCCCCCAATATCAAAACCAATGGTCATCGGGGCAGACAACGTAGATTGTGTCGGTAGCAAAACTCACCATCTCGATTCTTCACAACTGCAAAACGGCACGAACGCCTGAAGGCCAGTATTCCACACTGCAAGGGAATTCTTGGCAGCACTCCCCGGCTTGGCCTCCCGCTGGCTTCCCGCCCGTCCCCGAATACTGCTTGCAGCTTGCACACGGTGAGCAGGAAGCCATCGACAGCAGCAAAGCGGCGCTCTGCCCTTTACGGCGCGGCATTGCCATACCAACGAGCGTCACTGGTCAACAGGGTGACCTTAGGCACTCTTACTGCTCAGGTGCACCAATTGCTAGTGTTTCCGCAAATCTTGCGCCAAGCTGTTGCCAGGAAAACTGCTGCTGCACGTGGCGACGACCAGCCTTACCCATGTGGCGGGCTGCGACAGGGTCTTGTAGCAGTGTGTTCACCCGGTCTGCGATCTTGTCGATATTGCGTCCATCGACCACAAAGCCGGTATCTGGGGTGACGGTCTCCGGGGCGCCACCGGATTGCCCGGCGATCACCGGCACACCGCAGGCTTGTGCCTCCAAATACACTATGCCAAGCCCTTCTACGTCTAACCCGCCCAGCCGCGTACGACATGGCACGGCTGCCACGTCGGCTGCTGCAAGCAGATCCCGCATTCCATCACCGGGTAACCGTCCAGTGAACACGATGCGTGTCAAATCGCTATGCTGCTGACCACTGGTGACATTTTGCACCGAAAAACCGTGGGCTGCCCCGACAGCCCGGGCGAGGCGAAGCTGCCTGGCAAAGTCTGGGCCTTGCCCCACGATAGCTAGCCGGGCTTGCGGAAATTCCTGCAGCACCCGCGGCCAGGCTGCCACCAGTTGATCTTGACCCTTGCGACGCACCAAACGGGACACACACACCACTAACGGGTTTTCTACGCCACCTGCGAACTGGCTGCGCATAGTCGCTACCACGGCATTTGGCTGTGGCCGAAAATAGGTGGTGTCTACTCCCGAAGGCAACGCGACATAGCGTGGATGCTCCCCCATCGCAGGCTGCAAAATCTGCCGGGTGTATTCGGCGATATAGCCAACCACATCAACTGTGTCACCGATACGGCGCAACAATTGGCGCCCACCGGGAATTGCTGCCCATCCGGTTTCATGCCCATGTGTGGCTGCCACAATATGCTCTACCCCTGCTTGGCGCAGCTGCGGCGCGAGTAACGCTAATGGTGCGGCGGCTCCGAAAAACACGGTGCGGATGTGATACTGGCGAACAATACGGCAAAGCGCACGTGCAACAGGTGGGGTTGGAAGTAACGGATAGCCGGGAATCCGGATCACCGGATAAGGCAGCTGCGCGTCATAGGTACGGCAAGCGGCTAACCCGCCTTGCGTAGAAGCCACCACCAGCACCTGGTGTGCCGGCAGTGTGGCGAGATAGTCACGCACATAGGATTGAATACCTCCCACCGATGGTGGGAAATCATTCGTGACGACAAGAACCCGGGACATGATCGCCACCTTAGCCGATCACCGACACACCCTGGCATCCCACCCGCAGGAAGCAGCAGAAAACCGAACCTTCCTCGCTTTAACCGCCGGCGGCAGCGGCCGTACCGCAGGGTTATCGGTGGCGGCGCGAAACCTAGTAGCGGCGCGCCCCATAAAACGGCATGGAATCAAGCGGCACAACCTGAACTGGAATCCCGTAGTCGGAGGCGTGAATCACCATACCGTTGCCGGCATAGATCCCCACATGGGTTGCCCCCGGATAAAAACCAATCACATCGCCCGGCTGCAGATCAGCGATATCAACTGGGGTTCCCGCCGCCATTTGCGCTTGCGAAGTCCGCGGCACCGCAATCCCCTCTTGGGCGTATGACCACAGCACGAACCCGGAGCAATCGAAACGGTCAGGACCGGTTGCACCCCACTGGTACGGTGCCCCGAGTTTAGTGAAAGCAGCCGACAGCACCCGCAGCCCCTCGCCAGCGCTGCCCCCAACGTCAGCCAAACTGTACTCTTGCGGATCGTGACGCATCGCCCAGGCTATCCGCTGCTGCACGTCAAGCCCATCAATCCGCTCCCGAATGTCGTCAATTGCCGCGTTGAGTTCATCACGCTGGCTGGAAACTTCCTCGTGCCGGGCGGCGAGTTCACGGGCCGCGAAATCTGCTGCAGCCTTCGCAGTGGCGGCAGCGTTCACTTGCTCGGCGGCTTTGCTCGTAATGGCCGCCTTTTCGTCGATGACCTGCTGCACATGTTGCTCCATCGACTTGAGGAACGCACCTCGGGCAATCGCTGTTTGCGGTCCATCGGCAGTAATCACGGTGGTGATCGGATCAACGAAAGCAGTGCGATATTCAGCCCGTGCTACCCGATCAAGACGTGATCTCGCCGCATCTTGGGCAGCTAATGCTTCGTCGGCGTGCTGTTTTGCTTCCGCGGCTGCAGCTGTTAACGAATCGACAGTCTCCTGTTGCCGCTCAAGGGCAATACTTAGCCCTTTGACTTCTTCATTTTTCGCTTCAACTTCCCGCGAAGTCTCTGCAAGCTCCTCCATGAGCGCGTCGATGTCATCAGCACCCGCCTGCGCAAGCACATGCTCAGCCCCTCGCGGAATGACAGCAGGATCACAAACGATTACCAGCAACGTGGCCGTGAATACCGCTGCCCCGAGCCGCACACTGAGTTTCATGTTCCTGCCTCCCGCGCCGGAGTAACTGCGTTGTTACTGCGGTGGTTTACCGTAAATGCTTTGGATGATGGTGATGACGTCCTCATCGGCACCTATACAAGGTTACAAGAACGTATCGATATTACCGGTCGCTGACGCGTAGATTCCGGCATCCCGACACAACGCCGCTCGCCAGCTGTCCCCACAGATCTCCCTCTATAAGTGGGTGATGCTGCACACAAACATCGGCACCTTCCAACGCGACGCGATGAAAGGTGCCGATGGTGAACGTTTCGAAATGTGGACGCTAAGTGCGTCCCGTGGCGATCCTATGCCAAAAGCCTAGAAACGCACAGCAGAGTGGAAAGGCATATGCGACATTGGGGTCTCACTCAGCGGAGTGCCGTAGTCGACGGCGTTGATAACTGTGCCGTGACCGGTGTAAATGCCGACGTGGGTTGCACCGGAATAGAAGGCAACAATGTCGCCTGCTTGCAGGTCGTTATAGGAAACGGGAGTACCCGCGGCAGCCTGCGCATAGGAAGTACGCGGAATATGCTTACCGACCTGCGCATAAGCCCACGAGGTCAGACCTGAGCAGTCGAAAGCATTCGGACCGGTTGCGCCCCACTGGTATGGTGAACCAATTTTCGTCGCAGCAATATCCACAATGCGCTGGCCTTCGCTTGGCAGCTGCTGGACTGGCACCTCAGCGATGGCAGCAAAATTGGTGTCACTAGCCTGATCAGCGAGCGATGGAACCCACTCAGCAATACCGGGAACTGCACCAATGTTGGGCACGTTCTCAAGTCCATCAACATTGAACGTGATACCCGTATTTGGGATTTGTACCTCGGCGGCCTGTGCGCCACCGGCGAAAGCAGCGGAAGCGGACAGGGACAGAACAGAAACCTTCGCAGTGCGAGCGGCGACGGTGTTCGTTCGGCGGCTGTGTTTACCCACGGTGAGTAATCTCCAAATCAATCTTGTGAAACCTGGCTCCGACTGGCTCACACCCTCCTCAGATGCGACCTGGGATCCATCCTGCCCCCTGCAGTGCTGCGGTCCCGGAACTGCGTTCCTGCGGCGATGGCAACGGGGCGATTTCACCACTGTCATTGCTGAACTTGGCAGCCGGCACAAACCGCGCATGGCATAACCGTGTTCTTAATGTCTCGATTAGGTTACGAAACATCGACGGTTTTGTCTACCGGTTCGCAAAATCTCGGGCTGTAACCAACTCGTTATCAACCCGCAACCATCGATACACACGCCCAACAGGTGCGCCATATCGCCCGCCACCGATTCGCCCCAGAACCCGAAAATACACCTGTAACCTGCATCTATTACTCGGCAAGCAGAGGGTGGGTCAGACAATCTGCCTCAATCCACTCAGCAGCTCAAATGCAAAATGTGTCCTTAGTCACATTTTCTGCGGGTTTATCTCAATGCATTACAGTATTCCCGCTAGTCACACTCGTTTCACACCCCGGATATGAAAACATGACGGCAAATCGCCTGCTGCCCCTGGAGCACACACACCTCATCCCGTACAGCGCCCACCTGCCGGCAGCAAGCGCACACCAAACGCTGGGAAGCACACTGCCGCGCACGAACGACAACAACAAGACTCCAAAGACGACGGACATCATTCTTGGCTACACGCATGTGATTGAAGGTGGCACCCGAGACCAGGTGTACAGCCCAACAGTGCTACAGAAGTCACCTTTGCTGCTAAAACAAGCAATTGTCGTCACCGCACGGCTGTCGTATCAAAGCACGCGGGGAGCACAGCACCCTACACCCTAGAGTAGGGCAAGCTGCGGTTGCACCTGGAACCACCCCCTCCCCGCGCCCCTACGGTTCTTCGTAAGGAATCGGCACCACATCAGTCAGGAAGCAAAGCTCACACGCGCACGGGTTGCTGGTTGCAGTGTAGCTTGCATTGTCAAAAGGCAGTGACGCGACCAGCAGCACACCGACATGGCGGCGATCGATTCACTGCACTGCTGCGACGGTGAGGAGCTCCCGCTCTCGGATACCACCGACACCGGCACAGAAACATGTCGCCCAATCGCCGTTCAAATAGCCACAACCTGGACTGCCACCACGGCGGAAACTCGAACCCCATGACGCTCTATATTCAGCCGTTGCGCGCACCCAGGAACTGATGAGAACCGCCGAAGCTCTCGGCGAACACCAGGACAACACAAAACGCACCGCCTTGGGGACAATACTTTGTCCGCAAGGCGGTGCGTCAGTGCAGTTGGTGGACCCTGACTAAAGGGATCATCGGGTCCCTTATGGGGTCGTTATTGAGTGAAGAACGACCTTCCGCTTAGAATTCGCGGTCGCGCGCTTCATCCAATGCTTTATTGTGCGCTTGCAGATCGCGCAGCATATCAAGCTCTTCATGGTGATTATCTGCTGCGATCTTGCGAGCCTGATCCGCAATGTTCTTCGGATCCGACTTCAGCCAAGCACCACGGGAAGCAGAATCGGCGTAACCCAGTTCATTCATCTGCTTTGGCACCTTCGCGCCAGCGTACTGCAGAGGAATTGGGTGGCCATGCTCGTCAACCGGACCCAGCGGCTGGTGAACTTCAACGAAGGCACCATCAGGCGTCTGAATAATGTGGCCGGTTTCCACACCATGCTCAAGCACGGCACGGTCACTGCGCTGCAGGCCGAGACAAATCTTGTAGGTGATGAAGTAGGCAATCGGAGGAACGATGACCAGGCCGATACGACCAACCCAAGTCATTGCATTCAGCGAGATGTCGAAGTGCATTGCGAACAGGTCGTTACCACCGGAAAGGGTGAGCAGGCTGTAGAAAGCCAGTGCCATAACACCGAGGGAGGTACGAACCGGAACGTCGCGAGGACGCTGCAGCAGGTTGTGGTGATAGTCGTCGCCGGTGAACTTCTTCTCAATGAATGGGTAAGCAAACAGCAGCACCACGAGGATACCGAGCATTACCGCAACCCAGAACACGGCAGGAATGGTGTATGGGCCAAGGTAGAGCTCCCACGCAGGCATAACACGGGCAGCACCGTCAGTCCACAGCATGTACATATCCGGCTGGGAACCAGCGGAAACCTGTGCAGGGTTGTATGGGCCGAGGTTCCAGATGGCGTTGATCTGCGCGATACCTGCGAACAGTGCCAGCATGCCGAAGGTCAGAGCACCGAAGGCGACCGACTTCACAGCGAACACTGGGAGAATACGGATACCGACAACGTTTTCTTCCGTACGCCCTGGTCCTGGGAACTGGGTGTGCTTCTGGAACCAGACGAGTGCCAAGTGCATCGCGATCAGTGCCAGGATGATGCCCGGAATGAGCAGCACGTGTGCAATGTAGAACCGGTTGAGCATGATGTCGGACGGGAAGTCGCCGCCGAACATCGCCCAGTGCATCCAGGTACCGATAATCGGAATGGAGATGATGATCGCGGACATAATCCGCAGACCAACACCGGAGAGCAGGTCGTCTGGCAGCGAGTAGCCGAAGAAGCCTTCAGCAACGCTGAGCAGCAGCAGTACGCAACCGATGATCCAGTTAGCCTCACGCGGCCGACGGAACGCACCGGTAAAGAAGATACGCACCATGTGGGCGATAATCGAGAACGCGAACAGCAGTGCAGCCCAGTGGTGCAGCTGACGGATGAACAGGCCGCCACGAACTTCGAAGGAAAGATCCAGGGCGGTCTTGTAGGCGCGCGACATTTCAACGCCACGCAGCGGTGCATAAGCACCGTCGTAGATCACCTTGGTAATCGACGGATCGAAGAACAAGGTGAGATAGATACCCGACAGCAGCAGAACGACGAACGAGTACAAAGCGATCTCGCCGAGCAGGAAGGACCAGTGCGACGGGAATACTTTATTAATATTCGGACGGATAAGTGCTGCTACGTGGAGCCGGGAGTCTAAGTTATTTCCCATTTTCGCAGTTTTTTTACTCATGACTGACGCTCCCAAAATGCCGGGCCGACCGGCTCAATGAAGTTGCCCTTGGCGACGAGGTAACCCTCTTCGTCAACGGTGATCGGCAGCTGCGGCAGAGCGCGGGCAGCAGGACCGAACAGTGGCTTACAGTATTGCAGCACATCGAACTGCGACTGGTGGCAAGGGCAAAGGATACGGTTTTCCTGTGCCTCGTAGAGCGAAGTCGGGCAGCCAATGTGGGTACAAATCTTGGAGTATGCGTAGTAGTCGCCGTAATGGAAGTCTTCCTGACCCTTGCGCTCGATAACCTTCTTTGCATCTGCGGAACGCAGACGGATGAGCATCACAGCGTTACGAGGACCGTGAATGGAGTGCATATGCTCTTCATACACGTCACGAGTCGGGTTGTAGAGGTCACCGTCGTTGACAGCTTCCTCCGGCAGTGGGAAGACAGTTTCCATACCAGCTGCAGCCAGATCACCTGGGCGCATGCGCACAAGGCGGGAAACACCCTGGGTGGAGAAGTGGCCGTCATGTTCTTCAGCAAGGTTACCGGTGTCACGACCGAGATAGAGCTTGACCCCTTCGTCGTGCAGCGTCCAACCCGAAGTCCACAAGGTGCCATCACCCTGGATGCCGAGCTTGCCAGCCTTCCAAGGATTCTTGATCATGCCACCGAGTGGGGCTGCAACAGCCACACCGGCGAGCACTGCACCAAGACCTGCCAGGCCAACAACGACCTTGCGGCGACCAACCATCGAGGTGGTCCAAGAATCGTTGAGCAGCGCAACCAAGGTACGGCGATCAACTTCAGCGGAAGGACCATCGTGGCGCTGCTGCACCGAGATCTCTTCTGGGATGAACTTCTTGACGTACAGCACAGCGCCCACGCCAAGGCAGATGATGGAAAGACCCATCGTCAAACCGAGCAGCGGTGTGTAGAGGCTGTAGGTCCACAAGCCTTCTTCGCCGAGGTACTTATACTCCCATGGCCAGAACAGGTAGATCCCGAGGAAGGCGATTGCCAGCACAACGCCGAGGGCGAACCAGGTGCCAACCATAATGGCGGCGCGCTTTTCGGCAGGATCGTTGGCGATTGGGAAGCGTTCCTTACGGAAAGCAACGGTCACATCGTCCAGTTCAGTACCGAGACGGGCGAGCTCTTCATTGCTCATCGCATCGAGCTCTTCATTCGTGTAAGTGCGATTTACGTGATTACTCATGAGCGCGATCCAATCCACAATGCAGCGGCGATCAGAATTGAAATACCGACCAGCCACATGAACATGCCTTCAGTCACCGGACCAATACCGCCCAGTGGCATACCGCCCTGGGATGGGGTGTCCTTTTGCGACTTGATAAAGGCGATGATGTCGCGCTTCTCGTCAGCGGACAGCTGCCGGTCAGAGAACTTCGGCATATTCTGCGGGCCGGTGAGCATAGCTTGGTAAATTTCCTGCTCATTTGCAGGGCCAAGTGGTGGCGCAAACTTACCAGAGGAAAGGGCACCGCCTTGACCGGTGAAGTTGTGGCAGGAAGCACAGTTCAGCCGGAAAAGGTCACCGCCGCGGGCGACGTCAGCCGGATCGATGCCGTTTGCTTCCGAATAGTTCTTACCCCGGAGGGAAGTCATTTCGATGTTGCCATCTTTATCGGTGACCAGGCCTGGGCCTCCACCAACAGAGTTGACATAGGCGGCCAAAGCCAGAACCTGCTGCTCGGAGTAGCGAGGAGTCTTCCGCTTTGCCTGCGCTTCATTACGCAGCATCGGCATACGGCCGGAGTGCACCTGGAAGTACACTGCACCTTCGCCGACACCAATAAGCGATGGGCCGCGATCTTCAATACCTTGCAGATTGGTGCCGTGGCAGGTCACGCAAGCGACTTCGTAGAGCGCTTTGCCTTGATCAGCCAGAGCTGCTTGAGTCTGCTCGGCGGTTGCTGTTTGCACATCCGGGGTCACGGCGTTGGCTAGAAGCCCCGCACCGGTCAAGCCGACGGTCAGAGCCATCGCACCACCGAAGGTGCGCCTCACCTTCCGTGACAACTTGACCTTGCGGGCGCGTGCAGCCTGCCCGGTGGTCTGTGGGTTGGTTTCCATCATTTCCCTTAAAACGTGGATCGGACAATGTGGGTGTAACAGCCCGACAACTTGCCTGTTCATCACTTCAGCATTCCGACCGCACCAGTGAACCGTTTCCAGGACCTTCCTGGACTTGGGGCCAATACCTTTTCGCCCTGCCCCACTGTCTCGTCTGCGACGAAACCGCGAACTCAGAACGAAAACACCCAAGCCGTCGACCAGCTAACGGACAATACTTCGCTACCAACCAACGGTGAGTAGCTAGTGAAGTACACGATGCGATGGCGACGGTGCCTAGCGCCTCCCGGCAATCCGGGAAGAATCTCGAAGTGATGAAGTTGAAGTTGTATCGAACACTCGCGTGTTCAGGACTGCCAGATTCCCCGGCGTTACTGGATGAAGTAGATCGTGATGAACAGACCGATCCAGACCAGGTCAACGAAGTGCCAGTAGTAGGACACCACCATTGCCGCTGTAGCCTGAGCCGGAGTGAACTTCGCAAACGTGACACGAAGCAGCACAACCACGAAAGCCAACACGCCCGCGAGAACGTGAGCTGCGTGGAAGCCGGTCGTGATGAAGAAGGCTGAACCGTAAACAGAGTTCTGAATGGTCATACCCTCGCGAACGAGGTTGATGTATTCACCAGCCTGGCCAGCGAGGAACACCAGACCCAACAGGGCCGAAAGTGCATACCACCGGCGCAGACCGTAGACATCGCCACGTTCTGCCGCGAAGACACCAAACTGTGCCGTAAAGGAGCTTGAGATCAGAATGATCGTGAACAGCAAGGCGTACCAAACATTGAGGTAGCTTGTGCCATACTCCCAGCTTCCTCCCTGGCCGTTCGCACGAGATACGAAGTACATCGCGAACAGACCAGCGAAGAACATTAATTCCTGAGACAGAAACACAACCGTTCCGACACTGACCATATTGGGGCGGTTCAGTGCCGCAACACGCTGTGGTGCTGCCATTCCTGTGTTTCCAACTGCGCTCGTCACGTTATTTAGTATGACGGAGTACCTGCCCCACCGCACCTCAAGCCCCCCTCTTACTTTGGGAAAATTTTTGGCCTAAGGAAGGCAATTCCACAGGGTTAACTTGAAAAATTTTTTTTACCCTACTCGGGAACTTTTCCTCCGTTCTATCCGACGGGCCGTTTCTGCAGGTGACACGGGCAAGCCTGCGGGATCGCTGAAAATCGACAAAACCTGCGCCTTGTTTTGCTCAAATTGAGTGGCATCCAAAGGCGTTCTGCCGGAAAAACGCATGAGAGTTATCTCACACCCGCCAGACCCCCCATTTGCCGGAAATCATACTTTCGTATGCCCCTCACAACCGGCGTTGAGCACTCTCACCAATCAGGCAGCTACCCCTCCGATCGCCCCCTCAACGATCATGCATCACCGTCAGGTGAGGCACGTTCGATCACCCAATCCCCTCCCCCGCAAATAAGACTTCTTCGCCTCACTTCGCCTGCCAACACGCCGGCGGAGCTGCAGAGATAATCAAACGGTGACGGATTTGCAGCTTGCAATTCCCTACCCCCTAGTGCCGGGTCATCTACCGACACCATATTCGATCATTTGCCGCGTTACCCCGACCGCCCTTTTCGTCACAATTGACGTAAAAATAAAGTTCCTGTAATCCTGAATTTTCTTCCAAGCATGCGCGCACAACACGACAAAACGATAAAAAAGTCACCATCACCGAAGAAAAGCATGTAGGCAGACCCGCAGACGTTCCCCACCGCAGGAAACCCCAATTAGCGGAACTACACAGCAAAAAACTCGCCAGGAGCAAGCTCTGCAACGCAGAATGCTTACCCCTGGCGAGTGTCTTATAAAGGAAGTGTGATGCCGTCAGGCGCGGCCCTTGGACGCCCCGCCTGATCTACGGCTAAGGCAGACTAAAACGGAACCGTTTTTGCCGATTAGTGCTTTTCGCGCGGCATACCGTACTGCAGATTCAGCATGGTGCCGAAGAAGATCAGCATAACCGCGCCGAGGATCAGCAGCCAGTACATCATGTAGGCGATAGCAATACCCATCAAGGCGATGGCCATGGACATTGCGAAAGGCCAAATAGAGGACGGACCGAAGAAACCGTACTGACCAGCGTTGTCAGCGATTTCAGCTTCTTCCCAGTCCTGCGGCAGCACGTCCATGCGACGTTCGGTGAAGTGGAAGTACACACCAAGCATCGTGGTCAAACCGATGCAGAGAACCAGACCAGTGGATCCAGCCCACTCCACACCCTGGTGGTAGCCGGCATCCTCAACATACTTCGTGCCAAGGACATACACCACAGTCGCCAGAATGAGGAACACTGACAGACCGTAGAAAATTCGAGCCATTGATTTCATATCAATTTACCTTCCTTGACTACCGGGCCGTCTCGTTGAGTTCGACATAGTTGCCGTCCTTCTCAACGCCACGCGAGTCTTCACGACCGGTTACGAATGGAGCGGTGGAGGTTGCGTAAGGATCTTCACCGATTGCCTTCAGCGCCTCCGAGTTCGGAGCGGTCGGGTTCGCGATACGGAACTTCATGTATTCAGCGAACTTGTCACGGCTCACAGCGCGGATTTCGAAGTTCATCATAGCGTGGTAGGTACCGCACATTTCTGCACAGCGCCCAACGAAAGCGCCTTCTTTTTCAATCTTGGAAACCTGGAAGCGACGCTGTGCGTGGCTGGCTTCCGGATGTGGATAAGCGTCACGCTTGAACAGGAATTCTGGAACCCAGAAGGAGTGCGACACGTCAGCCGAGGCGAGGTCGAATTCGATTGGGGTTTCAGTTGGTAGCACGAGCACTGGCACTTCTTCCGAAGTACCGAGGGTCTCAATGGTGTTGAAGTGCAGGTAAGAGATGTCGGACTTCGAGCGGCCGTTGACCGGACCGTCCTCTGGCTCTACCCCACGCTCTTCAGCGAACTTTTCCATCTTTTCGCGATAGGCTTCATCAACCTTGGACAGCTCGGCGGTAGCGGTACGCTCTTCGTCGATACCGTTCCAAACCTGGCCGTCAGCAGCGGCACCGAGACCGGTTACCTCACGGTAGCCAAACTTCCAGTTCCATTGGAAGGCGGTGACGTCAACAACAACCTCGGGATCCTTATCCAACGCGTCGACCTTGTCTTGGGTCTGCACGGTGAAGAAGAACAGGGTCATCACGATAACCACTGGAATGGTTGTCAACACAATTTCCAGCGGTACGTTGTACTGCAGCTGGTTCGGGATTGGGTCTTTGCCCTGCTTTTCAGCTTTCTTGGCGGAGAACGCGAAGATCGAGTAGATCATCAGCCCCCACATCACGATGCCGATTGCCCAAGCGGCAACCCACACCCATTCCCAGAAGTTCTCCATCGCCCGGGCTTCCGGGGTGATGCCGTCTGGCCAGCCAAGCTGGAAGACGGCCCAGTGCGGACCCTCAACCTCACAGCCAGCAAGCGCCATCGCTCCCGTAGCGAGGGCAGTTGTCAGCAGCGCCTTTTTCTTCAGGCGCGTGAAAATACGGTGTTCCACGTACGTCTGCCTTCCTGTGCACACTAAAAATTCGTTCGTCCATTCTGACCACGATTCTTGCTCCTGACGCTACCCCAGAACCTGTACCAAGCAGGCCATTTTGGACGCAAGAGTAAGAAAAATGCACGCGATTACAAATAAACCAATGTGGATTTTATCCCATGAGCTGCGGTACTCACCAATGGGCAAGTTCCCGACAGAGGACGAAAAACTGCAGAATCAACCTTAGGTTTGCCCCCTTATGGGCGTAGTAATGATCAGCCCAGGGGGTGTCAGCTCCCGCACTTACCACAGGACTCGTTTCACCCCCTGCCCCCTCCATGGTGAATCCCTCCAGTGTGTGCCGGATTTTACGAGGTCTGAAACCTGCAACTGCTCTGTGGGGAACAGTTGAGTAACGATGAAACAATTGCAAGCCGTTACAAGAAATGTGCGCTTGGCCACTTTTCAGGCCGGGCGTGTTGCTTACCCCCATACGCGAGGGCACTACTGCCCCACTACCGGAAGTGACAAGCCGCCACCGGAGTGCATGCTCCCTAGAAAGTCGCGCACGTTTCTACCAACACGAATCGGCACCACTTCACTAAACCGGCTAGAGTGAGTGCAGTTTGATCAGTCATACCGGGAATCCCACGGATGTCGAATGTTTACGGATCGAGCACGGCTCCAACCAGCCAATGTCAACGACATTGTCGTTGTTCCTTATATATAAGGACTAGAGGTAACAGTCGTGCGCTCCCCGATTTCACAGCCGCGAGGTGGGTTACCCACTGCCATAATCACTGTTCCTGGAATCGAAAGCCATGCAAAGCGCCAGTGGAACAACACAGCGTTTTACCAGGTTTGCCAAGGGACACAGAAAGGATCGCTTGCTGCTATGTGTGGTTTGCTAGCCATGTTGTGCGCTAAACCGAATGCCGACGAGTACGTGTCCGCCATCTCAGATGCCCTTCCCTGCATGCGGCATCGAGGACCCGACGAAGACGGAACTTGGCACGACGATCAAGCAGTCTTTGGCTTCAACCGGCTGTCAATTATCGACATTGCGCATTCTCATCAGCCACTCACCTGGGGTCCAGATGACCAACCGAATCGCTACGCGATGACCTTTAACGGTGAAATCTACAACTACATTGAGCTTCGTGAGCAGCTGCAGGAATTGGGCTATACATTCCACACCAGTGGGGACGGCGAACCAATCGTGGTCGGCTTCCACCACTTTGGACCGTCATTTGTCGAGCAGCTCCGAGGAATGTTCGCAGTCGCGATCTGGGACAGTCACGAACGGCGAATGTTTATTGCCCGTGACCGCTTCGGCATCAAACCCATGTATCTGTGCACCACTGCTGCAGGCACAGTGATTGCAAGTGAGAAAAAATCCATTTTGTCAATGGCTCCTGCACTCGGCTTGGCGCTCGATGTTGACGTCCATGCGCTGGAGCATTACATCGATCTGCAATACGTTCCTGAACCGGAATCACTTCACGAAGGTATCTTCCGTCTGGAAAGCGGCTCGTGGGGCTACATCACCCCGGGTCAAACCGTGACAACAACCCGCTACTTCGAGCCGGAATTTCGCACCAAAGACGTGCCAGCCGGCACCGAACAGCAAGTGTTTGATCGAATTGCAGCAGTGATGGAAGACTCGGTTGCAAAACATATGCGCGCCGACGTCACGGTGGGATCGTTCCTTTCAGGCGGTATCGACTCGACCGCTATCGCTGCGTTAGCCAAACGCCACAACCCTGACCTCCTCACCTTCACCACTGGATTTGAACGCGAAGGCTATTCGGAAGTTGATGTTGCCGCAGAATCTGCCGCAGCAATCGGCGCTGAACATATTGTGAAAATTGTCAGCCCCGAAGAATACGCAGCCGCCATCCCGAAGATCATGTGGTATCTCGACGATCCGGTGGCTGATCCTTCCCTCGTTCCGTTGTACTTTGTGGCGCAAGAAGCGCGCAAACATGTCAAAGTTGTGCTCTCAGGTGAGGGAGCCGACGAGCTTTTTGGTGGATACACAATTTACAAAGAACCATTGTCGTTGGCACCATTCGACCATATTCCAGATCCGGTGCAGCGAGGCTTGCGGAAAGTTGCTGCCTTGCTCCCCGATGGGGTGAAAGGCAAATCCTTGTTGGAACGGGGCACCACCCCGTTGGAGGAGCGCTACTACGGCAATGCTCGCAGCTTCAACTTCAGCCAATTACAACGGGTCATGCCGGAAGCAAAACGGGAATGGGACCACACCGAGGTAACCGCCCCAATTTATGCAAAATCCACCCATATGGATCCGGTAGCCCGGATGCAACATCTTGATCTGTTTACCTGGCTGCGGGGCGATATTCTGGTCAAAGCAGACAAAATGACCATGGCGAACTCCTTGGAACTCCGGGTGCCGTTCCTGGATAAGGAAGTATTCGCCGTTGCAGAAACCCTGCCCCCAGAGATGAAAATTTCGCACGGCACTACCAAATATGCTCTTCGCAAAGCTATGGAGCAGATTGTTCCACCGCATGTGCTGCATCGAAAGAAGCTCGGATTCCCGGTACCGATGAAGCACTGGCTTGCGGGCGATCAACTGCACGGCTGGGCAATAGAGACAATTCAGCAGTCGCAGGCTGGGGATCTGATCGATAAGCAGGCATGTCTAGCGATGCTCGAGGAGCATCGTCGTGGGCAATCTGATCATTCGCGTCGCTTGTGGACGGTGCTGGCCTTTATGGTGTGGCACGGGATTTTCGTCGAGCATCGGATCGACCCACAGATCGAAGAACGCGATTACCCCATCGAACTGTAGGATCACAGCATCAGCTGTGTCACCAACCTAAAAACGACCCCACAATCCAGCCAGTTCAATTCGCTGGATTGTGAGGTCGTTTCCTGTATCAAGCTTTAGTTGAAAGAGTCACCGCAGGCACAGGAGCCGGCGGCATTTGGATTATCGATGGTAAACCCTTGCGACTCGATGGAGTCAGCAAAATCGATGGTTGCTCCGGTGAGGTAAGGAACGCTCATCTTATCGACGGCCAGCTTCACACCACTGATCACGTCGACTTTGTCTCCGTCGAGTTCACGGTCGTCGAAGTAGAGCTGGTAGCGCAGGCCAGCGCAGCCACCGGGTTGCACCGCAATGCGAAGATACAGATCGTCGCGGCCTTCCTGATCAAGCAAGGCTTTCGCTTTCGCAGCAGCAGCTTCGGTGAGGGTGACGCCTGTCTGTGTTTCGGGGGTTGTCATAGTTGAAACGCTATCTCCTTCGATTGGGATGTTTTTCCACCATGCACACTAGCAGCACCGCAAATCATTGAACGTGGGTCGCAGCAGTGTTTCAGGCGCAGCGGTTACTTCTTCTAACGCCACCAGCATAGTGATTTATTGCCTCCACGCTACTGTATATTGCCTTCGACAAGATAGGGCTGGCCCACCGATCTCCCCCACCGTGCAACTGTTCCTGTAGGTTGGCAGGCTGCCACGAGCCTTTTTGCGGATGCTGCTTTGCGACCGTGTGGATAGTTGCGCCGATTCACCGAGTTTCGTGGTTTTGTTGTATTGCTTTTAGCTGGTTCTGTAGCCTAAAGCGTGTGAAACTTCCGTGGAATAAGGACGAGACGTCAACGCCTGCTGCAACCGAGACACCGGTTGTGCAACCGCAGGAACAGCTACCGAAGGGCTACACCCCGAAGAAGGGGCGGCCGACCCCGAAACGTAACGAGGTCGAACTTGCCAAGGGTGTTCGGCATGCACCGGTTCGTCCTGCTGAGACTCCAGCGGAGGCACGAGCCCGGCGTAAAGAGCTGAAGGCTTCCATGTCTCGCGAAGAGTGGAAAGCGTTGAAGCGCCGGGAAAAGGACGAGCTGAAAAAAGCACAGCAACGTACCCGGGCGGCGATGGATCGCGGCGATGAACGATTCTTGCTCGAACGCGATAAGGGGCCGGCCAAGGCCTATATTCGCGACTGGGTTGATGCCCGCCGGTTCTTCTCCACATTGATGCTGCCCATTGCAGTGTTGTTGCTGGTGTTTATGATTGCGGGACAAAAATTCCCAGAGGTTGCTGCTTACTCGTCAATGTTCGGGTTGCTAGCAATGATCATTTTCGTGGTCGAAGGGATTTGGTTGGGACGCAAGTCTGCTTCGGAGGCTTTGGAGCACTACCCGGATACCCCGGAGACGAAAATGTCACTCGGTTTTTACGCCTATAGCCGGGCTAGCCAACCGCGACGTCTCCGTTCGCCGAAACCGCGGTTAGAAGTCGGGGGCGCTCCTGTAGCGCACTAACGTTTGCACCATAGTGGGGCAAATTTGGCGATTGCGAGGCCGGTGGGTGCGAGGAGTACCCGCCGGCCTGCGCTGTATTAATGGCAAGGAGCGGAACAATGTCGCGAATCCATCTTGTTTTAGGTGGTGCCCGGTCTGGGAAGTCGGCGTTTGCAGAGCGACTCATCCCCGACGATGCTGCTGCGGTAACCTATGTTGCTACTGCCCGACCGCTGGTTGACGATACTGAGTTTGCGGAACGAATTGCAGCGCATCAACAGCGACGGCCGAGCCAATGGCGGACTGTCGACGATGTTGATTTAAGTGAGGTCATGGCCGACCTGCCGGCAGGTGATGTGCTTGTCGATGATCTGGGAACATGGATGACCTATCAGTGTGACATCAACCACGCTTGGGATGGGGATGTTGCGGCAGTGCGGCACACTATTGATCAACTGGTGGCCCGTCTGGCGGACATAGCCGCTGACAGTCGGGATGATCTGCTGATTTTCGTCTCTCCCGAAGTGGGGTTGGCGATTATCCCGGAGCATCGTTCGGGCAGGATCCTGCGAGATTTGTTGGGAGAGCTCAATGCACGGATTGCCGCGGTTGCGGATCAAGTCGACCTAATTGTGGCGGGTTGTCAGTTATCGTTGAAGTCTTGATAGCGGTCTGCAAGATTGTTCACTCTTCACTACTCGACGCTTGCATAGGTGCTGTTTTCAGCCGGGCGGAGTATTGGAGCAAAGTTGTTGAAGTAAGGACGTCGGAGTCCGGTTGGAAGGAAGTGCATTCTGGTGGATGCGGCAACCCTGTTTCCCCGTATTGTCAGTCCTGATAGTGACGTGTTTGCCGAAGCACGTGCCTATCAAGATGCAATGACCAAACCGCGCGGCTGCTTGGGGCGATTGGAAGATATCGGGTGTTTTATTGCTGCCTGCCAGGGGCAGGTTCCGCCCCGCAGATTGACGCATCCGGCGATTGTGGTGTTCGCGGGCGATCACGGTGTTGCTGAGCAGGGGGTTTCCCCGTTTCCGACGAGTGTGTCGATCCATGTAGCAAACAACATTGTCAATGGGGATGCGGGGATTGCTATTTTCGGGGCGTCTGCGGGTGCCACAGTTCAAGTTGCAGATATCTCCCTTGATCATGATGTTGACGGCCCGTATCGGATTCGGCGGTCGTGTGGATCAATTGATCGCGAGGACGCTATGACGCTTGACGAGGCTGTTCGAGCGATTCAGGTGGGCCAGCGGTTGTGTAATGAGCAGGTTGATCGGGGGGCAGATATTTTGATTGCCGGTGAGATTGGGATTGGGAATACTACGCCATCGGCGGCGCTGATTGGGGTGTTGACAGCATCTGAGCCGGTGGCGGTGGTTGGCCGTGGTTCAGGGGTTGATGATGCTGGTTGGCAGCGAAAAACTGCATGTGTGCGCGATGCGATGTTCCGGGCGAGGAATGTGCGGCACAATATTGTTTCGCTGCTGGCTACGGTGAGTGGACCGGATATTGCGGCGATGGCAGGCTTTTTAGCGCAGGCGGCGGTGCGGCAGACGCCCGTGATCTTGGATGGGGTGATTACTGCGGCTGCAGCGTTGGCTGCTAATCGTCTGGCGCCCGGTGCCCGCCGCTGGTGGCTGGCTGGTCATCGCAGCGCTGAACCAGCGCAGACTCTCGCGCTGAAAGAGCTGGAGTTGGAGCCTATTGTCGAGTTGGGGATGCGCCTTGGGGAGGGTACGGGTGCGGCGATTGCGTTGCCGATTGTGAAGTCAGCAGTCGATGTGATGATTGATCTGCCAACGTTTGCACAGTCCGGTGTCGCTGAGCCGACTGTGTGATGTGCTGGCTACAAGTTCGGGTTTGCGGAAGCAACTGGATGGTCAGCGCTGCCCCACGGGGTTTGTGAGGTTGGCAGCTGCTAATCAGCTGCGGTACGGGAGGATGTGAGGGTTTTATGTCGGGCAAGGGTGGATCGAGTGGGGAGATTCGTCGCGACGCAGATGGTCGTGAACGTTTCGATGACCGTCCAGGCTTTGTTTGGGAGGGTTTCCGCACCATGATGTCGTGGGTGACGGTGGTACCGATGCCGGCGGCGAATCATCCCTTTGATCGCACTACGGGGCGCCGGGCAGTGTTTTTCTTGCCGGTGGTGGGGTTGTTGTTTGGCATCTTGGCGATGGTGATTGCTGCGGTCGGTGTGGTGTTGCAGCTCCCGCCGCTGCTGCCTGCTACAGGGATTGTGGCAGGGTGGCTGGTGGCGAACCGGATGATGCACTTGGATGGGTTGTGCGATGTGGGCGACGCACTGGGCAGTTTTGCGCCACCGGCGCGGGCACAACAGATTTTGGCAGATAAGGCAACTGGTGCTTTGGGTATGGGGGCTGCTGCAGTGGTGCTTGGTATTCAGGTTGCTGGTGTCTACACCGTGTTGTCGCTGCCGTTTCCGGCAGTTGCGGTGCTGTTGGTGGGGATGATTCCGGTGGCGGGAAGGATTGGTGGAATGCTGGTTACTGTCCGCCCTAATCAACCGTTTAATCCGCAAAGTTTTGGTGCTTTGATGATCGGCACTGTGCCGAAGCGGTGGGTTGCTGGCTGGGCGGTGTGTGTTGCAGTGGTGTGGGGACTGCTGCTGGCTGCTGTGGTGCCGGCGGCGGTGGATTCGCCGCTGGCGGCTACAGGGAATGTGTTGCAGGCGCTCACCCAATGGTTTGCGGTGATACCAGCAGCAGCGCTGCTGCTGTTGCTGCTGGTATCAGCCCGCTGGGTGCGGTATTTGTCTGCCGCATTTGACGGTCTCAACGGCGACTGTATCGGGGCGACGGTCGAGTTTGCAACGGCTAGCGCTGCAGTGTTTATTGCGTTGCTTGCCTATGCAGTGGCGACTGTCGGCGGGATTATTTGACCGCTGAAGCAAACTAGTGAGCTGCTCGGAGTGTGTGCATCCAGCCGTGAGTGTCGGCGACGCTGCCGCGCTGAATTCCGGTGAGGTGTTCCCGCAATGCCAGCGTGACTGCACCAGGGGTGCCGTCACCGATGGTGAAGTTGCCCTCAGAGCTTTTCACGGTGCCCACCGGGGTGATGACTGCTGCGGTGCCGCAGGCGAACACTTCCTTCAGACTGCCGTCAGCTGCACGCTCACGCCATTCGGCGACGCTGATGCGGCGCTGCGCGGTGGCATAGCCGAGATCTTCGGCGACTTGCAGCAGCGAGCGTCGGGTGACCCCGGGGAGGAGGGATCCGGAGAGTTCGGGGGTTTCAACGGTGAGATTGCCATCGCTGTCGGCAAAGACAAACATAAGATTCATCCCGCCCATCTCTTCAACATAGGCGTGTTCCAGCGCGTCAAGCCACACCACCTGGTCGCAGCCTTGTTCAGCGGCTTGGGCTTGTGCCAACAGCGATGCTGCATAATTGCCGGCAAATTTTGCCGCACCGGTGCCGCCTGGGCAGGCGCGAACATAGTCCTCGCACAGCCATACGCTCACCGGATTGATCCCACCGGCGAAATACGCCCCGGCCGGTGAAGCCAGCAGAATATAGGTGTAGCTCGCGGAAGGATGCACACCCAGTGTTGGTTCGGTGGCGATCATCACCGGCCGCAAATACAGTGACGCTTCCCCACCGGCGGCAGGAACGAAACGGTGATCAACAGCAACAAGTTCTTCCAATGATTGAAGGAACAGCTCGGTGGGTAAGGGTTGCATTGCCATGCGGCGGGCAGAATCTTGAAAACGTTGAGCATTAGCGGCAGGCCGGAAGGTGGCGATGGAACCATCCGGTTGACGGTACGCTTTCAATCCTTCAAAAATGGCTTGCCCATAATGGAAGACAGAAGCCGACGGCGGAAGCGATAATTCCGCATAGGGGGTAACTGTCGCATCATGCCACCCCTGCTCCGGGGTGTAGTCAATTCGCACCATGTGATCGGTGTAGTGCTTGCCGAACCCGGGGTTTGCCAAGATTGCATCAATTTCATCAGTGCTGCTGGCGGCAGGATGCGGTACATGTGAAAAAGATAGTTCGCTGCTCATAGCAGGTTACTGTAGTCGACTTCGCGCAGCTGCGGCAGGCAACCTGCCAAATCATCTCACCAGCTGGGAAGCAGGCCGATACGAGGTTGTTGCCGTAGACGCTATGGCGCGGTGTTGTGGAAACCTGCGATGTTGCCACTGGAAAGAGAGACGGCATGGGGGATGGAGGGCGTGCAGCTTGGGTGTGGTTGACCTACAGTGGCCTAGAGGATCTTTTGGTCTTGGGGCAGCAACCCCATCACTGGGTGAGGGATGCCTGCTGGCAGCCAGCTCACCGCTGGTGGGACAGTTGCCCCGCCTGTAACTAGTTTTCGACATCAACACGAGGTAGCTCAGTGTCTGTATTTTCTTCCGCTTCCCTTCCCACGCTTGGCGATATTCCCCAGGCACGCCTGGCCACTTCCCTACCGGGCGCGGATTATGCGCTCGTTGTTCCTATGTTTGCCACCTCTGATGGGTTGGAATTGTTGCTGTGGCCATCGCTGAGCGATGAGGCGTCCCACACCTTGCTCACCGCACTAGAGACGGTAAACGCAACCGGGAAACGTAACGAAATCCGAATCTTGCCACCGGTCAGCGGTATTACATCGAGTGCCATTATTGCAGTCGGCCTTGGTGACGGCGATGATGTGAGCGAGGATGTGCTGCGACAGGCTGCCGGTGTGGCAGCCCGAGCGGCGGCAACATTCCGCCGGGTTGCCTCCACGTTGTCCCTGGTCAATTTGACTGCCGCGGTGGAAGGCACCCTGCTGGGCAGCTACACCTATCGTGGCAAACGCGGCACGAAAACCGTCGACGAGCAGCAAGGTGTCGACACCCCTGCCAATGATCCGGCGGCAAGCCGGCTTGCCGAAGTGGTATTTCTGGTGCCGGCAGCAGGCAAGAAACGTCCCAGCAAGGCTGCTACCCGCGAATTCGAAACAGCATTAACCACCGCGCAGGCTGTGTGCTTCGCCCGTGACTTGGTCAACACCCCACCCCTGGAGCTGTACCCGGCAAGCTATGCAAACACTGTCGCAAAACTCGGCAAGCAAGCAGGTCTGACCGTCGAGGTGTACGACGAGCAGCGGTTAGCGCAGGAAGGATTCGGCGGTATTTTAGCTGTCGGCCAGGGTTCCTCCCGCGCCCCGCGACTGGTTCATCTGCGACATGAGCCGAAAAAACCTGTCAGCTCAGTGGCGCTGGTCGGCAAGGGCATTACCTTCGACACCGGCGGTATCTCGTTAAAGCGTGGCCCCGGCATGGAAAATATGACCTCGGATATGGCTGGTTCGGCTGCTGTTGTTGCCACAGTCATCGCCGCCGCTGAACTCAATCTGCCAGTTGTCGTTGACGCCTGGTTGCCGTTAGCTGAAAATATGCCCTCAGCAACCGCGCAACGCCCCGGTGATGTTATCCGTCACTATGGCGGGTTGACCTCCGAGATTCTCAACACCGACGCGGAAGGGCGCATCGTTTTAGGGGATGCCATTGCCCGCGCCTGCGAGGAACAGCCAGAGTTCCTCATCGAGACTGCCACGCTCACCGGGGCGCAACTCGTCGCACTCGGTACCCGCACAGCCGGGGTGATGGGGTCACCCACCCTGCGTGACAACGTCGCAAAGATTGGGACCGAAGTCGGCGAGCTTGCCTGGGCAATGCCCCTGCCCGAAGAAATCGTTGCCGGAGTCACCGGCAGCGACGTCGCCGATCTGCGCAACACCGGCACCTCGTCTTACGGTGGCATGATGGCCGCCGGCGCATATCTCCAAGCATTTGTCGCCGACGGAATTTCCTGGGCACACCTTGACGTCGCAGGTCCTGCCTACAACACCACTGGTGTCTACGGTTACAACCCGAAACGTGCCACCGGGCAACCAGTACGTACCCTTCTTGCCACCTTAGCGGCCATCGCCAACAATCCAGACGCGCTGCGCGATGCATCTGCTAACGGCGACCGCGCCGCAGCGAAAAAGCAGAAAAAGAGCACAAAAGCAAAGCGCAAAGCGCAGGCAAGTTCCAAGGCGAAAGCACAACGGGCAACTGCGGAGATTCACACCAAGTCGAAGAAAACCTCCAAGACGAAAACCGCAAAAGCTCCGCAGAAATCCAAAAAGGCCTCCAACAACAGCAACAAGTCCAAGCAAGGGAAAGGGAAGCGTTCCTAACTCCTACACTCGGACAGACTTCGCTGCGTAAATAAAGACCAGGCCCCCAACGGTTGCACCCACCCGGTGCAGGCAACCGTTGGGGGCTTCATCAACGACGACACAGTGGCAGCCAACGCCCGCACAACCGTCTCCCCACACACCCCCACTGGCTACCCCCGATCGATGATATGAATGCGCCCCCTGAGCGGCGGTGTCCCCTCCCCCACGCAATCCACCCATCGACCTAGCTATCAATTGGCGATTGGCCCTGTTCAAACCGTTTGCGACGCTCTTTTGCCTCGGCACGTTTCCGTAAAATCCGCTCCCGCTCCAAGCGTTCCCGCATACGCTGCGGATATCCTGTTTCTTCTACGTCATACACCGGAATTGCCAGCGTCGAAGCTACGACATCGATCCCCTTCGGGCCACCAATTGGGCGTCGAATAAATTCCCCACTGTGATCTACTAGCACCACCGACATCTCGTTGACCAGCGTTTCTGGCTCGATAAACCCTTCAATCCCAGCTCGTCCCTGCACCCACGCAACAAGGTCGGCAAGGTCATGTTCCCGCACCGTATCGCCCGGTGCACGCGGCGGCGTCAGCCCGCCTTTGTTCTTCTTGCCTTTGAAAAAATTCAACACAAGATCCCATTCTAGGTGTCATCCGGATAACCCTCGGAACCGGGCAGGTGCACACGCCGCGGGATAACAAGGTAGTGTTTTAACCTTGAGAAGAAAAAACCACACATCGCATCGATGGTGGAGTTGTCATTAAAGGAGTCGAGAAACACTATGGCGTTTTCCGTAGAGATGCCCGAACTGGGCGAATCCGTCACCGAGGGCACCATTACCCGCTGGTTGAAGGGCGTCGGCGACACCGTCGAAGCTGACGAACCGTTGCTGGAAGTCTCCACGGACAAAGTGGACACAGAGATTCCTTCCCCAGCATCGGGTGTAATCACCAAGATTATGGCCGAAGAAGACGACACCGTCGATGTGGGGTCGATCATTTGCGTTATCGGTGACGCCGATGAAGCCGATAGCAGCGATAGTGATAATGATTCGGCACCGGCACAAGATGACACCGCCGAAACGGCGGATGACACACCGGCTGCTGGCGGCGGGGATGCCACCGATGTGACCATGCCAGAACTCGGCGAATCCGTCACCGAAGGCACCATTACCCGCTGGTTGAAGAACGTCGGCGACACTGTTGAAGTTGACGAACCACTGCTGGAAGTCTCCACCGACAAAGTCGACACCGAAGTACCTTCCCCGGTAGCCGGCACCATCGTAGAGATCCTCGCCGACGAAGACGACACCGTCGACGTCGGTGCCGTGATCGTCCGCATCGGTGATCCAAACGCCGCACCAGCCAAGCAAGACAAGCCTGCCGAGGATACGGCGGCTGCCGCTTCCTCCCCTGCCCCGGAGTCGAAGGCGCCTGCGGACAAACCTGCCGCCGGCGGCGGGGATGCCACCGATGTGACCATGCCAGAACTCGGCGAATCCGTCACCGAAGGCACCATTACCCGCTGGTTGAAGAACGTCGGCGACACTGTTGAAGTTGACGAACCACTGCTGGAAGTCTCCACCGACAAAGTCGACACCGAAGTACCTTCCCCGGTAGCCGGCACCATCGTAGAGATCCTCGCCGACGAAGACGACACCGTCGACGTCGGTGCCGTGATCGTCCGCATCGGTGATCCAAACGCCGCACCAGCCAAGCAGGATGAGGCGGAAGTTCCCAGTGACGCGGCCATCGAAGAAGCCGCCAACAAGGAAGACAACGACACCGTCGAAGAAGCTAAGGAATCTGCAAGCAGCGAGCAGTCTGCCAAGCCGCAGGCAACTGCTGCACCTGCCAAGGCACAATCCGCTGAGCCAAAGAAGGATCAGCCCTATGTGACGCCGCTGGTTCGTAAGCTGGCCGATAAGCATGGCGTGGATCTTTCCACCATTGAAGGCACCGGCCTCGGTGGGCGTATCCGCAAGCAGGATGTGCTGGCCGCAGCTGAAGGCGGAACCGCACCTGCAGCATCTGCGAAAGCACCTGCTTCGCGTGCATCCACCAAGCGTGTCGATCCGAAGAAAGCGGAACTGCGCGGCACCACCCGCAAGGTCAACCGTATTCGGGAACTCACTGCGAAGAAGACGCTGGAATCGCTGCATTCGGCAGCACAGCTCACCCAGGTTCACGAAGTCGACATGACCCGGATTGCCGAGCTGCGCCGCGCCAAGAAGCAAGCCTTTATCGACAAGCATGGGGTGAACCTCACCTATCTGCCATTCTTTGCAAAGGCTATTGTCGAAGCGCTGGTAAGCCACCCGAATGTGAACGCTTCCTACAATGCCGAAACTAAGGAGATGACCTATCACGCAAAGGTCAACCTTGGCATTGCGGTGGACACCGAACAGGGTCTGCTCTCCCCTGTCATCCACGACGCGCAAGACATGTCCTTGCCGGAGCTTGCAAAGGCGATCGTCGACATTGCCGAGCGGGCACGGTCAATGAAACTCAAGCCGAACGATCTGTCTGGTGGCACGTTCACCATCACCAACATTGGTTCTGAAGGTGCGCTCACCGACACCCCGATTTTGGTGCCGCCACAAGCTGCCATGATCGGCACAGGCGCCATTGTGAAGCGCCCGGTGGTCATCACCGAAGATGGTGTCGACGCAATCGCCGTCCGCCAGATGGTGTATCTGCCGATGACCTACGATCACCAGTCGATTGACGGCGCGGATGCTGGCCGCTTTATGACCACAGTTCGCGACCGCCTCGAAACCGCCGACTTCGAGGCAGACCTGGAACTCTAATCCCAGCGAAGCCCTCAAAACGGTAGTTTTCCGAGGATCTGCGCCCCACATCGTGGAATTTCCCACGATGCGGGGCGCTTTTTCGGCCCCAGCGACTACCACGACTTCCTGGGGAGCAACACCAACTCGTGCGCACCGGGCAGCAACAGCTGTACACCCTGCTCAACCAAGCTCCCCCTGAACATGGCCATACCGATGGAGGATAAACCAACAACCATCAAACTGCGCACACCCGTAAAGGGGCAAAAGAGATAGTGCTAGAAATGGGAAAATTTCCCAGTACGAGGCCACTGTAGTGGTTACTTATCAGGAGTCATCAAATAGTGAACGGCTAACTTTGTTTTCATACGGAACTATTTTCTGTCCGCGAAACCCCACTATGTCGTCACTGCCGCTAAAATTCCACCTGTGAATATTGAACCCCCTACCCTCCCCAAACGGTCTCGCCGCGCCGAACAGATCATTGCTGTTGCCCGCGAACTTACCGAAGAGTTGGGCTGGGACAATCTCACGATGCGCATCCTGGCAGACAGCGTCGGCATCAAGGCACCATCGCTGTATAAACACACGGCGAACAAAGACGAACTCCGTGCCTTACTCACCATCGATTCCCTCCTCAACGTTGGCTATGCGATGTGGGCAACCGAACATGAAGATGGAACGTACCGCCTGCGGGATCTCCTGCTGACCTTCCGCCAGGCTGCTATTACCCATCCCGAACTGTATCGACTGGTGATGACCGGATCGTACTCTTGCGAAGCACTCCAATACGGTGAATGGCGGCAGCTCCTCAACGACACTTCGCGATGGTTAAACGTGCCGCTATCAAAAATTGCTCCGAATCGGGAGACCGCTTATTCGGTGTGGGCTGCCGCCTATGGCATTGCCACACTCGAAACCAACGGTTCGCTCTCCGGCCCCGAAGCGATGAAGGTGTGGGACAATCTCATCGCTATCTACGAACCGCATTTTGCCGCAGCAGCTCGTGCACGCGTCGAAAATCCCAATTTCACCGGCGATTATGAAACTGTCATCAATCCTCTCGAGGTGTCTGTTCGCCCTGTACTTGATGCACCACGGCCTATCAACCCTGACGACAATTCCATGATTGTGCGCAACTCGAGTCCGTTTGCGCTTCCCATCATCTAATCTTCAATCGGGTGCACAACCCAGGCTCCGCCCGGCTACCGAATACTGCCGGTAGAATCGGCGCTTATGCAAGCTCCTCGCGCCCCATTTACCGCTCCTGATCAACCGATTCGCGCCAACACCGACCATCCGGTGTCACGGGTCGACCTCGGTGTTATGGACTATCAGCAGGCCTGGGATTATCAGGCAGATCTCGCGGCCAAACGTGCCGCCGATACGATCGAAGATCAATATCTCATCGTGGAACATCCGTCGGTTTATACTGCCGGTACCCGAACCCAACCGAGTGATCGCCCCACCCAAGGCCCGGAATGTATTGATGTTGATCGCGGTGGCCGGATCACCTGGCATGGCCCAGGTCAGCTGGTGGTTTATCCGATCATTCAGCTTGCCACCCCTATTGATGTGGTTGACTATGTGCGGCGCGTGGAAGAGGCGCTCATTATCGCAGTGCGACAGCTTGGGCTTGCGAACGCCGGCAGAATTACCGGCCGTTCAGGTGTGTGGTTACCAGCAGACGAGCATCGTCCAGCACGGAAGATTGCTGCTTTAGGGATCCGTGTTACCGGTGGGGTGACCATGCACGGATTGTCACTGAATTGCAATAACACCTTGGAATTTTACGACTATATCGTTCCTTGCGGGATTTCAGATGCCGGTGTCACCACCTTGACGGACGAACTTGGGCGGGAGACTACCCCGCGGGAATGCGTCGACATTGTGTGTACTGCTCTTGATGATGCTCTTGCTGGGATCACCCCGGTCGCCGATCACACAATCGGCGAAGCTAGCGACCCCTGCGCCGGTACTCGAAAACGCTCGTAGCCACCATAACCGCCAGGTAACCACTGTTCAGACCGGTGAAGTGGGCGCCTTGGGGAAGTTTTAGTAGGGTGGGCTAGGTGAATGCACCTACCGAGCGCCGTCTGCTGCGTATTGAGCAACGAAACTCCGAAACCCCTATCGAGAAGAAACCTCGTTGGATTCGGACCACTGCGAAAACAGGCCCTGAGTTTCAGGATATGAAACAGCGGGTGCAAGCTAAATCGCTTCACACTGTTTGTCAGGAAGCCGGCTGCCCCAATCAGCACGAATGTTGGGAGTCGCGGGAAGCTACCTTCCTAATCGGTGGTTCGATGTGCTCTCGGCGTTGCGACTTTTGTCAGATCACCTCCGGCAAGCCTGATCCGTTGGATCGTGACGAGCCTCGTCGCGTCGCCGAATCGGTGGCTGAGATGAAACT
This sequence comes from Corynebacterium choanae, assembly GCF_003813965.1. Lineage (NCBI taxonomy): Bacteria > Bacillati > Actinomycetota > Actinomycetes > Mycobacteriales > Corynebacteriaceae > Corynebacterium > Corynebacterium choanae. The sequence continues at coordinate 2,005,625 of NZ_CP033896.1, forward strand.
CAACTATGCCACGATCACCGGCGTGACCCGTGACGATCTCCCAGACGAGGGTGCGTGGCTATACGCCGAGGTGGTGCGCGAGATTCACCGTCTCAATCCGCATACAGGAGTAGAGAATCTCACCCCTGACTTTTCTGGTAAGCCAGATCTTCTGCAGGAAGTATTTGAAGCCCGGCCGGAGGTGTTTGCGCACAACGTGGAAACGGTACCGCGCATTTTCAAAAAGATCCGGCCAGCGTTTCGCTACGAGCGGTCCTTGGATGTGATCCGGCAGGCTCGCGATTTTGGGCTGGTGACCAAGTCCAATCTCATCTTAGGGATGGGAGAAACCCCGGAGGAAGTCACCGAAGCTATGCAAGATCTGCACGATGCTGGCTGCGATATTTTGACTATTACACAATATTTGCGCCCAGGCCCGCTGTATCATCCCATCGAACGGTGGGTGAAACCTGAAGAGTTCGTCGACCATGCTAAAGCTGCGAAGGAAATCGGTTTCGCCGGTGTCATGTCTGGTCCGTTGGTTCGTTCCTCGTATCGGGCCGGTCGCCTGTATGCGCAAGCACTCGCTGCCCGTGGTGAACAGCTCCCAGAGAACTTGCAGCATTTAGCGGAAACCACGCAGGGCTCGACGGCACAAGAGGCCTCGACGTTGCTGAAAAAATATGGTTCGTCGGTCGATACCCCAGTCACCAGTTTTGCCGCCAGCCGAAACGCTTCCTCCTAATCTGTCTGGTTCTCGATGTCTTTTCGGCGCTGCAGTTAGCAACTGATGATCTTCAACCGTTATTGTTGGTGCCATGGCAAGTGACAAGAAGGCTGAGAAAGCCGCCGAGAAAGAAGCGAAGCGCGCTAAACGAGAAGCCACAAAACAGCGGTGGAAGCAAGTATGGGCTGCGTTCCAAATGCAGCGGAAGCAAGACAGCAAGCTGCTTCCGCTGATGCTGCTTGCCCTCGTTGGGGTGACATTGCTGTTTTGGCTGTTCGGCGTTTACGTGTGGGGCGGCTGGACTTTGGCCATCGCCGGGTTCATGTTCGGTATTCTCGCCGCACTGTGGATTTTCACTCGACGCCTGCAAAACACGGTCTATTCCCGTGCTGAGGGACAAGCCGGTGCCGCCGGTTGGGCTTTGGAAAACCTGAAGTCCGGGGTGGGGATCGTTTGGAAGGTCAGGCCGGCTGTGGAAGCAAACCCGCACATGGATGCGGTGCACCGAGTCGTTGGTAACTGTGGCATTGTGCTTGTTGGCGAAGGTGATCCCAATCGGGTGAAGTCCATGATGCGGCGACAACGGCAGCATTTGGGCAAAATCGCCCCGTCGGTGCCGATCTATGAAATGTTTGCCGGCGAAGGCGAAGGGCAGATTCCTATCAGGAAGCTGCAACGCGAATTGATGAAGCTGCCGCGGGAGATGAAAAAAGATCAGGCTTATGCGCTGGCGGCGAAAGTGGATTCGTTTGAGGCAACCCTGGGATCTGGCCGCATGCAGGGAATTCCGAAAGGGCCGCTGCCAAAGGGCGGGAACATGTCAGGAATGAACCGGCGTGCGCGTCGAACCCAGGCACGCAATAAGCGGGGCTAGATTTCGAGATGGGCTCCGACGAGAAGCCGTGGGTTTAATAACTTCACGTATTGTGCACAGCAGTGTTTGCTCCGCCGGGTAATAGTCAATTCTTCCTGTTTTCCGGTTGTGATCCACGGCTGTGCACTTTTGCTATTACTGCCCCCTGGGATGACGCTGGATAAGGTTGCTGTGGTGCTCTCCAAGGTGCGGCACTACCCCACCGGAAAACCTTGTGTATCGTGGCCTTGTCAGACATCAGGGTTGTTGGAGGATCTATGACCATATCTGTTTTTGATCTCATGCGGATCGGTATCGGCCCATCATCGTCGCATACGGTAGGTCCGATGCGCGCTGGTCTGGCGTTTGCGAATCATTTACATTCGATCTTGTCGCAGAGTCGCGATGCGGTAGGCCCGCTTGATCCGAGCACTCCCAAAGCTGCGCACGAAGGGGACACCCCTGATTTGTTGCGCCCCCAGTCGGACTCTGCAGTGGCAGGGAAAGTTGCTGGGGCTGTGTCTCGCCAGGTGGGGATCACTGTGATTTTGTATGGCTCGTTGGCTGCTACCGGGGTCGGCCATGGCACTTTGGGGGCGGTGCTTGCAGGGCTCGATGGGATCGATCCAGCGACTTGTGATCCTGACGACTATGAGCAGCGGCTGGAATCGATTCAAGCCACTAGGCAGATTTTCCTCGCCGGCGATGCTTCCTGCCCGGTTACTTGCGGGTTTGAAGATATTATTTTGCGGCCATTTGTGGTGCGGACGGTGCACACCAACGCGGTGACGTTTTCTGCCCTCCTGGCTGACGGTCGGGAGATCAGCGAAACCTATTATTCGATCGGCGGCGGTTTTATTCGCACTGCTGCAGAGGTGCCTACAGATCATTGTTTAACCGGCGACTGGTTGTATAGTTCCGGCGCCGAACTGGTGGCGCGTGCTGAACAGGCGGGGGTGAGCATCGCTGAGATTCAGCGGCGCTGCGAATTGTCACTTCGAGATGAGCAACGCATCAATTCCGAGCTGGACAATCTTGTTGCTGCCATGGAACAGTGCACCCGCCGTGGCCTGCAGAAGGAAGGGATTCTTCCAGGCGGGTTGATGGTGCGCCGGCGCGCGCCACAGTTTTATCAGCAGTTGGTTGCTGAAGATCCAAATATCACCCCTGAGTTTTCCGAGGATTGGGTGAATCTTGTAGCACTTGCAGTAAATGAGGAAAATGCTGCCGGTGGACGGGTTGTCACCGCACCGACCAATGGTGCTGCAGGCATTGTGCCCGCAGTGGGGTTTTATGTCCGTTATTTCACTCCCGCCGGTCGGAATAATCCACAAGCTGCGCTGCGGCAGTATTTGTTGGCTTGTGGCGCCATCGGTTCGTTGTATAAGGAGCGGGCTTCGATTTCTGGGGCAGAAGTTGGCTGCCAGGGTGAGGTCGGTTCTGCTGCGAGTATGGCCGCCGGCGGTCTCGCCGATGTGTTAGGCGGTAGCCCGAAACAGGTAGCTAATGCTGCAGAAATCGCTATGGAGCATTCCTTAGGGTTGACTTGTGACCCTATCGGCGGTTTGGTGCAGGTGCCCTGTATTGAGCGCAATGCGATCTCGGCGGGCAAGGCGATTAACGCTGCCCGGCTTGCGTTGCGGGGTGATGGGTCGCATCGGGTAAGTCTTGACGAGGTGATTGAGACAATGAAACGCACCGGTATGGATATGTCTGACCGCTATAAGGAAACAGCCGGTGGTGGTCTTGCCACAACTGTTGGCGCTATCACCGTGAACGTCCCCGAGTGCTAATCTAGCTTTCCACATCGTTTTTCTTTGTTGTGCCGCCTCGAATTGGAGCGTGTCCGCTATGTCTTCTCCGACCCCTACTCCCCCACCTAGTCCGCATTGGTGGCCGTTGATTGCGGGTGCCACCAGTGTTGCTGCACTCGGTTCTGGGGTGGCAATCGCTTTGAATGTATTGCGATTTTCCAGTGATTTCACCCTCACCGGCTGGGTGTGGCAGGTTGTCGCGATCGTGCTAGTGTGCGCCGGCTGCTACGAGGGTGCTGTGCATGGTCGGAGTCATTCACCGGCGGCCACGTTACGAACCGTTTTGGTGGGATGTTTAACCGGTGTGGCTGTAAGTTTCTTTGCTGTGGGCGTGCCGCGGCTGGCATGGATTCTTCTCGGATTGGGTATTGTCATCGCCTTTGTGTTGAGTTCTTCGCTACGGCTTTCTATCGACGAGTCACTCGGCTATCACAATGCCGTATAGCAGCACACCGATCCGATGCTGTGTCTGATTATTCTCAAGTAACTGCTCGGTGGTCAATGGCAGTGACGGCCGCGAACCTGGGTGTTTGCTCACAGGTTCGCGGCCGTTCACTGTTGACGTCACTGTTCCGATATTCGCCGAGTTATTGTTTGACTAGCCGAGGATTACTGCTGTTTTCGTGAGTCGATCGTGAATACCCCGCCCGTCGGAATCGACAATAATCGGGGGGAACAGCAAAATGGTGAGGAACGTGCGCACGAGTGCACGCCACAGTCCGACGCGTGCGTCACCGTCGTCAATTCGTGCCACTCCCATCCGCATGAGCGCCTGGCCAGGGGTGCGCGCCACCAGTGCAACGCTCACCGTGCCGATAACGACGAAACAGAGCGTTGTCCATTGGTTGATGTTGGCTATGGCCGAATTGTAGCGATCCACATCGAAGCTGCCGCTCAACAGTGCAAACAAGTTTTCACCACTGATGACTAGTGCGGCAAGCATGCTGATTATCCAGTCAATGGTGAGACCGCCGACACGTCGCATCACACTGGCTAATGCCCCCGCACCGGTTCGCGGCAGTCCGAGTTTCTCCCCGGGCCAGCGTGATGGTGCGTGTGGATCGTCGTCGCCGACTCCAGAAAGTTGCGGCCCGTTGAGCCAACTTGAACGCGGTGTTTCCATGGTGACCAACCTAGCCGAGCGTTAGCAGTTGCCCCAACTCTTTTTCCATAGCCACCAATGTGAGTTCTCATGCAACTGGTGGCGGGTGAGGGATGTGCAGCGTTGTGTGAAAAAGAAACCGCAGGTGTCCCCCCGTTGGAGGGTATCGCGGTGCTGTCGTACTGCAGCAAACCTCCCCATGCCGCAGCCTGGGAAAAGAATTATGGTCGAATGATAGAAATTCGGTAGATTGTTTCCCAAGGAGCTGTCACCTTACGTCTCACTTTGCAACAGCCTTTCCGCCATTACTGCCGTAAGAGCGGATTGTTATCGCTGAGCTTTGGCGACACTAGGTGGCACAAGCGCTTCTTCCACACCGACAAAATCGCATCGCACGTTCCCAACCATCGCACCGCGGTTCGCGCCGCAACTGACAACCCACCTTCATCAATGAGATATTGGTGTTGCTTGGCAGCCGGTTGGAAACGATCCTAGGAGTCACTGTGTCCATGCAATCCACCGAAGATGTTTTACAGTTTATTCGCGACAACGACGTCGAATTCATCGACATTCGATTCACCGATGTGCCCGGGATCGAACAACACTTCACCATTCCAGCTGCTTCTTTTGACGAGGACGCAGCCGAAGAAGGGTTAGCATTCGACGGCTCCTCGATTCGTGGCTTTATGAGCATTGACGAATCAGACATGAACCTCCTGCCGGACTTCGCCACTGCCAAGATTGATCCGTTCCGCAAAGCGAAGACTTTGAATATGAAGTTTTTCGTGCACGATCCGTTTACCCGGGAAGCGTTTTCGCGCGATCCTCGTAACGTGGCGCGCAAAGCGGAAGAATATTTGGCTTCCACTGGAATTGCAGATACTTGCTTCTTCGGTGCGGAAGCCGAATTTTATGTGTTTGACCAAGTTTCTTACGCCACCGAGGCACACAGTGGCCACTATAAAATCGATGCGGTGCAGGCCTGGTGGAATCGGGGTAATGACCACAACCTGGATGGTTCCCCTAACTTGGGCTATAAGAATCGGATGAAGGGCGCCTACTTCCCTGTCGCACCGTATGACCATGTGCAAGATCTGCGCGACGAAATGTGCCAAGTATTGCAGTCGTGTGGTTTTGAGCTGGAGCGGGCACACCACGAGGTGGGCTGTGGTGGCCAGCAGGAGATCAACTACAAGTTCAACACCCTGCTTCACGCGGCGGATGATCTGCAAAGTTTCAAATACATCATCAAGAATGTGGCGTTCCGCAACGGCAAATCGGTGACGTTCATGCCGAAGCCGCTGGCTGGCGATAATGGTTCGGGGATGCACGCGCACCAGTCGCTGTGGAAAGACGGTCAGCCACTGTTCCACGACGAAAGCGGCTACGCCGGTTTGTCGGATATGGCCCGCTACTATATTGGCGGTATTTTGCATCATGCGGGGGCAGTGTTGGCCTTCACGAATCCGACGTTGAACTCGTATCATCGTCTCGTTCCAGGGTTCGAAGCTCCAATCAACTTGGTGTATTCGCAGCGCAACCGTTCAGCAGCGGTGCGTATCCCGATCACCGGATCGAATCCGAAGGCGAAACGGATCGAATTTAGGGCTCCCGATCCTTCCGGTAACCCATATCTTGGTTTTGCGGCGATGATGCTTGCCGGCCTTGACGGGATTAAAAACCGTATCGAGCCGCATGCCCCAGTTGATAAGGATCTCTACGAATTACCACCGGAGGAAGCCGCAACTATTCCGCAGGCACCAACTTCGTTGGAGCAGTCGTTGCAGGCGCTTGCCGACGATCATGAATTCCTCACCGAGGGGGATGTGTTCACCGATGATCTCATCGACACGTATATCAAGCTGAAGTACGACAACGAAATCACACCGGTACGGCTCCGTCCGACACCGCAAGAATTCGAGCTCTACTACGACTGCTAGACGTAGTTTGCTTGCTTTGCGCCCACCGCCTCCGGCCGGTGGGCGCTTTTTGCTGCAGGTTCGCCTTGGTGCGGAGTTGGTGTCGTATTTTGCTGCCACACTCGTTGCTCTCGTCCTATGCTGGCAGTTGATACAACGTTGTAGTCCCCACGCAGGAAGGCGAACCGGTCATGGTTGATGCGAAAAAAATTATTCTCGACTGCGATCCTGGTCGTGACGATGCTGTCGCGTTGATGCTCGCGCATGCTGATCCCCGAGTAGAGCTTGTTGGGGTGAGTATTGTCGGCGGTAATCTGTCGCTTGAATCCTGCACGAATAATGCTCTTGACGTGTTGAAGTTGTTGGAGTCACCGGTGAAGGTGTTTCCTGGCTGTGACCGTCCGTTGCAGCGACCACTAGAGTGTGCGGAAAACTTTCACGCAAATGGGATTGAAGGACTCACTCACGATCCGACGTTGACCGCGGAATCCTCCCATGGCGTCGATTTCATTATTGACACGGTGCTACATGCCGATCCGGGCACCATCACGTTGGTGGCAACCGGACCGTTAACCAACTTGGCGACTGCTGTGCAACGATCCCCGGAGATTGTTTCCCGCGTGGCAGAGGTGGTGTTAATGGGTGGTGCGTACAACACCGGTAATTGCACGCCGGTGGCCGAGTTTAATATTCACACCGATCCAGAAGCCGCCGATGTAGTGTTCTCGCAGTCTTGGCCGGTAACAATGATCGGGCTTGATGTCACCCACCGCGCGTTGGTAACCACCGCAACCCAGTCAGCGATCGCAGCTATTCCCACCGCGACTGCGACCGTCGCCGATCAAATTTTGCAAGCCTATCGCCAGGCCTATAAGCAGTGGAGTGATTTTGATGATCCGCCATTGCATGATGTGTGTGCGGTGGCCTATGTTGCTGACCCAACGCTGTTTACGACAGCGCAGGCCCCGGTTCGGATCGAACTTGCTGGAACCTACACCGCGGGCATGACCGTGGTGGATTTCCGCGCGTTTCCGCAGTGGCCTGAACGGCACACGGTGGCGACTGGATGCGATGCGACGCGACTGTTTACCACGTTGCAAGAAGCCCTCGCCCGCTGCCCGTAGCTGGGATGGTGTTTTCCGCACCTGGGCAGGCCCGGGAAGCCGCAGCATTGTGCCAGCTCAGCAACCTTGCTGCAGCACTGTTGACAGGCGGAACCTGACGGCTTGAAGCGTTTTCCCCTACAGTGGGCAATATATCCGTGCGTCACTAGCTGTCGGCTCACCGTTGTTGCTACCGGATCAATGTTGGACGATTATGTCCCTCCCGGTGCGCGGGCGAGTCGGGGTTTGATGGTGATGTTCGTGCGGATGTTGTTGTCAACACATTGATATAGGAGTGTTCATGGAAGATCTCTACACAGTAAGTGCAATTGCTACCGGTGGCGGCCGTGACGGTCATGTTGCTTCCTCCGACGGCCAGGTTGATCTCGATGTCCGTCCACCGCAGGAACTTGGTGGCCAGGGCAATGCTGCAAACCCGGAGTCGCTGTTTGCTGCAGCCTATGCAACCTGCTTCCACGGTGCTTTGAAGCTGGTCGCAAACAGTGAAGGTATCGACGCGACCGGCTCGAAGGTGCGCGCTGTTGTGACGTTAGGCAAGGATGAGGGCGGCTTCCAGTTGGCGGCGAAGATCAATGTCGTTATCGCCAATCTGGATGTGGCAACGGTGCAAAAACTCGCCGAGCAGGCCCACGAAGTTTGCCCGTATTCTAAGGCCACTCGCAACAATATCGATGTCGAAATCGTTGCAGTTGAATCCTTCGACGAATAAGCGGTGCATGACCACCGGTGTAGTGTTGCCGGCGATACGCATCGGGTAGCACGATTGCGCTAACACGTGATTTACCAACCCACCACCTGCCCCACAGGATCTGCTTTGGGGCAGGTGGTGTTGTCGTTGTTCCTGTTGCCCCGCTAGCGCTGTGCCGCGCCTTGGGTCTATTCTTTGCCGAAAATAGGTCTAAGTACTTGATGCAACCATGCTTGCGGGCGCTGCGAAACACGCTTCACCACAGGCGACAGCATGAGGCAGTGAGGGGATTATCAGTATCGCGCAATGTGATCCGCACCCCGACGTACCCCCATCTGCTATCTGTGCGCAGTACCGCTGCAGCACACTTGTTGGGAAACGTTGCGCTTCACAGTCCGCCCCGGAGACACCACCCCAGTGCCTGAACCGTACTGCGTGGGCGCACTGGAGGCTTGCAGCAACTTCGACTCCGAAGCAGATGAGTTCACCGCAGGATAGCTACAGCCACAGCCAGCACGTCAAGAGAGAGTCGTCGATGCTGCTGCTTACGATCCAGGTTTGCTCTTGTGGCCATCGCGCGCTGCAGATCCGTTGACCTTCCGCAGTAGGGGTTTGCCGATCTCGAGCACCCAAACGGCAATCCATGCTTCCTATAATTCGCATGAACTGCCAATCCTGGTGAAGGCGGTATGCACCCAGCCGGTGCATCGTTGATCAATGTGTAGCAACTACCGCTGGCCGAAGAGACTGCAAAGTTTTGACTCCCCTACCGCTGCGGGTTTGCAGCGCCGGATGGTGTGGTCGGCCAGTGATTAATCCTGAGGTTTCTCATCGTTCTCGGGTCGGATCGCATCCCACACTCCGCCCCAGGAGGGGCGTCCATCAGCTTGCCCGGTTCGTGGATGATGATCTTCGGATCGACGGGCATGACGGCCGTAATCATTCGCCGAAGAGTCAGCAATGTCGGATGCTTCACTATGTTCGCCGCGATCTGCTGCTGAATCATCACTTGCCTGGCAAGCTGTCGTGTCGCGCGGCGCCTGTGGTTCATCGACAAGATCCGCCGGGTTGTCTGGCACGATTACGGCATCCTCAACCGTACTGTCAGCAGTTCGTTTCATATCCGGGGTGCTGTTGGTGGTTCCTAAATTCCGCAACGAGGCAAGGAATTGTTCGCCGATATCGCCGAAGGTTTTCTGCGGGGTGTCACCAAATGCACGCCGGGCAAGATCATCGACCAGACCAGTGAAATCATTCACCCGGTCGGCATGCTGCTGGGCTGCATCTTTTACCCGCTCCCCCAACGATGCTGACTGGTCGATCCAATCACGAAGCACACTATCCGAAACGGAGTCCGACTCACGGCGAGCAGTGTCATCGTGTTCGGTGCGCCGATTGCTTTCGTCGTTATTTGCAGGTTGCTGCGCTGGCCGAGGATGTTGTTGTTCCGCTGCGCTGCGAGAAGCTGGTCTAGCAGTTCGATCGCTTGCAGAATATTGCCTGACCTGATCTTCTAGGTCATCAAAGAGTTGACCAAGGCGGACTTTCGCACGTCTTGTTGTTTCATTAGCAGTTTTGTCGAATACTGCCTGCAGAAGCGGATTGGTGTTGGTGCTGGGGGCACTATTCGGGTGGTTCCCGGGCGTGTATTCAACCACAACGCGAAGCTCGTCGTCGTGGTGGGTGATGTTGTGCACTGTTGCGTGAGGTAACTGCCGCACAGTATCTGCCACGTCGGTGATCTCTTGGAAACTCGGTGGGTTATGGAACGCAAATACCAGTGTGCAACGCACGATGTTCATCAACTCTTTTCTGCAATGTTGTTGGTCAATCGAGTTTTGGAGCGGGTCGGGAAGCCACGACTGCAGCGCAGGGGCAGCTCAGTTCCGCGCCGCCAGCAGTCGTGTATCAAAGGAGCAAGCGGCGTATCTTGATAACGGCTAACACAAGAAAATGATTCCTTGCAGGCGGAGAGCCTGCGGCCGGGGAAACACAGCGTCGGTGCCGCATCCTGGCAAGGGTGAGTTATGGCTCAAAGGAGGATGCTTCACCCCAAAAAACGGTGTCTACGACTGCCCGTGCCTGTCTGGTGGTGCGCAAATAGTGCTCATAGAAGCCTTGATAATCTGCTGGATCCCAACCGTAAACACCTGCCACCGGCGCGAGTTGTGGACCGGGATGGGGCAGCTGGTCGTGTCGTTTCCCTTTCACCAGAACCAGCGCATTGCGGGCTTTGGTGGCGGTAAGCCAGGCCTGGCGCAAATGTGCTGCTTGTTCTGTGGTGAGAAGTGCATGGTTTGCGAGCTCGTCTAACACTGCCAGCGTCGACGGTTGCCGCAGGGACGGGTAGGCGTCGGCGTGTTGCAGCTGCAATAGTTGCACCGTCCACTCGATGTCGGTGAGGGCGCCACGACCGAGTTTTGTGTGCACGTTTCGGTCAGCGCCTTTGGGTAGCCGTTCGGTATCGACGCGGGCCTTCATCCGCCGCACCTGCTGGACTGTTTTCTTACTCACACCCCCGTGCGGATAGCGGAATTGGTCAATCATCTCCACAAAGGCTTGGCCAAGTTCCGCATCACCGGCAACCGGTGCCGCCCGCAGGAGTGCTTGGAGTTCCCAGGTTTCGCCCCACCGCTCATAGTATGACCGGTAGGACTCGAGTGTGCGAACAATAGCCCCGGAGCGACCTTCCGGGCGAAGACCAAGATCGACGTCCAGTGGTGGATCGCCGGAGGGTTTTGCAAGTCGTCGTCGCATCCGGTCGATGATGCGGGTCGCCCATTTGATGGCTGTGGTTTCGTCGATACCGGGTGATGGTTTACAAACAACCATAACGTCCGCATCGGAACCGTAGCCGAGTTCACCACCGCCAAGGCGACCCATTCCGATGACAGCGATGCGAGCGGGTGCCAAATCGATTGACGCATCAGGGGCGAACTCTTCGCTTACATCTTCAGCTCCGGAATGGGGAGTGGCTAATGCTGCTGACTGATTTGCGTCATCACGGGCATGATGGTCAGCGATCGGATTCGTTTCCGGATGTTGGATGGTTTCGATGGCTTCCTGTTCACTGGTTGCCGCGGGTCGACTATCGGGCAGGGCTGCTTTGATTTCGGCTTGGAGTGCCGCCTCCAGGACTGCATCCCATACGGTGGAAAGCGCATGGCATACGTCTTCCACCTGCATCATGCCAAGCAGATCGGCTGCAGCAATTCGGGCGAGTTCCCGACGGCGCAGCGAACGAGCTGCGGCGATCGCTCTATCGGTGTGACCGTGGCGAAGTGCGGTAGACACCAGCGATGTGGTGACATGGTCTAAGTCGGCGGCAAGCAGTTTCGGTCCGGCTGCCCCATCGCCGAGCAGTTTCACCATGTCGGGTGCTTGCAGAAAAAGATCCGTCACAAAGGGGCTGTTGCCAAGAATTGTCATAAGCCGACGACCGACGATACCTTCGTCGCGGAGCATGCGTAAAAACCATGAATCATCTTTCGCCGCATCGCACAGCCGCCGATAATTCAGGAGGCCTGCATCGGGATCAGCGGTGGCCGAAAGCCACCCCAGCAACGTGGGTAACAGCATTGCTTGGATTTTCGCTGCCCGGCGGGCACCGGTAGCCAAATATTTCAAATGTTCCCATGCCCGGTCCGGGAATTGATAGCCCAATACCGCGAATTGTCGCTGCGCGGCAGCCGGGGTGAGCCGTAACGTGTCCGCATCAAGTGCCACCACAGACTTCAGCAGCGGCCGATAAAACAGTTTGGTGTGCACATCCGCGACACTGCGCCGCGTGCGCGCCCACCATCGCTGCGCCGCAGCAGCATAGGTTTCCTGCGAATTGGGGCTAATACCGCTGGAGCGGGCAAGCCACCGCCACCGCTGTTCGTCGGCGGCTTCCGGCAGAGTATGGGTGCGACGTACTCGCTGCAGCTGTAAACGATGCTCGACCAGGCGCATGGTTTCATAGGCGGCAAGCAGCGTATTCCCGTCATCTCTCCCGATATAGCCGCCGTCGATGAGAGCGGTGATAGCGTCGACCGTGGAGCGCACCCGCAGGGTGTGATCGACTCGCCCATGCACCATCTGCAATAGTTGAATCGCGAACTCAACATCCCGCAGCCCGCCGCGGCCAAGTTTGAGTTCCCGATCTTGTTCAGCGGCCGGAACATGGGCAACCACCCGTGCCCGCATAGCTTGGGTGTCCTCCACAAATGATTCCCGCTGCGATGCCTCCCACACCAGTGGATGTAACGCTGCCAGATAGGCCTGCCCCAAATCCATGTCACCAGTTGCCGGTCGAGCCTTCAGCAACGCCTGAAACTCCCAGGTATCTGCCCATTTTTGGTAATAGGTGAGATGACTGTCCAAGGTACGAACCAGGGCGCCATGTTTTCCCTCCGGCCGCAGGGCAGCATCAATCTCAAAACATGCCCGTGAGCCGACGCGAATCATTTCACCAGCTACCCGAGTGGCTTTCGCATCTGCTGGATCGCTGACAAAAATCACATCCACATCGGAGAGATAGTTCAACTCCCCTGCACCGCACTTGCCCATAGCAATAACAGCTATCCGACAGTTCACTGCTTCGACGTCAGCAAAAACACTGCCAAATCCGACCGCCAAACTGGCAGTAAGAGCTGCGTCAGCTAAATCAGTAAGCGCCCCCGTCACGGTGGTAAACGGCACCGTCGCAACTCCCGGACGACGCACCGAAGCAAGATAGGTACCAGCCAAATCGTGGGCTGCAATACGCAGCAGCAAACTCCGATAGCTGCGCGACAACGCAGCAACAGCAGCCGCACCCGTCGTGTGGGCAAAATAGCTTCCCGCAGCCTGCCCATGCTGCCGCGGCCTGCCCGGCGCGCCCCCCTCAGCCGACTGAACCGTTTCGCCTGTAGCAGGATCCGCTGTTTCGACTGTGGAAGTCTCCAATGCCGGAATTGGTACTGCGGCAACCGCTTGCAGCAGCGTGTCGAACATGGTTGCTCTGTCGGGGATAGGTTCTAGCAGGGTACGCCACAATGTGGGGTTTGCAACCAGATGATCCCCTAGTGCACGGGAACCGCCAAGGAGTGCAAGCAGTACTACTCGAAAGGTTGGATCACGCCGCAAGACGGCGTCGCATTCGGCAAGCTCTGTTGGTGTGGAAGCGAGTTGGTCGTAGAACCGCACCAACGTATTTAATGCTAGATCCGGGTCGCCGACACCGGACAGTGCCCACAGCAGCACGACGGAGTCGGGATTGTTCCAGCCGAGATATTCCAAATCTTGCTGTGCTTGGGGCTGGGTGAGTCCAAGGGCGGCCGGTGTTGGAACACTCCGGCGGGAGGATCGTGCCTGCTGCATGCTGATAGTTTGTCTTCCGATGGAATCAAATATGGGGTTCTCGTACGTGGATTGTGCAACCAAGCGAACTAGTAGTCGAGTGTGGTGCGCAGCTCCCATTGGGTGATTTGGCGCTGATAGTCGTTCCATTCCCGCCATTTGTTGCGGAGGAAGAATTCAAAAACATGTTCGCCGAGGGTGTCGGCGACGAGCTCGGATTTTTCCATAAGCCGCAGCGCATGGTCGAGGGAGGTTGGAAGATCCTGATATCCCAGGGCGAGCCGTTCGCGCCGGGTCAATGCGGAAATATCATCTTCTGCTGGGTCGTCGAGTTCGTAGCCTTGGGCAATACCGCGCAGGCCTGCGGCCATTATGACTGCGTAGGCAAGATAGGGGTTGCAGGCTGAGTCAATATTGCGGATCTCTACTCGGCGAGATGCCACTTTGCCTGGCCGATAGGTGGGGACGCGCACCAGTGCGGAACGATTCGATACCCCCCAGGTGGCAGCGGTGGGTGCTTCGTTGCCGAAGACGATGCGTTTATACGAGTTCACCCACTGGTTGGTGACAGCGGAGATCTCCGGGGCGTGGTGAACGACGCCGGCGATGAATTGGCGGGCGGTAGTTGAGAGGTTGAATTCGTCATCGGGGTCGTGAAACGCGTTGGTTTCCCCTTCGAATAGGGAAATGTGGGTGTGCATCCCGGAGCCGGCGTGGTCTGCGAAGGGTTTCGGCATAAACGTGGCGCGCACATTATTTTGCAGGGCGATCTGTTTGATGACGTAGCGGAACGTCATGATGGTGTCACTCATGGTGAGCACATCGGCATGCCGAAGGTCGATTTCTTGCTGCCCGGGGGCGGTTTCGTGATGGGAGAATTCCACTGGGATACCCATTGATTCCAAAGCGTGGATTGCTTCCGATCGGAAATGGGGTGCTTCGTCGTGGACGGCCTGATCAAAGTAGCCGCCGGTGTCGGTGGCGACAGGTTCGCGACCGTCGGTGTCGAGGCTTTTCACGAGGAAAAACTCGATTTCTGGGTGAATGTTGCAGGTGAATCCTTGTTTCGCGGCGGCTGCTACTTGTTTGCGGAGGACGTGGCGAGGATCTGCGATCGATGGCTGTCCGTCAGGCATGGCGATGTCGCAGAACATGCGTGCCTGATGAAGATTTTGGGAGGTGCGGTCAAATGGCAGCACTTGGAAGGTGGAGGGATCCGGCAGGCAGAGGGTGTCTGCTTCGCTGATGCGGGAAAACCCTTCGATGGCGGAGCCGTCGAAACCTATGCCGTCTTCGAATGCGCCCTCAAGTTCGGCAGGGGCGACTGCCACTGATTTCAGTATTCCGAGAATATCGGTAAACCATAGCCGGATAAAACGTATGTCGCGTTCTTCGACGGTGCGCAGCACATATTCCACTTGCGAATCCATGGTTTCTAACCCTAGTTGACGTTGTCGGCCCGGTGGTTGAGTGAACTACCCCCGTCTCGGGTGGTGACGTGATCGCAGCGGCGTGCATCGCGGGGCATGGCGTGAACGGCTGATTGGCAGGTGCACGGAGGAGGAATACAGTTACAGCTGTGGCACCGCTGGACAGTGTTTTGGGGTGCCAAGTTCACCGGGTGAAGTTTGCTGTCCATCGTTGTCTATTTGTTGTTGTTTTCCATCACACTGTTCGAGGATGTTTGCACTTTGGCTACGTTCCCTTTTCTTTACGATGCACCAGAGCCGTTTGATTCGGGCATGCTTGATGTGGGTGACGGCCAGTCGCTCTACTATGAGCAGGTTGGCAACCCTGCTGGTTTGCCGGCGGTGTTTATCCATGGCGGTCCGGGCGGTGGAATAACTGCCCAGTATCGGGAGTTTTTCGATCCGGCACGCTATCGGGTGGTGTTGTTTGACCAGCGGGGCTGTGGCAATTCAACTCCGAATATTGCCGATCCAGATGTTGATGTGGCGGCGAACTTGGCAGTAAATACCACTTGGCATTTGGTGGCAGATCTCGAACGGCTGCGCACCCATCTGGGGATCGATGAATGGTTGGTGTTTGGTGGTTCGTGGGGGTCGACGCTGGCACTGACGTATGCTGCGGAACATCCTGACCGGGTAAAGGCGCTCGTGTTGCGGGGTATTTTCTTACTTCGCCGCAGCGAGCTGGATTTTTACTATAACGGTGGTGCAGCGCATCTGTTCCCGGAGCAGTGGCAGGAATATCTTGCCCCGATTGATGCTGCGCTGCGCCCAAGTGCTACGGATCAGCATGGCCGCACCCACCTCGACGGTGTGGATCTTATTGGTGTCTATCACGAGTTGCTGCATGACGATGATCGTCAGGTGGTTGCCCGTGCGGCAAGGGCATGGTCAGTGTGGGAGGGCAGCACGTCTCGACTGCATATTCCACAGGATTTAGGCGACCATGGGCAGGAGCGTTTCGACATAGCATTTGCCCGCATCGAGAATCATTACTTTGTCAACGGCGGATTTTTCGAAGATGGGTATCTGCTGAAACCGGAAACAGTTGACCGTATTCGCCATATCCCTGCGGTGATTGTGCAAGGACGCTATGACGTGGTGTGTCCGGCGATTTCCGCGTGGCAGTTGGCCAAACTGTGGCCGGAAGCTACATTGCAGATCACCCCTGATGCTGGACATGCGGCAATGGAGCCGGCAAATGCGAAAGCATTGGTAGAAGCTACCGACCGGTTCGCCACCACGTTGCTGTCTTAGCCGCCGCTTGCTGCTGCCAGCAGCAGGTTTTGGTGTGATTTGCCGAATATGCGGAGAAGAAACTGCTACAACTGGAGGTATGTCTCTTTCCCGCCAGGTTGAAGTTGAAACAAAGTTTGCAGTCGCCGATGATCTGCCTGTGCCTCATCTGGAGTGTTTGCCGGGGGTTGATCATGGTGCTGATCAGCCTCCCCAGCAGCTGTTTGCAACCTATTTTGACACCGATGACTTTGTGTTAACTCGGGCAAAGATCACGCTGCGGCGGCGAGTGGGAGGCACAGATAGTGGTTGGCATGTGAAGCTTCCGGCAGGTGATTCGCGTCTCGAGTTACATGCCCCATTGGGGGATGAACCGGAGAAGGGTCAAGCAGTCGATCCGCCGGCGGTTATTGCCGATGCTCTTGCCGGATTGTTGCGTGGCCGGCAGGTTTTTCCTATTGCGACGGTTGCCAACGAGCGGCATGTCACCGTGCTGTATGCCGAAAACGGCGAATCCATAGCGGAGCTGTGTGATGATCATGTGTTGTCAGAGTCTTTATTGCCTGACGGTGTGACGCAACAGTGGCGTGAGTGGGAATTTGAATTACATCCCGCAGCGGTCAGCGGCAACCACGACGGTACAACCCTGGCTGCGCATGCCGCACAGCTGTTGCTAGCTGCTGGGGCTACTGTTGCCGACTCCCCATCGAAGCTTCGCCAAGCGTTAGGCGACTCCTATACGACTCATGTCGCCCCTGCAGAGCAGGCTGCGGATTCGCACGGTGAGCATGGTTTCGACCTGGGGCAGAGTTTGCGCAATGATTACGCACAGATGCTGCGGTGGGATCCGGCAGTTCGGCAAGATAGCGACGATGCAGTCCATCAGATGCGGGTGGCAACCCGCCGTCTGCGCAGCCAGCTGGGATGTTTTTCGGCTGTGCTTGAAACCGACAAAACGAAGCCGGTAGCGAAACAGCTGCAACAGTTTGCCCGACTGTTGGGTGCTGCCCGGGACGCAGAGGTTGTGGCGGCGCTTCTTGAAGATGCGTTTGCTCATTCGGATTCGGTAGCGATCGATGCGGAGCTCACCAAATTTGTTAGCGACTATCTTGCGCAACGTTACCGTGACGCGCATTACCGTATTGTGGATTTTTTGCGCAGCGACCACTATTTCACGTTGCTTGACGATGTCCACGATCTGGTAGCTGCCCCACCGTTTATTGCCGAGTTTGCAGATTGTCAGGATCGCCAGCACGACGCCTTGCAGCGGGAACTGCTCTCCCAGCTCACTGCAAGTTTCGCCACTGTGCGTCGGACTGCTGCACTGGAGCAAAATCTTCGCGCGGCGCTGCCCGCCGATCATGACAGCTGGGAGGAGGCCGTGCACGAGCTTCGTAAAGCGGTGAAGAAGTTCCGATATGCGGTGGCTGCTGCCCCTTCTGTCGGTACGAAAACGCAGAAACTGCTGGGATCGTTAAAAGCATTGCAAGACATGCTGGGGGACTTCCAGGATTCCGTCACTGTTCGGGCGTTATTGGCGGACGCGGCCGCCGAGGCGCACGAATGTTTGCACAACACCTTTACGTTGGGGGTGTTGTCGGAACAGATTCGCAGCAATGGTGAGTCGGCACTGTCTGGCTTAGACGATGCGTTGCACGCCACCGACAAAGCGTTTAACAAAGTTGCCCGGAAACTTCAGCGCAAGCTGGCGGAAACCCCCGCGAAGCAGGTGAAAGCAACCAAAAAACGCTCGAAAGCTGGCAAGGACACGCAACCCCAAGACAAGAAAAAACGACGTAAGAAAAAGAAGAAGCACAACTAAGGCAAAGCGAAACAGGGTAACGCTTCCGCATAGTGTGGGGCTGCAGGCGGCTCTGGTGGGCAGGGACATGCAGCAGTAACTATTGCAACGTGGTAAGGCAGCGTCGTCGTGCAGGGTACTAACCTGTGCGGCGGCGTTTTGCTGTGAGCTGCGGCAGCACTGTGGTTCGGAAGACTTGGGTGGGATGCCGGTATTACCCCCACGAACCGGCGATCGGGGGTATTTTTTCATTGCATGCCAGTTCACGACAGGGCTATGAACTGGGACTTTACAGATAGTGATGTAAACCACATTCACCAGACTTGCCAGCGGACACAAAACGCAACACTACGCCAAAAATCGCCACATAGGACCTGTCGCACTGAACCTTCGCCCACGGGCGGCCACTCACACGGGGGTATCACTTTCGACGGGAAAACTATTCATGTCGACAACCACCCCCTCCAAGGGCTGTCACAACAGTCACATAAGCCACGACAACCAGTGCGTTTTCTAAATTTTCCCGACACCAATAGTGGTGACCATCCCACCCCAAACCGCCCGCCGGACTCCCAATACAACCAGCCAACTCCCACTATTCACACATTCTAAAGTTGCCAAATGTCCACCTCGGGGGTGGTGAAACGTTATTTTTGCCCCCACAACTAGTTTTCCCCCACGTTTTCGCAGGCAGTTCCCCAAATTTCGCCCCATATTTACTACCGCTAGCAAAACTAATAACTCACAAAGGTTCACACAACAACAATCCGACCCCTGCGACTGGGGCAAAGAAACATCGAACTACCTGCACCTTTGTCTATATTCATCAAAATTACCCCCGCCGGCTTTCCAAAGATGGATATTTCACGTTATTGAGATAGTGTTGTAGGCAAAGGCAAACATCATTCGCCTTGATTGCTACCGGCGGCGCTCCAGTTAACGCCCAGGACTCCCAACCTGAGCGGAGCGTTCACAACCGGCAGCGATACCTTTGCAAACTTCATACCTTCCAATGTTTTTCTTCCAGATTGATTTGATTGCAAACAGCTCTCGTGCTCCCACTGGTCAGCGGTAACACAAGCAACGGTCTTTAAGGCTCCCACTTTTTAAAAAACCGTTGCTGCTCCCAATGTGGTACCAATCCCAAGCTGCCAAACGAGACGACCGGTTATCGATCTTTCATCAGACCTAAACAAGTCATACAACACTGGACGAACGAGAGTGTTTATTGCATTGAGGCTGCGACGGTACCTCCCAATACCGTCACCGCAGGTAATAGAAACACTCTAGTTCTGTTCACGCACCTTGAGGTATGACGGTGGTGTTATGCATCACCAAAGAGATGGCCACCAACGATGTTGCGCTTCCCAGGCGTAACAACGTTGGTGGCCATTGGTCATTGTTGCCCATCGCAACGACGGTGCATACTCCCCCGGAACGCGCAACGCGCCATCTGCAAGAGTCAACCACTCACAGACGGCGCGTACGCGGCACCAGATGGACGCCTGCTAGCTATCCCAGCTTTCATCCTGCTCGTCGTAGGCGTCAGCTTGCTCATTGCGTTCATGTGCGATCTGAAGGGCATGTTCTGCTTCTTCGCGGGTGTCATAAGGTCCCATCCGATCGGTCCAGCCGATCTGCTTGCCCTGCACCACTTCTTTGGTCTCCAGGTTGTAGTACCACTTGTCGTCAGCGTTGCTCATGTTTTCCTTCACCGGTTGGCTGTCTGGTTAGCATGTGCTGGCTGCAAGGGGGTGCATCACCGTCAATCGGTCACGCTGCCGGGTTGCAGCACAGCACAACTGTTATCCAGCATAGTAGCCCGCTTCCGGCTACGGGTTTTTCACGTGCAACATCACCACTCGTTGCGGCAACCGGCCAATAATGCACAACATTCCCTATGATGTCTTGTGTGACTTCTGCCTTCGACACGTCGATTGTCAATATCTCCGAAACCCACCAGCAACGCGTCGGCTGTGAGCCTGATGCGGTAGCTATTGCCCCGGAAACAGTGGGGATTATTGGTGACCAGTCAGATCTGCTGGGCGGCACCGTGGTCGCTGCCTTAGGCCAACGGCATGTCACTGTTGCGGTCAGTCGCCGACACGACGACGAGGTACGGGTCACCTCCTCGAAGCCGTTTTTTCAAGCAGCAACAACTTCCACCTCCCGGATGCCCGCAGATCTACTCAGCGTCACGCCTTCCCTAAAAGCCCCACAGCGGGCTGGGGGAATCCTGCCGTGGAATGGTGCCGCGCCAGAGACCACTGTCGCAGAAACGGTAACCCTGGCGGATTTTGTCGTCGGTCTCGTGACGAACTTGATCTACAAACAGCATTTGCCCCGCGATGTACACGGCTTTGATGTCACCATCATCTCTGAGATTCCCGCCGGCAGCGGCTTAGGCGAACACGAGGCGTTAGTGTGTGCCTTGCTGCTGGCAATGCAAGAGTTGTATAACGGCGAACCTGATGTCACGACCCGAACCAAACTCATCGACGTGGCAATGCTCACGCCACTGACGGTGGTACAAATCCCGTTGCAACGGTATCGAATCGCCACCATTTTGCGTGGATTCGCGGCACGGGCATGCCTGGTACAGCAGGCTGTGGAAGCTGTTGAACCACTCCCCGATCCGATGATGGAAGAATGGGAGATGTTAGTGATCAACGGCTCACTGGCTGCCCGCGATCGCACCGTGTCCCGCAAGGAATATCAACGCCGGGCAGATTTTTTCCAAGCCGCACAACAGGCGTTTCTCCTGTCGTCACTCCTGCAACTGCCCGATGCGAATGAGCGCATCATTGACTGGTTGGCCGCTGTTCGGGAGGTGCGTGGCACCGCCGGCACACCACTGGAAACCGAAGCGAGCCAATGGCTACAGCTCGCACTCAGCGAAGCGTCACGCGCCACAGAATTTGCAGCACTCACCCGTTCCCGCGGGGAGAGCCAAGCACTTGCCTTACTCCAACAATCCCAGCAAGGAATAGCCAATCAGTGGGCGCTCACCGGACAAGCCCCGTTGGTTGACGAACTATTGTCCTGTGGAGTGTCTGCTGTACGTCCAGCGGCGTGGGGATTAGTTGATGCGCAAGTGGTGTGGGTCTTGCGGGAACGCCTCCCTGAAGTAGTTGATCAACTTGCCGCCTATGGCGACGTACATGTGGTCGCACCGGGGGCACCAGGTGAGGGTCGTCAGCTGCGGCAACGAAACTAGACCAACTCGTATTCGGTCGGCTCAACACCGGTGGTTGATCCTTCTAGTGTGCACCGCACCCGGCCAGAGCATCGTCGCTTCCCCAGTGAGGAAGTATTGATCGCGCGAATGAGCCAGTCTATAAGCCGGATTCTGTCCGATGACGCCGCCAGGCGGCACCATCGTGGCGAACATCCATCTGGATGCCCCGTTGCCGGGGCATCTCAAGCAGTGAACCCGCCCCAGTGGCAGCTTCACGCTGCCACGAAGCCAACATTCGTGAACCCTCCCCCAGGCATAGCCTGGGCAGAACAGTCACTGCTGGGGCGCAGCCACCCGACCTTCGAAAAGAACCAGGCGACCTCTTCCATTGCTCCCGGTGGGGTTTACCAAGCTACAGCAGTCACCTACCGCACTGGTGCGCTCTTACCGCACCCTTTCACCCTTACCAAGTTTCCTTGGCGGTCTACTTTCTGTTGCACTAGCCCGCAGGTCACCCTGGATTGCCGTTAACAATCACCGTTGTTGGCAGGAGTCCGGACTTTCCTCGACTCCCGGTCACTCCGTGGCCCAGCATCCAACACCAGGTTGCCCCAATGCCCAGCAGAAACACACGGCGATACCGGCCTAGTCGCGTTCGCCCAACCGACTCATTCGCTAAGCGACCATCATACTGTGCAACAGCGCACGAGGGCGAACCTCGCAGACCAAGCATCCAAATACAGCAACCCTAACCCATCTGCAATCAACGCAAATGGGCTGTGTCATTGACCACCAGCACCGAGGCAGGACCATCAGCATACAACTGCACGACACTCACCGAAGCAGGATCAATTAACAAGGCTGTGCCAGCCGTTAAGGGCATCGATAATGCCCGCCGCACAATAGCTTTCAGCGGTCCTACATGACTGACCAACACAAAGGTGGAACCAGGTTCCGCTTGCGCCAACGAATCGATAAACGCATCCACCCGCTCCTGCACGTCAGCTACCGATTCCCCAGCGGGACAAGGCGCCGTCGGATCCTGCATCATCGCATTGTGTGCCACCGCATCCAGCTGCTGTGCTTCGGCAAACGTTTTCCCGTCGAATGATCCGAAATCCATCTCCGCGAGCGCCGCAGTAGTGCTGAGCTTCGCGACACCTAAAGCCTGCGCCACCACCTGTGCGGTGTGTTGTGCACGGCGCAGCGGGGAGGACCAAATCTGATCAATCGAAGTCCACCGCCACCCAGTTGCAGTATCGGCAAGGAGCCGGGCGGCCACGAGATGAGCTTGCATCACACCACGCTCTGTGAGATCAGGGTCACTTCCCCCACCGGAATAGCGCCCCTGTTGCGTGTGCACCGTTTCACCGTGGCGGCACAACAGCAGCGTAACAGGCTGCATCACCGGCGCATGGCCGGTATCTGTACTGCTCTCAGTCGCATCCGCGGTGTCCCCAAGTGGCGCCATCACCTCCTGTGGAGCAGGTTCGCTTACTGCACTGTTGCCATCACCATTGTCTGCCTTGGCAGCATCCGCCTGTGCTGCTGCAGCAGTGTTTTGCCCCCGAGCTGGCTGTGCTGTCTTAGTAAAGTCATCAAACAAACTCAGTTCATCCGAATCTGGTCTGGCAGCACCGTTTTTCTTCGTATCCTCAGCAGCAGGTCGGGCAGATCCTTGATGGGATGCAGCCTTCTTGGAGACGCGTCGCGTGTGACTCGCCCCTGCGGTGGGAACCGGAACCTGATCGATCAACAGCTGCACATAATGCTGCCCGCCGGGAGCTTGTTCATCATCATCTAACATCACAAACCCGCCGGTTCGTGCAGCAGCCCGGGATTGATCCATGGCAATGTTGGCCAGTCTGTCAGCTGTAGCGTTTTCGTTGCGTGGAATCCACCGAAAAGTTGCCTTTGCAAAATGCTTCACGAGTTGCTGTGCCAAAGCGTGATATTGCTGCATGGTAGGGTTTTTCACCTTCCACCGGCCAGACATTTGCTCCACCACAAGTTTCGAATCCAGGAAACATGCCACCTCGGTGGCTTGCATATGCGCTGCAGCAGTCAGCGCATTAATCAATCCCTGATATTCGGCGACATTATTGGTCGCTTTGCCCACATATTGGGCAATGGCCACCAGCGTATCCCCAGCACTGGTGGAAAGTACTGATCCTGCCCCGGCAGGCCCGGGATTGCCCCGGGAACCACCGTCAGCATGAATAATAACTTTCATCGTTACTCCATCTGCCGCCACAATTCCCTAGTCCCGCACCAGGAAGGTGCCGCACTGTGGACAGCGTGCAACCTCGTCGGCTGGCACCTGCTTGATAGCGGAAATCTCCGCGGGGGAAAGCAGCATGTGGCAGCCAAAACAGGTGCGCGTGGTAAACGCTACCGCGCATACACCGGTCACTTTTTGCTGCGCTCGCAACTCGTCGGCATCCTGTGCAGGCAGGGTGTCAAGCAAGCCTTCCAGATGTGCTTCAGCTTCTTGCCGTTTACTGTCAAGCTGCTGTTTTTCTTCCTTCCACCGTGTTTTTGCAGCCGCAATTTTCGCCGCCAGCTCTGCTTTTTCAGCAGCAGATCCGCCTTGCTGTTGTTGAGCCTCCAAGGCTGCCTGCGCAGTCTGCAGCTTGTCTTGATGCTCTGCAATAAGACGTTTCGTGGATTGTAGATCGTGATGGGCATCTTTACGGACACGCTCATCAGTGCTGGACTGCAGCGTGCGTTCATTGGCTTGCAGGCGACGCCGCAAATTCATGAGATCGGTTTCAAGCCGTGCGACTTGGGAGGCGGAAAACTCTGCGTCAAGACTGCCACCGGCGGCAGCTTCACTGCGGGCGGCCCGTTCGGCGATCAGCTTGTTGAGTTCCTGCTTTGCAGGGCTTGACTCGGGGTCTGTCAACCGAGCAATCGCAGTGTAGGCGCTGGCAATCTCGATGAGAAGACGCTGTTGATGGCGGGGAAGCTGCACGGGTTATGCACGATCCTTTCGAAAATGGTGAATAGTTGCCGACTGTGCATTGAAAACTTCGAGTCTGCACCGGTTGCCCGCAATACACAATCGGTGTTCCACAGAAACAGTCAGCTGATGGTAGTGTACCCGGCCAAAGCAACCAGAATACGCCGCACCAGTGGCGGGATTTACTGAGCTTGCTGGGCATCCTGTGAATGTGCACTGATCGTCCACGGATCAGTGCGGACATCCAACACGGTGGTCTGCACCTTAGCGTTTTCTTCGAGAAGTTTCGCAGCCGAGGCCAACCATGGTGATTCACTTGCCCAATGGGCTGTGTCAATAATGGCCGGACCCCCGGCGCGCAAATATTCATCGACTGGATGATGCCGCAGGTCACTGGTGACAAAAGCGTCTACCCCGCTGCGCGCAACCTGGTCGAGAAAACTATCGCCAGCCCCTGAGGCAACAGCCACAGTGTGTACCATCTTCGCAGGGTCGCCCGCAGCACGCACCCCCCAGACGGTAGTCGGCAGCCGGTCGGCAACCTGCTGCACAAACTCAGCAAACGTCATCGGTTCCGGCAAGCTACAAATCCGACCAATACCGGTTTGTTCTTCTGGCGGGGTGGTGTTGTTCAAGGTGACACACTCATGTGCCACTACCTCATACGGGTGGGCTTTGACCATTGCCGCATAGATTTCGTGCCGGGCATGCCGGGGAGCAATCATCGTGATGCGCTGTTCTGCCACGGTTTCGGCAACATTGGCTTGGCCAATAGTTGGATTTGCTGCCTCGGTTGGGGTGAATTGTCCTTCCCCGACCACGCTAAAAGCACAGTCAGTGTAGGTACCAATGCTGCCTGCCCCGGCAGCGAACATGGCCTGCTTGACTGCTTCAGCAGCATCGAGCGGCACCATCACTGTCCACCGATCAATGTGGGGCTCTCCCACTGTTGACAGGGAGGCTCCCGGGATCAACCCGAGTGTTTCTGCTAACACATCGTTTACACCACCCCGGGCACTATCGGCATTGGTATGCGCCGCAAACAGGGCAATGTTTTCCTGGATCAGGCGGTGGATCACCCGCCCTTTCGGGGTGTCTGCGGCAACACTTGTCACAGATTTCAGCAATAACGGATGGTGCGTGATGATCATTTGGGCACCGGCATCGATTGCCGCCTGTACCACCGCATCGGTGCAGTCCAGGGCAAACACCACATGTCGAACTTCCGCCGCAGGATCACCGCAGATCAAGCCAACTTTATCCCAGGATTCTGCTAAGTGGGGCGGATATGCGGTATCCATGATGGTTCGAATGTCGCCGACAGTAGTCATTGCTGCTCGCCTCCAAATATCGGTGATACACAGTGTGCATGGTTATCCCTGCAATATATTGCAGTGTAGGCATCGGCGAGAAGCTGTGGGGTTTGCAGCACGCTGTAGCGGTCGGATGGGTGCAATCGACTTCAGTAGTTTTCCCGGATGCCGCATGCATGGCTACAGACAACAGCGGTGTACTGCTTGGATCAAGGTGGCGACCTGTGCTGCGGGGCGCACCGCAAGGCGCCAACTGGGGCGGTTTACGCCAAAGAATGAATCGCAGGTTCGCACCGCAATACGAGCTTCGGCGGCGAGTTGTTGAGCCAGCCCCGCAGGATCGTTCGTCGGCGGAACCATCCACAGATATGGGGCAACACTGTGGGGTGAGAGATCTTCGAAGCCAGCAGCAACGAGCTTGGCTCGCATATCTTCCCGCGCCGATGCCAGGTTATGCCAGGGGTTATGCTCGCCGGTGGTGTGCATATGTTCAGCAATTGCGTGTGCTGCAGCGATCTGGAAGGTGCCCAGTGACCAGTGGGGACGGCGACTGGTCAGCGCTTCCAATATTTGCGGGGCAGCCACCATGGCCCCTAAACGTAGTCCAGCAATCCCGTAGCCTTTGGTAAATGATCGCAGCACGATCAAACCGTCGATGGAAGTGACATCGCCGAGGAGGGTTTCCGTGTCGTCGCACGCATCTTGGAAGGCTTCGTCGACGACGCAATAGTGAGCGCTGTGCGCCAGTTGTTGCAAGGTGTCCCGGCGGTGCAGCACCCCGGTGGGATTTGTTGGGTTACCAACAACCACCATGGTGTGGTGATCCACCACTGTGGCCAACGGTTGCGGTTGTGCAGGCTTCAAAGCTGGCTGGTCTGAAAGGGGAATCACTGGCTCGTCAAGAGTGTGCCTGCCAGTGGTGGCCACCCGCGTGGTGGGAATACCGAAACTAGCGAATACCACATCAGGCTCGGTAAAAGTGGGATGGATTGTCACTGCCCGGGTTGGGGCAAGGTTACCCAGCAGGTGAAAACCTTCTGCAGCACCACTGACCAGCAGCACATGATCAGCTGGCAGATTCCAGCAGGCAGCAAGCTGGGCTGTTGCCTCTTGTAGCGCCGCAGCACTGGGGTAGGCAGCCAGCGAACCAACCTGTGCTTGCAACGCCTGCTGCAGCCACGGCGGGGTTATGGGTTGCACATTGACAGCAAAATCAAGCTTGGCGCCGGCGGCCATCGTGTCGCCGTGGATGCGGGCACGCTGAATATCCATAGCAGCAAAGTCTACGCATGGACTGCTGTCTCGTTGCGCCGATGCGGCAAGCCAGTGGCGGGGAATCCTGGCTGCGCGGTGGCTTTCGATGGGTGTGGCACGGCCGAATGTGGCAAAGTGGGCAGTGTGGCTTTGTTGTTATTTGATGTTGACGGCACGTTAATTGATTCGTTCCCAGGTATCCGCCAGTCGCTGTTGGCGGCGTTAGCTGATGTTGGCGGCCCGACACCGGATGAGGATTTCCTAGCCGGCATCGCCGGCCCGCCAATGGAGCACACGTTGCGCCGTCTCGGGCTTTCCGAGCAGCAGGTCGCGGCCGGACTGGACGCCTATTTGCACCATTACGGCAAGGTTGGGGTGCATAACGCGACACCGTATCCTGGAATGCTTGATTTGTTGCGCCACCTTAAAGCTCAAGGGCACCTGCTGGTCACAGCCACCAGTAAAGGGGAACGGTTTGCGCGAGAATCGTTGGAACGCTTTGAGATGCTTGAGCTTTTCACCATTGTTGGTGCCGCTGAAGAAAACGGTGCCCGGCGGAGTAAAGCTGCGGTTATCAGCTATGTGCTTGACCAACTTGGTTCTACACTAGAGGTGATTCCGCAATCCGCTGCTGCACCTGGTGCGCCTCAAGCACAGGTTCGTGCACCGATGCCGTTGTTAATGATCGGCGACCGGGAACACGATATTGCCGGCGCTGCCGAGTTCGGGATTGACACTGCGGCGGTGACGTGGGGTTACGGTAATGCAGACGAGTGGGCGCAGGCGCGCTATACCGCCGCGAATCCTTCCGAGTTGGAGCAGATCATTGGAAACCTCGAATAACCCATCGACCGCCGATGCGCTACTGCAGGTGGTGTTTGTTTGTACTGGTAATATTTGCCGCTCCCCCATGGGGGAAGTGATTTATCGGGATTTCCTCGAACAGGCCGGGTTAGACAGCCAGGTTGCGGTGGCATCGTGTGGGATTGGCGGTTGGCATGTTGGCCAGCAGGCCGATGAACGGGCGCTCGCCGAGCTTACCCAGGCCGGTTATGACGGCAGTGCACACCGGGCACAACAGCTCAACGACACACTTGCCGACGCAGACCTGCTGGTGGCACTTGACGCGGGGCATGTTCGCCAACTGCGGGCACGAGGTATTCCACAGGAACGCATCCGGCTGGCCAGGTCATTTGATCCAGCTAGCCCACCGCAAGCCGATGTGGATGATCCCTACTATGGGACAGCCGACGATTTTCAGCAGGTTCGCCAGCAGCTGGAGGCGGCAATGCCTGGTCTGGTGGACTGGGCACGTTCTTGGATTGCTGACGCATCCGGACGGTAACCGTTCCTCGTTTGTTCGCAACATCATGCTGCTGTGCTGCCGGTGATCGACACTTGCAGCCCACACAGAAAGTGCTGGAAACCTCTCCATGGCTCGCCCCCAATCTTCGTCCTCAGCTGGTTTGCGCTCGTTTTTCTCCCCCGGATGGCTCATCACCATCGCTCTGGTGATGGGATTTATGTGGGTGGCGTTTACGGTGCTTGCCCCCTGGCAATTAGGCAAGAACGAGGTACGTTCGCAGCGCAATGAACGTATCACCACTGCGGTGGCACAAGATCCTGTTGCGTTAGCGACAGTAACCGCCGCCGACGGATCGCTCCCGCCGACAGCTGATTGGACAAAAGTCACCCTGCACGGCAAGTATCAGCCCAGCGCGGAAGCACTGTTGCGAATGCAGCTGATCAACGACACCCCGTCCCTGCAGGCGTTGACGGTGTTCCACACTGACAGTGGCGAAACACTGTTAATAAACCGGGGATTCGTGGCAGCCGATCAGGCACAACGCACCCCACCGATCACTCCCGCGCCGGAGGGCGAAGTTACTCTGGTCGGGTTTGCCCGAGTGGCGGAAGAAGCTAGCGACAAACCCGTCGCGTTGGTTGACGGGGTGCCGCAGCCGCTGACTATCAACCCGCAGCAGATCGGCGAAATCCTCAACGCGGACCTTGCAGACATGTATGTGCAGCTGGCTGCTGACCAGCCTGGGGTACTTCATCCAATCCCGCTACCGCGCCTCGAGTCGGGTCCCTATTTGTCCTATGGCATTCAGTGGATTGCCTTCGGTATTTTGGCTCCCCTCGGATTGATCTATTTCATCGCCGCCGAGATGCGGGAACGCCGCCGCGAACAAGCTGAACGCGCCGCGCTTGCCGATAGCAACAATGATCTGGCAGCACCCACCCCGGCACCGTCTAGCCCTGAAACGGCTCACACGGCGCCGGCAGCTGATCAGACACCCACGTCAAAAAATTCCAAACAGCACCGCACCGATTCCGGTGGGCACGATAGGCCGCAGCACCCCGCCACCCGGCCGCGCCGCGCCACCTACACCGTTGATGCTGCACACGCGACTGATTTATGGCGAGATGAAGACGACGAACGATTTTAATCATCGCTCGACGTGAGTTCCTGACACAGCGCCACAGCTAGCAGCCCTATCACAGCAACTGTCGCCACCGTCAGCGAAGTACGCCGGGTTAACTGTACTGCTGCAGGCAACGTAGCCACTGTTACCGCATCACCACGACCCATCTGGGGTCGCTGTTCGGTTCCCCACGCGTAGGTGGTCGTGCCGCCTAGGCTGACACCAAGAGCGGCTGCGGCTGTTGCCTCAACCGGGCCGGCGTTCGGTGAAGGATGCGCCGGAGCGTCCTCTTTCCATGCCCGGATCGCTTCCCGGCCGCGGGCAGGGTCGGCCACTGAAGCCAGCAACACATGGGTGGCAGCGTTAATCCGCGCCGGCACGAAGGCGGCCAGATCATCAAGCTTTGCCGCCGCCTTTCCAAAGCGTTCATAGCGTGCATTGCGGTAGCCCACCATTGCATCCAACGTGTTGATCACCCGGTGGGCAACCACCAGCGGCGCACCGCCAACTACAGCAGCAACCAGCGGCGCAATGGCTGCATCACAGGTGTTTTCTGCTAACGATTCCACCCCTGCCCGAGCCATACCAGACGCATCTAACGCTGCCGGATCCCGGGAACACAACCAAGGAATCCAGGTTCGGGCTTGCTCGACATCACCCGCAGACAGTGCGGTGGCTAACGCTTCTCCCACCTTCGCCAACGTCGTACCCCCCAACGACGCCCAAGTCACTGCTGCCAGCGAAACAACGGGGAAACGTTGCGCAATCTTCCAGCACACCAGCGTGGGCGGAATCACAGACACTGCGACAAGCGCTACACCCGCATCAACCCGGTCTGCGTAGAGCACCCTCTCCGCGGCACTAATACCCCGTCCAAGCAACGCCACTGGATGCCCCCGCTGAGGATCGCCAAACCAAGAATCGGCAATCACCCCCGCACTGATTCCTGCCGCCCGCTGTAGCCACTTCCTGCCCTTCACAACAGCCTATTGTATTCCACCCCACAACCGGCCAAGAACAAATCATCACAGCAGCCTGTAACGCCCCAGCAGCCTTACAGCCACCCCCACCCCCAGACACACATTTTGTCCCTTAACCCCTTAACCCCATTTTGTCCCTTAACCCCCAATCTTGCCGCAACCATCGATTGCCGAAATGACGAAAACCACTGTTCGACTACTTGCGAACAGTGGTTTTCTTTTCTCAACGTGCGCCCTGACGGGTTCGAACCGCCGACCTGCTGGGTGTAAACCAGCTGCTCTTCCAGCTGAGCTAAAGGCGCATACGACCACTGCAACATGCCTTCAGCACGTTCAGCAGCCTGCAAACAACGTTGTCGTTTGCACGTGGACAAACATTAATACATCAGCTGAAGAAAACACAATTCCCCTGCTTACAGCACTAAAACAGGAACACTACTCAGGGAGGGAGCAGTCACTGTCTTAAAGGCTGATCGATGGAGATAACGCATGCCCCAGCAGGCGGCTAGCTTTTCCGCGCACCCCGCGAGACCAGACAAGAACCTTGCCACTGCCCGAGCCGCTCTGCAGAGGTCTGCACCAAACCGGCTAGCTGCGCCGACTCGTTGATCACACCAGGATCAACCGTGCCCGGCGAACCAACAGCCGGAGTGAGCAGCCAGATGCGTCCATCATCATCCAAATCGCCGAGACAATCGACGAGCGCGTCACAGAGATCCCCATCGTCGTCCCGCCACCACAGCAACACCATGTCACACAATTCGTCGCTGTCTTCATCGACAAAGGCAGCACCAATCGCATCTTCGAGGGCTTCGCTAATCGTCGAGTCGGCATCCTCATCCCAGCCGAACTCTTTCACGATTTGTCCCTGCTCAGCTCCGAGCAGAGCAGCAAAGTCTTTATCCTGGGCGCCGGATTCGCCGGTGTGCACCACGCTCTTGTTTCCTTCCTGACAACGACACTGCATATCGCGTCCTGTTGTGTCGAAATTCGCAGCTGTCATCACTTTCTATGACCGGCAAATATTCCAACGATTCACGCCGGCCAACCGCAAGTGCAGCAACTGCAAGTGACTATCTTGCAAAGAGCGTACCAACTTCCCCGCCGTAGCAAACAAACTGTGCCCTGCACAACGCACCAACAGACACCAATATCCGTAGTCGAACACACCCGCTCTACTGCCCCCGCCTGATGCCCCCGCAGTAGCCGCCAGCCGAACCGCAACTCGCAACTGCTTTCCCTCAAGGCGCACATTTTCGCCCTGTTTCGGGGCAAAATACAAAAAATTTTTCACCCAAACTCGACTATTTCCACACCCGTACAAACCATGTGACCAGCGGAAGTCGATACCCAACATGACGGCAGCTACGATTGCCCTCTATTGTGGGAGGGGACACAGTGCGCGGCCACGAGGACAGCAAGCCATTGCAGCGTAACTGCTCATGCTGCTATCAGCGTTACACCTGCTCGGCAGAAAACGCGTGGCTGATGAAAAGCACACTGCCACACAATTTTTTCTACAAACTCAATATTCAGTGACGTCACAACGCCGTGATCCACCAACCCGGCAACGCTCCCCGCAGCTGAGAACACCACCCCGAAAACGACCGTTTTTGCAGTGTTCCGCCGCAGTTGCCGCATGTGATCACTGTTTGCGTCGGCGTGCTCGTAGCGCACACCGACGAAAGTGCTGGACTGCTTCCCGGCAGACATTGTGGATATCGGATCTCCGTTGCCTGACGTTTTCATTCAAACTAGAGGAGACATTGGTTCTATGGCTCAGGACACGGAAGGCAAGCGCAGCGTCGACGACAGCAATTTCGCGCTGATTCGTGACGGTGTGGCGTCCTATCTGAACGACACCGACCCGGAAGAAACCCGGGAATGGCTGGAAAGCTTTGACGGGATGTTGGCACACGCCGACCCAGACCGGGCGCGGTTTATTATGTTGCGCCTGCTAGAGCGGGCAACCGCGAAACGTGTCCCACTCCCGCCGTTGACCTCTACGGACTACGTCAACACCATCCCCACCACTATGGAGCCCGAATTCCCTGGTGATGAGGAAATCGAAAAGCGGTACCGTCGCTGGATCCGCTGGAACGCAGCAATCATGGTGCACCGTGCACAGCGTCCAGGGATCGGGGTCGGTGGGCACATTTCCACCTATGCTGGCGCAGCACCGCTGTACGAAGTGGGGTTCAACCATTTCTTCCGCGGCAAGGATCACCCTGGTGGCGGCGACCAGATCTTCTTCCAAGGACACGCCTCCCCTGGCATGTATGCCCGCGCATATCTGGAGGGACGTCTCACCGAAGATGATCTCGACGGGTTCCGACAGGAAGTTTCCCGCGAACAGGGCGGCATGCCGTCCTATCCGCACCCGCGTTGTATGCCTGATTTCTGGGAGTTCCCCACCGTGTCCATGGGACTTGGCCCTATGGATGCAATCTATCAGGCACGATTTAACCGCTACCTGCATAATCGCGGCATCAAAGACACCTCGGATCAGCATGTGTGGGCGTTCCTCGGCGACGGCGAGATGGACGAGCCAGAATCGCGTGGTCTCATCCAAATGGCGGCGTTGAACAATCTCGACAACCTGACCTTCGTCATCAACTGTAACCTGCAGCGACTTGACGGCCCGGTGCGCGGCAACACGAAAATTATCCAGGAACTGGAATCATTCTTCCGTGGTGCCGGCTGGTCAGTCATCAAGATTGTGTGGGGTCGCGAATGGGATGCGCTCTTCGAAGCTGATAAGACCGGTGAACTTGTTGAGCTGATGAACATCACCCCGGACGGTGATTTCCAAACCTTTAAGGCCAATGACGGCGCCTATGTGCGGGAGCATTTCTTCAACCGCACCGAGGAAACCGCAAAACTTGTCGCCGATTACACCGATGAGGAAATCTGGCAGCTGCGCCGCGGCGGCCACGACTATCGGAAGATCTATGCCGCCTATAAGCGAGCAATGGAAACCAAGGATCGCCCAACCGTCATCTTGGCGCACACCATTAAGGGTTATGGTCTTGGCCATAACTTCGAGGGTCGTAACGCCACCCACCAGATGAAAAAGCTCACTCTGGACGATCTCAAGCAGTTCCGCGACAAGCAGGGTATTCCGATCTCGGATGAGGTCTTGGAGAAGGATCCCTACAAGCCGCCGTACTACAACCCAGGCCCTGACGCCCCAGAAATCAAGTACATGCTGCAGCGGCGCAAGGAGCTCGGCGGGTTCCTTCCGGAGCGACGCACCACCTACACCCCGGTTCCGGTACCAGATATCGACAGCTTGCGGATTATTCGCAAGGGTTCCGGGAAGCAAGAAGTTGCCACCACCATGGCGCTGGTGCGTACCTTTAAAGAACTCATGCGGGAAAAGGAACTGAAGAAGCGTTTTGTGCCGATCATCCCCGATGAGGCACGTACCTTCGGGATGGACTCCTGGTTCCCGACGTTGAAGATCTACAACCCGCACGGGCAGAACTACACCCCGGTTGATCACGACCTGATGCTGTCGTATCGGGAGGCAACCGACGGCCACATTATGCACGAAGGCATCAATGAGGCTGGTTCACTGGCAGAATTCATCGCCGCCGGCACCTCCTACGCCACCCATGGTGAACCGATGATTCCGCTGTACATCTTCTATTCGATGTTCGGTTTCCAGCGCACCGGCGACTCGATTTGGGCTGCCGCCGACCAGATGGCTCGCGGCTTCCTGCTTGGCGCCACTGCCGGCCGCACCACGTTGACTGGTGAAGGTCTGCAGCACATGGATGGTCATTCGCCACTGTTGGCGGCCACCAATCCGGCTGTTATCACCTATGATCCGGCGTTCTCCTACGAGGTTGCGCACCTGGTGCATCGCGGTATCGACCGGATGTACGGCTCCGAACAGGGCGAAGATATCATCTACTATCTCACCGTCTACAACGAGCCAACCCCGCAGCCTGCTGAACCAGAAAACTTGGATGTTGAAGGCCTTCACAAGGGTATTTATCTCTATGAGAAGGCTGGCAAGGCGCACCATGAGGCTTCGATCCTCGCCTCTGGCATCGGTATGCAGGCAGCACTCAAGGCGAAAGAAATCCTTGCCGACGAGTACAATGTCGCCGCCAATATTTACTCGGTCACCTCTTGGATTGAACTTGCCCGCGATGGCGCTGCCCGAGATAAGGAACAGCTGCAGCATCCGGAACAGGATGTCGCTGCCCCATTTGTCACCAAGCAGCTTGCTGATGCGGCAGGCCCATTCGTAGCAGTGTCGGACTTTGCCACCGACCTTCCAGAGATGATCCGCAAGTGGGTACCTGGCGATTACACTTGCCTCGGTGCCGACGGATTCGGGTTCTCTGACACCCGGCCTGCTGCCCGCCGCTACTTCAACATTGACGCCGAGTCGGTTGTTGTGGCTGTGCTCATGGGTCTTGCCCGTGCCGGCGAATTCGACATGAAGGTTGCTGCTGAAGCTGCACGGAAGTACAACTTGGACGATCCAACCAAGGCGTAACGCGAAACGAACCGTAGCTCAACAAGCAGGCCGTGTGTACTCGCCACCGACGTGACGGAGTGCAAAGCGGGCCACCGCCCCCACCGGGGATACACCACAACACGGTGCATTCCCCAGGTGGGGGCGTTTTTGCTGCCGATCGAGTATGACCCGCGTTGGCACACGTGCATCATGGCCAACGCGCCCTCGCCATTTTTGAGCTGTTTTCTAATTTGTAGCGCTCCAACCGTTCCGCGCTATCGGTTTTTCCGCCATAGTCGATACGGTGATGTTCGCGGCGCCCTTTCCCACGCGCGTAACGAGCAACCATGCCATAGCGAACCGTGCAGCAAAGGGAAACAACACCAATCAAATAACCTCGCACCTTCGACCTTGCGAAACCTAAAACAAGCAAGCCAACGTGAATCCGGCAATGAACCACCGGTTGCTGACTCGTATCACAGGCTGTTGCGACACTCCTTACAGCGATGCTGCCCGGGAACGGTGTCGCCAACTAGCTGCAGAGGTTGCACTTCGAGCAACCGTTCCAAATACCAACGGCAGATTTGCGAGCGTGACCCAGTTCCCCGGGAACCGAAATGGCCAAGCATCCGCACCTGAATACGGTTGTGCCTGTGCTTGCGGGCAAGGCGCTGCTGGAGGACACGTCAGATATGGCACACCATCTCCAAACTTTCAGGAGCCAACGCGGGTTCAAGGAGTGAACCATTCCCTGGAGCGTGCAAATATCACGACCCTGTAAGGCGTATCCACGGCGGGTGAGCATTTGGCCACGTGGTGCACTGGGCACAGCGACAATGCTGATCCATGATTTTCCGCCGCCTCAGTCCCTCGAGCACCTTCCCTTGCCGGGAACAGATGATCCACACCAGGCGGACGATAATTCGGGGTAACTCAGCGCTCATTAGATTGGCGCCTATAGCCCGGTGATGATCCGGGTACCACAACGGGCCGGCTACGCCGAAACAGGACTCCTACCACCCCTGGGGAGCGGGTTTATCGTAAATATCACCAGCGATGGTTCGTGGGTGTTCATCGATAGGGGGTTTACCCGTGGTCGGCTTTCGCTTCCCGCTCCCCTTGTTTGTCGGCTTCGGCACGTTTACGAGTTGGAAATTTGCGCCGATACGACGAGGTTTCTTCAAGCACGTCGGCAATCGCCGTATTCACCTCAGCGGGGGCTTCCAATACCGCCATATGGCCGCAGGTGTCTACTGTGACAAAGCTGGCTTTTGGCCACAGTTTGTGGATTTGTTTTGCCTGACTGACCGGAGTGACATCGTCCTGCTCCCCGACGACAATTGCGCCGGGCAGGTCAGCTAAGGCGGTCGCAACGTCACGCTCGTCATGATCACGCAGATCAGGATAGAACCCGACAAAGGTTGGGGTGGGCGTTCGGTCAATCATTGAGGCATGAAATTCCACCAGATCATAGGCTACTGCTTCCCGATGGAACACCGTTGCCGCGAGTGCTGGGGCGAGCAGCCCCCGCAACGTGTGCCGCAATTCATCGGCATGATCGGGATCTTCGACTACCGCTTCGATAAAGCGTTTGCCCACCTGGGTTGCCAGCAGCTGTGGGGTACCGGCAGCTGCCATGGGATTGACCGCGGTATCGATTGCCACCAGGCCTACTATGCGCTTGGCAATCTGTTGGGGGGCGCGGCGCAGCACACTAAACGCGGTCATTCCCCCCATCGAGTGCCCAACCAGCAGCAGATCGCCCTGTTTGGCTGCATGTTCGATGACAGCGATAACATCATCGGCAGTGCCATCAATGGTGAGGGTGTCCGGATCGACTCCGCGCTCAGCGGTATCGCCGTGTCCCCGCAGATCTAAAAGCAGACAGGCAACTTCCGGGAATTGTTCGCGAATAAAGTCGACTTGCGCAAAATATGCGTCAGCAGCAAGGGTGAAACCGTGAATAAAGACCACGGTGTAGCGGGCATCGGTTGGACCGGTGCGATAGACCTTAATTGCCCCTGCTGGGCCGTCTAAAAAATATTCTTCGTCAAGGTCGGTCAGCCCAGGCCTGGTGTGCTCATCATCAATGCGATCTTGCACCTTGGCAAGATGGCGCCGCCCGGGTGGTGACAGTCGCAGGGTGACACGCCGCAGCGTGTGCAATATCCGCGTGGGATGCAGAATCATGACGCCAAAAACCACCTATCTGTCACGGATATGCACGTGGGTGAAACAACAACAAATTGCCCCCATACCTTAACAGGCGTTGCCGGCTGCACTGTGCATCGAGCCTCTCCTTCAACCCGCCGCAGGTTTCCCCACGGCACGCAATCACAACGTGGACTCTGCCGCGAAAAACAACCATCTTGACAGGACACCTCCAGCAACAGTGGGAATCACACCCGGTGGTGTAGGTTGGTTGGTGCACTACTGACGATGAAACTCTCGGATGAAGGGACTGGTTGTGGCCACCATTGATGCCAGCGCGTTACAAGGATTCCTCAAGCAACCCGAGCAAGATCCGATCGACCCCACCACCGTGACCGGACAGCTCACAGCGCTGCTGGTAAAAAGCGCCGGTGTTGACCCGCAGGATGTCACAGAGACAGCAACGTTTGCCAGCCTTGGGGTGGATTCGATTGCGCTCGTGCAGTTAGCAGTCGAATTAGAAGAGCAATTCGGCATTATTGTCCACGACGGCGATTTCCAGGCCACCACCACGATCGGCGAGTTGGAACAGCTCATTGCCGCCAAACAAGCGAATCAGGAATCCTAACCGGCGAAGCAGCACTACGCACCGGCGCATCGCTACTTGCCTATGCAGCGAAACGCAGTAATGCAACCGGAATAGACGTGCAGCAGCAGTCGCTAGATAACCACGTGCAGCGTGAAGCCGTACTGGCCAGCAAGCCTGCTTGCTACCGCGGCAAACTGGTGCAGCTCACTGGAACGCGCTTCAATGCGCTGATCACAGCAGTAATGTCCACTGGGTTCCCGTCGCCACCTGGTGACGAATGCATCGCTGCTGTCGGTGAGACAATCGTGGATATTCACCTTCTCCAAGGTCGCTACCGGCGGGGCGGTTGGCAAGCACACCGTCATTGCATGTTCCACTATGCGACGGCAAGACTTAGGCATATTGCGCACCACCAGCGTGCATTGTACGAAGGGATCAGCCGCAACAGTCGTCACCGTTGCGGGTGAGAATGCAGTGGAACGAGCAAGGGAAGAAACAGACACGGGAAATCCTTGTGATGGTGTGACAAGCATGTGTTCAGCAGACAGCCGCAACCCGCATGTCAGTGGCCTGAAAGCGCCACAGTAAACATGGGTGGGCAGCGAGGCACGTCTTCCCCTACGACCTCGTCCAAGTTCGCCAACGCTAGTCCTCGTCGCACCACCTCAGTGGTGCGAACAATGCGCTGGTCAATCGATACAGCACAAACCGTGGTAACGGCAGTGCCCACTGTTGTCGATGAGCGCTGCGCGCGATGCGCTGCATCGCGGCCAAAGCACACCACGAGCTGGGTGGACAAGCTGCGGCTGCCTCGTGCCGTGTCGTATCGGTTCAAGCAGGCAATACGACAACGCGGCAGGCAAGCACACGCTTTTTCCAACGCCAGGACGCTTGTGGTGCAGATAATCCACGTCAACAGAACAGCTCGCTTATGAGCAATGTGCTCAACCCTCGTTTGGGTGACCCGGCGACGGGTAACGACTCCGCGCGGCCAACAACCCAAGTGAGCACATCGCTGTTCAGCCAAGCTCAGAGGCTATAGAACAGTTGTTGAGTGGTATCGACAACAGGGGCGGCAGGGCAGGTGCACGAGTTGCTGTGAAGGCAAGCCCGGTCGCACTGCACTGCTGCTGGTTTGTGTTATTCGACCATTCGTAACCGCTCGTTGCTGCAGTTTGAATTGCAGCGGCGAAGTGTTACTTCATGGATATCCCCAGTTTCCGGTATGGGGAATCACAGCAGCAACCTTCAAGCAGCACTTTATCCCCCGAAGCCTCAAGGGGAGCTTCACTGTTGTCTGGGCGGTGGTCAACCCCTAGTTCGTCCTGCGGCTAAGGTGCGTATAGATGCGTTCGTTCGTGGGCGCCCACAGTGGTTTCGCCCAGTCTCCAAATGCTCGATCGGTAAGCATAACCATCGCAACCGACATTGCTGGATCAATCCAAAAATAGGTACCTGCCTGGCCAAAGTGTCCTGCCACATGCGGCGGCATCGTGGCGGGAAGCCAATGCGGCTCTTTGTAGCCGTGGATTTCAAACCCTAGTCCCCACGGGCAGGGTCGCTGCATCCCAAAGCCGGGAACAACCCCTTCTAAGTCGGGCAATTGCACCGTCATCATGGTTGCAACGGTTATCGGATCTAACAGCGTGGGGGTAAGTACCTCACCGGCAAATGCCACCATGTCCGCCAAGCTGGCACGCATGCCATGTCCGGCTGATCCGTGCAATTCCGCAGTATTCATACCCAGTGGTGCAAAGACGGTCTCGTGGAGGTATTCCGCAAACGGCATCCCAGCTTCCCGCTCGATCGCTTCGGCGATCATCTCATAACCCGCTGAGGAATAGATGCGGCGAGTACCTGCTGGTTTTTCCATAGTTCTTGTCGCAAAACCCACTCCACCGGCATGGGCTAGCAGCTGGCGCAGCGTGGCACCTTCTTCGCCAATCGCGTCATCTAGTGCGAAGAATCCTTCTTCCACTGCCATCATCGTCGCCCAAGCAACCACCAGTTTGGTCACTGAGGCCAGCTCATACACCCGCGAGTCGTCCCCAAAGGTGGCTGTCATCTCTGGGCTTACTACTGCGGCAGCAGCATGATCGACGGGATACTCACCGACGGTGTCGGCCAGTAGTGTGCGAACAGTTGCGGAATCAAACGTCTTCACAGCCGACACGATAGTCGGCTACGACCATCTCAGCGGGTTTCCGCGCCGGAGTAGATCTCATTGCTCAAAGCGTAGAAGCTCCTAGCGGTTCCACCGGATTCACGGGTGGTGTCGCTTCGCAACTGTCCCGCTGTCATCATCTGTGGGGATGCTGATCTGTGGTTTGTCGTTGATCCTTGGTTGCAGACTGTTCATCGTTAGGGCGCACGGTGATATCAAGGTGTTCACCGGCGGGTAGATGCCCCTCGTCTAACGCTTCAATCCAGCGATCTCGTTCGGCTGTGACCCCGGCGCGCTCGCCTTCTTTTCTGGCACGGCGCAGTCCTTTGCGCCGACCAATGCGGCGGCCTTGTTTCATCCCGTCTCGGCGGCCAGCACTTTCTGCCTGCCGGAGGAGTCGTTTGAGCTGGCTTGCAGTCATATTCACGGGTGCAAAATCACTGTGTACGGGCAGCACCCAGCCGCGCCAGTAGGCGATGATCGCAAAACCAGCCCCCACCACTGTTCCGCAAATCATGCCTGCTGCATCAAGATCAACTTGGTGGAAGGCGACCATGGTGGATGCGGCGGCAATAGCTGGCGTGGCATATAGCGTGTTTCCCCCAAAGACCGCCGGGGTGGTGCCAATGGCGATGTCGCGGATCATGCCACCGCCGACTGCGGTGAGTACACCCATGAAAATTGCTGAGGCGGCGGGCATGTTATAGCTCAACGCTTTGATTGAGCCGGTGGTCGCCCACACACCCAAAATGATCGCATCGCCATGTACTCGAAACAGCTCCCACGCCCGCCCTTGCAGATGAATCACTAGGGCAACTAGTGCACCGGCGATTGCAAACCCCATATAGGAGGGTTGCGCGATCGCTGCAGCAGTGCCCCGCTGCATGAGGGTGTCACGCAGCATACCGCCAGCAAGCGCGGAGAAAATCGCCAAAAAGGCAAAGCCGATAATGTCAAAATTGCGTTGTCGGGCGATGGTGCCACCGATCGCCCCATTGAGGACGACTCCGATGAGGTCAAGGACGCGATACAACGCCAAAATTGAGGGATCCACATCGTGCATGCCAGCTATTGTCACACAATCAGTGTGAGCATGTTCACTGTTTTCCCGGATTCCACTGGCTGTTGCCCCTTCCCTCCTGCGCACTTTGCACAGTTGCTGCTGATCATCCTGGAGCACATCTGTGTGTGTCGGCGACTTGTCGCCAAACAGCGCAGACGAACATGTCGGGTGACTGCAACGACACCAACAATCACCAACGCCACCGCTGCTTCGGTCTGTGCAGCAGCGGTGGCGTGAGGGTCGGTACTCAGCTTCCAAGAACCGGGAATTCAGTACGGAATTGGCAGTTGGTGCGGGTGCAACCGTGAGAGTGCGCTCTTGCCGATTATGCCCAGGATTCTTCGAATTCGGTTTCTTCGCGGCGGGTTTTGCCGACAGGTGTTTGCGTTGTGCCAGTTGCTTTATTTGCAGCTGGCAAGTCAGTGGTGTCGGCGGAGTCTGCGGCGTCATCTTCCGGGGCGTAGACGGTGTTCTCACTGGCCAGCGTCGCAAGATCAGCGATTCCGTGACGCTTGGCAACAATGAGCGGCACCAGTGCCTGACCGGTGACGTTGACGGCGGTACGACCCATATCGACAATTGGCTCGACTGCCAGGAGCAGACCAACACCGTCTAGTGGCAGACCCAGCGTCGACAGGGTGAGTGTCAGCATTACTGTCGCCCCAGTCGTACCGGCAGTGGCAGCTGAACCAATCACCGAGACGAATACGATCAGCAGATAGTCGGTGAACTCCAGTGGAATCCCGTAGAAGGAGGAAACGAAGATCGCAGCGATTGCTGGATAAATTGCGGCACAGCCGTCCATTTTTGTGGTTGCACCCAGTGGCACTGCAAATGAGGCATAGGCGCGGGGGACGCCGAGTCCTTTTTCTACTGCCCGCACCGTCACCGGCATGGTGCCCATTGACGAGCGGGAGACAAACCCGAGGGAGGTCACCGGCCAGATCTTTTTGTAGAAGTGCACGACAGGCAGTCCGTTGACCTTGAGCACAATGGGGTAGATAACGAGCAGTACGATCGCCAAGCCGATGTAGATGGCGAAGACGAACTTGCCGAGTGAGCCGAGCGCGTCAAACCCGTAAGTTGCCACCGCTTTGCCGAGGAGGCCGGCAGTCCCAATTGGGGCAAGGCGGATAATCCACCACAGCACCTTTTGCACCACAGCCAAGATTGATTCGTTGAGTGCAATAAATGGCTCTGCCTTTTTGCCGACTTTCATTGCGGCAATACCGAAGGCGATGGACAGTACGAGCAGCTGTAGGACGTTGAAGTTCGGCGCAGCGGACACTGCCCCGTCGCTCAGTTTTGCCGAGACTTCCAGCCCTAAAATATTGGTCGGCAGCAGCGACTGTAAAAACGCTGCCCAGGAGCCAACATATCCGACGTCTTTGGCCGTATTAGGATCGACGCTGCTATTGGCACCGGGATCGACGAGCAGTCCGACGCTAATCCCGACAAGAACTGAGGCGGTTGCGGTAATCGCAAACCAAATCAAGGTATTTCCCGCGAGACGGGCGGCACCTTGGACTTGACGCAACTGCACAATCGAGGTCACCACTGCGGTGACGACCAGCGGCGGAATAAGTAATTTCAGCAAGGTGACATAGGTGCTGCCGATCTGCGACAGGATCGTCACCAGCCAGTTGCCTTCACCCATGCGGGCACCAACGAGCCCTAATACAACGCCGATAATCAGCCCGTAGATTACCTGCGCGCCGAAACCGGTAAAGGGATTGTTCCGCGAAGCTTGGGGAACGTGTGCTTTCGTCTGTGTCATTACTGACTCTTTTCTTCTGTCACCTAATTCGTGCGCCCTCCCCGAGCAGCACAGGTGCCATGAGAAACATCTGTCAAGGATCTGCAACGAAAGCGTTGCGGCGCATAGTATGATCCCACCGCCTGGACGACACCTCGACCGACAAGAAAAAGGCCACATGGGTGCGCCTGTTTGCAGCAGGAAAATACCAGGACAATAACGAAAGATACAGACTTCAATGCAACGTATGTCGCCGCCGTGAAGCCTTGCTGCTGCAAGTCTTGGCTTGATCGGCGTCACACCAGGTGGTGGAACACGCAAAGCCTATACTAGACAGATCTGTTCAGGCAACTTGAACCGCTCGGTTCACCATATCTAACCCGGCCGACGACGCAGATATTCCCTTATCCCCACCATCCCCATGCACTAGGGAATCTCCACATGGTCTCATTGGCACGACTGCCGGCGCTGTTTTCCCGGAATAGTTCCCAGTCAGACCGCAGCACTGAAATGGGTCGCAAGCAGTAAAGCACGTCTTGCTGCGTAAGTCCGCATCCCTATTGCTTCGGGCACGGTGCCTCAATCGCGAAAGTTGCCGGTGACACAGGATTGCCCCACACCGCAGCGATGCATGGTCGCGCCAGCTGTTACCGCCTTGCCATTGTTTTGGTGATACGCAGCAAACCACGGGTAAGTGCCCCTTCCCAAGCGGCGATTTCATGGGCGGTGTTCGTAAATTCTGCGGTGACAACTGCCCCAGCTTGCTGACAGGAGCGTTGTGCTTGCGCGACTAAGCTACACAGGTTACGTTCCGCCAGCCCGGCGCTGAAATGGATCACAGCTCCCCGATAGTCAAGCTGCCCCAGCAGGTGCGGAAGTTGCGGCGAACCATCCCGGTCAGGCCACCATAAACTCGGAGAGTTGGCAATTGCGCCAGTGATGGTGTCGCGATGCTGGGCAAGCATGCGCAAGGCAGCAAGCCCACCGAGGCTCTGCCCCGCCACGATGACTGGCTTGTCGGCCAGCTGGGTCATTGCAGGGAGCAGCTCATGCACAAGATATGCAAGGTAGTGATCATCCTCGGCAAGGTTTTGTGCACGGTTATGGCTGGTATCCACCGCAATGACTTGCACGCTTGGCAAATACCCCCGTGCGGCAAGGGTTGTCAACGCGGCAGGCAGTGCTGTGGCCTTCCAGAGTTGCCCATCGCAGAGCAGCACGACCAGGTGCGGATGCGCAGGTGCGGTGTAGTACACCCGCGTGGAGCCCACGACGCGTTCCTGCCAGGCGCCGCCGTTTGCTGTCCACCCCAGCCGTGGTGGCGCTGCGGGTCCTGCGAGTCGACCAGGCATGGGTTGCGCAATTGCCGGGGTTACCCGAAGCGGCACTGCTGCCGCTTGCAGCTGTTGCCACCTGATTCGCGGATCATCCGCCAATGGTTCCCGCACAGGCGCAGCAAGGATTGAGCCGTAGGCATCGACTGGATAGGAACAGCTGGCCTGAAAGTGCCCGGGACGTACCTGGTGCATCGTGGGCAGCGCGGGCGCACTGCGATCATGCACCGGCAATGCACAATAATGCACTGCCTCGATTGTCGGGTCGGTGAGCGTTGTTTCCAAGGTGATTGTGATCTTGGCGGTTCCCATACGCTTGCGCAACTCCTTTCCCGGCAGGCTGACACACGACCCACCCCGAAATCTTTTTGTCTTATGCTAACCTAACTTGAGTGTCCGTGTTGCATATGTTGCGCTACTACAGATCACTGCTCTGGTGGTTCCTCGGGTTGGTGATGCTCATGGGGCTGAGTGTGGGGGTGGGTGCCCGCGAAACCGCCTTCTTGCCAGTTGTTCAGGTGCTGCCCAGCGCGTGGGATTTTGCTTTGCACCCGCTGCATCATCCACTGCTCCGCGAGCAGTCCGCGCAGGCCGAGTTAGCGATCCTCATTGGCGGGCTGCGCATTCCGCGCACCTTGCTTGCCCCACTGGCGGGCGCCTGCTTAGGGGTGGCGGGCGCTATTTTGCAAGGACATACCCGCAATCCGCTAGCAGATCCCTCACTGG
This sequence comes from Corynebacterium choanae, assembly GCF_003813965.1. Taxonomy (NCBI): domain Bacteria; kingdom Bacillati; phylum Actinomycetota; class Actinomycetes; order Mycobacteriales; family Corynebacteriaceae; genus Corynebacterium; species Corynebacterium choanae. Next base: position 2,050,032 of record NZ_CP033896.1, read on the forward strand.
TTGGCATTCATGCAGGCGCGGCGGTCGCAGTGGTGCTCAGCGCTTTGCTGCTGCCTGGGGCATCACCGGTGGTGTTGACTCTCGCCGCCATCGGCGGGGCGTTGGTGGTAAGCAGCGTGGTTTTTCTAGTGGCCTTTGCCGGCGGGTTTCGTCATCTCCCGCTGACCTTACTGCTAGCTGGCACGGCAATCTCTGCATTGTTGATGGCTGTCGTGCATGGACTGATCCTGATCCACCCACAAGCGTTGGACGCGTTTCGCACCTGGGCGACCGGGTCGGTAACTGGAGCGTCGATGCAGGATGTGGCGGTGCTTGCCGTACCGGCCATCATCGGCCTGTTTGCCGCCTTGGTGCATATGCGCAGCCTGGATGTTATCGGATTAGGGGACGCGCAAGCGCAAGCGTTGGGTGCGCGTGTGACAACCGTGCGGCTCAGCGGATTACTGATCGTAGCGCTCCTTGGTGGGGCGGCGGTTGCCGGTGCCGGGGCAGTACCCTTTGTGGGTCTTGCCGCACCACACGTTGCCCGCCTGCTCTACGGGGCAAGCTATCCACAGGTAGTACCCTATTCGATGATGATTGGCGCGGTTGCCGCTCTGATTGCTGACATGCTTGCTCGCTTCGTGCTGGCACCGGCAGAGTTACCCATGGGTACCGTATTGGCCGTACTCGGGGCACCACTGTTTATTGCGCTGGTGCGCACAACTTCCAAGGAGCTCACCCAATGAGCATCCGCATACTTCATAACACAGCAACCAGCACCATCCGAAGCACAGGCAGTCGAAACCGCAACCTGGCATTATCCCGGCGGGGGCGGTGGGGTGTCATCGTATTTGCGGTGGGCGTAATTTTACTGGTCACCGCAGTGATCACCGGTGATTTCCCAGTCACCGTCGCCGATTGTGTGCGGATTGTGTTCGGCGACGGCAGTCCCGTGGAGCGCAAAATCGTGCTCGACTTGCGCCTGGGGCGAGCATTGTCAGCGTGGTGCGTGGGGGCTTGCCTTGGTGCCGCCGGCGCACTCACCCAGTCGGTTGCCAGAAATCCGCTAGCTAGTCCCGATGTGTTGGGTATTACGCAAGGTGCTGCGCTCGCTGCAGTGGCTGCCCTTACCGGGCTGCCCGCCTTACTCACCCCGGCAATGGGGACAGCTACCCAGGTGGGCGTATCCGCAGCGGCACTCGTTGGTGGGCTCACAACTGGGGTGGTGGTGTGGGTTCTCGCTGCACCGAAACGCGGTCAGCCGACGGCTGTGGTACTGGTCGGCGTGGGGGTGAGCGTCATGCTGCAGGCCGCCACTACTTGGCTTATTGCCGCCACCGATCTGGATCAAGCAGCAGCCGCCCATCGCTGGTTGGCAGGTTCGCTTGCCGCAACGTCACTGGCCACAGTTCCGCTGCCCCTGACCTGCTGTATTGCCGTGTTGTTCCTGAGCCCGTGGCTTGCATTTCATTTACCGATTCTGCAGCTTGGCCCCACGCTGGCGCATCCGCTAGGGGCACCGGTTTCCCACCTGCAGCGGCTCATGTTAGGGCTTGCGATCATGCTCACCGCGGCCGCAGTAGCTGTGGCAGGACCGGTCGGGTTTGTCGCTTTCGCCGCCCCTCATATTGCCCGCAAACTTGGCGGCGATGGACTACCACCAGTGCTGCTGTCTGCCCAATGTGGCGCCGTCATGGTGCTAGGAGCCGATGTCACCTCTGGTGTCCTGGTGGGTGGAACACTTCCAGCCGGGATTCTCACCACCTTCGCTGGTGCCCCAATCCTGCTCATCACCCTGGCGCAACTGCACCGACGGAGCACCTCATGAACGATATATTTACACTGACCGATGTCACCCTGTGCTATGACGCACAGCCCATCGTGGAAGACTTCAACGTGCGCATTCCGCGCGGGAAGATCACCACCATTATCGGCCCGAATGGCTGCGGCAAATCCACGCTGCTTGCTTCGCTGTGCCAGGCACTCACCCCGACCACCGGCACGATTACATACCTGGGAACAGATCTTCGCACGCTACGCCCCCGGCAGCGGGCACAACAGATTGCGCTGCTTCCCCAATCGCCGATCGCCCCACCGGGCACCTTGGTCGGCCAGCTTGTTGCCCGCGGCCGATATCCGCATCGCAGCGTGTGGCAGCCCTGGTCAGCAGAAGATGAACAAATGGTAACCCAAGCGCTCGACGAGGTAGGGCTCGAATCGCTCCGCGACGCACCGCTGAATGCACTCTCCGGCGGGCAGCGGCAGCGGGTGTGGCTAGCCATGGCGCTCGCCCAGCACACCCCTACCCTGCTGCTTGACGAGCCAACCACCTATCTTGACATTGCCCATGCCATCGATGTGTTGACACTCGTACGGCAACTGCGCACCCAGCATGACAACACCGTGGTTATGGTGCTGCACGATCTCACCCTCGCCGCCCGATTCTCTGACCACCTCATCGTGCTGGATCAGCACGGGCAACTCATCGCAGCAGGCGATCCAGCAACCATCCTCACCCCAGCGGTGATCGAAACCGCCTTTGCAGTCAGTGCTGCGATCTTGCCCGATCCCGGCGGCGACGGACCGCTCGTTGTGCCACTCCGCACCATCCACTAAAATAGGTAAGGCTTACTTAAAAACTGTCGTTGGGAATGTGACATGCCCACAGTCGCACAACTGTGTTGCCCGTCCCAGCAACCACGGCAGCACAATGCTCACTAGCCACGCAAAGAAAGGTTGTGCTTTTCAAACCCATGCGCCCTGTAACACTTCGCATCACCGCCCTGCTGTGCGCTGCCGCGTTGAGCGTCACCGCCTGCACCGCCGAGAAGCAGCCCACCGACACCGCGTCTGCGACCACCAGCAGCACACACACCACGAACACCACCAGCAGTGCCACCGCCACCGCTGCTTGGCCGCGCACCATTACTACCACCAACGGCCAAGGCCAGCCCACCGAAGTAACGATAACCGAGAAGCCAACCCGCATTGTTAGCACCTCAGTGACGTTAACAGGGGAACTGCTCGCCATGGATGCACCCGTGGTGGCCACCGGCACAGTAAACAACAAACCGCCGCTGGCGGACGCAGATGGGTTCTTCACCCAGTGGGCCAACGTCGCCCACGAACGCGGACTCAGCGCAGCATATCTGCGGGAACCCAATGTGGAAGCAATTCTTGCCGCCGAACCCGATCTCGTGCTCATCAGCGCCAGCGGTCAAGATTCGGCAGCCGAGCTCTATGGTCAACTCGCGGATGTCGTACCAACCATCGTCGTCGACTACTCCAAGCAAAGCTGGATTGATACCGCCCGCCAACTCGGGGAAATCACTGGCCACGAGCAGGAAGCAGCAGCCGCTATCGATCGATATCACGCCCGCCTAGAGGCGGTGAAAGCTGCAATCACCCTGCCTGAACAGCCAGTAAACATTGTCTCCCTCACCAAGGAGCCGGGCGTATTAAATTTCTTTACCGACGCCTCAGCACAGGGCCAAATCTTTACCGCACTCGGATTTACAGTGGTCGAACCTGACCCCAATCTGGTGTCGACTGCCGGCAATCATGCCAACCGCAACGACGTCAAGCCCGTAGCCGCCGAGAATGCCGCCCTCGCCCTGACCGGTAACACAGTGTTTGCCCTCTCTGCTGATGGCCGCGAAGCAGCGGCAGTACTCACCAGCGACCCCCAGCTTGCAGGCACCCCAGCTGTGCGCAATAACACCGTCATCGACCTTGCCCCAACAGCCTTCCGAATCGACTACTACAGCGCCATGGCGCTGCTCGATCAAATCGAGGCGCTCTTTACCGCCTAACGGGCAAGCAACGCCGGCTGCAGCAACACACAATCATTGCTTCATTCCGCACCACCCCGGACAAGGTGTACCACACCACAAAGTCCGGGGTGTTGTACTGCCGCTACCGGTGACCTCACGTCTAACAGGACGAACACCCGTCACCCATCTGCCGGGACCACCATGCAGCATGGCAAGGCAAGGCATCCTCGTCACCGATCAACAACTGGACGGCATCTGCCACAGATAATCTAACCCAATTCGGCTCGTCGTAATTGACAGGCCGTTGACCACCGCCTCAGCACACACCACACATGTTCCGCGCCCATTCCACGCGAACAACAATGTTGCTTTTCACGCACCTATTTGGTTTTGGCGAGCGAAAAAATGCTCGACAGCGCTGCATCGGAAGATAATCCAGACTTAAGGACAAAGGACTCCAGCACCACAAACGATCCACCAAGCGATTCACCTACTAGAGCGGCAGCCTCACCCCACTGATATTTTTTGGTTTCAGCATTCACCGAGGCAAGGAATTGCTGCTGGTCGACAATTGCGCGCATATGGGAAGCGGCATCCATCAACCCAGCACCTTGCTCAGTTCATACCGTCACATCTCAACACACCACTTTGGCGACTGTGACGTCACCGTCGTCGTCATCATGAACGCTGTACCCACCGAGCACGGGGCAGCATGGATCCGATTCGCCGCAATTCCAAAACTTACTTATCTGACTGGATGCAAGAAAGGGTGGACGGTGCACATCACAAGCTAGCTCCAATGCTGCAGATAACCATCCGGTAGTGAAAAACTTGTGCATCGAAACAAACTGAGGTTTCGAGGTAAGAATTACCGGCGCAGTATGGTCAGCCGTGAAGGCAACTATCCGAACAAAGGTATCGCCGATTTTCGAGAATCTTAACATCCTACTTTCCGATATGAATTACGTGCGATTTTGTTCAGTTGAGCCAAGTGTATACTCTGCAAAGCTGCAGACGCCATCGTTTCAATGACATCAGAATGCGGTAAGACATAACCGTCTATCGCAGATCCCCAACATGCTCCCATAATCGAAACATAGTCGTTAATATCGCGGGTAACTGGGTGGACAGCACCAGGTTTCGCAGCAAGGTTGAAATCTACCCGTGGCATCCCAGCGTCAAAGGAGCAGACCACACTGAACCATAAAGCCCGCCTCTTGGATATGCGCCACTGAATCTCTCCAAAAAGCCGGAAACCACGCCAACTTCTGCAAGCCCCTTTGCCTTGCAAATATCATGATGAAGATATGGGTCTGCTGCACGTTTAGGTGACAGTTCTATGCAGCTTTTTGGGCTGCCTAGTGATTGATTGTTTCATACTCGAGCGGGGTGAGCCGCCCGAGGCGTGTTTGTCGGCGGCGAAGGTGGTTCCGGCTGCAAGATTTGCGGCGAACACTGTCCGGATCGAGGCTTCGGCATCGGGGGCTTGGCTGGCAAGGATTTGGCCGGATTTGATGTTGATGTAGAGGACGATTCCGGCGAGGGGTTTCAAGGGGGACTCCTATGCGGCGGGGCTGTTAGGAGGTGAGCGCGTCGAATGCGTCTTGTTCCGCGATGAGTATTTTGTTGGGACGAGCGCCGAGTTTTGCGAGCTCGTTGAGCACTTCCGGCGTTGGCCGCCGTGTAGTCAAGGCTCGGCTCCAAGTATTTCAGTTGAGGTTGGTTTTGCCTCGAATCCGGTGGCGCTTGAGATTTGGTGCAAGCGCCGGATTCGGTCTATCTCATCGAGCGAGAGTAAAAAAGCACTTATCCTGTAACCTTTCCCTGTTCCTTATGAGTCAATTATTACCTACAGTGGGATACAAAGCACCCCAACTGCCCCATTATTGGGTAGTGCTTTTCCATTTTGTCTTGTCAAGCACTCCCAGTTGGGCTAAAAATGTCCCACAGTGGTACACTTATGACATGGACATAAAAAGCTGGATCAGCGAGCAAACCCGGCACCCCGTCACTTACAGTGATCTCGCAGAGGTACTGGGCGTTACCCGGAAAACAGCAGGCCGCAGACTAAATGACCAGACCAGCTCAGATGACATAATCACGCTGTGCGTCCACTACGACCTCAACCCCCTCGAGTGCCTAGTGGATTTCAGATACATCACCCACCAGCACATACTCGACTACTTCGATTCCGACGGCGAGCTCGTCGCTACAGCAAGTGACGCGCAGCTCATTCTTGAGCTAGCCCGCAGAATCGTCCCGGCTAAGCATGCGGAAGAGCTTGACGCGCTAGAGGGCGCGGCGACTCCCCCGTACCTGCGCGCCGTCGCGGACTCGTCCCCCGACGAGCCTGAGGACGGGATGGACTTCGATTCCCCGTAAATTCGAACACTCAGCCGACCCCGGACGGCAGCGGCTGGCACAATACATGCGAGCACACCCGAAATGAGAGGAGCCACAGACCATCTCCATTGAAGAACTGGAAGCCCTCGGCGTCACCATCACCGAGCACACCGGCGGCAGCAAAGGCTATTACCTCCACCACCAGCAGCAGATCAGCATCAGGCAGGGGCTTCCACGCAGGGCGCACCGCTGCACTCTCGCACACGAACTCGCCCACGCGATACGCGGCGACAAACCAGTGGAAAAGAGGCATTTCCACGCCCGGCAAGAACGAGCGGCTGACCAAGCAGCCGCCCGCATTTTAATCGACCCCGGCGAATACCGGCTGGCAGAAACCCTCCCCGGGAGACGTACCAGCGATCTGCGAAGAACTCGACGTCACAAAACACATCCTGAAAACCTGGCTTGCCACCCGGCAAGCCCTACGAGACGAACCGAATGGTTCCGAATGCGACGCCTACTAGCGATTGGCGCTATCGCCACAATCACGATGCTTACCGGCTGTTCAGCTGACAGCCCCGAAGTTCCCCCCTCTGCGAGCACTACCACCGAAGCCGCCGCCTTCTCCGATGTAGAGACCACGAACTGCACCAGCGATGGTGCGCCGGTGACGCTGACTAAAGCCTCATTGTGGAGTACGGATGATGGGAAGACCCGCACTGCCGAGCTCTGGTGGGAAGGTGACCTGCCGGACACCTACACCGCCACCCTCAATGCGGTAGACGGCGGGAAACTCACCAATGCCGAGCTGTTCGTGGAATCCGGCAAGCTTGTGCATTATGGCGTGTATTCGGAGCTTGAGAAGCGGACGATCAAGCCGTCCATGCTTCCCTGGACTACCCCAGGCAATGGGCGGCTCCCTATCCCGGAGGCAATGGCCAAGTATTTCAACCCATCCCCGCTGATGTCGGTGGCGATCACCCTGCCGGATCGAACATCCACATCCTGCACTTTTAACTAAAAAAGCCCCGCCTACCACCGAATTTGAGAACCCAAGTGGTAGGCGGGGGTGTAAGCAAGCCCACGCAGGAAACTGCGCCAGACCCATATAGGAGCATATCATGGCGCCGATCCAAAAATATAAGACCGCAACAGGCACCGCGTGGCGGGTGCAGTATCGCGAACCAGCAGGCAAAACCCCGCACCATGCAGGGTTTCAAGACAAAGGTGCAGGCGCAGGCGTGGGCGGCGGAAAACACCACCGCCATCAACACATGCACATGGGTCGACCCAGGTGCCGGAAACGTGACAGTAGCCACCCCCGCTGAAACATGGATCGCCGGAAAACAGAACTCAAACCATCGACAGTGGCAGGGTATTCGCAGATTCTTTCCGCACGAATCATTCCGGACTGGGGTACGCGGCGAATCGCGTCGATCCGCTCCTCGGAGGTGCAGGCGTGGGTATCGGCAATGCCCATCTCTGGGAAAACCGCGCGTGAGCAACACGCGATACTCGCCCAAATCCTTGACCTCGCCGTCGACGACCGCCTCATCACCACGAACCCGGCGCGCGGAATATCGCTGCCGCGTAGAAACCCGCCCGTCAAGGTCTAACTCACCCTGGAACAGCTCGCTATGGTGGCAGAACATTCCGGCGATCACGCCACCCTCGTGTGGCTGCTTGGCACTGTGGGGCTGCGGTGGGGTGAAGCCGCCGGCTTACAGGTGGGCGATATTGACCATGACCGGGGCAGAATTACGATCGCTCGTAGCGTGTCGTGGCTTCAAAGCGAGCTGGTGTTGGGCACACCTATAAACGGCAAACCTAGACAGGTGTCGGTCACCATGTCGGTGCTGCGGATGCTCGCACAGCAAACAGCCGGTAAGCCAAAAACGGCGTGGGTGTTTTTCTCCAGTGACGGCATGCCGCTGCGGAAACAGAACGCTGGAAGCGGGTTTTTCGCGCGCGGTTACCCGCTGCCAGCAGCTCGATCCTGATTTTCCTAGGATTACCCCGCACGGTCTGCGTCATGTGGCGGCGGGGTTGTTGATCTCAGCGGGCGCGAATGTGAAGGTGGTGCAGCGGCAATTGGGGCACGCGACCGCGGCGATGACGCTGGACACGTATGCGGATCTTTTCGATGATGATTTGGACACGGTGGCGATGCTGTTGGGGGATGCTGTAGCGGCGCGGGTTTCGTAAAAATGGGGTGTGCTGCGTCTAGCTCACAAGTGCGAAAACGTGCCCTGGTTTGCCCTGACTTTCCCTGATGTTAGAGCGGATTTAGAGCGGAAAATAGGAAATGCGTCTGTTTTAATCATAAAAAATAGCCCCCTACCAGCTAAAACTGGTAGGGGGCATTTGTGGGGCCACCGGGGCTCGAACCCGGGACCAACGGATTATGAGTCCGCGGCTCTAACCGACTGAGCTATAGCCCCACGGTTGACAACGAGACGACAAGGTTTGCCGCCTCATCTCAACGCTGGCAACAGTATAGCCCGCGCAGCTGTTCACGACGAGCACCCCTCTCCGTTTTCGAAAACATTGCAGGAAATGAGCTATTTTCCGCACTGCCAACACTCCCCTATCCCTACTGCTCCGCTCCCGAGTCGCTTTCCTGTGACTGATCAGACTTGGACACACACCCGCCACTTTCCTGCACAATGTCACCGTAGCGCACCAACCCTTCAAAACATGCCTAGAAAACTCGTCACTACCTGGCGATTTGCCATTAACGTCCAAGGCTAGCTATAGTTTCTTTTCGTTGCCACGGAGCACAGCACCGCAGCAACAACACAATTCAATTCCCCATTAGCTCAATGGCAGAGCATTCGACTGTTAATCGAAGGGTTGCTGGTTCGAGTCCAGCATGGGGAGCAACGATAAACCGGCTAGGATTCCTAGTCGGTTTTTTCGTTCATCACCAGCTTCATCTATCGCCGCTGTGGGCAGCACCCTATTAGCTACGGCCAACGCCACCACTGCAGCCCGCAACCGGTACAGTTGGTACAGTGCCTGGATATCACCACCAGGCCTGCTCTAGTACGAGGGAAGTTCATGATTCAATTCGTTGTTGGCGCTGCTGCCGGATATCTGCTGGGTACGAAAGCAGGCCGGAAGCGCTACGAACAAATCCGCACCGGCTATCAGGCTGCCGTGAATTCACCAGTAGCAAAAGCGGCAGTGAAAGCGACCCGCAAAGCCGTCGCAAACAAGCTTGACCCTGAACCACGGATGAAGGAAGTAAAAAACCTCTCCAAAGACGGCATGAACTATCAAGTCTTGCAACGCGACGACGACTAGCAGCAAGACCAATGCAAGGCGAGAGTGCCCCACTTCTTGATAGAGCACTGCTTGCTTGCAAAAACTTCACTGCTTTTCTACCAATGCACCCCATGGAAGCTGGTTCAATACTCAACCAGTCCAATGGGGTGTTTTTCGTCTTTAAAGAGACACTCCGGGTGCAAGCGGTACCTGTTGTTCTGCGGTAAAGGCAAACACTGCGCATACAGCACTTGTCGCTTAACAGTGAGCCACCCAAGCCACCATGGGTCTTGGGGGGGGGATCCCACTCACACACCAGATATGGTCTTTTTATTGGCTTTGCGCTGTGTTTCCAGCGCGATAATCCGAGAAAAAAGTTCATCATAGGCGGCTGGATCGCTGTCGCGTCGCATTCGCTGCAGTTGACCTTTGAGCTGAGCAATCATGTTGCCAATAAACGCATCGACGAGACTGGCTAAAATACTGCGGGCATACGCCCCCAGGGCGTCCTCATCACACCTGATCTCTTCCATGGCAAGCTCACTGACCAACGAGGCACCCGCAAAATCACCAACATTGTCCGCGACTTCGCTCAACCAGGTAGCCCCCGGTTTGACAGTAGTGAGACTCCCAGTACTTCTGATCGCCCCAGCGATACGTTGATACGTCGGATCGGTAAACAATTCGTCGACTGTTTGGTCAAAGCTTTGCCCTAGAAGCTGCGGGTATTGCAGCGCAAGTTTGATGGTTTCCCGCTCCGGGTAAAGCCGCCTGCTACGACGATCAGGCAGCCGCAGCGAAGACTCTTGTGTCCCACCCGAGGGCACCACAATCTGCTGCCGTTTGCTGTGCTGCTGCTTGGGTGGCTGCTTATGCAGCCGTTCGATAAGGTCGACAACTTCCCGCTCATCTGACCAACCAATCCACCCTGCAGCGTCCCGGGCATAGTTTTTCCGCAGCATCGCATCATCCACCCGGGCAATATGGGGGGCAACCCGTTGCAATGCTTGATGGCGACCGTTAGCTGACGACAAATCGTAGCCAGACAGCAGGGTACGAACCACGAACTCAACCATAGGAAGTCTCGTGGCAACCAGCTCTGCTAAAGCTTTATTGCCATGCTGCAGGCGAAGATCACATGGATCAAGCCCATCAGGGGCGACGCACACAAACGAAGCGGACATGTATTGTTGATCGCCGTTGGCAACCCGTAATGCGGCTTTCTGTCCGGCCTCGTCGCCGTCAAAGGTGTAAATCACTTCTCCATGGAAGAAGGAATCCTCGGTTAAAAACCGGCGCAGCAAATGCAGGTGTTCATCACCGAATGCGGTACCGCAGGCTGCAACTGTTTCCGTCACCCCGGCAGCATGCATCGCCATCACATCGGTATAACCTTCCACAATGACTGCCCGATGATGCTCCGCGATAGCATGTTTCGCCAAGTCAAGACCGAAGAGTACCTTCGACTTCTTGTAAAGCATCGTCTCTGAAGTGTTGATGTATTTGCCGAGTTTATCGTCGTCAAACAGCTTTCTGGCGCCAAACCCAATGACTTCACCGGTTACTGATTTGATCGGCCAGAGCAGCCGCCGGTGGAAACGGTCGATCGGCCCTCGCCGCCCCTGCGAGGTGAGTCCCGCATCAATGAGTTCCTTCGCACTAAACCCACGCCCCAGAAGATGCTTAGTCAACGTATCCCAACCATCGGGGGCGTAGCCGCACCCAAAGGTTTCAGCATCCGCACGACCGAACCCTCGCTGGGCTAAAAATTCCCGACCAACTGCGGCTTCAGCGGTGATGAGATGTTCCTGGTAAAACTCGTGGGCGAGTTTGTTGGCTTCAATGAGCCGTTTGCGGGTGCCTGGTTCTGTGCGGGTCGAGGTGCCGCCACCCTCATAGTTGATGTGGTAGCCAATCTTGTCGGCGCAGATCTCTACTGCTTCCGGGAAGGTGACATGTTCGACCTCCATGAGGAAGGTAAAAACGTCTCCGCCTTTCCCGGTCGAAAAACAGTGAAAAAAGCCGCGTTGTGGACGCACATGAAATGATGGGGTTCGCTCGTCTTTAAAGGGGGAAAGCCCCTTCAGCGAGTCCGCCCCAGCCGGTTTGAGCTGCACATATTCCGAGACGATCTCCTCGATAGCGGTGCGCTCTCGAATCTCAGCGATGTCTTTTTCGGGAATACGTCGAGCAGCCATAGAGCACATGGTAGTGAACATTGGCAGCAAGGTTGGATTTTGGCCTGTCGCAGCTGTGGATAAACCCGAAATCAGGCCGAAAATTGTTCATTCCCTGTGCAGTAGACGGCCACGGATCTGCTGCCCATCGCCACCCCACCACTCCCAACCCGGGCGAGTGCAAGTAGTCTTAACAGATCGGAAGTGACTACTGTTGCAGCGTCTCCGGCACTGCGCGATGCCATGCAATGCCGTTTGTCGCTTTTCGGATTACACTAAAGCGCTATGTCGAATCTGCTGCGGAATAAAGGCCTGCTGGCGCTGGTCATTTCGGTGTTGACCGCAATCGCTGCATATTTTGGACTCAATATTGACCAACCAGGACAAAACCCTGTTTCGTCGAGCACCGTCTCCTCCCCTCCCACCAGTGCAAGTCAGCCTTCATCTTCGACGACAAATCGCCACCCCACTGTCAGTAGCTCCCCCACTGCCCGCGTCAGCACTTCGCCCACCTCCCCGCGACTATCGACGGCAAATTCCCAATCCTCTGATGGTGCACCGAACACTAGCGGACTTACCGAGTGCCCGGTTACAAGTTTGCCGAAGGAGGCACAATCAACCATTGCACAGATTGTGCAGGGCGGACCGTTTCCTTATCCGGCCAATGACGGCACCCGGTTTGGCAACTATGAAGGGCATTTGCCGAAACAGCCGCGAAATTATTACCGGGAATACACTGTCCCAACTCCGGGTGTTTCGCACCGCGGGGCACGCCGGATTGTTACCGGCGGGCAAGGCACCCAACCTGAGGGATGGTTTTATACCAGCGACCATTACGACAGTTTCTGCTTCATCCCTGATGCCCCTGGTGGCGACAATACTCGGTAAAAGCTTCACAAGCTCCGACACTCACCACGTTCCCGGATGAGCGTCTTGCTCCCTATATGTTCGGGTCGAATTTTTCTTAATGGAAGACCACACCATGACGCTTCACCCAGCAGTACATTCCCAGCTTTCGCAGTATCCCGCCCGCACACTGATAGTGATTAATGCACCTTCCGACACAACCGGTCGCGCAGCACACACTGGCAGCAGTAGCGAACGGCAGCTGATTACCGCGATCGGTGAGCAGATCACCGCAGCTAATGGCACGCAAGTCACGGCAATTCCGCAGAATCTCGACGGGCTGGCAGATCTTTTATCCTCGATCCCGCCGGTAACTGTCGTAGCAACCAGGGCAGCAACATTGCCGCTGCACCGCCAGCTGCTGTGGTGGACAGTGTTTCGCGAAACCGGTCAGTCGCTGCTCATCCACGATCCCGCGAACGAGCCTTCGACATCCAGACAGCAACACACGGTGTAACACACTGCCGCGGCGCGGCACACCGCACAGGTTAGCCGTAGAAAGAGGCGATACTGTGGGCACGTTTCGCCACAGTCTGCAGTGCGGTTTCCGTCAAGGAGGCGATCTGATCAATGATCACACGGGTTTTCGCCGCATCATTTTCTGCTTGGACAAACCAGGCAGCAAACATCGGGTCAAGGCTTTCCGGAGCGGTGAGCTGGTAGAAGTCGAAAACACGCGCGATGCGATCACGTTGCCGATCTTGGTTTGACAAGTGGGATGGCTCATCCATGACATAGAGCACAGCGAGGGTTTTTAGCAGAGTCACTTCTGCCTGCACTTCCGCCGGGCGAACAACCTGACCATGCAACCGATCAGCAATAGGCTCATTGTGCTGGTTACTTGCGGCAATGGTTGCCCCAATGTAGCGGCCAACCAGTTCACTGGTGAGTCGTTTCAATCCGGCCAGTCCTTTAAGTGTGGGGGAAAACTCGGCCGCCGCAATAACACTGGAAAGCTGCCGAAGCCGGTCCGCGGCGGCCAGCAGCTCTTCGGGGCTGCCACCGTAGACTTCTGCGCCCCGATTAGCCAATGATGCCAGTTCAACAAAGTCCCACAACACCGCCAAACTGATCCGCCCTGCGATGATGCCATCTTCCACATCGTGCACGCTGTAGGCAATGTCGTCGGCAAAGTCCATCACCTGCCCTTCCAATGGCGGAATGCGAGAGCCTTCAACGTGCCCTGCTCGCGCAAATTGCAACAGTGCCAGGTCTTCGTCATAACAGCCGTATTTTCGGTTAACACTGCCATCTGGGTTGGTGCGTGTCCACGGATATTTGCACGCTGCATCGAGTGCCGCACGAGTGAGGTTCAACCCGTATGAGTTGCCTTCCTCGTCGAGAATTTTCGGTTCAAGGCGGCCAAGAATCCGCAAAGTTTGGGCGTTTCCTTCAAAGCCCCCACAGTCGGCTCCGAGTTCGTTTAGCGCTACTTCCCCATTATGCCCATATGGGGGATGCCCAATGTCGTGGGTGAGACCGGCGAGTTCACACAAGTCCGGATCAGCACCCAACCCGGTGCCAATTGCCCGCGCGATCTGCGCGACTTCCAGGGAATGGGTGAGCCGTGTGCGCGGTGTATCGCCGGCTTGCGGGCCGACGACTTGGGTTTTGTCCGCGAGACGTCGAAACGCCGCCGAATGCAGCACCCGTGCCCGGTCGCGGGCGAAGGGATGCCGTAGTTCTGGGGAATCCACAAGATGGTGTGTTTTCGCAGCTTCAGGCAAAAGACGTGCACAGTCGTCGACTGTGTAGCGATATGGGGATCGTTGTGTATCCACTTCGGCGAAGTCACCATCCTTGTGTGGTCGTGTTGTGTTCAGGTGTGCGTGACGGTTACCCATCGTGAACGTTTACCGGGGACGTCATCAGCCTCGTTGCCCAACCAGCGTCGCAAACAGGTTGATTTTCAAGGCTTTTGTTCTGCTGTTAAGCAGGCTAGTTGCCGCAGCCACTAATTCACCCTTGACACGCGGAACTCCAAGGTCGTGGTGCACAACCGTTACACACCGTGCACTAAGCGACAATCGTGGCGAACAGGTGCCGTGCTTGTGCCGTGCTTGTGCCACGCTGTCTGCCAGCTATTTGCGGACGGGTGTGCCAAATACCGAAACGCTGGCCGCAACAAGGGTTTCCTCCCCACCGGTTGCCTTTCACTGATCTTCGCCCGCGGTAGCGAATTGCCGTTAGGATGGAATGTTATGGCTGAGAGTTTCCCCCGTTCATCCCGCCGTCTTGCTGCTCGTCTTCTGCTTATTGGTGCTGCCACCGGCTGTGGCTTGGCCGGTACCCTACTGCCGTATGCTGCCGCCGAACAGATGGCACCAGCGATGATTGTGGCACAGCCGGCCACAGCAGTCGACAGTGGAGTGATCGACGAATTAGGTGTTTTATCCACCGCAGAGATCAACGCGTTAACCAATGAGATCGCTGCGGTGCGCGACGCCGGCGGCGATGTGCTGATTGCGTTTGTCACCGATATCGGCGGATCCCCGCAGCAGTGGGCAGCTGAGCAAACTGCCACACATTCCAATCCGGGTTTTATCGGTTTAGGTGTGCAAACCCAACCGAATCGTTATTCGATTGCCTACCAGCAGGGCGCGGTAGCCGAATCTGCAATTGATGCGCTTGACAGTCGGGTGCGGGCAGCGCTTGCCCAAGGGGATTTTTATGCCGCCGCAGAACACATCGTGCAACAAGCTGCACAGTTCAGTAACGCAGGTGCAACACCAGCCCCTGGCGGCGTGCCGTCCTCTACTCCTGTCGCCACCCCACCACAGGGCGGAGCACAGTCCCCAGGCTCAACCACTAATTCGACGTCGACTGCCAATACCCCGGGACTGTTGGGTGGTGTTGGTGGTGCGGTGCTGCTTGGCGGAGGAGCGTTTGTCGTCTATCGACTGGCGAAACGGTCAAACGGTCGACGCGCAGTGGAGTCTTCGTCGCCACGGGCGATCGGCAGTGGTGCGTCGGTCACCATCGAGCAGGCACGCACTATTGACCCGGCAGACACTGTCACGTTATCGAAGCTGCCGCTGGCGATCCTGCGGCAACGCGCGGAAGAGGAACTCGCTTCTACCGATCAGTTGAATCGGCGTGCCACCGACGAACTTGCCCAGGCGACTGCTGAGTTTGGACCGGAAAAGACACGAAGTTTCACAGCCGCGATGAACCGTTCCACTACAACGCTGCAGCGTGCGTTTCACACCTTCCATGAACTAACCGCTGGCCGCCCAAGTGATGCTGAGCTGCGGGCCGGATTAGTCAGTGTGATTAGCGATTGTGGCACTGCCGACCAGGCTTTAGCGGAGCAGGCAGACAATTTTGCGGAATTAATCGATTTGCTCGTGCAGGCACCTGCGAAGATCGAAGAATATACCAAGCAGTTAGTGGAGCTGTCGGCGGCTATACCTTCAGCAAAGAAACAAGCAGCAGCGTTGGCTAACCGCTATCCGGAATCGGTGGTTGCCCCAGTCAACCAGCATGTCGCATTGGCAAAAGCGCACATTGCCTCCGCGGAGGATCTGCTCGATCAGGCGCGCAACATGCTTGGCGCCCCGTCAGATAGTCAAGGGCTCATTGTCGATTATCTGCGGGGTGTCAGTGATAACCTCACCCAAACCCAGACGCTGCTTGCTGCCGTTGACCAGGCAGGACCTACCTTGGCGCATGCGGATAGCACTATTGCCAGTTTGCGCGCAGAGATCACCGATGAGCTCGCCGAGCTCGAGCGGATTCTGCAAGAGTCGGGAACAACTGCACTGGTCAGCAGCAATCCGGAACAGACTGCCGCCGAGTTGAAGAAGGCGAAACAACTCCTGGCGGATGCTGCCACAGCGGCGACAACTGACCCGTTGGGAACGTTAGCGACGCTCACCGATTTGGACGCGGAACTTGATGAACTCCTTGCTGCAGTCAAACAGCAGGTGACCACGGTTGAACGGAAGTCGTCACTTGTTGATCAACTGTTGCAGGCAGCCGCAACGAACATCACTGTTGCTGATCAGTTGGTTGATACTCGCCCAAGTGCGATCGGTGCCGACGCCCGGACAGCGTTAGCTGCGGCGAAGCGATCCTATGCACAGGCGTTAAATGGCCGCAGTGGCAGTATTGATGCAGCAATGGGATTTGCCCGGCAAGCTGATCGGCAGGCAGCCGCCGCGGTTGCTGCCGCGAATCGGGATATGCAGCGTTACCAGCAGCAGCTTGCACCCCGCTACAACAGTCGCGGAAATTCCAACATGGGTGCGTTTATCGCCGGTGCACTGGTCAATTCCATGTTGAATAATCATCATCGCTCCCATGGCGGATTTGGGGGCGGCGGATTCGGTAGCGGTGGCAGCTTCGGTGGTGGCGGCGGATTCCGCGGCGGTGGTTTCGGCGGCGGGGGCGGATTCCGCGGCGGAAGTTTCTAACTTGGACATGCCGCACTCGCCCTGCCGGTGGGGCGGCTAGCGCCAAACCAACACCTGCCAGCGCGGCTTGCCCTTGGTTTGGTTTCCCAGCTTGTCAGGCTTCATCCCCGACGACGGGTGTACAGGGAGTGCTAGAGGTGTGCGCCCCGACGAGTGTCGCGGCGCACACCACCAGTAGCACGAAATGCGGATCAGCGGTGACTTCCGCACCAACACCAAGGCTTATTAAACAAGTCGCATCGTCAGCCACATCGAGCGCAAAGATTTCCCCGACTTCGCCACGAACCACCACCTGCTGCTGACGGGAAACATGCCGAATCACATAACGTTGCGGGTGACAGTGTGCAATATAGGTGTGGGGACGCCACCACACTGGGCGGATCGTCAACACTTGACCGGTAGCGGTGGTTGCCCGCATGCACAGTCGCCAACCGCCCGAATACCACTGCACCAGCAGTCGATGATCCCCCACATGCAGCACACCTTCCCGCAGCCACGCAACCGCAGTGTGGTGGCTGTCCAAAAGCTGCCCGTCGTACCACCGCCAGCGCGGATCACCGCTATGGTTGGTCGGGGAAGGAATTGGCACCCCAATGTCCTTGTGCTGCTCATCCATAAGGCTCCTTTGGCCCCAGCGCCAGGCACCATCACCCCCCACGCCCGTAGTAACGGCATCCCGATAAGAGACGACCCCACAGCGTGAGACGGCACCGCAGTGTTACAGGAAAAACACCAACAACACAAAAATCGTGACAAACACCAGGGAGATCGTCAACGATGCTGTTGAGCTCAACAGTTTCGAGGCTAGCGCCTCCCGGGCGATCCAGCTTAAAAACACTGCCTCATCATCGGGGAGCACCACGCCTTCCCGAAATTCGATCGACGGTGCCCGCACCCCATGTCCGGCACCGGTGAATTGGGCGATGGTGTTGCCTTGCGCATCGTCAATCACCCAATCCTGCTTTGTCTCATTGAGCAGCACATAGGTGTTGCGGGTGCAATCCACATCGATCACTGTTGCCCGCCCGATCTGCCGGTCACGACCGGTAGCAGTAAACACCTGTCCCCCCGGCAACAAGGCGGTAAGTCCAGCATCCTTCGAGCCGGTGAGTTTCCACGGGGCAGCCTGTCCTTGCACGGTGAGAAGCTGCTCGGCACCGTCAGTGGTAACCTGCGCGACCGTCGAACCGGTGGCGTCCTTCAGCGTTTGGATGTGACCCGCATTTGTGTTTTCTAATTTCGACCAGGACAGTGTGTGCAGCGCTTCGCGTTCCAGTTGCATAGTTAAACAGTCACAATCCTCACAGCGGAAAAACAAACTTCGTACTTAACAATAGAAAAAACCAGGTGGATGGTCGCCCAACAGCCGACAATGCCCGCCGATGCCGCGCGCATCACCGATGTTCACCGCAGCTAGGCAAGGCACTGCGCGATGACACAGCCCCACCACGAGCCCGAGCAAATCCATCAATGATCGTACAAGCAAATCCGCCGAAAGTTGTAACGTTTCGACGGATTGCTGTGCACTATTGATCAATATCGCCACGACAAGCAGGCAGCTGCAATACGCAGCAACCCGCGGTGACCTGGTTCTTCCGACAGCAGCAAGCAACCCCCGCAGCCGCTGTCACAGCTGATAGCCGCTAGCAGCCGGCAAGTTCACCGCCAAGATAGGTCACTAACTCGTCGATCGGGATCCGCTGCTGCTCCATGGTGTCACGTTCGCGAACAGTGACCGCATGATCTTCTAGCGAATCGAAATCGACCGTCACACAGAACGGGGTACCAATCTCATCCTGGCGACGATAGCGGCGACCAATCGCCCCAGCGACGTCATAGTCCACATTCCACAGGCCGCGCAGTTTCGTTGCAATCTCTTCAGCCAGCGGGGTCAGGGTGTCCTTCTTCGACAACGGCAGCACTGCCACCTTCACCGGAGCCAGCCGGCGATCCAGTCGCAGCACCACCCGCTTGTCCACGCCACCCTTAGCATTGGGCGCTTCATCCTCATGGTAGGCATCAACCAGGAAGGCCATCATCGACCGGCCAAGACCAGCCGCCGGTTCAATCACATACGGCGTCCAGCGTTCATTCGTCGTCTGATCAAAATAGGACAGATCCTCACCACTGCCCTTGGCATGAGTAGACAAGTCAAAGTCGGTGCGGTTAGCCACCCCTTCCAGCTCGCCCCACTTCGAACCAGCAAACTCGAAGGCATATTCCACGTCGACGGTGCGCTTCGAGTAGTGCGACAGCTTTTCCTGTGGATGCTCGTAGAGCCGCAAATTCTCCGGATCAATACCCAAATCGACATACCAGTTGAAACGGTGATCGATCCAATACTGATGCCAGGTTTCATCCTCGCCCGGTTTGACGAAGAATTCCATCTCCATCTGCTCAAACTCGCGGGTGCGGAAAATAAAGTTACCGGGGGTGATCTCGTTACGGAACGATTTACCGATCTGGGCGATACCAAACGGCGGCTTCATCCGGGCCGTGGTTTGCACATTTTTAAAGTTCACAAAAATGCCCTGCGCGGTCTCCGGGCGTAGATAGTGCAAACCTTCCTCATCATCGACAGGGCCAAGGAACGTTTTCAACATCCCAGAGAACTCCCGTGGCTCCGTCCACTTGCCGGGCTGGCCAGTTTCTGGATCGTTAATATCAGCCAAGCCGTTTGCTGGCGGATGCCCATGCTTTTCCTCATAGGCTTCCAGCAAATGATCTGCACGGTAGCGTTTGTGGGTGTACAGCGATTCGACCAGTGGATCGGTAAACACTTCCAAGTGACCGGAAGAAACCCACACCTGACGAGGCAGAATGACGGAAGAATCCAAGCCGACCACATCCGGCCGGGAGGTGACCATGGAACGCCACCACTGCTTTTTAATGTTTTCCTTCAGCTCCACACCAAGCGGACCGTAGTCCCAGGCGGAACGGGTGCCGCCATAGATTTCGCCGCAAGGGTAGACAAACCCACGACGTTTACACAGGTTCGCTACGGTTTCAATCTTGGACTGTTTGCCCACAGTGCTTCAATCCTTACTTTTGTCGAATAATACTGACGGCCCCGACAGTCACCACTGTCGAAAGAAAGCTCAACGTCACATCATAGCCTGCCTTCGCTCCATCGTTTCACCTGACCAGCACAGAGCGCTGGACGACCCGCAATCCAAGCAACAGTGCCACGACTCATCGCTTGCAAGTCATTGCAGGCAATTGCTGTCCACATGCTGCACCACAGCAGGTGGCCCCACGCAGCACCATGGGTGTACAACACCACTATTGACCACCACGAACCCGGCTAGCTGTAACGCGATCACCGGCGCACAGGGCTTGCCAACCAGCGCATGTTTTCGCTGTGCACTGCACAGTTTTCGGTGACGGTATGACTTGTTCGCGGCAGGGTGTCCACTGGTTGAGTCCCGCACCAACGGCCAAGAATTGGTAGATTGCCTAATAACACTTATTGTGCTGCGATGGCGCCAATATCAACCACAGCGACGGCATCCTTTTACTAGATGCCCCGACAACAGCACAGCATCCCCTATCAAAGGTATTCCAAGGACACACCCTCACATGGCTGCAGCAAATGACAAGCACATTCCGAAACTTGGGGTGCGCAGCACCCGGCAGCGAACTGCGGTTGTCGAAGTACTGCGCGATATTGACAATTTCGCCTCCGCAAAACAGATCTATGCGGTGCTTCATGAACGGGGGGAATCGGTCGGACTGACCACTGTGTACCGCACCCTGCAGTCACTGGCCGATATTAATGCGGTCGATGTGCTGCATATGGCTAGTGGCGAATCGCTCTACCGGTCGTGTGACACCGACCATCACCATCACCATCTCGTGTGCGTGGCTTGCGGGCTCACCCATGAAATCGCCGGCGGCCCGGTAGAGAAATGGGCGGCACGCGAAGCAAAAGGCTTCGGTTTTCAGGTCACTGGCCACACCGCTGAAGTGTTCGGTGTTTGCGCCACCTGCCAAAACGATCCCACCGCTACCCCAACCATCGACGCGCCAACAGATTCCTAACCTGCACACGAAACCACACCGATACAGCTGCCCACCGGCCCTCACCAAACAACCCTATCCAGGCGGGCAGTGGAAACGCCGGTTGCATAGTGCCAATTGGGCTATGTTCACCCGCGGGCTGTAACACGTGGCGGCCAGCAGCGGACTACCACTGCCGGCCGGCACGCAACAAAGGGTTGACCGGTGGACACTTTGTGAAACATCCACCCGATTTAGGCATAGGTGCGAACCTTGGCGAAAATCTGCACCCAATGCTTGTCGAGATATCGGATTGAATACCGAACAAGCAACCAGGTGACACCAATAGCTATCGCAAGCTCCCAGATCACGCCACCGATGATCCATCCGCTGCTTTCCATCTTTACACCGACGATCATCGCAACAATTCCCGGCAACAGCGGCAACCACACCACAACAATCGCCAGCAGCGAAGACACAAACGCACTCGAACCATATTGGGATTTATCAGAGTAGGGGTTCGTTCCCGGCCGGGCAGTGGCATACGGCAGCCGTACTGCCAGCAACAGCCCAAGCCCAATGCCCAACACCAGCGCACACCAAAACGTGATGTTGATGATCGCCCAATTGTCGTTGAAATCCCGGATTATCCCGGTCAACAAGGTGACAAAAAGCATCTGCGGGACGCTGATCAGCGCAATAGCGGCCGCTTTACCAAGCTGCACATCCCGGGCGCGAACATTGCTCACCAGGTGAATCCAGTTTGCCGGACCGTCAACTCCGAGATGGTTCGCCAGGATCGATGTGGCAAACAGCACCACCACCGGTCCGCCGTACCATAAAAATGGCTGGGAATCGTTGATTACCCCAAGGAAGGTGAACACCACAACAAATAGTGGCATGGTAATCAGCGAAATAAATTGCCGTATGTCGCGCCGGTAATAGACGAGAGTTCGCCACGCCTGCAACAGGATCGGATTGCGGGGGATTTTCGCCAACGCAAAACCACGAGTGTCACCAAGCGATGCTACCTGGTGTGCAAGCCCCAATTTCATGCCGAGCATGACATTTCTTCGCCACCACAGCACGCCAAGTGGAAGCAGAACCACAGCGATACACAAACGAATAGCTGCAACGAAAAGATTGCCTTCCCCAAGGGCTGCAACCATCCCACCGGGAGCCCCCATCGGCGACCACACCAGGATCTGATCCACCACATCGGAATATCGTCCTAGGTTGCCGTTGACCACCATGTTGAAAGCGATCACCGCGATGACCATCATCACGGTGGATCCGGCGATTTTTATATCTTTCATCCGCCGCGAAGCATGTGCTTGCGCATAGCCGATACTGGTGAGTACCTCACTGCCCACCACACACAGCAGCGCCGCAATCACCAACGCCACGATATAGGGGCCGAGCAGCCACAGCTGGCCGGCATCAGCAAGTGCAACCCCGGTGAACACACCGGTGATAATGGAATTGATAACCACCAGCAGACCGCGGGTTTGTAATAATCCCGCCACAGCCATGCCGGGCAAAATTTGTGCGGGCCGAAGCGGCATTGTCGAAAACCATGCCGGAGTGATCTGCTGTTCACCAGAGGGAAACATCATCGCCAGCATCCAATAGGCCACCACCCCGATAGCCAACGGCCGAGCTAGCACCGTCAAATTCCCGGCAGTGATCTGCTCATACGAGACAAAACCCAAGGCAATCGTCGATGGCACCGCATACAGCCACACCAATATGATCATCACCCAGAGTTGTTTACTTCGCCGCAGGCAGGCGCGCAATAGCCGCCAGTGCAGCGAAATCAGTGTCCGGGTAATAGTGGAATTCGCAACCGCTGACTGTGCACGAGGACCGGTATCTGCTGGCAGCAGCACCTGGGGTGCGGAGACGTGATCATTACTCATCAGTACCCCTTGTGTGCGTCTGAGGCAGTACACGGCCGGCAGATGGTGACTGGTCGTGACCATTTGCGGATTTATCGAGCCAGTCCAAGGTCTGCTCTTCTAACGCTCCTGCACCAACAGTATCTACGAAGGTTTGCGCGAGCGTGCGTCCCTGGCGTACTTCGTCGAGCGTGCCGGCGACAGCAACCTGCCCGTCGGCAATAAGCGCAACATGGTCACAAATTGTCTCTACTAGTTCCATCACGTGGGAAGAGATCACGACAGTGCCGCCACCGGCGACAAACCGGTGCAGGATTTTCTTGATGGTGTCGGCGCTCACCGGATCGACCGCCTCTAATGGTTCGTCAAGCACTAACAATTGGGGCCGATGCAGCATCGCTCCTGCAAGGAGAATTTTCTTCCGCATTCCAGCGGAATAATCGACAATCATCTTCGATGCGGCGTCGTTGAGTCCAAGCGCCCCGAGCAGCGAACCAGAACGAGCAGCGATTGTTGCCTCATCAAGACCCCGCAGCCTGCCCAAATAGGACAAATATTCTTCACCGGTAAGACGATCGAACACTTCCAGCCCGTCGGCTAGCAGCCCGTAGCTTTGTTTCGCTGCAATATCACCGCCATTCCACACATCATGGCCGTGCAGGAACACCCGCCCACTGTCGGGTTCTAACAGACCGCAGGCGATAGTGATCGCAGTGGTTTTCCCAGCCCCGTTTGGACCGACGATCCCAAAAAAACTTCCACGCGGAATCGACAGCGATAACTTCGACACCGCAAGCTTGTCGCCAAACTGCTTACTGACCTGGTCCCACACCAGGACAGGACTTCCCGGATCAATGTTTCCTGTCATGTCGGACAATTGTAGCGAAAATCCCCGCCAGTATTCCCTGTTTCATATCTGCTAACAGGCACAACACGAAACTCGACCCGCAGGTAAGTCACCACTGAGAGCCGAAAGCATCACCCTCAACTCCTCTGGGAATCCCGTGAGATATGTGGCAGGCACAATCGAAGCTTATCTGCAGCATGACAGTGGGAGCGCTTCCCCCGAGCGTCGGCGCCACCGGACAAGCACCACATTTGACAACGCTCAACACCTGCCCACGGCAGTGGTGACTACTGTGAGCCCAGTTCCCTATCCCAGTTGCACACCAAGGACGCTTCCCAACCCGTAGGTGACTGCCGCTGCCCCCAGCCCAATCGCCAGTTGGATGATCGCTTTCCGCAGCGGAGACACCCCGCCGAGCATGCCAACAATCGCCCCGGTACACAGCAGCGCGATACCCACCAACACCCCGGAGACGATCGCCGCCGTGGAAGTTGCCAATCCAAAGAAAAACGGGAGTACGGGAATCGCCGCACCAGTGGCGAAAAACAGAAACGAACTGATTGCAGCAGCCATCCCAGAACCAACGATCTCGTTGTCGGTATCTTGAGCAACCGCCCCGATGACATCCCCTAGACGACCCGTGTCCTCTAAAGCAGGCTTACTACGGGATGCAGCAACCTGGTCAAGTAAATGGCGAGCCTTTTCTTCTGCTTCATCAATCGCCATCCCACGTGCCCGGTACACCAACGCCAACTCGTTTTCGTTGACATCCAACTCTGGCAGCCGACGGGAGGTTTCCGGATCAGGGGCGGAGGCCTCGAGTAATTCCCGCTGGGAGGAAACCGAAATATACTCCCCTGCCCCCATTGACAATGCCCCAGCGAGAAGACCTGACACCCCGGTGAGCACGATTAGCCCATTGTCGGTGGTTGCACCAACCACACCCAGCACCAAGGCCAGGTTTGACACTAACCCGTCGTTGAGACCGAATACAGCAGCCCGAAAATTACCGGACATTTTCTCCCGGCCACGTGCCGCCAACCCGCGAACCACTTCGGCATGCACCCGCTCATCGGCTGCCATCTGTTCGGTCGCATCAGCATCCGTCTCATACGGGGTACGGGTTTCCGCCGACTGCATCAACGCCAATGTAAATACTGTCCCGAACCGTTTCGCCAACACTGCAAGCAGCCGAGTTTTCAAACTTGCTGCCTGCGGAAGACCAACATGTTCCCCCAGCCGCTGCTGCCAATACTGTTCGTGGCGTGCCTCAGCAGCAGCAATATCCAGCAGAATCTGCCGTTCCTCACCTGTTTTCCGACGTGCTAATTCCCGATATACTGCCGCTTCGGCTCGTTCATCCGCTAAATATTTACGCCACCGTCGAATCTGGGATTTTGAGACAGGCGCATCGTGCCGAACCACTCCCCCTGCTGCACCATCTGCTGCCGCAGACAGCGAACCATCTTCACCCGTATTGTCCGCAGGTAGCTGCCCAGTCGACGAATCCTGGCTCATTCTGGTCACTCTCGATCGATTGCAATTCAACAACAGCCGCCGCAGAACATCCCTGTAGCAACAAAGGAACCTTACCAGGTCAAGCACACGACTCACAGGTCGCTCCCAGGATCCCTGAGAAATCCGGGCAGCCATCGCTCGAGGCTTCGCACCCCACATAAAACTAGCGCCAGACAGACGTTGCATCGCCGGCTGCGACACCTCTGGCCACACACTGGTTATCGGAGTAGTCCTTGCACAACCTCTTCGCTTCACCTGCGGTTACCAGGTGACTCCCGGGATGGTCGCGCAATACCGTTGCGCCGCATCCTACCGCCGTACCTGCAGCGATCAATGCGCCGTCTACCGCGGGCGACGTTCCCAGACGCACATCACCGACGAAACCGCGCACCCACACCACACACACGCGTCACACTGCAGGCCACGCAATTCCGCCACACGTCCGAAAACCTGCCAACCATGGTGAGCGGTGACCATTCGAGCAGCGCTGCAATTAACCAGGATGATGCGGACGCTCACAGCAAATAGCTACGGGTTTTTCACACCGCCAAAGCGACGGTCACGGTGTGCATACTCCAATACGGCTGCGTAGACATCTTCAGCGGTGAAATCCGGAAACAGCTTATCTTGGAACACCAATTCCGCGTATGCGGCCTGCCATGGCAAGAAATTCGAGGTGCGCTGCTCACCGGATGGACGCAAAAACAGGTCAACATCGGGCATATCTGGTTCATCCAAAAACTGTGGGAACAATCCCTCAGTGATCTGGTCAGGCCGCAGCCTGCCCTGTTGCACCTGTTCAGCGATAGCACGCGCGGCATCAACAATCTCTGCACGACCGCCATAGTTAACACACATCGCCAACGTCATGGTGGTGTTGTCTTTTGTTAACTCTTCTGCTGCTTCTAACTCACGGATCACCGACCGCCACAACCGGGGACGACGACCCGCCCACCGAACACGAACACCTTTTTCGTGCAACCCGTCACGCTGCCGCCGCAGTACGTCGCGGTTGAACCCCATAAGGAAGCGCACCTCGTCAGCGGAACGACGCCAATTCTCAGTTGAAAACGCATACGCTGACAGATACTCGACGCCAAGTGCAATACAGGCGTCTACCACTTCCAACAGCACCTGTTCGCCGCGCTTATGCCCCTCAGTTCGAGGCAAGCCGCGTTCTTGCGCCCAACGGCCATTGCCGTCCATAACGAGCGCAATATGACGAGGAATGAACTGGGGATCAATAGCCGGTGGCGGCGCAACGGATGCATTCACATTCACCATTGTGCCAAACTTCCCCGATCACTGAACAACAACCATATGCTTGCACGACGTTTCGGGCATTGCTGAAGAAACGCTTGCAACCTCCACGACACAGCCCCACCCTTGCGTGGGCTTCGAAAACCGCCTTCTCACCACTAGTCCTCAGACAGCATCGCCAAGCTGACAAAATTGCGTTCCAAATGATATTGCAAATGCGCCCGAGTGAGCCGATGTGCTTCCGCACACAAAGCAGTACTCCCCCCGGGAAACACTTCACCTAGCTGAGACGCCGTAGGTGCGATAGTCGCGAGATCACGATTGGCCATATGCCACATCAACCGCAACACCGCAGGCGCGGGTTTCATCGAGCCAACCGGCCGACATTGGCTACACACCGCACCCCCCGCGGCAGGTGCAAACGCGCAATGGGGGCCAGGATCACCGCAATTGGCACAATCAAACAAACTAGGAGCCCATCCTGCATGACGCATCAGACGAAGCAACAATGCATCTAACAGCAGTACCGGATCAGCCGCATGTTGCAGATATTGAAAAAACTGGGCGACTTCATCGAAAATCTCAGCTTCACCTTCCGCCACGCCGACCACCGCTGCAGCACAATCCAATGCCGCACAGCCAGCCGTATAACGGTTGTAGTCTTCGATGATGCCAGCCCCAAAGTAGGCAATCGTATCGGCCTCGGCAATCAAGGCTAAATTTCGGCCAGGATACAGCAGCATCGAAAGCTGGACGAACCGTTGAATCCGGGAACCGAACCGACTTTTCGTTCGCCGAACCCCTTTCGCCACAGCCCGCACCAGGCCGTGATCCCGGGTGAGCAAAACGACGATCCGATCAGCTTCCCCAAAATCATGGGTGCGCACTACAAACGCTTCATCTTTGTAGTGTTCCCGGGACGGCACTGCACTCCTTGCTGTGGTATCGAAACAAACCAGTGAACAACACTGCTGTTAGCCGCAAGTGACCAAAACCGAGCTGACGGCACACGTTCACTCGCATAGGTTGCACCAACCCAGAGCCGATATGCGACTACCAGGCGGGTCGGTTCACGGATCAAACCGGCCAGTGTTAAAACCCGAGGCGACCGAGCGCTTTCGGATCTGACTGCCAGTTTTTCAATACCTTCATCCGCAAATCGAGATACACGTTTTGCCCCAGCAGTTCGATGATCTGTTTGCGGGAAGTCGACATAATCCGATTGAGGCGACGATTATCTTTGCCTGCCAGGATGCGTTTTTGCCCCTCCCGCTCCAGGTAGATGATCGCGTGCACGTTTAACACACCCGGCCGCTCATCGTTTTCGGTAATCTCATCAATCTCTACGGCAACCGAGTGCGGCAGTTCGTCACGCAGCCCCTGCAGCGCAGCTTCGCGAATATATTCTGCCATGCGGGTACGGGTGTCGTCATCGGTGATGTGATCATCAGGATAAAATTTTGGCCCTTCGGGCAGCAGCGAAACAATCACATCAGCCAACACGTCCACCTGCGTGTCTTCCACCGCTGACACCGGTACCACTTCGCAGTCCCCGCCGAGCAGATCATGTAATGCCTGCAGCTGCACCATAACCCGATCCCGGCCGACCTTGTCGATTTTGGTGACGACCCCGAGCAGCGTGGTGTTGGGGGCGACTTTCCGTACAGCCTCCAAAATCCAGCGATCGCCGGGTCCGATTTTTTCATCGGCCGGGATCGTCACAGCAATCACATCCACATCCGAATAGGTGTCTTTCACCATTTCGTTAAGCCGCTCCCCCAGCAGTGTTCGTGGCCGGTGCAAACCGGGAGTGTCAACCACAATGATTTGGGCATTCGGCCGATGCACGATGCCACGAATCGGATGGCGGGTGGTTTCCGGCTGGTCGGCTGTAATCGCAATTTTCTGCCCAACCAGCGCATTCGTCAGCGTTGACTTGCCGGTGTTTGGGCGTCCCACAAAGGACACAAACCCGGAGCGGAAACCTTCTGGGGTATCGGTAAAGTTTGTCATCATAGTGCGAGTCAGCGTTGGCTTCCTCGATCATCCATCTTCCGTATGTAGTGAATACCTGGGGTTATTCCCCTTTTGCAACGTGATCACACACACTGCGCTGCCGCCATTTACTCGCGGCGGAGTAAAGCAACAGCTAACACTTTGCATTATTGCTGGTAGTAATTCTTCGCGTGAGACCGTTGTACACCGACGGTTTCGCAACCGTTGCGGGGATGCATGAGGCACAAAGCAGCAACACCAAGACACTAACGCAGTCCAGGGGCGGCGCTGGTTTGCAGCACTGTGCACCTAGCGCTGCCCATGCTACCAGCAGCAAGAAAAATTCCTGCTGTCGCAACCACTGGCGTTGTCCTAGTGGCAACTACACCTCGGCGGGAGTGTCGAACAAGGCGTCTTCAACATCAACCTTGACCGTGGCGATCTTATTGCGGCCTCGCCGATCTTTCCCACCCTCGGCAGTCAGTGTGAGACCGGCAATACTCACAGTCGACCCCGGTAGTGGCACCCTGCCCTCCTCGTAGGAGATCAAACCGGCGACGGTTTCCACCTCGTTTTCCACCTCATCATCGAAGACAAGATCCACCCCGTATTCTTCCACGATGAGATCGTGTAAATCTTCCAGCGACAGCCGGGCAAGCACCCGATAGCTGCGCTGCCCAAGATGTTCAACCGGGGCGCGTTCAGCTGAATCATATTCGTCGGCGATCTCACCGACGATCTCTTCCAAAATGTCTTCAATCGATAACAGCCCTGCAATACCGCCGTATTCGTCGACGAGCATCGCCAAATGGCATCGCTTCACCTGCATTTCGCGCAGCAGATCATCGAGATTCTTCGAATCTGGCACAAAATACGCCGGTCGCATCACGTCGGTGACTTGAACAGAGGAACCAGAATCAGTGGAACTGTAGGTTTTTTGCACCAGATCTTTGAGATACACCACACCGACGATATCGTCGACGGTTTCACCAATAACAGGGAGTCGCGACAGCCCTGATCGGACACACAGTCGGGTCGCATCGCCGGCAGTTGCCACCGATTCGATCCACACCATCTCCGGGCGAGGAACCATCACTGAGCGGGCAGTCGTTGTTCCCAAGTCGAACACCGATTGAATCATGCGGCGCTCGCCGACCTCAACGACCCCGTGCTCTTGGGCGATGTCAACCATTTCACGTAATTCGACTTCACTGGCGAACGGACCTGCTTTCAACCCTTCACCAGGAGCCAGGGTGTTTCCGACGAAAATAAGAATTTTCGATATTGGCCCTAACAGAAACGCCAATACCGACAACACTTGTGCCGAGTTCAGCGACACCGTGTACGGATTTTTCCGTCCGATGGTGCGAGATAAGACGCCGACGACCGCATAGGAAACAAAGGTAATGGCAGCTACCGCAACGGTGGCGGCAAGTTTTCGATCGGTGATAAATGTCACCGCCAGCAGCGCTACAAACACGGCCGCTGTTGCTTCCAGCGCAGTTCGCAGCAGCACAAGCAGATTGATGTGATCAGCACGGCGATCAATCACCGTCAACAGCTGGGCGGCACCGGGTTTTTCTTCCCGATGCAATTCTTCAACTCGGGCACGGGAGATCCCGGACAGGGCTGTTTCAATGGAGCCGATCGCACCAGAGGCGATCATCGCCGCGATAGCCCCAAGGATTAAGGTTGCGTCGTTCATAGGTGAGCGTTATTTCCGACCTGGATGATCATTGTTCGGATCGGTGGTTGGTTGATCTTCAGCCCCCTCGGTCGGATCGGCTGGTTGCTGCTGGTTGTTGGTGTCTTCAGGGGATAGCGCTACTGCCGGGATCCGTCCATCCTCAGCCATTTGTCGATCAAGATCAAGGCGGTCGGCAGCGGTTGGGAACGCCTGTTCGTTGTCCGGCCGGGGATGATAGGTTTCTCCGGTTTCTGCTAGATGGTCATACCAGGCGCGAAGAATGGTGTTTTGCAGCCCGAACATGGTTTGTTCTTCTTCAGGTTTGACATGATCGTAGCCGAGCACATGCAACACGCCGTGCACAGTGAGCAGCGCCAATTCATGTGCAAGGTCGTGACCAGCCCGTTTAGCTTGTTTTTCGGCGAATACTGGGCATAGCACAATATCCCCTAGCGACATGGGCATCGCATCCGGGGTGTCAGGCCGGGAGGTCACCGCAGAGTATCCATCCATCGGAAAACTCATTACATCGGTAGGACCTGGGAGACCAAGCCATTGTTCATGCATTCCCTCGATCGTTGGTTCGTCGACGATCATGATGGCCAGTTCAGCAGCCGGATGCACATCCATTTTTGCCAGCGCAAAGCTGGCAACATCGATGAGCATAGCTTCGTTCACAGGCAAACTGGGATCTTCGTTGAACACTTCGATTGACATGGGGTTTCCTTTGGAGAGGGGTGCGGTTTCGCCGTGGTGATGCGGGTTTGAGCGGCAGTAATGCGCGCTTCGATGCGACGCTAGTTGTCGGTGGCAGTATCCGGGTTTGCTTCCGGTGGTGTGTTGCCACGTTCTTCCCAATCAGCGTAGGCGTCAACGATCGCTCCGACGAGATGATGCCGAACCACGTCTTCGGAGTTCATCTCGCAGAATGCTACCCCGTCGACGTTTCGCAGAATATTGCGCACTACCCGAAGTCCGCTGTGTTGACCGCGGGGCAGGTCAAGCTGGGTGATGTCACCGGTGACCACCATTTTGGAGCCGAATCCCAGGCGAGTGAGGAACATTTTCATCTGTGCCGGGGTGGTGTTTTGTGCCTCATCCAAGATGACGAATGCATCGTTGAGGGTGCGTCCACGCATATAGGCCAGCGGGGCTACTTCGATGACCCCTGCTTCCATAAGTTTCGGGATCGTGTCGGCGTCGATCATATCGCGGAGTGCGTCGTGGAGTGGACGAAGATATGGATCGATTTTTTCGTTGAGGGTGCCGGGCAAGAAACCGAGCTTTTCACCAGCTTCAACCGCTGGGCGGGTGAGGATGATGCGGGAGATTTCTCGCCGATGCAAGGCTTGTACAGCTTTCGCGACAGCAAGATAAGTTTTCCCGGAGCCGGCCGGACCAATGCCGAAAATGATGGTGTTGTCGTCGATCGCGGAGACATAGTGTTGTTGGCCGGGGGTTTTAGCCCGCACTACTTTACCTTTGCGGGAAACGATGTCACCGCTGACTTCTTCGGCGACGGTGATCGGCCGGGTGGTGTCGATCATGGCAGCGGTTTGTTTCACCGTGGTGGTGGAGATTTCGTGGCCGCGGCGCGCCATTGCCTGGAGTTCGTTGAGGATGTGGACGGCACGAGCAACCCGATGGGCGGGTCCTTGCAGGGTGGCGTCAAGACCCCGGACGTGAATTTGTACCCCGGTGAGGTTTTCGAGTGTGGCTATGGTTCCATCGCCTGGCCCTAGTACGGCGGCAGCGGTGTCATTGTGAAAAACGTAGGGGCAGCTGATGATCGATTGGGGTTCCGACACTGGGCGGCGTACCTCTTTCTCCTGTGGGTGGGGTCGATACCAGGCTGGTATCAATCCGGCAGCACAGCGGTGACGCGGATTTTTGTGCGTTGCTGCTGTGGGTAGGGTTTTCGAACTAAACGATACTGTGGTTATCCGGGTGACGACGAGGGCGGGTGCACTAGACAGACGAGTTGGGGGTGGTTTACCAACGGCCTTGGTGCACGTTGATCACTGCGAGTGCTGCAGCCCCGGCGGTGGCGGTGCGCAGCACTTCTGCGCCAAGGAGGACGGGTTGCGCGCCGGCTTGTTTCAGTTCGTCTACTTCCTTGTCGCTGATTCCCCCTTCGGGTCCTACTACACAGAGCACACCCGGTGTGTGGGGGATTTGGTGATCAGTTGTGCTGGGGTCTCCGGTGGTGGATGCCGGTGGAAGATCATGGCGGAGTTGGTCGGACAGGCTTGCGGCGGCATTTTCGTGCAAAATATAGGCTTTACCACCGGCAGCGGTAAATGCAGCGATGTGGGCGGCAAGCGTGTGAGTAGTGTGGAGTTCTGCTACTTGTGGCACAAAGAGACGCCGGGATTGTTTGGCAGCTTCCTGACAGATGGCCTGCCATTTTGCTGCTGCTTTGTCAGCTTTGGCGCCTTTCCATTTCACAATGCTGCGGCTTGCCTGCCAGGGGATGACGGTCGCGACCCCGAATTGGGTGAGGTTTTCCAAGGTGGCGTCGAGGCGATCGTTTTTCGGTAGGCCTTGCACGACAGTGACGCTTGGTGCACTGATCCGCCCCGGGTCGTCAATGGTGCGCACAATAGTGGCGGTGAGATGGTCTTTGCCGCTGATTGCGGTGACTTCACAGTCGGCGGCGACCCCGCAGCCGTTGCTGATGGTGATGATTTCCCCGACGGTGATGCGTTTCACTGTGACTGCGTGATAGCCTTCCGGGCCGCCCAATTCGATGGTGTGGCCGGCTGGCTGTTGTAGCTGGTCGGCAGCAGTGTGTACTGCTTGCGGAGTAGCGGGACAGCCTGCAGCGAGAAACAGTGGATAGGTCATGGCGGGTTCTTTTCTTGTCCAATATCCGATACCCAAAAATCCCCGGCGCGCCCCACCGGGCAGAGTCCACCGGGATCCGGCATCACCGGAGGTGGTGTGCCGGCGGTGTTTTCCGCGGCCGGTGGGATGTTTGCCGCTGATGCGAGGTTACGCGTTGCGGCCGCGGAAAAAGTTTCCGATTCGAGTGAACAGGTGGTTGTCGCTGTCTTCGCGACTGATAACTTTTGCCGGTTCGTATCCGCGCCGGTCACGCAGTTGGCTGAGGGTTTTGCGGGTTTTGCTGTCGAGTTCGGTGGGAACTTTCATCACGAAGCGGACGATAAGATCGCCGCGTTCGCCTTCGCGCTGCATGGTCGGCATGCCTTTGCCGTGCACGACTACCGTGTCTTCGGGTTGGGTGCCGGCGGGGACGGTGATGGTTTCTTGGCTTCCGTCTGGCAGGGTGAGGCCGACTGTGGTGCCGAGGCAGGCGTCCACGATGGACATTTGGACGGTTGCAAGGAGGTGTTCGTTGTCGCGGGTGAAGGTGGGATCGTCGGCGACTTGAATGTGCAGATAGAGGTCACCAGCAGGGCCGCCGCCGGGTCCTACTTCCCCGTTGCCTTGTAGGCGGATGCGCATTCCGCTTTCGACACCGGCAGGTATATGGACTTGCATGCTGCGGCGGCTGCGTACTCGTCCGTCGGATTCGCAGGTGGGGCACGGGTCGGGGATGATCTGGCCGGTTTCGGCGCAGGCGGGGCATGGTGCGACGGTCACCATATTGCCAAGGAAGCTGCGTTGGGTTGCGCGCACATGACCGGATCCGGTGCATTGTTGACAGGTGACAGGTTCCTGGTGGGTTTTCGACCCGGAGCCGTCACAGTCGGGGCAGATCACTGCAGTGTCGACGGTGATTTTTTTATCTACCCCGGTGTAGGCTTCCGCCAAGCTGATCGGGAACGCCATGCGGCTGTCTTCGCCGCGACGTACACGCGGGATGGGGCCGGTTTCGCCTTGGCCTTCGAAGAAGGCACCGAATAGGTCGCCGAGGTCGAAGCCGCCGCCGAAGCCCCCACCGAAGCCACCGCCGTAACCGTGTTGAGGTTCGGCGAGCGGATCGTGACCTGCGTCGACCATACGACGCTTGTTCGGGTCAAGTAGCACTTCTTGGGCTTGGGAGATTTCCCGGAAGCGTTCTGCTGCTTCGTCGCTGGGGTTGACATCCGGATGATATTTCCGGGCAAGCCGCCGGTAGGCTTTTTTGATTTCTGAATCAGTTGCCTGCTGGTCAACACCTAGAATGCCGTAATAATCTTTGGCCACAGCCGATCAGTGTTCCTTACTTAAAAATTCTGTGTTGTGTATGCGGATAGTAGATGTCAAAAGTTGGACTTATTCGTTGCTTTCCAGGGATCGTTGCGACAGTGTGCAACGTTCC
Source organism: Corynebacterium choanae (assembly GCF_003813965.1). Lineage (NCBI taxonomy): Bacteria > Bacillati > Actinomycetota > Actinomycetes > Mycobacteriales > Corynebacteriaceae > Corynebacterium > Corynebacterium choanae. The sequence continues at coordinate 2,084,366 of NZ_CP033896.1, forward strand.
CTGGAGGGTACGAGCTTCTCGCATAGGCAGCAACGTCGCTCCGGGTTCGAGATATTCCCGGCGCGAAGTGGGGCTACGGTGTTGTAAGCCGCGTGCTGGTGCGCCGAGGTGGTGGTTTTCGTGTCAAAAACGTGCAACAACTGTATCGCGAATTGGGGGCGTACTGAAAACTTGGCGGGTGTTCTTAGGTTGGGTTGTTGTTGTCTTGTTCAACTGCCGTGGATGGTCTGGCAGCGGTGGTGGATGGTTTCGCCTAGTCGGTGCCGAGGATCCGGGAGACGTAGCGGGCGACTGCGGCGAGTTTTGCCATCGTTGCCGGATAGTCCATAAAGGTCGGTCCGACCACAGCCATTGCCCCCAGTGGGGTGTCGTCTTGCCCGTATCCGGCGGTGACGACTGCAGCCCGGCGCAGCGGTTCTGCTTGGGTTTCACCCCCAATGGAAACTTGTACCGCACCGGTTTCTTGGGCGGTAGCCATGAGTCGAAGGACGACGACTTGTTCTTCGAGAGCGTCGAGGACGTCGGTGAGCCCGGTGGGAAAGTTTGCGCTGAGGTTAGCGGTTCCTGCGAGAAGGAGTTTTTCCCGGGGGGCTTCGACGAGTGTTTCGAGCAGGGTGGTGACGCAGGCGGCGACGGGGTGCGCTAATCCTGGTGGTGGGGCATCCCGCAGGGTTTTCACGTCTTGTGCGGCTTTGGCGACAGTGTTGCCGACGAGGGCTTGGGAGAGCACGGTTTTTACCCGTTCGACGTCGCTTTCGGCGACAGGATGTGCAAAATCGACGTAGCGCTGTTCGACTCGTCCAGTGTTAAGAATCACCACCAGTAGCCAGCGGGTGGTTGCCAGCGGTACTACTTCCAGGTGGAGCACGGTGGAGATGGTGAGCTGTGGAAGTTGGACGACGGCAGCTTGCCGGGTGAGCTGGGAGAGCAGTTGGACGCTGCGACGAAGAACATCTTCGGTGTCAACGCCACCTTCAAGGAAGGTGACGATGGCGCGCCGTTCCGGCCCGGAGAGGGGTTTGACCTCGGTGAGGGTGTCGACAAAGAGCCGGTAGCCTTTTTCGGTGGGGATCCGCCCGGAGGAGGTGTGTTGTTGCACGATATAGCCTTCCCGTTCCAGGTGTGCCATATCGTTGCGAATGGTGGCCGGTGACACATCGAGCCCGTGACGTTGTACCAGCCGTTTGGAACCGACTGGTTCCTGGGAGGCGATGTAGTCAGCCACAATTGCGCGTAATACTTCCACGCGTCGGCGATCAGTAGCACTGGTCATAGCCAATAATCTAGCCCACCTGGGCTACGGGTTGGGTACTCGTTCGCCAGCAGCGCACAAATCTGTTGTGCGCTGCTGGCGGCTCCTGGGTGGCGAGGTGTCGTGCAGCTGTCCGCTGGTGTTCTCGCTGTTGCCGGCTCGGCGTCGCGGCGCTAGGCGGATTCTTCGCTGATGAGGATTTCGGCGATGATTCCGTCGGCGAGCAGCCGGCCCCGGTCGGTAACTGCGATTCTTCGCTGGCCGGTAGTTGGATCATCCCACTGGTGCAGCAGTCCACGCTGCACAAAATCGTTGATCGTCGGATAGGCGCGGGGATCAATAATCGTAGCGTCGATCCCTTCGACGAGGCGCAACCCCACCATTACTGTTTCGGTGTGGTGTTCCGCCGCGGTGAGATGTTCCACCTCAGCTAGGGGAAGCTGATCCTTGGTGGAAAGGCTGTGGTAGCGGGCAGGATGTTTAACATTCACCCGCCGCACCCCGTCGATGTGGCCGTGGGCACCAGGGCCTGCACCCCACCAGTTGCGGTTGCGCCAATAGATGAGATTATGCCGACATTGCCCACCTGGTTTCGCCCAATTCGACACCTCATACCAGTCAAAACCGTGCGCTTGCAGGGTGGCGGCTATCAGCTCATAGCGTTGGGCGAGCACATCATCATCGGTTTGGATCAGTTCGCCGCGGCTTACCCGCCGGGCAAAGGCTGTGCCGGCCTCCACAATGAGCGAATAGGCGGAGACGTGATCGACCCCGGTTTCGATAATTGCCTGGAGGGTGGCGGCAACCTCGGCTTCGGTTTCCGTTGGGGTGCCATAGATCATGTCTAGGTTGACATGAGTAAATCCGGCTGCAATCGCTTCTTCGGCGGCCTGCAGTGCCCGCCCGGGACTGTGCTTGCGTCCCAGCAGGGAAAGCACCCGCGACGACGTGGACTGCATTCCTAGGGATACCCGGGTGAAACCACTGTCGTGCAGGGTGGCGAAAAAATCTGGGCTGGTGGATTCCGGGTTTGCTTCAGTGGTGATCTCACAATTCGGGGCAAGCCCAATGGTGCGGGACACCTCGGCGAGCACCTGCGCTAAGGTGTCCGCGCCCAGCAGGGACGGGGTGCCGCCACCGAAAAACACCGTGTCGGCACCGTGTGGCGTGGTTGAGGCGGCAAGTATTTCCGCGGCATTTTCGAGTTCCTGGGATAGCGCTGCCAGATAGCCTGCGATGCTAAAACCACCCGCTAATTCTTTGGCTGTATAAGTGTTGAAATCACAGTAGCCGCAGCGTGATGCACAAAACGGCACATGAATATAGACCCCCAGGTGATCGTCGTGACCTTGCAGGGTAACCGGTGTGGGTGATTTCGCCATGGATGCAAGCTTAAAAGGCAACCGGTTACAACCCTCCCATGGGGGTGTGATCCACGGTGTCGCACACGTCTTAACAGTCCTTGAAGCAGGCGCAGCCACAGGCAAGGATATCGGGCATCTCCGGAAGGGGCTGCCAGGCGGTGGACATGCCGCTGGTCTTAGGAGACCAATCCCCCAGAGGTGGCAGCCATTTTTGCCCGCACCCGGGCGATCACCGCATCGACACGGGCACGTTCGTGCAGAAACAGCGGCGGCTGTGATCCGCGCATCGCCCGACAAAACCGGGGATGCGGGGCTGCCACCGTAGCCAACCAGCAGCGCACCGCCTGCTCCACGGCAGTGTTCGCCGTGGCCAGCATTGTTGGGAAGAACACCGCCTCCGGGTCGATACTTGCCACGGCGGCCTGGTCATATACCCATTCGGCCGTGTGCTCCAACACACTTATGACCGCTGCTGTACGACCCTGCAACTGTTCAGCCACCAAATCGGCGTGGGTGATTGTCGTCGGCAACGGGAATTGCTGCTGCAGCGCTGCAGCGTCCAACACCACCGGGGCAGGTTTCTCCCCCAACCCTGGACGGCGACGCGGAATAGTGACTTCGGTCATGCGGGAACCTGATAGTAGTGCCCGCCGCAGCCCAATCAATTCCACAATCGCCGGTCGGGAATCATGCGCCGCCTCGGCAAGAATCTCCCCAAACTCGGCCACCGTATCGTCAACCAATTCCTCGTCATAGTCGGCGACAGCCTGCGCAATATGGTCAATATAGGTGGCGACCTCGTCGCCGATATCCCCAATTTCTTGGGTTAATTCCCGGTGCCGCAACACAGCTGAGTTCAACCGCATCAGCAGCACCTCCACAACATCATCGAATCCATTGCTTCACCCCAGCTGTCACCAGCAGGGCCGCTTTCCGCCACCGCAGCGACAAGGGTTGGTCCACAGCCAAACACCAAGCACCACAGCAAAGCCAATCACCCCACTGCAACACTTGCGAACAAACCCCAATCACGGCCTAGCCACCACCAGCATCTCCCCAAAACACCGATGAAAACTGCTGATCAAACACAATATTGTCAGCGTCGTTACACATGGTGTGCGGGTTGATAGCTGCGGCACCATAAACCGGTGACACTGGAAGAAAACTTTAAAACAATCCACCCTCCAAGTGGCGGATCAGAGTACTCTCGGCGCGCCGCCGAAGACCAACTCGCCAAATCCCGACTGTGCGGACGTACACCTCAGCAAGAACCCACCTGTTTGCGAGGGCCTCCGGGAAGGATAGTGGATGGCCACGGCGCAAACAGGTGGGTGGGAGGATAACAACCTTCCTGCGGAAAAGTTCATTATCCGGCCCAAAGCAGGGTTGGGAGCAGTTCACCTGGGAGTACAACTCGACCGAGCAGCGAACACCCTGCTACGCAGCAGTCTAGTAGCTTGCCCACCTTCTGCGATACATCATGGCAACGAGATTGACACAGCACAGCACCTACCCCGCCAACCATCCCCTGTCCTCCCCACTCCCCCTCCTACGGCAACAAACCCCATTCCCGGTGGACATCGCCACCATTTCCGCCCCTGCACAACAGCTATCGTCCCTGCACAACAAGAAACCCCGATAGTTTCTTTGACAAATATCTTGATCCACCTAAGTGCGGGTAGTCCCGGGCAAGTGCAAATCACCCACTCTGGTTTCTGTTGCTCACATCACGATCAGCACACACCTCACACCGCGCCACGCCCAAACAACCGTCTGCCAACACAACACAACCCCGTAGCTGGGTGTGCCGCACACACAGCTACGGGGCGATCCAACAAGCAACCTTGACCTGCTGCCAACTAGCGGCGCTTATATAAAAACGCGATCTCCTTAGCGAACCGCTGCGTCACCACATTGCGCTTAATTTTCATCGTCGGAGTTAATTCGTTTTCCTCCTCCGACAAATCCCGGTCAAGAATATAGAACCGCTTAATCGACTCAGTATGTGACACTGTCGCATTTGCATTATTTACCGCGTCTTGGATCTCGGCTCGCAATACCGGATCGGTGACCAAATCAGACACCGACTTGTTCGCCGCAATCCCACGGCCAGACTTCCATTTGCCCATCGCCTCTTCGTCTAACGCAATCAACACCCCGATAAACGGTTTACCATCACCTACCACCAGCGCCTGCGAAATCAGCGGGTGACTGCGCAAATGATCCTCCAACGGGCCTGGGGAGACATTTTTACCGCCCGCGGTAACAATGAGATCCTTCTTACGCCCGGTGATCACCACATGGCCAGTAGGTCGGATTTCCCCCAGGTCGCCGGTGTTAAACCAACCATCGGCATCAATCGCCTCCCGGGTGGCATCCGGATTATTCCAATAGCCGTCAAAGAGCATCTCCCCTTTCAGGCAGATCTCACCGTCTTCGTTGATTTTCACCGCCATACCACCGACCGGACGGCCTACTGTGCCGATGATGTTGTCGTCAAAGTTGACTGCTGCTGCCGCAGTTGTTTCCGTCAAGCCGTAGCCCTCGTACACGGTAACCCCCATGCCCCGGAAGAAATGCAGCAAATCTGGGCTCATCGCCGATCCCCCAGAGATCGCATACTGCACACTCGCGCCCATAGCGTCCCGAATCTTGGAATAGATCAGCTTGTCAAACCCTGCATGTTTCAACCGCAACGCCCGGGACGGCCCCTCCGGGGTATCAAGTGCCCGCGAATATTCTTGCGCACACTTTTCAGCTGCAAGAAACATTGCCCCCTGCACCGGCCCTTTATCCATCGCATTGGAGTATGCGCCGTTGCGAACTTTTTCAAAGACACGCGGCACACCCAAAATAAGGTTCGGCCGGGCACGCTGAAACTCTACCGACAGCGACGAAAAATCAGACCAGTGCGATTGGCTTGCCCCCGAGATGGCGATCGCCAGCGACACTGCCCGGGAAAACACATGCGCCAGCGGTAGGAAGGTCAACACTCGCGAACCCGGACGGGCAATATTGCCGATCGGATGGGTGAGCAGACCACGCACCTCGGAAAGCCAGTTACGGTGCGTAAGCCGGCAGCCCTTTGGCCGCCCCGTGGTGCCGGAGGTGTAGACCAGCGAAGCGAGATCGTCGGCGGTAGTGGCACGAATCCGTTCCCACACTTCATCGTCGCTCACACCGCGACCTTCAAACTTCAAAATATCGATTGCTGCCGCATTGAACTCTAAAATTCGACGCAGTCGTGACTTACTGCTCCGCAGATCCGGGGTGCCGCTTGGACCGATTTCTAAATGCTTCATCAAATCGGTGTGTTCCACAGTCTCGGTCACTGCAAACACCGCACCGGAATCTTCAATAATCCACTGGATCTGACTAAACGACGACGAACCGTAGATCGGCACAGACACTGCCCCAGCCGCCCAAATCGCAAAGTCAAGCAGCGACCACTCGTAGCGGGTTTCGCTGAGTAACGCGACCCGATCCCCAAGCTCGACCCCGTTTGCAATCAACCCTTTAGCGACAGCAAACACCTCATCAACAAACTCCCGGGCGGTAACATCGACCCATTCATAGTTGTCAGGGCGGGTAAACATCACCCCGTATGGCCGCGCCTGCGACAGGGCAATCAGCGAGGTGAGACAGGTTTCATGCGTGCCTACCTCATAGGCCGCGGGGGTTGCGTATTCCTGCACAATGCTTCCTTACAACAAATAATGAGCGAAAAGGGAAAGAGTTACAGCTGTTTTTCCTAGGCAGCGTGCGCCACCGGAAAAACCCAAGAGTATAAGCCACTGAGCGGCAATATGCTTGCGGTGGATCACCCAGGAGTAATCCGCACAATAAAAAACATGGTACAAACCTCCCAATCGCGATAGCTAACCGCAACCATGGGTGCCGCCGCATTGCTGCTCCCCCAACCGGTTCGCACCTAAGACACCACGTCCTCCCTCTGACAAACACCGACACGCAATGGAGCCAACCGTGGCATCCGGAACCGTTACCGATCACACAACAGCAATTGCCAACTGGCGGCAGGTTCCCCTCACCGTACACCTGCTACATCTTGCACGCTGGGCAAACACCGCACATCTTGTGGTCAGAATGGGCTAGATCGCACCCCGTCTACCGGCCACCTAGTATGCAATAGCCTTCGAAAAAACACCTGGTTGTGGTTCCGACCAAGCGAACATGGCACACTAACCTATGTGAGTTTCCGTGATGCACTATTCCACCTGGCAGAGCTACAGAACATCTCCACCGGCTATCGGGGTTCCGACGGCAACTGGCATGAAGCCAGCGAAGATACCCTGATAAAAATCCTCGCCGCCCTCGGGGTGCGGCTGGGAACCCCGAGTTCCCCTCCCGACGAGGAAGACGTTGAGCGTGCAATCCAACGCCATTTCGATGATGTGTGTTCTCGTCCACTTCCCCCGTGTGTGGTCACCATCGCCGGCGAACCATGTGTGTTTCCAGTGCATGTACATGAAGGTGAGCAGGCAACAGTCACCCTCGTGTTAGAAGACGGCAGCCAAGCACAAGCCACCCAAGTGGAAAACCACAACGCGCCCCGCCAAGTTGGCGATGTGCTGTGGGGGGAAGCTTCCTTTGCCCTCCCGGAGGATCTCCCCTTGGGTTGGCATTCCATTCGGCTTGAATCAACGAACGTCTCCGACAGTTGCACACTCGTTGTCACCCCTCGCCGCCTCACCACCATGGATCCCTATCTGGACAAGCCTGCGTCAGGGGTGATGGCTCAGCTGTATTCGGTGCGTTCAGCCGGGTCATGGGGCATTGGCGATTTTCAAGACTTAGCTGATCTTTCCGCGCTAACAGCACAGCAAGCACATGCCGACTTTGTACTGATCAACCCACTGCACGCCGCTGAAGCATTCCCCCCAGTGGAAGACTCACCATATCTGCCGACTTCCCGGCGTTTTATCAATCCGATCTATATTCGACCGGAAAACACGGCCGAATATGCGGCCGCCCCACAACCTCTCCGGGACGAAGTAGACGCCCTACAGGCTTCCTGCGGGGATCCCCGCGACCCGGCAGCCCTTTTGCAGCGTGATCAAGCCTACGCGGCGAAACTGCAAGCTCTTCGTCTGCTCTTTGCCGCCGGACTCAGTGACGAGCGTCAAGAAGCCTTTAGCGCCTACTGCGACATGGAAGGCGCTGAACTCGACGGATTTGCCCATTTTTGCGCAAATGCCGAATTCACTGCCCGCGCCGCCGGCCAGCCTGTCGCAGGCATTGACACCCATGCCCCGGTTCCCGCCGAGATCGACGATTCCGCAGAAAATATTCAACGGTCGCAAACCTTCTACAAGTGGCTGCAGTTCTTGTGCGATGAACAACTCGGCGCCGCACAACACTGCGCAACCGAAGCTGGGATGCGCATCGGGCTAATGGCCGACCTGGCAGTCGGAGTACATCCGGCTGGCGCTTCCGCGCACACACTCAACCATGTGCTGGTCGCTGATGCGAGTGTTGGCGCCCCACCAGACGGATACAACCAACAAGGGCAAGACTGGTCCCAGCCGCCATGGCATCCCGTCAAGCTTGCCGAAGCTGGCTACGGCCCGTGGCGCGATATGCTGCGCACCGTGCTGCGCCATGCGGGCGGTATCCGTATCGACCATGTGCTTGGATTATTCCGCCTCTTTTGGATTCCCCGCATGCAATCCCCCCTCACCGGCGCCTACGTCAACTATGACCATGCAGCGATGATCGGCATTGTGGCATTGGAAGCCGAACGAGCCGGGGCGGTAGTCATCGGTGAAGATCTCGGCACCTTCGAACCATGGGTGCAGGAATACCTCAACGATCGCGGTATCGGCGGAACCTCAGTGCTGTGGTTTGAAGGTGATCCCGATGGCAGTGGTGCACGCCGCCAACACAACTATCGGCGGCAAGCACTCACCTCGGTGACCACCCACGATCTGCCACCAACGGCCGGATATTTAGCCGGGGAACATATTCGTCTACGCCACGAGCTAGGAATTCTCACCAGCGATCTGGAAACCGAATATGCTACCGACTTTCATTGGCAAAACACGGTGCTGCAACGGGTGCAGGAAACCGGATGTTTCGCCGACACCAGCTGCGCCGACACTGATTTTCAACATCGTGCCCGACCATCCGACGGCGATGCCCCAAACAGTGCAATGGTTCAAGACCTGCTTGTCGGGGTGCATCGGTTTATCAACGGAACCCCATCCGCACTCGCCTGTACCGCACTGGTGGATATGGTTGGTGACCGGCGCACCCAAAACCAGCCAGGTACGACGAAGGATCTCTACCCCAACTGGTGTATCCCCCTCTGCGACGGCAGCGGAAATCCGGTGTTGGTTGAAGACTTAGCGTCCCACCCGATGTTCCAGGCAATCGCAGCAACGCATCGACAATAGTTCGCCGCAGCAGGTATCCACCCCGGCAGCTGCCGCTGCAAGCAAACACGAGGAAGGAAAATCTCAACCCCGCCGACTAGCAACACCACCACACCACAGGCGCCCATCGCTGCAGACAACAGCGGTAACCTGTGGTGTGGTTGTGGTTAATCCCCGTGGCCAGCACGCCATGTTCTTGTCGCCGGCCAGGCCGTGGTTTTGTCTTAGATCAGGCTAATGAGCCAGCCAATAACCACCAGCAGAATCAGCCCAGCTAAAGCAATTTTCACCCCTGTGACTTTCTTCGGCTGATAGCGGCGACCCGGCTGTACCGGTTGCGGAGAGGTACTGGAAGCTGGTGGGCGGGACGAATCAGCCACGAGGCATGCCTTTCTTCACATCGACATCTATTGGCGATAAACCATTCGGCGGCACTACAACCGCCAAACAGTTCACACGGTTGGCCGAAAGTGTACTCCCCTGCTGTGGGCGCGGTCATCTCACCGGTACCGCGAGAGCATTCGATATTGGAAAAACGAATTGCCGCAACGCCACACGATCTCCGCGGCCGCAGCTTGTTTCACCAAGACGCACCGCCACCCCTGCCAAATAGTTTGGTACCGACGGCTGGGTTTTCGATGAAATTTATCCACGTCCGAAACGATCTGTCGGCGCAGTATCGAGCACAATTCTTACCTGCTGACCGCTGCGACCGGTGTGATCTTGCAAACCCGATGGGCGAGGTTTGGCAAGTTTTCGCTGCCGAATCCCCGCAATCCGCCGCCCCAGACGGATACCCACCACATCAATGAGTCTTTGCCACACCATGGCGATTCCCACACAAAGCACAACGAGCACCACGAAAACAATCGGTGCCTGAATCCACAGCGGTGCGGCAATTAGCCATTGAATAAACGCATCAAGATCGCGCACTGCCCTAAAATCCTCCACCAATGTTGCTTCCAGCGGCCATCGCAACCAACTTCAATAACCGCCGATTAGACCACATCATAGCTGGCTATTTCGTCTGCTGACACACCAAACTCCGCTGGTTTGCCGCAATAATCTCGTCCCAGTAGCGCTCGTGCAGGATCCGCCAGCACACAAAGTGACCATCGCAGAGCCGAAGACAAACACCTCCGACTGCGCAGATACATTGGTGTATCGCCGACAGCGCCAATTAAGGTTGAACCCAACCTGTTTGCCGCAGCAGCGGGTTTAAAGAACACTGCGACGAAGTTGTGGCACCCCGACTGCCAGTCGAACTTGTGAGGACGTCCCATGCCGAACCAACCACGCGAGATAACCGTCACCACCCCGCAAGGCACTGTCGTTGGGGTGAGCGAAGCATCCCGCCACTATTTCTATTCGCTGCCATTCTGCGATATCCCAGCCCCATTCAGTCCGGCGCAACCGGCCACCTTTGACAGCCCGGTTGACTGTCGAACCCCATGGTCACGACAAGTTGCGCTCACTGTAACAACCCCGGTTGGTGCGCTGGCAGCTGAACGCGACACTGCCGAAGGTTTAGCAGATCTTCCAGTAGTGGTGTTTATTCATGGCGGACGTTTCGAATCAGGACATCAAGACCGATATTTCTCAGCCGGAGACTCCTTTGGCACCGATCCGGTGGTGCTTGTCAGCATCGGCTATCGCACCGGTCTGCCCGGCTTCGCGGTAACCGATGATCAGCGGGATCGCAACCGCTACCGGGGCGTCGATGATGTGCTCCTCGGACTCAAGTGGATCGAAGACAATATTGAATATTTTGGCGGTGACCCGAGCAACGTCACGCTCACCGGCCAGTCAGCTGGCGCAGCCATCGCCCTATGGCTGTGTCGCAAAGACCACTACACCGGACTGTTTCGGCGAGTTGTGGCAATGTCACCGGGTTTTCCACGGCAACACTTCGACGAACGCAAAGCAACCCTTCGCAAAGCTGGAATCCGGGATTTTAGCGAAGCTGGACTCAATGCCACCGCCGAACCCGTATTAGCGAAAGCCTACAACCGGCTGCGGAAGAAATATTTTCACGATGCGGCGGTAGGTCCTGCCGGCTTCGACGCGCGGGAACTCATCCCCATCGACATGCTCATCACGCAATGCGCCGACGAATTCACTAACGATCCGAAAGCCGCCAAGCTTGACGGTTGGAAACTCGGCAGCACCGCAGTAGATCTCATGCATAAAACCTTAGGTTTCACCAGCCCAGTCGACGACTATCTGCACTATTGCCGCGCAATTGATAAACAGCATGTTGCCGGCCGTGCAGTAGGTGACTCGGTGATTACCCGATATGTGGATCACACCACCCACCATGCCCCAGGGAACACCTGGCTGCTGCAGTTTACAGGCGGTCAGCTACCTTCCGGTGCAGCACTACCGGCCTGGCATTGCGCCGATTTAGGGATGTTTTTCCCTGATCTGTTGTCCAGTGAACGAATGGGGCGGCTATATCGCGACCAAGCTGCGGCAACGAAAGCCACCGCCGCCACAACCCACACCCTGCTGGTGGATTTCGCCCATGGAATACAGCCGGATTGGCAACCCTTTTCTACGACCAATCCAGTTGCCGCGCAAGTGTCGTTAACCAGCCGTGACGGTGTCCGATCCACAGTAAATGATCCGCTGCAACCTATCCATGCAGCACTGAAACCAATCGCTGAACATACCCCCGCCAGCTCTACCGGTCACTGATTAGCGTCAGCTACCGACTATCACCTGCACTGAAGATACTCAGGAACATCAGCGCAGCTGCCGCTGCAGCTGCCGGGGTGCGCAACCCAACTCTGAAAGCCACCACCGATGGGCTAATTTCACCATTTTTTCTCCCAGTTTTTCTGCTGGCCAAAACCGAGTTACCGCGGCGGGCAAAATTCCCCTACCCTGGAAGTCATGTCGAATCGAGTTCCGCTTCCACCCACACCAAAAGGTAACGTCATCGCTGAACCGCAAGCAGACGACTTCCCCACCCCAGCCCCGGCCCCCGGGGAGGCACCGTGGGAAAAATCCACACCGGAATGGTACAAACAGGCTGTGTTCTACGAGGTGCTGGTGCGGGCGTTTAACGACTCAACCGGCAGCGGATCAGGTGACCTGCGGGGGCTCACTGCGAAACTCGACTATCTCCAATGGCTCGGAGTTGACTGCCTTTGGCTGCCGCCGTTTTATGATTCACCCCTGCGCGACGGCGGCTACGACATTCGCGACTTTCGGAAAGTCCTGCCCGAGTTTGGCACCGTTGAAGACTTTGTAGAACTCGTCGACCAGGCACACCAGCGGGGCATCCGGGTGATCACCGATCTGGTGCTCAACCACACATCAGACACACACCCTTGGTTTATCGAATCGTGCAAACATCCCGACGGTCCATACGGCGACTTTTATGTGTGGAATCAGACCGACACCGCATATTCGGATGCCCGCATTATTTTCATCGATACGGAAACCTCAAACTGGACGTGGAATAAAGAGCGCGGCGCCTACTATTGGCATCGATTCTTCTCACACCAGCCGGATCTCAACTATGAAAATCCCAAGGTGCAGGAAGCAATGCTAGATGTGCTGCGATTCTGGCTGGACTTGGGGCTGGATGGTTTCCGGCTCGACGCGGTGCCATATCTTTTCGAAGAAGAAGGCACCAACTGCGAGAATCTTCCCCGCACCCACGAGTTTTTGCGTCGTTGCCGACAGCTTGTCGACGAAGAATATCCTGGTCGCGTACTTCTTGCTGAGGCAAACCAGTGGCCGGAAGATGTGGTGGAATATTTTGGTGAAACCACCGCCGGCGATGAGTGCCATATGGCATTCCACTTCCCGCTCATGCCCCGAATTTTTATGGCAGTCAGACGTGAATCACGGGCACCGATCAGTGAAATTTTGGCGGCAACTCCCCCAATTCCGGCGACTGCCCAGTGGGGCATTTTCTTAAGGAACCATGACGAGCTCACGTTGGAGATGGTGACCGAAGATGAACGCGCCTACATGTATGAGCAGTATGCAACCCATCCGCGGATGCGCGCCAATGTGGGAATTAGACGCCGACTAGCTCCTCTGCTTGATGGTGATCGAAACCAAATTGAGCTGCTCAACGCGCTGCTGCTGTCACTTCCTGGCTCGCCGGTGCTCTACTACGGTGACGAGATCGGAATGGGCGACAATATTTGGCTGGGTGACCGTGACGGGGTGCGTACCCCGATGCAATGGTCTGCCGACCGCAATGCCGGGTTTTCCACCGCCGATCCGGAGGAGCTGTATTTACCGGCGATCCAAAATGCGAGCTACGGCTTTCAAGCGGTCAACGTTGAAGCACAAATGAAGAGCGAAAATTCGCTGCTGAAGTGGAATCGCGACTTGATCCATGTGCGCAAGCAGCATCCCGCATTCGGGCTGGGAAGCTACCGTGAACTTGCCCACAGCAATGAGGCTGTGTTGGTGTTCCTCCGGGAAACCGATGAGCACACACTTCTTTGTGTCAATAACATGGCTGCCAGACCGCAGTCTGTTGAACTTGATTTGGCCGATTTTATTGGCCGTACCCCCATTGAATTGACCGGGGGCGAAGTCTTTCCTGCCATCGGGGAACACCCGTGGGTGGTGACCCTCGCCCCGCATGGCTTCTTCTGGTTTGAGCTAGCTTCACAGTAGCGACAAGCTTGGCGGCAACCGGTCGGCTGGCCGGACGGATCATGCCGGCTGGCAGCCGGTTGCCACTTTCAACACCTGCTTATCAGCCTGCAAAAGGTGCAATAAGGAGGATTGTTGGGCATGCTTTGGTCTCATTGATTACGCACCGTTTCCTGGTTTGGAGAATATCTTCATGGTTGACGATCACACGCTGGCAACACGTATCGCGGCACAACTGCCTGCGCAGCGCTTTTTTGGTGCCAAATCAGCGACGATTCACACAGTCGAGATAACTGATCGCCAGCCCGGCCCGGCCAACACTCAGTGGGTGTTTGCACAGGTTACTGCCGGCCAACAGCAGGATATGTATCAACTTCTCGTCGATGATGCAGGCCGTGACGTGTTGGGGGATGCACAGTGGCTGAGTGACAATGTTGCCACCGCAGCAGAGCTCCTACCACCCGGCGATCCTGTTGCTGTGCCATCGACAACTACTGCAACACCAACACCTCTCAGCACGCTGTTCGATGATGATTGGACAATTCGACCACTCGGCGCAGAGCAGTCCAATACGTCACTGCTGCTTGTGCATCCCCAAACCGGTCAACCGGTGGCGATGGTGAAGTTTTTCCGGAAACTTGCCCCAGGTCCTAATCCAGAGGTGGAACTTCTCACCGCATTAACAGCCGGTGGCTGTCGCAGCAGTGCCCCGCTGCTGCGCTATGCAAGCTGCACCATTGACTCGCAACCTACCGTGACTGCCGTGGTGCAAACATTTGTTCCCAACGCGCAGGACGGATGGGGATTAGCGGTTAGCGCGAGCCGGGAAGGTGCGTCGTTTGATCGAGAAGCCTTCGAACTTGGCAAGGCAACAGCCGAAATTCATCAAGTACTTGCCGCCCACTTTCCCCCGCAGGATGTACCGGTTGCGACGGTGATTGACCGTTTGCAGCAACGTGCCACCAGGCTTGCCCGCCAAGCCCCTCAGCTTGCAACGATTCTTCCTGCAGTATTAGCCACATATGCGCAGCTTAGGGCCGATACTGTCACCGAGCAGCGTATCCATGGTGATCTGCATCTAGGGCAAACACTGTTAAATGACCAGGGTTGGACAATTATCGACTTTGAAGGGGAACCGGCCAGTGATGTGGCGCAGCGCAGTAAACCTGATGTCGCGCTTCGTGATGTGGCTGGAATGCTGCGCTCATTTGATTATGCTGCACACTTCCCACAAGCCGCTGGGTTGACGAGCACCTGCGATGAGCAATTCGCAACCCAATTTGCCCGGCGGTGCCAGGAGCAGTTCCTTGCCGGCTATGGGGTTGCTTCATCACCGCTGTTGGAAGCGCTCGTGTTGGACAAGGCGCTTTACGAGGTTGCGTATGAGGCAAATAATCGCCCTGATTGGGTCGATATTCCGCTCAGCGCGGTTCGCAATATTATCGGAACGAACCAACAGTTGTAATTCACTATCGCTGCTTACCGTGGCGGTGCGCTAGTGCTGCAACTGGCCTATTGATGCCCATCCTTTAAATGCTTAGGGATCACTGCGTCAACACGCTGCGGGCGCGCTGTGGCAAGGTCTCGAAGCCCGTTACCAGCCCGGTTCACTGATTGCATGCAATTGTCGAATGTGTCTGATATTGCCACTGCCGGTTAAACGATTGCCGCAATGCGAGTTTTTACAGTACGCCAAGTGCGTCACGTAATTCGGCATGTTCGAGTTGCCAGCCCATCCACGGGGAAAACGCCCAGGGGGTAGCTTGCACGGCGGTCCACAACGCCGCCGGATCAACCCACTGCATAGCATCGACTTCACTTGCTTGCGGTTGCACGCTAGCCCCGGCGCGCAGCCTGGTAATAAACACCGGACAGACTTCGTTTTCCACGACCCCGGATGAATCCGTGGCACGATAGTGAAAATCGGGGAGGATACACGCAAACTGCGACAAGTCCGCCGCCGCAATCCCGAGTTCTTCGGATCCGCGACGGGCTGCTGCGTCGGCTGGTTGTTCACCTGGACCGGGATGGCCGCACATGGAGTTTGTCCACACCCCCGGCCAGGTGCGTTTGTGTAATGCCCGTCGGGTGATGAGCAGTTGTCCAGCGTCGTTGAGCACATAGGCGGAAAACGCTAAGTGGAGCGGGGTGTCATCATGGTGCACAGTGGCTTTAGGCCAAGTTCCGGTGGGGGTTCCTGTGGTGTCACACAGAACGACGAGTTCTTCAGTTGATGGGGGTTTGGGGGCGGCGGAAGTCACGTCTGCCACTGTAGCGATTTTTTGCCGTTCTGGCGTATTCGCCGGGTGCTGCGGGTGGGGTGTGGTGTCATCTGGTGCGGTATTCGTGTGATCAATCTGGCACTATAGGGGCAGATGCTTCGCTGGGTCGTGTGTCGGGGCAGCACTAGGTGTCGCGATACCCTGTGGTGTTTTTCCGCGGTAGGCACCGGGTGAGGCGAGGTTATGCGAAATAAGTTGTATGACGCACGTTTGGTGCAGGGAACGGGAGTACGCCGAGATGGCAACACATACCACCTCTTTGGAGGATTATCAGGCGATGTCGGCGGCGGCAGCGTCCGGGGTAATTGGCCGGTACTCGACGAGTTTTTCTTTTGCGACCAGGCTGCTGCCGCAACCGTTACGGACCGATATTCGTAACTTGTATTCGGTGGTGCGTATTGCCGACGAGATTGTCGATGGGACTGCGGCTGCAGCTGGTCTTTCGCAGGAGCAGATCGCTGCTCGTTTGGAAGAGTTTGAGCGGGATACCTATGCGGCGATGGAGTCGGGGTTTTCCACCAATCCGATGTTGCAGGCGTTTGCGGACACTGCCCGGCAATGCCATATTCCGCGGGAGCATATGACGGCGTTTTATGCTTCGATGCGTGCTGATATTACTGCGCGAGAGTTCAGCAAACAGGAGCTGGCGGCCTATATTTACGGTTCAGCCGAGGTGATCGGGTTGATGTGTGTCGCGATTTTCCTGCGAAACCACGTGGTTTCACCGCAGGAGCGAAGCATCCTTGATGCTGGGGCGCAGGCTTTGGGTGCAGCATTTCAGAAAATCAATTTTTTGCGTGACTATGCCGAAGATACGTCACTGTTGGGTCGATCGTATTTTGCTGCTTGGGGAAAGCGTCTTGATGAGCAGCAAAAACAGTTGCTGGTCGAGGATATTCGACAGGATCTACACACAGCGTATGCAACTATTCCTTTGCTGCCGTTTTCCTCGCGGAGTGCTGTGCTTGCAGCATATTATTTCTTTGCCACGTTGACCGACAAGGTGGATCAGACCAGTGTTGCTGTGTTGGAGCAACAGCGGGTGCGTGTCAGCAATCCGGAGAAAATGCGGTTGATCGCCCAAGCAGTACGGCAGGCCGCGGTGATGGGGAAAAAATAGCTAGCTGTGGTGATCGGCGCGTTGAACAGTCAAAAGTTGCTGGCTGGTGAACCGTACCTGTGATGCAACGCGGGAGGCAATCCTGCGTGCCGCGGGTAACGCTAACCGGGATGGATAAGGCAAGTTATGCGCTCATCCACCCCGGTTCATCGTTGGTTGTTGAAGGGTAACCGGTTTTGTTGCCAGGTCTTAGTCCTGTGTGGTCGGCAGATCTTGGAAGAGTGTCTGCGCAACGAAGCCGGTTGCTGTTCGTCGGTGACGGCTGACTCCATGCATGCGATAGGTGCGGTTACTCCTCCCGCACCCAGCTGCCGATCACTGCAGGAGCAGTTCCTTTGGTCGGGGATCCGACAACTGCCTGCCGATTCGGGTCAGCTTCCACTTCGGTGATCATCATTTGTTGTTTCTTTCCGCCTCCACTTTGGGCAGGTGCCATGCCTGCCATCATCGGGGCTCGTGCCATCGTGTTGGCACTGTTGCCGCTGGCTACGCTGACAGCAGGTGAGGCTGCTGCCCCACCACCTGCGGTTGCCGCGGGTGGATTGGTATTGACTACTGGTGTGCCACGTACACCGGTATCCATTGTTGGGGCTGCGATTTTGCCGGGGAGCGCTCCCAATCCGGAAAGTCCGGCTTTGGCTGTGAACAGTCGTTCACCGGAAATCGCTTTCGGACGTTGCAAATTTGGATCCGTACTGGCGTGGCTGCTGTTTACCGCGGATTGTTTGTTTCTTAAATGATCGAAGTTCAGCGATGATCCGCTGTGGGTTTGGGTGAAGCGTTTCGCTGTTGTGTGCTGCGGCTGGTGCAGCATCCCTGGTGGCAGCATGGAAGCTGGCGGTTTACCACTAATATTTGTTGCGCCGAGGGTTGCCGGATCGAGTGGTCGGATGCCGGCGGCAGCTGCTGCAGCGGGAAGCTGTGTGCCGAGTAAACCGATTGCTTGCCGGGAAAGATGCGCCATCATCTCTGGGGCTGCTCTGCCGACCATATTCGCGGCACGCTGAGCAATGCCGACAAGGTTAGGGGCACCGGCCACACCGGGGGTGGAAGCACCTGGGGTGATTGGAGCGTTCAAGCCGGCGGTGGTGGTTTGCGGGGTGATGAGCTGTTCGACGGCCTGTGCAGGATCAGTAATACCGCCGACTGCGTTGCGGACTCCCGCTGCTATCTGCCCGGCAGGATTGCTGTCGAGACTAGGATGGCTGCGAATAAACTCATTGACAGCATTTTCTATGGCTTGCTTATTTGCTGATTTGTCCATGTCAATTCCGCTGTCAGGGAGAATGTTTTTCAACAATCCTTGAACCGCTGGCAGCATGATTTCTTTGCTGCCGGTGACCGCATCAAGCAAACTGCGCAGCATCACCGGCAAGGTGGGACGGTTCGGGGCTGGTGCAGTCAATGATTTTACTGGCGGAATCAGTGCAACACCGAGTGGATTTATCACTGTTTCCATGATCATTGCCCCGATCGAGGCACGATACTGCGGCAGGGTGACAACCAATGGGGTGGCTGCGGCTACTGCAGCGGCATCCGCTGCCAGTACTGTCGCAAGCAGACCTTGGGTGGCTACTACTGCCTGCTGGGCGTAGGCCGACATCACTGAACAATTCGCCGCAACCTGGGTAAGAATTTGCTGCACTTTACTCGTCGCCTGCGTTGCTTGCTCAACAATACTGCCTTGTCCGGCTTTGGGGAGTGTGGCAAAGGCCGTGTGCACGAGTTGCAATACATGCCCGATTTGGGTGGCAGCCTCCCCCCAAGCCAATCCGCTTGCTGCCATTGCTGCCACATTGGTTTGTTGCAGTGCAGTAAACAGCATATCGGTGGGCATGGGTGTGCCAGGTCGTGGTAGTACTGGCTGCAGGGGCGGGATTACCGCATTGGGGCGCGGATGGAGTGAAAGCTCAACGGGTTGCGGTTGGTAGCCGTGTTCAAGGTGGTCGAGCAGATAGGCAAATTCCTTATCGAGACCGGTTATGGATTCAACAGTTGCTTCTAACGTTTCGCCCATCCACTGTAAATCGGAACTGATCGCTTGCATTACCTGTCGCAGGCTTCCAGGACCGCTATCAAATGCCAGTTGGATTTGTTCACCTACCGGCTGCAGCGGCAACAGTGTTGTCCAGGCAAGGGTTGGTTCTGCTGGGCTCCGCGGTATGGCTGCGGCAAGGTCTGCTGCCCGACGTAGAGTGTTACTCACGGTGAGCATGGTGGTCGGCAGCATTTCGAATGAGGCTGTTGTCATAGTGATTCCCCGAGCAAGATGTGATGGGCTGATACGAATTGAGGGATCCCCCCGTACAGCCAGCCGGTTGGGGTAAGGTTGCGATGATTCGCCCCCGCGAACCATCAGCAGTCCCCAGCTGCTATGTGTACAACGCGGATTAGCCATCTGCGGATATCCCCAGTGTGTGTTTCCAGATCGCTAACCGTGTCATTGCTGGTGCCGACAACAGATTGCCCTTGTGGGTTGTGCGGGCATTGTGTTTGGCGCACCCCGTAGCCTGTCGGCCACAGCAATGACTTCCCCATGTTGCGTTTGTTACATATCAACCTTGTGGCCAACCGGCCGGCTGTACCGTGCTTAGACTGCAGGTTGCTGCCCGCTGGTTCCTAGCCGGCATCCCCAATACCCCCGGCAGCTCCCCCCACCTGCGGTGTAGACCTGAATACCTGCAGGTTGCACTCGATATTTTGGCAAGCTGTGGCGGCCGGTTCAGCTTCGCGCTCTATTTGCATTCCGCGTCGTGTCTTATTTTTGCCACTTGTTCGGCTGGTTGCTTATCACACCGTTTACTGCACTCTCTTGCCGGAGACGATTGCCGCCGCCAGTACTTGTGTTTTCTACCGAGTGCAAGACTCCATCGACAACGTGTGAGCGGACTGCCCAAAAGTTGATCCGACGCCGCCCGCGGCCGGCCTGTGGGCACCTGTCCCACCTATTTGCAGACACGATCAATTCAGTGGCGTAACCCCTATTCGGCTTGCCGATTATGCGAGGAGCAATCCGATTTACACCGCGTTGAGATTGCCTTGCCAGTGCACCTCACCAATGCTGAAGGTGGCATCCCACGCAAGGTTTGGATTCACGTCGAACTGGTAGGTGAAGTTGGCTGTGGCATGCGGACCTAGGGGCAGGTCGAGACCGTTTTGCACGCCGGTTTGTGGATTATTCGGTAGCAAATCGATCCGTGTTGGGTTGCCGCTGCCGTCACGAATCACCAGCGTTGGCTGCGGCAATGCTTCTGGTGGCAGAGGTGCATCGTTGTTGTTGGTGAGGCTGACATGCACTTTGCCGTCTGGGGTGATTCCTTTAAATCGCCACGTAGCGTTCAGGCTTGCATCTTCCGCTTTCGGCTGAGCAACCAGCGAGGCGGTTACCGTTGTAGGTTTCGGTGGCCGGGTGGTAAACGTCGGGTTCGCAGCAGGTGTAGTGCCTTCTTCCGGCAGCTCTGCGGCAATAGAGGTAGCTAAGGTGTCCTGGTCGCTATTCATCACCGCGTCGAGTTTGGAGCATCCGGACAACACGAATGCGCCGACACAGCATAGTGTCATCCCTTTGCGACGAAGTGACGATTTAGACAACACTGCGGTGCTCCTAACCAACCTGTGAGAAACGCTTGCCTCTCACTGAATATCTCATCTGTGAACAGCACCAAAACTATAGCTGTTAATCAGCGCTACCTGCCAGCACTGTTTGTTGCGATGCTGGTTTCCATCCAACCACGCTACCTCCCTGAAAGGCCAACTCGCTAGCAACAACCCAAGTGGCCATCTTTGACTGTGTGACTTGACACTCACCCAACGAGCGTGGCTTCGACTTGAACGCTGGCGCTTCTATGCCATGGCGGTGATGGCTTCCACGTGGTGAAGTACTGTGCTGCCAGCACGAACATGGGGGTAGCGAAAAGGTGTGGAAACCAAATAGGACAAACTCCACCTATGACCGTTATGGTGGTGGTCATGGATTTTCCTTCTCTTGCACGACTGCGAGCCCGCGCAACGGCAAAATGGGCGCACTATCCTGCCGATGTTCTCCCACTGTGGGTAGCGGAATCAGATTTTCCTACTTGTCCTGCAGTCTGCGAGGCAATTCGGGAAGCCTGCAGCAATGAACAATTCGGATATCCGGCACCAACCCCAGAATTTGGGGAAGCGCTCGCCGGATTTGCGCAGCGTCGCTACGGTGTAGAGCTGACCCCAGAGTGGATTTTCCCCGTCGCAGATGTTGTCTCTGGGCTGGTGTTGGCACTTGAGGCTTTCACCGATCCGGCACGTCCGGTGCTTATTCCAAACCCCTGCTATCCCCCATTTTTGGCGCTTGGTGAACTGTCAGGGCGTTCGCTACTGAAATACCATTACCGCAACGACACCACTGCAACTCCTGCTGAAGCAACCGAGATTTCGGCGTTTGCCCATCCTGATTTGGCCGCCGATATTGTGCTTGATCTACAGGAGATTGAACAGCTGTTCGCTGCGGGCGCAGGTGCCTTGGTGTTGTGTAATCCGCACAATCCGCTCGGTGTTACACATAGTTCGCAGCAGCTAGTAAAGCTTGCCGAATTGGCGGAACGTTATGATGCGAAAATTATCTCCGACGAGATTCATGCACCACTGGTGTATGGCACCACTCATGTAATGGCAGCAACGGTAAGCGAAACTGCTCGACGACGGACGATCACGCTCACAGCTGCATCGAAGGCGTTTAATGTTGCCGGGCTAAAATGCGCACAGTTTATTACAACGAACGCGGAGGACGCATCCCGGTTTGCAGCTATCCATCCATTGAAGCGGGAGGGATATTCCCCGCTCGGATTAGCAGCAGCCACCAGCTGTTATTCCCGGGGCGACGATTTCCTTGATGAGGAGCTCGCTATTTTGGAGCACCATCGCCACCTCGTTGCTTCTCTAGTTGCCGAACATTTACCGGGCGTGCGCTATCGCATTCCGCAGGCAACATATCTGGCATGGTTGGATTGCCGCCACCTGCCGCTTGACCAAGCACCTGGAGAGTTTTTCTTGCAGCACGCAAAAGTGGCGGTGAATGAGGGGGCAGATTTCGGCCCCGCCGGGAGGGGTTTCGTGCGCCTGAATTTCGCGACGAGCGAGGAGATCCTCCGCCAGGCCTTCGCACAGATGGGTCAAGCTCTTGTAGAGGCGGGAATTCGCTAGTTCGCAGCGGTTTCCGACGTCAATGGGTTTCGCGGTGCGCTACTGGATCCTTTGGTGTGGTGCGCTATGACTTGCAGCTGGGGTTGATGTGCGGGTGGATGGATAAGGGAAGTTCCCTCACTGGAAATCTGCCCCAGCAATTCCCACATCTTCCCACATTGCCGATCCCCCTTAACGGGTGTAAAACATCAGGTTGTTGCACGCCCGTGGCAGCTGCTAGCAGGTGGCACGAGTGCGCGACCTTGCTAGGTGGGGAGAAGGTAGCATCATGGCCACCACCTGTTGTTTTCTAAAAAATACATGTTCACCAGGTGTATACACCGTTCAATCAGGGCTACCGAAACAGTCCCACCAGCGGGGTTGTCGGACAATTGGAGGGATTGCGAGATGCCCCGCTACCCTATCCGCATGGGATTAACCCGTCGACTGCGCCGACTTCATCGTGTGCTTATTCCTGCGGCGCTCATCGTGCCTTTGTCCATTGCGGGCTGTCACGCCGGTAGTTTATCGACGCAAACAGTGCAGTCCGAGTCGGATACAGGGGTCAGTGTGGCATTGTCTGCTGCCCCTGCCAGTTTAGATTTCACCCGCACTTCCGGGGCAGCTATTCCGCAAGCGTTGATGCGTAACGTCTACGAAACGCTCGTCACTATTGCCCAGGATGGTTCGCTTTCTAGCGGCCTGGCCACCAGTTGGGATGTCAGCGATGACGGAACTCGCTACGTGTTTCATCTGCGCGAAGGGGTGCGTTTTTCCGATGGCACGCCGTTTACTGCAGAGACTGTGAAGTTTTCGATTGAACGAGTGCAGTCTGATGCGTGGACTAACGGCAAGAAGAAAATTATGGATCTTGTCGACGATGTCACCGTCATCGACGATTACACGGTGGCAGTAACTCTGCAACG
Organism: Corynebacterium choanae; assembly: GCF_003813965.1. Lineage (NCBI taxonomy): Bacteria > Bacillati > Actinomycetota > Actinomycetes > Mycobacteriales > Corynebacteriaceae > Corynebacterium > Corynebacterium choanae. The sequence continues at coordinate 2,107,485 of NZ_CP033896.1, forward strand.
CTCGTCGAATTCGTGGCTATGGTCAATGGGCACAATGGTGGGTGCGATGATGAGTCCGACTGGTGTTGATGACGACTCATTACAACAACATCCGGTCGGCACCGGACCGTTTACCGTCAAACGGTGGGCAGTCGGACAGGCGCTAACACTAGCTGCCAGGGATGATTACTGGGGTACCCCAGCTGCTTCTTCAGAGGTGACGCTGCGCTATTTCACTTCCGCAACCGGGGCGGCAAATGCGCTCCAATCAGGCGACGTTGATGTGGTGTATTCCTTGCAGTCACCGGAGCTTATCGATCAGCTGCGTGCCCGTAACCGCTACACGATTGAAGTTGGCACTACCAATGGTGAAGTGCTGCTGACTATGAACCATCGCCGGGCGCCGTTTGATGATCTCCGGGTGCGGCAGGCAGTAATGTACGCCATCGATCGACAAGCAGTCATCGATACGGCATGGCTGGGCTACGGGGTAGATACCGGCGGGGCACCAGTGCCACCAACAGATCCGTGGTTTGCCGTCGATACTCGCTATCCTTTCGACCCGGAAAAAGCGAAAGCACTGTTAGCTGAAGCTGGTGTGACTGCACCGAATAATAAAATTGTGCTGGCCACACCTACCCGACCTTACGCAATGCAGTCCGCGGAGATGATCTATTCCCAGCTGAAAGCTGTCGGTTTTGATGTGCGTATCGAGGCGCAAGAATTCCCGGCTGTGTGGCTGTCGAAGGTGTACAAACGGCATGACTATGACATGTCGATCATTGTGCATATCGAACCACGCGATATTGCCAATATTTTCGGCAATCCGGACTATTATCTTGGCTTTGACTCACCACGAGTGCAGCAGCTACTCGAGGTTGCTGATACTGCCCCTGCAGAGGATTACACTGCCGCGATGCGGCAGGTCGTCGATGCAATCATGGAGCAGGCTGCGGCAGACACGGTGTTTAATTATCCCAATATCGTGGTGCAGGCTCCGGGGGTAACCGGGCTGAATCCCAATGATTTTGGCGAAGGCATTGAGCTTGCCCGTCTGCAGCGGGATGGTGCATCGGCTACTGAGGCGCAAGAAAGGGGCTAGTGTTTCACCATGCTGGCACGACGAATTGGGGGGTTTTTCCTCCGCTATCTTTTGGCTGTGTTACTTGCCTCAATCGTGGTGTTTGTGCTGTTGCGGATCGCCCCTGGGGATCCAGCACAGATTGCGCTTGGTTTGGATGCCACAGATGAACTCTTGGCGCAGAAACGAGCCGAACTCGGCACCGATCAGCCGCTGATTGTGCAATATGGCACCTGGCTTGGGGGGATGCTTACCGGCCACTTCGGGTCGTCGCTGATCTCTGGCACCGCGATCACTCCCCTGGTGTGGGATCGTCTGCAGGTAACCGCGATTTTGGTGGTTTGTGCCATGGTGGTGGCAATCGCGATTGCGGTGCCGCTGGGAATTTGGGCGGCGATGCGTCGTCGGCATGCCGATGGAATCGCTATTGCTGCCATGTCACAGGTTGGTATTGCTATTCCGTCATTTGTGGCGGCAATTTTATTGGTGACGGTGATTGCGGTCCAGTTGGGCTGGCTGCCGTCAAATGGTTGGGTGCCGCCGGCAGATGATTTTGGCGGCTTTGTTCGGCGTCTCATATTGCCGGTGTTAGCGCTGGCAATGGTGCAGTCAGCGATCCTAACCCGCTATGTTCGCAGCGCTGTGCTTGACGTTACCGGCGAAGACTATATGCGCACCGCCAGGGCAAAAGGGTTATCCCGCTGGCGAACGTTGATCGGCCACGGGTTGCATAATGCGTCCCTGCCGGTGCTGACCGTTGCCGCCTTACAGTTGGCCGCACTAGTAACGGGCGCGGTTGTTATCGAGCATGTGTTTGTCATTCCAGGAATTGGATCGCTGCTGCTGGAGGCGGTATCCCAGCGTGACCTGCCGATTGTGCAAGCAATTGTCATGCTTTTGGTAGTGATCACCCTCAGCTTGAACTTTCTCGTCGAAGTAACTTATGCGCTGCTAGATCCACGTTTACGCACCTAACGCTTTTTGTTGCTGCGTGAGAAGTTCTCCGCCCTGTTCGTTATTCTTTGTTATTGCCTTTGGGAAGGATGTTTCCCCCATGAGTGTGCTTGATCTCTCGGCCGCACCCCGGCGGCATCGTTCCTCGATGTGGCTAACCATTGTCGGCGGCGTGCTTGTAACACTGGTGGTTCTTATGGCGCTTGTCGCCACGGTCGCCACCCCCTATGATCCTGTTCATGCCATCGCCGAGGATCGGCTGCAAGGTCCATCGTGGACGCATCTGTTTGGCACCGATCAATTCGGGCGAGATACCCTGTCACGGATTATGGCTGGGGCGAAGATTTCACTGACTGTGGGGGCGCTGGCAGTGACTATCGGGGCAGTCGTTGGGGTGCCGCTGGGCGTTGGTGCCGCCATGTTGGGTGGCCGGATCGATGCGGTAATCGCCCGCACTGTCGACGTGGTCATGGCGTTTCCGGCATTGCTGTTAGCAATCGTGGCCGGCGCCGCATTTGGCTCGTCAACGACCACTGCAACGCTTGCCATCGGGGTGGCTGCAATTCCTGGTTTCGCACGAATCGCCCGGGCTGGCACATTAACGGTAAAAACCTTTGACTATATTGCCGCCGCCCGCACCTCCAATGTTTCACCAATAACAATTGCAATCACGCATGTGATTCCCAATATTGCCGGTTTGATTATTGTGCAAGCCACAGTCGGTTTTTCACTGGCGATCCTGGCCGAAGCAGGATTGTCCTTCCTTGGCCTTGGCACGCCGCCGCCCCACGCCTCCTGGGGTCGGATGCTCGCCGATTCGCAAGGCTTTCTCGGATCTCATCCGATACTGGCTCTGTGGCCAGGATTGTTTATCGCAATAACCGTATTGGGGTTTAATCTGCTCGGCGACGGATTACGTGACCATGCCGACCCGCGAACAAGGATGGCGTAAATGAGCGTGTTGCAATGTAGGAATCTCACCATCACCACCCGCCACGGGGTACGGCTCGTTGACAATGTTCACCTGCGTCTTGACCGTGGTGAACGGGTTGGGCTTATTGGCGAATCCGGATCAGGTAAGTCACTGACCGCATTTGCTTTACTCGGGCTAGTGCATCCCTCCCTCACCGTCACCGGGGAGATCACGTTAGCTGACCAGCCGGGTAATCTTGTCACGCTTGCTGAACGTGTCATGTGCACTATTCGGGGTCGGCGGATCGCGATGGTGTTCCAGGAGCCAATGACTGCCTTAAACCCGGTGCACACGATCGGCGATCAGATCGCAGAAGTGCTACTACATCACCGCATGGTGTCCTCCGCGGCAGCTGCCCGCGGCCGGGTGACTGAACTGTTAGAACAGGTCGAATTAACGCTCACCGGTGATCCATACCGCACCTATCCGCATCAGCTTTCCGGTGGCCAACGGCAGCGAGTACTCATCGCAATGGCGATTGCAACCAACCCAGATGTGTTGATCTGTGACGAACCAACCACAGCCCTCGACACTACGGTGCAACGCACTATTGTGCGGCTGATTGCACGCTTGGTGGAAACCCACAATATGGCGCTGCTGTTTATCACCCACGATCTTGGGCTTATCGGCGATATGTGTCAGCGGGTGATGGTGATGCAGCATGGGGTGATCGTAGAAGCGGCAGACACTGCCACTATTTTCACCCACCCCACCCACCCGTACACGCGGGGGCTTCTTGCCGCCAGTGATCTGCGGGCACGAGATACCAAGGGACGTCTTTATACGGTGCAATCTGCTGGCGACGACTATGCACCGGGGGTGGCTCACGCGCAGCCCCAATTTCCTGCACCTGGTGCCCCGCTGCTGGAGGCTAAAGGTGTCAGCAAAACCTATTTCCGCAATACTGGGCTGTTTCGTCGGGTTGAGCATCATGCCCTCCAGCCGACAGACTGTGTGCTGCGCAGTGGGCAGCGGCTCGGCATAGTGGGCGGCTCCGGGTCGGGAAAATCAACGCTGCTAAAAATTGTGGCCGGACTTATTGAACCGTCCACTGGCACGGTAACCATTGACGGCCGCACCTATGGCAGCCGGGCAGAAGTATCGAAAGCGGATCATCGAAGGGCGGTAGCCTATGCCCACCGGCAGCTGCAGCTGGTGTTTCAAGACCCGTCTGGGTCGCTGGATCCGCGCATGACTATCGGAACAATTGTGGGCGAACCCTTGCAGGCGACCAGCTTGTCGACTTCACAGCGTCGTGACCGGGTCGTCGAAGTGCTCGGGGAGGTGGGAATTGATCCGTCTGCGGTTGATCGATATCCGCACGAATTTTCCGGTGGTCAACGGCAGCGAATCTCCATCGCACGAGCCCTATCGCTGCGGCCACGCATCTTACTGGCTGACGAACCTGTCAGTGCCTTGGATGTGTCGGTGCGAGCGCAAGTGTTGAATCTGCTCACTGAGTTGATTATTGATCATGAACTCGCCTTGATTCTGGTAGGCCACGATCTTTCTGTGGTGCGCGAGATGTGCAGTGAAGTCATGGTGCTCGACCGTGGACGTGTCGTCGAGACTGGCAGTGTCACACAAGTGTGGAACGCCCCCTCGCACCCGTACACCCAGTCGCTGCTGGCGGCAGTGCCCACAATCGGTAGCCCGGCGACAGTCACCGCGCCGTAGATAACAGCTAACAAAGACAACACGATCCCAAACGCTTTCCCGGAATTGAGCTGTGGCCGCCACTATAGGATTCGCAGGGTGACTGTAGTTGATGCGACGGTCGCCAGGTTACACACAACAACCCCGCCTATTGGTTTCAAGGTCCGGGAAACCTCAAGAACATACCTTTAGGCGGGGTTGTTGGTGTGTGCCGGCCGAGTGACAGTTTGCCAGTAGGCGGCGGTGAAGAGCAGTTACCGGATTCCGGACTGCTTGGAGGAAGTCGTCGACAACGGTTCACCGATGACATCGATTGGTGCAGATAATCCGTATTCGCGCAGCGGCGAGGATATTGCGGTCAACAACGAGATGAGTGATGCTTTCAAAAAATCGAGGAAAGTAATCTCATGGCGGGGGCAGGGTTCCAGGGAGCCGTTTTGCCACTCCCAGGTGTTGCCGATTTTGACAAGATAGTCGGATTGGTTGTCGATGACCCGCTGCCAGCAGGCACGTACCTCACTGCGACTCGTCGGACCGAACCGGTAGGCGCTGCGCACATTTTCCCGAAGTTTGTAGGATTTCCAGGCACGATACCAGTCACCAACCAGGTTGACTGGCCGGTAATCGCGAATGAAATCCCCTGGGGTGTAGGTGGGTGCGCTGGTGTCGTTTTCCGGCTGTTTCGCGGTGGTCGTTGCAGCGTCTTCGGCAGGGGTTGCCTGGTCGTCTTCCGGTGACGGGTTGGTGACTGGTTCGGTGTCCGGGGTGGTTTCTGCAGCATCAGCCGCATCCGTCTCACCTGCTGCGGCGGTGTCATCCGCTTCAGTTGCCGTATCGGTGGCCTGCTCAGCGGCAGGTGCCTTGTCATCACCTGCTGCTGTTTCGTCACCTGCAGTAGGATCAGCTGGCTTGGCGCCGGTATCTGCGTTAGTTGCCGGTGAAGCGGTGGCTGCTGTATCGGTTTGCGAAGCAGGAGCTTCAGCTGCTTGTGCTGTTGGTATTTGCACCAGTCCGGCACACAGGCTGGCGGCGATGATCGTGGATGCGCATGCTGATGTAATCCTCACAGCTATGTATCCTAAACTGCTCTGCTCACCGTTACACATTGACTGTGGTAACTCAGCCACCACTGGTTCCCCAACCCCCTGGTTTCTATCCCCGCAGCAACACTGCCCTGCAGGGCACCGTTGCCCTATCCACTGCTGATGGATGTTCGCAGATCACCGACCGCAGGCACTGTTTGCGGACAGCCCCAGCAGGCTTTCCAGCCGCAAGCACCGACAACACACCCGCCTAGATCTTAGCCTTTTCTTAATAACGCTAAATACATCACACCTATATAGCTTTCCGATAGACGCAGCGTAGCGATACTGCAGGTCAGCTAGTTTGGCTAACATAATTATTCCCCCACCTGCGGGCGAGTTCGGGCAGCGCGCCAAAATCTGAGGAATTTTCAGCTACGATGATCTGCACTGGGAAGGAACAACTTCATATCGGCTCACCACCAGGCTTTCGCTGGTGGGTGGCCACCACCTGTTCATTGTTAACTTCACCGTTACGGGTATATCCATTGGGGGAATTACTGTGCAAGGAACTCATCCTTCCCGCGCTGGCAATGATGCCAGCAATGTTCAAGATTCGTCACAGCACGGCCGGTCGCCGTCGCTCGTCGATGCGCCGGTTGGTACCTATTCACGGTTCCGCCCGGGCCAGGGGGGCACGCATCAACGCTGGGGTTTCCCACTGCCGCGGGCAGTGCAGCATCATCCACGACCACATTCACAACGATCGGCAGAAGATACTTCACCGTCACCTGCCACACGTGCGTCAGCAAAGCGCCGAGTAACACCATCAGCATCCGCGGCGGTTCCGGTGGAAAAAGCGCAGCAGACCAGTGCACAGTTGCCGTGGCCAGCATTGGCCGAGTTTGCTTCCATCAAAACATCAGACTCGGAAAATCACGACCACCCAACCGGCGCCCATCCCATTCCAACACCAGCACCGTTGTATCGATTTACCGCACCGTGTACACAAGACCAGTCTGCAGGTGAGGAAATAGCGCCCACGGATGGATCGAACAATCGCCAGCACACAACAGTTGATCAGACTGCCGACTGCGACGAGAACGACCCGCGAATCACCGCTGATGGATCGCAGCGCGGCGAGACTGCTGCATCTGCTGCTGCCAGCACAGATCCACTAACTGCCCCGTTCGCACAGGTGACCAGGGTGACTCCGGCGCAGCCAACTCCACTCTATGAGCTGGCACGAACCGTAGTGAATACGGTGTTTCAGCAATCGCCGCAGGCTGGGTTGGGGAGCCTTCCGGGGGAACACACTTCGACAGCAACCCCGAAATCCAAGGAACAGCCAACCCCACGAATTCGGCGGCGTGCCCCGGAAGACGTTCCGGCTGGGGCGGCCGGAATTTCATGGCTACAAAGCCGTACCCTTCCACAGTCTGCTGCGCCACAGGCTGCCGGGGGCGGCGCCACCATGTCGAATTGGGGCAATGGTGCACAACCTGCCACCCCCAGCCAAACATGGACGCAACCATCCGGAAGGCATCGCCGCACCGCTTGGTAGCCGAGCACTAGATCACCTTGCTACGCGGCAAGCCGGCGGCCACCAAGCTGGCCGATCATAACTAATCCACTCACCCGCTGCCCCAACCACAACGCACTCGTTCTGGTTGGGGTGGCGGGTGTTGCGATTGCAGCAGATACCTTTGCTGCAATATTTAGGAGGCGATCGTCAATCCCCGCCACCGGCGGGCTGCACATCGTCGAAAAGGCATGCCAAGCCCCACCGACCATTGGGGACATCTTCAATAGCAACCTCTTCGCAACCGATGCCGACGATCACTAGTGGTCATCAACCATGTCAATAAGCCGGCTTAAGATAGCTTCCCCATTACCTGCAATCCCATCATGCTGGTGGGCGTTGGTGATCCATGGGCGCATATCCCGCATGGCGGCGGCCGTCGAAAGTGAATACTGCATGGGCACGAAAATATCGTCGACATAGACCGCGGCAGCCCCGGTTGCAGTGGTCGTTGCCATGGCTTCCCGGTCGTACAGACTCTCCCAGTCGTCTTTTTCCGCCAAGATTGCTACCGCACCGGCAAACGGTTGGAGTGCTGGGTCTTCTTCAAACATCCACGGATAGATGTGTTCCCCGGTGAGATAAAAGGGCTGGCTTTCGTCGAGTGGATCAGCATCCTCAGCGAAGCCCGGGATCTCGGCCCGGAGTCGTTGTGCCGACCAGCGCGTCGCCCCCGGCACTGTGCCGCCATAGATTGATTCGTGCAGGGCTGCATAAAGAGGAGTGCTAGCAAACGACACCTGTGCCGCGACCGCACTAAGCCACGCATCACGCAATTGTGGGCGGGAATCACCATGGTGATGAAACGGCGCTTCCAGCAGATAAGCCAAGGTGGCGAACCCGGTGTCGCGCCCCAAATTAATCCCCACAGTGCGGAACATGCGGGAAGTTAAACGCACCCCGTTAGGCAGGCGCACATCGTTTTCATCAAGATACTGCGAGAGTTGCCGAATGGCCTGCTCAGCAAAGGGGAATTGGGCGAAGAACTGTTCATGCCGCGCCGCCAGCGCCGCATAGGTCGCCCGGTACACATCGTCGATACCGCAGTCGGTTGCCGGCAGACCACCGGTGAGATACACCTTGTCCAGCTTGTCCGGGTACTTCGACATATAGGTGGTCGCACAGAATCCACCATAGGACTGGCCAACCAAACTCACTTGATCCAGCCCAAAGTATTCCCGGAACGCTTCACAGTCGTCAACGATTGCATCTGCCCGCAGACCGGCGAGCACTTCGGCTAATTGTTCATCAGAATAGGTGGCAAGCTCAGGACTGTGCTGGTCGAGTGGGGTGGAATATCCTGTCCCCCGCTGGTCGAGCAGCAGCAAACGGTAGCGCTTCAACAGGAGGGCAAGCCAGGAGCCGATCGCGACCGGACGCGGGCTTGGACACCCTGGGCCTCCTTGCAGCTTGATGATCATGGGGAATTCTTCACCGCCGGGCGGGATTACTTCCCGGGCAAAGACGGTGATCTCACCGTATTCGGGTTTACCGACAACCCGTGGCCTGGTGATGGTGTGCGGTTTATAGGTGTAGCCACCCATAGTGAACGTTGCTGGTGGCGTTGCGGGATAGGAACTTTGCTTGCGTGGTTGGTCGTTCATAGCTGCCACTGTACTGGGTTCGTCGGCGGGAAGATGCACCAGGACTAGGTGAGTCGTCTATTGCACCTGATGCGCCACTGCGGTAACAGCCGGAAGGAACAATTGCGGTGCTTGCGACCAACCAGAATGTACTTCGGTGGGAAAAACAAAGTAGTTTTACCCCCCAACATTATCCCCCTAACCATTAACCATCGCGCAAAGCCCGCCGAGCAGGGATTTTGCCAGTTTCGCGAGGTCGCTAGTTATGTTTGCCCTCAAATATAACCCCTAACAGCACTGTTGCTAGATCACCCAAGGCACTTACCTAAGCAAACCCTTCATTGACGCCGAATCTTATTCACTACAGCCCATAAGTAGCCGTTTACCAGCGACTTCACCAAAGAATAGCCAACCACATCCCACCCGGATAGGTTTTCGCTTCAATACTATTTGCAAAAAGCTATCGATTAGCCACACTTGCGGCCGATGTTGGTTTATGTCCGAAACGGGGGTATCTAGCGGGTGGGTAACACCGTTATCTTTTGGGTACATACATTTTCTACCAGGACTTTAGACTTTTTCAGGCGGTCCGTGAGGCAAAAGCTAACATCATTCCCCTGCGTAAAAATTGCCCATTTTTGCCACTTTTACGCACATGTAGCCCCATTTACGTCACCAGATGAGTCACAGATGACCAATGGCCCACCTGGGCATTTAGGAAGTTTTCACCACAAAACACCCCCGTTCGGGGAGTGACCATATTTATTTCAATAGACAAAACTTGTTTGTTCCAAATACTATTGGGGACGAAGGCAAAAGCCATTAGCCTTCGAGGGACAAGCTTCAGAGGAAGCCCGGCCTCCCAACCGGGTGAAGCAAGATTCCCCCTTCGCACCAAAAATTCAAGGAGCCCCCAAATGGCCACCGTCATCACCAGGATCGCCACAGCTGCCGTTGCTACCGCTGTTGCTTTCGCCGGATTCACCCCAGCTGCCAATGCTGACCTTCTTGGCATCTTGGGCGGCGGAATTTCGATCTCAGCTGGTGAAGCTTCGGACTATGCCCCAAGTCAAGCTCGTGTAGTTTCCGCGACCAATACCACCCCGGTACTTGATAGCGACGACAACAGCCCCCTGGCTGCTGATCTTCGCGCCGAAACTGCACCCCGTTCTCGGGTTGACTTGCTGCAAGCAGACCTCCAAGGCGATTCGGAAGTGTGGGGCAACGATCTCTACCGCAGCCGCGCGCTGGAAATCGCTCGACTGGTCAATCGCCAGCGCGCCCGCAGCGGACAAAACCCGCTGCGGCTGGACACCAACAACTCCATCGCTGCCCAAGCTTGGGCAAACCACATGGCGGAAATGCACTGGTTTGCTCACGACCCGGGTACTCGGAAAGCAGAAATCATCGCACAACGCTTCGACATTGATGCGCCCGATACTGCCGCCCAACTCATCCGGCAATGGGAAGAATCCCCTGCTCACGCAGAAATTCTGCACACCGCAAAATTCAAGAGCATGGGTGTTGGCATCGCCCACGATCCAAAGACTGGCGAAGTCTACGGTGTAGTGCGGTTTAGCATCTATTCCTAACCAAATACCACCCTCAAGGTGATCACCTAGTGCCCTATACAGGCGCGCGGGATGTGTGTTGTTAACTCATGCAAAACCTTTCAACCGCATCCCCGCGATCTGTGCCCCTGGGTGCCGCGGACTAATCCCAAACAGTGGCGTTGAACAGCACGCTGCTGACTGATGCCGGAGAGCACTCCACCCGGCCCTGGGGGCAGCACTAGGAATAACACAACTACAGACCGTACGACCTACGCAACATGGCGCCCGTGATTTTTTGTGCATGTTGCTGATACTTCTTTTCGTCGGTGTTCCGGCCCGTGATGGGTATTGACTCAGCAGTCCCCCGGTGTGTTCGATGCAGGATCGTAGTGTTAGCTGGCGCAGCTTATTTACCAAGCACGCAGCCATCAACTACAAGTTCTTGAAAGCATGATGTTGGGAGCTGAAAACATTTCAAGAACCATATCCTCGCAGCAACGGATTGAACCACCGATGTGCGTGACGCATACCCAAAAACACACCGACGAAAAGAACATCCAACCCCTTGCGATATCCCGCGAAACTGGTATCGCAAGGGGTTTTGGTTGGGTTAATGCCCGTTACACATGCCTGCCGCCCAGTGGCATCTTCAAGGATCCCCAAGACAACGGAATGAAACCCGACGCACGTCCCCCCTGCGACATCGCGTTCAGGGCATCGCACGAAAGTAGATACAACAGCACTGACCGGGCGTATAGATACAGAAAACATCCGTCTGCAAATAGTGTGCATCATCGCTCGACCCGCTGGCACAAGCGCTGTGCACAGCGTTGCCGCACGTCCTTGTTTCCCCTGACATCCCCGTACCCCTGGTGTGGATTGCTGTAGCGCAAACAGGAGAGATTGTAACTTCGCGGACTGTATGAGCGCCCAGAGAGATTCCCCACCGAGGTTTCCAAGGAAGCCTCAGCGTTGCATACCGAACCACAGGCACACATTGGCACAGCATGCAATAGTCCCTAATGAAAACCGCCAGCGCAGCAACTGCGGTAGTGCACCCAGGACAGGGACAGTGCATTGTCGTCAGGGATACCTGGTCACAGCGTCACCGTGCGGCCAAACTAAGAAAGCTAAAAAGTTTTGGGCATGCGAAGAAGAGCAGCAGTTAGGTCCGCACCAAACGACCCTTACTGTGCTCTTCTCGCTAAGAGCTTTGACGTTCCCATTCGTCTCAAGCTTGCGGTGTACGGCTATCCCCTGCTGACCCCGTTTTGAGGAAACGGAATGTATAGGATTCATCGCATCATTTCGCGTCTCCTATGCGGTGGTTTGAGGAGACCCCGTTGCTGTGGGTCACCACCAGAAACTCGGCGATGCGATAAACCAATACCAGCAGAAGCTTTCTGCCGTACGTCCCGTATTACTTTACCGATCAAGACTGAAAAAATCTAGCAGGCAGACCCGTTACCAGCAAAAACACGCCGAAAATCCCGCGTTATCGTCCGTTACTACGGGCGAATGAAAAATTCGCAACCGTGTGACCAGCGCAAAATCCGCAACTGTGGGCACAGGTCAGACAATGGGGGTAGGAAAAGTCATCCTTTACCCCTTCAGTGATCATTCCCGGCAAAATCCGGATACTTTACGGCGCCGGGACGATATACCGGCCAGCAGCAGGCACACACTTGACGTTGATGGGCGCGTAGAAAAGCGGCTCACCGTCGCCGTGTGCCTGCACGCCGAGATCCACCTCGATACGAGCTTCCCGGAATCGGTAGCTCGTCAGCCAAGAAATAGGATTGTGGTCGCCGTTGAGGAATTCATTGACCATCCGGATCTGTTTGTGGAGGGCGACGAGTTGCGTCATCGTCAGATCAAGCAGACCATCGTGATGATCAGCGCGAGGACAAATCGTGCGGCCGCCACCATACATACGGGTGTTGCCGACCGTTGCGATGAGCAAATCACGATCGATAGTTAAAAGCCCCTCCGGCGAAATCGGACCATCAAGATCGAGCCGTCGTTGCCTTGCCTCTTCGGAAAGATGCGGAATCTCCTGGGCGCCACGAAGCTCAATATGATAGCGATTCGGCTTCATCTTCAGCAGCCCTTGCATAAATGCGAGGGTAAATTTGTTTGGCCCTGGTGCCCAGCTCATATTTGATGCACGTTCAGCCATGTAGGAGTCCACACCACATGACAGCACAGACCCGAAATAGGCCTGCTCCCCTGCGTCGTTGGACACCAGCCCTAAATCGGTGGTGGTAACAAATCCTTCGGCAATCACATCCGCGGCCATGACCGGGTCGAATGGGATTCGCAGATGGCGGGCAGTATCATTACCGGAACCGGCAGGGATGATGCCGAGTGGAATACCGGTGGTGGCAGATTCTTGCAACGCCCGGTTGATCATGCCGTCGCCACCACAAACGACGATGGCGTCAAAATCAAGGTCGTCGAGGGCTCGCTGAATGAGCCGTCCAGTGTCCGCGGCGGAAGCAGCGTTGAAAGCGATAGCTTCCACCCCGCGCCGTTGCAAACGTTGCAGTGCCACATCTGTAGTGTGGCGCGCAGAGCCATAGCCGGACCGGGGATTCGTAAGCAACGCTACGGTCCCGATCGGCTCATATCCGATCGGATAGTCAGGCATGACTGGCTCCTACAACAACTACACGAATTCTGGGGTCGCGGCCTTACCGGCTTGCTTCAAGGTGAAACCTGCAGCAAACTTGGTGGCCTTATAAGGCTTGCAGCGAATGATCAGTTCGCCACATTCCATCACCGGATTTCCACGCCTGCAGGCCGAAGCAAGGCTACAACGGCGTGAACAAACGATGTTACTGTACTTCCAAATGTATCCGTGCGCGCTAAAAACACCAGGATTCACAAGTGCAATCCCGGCGCAAACACGGCAACAGCAGACGAGCATAAATCACCGTACGGCTACTTGCTCCCGCTACTCACAGCACCTGTTGGCGCCGGTGAAAGCAGAATCACTTCGCTAACCAACGGTGTTCCACCATGCGATTGTCAGCATGGATTGCAAGACCCGGATTGCCCACAAGTCCTGGAAGGACAGCAGCACAAAGAGACTATGGAAGTTTTCAGGAGCAAGGTTACCAGCGCCAAAAAAGTGACATAGGCTACTAGCCCCCAAAACCAAGAAACCGATTCTCTGTTTGTGACACTACCTTTGTACCTAAACAAATAAGGTATTCCAACTAAAGCCCACATCCAGCAACAACGTTTCCCGCGATGAACAGTACAGATAACCTCAACGCGGCTCATCGGGATCGACCCGGCGCCAAATAGATAGCATGTGTGCTGGGGTTATTGCGTCAAAAGAACATACCTTGCCCTGGCCTGCAGCCACGGGATCGCATTCCCCCCAAAACAGGGGAACTTCCAAAATGATCAAAAATGAGCGGCACCCGCCCAGGAATAGTCGGCCCCAATCCGCCCGTAAGCCATATCCAGGCGCAATGCTCGAACACACGCAACTCCAGTATTTGGCTGCAGCCCTTTCCCGTCGCAACAACGCAGCAACACCGCGGAACACTTCGGCGCGGGATCACACCACTCACCTGTGAGTGATAGACGGATCCACTCACCCCAGACAAGCAAGCTGCCGCAAGCGGCAAATTCGACCGCTTACCGCGATAGCTGCTTCTCACCCGGTCAATGATCTGCAGAATGATCCCCTTGCTGCCCCTAGGAAACCACATTAAATGCAGCAAAACCCGGGTAATGCTCAATGCATTACCCGGGTTACTGTGGTGAAGATATAACACCCCACATGCTGTCGGTGCAACGGTTCGAGCCGAGCCAAGAGGAGCTACAGGTATCCGCACCTCACAGCCAGCCACCATGTCTTAAGGCGCAGGAACTATAAACCGTCCTGCTGCCGGCACCGCCTCCACGGTAAAGGGGTTGACCAACATCGGTTCGCCGTCGCCATGGGCTGGAATGTCCACATCGCTAAACACTGTTGCTCGTTGGCATTGATAGCTTGTCACCCATGGAATATTGGCGTGGTCGCCGCGCACAAAAGCAGGTGCCTGGAAAATACCTGGAACAATCGCCTCATCTTCAATGATGGTGAGATCCAGCAGGCCGTCGTGATGATCAGCTTGCGGGCAAATAATCTTCCCCGCACCATAGCTGCGCGTGTTACCGAAGGAAGCGAAATACATGGTGCGCTCCAGAACTAGCTTGCCACCCTCTTCAACCACCCCGTCACGAACTTCCATTCGCAGGCGATCCTCCGTCGACAGATGCGGAAGAGTGTGCACACCTTCCAACTCGATACGGAATTTGTGACTCTGGAACCGGGCTAGCCCCTCCAAGATGGCGACGTGGAACTTACTCGGCCCACGCACCCAGTTGTATTCCGAGGCGCGTGCCGTCCAATATGCGTCTTGTCCACATGACAACACAGAAGCAAACCACATCGACTGGCCTGCCTCATTAGTAATCAAACCAAGATCAGTAGTGGTGACAAACCCGTCAGCAATCACATCTGCTGCAGCAGCGGGATCGAAAGGGATCCGCAGATGGCGGCCGGTGTCATTACCCGATCCAGCAGGAACAATACCGATTGGAATGCCAGTGTTCGCAGTTTCCTGCAACACTTTGTTGAGCATCCCGTCGCCACCACAAACAGCAATCGCATCGAAGTCCAGATCGGCGAGTGCCCGCTGCAGAATCCTGCCGGTATCCTCCGGTGACGTAGCGTTAAACGCAATGGCATTCACGCCGCGCTTGTCAAATACTTCAAGCGCAAGTTCGGTGGCGTGACGAGCAGATCCCCGCCCTGAGCGGGGATTCGTCAAAAGCGCTACTGTCCCCACTGGCTCAAAGCCGATGGGATAATTCGGCATGGACTGACTCCTTGCTTCCACTGGCACCGTCATGGCCGGGTTCCTTCTCATACTCGCCACCAGACAAGTGGCCGGTGTGGGATCTCATTGCTGCAATTGAGCGAACACCAAGGCAATGATATTACCTGAGGATCGATCGGTTGCAGCTGAAAACCCATGTCAATTTCACGCTGTGTGATGGGAATTAATTAATGGTGCACAGTTGCTATGCGCCACACGATCGCACGACTACTGATTTACAGCTGCCAGAAACGGTGATTCACGGCCGGCAGCGAGGACAATCGCCACTTCGACACATCTTGGCAACCGCTTGGCGATCGTCGCGTGAACGTGCGCTTGTCTCGCACCTTCCAGTCACGGGATCCGATCAGCGGCGCCATGGGTCTGTACGAGAACCTTTTTCGCACCGTATCCGGTGTTCTAGGGGAAGCTTAGCAGCGGAAATCGGGGGTAAAATGCTCACTACCCCGCAAACAATGAAACACATTCATCGTTTTCTTCAATGAACTCTTCCCAGCTCAGAGGGAAGATTACCCTTAGCACCACCGAATGAATTTCCAATTGCGCTGCTAGAGCGGCGATAGGCTGAAAGCCCGCCTGGGGCAAGCATCCATCGTCTGGCGGGATACACCAGGCCGCGTCATTTCAGTTAGCGAAAGAAACGTATTCTCTCCGCACCAACCGCGGGGGCATTGAAACCATAACCTGCATGATGACTCCGCGCCCATCGCTACCGCAAACGCCGACACACGCCGGCAGCTTTCCAGGGATTTTCCGTGTTTACAGCCCAATAACCGGCGCAGAACCAGCGGCCAGTGAATGACTAGTGTCAATTAATTGGTCTGACAACCTTAAGGTATGGATGGCCACCGTGGCGGGTTTACCGCTAGCACCGTCGCCGTTTGATGCCGAACAACAACAAGCAACACCGCACGATGAGAACAACGGCCACAGCTTCCCTGCAGGTGGCCAGTCCCTTAATGCACCCACCAGCCGCATAATAATGCTGGCAACCTGTAGTCAACTGGTAGGTTTCCTACGGAGCAGGAACGATAAATCGGGCAGCAGCCGGCACCGACTCGATAGTCACCGGCAGCTGTAACGATAATGCCCCATCAGCGAACACTTCCGCCGGCTGGCTTGTCCCCTCATGATCTTCCACCAAACTCACCGTTGCCTTCTTGCACCGGTAGGTGGAAATAAACTCATAATCCAAATGGCTACCCGACCGGAACCCTAAAAATGCCTGCAAGACACCGATTTTATTGGCATTTTCCACAATCGTGACATCAAGTGCATCGTCGTGAGTATCCGCCCGGGGACACACAAGAAGACCGCCTGCATAGTGGCGCATATTGCCGAACGCAGCAAAATTGATGGCTCGCTCCAGCACCAAATGCCCATCATCGAGCGGCGTGTACTGTCCATCGCGAGCAATCCGAATCTCCCGGGCAGTCTCATCGATAAACGGCACCTCCCCCAAACCGCTAAATTCGATCCGATACGTTTTCGGCTGCAGCATCATAAATTCACCGAAAGCCGCAAGTGTCGCACCAAGCTGGCGCCGCAGCTTTCGACTGATCAACCGTGGTCGATTATCAGGATCAAACGAGGTACAAGCAGCAGTACCGAAATAGGACACATTCCCGGCAGCATCAGAGAGCTTGCCCAAATCGACGGTGGTCGTAAACCCCTCGTAAATCACATCGGCAGCCGCTGCAGGAGTCGTTGGCAACCGGAACTGGCGGGCAAAATCATTACTAATCCCAGCCGGAATCATCCCCACCGGCACACTGCTCTCAGCGGTTTCCTGCAAGACCGCATTAATGGAAGCATCACCGCCAACCACCACAATCGCGTCATAGTCGGCGTCGACAAGCTCCCGCACAATACGTTGAGTATCTGCAAGATCAACCCCTTGATAGGAGTCAACATCCACACCAAGCTCTTCAAACCGAGCAAGAGCCTCTTCGGTAACGTGCCGAACTACCCCTGAACCGACAGTCGGGGTCGACACCACTGCTACAAAACCAATCGTTTCATAGCCGATGGCATATTCGGGCATATTCATGAAAGCTCCTCGACGAATCGCGCTCAGTGCCGCCCCACTCGGCTGCAGCATGCACCTCACTGGATACTTCTGTCAACCAACAGCAACACAACAACGCCAGTCTATCAGCTGCAATATCTATCCGTCGTCCATGCCCGGCAAGCCAACTGCAGCAATTGCCTCACATCCTGCGCCCGGGTTCGCACCTTGGCACCAAATGCTATTGTGCAGGCCACACAGCTCAGTGTGGGAAAGCAACACGGTGGCAGCGGATACCTTTCCGCTGCCACCGTGCAGTAAGCATCACTGCCAAAAATTCCCTCAACGCGTCATCGTCGAACACGCCAGTAAATATCTGGGGTGAGGCGAGGTTACCCATCGGATACGGTGCACTTATTTCTCATCGGTAGACAATGCTGCAACGAACGCTTCCTGCGGCACCGACACGTTACCGATCGACTTCATCCGCTTCTTGCCTTCTTTCTGCTTTTCCAGCAGTTTACGTTTCCGGGAGATGTCGCCGCCATAACACTTGGCCAGCACATCCTTGCGGAGAGCGCGAATGTTTTCACGAGCGATGATCTTCGACCCAATAGCCGCCTGCACCGGAACTTCGAACTGCTGGCGCGGGATAAGATCTTTCAACTTCACAGTCATCTTGTTGCCATACCACTGAGCATTATCCCGGTGCACAATTGCCGAGAACGCATCAACTGGATCGCCTTGCAGCAAAATATCGACCTTCACCAGATCAGCCTGCTGCTCACCGGCCTCTTCATAGTTCAGCGACGCATATCCCCGGGTGCGAGACTTCAACATGTCGAAGAAGTCGAAAATAATCTCACCCAACGGCATGGTGTAGCGCAGCTCAACACGATCTTCCGACAGATAATCCATGCCACCCATTTGACCGCGCTTCGACTGGCACAACTCCATGGTGGTGCCAACGAATTCTGCAGGAACAATAATTGTGGTTTTCACAATCGGCTCCCACACTTCACGGGGACGTCCCGCTGGCCAGTCGGATGGGTTGTGCACAGTTAGCTCTTCACCTGATTCGGTGATAACCCGATAGCTCACCGAAGGTGCGGTAGAGATGAGATCCAAATCGAATTCGCGCTGCAACCGGTCTCGGGTGATCTCCATGTGCAGCAGCCCAAGGAAACCACAGCGGAAGCCGAAACCAAGCGCCACTGAAGTTTCCGGTTCGAAGGTGAGCGCCGCGTCGTTAAGCTGCAACTTCTGGAGTGCGTCACGCAGATCGGGATAGTCTGCTTGACTGATCGGAAACAGGCCTGAATACACCATCGGCTTTGGCTCTTCGTAGCCTTTCAACGGCGCTGCAGCCCCTTTGGACGCCCAAGTGACCGTGTCGCCGACTTTCGATTGGCGAACATCCTTAACACCGGTGATGAGATAACCCACTTCACCAGGACCAAGCCCGGCGCACTTCTTCGGTGTCGGAGAAACAATACCGATCTCCAACAGTTCGTGAGTTGCCCCCGTCGACATCATCTGGATTTTTTGACGCGGGACTAACTTGCCGTCCACCATCCTGATATAGGTCACCACACCCCGATAAGTGTCGTAGACCGAGTCGAAAATCATGGCACGCGCTGGCGCATCCTCACCAGCCTCGGAATGTGGTGGCGGCACAAGTTCGCACACCTTGTCCAACAATTCCCGCACACCTTCACCGGTTTTCCCAGAAACCCGCAGCACCTCTTCAGGTTCGCAGCCGATAATGTGCGCGATCTCTTCCGAATATTTTTCCGGATCTGCGGCCGGCAGATCAATCTTGTTGAGAACTGGAATGATCTCCAGATCATTCTCCATCGCCAAATACAGGTTGGCTAGTGTTTGTGCTTCGATACCTTGTGCCGCATCCACCAGCAGGATGGCACCTTCACAGGCTTCCAGTGCACGGGAAACCTCGTAGGTGAAGTCCACGTGACCTGGCGTGTCAATCAAATGCATGACGATCTCTTCGCCAGCATGTTTCCCAGTAGTTGGCGTCCACGGCAGACGAACGTTTTGCGCCTTGATAGTAATCCCGCGTTCACGCTCAATATCCATGTTGTCGAGATACTGATCGCGCATGTCTCGCTGATCGACCACCCCGGTAAGCTGCAGAATGCGGTCAGCTAGCGTGGATTTACCGTGGTCGATGTGCGCGATAATGCAGAAGTTTCGGATCTGTTGCGGGTCCGTAAACGTCGTTTCGGCAAGATTGTTGGCCATGGGTGTGCTTACGCCATACCTTTCATACAAGGGTGAAATCGATAAGTGACATTACCCTAAATGCAGCGTGCGGGCTCATCTGTGGGTATATGCAGGGATCACCTGCTGCCAGGATAGGCCGGATCCTGTTCCTGGGGCCGACGACCACCCGAAATAGTGGCGACGCGAGTACAACTCGCCCCCTCGAGAACACCACAGGGCACCCTTCCGCTGTTATTCGGCTGGCAACCAATAGTTACGCGAATCGGTCACAGACTAGAATTCCCACCATGAGCGATACGGCTGCCAATGCAAACCAACCAGGCTGGTTCACCCGCCTCAGCCAAGCTTTTGGTCTGCATCGTGAGCCTCCCCTGGAGCGTGGCCTGCGAATGATCGGTCAACGGCTTGGTTTGGATGACACCTTGCAAGAGCACTCGATGACCGCCGCCCGGTTCCATGTATCCCCCACCGCAGAGATGGCACGCACCATCTACTATGCGCCAGATATGGATGGGCAAGCAGACCCCGGGGAGATTGTGTGGGTGCGACTCCCCACCCCAGCCGGTGCTACCGCTGCTGAAGAGCGGCCACTCTTGGTGATCGGGCGGGCGCGGCAGAGTATTTTAGCGCTCGCGATCTCCGCATCAGAAGCTCATGAACACGATGACAACTGGCAGGAAATCGGTGCGGGAGCCTGGGATGAACGTGGCCGAGTGTGTTTTGTTCGGCTCGATGTGACCATCGAAGTCCCAGAGTCGGCTATTCGCCGTCAAGGAGCCATTATTCCCAAGCGTCGCTTTGACCGGGTGGCCGGACGGTTACGGCGCAGCTATGGCTGGGGATAGGATCCCCGCCTGTCAGATTCCAAGTGATCGCTAACGCCGAGCGCAACCGGTAAATTTTGCTCCGCCACATCACCCGGGGCGAGCGATCGCAAACGCTAATTCGACGGAAGTCGCCACCTGCTGCTAAGGTATCTGAGGTTGTCTACTGTGTGCTGTCCATGCGCGGTAAAGACAAGCGATCTAGTGACGAGTGTCAGAGGTTCACCACCTCCGCTATTCCCACTGGTACAAGCTTCACTACAAAACATGGCAACACACCAGGCGTGTTCACCCGGATGGTCAGGACCTTGGGATCATTTGTAGTACAGGAGTGAACGACGAAAGCTTCAAGGCAGAAAACGCGTCGATCTTGTGTCGGCTCGCGAACTTCTCTGTTCGATCTGCTTGCGCGCCGCATGTGAGACAACAATGTCATTCATTCGCACACCACTGCTTAAGAGGTATTTATCATGGCTAACATCAAGTCGCAGATCAAGCGCGTCAAGACCAACGAAAAGCGTCGTCAGCGCAACCAGCACATCCGCTCCGCAGTTCGCACCGAAATTCGTAAGCTTCGTGCACTGATCGCTGAAGGCAACAAGGAAGCTGCTGCAGAACAGCTCAAGGTTACTTCCCGCGCTCTCGACAAGGCTGTGACCAAGGGTGTGCTGCACCGCAACAATGCGGCCAACAAGAAGTCGCGCCTGGCACAGGCTGTCAACAAGATCGAAGCTTAAAACAC
Source organism: Corynebacterium choanae (assembly GCF_003813965.1). Classification (NCBI taxonomy): domain Bacteria; kingdom Bacillati; phylum Actinomycetota; class Actinomycetes; order Mycobacteriales; family Corynebacteriaceae; genus Corynebacterium; species Corynebacterium choanae. The sequence continues at coordinate 2,128,587 of NZ_CP033896.1, forward strand.
TTCGCTTGCAGCTATTGAAAAACGCTGCACTGCCAACTTGCCCAGTTGGTCGGTGAAAAAGAAACCGGATTCCTCGCTGATTGCGAAGAGTCCGGTTTTTTGCAGCAATACATTGTTTCGATCTACGGAACAATCCTCTTGCGTGCGCTGCTGTTCGGGTGCGAATGCCGGGTGTCGGCAAGAGTGTCGTGAGCGGCATTCCGCCGGCGAATCCAGCGCACCACGGGTGTTACCGCAGAGATGTTCAACATCGAAGCCCTAGCGTTTTCGGGCTATTTCACTGATGGTGAACACTGCATGCTCTATCGCCCATTGGGGAGTGCCCTGCTGGCCGCGAACATTACAGGCGAGCTCCGCTACCGCAATTAACGCAGCATCGACTGCCCTACCACTCCAGCGGCGTGCCTGGGATAGCGCACTGTCAACTTTCCACGGCGGCATCCCGATTTCCTGTGCCAAACTGCGCTTATCCACATAGCCTTCCAACGAGTACATGCGGGCAATACTGGAGACACTTCGAGTGATTGCGGCAGCGATAACGATTGGTTCTTCACCGATCTGTAACGCCCGCCGGGTGGCTTGCAATGCTGCTGTGGTTTTCCCAGCAACCACCAGATCAGCAATGTGAAACCCGGATACTTCGGCTGTCGCCCCATGATAGGCGCGTACCGCTTCGACGGTGACATTGCCACCTGTATCAGCAACCAGCTGACTGACAGCACTGGCGAGTTCCCGAAGATCACTGCCCACACTATCGAGGACAGTATGGATCACCGCATCGTCGACTCGCACCTTATGTTGCCGGAATTGCTGCCGAACGAACCCGGGGCGATCCTTCGGTTTCAGTTTCATCGCTTCAACGGTCGTACCATGTTTTTTCAAACTGGCAAGGAGAGCTTTGGTGCGTCCACCACCGCTGTGCTCGACGATCAGTGTAATGCCGTAGGCCGGCTGTTCGACTGCTTGTTGAATCAGTCCTGCAGCGTCTTTGCCAGCAGATTCGGCCTGTTGGATGACCACCACCCGCTCATCGCTAAACAGTGACGGCGCGAGCGCCTCACCAAGCTGGGTGGCATCAACCTGCCCGGCGCGCAGCGTAGTAATTGGCACATCATTCGGGTTAGGTACGTTGGCACGAACTGCTGTGATGATGCTGCGGCGGGCGACTTCGACGAGGTATGGTTCGTCGCCAAGAATGAGATTGATTGGGGCTGGTCTTGCGGGCACGGTTCTATGCTGCCATATCCTTGGTACTTGTTGGAATAGTCCTGGATAATCTGCACCTGACTATTGGTTGGGGCTGCCGCGCGCGGGGTGGATGTGGTAGGCAGATGCTGTTGTGTTGTCGATGCCTGTTGGTTAGGCAGCAATGAGTGTCACCAAGGTCCAGCTGCCAAGGAGGAATGCTGCTGCGACGGTGAGGGTTGCCGCCCAGCGGGAGTAGCACAGCAGAACAATCCATAGGCCAACGGTGATGATTTGGATGACACCGGTGAGGTCGTCCCCGATGGTGATGGTGGCCAGCGGCAGCGTGGAGGTGGTGCGGGCAACGGCATCAATCCAGCGCAACGGGAGTTGCAGTAGCCACACGATTATTTGAGGGATGAGTGGCCAGCTGGCGGTGAGCACCAATACAAGACCGGCGACGGTGATGGGGGCTACTGCAGGGGCAGCGAGAAGATTGGCGACCACTGAAACGGTGGAAAATTGGCCGGCCATAAGGGTGATGAGCGGTGCAGTGATCAATTGGGCGGCTATGGCTAGTGCTATAGCTTTGGCGAAAAGCAGCGGAATACGACAGCTGACGAGCGGGGCGATGAGATGCGGATAGATGAGCAGGATGCCGGCTGTTGCTGCAACGGAAAGCGCAAATCCATATGCACAGGCGAGTTGGGGATCATAGACCAGCAGTCCAATGGTGGTTGCAGCCAATACTCGGGCAGGGTGAAGTCGATGATCACCGATAAGTGCTAGCAGTCCAATACTGCCGGTTGCTGCCGCGCGCAGCACACTGGGTTCAGTACCAACGAGCAGAACATAGGCTATGAGTGCCAGTCCTGCGATACCGACGGCCAACCATTGGGGGAGGCGAATAGCTTTGGCGATAACGAGGACACTGGTAGTAACAATTGCGACGTTTGCTCCGGATACTGCGGTGAGATGGCTAAGCCCCGTGGCAGTGTAGCGAAGCTGTGCTTCCGGGGTGACTTGTGACGTGTCGCCGATGATCATTCCGGCCGCTAACGCCTCCAAGGTGGGGTTGTTGAGCCGGGTGAGGGCACCGAGCAGATGTTCGTGGAGTGTGGCGGCGGCGGTGAGGAGTTTGCCTGGTGGGGCGACCGGTTCAACATGGGTTTCGTTGAGGAGTATGGGGCACAGGTTCAACCGGTCGGTGTGTTGCACCTCGGCGGTGATTGCCAGTGTTGTACCGGCAGCCATAGTTGGAGGTTTGCCGGTGATCACCGGTAGTTCGCAGGGCAGATCCAAGGGATGAATCTTGTAAAGGAAGCGGCCATGTCCAATGGTTCTAAAACCTGTAAGGAGGCGTCCTTCAATGGTGATATCGGTGGCATGCCGCAGCGAATGGGCAGCAACGGTGGCGATTTTTCGCATGGTCGCCAGGGTTGCTGTGGTGGCGAGTGTGGCGCCGCCGAGGGCAAGCCGCCACTGGCCCACGATAAACAGCAGCAAACTCCCCAGCAGGCTGCCGAACAGTGTTGGGGTGGGACTGGTGGTGGCAACAGTGACCAACACAGCTATCCACACCCAACCGGCGAGTATCCCCCACTGCCATGTGCGAATGGTGAGCCGTGTCATGGGAGGAGTTTGCCGCGGAGACGGTCCACTGTAGCAGGGCCGATCCCACTGATTGCGGTGAGTTCATCAATACTGGTGATCGCCGGGTGATCTACCCGATAGGTGAGAATTGCTTGCGCTGTTTTCGCTCCGATACCGGGGATTTGTTGCAATTGTGCAGCTGTTGCAGTGCTGTAGTGCACCACCACCGCGTCCCCACTGTTGGCCGGCTCCCCACTAGGGGATGCTGCGCCGTTTCCGAGCAGCGACTCATCGCCGGGAAGTGTTGCACCACCTGCATAGGCTTGATCGACTGCTGGTGGTGGCAGTGCGGCGGCTTCCGCGGCGGAGGGAACATACAGCTGTACACCGTCTACGAGCGGTGCAGCAAGATTCACCCGGGCAAGCGCCGCATCGGCACGCGGTACTGCAAGAGTGAGCGCATCAGCAACCCGGGCGGTTGCGGGAAGGGTCACCACCCCAGGATGCTCCACCGCGCCAACCACGCTCACAACCACCGCTGCTGGAACCGACTGTGATTTTTCTGCTGCCGAAATACTGCCCCGGCTGCTGCCTGCAGCCGCAGGGGTGTTTGATTGTTCAGCATCTGGAAGCGTCTTGGTGGAATTTGCTGCAGGAGTTTCCGTGGTTTGCGCCATGTCCCCGTTGGCAGCGTTGCCATGAGTGACCTCGGCTACTGCGTCCCGATCAGGTGGCCCGCCTGAAGCTAACCACACCACCATTATGGAAACCACTATCACTGCCAGCCCAATACTGGCTCGTTGCAGCATACCGCGGCGTGACCGCGGGCTTGGTCGAGGAATAGTCGCTGTGCTCGTATCTGCTGAACTGTGGTTGCGGTCGGCTGCGCAATCAGCTGTTGTTGCGTCACCAGATGTTCCTGTGGCACCTTCGGTGCCCTCGGCGAGAGGATCAGCGGCAAAATATTGCTCGTCGTCGAGGCTGCATCTGGATTCCATTTCGGCTAGACCGTCATCGAGCCGGTGAATACCTGATCGTAAAGCTTGAAGAAGTTGCGGAGTCATAGGCACAGCCTGACAATCGTCGCAACTGGGTGCATAGACTTCAGCGCCCAAGCTGGGGAAAACTCAAAATCGGCGGTTTTTTCTCCACAAGAAGGTGATCCGCTGTGCGCACTAGCAGGCGATGTGGGAAGACTCCATCCGCCACAAGCGAGGGTGTTCTCGTATCCGAAGGGTTGAGGGGGTTATCCTTCGCCATTCTCATGCACGCTTTGAGCCGAGTCGTCTGCTTCGGCCTCGGAATTGTCCTCGTCGCTGTCACCGCCGCCCGAGGAATGCGCTGTGTGTTTCGCCGCGGAACCATCCTGTTTCAACAGTTGCAGGAAATCGGCTGCTTTCGAAGAGGATTTCTTCACCGGGGCTGCCGGCAGATTCTCACTTGGCGGCTGTGCCTGGCTGGCACACATCACCGTCACAGCTAACGAACCAGGTCCAGCATGCACGGCAAGGGCAGGGTCAAGTCCCACCACACTGATTTCACTGTCGGCTGGCAGCGCAAGCTGCAGCTGCTCCGCGAGCGTACTGGCTGCCTCTGCGGCCTGAAAATGCTGCACCCACACTGTGGCCGGATACTCCCCGGCTTTGTGCACCACCATGCCAACCAGCTTATCGATGCCTTTTGCCTGCGTACGGGTTTTAGCCGCCACCTCTAATTTGCCGTCTTGTAACGTCAAAATCGGGCGGATCGCTAACGCAGTCGACATCAGCGTCGTTGCCGCCGATAACCGTCCAGACTTGCGCAGATCATCAATTTTGTGCACATACAAAAACAAAAAACAGCGCTGTAACACTGCTGTAGCCGCATTTCGGCAGGCCACCAAATCGCCGCCCTTTTGTGCCTCCTTAGCCGCCGCAATCGCTGCCAAGCCTAGATGCATACCGATCGCTGACGTGTCCAACACCGCCACAAGATCATCAAACACCCCAGCAGCAGTTACCGCATTCGCCCACGTCGAAGACAGCTCTTTCGACAAGTGGATCGCAACAACCCCCTCGTCGCCGCCGCGTTCCAGCTGCCGTGCATAACAGGCAACCAGCTCTAACGCAGTAAGACCAGCAGTGGTTTTCGCCGCCCCCTGACTCATCGTGTGCAGCGGCAACACCACAATGTCATGTGCTTGGGCAACCTCTGGCGACAGGTTCGACGAGGAATCTGTCACAATCCGAACCGGCATACAGCCGCCTCCTTGTTCTTCACGACGAGCCACTGCTTTTTACAACAGCATGACGCAGCTTGGCTACACGCTGCACAACACACTATTGTCACCGCAGCGAAGCTCGTCTCGCCTCCTGCAAACGCAACCCATAGTGTGACTCATCATAGGGTGCAACGAAAAGATATGCGGGAAAGAAGCATCTGTTCTGCTCCCCGAACAGGAGCGTCCCGCAAAAGACTGTACAGCCCATCATCTTTCATAGGGGCGGCACACCAGGGTCCTCACCCGCAATATTCTGCTATACAGCCGCCGGTGGACGACCATTCCAGGTTGTGAGCATCCATCTGGCCTGCTCAACAGTCTCCGGTGTAAACCGCAAACTGCCGTCCTCTGCAGTCGTTGGCACCAGCTCACCAGCATCATCATCAACAAACGGTGGTCGTGCCTCAAGCTCCGCCCAACACGTATTGCCTAACCGTTGAAACATCGGCAACTGGTGTGGTTCCAAACCCAACAGATTCGCCACCGTCGCTGTAATCAGCCCACCATGGCCCACCACAACAACCGTGTTTCCATCCCAGTGGTCATATTCAGCCATGATCTCATCGATCGCTGCCCGCCCCCGGGCACCAACCTCTAAATGAGTTTCTGCACCAGGGGGCGCCCAATGCACATCGCGCCGCCAGCGAGCCCGCTGCCCAGGAAAATGTTCATCTAAAAACTCGCGGCTTTTATCCTGCCACTGCCCTAAATCGGTTTCCCGGAAACGCCGCTCAACGCGCACATCTACACCCAACACAGCACCGATCGAAGCCGCAGTGTCGAAAGCCCGCGATAGATCAGAGGAATAAATCCGGGTAATGCGCTCATCTACAAGCCCAGCCGCTAGCCGGTCAGCCTGTTGACGACCAGCAGCTGACAACGGCACATCGAGCTGTCCCTGCAACCGTCCCGTCCGGTTATGTTCAGTCTCCCCGTGACGGATGAGCAGTAACCGTCGACTCACAGTTCGCCCTCGTCTGGTTCCGGTTCCGCCAACGGAATCTGATCAATGGAATCAACTGCAAACACGTTGACATCCTCCGACCAGTCTTCGGTGCGTTGATAAGTTTCAATACCTTCCACCTCAAGCAGCGGACAGTCACGCCACAGCCGATCCAAACCATAGAACTGACGCTCGTCACGGCGGAACACGTGAACGACAATATCGCCGTAGTCAAGCAACGCCCACCGACCTTCCCGGGTGCCTTCCCGCCGAATCGGTCGCGCATCAATGTCTCGCAGCTGATCCTCAACTTCGTCAACAATCGCATTGACGTGACGCTCATTGTCGCCAGTAACAACGACGAACAGATCAGTAATCACCAAATGATCGTGAACGTCGATGATGGCGATCTGTTCGGCGAGTTTATCGTCAGCAGCCTTCGCCGCGGCCTTGGCTAACTTCAAAGATTGTTCTTGGACAGTCATAAACTTTGCAACACTATTCTCTATATTGGTTTTCGAACTTGAAAAATCGGAATTACGCTCGGCATATCCCCATTGCTGCAATGCCCCAGTTTGGTGACAGTTTCCTACAGCTCAACCAGCAAAATCTGGGGAGCAACTGCGAAGCTAGCGCACAGCAACGAATACACCCTACTCTAGCCGGGAGTTTCCCCAGAATACACTGCCAAGCACCCATCGCCGGCGATGAGCATCGCAAGTCAGTCTTGCTGCCAGGGCAGCCACCCTCCACAGGCATTGCCGCATCACTACAGCAAACAACCACAGCTGCAAAAGAATCAATACCAGCAACAACCATTCGCATACCCTAACGACCGGCGTCGAAATAGTCGCTTCACACGACGCTGCCAGCAGGAAAACAGTTACGACTGCGGCGGGTGCGGATCGTCCAACGGGGCTAGCGGAGCTTGCTCCCTGCCAAGGGCTTTCGCCTGCAATTGTGCTCTCGCCCGTGCAACGTCATCGGTGTGATACAAATTCCGCTTCGCAATATATTGCACTACCCCATCAGGGACGAGATACCAGACAGGACGGCCAGCCGCGACACGCTGTCGACAATCCGTCGACGATATCGCCATTGCGGGAATTTCCACTAAAAACAGATGATCCCGACGACCCGGCGGCAACGTTGATTCGTCAAGCTGATACCCCGGACGGGTTACGCCTACAAACATTGCCAGCTCAAACAGTTCATCCCAATTATGCCAAGTACCGATCCGTGCCAGCGCGTCAGCACCGGTGATAAAGAACAGTTCACTATCGGGATAGATAGTTTTCAGCTCTTTCAACGTGTCGACAGTATACGAAGGGCCGGTGCGATCAATTTCAATCCGGGAGGTATGAAACCGCGGATTCGGGGCAGTGGCAATAACCGACATCAAATAACGGTCTTCGGCAGCGGTAACCTCCCGATCACGTTTCTGCCAGGAATCCCCTGTTGGCACATAGAGCACCAAATCGAGCCCGAACAGGTCAGCCACCTCACTACCGGCAACGAGATGGCCGTGGTGGATAGGATCAAACGTGCCGCCCATTATGCCGATACGGCGTGGGGTTTCCTGCTTCATAAATGAGCATTCTACGCGGAAGCAAGCAATCCCTTGCCACGCAGATCCGCTCGACAAACTGCTCGTGCACCCTCGATAACCGATACAGCAGCATCAACGGTGCAAAAGCAGGCACCGGCTCCGCACCAATGACTATCGCAGTCAGACTGCATAGGTGGCGTTCAGCAGGCACCGCACTGCAGAATGCGGTGCCGTGTTTTTTCAAGGAGTCATTACCGGTTGCTGATAAAAGCCCATTCGCGTGGCGTCACCGACTGATCATAAGTTCCGGCGTTCCGCCGTTGCCGAGCAGTGTTTAACATGGCATTGATTCGTGCAATTGTTTCCTGCTCAGCAGCAGTGTCCCGTCCATCGAGGCGGAAATATCGGACGTGATTGTCGTAGTCGTGTTGCGCAGATTCCACATTGCCTGGCCAGTCACAGACAGGATCACGCGGAATACAGAAATTCACAGTTTGCTCTGCCCGATACAGTTTGGTCGAATCCAACCCGCCAACCGGGTTGTACACCATGCCACGAGTCGGCCATGTTGCCCCGACCCGTGCCCAATCATTTGGGGCGAGGAACGGATCCCCTAAATACACCGAGCCCACAAGTCGCCGTGACAACGCCATCGGCAACTCAGCCAAATGCACCACCGCTGCCCCTTGGGAATAGCCCATCACCACATATGCTGGTCGACACCCCGTCGTATCCTCAAACTGCTTGGCCCGCGATACCACGCTGCGGGCGCCGTTGACCGCCGACTCATACACATCCGTCCCGGAGCCGATCCCCACCTGGGATGCCTGATAATCGTTATCGTCCAGTCCAAGGACCAAGGTGTCGCGAAGATCCACCTGCTCAAGCATGCGTTGGATCATGCCACCTTCCCAACCGGTTGTTGTTGCCCGACCGATCGGAAACGTCAACGATGCCGCCTGTGGTTCACCTGATCCGCGTGCCGCGATGATTACCGCAGCCGGACAGGTCACCGGCTGGGCAACAGCTGGTGCGGTCGTCAACGTGGTGACACTAGCAATCCCGGCGGCCAGTGCAACAAGTTTTTGTTTCAGCGACATGATTCCTTCCAACACACCAAATAATGTTGTGACGGCGCTATAGCTCCACCAGAAAAATTACGGCAAACCGCTCCCACCCTACAACGCTGACGAACCACCGTCAGACAGCTTGCCTTAATGAACTAACTCGCCTGCCGCCAACCAAGGGCCGCAGAATCTCTCGCTTTGGGTCGAAAGGCAAGACTCGAATGTGGTGCAGACCATGGCTTACTCCAGCGCCTGTTTCCTGCGCACAGGTAGAAAACCAGCCCTCTGCCGGTGTCAACGATCAAGCCATAGGCGCTGTCCACAACGGCAAATTCGCCCCTGTTGGCGTATTACACTGGGCGAATATGCCCATCACCCTGCACCACCCATTTCGTGGTTGTCAGCTCCGGTAATCCCATAGGACCGCGGGCGTGCAGCTTTTGGGTCGAAATGCCAATCTCAGCACCCATACCGTACTGCTGCCCATCGGTAAACGCCGTCGACGCATTCACCGACACCGCCGCCGAATCCACCTGATCAATAAACTGTTGGGCTGCGGCAAGACTGGACGTCACGATCGCCTCAGTATGACCGGACGACCACTGTTCAATGTGGTCGATGGCCTCCGCAATGGAATCAACCAACCGTACCGCCACATCCATCGACAAATATTCACAACCCCAATCCTCATCTGTTGCAGCTACTGGGGCGGTGGCACCGGCGGCGACCAATTCGGTGACATCCCCGTGGATCGTCACCCCGGCAGTTTCCAATTCGCGCAAAATCCGGGCAATAACCTGCGGGTCAAGACCACGATCAAGAAGCACAGTTTCAGTTGCGTTACACACACTCACCCGGCGGATCTTTCCGTTTAACACCACGGCAACCGCCATATCCGGATCGGCATCTTTATGCACATAGGTGTGACAGTTTCCGGTACCGGTTTCAATAGTGGGCACCTGCGCACCGGTGACAACCGCTTCAATAAGTCCTGCCCCGCCGCGCGGAATAACCACGTCAACAAGTCCACGTGCGGTGATCAGTGCTTGCACAGAAGTGTGTGTTTGACACGGCAAAAGCTGCACAATGTTGGGATCAAGCTGCTGTTGTTGCAACACGGTTCGCAGCACGTCGACTAGTGCAGCATTAGAATGTGCTGCCGATCGTGAACCCCTCAGCAGCGCCACATTGCCAGCTTTAAATGCCAGCCCGAAACTGTCAACGGTGACATTGGGGCGCGCCTCATAGACCATTCCCATCACCCCAAGCGGCACCCGAATTCTGCTCAGCCGCAAACCATTGGGAAGCACCCGACCGGTGTCGACGACACCAACAGGATCTGGTAGCGCCGCAACCTCCCGGAGACCGGCAGCGATCCCTGCAATCCGCTCCCCGGTGAGCCGCAGCCGGTCGATAATACTTGCCGGGGTGCCATTTGCTGCTGCTTGCGTACAGTCCTTCTCATTTGCCGCTAATACAGCATCCTGGTGGGCTACCAGCGCATCGGCGCAGGCTACCAGCACTCGATTCTTTACCGCTGTTGACAAGGTTCGCATACTCGGGGCGACCGCTTGCGCAATCGCTGCAAGCTCGGCGACGGTTGCAGCTTCAGCACGGGCAAGAGACTGTTCGTGATCGGTCGACACTGGCACTCCTTACGTTCACGGGTTGAACAACACCCGATGGTGATTGGTGCACCCTATTGTGCCGGATAGGTCACAATAATGTGGTGGTTTTCCCAATCACGACAAAGCCTGGATTGCTAACGCCCCAATACTGCTATTCCCAACACGGCCTGGTTGGCGCATGAGCCCCTGAAAAAGCCGCACGGTGCACCAGTGTGTGCCGGGTAAAACAAGTAAATCCCATAAGTTGCCACAATGGGCTAGCGGCCAACCCTGGCTGCGAATGATCCTCGGTATTCAGCAAATCGCCGCCGCCCAGGCGCAATGACCACCGCCCAGTTAGACAACCAAGAAGTGTGCGAGCAGCAGAAAATCTTCGATGATTCACACAGACGAGACCGAAGCACGCAAGACACCAAAAAGAAGGCTGGTTGCTGCGACCAGGTTCGTCGCCGGCAACCAGCCGAATATCAATAACACCAATCCTGCACAAACCACCGATTGCGCGGTATCTGCTGGTAAACCGGCCGGCAGATACAACAAGGATTAGTATCCGCGGGCAGGGTCCACCTCGGTAGGCATCGTCTCACCATTTGTATAGGCGCGAATATTGTCGACAATAGCCGTAGAAATCAGCCGCGGAATATTGCTCACCGTATTTGCCACATGCGGGGTGATCAACACATTGTTCATAGCAAATAGTGGATGGCCATCGGGCAGCGGCTCCGGATCGGTTACATCCAACGCGGCAGCCCAAATTGTGCCCTGTTCTAATGCGGCCACCAGATCATCAGTGACCACCTGTGGACCGCGGCCAACGTTGACAAACACTGCCGATGACTTCATTTTGCCCAAGAATTCTGCGTCCACCAGATGATGGGTTTCCGCAGTCAACGGTGCCGCTAAAATCACATGATCAGCTTCCCCCAGCACCGTATCCAGTTCACTAAACGGCACCGTTCGATCAGCGCCGGCAACAGGATTACCGGAACGATTCACCCCGGTGACCTTACAACCGAAACCCTGCAACATTGGGATGAGCTCTTTCCCAATGCCACCAGCCCCAATGATGAGCACCTCCGAGTCATACAGCCACCGCGAATGCTTATCGATATAGCCGCTGGTGTCCCACTGTTGACGGCGAAGCGCATCCGGGTAAAGATGCAATGCACCCAGCAATAAGGCGACGGCAGACTCTGCAACCGGGCGGGCATACACACCAGAAGCATTTGTCCACCGTCGATCAGGAGTGATAATGCCCCGATCAAAGAAAGCATCAATACCGGCGAGCGTAAGCTGTACCCATTTCACCGATTCACCAAGCTTTGGAAATTGGTCAGCGGTGCCGTTATAGATCACCAGTTCCGGATCGTCATGCAACTCAACCTGGGTGTGGCCTTCCGCGTCGAGGGTCTCGATAACCACATCCCACGGCTTTGGGGTGATGGCATACTTCATAGCTGTACGCTCCTTCAATGTTGATATTGCAATGCTGCGCGAAACGCTGCCGCTTCGCCGCTGATGCGTTGTGCTATCCACCTTAGGAGAAAGCGACCCGCCCCACCACCAAATAGCAGGTCTGCTTGGCCGCAGGCAGGTGTGCAGTGGCATAGACATTCGTGGCTGGCGAGTTACTATCCCAAAACCGTGGCAGCAATGATCTTCCGCACCTTAGGCGACTGTTGCAAACATTGACCAGCATTACCAGCGTGCACTAGTTGCGATTGGTTGCAACCGGCGACAAATAGTCGGCATGTACGACTGGACGTTGCTGGTGCGCTGGTAGCAGCGCAGAATTCTTCCCCATCATTGTCACCAGCTCCTGCTGATCATAAGCCACTTCACCGCGACCAATGATCTCCCCGGCAGGGCCTACAATCTCCACGATGTCTCCCTGGTGGAAGTCTCCATCGATCCCGGTAATCCCCACTGCAAGCAGCGAATTGCCGCCGCGCACCACCGCTTGCATGCAACCTTCGTCGACTGTGACAGTGCCGCACACATCGGCCGCAAACAAAGCCCAGTGCTTCCAACTGGTGAGTTTGTCAGCCTGCGGATGAAACATGGTTCCCACTTTGGCACTCTCGAGCGCTTGATCTATTTGGTTTGCGGCAGTGAGCAACACCGGGATTCCTGCCCTGTTGGCGAGCATCGCCGCAGAAACTTTCGTCGCCATTCCACCTGTACCAACCGCACCCCCACCACCGGCAACAACACCGGCGAGATCATCTTCACTGGCCACCTCTGCGATAAACCGGGCCGCAGGATCACACGGATTGCGATCATATAAACCGACAACATCGCTAAGCAGCAGCAGCAAGTCTGCACCGATTAAATTGGCAACCAGCGCTGCCAGTCGATCATTGTCGCCGAAACGCATCTCCTGGGTGGCAACCGTGTCATTTTCGTTCACAATCGCCACGGCCTGCAATTGTCGCAAGCGTTCTAAGGTGCGCTGTGCATTGCGCGCCCTCGATCGGATACCCGCATCTGCTGCAGTCAACAACACCTGCCCGGTGGTAATACCGTAGCGGGCGAAACTTTGCGCCCAATGCTGCGCCAACAATGCTTGCCCCACCGAGGCTGCTGCCTGTTTCGTCGCTAAATCCTGGGGGCGGGAAGTTAAACCTAACGGCCCCATCCCGGCGGCAACTGCGCCAGAGGACACCACCACAATTTCAGCGCCACGCTGCAACCGCGCCACCATAGCATCGGTGAGACGATCAATTTTTGCCCGATCCACTGCAGTGTGATCGGCGGTGGTCAGCGATGACGAACCGATTTTCACCACAATCTTTTTCGCCCGTGCAAGCCTTGCCCGATCATACTGCTGCTCCACGCTAAACGATTGGATGGGATCGCCGGAGATTGTCATAGCTGCATATTGTAAACCAGCAACGATAGCCCAGGAGGAAACATTGTTTGGCTTGGTTCACCCCAAACACGAGGGGCGCCGATTTCCACACCCCGTGCTTCCTGCGTTCGGGGTGTGCAACCAAATGAGATACAACGCTGCCCTAGTCAGCAAGCAAAGATTTTTCACGTGTCTCATGGTGGGTGAGGAACACCCGAAGTCACCGCCACTAATTTGCCACAACTAAATAAAGCTAGGTCACCGAACACGGCGCCGATGAGCAGGTACTATGCTCATCGGCGCCGCTTATTGAAAACAACATGCTGCTTAGACTGGCCCCTAGGATCACCTCAGCGTCCCTGCCGGGGAGCAGCAGCTATCCTTCCCAACGCAAAGTGTCTGCTTGCTGCCCGTCGCCGAAATCAAACTCGTCAATAAGACCACGACGAACCTGGGAGGCACGCTTACGTTCGGCGGCAGATGCACGACCAGTCTGCTCAAGGCGCACGTCAGAACCGCGACCTGTCAACATCGGGTCAACCCCGGCAGCAGTCATCGGCTCCCATTCGAAGGTGACATCAGCAATAGTGACAGGGCAACCGGCGACAGCCCCCGCATTGTAGAGTGCTTCCTCCACACCAATTTTCGCCAAACGATCCGCAAGGAAGCCGACGGCCTCATCGTTTTCAAAGTCGGTTTGAATAATCCAGCGCTCTGGACGTGAACCGCGAATAATAAATCCGCCAGGCTGCTCCGGATCCTGCTCCAGGTGGAAGTCAATACCTTCACCACCCTTGCCACGTTTGCCCTTGCCCGCCAACGCCTTCGGACGAACAATGGTGCGTTCTTCCCGTTGCGCAATCGGATTATTCTTCCGATGCTCATTGACAATATCCATCAGGGCGAACTTCAACGGTTCAAGTCCTTGGTGGGCAATTGTCGAGATAATAAACACCGGCCAACCGAAATGCTGGTGCAGATCATCTTGCAAAAATTCGGCAAGTTCCCGGGCTTCCGGCACATCGCATTTATTGAGAATGATGATGCGGGGACGATCTTTCAAATCCCCTAAACCGGTTTCTTCATCAAGCGCCGACGAATATGCGGCGAGTTCCGCTTCCAACGCTTCAATATCAGATTGCGGATCCCGGCCTGGTTCTAACGTTGCAACATCGACCACGTGCGCCAACACAGCGGTTCGCTCAATATGGCGCAGGAAGTCTAAGCCCAAGCCTTTACCTTGGCTTGCCCCGGGGATCAGACCCGGCACGTCAGCAATAGTGAACGTCGAATTGCCGACAGTAACCACGCCAAGGTTTGGCTGCAACGTGGTAAACGGATAGTCAGCAATTTTCGGTTTTGCCGCCGACAGCACACTGACAAGCGAGGATTTGCCCGCGGAGGGGAACCCAACCAATCCCACGTCAGCCATAGATTTCAGTTCCAAGGTGACGTCATGCTGCTCACCTGGCTCCCCTTTTAGGGCAAAGCCTGGGGCTTTCCGGGCTTTAGACGCCAAGGCGGCGTTACCCAGACCACCCCGGCCACCTTCAGCCGCAATATAGCGCATCCCCGGTGCTACCAGGTCAGCCATCATTTCACCGTTGTCGTCGAAGACAACCGTGCCCGGTGGGACAGGAATCACCAAATCTTCACCACGCGCCCCGTTCCGATGGTCACCGGCACCATTAGCACCGCGGCCAGCTTTAATGTGGGGACGGAAATGGAAGTCGAGCAGCGTGTGCACCTGGGGATCGACTTCCAAAATAATGTCGCCACCGTGTCCGCCGTTGCCACCATCAGGTCCGCCCAACGGTTTGAACTTTTCTCGGTGGATCGAGGCACAACCATGTCCCCCATCACCAGCATTCAGGTGCAAGGTCACCCGGTCAACAAAACGGGACGTACCCATAGTTACTTCAACACCTTCAACAATTTTGAGATTTGCAACAACGAACAACTCCCCTGTGGTTGCGGCCAAGTAACCGTTGGACTTCAACCAACAGCAACCATGCCTGCATGGGGAAAGCGACGTCAGATAGTTAGAAAAACTCCTGCAGGAGAGTTTTCCTACTGGTTATTCCTGCGGAAGTGTACTGCCACAAGTACAGCCACCGCATGTGTTCAGCACGAGCCTCACTCAGGCTCCAAGGCGGAGCTAGTTCGACTGAGCAGGAGCTTTGTGCAGTAGTGATGAACAAACGGGGCTAGCACCGAATAGTGTCGGTGTTAGCCCCGTCGGGTGGAGGTATCACTACCAGCGATATCCCCACAAAAGCGATTTTTTACGCAGCAGCCGGCTCAACGATGGAGACAATACGACGGTTGCGCTTGGTGCCGAACTGAACAGCACCGGCCTTCAAAGCGAACAGGGTGTCGTCGCCACCACGGCCAACGTTCTCACCTGGGTGGAACGACGTGCCACGCTGACGGATGATGATTTCACCAGCCTTTACAACCTGGCCACCGAAGCGCTTCACACCGAGGCGTTTAGCCTCTGAATCGCGACCGTTGTTAGAGCTAGATGCACCTTTTTTGTGTGCCATGTGCGGTTTCCCTCCTTTTGGAAAACTTGCGATGTAAATCGTAGCCGCAAAATCGAGCTACGATCCAGCGCTTACTTGATCCCGGTAACCTTGATCACGGTCAGCGGCTGACGGTGCCCCTGGCGCTTCTTGTAACCAGTCTTGTTCTTGTACTTCAGGATGCGGATCTTCGGGCCTTTGGTGTGCTCGACGATTTCTGCAGAGACGTTAACCTTAGCCAGGTCATCGGCACCGCTGGTGACATTAGCGCCATCGACGAGCAGAACCGGGGTGAGAGCCACGGTGGAACCCGGCTCACCCTCGATCTTCTCGACCTTGACGAGGTCACCTTCGGCAACCTTGTACTGCTTGCCGCCGGTCTTGACGATCGCGTACATAGGAGGGCTACCCCTTTATCTTTAGATCAAACGTATTCGGCTTAACCCCCAGCAACCTTATGCTCCACCTGTTGCTGCTGGAACGTGATCCAACAACCCCAACATAATTCATGCTGGTCGGTGTCTGGTTGGCCGGAGGATATTTCCGGCAACAGGGTTGTCCGACTGGACAAAATATTTTTCAGTTGGCTGTTTCCCACGACATCTGCGCAGAAACTCACATGTCTCAGATGCACCAGTTGAGGCTCACGCCCTGGTGGTCTGCGATTGCCACAATCCTCCACTGTGGGGGATGCTTATGCTTATGTGTTTCGTTGCAGTGTTGCTGCAGCAGACATAACAGAGCAAGCGTGACGAAAAGTGTTCAACGCTTGCACTGTCACTGTCTGGATTGCCAGCCGGTAGTGGCCAAGTCACCTTGACCAGGATCAACAGCGGTTGCTGCGGACATAGTTCACCGGCGTGTAAACAGCGACCAGTAAAGACTACCGGCAGGATAGGTAAATCACAAACTGGAGGAACTATTTCCGGCGTGTCGATCGGCGTGTCGATCGGCTCCGGTTTCGTTCGCGTGCTGCAGGTTGCTCCGGTTGAGCTACCGTCGCCGACAATGCTGCAGCCTTTTCCTGGTTGTGCATCACCTGTGTGCTGCGCATTGCTGCGCGGCGACGACCACGTCCCCGACGCGCAGGCGCGGCACTGTCCACACTTGTTTCGACGACGGTTTGCTGTTTGCGGTTGCCAACAGCTTGGCCGGCGGTGTTGACGGTTTCCTGCTGCTGTTGCGTGCTGTTGTCTTTTCCAGGTTGCTGCGTGTGGGATTGGTGTTCGACAGCACTGGTGCGGACAGCACGGCGACGTCCGCGGCGGGGTTTCCCTGACGCGGGAGTAGGTTCTGCTGCGGCAGCGGCTGGTGGGTGCTGTGCTGACTGTTTCTTTTCGTTGGTAGACAACGTGTCTGAATCGTCAGCGGTGGTAGATGCCACAGTGTCGTCCACAGATGTCGGGTTGACTGTGGGAGCACCGGCTCGCACCCGTTTGCGTCCACTGCGGCGCCTGGTTGGAACCGCAGCAGGCGAGTTACCTGGGGTGGTGTCGCTGTTGGAAGCAGTGTCCGATTCCTTGGCTGGCTGGTCATCGAGGGAATCGATGCCATCGCTGCCCATTGGACCGGAGATAAAGTCGCTGCGTTTTGGTGGCACATCGGAACGAGAGTTACCCCGCACCCGACGTTGCCGCCTTGGGGAGCGTTCAAACGCTTCAACAGCAGCCCGATAAGCAGCTTCACCGTTGTCGTCAGCAGCTGCTTCTGCTTTCGAAGCGGTGTTTTCCTGCTGGGTTTGGTATTGCTCATCAGGCACATAGGAACGGCCGCTGGGCTCATCGGGGTCTTCCCGATCGGCGGTCGCTAATGCATCAAGGGCGATTGCGACCGTGTCTTGCGCCCGCTGCTCACCGGGGGTGGTGCGGGCACGTCGACGCTTGGCGCCTCGTTTCGCACCAGCTGGTGTTGCAGACTGCCCAGCGTGCGGCTGAGGTGCTGCGCCTGCTTGAGATTCTGCTTCCACGCTATCCTGCGGGGTGTTGTCCGCAGGATGAGCACTGTGCTGATCGGATTTCGTGGCACCTGATTGGGTGCTTGCAGGCTGCGGCATTGCAGCCCGCCGCCGGCGGCGTCCACGCGATCCGCTGGGAGCTGCTGGAACATGGGAAGTTGTTTCACCCTGATCGGCAGGTGCTGCAGGATCAGTGTCCGTGGCGGCGGCAACATCTGTCGTATTGTCTACCTGTTCGGCACCTGCTGCTTGTGCAGTAGCTGACCGACCGGCACGACGACGACGCCGTGATCGAGTATTTGCAGTCTTGACACGATCGTCGCCAGATTCGGTTGCGGCAGTGTCATGCGCTGTAGCTGCAGCCTGTTTGCGTTCCGACGTCGAATCCGACTGTGCCGAACCGTCGTGATGATCCTCGCGAGCTGTCGACTCCAGGGAGGTGGATGCGGCTGATGCTGCAGGCGGATGCTGTGCAGTGTCGCCGTTTTGCTCACGGTCGAGCGTCCCAGCGGAGTCGCCATCGGTGTGTTGCCGATGCAACGCGGCTGCTGCAGGATGCTCCCCCACCGGCCGCGCCGGTTTCTGCGTTGATTTTGCGGCCTGCTCAGCTGCACGCTTCTTTTTGTCTTCTTTTGCTTTGCGGCGCGACTTCCGGTCGTCAAATACTGTGTTTCGCTGCCAGTCAAGCACTGGATCATCGTGGGTGACTCGACCAGAGCCGGCACAGTGTTGGCATTCGGTGGTAAACGACTCTTGCAAACCACCGCCGAGTCGTTTCCGGGTGATCTGTACCAGGCCGAGGGAGGTAACCTCTCCGAGCTGATGCCGGGTGCGGTCGTGCATTAACGCTTCGGCAAGTCGGCGCAACACGAGATCCTGGTTTTCTTCCAAAACCATGTCGATAAAGTCGATGACAATCATGCCGCCGATATCCCGCAACCGGATTTGGCGCACGATTTCCTCGGCAGCCTCAATGTTGTTTGCGGTAACGGTTTGCTCCAGATTGCCTGATTTACCGGTGTTGGATCCGGTGTTGACGTCGATCACCGTCATCGCTTCGGTGTAGTCAATAACCAACGATCCGCCGCTTGGCAGCCAAACTTTGCGCGATAGCGCCTCGGCGAGTTGCGGTTCAATATCGAGACCAACAAATGCGTCTACCCCACCCTGCGCATGACGATCCCACTGCTCGATACGATCCAGCAGGTCGGGTGCCATTCGGGAAACATAGTTTGTCACCACATCATGCGAGGCAGCCCCGTCAATGGTCAGCTTGGTGACATCCTCATTGAACAGGTCGCGAATAAGTTTGACCAGCAGCGGTGGCTCTTCATAGAGGGTGACTGGTTTGGCACCTTTTTTGGCTTTTTCTTTCGCTGTGATCTCTTGAATACTTGCCCACTGTTTGAGCAGGCGATCCGCATCATTGCCGATTTCTTCCGCAGAAACGCCTTCCGCGGCCGTGCGAATAATAGCCCCACCGTCGTCGGGCAGGATCTGTTTTAGGATCCCTTTTAACCGGCGCCGCTCCGACTCGGGGAGTTTCCGGGAAATACCAGCGGAACGCCCTTCTGGGACGTAAACCAGGAACCGTCCAGCCAACGAAATCTGGGTGGTCAAACGGGCACCTTTATGCCCGACCGGATCTTTCGCGACCTGGACGAGCACTTGATCGCCGGATTTCAAAATGTTTTCGATCCGCCGATTACGGTTAGTCAACCCGGTGTTGCGCCAATTGATCTCACCGGCATAAAGCACCGCATTGCGGCCAGTACCAATATCGATAAACGCCGCTTCCATACTCGGCAGCACGTTTTGTACCCGGCCAAGATAAATATTGCCCAGGGTCGAGTTTTGCGTATCGGTGGTGATGTAATGCTCTACGGTTTTACCATCTTCCACCACCACAGCTTGGGTGACCGTTCCCCGGCCGTCGTGACGTTGCCGGTCACGAATCACCATTTCGCGGTGAATAGCCTGCCGGCGCTTGCGGAATTCAGCGTCACTGATGGGCTGGAAATCGTTGCGCTGACCGTCCCGACGGCGTTCTACTCGTCGGCGACGCTGCGCTTCGAGGCGGGTGGATCCTTTGATCCCTAACGGTTCTTCAACCCGCCGTGGACCGCGTTCTGCTTGGGTAGATTCCCGCTGATCGTCGCTTGGTGGTGCAACCGGTGCCGGACCTGGCACAACCACCGGTGCTTTAAACAGTGGTGTCTCATAGTTAGTGTCGGCGGGAACCGGGGTCGATGCCGAAACAACGTCTTCCAACAGTTCAGCGTGCACTTCTGCGGCGGCAGCGGCACGGATGTCGATCACTGGCGGGGCAACAAGCTCTTCGTCTTGATCGTCATCGTCGTCATGGTCGTCGTCGAATTCGTAGTCTTCATCAAGGAAGTCGTCATCGTCGAGTTCAATATCGACGTCGAGTTCCTCGTCGTCTTCCTCATCATCGTCATCTTCGGCGTCAGCGGCCTGTGCATCCTCTGCTTGAAGGGCTTCATGCTGCGCCGATTCGGTCTGGTCGGCTACTGCTGAGGGATCATCGTCGACCAGGCTGTCTGGCTCTTGCTCGATTACAGCCGGGGTTTCGTCAAGCCGTTGTTCGAGTTCCTCTTCGATTTTGGATTCGATTTGGTGAATCTCGTTTTCAACGTTTTTCCCCACCCGATAGCGGATGACTTCCACTGTCTGGTCGCCGGTGTCGAGGGTTGGTTCCACGAGTTTGTCGAGCATCAACGCAGCTTCTGCATAGGTGATCGACGAGACGGCTTTCTTTTCGATGCCGACCTGTGCCAACAGTGCGACGAGTTCTTTGGATACCAGTCCAAGGAGTTTCGCTAGTTGATGAACGCGCAGTTTTTCCCCAAGGGTGCTGCGATCAATCTCGCGGGCGGCAGCAATGGTTGCCTCCGATACGCCGGTGAGTTGTTGGGAGTTTTTCGCGGTTTCTTTAGAAACTTGCACGAGATCTTCAATGACAGGATCGACTGCTTTCGCACTCTGTTCGCGGACTTTTTTGTCTGTCACGCCACGAGCCTTGGTGGTGTTCTTCTGCGCAGTCCGGGTGCGACGGCTAGTTGCAGGTTTTGCTGCGGCCTTGTTGCCTGTGGTGCTGGCTGTCGTTGACTGCTTTTTCTTCGCTGCAGCAGTTTTCGTTGCGGTTTTTTTCGCTGTTTTCTTTGCCGCTTTCTTCGGGGTTTGCTCTACAGCCTGCTGCTTGGATGCTGCCTTGTCGTTGGTGCCGCCAGCTTTGGTGGTGCGCTTACCCCGCGGGGTTGCGCTTGCCGACGTGTCACCTGTTGATGCGGTGGCAGCGTTGCTTCTCCGTCGACGAGGTTTGCTTGCGGATTGTGTAGTTGTTGGGGACTGTTGTCGCGCCATAGTTGTATTTGTCTCCTGAAGACAACCAGCTGCTGTTATGTTCCCCGGACCTGGGTGCCGTGCGATGGTTTTCGCGTCTGGGCAGCGGCAAGGAAGCCTATCCCCACCTGGGCTGCCGGGTGTGCACCGGTGACCCGCGACCGCAATGTCGCGGGTTTTCCATCACTGGTGCGATGCTTTTCACCGGGCAGTCTTCCTGCACATTGCGCAAGTTACAATGCTGACTTGCTCCGTGTGACCAGCAGCTTTTTCGACAGGGTTATCCCGATTCGAAAAGGGGGATGTGTGCACCTGCTCCGGCAATGATGTCCAGTTTCACAGGTCGCACCTGTTGGAACCGATCGGAGTGGGCAGCGCACTGATTTACCGTGGTATGTGCATGGTTCCGCAAGGAACTCAGCGACCGTCGGCTGGTTGATGTGTTGCTCCACAGGAAGCCTGATGGGAAATAACAGCGTATGCAGTTGTCGATGCGTGGGTGAAACACGTTCGCGCCGCGGCGGGTGCATCTGCTTGGAAGATGGTGCACGGTCTGCCTAGCGGCGTCGCGAATGTGTGCCACGCAGTAGTTGCTTTAAAGTCTTATTCGATCTTGTATGAAGTCTGTTGTCACTGCGGGTCTCTCTTGTCGACTCGCAGGTGACAGGCGTTGAAATCGGCGACGCGTTCACTGCCGGCAATGTAGGTGCTACATCGCTATACCGTCATGGTTGCAGTGGTTCGTCGCAGGAAGCCAATGGCCTGCCCGAACCTATTGTGTCATACCTTGGCAGGAAACGTCGCAGGCGGCATCAGTTCTTCAGCAAACACCTTGTTCCGTGGGCGGCCGAAATGATTGGTTTTCCTGAGTATTGGTCGCTGTGTGGGGTGTTCCCACATGCAAAACACTCCTCTTCGCTGTGGGGTGTTTCCCGCTAGCGAAAAGGAGTGTTCGTTAAGTTCAAGTGCCGTAGTCAGGCTCGCGGTGGATGGTTACAGGTTCGGGAACCAGATGCCAATTTCGCGAGCGGCCGATTCTTCCGAGTCGGAGCCGTGCACAATATTGGCGCTGACTTCCAAACCAAAATCGCCGCGGATTGTCCCTGGGGTGGCTTTGCCGACCGGATCAGTGCCGCCCGCAAGCTGCCGCCATGCTTCGATAGCACGAGGACCTTCAATAACCCCAGCAATCAGCGGCGCCGAGGTGATGAAGTCGACGAGTTCACCGAAAAATGGCTTGTCTTTGTGCTCCGCATAGTGGGCTTCGGCGGTGTCTTTATCTGCCACCCGCAGATCCAGGGCGACCAGTTTCAGCCCTTTGCGTTCGATACGGGTAAGAACCTCACCGACGAGTCCACGTTCCACACCATCGGGCTTGATCAAAATAAGAGTACGTTGCGACATGCGCACCATCGTAGCGGGTTTTCGGGCGGGGGTGCGGTACAAGGTGTGAGTTTTCTTTCCCAAGTGGGGGGATTGTTGGAGGGCTACTCGTCTAGGATGGGGGGCTATGCACTATTTCGCAATGCACACCCCGACAGCGATCGTCGAATTGGTGATCTCTGCTGTGGTTGCAAGCTGCCTGCTGATGGCGCCGACCTGGGTGACCATTGCGTTAGCTGCGAAAGATCGGGCTATTGCGGCGTGTCGGCGTCAGGCACAATTGGCACAGATTGCGGCTTCGAACGAGCGTCTCACCGGTAATATTGCCCGGATTGATCGGATTATTGGGGGGTTGAGTCCGGATGCGCAGCATTTGGTGGCTGATTCCTGGACTTCTGTGCGGGCAGCAATGGTGCAAATCCTCGATCGGGTTGCTACCCCTGCCGAAGCGAGCCTGACTGATGATGCCATTGATGTGGGCTGGGCGTCACTGCTACGGTTGCCAGTGATTGACTGGCATGTCCGCCATGTGCAAGGCATCGATGATGGTCTTACGGACGCACGGATGGAGGCGCTCGAACGCCTCCGGGAGGATATGCGGGCTGCCAGCGCCGATATTGATGTGCTTGGCGAAAAGCTGGCGGTGGTGAAGTCGAAGGCGATCTGGCTGGCCCAGGATCCTCACTGTCCGAAGTTTGTCGCCGCCTACGGCCGTATTGTGGCTGAATATGGACAGATTTTGCAGCCCTATTTAGATGACACGGTCTATTTCCCTTCCGCTCAACAGGCCACCACTAGACAGCCATCATCCCGGTTTGGGTTCTCACTGTTGCAGCTGCCGCTGATGTTACGCGGCCGCTTAAGTGAACAGGCCACAGCCACAACGATCGCCTCCCGCGCCTGGTTTCCCGGTATTGGGATTGCCGGTGCGCGACCGTGGATCGCCTCCGGGGGCGGTGGGCTTGCCGCCGTGGAGCGGGTGAAAACCTATCGGATCACCATTGTGGTTGCTGCCCTGCTGTGGGGGTTGGTGATGTTGGCTAGTCAAGTGGTGGCGGCAATCACCTTCCCCGAGTGGGGCATTATTGGGGCGTCGACATTTGTGGTGACAGCAGTAGTGGTGTCCACTGTTGCCGCACTTGTGGCGCATCGCCGTAGTATTCGCCAGGGGTTTGCTGACACCTCCCATCGGGGCGTGGTGAATCGGGAGCTGCACGGTCGTATCCGGGATGTTGCCCTCGCCGAGATCACCCGGATTAGTCTTGTGCTCATCGATGCGGATCTTATCGCCCGGTCGCTCGGCGGTGGCGATGAACACAATCCGCTGGTGTGCCGCTGGCGGACGTTGCGTGCGATTTATGAACGGGACACTGAAGGGTTTGTGGAACTCGTTGACGAAGGTGGCGACTGGGAACCCCGAACCATGGCCGCCTATCAGGCCGCAAGTGATATTGCGCGGGCGGAAAGCAACTTGAAAGAACTCTTTCGCTTTGTGCACGGTGATCGTGCCGTGCGGCAACGTCACCTGCAGGTGTGTGCCGCCTATCTTGCGGCGATCGCACCCGCCGGATATGCCGATCCGGCCACCAATCCCGGGCTGCGTAGCGACGACGATGACGATGATGCGGCGATGCTCATCGCGTTGCCGCCGGGAACTCCAGTGGCCGGCGCGCCTTATCCGGCAGCCACTCCACATCCCCACCGCAACTGTGCACCGGAGCATACACCGACATTGGCCTGCGCAACAGCGTTACTCAAAGAACTCGAACTGCTCGACATGCATCCTGATGCACATGATTTCCTTCCCCGCTTCCGCAGACTCATCACCATCCTTGCCGCGCATCATCCCGAGTTGGGAAACACCGACCCGTATGCGATTACCAGTACCCAGTGGCAGCCGGAGGATCTGCTCGCCCACGAAGCAACAATGCTGCACTAACCTGCCGCCGCAGGAAGGTACACCGTAGTCCCGCCTTCGGTGGGGTTAGCAAGATGATGGGACACCAACACAACCGTTTGCTCCTATGCCGAGGCACCCGGTCTGTCATCGCCAATGTTGCACGGATATTCGTGGCCGAGGTCGCCGAAAGTTTCCCAATCAAAGAACACCGCATCCACCAGCACATGGCTATCACGAAGATCAGCGAATAACGCTTGGCCCTGGGGATCGCAAATGAACCAGTGCTGCCGTCAGCAATCAGTGTCGCCGGAAGCTCGCTGGCCGTGAAGTCCTTGATGGTGGTTGTCGCCACCGCTGCTCCACCCGACCAATGGTGTTCCTTCAAGACAGCCCACCCGATTGGAAATGCAAAACAGTCAAGTTTGCTCTTGTCGCTGCTGAGCATGCGGGAAACAT
Source organism: Corynebacterium choanae (assembly GCF_003813965.1). Taxonomy (NCBI): domain Bacteria; kingdom Bacillati; phylum Actinomycetota; class Actinomycetes; order Mycobacteriales; family Corynebacteriaceae; genus Corynebacterium; species Corynebacterium choanae. Next base: position 2,153,244 of record NZ_CP033896.1, read on the forward strand.
CTTACGGGTCGCAGTACAGCACCAGCCCGCGCAGCTGGCCGGCGCTGATAGCCACCTCCACCCCGCGGCGCTGCTCATAGTCAGCATGAGTGGCCAGCAGCACGGCCTGTGCGGCAATAAGTCCCCCGGCACTAGCGCCAAACAGATTTAGCCGCTCAAGATCATGATGGTAGTCATCTTCCACAGCAGGCAACGCGGCGGGTGCTTCTTCCACCCGCCAAACTTGACTGGGTTAGGTGATCTCCGGGGCCTTGGTATTCGGCGCGGACGACCGTATGTCCTTCATGCGCGAGCATCACCGCATAGTGTTCACTACCCTCTTTGGTCCCGGCCACAACTGCACCACCGTGCCCCCACACAATGGTCGGCAACGTGCCTTCCGCCCGCTTTGGCACATCCACATCAAAGCGGTTGCGGTCATCTGCGGGAAAAATCGGTGAGGTCACGGATGATCAACTGCCGGGAGTGGATTTCGTCAGAGTTTGCAACATTGTCAAAATCGATCGTGTCAGCAAATTGATGGCTTAGCATCCACACCGCTGGATGCGGGCTGGAATACCCATCTACCCCTCAACCCTGCTGCGATGGCACCTACCACAACCGATATGATCCCAAGGCGTTTCAGCAGTTGTTCAACGCTTCGCAACCATTTTCTGCCCGGTGCAATGAAGAAGATGCGCGCTAGAGGTGAAAGAGTTTCACACTAGGTGTGCTGGGTGGTGAGCAGGCCGCGGCGCATTCGCTCCACGATCACCCCTTTGAGATACCAAATATATCCCCAGACGGCGAGGAAAATCAGAGCCATAATGCCCATCGACGGATGCACGATGAGCCCACCAAGCACAGCCAACCCCTGCAACACCCAGTTAGCTGTCATCGCCCAGCGCTGCTTCAACAAAAAAGCCAGCAGCACCATCGCCACCCCAATAACAGTGACATAGCCTGCCCGCAGCGGCGACCAATACAACCCCTGGTCGATTCGTCCGATGACAGTGAGCACGAGCAGCAAGCTGATCGCCTCCATCACCAGCGTGCCCGCCATCACCCCGCGCAGCCCTTTCATCGGGTCTTTCACCGGGGCGTGCCCGGGTCCTAACGGACCTACGCCATCGCGATGGGATCCTGCTGATGCTGTGTTCATGCTGCTCAAAACGCAACCTTTCAAGCTGTGCTGAAAATTCGGTGCCAACCTGGCGACGCCCTCCCCCATGTGCCCACTTGTGAGCAGACACTGCGATACCAAAACAGATGGGGGAAGTACCTACGCCGCCAACATATTCGGCGGATTAATTTGGAGCCTTGTGGAATAGCTGCCGGGCAGCCCCCGCAGTCACCACCGATCCGGTAATGATCACTCCAGAGCCGCTGATTTTCCCATCATCGTCAAACTCTTCGGAACGAGCAACCGCCACATCGACCGCGTTGAACAGATCCGGTGCGCTAAACACCCGATCCTCCCCGAAAATAGTGCGTGCTTTCGCGGCAAGCTCCTCGACGGGCAACGCCCGCGGGGAGCTAGTCGCGGTCACCACAATCTCGTCGACAACCGGCTCTAAGGCAAGCAGGATCCCGTCGGCATCCTTGTCTCCAAGAACCCCGACCACTGCAACAAGACGCCGGAATTCAAAATCTTCCGCCAACGCCCGGGCCAAAGCCTGCGCCCCATGCGGATTATGGGCACTGTCACATAACACTGTGGGTTCGGCGCGCAGCCGCTCTAAACGTCCCGGGGAAGTTACCTGCGCAAACCCGGCACGAACAGTCTCCACATCAAGTTGTCGACCAGGACCTGCCCCGAAAAACGCTTCCACTGCGGCAAGTGCACACGCCGCATTGTGGGCTTGGTGACGTCCCGCCAAAGGCAAGAAAATCTCGTCATATTCGCCGCTTAATCCGCGCAGTGTTAACTGTTGACCACCAACTGCCAACCGGGATTCCACTACCGAAAACTCTTGCCCAAACCGGGCAACCGCATTGTCGGTGGCAACCGCCTGCGCCAAAATCACTGCCATTGCCGCATCAGTTTGCTCCCCAACAATGACCACACTATCCCGCGGGGCAAGCACATCATCGTCGGCAACCCGACGCGGCTTAATGATGCCGGCTTTCTCCGCGGCGATCTGTTCAATCGTGTCACCCAGATAATCCGTGTGATCGATACCAATCGGCATAATGACCTGCACATCAGAATTCAACACATTAGTTGCATCCCAACTGCCGCCAAGCCCAACTTCAACGACGCCGATCTCTGCGGGCGCATCAGCAAACGCTGAAAACGCCAACCCGACAAGCACTTCGAATTTCGACATCCGCGGCCCGCCGCTGGCAACCGACTCCCGATCGACCATTTCCACAAACGGCAGCATTTCTTCATACAACCGCACATAGTCCCGGGCGGCGATCGGCTGTCCGTCGATCGCTATCCGTTCCGTGACCCGTTGCAAATGCGGCGACGTTGTCCGTCCAGTGCGGCGATGAAATGCTCGCAGCAGCGATTCAATCATCCGCACCGTCGAAGTTTTCCCGTTGGTGCCCGCCACATGGATGGAATCAAACGCATCCTGCGGCGACCCCAACAGGTCACACAATTGCTCAATCCGATCCAATGATGGCGCAATCTGGGTTTCCCCCCAGCGGGTGTCGAGTTCCGCCTCAATCGCAGCAAGACGAGCAAGCTCTTCTGGTGTATCCCCGCTCCCGTCACCGCCATCACTGTCTGATTTACCCCGCTCACCGGGAATAATCGGCAATTCCAGCCCCGCATCGGTGACCAGGAGTTGCGCTAATTCGCTTCGCGCAGGATCTGCTGCCAAGGCAGCCATCTCCGCGGCATCATCTAACTCGTCAGCCGCAAAAGAGTCATCCGCCACCAACTCTGCACCGTCAGCCTCGGCGTCCGCACCCGCGGCTAAGCGCTGGGCGAGCACATCGAGCGGGGACGGCTCCCCGGCCACCTCATCCAGTTGTGGATCGCCATGGTCTGCCGCAAGCTCCCGGGCAAGCTGCAACGCCTCTTGCTCATTGTCGAAGTCGCCGACAAGTTCCCGCAGCAGCGCCTGCTCTTCCCGCACCGCAGCTTCATCAACCGAAGGTGCCTCATCGTCAAAACCCGAAGCGGACGGGTTTTCAGCATTACTCATCGTTGCGCTAATTCCTCCAGCCGGGCAGAAATACGGTCATATTCTGCTTGTGCCACAGCCTGCCGTTGCTTGATTTTCTCCACCACATGGTCGGGGGCTTTCGCCAGGAACTGTTCATTGCCCAGCTTGGCAGCGGTAGTAGCCAGCTCCTTTTCTGCGGCAGCACGATCCTTCGTCAGCCGTTTCGTTTCCGCTTCCACATCGATCGAATCAGAGGTGTCAAACTCCACCACAGTAGTGGTGTTCGTCAACCGCATTTCGATCTCACCGGTTTTTCTAAACCCATCACCAGCAGGAGTAATCCGGGTGAGCGCGAACACCGTCTCCTGCTCATCGGCAAGATCACAGGCGCCTGCATCAAACCGTGCAGCAAGCGGTGCAGAAGGTTTAATTCCCTGATCCGAACGGAACCGGCGAATCTCGGTCACCAGCTTGACCACGTCATCAATGCGGCGCGCTGAAACAGCACACGCCTCAGGTGCGACAGCTGTGGATTCATGCGTTGGCCAATCAGCAATCACCACCGACTCACCGCCGGTGAGCTGCCGCCACAGTGTTTCAGTGACAAACGGGATAAACGGATGCAACAGCCGCAACACCACATCGAGACTGTGTCCCAGCACCCGCCGGGTGACGTCACCACGCGCTAATGCTGCTTCGCTAGCAGTAGCCTCGTCGCGCGGGATTTGCACCTTAGCAATCTCCAGATACCAGTCACACAGCTCACCCCACGCAAACTGGTAAAGCAGCTCGGTGGCTTTCGCGAACTGGTAACGGTCAAGTAAATCATCTACTTGGGCGCGAACCTGTTCCAGGCGGTCAAGAATCCATCGGTCAGCAGAAGTTAACTCGCTCACCTGCGGAAGATCCCCCACATATGCACCGTTCATGAGCGCAAACCGGGTGGCGTTAAACAGTTTCGTACAGAAATTGCGGGAAGACTGCGCAGCATCCACACCCAGTGGAAGATCAGTGCCCGGGTTTGCCCCGCGCGCCAAGGTAAACCGCAACGCGTCGGCACCATAGTCGGCGACCCAATCCATCGGATCAATACCGTTACCGAGCGACTTCGACATTTTCCGGCCGTGTTCATCACGCACTAATCCGTGAATAAACAGATCAGTAAATGGCACCTGTGGCCGGCCGGTGGCGGTCGCACCCAAGTTACTGTCTGGCAGTGTGGCTGCAAACGTGCCAAACATCATCATGCGGGCAACCCAGAAGAACAAAATGTCATAGGCTGTCACCAGTACCGAGGTGGGATAGAACTTCTCCAGCAACGCTGTGTTTTCCGGCCAGCCAAGCGTGGAAAATGGCCACAGTGCTGAACTAAACCAGGTATCGAGCACATCCGGATCTTGGGTGTATCCCGCCGGCGGGGTGTCATCTGGTCCACAGCAGACCACTTCCCCATCCGGTCCGTACCAGATTGGGATCCGGTGCCCCCACCACAGTTGCCGGGAAATACACCAGTCGTGCATGTCATCGACCCAGTCGAAGTAGCGAGGCTCCATCGAAACCGGATGAACTTGCGTGTCCCCCTGCCGGATTGCGTCACCAGCCATTGCAGCAAGCTGTTCAACCTTCACATACCACTGATCAGACAGCCGCGGTTCGACCGGTTCCCCGGATCGTTCCGAATGCCCAACCGAATGCACATAGGGGCGAACTTCTTTTTCGATACGTCCTTGCTCGGCGAGCGCCTCACGGATTTTCACCCGCGCCTCGTAGCGATCCATACCGTCGAATTCTGTTCCGGTACCGGCAATATGTGCGGTGTCATCCATGACGTCGATCATCGCGAGATTATGCCGCAACCCCATCGCATAGTCATTCGGGTCATGCGCTGGGGTGATTTTCACCGCACCGGTACCGAACTCTGGGTCGACGTAGTCGTCCGCAATCACCACGATCTCCCGATCGGCGACAAATGGGTGGGCAAACCGGGTGCCTACCAAATCCTGGTAGCGTTCGTCATCTGGATGAACCGCCACCGCTACGTCACCGAGCATGGTTTCCACACGGGTGGTAGCCACCACCACATGCGGCTCGTCATCATTGAGGGAACCGTAGCGGATCGAAACGAGTTCGCCCTCTACTTCCTTATAGATCACCTCAATATCAGATACGGCAGTTTCCAATACCGGTGACCAGTTCACCAACCGGTGTGCCCGGTAAATCATGCCCTGGTCATAGAGGTTTTTAAAGATGGTGGTTACTGCCCGGTTGAGCCCTTCATCGAGGGTGAAGCGTTCTTTCGACCAGTCCACACTGTCGCCGATGGCGCGCATTTGCGAACCGATCTTGCCGCCGTATTCTTGCTTCCATTCCCAGACGCGTTCAATAAACGCCTCCCGCCCGTAGTCGAGGCGGGATTTTCCTTCGTCGCTGAGAAGTTTGCCCTCCACTTTCGACTGGGTAGCAATACCAGCATGATCCATACCGGGCAGCCACAGCACTTCGTAGCCTTGCATGCGTTTGCGACGGGCAAGTGCATCCATCAGGGTGTGATCGAGCGCGTGCCCCATATGCAGCTGCCCGGTCACATTCGGCGGTGGCAACACGATAGAAAATGGTGGCTTGTCGCTGTTGGGATCAGCGGTGAAATAGCCCCGATCCACCCACTGCTCATAGAGGGATTGCTCTACATCAGCTGGGTTCCAACTGGTGGGAAGATTTTCTGCGGATACTTGCCTGGATGTCTGCTCAGTCACGCCCACTATCTTAAACCCCCCAGCAACTATCCCCTAAGTGCAGCCGGACAACACCGCGACACCAACCTGAAATTGCGAGAAATATGAAACAACCTGAATCCTTCTCTGTAGCGGCACACGCTTGGCGTGATTCGTATCAGACAACAATTCAGGTTGTGCAATGCTTCTACCAGCCGACGTGTTCCAACACATCACAGCCGTGATCGGTGTACCGAGTCGGAAGGTGAAAAATAGTTGTAATGCCGTGCTGCACACAGGCGCAACACGGCATTACTGGAGCCTAGAACAGGTGCTTACTTCAGCAGATCGGCGACAGCGTCGCGCTCTTCCTTGAGCTCTGCGATGTTCGCGTCGATGCGTGCACGCTGGAATTCGTCCAATTCGAGACCTTCGACGATCTTCCATTCGCCGCCTTCAGCAACACATGGGAAACCGAAGATAAGACCTTCGTCAACACCGTATTCGCCGTGGGACACCACTGCGGAGGATACCCACTGGCCGTTGGTGCCCTGCACCCAGTCACGCATGTGATCGACAGCAGCGGAAGCAGCGGACGCTGCAGAAGACTTGCCGCGCACTTCGATGATCTCAGCGCCACGCTTAGCGATCCGTGGAATGAATTCGTCGACATACCAGTCACGATCCACCAGGTCGCTCACCTTCTTGCCGTTGAGCTCAGCGTAGGTGATATCAGGGAACTGGGTTGCCGAGTGGTTACCCCAAACAGCAACCTTTTCGAAGTCAGCCGAACCACAGTCGAGTTTCGTTGCCAGCTGCGACAGTGCCCGGTTGTGGTCAAGCCGCATCATCGCGGTAAAGCGTTCCGCTGGAATGTCTTGAGCCGCATGCTGTGCAATCAGCGTGTTGGTGTTTGCTGGGTTACCAACCACCAACACGCGAATGTCGTCAGCGGCATGGTCGTTGAGAGCCTTGCCTTGTGGGCCGAAGATTTTACCGTTAGCAGCCAACAGATCAGAACGTTCTTCGCCCTTACCGCGTGGTTTTGCACCAACCAAGAACGCAGCCGAAGCACCATCAAATGCTTTGTTCGCATCATCAGTGATGGTGATATTGCGAACGAGCGGGAATGCGGAATCCAAAAGCTCCATGGCTACACCTTCAGTGGCGCCAAGAGCGGGAGTGATCTCCAGCAGATTCAGCTCGATGGGAGTATCTGCACCGTAGACGTCACCGTTGGCGATGCGCCACAGCAGCGAGTAGGCAATTTGGCCGGCTGCACCGGTAACTGCAATCTTCTTCACAGCGTTCATAAGTATCCTTCACTTGTTTTGATAACTATGCGCATTTCGCCGAACCATCGCCGTTGGCGAAATGTTCGTCGATGAGTACTCGTCAGCTGCAAACACGGCGAGCGATATCGACGCAAATTCCTGGAGTTTTTCGCTTTCGTCGGAGATATTCGGGGAAAGCGTGCCCACCCGGCGATCCAGCGGTGAGCGTGCCACTGACTGTGCGGTCGACCGACCACCGACGACGGGAAAGGCTCGCTTCCACTCTAGTCCTTTCGGTTGCTGTTCTACACTGCTAGCAACCGCGATAACCACCAGAAATCACCCGGGTAACCGTTCCACATTTCGCCCCGGGAAGGGCACTACACTGCGAAAAGCGCGCCGATCCACCCATCGATAAAGCCAACACAATCCGGAATGGGATTTCCGACACATCACCTTCCGATCGGGCATATCGACGGTTGTCCTGCTAATTCCCCAGAGCCCACCCCCACCGCCGTATGTGGTGAAACCAATGTGCGGTAGCCAAAATCCAACGCCCCAACGAGGTGCACGAAAGCTACTACACACCACAATCGCTGCACCGACTACCACTGAAAAACTTGGTTTTATCCACATCCCGCCAATTGGTCTCTGACGGCACAGTCATCAACACCCTGTGGTTCACCCCTGCCACAGCTCCCCCACACCCCACACGAACCCCGTTGTCCTTCCGATTGATACCATCCCCGGCTGCAAAACCATCACCCAGCTGCAATCACCCAATCGCGCAGACGACGCGTTAGAAACACGACCCGCAAGATCCAACGCAAATGAGGGTACAGCCAACCCGAAATCAACATGCCAACCAGACATTTCCTCATCCCCTACCCCCGATTGACGGTATCTCAACGACAATGAGCAGGCTTTTTATCGCTGGTGCGACTATTCCGATACCGACGGTGGAAAACTTCAGGCACGATGGACGTAGGCTTATGACGTGGGGACTTTTCCCCCACTGCGGTGAAGCAAAAGTGTTGATGAAACCAGCTAAACCCCCTGGTTCGACCGCTGCTTCTCCTCCGCTTACCACGGTGCGTATCGTCTATACCCACCTCACCCTAGGACAGGCCTGATCAGAAGAAAGGAAGGCGTATGAACCGCCCACTACCTGATTCGGATCCGTTACAAGTAACGCCAGAAGATGTAGTGGACATCGCACTGGTTCGCTTCGCGGACCGCGGTTTCGCCGATACGAAACTCGAATCAATTGCGCAGGAGTCAGGCATGACCAAGCGCATGATCCACTACCACTTTGGCGACAAACGCGGTCTTTATTTACGCACGTTGATGCGTGCCTTCCAACTGCTTCGACCTACCGAGGATGCTCTGGAAATTGAATCAGCCGTTCCTGTCGACGGTATCCAGCAGGCAGTCGAAGCGCTCTATGACACTGTTGTCAACCACCCTGATGCCTGCCGCCTCGTAGTGATGGAAAGCCTGCACAAGTGGGCTGAGCTCGAAGGTCTCAGCCCACTGACCGACCATTCCCGGGTGATCTTGGCACTTGATCGACTCCTCATGCTCGGTCAGGATGCCGGCGCTTTCCGCCCGGGGATTTCCGCGCTGGACGTGTACACAATCATTTTGTCGCTGTGCACGGCGCGCATCGCTATCCGGGATACCTACATCAACTTGTATTCCACAAATCTGTCTACAGAAGACAACACTGCCGGATTACGGGCACTGGTAGTCGACACTGTGCTGAGCTTTCTCACCTCGAATATGCACAGTAGTCGGGTGAGCTACTTGGTGTCCGATAGCCCGAATCCGCTACACGGCTCAGCCGCGTCTAGTTCGGCCTCCGTGGGGATCTATGATGATCACGACGGTGCAGGAATGGTTGACTTTGACCCAAATCTTTATGGCGACGAAAACTGACCAGTAGCGACCGATTGGCGTTCGTAGTCTCCATACTAATAATCCAAGAAGCAGCGTGGCTGGTATGCCACGCTGCTTCTTGTTTTTTAAGGTTGCTGTCTGGTGCAGCAGTCCACGTAAAGGGTTGCTCGCTTAGCGTCTCCCTCCAGCTTTACGCTGACTGTTCTCTATCGTGGGCAATATATTCCGGTGCTGCGTCGCCACGGGCACATGGTGCAGTAATTTTTACTTCCCCAATATCTTCCCGATCCGGCAGCTCATACATGATCGGAACGAGAATGTTCTCTAGCTGCGAGCGAAGTCCACGAGCCCCGGTGTTCCGTTGCAACGCCTGCTCGGCAATTACTTCCAGCGCCGGATGAGTGAACGTGAGTTTTGCACCATCCATCTCAAAGAGCCGCTGATATTGCTTGACCAACGCGTTCTTCGGTTCAGTCAACACTTTGATCAGCGATGCACGATCCAAGGTGCCGACGGTGGCAACCACAGGTACCCGGCCAATAAATTCGGGAATCAACCCGAACTTCACAAGATCCTCTGGCTCAACCGAGTCGAAAATATTTGGCACAGCATCATGCAACGCGGTTACCGTTGCACCGAACCCCACCGAGCGGCGACCAATCCGAGCTTCAATGACTTTCTCAAGTCCGGCAAAGGCACCTGAGACAATAAACAAAATGTTCGTTGTGTCGAGCTGGACCATCTCCTGGTTGGGATGCTTCCGCCCGCCTTGTGGCGGAATGGATGCCACTGTTCCTTCCAGAATCTTCAGCAGCGCCTGCTGCACACCCTCACCGGAGACATCCCGGGTGATCGATGGATTATCTGAGCGGCGGGAAATTTTATCAATCTCGTCAATGTAGATAATGCCCCGCTGGGCACGTTCGATATCAAAGTTTGCGGCCTGCAGAAGTTTCAACAAAATGTTTTCCACATCGTCACCGACATAACCGGCTTCCGTCAACGATGTTGCATCCGCAATAGCAAACGGCACGTCGAGCATGCGTGCCATTGTTTGCGCTAGATAGGTTTTCCCGGAGCCGGTTGGCCCGAGCAGCAAAATATTCGACTTCGACAGTTCAACATCCTGCTCATCGGCGCTGCTCTTGCCACTAGCTGCTTGCTGTTCCTGCTGCTGAATTCGCTTGTAATGGTTGTACACTGCGACAGCAAGAATACGTTTCGCCTCATCTTGGCCGATGACATATTCGTCGAGGAATTGTTTCATCTCGCTGGGGCGTGGCAGCGCTGGCCGGGCGAGTTTTGGTTTTTCCGTTGCTGCAAGTTCCTCTTCAATGATCTCATTGCACAGGTCAATGCACTCATTGCAGATATACACCCCGCCACCGGCGATCAGCTTTCGCACCTGCCGCTGGCCTTTGCCGCAGAAGGTGCACTTTAACAAGTCACTGTTGTCTTTCACTAACGCCAATCCCGATACAGTCTCGTCGATGCAAAAATTGTTCTCGTATTGCTGCGCAGATCTCTCTGCAGCAATGCTACTGCTGTGATGGTAAAGCCAACCTGATCGGCTCACCGGGGTGCCATCACCAGGCGTTGCAAGGGGAGCTGATCACTGTGGTTCAGCTCGCTTGCACGGTGCTTTTGCGAAACACCAGCTAGCACTACCGCCCTTTGAAACGACACCCAGCGCTACAGTATTCCCGCGCCTGAACTATAGCGATATCTCAAGGAAAGCGTTGCCCTGTCGAAATCTCTGCGAGCCGGCTGTTGCACCTCGAATATTGTATCGACTTCTCCCCACAGTCAACGACTGCCCCGCCGCAGGGATCAGCGAGCAACGCTTATGCCGTTGTTGTGTGACAACCTCAGGTTCATGAGGTCACTAACATGCAAACCGGGATGGGGCAAGCAAAACATAGCTGCCACCATCCCGGTTTCCCAGTTGCTTCCCTTTTGGCTGCGCCTTACTCGGCGGCACGGTGGGGGTGTGTATTTCAGCGTCGAACTAGCCGACCTCAGAGAACTTACGGTAGTCGTACACCTGGTCGATGAGCCCGTATTCGACAGCTTCCTGGGCGGTAAGAATCTTGTCACGGTCGGTGTCGATGCGAATTTGTTCCGGAGTTTTGCCGGTGTGCTCGGCAAGTGTGGTTTCCATCAACGTACGCATCCGGTCAATTTCCTTTGCCTGAATTTCCAGGTCGGAAACCTGTCCTTGCACCCCACCTGTGGAAGGCTGGTGGATAAGGATGCGAGCATTCGGCAATGCCGCCCGTTTCCCGGGAGCACCTGCTGCGAGGAGCACAGCAGCCGCGGATGCTGCTTGACCCAAGCAAACAGTTTGCACGTCTGGACGCACATAGCGCATGGTGTCGTAGATCGCCATCAACGAGGTGAAGGAGCCACCTGGAGAGTTGATGTACATGGTGATGTCGCGATCGGGATCCTGCCCTTCCAACACCAGCAGCTGCGCCATAATGTCGTTTGCTGAGGCGTCGTCAACTTGGGTGCCAAGGAAGATAATGCGTTCTTCGAATAGCTTGTTGTAAGGGTTGGATTCTTTCACTCCGAAAGAAGAATGCTCGGTAAAGCTCGGCAGCACGTAGCGTGCCTGCGCGTCATACTGCGGATGGTTCATAGCCTGATGTCCTTGAATTTTCTGTGATGTTGCAAACGTTGGAGCGTGAGCGTGTTGTACCGTCGCCGCTAGCTTCACTAGGGGCAGCTAACCACTGCCCGATGTGGGGTGCCCTAGCGGTGAGCCTAGGCCTGGCTGGCTTTCGAGATCACGTGGTCAACGAAGCCGTATTCTTTTGCTTCTTGGGCGGTAAACCACCGGTCACGATCAGAGTCTTTGGTGATCTGCTCCACGGTCTGTCCGGTGTGTTCGGCAATCAGTTCTGCCATTTCTTTCTTTGTCCGAGCGAAGAGTTCCGCCTGGATTGCAATGTCTGATGCGGTACCGCCTACACCGGCGGAAGGCTGGTGCATCATGATACGGGCGTGTGGCAGCGCATAGCGTTTGCCTTTGGTGCCGGCGGACAGCAGGAATTGCCCCATGGAGGCGGCCAGACCCATACCGTAGGTTGCAACATCACAAGGCGCGTACACCATGGTGTCGAAAATCGCCATACCAGCTGAGACAGAACCGCCGGGGCTGTTGATATAGAGCGAGATGTCTTTCGTCGGATCCTCAGCGCTCAGCAGCAGAATCTGGGCGCACAGTTTGTTGGCAATTTCGTCGTTGACTTCACTGCCGAGAAAAATAATCCGTTCCCGCAGGAGACGTTCATAGACGGAATCTGACAGGTTCATGCCTGCAGCAGCAGAGGCATGAAGAGGTGAGGTGGTCATAGTTGCTGTGACTCCTAGTAAACGTGCACCACAGGAGCGCTGTGGCGGAAAAATTCTATCTATCGTGTGAAGTATGCCCCGGCTTTGTTGACCTTGCCCAAGACAACAGAGATGGCACCAGATGGCGCCGATATCAACCGCTGTGGTTCGAAACGGCTTGCCGAGGTTCGTGTATTGCTTGCCTTCGAATTGTAAAGGCCTGCCAACGAATGTACCTGCTGCAGGCGCGGGAAGTCGCATTTGTTCGCTACCAGCAAAATACTTTCTGAGCTGACCTCCTTGCATCGCCAGCTGTACTAGCCAGATCGGCGAAACAACAATTCCGCGTTATCGCAGCAACGACACAATCGGCGTGCCAGACGTTTCAACCGGAGTTACACCAGTTGAGCAACGCAAACACTTCAGTATCGGCGAGGAGAGAACTACTCGAACCGGTAACAAGCAAACCCAATGTGGAATCTGCTCGCTACACCGGGGCAAAGCGCGCTCCTCGATCACTGACAGCGAACCTGGCGCAGCAATCACCCGCCCCGAGCCAGATACGCGTGACCCCCCGGAACCGGTTTACAGCATTTGCATGCCCGGTCGCGGGGGTCCTTGCGATCAGTAATCTTTCGGCAACAGCCGTTGCGCGACTGCATTGCTCAGTCAGCAGCGATATCGGTGAGCGGGGTATCATCCTCCCCTCGCCGACTCACAGTGGTGCCGCCAGAGCGTAATTATTTAGCGTCTTTCGCTTCGTCGCTGGTGTTGTCCGCTGCTTCATCGGATTCTTCCTCACCGAAATAGGTGGCGGGATCGATGGCGTTTCCTGCGGTATCAGTGACCTTCACCTTGCAGATCGCGTCGGCAAGAGCCTTGCCGCGGCGCACATCAGCGTACAGGTTACCGAGCTGACCAGCCTGCTGCAGCTGCATCATGAAGGTGTTCGGATCCATACCGTATGCCTGGGCAGTGAACAGCACATGGTCACGCAGCTCGTCAGGATGAACTTCCGGCTTCACTTCATCAGCGAGCGCATCGAGAAGAAGCTGAGTGCGGATAGCTTTTTCAGCTTGCTCACGGGAGTTCTTGTCGTATTCTTCACGACTCATCCCCTGTGCCTTCAGCAGCGACTCCATCACCTTTTCGTCGCCACCAAGCTGGTTCAGCAGCTGCTGCAGCTGTCCCTGCACCTGCTGCTCAACAAGCGACTCAGGGAGTGCAAATTCGGATTCTTCCAAGGCTTTGGTCAACACCTTGTCGCGAATCTCTGCTGCCTGATCAGCCTTGACGCTCTCTTCAACCTCGCTGCGGATCGATACTTTCAGCTCGTCGAGGGTGTCATATTCGCTGGCTTCTTCGGCGAAGTCATCGTTGAGCTCAGGAAGAACAACTTCCTTTACCGCGTCGACGGTGACGGTAACCTCAACCTCTTTACCCTCGTATTCAGGGTGCTTGAGTTCACTGGTGGTGAAGGTGGCGGTTTCACCTGCCTTCTTACCGGTCACGGCGTTTTCCAGGCCAGGAATCACTTCTTCGGAACCGAGGGTGATGGTCATGCCGTCTTGGGAGAGATCAGCGACCGCTTCTCCGTCGATGGTGCTCTCCAGTTTGACGGCGAGGACATCGCCTTCAGCAGCTTCCCGCTCCACCGGAGTTTGGGTGGCAAAGCGACGCTGCAGCATCTCTAAACGCTCGCCGACTTTTTCTTCAGTGTCCGCTAGCGGCTCAACTTCTACCGCATAATCAGCAAACGATGGCAGGGTGATCTCTGGGCGCACGTCTACTTCGGCGGTAAATTCAATGCGCTCATTATCTTCCAGCGCGGTGACCTCAATGTCGGGCTGACCGATGACTGCCAGCTCCTGCTCGTCCACAGCAGCGCTGTAGCGGCTAGGAATCACATCGTTGACGACCTGCTCAAGGATTGGGCCGCGACCGTAGCGGGCTTCAATGAGCTGACGTGGAGCCTTGCCACGACGGAAGCCCTTAATGGTGACCTGCTCAGCGATAGCTTTGTAAGCAGAGTCGATTTCTTTACCCAACTCGTCGAAGGGAACCTCGACAGTCAACTTGACGCGGGTGTCGCTTAGCTTCTCGACGGAACTCTTCACGAGTCACTCTCCTGGTTTGGTGATTACTGCGAAAACACTTTTCCCAAGGGTTTGCGCCAACTCGTGAAGTCTGGCTTGTACAGCTATCCACCTTTGGTGTGCTGTTACGGTTTGGCGCCGGCCCCGGAAAAACTTTTTTAGGAACGTTTCCGCTGCACCGGCACTCCGTGAAGTTGACTTCCCAAAATCTTTGTCTAGTCAAGTTCGACGGCAAGTACCGGTGCAGCGTCGGCCACTATGTTTGAAAAAAAAGGCCACGACTGATGTCGTGGTCCTCTTTTTTAGTCGGGGTAACAGGATTTGAACCTGCGACCCCCTGCTCCCAAAGCAGGTGCGCTACCAAACTGCGCCATACCCCGTATGTTGTGGCCACATCGCATACTAGCAAACTTCAGCTGATACTGGAAAGCACCAGGTCGGTTTGAACCAGCGTTGCGAGTGTAAGTGTACTCACCGGCCTCATATATCGTGGCACAGGGGGGCGTTAAGTACGAAATCGCCTGGTCATCATGGGTAAATTTGAGACTTTTGGGATGCAGCAGACGGCATGCCACAGCGGTTTTTTAGGATGTTGTTTATAAGACCGCCGAATGATGAATCACCCGTTATCTGCAGTCAACGGAAAATCCCCTCAGCCGCCATTACGGAAAAGCTCGTTGCAACGCTGCCCCTTATCGATATCGCGCAAGATTTACTTGCACCGGTTGTGAAATTTCGCGGCCCGCCAGGTAGGAAATAGCAAACCGTCCCCTGCAGCCGCTCGGTAAGCCCATGACTACCGAAGTATTGCAGGAGACGGGAACGTGCTGTATGGGTGCACTAGTTTGCCGGATTTTGATGGTCGGCAGGCGCTGCCTGCTCATCGTTATCTGGTCCTACCCAGCTGTCGAGTCCTTTATCGACGGCACCCTTGACCTTGTCCGCTTTCGATGGATCAAGCTTTTTGTCGATGAGCTTGCCGGCTTCGTTTTCAATCTTGTCGCGGTTTGCCGCAACAGCGTCTTTTGCCTTGTTTACCATGTCTCCAAGACCCATGGTTGGGATCCTCCTTTAGTATTCGCTGCCAACATGATGTGGCAATGCGTGATGTGCCCCCAGTCCTAGAAGACCATCACCAACACAGCTAATGTGTTGGTTTCTCAGTAGCGGTTCGCAACCGACCACGTGGCCAGTGGTTTCTTTTACTAAAAAGGGGCGTTCGCCGTCGATGGTAGCGAAAAGCCCGCTCAAGGTCATCCTCGTCAACATTCGGCAGCCGCATTCCGCAGTTCGAAAATTTGGTAACCCCAAGATGAATGCTCCGACGAGACCGTCATCCCCCTCGCAGTAAAAGGCAACTCAGCAGTCCATCAACCGCAGTCTACGTCTGGGATGGATCTCAACCCCTGGCTCACGCAGGCAGAGCACTCGTTGTGCTCACACCCACCACAAGCACCCGCTCGGTCGAGCAAGGAAAAAGCGCACGAGCCCCTGCTAGCAGATGCTGGCAAGGGCTCGTGCGCGATATGGAGGGAACGACGGGAATCGAACCCGCGTCTTCAGCTTGGAAGGCTGAGGTATTAGCCACTATACGACGTTCCCAGCGATAAATTTTTGATGCTTACTTTCCTCGCGACTATTTGCGGCGCTTTAAAAAGCAGCACAGGAAACTTTAGCGCACACCCTCCTCAATGATCAAATAGGCCAGGTGAACGCGATTTTGCTTCCACCTTGTTCCACCTCGCAATTACCCCACCTACGCGTGGTAACGCCGCATTAGGCCACCATTTCCCAACCACGCCAATCACTCCGCCAGGCTTGCAGCAACCGCGCCGGCTACCACCATTACCCTCTGATGGATTGTCCACATTGGTCACCGTTGCGCCACCGCCGGTCACGCAACGCACAGACTTCTCCGACAGCCCGCTTAGGCTAACCTTGTACCGCGGAACACTTTCACCCACGCATAGGTGCACCTGCCCCCTTGGTAACCACACACCCCTCGCAATACCGAAACCCTGTAGGATCCCCAAAGAATTGCCTGCATTTCGCCTCATTCTTCCTGCTCAGACTTCATTTCCACAGCAGAATCCAGGATTTACTAGCCCCCGTCAACACACAGACAATCCAAAAAATTCCTAAGAGTTTTCAAATACACAGCTAGCCCCACATGGGTGTAAAACCGCAATTTTTACATATTCGCAGGTAACTTCACGTTACCGCAGGTAGATTGCGGTTTAATGGTATGCCCATTTATCAATGAGGATATTGGCTAGCTCATGCAACCGAGCAAGGTTCCGATTCACCGTGTTCCGAATCCAACAAAACCGAATACTAGGGGGCACTCAGCGCTTGCCCCTCCCTATCGACGGATAAAGTTGCCTGCGGAATTCTTATTTTCCCCTCAACTTGGCTCCATACAATGTCCCCCATGCATCCAAAAATCATTGACTCGGAAACCGGACGAGAGCTGTGGACTGCAATCGAATGTGCACGTTTCTCCGGGACTGCCCGAGGGACATTTACCAGTTATGCCGGCCGTGACCGGGCTCCCCGCCCGGTGGCTAAGCTCCACGGACTCACGTTGTGGGATTCCAAAGACGTGCGGGAATGGGTGGAAAAGCGAAACGCCGCAAAACGGCAAAACACCGAAGAGTAAAAGCTGCTCGGGCGGTCACCCCTACCAACCATTCGGCAACCTGGTGATGCTGACCCGCCTCAGCGCAATACCACGGTAGTCAGTGACTTTGATCCCGGCGTGTGTGGTGGACACAGCAGCCCAGTTCGAAGCTGGTCAACGATTTTCATAGTGTTCTCGAGCCCCCAAGGTGTGTGGGGGCTCGACTCATTTCCCAGCAAGTCGATGACCACGGTTATTCCTGCCGGGAACTCAAGCGACCATCACAACCGTTGTATCCAATGAAGTCCCTCACCGGAGTAATGCATACCCCAGTCCAATGATTGCGATCCTGCAACCGCTAGTGCTGCGCTGGTGACATTATCGTTGGTGCCGTGCGAGAATCGAGTGAATTGACGTGCAAAATCTTCTTCTGCTCATGCTGTTTGTGGCAGTGATTGTGTTTATCGCTGCAAAAATGACCAATCGCCAGCAGCTCCCCGCAGCACAATCTGGTGTTGCACTCGGTGCCGGACAGGGTCAGTCCGCACACGGGCAGCTCGACTTTGCTGACGCGCTGGCTGATGCCCGCCGCTGGACTGAACGTCTCGGCGGCCAGGTGTTGAATCTCACCGGCAGCGACGCCGCCTCGACACAAGCGCTGGCTGATGCAGCAGAACGGTTTACCGCCGCAAATTCCGCGTTATCTCAGGCGCAGACAGTGCGTCAGGCACTCCTCGCTCGGGAATCAGCATTAGAGGGGCTCTACTACGTAGACGCCGCCCGAGAGATCATGGGGATGCCCAAAGGCCCAAAGCTTCCCCCGTTGGAAGGGCAGCAAGTCGCCGGCCAAGTCACCGAAACCCGCACCATCAACTATGAAGGTCAGCAAGTTACTGCCTCACCTGTTGCCACTGCTGCCACCCCGAACTATTACCCTGGTGGCCGGGTTGCCGGTCGACCGGTGCCGGCCGGCTGGTATTCCACTCCTTGGTGGGCATCAGCTCTTGCCTCCGGCATGTGGACTGCCGGATCGGTGCTCATGTTCTCTTCTCTCTTCCACGGAATGTCCGGGATCGGCTACAACGCTGATGCGTTTGCAGCTGGTGTTGGTGACGGCACCGACATGCTTGGCGGCGATATGCTCGGCGGGGATACCGCCGGGCTCGGCGATTCGCTCGGCGGAGATGGCGGCGGACTGTTTGATGGTGGGTTCTTCGGCGGCGACGGCGGTGGCCTATTTGACGGAGGCTTCGACTTCGACCTGTAACAAGGCAGTCACTGTCACCTGTTACTCGAAGCAAGTCAAAAACAGCGAAGAAGCAAGAACAAAAGCACACAAGCCGACACCGCCCCTGCAGCGGCGACGATCTGTTCGTCACAAGCAGTGGGCGGTGTCGCCGTTGTTTTGATGTCGCTGTCGTGCTGCAGTGCCTTCGTCAATCTGCAACGCCGATTCGAAAAAATCTGGTGCACCACGCACCTGCAATGGGCTTATATCCACACGGGTCTGCACCAAGCCAGCAATCTCGTGGCCAGTTTCACGACACGACCATACATTCAGCAGCGCAAACAACCCCACCATTACACAGTCAAAGACCACAGATTTCGCGGAGCAGAACCACACCCGCAAGCCCATCCACACCCTTAAAGCAGTTCCATATCCCCTTGGTAAGAAGTCATCTGCGAGAAGAAAAAATAGCCAGCAGCAGCGAATAATCATAGAGGTATCCGCTGCTGCTGGCAGGGTATAAGAATCAGCAACGCTCACCATTGCGCAAGGAGATACCAACGTGTACGAGTGAAAGCACTCGCGACACGAATAGTCACAGACAGCACAAGCCGTACCTGCTACTGTAAGGCCTTCCTGCGGACAGTAGGCGAGCTGTAACGCTGAATATTACGCCTCGGTGGAAGGCGCTTCACCAGTTTTCTCGTATTCGCTAATAATGTCGATACGGCGCTGGTGGCGTGGTTCTTCGCTCCACGGCTGAGCAAGAAACGCATCAACAATTGCCAATGCTTCTTCCTCAGTATGCATACGGCCCCCCAGCCCGATCAGTTGCGCATTGTTATGCTCCCGGGCAAGTTTCGCGGTTTCTACCGACCAGGCAAGCGCACAGCGAGCGCCAGGAACTTTATTTGCTGCGATCTGTTCACCGTTACCGGAGCCGCCGAGCACAATCCCCAACGACCCCGGATCAGCCACCACTCGCCGGGCTGCATCGATGCAAAACGCCGGATAGTCGTCCTGGGCGTCATAGGTGTGCGCCCCACAATCCACGACCTCGTGGCCTTGCTCCTCCAAATGCTTAGCGATCACAGTTTTCATATCGAACCCAGCATGGTCCGCTCCGAGATAAACACGCATACCGCTAATGCTAGTGCCACACGCACACCAGTACACCCGTACACCCCACCCGAAACCCAACGCACCTGCATATTGGCGCTATTGGTTCCAGGCTAGGGTGCCCCCGGCTCGCCGAGACAGTCAAGGCTCATTGCCGCGACAGTGCGGCAAGAAAAACCTAGTCGAATGAGATTGACTCATTGCGTGAGCGTTTGAGCTCAAAGAAGTGCGGGTAAGCACCAAGAGCCAGCGCACCATCAAAAATCTTTCCGGCATCCTCACCACGCGGAATTCGGGTGAGCACCGGGCCGAAGAAGGCGTTATCGCCAACCTTCACCACTGGGGTTCCCACATCGTCACCGACGGCATCCATTGCCGTTTGATGATAGGCACGCAACGTTTCATCGATGCTGTCATCGGTTGCGACTTTTACAAGTTCCATGTCGAGGCCGGTGTCTGCCAACGCGTCATATATTGCGTCTTTGTTGGCTTCGAAGCCGGTCGGATCCAGTTTGCCTTCATTGTGGAAGGCGGTGCCCAATGCGGTGTACAGGGCGTCCACCTTGTCTGGATGATGCTGCTTGACGTAGGCAAACAACCGTGCTGGATAGATGGTGTTGTCGATCTTTGCCCGATATCCAGGATCAAGTTCGCGCCCTTCATTGAGCACATAGAGGCTCATCGGCACCCAGTCAATCGTGACATCCCGCACCTTTTCTACTTCTTTCATCCACCGCGAGGTGATCCAGCAATATGGGCAGGTGACATCGAACCAAAACGTAACTTGGGCACTCATAGGTTGCTCTAGCTCCTTCGAACTTCTGTTGTGTTTTTACCCGGCACAAGGTGTGCAGCCAGGCTGCAGACCACGCAGATCAGCGCGCTGGGACTGCTGTTGACGACTGCAATGATCCAGCTTGCATTATCGACGAAGCAAATGCCTCGTGCGGCCGCCAATTCCTCTGATCCAACGCTGCAGTGACACTACCAATTCCGTTTCCACCCGGTCGGGGGCAACAGCTCCTCACCCCGCGTCTCCCCCACCTTCTGCCAGCCTAGTCCCCATGTTGCCTGTACACGCCGTAAAACAGTGGCCTGCGACACAAATTATTGGCGACAGGTCACCGAGTTGCGGCACAAACGTTGTTATTCTGGTGATCGCAGAACCCGACGGTTTGTCCACGGCAAGCAGCACTATTGCTGATTGTGGTCAGGGTGATCGTAGCGATCAAGCAGGCGTGTCGGGAACCACACAACCCCTACCTACTCGCAACCTTTGCGTGTTGAAAGGCGAAACTGTTTCTATGACTTCAACAAACCTCACCCGCACCGAGGCGCAACAGCGCGCCGCCCTCATCGATGAGGTGCACTACGATCTGGTGCTGGATCTCACCACCGGTCCGAAAACCTTCCAATCGACTACCACGATCACCTTTACGGCAAAGGATGCGGGATCGACGTTTGTTGATCTGCGGGCAGCCGCAATCAACACAGTTACTTTAGATGGCACCGATATCACTGCTGCGGCGGTACCCACCACCGATGCCGGCGACTATGACGAAACCCAAGGGGTGCTGCTCGCCGATCTCACAGCTGGTAAGCACACGCTGGTGGTTGCTGCTGACTGTGTTTATTCCCGCACAGGGCAAGGCCTGCACCGCTATGTGGATCCGGCCGACGATCGGGTGTATCTCTACACCCAATTTGAAACCGCGGACGCAAAACGCATGTTCGCATGCTTCGACCAGCCGGATATCAAAGCCACCTATGAGCTGACGATCACCACCGACACTGGGGTGAAAGTGATCGGAAACGCCGAGCAAACCGTCACCGAAAAAGACGGCAAACTCGTGCACACTTCCACGATTGACTATCAGCTTTCCACCTATTTGGTGGCGATTTGTGTCGGCGACTACTACGAGGTGCGCGACCAATGGCAGGGCAAACTCACCCACTATCCGCAAACCCCAGCCGGTCAGCCAGAAGAACTCACTATTCCATTGGGCTTGTACTGCCGCCAATCGTTGGCCAAGCATCTTGACGCTGAACGTTTGTTCACTGAAACCAAGCAGGGCTTCGATTTTTATCACGCCAACTTCGGCTACGCGTATCCATTCGGCAAATATGATCAAACCTTCGTCCCCGAGTTCAACATGGGGGCAATGGAAAACGCCGGCTGTGTCACCCACCGCGACGAGTATGTGTTCACCTCTACCCCAACCCGGGCTGTGCTGGAACGTCGCTGCGACACCGTGCTCCACGAGATGGCACACATGTGGTTTGGTGACCTAGTCACGATGCGCTGGTGGGATGACCTCTGGCTCAACGAGTCTTTTGCAACCTGGGCTGCGACGATCTCACAGGCAGAAGCAACCGAATACGATACCGCGTGGGTGACGTTCGCCAACAAGCACAAGGCGTGGGCCTATGAGCAAGATCAGCTGCCCTCCACCCACCCGATTTCTGCAGATGCTGGCGATATCGAAACTGTGGAACAGAACTTTGACGGCATCACCTACGCCAAGGGGGCGTCCGTCCTCAAACAGCTGCAAGCCTATGTGGGTCGGGAGGCGTTCTTCGCAGGGGTACGCCAACACTTCGCTCATCACGCATTTGGCAACGCAACCTTTGCGGATCTGCTGGAATCCTTAGAGCAGGCTTCCGGCCGTGATCTTTCCGATTGGGCGAAACAGTGGCTACAAACCACTGGCATCACCCCACTGGCGGCAACAGTGGACGTCGACGACAACGATCGTATTTCGAAGTTGACCATCACGCAGCGCGGTGCCGCACCAGGTGCCGGCGAACAGCGGGACCATCGGGTTGCGGTTGGCCTGTATAAGACGGATGACAACGGCGATGTGGTTCGCTACCGTCAGGTGCATGTGGATGTTACTGGGGAAAGCCAAACTGTCGACGAGCTTGTTGGCGAGGCAGCACCTCAACTCGTCTTGGTCAATGACGACGATCTCACCTACTGCATGATGGAACTCGATGATGCTTCCACCAGCTTTGTCGCCGATCACCTGGGACGCATCGTGGACCCGATGGCTCGTGCACTGTGCTGGTCTGCCCTGTGGGAGCAGGTACGAAATGGGGAGATGGCTGCCCGGAACTATTTAGCGATCGTTGCTGAGCATCTGCCGCAAGAAACCGAATCCTCCGTGATCGAGCGGGTCATCATGAATTCGGGAATTGCGCTGAACCGCTACGCGGATCCGCAGTGGGTGGCAGACACCGGCAATGAGCTCATCGGCAATGTCATGGTTACCCTGCTCAAGCAAGCCGAAGCAGGTTCCGATACGCAGCTTGTGGTGACTAAGGGCATTACTGGTCTGCCAGTATCCGATGCCACCGCCCCGATCGTGGGCGCACTCGCCAAGGGGGAGGCACCAGTTGCTGGTGTCACCATGGATCACGGGTTGCAGTGGCTTGGTTTGATCAGTGCGATCTCCGGGAATCGGATTGCCGATCCGGCTTCGACAATTGCTGCTCTGCGTGAAGAAGACAACACCTCGCAGGGGCATCTCAACGCTTTGGA
Source organism: Corynebacterium choanae (assembly GCF_003813965.1). Classification (NCBI taxonomy): domain Bacteria; kingdom Bacillati; phylum Actinomycetota; class Actinomycetes; order Mycobacteriales; family Corynebacteriaceae; genus Corynebacterium; species Corynebacterium choanae. The sequence continues at coordinate 2,176,169 of NZ_CP033896.1, forward strand.
AGCTGCCGCAGCAGTGCCCACGCAGCAGGCAAAACGCGAAATCTTCGAAGAGATCACCAACAACACTGGTGACTTGTCGAACCTCACCATTCGGCACAAGCTCATGGGGTACAACCATGCGGGTTCCCACTCCATTACCAACACCATCGGTATGGACTACTTCGACCGGGTAACAACAGTGTGGAAGAACCTCACCCCGGAGATGGCGTTGGTCACCGCAACAGGTCTGTATCCCACCGCGCTGACCACCGATGAAGCGTTTGCTGCCGCCGATGCACTCATCAACGACGAATCGCTGCCCCATGGTTTGCGTCGTGTCCTCGCGGAGCGTCGGGATGTGGCCGCACGTGGCAAGCGCCTTCAGGCGATCGATGCACAGGCTGCTACCGCCTAGCATGCGCATGCGCCAGCTGTAAGTCGTAGCGGTATGCACTGGCAGCGATCGGATGATCAAACCATCGCTGCTAGTGTGCCGCCACCAAATGCAGCAAACTTCTGTCGACACAGCGTGGCAAGGGAAAGCACGCATAGCGAACCAGAACGGTGATCGAGGTTCGGTTGTGGATTCTGCACCCATGGCGAGAATGCGTCTTTTCGACAGCACCGGCACATCACCAGCGGCGCCGATTACTGTTGCAAGCATGAGTTTGTCTGCAATTCCTGTGCTTCACCGTCTTTTTCGGTGAAGGAAGGTTCCCGCAACACAGAAGGTGGCCTTCCTGCCCATTGCCGCTGTAACCGCAACAGTGTCCGCGAATCCTCTCTGCCCGTATTTTCCGTAGTTGTTTTGGCAACCAGGAAATGCGGGCAGTGCAATGTGTAGCCCCCTTGTTGTGCTGATTTCAGGCGTTGATGTCCACCGCCAAGGCGATGCCTTTGCCGGCTGCCGTTCCACCTGCCACCAGCCTCGCGCTGCTACCAGGAAAACCCGGTAGTCATAGATGCGAACGAGGTATGGAACAATGGTCACCTCAATTGCGTTGTAGGTTCCGGCACAGCTATAGCGCATGGAGGTGAATCCACCAGCCGCAGCTCACAGCCGGTACCCCAACAATGTTTCAATGCGCCGCAGCAAACCTGACCCATTCCGCCCATGAGAAAGCCTTCTATGAGTTCCTCTGATTCCCGCCACAACAACGCAGCCCAACCGTCTGATGATCCACAACCACAAACGTTGGGCGCAACAGAACCAGTGGAGCCAGAAACTACCGAAACAGCAGCCCCGGTTCGTCGCAATGGTTTTGCGCTCATCCCGCCAGCTGCCTGGGGATTATTTGCTGCAGCAGTGATCGCCGCATTCGCCGGCGGCTACCTGGTGGGGGTGAACAGTGCAACACCAGAACCATCAACCGAATCTAGTACCCACACGCAAGCCCCCGCCGCGAACGCCACTGACACACCTGACACCCCCACCTTTGCAGAAGTTCAACAAGCCGGACTACAACCCGGGACTGCACCTGTTCGTGCAAAAGCCCCGGCAGCCGGCTGGGACTCGTATCTCTTCGGTCCCCGGGAGCCACTCCAATCAGCCGAAGATGTTCTCAACGTGCACCGCCGAAACCCGGCTGACCCGTTTGCTATTGGTGCGATTGACGCGCCGGTGGTCATCACCATGTTCTCTGATTTTGAATGCCCATTCTGTGCCCGATTCGCGCAGGTAACAGAACCAACCATTCTCGACAAGTATGTCAACGACGGGTGGGTACGCATCGAATTTAACGATATGCCAATCAACGGCGACCATGCTGTGGCCGCCGCTAAAGCCGGCCGAGCTGCCGCAAAACAAGGCAAGTTCAACGAGTTCGAAGCGATCGTCTTTAGCCAGGAAAAAGCAACCCAAGGTCATCCCAATAACACCATCGACAATTTTGTGGAATTCGCCAAACAGGCCGGTGTCGCAGATCTCGAACAATTCCGCACAGACGCCACTTCGGATGCGTATGACCAAGTGGTTGCCGATGCTCGCAGCTACGCCTCTGGGCTGGGAGTCAACGGAACCCCTGCGTTTGTGATCGGTGAAACCTATATCTCCGGTGCGCAACCCACTGAAGTGTTTGAACAGGTCATCAACATGGAGTTGATGAAAGTCGCCACCGGTAAGGTTGCGGTACCGAGCCCGCAAGCCGCCACAAAATAGCTCTGTAACGGCTGCTATTTGCTACCACTGCTGACTGCGCAGTCGGTAGTTTTGTGCTCTAGGTTTTGCACACCGGTTTCCACCTGTTGGCCATGCACAGCAAGCATCCCCCACCTGGCACTGCTTAGCACCAGCACTGGGTGAGCTTGGCAACATTTGCTGCAAACTCCACGTCGCCCGACTCTGGGTCTGTGTTATTCCGGCCAACAAATTCACCCTTCGACCGTCAAGGAGTCGTTATCCACTATGACCACACTCGGTCTACTTGGGGCATTCGCCGGTGGCGTATTCTCTTTACTTTCGCCATGTTCAGCACTGCTCCTGCCAGCATTTTTCGCCTCCGCTTTTAGTCGACGTACACATCTCATCGCCGCGGTTTCGCTGTTTTTCCTTGGCCTTGTGACAACTCTGGTTCCGATCGGAGTATCTGCGAGTTTCGTCGGTAATCTTGTCGCCAGCCACCGTGATCTGCTCATCACCATTGGCGGGGTTATCATGATCGGTTTTGGGCTCCTGGCTGCTAGCGGTGGCGGAATGACGATCCCTGGTGCACGAGCACTATCCGCCCGAGCACAAGGAAACAATCCTTTAGCTATCTATCTGCTGGGCTGTGTCTACGGGTTTGCAGGTTTTTGTGCAGGCCCGCTGCTGGGGGCAGTACTCACCACTGCGACGCTTGCCGAGTCGACGGTGTACGCCGGAGTAATCATGGCAATGTACGCCTTGGGGATGGCTGTACCGCTGTATGTTCTTGCTGCAATTTGGGATGTTGCCGATATCGGTCATGCCACCTGGCTTACCCCTAAACCGGTTCGTTTTGGCCGGATTCATACCACCACCACACAGCTGGTGGCGGGAGCGTTGTTTATTGTGATCGGTGTGTTATTCATTGTCACCGACGGGTTGGGCAGTATGCCGCAGCTAGTGGATCTTGATACCCAGATTCGGTGGCAGTCAGCAATCGGGAATCTTACGGCGAAGGTAAGTGATGCGGTGATTGTGTTGCTCCTCGCGCTAGCGGCTGCAGGCTGGTTTGTGTTTCGGCTTGCCCGTCCACATTCAGCTGCCGCGGGCAATGCAAAAGAGCGATCCGCCGCCCGCAACGATGCTGCCATGTTTTCCGAGCGGTAGGTGGCAGCAGCCTTCCAGGTGCACAATCGCATCGCACCCGTTCAGCGGGAAAATGCAAGCTCACCAATCGTGCACCACGGAAAACATAGCCTCTATTCGAAGTTGGTGCCATACGACAAAACGCCCCGCCGCATGGTGTTATCCATGCAGCGGGGCGTGCACTATTGCGCTGTAGCGCAATAAGATTTACTGCGGGAAGCCTGCAATCGGCACCTTCACAGTCTCCACATTGTGAATGACGTTGTTCAGCACTGCGAGGTTGTAGAGGCCAACCCAGAACAGCACGGTGATGGTGGCCGACAGCAGGGCGCCAACGAGACTCAGTGCAGAGCTGGAGCCGATAGCCGAAGATGCTGCCACGCTATCAGCCGAGCCGGTCAAAGTATCTGCCTGCGCAGGAGCGACAGCCGTGGTAGCCAGAGCCAATGCGGTGCCAGCAGCAACAATACCCTTGGTGAAACGGGTCAGTCTCATGAAAAACTCCTTAGAGAGAAGGTAGGAAAAAAATTATAAAACTCAGCCTACCATTGGCGACTGCAAACGTCTCGCAATAAGCCGTCCGATTTTTGCGCTACTCACTTCTCAGTTCCCTTCCAAGGCAGGTAATGAGACAGCAAACAGCCCAATGCGTTGACAAAAACACGTTGGGCGCTGGCAACTCACTTTGGTTGAAGTGAAACAACAACACCTACCTAAAACGTAGGATTTGCTGAGAAATACCGGGGAACCACCGTATAGCGGCGACCTTTCTCTAAGGCGCCAATCTATAACGGCGTGGGGTGGTTTGGCCGCCGCTATCCCCCTGGTATATGAGGACGGATGACGAGTTCTTCGATTTGGGAATGTGGGCCGGCTTGGGTGGTGGCGACGATGGCGGCAGCTATTTCTTCCGGGGTGGAATAGTGGTCGGCGTTATAGGGTGTATTGGGGTGTTGTTGTGCTTGCATTTGTTGCTGCATTGGGGTGTCGACTGGCCCTGGATAGACAGTGGTGACCCGCACACCGTGGGGTTGTTCTTCCAGTCGGAGGGTGTTTGCGAGTCCTACGAGTGCGTGTTTGCTTGCCACATAGGCAGCCATCGATTTCGCTGGATATCGGCCGGCACCAGAATTGATGAAAATTACTTGTCCCTTGGCTCTGCGGAGGGCGGGGGTAAGCAGTGCGGTGAGCCGTGCTGGGACGGTCACGTTCAGAGCCAAGGTGGCAGACCAGGTGGTGGCATCAGTGTCGGCGACTGTGGCAATGGGGGCGATACCGGCGGCATGGATAAGAAGATCTACATGGGTGAGCTGGGCAAGTGTTGCAGGCAGGCTAGTGGGAGTGCTGCCTGGTGTGCAAGCAAATGTGTCCACTAAATCGAGTGCTACGGGGGTTACCTTCGGATGGTTGTTGAGGCGGTCTAAGGCTGCTGGTTGCCGACCAATGGCGATAACGTGGTGGGTGGCGGTGACTTGTTCCACTGTCGCGGCCCCGATGCCGCTTGTCGCGCCGGTGATAATCGCTAGTGGTCGAGCCTGTGTGTGCATTGCGGGTGTGCATCCTTCATTCTTCAGTGGCGAGTGTCGCGGCACGTAGCCCAGCTGGGGTTTGGTTCCGGTTGGGTTCCTGGTTTCAACTGTAGGGTGGCGTGGATTGGTTTGCTGCACCGCAGGGGCACCTGGGTGCATTCCGGGCAGGTTGCGGCAACCGGGATTGCGGCCGTGATATGCGACGGTACAGGGGGTGACTCCTCATTCTATGATTGCGCCTGGTCAGTGGCAGGTTGAACCATCCCCGGTACGGTCGGTAGGGTGACTCAGCGATGATTAGCGCAATAGATTCTCTCGACGCCAGTTTCACCGATGATTGGGTCACCCGCGGCATAAAGATCGCGGTGATTATCGTGCTTGCTCTTATCGCCCAGTGGATTGCCCACCTGGTGATTCATCGGGTTGCACGCCATCAGATCAGCCATGCGAAGGCGAAACGTCTCAAGGTTGCGAAAGCGAAAGCCCCCACCCCGCAGGAGGAAGCAGCAGATCAGGTGCGCCGCGAATCCCGGGTGAATACGCTCTCTGGGGTGACTCGCTCAGCTATCGCGATTTTTATTTGGGGCTGGGCGATTATTGGGGTGTTGTCGAATCTCGGGTTGGAGGTTCGGCCGTTGCTTGCCAGTGCCGGGGTGGTTGGTTTGGCGATTGGTTTCGGCGCGAAAGCCCTGGTGCAGGATTTTATTACCGGCATTTTTATGCTGTTGGAAGACCAGTATGGGGTCGGTGACTGGATTCAAATCGACGACAAGTCTGGCACGGTCGAAGATGTGTCGCTGCGGATCACTACGCTGCGGGATGTTGATGGCAACCTGTGGTATATCCGCAATGGGCAGATCACCACTGTTGGCAACTCGACGAAAGGGTTTGCAACTGCTCGACTGGAGGTGCCTATTGGGTTGTCGAATGATGTGGAAAAGGCGAAGGCCACTATTTTAGCGGCGGCGCAACAGGCTGCGGATTCCCCGGAGATCGCCGATTTTGTGTTGGACGCCCCAGAGATGGATGGTGTGTCGGCGATGAATGTGGATCATTTAACGATTCGGTTGCGAATGAAGGTGATTCCTGGCCAGCAGTGGTTTGTGCAACGACACATGCTTTCGGCGGTCATTCCTGCACTGCAGTCCGCTGGCATCTCTACCCCGTATCCGCATGGCATTGGTATCACAGCAGAGCAGTCGACGTCTGGAAAGTAGACAGAAAATTTTCCCACCACTAGCGACGGCTGCCTGCATCGCAAGCCCCAGGGGGCAAACCAGCTGCCCTGCACACCGGATGATGGGTACCCTAGCCGAATGGCTGGGCGATGGTGAGTCGCTGTGTGGTTTGGGGCGACGGCGGTGAATACTTAGTCGCTGACAGCGGTGGCGGTGAATGATTTTGTTCCAGCACCCGTTTCCAGCCAGTTGCGCATCAGAGCTGTGGGGCTGATGCGGCGTTATCGTGAGCACTGCTTCAGGGAAGGGTAAGTATTCATCGTTTTACAAGGCATCACACTTTTTCCTATGGTGGCTTGTCGGGTTGTTCCCTTTTCATTCGGTAACCATGCAAGGAGATGGTGGCGTTGACCTCCCAAACCACCCTGCCGACGACGGCAGGATCATCCACGGCGGTAAAAACCGGCGGCATTGGGGCGATCGCAGTGGCGATGCTCATGCTGTTTTCGATGTTTTTTGGTGCCGGTAACCTGATCTTCCCACCGATTCTTGGGGCGAGTGCCGGTTCCGGTTTCCCGCAGGCAATCAGTGGGTTTTTGATCACCGGTGTGGCGTTGCCGATTATTACAGTGATTGCGGTGGCGATTACCGGGCGGGATGTGCAAGAGTTAGCTTCCCGCGGCGGGGTGATTTTCGGCTTAGCGTTCCCGATTGCGGTGTATTTGGCACTCGGTGCCGCCTATGCGCTGCCCCGTACCGCGGTGGTGAGCTATTCCTCCGCAGTCACCCCAGTGTTGGGTGTCGATGGGGCTATTTCCTCAGCGATATTTTCAGTCATCTTCTTCGCCATTGCGTTGGGGTTAGCCTTTGATCCTTCCGGCATTGTTGACCGGTTGGGGAAGTATCTCACCCCGGCACTGTTGATTCTGCTCACAGTTCTCATTGTGCTGTCGATGACAGGACTCGTCGGCCAGCCGCCGGAAGCAAGCGGCGACTATGCCAACAACCCACTGGCTGCCGGGCTCATCGAAGGCTATATGACCATGGACTCATTGGCGGCAATGGCCTTCGGGATTGTGGTGTTGTCTTCGCTGAAAGGTAAAGGAATCCCGACCGGCCCGTCGCTGGTGCGCGGCACTGCGACAGCAGCAATCGGCGCCGGCATTGTGCTTGTTCTCGTCTATGTGGGACTCGGGATGGTCGGTCAGATTTTCCCCGGCGCTGAGCACTACACCGATGGGGCGAAGCTGCTTTCCGATGCGGCCAACACCACCATGGGCTTTACCGGGGTGATTCTTTTCGGCGGCATTGTGCTGCTGGCATGTTTGACCACCGCGGCCGGGCTACTGGGGGCAACCTGTGAATTCTTCCACAAGATTGTGCCGAGTGTTTCGTATCATGCGTGGGCGATCTTTTTCGCCGGCGCCTCCATTGTGGTCTCTACTCTCGGACTTGACGTTGTTTTAGCGATCGCCGCCCCGATCATCGGGTTTTTGTATCCCATTGCGATCACCCTCGTATTGTTGACCATTCTTGAACCGCTCCTCGGCCGGCAGTTGCACTGGGCTTTCCGCATCAGCCTCACCCTGGTGACGGTGTGGGCGGCGCTAATGACCGCTTCGAATATGTCAGCCGACGTGGAATCACTCATCAGTTGGGCACCGGGTCATGATCTTGATCTTGGCTGGATGATTCCTACCGTGGTGGCGATCATTGTTGGCGTCATCATCGACTATGTGGCTCGCCCAACCCGGGCTGTGCCGCTAGGTGGGGAGCACCAAATCGAAGCTGAGCTCCGCGGGGAGATCTCCGACGAGCAGGCTATCGCTGACGCGATCCACGATGCACAGGAAATCCTCGACCACAATGTCGATACTGTCGATCTTGATCAGGCGATCGAAGAAACTCAGCAAACCGTTGAATCGTTGCGCCGCGCCGAACAACAAGCGCGGGAGCGACTCATCATGGTGCGTGACGCGCGGAAACAAGCCCGCCGGGAACTCACCACGCTGCGCAACGCGAAAAAGCGACAGTAGTGCAACTGCCGGCACAGCTCACAGCTACCGGGAGGTACGCCAGCTCCACTGCCCGGATAGACTGACAACCATCCGGGTCGTCCGTCCTGGGGTGCCGGCGGAAAACCGCAGCGCTAGCGGTTTACCAAAAGAAAACAACACAACGCGTTTGCACCCCGTATCGGTCAGCATTGACCACACCGATACGGGGTGCATCTATTGACTAGTCAGCAACCTGCCGCACACCACAAGTTGCAGCATATGCCCCACGGTCACTGACCAGGCGGGGTCTATCGTTGCAATCCCAGCACCCCTGCTGCCCAAACCACCGATCCAAATGCCGCGTCGAGCCGCACCCACGAGCCGTGGGTTGCCACCCGAATCTCCTGGGGGAACGAGGAATCTGCCGGGGCAACAAACCCTAAACTCGTCAACGCCAGCACCATACGCATTGGAATAGCAACAGCATATTCATCCCGGGTTGCTTCCACCACGATTCCATCCAACAAGGATGCCGGCGGTCCTAATGGCCCAGAAAACTGGCGGGCAAGCCGCTTCCCCTCCCCTACCAGGTCACGCACCACATGGGCAGGGATACGATCCACATGAACAAACCGGCTAGCCTGTGGCGGCATCATTCCTGGCCACGACGCATCAAGGGCAGGCAACACAATCGAATCCTCGACGGCTGGGGCAACAGGTTTCGCTGCCCCAACAGGCTGATCGCCCCGACCTTGTAAAGGATGCTGCTGCACATACTCAGCTAGCCTGGCCGCCGAAACAACCGCACCGTGCCGATCAACTACACCGGCACAACGTCGACTACCAAACACCGAAAACGGAGTAGTGACATACACATCAATCGCCGACACGCCACGGGTATCAGCGGGTGCAGGTTCCGCTGCGGCGGATGCAAGATTGTCCCCTGCTGTCGCAGCATTCCTGGCCGAACGGGGCTGTGCCATCGGCGCATCTAACACGTTAAAACGGGCAAGCGTCTGACTATCTAGATGGCAAGCCCTAGTGAGCAATGATCCCAACCCGCGACGACCCGCAGTGATCGACACTTCCACATCACGCATAACCTTTTCCTCTGCTGAACCTTGTGGTAAAACCCCTGCGACTGCCGCACCGTCATCCATGAGCAAAGCAGCAACCAGTGCAACGAGCACAACTGGTTCCAGGTTCAACCAGCACCGTGTGACAAGTTGCCAACGCCTGCTAAGCGTGGGCTGTTCATTCGCCGCTGCGGGTGCATCAAGGCGAAGGACAACCACACGATCAGCTCCAGGTGCACAACACCAAAACTGGTGCGACAGCAGGAAAGTTATTGAGTATCAGTAGCCCCTGCAGGGGACGATCCTTCATCAACTCGGACGATTTCCCCATCCGGATTCACCCGGCCCGGCGCCAATACCCGAAGTTCGCTCGCAGTAATTGCCCGCGGGCTGGCGGTTTTCACGTCGACCGCAATCTGCACACACGTCACCGTGGCACAATGCACACCATCCCGATCCGCGATCTCTTGCCGGGTAGTAAACGATGTTTTCCCCACATGGGTCACTGTTGTGCTCACCGTGACCGCCGTTGTATCGGGGAGGATCGGCTTCCGGTAGTCAACTTCCAAGGTTCGCAGAAAAACCGCCGGAACTTCGAGGCCACGACCTAAAAACTCTTCAATCGCAAAAATGTTGCGTGCCTCTTGCGCCAGTTCAATATAGGCGCCATTGTTGAGATGACCGAAGCGGTCAAAATCCGACCAGCGTACAGCGACATCGGTCGTGTGTGCAGCCAAAGAATCCCTCATAGTGGCAGTATGTTTCCCTTCAACAGTGAATCGATAAGGCTGTGCGCCGTAACTATTTGGCCATCCCGCCACGAACGGTCGTGCAAGCATGCCCGGAGACATCCGCAAACACAGCCAATCCCGTGCCGCGACCGGCAAGTGCAAAGTTGCCGCAACAAAATAGTCGAGTCCTGTGCCTTATCCAAGCGATGGCTCCCACGCTACCCCGTTGTGATGAAAGTCGCCATGCGGCACAAAGCGCAATAACCACTTGGTATTGAGCTAAATCACCGCCATGTGAGACTACGTTTGCCGCCGACGCAATACCCGCCGGTCGTCGCTTAGCACCTGGAATTCCTCTTCAACTGGCAACTCAGGCGGTAAGCACCGACTCTCTTCAAACACACAGCACCGCCAAGATTCACAGCGCACCGAATGGTGCATGATGCTGAACAATCTTGGCGGTGCCACAAAGAGATCATCGTGCCATGCTCACCAAACAACACCCAACCGGAAACCATCCCTTTCATCAAGGGCTTACACTCGGTTGGACGCCAATTCGCAGCCATTACGCTGACGAAACAGCAGGCAAGTCACACAAAGGAGGGTTAGCGGGTGAGTTTGCGGTGAGTGACTCGCGATGGACGTGCAGCCTCAGGGCCTAGCCGCTCAACCTTGTTCTTCTCATATTCTTCGAAGTTACCTTCGAACCAGAACCATTTTCCTTCCTCAACATTGCCTTCCCACGCCAAAATGTGGGTACAGGTTCGGTCAAGGAACCACCGGTCGTGGGAGATAACCACGGCACAGCCTGGGAATTGCTGTAGCGCATTTTCCAGACTCGACAGGGTTTCCACATCCAAGTCGTTGGTTGGCTCGTCGAGCAGAATCAGGTTGCCGCCCTGCTTCAACGTCAATGCCAGATTCAACCGGTTGCGCTCACCACCAGAAAGCACCTTGGCAGGTTTCTGCTGGTCTGGACCTTTAAAACCGAATGCCGACAGATAGGCACGCGACGGCATCTCATTTTGGCCAACCACAATGTAGTCCAGCCCGTCAGAGACAACTTCCCACACCGTCTTTTCACCGTCGATATTTTCCCGGTTCTGATCCACATAGCTCAGCTGCACTGTGGAACCGACGATGACTTCACCAGCATCGGGTTGTTCCAATCCGACAATGGTTTTAAACAGCGTCGACTTACCAACACCGTTTGGACCGATCACACCCACAATGCCGTTGCGTGGCAGCGTGAATGACAGATCCTTGATAAGGGTACGCCCATCGAATCCCTTGGAGAGGTTGTTTACCTCCACAACCTGGGCGCCAAGACGTGGCGGGGTTGGGATTTGGATTTCTTCAAAGTCCAGCTTCTTGTACTTCTCGGCTTCCGCCACCATTTCTTCGTAGCGTTCCAGACGGGCTTTATTCTTGGCCTGTCGAGCTTTCGCACCGGAACGTACCCAGGCAAGTTCTTCCTTCAAGCGCTTCTGCAGCTTCTGGTCTTTCTTACCAGCAACTTCCAGGCGCTTCGCCTTGGTCTCCAAATAGGTGGAGTAGTTACCTTCGTACGGATAGAGCTGACCGCGGTCAACTTCACAGATCCACTGTGCAACATGGTCGAGGAAGTACCGGTCGTGGGTGACCGCCAGCACAGCACCCGGATATTTTGCCAAGTGTTGCTCCAGCCAGAGGACACTTTCCGCGTCGAGGTGGTTCGTAGGCTCGTCAAGCAGCAACAGATCAGGTTCGCTAAGCAGCAGCTTCGCCAACGCGACGCGGCGCCGCTCACCCCCGGAGAGGTGGGTTACCGGTTCATCACCGGGCGGGCAGCGCAGCGCATCGAGTGCCTGCTCAATTTTCGAATCAATCTCCCACGCATCCGCATGATCAAGTTCGTCTTGCAGTTTGCCGAACTCTTCCATCAGCTCGTCGGAGTAATCGGTCGCCATCTGTTCGGCGATCTGCTCGTAGCGCTGCTTCTTTTCGAAGATCTCGCCCAAGCCCTCTTCCACGTTTTGGCGAACGGTTTTGTCCTCGTTCAGTGGCGGCTCCTGCAGCAAAATACCGACAGTCTTGCCCGGATCCAGGAAAGCTTCACCATTACTTGGCTGGTCAAGACCTGCCATAATCTTCAAGATCGATGATTTACCGGCACCGTTGGGGCCAACCACACCGATCTTCGCCCCCGGATAGAAAGCCATGGTGACGTTGTTCAAAATAACTTTGTCACCGTGTGCCTTCCGCACATTTTTCATGGTGTAAATAAATTCACCCATTAACTTCCGCCGTCCTTTAATACCGTTGTCGTCGTTTGACGTTTCGCTGTGTGGTCAACACTGTTAGCAGGTTGATTTTCGCTGGCGCGACCTGCGCCGGGCAGACAACTGCAACCAGTGAAGACATCTACTCCATCGTCAAAGATACATGATGTGGGCGAGGTTCTTTGCCCCGGGATTCAGACCACTGGTACACCCAGCCTGGTGTGGATGCGTGAACGACACCACTATCGCAGGATATTAAAACGGTGGCGTGCTGGTGGCGCTGCCAACAAGTTCGTCAGCAGGTTCTTGTTCACCATCATCACCGATCCGTGTCTGCTCCGCGACCGACGGCTGATAGGAAGAAGAATCGATCCAGGTTTTTTCTTGCTCCACGAGGTTGCCAGAGGAATCCGGTGCCGCCAACATCACGGTTTGTGTGGGGCTTACCGTATTGGTGAGATAGCGACCCAGATCCGGCCCAATATGGCTTGCTCGTAGCACGAGTTTTGATCGGGGATTGCCATCTTTGTCTTCCCAGGTGCGGGTGACGAGGATTCCGACCACTATCACCGACATGCCTTTGGCTATTGATCGGCGGGTATTTTCAGCAAGTTTGCGCCATGCCTCTACAGAGACATACAGCTCGTCGCATTCTTTCCAGTTGCCTTCTTCGTCCAGTCGGCTGCGATGGGCACCGACTCGAAAGTTACACACCCCATTATCAGCAGCGACCTGGTGATAGGTCGGGTCGGTAAGCACCACGCCGGTGACTGTCATTGTTTGCTGTGGCATAACCCTGACACAGTCCTTCCTTGTTGTTCTCGTCGCAAAAGGCGAGATGCCAATGCACCGCTGTGGTCTTGCATGAGGTCGTAGTCTGCATCATCGCTGAAGTACTTGATGTTGGTTTGCAGGTTGCGCCACAGCTCTCCACTTTCGGCGATGCGCGTATGGCTGCCGAACGGAGCGGGAATCTTCTATTCCTAGCCATCAGTGGTGTGTTGCATGCTCGTGTGTGTTTCGACTTGTGCACTGTCACACCTGGTTCCCTGGTGTAGCGACGTCAACGAAAACTGGCACCTTGGCTGCAGGTATCGGTGGTTTGAGTTTCCTAGCGTTGCCGCTGGATGGTCAACAATCAGGCTGTTCTTTTGCCATCCGGGCGAGCATTGGGCAAACCAACAACAGCACCCGTCAACAGTGCGAGTTCTTCAGTGATGTTGCACTGTAGAAAGCATTGTGTTGACGAGTGCTGCAAGGTCGTTATGCGATGGGTGTGGGCAGCAAGACGCGCTAAATTTTTCTCCTAGCTGTGCACTACAAGGGTGTTGTGCCCTAAACAGTTGGTGTATTCATATGCCCGATTATTCGGTGAAATCCCGGCGGCGGCTTCTATTGCCCTGTTGGATGTTCCTGTTGCCAATCGGCAAATTCTTCATCGCTGAGCTGTGTGAATTTTTTTCCTCTTTGCCGCGGGGATGTGCGATGGTTGCGCTTTGTTTCGCGACGATCCCCAGCTGGCGACTGCTCTTGCCCTGTGTGGGCACCGTCACTGCGTTGCAGTCCGGCCAGCATCGAGTTGTAGGCGGCCATGTCTGCGTCCCCGGTGGCGTCGGCAAACTCGTCATAATGTTGCTGTTGTTGCTTATCTTCCCGATACCATTGCAGAAATAAGGCACCGAAAATAATCAGCAACGGGAATTGGCCAGATGCCCAGGCGATACCGCCGCCGACGGCTTGATCCCAGGCGAGATCAACCTCCCACGGCAACCCGAGGTTTGCGTAGAAATCATAGGCCAGCACATCGTTCATGTGAATGAGCACGATGCCGAAGAACAGATGGAATGGCATGGAGAAAATTAGCCATGCGCCGCGGCTCATGGCGGATCGTTCCACCGGCTTTGGGTCTTTGCCGATAAGTTCCCAATAGTAGAGACACCCAGACCAGATAAAGACTGTGTTCATCGCCAAGTGTCCGGCGTGTTCCCACACTGCATAGTCGTAAAGCGGGGTGAGATACAAAATGTAGAACAACACAACGAACTGCAATGTGTTGACCAAAGGATGCATTTGGAACTTCAGCAGTGGATTGTTGGTAAATACCGCAAGCCATTCTTTCGGCCCTGGGATACCAGGTGGGCCGGGTTTGATGGCTTTGTCCCACAGCGTAAATGGCGCGCCGAGCACCCACAGTGGGGGAACCCCCATGGTGAGGATCATATGCCCGATCATGTGCATAGAGAATGTGGCCGGAATGTTCATGCCAATCCCGGAACACATGGTGACTAACAGCAACAGGCAGCCGCCTAAAAACCAGCAGGTATTCGCAATCGGCCAGGCTATTGCTTGTTTGTGGAGACGATAGACGCCCCAGATATAGGCCGCGGCAAGCAGCAGCGCAAGGGTGCCGAAGGCAACGTCAAAGCGCCACATTGTCCACACATTCCAGATCGTCGGCTCAACGAAGAGTTTGTAGCCGAGTTGGATATCCATTGTGTTGATATCGGGAGTGATCGGCGGCGGTGGTGGGGTGCGCGATAATGCGATGGCAATACCGACCACCGCGGCCATGATCAATACTTCCCCAATCGCTACGCGTTGGAAGTAGCGATGATCTTGCGGGTTGGCAGCGATTCGGGGAATGGTGCGGCTGCGATGCCAATAGCCGAACAGCCCTAGCAGGACAATGCCCACAAATTTCGCGAGCATGAGCAGGCCATATCCGGAATCTAGCCAGGCCGAAAATGGCAGGCGGATAGCCGCATTGAGCAGACCGGACAATGCCATGCCACACACTGACCACAGGGCTACTTGAGAATAGCGGTGGACTGCCAGATCCATATGGGTGCCGCGACGGCGACCATGCTGGATCAGCGCCATGAGTCCGCCGACCCATAACACAAAAAACAGCAGGTGCCACAGATAAGAGTTAGTGCCAAAATCGTGGTCGCCACCGGTTGCCGAGTGGCCTTCAAGTCCGAGTGGTACAATGCCAGCCAAGGCGCCGGCGAGTGCGAGCGGTTGAAAGCACCACCGGTTGGATGCCGCCGCCCCAAGTGCGGTGATCAGTGCAATCACACCGACTGCGAAAAACGCTACCGAGGTCGATACCTGTGACAGTGCGATCGGCCAGTTGGTGATCCGGATCGTCTCCACGAGCGGCTCCCCGGAGACATCGGAGAGATACAAGGGAACGAGTAAAAACCCGCACATGCTGTAGGCAAAACTGGCGATAATTCCGGTTCGCGCCGCAAGCGTGCCATCCACGTCGAGTTTGGCGTGCAATAAGTCGGTGGTTGCCGCGTCCCGTGGTGGGGTGAAAAAGGAACTCAACAGAAATGATCCACCGGCAAGCGCTGCGAGCATGAGTGCTGCTGAGCGGACAAAGGGTAATCCCGCTGTGGTGAGGATCCCTGGGTCTTTAATCCCCAGCAGTGCCAATGACTCTGCGAGAAAGCCGAAACTGATCCAGGCGCCAACAATTCCGGCAACGATAACAAAGCCCGTTAAGAGCAGTGTTGAACTCCGTGGAGCCGCTGCTTTTCGGGGCTGCGTTTGCACGCGAGTTGGAGGTGACGAATCAGCCTGATTCGAGGCGACAGCATTGGCAGACATGGGTTTAAGGGTAGCGGTATGTCCTCACTTCGGCACACCGGAGTGATGCGCCCGGCATATTGAGCCCTACTCGAGATATACGGCTACGCCAAATCCGGAAGCAACAACGAAGAAAAGGAGCAACTAAAAAAGCAACAACGAGACCACGTTCCCGAGGGCTGAAGCAACCTTTGAGCAATTGATCTGTAATTCTACGGCTGTCACGCTGCGCTACTAGCATTGGCGTACTTCTATGTTTCGAAAAACCCCGCCCCCTGGGCAGTACTATTACTTGCTGGTCGACTCGACGTGACTTGGTGCGGGTGCGCCTTCCACGCTAAACTTTGTTGTTGCTTTGCTAATACGGCGCAGTGTTTCCACCGTGTAACCTTGTCGCATCAGCAGCCCTTGCCCCCGTAGCTCAGTGGATGAGAGCATCCGGTTTCTACCCGGCTGGTCGTGGGTTCGAATCCTACCGGGGGCGCGACAGACTAAAACACCGCATTCCAGCATCATCCCCCAGCACTGTCTAACGAATCGACAGCGCTGCTTAGGATCGCTGGAATGCGGTGTTGTTTGTTCAAAAACCGGTCATACTTCTGACAAACCGGCAGTGCAACGCCTGGTAGAGCGTGTCACAAAAAACGGAAAGATCGCTCCATCGCCGTGTGGAAGCGGGGAAGTTCCTCGGTATTTCCCCGGCTATCACACCCCGGTGCGGTGATCTTCCGTTTCCGCAACGAACCCATGCCGACGTGCACTGCCGGTCGCAGTAGCAAAACGACGCCACCGGCGACGAGTCGAGCAAGCTCGACCCCATGTTCCGGTGGCGTCGTTAGTTTTTGCAAGGCACAAGTCCCCACGACAAGCGGTGGTCACCAACGCTGCGACAATGTCACGGCGCTGGTGGCCGCTGCAGGGTACTTGCAGCGTGAATTAGTGAGCGATGCCCTTCACGATGCCCTTCACCGGAGCTTCTGGTGCAGGAGCTGGTGCTTCTGGAGCAGGAACAGCTTCTGGTGCAGGAGCCGGTGCTGGAGCCGGAGCCGGAGCAGGCAGGAACTGGCCGAAGAAGCCAGAGGTGAATGCCCAGCCGAGGCCGCCGAGAGCCAGCAGGATAGCAGCAACGATGCCAACGGTCTTCAGGGTGTCGTTGTCGTCGGTGCGGTTCGAGGAGTTCAGATCGAACTTGATGTCGTTGTTGGAGGAAGTCTTAGCCGGAGCCCACTTGCCATCCTTCACGATCTGGGTAACGGTGTCCTTGAGGAAATCGTCGTTCACGTCGACGTTCTCCTTGGCCAGCGCTTCCTTAGCAACTGCGATTGCCTTGACAACTTCTTCATTCTTCAGGCAGTCTTCAGCGCTCAGCTTGGCGTCTTCAGCCAGGCACTGTTCCTTAACAACGGTCTCCAGGCTGGTGTAGGCAGCCTTAACACCTTCAGCCTGATCCTTAACCTCGGAGGAGCCCTTGGTCAGACCCTTGGAGGAGCCTTGGTCGTCGCCCTTATCCTTGTCGGAAGAGTTGGTGAAACCCTTCAGCGAGTCAGAGCTTTTGCTGTTGCTGTTGGTGTTGGTGTCGGTGTCTTCTGCAGCGTGAGCCGGAGCCATAGCGCCGAGCGGCAGGGTGATAGCGAGCAGACCGGCAAGAGCCTTGTTCTTCAGCTTCATGGAAAATCCTTACGAGTTTGAAACAATGGAACTGGTAGCCGACCTTCCCCACAACACCACAGCTTGATACGCCGTAGCAGTTCGATAGTCAGTCGGTTGGATGATATCCAGTGAATGTATCGAGCCAAGGGTCAACTGCGTTACATAGCGACCTCGGCGCAACCTTCACCGGCTTCACCAGTTGATGCAAAACAGTACCAAACTCATCAGGACACGCAACAGTTTGTGAGCCACAACCAAGAAGCAGTGAATAATTCCTCAGATTGCTCCAATAGCGATACTTTCCCGCACAGTGAACCACACCTGCCCCAATAGTACTATTGCTTCACTTTCGCCACATTGGTATCGCATGGCAAATATGCTGCGCATTCCATGGATAAGCAGACGGACTCAACCTCGTGACACGGCCACCAATCCCCCCAGGCGACATTCCCCCACAGCGCACACTCACCCCACTTTTCAAGGAGACGATACGGTGAAATATCCGCTTGTGATTTAAGACACTTTTTACCTCGAGCCGTATCCCGACTAGCTCGTCCGCACCTTTTCATGATCCCCCGCTTTTGCGGCGATCGACTCAGGAATACCACAACCTTCCGCCAGCAAGTGCGGCGGCAACAAATGACATTCAGCCCGCATTACGACAATTAGCCTCACCCCACCCGCAACCCAAGGCGCGCAGCGCGCCAGAGTTTTGTACTGTGGCATACATTGCATCGTTTCCGGCGCTAGCCATATATGCCCCCAATCACCACAGCGGTTTTCACCCAGCCTGGTGACACTGCGACTGGTGCGCTGCATCAGCCCGGAACAATCACCATCCAACATCTTTGTTTTCAAAAGACATTCACCGTAGGGATCTCACACCGTCATGACACTGCCCACTCCCCACCCGGATCACGTTGTTGTAATCACTGGTGCCAGCCAAGGCATCGGACTTGCCATGGCGAAAGACCTCGCCCGGCTGGGCCATAATCTGGTGCTCATCGCTCGCCGCGCGGAACTCCTCCAACACATTGCCGACGAGCTATCCACTACCCACCAGATCACTGCACAGGCCTATCCCTGCGACCTAGCTGACGCACAAGCCCGCACACAGCTCGTCGATGAGCTGCAGCAATGGGAAGTCTCCATGCTAGTGAACTCTGCCGGGATCGCCAGCTTTGGACCGTTTATGGATCAAGACTGGGACTATGAACAAAACCAGTTTGGACTCAATGCCACTGCAGTATTCGAGCTCACCCGCGCGGTACTTCCCGGCATGCTTGCCCGGCGCAGTGGCGTGATCTGCAATGTTGGCTCCGCCGCCGGCAATATGCCCATTCCAAATAACGCCACCTATGTCTTCACGAAAGCCGGAGTCAATGCCTTCACCGAGGCGTTGCACTATGAGCTGCGCGGCACTGGGGTTTCAGCCACCCTGCTCGCTCCAGGGCCAGTACGTGAGGCACTCAAACCCGAAGCTGAACGTTCCATCGTCGACAAGGTGGTCCCCGACTGGCTGTGGACCACCTATGAAACCTGCTCGCAGGAAACGTTGGAAGCAATGTCTAAGGGGAAGCGACGGGTCGTTCCAGGACCACTTGGCAAAGCAATGGATACGATCTCCGCCTATGCACCAACTGCCGTAATCTCACCGATTGCTGGATGGTTCTACAAGAAGATGGCCTAGCCCTTCCCCTTGCAGGGAGGCCTTTCACGACCTCGGGATGCGGCGACCCGACCGCAGCTGCGACAGCACTTCGACGCTTACAAATACCTCGACCAAACCCGCCTGGAACTTTTGCCAGCACCCCACCCCACTAGCCGTAACTACTATTGTCCGCTGCAATAAGAACAATCCATTGTTGCAGCGCACAGCAGATGAGAACGCAACATCCGTGTTCAAGGAGCATGCTATGACTGACCAAGCAACCGCAAGCGAGCCTGAGATTTCCGCCTCAGATAACCGGCTCGTCTGGGTCGATCTCGAAATGACCGGCCTCGATCCTGACCGGCACGTCATCGTCGAGATCGCCTGTATCGTCACCGACGCCCAGCTACGTCTGCTCGATGACGGTCTCGACCTCGTAGTCCATGCAACAGAGGATGAACTTGCAGCAATGGACAACTACGTCACGAAGATGCACGATTCCTCTGGTCTGACCGCAGAGATTCGCCGTTCCACCATTAGCGTTGCGGCAGCTGAGCAAGCTGTCTGCGACTACATCAGTCAGCACTGTCCTGCCGGCAGTAATCCCCCACTTGCCGGAAATTCTATTGCCACCGATCGGACGTTCATCCGGCGCTATATGCCCAAATTGGATCAGATGCTTCACTATCGGATGATCGATGTCACCACAATTAAAGAACTCAGCCGCCGCTGGTTCCCCCGGGTCTACTATGGTCAGCCGAAAAAAGCGATGTCCCACCGGGCGTTAACCGACATTGTCGAATCGATCCGGGAACTTGCATATTTTCAGCGAACAGTTTTCACCGCTCCACCAGGCCCCACTACAGAGGCGGTCGCCGAAAACACCGCAGCCACCATTGATGCGTTTACACAAACCTTGGCATCGCTTGCCCCGCCACAAACCAGCCTTTCTTAAGTTCTCATTGGCAGGCACACCGCTGCCGCTGCGCCACGATCCAGCCCACAGCTGCCTCGCCACTTCCCATCAGCGCAGGTGAATAGCTAGATTTTTGCATCTACGTCAGTCTCGGCTATTATTGCTAATCGCTGCCTGACACAGGCCGCTTGGGTTGCCAAGTGTGCTGTGATCTTGCCAGTGGTGGCTGTAGTTCAGCTGGTAGAGCACCAGATTGTGATTCTGGGTGTCGCGGGTTCGAGTCCCGTCAGCCACCCCAATAGTGAACAACCCCGAGAGATTTTCGTTGTCTCTTCGGGGTTGTTCGCATTCCAACCCAGGGTTCTTCCGCAAGCCTTGAAAGCTTCGGGGGTGCTGCGGGGCGTAACCTGGCATTGCAATGAAAAGCCTGTTTCCAGGTGTGAGCCTAAAACCGTTTCCAGTCTGCTACTGCATCTTCCATCTGGTCATCAGGGCACACCAAGAGCGCTCGGCGACTGTCCGGCTCCTTCGTCGGCATCGGTGCGATTGCAACCCCTCGCCCGCCGAAACCTCCGCCCTTTTGTTCACTGTTGACATCTTGAGAAAGCAGCAACGCTACCGTGTATCCCCTCGTCAGCCTCCGCAGACTCTTCCTCGTAGGTGTGGCGGCTCTTTTTGGGGTGTTTGTGGTCTATGCGATTGTTGGCAACGCGATTACTGGTATCGATGCGCGCTGTTGGTGGTGGTTTATCACCCACCGAAGTAACTCGATGACCACAGTGATGCAGGCAGCAGCCTGGCTCTTTGATCCGCCTATGGTGGCACTGTTCAGCGGGATCATGCTCACCGCTGTTGCCATCTTCCGGCGGCGATTCGCCTTAGAAGCGCTCACCTTCATCGCTATCGAAAGCGCCTCGCTGACGACACATCTGCTCAAAGACGTGATTGGACGGCACCGGCCACCAGTGGTGTTCCGTCTTACTTCTGAAACGAATTTCTCGTTTCCATCTGGTCATGCCACCGCCGCAGCCGCACTGATGACGGCGATCGTGGTGTACGTGTGGCTCACCTACCGGCTGTGGCAGACCCTCTGGATCGGACTACTAGGTCTCGCAGTCACCGTATTTGTGGCCGTCAGCCGAATGTATCTTGGCGTGCACTGGATTACCGATGTTATTGCCGGAAGCCTCATTGGCTGTGGGGTGGTGTGTTGTGTGACTGCCATCGGTGCATTGTTGATCAACGCGATACAACGACATCCCCACACCGATGCTGCTTCCCACACAGCACGCTAACGGGGCATCCGCCAATTCACGTTGCAAAGCGTTGGCCACGGTGCCATGGATTGCTGCAGCGTTGTTCCCAGCCAGGAGATTGTGCGGCGTCTAAGACAACACAGCGTGCACCGTGCGAACTCACAATGCAGTAGCCGCATTCGCAGACGAAGCTTCACAGCAATAGTTGCCCAGGCGCGAAGCCACCCCGCTTCGCGCCGAGCAGAATCAACCAGCAGACTAAACGTCCGAGTACGCCCCCATCCACAACGGTGTTACTCCGCCGGTGCGGGTGTTGCATTGCCGGCCTTCCAGGTCTCCCACGGAATATTCCAGTCCCCTAGGCCGTCATAGCCGCTTAACGTGCCACCGACGGTGTTTTTCACCACCACAATGTCACCGCGCTTCGTATTGTCCATAAACCACTTGGCGTTTTCCGTGGACACATTCAAGCAGCCGTGGGAAGTATTCTGGCTCCCCTGCGCCCACACTGACCATGGGGCAGCATGCACGAAAATCCCCGAATAGGACATCTGTGTCGCATACTTCACGTCAGTCCGATATCCGTTCGGGTCGGTAACGGCCAGACCGAATGTTGACGAATCCATAACAATGTCGGGATATTGGTCGCCGATAATGTAGGTGCCCTGTGGAGTCGCAAAATCAGGCCGCCCCATTGACGTCGGCATGGTGTTGATCACTTGGCCATTGCGGCTAATCGTGATGGTTTTTGTGTTGTCATCGGCGACGGCGATAACCTCATCACCAATGGTAAACGAGGTGTGGTTGCGTTTATTTCCCCACAGTCCTTCGCCCAAATGGGTGCCGTATAAATCAACATCAACATCCACGGTGGTACCGGGTTTCCAAAAATGTTCCGGACGCCACCGCAGCTCATAATCGTTTAGCCAATAAAACGCGCCTTCGACCGGTGGATTCGTGGTCACCGTAATGACCTCTTGGGCGGCTTCCCGATCTTCAATGGGCTGACCAAACCGGAACCCGATGGTTTGCCCCACCCCCACCGTCGACCCTTCCAACGGGCTTAAGGCCACATTGGTAGTTGCATCCGGCGTGATGGTGTCAAATACCGTCGTCGATGTGGCACCTTCGCTCGTGGTGGCTTGAATGGTGTAAGTGCGGAAATAGCCCAGATCCTCGGCGGTGGTCCACGTGGTTCGATCGGCGGAATATTCCGCCTGAACAACCTTGCCGTCCTGGTTGGTCATGACGACTTCTTTCAGGGTGCCTTCCACTGCTTTGACCGTCACCGGATTCGCCGGATTGTAGCCAGTGGCACCGTCGCGCACACTCGCTACTGCAGGCACCGGCGCTTTCGTAGTTGTCGATTTTTCGGCAACAGTTTCACCGGTTGCTGGCTCCCCCAATGGACTGCACCCTGCAAGCACAAGAGAGCCGGCCGCAAGTGTTGCGACAGCGGTGAACACAGATCTGGTCAAACGTTGCATGATGCTCCAAGATCGACAGTAAATCAGCACTCCTACAGTTCACGCTACTCGCCACCGCAATGCGCAAGAGAAAGGGCTGCGAGCAAACACTGCCAACTGCAGCAATGTGTAGACGATTGTACATTGCCGCGCACACAACCCTGGTGAACAAACATCAACGATCAACCAGGATCCGGATAACAAACTTCCACCTGCGCGGGGCAGCAAGGAAGCTTGCAAAACCCTCATATTCACCACCAAAACACGCAACTACCAGGCGATTTTACTTTCTTCTTCGCGGCGTTGTAATATTCTTACTCGTTGCCGCGGCGGGCAAGAAGCCCACTACAGCAGCAATATGCGCCATTAGCTCAATTGGCAGAGCAGCTGACTCTTAATCAGCGGGTTCGGGGTTCGAGTCCCTGATGGCGCACCACCTAAAGACCGGATTGATGGTTACCATCAATCCGGTTTTTCTTATATCTGCCGCTGGTAGCGTTGTCGAATGCGGGTTAAGGGACAAAAAGTGTGTCTGGGGGTGGGGGTGGCTGTGGGGGTTTAGATCGTTCCTTTTCTGATCCCGACGGAGTGCGTGTACTCGATGTCGATATGATTGTCGTACAGCGCGGGGCGTCCGGTTTGATGGTTTGCTTCGTTGTTGTTGACTGGGGTGAGGGTTTCTACTTTAGCGAGTGAGTCTTTGCCCCAGTTTTGTTGTTTCGCGATGATGTGGGGATCAAGCGGATCTCGGGTGCGAAAGTGGAGCCACCAGTCGATATTGGTTCGTTGACGTTCTCCTTTTCTACCGTGGTGTTGTCTGGCGATGAGTTTTAAAGGCCCGTTGATACCGCCTTCGAGGCAGTTGGTTGTGGAGGCGAACGCCTCAGGGTTCTTCGCGCTGGGATGGGGGGTGAGGTAAGCGAAGAGTTTGCCGTCTTTTGCCAGGTGGTAGAGCCTGTAGAACGCGCGTCGGGCGCGTTGATGGGTGAAGACTTTTTTTCTTTTTCCCGGTGAGGGGGTCGGTGATGGTGGTTTTTTCGTTCATCCAGCTGTTGCAGTCTTGTGTGAATTGGTGGAGGTAGTCGATCCATTGGTCGGCTTGTTCACGGGTTGTGATGCGGGTGAGCTGGAGTGCGAGTTGGTAGATGATGGTGCCTTGGGGTGTGCGGGGTCGGCTGGTGATATCGCGTCGTGTGTTGCGTTGGACGTGTACGAGACAGCGTTGGATAGGGGTCTGTGGCCAGCATGAGGTCATCGCTGTGTAGGCGCCGTTTCCGCCGTCAATGACTGCCATAAGTGGCGGGGTGATATCACGGATGAGTTGTGTGTAGTCGTAGGTGGTTTCTTGCTTGCACCAGCGCCAGGCAAGGACGTAGTCACGGGTTGCTGCGATGAGGAGACAGCCGCCGTTGAGGTAGGTTCCGTCGAGAAAGATTTGATCGTAGACGGGGTGGTTGTGTGGTTGGGGCACGCTGATCAGCCACAGTGGCTGGAAGTGGCGGTGAACTGTTTTCGGGGATGTGCCACGAGCAGCGGCGATGTCGGCGATGCTTTTATTGCTCGTCAGGTGGGAGATGAACTCATTCATCCAGGTTCGAGCGGTGATATCGGGCCGGGTTTTACTTGTAGAGGCACCGCAGTGGATACAACGCCATCGTGTGGTGCCTTTTGTTGTTGTGCCGTTTTTCTTTGTGGGGTTACCGCAGATACTGCAGCGGGGACGATTGGTTGACATAACCCTGAAGCCAACAGGATCTATACCATGGGGTGGTGGTGCCGTCAAGGGTTATGGAGAAAAAAGAGGGGAATAAGCTTTCTAGGCTTATTATTTTGTTGTCATTGCTGTTCAGGTGGTAGAAATCGGCGGTTTGAGACACACTTTTTGACCCTTAAGCCTCGAATGCCTGCACACAGAGTCCCAACTTCCCCGGCACACCGTCGAACACCAAAAAACTGATGTGTATTCGCTTCGGTCATTCGACGAAACACTCCAGCCGGAGCGGCTGAGACTTTAGGCGGGCATACGCGCGTGCTGCAACGCCGGTGAGGATCCGCCCCGCCGACATTCGGCATCGATGTGGCACACAATATTGCCCCATTGGGCAGCGTAGCGCTGCTTGCCGCTGTAGTGTGGCCTGTAACTGTCCGCCCTGGTTTCCCCTGTCATCAAGACTCGCCAGGGTGGGACATGGTGATGCAGCATTATGCCGTCCCTTCGAGAGGAATCCCCATGAGCCGTGCGTTACTCATTGTCGATGTGCAAAATGATTTCTGCCCTGGTGGTGCGTTAGCCTGCGAAGATGGCAATAAGGTCGCCGCCTTAATCGGGGCGTGGCAGCGTGAGCATGCAGCCGACTATGCTGTACAAATTGCCACCCAGGATTGGCACATTGATCCCGGTGATCATTTCTCCGAGGAACCGGATTTTGTCGATTCCTGGCCGCCACATTGTGTGGTTGGTACCGGCGGTGCGGAACTGCACAGCGACATCGCAACCGAACTTATCGACGTTGCGGTACGCAAGGGTCAATATTCGGCTGCCTATTCCGGTTTTGAGGGATCCGCCGACGAAGAGTCACTCGCCGCACTGTTACAGCGCCATGAGATCACCGATTTGGATATCGTAGGGATCGCCACCGACTATTGTGTGCGCGCAACCGTGCTCGACGCCCGAAACCACGGATATGCGGTGCGAGTCTACCCGGAACTCTGCGCGGGAGTGGCTGCAGCTACCTCTGCCGCGGCGTTGCAGGCAATGCAAGACGCTGGCGCTCGTCTCGTCGAATTACCATAAGCTCGCAATAGCACGTCTTCGCCGACTGACCTTCACCCGCTACACCATCCACCGGCACCATATGCTCCCCTGCTCGAGTCGAGTTATGTCGTCGCGCTCCTGCTGTGGTGCTAAAGCCGCCAAAACTCGGCAACCCCTCTTCCTTGGTTCATTGCCCCGCATAGGAGGATTTTTCCTCCTATCAGGCGTAAATGCGGCGGAACAGGGAGCGCATGGTTGACCCAGGAGGCAATATCCAGGATGCGTGACGGCGACGTGGTGCATCCGATTCTCGAGCTGACAGCATGATGCCCTGAAATCGCAACACACCGACCAGCAAGGACAAACGTCACGTCCTTGGTGATCGGTGTGTAGCGCCGTTGTTTGTAGCCGTGTCGGCTGCTTTCACCTGAATATCAAGGGTGATGCACAGCCTGCTGCATGTGAGACACCAACAGCCAATGCCTTCGCGCTAGAAGTTGTTAGCCGCGTTCAGCGAGAATACGCCGGATTTCCCGCAGATCCTTGTTGCGACGGCGTGCCCGGTAGCTACCAATGAGCACGACCACTGCGACTGCCCCAGCAATACCAGCGAGCACCTTTTGTACCTGCGGGTCTTGCAGCTTGCTCGTCGCTTCCTGCTTGGCATCCTCGACAAGACGCTGTGGCTTTGAGCGTTCAGCCAGTTCGTCAAGGGTGCCGGCGAGCAGACGACGAGTGCGAGCAATATCGCGTTCGATATCAGAGATGCTTCGTGCCATGGTAAGTCCTTCTATCAACAGTGGTTGTCAGTCAAAAATGTTGGCGGCGAGGAGCTGTCACAGCCATGGATCAACGCTGCCTTCGCAAGTCATATGATTATCATCATACAAGCAAGCTAATCGTTGGTCACTTCGGACGGTGCCTCGATGGTGCGTGCAGTGTGGCTGCGGCACAGAATGACGCTGCCGATACACACTGCGCCATCGTGGCTAATACTGGCAAACCATTGCAGATCCTCCCCGAGTGCGGCAGTGATAGCGGCCGCAAACTCCCCGTGCAGCTGCACCTTGATGCGTCCAAAGGCATCGGCTACAACCTCAATCTCGGCGAAATTGACCTCTTCTGCCGCGATGATTGGCGGCTGGCCGAACAGCGCCTGCGAAAAGGCTTTGATCACGGCTTCTTTGATTGCCCACCGTCCAGCAACATGTTCGGCAAAACGGAAACCGCTATAGCGGTTGGCACGCAGCCGCTCCCGGCGGGAGAGCACGCGCAGAAACTGTGTTCCAGGTTGAGAGAGCTGTGCGGCAAATGCCGTCAAGTCAACAACATCAATACCGTGGGCAAGGACATAAGGTGGCACGGCTGTCGATTCTAGGCGATGGGACGTTGCTTACCGCTGGAACAGGGTGTGTCACCGGTTCTTGCCGGCAGGGGTTGCCACCGGTAGGCGGCATTGGCGTCTCACTGCAGGCTCTGTTTTCTCGCGAATCAGCCGTGATAGTGCCGGGTATAGTGGAAAAGTATGATCACACCAATGCTTGCGCCGGTCGGCAATACTCCGCTCGTGCCCTGCGATCGGTTGGCTGAGCGGCTCGGATTATCCCGGCGCATCTACGCCAAACTTGAGCAATTTAATCCCGGTGGATCAGCGAAAGATCGCACCGCCCGGGCAATGGTGGAAGCGGCCATCGCCGATGGACGTATTGATGAGACAACCACCCCACTGCTGGTGGAGTCGTCATCAGGCAATTTAGGGATTGCTCTTGCCCGCCAGGCACACCAGCGAGGCTGGGATTTTCGCTGTGTGGTTGATCCGCGAGCAAATGCGGCGTCCTTGGCGACTATGGCTCGCTTCGGGGCAACCATCGATATGGTCAACAGTCCCGATGCAGCAACCGGCGACTGGTTGACTGCCCGCCGGGCGCGTGTACAAGCCTTACTGCAGGAGTATCCGCAGGCCATCAACTTGGATCAATACTCCAACCAGGCTGCCTTTACAGCCCACGCGGAAGGCACCATGGCTGAAATCTTGAATGCGCTCGACGCACCCCCGGAGTGGCTCTTTGTGGCAGTAAGTACCACCGGCACCCTTGGCGGTTGTCAACGGAAACTTCGCGAGGTTGGTGCCGATACCGCCACGATGGCCGTTGATGCATACGGCTCGATTCTTTTTGAGGGACCTCGGGCGACTCGGGTCTTACCTGGTTTTGGTGCCGGTGTCCTGCCTGCGCTGGCAGCACATGTCCATCCCACCGGGGTAACTCGCATTGGCACCAAACAGGCGGTGATCGGTGCGCATGCACTCACCCGGGTGGAGGGGATTTTGCCCGGTGCCTCTGGCGGGGCGGTGATTGCTGCCCTCGCGCACGCCGTGGCAACAGGGGTACTCTCCCCCAGCGGGAAACGACCTGTTGTGGTGGTATTGCATGACAGCGGTGCCGGTTATCTCGACTCGATTTATGATCCGGGGTGGCTGCACCGGGAAGTAGGCATCACCCAGGATGCAATCCCCCAATTGGTTGACGCGTTGTTGGCAGGCGACCTCGGGGACTATGACCGTACCTGAGATTCGGGTGTGGTCTGCATACAACCCGCTTTCCACACCGCCCAGCAGCCGCAACCCCCTTTTATTCGCAGCCTCGTGTGCTGACCAATGGCGGGAATGCAGCAAACAACCAACCACCAGCAGTGCACGGCTTTCACCACCTGTAATGCTCAAGCCAACCACTACAAGTGTGCAGAACTGATACTCACCGGACTGTGGCCACTTGAGGCAACATGGCCAACCTCGGTCGTTATTTTCTTATCCCTTCAGGTCTTTTTTCTTATCCCTTTAGGAGGGTTCCGATTCGCAATGAGCTCCACACAGCAACCAGCCCCCTATCGGGTGGCGATTATCGGCGGCGGCCCGCGTGGACTGTGGGCGCTCGAAGAACTCCGCAAACAGTGGCAAGCATCGACGGCGCACCTGCCAGTGGCGGTTACCCTCATTGAGCCGCATGCACCCGGGGCGGGTTGGGTGTATCGAGCCGGCCAGTCGCCGGTGATGCGACTCAACGCCCCAGCCAGTGTGGTGACCTCTTTAACTGGTGGCGCATTCAGCGACTGGTTGGCAGCCAAACCTGCAATCCCCGGCGCGCAAGCAGGTGATCCGGCAAGTCGTGTCTTCGTTCCCCGGGTGGTGGTTGGCGAGTTTTTACACCACTGCTATCAGCAGTTGCTGGCGGATCTTCCACCGGGGATGACTATTGAGCATCTGCCAGGTTTGGCCACGGATGTGGCGATTTCCGGCGATACTATTGATGTCTCGATCAGCGACCTGCCCGAAGAATCCGAGAGTGACCACGCTCGATCTTTCGATCTGGGCAACCACCGCACCAAGTCGGATGTGGACGGAAATCCAGCCGGAGCGCCGGTTGTGCCAGCTACGGTGACTGTCGACGAAGTGCTGTTCGCTACTGGGCATGTGCATGCCTGGGAGGGTGAGCTTTCCCCGGCACTGCACCCGTATTTTGCACCGGGGGTCGATGTCATCCCGGCTGGCGCATGTGTCCATATGCGGGGTGCGGCGCTCACTGCAATTGATGTGTGTCTGCTCCTTACTGAGGGGCGCGGGGGGCGTTTTGCTACCAGCACACGTGAGCAGTGGCGCTATGTCCGTTGTGGACAGGAACCGAAACAGATCATTCCGTATTCCCGCAGCGGCCGTTTCATGGAGGTCAAGCCTGCTCCTGGTTCGCCGCTCTACCAGCTCGATGTGGCAGCAGCAGCAGATTTGAGTGACCTGCTTAAGTCTGCTTCCACAACCGAAGCGATCATCGATGTGTTGCAGCAGGCAGCTATTGCCTGGTTACAGGCCGCCGGAGAGACAATTACGTCCACTCATCATGCGCAGGTTCGTGCTGTTCTTTCCGGATCTGATGGCAGTGGTGATGCGGTGGGTGATCTGCGGCGCAGTGTGCAGGTTATCCGCGGTACTGCCGCACCTTCGCCGCAGTGGGCGGTGGGGGATGCCTTCAGACGTCTGTATCCTGCCCTGGTGACCGCCAGAAGTTACCACTATCTGCCGGGTTTTCACCGGTTGTGCCGCACACTTGAGCGGGTGGCCTTTGGTCCGCCCGAAACTACCGCGGGAAGACTGTTGGCACTGATCGACGAGGGAATTGTTACAGCTCCGCGAACTTGTGCACTGCCGAATGTGAAAGCAGCATTGCCAGAAACCGACTGGCAACATCAGTATCATCGCGGCGATGACGAAGTGTGGCTGGTGGATGCAACCATTGCCCCACCGGGGATTCACGACCACAGTCTTGCCGGCCGCCTGCGCAAACTGGGGTTGCTCACGAGTGATGAAAACGGGCTCCTTGCGATTGGGCGCAACGGATATCTCACCGGGTCTCAACGGCTAGCAATGGTGGGGCGTGATGTTGAAGGCACCGTGCTGGGGCACGACACACTCTCTAGGGCGATGCACCCAGAGATTCCCCGGTGGGCTGCTACCGTCCACGACCATGTGCTCGCCGCATCTCAGCACAGCACGTAGTTCCGCATCTTCCACATCTCACCAATTACCGTGACTTGGCTTTGGGTACGACCTGCCAATAAGCAGCTCACTCTACCAATGTGGTTTTTTTACCAGTGAGGTCGCCTGCTAGGGCAATGGTGCTTGGGAACCCTATTTTTTTGCCACACCCAACAGATCAGGTCTGCTGGCCACCAACTGCCCTATTGTTGGTGTTGTTCTTTCTCTTTTTGCATGTTCTTCGCTTAGGAGTGGTTGCTATTTCTTCCCCCTCACCCCGCACAATGGCTGCAACAATCCCGCTGCAGGCTCGGCTCGCGCCGTGGATGCAAACGTTGCTCGACGCACCTGAGCGCCTCCGCGAGGCGGTGGCCACCTATGGCAGCCCGATTAATATCGTCAACCCTGCCGCGTTACCAGCCTGTGCCGCGGAACTTGTTGCAGCTGGACGTCGCCATGACGTGGCAGTGGAGATTTTCTTCGCCCGCAAAGCCAATAAGGCGTTAAGTTTTGTCGACGCGGCCCGTGACGCGGGTCACGGAATAGATGTTGCCTCGTTGCGGGAACTTGCCCAAGTGCTTGCCCGCGGTGTGGATCCGGCAAAAATTATTGTCTCAGCCGCGATTAAACCTGCTGCACTGCTGCGTCTCGCGGTGGAACATGGGGTCACAGTATCTATCGACAATCCAACTGAGATGTCCCGACTGGCGGCAATTGCCACACAGCTTGGTCGACAAACCCCTATTGCTTTTCGCATTGCCACCGATCCGGCATACCATCGCCCCACCCGGTTCGGGGAGCGCCCGGCAACCTGGTGCCAGCTGCTCGCCGACGGGCTACCATCCGGGCTTACACTGGTCGGGGTGCACCTGCATTTGCACGGCTATAGTGCCGCTGATCGGGCACAAGCACTAGGCGATGCACTGCAGGTTGTTGATGCCGCTACTGCCGCCGGCCACCAGCTCACATTCGTCGATCTTGGTGGCGGGATCCCCATGAGTTATTTGTCGTCGGCCACGCAGTGGGAGACGTTTCAACAGGCACGGGCTGAACTTGCAGCACATCCTATCGCGGATCCGACAAAACAGTGGACATGGAACAATGATCCACTTTCCAACCACTACCCCTTTTATCAACAGCCAATACGCGGTGAATGGCTCACCACCCTGCTCACCGCAACGATCACTTGCGGTGGGAAACCCTCCACCGTGGCTGCGGCACTGCGCACCCGCGGACTCGCCCTACACTTGGAACCTGGTCGCAGTGTGCTCGACGGCGGTGGTATGACTGTCGCCGAAGTCATCCACATCAAACACCGCACCGATGGGGTGGGGCTGGTGGTCTGCGGGATGAACCGCACCCAATGCCGCACCACCAGCGACGATATTTTGCTCGACCCAATCCTTGTGCCCCAACCAGATGCCCCAACCGGTGGCACTGATGCACCGTTTACCGGCTTTCTTGTGGGCGCCTACTGTATCGAAGATGAGGTGCTCGTTCGCCGCGCAATGCACTTCCCCCACGGTGTTCACCCAGGGGATCTCATCGCCATTCCGAATACCGCAGGCTACTTCATGCATATTTTAGAAAGCGCCTCCCACCAGATTCCGCTGGCACACACCCTCACCCTTACCGGGAATGACGAGCTCGTGCTCGATGATATTGATCGGCAGCCCGCCTTCGATCCGCCAACACTGACCGGCGATTTACCGGGCACTGCTCAACCCCATCACTGACCACTGCACGGTAACCACCACCAACTGCAACCCAACACGGCTGCATGCGGCAGGACGAATCTGTTAGTGCTGTCCCCGCGCTACCTGGCATCTTTTCGGTGGTGGATCGCGTGTATTTGACACATTCCACATCAACCACGGAAACTTGCACCATGCTGCTTCACCTTGCAAGCCACAATGCGAAAAAACTTCAAGAACTTCAGCGTCTTTTACAAGGCGCGGGGATTACCGGAATTGAACTCGTCTCATCGGCTGATCTTCTCGGCTATCCAGAACCCACCGAGGACGGTCGCACCTTTGCCGATAATGCCCTGATTAAAGCCCGGGCAGGGGCGAAAGCAACTGGTGTCACCACCATCGCCGACGACTCAGGGATTGCTGTTGATGAGCTCAACGGCATGCCCGGGGTGCTGTCGGCGCGGTGGAATGGCACCCACGGCGACGATGAGGCGAATAACGCTCTCCTGCTCGCCCAGTTAGCTGACGTTCCCGCCTCCCGCCGTGGCGCCCAGTTCGTCTCGGTGTGCGCTGTGGTCACCCCGGAGGGTGAAGAGTGGATTGAAAAAGGCGTGTGGAATGGGCGGGTAGTGAAAAAAGCCGTCGGCAGTGGCGGTTTCGGCTATGATCCGCTGTTTATCCCCGCCGAAGAGGACGAGCGCGTACAAGACTTAGATGAACGTCCGAAAACCGCCGCGGAACTGACCCCGGAAGAAAAAGATGCGATTTCTCATCGTCGTCGCGCACTCACCGCGCTGCTCCCGGTGTTGCAAGAATTAGCTGATCGGGCTGTTGCTGACGGATCCACTGTGACTGCCGCCCCGGATTCACCGCTGACAGTCGAAGTCCCTGCAGAGACTGCTTCCGGCGACAGTGACGACAATGTGCTGGCCACCTTGCAGTCACTCAACGCGAAACCAGCCACCACTCCGGTTGATCGCAGCGGCAACGCCTAAGGCTGGCAAAGCTGTCAGCTGCAGAAACAACACACACTGCAGGAGCAATACGCAAGCACACGAGCGGAGTATCACCTATCGGTGCCGCTTCGCTCGTGTGCTTCGTGTTTTATGCTAGCTTCCCCCACCCTGGTGCAGCTGACCACCCCAGCAGGATAGCCGGTGTACAACCAACGACGCCGCCAACCAGGTGAGGATTACGGCAGCTGGAATGCTGCTTTAACTTCCTTGCGACGACGATGTTCCGCCACGAAGGACATAAATGGGATCGTGCCCCACAGGGCAGTGACCAGCCAGGTCACTGGCGACCAGCGTGCCTTCGTTCCCAGGTTCAGCACCGCCACGAGATACAACATGTAAAACAGCCCGTGCAGCTGGCCGATAATCTTCGTCCACTCCGGCATGTGAATACCGACGAGATACTCCAAAATCATGCGACCTGTGAGCACAAGCAGCCAGCAGCCCGTCACCCAGGCGGCGATAGAAAACATGGTCAAAGCTTTACCGACACGCTGCTGTCGCTCCGGAGTTACCAATGGTGGTTGTTGTTGCGTCATAGTGTTTTTGCGTTTCTTCCTTACTTCATCACCGCATCATCGTGAACAACAGCGGGTGAGAATCCTTGTGCTTTATGTGTATTCAAACCGCGCACCGTAGACGCATGCTTGAATATTGCAGCTGTTGCCTACCCTACCGGGCAACGCCGGGAACACCTACCGCCACGCCAGAAGATAGTCAGCGGAAATCATCCCGAATCTCTCCACGACGGCGTTGTGGCTTATTCAGCTCATTAAACGTATCGACGTCAAGCGTAGGGCGTTCGGGAAGCAGCGCTGGATCGATCTCGGAAAAATCCCCTTGGGCTGCCTGCTGCTGCTTCTCCCGCACAGTCGGACTCACCCCAGTTTCGGCAAGCTCATCCTCATAGTCGCCGATCTTTTTCCACACATAGATAAAAAACGCCCCGAAACATGGCCATTGCAGGGCATAGCCAAGATTCTGAAACGACCCCGATTCTGACCAGCGGGTGTACTGCCACCAAGCCAGGGCAAGCGTCGCCAACACCAAAATAATTAACACAATCAACCGCAGAATCCGTGTACGACGACGAACAGCAGTGCGGGGTGTGTCGGGGGCAGCGCTCATAAAAGGTAACTGTACCGCGAAGCATCAAGCCTGGTCGAACAACTTAGCAAACCAGTCGGTGCGCAAAGACAATCCCCCCGTCACAAGGAGGCTGTCCGAGGCCGGCAATGACTGCCAAAGCATACGATTGCAGCCGAACAAGTATCCATGCAGCTTGTAGCCTTCTGCGGGGTGGTAAAAGATATGCTCAGCTGTACCGAACTGGCACCAGCCCACTGCGGACAACCTCCCTGCCATCTTCAGTGTTGCATCCCAGCGGAGTGCCCATGTTGCATGACACCTGCCTGGTGATGGTAAAGTACTTCCTCGCTGCAGATGTTAAATACAACACCAGCGATTTGCGCCCGTGGCGGAATTGGTAGACGCGCTAGATTTAGGTTCTAGTGTCTTATGGCGTGGGAGTTCAAGTCTCCCCGGGCGCACCAAAACCTTTTCCATGCACCACCCCTGGAACAAGCTCAGTAACAGCGAGCATGTGCCGGGGGTGGTTTCGCTATTGGCGAAAACAAAGCAGGCTTGCTCCAACGAGATTGTGACCGCTCGAACAACGTAAATACCTGCGACGAAGCGTCACTGTACAGTGAACCATCGACACCCAACTGACTGTTCATCCACCTCGCGCAGCGCTTACCCCTCCTGCAATTTATTACGACACCGCATGGCAGCAACACGAGAGCTCAGCAATAGCGGCTATAGATGGCCGAATGCTCAGTAGACCGCACCCACACGACTTCGCCCAACCAACACCATGTGTCTAAGAGTCGACGCAAATCTTCGGGCGAATCAACAACCGCTGCACCGTCGATCAAATCAACCTGTACCGCGTTCGGCTTGCCACTTCGGTTCTTCGGATCTTGGAGGGCTGTCCGTCAATGGTTGACAATCTCAATTTGCGCAAGAACTGCGGAAAGCCCCTGTTTCAGCCACGGGCTGAGTGCTCCATGCTCAGCATCAGTGCCATCGAGAAGTTCGGGGCGTGTGCCGCTGGCTTGCAGTCGAGACACCGCATTTACGGCAAATCGAAATTGCACAGGAGTTCCGAGGAAAACTCAGGGATCCAAATTCCTTCACCATGCCCCGGCGGGATGTGCTCAGCTTTCACACTCGACTGCACGATGACGCTCGAAACTTCGTGTGCGCTGTGATCCACGATACAAGATTTTCGCATCTGCCCCGGCACGGCCAGGGAGATCACCGAACAAGGCCATCACTGCGCGGTGCCGTGCCCCGGACTCTTCAGTAACGGGACGCACCGTGAAAGACGACTGATTGCCAGATTGCACCAAGGTGTCATACGGAGCATCCCCAAGTCGAGATCATCACATCAGCAAGACCCGTGTCGTTACGACGTAGCCGAGAATCATCGAGTTACACAGTCGAGAGCGGGCTCGAGTTGCTGGTATCTCCGCCTAGGGAGGAGAGCACTCCGCAAATCGAAACCGCTGTTCTCGCTGTCAACAACGATCGATCAATCCGCCACTATTGCAGTGCGGCGCGCTGCAGGGCGAAAAGCTGTTCGCAACCATCAGCGGCACTATCTAACATGGCGTCGAGCTCTGCTCGCGTGAAGGTGCCTGCCTCGCCGGTGCCTTGGACTTCGACGAAGGTGCCGTCGGCCCGCATCACCACGTTGAGATCAACCTCGGCCCGGGAATCTTCCTCATAGGGCAGATCAAGGCACACACGACCATCAATGATGCCCACACTGACTGCTGCAACTGGTGCCCGCAGCGGATCACCAGGAAGAACACCTCGCTGTTTCAATGTGGCAACCGCATCAGCAAGAGCCACATATGCGCCGGTGATTGAGGCGGTGCGGGTGCCACCGTCGGCCTGCAGGACATCACAGTCAATAGCGATGGTATTTTCCCCAAGCTCCCCAAGATCGATCGCTGCCCGCAGGGAACGGCCAATCAAACGGGAAATCTCATGGGTGCGTCCCTTCACTTTGCCACGCATCGATTCGCGGGGCATACGCTCATGGGTGGCTGCAGGGAGCATCGCATATTCCGCAGTCAACCAGCCTTCACCGGAATCTTTTTTAAACCTCGGCACCCGTTCTTCCACGGAGGCGGTACACATCACCCGAGTATTCCCAAATTCAACGAGGACGCTGCCCGCCGGATTGGTCGTAAATTGGCGCGTAATACGGATGTCGCGGAGCTCATCTAAGGCGCGGCCATCGGCACGCAAAAATTGTTCATCCATAACTCCCCACCCTACCCGTATTCGCGTATCGCTCCCCTAGGCGGGCGGTGTGTAGTGATCCGAACTGCGGTGGTCTGCGACATGTTGCACTGTGCGAAGCGATCCACCCTGAGGAGTTGTCACGGGAACATCTGCAGCACCACAGCCACGTCATCGCCAGTGCCGGTTTGTCACTGTGCGGCGTGCGCTCGGGAAATAGCAAGACTGCTAGGGAAAGCTGTTAAGATACTCCCAGTGTGCCGCCGGTTCGCTGGAGCGTTCATCCTGGCGAACCACCGTCTAGTGTTGTGGCCTTATCCAAGCAGTGGATAAGGTTTTTCGAGACTCCTGCGGCCATGCCTGCCACAGTCACCGATCAAGATTGTTGGTGTCTTGTTCAACCCAGTTCCAAAGAGGCCCCATGTACAACCCGTATGAGTCACTCGGCCTGTCGCGCGATGCCACACAGTTGGAAGCCATCGAGGCGATTCGTCACAAACTCGACGAACTATCGCCCACAGACACGGCTCGCCGCACAGAATTGACGACATTGCTCTCAATTTTCACTGATGAACATGCCCGTGCGGAACTTGATCAAGCCCTTGCTGCAGGCACACTCGACGCCACCACCCTGAAAGCTATTACTGATCGAAGCCTAAGCTCCTCGGCCACATTAACCGCCGATGACTGGGGACAGGCACCGTCGAGCAATACTACAAATTACTGGTCAACTGCCGCTTCGGGCGACAGTGATCGCTGGTCAACAGCCCAACCAGCTACCCCACCGGGTGGGTTCGCTAGTGTGTCAGCCCCCGGTAATGCTTCCAATGGAAGTGCTGCTGCAGACGTTACGACAACAACTGCTGCCACACCTGCGAAGACTGCTACCTCTTCGGCGGCGAAATGGATTATTCCGCTGCTTGTAGTGCTAGTGATCGTCCTTGCTGGAGCGCTAGTGACCTTTTTTGTGCGTGGTAATCACAGTGACTTTGAACCAACTGCGCGTTCCACTACCACGTCCACAAAGGTCGTCGAACAACGCACCACGACAAAAACGGTGACGGCCACCCCGCGAACCTCTGTTGTTTCAACATTTAGCGCCCCATCCTATAGCCGGTACACCCCGTCGACTACCTCCACAGCCAATCAGCCTACCTACCCGCCGAGGTTATCTCCGCCTTCGTCCGATCTGTCCTGTGGGACAGCCGCCGGTTTTACGGCCTACCACTTGACCGAAATTACTTCTTGCCCGTTCTCGCTTGCCACCGGCAGAGAAGTCGCCGACCGGGTGGCCGGGCGCCGTATTCCAGTTGGTGACACATTCACAGTCGAGGTGTATTCCACCGTTACCGAGAAAACCTACTCAATGACCTGCAAATCCTTAGGCAACTTCGACTTCCGTTGTAGCGGCGGCAACAATGCTGTGGTGTTCCTGCGCAGCCTGTAATACCCGCTGTGCCCTGGCAGAGTTGTTGCACCTGGAACGCGGCCAACATGATTCCGCCCGCAACGCCACAACGTCGATGCGCACCAGCACATAACGGGCAGTGCCACAAAACATCGAGCTAGCACATGCCAGCACACCTTCTAGCACGGTAAACCCCATGCTAGAGGGTGTGCTGTTTTTGGTGTGCTGCACGCTGAAGTATCCCGGCATCGGGATGATACGACACAGCCCATCAACGGTGCGGTGATCACCTGTTGCGCTGCAGACTGCTACCTGGATGCGGCAGCTGTAATGTGGTCTCCTGGTGCAGCGATGACCACTTCCCCGCTAAACGCATCCTGCGCCGCTGCCAAGGTGGCTGCCTGATCTTCCCACGGCGGAATGTGGACGAGGACGAGTTTGCCGACATTTGCGCGGGTAGCGATCTCCCCTGCCTCCGCCGCGGACATGTGCATGGCTGGGGCTTTCCCTGCACTCGACGGCCCCCAGGATGCTTCACAAAAAAGCACATCGGCATCGTTTGCACAGTCCACCAGTCGATCGGTTGGTGCGGTATCCCCCGAAAATGCAAACACCGTCCCGTCGGCAGCTTCGACACGCAGCGAATAGGCTTCAATCGGGTGGACCGCCGCAAACGGGGTTATAGTGATCTCCCCGTGGGATTGTGGCACCCCTTCCTGCCAGGCCACAAGGTCAAACGTGTCGCTGAAAGGGTCTGCTGGCGCATCTTCGTCAGTACACAACGGCCCTAACCGAGTAGCAATATGACCCGGCGCAAACAGCATATTGCGCTGCGCTGCTTTCGCGGTGGGATGGTATCGTCGCCACACCAACAGCGAAGGGAAATCGGCACAATGGTCGGCATGTAAATGCGTAAATGCCACGTCATAGTCACCGGGTGAGAAGTTGCCCTGTTGCAACGCGCTGAGCACCCCAGGGCCGGTATCGATCAGCATCCCCGGATAGGTGTCGGTACAGAGCAGAAAACCTGATGCCGCGTTACAAGGACCTGCCAGGGAACCACTACTGCCAAGGATGATCGACTTCATAGCTGCCATTGTTTCACTCTCAGGAAACAAATGCCTACCAGTGGCCTTGGCAACCTAATCAATTCCACATCGGCGCCTATCGGGTGGTGTCACTCACATACGGTTCGGTAATCCGGCAATATTACGGCTGCGGCGCTGCATTGTGGCCATTTCACCGCCGCAATGCACAGGTTCTGCTCATTTTCTGCAACTGTGCCGGCGCCGCATCCGCAGCGTCGGGGATCACTACGCATATCCCAGGTCGGGAAGGGTCGATACTTGTGCCACATGCGGACCTAAAAATCGCGTGGCCAAATGAGCGAATTTTGTCGGTTCCCCGGTGGTCTCAAAGACACGGTTCACCGCCTCCGGCGGTGTGTTGGCAAGCTGGCCGCTCATGCTGAGCTGGCGATACACATCCTTGGCGGTTTCCTCCGCGGAGGACACTAGGGTGACATTATCCCCCATCGCTAACTGAATCACACCTGTCAGGAGGGGATAATGTGTGCACCCCAATACGAGCGTGTCGATGTTGGCTGCCTGCAGGGGCTCGACATAGGCCTGTGCCACTCCTAAGATTTGTCGCCCGGCGGTGATGCCACGTTCCACAAAATCAACAAACCGCGGTGCAGCCTGCGCCACACAAGTAACCCCCGGATAGCTGGTGATCTGCTGCTGATACACCCCGGAGTCAACAGTCCCTTGGGTTCCAAGAACCCCGATGCGGTGATTTCTCGTTGTAGCGATGGCGCGGCGTACTGCCGGCTCAATGACGCCAATCACTGGGATGTCGTAGCGTTGCTCCGCTTCGCGTAAAAATGCTGCTGTCGCCGTATTACAGGCGATCACAATCATTTTCACCCCGCGCTGCACCAGATTGTCTGCAATCTGTCGACTGTGGTGGGCAACAGTTTCCCGGGAGAGTGGCCCATAGGGGCCTTTCGCAGAGTCACCGACATAGATCAATGACTCGTTGGGCAGCTGGTCGACCAGGCTGCGCGCCACTGTCAGTCCCCCGACCCCAGAGTCAAACATGCCGATTGGCCGATTGTCGAAGTCGGTTTCTTCAAATACAGCACCTAATGGTGTTGCGGCACAGTTGTCACGGCCATCTTGAATCACCAACACCACTCCTTTTCATCGTTGCTTCCACAGCCACCGCACCCGAGGCACACCGCTGACCGTCGGTGATGAATACTCAAAGTCGTCGGGTTGCGCACCATTGCGGTGCAAACACAGCGATCACTAGTGCGGCGGACGATTCCACGGCATTGGGGCACCAGCCGCAATCGGCTCATCTGTGTGATAGCGATATCACCACTGGCAGGGTTCATCCCACGCTTGATACAGCGCCTATCGAAGCTATCGTACCGGCTTACCTCTTCTCCAGGTTGCACATCTTGTAGGACGCTGCCTGCAGCGTTAATAGTTCAGCGGCGGCCGGTTGCCGTAGCGCCGATGATCTGCAGTAGCAGGCCGCCGAAAAACCGACAGGCACCGCCATAAAGTGTTGATGACTTTCACGACAGTGCCTGAATCAAAGATTTGGCATGACAGCAACAGTGCAATAGACAGTGCCATGCTGGTTATTCTGTTATATCGCCGAAAAGGCGGAAGGATTACGAGGATGCGTACTAGCCACCGCAGCGACGAATAGGTTGCACGGAGCCGTCAGCCAACGCCTCCCGCAGCACGGCAGCAGCATTGTTGAGCATCACTTGGCCTTGCTCATAGGTACCAGACGTTGGGCGAGCCACCAGCGACACCGCAATATCGCCCCGATCGGTTTGCAGAAGCCCCAGTTGCCGGACAGTGTAGGCACCAATCGCATCAGGCCCCCACCCGCCTTTCAACGCCATATTTGGAATCTGGCCGAGGCCATAGCGCTGGCCGGGCACAATGTTATGCATCGCGTTGATGACTGGACCGGAGTTGGCGATACACGGCAAACCAAAGGTAAACGTTGCCTGGTTAGCGGCAGTCCACATGGTTTGCCCGAAGGCGGAATACCCGGTGGAAGTTGCTGGTGGAACCGTTGAAACCTGATCGCCGCCTTCCCGAATAACTCCAGTAATCTGATCTGCAGCCTGCTGGCCACCCCCCAACGAATTCCACAAGCCAGCCGCAGCCGCATTATCACTTTGAGTAATTGCTGCCTGCATCAGCGAGGTGGTTTGCCCACCGGTGTGGCGCAGTGAAGCAATAGACAACGGCACCTTTGAGGTTGACCAGGCCGGGAATGTCCCCTCGATACCAGCCGCACCAACTTGTGCCCCATCGGCTAAGGCAACTTGGATCGGTCCACCGGCGGCCACAACCATCTGCTGCGCGATTGCAGGAAGATCGTTGGTGAAACCAGTCGGGTTGTCCCCATAGATCGCATCCCCACGGGGATCATGTAAGGAGATGACACATTCATTCCCACGCGGACCTGGTACTTCCGACAGGAAGAATGGGCCTCGTGCCTGCAAGGTGGCAAGTGCGGCATCGTAGATCGCAGGTCCTAGCGCCGAGCAGCCAAAGGGAAGACGTAACTCCCCTACCGGCGCGGAACTCAGCGGAGTTGCCACATAGGCGGCGGTAACCCCAGCAAGCACGGTTGTTGCCGCCGGATTTTCCACGCTTGGGGTCAGTCCGTCTGCGTCTTTGACATCCCCGGTCAATGCGGCAAGTGCAAACTGCTCATTAGAGTGATCCCCTGCAGTGTGCCCCGCTGCTGCGTCTTGAGCATCTTGGCCAGTTATTTGCTCTTGCGCAGGATTCTCACCAGCTGCTCGACCAGCAGCGCTGCTCTGAGCTGCACCAGGCAGTGTTTCCTCACTACTGCACCCAGTTACTGCTGTCATACCTGCGATAAGCAGCGCTAACATGGTGGTTTTCCAGGGGGTTCGCACAGTCGTTTTCACCTCATGATTGATTCACCCTGTAGCTTCTGCGGCAAAACGCCGTTGCGCAGGGCGGTAAAGCTTTTCGCGCGATCATTGTAGCTGTCCTGCTGCGGTGAGGTGAAGCCTTTTCGCAAAACAGCCCCACTTATCCGGCGCGCAACTGCGATACCCCTGCAGAACGCTCGTTAATTCTTTAGCGAGTAGGAAACGATCACTCCAATGCTGTGGAATCATCTGCTAGCCCGGTGCAATCCTCGCAACGCCAGGCATTACGGAAAGAAGCACTCATCAAGGAAATGAAGGAAGTTAAGGTGCTGGCCCATCGCAGCTGCGTTTCGTCATAATCTGCACATGTTCGGTTTGCCACAACGCTGGCAGCACCGGGGATCTATTGCTGTGCGACGAGAACCGGCTGGGCAGGTTAGCGACTTGCACCTGGCAAAGCCGGGGGAACGGTTGTTCCCGGAAGCGCGCTGGGGTGCGGATCGTCACTGCGAATAACAGCTGCCGCAACAACTCCGGCGACTGCACCCCACAAATGACCGTCCCAACTCACCCCAGGTTGTGGCAGGAAACCAAAAACCAGCCCTAGATGGGTGAGTGCTAGACCGACGCCGACCACGATTTGTGACCACGACTTGTTATAAAAACCACGCACGACAAGATAGAAAATCCAGCCGTAGATCACCCCAGATAACCCTGCTGCCGGGTTGCGTAACAACACAAACCCGAGTATCCCGCTGGCGACGACAATGACCGCCGTGGATTCAATAAAGACCCGGTAGCCGCCAAGCCCAATAAGCATCGTGCAGGCGATCGCCACTGACGCATTGCCCATAATGTGCGTCAGCGACAGGTGCAGCCACGGGGAGGTAAACATGGTGTACCACGCCCCCAGATCCCGTGGGTGCAGGGCGTAACGATCAACCAGCGAGGGGTTGAATAATTCTGCTGCAAACACCAGCCAAATCACTGCTTGTACCGCGACGGTTACAACAATTGCCTGTTTCAGGCGTGTTTTCACCAGGTTGGCGCGACCAGCCCACGGTGCGATTGGTCGCCCATCAGCGGTGTATTCCACGGGGTGAGAAGGATCGGGAAAAGGGACGGGTTGATAGCCTGCACTCACCGATGGTCATCCAATCTGTTGTGCTTGTGTGTGGTCATTGCAGCTTTGCTTACACATTGGACTTGCCCGGCATGTTTCCTGCGGGGCAGTCGTGGCGCAGGGCAGCAGTCGCTGCGGGAATCGCGCCAGCCGGCAGCGTCACCGCGAGCTATAACATCCGCCACCGAGGTGGCGAAGTGATCGGTAAAGACTACTAGTCGTCATCAGCCGATTGGGTGCATATCCCCGCTTCAAGCCGGCAAGTCATCCGTGTTGTTCAACTGCTGTGATGGCGAGAAAGTTCCACACCAAGCTGCATTGCAGACCGCGCAATCTTGCGCAACTACAACTGTATTAGGCGCCGCCGGAGGATTCGTCGATGTCTAGATCCCCCATAACCGCACTAAGCAGGGTGTCTTGTGCGTAGCCGAGCCACTCCACCAGGGCGTAGAGTTGCTTCTCGGCGTCCACCCCACCGCCGACATCGCTCGCGGCAATAAACAGCCGAATGTCATTGAGCCCCTGCAGCCAGGCGTCAACGTCAGCTTCTTCGATCTGCACCTGCACCCCACCAGTGGGACCTAGGGCTTCATTGATTTTTTGCAGATTCGTCAGCTTGCCGCGGCAAATGTCGATCTCGTGAAGGGAGCGCAGCAGTTGATTATCCCCTTCGTATTCTTCGTCGCCTTCTCGCTCAAAATCCGGCAAGAGCCGCGCCAGCGACGGGTTTTCGGGAGCGTCCTTATGCCCCGAGGGCATACCAGTAAGCTCTGCGAGTTCGTCTTTTGGCGCCGACTGGCATCGCTCTATGAGCGCTTCAGAAACAGTCGAGCACAGGTTCCCTAATACTTCCCGTTCCATCGGTTCGAATTGGGTGAGAAATTTCACGCCCCGCATGAGGGACTTTTTCCTAGTCCATGGTTCCACTTCGATGTTCCCTTGTGCTCGTCTGTTGATGTGCTTCAGTGTTGCCGATCAACCGTGGCGTACGCCTAAAAAACTGCTGGCCACGGCGACGGTGCGTCTTGCCGCGAATACCCGGCGATGATAATCGGATACGCAGTGAATATTTGCGAATATCGCAGCGTCGGTTACCGGCTGGAAGTAGTGTTCTGCCTAACCTACCCGGCTTGCTGCATGGTTGCCCACAGGCCCGCGGTGTGCAGCTTTTTCACGTCCCCTTCGACCTTGTCTTTCTCCCCGGAGGACACGGCAGCCTTGCCTTCCGTGTGAACTTGCATCATCAGCTCGATAGCTTTTTTGCGGTCATAGCCCAGGATCGTTTGAAAAACGTAGGTGACATAGCTCATCAGGTTCACCGGATCATCCCAGACAATACACATCCAGGGCAGGTTTTCGCTGGTTGCAACCTCAATGTCCGGTTCTTCGATCGTATCGGGCAGCACCGAGGGGGCTGCCGGGTTACTCATCGCTTCCATGGCATAGACTCTAGCGGGTTTACCAGTCGCCTGCTGGTACCACACCACCTGTGCCGCGCCGCAACAGGAAATATTTGCAGTACCGCACTCACCCCAGAACTATCGTGTGCGCAATGTTGCTTCTTGCGGGATTCTGCAATGCTGGCACTTTAGCTTGCTGGGTGGTTGCCGACTCTTCGCTGCGACTCCTGCCTAGATGGCGACCTGATAATCCGCAGACGTAACAGACGCCAAGATAGTTGAGCAGGCGGTTTCTGCTGTGCTCGTTGGAGCGGCACGGTGTAAGTCGGTGAAGCATATGCTGGCGAATTGGCCGCTTCAGGGTTGAGGTTGTGCGACCTGGTTGGACTAGACTGAACCAGGTGATCGATTCGACGAAAACATCCGACCAAACTGAACTTCCCCGCTACCGGTCGTCAGCGCTGCTTACTGACAAATA
The DNA here is from genome assembly GCF_003813965.1 of Corynebacterium choanae. Taxonomy (NCBI): domain Bacteria; kingdom Bacillati; phylum Actinomycetota; class Actinomycetes; order Mycobacteriales; family Corynebacteriaceae; genus Corynebacterium; species Corynebacterium choanae. The sequence continues at coordinate 2,220,372 of NZ_CP033896.1, forward strand.
TGAATTCACCATGTTGCAGGCAGCATTGCGGGACGGCACAGCGCATCGCCAATGTACTTTTGAGGTGTTTGCCCGGCGGCTTCCGAATGAACGCCGCTACGGGGTGGTTGCTGGTACTGCCCGCGTGTTGCGCGCGGTACGAGACTTTGTGTTCTCCGAAGAACAGCTGGCCAGTTTGGACTTTCTCGACGATGCAACCCTGGAATATTTACGCCAATACCGTTTCCAGGGTGATATTGACGGCTATCGGGAAGGGGAACTGTACTTTCCGTATTCGCCTCTGTTGACCGTGCGCGGCACGTTTGCCGAGTGTGTCATTCTAGAGACAGTGATTTTGTCTATCCTCAATGCCGATTCGGCTGTCGCTTCCGCAGCAGCCCGCATGGTCACCGCCGCACAGGGACGTGAACTTATCGAAATGGGTTCCCGACGCACCCAAGAGTATGCGGCGGTTTCCGCGTCCCGCGCCGCCTATTTGGCGGGCTTTCATGCCACCTCCAATTTGGAGGCAGCAAAACGCTACGGGATTCCCGCTGCAGGAACAGCCGCCCACTCGTGGACACTGTTGCATGTAGATCCCGATGGCACCCCCAATGAGTTAGCTGCCTTCCAGTCGCAGGTTGACACCCTCGGGGTGGAAACCACGCTGCTCGTGGACACATTCGATATCACGCAGGGCGTAAACAATGCGATTAAGGTTGCCGGAACGAAACTTGGCGGAGTGCGGATCGACTCTGGTGATCTGGGGATTTTGACCCGGCAGGTGCGGGAGCAACTCGACGGGTTAGGGGCGCACAACACCAAAATTGTGGTCTCTAGCGACTTGGATGAGTTCGCTATCGCTGGCCTTGTGGGCTCCCCAGTTGATGTGTTCGGTGTCGGTACTTCGGTGGTCACCGGCTCTGGCGCACCTACTGCCGGAATGGTCTACAAGCTGGTGGAGGCCGATGGGATTCCGGTGGCGAAGCGGTCACGCAAGAAGCAGTCCCGCGGTGGCACCAAGCAAGCGATTCGTGCATGCCGGGCAACTGGTACTGCAGTTGAGGAGATTGTGTTCCCCTTTGGGGCCGATGTTCCCGACACCGGCGAGTTGACGCCATATCAGCTGACGGTGCCGTTAATCCGGAGCGGACAGTTGGTTGATAATCTGCCGACATTGCACGAATCACGCGAATATTTGCAAGGTCAGCTGGTCACATTGCCATGGGAGGGGCTGGCGCTGAGCCGCGACGAACCAGTATTGAACACCCGGTTTGTTGGGTTTACCCAGTCGCCGAAATAGCCCCTAGCCTGCTGCATGCTTTGCCGCTGTTGTTCCGGCTCCACGGCAGGTGGCACCGGTGGTGCGCTGTCATACTGCTATCTTTTCCCTGCCCCCGCGCATACTGGATGCCCCGGTGTGCTGTGCGGGGGCAGTGTTGTGTATGCCCGCACTAGGATTGAGTACTACGACTTCTGCACGCTCCCCTGTGCGGTGTGCTGTGTAGCCTTGCACCGGATACCGAAAATAGCAGGAGTGTGGATAACGCTGTGTGCAAAAAAACGTCGACGTCACGGGAAGGTGGTTTGCCCACGTGAAAGAATCAACACCTGGGAAAACATCCTCTACCGATGACATTAGTGGCAGCTTCGACACACAACAGTTACTTGCCGCTGCCGTGCAAGCACTCGGTGGCGCACCGCGACCAGGTCAACAGCAGATGGCTGACGCGGTGGCAAACGCCTGTATCACAGGGAAACATTTAGCGGTACAAGCTGGGACTGGCACCGGTAAATCCTTAGGCTATCTAGTGCCGGCGGTCGCCTATGCACAGGCTGCAGACACCACAGTGATTGTGTCCACGGCAACGATCGCGTTGCAGCGTCAGCTGGTGGATCGTGATCTTCCCCGGCTTGCGAAGGCACTTGTTCCACATTTAGGCCGAACCCCGACGTTTGCCACGTTAAAAGGCCGCAATAACTATGTGTGCCTGCAGCGTATTAGTGCTGATCCGGAAGGGGATGCGGCACTCGTGGAGGAGGCTGACCTTACTTACCGGGGCAAGCTGATTGCCAAGATCGCCCAATGGGCGCAAGAAACTGAGGTTGGCGATCGGGATTCACTAGATATCAGTGTGCCTGATGATGTGTGGCGGCAGGTTAGTGTGACGGGGAAGGAATGTGTCGGTGCCAGCCGCTGCGCCTTCGGGGAGGAGTGTTTCGCGGAACTTGCCCGCAAACAGGCCAGCGATGTGGATGTGGTGGTGACGAATCATGCCATGTTGGCAATTGATGCTTTAGCCGAAAATCAAGTACTTCCCGAGCATGATGTGATCATTGTTGACGAGGCACATGAGCTGGAAGGCCGCATTACCCAGGTTGCGACTGAACGATTATCGGCGGCAGCGTTAGAGGCTTCCGCGAAACGAGTAAAACAGCTGGGTGCCGGTTCGATTGTGCAACGACTAGTTGATGCTGCAGAGGATTTTGGCCAACAGGTGGCCGAGTTACCACTTGCCCGGATGACCGAGTTTCCGGAAGATCAAACACAGATGTTGAGTGCGGTGCAAGCCTCACTGCAGCAGGTGCATGCGGCGATTAGTCAAAGCCCTGACGGGGAGCGGGATAATGATCCGGAAACGTTCGCCGAACGGGGGCTGCTCAGCGCACATATTGCCGAGCAGCAGGCAACCTGTCAACGTATTTTGGATGTGCACGAAGTCGATGATCCTGCCAAGCAGCGGGATGTGGTGTGGGTGGAAGAGGACTCGCTGGGAGCCCGGGGTTTAGTGGTTGCTCCGCTATCGGTGGCGGGTCTTATCGGGTCGACAATGATGGCGGATTCGACGGCGATTCTCACATCGGCGACGTTGACAACTGGTGGCAATTTCCGGGCGGTTGGTCGCAGCTGGGGGCTTCGTTCGAGTGCGTTTACTACGTTAGACGTGGGTACCCCGTTCACCCCGCAGAAGTCTGGGATTCTTTATGTTGCCAAGCATTTACCTGCCCCGGCGCGGGGGGATCTTTCCCCGGAGGTGCTCGATGAGATGGCTCGGCTGATTATGGCAGCTGGTGGCCGCACGTTGGGACTGTTTTCTTCGAAGCGGGCGGCAGTCTATGCGAAACAGCAGCTTGCAGACCGGCTTCCCTTTGACATTTTGGTGCAGGGGGATGATTCGATAGGCGCGTTGGTTGAGCGGTTTGCCAACGATGAGAATGCATGTTTGTTTGGCACGCTCACGTTGTGGCAGGGTGTCGATGTGCCAGGTCCGAGTTTGTCGCTGGTGCTCATTGACCGGATTCCGTTTCCTCGGCCGGATGATCCGCTGTTGCAGGCTCGCCAGCAGGCGGCGGATGCGGCTGGGCGTAGCGGGTTTATGGAAGTTGCGGCGACCCATGCGGCTTTGTTGCTGGCCCAGGGTGCTGGTCGGCTGTTGCGTCATGTGGACGATAAGGGGGTGGTGGCGATTTTGGATTCGCGATTGGCGTCGAAACGCTATGGGAGTTTCCTGCTTGCTTCGCTGCCGGATTTTTGGCGCACCACTGATCCAAGTATTTGTGAGCAGGCGTTGGTGCGGCTGCGGCGCGCCTATCAGCAAACCGGTTAAGGTGGATGAACATAGCTCGCCGTGATTGCAGGTGTAGCTGAATCAGCAGGTGTAGCTGCAATCAGTAGCGTGTTGATCACCGGTTGCCGCATTGCATGTTTGGCGGGAAGGCGTTTTCCCCGCCAGCTTTGTGTCGGTGTGCAATGCTGCGACGAGTTTGTCGAGCAGGTGTGGGTTCTTTTGCCCGGTCTGCGCAAGCATTGGGGATAGCAGAAGGATCTGGTTTACCTAGTGTGGTGGTGGACTGACGGTACTGTTGGCATTGTTTTGCTGCAATCTCGGTGTGTTGTAACTTACTGGAGAACGAAAGGGCGGGGATGGCCGCAGCGGAGATGACCGAACACGGTGAGGTGCTGTTTAGTGAAGTGTTTACTCACCAGGCGTTAAGTAGCCGACCGATGCTTACTACCGGCGGGTTGACGTTGACTGGTCGGCAGGCCTACGAGGCCTGCCAGCTGCGGCAGTCGCAGCTGTGGGATGCGGGGGTTCGGCCTGGTGATGTGGTGGGGTTGGTGGGTGATACTTCGCTGGGGTTTGCGATCGACCTATTAAGTCTCCTCGGTTTGGGGGCGATTATTGCTCCGTTGTCGCCGTCGTTTCACGGCCTCCGGGCAGCACAGCAGTGGGATTTTTTAGGGCTTAAGTGGGTGATCAACCATCCCCCAACTGATGTGTTTGCCGGGGTGTATGACATTGGCCGTAGCACATCGCCACCTGCTGCTGGGCAGGTGAGTGCTGTTGTTGAGGAGCTCTTTAGTGCAGTGCAGCTCACCCGGTGGCAGCCGCCGGTGACACGCACCTATCCACCGGGGGTGTGTTTGTTGCCGATGACCTCTGGGACGACCGGGCAGGCGCGCGCGGTGATGCTGACTGCGGCGCAACTTACTGCTAATGTGCGCCAGTTTGGGCAGGCCTGCAATCTGCACAAGACAACAGTGGCGTTGTCGCTGTTGCCGATGACCCATATTTATGGCTTGACAGTGTTGCTGCTTGCGCCGTTGGCCGCCGGTGGCCATGTGGTGTGTGAACCGTTTCGTGCAGATCGGTTTCTGAGCCTGCACGAACAGTGGCAGGTGACTGTTTCGTTTATCGCCCCACCGATGGCGCCGCTGTACGGTGGGGGTTCGTCGTCATCCACGGAGCCGCTTGCAGCGTTGGAAACCATTGTGTCCGGGGCGGCTGCCCTGCGGGCGGCCGATGTGGAGACACTGACCACTCATACCGGTGCGTTTCTTGCACAGGGCTATGGACTGACTGAGGCAAGCCCTGTTACGCATCTGCGGCGCAGTAGTGCGCAGCCGGCTACAAGCATCGGTACTCCCCTGCCCGATACCCGCGATCGGATTGTTGACCCGGCCACAGGTCTTGCGGTGGCCGACGGCACTGTAGGCGAATTACAGGTTGCAGGGCCGCAAGTGATGCTCGGCTACGCATTCGCCCCGGAAGCGACTGCTGCAGCACTCACCGAGGATGGCTGGCTGCGAACTGGTGACTTAGGTTTCCGTGATCCTGCCAGTGGGGCGATTGTGCTCGTCGGACGGCTAAAAGACATCATCAACTATCACGGTTACACGGTCACCCCGCATGTGGTGGAGCAGGCAATCGCCACCTGTGCACTGGTCGAAGATGTGGTTTGTGGGGCGCTCATTGATGAAGACGGCGAGGAGGTTGTCGCCGCGTTGATTGTGCCCCGTGTTCCTAATCCGAGCGGTGATGACGCAGGGGAAAAGGACGACCCCACTAGGCGATCAGCGGCATCATTGGATGCTATCTGCAGTGCGTTGATCACCGAGCTGCCACAGGTCTTAGCCCCGTTTGAATTGCCGCGCCAGATTGCACTGGTCACCGAAGTGCCGCGGACGGTCACCGGCAAAATTGTGCGACAGGAACTGTTTCATTCCTCGCATACTTGGCACCATCTGGTATATCCCCGCAGCTAGCAGGTATTGCCAGGAGCATTAGCGCCGCCTGGTAGAAGCTTTGTGTCTGTGCTTCTTGCCAGGGGGATCAGGCTGCACTGCAGCATTTGTGCAACTGTGCTGGAAAAAAAACAACACCACAGCACAGCTGGGCGGGGCAATCAGAGGTTGCTTACCCGCGGCGGGTTACTGTGCTGTGGTGGCTGCTCCAGGGCGTGATGGGCTGTAATCCTGCCGAGCCTTGGAGCCTGTTTGCGAAGGTGTTGCTGCTGATTTTCCTTCAGCTTTCTCTAGGTTGCTACTTCCCCGGTCGCGCCACGCTGTGACGCATGCCTTGCGCGCCAACTGCTTCCAAGTCGGGCAGATCATCTAAGGTGTCACCGTCGCCAAGCTGGTCAAAGGTGATGGTGGATATTGTTCCGTCGGTTTCGAGGATCATTGCAGCAATATCGGTAAAACTGCCGTGCCCCGCCTGCCGGGCGGCTTGCCGAACATCAGCTGCCCCAAGGCGGGCTTTCTGCATGCCAGCTTCAACCATTGCCCCGTTGCGCACCAGTACCACCGGGGAGGCGGTTACTAGTTTGCGCAGCCCTAGCCGATCGCGGATTAGCCGGGCGACAATAAATTGCAGCACTAGCATTAATGCGATTGCCGCCAATCCTGAGCTAAACGCCAGATCAGTGGAGGTGACTGCGGTGGCCAGCATCGAGCCGACGGCCACGGTCACCGCAAAGTCGAAAGCGTTGAACTTTGCCAACGAACGGGCGCCGACAATGCGCAGCATCACCAACAGTGCCACATACGATGAGCTGCCGACGAGCACAATACGAATGATGGGATCAAGTCCGGAGTACCACATTGGGCACATTATTCCTTACCTGGTAATACCTTTACCAATTTGCCGGCTGTACCGGTGGTTTTCCCTTCCGAACACTGCCGCACAGGCAGTTGTTGTGCCGGGCCACGAATGGCTGTAGTTTGCACCGTCATTGCAGGGGCAGATTCTGGGCAGCAGGTGTGTCGGTGAGCTATGGCGCAAGTGCGATACCGATAACGACCGCAACAGTGAAGATCACTTCGAAGTTGCCGACAAACTTCGGACTGAATCGTTTCCCAGTTCGCGCGACTTGCCACGGCATCCACCAGGCACGCACTAAGGCGGCGCCCATCGCCACTGCTGTAAACCAGTGCAAATAGCCGAAGTAAACAAGTCCACCGGTGATCACAAGCGCCACCGCATGCGCAACAATCGAGCCGATAACATAGCGTTGATCACCCCGGTTACGGATCAGCGTTTTCACAAACGGGATCATCGCCGAAAAATACATGGCCAACAGCCCGGTGACTGCCATCATATGGGGGGTGATTGGGCGGCTGACCGCATCAACAGCGACGGGAACCATCAACGCTGCAGCAATCACCGTTGAGATCCCCGATGCCAGCGACCGGGGGCGTTTCTGGATCGCCTCAAATGCAGCAATTGCCACCAGCGGACCGAATGCCGCAGCCCACCACAGCAGATGCGGTGCTTGGGCAAGCACCGCAATCGATGCTGCCGCACAAATCCCCCCATAGACCAACAGTGGGGTGACATATTGCGCTTTGCGCACCGCTGCTGCTTTTGCCCACAGTCCGAAAGCAAAGAACGCAAAATAGCCGGTGTACCAGGCGATCACCAGCGGAACAAGAATTGGCAACCCCCGCAGACTCCCGGCATAACACAACCCAATCACCAGTGGCAGGGTTACCATCACCCAAGCGCCATGCTGGTTAGGTACCCATCCGGTGACCCCACCACGCCGCTTTTTCGCTGCTGGTTTTTCTACCCGACGGGACTTCCCAGCTTGGGTTGCTGTCGCATTGGTCATTGGTTGCTCAACCATCCCTCACTCGTGATAACTCTTTGGCGTGTGGGGCTGACTGCAACACTTTTGTACACAGCCGTCCCCGCCACACCCGCTGATATGGAAAACCCTAACGATCATCTGAGGCCAAAAGCAACCAAAAGTTGGATAGTCCCGCCTAACTTTCCGGCCGCACCTATTGACTACCCGCACAAACACCGCCCAGCCGTGACGGCAATCACAGACTAACGCGTGTGCGACTACGGGTGGGAAACACCGCTTGGCAAAGCGACGACAGTCACCGAATGCGCCGGGATTTCTGTATAGCCCGCATCGACGACCGTGCACGCGCCAGGCAGCCTCCGGGCGGCAGCTATCTGCTCACCGGACGCGGGCACAATGTTGACAGCAAAAGATTGCCCCCACCATTCCACCAGCGCCGCTGCCGGCAGGGAGGCTGCGAGCAGCATTGCCGCATGTCCAGTTTGCGCCGCAGCTTTCCCAGCAGTCATTGCTAACTCATCATGAACCAGCAGGGTGGGAAGCCCAAGATCCACACTGGCGGGGTTCTCCGCCCAAGGAGCGTCAGTACCAGCAATCTGGAGACGATGAATCGCCGGCGGAGTTTGCGCGACCGGATGCGGCACCAAGGCGCGGACTTCCGCAAGGTCACAGTGCGCGGTCACACCAGGTAATGCTGCGGCCACCGCAAAGGGACGTCCCCTGCCCCGTCGAGCGATTTTACGAATCCCCTGCCGATACCAGCACTGCAACGCGTGCGACACCACCGGATCACAGGTTGCCTGATCGCTGAGACACACGGCCACACTGGCACTGGCAGCAGCCGCCAATATTGCCTGACGCGTCAAAGCCACACCGCGCGGCATGTTCACCACCAGTGGCATTGACCAAGGCTCATCCGGTTTGGGGGTGAGGCGACCTTCCCGCCGCGCGTGAAGAAGGAGAAGCTGTTCCCGCGCCGCCTCTATCCCAGCAGCGGAAAACGTCATGGCAGACGCCGACACAGGGATATCCGCACGGCGAGCAGACACCGCTGAGTCACCAGTGAGTTGCGGGCGACCATGTGCTGCGGCATCAGAGCGAGATAAGTTCATGTTTGATCACTGTAAAACGAGTTGGCGGCAGCACCGAACCGTTGACGCCACCTCCCGTGGCATGGCCAGAATGTTAGCGAGTCGGCGGCAGCGGTACACGCCGCGAATCACCATCGCCGTGTTCGCGAACCGCGTCGTCGATCTCATCGCGAGAGATACCCAAAATGTGGAGTACCTCATCAAGGAAAGGATGATTCACCGAAGCATCAGCGATTTCTTTCAGCGCAGGTTTCGCGTTAAACGCAATACCCAGCCCGGCAGCTGAAAGCATGTCGATATCATTCGCCCCGTCACCCACAGCGACTGTCTGATGCATTTGCAACCCTGAATCGGCTGCAAATTCAGTCAATAGACGAGCCTTCGCCGCCCGATCAACAATGTCTCCGATCACCCGGCCGGTGAGCTTACCGTCAACAATCTCGAGGGTGTTTGCAGCCACATAGTCCAGTTGCAGATCTTCAGCAAGCCCCGTGAGCACCTGAATAAATCCCCCAGAAACAACCGCTGTCCGGTATCCCATCTGTCGGAGTGTTTCAATGGTGGTGCGTGCACCTGGAGTGAGTTCAATCGCACGGGCAACCTCGTCGATGACCGACGCATCTAAGCCGGCAAGGGTCTTCACCCGTTCCCGCAAGGATTCTGCAAAGTCGAGCTCGCCGCGCATGGCTCGCTCGGTCACTTCGGCAACTTCTTTTTCCCGGCCAGCATGGGCTGCCAACATTTCAATAACTTCGCCGGTGATCAGCGTGGAGTCACAGTCGAAGCAGATCAGCCGTTTGGAACGACGCAACAACCCTGCCCGCTCAATTGCGATATCGACACCAATTTCGGCGGTGAGCAACGCCAATGCTTTCCGCAAGGCCACCCCGCCACCGGGTTTCGGATCGGCAATGGTGATTTTCAGCTCCAAGCCAGTCACCGGATAATCGGCAATACCTTGGATTGTGTCAATATTGGCACCATAGTTCGCCAAGGTTTGCCCAATTTTTGAAATGTGCGCAGCGGTCACCGGGTTCCCCAGCACCACAACAGCATGCGTAGAGGCCACCCGATTCGGCTCGAGGGCTTCCCGGGGTTCCACGGTCACGGTTTGGCCATAGCCCCGCAGCGTGTCATTTAACCCGGTGATCAACGAATCAATATCGGCAGGCTGGTAACCAACAAGTGCGGCAAGATTAAGTCGCCCCCGAAAGAGTGACTGCTCGACATCGAGCACCTGCACACCGCGCGAGGATAACACTCGGAAAAAGGCAGCGGTCACCCCTGGCCGGTCGAACCCGGAAACAGTAATGACTGCAGGGGCTAGCCCGGAGGCAAGACCAACCATCACTTCTTGTCCGGCCATGGATGCTTCACTTGAATTCGATGCTGTAGCAGACACGCCAATTATTGTTGCACGATTGCCAGGAAAATACTGCTCCTACCCCTCAATGAGTGGCGGGAATGACAGTGCCCCACAACCTGCTCACTAGTTGCAGCTGTTGCACAACGAAAAAGGGCAGCCACTGAGGGCTGCCCTTTTTCAATGAAGATCGTATGCAGTTGTTTAACGCGTATTTCAGCAGGTGTGCACCCTCAATTACACGCTTGATCTTGGCCAACGCCGTTTGTTCGGGCTTATTTGTCTACCGGACAAACAACCGTGGTATCGACGATCATTTTGTTCTTTGGTGGTGCACCATCAACGCTTGACGCGGTGCCACCGCCCGTCTGATATTGAGTTTCAGCCGGACACGCTTGCTATTTAGGGACGAAAATTTTCATTCTCGCAACTGCAAGCGATGCTATGTAGCCGGTGAGCAACGATAACTCGTTGCCACTGTGCAATTTGCTGACACCGCCATCGAACGATCACCTGCTGTGGCGACCGTCCGATGCAATCGCCAGTGTCTTATTTCTTGTGGCCGACGTGTGCCTCGGCACGCATCCGCGCCACCATGTGCGGGTAGTGCAGTTCGAACGCAGGACGCTCGGAACGGATCCGCGGCAGCGAGGTGAAGTTGTGCTTTGGAGGCGGGCAGGAAGTTGCCCACTCCAGGGAGTTGCCGTAACCCCATGGGTCGTCGACGGTGACGATCTCGCCGTAGTTCCAGGACTTGAAGCAGTTCCAGAAGAATGGCAGTACCGACAGGCCGAGGATGAACGCACCAACGGTGGCAACCTGGTTGAACGGAGTGAAACCGTCGGAGTCCAGGTAGTCGGCGTAACGACGGGTCATACCCATGTTGCCGGCCCAGTGCAGGATGAGGAAGGTGGTGTGGAAACCGATGAAGGTCAACCAGAAGTGGATCTTGCCGAGCTTCTCGTCGAGCATACGACCGGTCATCTTTGGCCACCAGAAGTAGAAGCCCGACCAGGATGCGAACGCCACAGTACCGAACAGGGTGTAGTGGAAGTGCGCAATGAGGAAGTAGGACTCAGAGATGTGGAAGTCCAGCGGCGGGGAGGCCAGCATAATACCGGTGAGGCCACCGAAGAGGAAGGTCACCAGGAAGCCCATGGCGAACATCATCGGGGTCTCCCACGAGATGTGACCCTTCCACATGGTGCCGACCCAGTTGAAGAACTTCACACCGGTTGGAACCGAGATGAGGAAGGTCATGAAGGAGAAGAACGGCAGCAGGATGGCGCCAGTCACATAGAGGTGGTGGGCCCACACAGCCATGGACAGTGCACCAATAGCCAGGGTCGCGAAGACCAGGCCGACATAGCCGAACATTGGCTTACGGGAGAACACCGGAATAACTTCCGAGATGATGCCGAAGAATGGCAGCGCCAGGACGTACACCTCAGGGTGACCGAAGAACCAGAACAGGTGCTGCCACAGCAGGGCGCCACCGTTGGCTGGGTCGAAGAGGTGTCCACCGAGCTTACGGTCGTACAGCACACCAAGCGCGGCAGCGGTCAGCATCGGGAAGATCATGAGCACGATCAGGCAAGCAACAAAGATATTCCAAGTGAAGATCGGCACACGGAACATGGTCATACCCGGTGCACGCAGGCACAGCATGGTGGTGATCATGTTGATAGCCGAAGCAATGGTACCGACACCACCAGCGCCAACACCGATGATCCACAGGTCAGAGCCAACGCCTGGGCTGTGAATGGAGTCAGACAGTGGGGAGTACATGGTCCAACCGAAGTCGGCTGCACCACCTGGAGTGAAGAAGCCTGCACACATAGCGACACCGCCCACGAGGGACAGCCAGAAGCCCAGTGCGTTCAGACGCGGGAAAGCCACGTCAGGTGCGCCAATCTGCAGCGGGAGGATGTAGTTAGCAAAACCCCACAGGATTGGCGTGCCGTACAGCAGCAGCATCAAGGTGCCGTGCAGAGTAAACAGCTGGTTGTACTGTTCGTTTGTCAGAAATTGCAGACCCGTGTGGAACAGCTCAGCACGGATCAGCAGGGCCATGAGACCTGCAACTACGTAGAACACGTAGCTCATGAGCAGGTACATCAGACCGAGGTTTTTGTGGTCGGTGGTAGTGAGCACCCGCCACGCAAAGTTACCTGGCCGGCCATTGCCCATTGGGGCTGGCCGTGCCGGGGCGACCGAGTGGTCTACCCGAGGCACTACTGCGGTCATAGATTCCTCCTGAATTACGCGTTAGTCCCCCACAGGGAACCAATCTAGTTTTCACGCTGGTTTGATCGTAGTGGACTAAGCGACTGTATTTCCACTGATCCCACCTGCTAATCCGCCGCATCCCGCCCGCCAACCTGATTCTGCAGTAGGCTCATCAAAACACCTGCCAAGTGTTTTCTTCACGTCCCCCCAGCGCGCAGGAACCCCAACTCGCTTTCTTGTGATATGGCCCACCTTTAAGCTTGGGTTCAGGAAGGGGGATTTTTCGTTGGACAGTTTTCCCGCTTTACCCCCAACTGCGATCAATCTTTCGGTGGATACAGGCGTGTCGCGGAACTTTTTTGATCACTGTCACTGTCCACACCGAAGCAGCCGCCCCCGAATGGCTGCGTCCACCGAGAATCGATTGAACATCACGGCACCGGCTGTACCATTGTGGTTCCGCAATAGCGGCCGTCACGCGGGTTTGACTGGTGAGTGCCAGGCGTCGCAGTGACGCACCCGCCCCCTTCCCCTCCCCCACCGCCGCTACAGTGGCAGCGCTGACACATTACGCACGATCCATGGCACCAGCTATAGAAATCCGAAGGCACCTGAGAAATGTTCTATCTCAGCGGCCACGGCCGTCCTGTTAGCCATCTTTGAAACCGTAGATCTGTTCTCGATGAGGCAAGCTTCTCCCGGGTGGGTTGGGTGCAAACCGTTGCGTCGAACATCCACCTGCGAAACGTTGCTTGCAACACCCATAGGATGCACAGCTGCTGCGGAAGATATATTTGCACACCTCAGTGCACCGAAAACATTGCGACGCATCCAATACGGGCACGAAATCTAGTATCCGTATCCAGACCCAGGACGCTGCTGTAACACCGGCTACTTTCGCCCCACTGCACAATCCTCACCAATAGAGGCAACAATCCTCACCAGTAAAGGCATCCACAATGCGCAATCCCCGCCAGTACCGTGACCAGGTACGTGGCGGGGATTGCTCTTCCTGCAGTTAGCTACAGGAACTTTGCTGCAATTTGCAGCTAGCCGGGAAGCTGCCTACTTGTCGTCGCGTCGACGGCGTTTTGCTGCCAGCAGCAGCACACCAATGATGACAAGGAGGAGAGCAACAACCAAGAGTCCGATTACATTTGCACCAGTGAGGGCAAGGTTGGAATCCGACGCAGAATTGGATTGCTGCGAGGTGGGCGAGTCTTCCACTTCGGTCTGCGGGGCGACTGGTTGCGGCTCCGGGACTGGGGTCGGTGCAACAACCGGTGGTACGGGCAATGCCGGGGTCATCGTGCCAAGAATGGGGATGATCCCTACGGCAGCGATGAGCCATGCCCAATCCGGAATCGAAGATCCGGAAGACGATCCAGTCGGCGGAACAGTCGGTGTTGCAGGCTGCTGTGGACGTAAGACATAAAGCGGATCGCTGCCTGTCACGTTCGTAGCGGTTTCCGTCGACTCCGCGGAGGCATTCACTGGAATGTTGACGGTTTCTCCGGCGGGCACCGTGACTTCAACGTTCACAGTGACGGTTTGTCCGACACCCAACACCAGCGGCGGGAGGGAAGGATCATCACTGAAGACAATTGTCCCTTCGGGCGTGATGCGCAGCATCGGGCCGTCCGCCGGAATACCTGCAGTCGGTGTCGTCTGCTCACCACCGGTGAGGGTAAAGGTCTTCCCGTCATTAACAGTGAGTCCCTCAACTTTGGGCACCACATGTTCTAGTGGTTCACCGCCATCGTTGGTCAAAGTCACTGTTGCGGTAACAGTTTCCGCTTCCGCAGGAACCGAAACTGGATCGTTTGGATTATTTCCGTCGCCTGTTTCAATGCTGTCGATGAAAATCTTCGCACCAAGCTGCGGCGCTGCAGTGTGCGGGCGCCGAGTATAGAAGGCATCCTCAGCACTGACTTGATTCTTGGTGCTTTGATCGATAGCGGTGATGGTCAATGGGGTGTTCACCCCGATTTGACTTGCATCAACACTGACCGTACCAATGATCTGCTGCCCTTGGCTGAGTTCAAGGCGTGGCCAGTCTTCATTATCGCTAAGCACTACCAGTCCTTGCGGGTTGATCCGCAACACCAGTCCGGGGCCGTTGTTGGCCGCCGGGGTTGGAGTGAGAGGACGACCGGCGGGATCAGAGACAGTAAATACCGTCTCGCCCACATTCGAATTCGGCACCGTCACTGTGATGTCGCTCAGTGGAGCTTCCCCACTATTGGTCATCGACACCGTCACCGGGAAGCTTGTCTGCCCAGGTTCGAGCGTAATCTCAACCGCGGATTCGGGTGTTTGCCCGTCCTTCTCAGACACCGAATCTTGGAAAATTTTGCCGGTAATCGCGGCGGTTTGCGCATTCGGGGTCGTATACAGCGGATCAGTGGCTACAAGCGGCTTCTTCGACTCATCATCGGTGGCAGTTGCCTTTACTGGCGTATTACTTCCGACCTGTGACGCTGCAACCTCAACGGTAGCAGTCACTGTCTGCCCCGGCTGAAGCACAAGTGCTGGCAGCGATTCGTCGTCACTGCGCACAATTACTCCATCGCGAACCCGCAGCACGGTTCCTGGCACATCCGTTGCAACGGTCGGAGAATCCGCGCCAGGTCCAGTCAACGTGAACGACACTGTCGCAAAGTCCACCCCGGGAACCTCAACACCGACACCAGCCAGTGGTGATTCGCCAGCGTTCTCCACCGTAATAGTGGCCGTAAATGGTTTATTAGCCGATACCACTACTGCCGATTCAGCATCCTGCCCGTCGCCGGTTTCCACGTCTGTATGGAAAATCTTGGCAACAAGTCCACTGTCGCGGGCTACCACTTCAATCGAGGCAGTGGCTGTGCGCTCCGTGGTGGAGACCCCTTCGTGGCTGCCGCTGGTTGCGGCAGTGTTCGTGGCGCTACCGGCGGCCAGCTGTTTCGAAGTCACCGTTTCCTCTGCAGTACAGGTTGTCGATTCACCGATAGCCAACGTGCCGTGACCGTCAAGGAACGCTTGATCAGCACACTGCAGCGTACCGCCACGTGCGATCACACCCTCGTCGATGACGACCACATCTTCTAGTGCTGTAGGTCCAGGATTACGCACAGTAATGCGGTAGCTGATCGCATCACCAACCCGGACTGGTCCTTGAGTTATTGGCGTCTTAGTGATCTCGATGGCAGGTGCACCAGTGGAGACATCTGCATTGTCCTCGTTTGAGACAATCGGATTTTCGCTGGTACCGACATTTTCAGGATTCGCATTCGACTCGCCGCGGGCAGGCACCACCGAAGTTGCGGTAGCAACATTATTGACCCGCTTGGCGTGAACATCGTCAGCGGTGATAGTCATCGGCGCCGATCGGCACTCCGTCTTCGCTCCTGGGGCGAGCGTAGTCTGCTCACAAGTGATATCGACGCCGCGATCAGCAAGCAGCTTGTCGTGAATAGTTACCTGCGTAATCGTCACATTGCCGTTGTTGGTGACGGTGAATGCATATTCCACCTGTTCACCTTCGACATACACCTGCTGCTTGTCCTTAATCTCCTTTTGCAAGGTGATATTCGGACTGTATGCCACCGGCACCTCTGCTGAGACAGTGACAGGTTCAACCTTCTTCGCCCCATATTCGGCACTTGCCGATGCGGTATTGACTATCCGATCGAACCCGTCAACCTCATCTTGAGTCACCTGCTTGTCAAACTCACAGGTAACGTGGTCGCCGTTGTGCTGCAGGGTCGCCCCGGTTGCAGAAGCTAAGACTGCATCGTCGCTGCAGACAATGTTTGTAACCGTTGCATCGCTGAGCATTGCATCCACGAGCGTCACCCGCTCCGCTGGAGTGTTGCCCTTGTTCGTCACCGTTATGGTGTAGTGAATCACCGTGCCAACATCCACCTTATCGCCTGCTGGAACATCGTGAGTTTTCACAATCTCCAGCACCGGCAACCCAGTGGAGAAGGTGGCATCGTCGCTGCTGGTGACACGTTCTGCCACCGGGACGCTGCTATCTTGCGATGGGGTGAGCGCTGTCACTGTTGCCGTATTCTTCACATTTTCGCCAGCGGCAGCCTGCTCCGCGGTGACCGTCCACTTCTGCGGAGTACAACTCGTCGAGGCGTTCGGCGCCAGTGGATCAATGTCACAGGTTAGTGGCGCATCACCGAACATGGGATCAGTGATTTGCAAATCGTGCAGGGTGACATCACCGGTGTTGGTCACCGTGAATTGGTAAGGCACCACATCGCCTTCGGTGAACAGCAGAGTGTCCGCATCGATTGCCTTTTCCAGTCTTACTGAAGCAACCTTGGACACCGGCACTTCGGTCGATGCTTCTGCCGTGACCGGTACCTTGTGCTTGGCGTCCTCATCAGTGTTGGTGCTTTCCGTAGGGATGCCGTTCGAGACAGCAGTGGCCGTAGCGGTATTCAGCAGCGGCTTCCCACTGTCAACATCATCCTGGCTGATCGCCCGGGTAGCGCTACAGGTCACCGAGTCACCTCGCTTCGCCAGTGTCACACCGACACCTGACACGACAGCATCCTCTTTGCCCTGTTCACATTCGAAGTCTGTAGGGGCAAACATTGGATCAACAATGACCACCTGTTCCAATGGCACGTCACCCATGTTGGTGGCAACGAGCGTATAGGTCACCTTATCCTTCGCTTTCACCGGAGCAGAACCAGCATCACTGCGCTTTGTGAGCACCAGCTTCGGCTCTGCGACTGGCACCGTCTGCGAGTCGTCATCGCTGACTTTGTTGTTTTCATCAACCCCGGCAAGGTTAGTGCGATCCATCGGTGCCACACCAGTTACTGCCGCATCGTTGATGAGTTTGCCAGAGCTGTCTGCTGCTTCTTCACGGGTGATCGTGTGCTTTGCAGTTGTGCACGTCATCGACTTGCCAGGAGCAAGTTCGGACGCCGGGCAACTGATCTCATCATCGGCAAACATCGTGTCAGTGACAACAATATTCGACAGTGTCACCAGGCCAGTGTTGGTCACCTGCAGGGTGTAGACGACTTCGTCGCCTTCCACATAGGTTTCCTTCACATAGTCAGCGGCAACCAACTTCTCCAAGGTGATACCAGCCAAGGTGGCGTTATTGACCGTGGCTGTTGCAACCTGGGTGGATGTCCGCGTTGTGTCCGGATCCGTTGGATGCGGCAGCAGCCGTGAAGCAGTTGCCGTGTTCACCGTTGTGTTTGCAGCATCAACCTGGGTTTGTGCAATGGTGGTCTGTGCGAAACACGTGACTGATTTACCCGGATCAATGGTGCCAACCGCATTGGGTGCAACACCTGCACCTGCAGGGCGGTTGCCAGCTTTTGCATCGTCAAGCGAAACGTCCGCATAGCAGGCGACTTCTTGAGCGTCGGCAAATTGGGCATCATCAACTTCCACGCCAACAGCTGGAGCATTCCCACCGTTGGTAACCACTACTGCCCACTCGACAACAGAACCGGCTTGCACTTCCGGTTCCCCTGCCGCGTTAAGAACACCACCGGAAACAATCCGCGCATGTTTTTCAATTGCAAGCGCAGGTGTACCGGCGTTGAAGCTAGCTGTCGCAGGCGCCGATTCCACCTTCGTACCGGAAGGATCTTCACCAGTGGCCGTAGCAGTATTGAGCCGCAATGATGCGTCAGCATCAGCTGCCGCCTGCTCTTCGGTGACCTGAACAGTCGCCCGACAGGTGGTTTTCTCACCGGCACCAAGCGATGTCTTGGCACACTGTGGTGTTGTTTGACCAAGCTTGTCATCGCTAATCGCAAGATTGTTGATGGTGCGCTGACCAGAATTGGTCACAGTAAACAGATAGGTGAGTTCGTCACCAGCCTCATAGAGCGGCTGCTGGTTCTCAATCGACTTCACCAAGGTAAGGGCAGCATCCTGCTTCAACTCTGCGGAGTCTTGGCTGGCATTACCATACGGACGGGCATGGAATGAACCATAGGCTTCCGCGTTGTTGGTAATCGATTCGACAGAGTCAACCATTGCTTGGGTGATCTTCACCTTCGAGGTACACGTTGTCGATTCTGCAACCCGCAGCGTCGTACCGGACTGAGATACAAGCTCAGGTCGACTCGGACACTCGACGACTGGAGAGACTCCCTCGAAGTATTGCGCTAACGCGTCTGTAAGGGTCACATTCTCCAGATCAACGGTGCCAGAATTTTGCACCGTGATGTTGAAGGTGGCAACATCCCCAACCCCAAATGGTCCAGGCTGGCTCAGGTCAAGCGACTTTTGCACCTGCAAGGCCGCTTCCCCGATAGCAATGAAATCGTCACTAGTATCGGAAACTTGTTCATCAGGGAAGCGATCTTGCGGCTTATTCGCCGTCACTGTTGCCGTGTTCTCGATGAGATAACCATTCAGTACTTTCTCATTAACGGTGACTGGCTTCGACTGACATGTCCGCTGCTCTCCTGGTGCAAGCGTTGCAAACTGACAATTCTCCAATTCATATCCAGCGTTGGATAGCAACGGATCGGTGACGACCACATCAGTCAACGTCAACTCACCAGTGTTTTCAACAGTGAACTCATATTGCACCGTATCCCCTTCAACAACGCCTTCCGGCTCGCTGAAGTGGGTCTTCTTTAACGAGATACTCGCCTTGTTAGAAGTGGTGACCTTCGCATCATCGGTATCTGTTGTGTAGTTATTCCCATTAGCATCGCCATATTGCGCATATGCGGTGTTGGTGAATTCGGAATGCTCATCAACAACATCTTGCGGGAAATGGGTCCGCGCCAAACAGACAGCAAGAACACCCGGTTTAATCAAACCGAAGTTTTCAAAGCCATCACGCCGTTCGTAGCGGTCAGGTTCGTTGTAGATATAACAGTAGAAGTGCTCAAGCCCCCACCGTTTGATCTCATTATCGAAAAGCTTGCCGGTAGTGACATCTGCATTGCCGATGTTTTCCATCACAATGCGGTAGTAGATCGTTTGACCCGGTCGCACCGGTTCGGTGACGAGATCACCGTCAGGCAGCAACACTTCCTTTTCGAAGGTAAGCTCCGGCGCACCAACCTGGACGCTCGCTGAGCCTGTGGCCGGTGACGGATCAATGCCGCCAGCGCCCTTACCAGTGACCGTGGCCGTGTTAGTGAGTGTCTTTGGTGTTGTAGCTTCATCAGCCGATTCCTGCTTGGTGTCTTCGAGTTTCACCGTATAGAAGCCAGTACAAGTGAACTCTTCACCCGGCGCAATGATCGCATCCTCATTGGCGGAGCAATCCAACGTGCCCAGCATCGGATCTTGGATTTGCACATCCTTGATAGTCGTATTGCCTTCATTGCGGGCAGTTAACGTGTATTGCACCTCAGTGCCTGGCAGCAGCACAGCATCAGCGTCGACAAGCACATTTTTCGCCAGGGAAAGGCGCGGCTGAGCAGGTGGCGGAGTGATGGTCGCTATATTATTCGAGCGATCATCATCCTGAACAGGGGTATCTACAGCTGCCCCATTATCGCCAATGACCTGCGCCTTTGCAGTTGCTGTGATGCTATTGACGAGGTTTTTCGCCCGGTCAATATCGGCTTGTGTGTAGGTAACCTGCACATCACAGTTCACTTTGTCACCCACTTCGAGCGACAAGGTGCCACTAGAACCGACCACATCGTTGGTTTTCGCGTTGACGCAAGTACCGACGGTGAGGTCTGCTGAGCCTTCGTCACGGCCAGATAAGGAATCCGTCACAGTGACTTCATTAAGGCGTACATCACCCTTGTTTTCCAAGACAATACGGAACGTCATCGACCCGGAATTTTCCAAAGTCCCTGGCGTTTCTTTTACCGCTTCACCCTGCGCATTGAGCACAAACTTTTCAGCATCCAACTGTGGTGTGGCCGGAATTGGGCGCACAGCTGCTTCGGCCCGTACAGGCTCCAGAGTAACCAACTCAGTCGAACCGGACTCGCGGTATTGCGGCACTGCAGAGACAACGTTGGTCTCTGTCTGTTGCTCGGCGAAGAATTGCTTATCGACAATAAACTTGCCCACGCAGTAAAACTTTTGCTTTGGCGCCAGGGAATCAATGGTGAACTCGGTAGCGCCCTGCTGAGCCGCCGGATTTAAGTTCTCCAAGTTTTCACCGCACACTAATGGCACTTCTTGGCCACTGCGACTAAACCTGTCAGCTACCCCAATCCCAAGCAGCGTCACATTTCCGGTGTTTTCCATGGTGACAGTGAAGGTGCCTTCATCGCGAGGCTTTAAAGCTTGACTATCGACGCCGTTAATCACCTTTTCGATCTTCATACCAGGCTCAGCAGCCACCACGTTGACTTCCGCGGTGTCCTTCGCGGAAACTTCCCGACCCTCGTATCTACCTGCAATTGATGCCTCATTTTGTAAGGCTTCTTGAGCGTCCACATCCTGTTGTGTGACCTTGTAGCTCACCGTACAGGTATAGCGATCATTCGGCTGTAGTACGGCACCACCAACCAAGTCAATGGGTCGCGGCGACTCCATTTCCTGCGACTGCACAGTACATATGACATCTATCTTGCGAGCCGCTGCCCACGCATCGGTGAGAATAACCGATTCCAATGGGACATTCCCTGTATTCGAGCCACTGATTGTGAATGTAGCTGTACTACCGACCGCATACTTCGTTGAACTATCGGCGGATTTCTCCAACGTGATGTTGGGTTCAATCTGCCGAACCGCGAAATCAACATTCACAATATTGTTCACAGAGCCGTCAGATGCCTTCGGCACGGTAAACGGAACCGTCTTTGCAACCACAGCCTTCGGATCTGTTGATCCACCATCGATCACGTTCGCAACACTGATCGAGCTGCTGCCAGGAGACGCGGCCGGTAGGAAGGAATAGTTCTGGATAAACGTTGCTTGATACGAACTATCCACCCGCAATTCCACGGTGTATCCAGTTCCTGGAGGCACCTTCGGGAACTTATAGTTACCTTGCCCATCAACCTCGACAACCAGGTCTTTCCCGTTGACTTGGACTGGCTGACCATCACTGTCTAGCAGATGAGCAGTAACCTTTCCCGCTGGGATGCTGGCCAGTTTGCTACTGTCTTTCGTGATCTCAGTGTCGGTGAGCCCAAGGTCATAGATCGAACCACTCACCGCTGGAGCAATAGTAATTGCCTGCAGGTCGCAGTTGAATTGCTGATGATTTGGATCATCTGCTTGCTCTTGGGTCTGTGCCGCACATGTCTCCGCATCGGGCACCTTGATCAAGTCTCGGGTGGAGCCCAAAGCAAAGTTCTTCACGATACCAACGTTGCTGCCAGTAACCCTAAGCTTTAACGTCACTGTGGCTTTTTTCGCAGAGCCTTCGATATTGTCCGGCGAGACAACCCCTCGATCAGTAAGCAAACCTGGGAACCAGACGATGTGACCCCCGTTATCCGCAGTCAGTTCCCCTTCATCATCGGCGATAGCCTCGTCGAGCGCGGCATCGTGGTAATCCGTTACCACATCACCGACAGTTTCATCCTCCACGGTTTCCACATATTCCAAGCCGGCAGGAATCAAATCTCGGATCATTGGCGACTCTAACACGATGCCCTTTTCAGCAGTTTGCACCGAAATCTTAAAGAGCACATAGTCGCCGACGCCCAGCACGTAATCGCCAGGATCTGCACCGTCGAACGCCTTGTCGGCTGTATCGGTTCCGCCGCCATTGCCAGGAAGAATCACCGATTTATTAATTTTCAATTCGGGTGCATACTTCACCCGCGCCACAGCGGGAGGAACAGTGCCCAGATCGACACCGCTGTCAGAGTTCGAAGCCCGAAACGACGCACGGTTAATAGCAATGTCGTCGTCACCAATGCCAGTGCCGTTCGCGTCATTCTTCGGCATCTTCATATTGACTTCGACAAATGCCGGGCCAAGCACCAACCCGGTGAACTCTATCCGGAAGTAGCGAACCTGATCCCAGGCAATACCCTTGTCGGCAAGCTGCTCTGCAGTATGCCATTCGCCTAGTGCGTTGAATGTGGTGCACTCAGTTTTCGATGCCGGGAATGGCCCGGTTTTCTGCTCACCCATTTCGGGCCGGCAGGGATCAGAGGAAGTCGAATAGTAGACAGTTCCCTTCAGAGGCGTTCGAGACCACTGCCCCGAATCAGCATCAAATTTGTTGACCGATGGCAAAGCAATCGGTCCGGTCAACGTTGGCACCAACGTGTTTTCGTAGGTCTTATCGCCCCCCTCAACCAGGTTTCCATGCTCGTCGTACGTAGGATATGTACCGGCGACTGCTTCCTGATCGCTCTCAATATGGTTGAGCTTCGTCCATGATTCGCCTGTTGGTAAGGCGTCGTAGAGCACATAGTCCTTGAGCGGGCGAGAACTTTCGCCACCGATTTGCACATAGAAGCTTGCATCGTCGTGAGCGTAGGACACATCGGCGCGCTCCTCATCCTTCGGCAACCAGGTTGACCAAGGAGCGTTCTCTTCATCTCGGTCACCCTTCGCGAATTTCCGAATAACCGCCGTAGAGTAGGCGCCAATGGTGACGGGCGCAGTTGACTGAGACCAGCGATGCTGAGTTGAGCAGTCTTTATCTCCCCCTTCAGCAGCTGGATCGCCACACAACCTCGGATCGGGGATCGTGGTGAGTGTGGGTTCAAATTTCAACTCAGGGTTATCTGCTGTGAGATAGGCAGCAATCGCCGGTTTCGCTGAGTCAATTGCGCCGTCGTAACTGCCGTCGACGGCGTTTCTATTCGTAATTTTGTAATAAAAGATACAGGCTCTACCGCTCTCGCCTGGCAGCACCATATTTTCAGGAACTGTAAACTTCCACAGTTCACCCCCGGAAGCAGAACCTAGCGGCACTTGCTCCCACTGAATCTTGTTCACATCCAGAGGCACTTGACCTTCTGCAACATTGCCTACCGAACAGACCACATTTTTCGACGTCGACGAGGGGTCAAAGTGCATTCCGAACGGAATTTCGACATATCCCATTGGCCGTAGTGCATCCAAACCCAGGTTAATCAGCCTAATACCCAGGGTCGCGGTATCGGAGGCCTCGTTGATGGTGCTGTCTTTATTGGTGTCAATTTCGATTTGCGGCTGGACGCGCTGCGGATAAATCTCGATGACGTCCGGATCCGTGGCAGTAATAACATTGCCATTGGATGGCGTAATTTCCAGTTTTGCGTCATTACCCAGATGAATGTAGTCCAGGTCGCCGAACATTTCAGTTGGGTAATCAACCGGCCCTCCGGCTCGGAATACTAATTCAGAGTTTGCTGGAACGTTTTTAAACGTAAACTCAAATCCCGTCGCCTTAAAACCCTCTGGTTTGTTCAATTCATAGGCTTTGAACGAACGGTCTTCATCCGCGGGGAAGGTCTGGCTAGGCGCTTTGTTGCCGTCTTTGTCGACCAGAACGACCTGCAGTTCCGGGTGGCCACGCACCAGACTTGGTTTACCATTTTCGTCATACTTGATTAAGTCGATTTGCCGAACCGACAGACCCTGGAAATTCATGTAATAGTTGTCGTCACCACCTGAAACCTCACATTCGAAATTTTTGTATTCCGTTTGAGATTTTGCGTTGTAATGGAGACACTTCTGCGGCCGCAGCTCGTCGATGATCTTGATGTCGCCATCGACATAATTCCCAACCACAAACTCGTAGGTTGCTGTTTGTCCGTCGTAGGTTTTCATCCGCGAAGATGGTGTAGAGCGCTTTGTAAACCTAGATCCGACTGTGCTTTCGATTCGCAGGGGTGCTTGCTGGTCAACCGCAATACCCGGATCCCCTTCTTGATAAGTTTTGCTCCCATCGATGCTCTGAATGGCAACCCCGTCAGTCCAACCAATTTTTGCCGGAGGCAGCGGCCCTACTGGCGCATCATCTTTCACGCGAACCCACAACTTGATTTCTGTTGTCAGATTCGTAGAAACCCCATAATCCAGTGTTTTATCGACAGTTACACGAACGCCTTTATCAGTTTTCTCAATATATTGAGCGCCGATAAAACGAGAAGGGTCAACTACCCTGAACTGCCCCCTTCTGTCATTGACGATTTCCTCATAGGTGTAATTGTCTCGGCTGTCTAATTCTGGGTTGAGGACAGCGAGGAGTTCTACTTCTTCCGGAAGTTCAACGTCGAAAGAACCGGTCACACCATTTCGGCCGATAGCATTTTTCGATATATAAACAGCTGAAAGTATCAAGGTTGAGCCGGGTAACGTCCTTTTAGCATTGTAACCGATTCGGAATTCGGTCTGTGGGGAACCCGTCAGCTCTACCTGAGTCTTACCGGTTACTTCATGGCCGTCTTTGGTGATTTTCCAGTCGACTTCCTCGACACCAGCAAACGCAGGGTTATCTCGTGTCGTCCAATAGAGTTGGAGCGATTGAACACCGGGACCGCTATATTTGTAGGTCACCGTCGGATTGTCCGAGGCGGCATTTTCGATCGCTAAACCACTGGGGATGGTCTGAAGCACCGCATTGAACCCAGCGATCTTCGGTCGCTGAACTTCAATCTTCATGCCATCGCAACCAGCCGATGCACAGTTGATATTGAATTCCAGCGCTAAATTCCCTTTGGTCGGAACCGGCTTGGAGGTGACCTCGACGGATTGCAGTCCGTCAATGGCAGTGGCTGCCCGTGCTACTGCCGGGTGAACTACTTGCACACCAACGGCGACTAGCACTACGGCACATAGCAATGCGAGCAGCCTACTGAGATCTTTTGACCGTTGAGCTGATTGGGGGACTCTAGGTTCCAACATGATTTCCTCACTGTGAGCCGGTCCGGGAATGGGGTTTTTCTGCCAGCAGGCAGAAAATTCCATGATTCTAAGCTATCACCTACAGAACACACAGCTTTTTATACAGGGGTGCGCAGCAAATTCTCTATGTCGGGTTAACCCAACTTCGAACCAACCCACTTGTCGACGAGGGCGGTATTTTCCCAGGTCAGCACAGCAAATCGTTCGCGCAAACAGTGACAGACACCACAGATGCCGGCGCAAAATGATGAGCATTTGAGATTACTTAAAGGTATTAGATAATCACTTTTGATTCAGCCACAGCGCAAAACGGCGCCGCCTGCACAGTGCAGACGGCGCCTTGCTGCGTTTTCAATCCCTAGAGGAGTTAGAAGTCCCAGTCGTCATCCTCGGTCGACTCGGCTTTGCCAATCACATAGGAGGAACCAGAGCCGGAGAAGAAGTCGTGGTTCTCATCAGCGCTCGGACTCAGCGCAGAGAGAATAGCCGGGGAGACTTTGCACTCATCGGCCGGGAAGAGTGCCTCATAGCCAAGGTTGTTCAACGCTTTGTTGGCGTTATATCGCAGGAATCGCTTGACATCTTCAGTCCATCCGAGACCATCATAAAGGTCTTCGGTGTAGCCGATCTCGTTTTCGTAGAGCTCGTAAAGCAGACCGTAGGTGTACTCCTTGAGCTCATCCCGCTCGGCGTCAGTGAGCTGCTCAAGGCCTTTTTGATATTTGTAGCCGATATAGTACCCGTGCACTGCTTCGTCACGGATAATCAGGCGAATAACATCGGCAGTGTTCGTCAGCTTCGCGTGCGCCGACCAGTACATCGGCAGATAGAACCCGGAGTAGAACAGGAAGGATTCCAGCAACGTGGAAGCGACTTTGCGCTTCAGCGGCACGTCGCCCTCGTAGTAGCTCAAGATGATATCTGCTTTGCGCTGGAGCGCTTCATTTTCCTCCGACCAGCGAAACGCTTCATTGATCTCCTGCGTGGAGGCGAGCGTCATAAAGATCGACGAGTAGCTTTTCGCATGCACCGACTCCATAAACGCAATGTTGGTGTACACGGCTTCCTCGTGCGGCGTGAGCGCATCGGGAATGAGGCTGACAGCACCGACGGTTCCCTGAATGGTGTCGAGCATCGTCAAGCCGGTGAACACCCGCATCGTGGTTTCTTGTTCAAGCTCATTGAGGGTGTTCCAGCTTTTGATGTCGTTGGACAGCGGAACCTTTTCCGGTAGCCAGAAGTTGCCGGTGAGCCGATCCCAGACTTCTAGGTCTTTTTCATCCGGGATGGTGTTCCAGTTGATCGCCGCAATCGGGCAGTCTTTTGCTTCCGGGTGGCGTTCCCGATGTGCTGGGGTGGTCGGCGGACAGTGTTTCACCATGGCGGCTGACCCCTTCTATGGTGTGGATCGTGGTGGACATCGAGCAGAGGCGATGGTTCTGGTTGGCGACTGAACACACCGCATCTGGCAGTGATCTTCTCATCCTAGTGAGACTGACATCAGGGCGAACAACGTCCCCGTCACTATCCGGATTGCCGCTGCTTACACCCCCTGAATCCGGAAGGTTTCACCCTCTTTTGTAGGCAGAGCAATCACGCCGAAACACATTCGTCACCGAAATGGTGACATTCGCTGCGCTGTTTGAGCCATCGCCGAACTTGTGAGCAGCAAGCCCGATCGGTTTTGTTGAGCAGCACATGATGCGTGACGGTTTTCAATCTTCGAACTCTGCAGCTAAAGAAAAGCCCACACCTGGTGCAGCAGCTGGACATCTGGGATTGGTGGTGGCTACCTGCCGGGTCTTCCGGTCAGCACGATGCCGGAAGCCAATCGCCGTCAGACGAGCCCCAAATCACCCGCCTAAGCTGTGTTCTTCGTCACATATCGAGGTCTTGACCACTCCCCCGCCGACGCTCCCGATCTGTCACCATCCCTATTTGGTTTTTACCAGCATCTAATTCATAGGTATTCAATACTTATCTAACTGTTTTTCATCACTTCACGTTATCGCAGTTCGATGACGGTTTTGTGACACTCGCCACCCACAGCAAGACTCCTTCAAGGGGCAAGATTGCCTGCCGCCAAGCCATCGCGCAGCGTCGCGAAGACCTGAAAAAATGGCGCCTATCCGGCAGGTTTGGATAGCCTGCATTGTGGTGCGAGACGTGGTATTCGTCGTTAGCATGAGTGCCATGCGAATTCCTGAACAACTTGCTGAAGCAATGAACCGTCAAGTCACCGCCGAGCTGGAAGCAGCCATGGTGTACTTGCAATTGTCCTACATTCTTGATGATCTCGGCCTCGCCGGCATGCGCGACTGGATGAAAGCCCAGTCCGATGAAGAACTCACCCACGCGGCGGCGTTCTCCCAGCATCTGCTCGACCGGGGTCATATGCCAGCAATCGGCAACATCGGCCCGATCAAACTGGATTGCAGCACCGCCCTCGACTGCTTCAAAGCTTCCCTGGAGCATGAGAAGAAAGTCTCCGGCATGATCCGTGACCTCACCACGCTGTCTTATGACGAGCGTGACTGGGATTCCCGCCCACTGCTGGATCAGTTCCTGGCCGAGCAAATCGAAGAAGAAGCCTCAGTCGGTGAAATCGTCGACCGCCTAGAGATCGCAGGCGACAACGGCTCCGCGGTGCTGTTCCTCGATAGCGAACTGGCTGCCCGTGGTTCCGGCGACGAGTAAACCATCGTCTCTCTGTCGCACAGACTAGATAACCCCATAGCCCGCCAAGCTTCCCCATACCGGGTGCTTGGCGGGCTATCTTTTTGCTCTTGGCTACTGGGGGTACATTTGGCAACCTGGTTGGACTCCCCGTGCAGTGCCAGTGTCGCAGCTGCCACGGCAGCGCAGCATCCACTGCGTCACCGCGGCCACTAGTGGCAACACAGATGCCCTGGTACCTAACACTTGACTGTTCTTGACGCCTGATAGCGAAGAGAACGCAACCTGTGCGCAGGTAAGCTGCTGGGGTTACCCAAGTAACAGCGTCTGCAGTTGTGAACTAGCCCAAATCGTCAGGGGCAACCAAACGCCGGGCAGCTTCAGTGATAGAACCTGACAGCGACGGATAGACCGCAAACGTGCTGGCCAAATCCTCAACCGTCAGCGCGTTATCGACCGCCACCGCAATCGGGGTGATCAGCTCACTAGCAGTTGGAGCCACCACCACACCACCGATCACCAAGCCGGAAGACTTCCGACAGAAAATCTTCACAAACCCATGCCGCAGCGACCGCATCTTCGCCCGCGCATTCGTTTTCAACGGCAGCGTAATCGTCCGCGCAATCACATCCCCATTGTCGATCTCTGCCTGGGTGACCCCAACAGCCGCGATCTCCGGGCGGGTAAATACAGCAGTAGCCACGGTCTTCAACCGAATCGGGCTGACCCCCTCACCTAAGGCGTGATACATCGCAATACGACCCTGCATCGCGGCAACCGAGGCGAGCGGGAACAAATCGGTGCAGTCACCAGCGGCATACACCCCTTGAATATTCGTCCGCGAAACGCGGTCGACTTTAATGTGGCCGCTCGGCGTGGTTTCCACCCCCACAGACTCAAGTCCTAGCCCCTGCGTATTCGGAATCGAACCAACCGTAATTAGCGCATGAGAACCAGCGATTTCTCGCCCATCAGCGGTGCGAACAATCACCCCCTGCCCGTCTTCGGTGCGCACCACCGAATCAACCCGGGCATGTTTCTCCAGAGACACACCCCGTTCGCTAAGTACCGCCTCCAACGTGTCAGCCGCATCAGCATCATCGTGAGGCAAAATCCGGTCGCGGGAGGCAACCATCGTCACCTTCACCCCAAGTTCGGCAAAAGCAGAAACAAACTCAGCACCGGTTACCCCTGAACCGACAACGATGAGATGCTCTGGCACATCTTCAATGTCATACACCTGTCGCCAGGTAAGAATACGTTCCCCATCAGGTTTCGCACCAGGCAGAATACGCGGCGAAGCACCTGTTGCCACCAGCACCAGATCACATTCGATGATCTCTTCCGACTCATCCGGCTTGGAAACCGCAATATAGTGCGTGGTCTGTTTGTGGTTATAGTCGTCAAACCGGGCACGTCCTTTCACAAGCCGCACCCCGGCATCTTCCATCTGCTGGTAAATATCCTGCGACTGGTCGCTGGCCAGCGCTTTCACCCGCTCATTAATTTCATGCAAATGCAGCAAATCGCCGGTGCCGGACTTGTCAAAGCCCATGTCATCAGCGCGCCGCAGATCCGTTTTAATACCGGTTGCGGCAATAAACGACTTCGACGGGACACAGTCGAAAATCACCGCCGACCCACCGAGACCCTGTTCCTCGACGAGCGTAATTTCGGCACCATATTTCCGACCGGCAAGGGCTGCCTCATAGCCGGCTGGCCCGCCACCGATAATGACAATTCTTCTCGACACTGGTTGTTCACTCCACGTTGCGGTTTTTCACCAGCCTCACCGTCACCTTCTTCTTAGCCTGCCCACAGCTGTCCGGCACCCCAGATGGCTAGGGCTGCGGCATGAACTGCTCGAAACCAATCGAAGAAAACGGTCGACTGTGATTGTTGAGATGAAAACTCGCTGCTAATCGTTGTTGTTGCAAATTGCTACTGGCGCCAACCTGTCGCCGCGAAGCAGGAAGTTTATCTATCCCTGACGCAGTACCGTCCATGGGCGCACAGCACTGTCCCTCACTCTACCCCACCCCACCCCCAACCGAGCAGAATCGGACACCAAGTGGGGTGACAGTGTGAGTCTTCGATCCCCACGAGGCCAGATGACAAGTCACTGTTGTCGTGACAGCACCGCTGCTACACACCGGAAAATCCTGCTACGGCGAGCCAAGCAGGTAGCTACAGCAACCCATTCTGCTGGCGAAACGTTCCAGCATGCATTTGCCTGCTAGGTGCCGCCGGTGTGGCATCGACGATGTGTCGTGTCGCTACGGTTGAGCAGGTTGCAAAGTCGGCACCCAGCCTGCATCCCATGCCGCCACAACAGATCCAAATAGTCGCACCCCAACCTCGAGTGCACGCTCATCAACTACCAGATCAGCCCGGTGAAGATCCGGTTTTTCGCCTTGCCCGTTCCAGCACCCTAACCGCGCCATCGACCCAGGCACATGCTCTAAATACCAGGAGAAATCCTCCCCACCTGACGACTGTGGTGCCTGCACCACCGCATGCGGGTCAATACTGGTTGCCGCATGAGCAAAAAATGCGGTCGCCACCTCATCGTTCACCACTGGTGGCACCCCCTTGGTGTACACCACCTCGTGAGTGACGCCAGTAGGGGCAAGAATGTCAGCAATCAGTTGTCGAACTGTTTGCTCAATTGTGCGCCAAGTGGCGATATCGGCTGTCCGAACCGTACCTGAAATACTTCCCGATTCCGGGATCGCATTTGCCGCATAACCGGCGTTTATCGTGCCAAAAACAAGTACAGTACCTGTCCGCGGATCAATGCGGCGGGACAATAGCGCCGGCAATTGTGTCACCACACTAGAAAGCGCATACACCACGTCGGCGGTAATTTGCGGCCGGGAAGTGTGCCCACCCGGTCCATGAACTTTCACCTCAAGCACATCCGACGCTGAAGTGATCGCACCGGTGCGCAGCCCAATGGTTCCGGTTCGCAGCTTCGGTTCCGCATGGGCAGCAAAAATCGCAGCCACATCATCGAGTGCACCCCACGAAATCACCTGTGGCGCCCCGCCGTCCATGACTTCTTCTGCTGGTTGGAAGATGCAACGAACCGGCTGCGTGAGAGGCGCATCTGCTAACGCGCAGGCAAGTCCCATCACAATGGCTGTGTGCAGATCATGGCCGCAGGCGTGCATCACTCCAGCAACTGTGCTGGTAAACGGTTCTCCACTGGCTTCCGTAATCGGTAATGCATCAATATCAGCCCTGATCGCAATTCGATCACCGCTAGCCGGACCGATATCGACCATCAACCCTGTTCCCGGGAACCGGGTGACCGCAAGCCCATGGGTTTGCAATGTAGTGGCGATAAAATCCGTGGTGGAATGCTCCATGTGGGACAACTCTGGATGCGCGTGAAGATGCCGTCGCCATTGCACCATCTCTTCGCCGTGGGCGGCGAGCCAACGGTTAATATGCGCCTGTAATTGCATGTCTCCCCAAGCATTTCCGTTGTGTCGAATAATGAAGTGATTTGCCGATCGAATAGTCAAGCAGGCAACACCAGCAGCAACCCGGTGGCAGACAGCTGTAAGAAACCAGTCGGAAGTGTATCCCACCACAATACTGGGTAGGATCCATCATTCGGCTTCCAGCTGTTCACAGCCCAAACCGGTCAACAACCGGTTAGGTACTCATCGGCCAATGGCGCAAACAGGCGCCCCACCAGTCAACCTGTGCAGGTGACTTAGCGGTGTGTTGTGGTTGTATCCCACCGCAAGAACTGTCCGCCGCGTTCCAATCGACGCAGGAACGCTGCAATGGGCTTGCCGCCGACCAGCCGGCCGGTGAAGCCGCTGGAGGCGCCACTATGCGGTGCTGTGCCGACAACCGGAAACAAACCGAGATATGCAGGGCGTGCCGGTGCGTTAATTAAAGCCAGTGCCAGTCTCCTGCGCAGGCTGAAACCTAGTGCAGATCAATATTGCGTGGACCATACAGCCGGTCGCCGGCATCGCCTAACCCTGGAACAATATAGGCGTCCTCGTTCAAATCCGGGTCGATCGTCGCAGTCACCAAACGGACTGGAAGACCAGATTTTTCCAAGGCGTCAACCCCCGCCTGGGCACTGACCATACACACTGCTGTGATATCCGTAGCACCCCGCTCATGCAGCAGCCGCAGCGCATGCAGCATTGAGCCTCCGGTGGCCAACATCGGATCGATTACAAACACACTCCGCCCGCTGAGATCCTTTGGAAGCGCCTCTAAATACGGAACCGGTTCATGGGTTTCCTCGTCGCGGGCAAGGCCAATAAACCCAACCTGTGCATCAGGGATCATCGACAACGCCGGATCAACCATTCCCAACCCGGCGCGAATCACCGGCACAATAATTGGAGGGTTTTTCAACCGGCTGCCGGTAGCAACTGCCACCGGGGTGGCACAGTCAAATGTTTCTACGGCAAGTCCACGGGATGCCTCATAAACAAGCATTGCGCCGAGATCAGCGAGGGCGGCGCGGAAACCAACATTGTCGGTGCGCTTATCGCGCATGATGGTCAAGCGGGAAGCGGCCAGCGGATGGGTGACGATATGGATCTGCATAGTTATTAAGTCTAAAACGTTTCCCCCGGAACCGAACACCCAAGGTGCAAAGTCATACGAAACTATGACCACAATGCAGCACAATCAGCAGCCTGCGACAGCATATGCCCAGCAGTTAGCCCTCGACGAACAACTCGCGGCACAGTGTTTGACCGTTTTACGCGACTATGCCGCAACCTTGAGCAGTCTTGCCGGGGCAGCCCCACCGACAATGACAGAGGTCACCGGACTGTTTGGCGCCGCCCACCAGGAAGCAATGCGGGACTATCAGCAAGTAATCGACCAATGTGCAGCGGTAGTAACGGACACCGTTGACTACATGGACAATTTTATGGCCACCGCCACACAGCTCGATGCACACCTTGCAGAATCATTTGATCGCACAGCAGCTAGCCAGCACGAATTTATTCGACAGGAATGGTGAGCGAATTGCCGCCGACGATAGATCCAATCGCCGAGGTCACATCGCTTATCACCGCGATAGGACAGCAGGCCGCAAATACACAGCTACCGGCAGTGGACTTCCCTTCCCTGCCGCAGGAAGCGGCAACGCTTGCACACATGACAGGTGCCGAACCAACCCTGCTTACAGCCGCGTGTACACGACTGCAAGAAGTCGGCGACCAAATCAACCACATCAATGCTGGCTGTCACGATCACCTCGCCGTGTTCATTAGCAGCCTAGATCGGCTCGCCGACAAACTTAACCAACAGGTTGCGCACATCCAGGGTTTGCACACGATCTATGGTTCGATGTTCCCAGTGGCTGAGTTACTGCGCACCGTCGCCGCGACCGCTGCGGAAACAGTGGCCGCCATAGAACACCAATTCCATGAAACGCTGACACCGCTGACTATCGCTTTACGACAAGTCCAAACAGAATGCCAGGACATAGCAGCACTGTTGCGCAATCATCACGCAAAAGGCATCCCGATCCCGGATGTCAATACTGACACCGCCCTTGCTGCTGCCGTTGCTGTTCGTAGCGCACTCCGTGTCCCTGATTCACCGATTGCAACCGATCAAGCTTCGACCGCAGCACTGACCCAAGCGGCCTCGGTGATAAACGAACCGTTGCGCACGATTGCCGCGCCGGTGGCTGCCGGGTTTACTGCTGTTCCAACCGGGCTACTGCGATCCTTAGCAATACCGCCGCAAACTCTGCAACCACTAGCTGCCATGGTTACTCCTGCGTCGGCGGCTGATGTTCCAACCAGTAGCCCCACCGCTGTAGGGACTGCCACTGAAGAGCAACGACGCCGTGGACAGCAGGCCGCAAATGCTGCGCTGTCGGCAGTTGGAACTCCCTACCAGTGGGGTGGGAATACCCCGGGGAAAGGACTTGACTGTTCCGGGTTAACCAAATGGGCTTGGGCGCAAGCAGGTGTCGACATTCCACGGCTTGCGCAGCACCAAACAGTCGGCAGTCCTGTTGCGTTCCATGCCATGATCCCCGGTGATCTGTTGGTGTGGGATGGACATGTGGCCATGTATGTCGGCAATGGGCAGCTCGTGGAAGCAGGTAACCCGGTTAGCGTGTCACCAGTGCGTACTACCAACAGCGGCATGAAGTTTTACGGCTGTTTCCGTCCCACTGGATAGCCCCGCTGTTGTCGTCGGCTGTACAAGAATCACCGGCACCTCTCCTTGCAGGGTGCAACACTCAGCGTTACCTGTTGGAGCCACTAACTTGCACTTCGCCAACCCTTGGCAGGGATCTCGGGGATCGGTGATGCTACTCGTCAGGGAAAACAACCTGATACGTATTTCCTTGCTGCAAGGAACACTGCGGTTGCCTGCCATGGTTTCCCTGCTGGTCGAACACCACTGATTTTTAGTTGTGAATTTTATGTTTCGAAACATCTCCGTTTTCTGCCCGTACGCTGGTGTTTTATCCTCATATCATGCTTGGATGCAGCGAGGATGAACTGGGATGCGATCCCCTGCAACTGTGGCTAAAGTGCAGCCGGT
Organism: Corynebacterium choanae; assembly: GCF_003813965.1. Classification (NCBI taxonomy): domain Bacteria; kingdom Bacillati; phylum Actinomycetota; class Actinomycetes; order Mycobacteriales; family Corynebacteriaceae; genus Corynebacterium; species Corynebacterium choanae. The sequence goes on from NZ_CP033896.1 coordinate 2,254,395, forward strand.
AAATGACTCTCACGCTTGCCCCCGCTAGGATTTACCCTCATGGCACACAATGGACCAGATCACATCATCCCTTTGCAGGTGTCGCTCACAGCTGGCGACTTCTACACCCTGTGGGCTCCGAGTTGGAAAAGCAGGGGCGAGGAATGGCAGGCATTTCTCGGTAAGGGTGATGCACTGACCATGTTCACCAGCCCCGGGGCAGTGCTGCACTTCCTGGAAACCGAACCACATCATGATCTTGCCGACCATCCACGCTGGGAAGCCTTCCAAGCAACCGGCGATCAGCGGGTCAACCCGGGCACTATTGGCGGCAACATCGATCTCATCGGGGTTCCTGCGCTGTTAGCCGACCGTCCGTCACACGAGAATGTTTCCGCGGTTGCCCGAGCCTTCCAGGTGGCACGCAGCATCGGCGACGTGTTGGCTCTGACCACAGTGCAATCCTTCTTCGCTTCCTATTCTGTGCTGAACAATGTGGAACGAGGCGCCGACCACTATGCCGACGAAGGCGGTGCCGCCGAGTGGAGCTCGGTGGGTCGGGTGATTCTCTCCAACTGGGATAGTGTCGTCGATGCTATCGATGAAGCAGTAGAGATTTATCCCATCGATAGCGACACAGAATCAGCTGCACAACAGCGGGTAGAAACTGCGCAGAAAGCCGCCGATGAAGCCCGTGAGCAGCTCGAAGCACAGCGGAAAGCGGCAGCTGGCAGCGTTGACCCTTATGACGCATCGATTTGGGGGCAAGCCGGCATCGATCCGGTGAAAATCTCTATCGACGGCAAGATTCTTTACACCCTGCGCACCTATGTGTCAGGTCAGCCGGTGTTCCTCGGTCACTTCGGGGAGATCTACACCTTCAACTCGCGTAAAGCGATGGTGCGATGGCTGGCTGAACATTCCGAACATGACTTGGCGAAACTTGCCACCTGGCCGGATGTCATGATGCAAGTCAACAATGGCACCCTCGAGGCGATGGTCCATCCGGATAACGCTTATTCTTTCCAGGGTTTGACGCAAGATATTGCGGCCGGCCCGGATTCGGTGGACACCACACAGATGCGTCAAGCCTACGAGCTGCTCGCTGACGCAGCAGACTGGGCGCGCGACGACGGAGTGAACTCGGTGCTGGTGGCTAACCCAGAGCTGCAGCAATACATTTCCTACATGTTGGGGGCTGCCGGTGGCTATCGTCCATCCGCTCCGTACACCAAGGAAGCTGACGGCTGGCATCTGCTGGAGGAAAACCTCACCAAACGGTTCAGCAAGTTTTAACCCCCGGGGATAATCGCTGCACGACCCGGTGCTCATCTGTGTGCTGGAAGGCACCCGGTTGATACCGTTGGTTGTTTGCAGTGACCTGCCGGTCAGTCAACAATTCGGGGGATCACTAAGTTGGCTTGGTTTCCTGGAATATTGCACACCCCAGCCTGTTCGGGCGCTGATTGCACCCGATCATGCTGGGGTGTTTTCGATGGTTGCACTGCCGGGGAACAGGTGCGCTGTGGGGCAGGCTTTTCCCATCTGTGCGGCGCGTGTCAGCGTTGGATCGTTGCCACGATTTCGCGGGCAGGTTCGAGATATTGTTTCCTGAGTTGGTCCACTACAGCAACCGGTCCGAAGGCAGCGTCGAGTGCTGCTGCCTGCATGTCGATGATCTGTGCCGGTGAAAGTGTGAAGTGGTGGGCGGCGGTGGCGAGTTCGCTGGCGAGGGTGACACCACTGATAAGTCGATTGTCGGTGTTGATTCCGGCGCTGATGTGGTTTTCGAGCAGCGTTGGCAGCACATGATTGTCCAGTGTGTCGACTGCCCCGGTTTGGAGATTCGAGGTTGGGCAGCATTCGATGTGGATGCGTCGCTGCTCAATGGTGCGGGCAAGAGGTCCTAGCTGCCACGGGCTGGTTGGGTTGCTGGTGGGCTGTATGTCGTCGCAGATCGCACAGCCGTGGCCGATTCGGCCGGCACCGGCGTCGATGGCTTGTTTGATGGAATCGACTCCGGCGGCTTCGCCGGCGTGCATCGTCATCGGTATTGCGTAACGGCGGATAAGTTGGAGTGCGGCAGTGTGGGTGTGGGGAAGGAATCCGTGTTCAGGTCCGGCCAGGTCGAATCCGACGACGTGTGCAAGTCGCGGAGTCATGTGTTGCACCTCGGTGTAGCTGGGGTTGTCGTCGAGTTGTGGTGATGCTTGTTGGCGCATAGCGCGCACGGTGGCGAGTGCTGCTTGTTGAACATCGGTGGGGTCTTGCCGCATACCGCAGACGAGCAGTCCTACCCATTGACTGTCGGCACGGTCGGCTAACGCCGTGGCTACAGCAGTGTTGGCGACGTGAAGTACTTCGTCGTAGGTCATGCCGCCGCGGGTATGCAGTCCGGGGGCGAACCGGATTTCTGCATAGATTATGTGTTGGCGGGCGAAGTCTTCGATTGCTTCGGTGATTACGCGGGTTAGTGCTTCCGGGGTTTGCATCACCGCGGTGGTGTGGCCGAAGGGGATAAGGTACTCCTCAAGGGATCCGGAGTTTGCTTGCGCATGGAGGATCGTTTCGAGGGTGTGCGCGTCGCTGCTGGGGAGTTTGGTGTAGCCGCATTCGGCGCTCAGGTCGATGAGCGTTTGTGGCCGCAGTCCCCCGTCGAGATGATCGTGGAGAAGTACTTTCGGCATGGCGGTGTAAAGGTTGTGCTGCTCGTCGGCTTCGCCGGGGTGGGTGCAGGCTTGAGTGAACGCGGCAAGAATCTGTTCGCGATAGTTTGCAGTAAGCGGGCTGTTGCTGGGGTTCATGGTGTGTAAGCGTAGTGGCAGATCCTTGCGGTGTGGGGTTTCCGCGGGGTTGCCGGTGGTAAATAACCGGCTGCGGGGTGTGACGTGCCGCAAGGTTGGTGTCGCTTGATAGCTGTGTCGGCGACCCTGCTGGCTGCATTGGAGAGGGCGGTGTTTTAGGCTTGTTCACCATGACAGTTTCTGCGGTACGGCCGCTGCTGGTGGGGCTTGCCTTGGCGGTGGCCGGTAACCTGCTTCCGGTTTCACTTCCGACAGCTAGCGCGTTTACTCCGCCAACTCGTACTGCTGCCCCGGATACGTCCCGGTGCCCATTTCGGTTCAGCCCGCCGCCGGCGGTGGATACTTCTGAAGTGCCGAAACCTGGTCAGACTTCCCCTGCCGCGCTGCCGCTGCCGGCTCACACCCCGGGCGGGAAGGGGCTGGAGAGTTGCGATATTGTCGCCGCTGCAGGGTTTGCTGTTCCAGAAGAGCTCACTGCAGCATCGTGGATTGTGTTTGATATTGATCGGGGCACAGTGCTTGCCGCGAAGGATCCACATGGACGATATCGTCCAGCGAGCATTATTAAAGTGCTCTTAGCGCTAGTTGCGATCGACGAGCTTGATCCCACCACCCGCTATACGGCAACCCGCGCCGATGCCGACATGGAAGGCTCCCGGGTGGGGCTTGGCGCCGGCGGTGTCTATAGTGTCGATGATTTGCTGCACGGGCTGGTGATGAGTTCCGGCAATGATGCAGCGCACGCCCTCGCGCAGCTGCTGGGTGGTGATCAGGCCGCGAATGGAAAAGTCAATGCGCTGGCGAAGAAACTAGGCACAACCGGTACTTTTGTGGCGAACTATTCCGGGTTGGATGGCCCCGGTCAGATGACCACCGCCTTCGATATGGCGTTGGTGTATCGGAAAGCCTGGTTAACGAATGCGTTTGTGCGGCTGGTTACGACCAAGTCGGTAAACTTCCCCGGCTACGGGGACAATCCCGGGTTTGAAGTGTGGAATGACAACGGGTTGCTGTTTTCCGACGAGGGTTCCCTCGGCGGGAAAACAGGTTACACCGATGATGCTTTGCACACCTATGCGGGTGCGGTAGAACGCAACGGCCGCCGACTTGCTGTCGTGGTGTTAAACACCACCATTGATGCAGGTCGCGCCTGGGAGCAGGGGCAGCGACTGCTCGACGCAGGGTTTGCCACCGCACCCACTGCCTCCATCGGAACAGTGACGCCGGCACCGGCCACCCCGCCGACGGGTGAACCAACCGATCCACCCACCAAACACTCCTCCACAAGCACCATCCCACCGGTGCCGACCACAACTGCGAATAATGAAGCCGCAACAAGATCAGCACCCTCCTCCCCTGGAAACACCCAGCCGGCTGCGGCATCGTTTACCAGTTCATCCCGCCTGCTCGGCACAGCCGCCTGGGTGGTCGTCACACTAGTGGTCATCGCAGTGCTGCTGCTCAGCCGCTGGCAGCGGCGTCGACAACCACGCCACCAGTAGCCGACCGTGCGAACCGCTGCCCGGTGCTGCAGCTACCTCACGCCACCAATCTTTCTCTAGGAACCCCGGGATACGCCAGTGAATCGTTTTGCTTGTCGCAGTGCTGCGGTAGCGACCGCTGCCCTGCTGCTTGTGGGTGCCGCGCCGGGCGCAACCGCGGCGACCACACGAGTTTCTTTTCCACTCACCTGCCAGGCGCAATCACCTATTGCCGTCGGTGATCTCACCACCACCATTGACCCGGTGTATGTGTCAATAACTGCACCCCGCCAACTCGAGGTCGGGAAAGAAGCAACCGTCACTCTTGTGGTGCATCCGGTGCGCATCGACATAGGCAAACTTCCCCTGCGGGGGGCGCTGCAAGAGGCCAGCCGCATCAAGGTTGATGTTCGCTTCACCGGTGCACGATCAATTCAGGCATCCACCGCCGAACCGTCTGGAACCATTACAGGTTTGCAAGCCTTCGTCGTCGACGATCAGGGCAATCCTCGCCCCACCGGGCAGATTGTGCGAATGGCCGGGGCGGACAATGCCACGATTGGGTTATCACCACACCGCGGCAGCGAGTCGACTGCGGGCGCCACGCTACCGCTGAGCCAAGGAACAATGGAGCTGTCGTTCCCACCAGTGAACGTTCGCTTCACCCCGGAGTCCACCGCCGCCGTAGTCATCGGTGTAAATACTGCCGGTACGGCCGCACAGTTCGCCCACCGGGACAATGCGTTAACCCTGCTGTTGCACGCGACTGCCCCACTTGTTGGGGATGTGTGGGTGCCAGTGATGTGCTCCCCGCGGCGGGACAACAACGCTGCTCTCGCATCAACAGCCACTGCGTTACTGCGTATCCCTGTTGTTGATCCGGCACGGCAAACAGCACGGACGAACACTGCCCGCGCAACAACTCCCAGCACCAAAACTCCCACCACTGCATCGACTACCACCAGGCGGCACACTGCACAAGACACCACCACGCAGACGGGGTCGGCTGGCTCATCGACCGCTACCACGCAATCTTCAAAAACTTCGCCGGCCGACAGCGCAGAGATACCGGCAACTACCGACGCCGCCCCACGGCAACAAGTAAAACGCTGGACACTGGTGGCGTGGCTTGCCGCCGGTGTCATAGTTTCAGGCGGGCTACTGGTTAGCCGCGCCACGCGACGCCGCCGCAAATAACGAGCACACTGCAACAGACATTGCCGTGCACAATGGTGTTGCACCATCGGACCCTGTTCCAGGCTCTTTATGCCATCCCAGTTCCAGCGATCGCTGGTGGAACACCACCTACGCGACCCTCCCACCCCACACCGCACCTATCACACATAGCGCAGGCTGGTCGCCCAGACAAAGGAACGTTGCAGCTAACAGTGAACAGGCAGCACCCATTCCAGACTGGGCAGTGTGCAGACCCAGCTCACACGAAAGCCGCCGCCACAACACTGTGACAGCGGCTTGCATGGTTACCTGCCAAGCGTGATACCTGGCAAAACCCTTATCGGGTGCACACAGCCAAGCGCTGCAGATCCCCGCCAGTGGAGCAACGATCAGTGACGCCATACGTTGCGCAGCGCAAGCACTGCGGCGCTCACTACTGCACCAGCAGCGAAACCGGTGGAAACCAGCGAGGATTTATCCCGCATCCGATCGACAGGATCAACTTCGTTGCGCACCCGAATCACAGCCGGTTCGGGAGCGGGAACCTTCGAGCGTGCCAGCGACTCGTCGGTGGTTGCAGTCCAGGCGCAGCAATAGAGCAAAATACGCCACACAAAATAGAACAGCACCATCACACCAATGATCGGACCGAAGGTTGCACCTGCTGGGTTATTCAACGCATTAGAGAAGAACAACGACCCGATCTGTTTGAAAATTTCGAAGGCTACCGCGCCAATGGCCGCCCCCTTTGCCGCAGACCGCCACGGCACATCGGTGCGCGGCAAATATTTCAACAGCCACAAAAAGACAAGGTAGTTCGCAATCAAACCGATAGCGATAGCCACGACTTGGGTGATGACATCAATACCGGGGATCTGTTCCAAACCGAGGAACTCCAAAACGTAGCGGGTCAACCCGGAGGATCCGACCGCGGTAATACCAAAGGCGATAATCAGCGCCACAAGCAGCATCAACAGACCCACCAGATCCATGAGTTTGCGGCCAACAAACCCACCGGCGATCGGGTTGGCTTTCCACATTTTGCTTGCGCCGTAGCGAAGATGGTTCATCCACGACAGCCCCGACCACAGTGCTGTTAAACCACCGATACCGGCGATTGCGCTGCGCTGTTCAATCGCGGTGTCAATCACCTCATTGAGGGTGTCGCCAACGGTCCCGTTTACTGTTTTAGTGATCTCGTCTTGGATCTGCCGCAGCGTATCTGGGTCGTTGACCAACGCAAATGCGGCACCCGCGAACAGCAGCATCAAAATTGGGAACATCGACAGCACCGAAAAATAGGTGATGCCGGCCGCGTATTGGTTGCCGCCCATTTTGGCGTATCGCTCCTGCATGAGCATGAGATGATCGAACCAGCCCCACTTTTCGCGGAGCTCTGCAATCTTGCCCGGCTCATCCTCGTGGGTGCGCTCAATACCGTATTCGTCAGTGTGTTTACTATCAGGTTTGGTAGAAACCGCCACAGGAATCCTTTTCTTCTTCGCTTCGCCGCATCATTGCGACGTTCGGCATCACAGTGTGGATGTTGTTGTGTTCGCGGGGAATGCCCACAGCCGGGTTGCTGGAAAGCGATCCTGCTGCAAGTGCCCGCCGCGAAAGAGACCAACCTGGCATGATACCGGTCGCATCGGTGTTTCTCCCAGCTCGGGTGGGTGAAACTGGTCAAACGTTACGGAAGCGCAATACTCCAGGGACTGTTTGTGGCATACTTGCCGACTTTGCGGTAGCGAGATGCTCTCCAGTGCGTCATCCGGCCATCAACCGCTTGCCCTTGCAGGGACAACGATCCCCCACTCCAACACAGGGCGGCACCCCCCTCACCATCTCCGCAACCTGTCTTTAGTGAGGTGCTTGCCCAACCCGCATCAGGGGTGCTTCCCGCGCAAGGGAATACAAGAGTGCATCGACAATGCACTTTATTTGTCAGACACCCGCATGGAGTGCGGGTAATTCGCCATACCCACCACAGGAGGTCGCCTAAACCAATTAGGTGATAGCAAAACCGCTGGTAACTCGGGCGTGTTAGTGATGTAACAGCAAATGGGCAGATGTCTGGCAGATCACAACACGAACGCAATTGCCCCCGTTAATGGGTGCTTTCCAAGGAAAAATTCACCCCAGGTTATACCGTGCGGGGGTAGCAATAGGGAACAAAATCCCTGGTTGGAGCATTTACCCCGTGTCCGTTTTGCCCACTTTTCCCAAATGCTTCACAAAGCACAACTGTGGCCAGTAGGTTTGCTTCCCAAGCTCATCTGCTGCTTCACATTCGGCTGCAACTTGTGACGGTGATTGCATCGCACCTGGCGCAGAAGGCAAGCGGTGCCCCATCCGGGATCGAATGTCCCAGATACCCCGGCTACCTGATGGGCGTCTGCAAGTCGGCACTCCCTTCACCGGCGTCATTGCGCACCCTGATGTGTGTGACATGGCACAGGTGCACTTCACCGCCAACATCTTGCGTTCTCATTTGGAAAGGAACCTACGAAACTCACATGACGAACCCCGCTGTCCCCCAGCGTCGGATCCCCACCGAGGCGGAGTTTATCGCCATGGAATCGACGCCCCAGTTTCACCAGCTTCGCTCAACATTCCGGAAATTTGCCTTCCCGGTCACCATCGCGTTTCTCGCCTGGTATCTCTTCTTCATCGTGGTGGCAACCTATGCCTACGACTTCGTCACCACTCCAGTATTCGGCGTTATCAACGTTGGCATGATCCTCGGTCTTGCCCAGTTCGCTACCGCCGGGTTGATCACATGGGCATATGTCCGTTTCGCTGATCGCACCCTTGATCCGTTGACCGCCGAAATTCGGCACGAATTAGAAGGAGGTGCCTAACACATGAGGACACATCTACTCGCCCAAGAAGCTGTCGATACCGGCAATCCGCTGCTCAATATTGGCATTTTTATTCTTTTCATCGTCGTCACCATGACTGTGGTGGTGCGCGCTACCCGGAAAACCTCTCAGAAAGGCTCCGACTTCTACACTGGTGGCGCATCATTTTCCGGCTGGCAAAACGGGCTGGCGATCTCCGGGGACTATCTGTCCGCGGCCGCGTTCCTCGGCGTAACCGGTGCAATCGCCCTGTACGGCTATGACGGATTCTTGTATTCGGTGGGCTTCCTGATTGCGCTGCTTGTCGCCTTGGTGCTGGTTGCTGAACCGTTGCGAAACACCGGCCGATTCACTATGGCTGACGTGTTGTCTTTCCGACTCAAGCAGCGGCCGGTACGTACTGCTGCGGCGATCTCCACACTGTCGATTTCCTTGTTCTATCTCATCGCCCAGATGGCTGGTGCTGGCGGTTTGGTTGCACTGCTGCTCGGTATTCAAGGCAAAGTCGCCCAGTCTGGGGTGGTCGCCATCGTTGGTGTGCTGATGATTATCTATGTGCTTGTCGGTGGCATGAAAGGCACCACATATGTGCAGATGATCAAAGCAGTGCTGCTGGTCGGCGGCTCGATCATCATTACCGTGCTGACATTCTGGGTAGTCAAGGGCGGTTTCAATGAGGTGCTCACCCAGGCAGTCGCCAATCATCCCAAAGGTGAAGCAGTGCTAGGCCCTGGTTTGAAGTACGGCAAAAATGAGCTCACCAAGCTCGACTTCATCTCCCTTGGCATGGCGCTGGTGTTTGGCACCTCGGGTCTGCCTCACGTCTTGATGCGGTTCTACACTGTGCCAACCGCCCGGGAAGCCCGCCGCTCAGTGACGTGGACAATCGCTATTGTTGCATTGTTCTTCCTGCTCACCGTGGTGATGGGTTTTGGTGCGGCGGCACTCGTTGGCACCGATGCGATCACCAGCGCCCCAGGTGGGGTGAACTCCGCGGTACTGTTGTTGTCCGCGAAAGTCGGCGGCACCATCTTTATGGCCTGTATTTCTGCGATTGCCTTCGCCACTATTTTGGCGGTGGTGGCAGGGTTGGCGATTACTGCTTCCGCATCGGTGGCTCACGACATCTATAACTCGGTGCTGCGCGACGGCAAAGCAACCGAAGAAGAACAAGTCCGGGTTTCCCGCATCACCGTGGTCGTCATCGGTATTTTGGCGATCGTGCTCGGCATTGGGGCGATTGGGCAAAACATTGCCTTCCTGGTCGCCTTGGCTTTCGGTATTGCCGCCTCGGCAAACCTGCCAACGATTCTCTATTCGCTGTACTGGAAGCGGTTTAACACCACCGGTGCCGTGTGCAGTATCTATGGTGGGCTGCTCACCAGTGTGATTCTGATCATTTTCTCCCCGGCAGTGTCCGGCACCCCAACGTCGTTCCTTGGCGAGAATATTGATTTTGCCTTCTTCCCCCTCACGAATCCGTCGATTATTGCCATCCCAATGGGCTTCCTGCTCGGAATTGTGGGCACCCTGTTAGGCAAACCAGATAACTTTGCTGGGAAAGCCGCCGAGATGCAGGTTCGCTCGCTGACCGGTGTGGGTGTGGAGAAAGCAGTCGCCCACTAGGAGTTACTGTGGTTTGCTGCACCGGTGGTCACCGGTGAAGCAAACGCTATCCCGGGGTTTTGCCCGCATCAGCTCGCCCCGTGCAGCATTGCCATGTGCTTGCCCCACGGTTATTGCATAACTTCACCGAGTGCACCGCGCCGTTTCTTGTGAGAACACCAGCTGTTGATCCCCCAAGACGGTGCGGTGCATTGCGCTGCTAATAGCGGCTGTACTGCGAACCTTCAGCAGTCACGCTACCCGTTTAGGGGATTGAACAAATCGTTGTTGCAGCATCTGTCGTAGGGTATAGGCAACGGAGTGGTGATCCTAGGGCTACTACCGCAATGTTTAACGACACAATACGGTCGTGGATTCGCGGGGTAACAGGTGGCCGTGCAGGCATCCCCATCCCCCCGAAATTTGTGAAGTTATTGCGAACCGCAGGTGTGCTGTCGCTGGTGCGTGGGTCTCAGGCAAACAGCCGCAACAGTCGTCTGGTGAGGAAAAATTGTGAAGATGCGTCCCTTTACTGCAGCTGTCAGTGCGTTGGCAGTCGGCTTGCCGCTCATGGTTGTGCCAACGAGTGCACATGCGGCGGAGGTCACCAATTCGGTGACTTATCCGCAAACCTGTCGGGCTATCCCTAACCGGTTGGCGGATCCGCAGGATAATCGGGGGCAAGATGTGCGGATTGAAACGACCGCCCCGGCCACGGTTGAGGTAGGGAAAACCATCACAGTGAAAATGAAGGTCAACACCGGCAAAACGGTGCTTGACAAGCTGCCGTTTGGGGCGAGAGTCACCGATAATGCGCGGCTGAAAATAGATCTTGCCCTACCGGATGGCTTCGAGCTGCAAAGTGCACTGTTGAGTTCGGATACCAATGTGCAAGGGTTGAGCGCATTTACCGTCAACGAGCGGGGCGAAAAAGACCCGAATGGGCGGATTTTACGGTTGGCGAGCGCCGATAATGCGACGATTGCGAACTCGCCGAACGCCAGTGTCACTGGTGCCGGCAACGCCAATAATCATGTCACCGGCAGCACGCTTGAGTGGTTGCTGCCAACATTGACTATGCGGCTCAAAGCCACCAAACCTGGTACCGCGTCCCTGGGGCTGCGGCACAAGGGCAGTGCGGAGCAGTATGCTTCGCCAACCAGCTACATGACGTTTAACGTGGTAACCGATGCTGGTATTGCAGGCACCGTATATGCCGCAACCTACTGTTCACCGCGAACCAGCCCAACCGCCCCCTTCTTTGACGGTGCCCGTCATTTGTTTGACTTTACGGTGATCGACAAGCAACCCGCCCAGAAGGTGACAGTCAATCTGGCAACTGAGCGGGTCGCAGCCGGCGAATTATCACCGGTGACTGCGACTGTCACCCCGGCTGATGCCGCAGGAACAGTGACATTTACGGCAGCTGATCGCAGCGTCACTGCCCCGGTGGTTGCTGGGCGGGCAACAGCCAATATGGTGTTTCCTCAGGCAGGGCAGCAACCGGTGCAATTGGCGTTCACCCCTCGCGATGCGGAGAAATTCCTCCCTGCACAAGGCACAGGCACGGTGGAAGCCGGCGCCCGACCAGCCGAGTTGACGATTATGGCGCCGCGGCGGGTCTCCCCCGGCAGCGAGGTCACCATTCAGGTTGTTACCCCTGCAGCAGCAACCGGTAAGCTCGTGTTTTCCAGCGATGGCAAGACGCTCGGTTCGGCGGATATTGTTGCCGGACAGACAAGTTTCACCTTCAACGCTGGCAACACCGAAGCAAGCCGCACAATTGATGTGGCCTACCAACCAGATCAGGCAGCTTCGTTGGCTCCGAACACTGCTTCGGTGACGATCCAGGTGGAAGAAACAGCTGACACCACCCTTACGTTGGCTGCTGACGCTACCGCTGTGCCAATCGGATCGACGACTGCGCTTACCGCCACCATCACCCCAGCCAAAGGCACAACGGCTCGCGATATTCGCGGCACCCTCGCGGTCACTGTCGGCGGCCAGACGATTCGCCACACTGTCACTGGGGCGACCAGCACTGTCGATCTTCCTGTCAGCGCCGCCGGCCAACAGCAGGTCACCGCCGTGTTTTATCCGGAACCCGATAGCCGCCAGACTATTGCCACCGCAGAAACTGCCATTGTCGGTAAAACCACAGGTTTATCCCTGCGGCTTACTCCACCGGCGACAGTCACTGTTGGTACACCGGCGATCGTGCAAATCGCCGCAGTGACCAGTGACCAATTCCCGGCGCGTGGCACAGCGACCGCCACCGTACATGGGCGCACCACCAGCGCAAACTTGGTTGACGGTGTAGCCGAGTTGCCGGTAATACTCACCGATACGCAACCAACTCCGGTGACAGTAACGGTCACCGATCCACAGGGTCTTACCGCTACAGAAACATTGACCTTGCGGGCCGAACCGTCCTTGGCAAACGATGATATTTTCGCCACCGATATAGTGCTTGATCTGCCCGAATCGGGGAAAGCGAACACCTTCCTCACCGGTACAGCGACAGTGACAACCAGTGGCCGGCCAACCGATGGCGGCTATGTTTCGGTGCAAGTAGATGGCGCCGCTCTGCAGCGCGACGGAAAACCGGTGGCAATTCCAGTAGTCAACGGCAAGGCTGCATTCCAAGTGAACTTTGCAGTCAATGGCACACATCAGGTGCAGGTCGTTTACCACAATGATGCTGGCGATTCCGGCAATGGCGTAACCAGCATGGTGGTGATCACCGGTGGCCGCACCCCGGCTACTGGCACCGAACATCAGCCCACCGGAATCATGGCATGGTTTACAAAACTCATCGAATGGTTCACTCATCTCTTTTCCGGCGGCAGCTCTTCTGCGAGCTAAGGTGCCCCACTACTTCCACTAACGAAACGTGAAAAAAGGTAATTTTCGACCATGTTTGTGACCCGTCCAGCTCGCCGCCGCAGTGTAACTGCGCTTACCGTGATGAGCCTCACCGCCACCCTGCTGCAAAGCCCTGCCCTTGCGGCAACCACTTCTACCCCGCTTACCCATCAATGTTCAGTGCTTGGCAGAACTAGCTTTTCCCCTATTACGGAGGATGTGCAGGTTGATGCGCCGGAGGAAGTCGCCGTCGGGGATACGTTTACTGTGCGTATCAGCCCGGGGGTGATGAGTGTCGATAAACCGGTGTGGGGGCTGAATTATCGCCTGAGTATCCCTGCTCCTGCCGAGGCGAAACTCGTTGGGGAGCCACGGCTGGTCAGCGAAGGATCAGGACTGATTGGGGGCAGTCCACGGGTGACGACGTTGCCGCCTCTGCGACAGCTCATCGTCGATGGTGGGGATCGCCCGGGAAGTTTTCATCGGCCGAGGGATCCTTATGGTTGGCAGGCGCAAGGTGGCGAGTTTCAATTCCCTGCCATCGAAATGACATTCGAAGCGCTTCGAGCTGGTTCCTTACACTTCGGCTACTATAACGAGATCCTTACCCCGGATTTCGCGGCTATCTCTTATTCCACTACCGGCTCTAGTCTGTTAAATCCTGTGGTCTACTGTCGCGGCAATAAGCTCGCTACGGTAACAGTGTCCGACACCCCCGCCGAAGCTGCCCCTACTACCACGACGTTTACCGACGGTGCGGAAACACAGGTTGCCGCATCTGGCGGTGAGATCACCCTGCCAGTTCAGGTCACCGGTGATGATGGTACAGCGGTGACCACCGGTGAGGTGGCAGTAACTTTGGACGGTAGACCGGTGGAAACCACGGCCCTTTCCCCGCAGGGGGGTATCGCGGCGATAACAATCCCAATTCCGGAAAACACCACCGCAGAGCCGGTGACATATTCGCTTACAGCTCACTATCTTGGTACTGACCGTTATCAGGAGTCGAGTGCCATGCATCGGATTGTTGTCGCTGGAACCTCCGCCCCAGCACCGGCACCTGTCGAAGAGGTTGCCACCACGACGACACTTGCTGCTCGTGCCGGCGATCTGATCGACAACGCCACCACTGTGGCATACACGTTGCAGGCAACAGTCACCGCTGCCGTTGGCACTGTTCCTGACGGGGCGGTGGTGAAGTTCACCGAACACGGCCAAACTTTGGCGACAGCCGTTGTCAGCAACGGGGTTGCAACAGCCCAGGTTGCGTTGGGGGAAGATGCACAGCACAGGATTACTGCCACATTGCAAGATGTTGATCTTGCCGGGAAACGCTATCTTGCATCTTCTGATACGCAGGTGGTGGCGGTGCCTTCCACGGCAGTGGAAACCCCGGAGGTGACCACCCCAATCCTGCCTATGGAAGAAACCACGATCACGCTGTCTGCTGCCGCGGAGACGCTTGCAGTTGGTGCCCCAGTGCCGCTGACTGCCACTGTTACAAGCCCGCAAGGCAAGCGTGCCGGCATTGTGGTTACCTTCCGGGATAATGGCCGCAATATTGGTCAAGCAACTACGGATGCATCGGGTGTTGCCACGTTTGCGGCACCGGTAACCGTTGATGGGCGTCACACGTTTCACGCAGTAAGTGCCGATCAGCCGACCGATACTGTGCTGCTGCTGGGAGCATCTTCTGCTGATCTCACCCTGGCCACCCGGCCGAAAACCACGATCAACAATGCGACGATCAGCCTTACTGCTGCCCCACAACAGCCGGTTGCCTTCGGCGACACGGTGACACTGACAGCAACAGTTACCCCGGCGACGGTAGTCAACAATGCCTGGGTGAGTTTCTATGAGGGCGACACACTGCTCGCCGATGTGCAGGTTGATCCTGCCACCGGCACCGCCTCGTTGCCGGTGGTTGCTACCGCGACGCGAACTCTCACCGCCCGGCTGAATCCGGGAACAAATACGCAAGTTTCCTACAATGGAGCGGACAGCGCACCGGTCACGATCACCCCAACTAGTGACGACTATCGGTTCGTCATTGACCCGAACGATCCGGCAACGCCAGGCAACACGGCAGGTTCTTCTGCCGAAGGTGCCGGGCAAGGCTCCTCGGACACGGAATCATCGTCCCCCATGCCGGTGCTCGTTGTGTTGGTGTTGGCTATTCTTGCCGGCGGACTAACTCTGCTGCCGCCGGTGCGTCAACAGTTCAACCTGCCACCACTGCCACCGCTGATCCCGCTTGGTTAACCTATATGCGCCTGTGAACAGCCTGTGGTGAGCGAGCCTTGTCACCAGACTATGCGGTGGCACGGTGACTTCAGCGGCAACCCCTTGCCTACGAGAATCGTGCCAACCAGCCTGGTGGTCAGCAGCCACACTGCCCCGTGGCGGTAGCCTGCAACAGCAAAACCGGCACGCCTGGTAACCCCCGCGCAGCTACTTGGCCGGCGCACGGCGCTAGCGCACATCCCAGTCCATGGATCCATCCAGCTGTGTAGTGGTTTCTACCTGACGGTGCAACTGGGCGGCCGGACCGGTTGGTGGGCACAACGCTGTCACCCGGGCAAAACCTTCATCGCTAACCATTCGCGCAAAAATCTTGGCACACACTTCCGCATCAGCTGCCGCATTGTGATGGCGGAATCGTTGCGCCGGAAAATACTGTTGATAGATCACAGGCAAGGTATGGCGCCGCAGATCAGGGAAAAGTTTTCGCGCCAATCGCAGCGTACAGAAGCGCCGATTGGGCAGGCTCTCAAGCTGGTAATACAGATCCAAGTCAGTGAGCACATATCCGTCGAAGGCCATATTGTGGGCTACGAGGGGATCATCGCCGAGCAACGCCCGAATCTGCGGATGCACCTCCTCCCACGTTGGCGCATGCTGCACATCTGGTGCAGTAATCCCATGGACACGCACACAGCGGGGACTGAAGTGTGCAACCTGGGGATGCGGTTTCAGCAGCGTGGAGAAACGGTCAACGACAGTACCGGTAGCTGTCATTTTCACTACCGCCACAGCACAGGCGGAACCCCGACATTCATTCGCCGTCTCAAAGTCGATACTGACAAACGTATCCACGCGGTGCGTCCTCCTGGCAACAACTCGATTCCCCGCTCAGATAGCTGATCCGACACTCCGTCGCACAGCTCATGGTGTCTCATACTGCGCTAGGCCGGCACGCCACTGAATCAACAGCGTACTCTTTGGGTCCTGCCGGGTTGATAGCTCCCCTTGTTGTATCTGGGCAAGCACCGTTACATCTGGGCAAGCAGCTACTGGTGATAGTCGTTCAACCGTATGCTCGACGGCGCACACGAGCAATACTGCATCCAGCCCGCAACAGTCGTCCGTTGCTACCTGGTTATTGCGTCCGTGCCGGGCTGATGCGGTACATGTGCCCCATCGTTGCCTGCCAATAGGTGCCGTCAGGGGTGATCATTCCGGTGAGCTCCATGGGTTCATCAACTGGCCACCAACCTATCGGCTGACTAAAGCTCACTTCGCCGGTCGCTGCAGCAATGCCCTGGTAGATAATTTGCGGGGAATCCGGTTTCGTTGCTAGCGAATAAATCATCCCATCGGCGGTGGACAGAATCGGGAGTGTTGCGATGCGGGCTGCGGTCTCATAGATCCTTTCGCAGCGACCATCGTGCACATCGATGCGAGTCAATCCCCCAACAAAGGGCGTCAACAGGGGCTGCGGTGTTCCGGCTACTGCCAGCGGCGGATACACAAAACCATAGGTCGATGGGATAAAGACACTGTTGCCCATGGCCATCAACGAGTTTTCCGTCCCTTTGCCGAAGCGTTGAAAAGCCTCAGCGGAACACACTGGGGTGCCGGTTGCCGCCTCAAACACCTGCAGCATTGGGGACGGATCAGCATTATCGACGATCGCCACATATTCGTGATGCTCCCCGAAAATGGTGGGGGTTGTCCCGGAGCCCCACGATAATTGGCCAGGTTTCAGCCGCGGACCGCGATCATATTGCGCCTGCCACACAACCTGTGGATCAGCGTCAACTGCAGCCTGCACCTCGTAGAGGGCGTGGGTAGTCAACACGCTCATTCCCGCCGGTCGGGAGGTTAAACCGTTGGCCACCAGCTCCCCGCCAGGGGTGTGATTGCCCAGTGCAAGTACCCGAGTGCGACCAGTGCTGTCCACATAGCCGACGACAGCATCACGAGTAACAAACCAGATGCGGCCTTGCTGGTCGGGTTGCAAACCTGCCACAGGACTGCTGGTGCCAAGCTCCTCCAACGCAATGCGCCGCTGCTCGGCTAGGATATATCGATCATCGTCGGTGCGCTGATGGGTGATAAACACAATATTGTGGCCTTCAGCGAGCACAATTTCGTCCGTGTCGTGAACAAACCCGTACACACCCCCAAACAGGCCGGTTTTCCGTAATTCGTGTACGGCAAGAATTGCCCCGGTGTCCGGATCAAAAAGCACCACCGATGGGGCAACCGGGGTGATCCCGAAGCGCAGCCCCACATATTGTGTGCACAGCGCAGCGACCATCCCGTCACGGAAAGCAAACACTGTAGAGCAGGCACCGGCAGGCATACTGTGCGCAATGTCGACTGTTGCACCAGGACCTGGATAGTCAATCGCGTCGGAGGAGTTGAAATCCCGGTGCATGAAGCGTGTCGCAGTCGTCCCACTTGCCGCATTGGTTGTTTCGGGTGTTGCAACAGCAACCCCACCGGCGGTAAGGCTAACTAGCAGTGCCAAGCAGGCACCAACAATGGCACGAAACAACCGGGCGTTCATAGAACTCATGCTACTCGCAGGACAACATTGACCACCCGGTTGTGGGGATGGGAGCGCTAACGGCGGGCGAGGAACCCAACCTGCTCATACACATCGGCCAGGGTTTGGGAGGCAATCTCGCGGGCACGCTCCGCACCTTGCGCGAGCACGTGTTCAAGCTGCGCCTGGTCAGCCATATATTCGTCAAAGCGTGCCCGCAGCGGGGTGGTGAACGCTTCCAAAGCCTCGGCGGTGTCCACTTTCAGGTGACCGTAGCCTTTGCCTTCATAGCCGGCGACGAGTTTGTCAACTGGCTCACCAGTTAGCGCCGACTGGATAACCAGCAGATTCGACACGCCCGGTTTGTTCTCCGGATCGTAGGCGATAACCGAATCAGTATCGGTCACAGCAGACTTGATCCGTTTTGCAGAGACCTTCGGATCATCCAACAGGTTGATCAACCCCTTCGGGTTGGTGCCTGATTTGCTCATCTTCGAGGTTGGCTCTTGCAGATCATAGATTTTCGCTGAACCTTGCGGAATCAACCCTTCGGGGACAACAAACGTTTTGCGGTAACGGTTGTTGAAGCGTTCAGCCAAGTTCCGGGTGAGCTCAAGATGCTGCCGTTGATCCTCCCCTACTGGCACCAGCTGCGGCCGGTAGAGCAAAATGTCTGCGGCCATCAGCATCGGGTAGGCATAGAGTCCGGCGGTGGTGTTGTCTTGGCCTTGCTTTGCTGACTTGTCTTTGAACTGGGTCATGCGGCGGGCTTCACCAAACCCAGTCATACAGGTCAGCACCCAGCCGAGTTCTGCATGTTCTGGCACATGGGACTGCACAAACAAACTCGAGCGCTGCGGATCAATCCCCAAAGCTAGCAGTTGCGCAGCACCAGCAATGGTGCGATGGCGCAGCGCTTTCGGATCTTGCCCGGGGACGGTGATCGCATGGAGGTCAGGGATGAAGTAGAAGGCTTCATAGTCGTTTTGTAATTCGATCCACTGCTTGAGCGCGCCAAGATAGTTCCCTAAATGGTAGGAGTCAGCTGTCGGCTGAATCCCGGAGAGGACGCGTTGTTTCTTTTCGGGCTTAGCAGTGGCAGTGTCAGTCATGGTTGTTTATCTTAAACCTGTCCTGCCGTGTTGGCAGGCAGTGGGTCAGCACCTGTGGAATCTGCCTGCCATCTACTGCACCACCGGGCATGGGTTACCCCAGCGGTGGATGCTTTCCTCTACCAGCTGGCGCTAAGCACACTCAGGATGCTTCAGTTGCCGCTGTGGAGGAATCGTTGCCGCAGTCCGCAGCATGCGGGGAGTTCGAAACAATGCTGAGCAACAAGACTATTGGTAGGTCACCAAGAGCGGGGAATGATCCGACCAGCGCAGATCGTAACGTTCTGCTTTGTCGACCCGGGTCGACTGTGCCCGGCGCGCCATCGACGGTGTGGCGGCTTGCAGGTCAATCCGCCAACCGGCATCAGTGTCGAATGCTTTGCCCCGATAGGTCCACCAGGTGTAGGGGCCGTCGCAGTCACCGTTGAGTTCACGGGCAACGTCAACCCACTGCGGTGTTGTGGCAGGTGTGCGGATTGGTTTGGTGGGAACATAGTCGACTGCACCGGCAAACTCGCCGTGACTACCCACTTGGCTTTCGCTATCTGGTGCCACTCCGAAGATGGCATCCATAAAGGCCCGCTCGTCGGGCAGGAATCCGGCTTTGTTTGTGTTGCTTTTGTCGTTTTTCAGGTCTTGTCGCCGGTGGCAGATATTCCAGTCTCCGCCAATAACCATGTGTTCGTGGCTGTCCGCGAGTTCTGCCAGGTGGTCTTCTAATTCGTCGAGGAAGCGATACTTTTCGTCTTGTTTCGCAGTTCCCGCTGATCCACTTGGCAGATACAGCGATCCGACGGCGATCCCTAAATCCGGGATGGTTGCGGTGATGAGGCGTCCGTGGTCGGTGAAGCTGCCCATTCCTGTGGTGATGTCCGCAAGTTTGTAGCGGGAGAGGATACCGACACCGGCATGGCCTTTTTTCACTGTCGAATCGTGGCCGGCATACTGCCAGCCGTCTGCGAGTAGTGGGGCTAAGGCTTTGCGGGTGAGCTCCTCGTTGGCGCGGACTTCTTGCAGCACGATGACGTCAACTTCGGTGTTGTTCACCCACGGGATGAATCCGAGGTTTTCTTCCGAGCGCTGTTTTACTGCTGCCCGGATGCCGTTGACGTTGATGGTTGCAATGGTAAAAGCCATGGCGATCATTCTATGACTTCCCCCGGTGTGGCTGTGATTCGGGCACCATAGGTTGGGTTGTTGTGGGCTTTCCCATGGCGCGTTTGGGGTAGTTTGGGGTCAATTTTGATGGGTTTTACCCCCGTAACGCGGTAGGATATGCGGAAGTTGACTGTGTTCCACCCTCCTGGGTGCGCTTAAACACAGTCTGGAAAACACTGCATGCATCCATGTCAATGACCAAACGACGTCGTTGAACTTGTATAAGGAGCCCCCTTTGGCAACCATTATTTACACTCGCACCGATGAAGCCCCGCTGCTGGCGACGTATTCACTCAAACCAGTGATTGAAGCGTTTGCTTCTGCTGCCGGGATTAATGTGGAGACCCGCGATATTTCGCTTGCTGGCCGTATTTTGGCGCAGTTCCCGGATTATTTGTCCGACGAGCAGAAGGTTTCCGATGATCTCACCTATTTGGGTGAGTTGGCCAAGACTCCGGATGCGAACATCATCAAGCTGCCGAATATTTCGGCTTCGGTGCCGCAGCTTAAGGCCGCGGTTGCTGAATTGCAGGCGGCTGGGTTCCCGATTCCGGATTATCCTGATTCCCCTTCCACCGATGAGGAAAAAGCTATTCGGGAGCGCTATGACGCGGTGAAGGGTTCGGCCGTGAACCCGGTGCTGCGGGAAGGAAACTCGGATCGCCGTGCCCCGATTGCGGTGAAGAACTTTGTAAAGAAGCATCCGCACCGGATGGGTGCTTGGACTGCTGATTCCAAGACCAATGTTGCCACCATGGATGCGGGCGATTTCCGGCACAATGAGCAGTCGGTGATTATGCCTGCCGAGGACACGTTACAGATTGTGCATGTGGCGGCTGACGGCACCGAGACTGTCCTGAAAGATGGTTTGCGGGTGCTTGCCGGCGAAGTGGTCGATTCGACCTTTATGTCGGCGAAGAAGCTTGATGCGTTCCTCCGTGAGCAGGTTGCTCGCGCAAAGGAAGAAGGGGTGTTGTTCTCTACACACCTGAAGGCGACGATGATGAAGGTTTCTGATCCGATCATCTTCGGTCATGTGGTACGTGCGTTCTTCGCTGACGTCTACGACAAGTATGGTGACACGCTGCTGGAGCACGGCTTGGATGGCGAAAACGGGTTGGCTGCTATCTATGCTGGTTTGGACAAGCTTGACGGTGGCGATGAGATTAAGGCTGCTTTCGATGCAGCACTGGCCGACGGTCCGGCACTGGCGATGGTGAATTCGCACAAGGGCATCACGAATCTGCATGTGCCGTCCGATGTTATTGTCGATGCTTCCATGCCGGCGATGATCCGCACCTCTGGCCACATGTGGAATAAGGATGATCAGGAGCAGGACACGCTCGCAGTGCTGCCGGATTCTTCCTATGCCGGGGTGTATCAGACGGTGATTGATGATTGCCGTAAGCATGGTGCGTTTGATCCGACCACTATGGGTACGGTTCCAAATGTCGGTTTGATGGCTCAAAAAGCCGAAGAGTACGGCTCCCATGACAAAACGTTCAAGATTGCCGCTGATGGCACGGTGAAGGTTATCAACGCTGCTGGCGAAACCCTGATGGAACACCAGGTTGCGGCGGGTGATATTTGGCGTGCCTGCCAGGCGAAAGACGCCCCAATTCAAGATTGGGTGAAGCTGGCAGTGACCCGTTCCCGTCTGTCGGGGATGCCGGCGGTGTTCTGGCTTGATCCAGAACGTGCCCACGATCGTAACTTGATCGAATTGGTGAAGAAGTATCTGGCCGATCATGACACCGACGGGCTCGACATTCAGATCATGTCCCCGGTGGAGGCGACCCAGTTCTCGATTGACCGCATCCGGGAGGGCAAAGACACGATCTCTGTCACCGGTAACGTGCTGCGTGACTATCTCACCGACTTGTTCCCTATTTTGGAGTTGGGCACTTCGGCGAAGATGCTGTCGATTGTGCCGCTTATGGCCGGTGGTGGCCTGTTTGAAACCGGTGCCGGTGGTTCTGCTCCAAAGCATGTGCAGCAGCTGGTAGAAGAAAACCATCTGCGTTGGGATTCGCTCGGCGAATTCTTAGCGCTTGCCGAGTCGCTGCGTCACTTCGCGCAGGTTGATGGCAATGCTAAGGCTGATGTGTTGGCATCTGCCCTCGATGTCGCCACCGAGAAGCTGCTGAGCGAAGGGAAGTCCCCGTCGCGCAAGGCCGGTGAGATCGACAACCGTGGCTCCCACTTCTGGTTGACGAAGTTCTGGGCTGATGCGCTTGCGGCACAAAGCGACGATGCGGAATTGGCAGCAAAGTTCGCCCCGGTGGCCGAGGCGCTCGACAAGCAGGCTGCAGCTATCGATGCCCAGCTCATTGAGGTACAGGGCAAGCCTGTTGATTTGGGCGGCTACTACTACCCCAATGATGACAAGACGGCGGCTGTGATGCGTCCGGTTGCTGCCTTCAATGAGGCACTCCAACAGCTCTAAACAGCACCTCAACAAACCGCACCTAAACCGGTTGCCGCTCGCAGGCGCATCGTTGCGCTGACCCGCGGCGGCGACGCGTGTGGGGTGCACTCACTACCCTCAGGATCATTTCGATGATGCTGGGGGTAGTTTCTTGTCCTCCCTTCTGATCAGCGCAATCTGTTTCCGGCAAGGGGTGTGCTAGAGTGCCCGGAATGCCAATCATTGAAATGACCAATGTGACCAAGGTGTATCCGTCGCGGCGGAAACAACCGGAAGTCCGTGCCCTTGACGGGTTAGATTTAACAGTGGAGCAGGGCACTGTTCGCGCCTTGTTGGGGCCGAATGGGGCGGGAAAGACAACCACCGTCAAGGTGTTGTCGACATTAACCACTCCGACGAGTGGCACAGCGATCATCGATGGGGTGTCGGTGATCGATCATCCGCAGCAAACCCGCCGTATGATTGGCGCGTCTGGCCAGTACGCGACGGTTGATGAGAAACTGACCGCCCGGGAGAATCTTATGCTGATCGCCCGGCTGTTCCATCTAGGTTCACAAGGGGCGAAACAGCGCACAGCTGAGCTTCTTGAGGCGTTTAATCTTGTTGAGCCTGCTGACCGGCCGGTTGGTGGATTCTCCGGGGGTATGCGTCGCCGCATCGACTTGGCTGCTTCCCTGGTGAACGATCCAAAGATTTTGATCCTTGACGAGCCCACCACTGGCCTTGATCCGGCAGCTCGCCTCGCCCTGTGGGAGATCATTCGGCAACGGGTAGCTGCCGGCACGACGTTGCTGCTCACTACCCAATATTTAGAGGAAGCCGATCAGTTAGCTGACGATATTTCAGTTATTGATCACGGTCGGGTTATCGCTGAAGGCACCCCTGACGAATTGAAAGCACAAGTTGGCGGGCAACGCATCTCGGTTACCTGTCAAACCGATGAGGCCATTGGCCAGCTCACCAATATTGTCACCGCGACCAGTCATGATCCGCGTTCTGTCGTGACGAAAGGACGCACCGTTTCCGCGGCAGTCCATGACGGTCAGCACGCACTTGCTGCGGTGCTCGCAGAAACCAACGCGGCCGGAATCGCGTTGCACGATGCAGGTATGCAGCGGCCCACCTTGGATGACGTGTTCGTCACCTTAACTCAATCCGATTCGACGAGCGCGTAACGCGGCAAGGGGTAACAATCTTATGACTTGGTTTATTGATTTCTATGCCGTGCTAGTACGGAACCTGCAGCGTCTAAAACGCACCCCAGAGGTGGTGATTTTCGGCCTTATTCAGCCGATCATGTTTGTGCTGCTGTTTAGTCAGGTTTTTGGCGGCGCTATTGCTCTACCAGGGGCAAGCTATATTGACTATATGCTGCCCGGTATTCTCGCTCAGAGCACCATTTTCGGGGCTTCCGTATCGGGCATGATGATTGCGCAAGATAAAAAAGACGGCATCATGGATCGCTTCCGGATTTTGCCAATCTCCCGGAGTGCGATTATTTTCGCCCGCGCCACCGCCGACGGGCTGATCAACGTTATGTCGGCAGCTGTCATGGTGCTCACAGGGCTGGCCTTAGGCTGGCGTGCACACACCAGCCTGTGGGAATTTTTGGCCGGTTTCGGTTTGCTTGCCCTGTTCGGATGGGCGTTTAGCTTCCTGCTGATCTTCCTAGGGTTCGCAGTGAAAACCCCGGAGGCGTTGAACTCGGCATCGTTTATCGTCATGTTCCCTGCAACATTCCTCTCGAACGGGTTTGTGCCGACACAAACCATGCCGAAGTTCCTTTCCACAATCGCCACCTGGAATCCGGTGTCGGCTATTGTGCAGGCTGTCCGGAATTTGTTCGGCGGCAACGGGGATCTTCCGGTCCCGGATGTTTGGGCAATGCAGCATCCCGTGTTGTTCGTCCTGATTGCGTCAACGATTTGTGTCGCAATTTTTGCCCCACTATCGGTCTCCCGGGTATCCACGCACACTTAAACCGGTGCCGCTTCAGCGGGGCGCAAGCACCGCAACCTTCAGGCAGGGTCTGTCATCCTCAGGTGTTTTCACCACTGTGGATACCAGGCCCTGTTTTTGCGTCTCCCCAGGGTCATGCGATAAGCCGCTGGCATTTGACGCCGCTGTAAAACCAGTGCCACGACTGTGTGATTCCATGCCCCCACCAACGGCGCCATCGAGCCGATACTTGTTTCGCTCCAATGCTGCACAGGGCGGCAACCGAAATCGCGCCACCATCTCAGCCCATCGGGGTCTGTGATAGCGAGCAAGGGCATGAAAAACCCTGCTACAGCAATCGCATCGAGGCACCTTGCAGGTGGTGTTTTTACGACAACCTGCGAGGCTGATTTGGTGTAGCAGGGTGAAACCATGTGGCAGCTGGCGCAAAGTGCGCAGCGGGGTGCGATGCGCAGCCAGGAAAAGTTGAGGTGCGAAGGAAACTATCCGAACACTGCCCGTAGCGCGAGCACACACAGCGAGGCGATTACCGCCGCTACCGGCAACGTGATTACCCAGGCCATACCGATCGGTTTCATGAGCTTCCAGTTCGCGGCACGGTTTACCACACCAACGCCGAGCACGGCACCAATCAAAATGTGGGTGGATGACACGGGAATACCCAACACTGATGCGAGCATCACTACACCTGCAGCAGCAAGTTCCGCAGAAAATCCGCTGGCAGGGTGCATTTTCGTCAAGTCAGAACCCACCGTTTTGATCACATAGCGGCCAATAAACCACAGGCCGCTCACCAGCGCGATTCCCATGGTAAGCATCGCTGCACCAGGAACTGCTACTTTCGCGTTGACAGCATCGGTTTTCAGCACATCGATTACTGCCGCAAATGGCCCGATAGCGTTGGCAATATCGTTGGATCCGTGAGAAAACGCGAATGCTGAAGCGGTAAACACCTGCATCCAGGAAAACAGCGTGAACGTGGAACGATCGAGTGCTTGTCGTTTCAGGGTGCGGGCAAAAATTGATACAGCCATCCACACCGAAACTGCCACCATACCGAGGATGACATAGTTGCCAACCGCAGAAATCCCTAGATGCAGGTTTTTCAGGCCTTTAAACAACAGCATCGAGCCGATAACCACTGATCCGAGTGCCGCAAGAATTGGCACCCAGGTTTCCAGTGCGCGGTGGGCTTGCACATCATCAACTTGGGTGTTGATGCGGTGGAGTTCTTTGTAATAGTTCGACTCGAGGGCGTTGGGATCGTAGCTTTCCTGTGCCATGATCTGGGCGTCACGCACCATGGCGTTGGTGTAGGAAATCTGTTGAAGTTCGTCAAGGCGTGCGAAAGCAGTTTTGTGTTTGGTGCGCAGTTCGGCCCGTTCAAGTTTGATTTTCCGCAGCGACTGGTCGGCGTTTTCGTTGTAGACCAGAATATATTTTTTCACCAGGGAGAACAGCAGGAATGCGACGACCCCGCCAAGTACTGGGCTGATCACCCAGGAAGCGACAATTGAGGCGATTTTATTCCATTGCACCATCTCCCAGCCGCCGGTTCCGGTGACCAAACCAATGGTGACAGCAGCACCAACAATACCGCCGACAATGGAGTGGGTTGTCGATACTGGCCACCCTAAGCGGGTGGCGATGAGTAGCCACAGTGCCGCCCCGAGCAGGGCAGACATCATAATGAATGCGAAATCCATGGGTTGCAGGATCTCTGGATCGAGTTTCACGATCCCGGAGCGCACTGTGTCGGTCACGTCGCCGCCGGCAAGCACTGCCCCGCCGACTTCGAATACGGCGGCGACCAGCAGGGCTTGTTTGATGGTTAATGTGCCTGCACCTACTGAGGTGCCAAAGGAGTTTGCGACGTCATTGCCACCGATATTGAATGACATGAACACTGCAAACACGATGGTGATCAACAAAATGGTTTTGTTTGCATTCGGCCCGGTGTAGCCGAATGACCAGAATGTAAACCAGATCAGGGCAATGGCGAGGAGCCCCCCGAATACGAGATGCCACCACAGGTCTTTGCCCTCATTTGGGGCGGCTAGTGGCGGTGCATCATGTGCAGTAGACATGGATGTTCCTTTTTGAAATCTCTTTCGATGCGTCGCAGCAAAGAGAGCCTGGTGCATCGGTGGATATGTGACAACGCGTGCGTCGTTGCATGAAGTAGTTAAAGCAACGGAAGTAAACAGTTGGTTAACACCCCCGGCTACCTGCCGTTCATATGCGATCTACCTGCACAGATAGCAACAGTTCACCGGGTCAGTGGAGCATAAAAATACCCCCAGATGAGGATTCCATGATCAGTGCCGGCCGCTGTTTTCCAACCGATATAGGCGCTTGCGATCATCAGGCGGCTGCAAGGTACCTGCCTGTTGGTGCGGATCCTTCCAGTTGTTCTATTTCCACACTTTTCTTTCAAAAAGCCTGATAGCCCAGTGCCGTTCGGATGTTGCCGATAATGGTTGCGACAGCGGTGATTGCTCGTCGGCCGGTGATGCTTGCCGGGTCGTGCTGGGGACGTGTTTCGTCAATTCCTCCGGTGCGGCGCTTTCCTTCCACACTTCCACGCGGTGGAATAATGGCCACTATGCATGCTCGTTTCCATTTTCGCTTGTTGACTGTTGCTCTTACCTGCTGTGCCTGGTCATGGTGTGCCCCCACAGATGCGGGGGCAGTGACGGTCACCGCCGATACTGAGCAGCAGGTGTGCGTGGCTAATTTCGCCGATGGCCAACCGACAACTGATTCCTTTTTCTCCCAGCTGCAGGCCGATGCGATCGATCGGCGCCTCGCCGAACTTGACCAGGCTGATCCGGGGTTAGCCGCTGCTATTCGCGCCTATGATGCAGGTGATCCGACAGCAGCAAGTCCAGGCGAATTACAACAACGCATCGGAGTGGCCGGCGGTCGCGAAGGATTGGGGCAACTGATCACCACCTCGGCGGCGGATGCTGGGGTACCAACTGATCGCACCGCCACCCCTGAGGTGCAACGATTCACTATTGCGGAAGCTGACAACACCATCGCGGTTACGGCTGTTGATCCAGCAGCTGATGTGCTGGGAGAACTGCAAGCAGTAGCCGCCAACGGGTTCCGGCTCGATGAGATCAAAGCAGCGCTATTTGCCGAGCGTCAAGAGGCATTCAACGCGATCCAAACCCAACTCCACGACCAGCTCGTGGATTGTGTGGAGACGTTACGCCCACGGCCGTGGCTTTCCGGACCGAAGATTCTCATCACTATTGCCATGGTGGGGGCAGTCGCGGTCGCCCTATTAGCGATCCGTAACGCACGTCGCCCGGTGCGGCATGCCAAGCGCTAACATCGGGCGTGAAGCCACCAACTTGAGGAACAGACCAAGCAGTTCAAAATGTTGGGAACAAAGCGGTTCAGCAACCATCCAAATCAACCGGGGGTAACCGCCAAAAAATAAGCCCCATCCAGTCTGTTTACAATTTTTCACGGATACGGTTTCACCGCCCTGTTGCGCTAGACAGCTCTGTTCATTAGTGTTGCTAACAACATCGACCGAAAGCGCACAGCTCAGTTCATTTATGGCTTGTTTTTGGCCTGCTATCAGGCTGCCGTTGTGCACACATGAACACCAGGAGAAACCCGTGACCACCAAATACAACAACTCCGAGGCAAACCAGTGGCAATTCGCAACCCGTGCCATTCACGCCGGCCAACCTGTTGACGGCGAAACCGGCGCCCGGAATCTGCCGATCTATCTCACCTCGTCGTTTGTGTTCAACTCGGCCGATCACGCCCGGCAGCGCTTCGCCCTGGAAGATGCCGGCCCGGTCTACTCCCGGCTCACCAACCCGACCGTTGCCGCCGTCGAAGAGCGGCTCGCCTCCCTCGAAGGTGGCGTTCATGCGGTGCTTTTTGCTTCCGGGCAGGCCGCCGAAACGGCAGCGATCCTCAATATTGCCGAAGCAGGATCCCACATTGTGGCGTCTTCTCGGCTCTACGGCGGCACCTATACGCTGCTCGATGTGACGTTGCGTCGACTTGGTATCGAAACCACCTTTGTTGCCAACCCGGATGACCTCTCCCAGTGGGAAGACGCCGTACAGGACAACACTGTCGCATTCTTTGGGGAAACCTTCGCCAACCCGCAAGCCGACGTACTCGACATTCCAGCCGTTGCCGAAGTTGCCCACCGCAACCAAGTGCCACTAATTATCGACAACACGGTAGCCACCGCCGCTGTGGCCCGGCCGCTCGAACTCGGCGCCGATGTCGTGGTCGCATCCACCACCAAGTTCTACACCGGTAACGGCTCCGCGCTGGGCGGCGTGCTCGTCGACGGTGGCAAGTTCGACTGGACAGTTGAGCGCAATGGCAAACCAGTCTTCCCTGGTTTTGTCACCCCGGATGCCGCCTACCACGGTCTCAAATATGCTGACCTGGGCGCGCCCGCCTACGGCTTGAAAGCACGAGTCGGTTTGCTGCGGGACACCGGTGCCGCACCTTCCCCACTCAACGCCTGGATTTTGGCGCAAGGCCTCGACACCTTGTCGCTGCGTATTGAGCGTCACAACGAAAATGCAGCGAAGGTTGCCCAGTTCCTCGATGCAAACGATCTCGTTGCAAAGGTGAACTATGCAGGTCTGCCTTCCAGCCCATGGCACAAGGTGAAAGAAAAACTTGGCCTGCAGCACACCGGTTCGGTGATCTCTTTCGATCTCAACGGTGGCCAGGAGGAAGCCTGGAAGTTCATTGATGCGCTCCAACTGCACTCCAATGTGGCCAACATTGGTGATGTGCGCTCCTTGGTGGTACACCCCGCCACCACCACCCACTCCCAGCTCGACGAGGAAGGCCTCAAGGGCGCCGGCGTCACCCCCGCCACGGTTCGCTTATCGGTAGGTATCGAAAACATTGACGATATTCTTGCCGACCTGCAGCGCGGATTTGATGCCATTAGCGGTTCGTAAAGAGTTCCATGCCCACCGCCCTGACAACACTGATGAGCACCATTCCCGCCAGTGTGAGCACCGCGATCGCTGCTGACACAGAAAGCCAGCTCATCACCGCAGTGTACGGCGCAAGGCTAACCTAGGAATGTCTCTCCCTCTTATCGTCGCGCACGGTAAGAGGGATTGGTCATATCCGGCGCGGGTAGCGACAGTGCAACGTCCGGCACTGACGACGATCATCGGGGCGCTGATTCCGGCCTCCCCAACCACTGCCTATTGCCGCATAGCAGCTACAGTAGACACGCCCACCATGGTTCATTTTGAAAGGCACTGACGATGGCTCAGACGCACACAGTGACAATTCCCCACTTCGTCACCGAAGCTTCCGTGGAACTGACCCATCTCACCGCCGCCTATGCGATGTACGGAACACCGCACATCCAGCCCGATGGGCGCAGCAACATTCTGCTGGTCGAACACGCCCTTACCGGCGATCATCAGGTCGACCAGTGGTGGGGGCCGGAAATCGTCGGACCGGAAGGGGTATTTCGCACCGACCAATACTGTGTACTGTCAATCAACACACTGGGCGGATGCATGGGCACCACCGGACCTGGCAGCATCGCCCCCGATGGGCAGGCCTACGGCTCCCGCTTCCCTGCCCTGACCATTCGCGATCTTGTCCATTTCGAAGCAGCCGTCCTCGACGAATTAGGCATCAGGGAGGTCGCTGCGGTGATTGGCGGCTCAATGGGTGGGGCGAAAGCCTTGGAATGGACATTGCTCTACCCGCAGCGGGTTCGCGCCGCACTCGTACTTGCAGTGTCCGCCCGGGCATCCGCCTGGCAGATCGGTATTCAAAAAGCCCAGATGACAGCGATCACCCGTGATCCGCACTATCTCAACGGGGACTACTATCACACCGAACACACCCCGCAGCAGGGGCTGGCCGCCGCCAGGAAGATCGCGCATCTCACCTATCGCGGTGAGCTAGAGATGGATGAACGCTTTGGTACCGACGCCCAAACCGGGGAAAACCCATTAGGGCCGACACTTGCGGATTCGGGACGTTTTGCGGTCGAATCTTATCTCGACCACCAGGCCAGCAAACTCGTGGAACGCTTTGATGCCGGCTCCTACATGATTCTCACCGAAGCATTAAATCGGCACGATATTGGCCGCGGGCGGGGTGGACTGAATAAAGCATTAGCATCGTCGACGGTGCCAACCTTTATCTGCGGGGTTGATACCGACATTTTGTACCCCTACCATCAGCAGGAACATCTCGCCCGAAACCTTGGCAATCTGATCGGCATGGCGAAAATTACTTCCCCATGCGGACATGATGCCTTCCTCACCGAGACTCGGCAGCTCGTACAGATCATGCACCGCTTCATAACACGAATCAGCACCTAACCCGCAAGGCAGGTTCGCTGCTGAAACACTCCCGATCCGCAGCGGCTAGCGACACCGCTACCTGCACAAGATCAGCGCTGACCGCCTAAATGTCGCATCCCCTGTGAACACAACGCAAAGCGCTGGGATCATCAGCGAAGATACTCACTGTCTGCATCCCAGCGCGCTACAGTTACCTGGCGATCATTACACCACAGACAAGTAGCTACTTGCTCACCTTGCAGGTGTTAATCCTAAACAAGGTGTACAGCGGGCAGAAACCGGCAACTGCGGTCACAGCCATGATTGCGGCAACAACCCACAGCACAATTGACCACACACCCGTGGTTGCCATGGCTCCGACAACAGCCGCGACGGCGACAATGGCACGGCCTAGACGATCGATAGTGCTTTCATTTCGTTTCATGTGCCAAGATCCTATCGGCAAATCTGCTTCCCTCCTACGACACGGTGAACACGAGCGGCCGTAAGTAGCAATATTTTCCCAGCTGCGCCCCAAGCAGCCTGCACAAACACCTAGTAGGTGATCTGCCACACAGTGACCGCAGTGCACCACGAACATTCACACTCTGTGGTGTTCTTTGCTGCCCCATCCTTCGTTGCGCAACTGGCGTCACTGCCCCGCGACATTAGGCACACCGGCGCTGATACAGGCGGAATAACCCCCCCGTAGACGAAGTGTCTACCGCGGCATGCTGAGCGGAAAACCACCACCGTATTTGCGGCGGTGCCGGTCTCCTTAGCGCTGTACATATGCTGACTCGTAGCCCCAATATGCAACACAACGACAACCAAGCAGGTATCTCCTCCACATGTGTCGCACGCATTGCAGCTGCCATATATTCTTCCAGCCGCCATGGCGCATAAGACCCGCAGCATCCATGGGGTGTGTACGCCCGACCCCGGTCACACTGGGATGAACAGTGCACCCTGCAGCGAATCGCCACCGGGGATGTACTATTAGCTTCCCAGCGAGTCGACGCTAAGCGCCAAATACGCCAACAGTCCCCCGGTCAACGCACAAAACATGGCGTCCTTTTTTGGGGTTCTAATCGCTAAAATCCCCAGCCGTGTGCGGCTGACTGTGCAATGCAACCAAGCCAGCCACAGCATGCTCAGCCCCAGGGTAAACGTTGCCCGCCGCCAATGATCCGTCAACACGAAAAACACTGCGGTCACCAGCCCCACCAGCAATCCGCCAACTAGCAGCCGTTGCAGCACAGGTGAACAAGCAACAGGAAGCGCGACAGCTTTCCTCCCACTTGCCGCAGCAGGCGCAGCCTTCACTACGGTTTTCCCATTCAGCTTGACCGAGGATCGACCACGTGCTGCCCTTTCACCAGGAGAGGTTCGACTTGTCTTCGCCACCCCAGGAGAACAATGTTGCTGCGCGGGTTGTTCATCAACCATGACCGGTGCCCCGCACACTAGTGGGTGATGCCGGCGAGTCGCTCTGCGCGCTCCACCACATTGCGCACCAAAAAAGCCCGCGTCAACGGCCCCACACCACCCGGATTCGGACTGACAAACCCGGCTGTATCCCACACCGATGGATGCACATCACCGAAAAGTTTGCCGTCTTTGCGGGAAACCCCAACATCTAAAATCGCAGCCCCCGGCTTCACCATATCGGCAGTCAGCATATGCGGAACCCCCGCCGCAGCCACCACAATATCAGCGTTGCGTGTATGGGCGGCAAGATCCTTCGTCCCCGTGTGGCACAGTGTCACCGTCGCGTTTTCACTGCGCCGCGTCAGCATCAACCCGATCGGACGCCCCACAGTCACACCACGACCAATCACCACCACTTCAGCGCCGGCCAACGGCACATCGTAGCGCCGCAACAAATGAATGGCTCCATTCGGGGTGCACGGCAACGGCGCCTCATCCCCAAGCACTAGTTTGCCAAGATTCACCGGATGGAGCCCGTCGGCATCTTTTTCCGGATCAATCGCCGCCAACACCCGATTTTCATCTAAATGCTTCGGCAGTGGAAGCTGCACAATATAGCCGGTGCACGCCTCATCGGAGTTCAGCTCAGCAAGCACTTCCTCCAGCGCTTCCTGGCTAATGTCAGCAGGCAGATCCCGCCGAATCGATTCCACCCCGATCTCTTGACAGTCCTTATGCTTCATCCGTACATATGCTTGGCTGGCAGGATCCTCCCCCACCAATACGGTCGCCAAACCAGGGATAACGCCACGATCCTTCAACGCAGCAACCCGGGCTTGTAAATCGGCAACAATCTCGGAACGGTAGCGGTTTCCGTCAAGTTTTTCGGCAGTCATGGCCTTTAGTATTCCATTACTTCGCCACCGGGCGAACGTACCCCCACCCGTTCGGGGACTCGCCGCCGCCGATCCCACTACGATGTGTCAATGTGAATAGCCCAATCGTGCACATTATTTTCGATCAACCCAAAATACCGCCAAACACAGGCAACGCGATCCGTCTCAGCGCGATTACTGGTGCACATCTGCACATTGCAGGCCCGGTCGCGTTCACCTTTGACGACAAGAATCTGCGGCGCGCCGGCCTGGACTATCACGATCTTGCAACTGTGACTGTGCACGACAATCTTGCTGCAGCATTCGCAGCAATCGGTCCTGCCCGAGTGTTTGCGTTTACCGGCAAAGCCACAGTCCGCCACACCGATATCGCCTACGAACAGGGTGATGTGCTGCTCTTTGGCCCGGAGCCGACCGGGCTCGACGACGCGGCGCTGCAGCATCCCCGCATCACCGAACAGGTACGAATCCCAATGCTGCCGTCCCGGCGCAGTTTAAACCTGTCGAATGCGGCAGCCATCGGCGTCTATGAGGCGTGGCGACAATTATCGTTTCGGGGTGCTGTCTAGCAACCATTGCCGGGGTGCAGCAACCCCGGCGCGACGCAGTGCGTAGCGGGCAAGCCGATCAACCAGGATTGGATCGGAAAGCAGCTGGGATTCCCACATCCCATCAAGGTCAGTGCGCAGTAAACTTTTTTCACCCTCGGCCGTGTATCCCCCTGCCGATGGGGTGGCGATGGTGTGTGCAGGCCATTCAATGAGCTGGGCAAGCTCCCGCGGGGAGGCGGTAAACAGCACTCGGGTAGCGAAATACTGTTTACTCAATCCACGGTCGAGCAGCTGCAGCATACCGCGGCGGCGCCGAATCCCGCCGAGCCGGGCATATCCATAGGTCACCACAATCAGCAACACGGGAACGGCCGCGGTCAACACACCGGTGAACACAGCAACATGATGAATAGCAGTGGCCTGGTCAGCCACCGCCATCGTGAGTTTGTCGGTGGCATCTCCTGCCCCGGCGAACGGGCTGGCAAGCTTGTCGCCCAACACAGGCACGCCATCAACTTTGTCCCGTGCAGTGTCCAAATTCGCCCCCAGGCTTTGCGTCGCCTGCTCAATACGCTGCAATGGGGCAGCAATATTGTTGATGACCGCATATATCGCTTTGCCAATACTGACCGCCACGATGATCGAGCAAATAACAAGAAGATCACCGATAACAGTGCTCAGAAAACGCACAGGTTGAGCGGAGTACCAGCCCCGGAACACATGATCGGTAGCCACTTAGGAACTCCTCACGCCGAAGTATCACAGCCGCCGACGACAACCGTCGGTGCGGCACAATCTGTCCCATGGTACCGCCTGGCAACATCGCCCCTGCCACTGGAGGGACATCCCCGCAGAACGCTTTGCACTGTTTTGGCACCCCAGCTGTCACCCATCATGGCATTGTGCAGTTGGTGTTTGTTGTTTGCTCACTGTCGGGGAGGACTCCCGCATGCTTGCCGAATGCGCCTGATGGTTACTGGTGCGCAGATCAAAGTGGTGGTGCAACACTCTGCACCCGCCGGATCCGCGATACCATCGCCACCGACGGGTGCATCAACACAGATTCAACTATCACCACTGGTGCTGATTTCCCCTAGTGCACACCCGGGGACGCAAAGGCTGCACGCTATGGTGCACCCATGGTGGCAACCATCCACGGGATGACTGCAACAACAAGAAAATTGTTAAGAATATGCGCCAAATAGGACAACGCAATCTGTTTGTGTGCCGCTAAATACAGCAGCGTGAAAATCACCGCCATCGGCAGATACGCCATGATTTCTGCAGGTTGATTGACGTGAATCAGCGCAAACGCCACCGCCGACAGGCTAGCAACCAACCAAGTTGGCGCGAAAGCAGAACATTTGCCGATAAGAATATGGCGGAAAATAATTTCTTCCACAAGCGGGCCGATAATCACAAACAACGCAACAGTCGCCCACAGCGGCGCCTGCTGGATTGCTGTTTGCAGCTTCTGTTCATTTTCCGCTTCAGTCACCGGCCCCGTGAGCTGGCTGGCAATATTGTTGAGCACAATAATCACCACCGGGCTGACGATAATCGCAATGATCTTTAGCCACGGCCGGCTACTAAACGTAGAGCGGAAGGATGCAATGACCGCCCGCCCATAGAAAGCAATACCGAGAATTGCCGGCAGCGCATACATGATCACTGATGCCCAAAAAAGATTATTGAACGGGGCAGGCAGCGTCGTGGTGAGGAAGGTTTCCGTGCCGGGCAGCAGTACACATAACGCATACGTTGCAAGCAGCACCGGGATTTGCCAGCGATCCTGCCGGGATAGCCGCGTCGGAGATTGCGTCACCGAAACTTGGGGATGAAGTATTTGTTGGTCAGTCACAATTGAAAATTGTTGCACACTGCAGCAGACCGCTGGTGCTGTTTTTATAGTTCTGCCAAGGATCTAACAGCAACATTGCAGGCAGGCTCCAGCAGCCCCAGCCGCATCCCAGGCGGTAGTGCACAGCAGACTAGCCGCGCGACCCCAGCACCATTTTGGAAAAACACGAACACGCCAACCAGCGTCGTCGAGTCTTGCCTGCAGGATGTGCCGACAGTGGTGTTGCTGCTTTTGCGCCGCGTTGCAAATCTTTTCGTTTCAGCGCGAACACTACCTGTCGCGGCGTGTCCACACCGAGCGTCGCCGCCACTACAAGGATGAGGGTCTTCGGTGTCTTGCTGTCGCGAGTGGGGAGCGTCCCCGTTGGCTAGCCGCAGCGAACAATCGGTTGCGGATCGTACACCGTGGTGGTGGTTTCTTGGGAGATCACTGCACCAGACAGATCCCGAATCGTGCGGGTGTCACTGGTGGTGAAACCTTGCGCCCCACCGGATGGAATACAGTTCGCGCCGGGAACTTGCAGCGGCTGTGGGCTGGTGTAGTTCCACCGGCCACCATTTGCCGATTGCACCTCGACGGTTTTCACCCCGTACATGCTCACCGTGATCGCACCCCCACCAAAGTTTGTGCGGATCAGCACCGGATATGGGGAGGTGTTTTTAAACTGCAGGTCGATCGCACCTTCGAACACGGTTGCTTCCCGACCGGCTGGATAGCGGGAAATATAGTAGGAGTGCGGGGTATGGGTGACGTCTTGCATGCCGGCGAAATATGCGGCGTTATACAAGGTGGTGGCAAATTGGCTAATACCGCCACCGACGGCTTTGTCGGCGTGACCGTTGAGGATGATCCCTGATTCGACGAAGCCTTGGGCAACCCCACGCGGCCCGGTGTAGCCGTTGAGGGAGAATGTTTCACCGGGTACCACCACTGCCCCGTCGACCATTTGCGCAACCCGGGCAATGTTGGTGCCCGACGGCCCGGAGAAGCCGCTGGTGGTGAAGCTAGAGATTTGCTGGTCGAAGGTGGCTTGCTGGGCTTGTTCGGTGGTGTAGGTGGCTGGAATGTCGGTGTAGTGTGCGGCGAAGGTTTTTGCGGTCTCGTCGTTGGCTTTCGCCGCCGGGGTGAGAACTCGCTGCTCAAGGGTGTCACTGATTGCTGCCCAATCGATGCTTACCCCGTCCACTGATGGGGTGACATCAATGCCGCTGCCGGTGACAGCAATTTGTGCATTGCGCATTGGGCGTTCGGTCGACAACAGCTGGTTGCGGAGATATTCCACCGCCCCGTCCCGGTCGAAATGACGCACCAGTGTCCCGTCTTCATTGGGGAAGGTAAGCCAACGACCGACGTCGGCTACGGGCAAGGTGGCTTCTACTTCATCCCGGCCGGTGATCACAATGGGGGCGCTTACTGCTGCTTCGGCTTCGCCGCGCAGGCGATCCACTGCATCGTCGGTGATGGCAGGCGCAATGGGGGTGGGGGTGACGGTGACGGGTTCACCACTGAGCCAAAACGTGCTGAGTTGTTGTCGAACATCATCCCGGTCGACGTCTTGACCATCGACGGCGTCGGTGGTGTGGACGCTGCCGTCGGCAATCCACAGTGCCCCGTCGATAGGATCCCGGTGAAGTTCGTGTACCACACCGTCCAAGACTGGGTTGAGTTTCGTGTCATCGACCTGGGAGACAACCCCTACTTCGTGGGTGCGAAACAGTCCGGTCAGACGTGTGAACGGATTGTAGGTGGGTTCCCCGGCCGCGGCGAGTGTTGCTGGAAGATCGACGCTTAGCCCAGCTTGTTGAGGTTGCACCGTGGTGGTGGCGTCACCGGCCACCACGGTCACCGGGCTGGTGGAGGTGGCGGCAAGCTCTTCGGCAAGCAGCGCTGCAGCTTCCTCCTGGGTTTTCCCACCGATAGCGATATCTGCGACGGTGACCCCACGGGGAATGCGGTCGTGCATATATGCGGTATCCGCCCCGTAGGCGATCGCTCCCGCCAGGGCGATTCCACCGACTGCTACTGCCCATTTTGTTGCCGTTTTCACCTGCCCCACCCTACCGGGTGGAAGGAATCACCCCCAAAGCACCATCTGTTTTCCGGCACACCCTGTTGGTGTGACACGCCCGTTGGCTTCCCCGGAGGTTGTGCCGTTACTTCCGCCGGGTGGTGCGCACCGGGGATTGGTATTGGCCAGTATCTTTCAGACCTGGCGGATAACATTGTGGGTCGGTGGATGTGGCTGGTTAGCGGAAATCGCGGGATCCGCGGGTGAGATATTCCGCCAACGGTAGGGGGGAGAGTTTGTCGGCAACAATACTGACTGCACCTGAAGCGTTTTCCACAATGCCACGAACAGTGAGGGCTTTCGCAGTGCGGGCAAGTTTTTCTTGGCGACGCCACAGTCCTTGGGAAACCACAATATTCATCAAGCCGGTTTCGTCTTCCATTCCAAAAAAGGTCACTCCACCGGCGGTTTTCGGGGCTTGACGGTGGGTGACCATGCCGGCGATGGTAACCCGGGTGCCGTGGGCAACAGTAGATAGTTGTGCCGCAGGGATGATCCCTTCAGCTTGGAGAGCATCCCGCAGGAGGGCCAGTGGCTGATCTTCTACCGTGATGCCGGTGGCGGCGATTTGGGTGGCAGCAAGTTCAAATGCGCTCATTCCTGGTAATGGTGGCGGTGTCACCGAGGAAAGTCCGGCAAGCATGCCGGGCTGTTCGGTGGCTGCCACCCCGGCTTCCCACAGGGCTTGCCGGCGTGAGAGTCCAAAATCAGCAAAGCAGCCG
Organism: Corynebacterium choanae; assembly: GCF_003813965.1. Classification (NCBI taxonomy): domain Bacteria; kingdom Bacillati; phylum Actinomycetota; class Actinomycetes; order Mycobacteriales; family Corynebacteriaceae; genus Corynebacterium; species Corynebacterium choanae. The sequence continues at coordinate 2,292,446 of NZ_CP033896.1, forward strand.
GCTTTCGCCAGGGCGGATGCTTGCGCCACGGTGAGCTGTGCCCGGCGCGCCACGTCGGCGATGGAGCAGAATTCACCGTCGGCTTCCCGGGCGGCCACGATCCGGTCGGCGGCGGCACTGCCAAGTCCGTTGACGCTGTCCAAACCGAGACGGATTGCCCCGTTGGGGGCTTCGGCTTGGGCGTTGGAGTGTTGGATGCTCACCGGCAGGATGGTGACTCCGTGGCGGCGGGCATCACTGATCAACGATTGGGGAGAGTAAAACCCCATTGGTTGTGCCCGCAGGAGGCCAACACAGAATTCAGCTGGATAAAAATATTTAAACCAGGCGGAATAGTAGACGAGGGCGGCGAAGGATTGGGAGTGGGATTCAGGAAATCCGTAGGCGGCGAAGGCCACCATTTTTACCCAGAGGGTTTCGGCGATGTCGCCGGTGATGTTGTTGGTTTCGGCAAGTCCGGTGAAGAAACGCTGTTTGAGGCGTTCCATTTTTCTCACCGAGCGTTTATTTCCCATGGCGCGGCGGAGAGAATCGGCTTCCGCCCCGGTGAATCCGGCGGCGTCGCGAGCTATTTGCATGAGTTGTTCTTGAAAGAGGGGAATGCCAAGGGTTTTGCGGAGGGCGCCTGCAAGGACGGGATGGTCATAGACGACTGGTTCTTCCCCGTTGCGGCGCCGAATATAGGGGTGCACACTGCCGCCTTGGATTGGCCCTGGGCGGATGAGGGCGACTTCGACGACAAGGTCGAAAAAGCAACGGGGTTTTAACCGTGGGAGGGTTGCCATTTGGGCGCGGGATTCCACTTGGAACACCCCGACTGCGTCGGCATTGCAGAGCATGTCGTAGACCCGGGGATCATCCGGGTCGATCGTCCACAGGTCGATGGTGATGCCGCGATGTGTAGCGACTTGGTCGACCATGTGGTGAAGCGCTTCGAGCATGCCAAGTCCTAGCAGGTCGAATTTGACAAGTCCGGCGTAGGCGCAGTCGTCTTTATCCCATTGGACAACGCTGCGACCGGCTTTTCGTGCCCATTCGGTGGGCACGACTTGGGCGACTGGCCGGTCACAGATCACCATGCCGCCGGAATGAATACCGAGGTGGCGGGGTTGTTCTTGGAGTCCTGCCGCCAGCGCGAGCACATCAGCAGGTGGTTCGTGGGTGCCTTTCGCCCACGTGTCGCAGGCACCTTGGGGATATCCAAGAGCACGGCCAGCATCCCGGATAGCGCCTTTGCGACGATAGGTGATGACGTTGGCGACTTGGGCAGCATTGTCTCGTCCATAGGTGTCGTAGACGTATTGGATGACTTCTTCCCGCCGGGTGGATTCAATATCAAGGTCAATATCGGGCGGCCCGTCCCGTTCCGGGGAGAGAAAACGTTCAAAGAGCAAACCGGCGGCAACCGGTTCAACAACAGTGATCCCCAGAGCGAAGCACACCACCGAGTTGGCGGCAGAGCCGCGTCCTTGACAGTAGATGTTATTGCGGCGGCAAAAGTCGACAATGTCACAGACGATGAGGAAATAGCCGTCGAATCCGAGTTGGCTGATGATGGCAAGTTCGTGGGCGATATGGGTTTGGGCGCGGGTATACAGTGCCGCCGGGCGGGTGGCGTAGCGCTGCGGGGCACGTTCGTCGACAAGGTGGCGCAGCCACGAGGCATCGGTGTGGCCAGGTGGAACAGCAACATTGGGAAGCTGGGGGGCGATGAGTTCGAGCGGAAAGCTGATCGAGGCCGCAAATTGGACAGTGTGCTGCAGAAGTGCCGCGGTCTCGGGCATTGCCCGCAGCAGGGTGGCGCCGCCGCGGATCCATTGGCCGCCCATTGCAGGCAGATCACCCCGGTGAGTGGTTAAATCTTCCCGCTCCCGGAGGGCATGTTTGGCGGCAGCGATATGGAGTTCGTCGCGGGTGGCAGCATTTGGCCGCGCGGAAACAATCATGGCTAAACCGAATCGTTGCGCACATGCAGACAGCAGCCGAAAATTATCGTCATCAGTGGGGCTCATCGTGTACACATGACAGCACACAACTGATGCCGCTCCGAAGGCTGCGACGAGCGTGTCGGCCGCATCAATCCAACTGGCATCCAAGAGCACATACACATCATCGCCAAGGGCTGCTGCTAGCTCCTCGAGTGGTGGATAGCAGGTGCGGTCTTTCTCCCCGGCAGCCATGCGAGCACGGGCAATAACCTGTGAAAGCCGCTGATAACCGACCGGGCCGCGACATACCACTGGAAGAATGCCCAAGGGGTGGGAAAGTTCCGCACCAAAAACCGTATCGATACCCACTTCGGCTGCGGCTTGGGCTACTTGCGCGGCACCATAGAAACCATCTCGGTCAAGTAAACCGATAGCGGTAAGGCCTTGTGCTTTTGCTGTCCGCACCATTGCCTCCGGGGTGGAAGCCCCGTAGAGAAAATGAAAACAGCTACTAGCCCACACTTCCGCGAAGGGAACAGTTGACCCAGTTTTCGACGATGCACCACTAGCCTGTTCGTTCGAATCATCCCCATTTTCTAGGGAAGACTGCTCGCCAGAAGGCGTGCCTAAATATCGTGGGGAAAGTTTCCCTTTATAGGCTTGATCCAGTTCTTTCCAACTCAGCGACTCCCCATTAATTCCCACCGGTGTCGGCTGCCATCGCATGCGCAACAGCCTAGCGTTAGTCGAACATTTGCGCAATATAATCACCACTCCGCACACCGGTGAGTGTTCACAACCGCCACCGACCCCTGCCCAACCTTGCAAACCCGCCAGCGAAAGTAGCGCTTTCACCCATCCGCCTATCCATCAAGATTTGCTAGCTGCCATTCACCACCCCCACTCCCCCATTCAGGCAGCATGAGCCAGTACCGCAACAAAGAAAGTGAACCAAGCGGTTCAGTTTTTCCCGTAAACCCCCTTAGAAAATCGCAAACTAGACCGCTAGGTCACCCCCTGGCGACACACTGTGGGAAAGGACACACCATTGCTCACATGTTTCTAAAGTCACATCAATACCCGGGCGCGAACTGGCATTTTCCTACATTTTTCCCCTCGTCCAGACTTGCGGACAGGCAAAAATCGTCACCCAACCGTGCCCACATTCACCGCCAACTAGACCGAGCTGTACACAACTAATTGCGGGGTGCTACATTCTCAGCAAGCAATAGAAAGCTCTGTCTAGAAATTGAGGTTAATCCCATGAACATCCGTCGTAACACCGCCGTCGCCAGCGCCGCCCTCGTAGCCGCCGTGTCCCTGGCTGCCTGCTCCTCCGATAGCGCCGAGACCACCACTTCAAGCGCCTCCAGCGCTGCCGCTGAAGCCACCAGCAAAATCACTATCGGCACCACCGACGCGTCCAAGTCTGCCTGGCAGGTCTTCGAACAAGAAGCTAAAGATCAAGGCATTGAACTCAACGTTGTATCCTTCAACGACTACACCGTGCCCAACAAAGCCCTGTCTGAAGGCCAAATCGACGTCAACCTCTTCCAGCATCTGAAGTTCCTGTCGGAATATAATGCCAACACCGGCGACAACCTTGTACCAGTCGGCGCCACCGAAATCGTGCCATTGGCGCTGTTTTGGAAAGACCACGACGACCTGACCGGCATCGAAGGCCAGACCATCGTCATTCCATCGGATCCATCCAACCAGGGTCGCGCAATCAACGTGCTCAAGCAGGTTGGCCTGGTCACTTTGAAAGACGACAACCTGATCACCCCTTCCCCTGCCGACATTGACGATGCACAGTCGAAGGTTACTGTTACCCCAGTTGACGCGGCACAAACCCCGGCAGCCTACGGCGAAGGCCGGCCTGCGATCATCAACAACACCTATCTTGGCCGGGCAAATATCGATCCGAAGACCGCAGTGGCACAGGATGATCCGGCAGCCCCTGAAGCTGAACCGTACATCAACGCCTTCGTCACCACCGAAGACCGCAAAGACGATCCGACCATCTTGAAGCTGGTAGAGATCTGGCACTCGGCACCAGTCCAGGAAGCCAACGAAGCAGATTCTAAGGGCACCTCGGTATCGGTGACCGGCGACAACGCCAAGCTACAGCCAATCCTTGATCGTCTCGTTGACAACCTGAAAAACAGCAAGTAGTCAAGACTGATCCTGCGGTGAGCCTAGTGCTTGCAATCACGGCTCACCGCAGCAATCGCTTTCCACCATGCTGCAACGCTCCCGCCAGCGCCGCCCACCACGGGCATACCGCGGGGAGCGTTTTAGCATGAACAAGCCCCATCGTTTTTTCAACTCATCTACACCAAGCGAGGCGGATTCGTGACAAACATCCAACCGCGCACCGGTACCCGCGTGGAGTTTCAAGGCGTCACCAAAGTCTTTTCCTCCGGCAATACCAGCGTCACAGCCCTAGACAATATTGATCTTGTCGTTGAACCCGGCGAAATTTTGGGCGTCATCGGCTATTCCGGTGCCGGGAAATCCACCCTTGTCCGCATGATCAACGGATTAGACACCCCAACCTCGGGGAAGCTCCTGCTCGACGGCACCAACATTGTCGGCATGCCAGAGAAACAAATCCGCAGCTTGCGCCGCAATATCGGGATGATTTTCCAACAATTCAACCTGATGCGTTCACGAACCGCGGCAGGCAATATCGCCTATCCGTTGAAACTCGCCGGCATGCCTAAAGAGCAACGTCAGCAGCGGGTCGCCGAACTTCTCGACTTTGTTGGCCTTTCCGATCGGGGCGGGAACTATCCCGAACAGCTCTCCGGTGGCCAAAAACAGCGTGTCGGCATTGCCCGGGCACTCGCCACCAACCCCACGCTGCTGCTGTGCGATGAGGCAACCTCAGCACTCGACCCGGAAACTACCCATGATGTGTTGGCGTTGCTGCGGCGAGTCAACCAAGAACTTGGCATCACCATTGTGGTCATCACCCACGAGATGGATGTGGTGCGATCGATCGCCGACAAAGTCGCGGTGATGGAAAACGGGAAAGTGGTGGAATTCGGCGACGTTTACCAGGTGTTCTCTGCCCCGAAAACACAGGTTGCTGCACGATTTGTGGCAACAACACTGCGCAACACCCCAGATCAGATCGAAGCTGACGAGCTGCTCGCCGGTGACGGTCGCCTCTTTACCATTAATCTCACCGAACACAGTGGCTTTTTCACCGCTGCAGCCGAAGCCCGCAGCCAAGGGGTGTCGATCAATATTGTGCACGGCGGCATTACGACGCTCAAACATCAAAGCTTCGGCAAGATTACCGTTCGCCTCACCGGCGATCCGGAGGTAATCGAAACCTTCTATCAGCGCTTGCAGCGCACCACCGAGTGTGAGGAGATTCTGCGATGACCACCACGATGCTTGCTGCAGCGAACTGGGATAATCTTCGGCCACGCTTCTTTGAAGCGATCACCACCACGCTCTATATGGTGTCAATCACCATGGTGGTCGGTGGACTGCTCGGCCTAATCATCGGCACGTTGCTCTACACCACCCGGGATCAGGGCATTTTACGCAATAAAGCGCTCTACACGGTGCTGAACTTTATTGTGAACTTTGTGCGGCCTATTCCTTTTATTATTTTGATTGCCGCACTAGGGCCGGTCACCCGGTCGGTGGTGGGTACCACTATCGGTACGAATGCTGCTGTGTTTGTGATGTCGATTGCGGCAACCTTTGGCGTGTCCCGTATCGTTGAGCAGAACTTGGTTGCAATCGATCCTGGCGTGATCGAGGCTGCCCGGGCCATGGGCGCTTCCCCACTGAAAATCATCACATCGGTGATTATTCCGGAAGCGCTAGGCCCCTTGGTGCTCGGCTATACCTTTATATTTATTGCAGTCACCGACATGTCCGCGATGGCTGGCTATATTGGCGGCGGTGGCCTGGGGAACTTCGCTATCACCTACGGTTACCAAGCCTTCCAGTGGGAGGTCACCTTGGTGGCGACTGCTGCGATTATTGTTATCGTGCAAATCGCACAGCTCTTCGGCAACTGGCTGTCGAAGAAGATTCTGCGCCGCTAATCGAGCACAGCCCCTCGGCTCCCCGCATTCCTTGGTGGCCTGGGATCGTAAATCCCTCACCACGGAGTGTCTGGGGTACGGCTCAATCCGGCCGCACATGTGGTGCAGACAGCAAGCCCAGCAGATTATTCTGCTGGGCTTTTTCTATGCCTGGGTTACAACATCACAACAATTGCCCCACAATTGGCGTGTAACGCTGTTAACCATTGGCGAAAGCGTAGGAAGCCCGGATAGGGTGGGAGATCTATGAGTACCACACGTATCGCGCCTCACCGACTGCATCGTCTTGCCGCTGTGCTTCTTGCAACGAGCTGTGCGGTGAGCGCATGCGTTATTACTACTCCCCAGCCATCGCCGCTGCAAAGCACCTCGACTAGCGAGTCTATTGCACCGGAACAATCCACTACCAACGATGGTGCTCCACCAACTGGAAACGCTGACGACACTAATGCCGGATTGCCGCCGCTGGGAACCGCGAATGTGGAGGAAAAAATCCAGCGTCCCGAACCGCCAGCAGATCTCAACGTGACGAATGTTCGTATCGGCACCCATGACACCTTCGACCGGATAGTGTTTGATTTCACCGGTGCCGGAACTCCGGGCTGGTTTGTGCGCTACACGAAGGATCCCACAGCGCAGGGCAGCGGCAAACCGGTGCATATCGCCGGCGACACGTTTTTAGAGGTGAATATTGACGGTGTTGCTTATCCGTTTGAAGTCGGCGAAGCACCGAAAATATTTGATATCACCGACCCACCGGGCACACTGATCTCAGAGATCGATGACGTCAGCATATTTGAAGGCAGGCAGCAGTTCATGATCGGCCTTTCCGGCGGCGAACATCCTTACTCGGTACAAGTACTGAACAACCCAACCAGGCTTGTCATCGACATTTTGCAGCAGTAACCGACCATGCCCTGTTCGACTAGCGCGAGCAAATAAGGCGCTGCTACACCACGCGATCATCGCGCAGGCGACTGCTGTTACCCCGGGATCCGACTGGCATCTGCATACAATTCGGTATTGTGGCAAGAACCACAGAGCTTCAGCTGCCGTGACAAATCCCGTTTTTTCCTTGTTCATTGGCACATTGGTTTTCTCAGCAAATTTTTGCGGAGCAAGCTGGCTTTTTCTTCCTAAAACAGCACAACTTCTTCACATCTGCTCAGATCAACGAATGGCGCACAGGTACCTAGCCACATGGGCTACAGGAAGAAAAAGCTTGCCAATATTACATCCAGTACGTAACAATGTGTGCGTTGGTTGCGACGTAGTAACCAAGACCGCAGGATGCTGCGGTGCGCTAGTCCACTGGCACTGCTGCAGGTACCGAGTATCGGAACTGTAGCAACTTGGCTAGCGACAACAACGCGTACAGTGTTGTTGCGTCAAAGCTCATTTCCTCAAATATATGTAAGGATGAATTCTATGCGTATTCGCAAGTTCACCGCTGCTATTGCAACTGCTACTGTTCTGTCCGCTGGTTTCGCTACCCCTGCTTTCGCTGAGGAAAACCTTCCGGCCGTCTGCGACCCTCAGAACGATGGCGACAGCCGCAGCGATGAATGCAAGGAAGCTATCGCTGAGCAGGAAAAGGATGGTTCTAAAGAAGACAACCAAGATCCTGCTGAAAACGACGAGACCCCTGCTGAAAACGCTAACCAGGGCAACAACGACTTCCTGGGCGGCCTGAAGGATAAGCTGTCCTCCAATAATGGCAACGACAGCAGCTCCAAGGGTCTGAGCAGCAAGAATCAGTCTGCCACCGATGCGACTGAAGGCGACGAGAACACCGCCACCGCCGACAAGAACTCCTCCAACAACAACATCGACCTCACCTCCTCCAACGGCCGTCAGGAAGGTAGCAGCAAGTCTGTTATCGGCGTTGTCGCTGCTCTCGGTGTGCTCGGTGCTATCGTTGCTTGGCTGACCGGCGCCCTGGTTATCCCAGGCCTGCCTGCACCAGTTATCCCAGGTCTGCCTCACTAATCAGCACATTACTGCTGACAGCAGTATTTGCTCGTCAACTACTGTGTGTTCACCCGTAGCTCACAGCCTAGTTTGACCGCATTGCATATCTGTTTGCGGGAGCTTACCTATTCGATTAGCTCCCGCCCCCCGGGTTGGTTGATCATTCTGCTTGAGAATTGATCGATCAACCCGGGGTTTTGTGTTAGCAATATGAGGCTTCGATCTGCCACATATTGTTTTGCCACACCAACAGCCACGCAAATAATGCTGCCGGCTGTTCTTGTTCGTGCCCACTGATCTGTAGCCTCGCGAGACGTTGCGGCTGTGCAGTCCACCACAGCGTGTCCACGGGCCACGGCCCAGCCCAGCCGGTGATCGTGAATTCCTGGTCACAGTAGCGGGCGTGCACTGGTCTGCCAGCCAGTAAAGCTTCCACAGTGACAAACACTTCCCGGCCAGCAGCATCCAGCAGCACTACCCGATTCGTTGAAAGTGTCCGATCGACACGTGCCGCTGGCAGTGGGGCAGGAATTTTCCCCGCCCAACGCCGTGATACTTGGCTTGTGTGCTTGTCGGCGGGCGCTTCGCCCCAGGGAAGTGTTTGCAGTCGTTCCACTGGGCTGATACCGCCAGCGTGATACACCCCTTCAACAGCCTCTATGCCCAGTAGCGTTTGTACCCGGTTTACTGCCGCTGCCGCTTGGCTGCTGTTGGAAGTGTGCTGAGCAAAAAGTCCTTCCCCATGATCAGGAGCGGAAATCTCCACGGGAGAAAGCACGATACTGGTGATCCCCCAGAGTCCACTATCGTCACCGGTTTGCTCGTCGCTCTTACCCGGCTGCGCGTCGACAACTGCCTGGGGGTGAACGCCGCGTTTGGTCAACCATGTATCAAGCTGCCAGCGAATCCGGTCAGCAGTAGTGGTTTCAGTTAATGGTTCTCTGGTGCGCCACAGCCGTTCAATGGTGATCTCACCGGAAGGAGTACGGCACTCCATGGTGACTTGCAACCGCTGACACACCATCGCTGCTGCCGACAGCTGTGTATGGAGTCGATCCGCAAGGCTTCGGGCAAGAAAAGCAGCCTCATCAACCCGAGTGATCGGCTGTGGACAATCATAAGTGACCGTGAAGTCGGCTTGAGGCAGCGCCGGATGGACACGGCGCTGGTCGTTGCCAGCAGCGATGGTATAACAGCGCATACCAGGCTGCCCGAAACGGGTAGTAACTGCAGCGGCATCAATTGCGGTGAGATCACCACAGGTTCGAACACCCACATCGTAGAGTTGCCCCACAGTAGTTGGGTCAACTTCTAACGCAGTTTCTGCAAGCAGCTGAGTGATGGGCTGCTCGGCTAGGAATTGTTGCTCGTCGCTCGGCTGTAGCAATCGGTTTGCCCGGGCGGCAAGCAGCGCTGTAGTCATAGTCGTCGCAAGACCGCAGCGAAGATCAATTCCTGGGAGGCTTGCCGCATCGAGTAGACGTTGTGTCGCATGATCAAGACCACCCCAAAATCGTGCTGCCCGATAAATATCAACTACCACAAGCCCTGGTCGCAAAATTTCTAACGATGCCACCACATCCTCGAGGGCAGCGACAACTGTTTCAAACGCTGCATAGTCACGTGATTCATCCCAAGGACACACGACCAGATCTGGGCAAAGCGCTTGGGCGGCACGAATATTCATCCCCCGTGCTATGCCTTGTTGTCGTGCGGACGCCCCACAGGCAGCAATAGTATGCCGCGCCCGTCCCTGCCCACTCACAGCAATCACTGCTGTGGCAGGATGCTGCTGTTGGAGATGCACGGCCTGCACCGGCCAGTCAGGAAACCATAATGCAAGTTTGCTCGATGCCCGCAGCGTGATGTTCCCATCAGGAAGACTGCTGTTTTCCATCTGTTGCCTTCCGCCTGTTGCACATGGGTGTATTCCACCATGTGCTCGTTGCTGTCATCACTGAACTATCCGTCTTGTGACTGCCCGGGAATCTTCATCTCTTTTTCTGGGGCATGCCGTATTCGTGTGCGGTGCAGCGTTTCGGTGTCATTGTTCAACATAGGCAACGACGCTACACAGCGTTTCGGCACCGCAGGCGCCCTTCTGCTGCGCGCGTGGGGCGAGTAAAACCGGTCGCTGTCACCATAAGTTGCCTATGTTGTGCGGGGCGGCCTTGGACGGTTACTGCTACCGCAAGTTCAATGCCACGGATGCGACCTGTGCCATAACCTAGCCCGTGAATGTGTATCGGTGTGGCACTTATCTGTACTGCCGCGTGGGACACCTGCGCCCCCACCACCAACACGGCAGCACAGCCACGGCGAAGCTTAGCCGTCAGTGGACGGATCTGTGTGGGCGGAAGCTGCCGATTGCGCACTGCTCCGCCACCAGCATCGTGATACACCACCAGATCGATGCCATCGACAAGCATTCCCACCACCCCAAGCGGGTCTGCACCAGGATGTGGGATAAGCACCAACCGTTCCACATTGATGCCATAGTCCACCAGTTGAGTGAGCAGCAGCTGTGGCCAGTTCACGACAGCCACATAGTTGCCTGCCTGTAGGGCTGCGGCGATAAGTTCTACAACCAGCAGCGGACTGTTACCACAGGTACTTAGCCGACGACGCGGCAACCCTCCCGTCGGCAGCATTGACTGTAAAGCTTCTGGAATGGCTACAGTGCCCATCGTTGCCCCAGATGCCGTTCGAACAGATGAGCTTGTTTCTGGCGCAGCACTGTTCGATTCATAAGGCTCGCTCGCCACAGATTCAGGCACGACTGATAGCTGGGGTCGTACCTGTTTGTTCTGCGACGCTGCCGCCGACGGAAACACCTGCGCCACATCAGTGGCACGCTGAACCGGCAGACCAGCTGCGGAAAGCCGCTGCGTAAGCGCGATCACCTGCGCCGCTTTCGATGACGGCCGATCTGTAGCGTTTGTCGAAATGCCCATCATAAAACAAACATCCGTTCTATTGGTTGTGCTGTTCTTAGTTAAGCGTCAGCCATCCACACAGTCAATCAAATAACTCCATGAGTGCGAACATTTGTTCTATTATTGATAAATATCGCAGGCTGGGCGACATCTCCTGCGCTATCAACACCACCACCCACCACCCCCAAATACCCCCTGCCCGCGCGTGTCACCACCACTTGCCCCGCAACTCAACGCTAATCCAGCAATCATTCACCCTTGACACCCTTGACACCCTTGGTTCCGCATCACTGTTTTTGTCACGATCCACGCCCACCTTGCACATCGCAATGCTTTGCCAGCACCGAATTATTCGCGGTTCTATCAATGCCATCAGCCCCGCCGACAACTTCGCCACTGCCACCCCTTTGCCTACTACACTGCCTGATATGTCTTATCTCACGACAATGCGCAGTCATGTCACCCCAATTCCCACGCCGGTCATCGTTCGGCTGGTGACCTCTGCATTGTTTGCCAGCACTTGGCCAATTCTTACCAGCGACCTCAGCAACACCAGCAGAGCACTCATCACAATGGGGCTGGTAGCGGCAGGAACGCTTATGGTGTACGGGCACCCCTACCGGAAAGCAATCCGCGCCTACATTGAACAACACAACAACAGCTACAAACCCAATCCTGCCACCCTGCTCCCCTTGTTCCCGCTCTGGCTGGCACTCATGGTAGCGCCCGCAATAACACCACTTGCCTGGGGATGGATGCTGGTTGGCTGGATACTAATATTCTGGTGGCTATGGACCGTCTTCCCCCATATTGACGGCACCCGGGCGCTGGCCTATTTAGACAAACAATAACCTGCCACCATCACCTGCAGTCTTGTCGCAGGATCACCGCAGGTTGTGGCAAACCCCATACCCCAACTTTGCTACCCACAATGCCCGGAAGCCACCGAAACTGCAGCCAGCAGAGTACCCTAAACAACAGGACAGGCAATCCGAACTCCCCCCTGGCAAGTAACGATAGGTAGCGCCTTAGCAATACATAGAACAGATGCTTTTCGGTGTCGACCACTGGCCGGAAACTCGACCGCCACTGCCATATCGCAACCTGCCGTGTACAACAGTTCACGATCAACAGCTTGCCCACCACACAGTGACGGCAGCCAACCGTCGATGTGGCAACTGAAAAACAGTACGCAGCTTGGCAACACCACGTGTCTTCCACCATCACCTTGCGTGCAATCGCCACATGGATGGTTGGGGGCAACAATCTTGCTTGTTTTAGTAATTCATCACTGCCACCTACGCCCTGGCTTATGAAAGGAAAACAGTTATGCAGCACTACGATGTTGTCGTCATTGGCGGCGGGCCTGCAGGAGCAATGACTGCAACAGTGCTGGGGCGTCAGCAACGGGACGTGCTGCTTGTCGATGCCGGGAAACCGCGCAATACTCCAGCCACCGCGATGCACATGTATCTGTCGCGGGATGGCTTCCCGCCGGCACAGCTCCTTGCGCTTGCACGGGAAGAACTCACCCAATATCCCAAGGTTCGCCTGCAACCGGGTGAAGTCACCCGGGTGTGGGGTGAAGTCGGCGATTTTCATGTGGAGTTTGTCAAAGATGACGAGGAAAAAGAGGTCGCCACAGCAAAAATCATTGTGCTCGCAACGGGACAATATGATCAGCTCAGCGATCTGAAAGGTGTTGCGGAACACTGGGGTCGTGGCTTATTCCACTGTATTTACTGCTATGGCTATGAGTGCACCGGGCGGGCGATTGGGGTGCTTTCTTCCCGTCCTGGTGATGCGATGCTGTCGCGCTATATTGCCGACCGGTTCTCGGACGATGTGGTGCTTTTCAACCAGGATTATCCGCTCGACCGACAGGTGCATGATCTTGTCACGCAAGGTGGAGTGAAGTTCATCAACAACAAGGTGGTGGAGATCTCTGGCCGTGCCCCGCACATGGTTGTCCACTTCGAGGATGGCACCACTATGGAGCGGGAAGTGATTTTCTACCGTCCCGATTCCTGTCAACATTCTGATCTGGCCGACCAGTTAGGCTGCGAACAGATGGAACAGTGGGGCACTATTGCGGTGAACTCAATGCAGCAAACCTCGGTGCAGGGGGTATATGCGGTAGGCGATGTGGCAGTCAATCGTGATCTACCGGCTGCAACCGGGTTTGTTGTTACTGGTGCATCTGATGGGCAGCGGGCAGCAATTTGGATTGAGCAAGAACTCTTCCTTATGACACTTGCTGAGGAACTGCACTAGCGCACCGAAAGCTAACCACAGCGTTTCGCGGGCTTCCTCCTGCTTTGTGTGCGGCGGCTGGCCAGAATCCCCGGGGTTGGTTCTTCCGGCTGATGACTCGCCTTCGCCACACCCTCCCACAGATACCACCCCGAATAAGTGGCCGAACAGGTCACCCACCTGCTCGGTCGCGCGCAGCCTAGCCGGAAGGAAAACTTCCACCGGAACACGCAACCATGCAGCTTCTTCATTCGGCTTCGCTCGGCACACTCAAAGACAGCAATAGACAATAGCCAGGATCAGTGATGATCCTGGCTATTGTCGTTTTGCGATAAGCGTCAAACACGTATTTGAGTCGACTATCAGCGGTGTCCAATCCCGCACCTGGGTAACGGCCGCGTCAGTGACACGTATCGACGCGAAGCGCTGCGGCGAGCTTATTGCTCACCGCTTCAGCAGGCAGGGATTATTCCCATTCGATGGTTCCTGGCGGCTTCGAGGTGACGTCGAGCACTACCCGGTTGATGCCATCAACTTCGTTGGTGATGCGGGTAGAGATTTTCTCGAGAACATCATAAGGAATCCGAGTCCAGTCAGCAGTCATCGCATCTTCACTGGTAACCGGTCGCAGCACCACCGGATGCCCGTAGGTGCGCCCATCGCCTTGTACACCGACGGATCGCACATCGGCTAGCAGCACCACCGGACACTGCCAGATCGTGTTGTCGAGTCCCGCATTGGTCAGCTCTGTGCGGGCGATAAGATCTGCTGCCCGCAGAATCTCCAGGCGCTCCGGGGTGACTTCACCAATGATGCGAATACCTAGCCCTGGCCCAGGGAATGGCTGACGGCCAACGATTTCTTCCGGTAGCCCAAGCTCCCGACCAACCGCGCGAACCTCGTCTTTAAACAGCAGCCGCAATGGTTCAACAAGGGTAAATTCCACATCGTCTGGTAGGCCGCCCACATTGTGGTGGCTCTTAATGGTGGCAGTGCCACTGCCTTCCCCAGATTCGACCACATCTGGATAGAGGGTACCTTGCACCAGGTATTCGACAGTGGAACCGGCCGGGGCGTCTTCGAGGACACCGGCTACGGCACGTTCAAAGGAGCGGATAAATTCCGCGCCGATGGCTTTGCGTTTCGCTTCGGGTTCGGTGACTCCGGCAAGCTTGCGCATGAAATTGTCTACTTCGTCGGCGGTGACAAGTTTTGCCCCGGTGGCGGCAACAAAGTCCCGTTCGACTTGTTCCCGTTCCCCGGCACGCAACAGACCATGATCGACAAACACACAGGTGAGTCGATCGCCGATGGCACGCTGCACGAGGGCGGCTGCCACAGCTGAGTCAACACCGCCGGACAGGCCGCAGATTGCCCGCCCATGTTCGCCGATTTGCTGCCGGACTTTGTCGACGAGTTCTTCAGCAATATTTGCCGGAGTCCAGTCTTGGGGAATACCGGCGATCTCGGTGAGGAAGCGAACCAGAATTTCTTGACCGTGGGGCGAGTGCAACACCTCTGGATGGTATTGCACACCGGCCATTTGTTTGGCCGCGCATTCAAAGGCCGCCACTGGTGCACCTTCGGTGGTGGCGGTGACGGTGAATCCGTCTGGGGCGGCGGTGACTGAGTCGCCGTGGCTCATCCACACCATGTGGGTGGATTCGAGTTCACGGTGGGTGATTCCGCCGTCCGCTACCAGGTTCAGGGGGGTGCGTCCGTATTCCCGAATACCGGTTTTGCCCACAGTACCGCCGAGCGCATGGGTCATTGCTTGGAATCCGTAGCAGATACCAAACACGGGAATCCCCAGCTGGAGGACTTCCGGGTCGAGGGATGGGGCGCCATCTTCATACACACTTGATGGGCCGCCGGAGAGAATCAGTGCAGCAGGTTGTTTCGCTGCGATCTCTGCTGGGGTGGCGGTATGCGGGATCACTTCTGAGTAGATGCGTGCTTCCCGAACTCGGCGGGCGATAAGCTGCGCGTATTGCGCACCAAAATCCACCACGAGGACGGGGCGATGTAACTGGTTTTCCACGCCCCAAAGTCTAGCCCAGTAGCAGCGAACTAGCCCCGTGTGGGGCAACTATGGCGAAAAATCTAGTGGGATTGGGTGCGGAGGAAGGGGCAGCCGAAACGTTCAACAGCTAGCCAGCAGCGGCGGTTTTCCAGCAGGATTCGATCAGCCGCTAGCCGCTGTTGCTGTTTGGTGAGGGTAGGCCCTTTACCCGGTGGGGTGGACATGAGCATGGCGGTGAGGGAATCGTGTGATGGCCGTTGGCTGCTGGTGAGTTTGTTTGACCCTGCAATGGTGCCCACCGTTAACGCGGCAAGCGCGTAGAGTGTGTCGCTGCCTGAAGCTTTCGCTGCGTTCACGTTGTCGTCCGATCTGTTGCCGGGATGGCACTGCAATGAGTAAGCCGGATATGTTTCCAAGTGGTTGGTGAGTCACTGTGGGCGACTGCCAAGTGTCGTTGCCCTTGCAACGATGCCAGCCTGCTGATTCTTTTTTTCAGCCGCATGTGTGTCGGTGGGCGGTGGGAACATAGTGCCCATGGTTGTGTTTAGTATATGCCTTTCGGCGTTGCCTGTGCGGATACTTTTGCCGTCACCGGCGCAACCTATCGATTACTTGTGGGGCGTTGTTTGCTGTGGCGGTTCGCGGCTTTGCCTGCTGGCGTTGCTGGTTGCACCGCTTACCTGTCAAACGACCCTGAAAACTTCACTTTGTCTGGCAGGGCTCATTCCCCCAGATGTGGTGGGAACCTGAGGCTTTGTGTGTTTCGGGGGTGGACCCATTGCGGTGATGGTGGCTCGCCGAGCTTGGCTGATGTGATCGCTCCCGTCTTAGACGGGAATGCAGTGCCCGCGCAGCAGGGATGTCTCTCCTGGCAGTAAGTGGGCAGGAAAATCCGTGTATGGGTCAGGGTTTCTGTCTGCCAGCTTTTGCCACATCCCCGATACGGCAGATATCTGGGCAGGCTTTCACCTACAACGAAGACGCCAGGAGTTGAGCGGAGAGGCTCCGAAATCCTGGCGTCTTTGCTTCCATTCGCCGCGAAAACAGCAGCGAATGGAAGCGGTGTTGCGTGCAATATTTACCGGACAGCGAGCGCAACCTTTTGGAATTGTTTCACATCGGTGTAGCCACATTTCCCCATGGCGCGTTTCAGGGCGCCAACAAAGTTTTGGGTCCCGTCAGCAGCAGTGGATGGCCCATGCAGCAAGGTTTCCAACGTCACTGCACCATCGTCGATGCGCTCATCCCCAAACATGGCGGCCATGTGACCTTCCACCTCGAAGCGGGGGAACCGTGGATGAGCCGAAGCATGTGTCCAAAACGCCCCCTTGGCAGCTGCTTCCTCAGCGATCGCCAACGGCCGACCAAGCACCACAGCATCCGCCCCGCAGGCGATAGCTTTCACCACATCTGCCGAGGTGAACACTTCTTCACTGTCACAGATCACATGCACATAGCGGCCTGCGGTTTCATCCAAATAATCCCGCCGGGCAGCAGCAACATCAGCAATCGCGGTTGCCATCCCAACCCCGATCCCCATCGAAGCTGCTTGCAGGTTTTCGCCACCACCAACAATCACCCCAGCGGCACCAGTGCGCATCAGATGCAACGCAGTGGTGTAGTCATACACCCCACCGCAGATCACTGGCACATCCAAGGTGCCAATGAATTCCTTCAAGTTCAATGGCTGACCGTCGGTGGCAACATGCTCCGCGGAGATCACTGTGCCTTGGATAAATAAAATCTCGGCACCAGCTTTCACCACTACCGGGGCAAGCTCCCTGGCCTGCTGCGGGGTTACCCGTACCGCCACAGTCATACCGCTGTCCCGCATCTTTGCTATGCGTTCACTGATGAGTTCAACATTCAATGGTGCAGCGTGCAACTCCCGCAGTTTACGCATAGCAGCCTGCGGATCGGTGTTTGCGACATCAGCCAGTGCGGCGAGTTCTTCTTCAGCATTGGCATGCCGCCCCCATAAACCTTCCACATTCAGTGGGGCAAGCCCACCGAGGCGTTGAAATTCGGCGGCAAACGGAATATCGACGAGCGCATCCGTGGGGTGAGCAATGAGAGGAACATCAAAATGGTAGGCGTCAATATGCCAGGTCGTGTCCACATCCTTAGAGGATCGGGTGCGACGGGTGGGGACGATCGCAACATCAGCAAGCTCATAGTGTCGCAGCGCCTGCCGGCCCTGCCCGATTTCGACGTGTTCTCTCATGAGATATTCGCTCTTTTCCAACCTTCCCTACCGCCCCGTGTCGTGGCTACGAAGAGATGACAGGCAGCAGGAAATGTCAATATTGATGGTGTTCTCCGCAAACAAGCAAAGCCCATGCAGCAGATTGCAAGTTGCTGTGGTTTAGCCTAGCCGGAACCCAGGCGATTTTTCGAACGAGCTGGAAAAATACTTTTCCTCCGAAGCGTTTGCCACCAGTAGGTGGCGCCTGCGCTGCAGCAAACACACTCACCAAATCTGTGTTGAGAGCACCTCACCTTCCATCCGATAGTTGCGCAACAACCCAAATTCACCCCACCAGAGCAGCGCAATCGCCCACCAGGGAAATCAGCACAGCCCTGGCTGGGACATCGGTATCCCTGCCAGGGCTGTGATAACAAGCAGCACGATACGCTGTGCTGCTGAAGATATTGCTTAGCGCTGATAATAGTTCGGTGCTTCCACCGTCATTTGAATGTCATGCGGATGAGACTCACGCAAACCAGCGGCGGTAATCTGCACAAATTTTGCCTGCTGCAGTTCGGCAACGGTAGCCGATCCGGTGTAGCCCATTGCTGCCCGCAGACCACCAACAAGCTGGTGAGAGATTTGCTCCACGGAGCCCCGGAACGGAACCCGCCCCTCGATACCTTCCGGTACGAGTTTTTCTTCCGACTTCACATCAGCCTGGAAATAGCGATCTTTACTGAAGGATCGCTTTTCTCCGGACAGGCCACGCCCCTGCATAGCACCAAGCGAACCCATGCCGCGATACAGCTTGTACTGTTTACCGTTGACCACGACCGTTTCGCCGGGGGCTTCCGCGGTGCCCGCCAACAGGGAACCAAGCATCACAGTTGACGCGCCAGCTGCCAATGCTTTCGCAATATCTCCGGAGAACTGCATACCGCCATCGGCGATAATCGGCACCCCAGCTTTATGTGCTGGAACAGCAGCTTCCATAATCGCTGTGATCTGTGGGGCACCCACGCCGGCAACCACCCGGGTGGTACAGATCGAACCGGGACCAATACCCACCTTGATAGCGTCAGCACCAGCATCGATCATTGCCTGCGCCGCGGCACGGGTCGCCAAGTTACCGCCGATGACATCGACTTTGTCGCCAAAGTTCCGCTTCACCTGGGAGACTACTTCCAACACCCCGCGGTTGTGGGCGTGGGCGGTGTCCACCACAAGCACGTCAACACCTGCGTCGACCAGTGCACCGGCACGCTCGAACGAGCCTTCACCGGTGCCGATACCAGCACCAACAAGCAGCCGACCGGAGGCGTCCTTTGACGCATCCGGATATTGTTCGGTTTTCACGAAGTCTTTGACCGTAATCAGCCCGACCAGTCGGCCATCACTTGCCACGATCGGCAGCTTTTCCACTTTGTTCGCCGACAGCAACGCCAATGCGTCCTCTTTCGACACACCCTCTTCGGCCACCACCAGCGGCATTTTCGTCATGACTTCGCTGACTTTGCGCTCAAAATCAGGTTCAAAACGCATGTCGCGGTTGGTGCAAATACCCAGCAGTTTGCCATTGTCGTCAACAACCGGCAGGCCAGAGATCCGATATTTTGCACAGAGCGCATCAACTTCACCGATGGTTTGCTCTGGCCGGCAGGTCACCGGGTTGGTGACCATCCCTGATTCGGATCGTTTCACCAGTTCAACTTGGCCAGCTTGATCTTCGACGCTGAGGTTGCGGTGCAGCACACCCATGCCACCTTGCCGAGCCATCGCAATAGCCATACGCGCTTCGGTCACTGTGTCCATCGCCGCCGATACGAGCGGAATTTTCAAAGAAATATTGCGGGTGAGCTGTGTGGAGGTGTCCACATCGCTGGGGATAATATCGGAGGCATCCGGGATCAACAACACATCATCAAAAGTCAGCCCGACAAGGGCAACCTTTGTTGGATCATCGCCGCCGGTGGGAACAACATGCTCGGTCATAGGTAGAATCCAGGCTCCTTGGATGATGAACGGTGAGAGAATTTCACTACACTAGCAGCGTTGTCGCGGCTTAGGCCACCAGCAAAGCTGTGCCGTGCTGCAGCTGCGCGTAAGCCCCAGGCTATAGGGGTAGGTATGTCCCGTCCACCCTGGCGCTGTTGCAGCAGAGTTTTGTGCCGAGTGGTAACCATTGCAGCACTGCGGTGTTGCAGTGGGCGACAAACGCAAAGCCGCAGTTCACTGCTATTGTCGTCGCCCATCTAACGGGGGTGCTCAACACTGCAGCCGACCCTGTTTTGTGCACATGTGCGGGCACCACAGCCCACCTTTTAGGGGCTAGCGGCGGGAAAAATATGCCGGTGAAAAGCAGTCACTCACAGCACGGCTGACAATCGGGTTGCTAACGCTAGGCTGGCGCCATAATCTAGCAACTGTGGACTTCGAAGAAACTATGCCGCGCGATCCTTTTGCCGACGATCCCAACGATCCGGCATCCTTCCTTGAGGAGGAAGAGTTCGAGCCGCTCACTCCCGAAGAACGCGTCGCCGCAACGAACGATTTGATGTTGATGCGCCAGGCGCGTCGCCTACTCGTTCCCAAAGGCTGTTTAGGGATCTGCAGTTACTGTGATTCCTGCGAAGAACCCCACTATTACGATTGGGATATCATCATCGCCAATACTGAGGCATCCATCCGCGGGGAAGCACCGTTGGTGCATGAACCTTCCGCGGAACCGTTAGTGGAAGCGTATGCGCCGTGGGAATATTGCGTCGGCTATGTGGATGCTTGGAATGACGCAAACCGCCCGAGCTAGCGGTTTACGGCACTGCTGCCGAACACGATAAAAAACTCCACAGCACCATCGACACGGGCTTTTCGCCGCTTTCTGGCCGCGAACAGTCCGTGTCAGTCTATGCAAGCAAGCGCCAAAAAAGCTAGGTTTTTGCAAGGTCTCGGCAACTGCAGACCCGATTCCGGTCGATGCTTGGCATCCCTCGAGCACTCTGTGCTTTCCCCACTCCCCTCCTGCGTGTGGTGGCCTGCCGGCAGACGCTGCTGCCATTTGCCACGTCATTGGGGTTTCCGTCACTGTTGTGACCCCAACGTGCACAGTGACTGTCACAGGCTTATACTCCGCAGCGACAAACGGAACCAAATGTTCTTCCCCCTGCGCAGAGCGTGCCTTGAAACCGCAGCGAGCATATGACCAGGAACCGGCTTGTTCGCTGGCGGCACCTGGCGACACACTTATTGTGATTGCTGGGGGATATTGCCACCAGCTATGGGACAACCCAGCTACAGCCTTGTGCTGTAGCTGGGTTGGAAGTCAAAACACCATAACCGTCGCTGAGTCGTAAGCCTCGGCCGGCCCATGTGCTTATCACTTGCGGACAGTTGATAAGCATTCCCCGCAACATTGGCGGGTTATCGATCAAATTATTCAGCCGCGCTTGGCGCAGGAACTGCAGTGGTTGGTTGATCCACAGGATTTGCAGATTCGCTCACCGGTGCACCTTGCTCACCAGGTGGTGGTGCAACTGCAGATGTTGGTGTCGGAATAGGATCATTGACTGCAGTCGTTGGGGCAGGACGTTCATAGTCCGGAACCTCAACTGGGGTGGTGGAAGGTTTCGGCCGCGGGGAAACAGGCTGCGCCGGATTCACCGGCACAGCCGGAGTGACGGTCACCGTCTTGGTGACCTGTTCCTGTTCGGCGGGAACTTCTACAGTGGTGGTCACAGTCGTTGTGACCTCATTGGTTTTCGTCACCTGGGGCTGCGGTTTCACCGCGTCTTTCGACGCATTGACCTGTTCAGCGATTTCCCGCGCCTGCTCTAAAAGCTGCAGCGCACCCTCCACGTCACCGTTAGCATTGCGGTTCTCCGCTTCTTCCAGCGTCGCGGAAAGCTCAACGACAGCCGCATGAGAGCCAAACATTGCCTGGTGCAAACCCCACAACGGATCCCCTGGGGTGGCCTCGTGGACAACCGTTCCACCGCCGGCAATCACCAGTGTGGCTGCCGCTGCACCAATCAGACCAGGACCTAAAACACTGCGCTTGGTTTTCGCAGCAGCCCGCTCACGGAGCGAGACCACTGGAGCCACTGGAGCATCCGGGGCCACAGTGGGCTCCGAAGCATCCGTGGTGTCTGCTGCTGGCGGTAATGCCGAAACTTGTGGCAACACCGTCGTTGCAGCAAGATCAGCGGAATCATGCCCGACAGTGTTCAACGGTGTCCGCAGCTGCGGTGCCGGCGGTTGTGGACGGTACACGTCATCCCGCAACGCCAGCAGCAATCCAGCCACTGGATCATTACCGTCAGCAGGATCCTGCCCTGCCGCAAGCGCGTCTAACAGCAGATCGTCGGCCAATACTGCTTCCATGTCCAGTTCACTGCTGGTGTCAGGACGAAGGCCTGTCGACTCACCGAATTGGCGAGGTTCGCCACGGTGGCGACCTGCTCGATGCTCACCCATTAAAGCTCCTGACTGTCCACAAGTGTTCTCAACGACGAAAGTGCCCGATGCTGGGCAACCCGGACGGCACCGGGAGTTGAACCAACAATGGCGGCGGTTTCCTCAGCGGACAGTCCAACGAACACCCGCAGCACAATAATTTCGCGCGCCTTGTCACTGAGTGAATCGAGCAAAGCACGCACTCTGTTACTTCCATCTTCTACCAGCGCATATGCCTCGGGGGTGGCGGTGTCTGGTGATTCTGGAAGTTCATCGGTTGGGTGGGCTTTATCCCGACCGGCAAACCGGTGGGCATCAGCGACCTTATTGGAGGCAATCCCATACACAAAAGCCATAAACGGCCGCCCCCGATCGACATAATTTCCCACCGAGGTAGCCACTGCCAAACAGATTTCCTGCGCCACATCTTCCGGCGTGGGATGGCGTCCATTGCCGATGCGGGCTCTGGCATAGCGCAACACCAGCGGATGCACAATCTGCATGATCCGCTCTAGTGCGCGCTGATCTCCGCCGGCTGCAAGAGGTACAAGCTCGGCGAGTTCCCGCTCAAAATCGCTGGCACTCAAAAGTCGACCAATCCGTCCATGTTCGATAACGCGGTGTTTGCAGGCAGCAGCACGACCTCGACTGCATCATGTCAAACACCACAATGTTGCAAGCACAGTGTGTACTTTTTGCAGGTCAGCGCAAACACTACCAGTGCCGCAAACACACTATCTGCTGTGACAAGCGAACTAGCACCTGCTATCCAGCATATCTGTGACAACCACCTGTCATATTACGCCACAGCTTACACAGGCCACCTTCTCGCAGCTGTGCACGCCAATCTGGCAAGACAACCTGCGCAGCATCGTGGTAACAGCATCCGCCGGGGATGTTTCGTTATGTTCACACAACACTCCTGCTGCGGGATACAAATAGGTGCGCGCACCAGAAAACACCGCACATGGTGCATCGTTTCTGGTGCGCACACCACACTGGGTATCGCTACCACAGTGCAAGTTAGCTGCAGCGAAAACAAACCTTTAGTTCTAACACTGCCCTATTCGGCAGGTTGCACACGGTTGCCGCAGGCAACGTCACCTAGTGGCTGTGACCTGCAGCCGCCGCATCTTCTTCCTCGGCAGGCTTTTCCACCACAGAAGCTTCAGTAGTAAGGATCATCCGCGCCACTGAGGTTGCGTTGACAACCGCCGAATGGGTGACCTTCACCGGATCGATAATCCCTTGGGAAAGCAGATCACCATATTCCAAGGTGGCCGCGTTAAACCCGGAACCATTGTCCATGTCTTGGACACGTGCCACCACCACAGCACCGTCAATACCAGCGTTTTCTGCAATCCAGAAGCATGGTTTCACCAATGCCCGCGACAGTGCGCGCACACCGATTTTCGCGTCACCTTCGAAGTCTTCAGCAAACGTCTCCAGCTCGCCGGCAATTTGCGCCAACACTGCACCGCCACCGGCAATTACACCTTCTTGTGCGGCAGCCTTCGCAGCATTGATGGCATCTTCGACGCGCAGTTTCCGTTCCCCAACTTCGGTTTCGGTTGCTGCACCAACCTTGATAACAGCGATACCACCGGAAAGCTTCGCCAACCGTTCAGTGAGTTTTTCCTTATCCCAAGTGGAGTCAGTGTGCTCAATTTCACGGCGAATCTGTTCCCGCCGGGATTCCACAGCTTCCGCAGTCCCGGCACCATCGACAATCACGGTCGAATCTTTCGTGACAGTAATACGGCGCGCCGCACCGAACTGCTGCAAAGTGGCTTCCTTGAGATTAACTCCGACTTCCGGATCAATCACCGTAGCATCAGTAACTACCGCCAAATCATCCATAAAGGCTTTGCGACGATCGCCGAAATAGGGCGACTTCACGGCAACAACCTTCAGGGTTTTACGGATCGAGTTAACCACCAGCATTTGCAGCGGTTCACCCTCGATATCTTCGGCAACAATGAGCACCTGCTTGCCGGAATCAACGATTTTCTCCAGCACCGGCAGGAAGTCCGGCAGGGAGGAGATCTTGTTGCGCACCAGCAGCACCAGCGCATCGTCCAAGACAGCCTGCTGGGCATCGACGTCAGTGATGAAGTATGGGGAAAGGAAGCCCTTTTCGAAGGAGACACCTTCGGTGATATCGAGGGTGGTTTCCATCGACTGGGATTCTTCGACAGTCACTACTCCGTCACTGCCAACCTTGTCCATTGCACCGGCAACCATTTCCCCGATTTCTGGATCGCGGGAAGACACCGTGGCAACCTGGGCGATTTCGGTTGCGGAGGATACATCGGTTGCCCGCGCTACGAGCAGTTCAATAGTTTTCTCTGCGGCTGCAGCAATCCCCTTGTTGAGCTCGACAGGATTCGCTCCAGCGGCAACATTTTTCAAGCCTTCGTTTACTAATGCCTGCGCCAGCAAGGTAGCGGTGGTAGTGCCGTCACCGGCCGCATCATTGGTTTTCACCGCAACGGACTTCACCAGTTGCGCGCCCAGGTTCTCGAAAGGATCTTCCACATCGATTTCGCGGGCGATGGTCACCCCATCGTTGGTGACAGTAGGGCCACCAAACGGCTTGTCGAGGACAACATTGCGACCCCGTGGACCTAAGGTTACCTTTACCGCGTCAGCGAGCTTATCGACACCCGCCGCGATGCCCTTGCGGGCTTGTTCATCAAACGCAATCAGTTTTGCCATGGTGTGTGTTTCTTAACTTTCTTCTCACCATCACCGCTGTTTTTCGTATCGTTTCCAAGCGGCAACATTGGTGTTTTGTTCAGAGCTTTTAAGCGTTATTCGTTTTTTACTCAGGCCACAGCCGCGACTTGTTCGCCGGCCAGTGCGTGCCGGAGAAGTCTGCGGTTTCGCACACGCCGGGATGAATCCCACCGCTTCTTCTACCGGCGTCTTTCTTCGCACCCATCGCCAGTAACCAGCGGCTATAAACCCGCGACCAGTAGCCGGAGGCGGACGTGCGCTAGGGCTGCTGGTAGCTGGATAAAGCGGGCTAAGACTGAAAGATAACGAACCGGCCACCCCACCCCACCGAAAGATGCGGATGGGTGAGGTGGCCGGTGAAGCGTGCGGAGCGCCACAGCTTCAGTGGTACGCGTGTACTTTTACACAGTCAGCAGCGTCACGGACGAGCTGTGCCGCTGATTACGCGATGACCGCGAGAACGTCGCGCTGCGACAGGATGAGCAGCTCTTCGCCCTGGTACTTGATCTCGGTGCCGCCGTACTTCGAGAACACGACAACGTCGCCGACCTGTACATCCATCGGCACCCGCTGGCCATTGCTGTCGAAACGACCCTCACCAACAGCAACCACGGTTGCTTCCTGTGGCTTTTCCTTCGCGGAATCCGGGATAACCAGCCCAGAGGCGGTAGTGGTTTCAGCTTCGTTGATCTTGACAACGATGCGATCTTCAAGCGGCTTGATGTTGATATTCGCCACGGTAGTGATTCCTCCAGTGGATATGTTGTAAACCAAGAGCACGCTCAGCCAAGTAGAAGCTGACTGGTGCTCTTTGCTGCATTCTCGGCAAAGTTGTTGTCCTTGTGCGCAATCACTGCCTGCGTACCGCCCTGACCATGGAGCCGACCACACCGTTGGCCACATTGGGCGCAACGCGCTAGAAGGTCATCGCATCCAGCCACGAATACATGCATCACCATCGGCAACCAGCTACCAACAAACACCGTCGCGGGGTGTTCCTCAGCATGCTCGTCACCCATTTTGCCTTGCCAGCCCCACCAGCCTGCACAACCAGTGGTGAACAGGTGCCAGGGTGCAGTTATGGATGGCGCCATAACTACGAACCGGCAATGCAAGAAGTGCGACGCACAATGCGTGAACGTCATGAAGTTCAGCGATAAGTACGAAGGAAGTGCCATGCTGCACAACCTATTAGCACTCTACCCATGCAAGTGCCAGCGTTCAACACACCTTCCATGGTGTTCTCTGCCAGTGAACATCAACGATGAGAAAACCGGGAATATCCACCCGCAACCCGTGTCAAAACACATCCCAAACCTGCTGCGCAAGATGGTGAATCACTTCGCCGACTGTCCCCTGCAACACCCTGCAATAGACGAATCCTTACCAACCATTGGTGGGGTTGCCCATCCCCGCTAGTACTGGCAGGGGATAGCCTGGCTCCTTTATGCTGGTCTGCACAATCACATCGAAGTTCAAGGATGCTCAGCGTTCCGAGTGAGTATCCTTTGCTGCACGAGCTCACCGTCTCACCGTGCTGATCGTCGCAGCGCTTACGGTAAGCAATATTCTCTTCAATAAGGAGTACATCGATGACCACCCCTACCCCCGGCGCCCAGCCACAAGATCCCAACAATGCTTGGGCTGCCCCTGAACCAGCACCTGCTGCCCCCTACCCGCCAGCAGCGCTAGCACCGAAGAAGAACACCATCGCGTTGGTCGCCCTCATTGTCGGCATCATTGGTATCTTCACCGCCTTCCTCCCGATCGTGGCTGTTGCCGCCATCATTCTGGGGATTATCGGGCTGGTGAAAGCCAAACATTATTCCCCTGAATGGCGCCGCAAATGGATGGCTATCACCGGTATTGTGCTCGGCGTTATTGGCGTGGCTATTCCGCTCGTCTTTTGGCTGTGGTTCCAGCACTCGCAAGGCGACTTCATCAACGAAGTCGAAGCCTGCAATACGCTTGCCGATGAGACTGCCAAGCAGGAATGCATCCAAGAGGCAACCATGCGCTGGCAGGAAGAAAACTTCTCCTAAAACGAAGCCGGTTTCCACTTCGCACTACTGCACTACTGCGTGCCCACCACGCTAGGGATGCAAGCATAGCTACCGTAGCGAAGGTGCCGGCCTTCCCGGCAGGCACCTTTCGTTCCGTAACTCGTGCGAACCTCCCTGCAGACTTTTCGATTTCAGCGCAGCAGACCCGATGCGCCATCGACGCACACGTGCTCCGCAGCGCGCAGTACGATCCCACACCAAGCGGTACGATCCCGCACACCCGCCCTACAAACAATTGTTTTCAAGACGGGAGTCGCAATAGCACTGGGTGTTCTCCCGCCTCATCCCGGAAACCTGAAATAGTCTCGTAAATCCACCCCGCCTCCGGCAGCCCCGGACGGCGGGGTGGATTTGCGTCTGCACCACAAGAAACAACCACAAAGGCCGCATCAGCAGCAAGCAACCACCAAACGCCTACCAAGTAGTTGCCCACTAGGCCTGCTCACAGTGCCCGCGCGGCACCATATGCGCACTACCACATGAATGGCAACAGACACGGCTCCACAGCACCTCCAACCTGCAGACAGCTACAGCAGCAGCCGCCACCCCACCACCAAATCTCCCACCCATACAGTCACGGTGGCGCAACACTGGAATGAAAAGATATCCGACAAGATGAGTATTACATGGCACCGCACCCCTGCCGTGTCCACTTCCTGGGAACCCTAACCCCACCTGCAGTTTTCTCACAGGCTTCACTCAGGTAAGCTACTGCCCCGAACGTTTTCCCTAATCTGCAGCAACACAGATTTCACATCGTCTTGCCTGATGATCATCCTTTTCACACCAAGGTTGAACCACAGACAGCATGGTGCGTGAGCACACGGTGTTTTCAAGGATCAGTGCTGCAGGGCAGGAAAGTTATTTTTTACCAACCAGTTTCCTTGAATCTTCAACTATCGCCGCACATATTTGGCGGCGCAGTGGAAGGTTCAACGAGCACAACAACACATGCGGCATCTCGTCGGTATAGACAACACAACCACACCGCAACGTCTTTTGGGGCATTCTCGCAAAGGACGCGGCGCTGTGGCGTGCAATCTGTCACTGATCGTCGAGCGCTGCACGCAAGAGGAGCACATCTTATGAGTACAGCCCAACAGGGCAGGCGGGAAGTTTTCGCCGGACGATCCATGTTCGTCTTTGCCGCTATCGGCTCGGCAATTGGCCTCGGCAATATTTGGCGTTTCCCTTATGTCTCCTACGACAATGGTGGCGGCGCATTCCTATTCCCCTATGTCATTGCCCTGCTCACCGCCGGGGTTCCCGTGCTAATCCTCGACTATGTGCTTGGCCACCGCTTCCGCGGATCCGCGCCACTGGTTTGGCGCCGAGTATCGGCGAAAACTGAAGCGATCGGCTGGGTGCAGGTCGGCATCACCTACATTATTGCCATTTATTACTGTGTGATTTTGGCCTGGGCTGCCATGTACACCTGGTATTCCATCAAGTTGAGCTGGGGTGAAGATCCACAGGCCTTCTTCCTGGAAGAATTTCTGCACGCCGACAACGAGTCCCTCAATTCCACAACGATTATTTGGCCAATCGCCATTGTGCTGTTAGTGGTGTGGCTGGCACTGACTGCGGTAATGACACTCGGGATCCGCAAAGGCATGGGTGGCCTGTCCTCAATTTTCGTGCCGATCCTGATTTTACTGTTCCTTATTCTGGTGGTTCGTGCATTGTTCCTGCCTGGCGCAGCCACTGGTTTGCAGGCGTTCTTCAGCCCCGACTGGTCAGCACTCACCCAACCAAGTGTGTGGATGGCCGCCTACGGGCAGATCTTTTACTCCCTTGCAATCGCCTTCGGCATCATGATGACCCAAGCATCCTATTTGAAGCGGCGCTCGAATCTATCAGGGCTGGGCGCTGTGGTTGGCCTGTCGAACTCGGCGTTTGAGGTGTTGGCTGGTATTGGTGTGTTTGCCACCCTCGGGTTTATGGCTGCGGCGCAAGGTGTTGGTGTCGATGAAGTGGTCTCCTCCGGTATCGGGCTTGCCTTTATCGCCTTCCCCACGATTATCAACGCGATGCCAGGTGGGCCGTTGTTTGGCATTTTGTTCTTTGGTTCGCTGTTTATTGCCGGTTTCACTTCGCTGGTCACCATTGTTGAAGTGGTTGTGTCCGCGGTGCAGGACAAATTCGCAATGGCCCGCCGTCGCGCGGCGATTCTAGTGTGCACCGCCTGCGCTATTCCGTCGCTGGCCTTTTTCCCAGTGACAACCGGTTTGGCCACGTTGGATATTGTTGACAAGTTCGTCAACGTGGTCGGCATTGTCTTTATCGCACTGACTTCGATTCTCGTCGCCGGATGGGTGCTGGGTCGTTTCCCTGAACTGCGGGCACACGTCAACGCCGTCAGTTCCCTGCCGTTAGGGGTGTGGTGGGACTTCTCGTTGAAGATTCTCACCCCCATTGTGCTGGGCACTACCTTCATCCTGGAGACACGATCACTCATTGTTGACGGTTACGAAGGCTACTCGATGTCGAAGATCACCGTGTTTGGCTGGTCGCTCGCTATATTCCTCTATGGCGGTGCCGCGTTGATGTCGAAGATCAGCTGGCCGGCGACCACTATTGTGGACGGGCCACCAAATGGCGACTTCGGTGTGCCACTTACCGGTCGTGGCGCCCCCTTCGGCGGTCATCTTGATAACCCCGCTGAGACTGCAAACCAGCGCCGCGCCCGGCTCGGTGTCGGCAGCGATCTCCACGGGGAGATGCCCGAAGCCTAGTCATCGGCTTGGATCACACTAGACCGTATCTTTTTGCCGGGCTTTTCTCGGCTTGTTGTTGGAAGGAACCAACATATGACCACCACCACTCTCATCATCATGGTGTTGTATCTCGCTGTTGTGTGGGGGCTGCTCGCACTAGCCACCTATCATCTCTCGCGCACCAACGACGACACCTGCGGCACCTTAGGGACGCAAAACCTTGACGATATGCCGCAGTACACAACCCCAGCTGTAGTATCCCGCTAACGCTTTCCTTAGCTCCGCTGCCAAGCGGCCTCCCACGCCACAGCAAGCCGACAAGGTTCGCTGTACCAACGATAAAGCAGGAAACGCTAGCACACCGGCTGTTTACAGCACCCCATCGGCACGCAGACATGTCGCCGACGATATGTTCATGCTGTGCGGCGCCAGTACAAGCTGGCGCGCAAACCATACGCCACCGCCACTTTCGCACAGGGATACTTTTTGTACCCCAAAGCGACAGTGACGGTGGCGTTGCTATTCGATCCCTCACGGCTTCGCTTGCGCTGCGCGGATCCATATTCTCCGCAGGTTCAGGGAATTGTTATTCGCTGCCAGCGAATAACACCACCGGGCGAGCAACGGCCGAACGCCTGAAGAAGGTAGCTGCTAGGTGATGGTTCACCAGGCACCCCGGAAACCCACAACAGATAGTGATCCGGCAGTGCAAGCAGCAGAGCACTATCGCAAACTAGCTGTGCGCAGGCTTCGGCTGAGCCTTGCCAGCCTGAAACACCCACAGATTCTGTAGGAGAAAATTCGTAATCGTCGCAACAGCCTGGCTGGCCACCCACGACCAGGTGTACAAATATGGCAGCTGCGGCACACCATGGCGAACAGCAGCATCAACGAGCACCGCTAGACAGAAACACACCACATATGACACAGCGGCACGGGACTTTTCCTTCGCCGACCGATCACCGCTGAAAGTGAAGAAACTGTTGAGATAATAGGCCACGGTTGACCCGACAATATAGCTTCCTCCACGGGCAACAAAGGGCGGCACTCCTAAAGCCAACATGACAAACCGGGAACCGTAGTCGCAGACTGCACCGACAACCCCAACCAGTGTGAAGTTGACAATTTTCCGAACCAGCGTCCGCGGAATTCGGCCAAAGTAATATTCCGGCACCGAATCAGGTGCAGTCGACAATGTGGAATGTGCCATGGTGTTTTCTACCATTCTGAACAAAAGAGGAAACCGGGGTGATGCCGGCGATCGTGTGTAATTGGCAAACTACTGCGGCTGTGCACACCAGTGCACCGCATAACCGCCAGCAAGGAAGATACCAGCTTCGCCAGTGCACCGGCATGCTGTCAGCCTTGAGACCAAACCCTGCAGAAAAACTGTCTAGTACGCAGCGCTACACAGATAACCCTACGAGTTTGCTGCGGTCACCAACGGAATCTCCACCTCTAGGGAGGGATCGCAACCGACCGTCAGCGGTGAAGGACCATATCCTTGGGCGATAAGATGCGCTGCCAACGCGGCAATCATCACCCCGTTGTCGGTACACAGCCGCAGATCAGGAACCTGCAACGAAATCCCTGCACTGGTACAGCGTGCCTGAGCCAACTCCCGCAGCCGAGAATTCGCAGCCACTCCCCCACCGAGCAGCAGCACAGGGGCGCCCACATCCTGGCAGGCTCGCACCGCTT
Organism: Corynebacterium choanae; assembly: GCF_003813965.1. Taxonomy (NCBI): domain Bacteria; kingdom Bacillati; phylum Actinomycetota; class Actinomycetes; order Mycobacteriales; family Corynebacteriaceae; genus Corynebacterium; species Corynebacterium choanae. Next base: position 2,323,490 of record NZ_CP033896.1, read on the forward strand.
TTTTCGTCAACACGTCCACCACCGCTTCCTGGAATGAGGCACACACATCCTCGACCACTATGGTGGTTCCTTCGCGTTCCGCTGCTTCAACATAGCGGGCAACCGCTGTTTTCAACCCGGAGAAAGAAAAATCATATGCCTGATCGGCGCGTTTCATCAGTCCACGGGGAAAAGCGATCGCCTTCGGATTGCCGTGTTTAGCAAGACGGTCAATAACCGGCCCACCCGGATACCCAAGCTCAAGCAGCCGCGCCACTTTGTCATAGGCTTCCCCCGCAGCATCGTCCAAGGTTGCGCCGAGCTCTTTCATCGGTTTACCGATACCGTGCACTTCTAAAAGTTGGGTATGTCCACCGCTCACCAGCAGCGCTACTGCATGCGGTAAATCTGGTACACCGGCAAGTGTCGCCACCGCAACATGTCCACCCAAATGATTCACCCCATAGAAATCGACCCCCCACGCGGCCGCATAGGCCTTAGCTGCGGAAGCACCTACCAGTAGCGCCCCAGCCAAGCCGGGGCCGACGGTAGCGGCAACAACATCTGGTCGACGAATACCAGCTTCATCTAATGCTTGCCGCATCACCGGCCCGATTGCCTCCAAGTGCGCCCGAGAAGCAATCTCGGGAACAACTCCGCCGAACCGGGCGTGCTGCTCCATCGACGATGCGACACAATCGGCCAGAATCTCCAGCTGCGGACCTTCATCAGCCATGGAAAGTCGAATAATGCCTACACCTGTTTCATCACACGAGCTTTCCACACCCATGATGATCTTCGACTCACCAACGCGACTATCGATAAGCGATGCAGGCACAACAACTCCATAAGGCTAAGAATCAACAATGCAACAGTCCGCAGCGGCATCAACCTCGGTGTTACCAGCTAGGTTCAGAAGCAAGGTAAACAGCAGTGTGCAATATTGACAGGATAAGAAAGCAACCCTTGTAGCCTACCCGCAAAGACTACTGGTGAACAGCAAGGAGACCACCGTGCAGTTCGCGATCAAATCCAACTACCTGGAAGCATCCAGACCGTCGCGAACTCCCGAATTCAGCAGCCGCACACCCATCCAGCCGTACTGTTTGTTCAACTAGCTCACTGATGGTTGCCGAAGCATGACAAACGCATCGGCACCGGAAGGTTGATAATACTGTTTCCGCAGCCCTACCTCGACGAAACCACGACTCTCATAGAGTCGAATAGCAGTTACATTATCTGTGCGGACTTCAAGCAGAAACGGTGCGTGGTGCCGATCCACAAACTCGACTGCCGTATCAAGGAGCAGTTTGCCGAGTCCTTGCCCTTGCTCAGAGGGATCTACACCGATGGTAAGCAGTTCAAATTCGGCATCTTCAACTGTGCCCCGCAAGGCGATAAGGCAATATCCAACTAGCACATTGTCAGTGTTGACCACCCCGAATGCGCGTGTGAAAGGGCTGGCGAGCTCAGCAGCAAAGATTGCCTCACTCCACGGCGAATCCGTTGGAAATAGCACCTGCTCGAGTTCTGCAAGCCTGGGCAGATCTGCAGGAACAAGGTCGCGTAACTGTGCCATAAAGGTCACCGTGCTGCTTTCGAAAAAGATAGCCACGACATCATTGCGTGTTGCGTGGCGGCGGGTTGGCCATCTGCGCCATTGTAGCCGGCATTGTCATCAAACAACGTGACCCGGCACTGTTGGTCTATCTCCCCACCCGTGTGGGGAATTGGGCGTTTGGTAACCAGCTTCAATCGCCTTGAAAATTACCATCAGCTAGCTTCAGCTCGCTTTGGCAAAATGTTCTTTGTTCCAACGAGAACTTGCTCTTACCACAGGGACGGCTGCTTGCTTGCGGCTGACTATTCACGTCACCTTATTCTCATACTGCGAGGAATCTTCTGAATCAGGTTCAAGCATCACTCGCAGCCACCAACGACAAGAACCCCGTCACAACCAACATGACGGGGTTCTTGGAGCAGGGCGACGACTGCAGCTTTGATAAAGAAAGCTTCTCTCACGAAGCTGGGAAGGATAACGCGAGAGCGGCTTGTGCTGCTGTCTTTTCACTTATCAATCGCCCGCTAGTTCGCTGCGGGCCGAATAGTTCGGAAGGGAGGCCTAACAGCAGCGAACAGATCCGGGACAGCACGATCGGGAACTTTTCGGGAAGGAATCGTAAAAGCGCCCGATTCCCGGATGTTGCTGGCACAGGCTAGAGATAACTTCGAAGAGCATCTCTGTTAATGAATATCCCGGCCAGCAAGCTATGTAGCTCTGTTTTCCTGTAACAACTTCCAAACCGGCGAAAGCCGGTGACTGCTAGAGAATAGCCGTTGAAAAGATACAACGATCGATTGATTGCACAGTCGTGGCTGATGAGCTTCCGATCCGGTTAGCGTGGTGCAATCACCAGATCATTGCAACGCTTTACGAGGCGAATCGGAACTCCAGGAGCGTTCCAGATACCTAGAGTTCGGATCGGCATTGTGTAGCAGAAGAATGAATTCTTCCGGTCTGGACTGCTGTACCTGGTTTCCTTCGCACCACCGTAAAAGAGGTAATGCTTGGGGAAAGAAACTCGCACAAACTTCAGACCACATGGTTATGAAGTTTTCGGGGTAGCCCTCGGTGGGATCCGGTTAGGAGGCGGATCCCACCGCCGGTGGCGTCCTAGCGGCCGCCACCGTGTGCTACTCATCCTGTTGATTAGCGCTGAGTACGGTAACCCATGTTCCAGGCTGCACTGGCGATGAAGTCAGCCATGTTGCGTGGCCAACCCTGTGCGACCAGCTGGTCACGCAGTGGTTCATCGATGCCGCCACCGAGGATGATCGCGCCACCGAAACCAGTCTGGTGGTTAGCAGCGAATCCGATGACTGCGGACAGTGCACCAAGAGCCAACAGGATCGGGATGATACCTGCGCCGGAGGATCCGGAGGAGATGGTGTCGATGTTCACTACACCAGAGGAGAGGCCACGGCCTGCACCATTTTGATCTTCCTCGCCTGGCTTTGGCTTGGTGTTCTCTTTTGCCTCGGTGTCATCGAGATCAGCCTTGCCGTTTTCGGCATTGGTGTAGCCGTCCGTGATGCCAGGATTCGCGAGACCATCGCCATCAGTATCGGTGGCGGTCGAAGGAACGTTTGACTCTTCACGGTTGCTCTTACCGTCTTGGTCGAAGTCCTCCTTACCGTCATTGATTCCGTTGTTGTCGGAATCCTTGTCGTAAGGATCAGATCCGATTGCCTTCTCGTCGTCGTTATTCACGCCGTCGTTGTCAGCATCAGGATCGTTCTTGTTCAGTTTGCCGTCACCGTCGAAGTCGTCGTCACCACCGGTCTTGTCTGGTCGGTGATCTTCACCGTTGCCACCAGGCTTTTTACCAGGGAATTCAGGGTCAATCAGATCGGCTTTATTGTTCTTATTCTCATCGGTGATACCGGTATCGCCGAGGCCGTCACCGTTGTTGTCAGCGACCTTGCCGCTAGGAACCTCCGACTCATAGGCATTGTTGTATCCATCACCGTCGGAATCTTCCGAGCCATCGCGGATACCATCTTTGTCAGTATCAGGCTCGAGCGGATCCAGACCGGCAGCGATTTCGTCATCATTGCTGACTCCGTCGTTATCGGCATCCGGATCTTGTGCATTTGGAATACCGTCGTGATCGCGATCCCCTTCAGGGCTCTTCGGATCGATCTCAGAGCCACCGTTTCCGTTATTGCCGCCAGTGGAACCAGATCCCGGATAGTCAGGATCGTTGAGGTCAGCTTTACCGTTGTTGTTCTTATCGGTGATCCCGGTGTCGGCGATCCCGTCACCATCAACGTCGGTTACCGAACCCGATGGAACTTCCGACTCTTTGGCGTTGCTAACGCCGTCGTTGTCTTCGTCCTCATCGCCATCAAGGATGCCGTTGTTGTTTGAGTCTGGGTTCAATGGATCCAGACCAGCTTTGATCTCGTCAGTGTTGCTGACGCCATCGTTATCTGCGTCAGGATCGGTTGCATCTGGCTGACCGTCACCATCAGTATCGGTACCATCCCCGGTGTTTCCACCGGAAGTACCAGGATATTCATCATCGACGAGGTCAGCTTCTTTGTTTCCGTTCTTGTCGGTGATGCCAGTATCGGCAAGACCGTCGCCATCAACGTCGGTTACCGAACCCGATGGAACTTCCGACTCTTTGGCGTTGCTAACGCCGTCGTTGTCTTCGTCCTCATCGCCGTCACTGATTCCGTCGTTGTCCGAATCATTGTCGAACGGATCCAGGCCAGCAGCTTTCTCGTCGTCGTTATTTACGCCGTCGTTGTCTGCATCCGGATCATTCTTATTCAGGATGCCGTCACCGTCAAAGTCATCATCGCCACCGGTCTTGTCATCGTTGTGATCACCCTTTTGAGGATATTCATCATCGATGAGGTCAGCTTCTTTGTTTCCGTTCTTGTCGGTGATGCCAGGATCGGCAAGACCGTCGCCATCCTTATCAGTCACAGGACGTTGCGGAATGACTGACTCTTCAGCATTTGTGACTTCATCACCGTCGGCATCCTCATTGCCGTCAGGAGTACCGTTGTCGTCAGTATCCGTGTCGAACGGATCCAGACCAGCAGCTTTCTCGTCGTCGTTATTTACGCCGTCGTCGTCAGCATCCGGATCATTCTTATTCAGGATGCCGTCACCGTCAAAGTCATCATCGCCACCGGTCTTGTCATCGTTGTGATCACCCTTGTGAGGATATTCATCATCGATGAGGTCAGCTTCTTTGTTTCCGTTCTTGTCGGTGATGCCAGTATCGGCAAGACCGTCGCCATCAACGTCGGTTACCGAACCCGATGGGACTTCCGACTCTTTGGCGTTGCTAACGCCGTCGTTGTCTTCGTCCTCATCGCCGTCACTGATTCCGTCGTTGTCCGAATCATTGTCGAACGGATCCAGGCCAGCAGCTTTCTCGTCGTCGTTATTTACGCCGTCGTTGTCTGCATCCGGATCATTCTTATTCAGGATGCCGTCACCGTCGAAGTCATCATCGCCACCGGTCTTGTCATCATTGTGATCACCAGTTTCGACCGAACCGCCGGCTTCGGTACCGTTTTCGTTTTCGGTCGGCTCCTTAGGGCCATTGCCGTCTGGATCGGTGGTACCGGGCTTGTAGCCGTCACCACCGACGGTGCCGTCGCCACCGTCGTTTTTGGCATCTTTGTTTACGCGACCTGGAATGGTCGTGATGATGGTGTCGCCATCTTTAAAGTTGCGAACAAAGTTGATGACGGCCTTGCCGTTTTCAACGGTGTACTCAAAGTCGACACCCGGGATCAGCGAATTGCCGTTCTGCGTGATGTTTGGAGTTGCGTTGTCAGTGAACGGAGCGTCCGGATCTTCGTTGATAGTGATGCTCGGGCGGCTCACGTTACCTTCAGTGACCTTGGAGGTGGCCTTGTAGGTAACAGGAGCACCGTCCTTTAAGTTCTTTCCAGCAACAGATTTACCGTCCGCCCCAAGAATTTCAACGTTGGTGTTGATCTTGCCGTTGAACTCTGGCACTTCGGTGCTTGCGCGCTCGATCGAACCCCAGTCAGCGCTCGAGGTACCCAGCGGAAGTGCAACTTGACGGTCACCTTCGGTGTAGTAGAAGGACATCTGAACTGGTGCCTTGTTCAGTGCACGAGCCATGGTGTCTGGGTCAGCACTTGCTTCATCGACAGGGATGTCAGCAATGGTTGCCGAGTTAAACGGCGCGGATGCAACTGGGTTGATGTACTGGTTAGCGTTTGCCTGTACCCAGTTTTGGTGGTTGTCCGGGTTATCTGGGGAGATCCAGACATCGCCGTTTTTATCAAACTTGCTGACAGGCACGAGCACTGGAGCCTCGAACGGGCCGTGGTTTTCAGCGTCGATGTACGCCATGGCCTGCCACACTGTGATGTTCTCTGCAGTGACGTGCTTCAGGATTTCCGGATCAATGTGCAGCTTCAAGCGGTAAGGCTTGGCCTTCTGGGTGAACCCAACACTAATCGTGTTATACGAGTAACCAGCATGTGGCTGCAATTGCATCGCACGAACCACAGTGGTGCCCGCGTCAGCAGCAGCTTGTTGCTTGGCGCCGGTCGCAACCTGATTACCTTCAGACTGCTTCAGGTTCAGCGTAGTGTTAGCCTTCAACCAGTCGGTCCAGCTACGAGAGTCATCCGACGGAAGTTCAGCAGTGGTGAGGTCAACGACGGTACCCGAGGATGGGCTTTCGGCGAGCACTGCCTTCTTACGACGCAGGAACCAATCGTCGTAGTTGTTTTGCCAACGAGCGTAAGCGTTGAAGGAAGAGCCCTCTTCCTTGATGATCTCCTCAATCGGCTTATCCAGCTGCACGATTGTTTCGCCAACCAGGTTGTAGTTTTCAACCGGAACGTCGGTGAACACACCCCAGTTACCGGAAAGCGCCTTGCGTTCGAAGACATCAGCACCGGTAGCCGGAATAAGCGCCGACTTCGCATCGTTGAGCACGCGCCACACGGTGCCATCGCCTTGTGCGTATGGATCCTCGTCGCCCTTCTGTGCACCGGTGACCAGGTTGATGTGCCCCTTCATACCGGGGACAACCTTTTCAGCGTAGCGGGTGTACCGGACGGTCGGCGAAGCTTGCCCCTTGTCCTGTGCCATCACGGAGATCCCGGTGATGTGCTTTGCCAATGCCGGATCGAACTTCAGGTAGATCCACTCTTGGCGGGGCGAAAGCGATGCACGGTAGAGGAGGTTCAGTTTGAATGCGGTCGGAGTCACCGTACCGGCGTATTCAACACCGGTCTGCACGATGATGCCTTCTTTACCAGCCGACCAGGTGTCGTAGCCCTTAGGGAAGGGCCATGCAGAGTTGTTCAGCGCTTCAGCACTTGCGACAGGTGCAGCAGTGAATGGGGTGTCCACCGCGTGTACCACTGGCATTGCCAGGGCGACGGAGCACACAGCGGCAATCATCCGAGTGCGGCTGCGGCTTGAAAACAGGCCAACTTTTTTGTGGCTCTTGCTCATAACTTTCGTTCCTTCCAATGATCTGCGCACGCTTGTTCACGACGCAGGCGTTCGCCGGGGCTCCCATGCACCGACGAAAAGTACTTCCTTCAAGCGGCTCCCAAGCCCTTGATCGGAAGTGTTTTCAGCTATTGAAGTAGCAGGGCTTCCACCTCCTGCTCTTCGCAGTAACACCAACGAGGGCGTCTGAGAAATAATGTGCCTCACAGACAAATCGAGGTAAAGAATCAGTTGTTTACTAGACGAACTAATACCTCCGCCGAAGCTATGGCTCTTCCGCCAACGGGTTGCCCTAGCCCCCACCCATCGAAAACGAAAACTTATGTCACAAGCTGGCGATATAGGCTCCCTCTAACAGCGTTAGCGAATTTTGTTTCGTATTGCTAAGTCAGGAAATTTTCTAATTAATTCCTTTACCCTATATCGGGGGAGTAAACGCCAAGGCGTGGAGAGACAAATGTAGCGTTTTCAAAGTTCCCTCACCCGGCTCTCAGCATGCCCCAAGAACCCCCATCGATGCTCCCATCCACCAGCTTTTGCCCACGTAATAAAGTATTTTTGGGTGCAATAGCTAATAGTATTGCTGCCGAAAATACCCCCTGGCAATGTTCCACTACGTGGAATTTTCACCCCTGCTGGCTAACGACATTCCCCCAAAAAGATAGTTTTAAGTATAAAATTTTAAGTGTCCGAACGTGGCGGTAACGCGCTCGAACGGGGTTTGCGCGCCGGTTCCTTCGCGTCCGGTCGCCGCAGATACAGCGCCACCAGTGGCTCAGGCGGTTCGGCAAGGTTAGCAACTGAAGCTAAAGCTATGGGCGTGGGATAGGTTTCCACCACGGTACTCGTTGCGAATGCCTCTACTGCCGCATCGGTGAGGCCTGCCGCAGCAGCTACCAAGCCGACCTGGCCGGCATACTGCTCAATAATCGCATCGGGTCGTCCAACATTAGGTTCAGTAATTCTTTGACCATCCCGATACGTTGCGTAATACCACTCACGGCGACGTGCATCGGTGACAACTAGTAGATCCCCCAAGGATGATGTGCCAGCAACGCACTGACCTACAGCGCTAGCAGCCATTGCATCTAAAGTGCACACCGGCCAAACAGGAATATCCAACGCATCAGCATAAGCTTGTGCCGTAGCCATCCCCACCCGTAAACCGGTGAAAGGCCCAGGGCCACAGCCAGCAACGACACCAGCAAGATCAGCAGGTGCCGCGGCAATCGCGGCGAGCGCCTCACCGATAGCAGGCACCAAACGTTCGTTGTGGTGACGGCATGCATGAACCGTGGTCTCAGCGAGAACCCGCCGAGCATCGGTATCAACAAGACCAACCACAAGAGAAGGCGTCGCAGAGTCAATGGTGAGAATCAGCACATACTCAATCCTATGCCACACCCCCGCCAGGCAATAACCCAAAAAGAGACCATACTAAAACCCCTGCAAGCACGCACCCCGCAGGGACGCTGTTGAGGTGGTCTTCCAGCGCGACGCAACTTGGATTTCACCACCGCGACCTCGCAGCGTTCCAACCCCCACACTATGTGCAGCAGCAGTCCCCGGCGTGTACTACACCACAGCAGTCAAGCATTATTTCAGCATTGGTTGATTACCGATCAGCATCATGCCACCGCCAACTGATAATGCGTGCCTCGGAATCCGGATCCTCTTCGACAGCGGTATTGCGATCGATGGAAATCGTCATCCATCGAGCAGCAAGTTGCTCCATAAGCCCCTCTCCCCATTCGGCGACGACCACTGCCTGTTCCAAATCGGTATCTAAATCAAGTGCATCAAGCGAGCCCAACGGATCGACAGCAGCATCCGGATCTTCCCCAAACAATCGATAGGCATCAACATGCACCAGATCAGGGCCGTTGCTGATACTGCGGTGCAGCCGGGCGATCACAAACGTTGGTGAGGTCACCCGACCCTTGACCCTCATCCCTTCGGCCAGCCCCTGGGTAAACGTCGTTTTCCCAGCACCCAACGGACCGTCCAAAATAACCACATCACCAGCGCAAAGAGTAGCGCCAATTGCTGCCCCTAGCGACTGGGTGGCAGCAATTGTCTCGCAGCGAAGTCTCCCGGAATGTGGATAGCTAAATTGTGACGTCATAACTGTGCAGTGTATCGCTTCTGCAAAAACCCACACAGCACAGCAGGCAATGCTCATCCTGCCCCACCCGCAAGAATAGTGACAACAGATGTTCCCGTCAGTTGCGAGCATGCTTGCCTCTGCGACTTCGCAGGGTGGCTGTCCCGGCTACGAACAGCTGCTCACCTCAGCGGCACACTTCCTGCGACACAGTTACTCCCCCTATCGCCTAGGGCGCGAAACAGTGAGCAGTGTTGACATGTCCCACCGTCGCACTAGTCCGGGAAGGTACCGGTGAGTGCGCCAGCTGTACGAGTTAACACTGCGGGGAGATTCTTCCCTGATGGACTGACATATTCCCGATGAATTCGACCATGTGGGGCACAGACAATCTCGTAGGCGATGGTGTCGGTTGCTAACGCAAGCTCTTCAGCAGTCATCTCCTGATGTGTACCTGGACCAAAGATTAACGCGTCGTCACCGCCGCGAACACCGTGCTGATTGTCGCCGAGGAAAATAATAATTTGATCCATACAAACCCGGCCAACCTGCGGATATCGCTCACCATCGATAGTGACCCACAAATGATTCTGCCAGGAGCGGGGACAACCATCGGCGTAGCCGAAGGGGATGGTGGCGATAAAACCGTCGCTGGGTGCCCGCCACGTGCCGCCGTATGAGACTGGTTGACCTTGTGCAATGGGTTTGACCACCACCACCTTGGCCAGCAGTGTCATTGCCGGCTGCAGACCGTGATCCTCACCGGCCACCGGTTCCACCCCGTAGAGTGCAATACCCGGCCGAACCATGTCAAAACCCAAATCGTGACGAGCCAACGTGGTCGGCGAATTCGCGAGATGATTCATCTGCGGGGTGAGTCCGGCCGCCCGCGCGGCAGCAACGGCCCGCCGGAACGTGGCAGCCTGCGCATTGTTATAGGGGTTTTGCTCCTCATCGCCTAGCGCTAAATGGCTCATAATCCCGGTGAACTGCACATAACGCGACGCCTCGGCGAGGGTGCGAAACACACTCGGCCAATCTGCTTCGCACACCCCTGAGCGTCCCATCCCCGTTTCAACCTTTACCGTCACCTGGGCGGTGATCTCAGTCTCTTTCGCGGCACGCACCACTGCATGCGCATGCGCCGCGGAGATAATCGCCAAATCGATGCCTGCTTGTAAGGCGGCAGCGATATCTTGTTCTGGCCGCCACATCCACGCCAAAATTGGTTTGGTTATCCCAGATTCCCGCAGTGTTACGGCTTCTTTCAAGGTTGCCACCCCAAACTGGTCGGCACCGTGTGCAGCCATCACATGGGCGCACACCACCGCACCGTGGTTGTAGCCGTCAGCTTTCACCACCGCCATCAGTTTCCGGTCACCGATGAGTTTTTTCACCAACGCAGTGTTCGCGGCAATCGCGTCAAGGTCGATCCGTTGGGTCAACAAATGCATGGGACCTATTGTGCCACTGCCCAGAGCAATATCGGTCATTGAACCGAAAATAGTGCCGTAATGCGCAACTTCACCCCGCACAGCGACAAGGTCATCAGGCGTGTACATCGCCACAAGCAAAACCAGCCAATTGAAAACGCACCAAAGCTGTCGCCATTCCAAACGATGGGCACAGCCGCCGTAGCGCGTCCCCGCACACCGGCGTGCACGGTATTGCACTGACCGACAATACTCCGCAGCAAGGGTCTCCGCAGGGCGAGCATTGCCCCACAACACATGCTGCACCTGCGACAATAATGCGGCGCACCACCGTCGAATCTTGTTCTGCCACTTCCACTCAAACCATGGCAGCAGAAGACATGCGATCAACACCATGCCGCGGCCTATTCACGCCATGCCGCGGCCTTTATGGTTACGGTGGCGTAGTGGTGCCCTTAAGTGTCGTAGTGATCGCCAAAGCCAAATCACTCGCCGGGGCAGGACCTTGCAAACTTCTCGCAGCCTCCGCATGAAGTTTCGCGGCAAGTGCCACACTCAGCGGCTCTGCGCGGTGCGCAACCGCGGCACCAATAATTCCCGACAACACATCCCCTGAGCCAGGAGTGGCAGCCCACGAGCTTTCCGCATCAATGACAAATGCTTCTGCCGAAGTCGCCACCACCGTGATGCGGCCTTTAAGAAGCACACAGCAGCCCAATTTCACCGCCAAGGCCCGTGCCGCACCAATTCGGTCATTGCCCGGCGGGCGACCCATCATCCGGGCATATTCCCCATCGTGTGGAGTCAGCACTGTCAATTGGGTGCGGGCAGCAAGCCGATGCCGTAAATGCTCATCATGCGCCAACGCCGTTAACGCATCAGCATCCACAATCAGCGGCACATTCTGCTCAATTAACCACCGCAGATTCGCATCAGATTCCCCAATACCAGGTCCGGTTACCCAACAATCCACCGATCCTGCATCAGTTGGGGTAGTCGTCGCCACAACCTCCGGATGGCGGGCAAGAACAGCCTTTTTCGCAGGCCCCGCATACCGCACCATCGGGGAAGTTGCGCGCACCGCCCCCGAGACACACAGCACCGCAGCCCCCGGATATTTTGCCGAACCGGCATGAATACCAGTGACACCACCGGTGTACTTGTTGCTTAACCGGCCAGGTACCGGCCAGGCGCGAAGATCGTCTTTAGTAATGACCCTTCCCCACGGCGGCACCATAGCCAACTGCGCATCAATGCCAAGTCCGTGCAGCTCCACTTTCCCGCACACGTCGCTACCCAACGCATGGGCAGGTTTTAATGCACCAAAGGTGACCGTGCGATCCGCAGCAATACCATTCGAATGCAAAATCCCAGTCATCGGCGACACCCCAGAGGGAATATCGACCGCCAACACTGGGGCGCGTTTATGAGTAACCACCAGCGATGCAGCAACAGCAGCCGCATCTTTGAGACCCCCATGGGCACCAATACCCACAATGCCATCAATAATCAGATCAGCCTGCTGCACATCAGCAATCGCAAAATCGGCAGCAAAACCAACCCCTGCGATCCGCTGAGGTTGCAGCAAATCTAACGCTGGCTGGTGCAACGACTTCCCAGTCGCCCACACCGTGACATAGGCGCCACGACGTTTCAACTCATAGGCGGCATACAAGGCATCGCCACCATTACCGCCTGTGCCACAGAGCACTAATACTCGCGCACCAGCGGCCGCCGCAGTACGTCGCTGACGCAACATGTCCAGCGCAGCATGTGCAACAGCAGCAGCTGCTTGCCGCATCAATTGTTCACCGCGCTTGGCAATCAGCGGCAGCTCCGCGGAACGGACAGCTTGTGGAGTGTACAGCGGCATCGGAGACATAATCGACCTTGTCTACGCTTTCTCCCAGTAGAAACCTTTTACAACCAGCACAGCACCCGGCAGCGGCACCCCACCGCCGATCACTCTGCCGAAGCTGCCGGCAGATCGCCGACAGCAACGCTCATCTCATGGTCAACCAACTACTACAACCATGATCCTGATGTGACCGGCGCCTAGCCTGCAGTCACATCCGCAAATCCCGCACAGTAGCAGCGCCAATGATTCCATTGTGGCCGGTTAAAGTCTGCTATGTACAGCATTCGTGAACAATTCTTCATTTTCACCATTTCAACCGGCAGGTTTGCACCGCACCATTGCAACGTTCAGCCGCCGACCGATAGTAAAAGCGCTGCGGCCGCCACCGACATCGTCACTGTGCAAACCAGCGAAAAGACCAGGCAGCGGCCACACAACACATGCATGCGAAAAGCATGTGCAGCATCAGACACGGAACGACTCTTATGCCATTTCCGCGAGAACTATGCACAGGTAAGGCACGACGACACCTGCACACAGGCCGACGATAATCGACCTATTCGACAGTCACCGACTTCGCCAAGTTCCGCGGCTTATCAATGTCTTCATTGCCACACTGTTGTGCAATCTCGGCAGCTAAGAACTGCAGCGGCACAGTCGCCAACAGCGGCTGCATAATCGTTGAAGCTTGCGGGATGCGGATCAACCAGTTGGCGTAAGGCTCAACAGCGGTATCACCTTCCTCGGCGATCACAATCGTTTTCGCACCACGGGCACGAATCTCTTGAATATTCGACACAATCTTCGAATGGAGCACTTCCCGACCACGTGGCGAAGGCACCACCACAACCACCGGCAAATCATCTTCGATGAGCGCAATCGGCCCATGCTTCAACTCGCCGGCAGGGAACCCTTCCGCATGAATATAGGCCAGCTCTTTAAGCTTCAACGCACCCTCAAGTGCGACCGGGTATCCAACCCCCCGGCCAAGAAACAGCATGGTACGAATCGCGCCAAGTTCCTTAGCGATCGCCAAACACTGCTCTTCACAGGCCAACACCTGCTGCACCTTTTCAGGAATCGCCTCCAGCTCAGTCCAAATATCGAGCACTTCATCCGGATATTTCGTGCCACGTTCCTGGGCGAGCGCAAGACCGACAATATAGTTCGCGGCCACCTGCGCTAAAAACGCCTTCGTGGAGGCAACCCCGATCTCAGGACCGGCATGCGTATAAAGCACGGCATCCGATTCGCGTGGAATCTGCGCCCCAAAGGTATTGCACACCGCCAGTACTTTCGCACCCTGCTCCTTCGCATGGCGAACAGCTTCCAACGTGTCCGCAGTCTCCCCGGACTGGGATACAGCCACCACCAACGTGCGTTTATCCAGCACCGGATCCCGATACCGGAATTCTGAAGCGACCTCGATTTCCACCGGAATACGAACCCAATGCTCAATCGCATATTTCGCAAGAAGACCGGAGTGATAAGCCGATCCGCAGGCGACCACAAACACCTTGTCAAAGCTGCGCATATCAGCACCGGTGAGATCCTGCTCGTCCAGCACGATCCGACCATCGACAAAATGCCCAGTCAAGGTGTCTCGAACTGCTGCCGGCTGCTCGTTGATCTCTTTCATCATGAACGAGTCATAGCCACCTTTTTCTGCAGCAGCTAAATCCCAGTCGATAGTAAAGGCTTTCCCCTCCACCGGATTACCAGCGAAATCACACAGGCTGTAGCCCTCAGCAGTGGCGTGAACCACCGTGTCTTGTCCCAATTCAACAGCGTCGCGGGTGTATTCGATAAACGCTGCCACATCAGAGCCAAGGAAGGTTTCACCTTGCCCAACCCCGATAATCAGCGGAGTGTTACGACGAGCCGCATAGATTTCGCCGGGATGATTCACATGCACGAATAAAATCGTGAATGCGCCTTCTAGCTGCGCCAACACAGCCAGCACGCTGGCTTTGAAGTCGCCTGCAGTAGGGCCGTCATTGTAGGCCAGCGCCAAAAGGTGAGCTGCGACTTCCGAGTCGGTGTCACTGCGAAGGCTAATCCCCTGCTCCGTTAACGCCGCACGAAGCGCCCCGGCATTTTCAATAATGCCGTTGTGCACAATTGAGACGGTCCCATCGAAACTATTGTGCGGATGCGCATTGGCATCGGTTGGGCGACCATGGGTTGCCCACCGCGTGTGTCCAATACCGGTATGGCCGCTAAACGATTCCGGATTCTCGTCGAGCTTATCCAGAAGATGCTGGAGTTTACCTGCGGCTTTGGCGGTGGCATAGGTACCATCTTCGACAATGGTCAACCCAGAGGAGTCATAGCCGCGGTATTCCATCCGACGCAGCGCTTCGGTAATAACGTCAAGAGCCTGTTGGTGGCCCACATATCCAACGATTCCACACATAGGCACACTGTACCGTGCAAAGGCAATAACCTTTAAATACCCATGATGGAGTGATTCTTCAGGTTGCCGCAGATCACGGCCGCCTGCTGTATATGTGCTGCTCTCACTGAACCAGCCTCGCAAATTTTGAAGTGACACCTGCACGAATGCGGAAAACTGATGTGTTACTTTCCGATATTCCGCCACAGCGAAATCATCGAAGGACTGCCAGATTTCTCTCCCCTCTTTGCTTATTTCACAGCCCGCAAGGGGCGATAGCAGCAGCCATCTACTATTGTTGCTATACGTGGCTGGAAATCTGCAGAAACATCTCAATCGTTTATCCAAGCGCGGTCCGCACCGCGTACTCGTTGGCGACCTGGATTTCGTTGGAATCCCGGGAGTGCTTTACACCCCTGCTGAAGGTAACGGTATCCCAGCAGTAGCCTTTGGTCACGATTGGATGGCGAGTGTCAAAGACTATCACCGTACGCTGCGGCATCTTGCAAGTTGGGGGATCGCGGTTGCTGCCCCACAAACTGAACGAACAATGATGGCAAACCATCGAGGGTTCGCAGCAGACTTGGAAACCTGCCTGCAGATTTTGGCAGGTGTCAAACTCGGCGAGGGGAATGTCACAGTCGCACCAGGCAAACTTGGCTTGGCCGGTCACGGCATGGGTGCAGGATGTGCAGTCCTTGCCGCGGCCGGGAACGAAAAAGTCAAAGCGGTTGCTTCGATCTTCCCGGCGAAAACCTCCCCCAACGCCTATAGCGCCGCGAAACGGGTGGAAGCACCAGGGCTGGTCATCGGCTCTGCAAAAGACTCACTTGTTGATGCCGGTAACCCTGCCCGATATGCCGCAAACTGGGCTGGTGACTGTGTCTACCGCGAAGTCGACAATGGAAACCAGTTCGGGTTCACCGAAAACCTCACCCGGAAACTGCTCCTTGGTATCGGCCTGCCAGACTATAGTGCCCAAGAAACCATTCGCGGGCTTGTCACAGGATTCCTGCTGCACGAATTAGCGGGTGAACGGAAATATTCCGCCTTCGCCGATCCAACAGCCGAAGCGAAGCATGTGCTCATATTCGACGACGAGGAAATCGCAGAAAAAGCCGATCTGTCGAAGTCGCAACGATAAATGCACCGCGGTGGGGACAGGGTTGCCACACCGGTGATGGTTCTTTAACCGACGCCGCCGACTACTCTTGAACACGAAATCGAGAGGTGTCGGCGGCGCTTGTCGTACCTAAGGCTGCCTGATTGGTGTTTGCTGTCACGGCACAATCTCGCCGATTCTTACGACGCTGCCACAATCCGGGTGTAGTGCTGCAACGCAAAGCAGGCTTACTTTCACCCTTCGAAACCGGACACAGCCCGGCTCTCCTTTGCGGCTATCGCTGCAGAATGCTGCCAATCACACCGTTTCGTCGTCGCTGCTTACGACCACCGTTGCCGACCTGTTGTGAGATGTCACCATCGGCGGCAGCAGGTAATTGAGGGGATTTCGAAGCAGCTGGACGAAGGCTAGAGTTCATCGCCCTGCCTGCAGATAAATTACCGGCTTGCTCCTCAGAATCCCGATGTGGTGCGCTTAGCCACGATGGCAGGCCACTGCCGCGCTCCGGCAACCTCCGTTGTTGAGACGTTCCCGGAACAAATCCGGACTGCTGTGCTTGTTGGGATTGTTTGCCAGATTGCTGCCCTGAAAGAGTTTTCTCTGCAGCCCGTTCGGCGGCTTGCACAGCTTGGGTTACGGTGGCGTCAAACTTGGCAAGCTGGGCTTGCAACTTTCGTTCAAAGTCGGCCGAAATTGCCGCAAAATCGTTACTCACCAGGTTCCTGCCTTTCGAATTTGCTCAGTTGGTGAAGATGTTGGTGCTGCGACACACACGGGTTGCGGTGGAGCAGCTGGTGTCTGCGGGATTCCTTTCGTGTGCACCTGCGGTGCAGCAGGTTCCGGTGGTGGCGGAGCCGGTGCAGGCGCCGGGGCTGGTGCTGGTGGGGCAGCTGCTGCTGGCTGTGTTGGTGGTGGGGCGGGTGCAGGTGCCTCCGGGGCTGCCGCAGGTGGCTGTGGCAGGAAATGTTCAATCGCGTCATGAATCTGCCGGTTCACCATGTCGATAAACCCACCTAGCTGGGTCGACAGCAAACCGATACCGACCGTGCCGATGACTTTCGTCGCAATCGAAGTAAGGTCACTGCTGCCAAATAGTGTGCTAAATATTTCTGTCGCGACTGTGCCAAGCCCACCAAGCAACCCTCCAAAGACCGATCCAGAGCTGCCGCTGCTACTTCCCGATTCGGCAGTATCCGATTTGTCACTGGATTGCTGATCAGTGCTGCTGTCGTCGTGATCCTTAGCAGCATCACTGTCGCCAGTGGGGCTATCCGGCTTCTGCGGCTTGTCATCTTCGCAGTCTTTTGTGGACTCTGCTTCAGCAGTGTGTTCGGGGCTTGCTGCATTGTCGCATTGATCCTGCCCGCTACTGCTCGTCGCAGGTGTTTCACCATCTGTGGTGTTGACGGTCTGCTTACTGTCTCCGGATGCTTCACCGTGTTTCGCGGGGTCACAGTCGGTAGTTGTATTGTCTGAGGTTTTTGCTGATTGTCCGGCAGTGCCCCGTTGATCAACCCCTCCAGTTCCACGGCCGCAGCTACTGCCGGATCCGCTGGTTGCCGGTGGAGTATTCCCTGCCGCCTGGGTGGCTAGCCCGCCACCTGTTGTTGCTTTGCCACCCGTGTCCGATGATGTTCCACGGTTTGCCTGGTCAGCGCAATTTGGTTCTGCTGCAGTACTGGGAGAGGTCGGTGTTGGGCATTGTCCCGGATTAGGTGCCACTCCTTGCGGTGTTGTAGTACCTGGAACCGTGCTGGATCCTGCCCCAGCAGGGGGCGGCGGTGGTGTTGCAGGCTGGCTTGCCGGTGGGTTCGACGGCGGTGCGGGTGGCGCTGCAGGTGTCCCAGCCTGAGGCGTGGTTGGTGCGACAGGCGCCCCAGCCTGAGGTGTAGTGGGCGCCGGTTGATGGTCTGCAGGTGCGTCTTTCTCCGCGCCGTCACAGTGGCAATCCTTGTCATGAGCCGGCCCCTTGTCATCAGCAGGAGGCTGCTCATCGTCAGATTGCCCCTTCCCCGGTTCACACTCCCCTGCAGCATTCGCATCGGCCGACCCTTTATCCTGTCCAGCAGCGCCGGGACGTTGGGCAGCCAGGAGCGCCTCTAGCACGCGTAGCAGCTCTTCATATACTGCTGCAAATGACTCATCCCGGGCACGCAACACTGCAACAATGCCCTGCCCAATATCATCGACCAGCCTTACCGCATTGTCATAGATTTCCAGCGCCGCAGCTTGATCATACGGGTAAAGGACGTGCGCATTCGTCACCAAGGTTGGAACGACGACCGTCAAGGCATGTTCAAAATTTTTCAGCTGCAGCACCGTTAAATCCTCTAGCTGCCGCAGCGCATCTTCTGCTTCATCCGCGGATTGATCGGCCTGCCCTAAACCCTGCAAACGGTGTAAAAACTCGGCTGCTTTAGGAATAACGTTGCTCAACACTGACACGATTGTCAGCGGCATGTTCAACAGGTCAACTGCTTTACCGAGTTTGCCCTTCGAACTTTTCGCCTGTTTGGCGGTTTGCCGAACAGCACCCCCTACTGCCGCCGGATCAAACCCTGCAGTGTGACTAAGTAGTGTCTCCACCTGGCCAACCCCAACCTGTGGGCCGCGATAATAGCTAGCCAGTGGCGACTGCTGCAGCATAGCGATGGCCTGGGCATATTGACTACCGATTGTGCTTGCCGTTGACGTTGTCATCGGTCGTATTCCCCCTCATTGATGTGTGTGTTGCCGTTGAGCGCGCCTCATCGCCGCATGGCGAAAACCAGGTGTGATGCGCAGCCTTGGTGGCAAGTATGAACGTTGTTTCTTACACGACGGGATCGATCCGTCGCAGATTCTCGGCAGCAGTGTTATCAGCAGCAATATGTTCATCGACTTGTGCCATCAGCTGCTCGCCCATAGCACCAAACCCGTCGAGTGTCTCCCCAACCGCGTCGTGTAACAAGGTGATTGCTTCTTGAATACGGCGTCCATAATCAGCGAACTGTTGGCCGCAGCAGTACGGATTGAGCGTGGCAACACTGCGATGATGGGCGGTGATCTCTTCCCGCGCCGTGCCGAGAAGATTCGCAGCAACCTTGGTAGTTGCTATCGGATCAAAAGCAAGTTCTTCCATGATGTTCTCTTGTCTTTCACTGGTTTACGTGCCACCAGCCGCACAATGAGCCGAGTCTGTGCAGTGTTTGTGGCGTACAGCAGCATCGTCGACAAGCAACCCGGAGCACCCCCCAAGTCGCCTGCTGCCCGACACCGGCAACATCCCACGCGGCGGTAGCGGTTCAATGCTTCCTTTGACTGCGAACTCGCCGCCGCCGGTTCCCACCGGTTTTTGAACCACTGCATCTGACCGCGAAAGTAGCCGCGGCAACCTGTTAACAAAGTGGTCGATGTGTGCCGCGGCCCCAAGCCCCACCCATTGGCAACAGTAGCGAACTTCACCGCAGACATCGGGTCGTATGTTGATTCTTGCAAGCGCCAACACCGGGCAATGGTTGAAAATAATGCCGATTATTGGCCTGTCAACAACGGCTTTTCAGATGCGGCAAACCATCAAAAACAAAACCCACCTGCCACCAGTGGTGTGCGTGCACTCTTGGAAAAGCACAGACCACTTGGGGAAGGTGGGTTGCTGAACATGTGGTTGTTGTCAGCGCTAAACGTCATATCCAAAACCCTGACATACCGTCACCGTAATAATCACAGACTGTTGATGCTGCCCTGTTATTCGCCGGTGCTAGTGGCCGGTGGGGCAACTGGTGCCACAGGAGCCACAGGTGCTGGTGAGGCTCCTTCACCAGTGGTTGCCGTAGATGGTGCAGGGTCTGCACTTACCGGAGTTGGAGTCACAGCGGACTGCGAGGTGGTGGATTGCTCAACGGGCACTGCCGAAGTGGTGGTTGTCGTGTCAACAATACTGACACCACGTTGCTCTGCGGTGAGCCGTTGAAGATAGGCGGCTTCGTCTTTCTCGAGGGCACTGGGAATAGCTAAGGTTTGGAATCCAACGGCCACAAATCCAGTGATGGCAGCAACACCAATGATCACAGCCATGGAGTAGCCGATCATCGCTTGCATACGACGGTTTGCCCGGCGCGTACCGGCGACGTGGGTGGCGTCAGCGATCTCCGCTTGGTCGACGGTCATCTCCTGGGTGAGCGGAGTAGATGACGGCTGCGTTTACTTGTGCGTTCCTTGCGAATGTTTTTGACCAATGTGGTGTCGCAGCTGATGAATGCTCACCGCCGCGAGAAGATACTACTGGGCGAGGGTGACAAAATTTGCACCAGCCAAAATCGCGCGCAGCGGATCAAGCACCCGGAAGGGGGCGATCTCTGTCTCATCAATACGGGATCAATTCGGCAGCACTTTGCCCTAAGCGGAAACGGCAAAATAGTTAGCGTTGACGTTGCGGCTGTTGCGCAGCGATAGACGTGACCTGAAGATGCGAATCGGGTTGGATCCGGACAGTGTTGAACACCCGTCCATCAGCCTGATCAGCTGCAAAATCGGTAAAGGACAGTTTCCACAAACCTTCCCAGGACTGTCCTGGTTGAAGTTGCATTGTCCCATCGACCTGTTGCACCGGCTGTTGGACTGCAGACCATTGAACGTTAGCACCGCCAAGTTGGGTTTCCCCATCCCCAAGCAGATCGACTGTGCTGCCATCGGGTGCGGTGAGCACCACATGCGCATCCGGACCTAAATCGTCACGGGCAATGACAGTAAAACGGACAGCATCGATGGAATCATCGAGCATCACATCGAACGATTCACTGGCTACCCGCTCCCCGGATGCTGCACCCGGGGTCCCGAGTGCCTGCCGGAAGGAAGCAAACAGCGAACCTGCACTGTTAGCCGGGTAGAACGCGCCAAAAGCGGGCAGCTCACCGCACCGCTCCCCTTCCCCGGAAGTGACCCCTTTAAACAAGGAGAAATCGGTCGGGGCGTTACTCTGCGACAGCCCAATACCCACGTGGTAAATACCGGCCGACCGAATTTGATCCGCTAAACCTCCGGGGCGACAAATCGCATCTTTGGCCTCCACATCTGCACTGGCAGGGCCTTCCGCGGTGAGTGCACCGTCAGTAAAGGTGACCAGCATTTTGCATGCATCCGGCTGTTCGGATCGGGAAAAATCTTCATACGCACCTGCGAACGCATTAGCGTAGTTGGTGTACAGCTCGCTATCACGGTCAGCCTGGGCGGCGATTACCGAATTGATTTTGCTCAACGACGACTCATTCAATGCTGTCCAACCACCATAGGTGCCACCGGCACCAGGAGCCGCGTTATACAACTGACCGAAACCGGCCACCCGCACGTTGGTGGCAAAACCCTCATCTTGCTGCTTGATCAACAGCTGTTCCACAAATTGTTGGGCTGCAGGTACGCGGGCATCATCCGGGTCGGTGCCGGGCCGATCACGATGAATCTCACCGCCGGCAACTTCATGCTTGAGTGGCTCTGTCTCATCCATCAAAATGAGCACGTCAAATGAGATACCTACAATCCCGGCAAGTAACCAAGAAACGAACGAACCAATATCCCTGGCACCGTCAGTGGCGTGATAAAGCACCGCCACCACAATCGAACCGATAAGACCATGTGCCCCACAGACTAGCGAAGGCAAAAGGGCATTGTTCGCTTTGCCCACCCGAGTTGCGCCTACTGCATTGGTATCTACCGGATCAAAAGGCTCCACTCGCTGGTTGCTGCTACAGCAACATTGCTTGGCACAGCCGAACCACCTGGCGCCCCGGCAGCGTGAAACTGCATTGTTGGGGCGTCATTAACGGGGGAACATAATTGAGCCGTCGGCGCATTACCGGTTGCAAAGCCCGGTTTAGACTGCCCCTGCGGCATCTCCCAATCCCCGGAGGCTCCCAGCCTCCTTGGCTGTTGTTATCCGAATTCATCTTCTTATCTAAAGTCCTACTTCTCCCAGCTCACACCAGGATGTTGACATTTGCTTTCCAGCTGCGTTGACGACTGGCCGACTCATGCAGCACGAACACTTTACTTGGCTTGCTGTAAGGCAACTCTGCGCGCCGCTGAGAGATAAATTTGGCAAAACTACCACAAAGAATATGACGAATCCGCCCGACAAACAGTGCCAGAACTACAGCAATACCCACCCCTAGCGTCTGCCCCCCCACATCGTCGGGTAGGCACTTTCTTGCACAAATTCCGCGGCCACTGTGCAACAGTGACGCCCGCGATGGATCTTCCTCATGCCGTAGCGAGATACATGCAAGTAGATGCTGTTCGCAGCACAGACGCTTCGCAGCGCAGCAATTTGTGAAATGGCAAAACTCCCAGCCTTGCCTTGGATAAACCGTGATAGCGCAACATATTCATGTTGCAGCTTCCGATCCCCAACACAGGACTGGGAGTTTGCAGCGCAGCAATTGCAGCCATAGACGACTGCGAAAGGCGTTTAACGCTTGGAGTACTGCGGTGCACGACGAGCCTTGTGCAGACCCGCCTTCTTGCGTTCCACGGCACGAGCGTCACGAGTGAGGAAGCCAGCCTTCTTCAAAGCCGGACGATCGCCCTCGTTGTACGCGTTGAGCGCACGAGCGATAGCCAGACGGAAAGCACCAGCCTGACCGGTAGGGCCACCACCTTTGAGGTTGGCGTGAATATCGAACTGGTTCTCCCGATCAACCAGCACCAGCGGTGCCTTGATCAGCTGCTGGTGCAGCTTGTTCGGGAAGTATTCTTCCAGGCTACGGCCGTTACAGATGAACTGACCAGAGCCCTGCACCATGCGGACGCGAACAATAGCGCGCTTACGGCGACCAACAGTCTGAATCGGGTGATCCAGTTCCAGTGGTGCTGCAGGAGCTTCGGTTACGTCAGCCTCTGGGGCGACAGCGTCAGCGATCGAGGAGGTGAACTCTTCGGTTGCAGCCTGTGCGGCAGCGATGTCTTCAGGGGTTGCGAGGTTGTTCTGTTCGGTCACTGTGCCACCTGCTTGATCTCGAAGTTTTCGGGCTTACGGGCACCGTGCGGGTGCTCCGGACCTGCGTACACGCGCAGCTTCTTGATAGCAGCACGGGACAGGCGGTTGTGCGGCATCATGCCTTCGATTGCTTCGAACACCACGCGCTCTGGGTGCAGTTCCATGGAACGGCGCAGAGTCATCGTGGTCAGACCACCCGGGTAACCGGAGTGACGGTAACGGAATTCGCGATCCCGCTTGTTCGAGGAGATGTGCACCTTGTCAGCGTTGACAATGATGACGTGATCGCCACAGTCGACGTTCGGCGCGAACACAGGCTTACCCTTGCCGCGCAGCAAGTCAGCTGCGGTCACAGCGAGACGACCGAGCACCACGTCAGTGGCGTCGATGACGTACCACTTCCGGGTCACGTCCTCGCTCTTCGGATGAAAAGTAGACAAAACGACTCCTTAAAGCCAGTCTTGAGGAAACTGCCAGCCATATTTCGCCACTTCGTTACCCTTCCAACATTGTTGGCTCGGGCACGCTACAACACGTCGATCAACCTTGTCCTTATATCAATTACTGAACAACATCCGTCATTCATCAATTGCAAGATTTCGCACTGCAGCAACTTGTAGCTGGAGATAGAACACGCAGGGTAGGTGAAACCTACATCGATCATCGAAACCGAAAGGTGGTTTCTCACGCACGGCGGCCGGTGGAGACCCGAGGTGCCTGCTTGCGGAGACAGGAACTACAGCTGTAGCACATGCCAAATCCGTGTGTGTTCTACACACGAGGTTAGAAGTCTATGACACTGCACCGGCCAGCGCAAACTCCCATCAACCAACTGTTTGCTGCAAAGCAAAACATCAACAGCAGCACACGGTTCCCTAAGTGCGATAGTCGACACTCCAGAAAAACCGGGCAGCAGATAGAAGTCAGCGACAATCCACAGTTCCGACCAGCCCACACAGCGTCCCCCATACAGTGGCTTTACACAATAGGAACACCGCCAGCACAGAAAACACATCCACTATCGCTAGTAGTTGTGTCCCCTGTACTGGCGGCGACGATAATGCCGAGTGCTTAAAACTGGCAGCGGAAGCGGCAATGCCAAGGATGATTGCTAACCTTTTGCAGCACACTTTCGCATCAGTCAAGAGCAAGGCTTTTTACAACAGCTATCCATCTTCCCGGCTGCTGTCAGCTTGCGTGGTCGAGCATCGGTGTGTGGCTAGGCCCACGAAGCGGCAGCGCGTCGGTTCACCGCGTTCATACGCTGATTCCCCTGGCTGACTGTTTGTGCAATCGTGCCAAGCACCCTATTTAATTCAGCAGCAGCTTGATCCCACTGCTGTTGAGCCTGATTGTAAGCTGCAGCCGACTCACCTTCCCAGGTGGCAACCATCGGCTGCAGACCCTGCTTCAACGAGTCAAGAGTGCTGTTGATGCGGCCGGTAGTGCTCGTAATATCGGCCGCAGCCTGTTCGATTGCTCCGAACTGGTAACGAATCATCGAATCCATCGTTCCAAAAAATCCTTTTCCATCATTGAGTGTGAATAACAGATTGAAAAACCACGACTGGGATTTCCACCATCAGGGTTCATCTAGCCGAAGGTGTCGAATTTCCCTCCACAAAAAGGAATGCCCGTGATGCTGTAGCACGCATCCCAGTCGACGGATGCCCAATGCTAGAGGGCGAGTCCTTCTCCCCCGACTGCGCGGAAGGCTTGTGCGTTTTCTTCTTCCGAGCTGGCGAATTGGTGCGCATTGTTGCGAATGTTGTCGCTGATGGCACCCAATGCTTGACTGAGCTTGCCGGCGGAATCTTCCCATCGCACCATCAGCGAATCGAAGGACGATTGGGCTTGCCCCGCCCATGAACCTCGGAGCGAGTCAACTACCCCACGCAGTCGATGAAGTTCGGACTGCACATCCTGGTTCGTGTCATCAACTCGCCCCGCGGTGGCGATCATGACATCGGCTTCTGTCCTGAACTGATCAGACATCCAAATTCCCCTCGTTGTGTTCCTGTTTGCAGTGAGGTAAACACCCTGCGGTGTTGTGGCAAACATAGTGTGTGCATTGTTTTCACAGTGGATTCCTCTTCCCTCTATGCACGACCATCGATGCCCCCTACCGTTGCGGTATGTCCATAATGGCTGTGCACTTCACCGTTGTTACGTTTTCGATTTTTTCGTTCGTTGTAACTGGTGTTGAGAGTTAGTGCACCACGTCAGCAGCTTCCCCAGATCCGCCTAGATAAGTGTTTCCGCTACAGGGAGTTAATTACCTGCTGCTATTACTTATCGAAGATGAATCCTTGTTGTGTGAAAGTTGCTTTCGCAGATATTGGACTGGCACTGGCTTTGCATCGGTTCCCCCGAATTTTTCAGCGTTCATTCTGCAGGTGGCGGCGGTGCTCCAGGGGCTGGCCGCACAGCAGCGGCAACCCGTCGACACAGTTCGAGCTGTGACGGCGCCAAGCTTTGGCGGGCGTGACATCCCACCGATAGTCGGGTTGCCCCCTCGACCCAGGTCGCCCAAATAACAGCGGATCCATCTCCTGGCCGTTCGGTGTAGCTAATCACCGGTTTGTCTTGGGGGCGCAGAAGCGTGGCTGTGGCGCCGAGTTCAACCATGGGATCGGCTAGCAAGGCACGAGTGATAGCGATCTGAGGATCTTGATCACCATCAACCACCGGGTCAGCGGCGATAATCATGCGAACATCGGCAGCCTCGTTGCGTAACACATAGGATCCGTCGGGTTGGGGATCAGCATGAAACCCGTCAGGGATTTCAAATTCCACTTGTGCATCGCGAATGTGCCGCTCGGGTGCACCTTGCGGATCGCTGGGAGGCGACAGCATCGGCAGGGAGGGGGTCGGTTGAGTTGGTGCTGTTCTTTCGGTTGTGACGGCAGGCTGCGTCGGTCTCTTGGACGTGGACGTCTGGGGTGTGTTTGATCGTTGAGGTGTAGTGTCTGATTCCGAATGAGACGGCACCCCCAGCATGATTCCCAGCATGGCGGCGCTGCACACCACGGCAATACCAGCGAAAACCAACACTGGTGTGCTAATCCGATTAGGGTGCTGACGAAGTCGACGCCTACCCGATGCCTTTGATTGGCCGCCTGCCCGTCGAGAGTGACGCTCTGACTGATTGGTGTGTTGCGCGGGACGTAGCGGGGTGAGGCGCTGTGGTCGATGTCGGCGGCGCGACGGTGTTTGCGTATGGAGAAACTGTTCGGTTAGTCCTGCCTGTTCATCGTGCAATGGTGCCGGTGCAAGTAACGGAGTTTCTTGCTGCGCCGAAAATTGGGTAATTGTTGCTGCACTGTCGCCCGGGTTGGGCGATGTCATTGTGGGTGCTGCAACTGCACTCGTTAACAGCGTTTCGTTTGCGAGCATCTGATGCGCAGTGGGCAGTTGTGGGTTATCGTCGCAGTTCGCAGATTGATTCCCCACTTCGCCTAACAACGCGATTGGAGAATCATCTCCAATAGCGTCCAATGATTGGTCGTCTAGAGGTGTGACATCCGGCAGTCCACCGGAGGCAGCATTCCCATTTTCTTGGTCTGCACGCTGATTGTGCTCGGTGAAGCTTTCTGTGGTGATTCGGTCATCACCTATTTCTGTGGAAAGCAGTGCGTTCATCGGCGCTTTTTCGCCGACTACCTCCGACTCCTGCAAATACCTCGGATAAGACGACGTGGTGGCGTCGTCTGTTTCGCGGTCTGTAGCAGGATCTGTTACCGAATTCGGTTCAATTGCAACACCTGTCCGCTGGTCTGTGTGCAGCAGGTGCACTACCGCATCATCCGCCGTAGGGCTGCCTGGTGAACAATATCGGGCAGCAATTCCCGCTTCCTCGAGTGCTTCGGCAAAGGCCGTGCACGCAGAAGCATCACCGGCCAATTCCACCGGATCGTCAGCACAAGGATCAAACACTATCTCTTTCAGCTGTTCCACTGCAGCGGGGATCGCCCAGCCTTGGCAGATACCAAGTGCTGAAATATCTTGTCGTACGAGTGTTTCCCGTCCTCGGAATACCGTCCGGTCGGCAGTGATCTCCACCGAGACTCGACGCTGGTGGTGTTGATCATTTGGTAACTGGATCACTGTGGCCGACTGTGATGACGGTTGGATTGCAGCGTTTTTAGTTGGAAGTACCGTGTTGTTGTTACTACCAGCCATCATTGCCCCCTTAGTTATTGTCTTTTTCGAAATATTGACTGTGTTTATTTAGAAGCCTCACTGCGCAACGGCGAGTATTGCGTTGATGCAGCCGATTGCACATCGCCAAGTTCCCCTGTTGGCGGTGTCGATCTGTCATCTACCAGCTGCCGGCTCGTTGTGGGATGAGGACTTCCTTCAGGATCAATGATGGTGGCATCCGCTGGCATCGCTTGCTCCGTTGCCAGATCTGCAGCTTCCTGTGTGGAATTTTGGTGCTGGCGCTGGTTTTCTTTACTCCCCATGTCATCGAGTTGTTTCTCGCCCGCGGTGAGCTCGTCGCCGACTAGCGCATTGTTCGACTCCGTTTCGGTAGCCGTGCTCCCGTGATCTGAATGGTCGGGGTGATCACCAGCTGGCACTGCATGCTCGCCACGAGGTTGTTCGTGCATTTGAGTTTGGACTGCAGGTAGCAAAATCTGACATTCACCGACAATGTCGCCGTCGATACTGACCGTCGCCCGGCCGGGGGCGAAATGTCGGGGTTTGATTCCAAAAAGGGATCCTTCTTCCCTATCGCAGTCAAGTAACACCACAACCGGGGTGCTATCTTTCACCGCACTGATCAGCGGATCCCACATTGCGCGAGCCGCCCCACCAGTTTTTCGCGCTATGACGAGATGTAAGCCAATGTCTTTCGCATGCGGAATTAACGGCACTAGAGGGTGTAATGCGCCGTCCGGAAGCAGATCAAAGTCATCAACTAAAACAAAGAGTTCTGGTCCTTGCCACCAGGAGCGCGCCCGCAATTGTTCCGGACTGATATCTGCCGAAGGTAGTCGGCGCTGCAATGTAATTTGCAGATCCTTGATTGCTGTCACAATCTGATCGGCACTGCTGGCATAGGCTGCGATCATGTCCTCTTGAAATGCGCCAAGATGTCGACGTCGTGGATCAATCACCACCAGCCGGGCATGAGACCGATCCATGGTTGATAGTTGTTCTGCAACAGTTGCCAGCATTGTTGATTTCCCGGCACCGCGGGCACCGAAGCACACCAAGTGATCTTGTCGATCCGGGTTGAAAACTACTGCGCTGAGTAATGGTCCACCGATAGCAAATGTCACCGGTTGGCTAGTGTCGACTGTGGTCGTTTCAATGGCTGTGGGAAGCATGCGCAGCGGGCGGGTCGGAATATCGCCGCGAGCAGCCGAATTAGCTGCGATCTCTGCGATGAGTGCATCGTCAACTGTGGTGAACTGCATAGGTTCCGCGTTATGCGTCAATCCTCTTCCCGGAATTGCCGGCAGCCGCTGTTGCGCTTTGCGATCGAGCACCGAATCGAGCGAATCGGTGAGATGCAGTTCAAGGCGCAGGCCGATAACGTCTTTGATCGCTGGCCGCAGTAGTGCCCATCGTTGCACCGACAGCACCATATGCACTCGAGCCCCGAGACCATCGGTGACAATTCGAATACATTGATCCGACAGATCAGTGTCGCCAAACTCTTGCATAAACCCTTGCCACCCATCAATCACCAGCAGGGTGTGTTCAGTGTCGTTGGCCGGCTGATCGATAAGTCCAATGACTTCCGCAATAATCCGCCGGATTTTTTCTTCCTCTCCCCGGCAAGCTACTGCTGCCACATGTGGCAACATCGCTAGTTTGTCGAGCGCATGTCCTGAATAGTCGATGATGTACATCCGAAGCGTCGCGCTGGAATGGGTGGCTGCTAAACCTGCCAGGAGGGTGCGCAGCGCAGTTGATGTACCACTCCTTGGCGCGCCACACACAGCCACATGCCCGTTACTGCCGGTGAGCTGCACAACATAGGGGTCTTGACGCTGTAACCGTGGACGATCAATAAGTCCGAGAGTTGCCGACATCTCACCGGCAGGTGGCTGCTGGATATCCCGTATAAACGGGGCGGCATCAATAACTGCAGGCAGGGGCGGCAACCAGATTTGATGTGCCTTCAACTGTCGTAACGCGGCAGCGTCACTAGTGACCCGTACGGTGTAGTCGACCAATGTGGCATCCTGCTGGCCGGCAGTGTCACCATATGTCGGGGAGGGAAGTTTCACTACTGCTTCGCTGAGCACATCCGCATGGGTAAACATTGTTGGGGCAGGCAGCTGATACATCGCTTCCACTGCAGCGGTGAGCTCGTTGTCAAGCTTGCCGGACACATAGGCTGCCTGAAATTGGGTCAACGCCTCAGCATCAGTGCGGAGAAGTCCCACACCTGGCTGCTGCGGAAGATGGTACGCGTCAACTACCCCTAAGACTTGTCGTGATTCTGCCGCAGAGAATGTTTTTAACCCGAGTCGATAGGACAGATGCGAGTCAAGGCCGCGCAGTCTGCCTTCCTCAAGACGTTGCGATGCAAGGAGGAGATGCATGTGGAGTGAGCGGCCGAGACGGCCGACAGCAGTGAACAGATCCGCAAAATCTGGATGCTGTCCCAGCAGCTCAGAAAACTCGTCGAGGACAATCACCAGCGCTGGCAGCGGCGGCAATGCCGGATTGTTTTGACGCAGATGACGATAGTCGTCAACGTTTTTACAATTCCCGGCGCGCCGCAGGAGTTCCTGGCGGCGATGCATTTCTCCTTCGATTGCTTCTTGCATGCGTTCTACTAGGACTGCTTCTTCTGCCAGGTTGGTGATCACCGCCGAAGTGTGGGGTAGCCCGTCAAGGCCTAGGAAGGTGGCGCCCCCTTTGAAGTCGACGAGTACGAAGTTCACGTCGTCGGGGCTGTGGGTGAGTGCTAGTCCTACGACAAGGCTGCGTAATAGTTCTGATTTTCCGGATCCTGTGGCTCCGATGCACAGTCCGTGTGGCCCGTAGCCGCCTTGGGCGGCTTCTTTCAGGTCGAGTACAACTGGGTGGCCGGTGGTGGTGACACCGATTGGGACGGCTAGTCGGGCTTTCGCGGCGAGGGGTGGCCACATGGCGGCCGGGGTGTGTTGTTGTGGACTGGTGATTCCGCACAGCTGCAGCATGCCGCTGCTCTGTCTACTGCCGGTGGTGATTGCGCGGCGGTAGCCGGTGAGTTGTCGGGCTGTTTCCCGGGCGAGGGTGAGACTGATGGTGTCGGCTTGTCCGAGGACTTCTTTCCCTGCTGCTGTTTCGACTGCTAGCTGGTAGCTGACGTTTTGGGTCGGGGATGGCGGTAGTGGGTGGTGTTGGGGCTGAAGGTGGCTGCGTTCCGGGGTTGGGTGTAGGCGGGTCAGCAAGGAGCGGAAGGGGTGCTTGAAGGTGGGTGTGGTGCGTTGACGGATGTGTTTCCGGCGGGTTACAGGTGGTAGCAGGTGTGGCTGTGTAAGGCCGCTTGTGCGACGTGATTGTTTGCGATGTTTTGCTACTGCTGTGGTGGTTGTGTTGCTGGTGGGGGTTGGTGCCAGGTGCAGAATGAGTCCACTGTCGCGGGCTGCACGCCACAGGTTGCTCCCTGGGGTGGAGGCGACGTCGATGATGGTGTCGAATTCGCTGTAGTCGGTTGTGTTGTGCGGTCCTGCGTCGCCGATTACCAAAATGTGGTGGGCGTTGGTGTTGTTGCGGGCGGTGTGGCGGGCATGGGGTAGCCATTTCACCCAGTCGAATCCGGATCCGAGGGTGGTGATGGTGATACTGTCTGGGCCGTGGTGGAACGCCAGTTGCACGATAAGGCTGCGGGCCATGCCGGTTCGTCCGGGGCCGGTGAGCGCTATGACTGGGAAATCTGTCAGGGTGAGGCCGACTGGGCAGTCGGGTACGGTGCTTACTGTGTCGATGACGTGGGCGGCGCTGATCGCACAGACCGGGTCTAGGTCTTCTGGGGCGCCTGGTTGGGCGAGTTGTACGGGGGTGGCCAGTGCTACTTCCCCGGTGGCGATCCGTACCCAGCCGAAGTCTTCCATTGTTTGGTCGCGTTCCCACAGCCGCGGGGTGTGCAGCATCGACCAAAGCGTTTCAGAGGCGGGAAATCGGTGGGTTAAATAGCGGCGTTGCTGCTGGCTGTGCTGTTGCGCTTGACGTCGTACTTGTTGTAGGTGTCGAAGATAGGTGCGACGGGTTTCGGTGACGTCCTCGGTTTGGTTACCGCCAAACATCGCTGCCATGCTGGCCAGCATCATCACTGGAAATAGCAGCATCATAGGGTTGAATCCGCCGCCGCGTAGCACCATCATGGCGATCATCGCACCGAAGACGACCACCATAATCAGTGGGAGGATCCACCGCATTAAGGGTTGTGGGCTGGGTTTTTCGGCGGCAGGTATCGCCTCGATTGCGATGTCACCGTGTGGGGGTTCTGGCCACGGGATTCGGTCGTCCATGGTGCGTATCGGAACAACCACTGCTTGCCGGGTGGCATGGTTCGGCGATGTCATAGCTTTGCTCCTTGTAGACCAGGGTTGGGCAGCACTTCGGAAAACCGATTGGTTGCTGCTAGCGAATCGTGCTGGGGTTTTCGGCATCAGATGCTGCCGCAAGAGGCAGCGTTCGAGGGGTTAGTCTGGTTGGCTGCTGCAGATGGTTCCCATTGGTCGCCGCCTCGGCGGGTTTTTCCATGCTGTGTTTTTAGAATGTGCACCGCTGTGTGCTTTGGCGGGTTGTACGCCTACTGCCGGTGGCAGGTGTTTTGTTGGTAGCCGGAACCGTTGCGCTATTAGGGGAAGTCTCATTGTGTCGATGAGCGTGCACCGGTTGTGGCCGGTGCACAGTCAAACAATTCAGCAGCTGTCGCACGAACAGGTAATGCCAACATTTTTGCAGGGGTGAGGTGACTAGTTGTTGCCCCTCGTTGCGATCTGGTGAGGCATTGCTTGTGGGTGTGGTGGCAGCTGCTGATCGGGGCTTGGGAATCTTCGGGATGTTCGCCTGAGTTTCCCCAAACGATGACAGGTGGTTGAAGCACAATGACAATGAGCGTGGACGATCAGGGTCTGCGAGTTACCGTCGAGGTGATTCCGGAGGCTGGGCAGAATCCACCTGCGGTCGATATGGTGTTGCCGCCCCAGGCTCGGCTCGTCGATATTCTTCCCGAAGTGTTAGAGCTTGCCGGATGTATCGATGAGGCTGATGCTTGGGTTGCCACCACTGCAAGTGGGTGGCGTTTGGATCCAGCGGTGCCGTTGACGCACACCCCATTGGGACAGGGTGGGCGACTAATGTTGACCCACCAGGAGCTTGCCGCACCGCCGTTGCCAGTTGATGCGGCGGAGGCGTTTACTGCACTGCCGACGAAACCTGTTCCCGCGTTGCGAACAGCGATGACGTGTGCATTGGGGTGGGCTGCGTTGGCGGTTTGTGTCGGCTATCTGCAATGGTGGATGCCGCTGTGGGCGCGATGTGGTTTGGCCAGCCTGGTGGCGTTAACGTTGGGGGCTTGGTTAGCGCGAAGCAGCGGGGGCAGCTGTGCTGGCCGCGCCGGGGATTCCCCAGTTGTGCACCGATCAGGGATTCAGCCAGATGCGCGGCAAGAATTGGAGAGCAGGCAGTTGTGTGCGCAGCTAAGCAGCACTGCGGGAGTCATGCTGGCTGTTGCCGCCGGCTGGTGGTGGCTCATCGATACGGCACAGCCCCACTACGGGTCAGCTATCGCCGTGGGGTGTCTTATTGGGCTTGGTGCTGTGGCGGTGGCCACCATTACCGGCGCTACACCGGTGGTGTGGGCAAGTTTGCAGTGCACCCTGCTGCTGCTTGCCGCATTTATTGCGCTGTTGGCAAGATTCACCCACACTACCCAGGAGGCTGCCGCGTTGGCGGTGGTGTTTACCGTGTTAGTGGCCACGGTGTGTCCTGGCTGGTGTTTGAGCCTTGCCGGGTTGCAGGTTCCCACTGTTGGCCCCACCGCAGAGACTATGCCCCCGCCACCGAAACGGGACGATCACACCACCGCGAAAGCCCGCACCGCGCAGGCGCTGTACACCGGGATGCTTGGCGGATGCGCCGTAGTGGGGATTCCGGCGATGTTGCTTGTTGGTGCAGCCAGCACCCACTGGGTGGTGGCTATGCTTGCTGCCGCCAGTTTTAGTGTGGGATTTCATGGGATGCGTCTGCACAGTGTGGCCGGGGCGTTGCTACTCCACGGGTGGGCGCTGGCAGGAATTGCTGGGATTGGGGTGCATGTGGCCTCAGTCAGCCATCAGCCTGGATGGTTGATCGTCGTCATGGTGGCACTGACCGGGGGATGTGTCAGTGCGCCACTATTCACCGACCGGTTAACCCACCTGTCCCCACCGGCGTTACGCCGCCTTGAACAGTTAGAGATGCTCGGACTGGTAACACTGCTGCCAATAGGATTGTTTGTGGCCGGTATTTACACCATGGTCAGGGGGCTGTGATGCGTAACTTTATCCACCAATTGGTCGGTCACTTTCTATGGTCCACCAGCCGCCGGGTGTCCAAGGTGCCGTTTAGCCAATGGTGTGCTCGGTGTACGTCCAGTATTGGTAGTTTCCTGTTTATTGTGGTGCTGCTAGCACACCAACCGGTCGCCAACACAGCCCCGCAATTCCGGGTTGTCGATCACGGCATGGTGCAAACACACAGCAATGGCCTGACCCTGCCGCCCCCAGCAGACACTCGTGCAGGCAACCTGAATCGACCCTTGTTCAACCCGACCACACACCTGCACGAAACCGCTCAACCGCACCCCGGACAGGGCAAGTTTGGCACCGAACCCAACCCTGCTGCGACTGACGACGTGCGTACGTCGCCTGCCCAATGGATTGATCTGCCGCCCCTGCCGCAACTCCCGCCAATTTCGCCACCAGCAGCCCCACCCTTGCCGGCAATCCCACCAGCCTTGTTACCGCCAGCACCGGCACCGGCACCTGTGCCGCAACCATCCCCGCCGCCGCTACCACCGCGACCAAACTATCCCCAGCATGCTGCCCCGCGACCACAGCATCCACCGGCCGGGGCGGAAATCCCTGCCACTGATCCTGCCGATCACGACGAAACCAACCCGCCGCCAGAACACCTCGCACCAGAAATCCCACCGACAACCGCAACCGTCGGCCCTTGGCAGTTAGCGGATTGTGTCCCGGTGGTGCCGGCAACCCCTGATCAGCAGGCAAAAGCAATTGCGCGCAGTACTCGCCTGCAGGCGGTACATCAGCTTGCCACCGGCGAAGGGATTCGCATCGCCATCATTGACACAGGGGTCACACCCCACCCCGGATTAGCAACCCTGGAACAAGGTGAAGATTTCCTCACCGGCGACGATCCGGCACATGCCTTCATCGACTGCGACGCACACGGCACCATCGTAGCCGGCATCATCGGCGGACTCACCACCGGTGAAGACGGTCGCATACTCACCACCGGAATCGCGCCACAGGCAACAATCCGATCATTTAAACAAACCGCCAACACCCTCCCACCCGACACCCCCGGGGGAACCTTAGCCACCCTCGCCGCCGCAATACACGCCGCCCTCGACGACAAAGCTGATGTCATCAATATCTCTGTGGTGTCTTGCATACCTGCGGCTCAAGGCGCACACGTTGATGTTGCCCCACTCCATGAAGCCTTAGCCCGCGCCGAAGCACAAGGCACGATCGTGGTAGCGGCAAGCGGCAACAGCGGCGGCAACTGTGCACCAGGCGCAATCGTATTTCCCTCCCACCTGCCAACGGTGCTCTCAGTACAAGCACTCGCCGAAAACGGCGAATATGCAGCCTACTCACTCCCCGCCCCCTATCCCAGCGTATCCGCACCCGGCTGGGTGCCCGCCGGACTATCCCCCACTGGGGAAGGACTTATTCTCGGCACCGGAACAATCGAGCAACCCCAACCGCTGTTTGGCACCTCCTATGCCGCCCCCTGGGTCAGCGGTGTCGCCGCATTACTCAAATCCCGCAACCCGCAACTCAGCCCGGCCGCCATCCGGGAACACCTCACCCACATCGCCGACCCGACCACCGGCGCCATCGATCCACTCCAAGCATTAAGCGCCACCGCCGAACAACCCCCCACCCCACGCGCCATCACCGTCCAGGCACCTGCCAAACCACCTGCCCCAACCCCAGCACGCGCCGCCCGCCTCTTAGGCTACTGCATCATTGGGCTCACCAGCTGTCTGCTAGCCGCCGCAATCGCCCAACGCATCACCACAATTCGACGCAGCAAACAGTCCTAACAAGCACCCACCAGCAAGCAGCGGCGAAGCATCCCCCCACACAAGGACGCTGCGCCGCTGCTGTGCTGTGCACCCGTTGAGCAAACACACCCCAACAGCACACCACTGTGCAACAATCCAACACCGACAAACCTGCCCTGCGTAAGGTAGCACCCGCCCGCAACCGCCACCTTAAGGAGCAAGCTGATAAAAACCCTCCGCCGGGCGCAACGCAGCCTCCCTGCTGAACGGCTGCCCCTGCGGCAACAACCGAATAATCGGCCACGGGCCTTGCAAAATCGACGGCGGATCCAACACCTCCACCGTCGCCCGATCAGCAACCATATACCGCGCCCCCGTCTGCCCAATCACAAAATAGCCAGTCGTCGTATCCACCACAATCCCCTCCGGGAAACCAGCCTGAAAATGGGTAGCAACCGACGAACCCGGCAACTCGACACCCGCATCCACCACCGGCACCCGTCGACCAACCGACGCCCCACGACCAGTCACACACACATCACTCTGCGCGGGCGACACCACCTGCAAACGATGCTCCGGCAACACCACCAACGAAGGATCCTCAATAGGCGTAATCGGCTGCGACCGCACCACCGTCACCGTCGGCACCCCGGCCGCATCCAACAACTCAGCCTGAAACACCGTCAACCGCTGATGCTTCTCCCCCACCACAAAATATTTCGCATGCCCCGCCCGCAACACCACCCCCTGCGGATCAAACCCAAACGGTGCCCGCTCCGGAATCGTATTCAACACCGCTGCAGGCGGACGCCACACAGGAGTATCAGCAGACACCCCCAACAATTCCCGCAGCGCCACACCAAGCGGGGAATTCTCCGGCGGCAACAACACACGTGACCCGTCCCGCACCAGCCACCACCTACCATCAACAACCGCCAACAGCGCCTCATCCTCCCCCAACGGCACCGTCACCGGATCCATGGTGACAATCACCCGCTCCGCAGCAACCTGCACATCCCGCTGCAACACCCCAAACGCACCCGCCCCATCCAACGCACGCCGACGAAAACCCGCCACCGCGGCATCCTTTCCACCAGCAGACTGCCCACCACGGGCAGCAGCATCACCGCCACTGCCCATGCCAGCATCCACAACCGCCCCAGAATCAACCGCCCCTGCACCCGCCAAACTATGCTCCCGCAACCGCGGCAACCGCACCGCATTCAACACCCGCCGCCACGGCGCAACATCATCGCCTTGATTTACTTGTGGAAGCTCCGTGCCAGCCGCCGTGTGACACACCGCGAACTCCGCCGAAGCTGCCACCTTATCTAGCCTGTCAGGCGCGCCGGGAATACCAACCGGCACCCCGCGGGGAAGATTGCGTAACGCAGTATTCCCAATTTTGCCAACGGTAGCTTGCGCCCCGGCAATCAACTTCGCCGAGGACAAATTCTGCGTGAGATGGTATTGCTGATCGATACGCGCATAATAGTGACCGGCTGGACTGCGCACGATCTGGTTATCACCCGGCTGCGGATCGGGAGCAAACACGGCAACAGCACCCGATCCGGCTACCCCAATTGCTGCCGCCACGGTCGACATCGCCACAGCTTTACTGCGCCGTGCGATCGGATCATGAATCATTCGAATATCGCCAAGCACCAGCCCGTGATGAACCCGACGGCGTAAAAACCGATAGCCGGTTACTTGTGCTTTCGTGGTCAGCAGTTCATAGCCCACCGAATATTCCCCCTCAATATGAAGTACTGTTTGCAGTGCATGCGCCAATCCGCCGGACGTGGTGTTGCGGCTCTTACCATGGCAGGTTCACTTGCGCATCAAAACTGCTGGTTGTCCCCTGAAAACAACCAGTCAGTGAAGTTTTCATCCTACTCGGGGAAACTTCCCTCCGCTAGGGTTTGTCGTCTTCCCTCACCGAAGTAAGGGTACCCGCCCCGCCCAACAGTCGTAGTCGGCGGTGTGCGTAGTCTGCGGTGTGCCCCATTGTTCTCAGCACATTTAGCCACTGCCAGTGGACGAAAGGCAGACGATTATTCTGTGGCCTCTTCGGGAAGCTCAGCATGCCACAGCTGATCATAGGTTGCCCGTACCTGCTGCTCGCGTTCATTGACAAACGATTCAGCATTCCCGGTCAACGGTGTAGTTGGGCGATGGAAATACGGCTCATTGATTTCCGCCTGCGAGTTCGCCACCCCCATCTCCCCTTTGGTGACCAACGGCGGCAAGGGTTCGGGAGAATTACCCGGTTTCCGCATAGCGATGAGTTCCGCATCGGTAAACGCTGCATTGACTGCAAAGATCGATACTTGCTTGTCTTTGTACACCGGGGTGACGCCGGGGGTTTCCCACAGCCCTAAGATCATCTCCAGGGCAGGCTCTTGAAACGCCCAAAATGTCGGTGGCGAAACATAATAGAACGTGATGTTCTGCCTTGCTGCTGCCTCGTCTACAGCATTGGCCATATCTGGATCATCAAAATTACCCACACCCAGCTTGTCGGGATACCAGTACAACAAACTCGTGTCGGCCTGTTCGGGAAGCACTGGCCAAAGATAATGCCGAAAGAAACTCGGTAGACCATTGGTCGCATACATCCAACCCATACCGTCGGCAGGATCACCGAAAATATGTCCGTCGAACGCATGTGGTTGTTTCATCAACCAGTCAAACGCTTGCAGATCCGTGGTATCAACCATCCGCCCATTACGATCATGATTGATGGCAAACTCTGCCGGTTCCGCAGTCGCAGCAGACACAGCCGGATACAGCAGCACTCCGGTTCCAAGCCCTAGCAAACCGATCAGGGCAACCTGCAGCCGTGGGAAACGACGCAGCAACAGCCAGGCTATCACCGCCGCAGTTCCAGCAATACACAGCGCTGACCCGATAGCCGTCAACAACACCACTGGCATGATCAGCCGATGCGGGGTGTTGTAATGCAGTGAACCAATAGCCGACAGCCAACTGGACAAGGGGGCGTCGAAGGGCAGAATCGCGTTGACACAGACCGCCAGCGACAACAAATAGGTGAGTTGGCCAAAGATGCTGCGTCGCCACACCAGCAGCATGATCGCCCCTGCTAATGCTGACCACCACAACATTGGGACAAGTTCATAAACCTCCGCATGCCGGGTAGCGAGTTTCGCAGCCATCGCCCACGCCTCAGCACGGGTAACATCTTCAGTTGCCTCGAAGGACTCCACTTCCCCAGACTGCTGCATACCAGCCAATATTTGCGGCATCACCAACATCGAACCAACCAGCCCTGTGGCGGCGAGCACCGCAGTTTCCCACAATCGAACACGCAATCCGTGGCGGAAACCTATGCTGCGATGTGCGGGTTTCCACAACCCGCGGGTCAGCCACCACAAGACAACTGGCACCACGATGACAGTCACAGCCGATGGATGGGTTTGCACCGCACCAACAAAAGCCCAACAAGCAGCAAACGCCCGCACCGGTGCTGCCGTCACCGAAATCAACAGGGCAATAACAATGCCGGCCGCGGCGATCGCCGCTAAATACGGCCACGCGCCCACATACATGCCAACCCAATAAAACGCCGGAATACCGGCCACAATTATGGGGGCAAGTCCCGCTGCGACTTGCGCAGTCATCGATCGGGAATCACACAACCGCCAAGTCAGCGCTGCAGCACTGCATGGCAGCAAGACCCCGGGAAGGATAATGCCGGCAAGGTTGACCGCAACCACCGGATCGAGTCCGGTAATCATTGCCGCAAACCCGGTGAGATCATGCCACGCCGACGGGTAGTACATCGGCAATTGGGTTTCCTGATTCATCAGTTCACCCATGCGGGTCGCTGAGGCAACATGGTCACGGACGATAAACGTCACCTCATTGGCGTGCCATTGCACATCCCATCCCTGATAAATGCTCTCCACCCCGTAGCGGGCACGATCAAGCGTCTCCAGGGCACGGATGATCATCAACCACATGCCAACCAGCACGCCTGCTGCCGGTATCACCCATACAGGATCACCAATACTGCCGGTAACATACGCCGACCAGTGGGAAGGTGACCACATATCCTTCCAGCGTCGCCTGCTGGCAGATGGGTCGATTGAAGCTTCCTCGTTTGGTGCCGATGCGCTACCCGACGCGTCAACCGCTACTGCGGACCCCGGTTGTGCGGCAGGACCAGCATCTGCTGTGGAAGAGGCGGAATCGACTGTCACCTCATCATGTTCAGCAAATGCTGCCAGCTTCTCTCCCGGGCCGGCATCGTTTCCTGTTGTTTCCGGCAGTTCAGGTGGTGAGAGCGCTGTGTGTTGACGATCATGTCGACGACGTGCCCGCCACCGGTACAGTGCATACACCATCCATCGCCACAGCAGCGCCAGCACGGCACACATCACCAGGGCGATGACCACATGGTCACGGGTGAAGTTTTGGCTGTCATCCAACCCGGATAGCCAGCCGATAAAGCCCAGCACCCCGAGGGATACCGGCACACTTGCGGTCAACGCCCAGGGAAGTTTTAGCCCACTCATCCAATTGATGACCAAGCCGGGAACCACAAACACCAGCAGCATGGCGAAGGCTGCATGCATTGTTGTATCGGTAATCAACATGCCTCCTTCACCTGCTGCACATAGTTGACGTCACGTGTTTCGATTTTCCCCACCAGATGATGCTTGCATCCCTGGGATGATTCTTACTGCGAATCAGGCTGTTGCCACAAATTCAGGTGTGCAACGGTGAAACAAACGCTGCACACAACAACACCGTGGGGTTCGGTTCCTTCTCGGCAAAGCATAGTTCACCAACCGCACCAGCGGACATTCCCGGCACTACTATGCATGTTCTCCGGCTATTATTCCTGCACGCCATGGAAATAGGGATTTGTTTCCGGGCAGCCTTTCCCAACCGCTCGTGTTTCCTCACCGGGGAGGACACGCACACCTCTGGTTTGTTCGGCACGCGCCGCTAATGCGGCAGCGGCAGGATAATCCACCTGGGTGAGGGTGAGTCCGCAGGCGGGTGCCACCGGAATTTTCGAACTCCGACTGCGTTCGTTGAGCATTGCTTCGGTGAAACTGATCGGCTGTTTGCCTTCGCCGACGGCCAAGGTTGCCCCCACCAGGGAGCGCACCATCGACCAGGTGAAGGCGTCAGCGATGACGGTCGCCTCATAGGTATCTGGTTCCTGGGCGGTAGACACTTCCCGCCAGGAAAACGCTTGCAGATCCCGCACTGTGGTGGCCCCGGGACGATACTTGGAATATGCGGCAAAATCGTGCAATCCCAAGAGTGCATGGGTTGCTTGTTGCATGAGCGTAATGTCGACGCGGCGTGGCCATGCAGCAGTGAAAAGCCGAGTTTGCGGGAGCGGACCACAGGCGGCGGTAGTAATCCGATAGTTGTAGTGTCGCCGCAGCGCAGAAAACCTTGCATCAAAGCCATCTGGTGCAACTGTTACCGCGTGAATCCGAATGTCATCTGGGAGCAGCCGGGTGAGACGTCGAACAAGCCGGGTGGGATCCCCGTCGATCGAGCGGGTTTCCAAGCCTTTGGCTGGCACATCGACGTGGGCTACTTGCCCGGTGGCGTGCACCCCGGCATCGGTGCGTCCAGCAACTGTCAACGGACAAGGGGTTTGGAAAATCAGTCCGAAGGCTTGCTCGATGGTGTGTTGTACCGTCCGGATCGCCGGATCGGCTTGTTTTGCCCAACCGTGAAAGTCGGTGCCGTCGTAGGCGATATCGAGCCGTAGGCGGATCAGGGAATCCGCGGATGCGTCAGTCACGTGGCACTACTATACCGGCTGTGGTGCACCCCTTTTAGCCGGGCGCACACCTACCGTGCAGAATTGCCGAATATTGTGCGAAACTAACAGCAACGGCACTCAGGATAACGTGCCGATGCTTGCCGCATACGTGCCAGTTGAAGCGCGCTGATAAACAAACGAACACACCGCAGCGCTGCTGCACAGGAAACCTGTGCCAGTACTGCGGTGTGTTCGGGTTGCACCGTATGGTGCCAAGGATTGTGCGTTGACGAACTAGGCGTCAGCGGCTTCCTTGTCAGTGGTTTCGACCTCTGCTTCAGCTTCCTCAGCCTTGGCCTTTTCAGCCTTGGCTTCGTCAGCCTTCTTCGAAGCAGCAGCGCGGGTTGCGCGGGTTGCTTCAGCAGTGACGGTTTCTTCCAGCACCAGGGAGATCTGGGACATAGGCGCATTGTCGCCCTTCCGGTTCTCCAGCTTGATGATGCGGGTGTAGCCACCGTTGCGGTTTGCGAAGGATTCTGCCAGCTCGTCGAACAGGTAGTTCACAGCTGCAGTGTTAGGAATCAGCTTCAGTACGTTACGACGATCAGCGAGGGTGCCGCGCTTGGCTTTCGTGATGATCTTTTCGACGTAGGGGCGAAGCAGCTTCGCTTTGGTGTCGGTGGTTTTGATGGCTTTGTGCTCGATCAGCTGAGCCGCGAGATTCGCCAGAATCTTCCGCTGGTGGGAGGCTGAGCCGCCGAGACGTTGGCCCTTCTTGGGCTTAGACATGGGGTACTCCTGAGATTTTTAAGAACGACTGCATCGATGAATTGTCGATGTTCCAACCGATGATTGCATCGTTTCCTTACTGCGTAAGGCGCGATGCTCTCTAGTGTTTTCTACTCTTCGTCGTCGGCGTCGTAGTCGATGTAGCCGCCAGTTTCGGCGTCGTAGCCTTCGATGGTGGAAGGATCGAAATCTTCCGGAGCATCTTTCAGCGTCAAACCGAGGCTTGCCAGCTTTACTTTCACTTCGTCAATAGACTTCTGACCGAAGTTGCGGATATCGATAAGGTCGGATTCGTTGCATTCTGCAAGCTGGCCGACGGTGTTGATATCTTGCCGCTTCAGGCAGTTGTAGCTGCGCTTGGAGAAGGACAGCTCTTCAATGGGCATCGAGTA
The DNA here is from genome assembly GCF_003813965.1 of Corynebacterium choanae. Taxonomy (NCBI): domain Bacteria; kingdom Bacillati; phylum Actinomycetota; class Actinomycetes; order Mycobacteriales; family Corynebacteriaceae; genus Corynebacterium; species Corynebacterium choanae. The sequence goes on from NZ_CP033896.1 coordinate 2,365,571, forward strand.
GGCAGCCATGTGTTCGGTGTCCTGACCGGATGGCCCAACTTCAATACCTTCAGCATTGGTGTTGAGTTCGCGTGCCAGACCGAACAACTCGACCAGGGTTTTGCCGGCCGATGCGACAGCATCACGGGCAGTGATCGAGTTTTTGGTTTCCACATCGATGATCAGCTTGTCGAAGTCGGTGCGCTGTTCCACACGGGTCGCTTCAACCTTGTAGCTGACCTTGAGCACTGGTGAATAGATTTGGTCGACTGGAATGCGACCGATTTCACCGGTGTCTTGCGCCATAGTGGCTGGAACGTAGCCGCGGCCACGTTCGACGATCATCTCGATTTCCAGCTTGCCAGTCTCGTTGAGGGTGGCGATGTGCAGATCCGGGTTGTGGATTTCCACACCTGCTGGTGGGGTGATGTCGGCAGCAGTGACTTCACCTGGTTCTTCTTTGCGAAGCACCATAACGACCGGCTCGTCGGAGTCGGAGGAAAGCACCAGGCCTTTGATGTTCAAGATGATGTCGGAAACATCTTCTTTCACACCGCGGATGGTGGTGAATTCGTGCAGCACACCGTCAATTTTCACGCTGGTAACCGCTGCCCCCGGAATGGAGGACAGCAAGGTGCGGCGCAGCGAGTTGCCGAGGGTGTAGCCGAAGCCCGGCTCCAGTGGTGCAAAGATGAACCGGGAGCGGGAAGCATCGATAGGCTCTTCGGTGAGGGAAGGCCGAATCGAGATGAGCATGTAAGTCTCCTTGTCAGTGGCGCCCGCTATATGACGCCAAATGAAAGTACATCGTGTATGAGGCTGCCCGAGGTGTTGGCCGATAAGGCTCAGTCACAGGGAACTGGAACTTCTACGGATACAGTTCGGTGGCTCCGTGGCAGCGCTCATACCGTGGTGGTTAGCGCGCTGTAGTGTGCATCGAAAGCAACCAGTGTTGCGTGAACGATGCGGTTTCTGCAACGGGCTAACCATGCCGCCGGACCAGTCAGGCTGCTTTGCAACATCTTGCGGGAGTCGGATATTCGACTGGCCGTGGGATGCTGGTTTCGCAGGTGACGAGACCGGAGGTGGTGAAGTTGTAGAGAATGGTGGTTGTCGCATGCGACATAACACCACCGGCCGGTAGCGGCTGGCCACCGGCTGGTGTACTCGAAGGATTACTTCGAGTAGAACTCGACGATGAGCTGTTCTTGCAGCGGGATGTCGATCTGTGCGCGCTCGGGGCGCTGGTGCACGAGGATGCGCAGGGTGTCAGGGACGATCTGCAGCCATGCTGGGGTCTGTGCGTCGGCCAGCATTTCTTGTGCTTCTTCGAACCAGACCATCTTGCGGGAGCGTTCCCGAACATCGATGATGTCGTGCTTTTGGATCTGGTAGGACGGGATCGTCACGCGCTGACCGTTCACGGTGAAGTGACCGTGTGCAACGAGCTGCCGGGCGTGGCGGCGGGTGCGGGTCAGACCTGCGCGGTAGATGACGTTGTCGAGACGGGATTCCAGCAGCACCAGCAGGTTGTCACCGGTTTTACCCGGCAGACGGTTGGCTTCTGCATAGTAGCGGCGGAATTGCTTTTCCATGACGCCATAGTTGAAGCGTGCCTTCTGCTTTTCCTGCAGCTGCAGCAAGTACTCAGATTCCTTGGTGCGGGCACGGCCAGCTTGTCCTGGAGGGTATGGACGACGCTCGAAAGAGGCGTCCCCACCGATCAGGTCAACGCGGAGGCGACGGGATTTACGGGTTGCAGGACCAGTGTATCGGGCCATATCGAGTTACCTTTCCTTTCCCTGCTAGACGCGACGACGCTTCGGCGGACGGCAGCCGTTGTGCGGCTGCGGGGTCACGTCGACGATCGTGTCGACCTCAAGGCCGGCGGCCGAGAGGGAGCGGATAGCGGTTTCACGACCCGAGCCCGGGCCCTTCACAAAAACATTAACTTTCTTCATACCGTGCTCCATTGCCTTGCGGGCAGCGCTTTCTGCTGCCATCTGTGCGGCGAATGGAGTGGACTTGCGGGAGCCCTTGAAGCCAACATGGCCAGAGGACGCCCACGAGATCACGGCACCATGCGGGTCGGTGATCGACACGATGGTGTTGTTGAAGGTGGACTTGATGTATGCGGACCCTTGGGTCACATTCTTCTTGACGACGCGACGGCCGGTGCGGCGTGCGCCTGAACGACTCTTCGGAGGCATCTACTTACTTCTTCTTTCCGGCGATGGTCTTCTTCGGGCCCTTGCGGGTACGCGCATTCGTCTTGGTGCGCTGGCCACGAACGGGCAGGCCACGACGGTGGCGCAGACCCTGGTAGCAGCCGATCTCAATCTTGCGACGGATATCAGCCTGCACCTGGCGGCGAAGGTCACCTTCGACCTTCCAGGTGGATTCGATGACGTCACGCAGGCTTGAGATCTGCTCGTCGGTGAGATTGTCAGTGCGCAGATCCGGCGAGATACCAGTCTCGTCAAGAAGTTGCTTGGCACGGGCAGGCCCGATGCCGTAGATGTAGGTGAGAGCGACTTCCATGCGCTTGTTACGCGGGAGGTCAACTCCAGCAAGGCGTGCCATAAGGCATGATCCTTCCGGTTGTTGCGGTGGTTTTCTCCCTATCCGTCCTCACCAACATCACAACTCGCATCGCCCGGACGGATGCCGGATCAGTGGGAGAGAAAAACAGTGAGGCTTTGGCCACCGTTATGCCAAAGGTAGGAAACGAAGGTGTGAATGGTTGCGGGAAACATTGACTGCAAGTGTTACAGGAACAGTTGCGGAAAAAAATGGTTCACGCACAAACTTCTTCCCTGGCTAGGATGTCCTGCACCAGGGCAAGCACACCGTGGGATAAGGAGGCGGTGTAGAAAAAACTTCTCGCCAGTATTACTTGAAGCGGTACGTGATGCGGCCGCGAGTCAGGTCGTAGGGGCTCAGCGCTACAATAACCCGATCCTCGGGGAGGATACGGATGTAGTGCTGGCGCATCTTGCCACTGATGTGGGCAAGTACCTTGTGACCGTTATCGAGTTCGACACGGAACATCGCATTCGGCAGGGATTCGACTACGCGACCCTCTACCTCGATTGCGCCTTCCTTTTTTGCCATGGACTCCACATTCCTTATTCGTGCCCGGCCGGGGTGGGTGCTTCTTGCACAGTGCAGGAAATACTCCGGTTGGCACGGCGTTGATTGCAACGGAAAATCGACGTACCGCCACAGCTGTGGCGGAGATGGTGCCTGCATTGCTTATTCCAGCAAGGTCAACAGTATTGACCATATGCACACACCATCGCACGAGCTTACGCGCCGGATCACCATTATGCAATTCTTCCCCGGGATGCTTGTAACACTGACAGCCCCGGCGGGCAAGGAAGCAGACTGTTGGGCGTGTCGCAGCCAACGATAATGCTTCGGGGGAAACCTACGAGCGCGAAGCATCATTCCATGCGGCAAAGCGCCCTGCTGTGATCATCGTGCGGGGAGTGACGCGCCACTGCTGCGGTGACAACGGTGCGAAAAAATGCGAAACACCCCAGCTGGCTGCATCGTAACGATGCGCCGATCTGGGGTGGAAAACACTCTCGGGACAGGCCGACGGTGTACAGGCTAGAACACGTACACCATGTCGCCAATGTTGAGGTTGTTGAAGTAGTGCACGGCATCTTCGTGGTTGAGGTGGATGCAGCCGTGCGACCACAGGTTGACATCTCCTTCATGGAAGGCAATGCCGTTGTTGGTGAAATACACCGAATATGGCATCGGGGCGTTGTTGTACACCCGGGAAACTTCGTCTTTCACCTTGCGGTTGACGTAGAAAGTGCCGCGTGGGGTGGCGGTTGCCGGATATGGGGCACCTGCCGAGTCCCGCACCGGCCCCCAAGTAATCACACCGTCTTTCTGCAGCCAGGTGCGTTCATGATCAAGGTCGATGCAGGCGCGAGCCTGCGGCGGGCATTTGCTTTGATCGAACCCTTCATAGGGCAGCGGTGCTGGGGCGGGTGCCGGCTCCGGGGCCGGCGGGTTGAGCGCTTCCTGCGCTTCGCGGGCTTTCTGCTCCAGCAGGCCTGGCGCGAGCAACCCAGTTAACCCGTCGGCGAATCCACGAGCCGCATTGCCGATCGGATCGGGCAGGCCAGTGGAGGAACCGTAGATTGACTCGTGAAGATTCCAGGCGAAATCGCTCGATCCGGCAGCAGGCGCTGGCGCCGGTGGCGCATCCTGTGCGGTTGCGGCAGGGCTGAGCCCAACAGTAAGTCCGGCAACCAAACCGGCGGCAGTGACTGCGCGGAAAAACGCATGAGAAAAACGGGAGCCTTGTTCCATGACGGCAAGCTTAGCGCAGGGGACACAGCTGCAAACAATTGTTTGCCAGAAATCCGGCAAACTAGTGTGAATAATGTGAATGTTGAGCACTCCCCCGGGAATGCTTTTTTCAGTTCGATGTAACACTTACCGGCTGCTATGCGAATCGTGCACCGCATCCGTTGCCCGGTGCGCGTATTGACGGCTAACTGAACAACTCATCAGGCACCGGCCTCACCAAAGCGCCGCCGTGGCTAGGATAAGCTGCATCAACCGCTGGGTCTGCACACGACCTGTGCGAGTACTCCCCTTGGCTGCGATCCCCCACCGACCCCGGTACCCCTCATAAGCACCGGGCGCTGCCACTACAAGGTGCAATAGACCACAGTCGTACCGTCGATGTGATTTTTCAACTATGCGCCACAACCAAGCGAAAACATCCCACTACTCGCTCGTGGCAGGCAGCAAAAAACCACCTCCCAGTTACCTCTCCGATAACCAGTAGGTGGTCGTGAAGATCGACAAGAACATGGGAACAATTCTTGCGTTTACACGCTAGTCGGCAACATCTCGCGGCGTAAGAATCCGGGGACCTTGCGCGGTGGCGGCGACCGTATGCTCCCAATGGGATGCCCAGGAATGATCCAAGCTCACCACTGTCCAATCATCCGCTTCCACAAACGAGTCCCGGGTACCAAGCGTGAGCATCGGCTCGATCGCCAGCACACTGCCCTCCTCAATGAGCGGCCCGCGACCAGGATCACCCTCGTTTGCCAGGAATGGCTCCTCATGCATGGTGTGTCCAATACCGTGACCGCCATAGCCGTCCACAATATGCAGCATCACACCGAAGCGCTGCGCCGCAGCATCAGTGGCTTGCTCTAACGCCCACGACACATCGGTGAGCCGATTGCCCGGCACCATAGCCTGCAATCCTTCATACAACACAAACCGGGTCGCCTCATTGAGTGCCTGGTGTTTCTTGGCAAGTTCGCCGATACCAAATGTCCACGCCGAATCACCAACCCAGCCGTCCAACGTGGCGCCACAGTCAATACTGACCAAATCCCCCTCTTGCAGCACCGTTGTTGTGTTTGGTATGCCGTGCACGATCACATCGTTAACCGAAGAGCAGATACTCGCCGGAAACCCCATATAGCCTTTGAATGTCGGAATTGCCCCATTGTCGCGGATCACCGCCTCAGCAATCGCATCCAAGTCAGCAGTGGTCATCCCCGGTTTGGCGGCCTCCCGGACAGCAACCAGTGCTTTGCCAACAATACGGCCGGCTGCCTCCATCGCATCAAGTTCGCCCGGTGTTTTACCCGCAATACGCTTTTTTCCTTTACGAAAACCCATAGTGCAAACTGTACCCCACCAGGCAGATAAACCCAGTCCGCGCAACTACATACGCGAAAGCTCGACCGGCAACACCACACCAAACGAGCAGCACAATAAGCCGCGAGTTTGAAAACACCGAAAACCCAATTCACCCAGCGCCACTGCGCGGCGCTATCTGTGGGAAAAGAAACCTTCTTGACATGCGCAATGCCCCTGGGGAGAAACCCCAGGGGCATCGCGCATGTCAGCTGCTAGCACCAAGGTGCCAGTATGTGTCGCTGACTAGAGATTGTTCAGCTTTTCCAAGGTAGCAGCAGAGATCTCTGCTACTGTCCCTTCCGCTTTCACCGCGATAATCTGATCCCCATAATGCTCGATCAGCGGGGCAGTCTCGTCGCGGTACACCTGCAGCCGGGTGCGGATGGTCTCTTCATTGTCGTCGGCACGACCACGGGCAAGCATCCGTTCCACGACAACGTCTTCGCTGACGTCGAACTGCACGACACCGTTGAGTTTCGTTCCCTGCTTGGCAAGCATCGCATCAAGCAGATCGGCCTGTTCCACCGTGCGTGGGAAACCATCAAGCAGGAAGCCATCTTTGGCATCATCCTGGCTGAGCCGATCTTCCACCATGCGGGTAGTGACATCAGTTGGCACCAGCTTGCCGGCGTCAATATAGGTTTTCGCCTCATTGCCGAGCGGGGTACCCTGCCCGATGTTGTAGCGGAACAAGTCCCCGGTAGAGATATGAGGTACGCCGAGCTTCTCGGAGAGAATAGCGGCTTGGGTACCTTTGCCAGCACCGGGAGGGCCTAGGAGAACGAGTCTCATTTCAAGAATCCTTCGTAGTTCGATTGCAGCAGTTGCGATTCGATTTGTTTCACCGTCGTCAACGCAACGGAGACAAGAATCAGAATAGCGGTACCACCGAACGGTGTGGCGCGTCCTGCAGAACTTCCTACCCCAAGATCCAGCATAATATTTGGCAATACTGCGATCAGGCCGAGATATACCGAGCCGACCAGCAGTAACCGGCTCATGACATACCAGAGATATTCAGCCGTGGGCCGCCCCGGGCGTACCCCCGGAATGAACCCGCCGTACTTCTTCATATTGTCGGCTTGCTCGTTCGGATCATATTGCACCGAGACGTAGAAGTAGGAGAAGAACACGATGAGCACGAAGTACAAGATGATGTACTGGTAGCTCGACGGGGTCTCTAAGTACTGGATGACGTTCTTCTGCCACCAGTTATCCGGTGCTACTGGCCGACCGGAGTTAATGATCCGGGTGATGAGCACCGGCACATAGATCAGCGACGATGCGAAGATCACCGGGATCACGCCACCCTGGTTGACCTTCAGCGGCAGATAGGTGGAGGTGTTGCCGTATTGGCGACGACCCACCATACGCTTGGCGTACTGCACCGGGATACGGCGCTGCCCTTGCTCGATGAACACCACGCCGATCACCAAAATAATGACCGCGATAAGCACCATGGTGAACACGAAACCACCGGAGGAGCTTAAAATCCCGGCACCGTCGGTGGGCAGCCGGGTGGCGATACCGGCGAAAATAAGCAGCGACATACCGTTGCCGATACCGCGCTCGGTCATCAACTCACCAATCCACATGGTGAGCACTGCACCGGCAGTCATAGTGATCACAATGATGACCAGATCAAAGAAGTTCCGGTCAGCCTTGAGAACCTCAACCCCTTGGCCGAGCAGCTGGCCACGGTCAGCCAGCGCCACAATGCCGGCCGACTGCAGCAGCGCCAACGCTAAGGTGAGATAACGCGTGTACTGCGTCATCTTCGACTGGCCGGACTGTCCTTCCTTCTTCAGCTCTTCAAAGTGGGGAATCACCACGGTGAGCAGCTGCACGATAATCGACGCCGTAATATACGGCATGATGCCGATAGCGAACACCGACAGCTGCAGCAGCGCCCCACCAGAGAACAGGTTAATCAGCGAGAAGACGCTGTTTTCTCCCTGGGTGAGCTCCCGCAACCGGCCGGAGATCTCGGCATAGTCGACACCGGGCGACGGGATCTGTGCGCCGATGCGGTACACGATAATCATCGCGACCGTAAATAAAATCTTCTTGCGAAGATCAGCGTCCTTAAACACCGATGTTAACGCGGACACGTATCCTCCTAGGGTTGTTCGACCACTGCACACCGCAGAAAACCGCTGTGAGATCACAGTTGGATTGCCCTGCCGTTGTTGCCACCCTGCCAACGATCATGTGATCTGGTTTCGCAGGGAATATTCCCACCGGATACTGCACGGTTGTGGTGACAGAACAAGGCATGGGGCACGGGCATCACTGCCCTACGCGGCTTGCACAGTTGTACTGACGCCAGACACCAAATGCGGAAAGTCATCGTCGATAACTCCAGCGTTTGGTGCATGTGTGCGGCACAGCTGTTGGTCAAGCCCTGTGCATGTTGATATTTCAATAATGTAGAAAAACATCTCGTCGGCAGGAAGGTCTTGTGTTCCATCCCGGCGAGCTGCCTGATTCGTTTACGCAAACCAGTATGTGGGCATGGCTAGCCCACAGTTAGACAGAGCAACCCTACCAGCACACCATCGAAATGCCATAGTTGAGGGTACCGGCTTAGCCCTCCCCCACCCTTTCCCGCCGCACTGTGACAGCTTTCAAGCCGAGTGTTTCCGGGTGGTCACACCCATGGGTGTCCCTCTGCTTATCCGGCGGCGAGCAGGGTTTGTGTCAAGGTCAGTGCCCCGATGAGGAACACCAACAGCGCAAACAGGAAGCTTAAAGTAGATTGGCGCACCTGTTGCGACAGCCGCCCACCTAGGCGGGCGGCAACTGTCGAGCCGAGAAGGAAACAGAGCACGACTGGCCAGTCGACGTGAAATTGTCCTGCGGCAAGACCGGTAAGTATTGACACGGCACTGGCGATCACCATCACCACCAGGCTGGTGCCTGCTGCTTCCCGGACGGTAAACCGCAACACGAGCATGAGTATTGGAACAACAATAAACCCACCGCCCACCCCGAACAGGCCGGTGAGCATACCGGTGAGGGTGGCGGTGGCGATGAGCGATATCGGCGATGGGCTGCTGCCTACCGCGGAATCAGTACCGGGGCGATCAGTGTCCTGGGCAGCCAACTGGCGTGTCGGCGATGCTGCTGATTGTTCCGTTCGGCGCTGTGTGCGGGCGTTTCGCATCATGAGCACACTGACTACGAGCAGGAGCACGGAAAAGGAGACAAATAGCAGGTGCCCGTCGAGGTGATGGTTGGCAATCCTGCCAATTATCGCCCCCGCAGCACTAAGTGCACCAAAGAGGATCCCTTGGCGGAGGCGAACTTGTCCGAGGCGATATTTTGCCGGCAATGTGGCAAGTGCGGTCAACCCCACAATAACTAATGATCCACTCGTGGCATCATGTGGCGACTGCCCTAGGAGGTAGGTGAGCACGGGCACCGCAATAATCCCGCCGCCTGCGCCGAGCGCACCGATGACCAGACCAACGATGACCCCGACGAGGCTTGCTTGTAATGCAACTGTCACTGTCTGCTGCTCCTTGAAAAAACTCGGCGAAGTACCCGCGGGCGATCTCCTACTGGGCAAAGAAACGTCTGTGTACCGTTTTCCGCGAGCAAAGTGATATGCCGCTGCCCTCGCGAAACACTGATTCGCCGCACCGCAGCATTGTTGCAGCGGCGCCTAAACGTCCTAGCGCAGGATATGTTGTTGCTGCTTGGTAGCTCGTTTTGCCAACACTTTGCCTGCTTCGCGAAGCCATCGCGTAGGGTCGTCTATTGCCGACTGTTCGTTTCCTGCTAGCTCAGTTAAGGCAAGTGCCTGCGCTGCCGACCTGCTGGAAGGCAAATCCCCTGTGATGCGACCTGCCACGATAAGCAGCTCCGGTCGCCGGTGGTCGCTGCCAGGTTCGGTGTCAGTGCGCTGATCCCTAGCCTGTTCCACAAGCCCGCTGATCGTGCCAACAACTTTGCCGTGGAAGGACGATGCATCCAGGCTGCCTTCCCCGGTGAGCACAATATCGGCGCTGCTGAGTAACCTGTCAAGTCCAAGGAGCGTTGCTATGGTGTGGGCGCCTGGTTGCAGAGTTGCGCCAAGTACGCGCAGCGCCATCCCTAATCCACCCGCCGCACCGGCACCGGGCTGCTGCGGGTCGCCGCCGAGCAGGGTGCAGAGGTTCGCCAATGCTGTATCGGCACTGTCGAAATAGGTGTCCGCTAATCCTTTCTGCGGGCCGAATACTGTTGCCGCTCCGCGGGGCCCGGTGAGCGGATTGTCGACGTCACACAATACAGTGATCGTGATGTCTGCAAGGCGTTGCTGCAGGTTTTTCAGCGTGTCTTCGTCAACAGATTCCAGGGTGACCAGTCCTTGTAGCCCTGGCCTAATTGCTGCACCTTCCCCGTCGCAGAGCCGCACCCCAAGCGACTGCAGCATCCCCGCACCACCGTCAGTTGAGCAGCTGGATCCGATACCGATAATGATTTCATCGACACCACGGTCAACGATTGCCGCGATCGCCTCCCCGAGGGCACGGGTAGATCCAGTCAGCGGTATAGGTTGGTTGATTAGTTCGATGCCGCAGGTTGATGCCACATCAACAACGGCAATGCGACGACCGTGTTGAGTGCGAACGCTGGTGAAAAAGCTCGTCGTCTGGCCAGTTCCATCCGGCCCGCTCAGGCAAAGGGAATGGTGTTGTGCCCCTGGTTGGGCACGGTAAAACACTGCGGCGGTACCTTCCCCACCATCGGCCATCGGCACTTCGATGAGGGTGTCTTGTGGCCGCACAGTCCGCCATCCGACTTGAAGCGCGGCGGCAACCTGCGGGGCAGGGCATGTCCCTTTCAGCGAATCAGGGGCAATCACCACAGTCAGCGGTTCCGACACGAATAGACCCCTCCTCTGTGTTTCGCACCGGCTGTGTGCGTTGCTCTGCGTTAGGTGTGCTGCACCGACCGGATTTCGTCACTCATGCTCTCCTGCATTGTAGATGGTGAGGAGGCTGACATTGGCGACTAGTAGCTACACGTCAGCTGCAGATAACCAAAATGGTGTCCTCGCCGTGACAGGATTTGCAAACCCTGAAGCTGCTGTGCCGCGGTGCAATGCCTTTGCACACAGTGTGTATACGGCAGAAAGTGATAAGTGTGCTGCGCGTCAGAACCGGCGGTATTACCGATAAGAGCAGCGTCTTGCAATAGCAAAAAACTCACCCCACTGGCCATGCGTTGTGCATGTTCAGTGGGGTGAGTGGATGTGCCCGTGGTGGCGCCTGCTAGGTGTGAAGCACCAGCGGCGTCTCCGGGCTACAGTTAAAGGCTAAGCCTTAGTTTGCTTCGGTAACCGAGCCGCCAGCGGCTTCGATCTTTTCCTTAGCAGAGCCAGAGAACTTGGTTGCGGTGACGTCGAGCTTGATGTCGAGGTCGCCGTTACCGAGCACCTTCACTGGCTGCTTCGGGCGGACGAGGCCCTTGGCAACGAAATCTTCGATACCAACTGCGGCACCGGCTTCGAAGTGCTTCGCCAGATCGGCAACGTTGACCACCTGGTAGGTGATCTTCGCCGGGTTCTTGAAGCCCTTCAACTTCGGCAGACGCATGTGCAGTGGCATTTGGCCACCTTCGAATGCGGCCGAAACCTGCTTGCGTGCCTTCGTACCCTTGGTACCGCGACCAGCGGTCTTACCCTTGGACGCTTCACCGCGACCAACGCGGGTCTTGGCTTTGTGTGCGCCCTTGGCGGGGCGCAGATCGTGGAGCTTAATCGGTTCGCTCATGATTTACTCCCCTTCCACTTCTTCAACCTCAACAAGGTGGCGGACGACGAGAATGTTGCCGCGCACAGCCTTGTTGTCTTGATGGACGACGCTCTGGTGGATTTTCCGAAGCCCGAGTACGCGCATGGCGTCTTTCTGCTTCTTCTGAGCCCCCACCAGGCCCTTTTTCATGGTGATCTTCAGAGCCATGGATTATGCCTCCTGTCCAGCGCGAGCGCGCAGCATGCGTGCCGGGGTGACCTCTTCAACGGTCTTCCCACGGCGAGCGGCCACCTCTTCAGGGCGAACCAGCTGCTTGAGCGCATCGACGGTAGCGTGCACCACGTTGATGGCGTTGTCGCTACCCAGCGACTTCGACAGAATGTCCTGGATGCCAGCACATTCGAGCACTGGGCGGGCTGCACCACCGGCGATCACACCGGTACCTGGTGCGGCAGGCCGCAGCATCACGACACCGGCAGCGGCTTCGCCCTGCACAGGGTGGGTGATGGTACCAGCGATCATCGGTACGCGGAAGAAGTTCTTGCGAGCTTCTTCGGCGCCCTTTTGAATAGCGGCAGGCACTTCTTTGGCTTTACCGTAGCCGACGCCGACCATACCCTGGCCGTCACCGACGATAACCAGTGCGGAGAAGCTGAAGCGACGACCACCCTTGACAACCTTGCTCACGCGGTTGACGGTGACGACCTTCTCGAGGTACTGGCTACGCTCGTCGTTGTTGCCGCCGCGGCGGTCATCACGACGATCGTCGCGGCGACCGCGGCGCTCGTTGCGGTCATTGTTTTGGTTTTCGGCGGAGCGTCCGCCGTCACGCCGTTCACGTCCCGGCATTACGCGATCCTTCCGTTAGGAGTGTTGAGAACAATCGTGGTCATTAGAATTGCAGACCACCTTCGCGGGCAGCGTCCGCCAGTGCAGCGACACGGCCGTGGTACTTGTAGCCACCACGGTCGAACTTCACCTGTTCGATGCCAGCAGCCTTGGCACGCTCAGCAATAAGCTGGCCAACCTTGGCGCCCTTGGCTTTCTTGTCGCCTTCCATTGCCCGCACATCAGCTTCCATGGTGGAAGCAGCAGCTAAGGTGTTACCGGCGATATCGTCGATCACCTGCACATGCATGTGGCGGGAAGTGCGGTGCACTACCAAACGTGGAACCTCAGCGGTACCACGCAGGGTCTTGCGGATCCGCGCGTGGCGGCGGGTACGGGCGACACGACGACGAGTCGAGATATCCCGGCCAATCGGCAGGCGCTTCTGATGCTCTTGGTTAGTCATTGTTTACTTACCCGTCTTTCCGACCTTGCGGCGGATCTGCTCACCCTCGTAGCGGATGCCCTTACCCTTGTAAGGATCGTCCTTGCGCAAACGACGAATGATAGCGGCGATCTGCCCGACCTTCTGCTTGTCAATACCAGTGATCGAGAACTTGGTGTTGCCATCGACAGCGAAGGTAACACCCTCTGGTGGCTCGATGAGCACTGGGTGCGAGTAGCCGAGGGAGAACTCCAGGTTCGAGCCCTTGGCCTGCACACGGTAACCAACACCGAAGATTTCCATCTTGATGGTGTAGCCCTGGGTGACACCGATCACCATGTTGTTGATCAGCGACCGGGACAGACCGTGCATTGCACGCGACTTGCGATGGTCATCGGGACGGGAAACCACGATCTCGTTGTCCTGCTGGGCAACGGTGATCGGTTCCGGGATGGTGGTCGACAAGGTGCCCTTAGGTCCCTTTACCTCGACGGTGCGGCCATCAATTTTGACCTCCACACCAGACGGGATCGCCACCGGATTCTTACCAATACGCGACATATTTCTCTAACCTTCCTTACCAGACGTAAGCGAGGACTTCCCCGCCAACGCCCTTCTCGGATGCCTGGCGGTCGGTGAGCAGACCCTGCGACGTGGAGATAATCGCCACGCCCAAGCCTCCCAGCACCTGCGGCAGGTTGGTGGATTTCGCGTACACACGCAGACCTGGCTTCGACACGCGACGCAGGCCAGCGATGGAACGCTGCCGGGTCGGACCGTACTTCAGCTGCAGGGTGAGTGTCTTACCGACCTTCTCTTCAGAGATTTCATAGTCGGCGATGTAGCCCTCTTGCTTGAGGATCTCAGCAATGTGACCCTTGAGCTTGGAGGACGGCATCGACACGCTGTCGTGGAACGCATTGTTAGCGTTCCGAATGCGCGACAGCATGTCGGCAATTGGATCAGTCATGGTCATAAGAAGTGACCTAATGCCTTTCTCGTTGCGGTTCCTATCACCAGATCGGCGTTATCGTGAAAACAACTCCGGCCACTTGGCGCCGCCAACGCTCAGTAACGTGGAAGCTCGCTGCCGAATACAGAACACGGACGCCTTGCGGATCACCGACACCACAAAAAACCACTGCGAGAAGTCACACAAAGTCTGTGCAAGAGCAGGGCTTTCACAGTGTGCGGCAACCAACCTTGGCGGTGGGCCTACAACAAAGTAAGTGTATGAATATGTATCTCGGACTTCGCTGCGCGATGCGCGCGCGGTGCACGTGACGATGATCGTCCACGGCGGGGATTCCCTCCCCCTACCTGCACGGTTGCCACACTGTGCGGCACGTGACATACACGTGACATGTGGCAAAGATATCTGTGCAGAAGTCCGACGTTTGACAGTAACAGATCACGCACCTGAAATACAACTGTTCATAAGTCGACTCTGGGTGGTGCACAGTGCATCAATGACTGCCGCAGACGCTGCGCGGCAGCAAGCACGAATTGACAGATGCACAGAGGCAGATTCTGCTCACCGCAGCGCGGTTCCCCAAGGATATTCCAGCCCGCTATTGATCGCCTCACCGAAACCGCCTATATACCTAAATACCTGGTAGTCGAACGACGCCTAAACGTCCGTTCGTCGTCCGACCATATTCAAGCCCCATACCCGCCGCTTATGCAAGCATTGAGACCCCCGGAATCGACCCGGTCAATGACTTCGCCCATCACTTCGATGACACGCCTGCGATCCCGCAGGCTCTAGGCAGCCATCATGTCCTAGAAGTCCGACCAGCACATTTCCACATCCTGGCGCCGAGCAAAAGCGAGCAACGCTGCAACCCACCTGGTTTGCATGACAGAAAACCGAGGCGCCCGGGTAAGCCATGCCCGCCGCACCAGCATAAGAACAGCCACGAAACACAGAGAGCCTTACCTCCAGGCTTTATGGCGCGCGCTCCAATTCGTGGGCGAGGGATGCTAGTTCCGCACCGCCTGCCATCTGTCGGGTCAGCTCGTCGAGACTCACCTCGTCACGACGGGCGTTCAGGACGCTCTTGCCCAGTTTCAGAATCATAAACCTGTCCCCCACCAGATAGGCATGGTGCGGGTTGTGGGTGATGAAAATAACCGCGATGCCACGGCGGCGGGCTTCAGCAATAAACTTCAGCACCATGCCGGACTGTTTCACGCCCAGCGCTGCAGTAGGTTCATCCAAAATTACGACCCGCGCCCCAAAGTGAATGGCTCTAGCAATGGCAACGACCTGCCGCTGCCCGCCGGAGAGTCGCTCCACTGGGATGGTGATGTCGCTTAATTCGATTCCCATTGCCCGCAACGCCTGATCGGCGATCTGTGTCATCTCTGCGGTGCGCAGCATCTTCACCGGCCCTGTGGTGAGTTCTTGGCCGAGGAAAAAGTTGCGCCACACCGGCATGGAGCCCACCACTGCTAGATCCTGGTACACGGTGGCAATACCCGCGTCGATTGCATCCTTTGGGCTGGCGAATACGGTGGGGGTTCCGTCGAGGAGAATCTCACCGGCACTGGCTGGGTGCAGCCCCGATAGGGTTTTGATGAGGGTTGATTTTCCTGCCCCGTTATCACCCAAAATACAGGTGACCTCCCCGGCGTGGACGCTGAAACTGATATCGTCCAGTGCCTGGAAACTCCCATAGGTTTTGCTCACCCCGCGCAGTTCAATAACAGGGCTCGACTGATTGGTCTGCCCGGAGGCTACTGCTTGCTGGCCGACTTTTGGGTTCACCAGCCTGTCAGTTTGCCCGCTGTGTTGGGAATCGCTGCGCTGCGTAACGCCGCGTTGGTTCTGTGTGTCGCTCATGACCGCTTCTCCGAATAGGATGCGAAAGATTTGTTGGCGATGACCGCAAACAGCAGCATGGCGCCGAGGAAGAACTTAAACCAATCCGGGTTCCAGCCGGCCAATACGATTCCTTGGTTGGTCATGCCGAAAATGAGGGCACCGATCGCCGTACCAATCGCGGTTCCTCGGCCGCCGGTCAGAGCGCAGCCACCAATGACCGCGGCAATAATATAGAGGAATTCATTGCCGACGCCTTGCCCGGCTTGGATGGAGTCGAAGGCAAACAAGTTGTGCATGCCCACAAACCAGGCGGCCGCACCAACTAAGGCAAACAGGGTGATTTTGACTCGGGTTACCGGCACGCCCACTGCGCGGGCGGCCTGCTGGTTGCCGCCGACGGCAAACACCCAGTTCCCGAAGCGGGTTTTGTAGAGCATAAAGGAAGCAATCGCCACAAAGAACAGCCACCATAAGACAGTGATTTGCAGCCGGTGGCTGCCGATGGGGATGGTAGAGGAAAACACTGCCTGGGCACTGGTAAAACCATCCATGTCAGCAATGGTGGGGGTGGCGACTTGTCCGGTAACGAGTTTGGTGACCGCCAAGTTGGCGCCCTGCAGCATCAAATAGGCGGCCAGGGTGATCAGGAAGCTGGGGATTTTCGTTTTCATCACCAGCCAGCCGTTGAGCATCCCCACTCCGATTGAGACCCCTAGCGCCAAGAGTGCACCCACCCACACGTTGAGGTGCAGGTTGTAGGCGAGCATGGTCGCGGCCAGCGCCGAGGTGGTCACCGCCACCCCGGAGGAGAGATCAAACTCGTCGCCGATCATCAGCAACCCAACACTTAACGCCATGATCCCCATCGTGGAGGACGCGTAGAGCACTGTGGTAAAGGCGTCAATGGATCGAAATGGTGGGGCGACCACCATGAAAAGAAAAAAGATGACCAGTGCCCCGACGAGGCTGGCGAGTTCTGGGCGGCGCAAAAGCCACCGGGCGGAATACCTGCGCGGCGCATCGTTGCTGGTGGTGTTCACGATAAAACGTTGACCCTTTACGATCCGGGGGTGACCCGTGCTGTTGGGCACGAGGCCAGCAAGGGAAAGGAGGAAAAACTCAAGAAGAAGGAACTAGAGAAAGGAGGGAAAGAATAAGGAAGGAAAGTAGTAATGAAGTAAGGAACGCAGTGCGAACGCAAACGAGTAGAAAATCAGGGAGTAACTACGAAGCAAGTCGGGCCACGATACCGCAGTTGGGTGGGGCACTGCCGGACTAGCACAGACCGATAACAGCGCATCACCACCCTGGTGTAATACCGCGGGTTCTTGACCTTAACCCTACTGACTTCACAGCTATCGCTGTTTTTCAACGCCTGCCAACTCAACTGTTATTCCATCACCTGGCCGGTTGTGTTGTTCCGCTAAGGAGGAGATCTCTAGAACAACACGAGCCGGTTGCCTGGAGTCTCGTAGCGGCTGCTAGTGGTGCGGGGTGCGCTAGCGGAGCCCCTGGGCGGCAGCATCAGCGATGGTGTCGACATTGGTGGCATCCACAAAACTGGGACCGGTCAATACCGGTTGTCCGCCGCCAACTGTTGAACCGTTCCGGTTGGCCAGCCACAGGGCGTCGACTGCCAGATAGCCTTGCACATAGGGCTGCTGGTCAATTGCGAATTGAATGCGACCATCCTTAATCGCGGTAACCAGCTCTGCATTGGTGTCAAACGTGGCGATGTTAACGGACGCGCCCGCAGCAGTTGCCGCATCGGAGGCGACTAAGGCAACCGGTGCCACCAGTGCCATGATGGTGTCAATACTGCTGTCTTGGGAAAGTTTTGCCTGCACCGTGGACTTCACTTGGGTGAGGTCTTGGCCATTGACGTAGAGAATCTCGACATCACCGCCGGACAATCCGTCTTTCACCCCAGCACAGCGCGCCTCCTGGGAGGAGTTTCCCTGTTCGTGGATGACGCACAGTACTTTGTTCGCCCCCGCCTCAGCGAGTCGTTTTCCGGCCATCTGCCCGGCGATGGATTCGTCTTGGCCATAGAATCCGTCGAGCTGATAGGTTTCGAGAGCATCCATGCCGGAGTTCAATCCAACAACCGGGATTCCGACAGCAGCTGCTTTCTGCGCGACGGGGCCGAGTGCCTGCTGGTTTGGCAGGGTCAGCGCAATACCATCCACGTTGGCGTCGATGGCGGCCTGCACCAGGTTCACCTGGTTGGGTGCTTGCGGATCGGAAGAATATTTCAACTCAATATTGTGTGCCCGTGCCGCATCCTCAGCACCTTTGCGCACTAAATCCCAAAACGTGTCCCCGGGCGCACCGTGGCTAACCATCGCGACTGTCAGCCGTGGCGTATCAACACTGCCGCCGGCGGCGGACGTGTTCTCAGTGCTGTCACGCGGCGCACCGCCGTTGGCGGAGCAGCCGGCCACAAATAACACCATGGTGATGAGTGCTACACACCAGCCGACGAGTGTCAGTGGTCTGGCAGGGTTCAGGGCTAAAGATTGTTGTTTGGAAAAAGGCACGTAGAACATCTAACCGAGTCCGCTGTGAGCAGCGCAAACAGCAGCAGGCGGGTATTTAACCGGTTCATAAGCGTTCAACTGGCAACCCTGCACTCCCGGCAACCACCCGCGAACTACCCCCGAACTCTGCCGACACCCTCATTCCCACCTTCGCCCGCAGTCACGGATTTTTGATGGGGATGTTGCCTTCCTTCCCAAGGCAGCGGCACCTCACTGCTGATGCAGCGGCACCTCACTGATTCCCTGGCACCGTCATTCACTATTCCAGTAGACAATATTCCACTAGAGATCGTGCGTGTGGCGATCGTGTGTATGCGAAAGCTGGCCAGTCTGTCAGACCCGGTTGATGAGCTCCCGCCCGCGCAGACCACGCCATATGCGGTTGCGCAGTCAACCATCAACGCAGCGGCACTACGAACCCATCACTACGGACACATGGTGTGGCTGCCTTCTCATTACATCTGCCCCGGAAAACCTATAGCTGGCCCAATATCCTTCGCGGCGAGACCCACGCATGCCAGAGCATTCAGCCCGCGGGCGATGATGTTGCCAAAGCCAGGTGCGGGAGGCGCATTCGTCGGTTCGCTGCGTATTGCCCACACCTCTCCCCCATGGCATGCCGATCATGTGTCGTGGTTTACCGATTTGCTCATCTACCCCTCAGGGACGCTGCTGCTCTTTTACACTAAGAACAGCTCCTTCTGCGGCCGCCTGCAACTGCACAAAGTGGCGGTCAGCGTTGTATTAAAACGCCCCCACCCCACAGCCGGTGCCGGCAGCATCACGATGCGTGGCCGTGCCACCTCTTTTAGGGGGAAACAACCATGCTGCGCCCTATTTCCAGGTCGTCATAATCTCAAGGAAAGAACTCTGATGGATCCCAAAAACCGACTGAACGAGGACGAGTCCCGCGTCAATAGCAATATTGATCGTGTGCGCCGCCGTGGGCATCGGCTTATTGATGACTATGTGACCTTGGCGCATGGGGCGGGCGGTAAAGCATCCGCAGCCCTGGTCGATAGCGTGTTTATGCCCGTGTTTGACAACGACATTCTTGCCGAAACCGGCGACTCTGGGGTGTTTGATATCGCGGTACTAGGCGATCCGCAGGCGGTGGCCGAGGGTCGCCTGGCCATGTCAACCGACTCATATGTTGTCAACCCCATCCAGTTTCCGGGCGGCTCTATCGGGGAGCTCGCAGTCAACGGTACGGTCAACGATATTGCGGTTGCTGGCGGCCAGCCGAAAGTGTTGACAGCCGCGTTTGTGCTCGAAGAAGGCCTGCCGATTGCAACATTGAAAGAGATCGTCGCCGACATGCGGGCTGCCGCCGACAAGGCAGGGGTTGCGATTATCGCCGGGGATACGAAAGTAGTGCCAAAGGGCGCCTGCGACAAGCTGTATATCACCACTGCAGGTATTGGTGTTGTGCCACCGGGGCGAAAGGTGCATTATTCACAGGTCAAGGTTGGCGATGCCATTATTTGTTCAGGACCTATCGCTGATCACGGTATGGCGGTGATGATGGCGCGCGGCGACCTTGCACTGGTGGCGCCGATTGAGTCCGATACTCGGTGTCTCAACCACGCTGTCGAGGCACTGTGCGCCGATAATAACCGGGTGCATTGGATGCGGGATGCAACCCGCGGTGGGCTTGCCACGGTCACCAACGAGCTTGCCCAACAAACCGGTTTAGGTATTGCTCTTGATGACACTGCGATCACCGTCCGGGAGCTCACCCAAGGTGCCTGTGATGTGCTGGGGATTGATCCGCTCTATGTCGCCAACGAAGGCACGTTTATTGCTGTGGTCGACCCCGAAACCGCCGATGACTGTGTCGCTGCCCTCCACCAGGTGGGGCTAGAGCAGGCTAGCGTGATCGGGCAAGTTGTTGAGCAGCCCGCAAGCAGTGTCGTGCTGGTCACCGGCTTTGGTGGCACGCGCATGGTGGACATGCTGGTCGGCGATCCACTGCCCCGCATCTGCTAAGCCCAAAGCATAGACAAACAAAACACTCCGCCACACAATAAACTCCGGTGGCACTCGGCGTGAGACTCAAAACGACAGTGCTCGAGATCAACTAACCAGAACTAGCTGGTTTTTTAACAGGGCTATCGACCTTCGCGAGCACTTCAACACCGACAAAAAGGCAACCTCGCTACCGAATGCTCCGGTGAAACCTTGCACCGTGGCCGAGTCTTCGCAGACGGCAACAGCGGGTGCTTTCCCTACGGTGACTTCGTCTTGGGAAAAGGGGTTGCACTGATTGCCGTCGCCGAGGCCAGGTCTACGGCACGAGCAGCGACGTTCACGACGACATCCACCATGCCTGGTGAACCAGCAGGCGCTATCTTGAAAACTTTTTGCCGAGTGCCGACTTCGGATCCCTTAACGCCGTAGCCTTACCCCCTCGTCCCTGCAGCAGAAACAGAGCGCGGTTTCCGCGTTGACATCCCAAAAGTGACTCTGGAGGAAGGTGCGTGCAGCGCCAGTGAAGCAGGAAGTTGAGATGGGTAAGCCGGTGCGGGGTAGTGAGTCGTTTGTTGGCTCTGCATCATATTCGGTGCAACCAGCCCACCCCTACCCCAACCCAGGGGTGCGACACCTAGTAGCAGATGCCTGAAAACCCTCCCCGTTGCCGAAGCAGAGCAAATCGCCCGCTCAATCACGCGGTGGATCATCACCAAGTCCCGCATGTGGCGTGACGGCGCAGCCGTCTACGAAGCCAACTTCATCAACATCCAATCCGCACGCGGACGCAAAGGCGGACGCGCATCCGGCGAAAGCCGCCGAGCACAAACAGAGCAGATCTGGAGCGAGGCATGAGCACCGAACACGAACTCCCCAAAACCGTTTACGTTCGATATCCCAGACACGGACGCACTGCACGAGAGCTAGCAGAAAAGCTAGGTATGCACCCTCGCACCGCCCAAAGATGGACCTGTGCACCCAGAGAAGTTTTCCTCGCACGCGCCGATGAGAAACGGGCTGCAGTCAAGCGTTTACTCCTTCAAGGCATGACCATGACCGCCATTGCAGACGAGCTAGAAGTCAGCGTTGGCATCGTCCACTGCTACGTCAAAGAAGCCCGCGAAGCCGGGGAACTCCCCCCAGAGGTCGACAACCGCAATCGCGGCAGACCAAAGAAAAAAGCCAGCTAAACAACCCTCTACCCCCCTAACGTCACTGTGTTGCATAGTGACGTTTTTCCACACCCATCCCGCTAGCTTGCTAGCAACCTTGCAACGTATCACGTGAAGTGCCCCGGGTTTTGTTCCTAGGCATTTGCCTTGATTTTTATTTTTCCTTGTGGCCGGTTCTGATTCCAAAATTCGGTTTCCACCTCGGTGGGGGTTCGGTAGCCCAAGCTTTGGTGGAGCCTATTCTCGTTCCACCACGACACCCACTCAAACGTGGCAATTTCCACCTCGACAACATCATTCCACCTGCGAGTATGGATGAGCTCGTTCTTATAAGAGCCGTTAACGTTTTCAGCCAGTGCATTATCGTAGGAATCCCCGACAGATCCAGTAGAAGCAGCAATCCCGTGTTGGGCAAGTCGCTCGTTATAGACAACGCTGACATATTGTGAGCCGTGATCTAAATGGTGGATGAGCCCTGTTGTTTTTTCAGCACACACGATCGCCTGGTTGAGTGCTTGCAGTGGCAACGCTTCAGTGCGCATCGAGTCCGATAGCGCCCACCCCACTATCCGTCGGGAGTAAACGTCGGTGACAAATGCCGCGTACACAAAGCCTTTCTGTGTGCGTGGTAATGTCTGCCACCCATAGTTTGTTTGGTCCTGGGGCTTTGAATTCACGCTCGACCAAGTCCGGGCGCAGATCAGGCACACCAGGCTTACGGGTTGTGATAGGTGATCTACCTTTGCCTTTGCCAGACACACCGGCCAGGCGCATCAACCGCGCAGTTTGTTCACGACCGATATCAATTCCGTCACGGCGAAGAGCATGCCACATCTTCCGCACACCGTAGACACTGTAATTATCCCGATGAACAGTGCTAATGCGTTCAACCAGCACAGTATCGCGAAGGCAACGAGGACTTAATCCACGAGCCTTAGCCTGGCGATACCCACGCGAGGTGATAAACCCACCAGCTCGGTTATTTTTCAACGTCTGACAGATGAACTCGACTCAAGAAACGACTCCGGTATTCATCGATGAACCGGATCATTTCCTTTCGTTGTGGGTCGAGTTCCGACGCGAAAAAAGCTGAGGCAGCTTTTAAAAGTTCGTTGGTGTCGCGTAGCTCTTGAATTTCACGGCGTAGCCTGGCGTTTTCGGCGGCCAAATCTTCAGGC
This sequence comes from Corynebacterium choanae, assembly GCF_003813965.1. NCBI lineage: Bacteria > Bacillati > Actinomycetota > Actinomycetes > Mycobacteriales > Corynebacteriaceae > Corynebacterium > Corynebacterium choanae. The sequence continues at coordinate 2,387,946 of NZ_CP033896.1, forward strand.
ACGGGTTCTGGGATGTTTCCTGCACGGCGGGCCTGCTGAGTCCATTGACGAGCTGTCTGCCATGAAACCCCCAGCTTTGGGGCTACCGCCTGGCACGCGGCTTGCAGAGACATATTTTCCGCCACGATGCGGTCTTCCACGAGACGAACCACACGATCCTTCGCATCCTGGTCAAATTTTCTTGGCATGTTCCAGATTTTCCCATCTACTCAGACGGAACAAAACCTGGGACACTTCACACGCTGCCTACGTTTCCATGTAGCTGCATATCTTTTTAGCGGTGTGTCCGTGTGCGAGCATAGCGACATGGCTACCAATCAGACCCCGAAACGCACCCGCAAAACCGGCGACGAGTTCGCCCAACTCCTCGAAGCTCACCACGATCTCCTCGGCGAGCTACCCCCTCCGCATCACGCGCCGATCTTCTCACAGCACTACTAGACGAACGCAAGCGTGCCGAAGCCACCCCACCGGCACTCAAACCCTTGAACGTCCGTATCCCTGAGCAGCTGCACCGACAGGTCAAGACCTACGCCTTTGAGAACGGTCTCAAAGTCCAAGACATCGTCACCCAAGCACTCACCAACCACCTCACCGATATCGCCGACAGCTAGAGGGACGGGACGTAGCTTCATGCGCATCCTCGACTCCGCACTCAAACACGGACTCAGCCACCAAGAGATCACGAAAGCCTTCGCACACCCCATCTACGAGTTCACCGAACGCAACAGCCCGCTCAAGGTCATCCTCGTAGAACTCGGCAGCCGCATCCCGTACATCGACATCATCGACGACCCCGAAGCCCTCGAAGCCCAAGCACGCCGCGAAAACCGCGGCATCCTCGAAATCATCCGCGAAGCAGTCAACCGCTACCTCGAAGCGGAAAAAGCCGCCTAACAGCACAAACAAGGCACACCCACCCCACAAGGATAGGCGAAATGAATTTTTCTTTCATCAAACCCTTGACGGTGTGATGTAGCACACCTACAGTGGGATGTAAGTCACAGCCAGCGGCCACCGACTCCAGAAACCAAGCGCCTCAGGGCGGATCGGTTCACCGACCGGGACAAAGAAGTCCCCCAAGCAACGACAGGAGAACATGTGCGCACAGCTAAACTAATTCTCGCAACAAGCCCGACCGTAGCGATGACACTTGCTACGTCACAGTCAGCAGCGGCAGTCAGCCAAGAATTCACGATCCCAAATAATAGCGATACGCGTTTTGTTGAAAAGTCTTCAACGGCATCAAACAGCCCAACACCAGAATCTGCCACACTGCGAGTCTTGGATGGAACTATTGACTCAACGAAACTCACCCCTTCGGGAGAGCAATTCGAATGGATTATTCCGACTGCAGATTCCGCTACGACACGAACTTTCGAAGTGGAGATGGACGGGGCAGTTTCACTCCAAATCCATAAGGAGAGCGGAGCGATTGTTGTCAAACTTGATGAATCACCAGTGGCAATCATCAAGTCCCCTTGGGCGAAAGACGCAAATGGGCTAGACGTTCCAACTTACTTTTCCGGTGAGGGAAACAGGTTCACCCAACACGTTGAAACTAGCTCCGGAGACTACGCGTACCCAATCACCGCAGATCCCCGGTTCGATTGGGGCATTGTCAGCGGCCACGCATATTTCAGCAAAGAAGAGACCAGAAAAATGGCCGCAAGTTCTGCGGCCGCAGCCGCCGTATCACCATTCTGGGTTCTAGTTCCCCCTCCAGCTGGAGAAGCCATCGGTTACTGGTGGGTATCAAATTCATACTCAGTAGCAGCTTGGGCAACGTCCGCCATCGCGCAAGATAAATGCCTGGTGCTGAAGTTCGGTGTCACTGGAACCAAACTTCCCCCATCAGTAGGAGTATCGCCCGACCACTACACCGATGGGTGCGTATAAAAATAGTTACACGATAGGCCTTCCTTCCCATGAGAAATATGCAAGCGGGATCCCCGATTGGAACTAGACTCATGCTCAGCAAACGAACCACGGTAACCAACTGGGTGTGGTTAATATATAACGCTTTTTCACTGATGGCTCTTTTGGCAAAAAGCTACGGTGAAGGAATCGGAATATGGGGAAAAGTCTGCGCAGCACTTGGTTTAATTCCAGCTATCATTTTCACCATTAAGTGCCTCACTGTCGTAAACAGTTCCCCATCCCAACAAGTCATGTCTAGGACTTTCCCTTACGTTATTTTTGGTTACGCAATTGGAGCAGCAAGCCTTTGGGGGAAGGGGCTATCACTTTCAATTCTGGCATACCCTTTCTTGCTCTCAATCTTCTTTGTGCACAATCAAAGATTCCTCGACTGGACTACCAAACAACGCTAACCGCTCTCCTTTCAAATGCGCCGTCCACTGCCGAATAGCCCACGCCCAACTCCGTGTTGGCGCGTGGGCTTGACCATGTCTGCCAACGCCACAACATCCGCAAGAAACGGATCGTCAGGCCGCACCTGCATGCCCATCTCGATCGCCTGCTTCAGCGCGATCACCATCCCATGCGCGATTATCACGCGCGCCCACAGAAGATCATCGATGTCCGCGTCTGCAGGCACACGCAACGCATCCAGAAACCCCTCCAACTGTCTAATATGCGCCTGCTGCACCCCAACGCGCCGCTGCAGTTGCTCAACCTCCCACACATGCTCCTGACACGCGCTACACGCCCCTACAGGCGCGTATGCGCCCTCCTGTGCCCTTTGGGCGTTTACGCCCTGACCGGTACCAGGTCGTCCCACAGCACCGAATCAGGTGTCGAGTATCGACTTCCAGTTCCACACAACCAGCGATGGAAAGACTTTTAAGATCGCGTCGATGATTGATGAGTTCACTCGTGAATCACTGCTTGACCTGGTTGAACGTAGTATCACAGCAGGCCGGTTGTGCCAGGAGTAAGCCTAAAAGTTTTCGCCCACCGTGGCACACCAGAGGTGCTGCGCATGGACAACGGGCCTTGGGGGTGTATCTCTCAGCGGTTGACACAGTTGTGTGGAACCCGTGTAGGAACAAGCGTTTATCCCGCCAGGCACTCCCTGGAATAACGGTGTGGTCGAGTCGTTTCATCGTCTAAGAACCTATGAACGCCTGGTCAGGAACGATTTCGGATCACTGTTGGAGCTACCGTGTGATCATCGCTGGTTTTCATGCGGAACACAATCATTATCACCGACATTCTTCCCTGGGATACCGCACCCCAGCGGAGTTCGCTAGCATGAACAAAGCAGTTCTGCATGGTATTCGGTGCAACCAGCTCACACCTACCCTAACCCAGGGGTACGACATCTAGTGGTAGCAAATCCCCCAAAATCCCCAGGACTACTGCACCCCCACCACCAACACAACTAGATACAAAAACGGTCCTTGTTCCAGGTAGGATGTAAATCGCCAAAAATAACAACCACAAGGAACGAGGACCTTGGATCGCTGATACTACCATCACCACCCCAGCCACCGACGATGCCATCTACAACGGGGATCCACAGCAGGTCTACACCGACCACCACCACGACGAGCAGATCCCCACATACGATGGCCACCACAAGCCGGATACAAACAAGCAGGTCTCAGTTATTGCAGACACCCTGTTTCGATCTTGTGAGCTGGGGGTAACCGTCACCGATGCGGCCATCAGCGACGAGCACACATGGGTAGCGGCAAGGCTGAGCCACCCTGACACCACATGCCCTTAACTGCGGTACGCCAGGAAAACTGCGCGACCACATCTACAGAACACTCAACGACATCCCCATTGTCGGGTATGCAACCAAGTTATACCTGGAAATACCCCGATTTACCTGCACCAATGATCAATGCGCCGCTAAGGTCTATCGCGCGAAGCTTGACTGTGTACACCCCAACACCAGCGTCACCACCAGGGCTGCACGGTGGATCGTGCAACGGATCGCGATCGATACAATGAGCCTTCTCGCGCGGTAGCCAGGCTGCTGAAAATCTCTTGGAATACCGTCAACACCATCGCTTTGGATCTATGCAGGAAGATCACCATTGACAATCCCGCCCACATGGCGGGTGTCCGCAAGATTGGTGTGGACGAACACGTGTGGAAACACACCTTCAAGCCCGGTCAGCCGAGTAAATACGTCACGGTGATTGTGGATCTCACCCCGGGGGATACCGGCCGGCCAGCGCGACTGTTGGATATGGTGCCAGGCAGGAGTGCTGAGGTGCTCAACCAGTGGTTACAAGCACGCGGCGAGCAGTTGTCGTAACCAGGTGGAAGTCGTGGCCATGGATGGATTCAGAAGGCTATGCCAATGCTTGCGATAAGCAGCTTCCCCGTGCTGTTAAGGTGATGGATCCCTTCCACGTGGTACACCTGGCACTGGACAAACTAACGAAAACCAGGCAACGCGTACAGCAGGAAACCACAGGCCACAGAGGCCGGAAGGGTGATCTACTCTACCGTGGACGCAGGCCACTGCTAACCCGGGTACCACTGTTGAGCGCAAAACAGCTCACCGTACTTGAAGAACTGTTCGCGGACGAACGACACCAGAGTGTGGAAATCACCTGGTCAGTAACGCAAAAGATTATGGCAGCCTACAGCCAGCGGGATCGCAAACGTGGCAAGCAGATGATGGCGGAAGTCATTGATTCGATCGCCTCCGGTGTGCCGAAAGGCTTGGATGAGCTGCGGGTATTGGGCCGGACGATGAACAAGCGCCGTGACGATATTCTGGCTTACTTCGACTACGAGATATGCAAGCGGCCCCGTTGAGGCCATCAACGGCCGCCTGGAGCATCTACGGGGTACTGCGTTAGGGTTCCAGAGCCTAGACCACTACATCTTGAGATCATTGCTCCATGCCGGGCAACTCCGGGGGTGGCTAGAGGCACTGTAAATGATGCAGAGCCCTCAAAGTCCCTGGACGTCGTTCGGAGAAGACGAACTGGCCACCTTGCGGTGGGTGCATTGGTAGAATACTACGTGTCTTCATGAAGCCTTGGACTACGCCACCCCACAGGAAATAGAAACCGAGCACTATCTCACCGAGCCCATTAACACGGGATCGTAAAAGAAGCGGAACTAAACCCAGGACGCTTCAATACATCCTATCCGGAACAAGGGTCGTCTTTGTATTTAGTTATGTTGGTGGCGGGGCTGCAGTAGTTCTGGAGGTTTTCAGACATCTGCTACTAGATTTCGCGCCCCCCCGGGTTGGGATAAGTCCTTCACCCCTACGCACTCAGTTTAAGCAGAGCCGTTAAAATAGCGGTTGTACAGTCTGCAAGAGCAACAGAGTTAAGAAGGAGGTGAATCCTACGCAAATCTGCGTCCCCGAGGTCACATCGCCCATTCGGCCGGTATTTTATCCCTGCATGAACGCATCCCACTCATGCGGCGGAGGAAGACTAGCCGAGGAAAGTGAAGAAAGCTAACCGCAAGTGATCCGATCACGCCCTGATTGGATAGTAAGGTTTCTCGATAGATAGGTACCAGAAGTTCTACTCAAGCAAAGAAGCTTTCTATCTTGACACACTCAACTGGAACTTGTTTGCGTCTTCACTACCTGCAGACACTGAGGATTTCGAAGATATCCTCGAGAATCCTTACTATATCCCCGGATACCTATCGAAGGTCACTCTGAATGTAGCTAACACCTGCAATTTACACTGCGAATACTGCTTCGCCGATAATGGAACTTATGGCCGACCGCCTTCACTAATGTCGTATCGAGCACTCGAAAAAGTTTTCTCTAATCTCAATGAGAGATCGATTGAACGTATAGGCATTTTTTCTATTTTTGGCGGCGAGCCCTTGAGTAATCGAAGGCTTTTTGCAAAAATCATTGCACTCGCCGAAGAAAATCTCACCGTTGAAAGATTCGAGCTGGTAACAAACGGCACACTCCTCGATAATGACGTTTTAGATCGCTACCGAGAGCATCCCGTTTATGTCACTGTCTCAATTGATGGCCCTGAGGCCATACATGATCGATTACGTGGATCAGGCACCCACCGCAAGGCAATGTCTGCCCTGAAGAAACTACGCGAAGCGGCTCCACAAAGAGTTTCTGTAGCCGCCACCTACACTCGATATCATGAAGAATCAGGGATAAGCAGGGCTGATCTCCGACAGTACTTAAACTCACTTGAAGTTCCTTTTGAGATATCAGCTGCGAAGGTTCCCGACAAACTGTCACGACTAAGACCAAAGAGCGGAATATCCATCAAAGAATTACAAGATTCATTAGATCAGGCCTTGGAATCGCTCGCAAATGGCCGTCGTGTAAGTATCCCTTACTACTTGAGATCCATACTAGATGGAATTGTTAAAAGCGACTCTCGGAGTCTTTCTGCAGTGATCTAGATTCAAGAGTTACCCTGGCATACGACTATAACGGCGACCCCTTCAATTGTTTTCACTTTTGGCGAGACTCCAAGTTCAAACTTGAGCCAGGCGAGCACACAGCATTGCCCCTACAAGAGGTCAATTCTAAGAAAACTAACCAGCACTGTACCGCCTGTTGGGCTCGCCGGGTCTGCAAGCAATGTACAGCGGACTTGCATTACGGCAGTGACAGGCTGGTTTTCAAGGATGGTCGGTGCGTCGACGAAGTCGCGTTTGAACGAACATTATCCCGACTACTGGAAGAGCATCATCGTGGAAACTTGCAAGAAATTGTTAACACGTTTGCGCGCTGGTATTGAACCTGCATCGAGTATTGCTGCACTGTTTTCGCTGTCATGGCGGGTTTCACCAGTGTTGACGGGACTGATCAGTGCACTGACGATTGTTTCCCCGCTGCTGGGCTGGTTGATGCTGCGTCAATCGGAGGTGCTCGTTGATGTCGTTGCGGGCACCCGTGATAATTCAGCTGTTGCTGTCGGCTTGTGGTTTTTTGCCTTTGTTATTGCGACAACTCTCGTCGAGTTTGCGGCACAGATTATTGGGGAGCTGCTGGGGCAAAAAACCTCATTTTTTTGCAGGGGTTACTCGCCAAGCTCGCGTTGTACCCGAGGATGGTGATTTTTTCTCGTTCGGAAGAATATTTTTCTCGTGTGCGCCAACTATTAGCCGATTCCCGGGACTACTTTTCCCGGGGTGGAACCCAGGCGATGTGGTCGCTGGTGGTGATGCGGGCCAGCGCGGTGGGGGCTGTGGTGGTGCTCGCCCAGTGGAACTGGTGGGCAACATGTCTGGTACTTGTCGGTTTGGTGATCAGTAGTCGAGCTCATGCGCTGTTTGTTTCCCGGGTGTATGAGCAACTGTTTGGTGACACGAGTACGGCGATGCAGGATGCGCACCATTTCCGCAGCTATGTCTATAGTGGGGCGGGCGCGAAGGAGATGCGTATTTTCGGTTCGGCTGGCTGGGTGTTATCGGTGTACCGGCAGTCGTGGCGGCAGGCAAAACAACGGGTGTGGATGCTTCGCGGGGGCATGTTTCGTCGCGCGTTGCTGATCACGTTTGTGAGCAGTGCCACATCACTGGGGGTGTTTGGGCTGCTCGTTGCCCAGTTCGTGGCCGGCCAGTACGAGGCGGGCTTGTTTGTCGCCGTGGTACAAGCGTTGCTGGCGGTGCAAGTGTATGGCCCGTTGGGGGATCTCGCCGACCAGGTGGCACGTCAGGCAGCTGTTGTTCGCCGTATCGACGATACCGCGAAAGATTTTGGGCTTGCGGAATCGTGGCAGTCGGGTGCGCTTGCTGTAGGCGATCAGGTCGGGGAGGGTACCAAGTCAGTAACGAAGGCGGGTGCGACTGCCGCCACGGTGGTAAGCCGTGAGGGGGCTCTTCGTGGCGAAACGGGTCAAGGGGTCACGCCGGCTGGACGTCGGCCGGTGGTGTCGTGTCGGGACGTGGCTGTGCGCTATCCGGGGGAAGATGAGCCGGTGGTGCGGGATGTGTCTTTGACGATTCTGCCGGGGGAGCATATTGCGATTGTGGGACGTAACGGATGTGGTAAGTCGACGCTGGTTTCTGTGATTGCCGGCATGATGGCTGCGTCTGAAGGGCAGGTGCGGGTGGATGGAAACGTTGCGATGGTGCCGCAGTCGTTTGCCCACTATCCGGCGAGTTTGCGGGAAAATCTCGTGACACAGATAGCCCCGGCCACCCAGCTCAGGGCGCTGCGCAGTGGGGGTTGTGTGGGACGGCAGGAGTCTGCTTTGGCTGCCGCGGAGCAGCGGTGTGAGCAAACAGTTGCGCTGCTGGGGTTAGAGCAGTTGGTGGCTTCAATTGGGCTGGACACGGCTGTTCACCAGGGGGTGCCTGGTGCCCGGGAGCTCTCAGGTGGGCAGTGGCAGCAGGTCGCATTAGCGCGGGCGCTCTCGGCGGCGGATGTGAGCGATGAGCGTTCGCTGTTTATTTTGGATGAGCCGACTGCGGCACTTGATGTGGAGACTGAGCATCGGGTGTTTGCTCAGTTTTTAGCAGCCACCCGGGCAGCGACAACTATCCTGGTGACCCACCGATTGTCACAGGTCAGGAGCATGGATCGGATTGTTGTGATGGACGAAGGTCAGGTGGTGGCTGTCGGTAGCCACGAAGAACTGTATGCTTTTTCGCCGCTGTATCGGCAGATGTTTGATACGCAGCGTCGACTTGTAGCCGGTGGTGAGGACAGTGAGTAGTTATCCAGGGGACAGTGATGATGTCACCGGTGAGGACCGCGGTGGCGGGGTTTCCCGCGGTGATAGCGGTGCCGGTGGTGATGATCGTCTGCTGCGGCTTGGGGTGAAGGAGCTTTGGCCGTTTTTGGGGCAGGCGGTGCGCCTGTCACCGGCAGCAGTGGCATTATCGGTTGTAGAAGTGCTGGTCGGCGGGGCGAGGATTGTCGTCAGTGTGCTGGTTGGCCTGCTGGTGGCAGCTGTTAGCGAGTCAAACACTGTGGGGGTGGTCGCGGCAGCAGCCGCGATTGGCCTGCTGGTGGTCGCACCCCAGCTTGTCGAGGTGTGCTGAACCCAGCTGCGGCTGCGCCTTGTCGAGGAGCTCAGCGCTGTGTGTGATGAAACAATTGCCACCTGGTTTGCGGCACTGCCGACAGTGGAGCCGTTGCAGGATCCCCGGGTGATGTCTCGGGCGCGGGAGTTTTTTGAACAATCCGGGGTGATGGGTAACGCCCTGGAGATGCTTGTTCGTTTGGCGATTGTGATAGTCCAGCCGTTGATGCTGGTGGCGGCCGCGTGGGCGATTGATCCGCGGTTGTTGTGGGCGGTGGCGGCCGCTACCCCAGTGATGGTGATTGCTCGTTATGTTCCGCGGTGGCGTGCCGCCGCCGAGCAGCAGTCTGCGGTGCCGTCGAGTGTGCTGGATATTTACAGTGATATTTTCGCAAGCCCCACGGGTGCGATGGATATTCGGCTGGGGCGGAGTGCGGACGGCCACTACCAGCGGTTTATGGCAGCAGCCCGCAACTGGCGGCAGCCGTTTGTGCGTGGCAACATAGCTGCCCTTGTGCTCGAGCTGGTGTTCACCCTCCTGTTTTGGGCTGCCTGTACAGCACTAGTGGTGGGGGTGATGATTCCCGGCCGACTGGATGCGCCGGTGATCGCCGCGACGGTGGGCATCCTATTTGCGGCAGCGATTGCGTTTAAAGAACTCCCCTACACGTTGACCGCGCTCAGCGATGTGCTGCGGGTGTTAGGGAAATACCGGTGGCTGCGTAACTATAGCCGCCGCTGCCAGGATCAGCAGCCAGCAGCAGCGATAACCCACACTACAGGCGGCGGCGCTGCACTAGTGTTGAGTGATCTCGGCTACCGCTATCCCGGTGAGAACACGTGGGCGCTCGACGGGATCAACGTCACTATTCCAGCAGGTGCGACGGTGGCGATCGTTGGGGCCAACGGCTCGGGGAAAACCACCTTGGCATCGCTGCTGCTCGGCGTGATCACCCCGACTCGCGGGACGCTGCGGTGGGGCAACCATCACCGGATGGATATACGCTCCGCCTCATGGCAACAGCAGTGCAGTGTGGTGCTGCAAGACTACTGCCGCTACAACACGACACTGCAGCACAATATCGTGTTAGGCGATAGCTCCCCTGACCGGGGTGACGGCAACACTCAGCTACGTGATGCACTCACCGTTGCCGGGGCAGCGGAACTCCCAGCGTTACTCGACAACGGACTGGACACCCGCATCGGCGACCAGGCACCCTATCATGGGCTCTCCGGCGGATGGTGGCAGCGGGTTGCCACCGCCCGCGGAATGTACCCCAGTGGGAGGGCACTTGTCGTACTCGACGAGCCAACCTCAGCACTGGACGCCTTCGCCGAGAAAGACCTCTTGCGCCGACTAGCCCAGCTGCGGGACAACACCCACAACCGACAGCACACGCTCATCATCATCACCCACCGCCTAGCCACCGCCCGCCTGGCAGAGATCATCATTGTTCTCAACCAGGGGAAAATCGTGGAAACCGGATCCTACGACCAGCTCATTGAAGCAGGCAACCACTTTGCCCACCTAGTGTCACTACAGCGCCAAGGATACGGCGACGACACACCACCGCCAGACGATGCTGCACCCGCACCGACAACCCCCACCCCGTAGCAAACAACTGGCGTGACACACAAGCTAGAGGCATCCAAGCCACGACACCAGCAGTCAGTACACAGCCAACGACGAGGATGCCCCTTCTTAGGTGCACAGCGCACCAGCACGTACTCCACATACTGACGAAAGACCCCTACGAGCACCAAGAATCAGTCCGCCCCGGACTTCCCCCAGGCACGGTCAACGCGAACAAAGCACACCCCTGCACACAAAACACTCACTGCCACCCCGCGGTACCCCTCACCCCTTTTGCAGGAAGAACTTCAACGCTACACCAACGCAGGTCGCGGTCCGCGGCAACGCCTCGCACCGTCCACAACATGCGCAACAAAGGGAAATCCCGAAGATCCTTAAAAAAGCACCCCGCACATGACAGCGCAAACACAGACTGCTTCGCAGGCAGGCGAGTCGTAGCTAGAAAAACTTTCGAGTAGTTTCTCGTCATTTTCTAGTACAACATCGATCCCCCGCCCCCGAGAAACTTCTCCCCTACCCGCTCTGAACAGGTAAAATCCGCTGCTGCCTCAACGCTACTGGGACACCACAGAGCAGCTACTAGAAAATACTAGAAACAACTAGAAAATTTTCTAGTAACAGATGCACTCCTGTTGACCTCCCCTTGGTTCTCAACCGACGCGCAGCTTGCCCGACGCGACACCCGAGCGCTACACGTGAGAGCCAAAAACACCTGCATCTCAGAGGTGAGAGCAGGAAAGAGGTTGGGGTTACGGCAGAAACGGACGTCCGAAGCTTATTCACGCCCGCCTCGACGGTCACCCGTGCCAGATAATTTTCGAGTAGTTTTCTAGTAGATCTTCGATACTCGCCCCTGCTAAAAATGCTAAAAATCTCGCCGAGCAGCAGAAACACGATGGCCTCTCAACGCTACGGGGACACCGACGAGAAGCTACTAGAAACTACTAGAAAATTTTCTAGTAACAGATGTACACTTCCTTCCATGTCTCTACTCTCGCTCGACACTCTCTTGAATGCCTCGCCACACGAGCGCTACTCGCTCGTAACCCAGACACCAGAGTCCCAGTGGTTTGAGCGTAAGAGGATTGGGGGCCACGGCACCAAAGCACGCCCTAAAGATTTCCGCCCCACCCTCGTTGGCTTCGCCAACGGCGAAGGCGGTCTCCTCGTACTCGGGGTGTCCGATCGCGAAGTGCCAGCATTGCCGGCAAACACCTGGACTGCATTCGATAACGAGTTTCGTCGTCAACTCAACAGCGACTTCATCACACCTGCACTGCGGGGAGTTGAGGTACACACACTTCCTGTCGATAATGGCATACCCGTCGGCGAAAATCAGCTGCGGCAGATTCTCGTTGTCGCCATTCCACCTGCCAAGTCACTGCACTACTCGGGCGATGGGTCGTGTTACCTTCGCCGCGGCGACTCAACACAGAAGCTCAAAGACAACGAGATCACTGACCTGCAGTATGCCCGCGGTCACCTGGTCTATGAGAGTGAGATCGACGAACGGTTAACCTTGGACGATCTCGATATTGATCAAGTCGATCGATTCGTCGAAGCTGCCGGAGCGACTCGCGGCCGGTGGCATCTTCTCCAGTCCCGAGACCTCATTCATTCCACGGAGTCTGCATGGGAATCATCTAGTAGCGTGACACACGACAGATCCGCTTCATCGCCCCCTGGCATCACTCGAGCAGCTAATCTGCTCTTTGGACGTTTCCCCACGCGTTTCGAGGTTACCGCGAGCATCCGGGTATGTCGTTTCGACGGCAGAGAGAAAAGAACTGGTCAACAGCAGAATCTCATCTTTGATCGCCGTACTGACAGCTGTATTCCCATGGCGATCGAGGAAGCAGCCGAATGGATCCGCAATCAACAACCCAAGAAGAAAGCCCTCGATGAGAGTACTAAGCGTTTCATCTGGAAGGGCGTGATCCCCGAAGATGCCTGGTTCGAGGGTCTTGTCAACGCGGCAGTCCACCGCGCCTACGAATTCAGTGGTGATCACATCCGCGTGGAAATTTTCGACGACAGAATTGAGATCATGAACCCGGGGAGCTTTCGCTTCATTCACCAGGCGAAAACTCCTCTGAAGATCTCCAGATTTGCTCGCAATCCTCGTATCGCCCGAACCTGCACCGATCTAGGGTTCGCGCAGGAGCTCGGCGAAGGAATTAAGCGTATTTTCTCCGAGATGAACCATGCCGGATTGGAGGATCCCGTCTACACCAATCACCAATTTCATGTGCAGCTCACACTGCCCGCACGGCCACGGGTCGTGAAAGAAGAAGTGCAACTCACCCCTCGTGAACGTCGAATCGTGTCATGGTTGCAGCAGCGTCACGGTGAGGACAGTACCGGAAACATCGTTGCAGCACTTCAGCTCAGCGCTCCCACGGTGCGTAAGGATCTGAAAAAACTGGAGTCCCTCGGAATCATCGCCTGGCATGGCCGCTCCAGCACCGACCCCTCGGCAGTCTGGCGACTTGTACCGTAACCTTTCGAGTAGCTTCCCGTGATTTTCTGGTACGACATCGATCCCCCAACCACGGGAAACTTCTCCCCTACCCTCGCTGAGCAGCAACAATACGCCTTGCTCAGCACCGTCTACGAGCTACCCGAAAGCTTCTGGAAAATACTGGAAAGTACCGGAACGTTTTCAAGCAACGGATGCTCTCGTCTGAGCCTCCCCTGCTCTCGTCCGACGCTCACCGTGCACGCCACGCCACACGTGAGAGCCAAAACACCTGCATCTCAGAGGTGAAAGCAGGAAAGAGGTTGGGGTTACGGCAGAAACGGACGTCCGAAGCTTATCCGCGCCCGCCTCGACGGTCACCCGTGCCAGATAATTTTCGAGTAGTTTTCTAGTAGATCTTCGATACTCGCCCCTGCTAAAAATGCTAAAAATCTCGCCGAGCAGCAGAAACACGATGGCCTCTCGACGCTACGGGGACGCAGCCAAGAAGCTACTAGAAACTACTAGAAAATTTTCTAGTAGTAGAAGTGCTTTCCCTTCTTAAGGTGAAGCCGCTACCAGAGCGATGATGTTCAGCAACTAGAAGGTCACGCGCTGCGGTGCGGTGTGGATGCGCACTACGATGCCCGCTTGCCGTGTTCTCACACGCTTTCATTACTGCCAGTCATCGCCAGGGTGGCACCGTAGGCTTGGCCGATACTGATGCCGCCGTCGCCGCAGGGGATTATTCGATGTTCCAACAGGTGAAGACTGGGGTGATCGCTAGCACTGTAGCACCTGACGATGAATGCGATGTCGTCACAGAGCAGATGGTTGGCGGCGGCCCCGCCGCTAATCCCGACGTGTACCGGTCCTGCTAGTTGAGTGTGCGCGGCGGTAGTAATCGATTGCAGCGCGCTGGCCAGAACCACTGCAATATCAAATAGGAATATTCGACTTGCGTCGGCAAGCTGCTGCCGACATGCGTCAGGCTCGCGCTGTTTATCAGCGGCAATTGTGTGAAGCCGGGCAATATAGTCTTTCAGAACGCTCAGTGTTGTGGCAGGCGTCTGTGCACGTGCTGCTTGCTGCAGCACGCCGGTCGAGAGAGCAGCTGTTCTTTCCACTTTTCCAGTGGCAGCGAATTGTTCGAATTCGCAGGCTGCCTGGCCATCATAGGTTTGTCCCCCACCACCGGCAACGATTCCACTCAATCCACATCTGCGGGCGGTGGCGTGCAGGATTGCCGCAGCCGCATCCACCAGTCGCCCCAGGGAAGTCGTGGTCACAAAACTGCCGTCGGTGTAGTGCGCTGCGACAACGTGTTGCGCATCTTTTGGTGCGAGCTCATCCAGCAGCCACGATAGATCGAGTTTTTCTTGCAGGGCAATGCCTGCCACGATACGCCAGGGTTGTCGTACTGCTGCATCGCCGCCGATCAGCGGGAATGGGGTTGCGTGCCAGGTTCGCTGCCATATCGACAGTGGTGACGGCGTAGGCGAAAACCCAAACAGTGACAATGTGGTTTCACCTTGCGCGGGAGGAGTGGCGATAGTATCGGCCGCCCCGTGGGGAGGCGCGTGTGTGCCCGTCTGCGGAAGAGGGTGGTCACTGCTGGTGAGGGTGAGGATCTCTGCACCCCAAATGGTGCCGTCAAGCCCGTAGCCGGTGCCGTCGATAGTAAGCACCACAAGCGTTCCACCCGTAATACCGTATTCGCAGGCGAGGGCGAGGGCGTGCGCAAGATGATGCTGTATCGACACCACTTCACAGGCGTGTTCACGGCCAAGTTCTTCCCCTAGCGATGTGGTGGCATAGTCAGGGTGGCGATCGGTGACAATGATCTGCGGGGTGACATCGCGGGCAGACAACAGCGTATCGACTGCCCGCCGCCAGCTGGTGCGCGCTGCCAGAGAGGTCATCTCACCGACGTGCGGGGACGCAAAAAGATACTGCCCGTCGACGACGGTGACGGTGTTTTTCATGTGCCCGCCGGTGGCCACAACAACTGGAAGACTGCCAGCAGCAGGGTCTGCACCAGCACCAACACTGTCACTGTCACCGGCACTGTCACTGGCAGTAGCAGTGGCAGTCGGTGTAGTGGCACTAGTGATGTGCAACGTCGCAGCAGCTCGTTCCTGTTGTGGGCTTTGCTTCAAACCCCCTGAGACAAGTGGATGCCAGGTGCCCGCGGCAAACACCTCATGCTGCACGTCGTGGTTGAGGGTCTGGGTGGTGCTGGTTTCGAGGGTGGTGGTGCTGGTAGTGGGGGTGCGTGTCGGTAATACGGGTAGCGGCGCATATCCCCGGGAGCGTCGAATCGGGGTGAGCCCCCGAAACACCGAGTCTTCTACCGGGGTGGCAATAGGCCGGTCGTGGAACAGGAAACAGTCCACAAGTGGTGCTAACCCAGCTCGCGCATCCTCGTTACGGTAGATAACCGGCTCCCCGGAGAGGTTAGCGCTGGTTGCCACGATGGGTGTGTCACACAGCATCTGGTGCAGTGGCGAGTAGGCGATCATCACCCCGCATTCACTCAAGCCGGGAGCAATACTGGGTGCCAGGGGTGCGTCGGCTACCAGGGGTGCTACCACGATGGGCCGCGCCGGTGATGCGATAAGCCCTGCCGTATTCTCGTTGAGAACAACCAGCTTTTCTGCTGCTTGAATGTCTGTGACCATGACAGCCAGCGGCTTGTGGGGGCGCTGTTTTAGCCGCCGCAGCCGGGATACTGCCTGCTCATTTGCCGCATCAACAACGAGGTGAAACCCGCCGATGCCTTTCACGGCCACAATCCCGCCGGCAGCGATTACCGCCCGGGCTTTCCTTAGTGCCTGGCTACAGGCATCACGCCGATCAGACAATCGTGTTGCCGCGGGTGGTTCTTCCCCCGCGTAGGGGCTGGAATTGTCACGGTTGAGAGAAAACGATGACTGGTGAACATGCTTTACCGCAACGGCTTCAGATGCTGGCGTTGCCGGTTGTTGTATTGCACGATCCGACCCGTCACCGCGTCGCTGGTGTGCTGCTGTCTTCGCGATGAACTGTGCAAACGGTGACAATGTTGTCGGCTCACCTGGTGCATCCTGCGCAGGGCTGCCGCTTGTGGCTTGCGCTTGCCCGCCACGGCTGTCGGGGTTGCCCTTCGCATCGCTTGTGGCACCATTTGCGCCAAGAGCAAGGGATGCCAACACGTCGACAAGTCCAGGAACCATATCCGGGTTGGTTGCTGTGCCGGGTTCCACCCAGAGGGTTGGACCGCAGTCACAACAACTAATCGGCTGGGCGTGATAGCGACGATCACCAGGGTCTGCGTATTCGGCGGCACACTGGTGACACAGCGGAAAACCAGCCAACGTGGTCAGTGGCCGATCATAAGGCACCCCTTCAATAATGCTCAGCCGCGGACCGCAATTGGTGCAGGTCGTAAACGGATAGCGAAAGCGGCGATTGTGCGGATCACAGGTTTCATCCATACAGTCCTGGCAGGTCGCCACATCAGCCGGAAGCAGGGTGCGCCCACCATCGGCGTGCGCGGAAGGAACAATCGAAAACGTCTGCAATCTCGGATCGGGGTCAAGATCCTCTTGGGTTACTGACACAATGGCAGCAAGCGGCGGTGGATTGCTGATAATCGCATCAACTGCGTCGTCAACCTGCTCTTGGTCACCCTGAAGGACGATAAACACTTGCCGCTCATCGTTTCCTACCTCCCCGAGGAGAGAAAAGTCGGCGGCGACTCGTGCCACAAAGGGGCGAAACCCCACCCCTTGCACGATTCCTTGCAGCAGAATCCGTCGCCGACACACAGCCATAACTACCTAGTGTATCGAGCACCCTCAAGCGATGGGATGGCATTGCGCAAGCAACCCGTGGCATGCCCTGCAAAGTTCAGCACTTCAGGTGTGCGGGCGGCGACTCCCACACACGGTAGGACTGCGCTGCAGCAGACGCAATCACTTGAAAGAAACAGCCGCCACCGACGCGCCACACAGTGTTGCCCCTCGAGCAGCCACAAAGCTTTCCTGACACCATCCGCGCTGCCCTTCAACAAGGCCCGTGCAACGAGTACCTCTACCCACCTAGCGATGAAGTTTGCGTTGAACTCGCAGTTGTCGCCACGACCGGCCACGCGTTGTGTCGCAAGGTCGCGGGGGCTGTCCTTGCACCGGGCTGTTATGCAAGGGAAAAATTATGGGTAGTTTCTGGTTTCCGATCGTCATCATAGGGGGTTGCGCGGTACTGTGCGCGACCGCCGTACCGGCTGCTCGCAAGCCCGGGATGACTCACCCACTCGTCAAGCGGCAGTCTAGAGCCGCTGTGTGGTGGTTTTTGCTTGCAGCACTGTCCTATACGGTCAGCGCGACTGTACTCACAATGTCGCAACAGATGCCAGTAGCGATCGGTTTCGGATTCATTGGTCTGATCACTTGCGCTGCCGGGTATCAATCTGCAGGTGGCGGAAAGTAGCGGGCAGTCTGCGTTTCGACACCGCATGGCCGGCATGCGGATGAATACCACAGCGACATGCTGATGAACAACCGCCGGAGGGCGAACCAGGTGGCCGACGCTGCGGCGTTGCATTGCCTATTGTGTTTCCTACCCGGGTTGCCCGTTGGTGTGCTTCATCGATCCGGGTTGAGTTTCACCACTGGAATGCCTTCGACATCGGCTCCGCATGCTGGAGCGCGCGAAGAACTGGTTTCTCGCTGTGCTGGCGATGACTTGCTCGGCGCACCTGAAGCGCAGCTAGCAGGCCGAGGCTGAAAAACACTGCGGAGCTTGCCATCACATAGCTGGTGGCGTGCGCGAAACCAGTAGAAAGAGTGTCGGCGAGCCTTCCTGCAGTTCGCAGCAAAGCGGCAACCACCACCGAGTAGATGGCGTTGACCCATTGGTGAGCGGCGATATTCCCCCTAGCTTGACGATACTATCCGGCAATGCCACCCAGACAATCGTGCCATCGATGACGATCATTGCTAGTTCCAATGGAAAACCAGCAAACCAAACCAGTGACGCCGTCCAAGGGCTCCGGAATCCTGCCCGTCACGGCTGGCAATGCCCGTCCCCGCAAGCGCCGGTGACGCCGCATCAGCCAGCGCACCACTGGAAACCCCGCCCGGTGTTGCGGGGTGATGATCGGCGACGCGAGAGTACCCGCTGTTCTTCGCTGAACCTGTATCTTCCACGGTTGATCTCTTTGCAGCAATCTCGTGTTGAACTTCCGTTCGCCGTGCAGCGCCCACACCACACCGCGCACTATTCCAGCAACGCTATGGTTGGCTCAAACGCTAGGTGGCTGCCGTGAGCAGGGACGAAACGCCGATGCGGCAGATAATGCTGCTTGCCTGTCATCAACCCGTTAGCTGTCGGCGACGGCGTTGATAGTGACCCCACTGTTTACTTCGGTGTTTATCTCTTGGGAAGGGATCCCACCCGCTTACCCATCTAAACTGCAACAGCGCAGAAAATCCAGGATGGGTTACAGCCGCCCACACACCACCTGAAGCACGCCATACACACCCACTGCAACAGCAAATACGCCCCCGAAGCACCACTGGGTGCACTAGCATCAACACTCGTGCACGAAGTAGCTTTGGCCACGCAGATCGCCCGCATCGTCGCCCGCCACACCCCTGCCCCGGTGAGATACGTCAACATCACCATCGGTGCGCGCCGCGGGGTGGTTCCCGCATCGCTGACCTATGCGTGGAACTTTGTCACTAGCGGCACTTCGTTGGCGGGCAGTACGTTGCAGTGCACCTATCAACCAGCCATCCTTGCATGCACCACAGGGCATACTTCCACGATTGACGATCCACGGTTACCGGTGTGCCCCCTCTGTCAAGCATCCGGCACCTGGGTTGATGAGAATCCATTTACGGTGACTTCCATCGATCTTGCCTAGCTCGGATGTCCCTTCGCCCGCGTACAAAGCATGCAAGCAGCAGCACAGCAGAGCGACCCCGCGCAAAGCGCTGCCACCGGCAGGTGATCGGACTACAGTTAGCCCTTGTACGGGCTAGTGTTTTTGTACCAGCAAAAAGGTGAGCGCAACTGGTACAAAATACGCGTTGCTGCCGTGCAAGCTGCAGCAGAGAAAAGAACCATCAGTGACGCTCACGGAAACTAGCGAATCTACTATGGGACGTTTTCACCGCCACGATGACGGCACTGTGCATAGCCACGACCACGACGAGCATGGGCACCACCACGATCATGACCATGGCCATGCCCACCCGCATGATCACGACCACAATCACGAATTCGGGGATCATTCGGGCTACGAGTCGGGGCGTCAGCGCATCGAGATTCTAGAGGATATTTTCGCCGAAAACGATCACCGCGCGGCAGATAATCGTGCACTGTTTAGCACCCACAATGTGGTGGCGGTCAACCTCATGTCAGGCCCTGGCGCCGGTAAAACCACCCTCCTTGAGCATACGGTGAAAGCCTTTGAGAAAGAGCTGGGTGTCGGCATTGTAGAAGGCGATATTGAAACTGCCCTCGACTCTGAGCGGCTCACCGGCCATGGTGCCCAGATCTCCCTGCTCAATACAGGCCAAGGCTTCGGCGGGGAATGTCACCTGGATGCCCCGATGGTGGCGCACGCGTTGAAGGGACTGGATCTGTCCACACTGGATCTTGTACTCATCGAAAATGTCGGCAACCTGGTGTGCCCGGCCGAGTTCCAGGTTGGTGAACACAAAAAAGCGATGATCGCCACCACCACCGAGGGCGAGGATAAGCCGGTGAAATATCCGGTGATGTTTGCCAGCGCCGACCTGGTGATCTTAAACAAGATAGATCTGCTGCCCTATGTGCCCTTTGATAGGGAAAAATTCTACGAGCATGTGCGCCAGGTCAACCCGGATGTTGAGGTGATCGAAGTCTCAGCGCACACCGGTGAGGGTGTCGAGCAGTGGCTTGACTGGTTACGTCAAACAGTGAAGACAGTACGTGAACAAGAACACTCATAGCCGTTATTGATTACCTCGTAGCCGTTATTGATTACCACTGTCGTAACCGATTGTGGGTTATTCACCGGACAGTGAGATCTACCGGGGCGTACAACAGAGTTGCGGGAGGGTGAAAATGAGACCCTCAGCTGCCGGCCCCGGTCAAGGTCTTCACAGGCTCTCCACAATGAACAACGCATCCAGCCCCCCGGGGGCTGCCCTATTTATAGCAGCGATCTCAAGATAAGTGATCCAGGCTCTGGAACCCCAAAGCAGTACACCGCACATGACCTAGCCGACCACTGATTCGATTCAACAGGTTCATTCGATTGCTCGTGGTCGAACAACACCAGAATATCCTCGCCGGACTGGTTCACCCTCCACCCCAATACGGATCTGCACGAAAAAGAGTGCATGAGGGTGCAGCAATCCTGGGAGTTCCGGGGTGTCTTCTAATTGCCACCTGGTTTGCGGCACTGCCGACAGTGGAGCCGTTGCAGGATCCCCGGGTAATGTCTCAGGCGCGGGAATTTTTTGAACAATCCGGGGTGATGGGTAACACCCTAGAGATGCTTGTTCGTCTGGCAATTGTGATAGTCCAGCCGTTGATGCTAGTGGCGGCCACCACTACCAGCGGTTTATGGCAGCCGCCCACAACTGGCGGCAGCCGTTTGTGCGTGGCAACATAGCAGCCCTTGTGCTCGAGCTGGTGTTCACCCTACTGTTTTGAGCTGCCTGTACAGCACTAGTGGTAGGGGTAATGATTCCCGGCCGACTGGATGCGCCGATAATCGCCGCGACAGTGGGCATCCTATTTGCGGCAGTGATTGCGTTTAAAGAACTCCCCTACACGTTGACCACACTCAGCGATGTGCTGCGGGTATTAGGGAAATACCGGTGGCTGCGCAACTATAGCCGCCGCTGCCAGGATCAGCAGCCAGCAGCAGGAATAACCCACGTCGCAGGCGGCGACGCTGCGTGCCACCCACAACAAGCGCAAATATGGGAAACGCGTGAATCCTTCGAGATGACCTGCCGCGTTGGGTGCGTCACCAGGAACCAGCGGGAACAATCGGGTTGTGCACCCCGAGCGCAAGAGTGCACAACCCAAACGACTAGCTGTCGGATAAAAGCTTCTGCAGTCGTTCCGGTGTCAGCCGATCGGCTGCCTTCGTTTTCTCATTACTTTTGAGAGGAACTGTCCGCAGGGAATCACCGAAATTGAGGCGGAACTCCCGGCCTTTGTGCATGAACGCCCGATCCTCGTCAACTAAGCGTTTCCGCAGCCACGGCAAACCATCCCCATTGAGGACAGAGCTTCGAAAGATGACAATCGCTTTGCGTTCAGCAGCGGTTCGCAGGAATGTCGCCAGATACTCCATCATGACTCGCTGAGAAGGCAACATGCTTTCAGCGCTCGCAGCGAGCGCCTCTTGCAGGCTAGCTTCACCAGACGGTGTTGAGTGTTTCCACAACATGGAAAGGTTTTTCCCCTCTACCGAGGCGTAAGCGCATAACTCAATCTGCGCGATGTGGGTGGATGAAGACTCCGACCCAGACAGCGATTTGTTAATGCAGGGACGAACACGCCTGAATTGCCCGTTAGGGGTGTCGCTGTATTCCTCGGGGCGGAAGTAGAAGGTGTGCCAGTTGCCATTCTCATACGACTCAAGAGAATCAGGAAACTTCTTGCTGGCTCCAGATCGCTTTTTACCCCACGGGGCAAAGTCATCCTTTCCGTGGCAACACAGCGGCGGTGGAAGTTGAAAGTCAAAGTCTTCATCATTGTCATCACGCTTCCACGGGATGAAAACCTTCCCACCCCGGATGTGGTCAAGCAACTGATCCTGTGCGTCGATCCAAGCATCGCGACACAGTCGTCTCACGTGTTCCTCCTGCGCCCCCTCCGAGAAGCCGAAGAGATTCCTAACCTTTTCCATTTGCTTCTTTGAATCGTGAGGTAAATCCGCAACCTGACGGCCCATCGCCCAGTCAGCGAACTCGTGAAAACCCGGGTTCATGGTCACCAGTAGGACACGCGGGTTACGGATGTCGCCCATAAATGGCTGGGGCACAGTCGGGTAGAGGTCGGCCCCTTCGGGGATTTCCTGTTTCATGTATCCGTTCACCCAGCGTTGCAGCACAGAGAGTTTCGCGTCAGGGTGGGTTTTATTTTCCTCCCATTCCCTCAACGTTGTGACGTCTTTGGGATGGATGAAGGTATTGCGGTCAAACGGCTCAGATGATTGCTGCGTTGTGACTGATTTGGGGAAGTAGCTGGAGAAATCCCGACCATTTAGGTAGTCGTCTCTCCAGAATTGAAAGACCGCTTCCGCGGCAGCTGCTAAGTCTGTGTCTGCTTTCGACTGGGATAGGGCTTGATTCTGGTTGCTCATTGTTTTTATCTCTCGAAGTGCTGCGAAACCGGCGGGCAGCTCATTGACGGGTACTGTTTCGGTCGGTTCCGGCGGTCGAATAGTCCGGCTTTCCATCATGCGCTGTTGTTACGGTGGTATCGATGGCAGTGTCTGACGCCAGCGTTGAGTGGCGGCGCATGATATGCAACAACCGGTGCGGTTGGTGGTTCCGCACCGGCATGTTAGCAAGCGTCATTAGAAAGCCTCAGGCGCTACTAGATGATTTCTATGCCACGAGTGGACGGAAGCTCATCGATGTTTGTCCAATGGAACGCGTCTCGCCCGAGCTTTGTCACATTGCCCCAAGTAGCGGGAATGCTCTCAAGGCGGCTTGCAGACTCGAAAGCGTCCTTCCCAATGTAGGTCACATTCTGCCAGCTGGCTGGCAGACGCAGGAGACCGTCACAATCATAGAACGCACGGTGACCAATGCGTTCGAGAGCAGCTGGCCACGCGTAGATCGTCACCAGGCTATCTTCGTCATAGAAGGCTCCTCGCTGGATCTCGACGATTGGCTTCCCGTTGATCGTGTCCGGGAAGCTGATCAGACCACCGTTTTTCTTGAGCTTCTTACGGCCGTCCTCGGTGAAACCGATGAGAATGGCACCAGTATCGTCGAGGTTAGGAATAGCCTTGAAGTCAAAATCGTTGAATGCTTGGGGCGTAATCGTCGGCCGACTCGGGTTAGTAGCAGTACCCGGAGTAGTGCCACCAACGTTGGTTCCGGTGTTGCTAGGTGCCACAGCCTGGTTTGACGAACCCATGTTGCTCGACAGGTTCTGGGTGGCAGCGCCACCTTGGGAAATCAGACCGCCGAGGGCTGCAATGATAGCGACAACTGCGGCGGCGATTGCCTGCACAGTTTGTGGATTTAGAGGGGCATGGCCGGTCCTTTTCTTCAGCGTTGATGAATAGTGGTGTGTCTCTGCGGGCAGAACCGCCATGCGGCTGCCCTGTTACTCACCGAAATCGGTGGGTCTCGGGAGAACCCTTGTGGGCTGTAGTCGTCGGTCATTGTTTTCACCCGCAAGGATCAGTGAAGTCAGCGTTTTCGTTCAGGCTGCGCGCATTGCCACCCAAGCGCGCTTTCGCTGAGCACAGTGCTTGAATGTCGTTGCCGAACGGATAATAGATCGGGTAGATCACTGATCCGTTGTCATATACGCGAAGCGACGAGCAGCGGCCGGGTTCCGTGAATGTTGCACCAGGGTGTCGAGCGAGGGCTGCTTCGAGCAGCGGCTCTAGCCGCTGGTTTTCGTTTTGGAGGACCGATTCGACGATCAGAATGTAGCGCCCGTCGCAAGCTGGCATTTCTTGCACCGATCGAAGAGCGCTGCTGGCAGGCTGCCTGCCTGGATTTGCTGGTGCAGCCTGTGCTGATGAAAGTTCGCTGCACCGCGGCAGATGCGGTCGAATAGCTTCCGGAACACCCAATTGTTCAAGGAAAGCCGGGTAGTAGCACACACGCCCATCAGGAAGCCTGCCGTTGCCTTCGATTTCCCGCCATTGCTGCTGGTCTGTCCGCCACCAAAAGTTCATGTGTCTCTGCTCTGGGCTAGTGTCGCGAAGCCGCAACCAGTTACCATCGCAGTAATCGACAACATGACTGGGTTTAGTGAAGAAGCCCTGCGCGTGAACCCATTCCATCGAGCAAAACTCCGGCTCTTGCGCGGCGGGAGCGTTTGATTCTGCCTTACCGCCGGCAGTTTGAGCTGCCGAGTCAGAGGTCGCAGGAGACGACTTCGCACCAGATGTGTCTGTGCTCGGGGGTGCAGAGGTGTTCTCGGCTAGGGTGGTCGCCTGTTCTTGCGGGTCAGTCGCCCTGTCCTCGCTATCGGCAAACACCAACCATCCGCCCACAAGTATCACTGCGGCAAGTAGTGCACCGCCGATCGCATAACCCCACAGAGCAAGAGCACTTGATCCGCGGGCATCGGTTCCTCGAGCCATGGGGTTCTCCTAATGATTAAGGCGTGAATATTTGTTCATTCGACGGATCAGGAATCTGTCGTCGCATTCGGACGCACTGGTCTTGAACGCTTTCTCATCATGCGTCCCTGTGAGGGGGCGAAACTTGTAAAAAGCACGTGGGGTCTCTTATTGGAAGACCCACTTGCCGATAAGTGGCTGCCGCTTGAGCACTGCCGCAAAGCGTTGACTATTTCTCCCGCTCAAGCCAGCCACGACGACCGATGACCATGCGAATATTCCAGGCCAGCTGGCATAGAACTAGGAGCACGATGGAGCCGACAAGGGTAAACATTGCGTCGTAGAAAAAGTCTTCGGCCGCGCTGACAAGCCCAAAGGTTTCAAGAAGAGATTCTGACTTACTCGCGGTACCTGCGAGTAACAAAAACTTGAAGAACTCAATCGTCCACATCAGCACGATGATGCCGGTGACGATTGCCCACATCAGCGAATCGCTGCGCTGCCGTTTGGGATCCACGGCAATCCAGGAGGGATTGCTTTTCAGGTTGCCGGCGGCCTCGTGAAGAGTCTGCTGTAGTGGCGCAGTTGCCGCATTGAGTTGTTTGCCTAGTTGGCTTGCCTGCTGCTGCCAGCTCTGTGACTCAGCAGAAGATCCGGTTTCGTCTCCTGCCTGTGGAGCAGAGTCTTGGGGCGTTGAGCCAGCAAAGGTTTGCGAACTCACACCTGCTGAGCCTGCCGCTACGGCCGCGTCCCCAGAGCTGCCGAACTGGGCCAACGCTTTAGCATCATCTGCTTGCTCGGTTGTGGGCATGGCCGCGATCTCGTGTAGACGGCGCACATCCAAGTCGGTGACGGTCACGTCATCGAGTTCTTGGTCATAGCGTGCCCGCCGCACAGGATTGCCGAGAATATCGCGGGCTGTCGAAAGCTTATCCTTATCTTCCGGGGTGGTCGCGCCCTTGATCTGCTCAGTGAGCTCGGAGTGCAGATCCACACAGTCGCTGCTGCGTTTGAGGTCTAGGTCTTGGTAAAAGTCGAATTTCATTGTTTCTTTCCCTGTGTCCCGCTTTAGCAGGGATCAAAAAAGTCGGAGTTCCTGTTTAACGATCGGGCATTGCCGCCGAGGCGCGCTTTTTGTTGACACAGGCTGGCCGTGTCGAAACCGTAGGAGTAATAGATCGGATACACATCGCCGCCATCGAAACGAGCGCGCAGTGATGAGCATTGGCCTGGGTTGGTGTAGGAAGCACCTGGATATTTCGCTAAGGCCGCATTGATCAAGGCTTGCTTGTCTTCGCCGGGGTGATGAATGACAGATTCCACAATGAGAATGTATTGCCCGTCACATGCGGGACTTTGGAATCCTGGGGCACTAGCCTGTGTGCGCGCAGGCGCTGGCGCTGGGGCCGGCGTCAGATCATTGCACAGCACTTTTTCATAAAGCGGTTTCGGCAAGCCGACCCGATCAGCGGTTGCGCGAGGAACGCAGGCGTACCTGTCGTCGATTGGAGATACTTCATTGCCAGAAAAGATAACCCACCCGTTTTCCCAGTGGTGAACCCAACCCATTTCCTGGCTGTGCTGGGTAACCAGCCATTCACCGTCGCAGAAGTAGGGGGTATTGTCGGTTCGATCAACGTTGTATGAACCCAATTTCACAGACTCAAGATAGTTCGGGTCGCATCGATCAAGCCCTTCAGGCAATCTGCCCTGAGCTTGAGGTTGTGCATCTGCTGGCGGGGCTGGGGTGGTTTTTTCAGAGTCTGAATCAGCTGGGGAGCGTGTGGCTGTGGCAGGCGCTGTGACTGTTAACCTTTCTTCAGCAGCATTATCGCTACCAGGCAGTCCACCATTGGCGTAAAACATCCATCCCGCAAATACGGCAGCTACTGCGACGGCACCGCCGATGGCGGCAAGCAGAGGACCTCGCTTGGAGCGTTTGGCTGGAGCTGAGGTAACTGTCCAGTCGTGCGGTTGATTCGATGGAGTCGCAAGAGGATCAGCTGCTGCCCACATAGTGGTGGGTGCGTCATCACCATCTCCGCCACGGTGCTCATTCGATAAACCGTGCGCGGGGTTATCGCTACTTGGGGAACCAAACGATGAATCTTGAGCAGTGTTGTGAAACTCCGATTGAGCGTCATCTGGCGTGTGACCCCACTGCGGGGATGGCTGGGATGTACCAGCACCCCATTGTGCAGCGCTATCGTTCGGGTTGTCGCCCCAGGTATCTTTACTCATTTAATAGAATCCTTAAAATTTTCTTTATAGAAAAGTGTAAACAAATCCCCTACTGAGATAGATATCTTTTCGCAACCCCTGCAGCCATACGTTATGTTTAGGCCAATTACCCTACACTAGCGGGGTGGCCGATATGGGCTTTCCAATCCAATACAACTACACGGGATTGGACTAAGACATACACCCCCATATGGGGCCATCTCCGCAGCTCGCACTGTCTGCAAGCGATTGCGACGCTGCTGCTCGCCAGCGGGCAACGTCCACACAACCCGCACAGGCAGACCAGCGAACGAGCCCAATCAAAGACTCTCACCGCTGCTTTTGAGCTTCCATGTTTCACATTCCCATGCATGGCTATACCCCGATTTCCCTCGGCGTTTCTAGCGTGATTGCTGGCCCTATCCCCCACAATATGGCTACGCCCACCATTCGATCCGACACACGGCAGCAACCATTGGCGGCTACCGCACGAAAAGCTGACAGGGAAATGGACTCCAGCGCTACACGCCGCTGCACACACTCCATCCCCAGATAACGCCCTGCCCCACCCAATCCTCCGCTACAAGGGACACGCACGTGTCATCAAGCGGTTGACCACCCTCACCTACCCCTGTTAGCTAACTGCTATGTTAAATACGCTAACCTTACGTGAATGAAATTCCCGCTATAGCCGCGGCCTTGCCCCGGTGTTTTCTAGGTTTTGCTTACAGCCATTCTCAGTGAAACCGACCGCTGACGGAACCTGACACAGGAAAGAAGTATCCGATGCCTCGTCTTAACGCAGCTCAACTGCAAGGTGCTCGCAACCGACTCACGCTCTCCCCAGAGCTGCTGCGCCGCACCGCAACGCTCCTCGGATACGACAATATTGATGCGGAAGACTCGCTATCCCACAAGTTCGACGTCAACGATGCGGTCGAGCTACTACTGATGATCCAGCTCACCGAGATGGAGACCAATCCCCCAAGCTTCCGCCGCCAGGAAAAAGATCTAGCCACCATGATTCTTGGTCGCGTCACAACCGGAAATATTCACACACGGCAAGAAATCCACGAGCTTTTGCCACCAGAGACTGTTGTGCTGTTGCGCATGGGTCATCCTCGTCTGTGGGGCTATGCGGTCGCCCAGCGACTACCGGACAATGCACACATTGCTCTGCCAGCAAGTTTTTACAGGGATCAGACCGGCCCTTACACCACCCCAGAGGAAGCCTGGATGGGCGTGCATATTACCGAGGCAGACAATCTTGAGCAGCTGAATACTCACAGCCCCAGCGTTCCGGTGAATGAAGATCGTTACCAGCGGCTTCGCCTAGGCATGTCGCTGGCTGACGACTTCCGACAAGTGTGGTCATCTGCTCGGGGGCATTGGGCAGTCAGCCCTGACACCGCCTATATTGTGCCGTCGCGCTACGGGTGGTGCCCCTACATTTATCGGGTGACCGAATGGCGCGAAGACAGCTTCGGCGATGGGCAACGTAGTCGCTACACGGCGACCCGCGGTTACTATATTGATCCCAACAAAAGTTTCGGTATCGGGCTTGGAGAGCCCGACCCCAACAACTGCTGGCTGCCGACAATCACCTCCACCTCCGTCGAGCTCACCGATAGAGACGTGCAGGTTGCTGCAGCCGTGCACGACAAGGTGATTGCGCTTGGCCCTACCCAGAAAAATCCGGTGATCCGTCTGCGACAGAAGGGTCGCAGGCTTTTCTAGTCCCACAGAGCAGCTCGCCGCCGTCACATTTCAGCTGTTCGAAGACCGCCAGCCAAACTAGCGTGGTTGACTGGCAAGGGGGATCTCCACGCCAAAAACATTTCTATCCTCGACGATGGTGCTGGCAGATGGAATGTGGCACCGATGTATGACGTTATCTCAACGGTGTTCTACCGGGACATGACCATGGCCTTACCCATCGCAGGACGGACTAAGGACTGAAAGCAACTCATTGGTTGGATTTCGCCGAGACCATCGAGTTGCCGAGAGCTGCCATGCTCAGTGCAGTAAAGACCGTGCTAAAGGTTGTCGCCAATATGCGTCTTGCAGCGCTACCGTATAAAGGTTTTTGTGCTGTTGTGGCGCACAGCGTGAACGCAAGGTGCGCCACACCAGGGCCGCAGAGCTACTCAGCGAAGCTGGCCGTCGATAATGTTGCGTCCAGTATCGACTACTTCGTCAGGTGCCCGTCAGTGTTGTACCAGCACTGACGGGCATCACGTGGGAGTCGTCAACTATCGAAGTGGCTTCCCTCTTCAGCACGGTGTTGCTGCAGACACTTTGCACGGGATCATCTGCTAGCAGTGTTTTGAAAACCGGCTCGCACCGAAGGCTGTGGGTTTGGCGGCAGCAACACTGGAGAAAACTTGAGTAGCCAGTGCAGGCGAGTGGAATCGACGAAAAATTCCTGATGGCCCCTGCCGCATCATCGTGATTGCTGCTTGTCTAAGTAGTGGTAGTAGCCCTGGGAATTGCACGGTCACAAACTTTTCGAGGCTTCCCACTGGCAGGCTGAGCATGTCTCGCGTTGCCACCCGGTAACTGTGGCGGCCGACAACCCAGTGAGGGGATGCGACTCGTGGATCGGTGGGGTAATAGCAGCGAAAGTACATCTCTTCGCCATCGTGTAATAAAACATTGTCCAAGTCATATTTCTCGGCAAAGACTGGGAGCAACGAGTGCTCCGGGAAGTTCACATGCACCCAAAAGGATGGTGCGGTGGCATCAGCTTCTAATAAGCGAGGATCTGCAGGCACAAAAGGTTGGCGCGGAAAGAATGCGATTTCTAAAACCCCAGTGTTTAGGGTTGCGAAACGTCCTCTAGCCGTGGAGGGCATGTCAGACAGAGTCCAGTAGTCGAGTTCGGTATCGACAGCATTGGGGATGACATGATGAAGCAAAAAGCCGAGATCGTCGAAGATAGCCTCATACACTCCCTGCCAGATTCCCTGCCGATGCGAGGGCTTCGCAAAATAGTCGCCTAGCTTGGTGTTAACCGGATTCCCATCTTGGGGGTTGATGCTCACCGTTGCTTGATCCGCACATAGTGGTTGCCCCGCCGCAACACGCCGCTCAACACTGTGTAACTCGTAGTTCGGGGCGCCAGTAGCCCAGTGGTGCTGTGCTTCGATCGACACCACGGCGTCAAAAGGGGCAGGTTGCCCGTGACCTAGATTCCCGGCCTTGTTACGCAGTGTGTAGCCTGCTTTACGGAGCCGGCTGATTTCAAAGCGTTCAGCCTCATTAAGATCACCGCTGGGGATGGGGCGGAAGGCGAAGGCAACGATGTCTCCCCAAGGCTCGTGGTGAGAAGAACCGTGAACGTGCGTGGCGAACCGGGTGACAACATCCACGGATTGCCCCACACAACGGTCGCCGTTTGAGAATTCCAGAACGTAGATACCGCGACGTTCACTGCGGATGAAAGGCGCAATGGATTGGCCAGGGCTTATCTGCCAACGTCGATAAACCTGGTTTGCTACGGGGTTGTTTCCGCGCAGAGAGATCCTTGATGTTGTGGCGACACATACCGACGTGATCATGCTGGCGGCGGGTTCCACTGGGCGGGCAGAGCTCATCCAAGTACTTAAACCCCTATTCTTGTTGCATACGTGCGAAGATCTGACCGCATACCTCTGCATCCGCGCTGGCTTCGTGGTCGTAGAACACCGCACCTGGAAAAGAGTGAGCAACGACGGCATCGAAGACTTTTTCGGTCAAGTTTCGTCGCAAGCATCCGCCGAGCCATGCGCAACATGCACAGCTTGGGGTTGTTTATGGATGGGTGATCGTAGATCGAGTCAAGATCGGGTAGGCACATAGCCATCACAGGCCATGTGGTGGGCAACGAGTGATCTATGGGCAAAGAAGTTGCCGATGGTCTAACGAATATCTGGCCACTGAGGTGCGTCGGCACCATCGCCGGCGGCAATACTGTGAATCCTCATTTTCCTGGGAATGAATGAGCAAACATCAGCATGAGGGCGCAGCAGCCTGTGGAAACGAGCCGTGATGGTTCCGTGGCTATCGAAAGGCCACCAAGCCGACGGCGCAGGCTGATCGGCGTTGCTCGTTGGCGGTTTCGAAGTCGATGACAACGAATTCCTGCATGGGTTTCTCCTGTGGGTGCAAGCCATGGAGCTGCTGTGTACGAAACTGCTTTTCGCATGTGAGATTGCATAAACAGCCAGACGACTACAACTGGCGCCTGCCAGCATAAGAACCTTTACTGTGGCACAGGCGTGTAACCTTCACGCACAACAGTGTCACGGCACACATGCGGGGATATGCGTGTCGCGATGGGGTGTTGCTGAAAGAATATTGGGGCTCATCGCGCTTGCGCCCTGCCCATGTGGTGACCGGGACGAATCATTGCTGAGCGCTACGCTCGGCGGCAAGACTCGTATCAGACAGCACTGTGTGAACGGTGTTCCCGGGGCTTGCCGAAAAAGGATCAAGCACTCACAGATATCACTGCTGACAGGTTTTCCTCCTTGTGAAGGCGACGGTAGCAACGAAAGTAACACCCCTGTGCGCGCAAGAGCCTGCGTCACCGCACCCGTTGTTACGTTTCGTCGCATCCGAGGGCTGCAACAACGGCCTAGCGCTAGGGCACGGTGGGGTGTTGGAACCGAGACGATCGCAGCGCCTGTGGCCTGTCCACTCCCCGATCCGAAGGCGGTATCCGTGGACACATTGTGAGTAGCATAAGTCCTGGTTTTCCGCGCTACTCAACACAGCTCAGCGCATTTGCTGGTGGTGATTGCATGCTGGTGTCATTCCTGACCGGTCGAGTCGGAGGCTTTCCGGGCAGTCCAGGAAAAGTCCGGCTTCGAGGGTACTTCGAATCCCTGCGGGTAGTCACCGTAGAGGACATGCATTTTCTCGATTTCCTCCCCTACGTCGGTGACGAACTTCTCGGAAAACAGGTCAGCGAATCCGTCGTAGCCTGATGCGTGTCCCTGCGCCCATTCGATAGCCCCCAGCACATTGTCTGCGCCGGTGATCCGGTATTTTTGGGCGATTGCAAATGTATCTTGACTTCTGTGGCTAAACAAGAAGTCACAGTAGTCGGGGTGCCACAGACTACCCGTGGGGTCATCGTCGGGGGTTGCTATGACTCGATCGATGTGTGGGTCAATGTTCATCGCGTTCCTTGTGTTGCCTGGTGTGGCGTGGTTGGCGTGTGGAAGATGGTCTGGCGGCCATGATGGTTCTCGCCGAGAGTAATGCTCGTCTCACGACTTTGGGATCTTCGCAAAGAGTGAATCCTCCGGCCACTTCTAATGGCTTGCGCTTTTCCTGGCACGCGGCCACGCGTCTGAGACGAAGGGGTTGAGGGCTGTTGCTGCCAATGTCATCTCACGCCATTGCCCTTGATCGTATTTCTCCCCAGAAAATGGGGACAAAAGGCAGTGACTTCATTCACAAACACCCCTCAACTGTGCCTTTTCGCCGATGCACTGCTGGCTTGTGGCCTAGGTTTAGCTGTATAGATCGGCATCGATCTCACCTGCCTGTAATGCGGCTGGCTTGTGTGTGCCGCTGTTGCGTGTACGGGCCTGCCTGGTGTGGCACGTTTTCGTGATGATGCCGTAAGAACCCCGGCGCAGGTGGCTACTGATATCGCCGCGAATCGTGACTGTCTTCGGTCATCGGTGACACCTAAGACAGTGTTGGTTGGCGTTTTTCGGGTGTTCGTTCCTGCACGACAATGTGAAGCATAACGAGAATAAGTGGAGTCGATTCGATCATGATGGGTCTCGAGTCAAGCTGGCAAGGTGACACGCTCGCCGATAATCTGCTGGCACGCGGGTATTCCCGGCGCGACTTTATGAAAATGTGCTCGTCGCTTGCGGCAGTGTTTGCCGTTGGTACGCCGTTGGCGGGTGGAGCGTTTACTGCCCGGGCGCAAGAAGTAGCCGACAAGCTGGGGGCGGTGAAGAAGCCGAATGTTGCCTGGCTGCAGCTGGTGGAATGCACCGGCTGTATGGAGTCAACCCTGCGCTCTGGGGGCACCACGATTGAGGATATGGTGCTCAATTTAGTGAGTGTCAACTATAACGAGCTGGTGATGGCAGCGGCGGGTACCGCTGCTGATAAGGCGCTCGAGGAGCTCAATAATGAGCCCCATATTTTGGTGGTGAACGGCTCTGTTACCACTGATGATGACGGCATCTATTGCACGATTGGCGGCAAGTCGTCGGTGCAGGTGCTTGAGGAAGCAGCGAAGAATGCCACAGTTATTTTGGCGGTGGGGGCGTGTGCTGTGTATGGCTCGGTGCAAGCCGCCAAGCCAAATCCGACGGGGGCGAAGGGGGTTGATGAGATTATCAAAGATAAGCCGGTGATTAATGTCTCTGGCTGTCCGCCGATCGGTGAGGTGATTACGGCCACCTTGGCGTATGTGCTCACTCACGGGAAAGCCCCGAAGGTGGATGCTGAGGGTCGTCCCCTGTTTGCCTACGATCAGCGAATTCACGATTCTTGCCCGAAGCGTGCCCATTTTGATGCCGGCCAGTTTGTGCATTCTTTCGACGATGAGGGTGCCAAGAACGGCTGGTGTCTCTACGAAGTGGGGTGTAAAGGGCCGTCGACGTTCTCCCCGTGCCCGATTGTGCAGTGGAATATGCACACCTCGTGGCCGATTGGGGCGGGGCATCCATGTATCGGCTGTACCGAGAAGCATTTCTTCGATCGGTTTACGCCGTTTTATAAGGAGCTGCCGGATGCGGGTGCCTTTGGCATTGAGAAGTCGGCTGAAACGATCGGTCTTGGACTGGTGGGCGCTGCCGCCGCCGGGGTGGCAATCCATGCCGGCATTACAGCTGCAAAGACGGTGAATGCCCGCTCAAAGGAACGCGATACCGAGTTGTTGGCCGCCTTTGGTGACGAGCCTTCCACTGTGGCAGATTCTCCGGTCGATACCCCGGCAGATATTACTTCCCCGCCGGAGTCGGCTGCCGGCACTGACACCACAACCACCCAGAAATAGGCAGGGCTTGAATCACCATGGCTGTAGAGAAAGTCGTTATCGATCCGCTGACCCGTATCGAGGGACATTTGCGTATCGAGTTAGAGACTGACAATCAGAAAATCACTAATGCCTGGTCGGAGACCACCCAGTTCCGTGGGATCGAGGAGATTGTTACCGGCCGGGACCCGCGGGATGTGTGGGCGTTTGTGGGGCGTATCTGCGGGGTGTGCACGGGTACCCACTCGGTGGCCAGTGTTACCGCCGTTGAGGATGCGATCGGCTCGAATCCACCGCCGCAGGCACAGCTGATCCGCGATATTGTGCTGGCCAGCCACGAATGCCACGACCATGTGGTGCATTTCTATCATCTGCACGCCCTGGACTGGGTGAATGTGGTCTCTGCTGCCAGCGCTGACCCGCAGAAAGCGGTCGAGTTCGCCAACTCCATTGGTTCCACCTGGCGGGGCAACACGGTGCACCAGTTCGCGAAAGTAAAGCAGACACTCAATGATGTGCTGGCCTCCGGGCAGTTATCGATTTTTACCAACGGCTACTGGGATCATCCGGATTATCGTCTCCCCCCGGAAGCGAATCTCATGGCGGTGAGCCACTATTTGGATGCGCTGCAATATCAGCGCTCCATTATCCGCATCTCGACAGTGTTCGGCGGGAAGAATCCGCACCCGAATTTCCTGGTGGGCGGGATGGCCTGCCAGATTGATCCGGATAAGTCAGAGACCGTCAACCAGGTACAGGTCGATAATGTGATCGGCTGGGCGAATGAGATCAAAGAGTTCGTCACCGAATGCTATCTCCCCGATGCACTGGCGATTATGGGGGTCTATAAGGACTATTTCGATATTGGTGCCTCCAGTAATAGTTTCTTAGCTGTCGGCATGGCCGGCACCACCTATCGGGGCGCCCCGGACGGGATGGCTGTGTCGACGATGCACCGCGATATTCGCCCCGGCGTGATTTTGGATGGTGACTACACCACCTTGCACGATATTGACCCGGAGAAAATCAAGGAATATATCTCTTCGGCGTGGTACACCTATTCAGTCGGTGACGATGAAGGGCTGCATCCGCTAGCTGGGGAAACCACCGTCAACTACACAGGCCCCAAGCCGCCGTATGCGTGGCTCGCCGATAATGAGCGCTACACCTGGTCGAAGGCTCCCCGCTATGATGGTCGCGCTGTTCAGGTCGGCCCGGTTGCCCGAGTACTGCTTGCCTATCTACAAAATGAGCCGCGCACCCGAGAAATTGTCGACGGCGCCTTTGACAAGCTGGGGATTCGCGTCGAGCAGATGAATTCGACCGGTGGCCGCACCCTTGCCCGTGCGGTGGAATGTGTAACGAGTGCGGAAACACTTGTTGGGGATTTGCTGCCCCGGTTTGTGGCAGCGGTCAAGGGCGGCGACTATGACGTGTTTGATTCCTCAAAGTGGGAGCCCAAGACGTGGCCGAAGACCTGTGAAGGCTTCGCCATGATGGAGGTTGCCCGCGGCTGCCTGTCTCACTGGTGCACCATCGAGGATGGCAAAATCAAGAATTATCAGGCGGTGGTGCCCACCACGTGGCTTGCTGGTGGTCGCGACCCGAAGGGGCAGCTTGGCCCCTATGAGGAGGCGCTCGCTGGCAACCAGCAGCATCCGCTGGTGGATCCTACCCAGCCCCTGGAGCCGCTGCGCACCATCCACTCCTTTGACCCGTGCATGTCGTGTGCGGTGCATGTCACCGACATCGACGGCGACGATCTTGTGAAGGTTGTGACTCCATGAGTCGGCACACACTCCCCACTACGACCACAGCCAGCCGTCCCCGGCACCGGCTTACCGGCGGCGATGATCAACTCGTGGTCACCGTCAGTGAAACCTATTCGGCAAGGCGTTTAACGTCCGGGCGGCTGCTGGCAATGGCCGCGTGCACGCCAGCGGATTCTACTGATCCGGTCGATGAGGCGATTGTGGCCTCCCTTGCCACGAACCGTCCCGATATTGTGCGCATCCCGGTAGCAGCCGACAATTTTCACCCCGCCACCCCCGAGCGCCGCTATTCGCTGGCAAAAGTCACAGGTTTCTTAATCGACAAGAAACCACAGGACTTGATGGTGATGCGCGGCACGATTGATGCGGTGCTCGCACACGCCACTATTGACCGGGAAGAGAAAACCCCATTCTTAAAAACCGCCGAG
Organism: Corynebacterium choanae; assembly: GCF_003813965.1. NCBI lineage: Bacteria > Bacillati > Actinomycetota > Actinomycetes > Mycobacteriales > Corynebacteriaceae > Corynebacterium > Corynebacterium choanae. Next base: position 2,423,623 of record NZ_CP033896.1, read on the forward strand.
TTTCTAGAGCGCACCGGTCTGCGCTGCCTGGCGGTTGCCAGCGCAGAAATCCTGCCTGATGGCACCCCCGGCGAATTCCATGTGGAAGGCTTTATCGCGCTGGCGCTCGAGAAGCTCTCCGATGCGCGCAAAGAGGTTGCCGGTAATCCGAATGCGTGGGTGCGAGTCAACCTGTGGTCGGCAACCTTGCGAGTCCAACACTGGGCAAACCTGGTGCTCATAGTTGCCCTGTCTATCACCGGCTACGTGATCATGGATCCGGGAATATTGCCGCAGCCGATGATCGACCCGGCAGGCCCCACCCCCTATCTCATGGGGACCATGCGGTTTATCCACTTTGTCTCCGGCTTCGGCTGGATTGTCCTGGCACTCACCCGCCTGTGGTTGGCTTTTGTTGCCCGCGACCGGCAGCTGCGCTGGCGCTCACTATGGCCGCTGAAAAGCAAAAAGGATGTGCAAGGGCTGATCGGCACCATCCGCTACTACCTATTTATCGATGCCCACGGTCCGGTGTATTTAGCCCACAACCCCCTTCAGCAGCTGGCCTACACCGCCATCTACGGGTTGTGCATTATCCAGATCTTCTCCGGGCTTGCGATCTATGGGCTCTACAACCACTACAACGGGTTCTGGCGGATACTGTCCGCACCAGCCGGGTGGATAGGTATCCCCAACATGCGCCTGATTCATGCGTTGATCATGTTTTTGATCTGGGTGTTTATCATCATCCACATTTATTTGGCGGTGCGCGCCGACTCTGTGGAACGCCACGGTGGAATCTCGTCGATGATCAACGGCGGCGTGTGGCTGCGCCGCGGCACCAAGCCGCTGGATGCACCGAAGGTCGGCTAGGAAACACAACACGCCAATCATGGTACGGCGCAGCAACAACGGTTGAAAAACCTCCGATACTCAACCCGGATTTCCACCGATCTCATCAAGTAGAAGCCTGGAGAATCACCATCAATCGTGGATACCATATTCAGTGTACAGATTTATCTCAACTTCGAAAAAACCTTCAAGGAGAGCACCGACACCATGAAGATAGGGGCTGTTTAATAATAGTTTAAACCACCCTGAATCACCCAGTTTCCCTGTGAATCCGGAGAAACGAAAAGACAATGATTCGTAAACTTTTTTAATACCTTTGCAGCTGTTTACTTAAGTATCAGCCTGGTGCTACACGGTGACGGATAAACATACCGTAACTTAAGGAAACAGCTCATGAGAAACCTCATCATTGCCAGCATAACGGTCTTTTTTATTCTTGGGCTCGTGATTGCTATCGCTGCCATCACGGGACATTTACGTTCGTTTCCGCCATCCTCCTCGAAACCAGGCGAACCCCATATGTTTGCTCTCTTCGAAGACGACTCCGATGCTGGTTCGTCGACGAAACCTGCTCCGGATCCAAAAGATATTCCGCCGATCGACACGCTTCAGCCACTGACTTCCACAATCCTCAGCCCGCAGGTCACCGCTACGACGGCCACGTATTCCGCAATGCAGCCAGCCAGCGGTCAGCAGGCAACCCTAGTCGAACCGATCGGCATCGAGTCAGCCGAGCATCTGCGACAACTTGCCTCCCCAATCGGAGCGGTGAAGTTTTATATCGATGGGGTGGCAGAGTTCCATAGCGCCGTATCGCACTGTGTCCGGGTCACCGACGACCAGGTCGATAGTGGCGCCATAGAACCCGAGCCGATCACCATGATCTCCCAGTTGATGATGGATCAACTCGGCAAAGACAAGTCCACTGATGGATGCTATGCCTCCTACGAGAACAACCGGCTCACCGTAGTCGTTGGTAACGGACGGCTGCCCCGATATACCGCGGTGCAGCTCGAGTTCAACCGCAGCCTGAAAAAGGGGAGCCTCTCCCCCTATGTGGAAACCTTCGGACTGCTGTTCACATCAGAGAAACAATAACTGCTGGAAACTTAGTCGACGCGCAAGTCCGTCGCGGGCAGCCCTACGTGGCTTTGCATCATTCACAGTAAGTCAAGCCACCCCTGGAGCTGCCCCGCATGAAGCAGCGATCTCAAGATGTAGTGGTCCAAACTCTGAAAACCCCAGGGCGGAACCCCGCAGATGCTCCAGCCGGCCATCGATTCGGTTCAACGGGACCGCCTGCATATCTCGTAGTCGAAGTCAGCCAGAATATCCTCACCGAACTTATTGGGCTCTCCGTTATTCGCTATCAGCAACGGATAGTTTGATCGCTCCTTGAGAATATTTTTCACTCATCGGCGATGATGAGCCGAGTAGATGTGCGCCATGAATGCACGGTGAGGAGTTGAGCTGGTGTTGCTCTGTTTTTGTTGACACCAAATAGGTGTAAATCTTCACCTGCCACGCTTACGTGGCTAACCGTGAGGGGTCCCCGTTTTTAGGTCCACTACGTTGTAGAGGATCTCACTATTTTTAAGCCAGCTTTGTTCATGCTAGCGAACTCCGCTGGGGTGCGATATCCCAGGGAAGAATGCCGGTGATAATGGTTGTGTTCCGCATGAAAATCAGCGATGAACACACGGTAGCTCCAACAATGATCCGAAATCATTTCTTACCAGGCATTCGTAGCGTCTACGGCGATGAAACAACTCGACCACACCGTTATTCCACGGAGTGCCTGGCGGGATAAACGCTTGTCCCCACACGGGTTCCACACAGCTGCTTCAACCATGAAAAGATACACCCCAAGGCCCGTTATCCATACGCAGCACCTCGGGTGTGCCACGGTGAGCGAAAACAATAGCTAGCTCCTGGCACAACCGGCCAGCTGTAATACACCGCTAAAACCAGGTCACACAGTGATGCGCGATTGAACTCACCTGTCATCGACGCGATTGTACAAGTCTTTCCATCGCTGGTTGTGTGGAACTTACAAATCGATACTCCACACCTGATTCGGTGCCGTGGGGCGGCCTGGTACCGGGGTAATCCCTTGGCCTAGACGACGTGTGATCCAACACTGGGGGCGTGTAAGTCCTTAACTAGCAACCACAACCGCCTCAACTTTCTTAATAGTGATGGCCATACCGCAGTCGTGTTTTCAGCCTGAGCCTGAGCACGTTTGAACCCATGACACGGGTGCTTGAGTGAATAGTCTCGAAGGATTCGGCGTAGATCCCTGATCTGGGTCATCAACGGTCTCTTTACGCTTGACCCGGCGAAACACACCCCGTGAGATCCCGACAATACTGCAGGCCAGCCGCTGTGAATAACCTTTTGCGTTGACCAAGTGTTCTACTACCCGGCGTTTGGAAACCGGGCTTAGAATTTTCCCTCCGCGACCTGCATGTTAAGCGTCGATCCGCAATATCTGTTCAGCGACGATCCGACCCAAGTGTTGCGTTTTCGTCGTTCAAGGGCCGTGCCGCTCCTGTCATAGCCTTTCGTGTCCATGCCGTTGTATTTTTTGCGCCAGTTGTACAGGGTTGCTTCCGATACACCCAGCTCGGCGGCGATCTCGACATTGCTCATCCCGGTAGAAGCCACCCCGCCTGTGCGCTGTCATTAGCGGACGATCTGTTTTACGGGGAACGGGTTTTACGGGTCGCGAGGTTCCCTTAGAGGGAGAGGGGTGATGAGGATTTTCGGTGATTGTAGTGCCGAAAAACCGGACGGTTCCGTACACGTTTCATGGCACCAAAAACGGGGTACCGGTCAACTGCAACAACCCTTAAAAACAGGGAGCCAGCAGACCGCAGCACAATCGTCAAGCAACCTTGATCGGGGGCGGCGCTTCGATTTTCTTTCACAGTAGAGCGCGAAAAATCAGCGACGGTACTAGGATGAAAAGCAGCGTAGCTTGATCTCGAAAATTTTGGCTTTCACGCGAAGTTTGCGCTGGCGCTCTCTGATCACCCTCGAACATCAGCGGCCTCCTGTGGCAATAATGAGCCTTCAAGATTAAGCCCTGAGCTACGGTCAAATAGTTCTCATAGAGTGGAATAATGGCAAAAAAAATTTTCTTAACTGTCGTTCTTACTTCTATAGCCATGATGGTTGGAACTGATATTTCTCATGCAGCGCCTGAGAAAACGGTTGAACCATTACCAACCTCAGCCATAGAGAGGGAAATCGCTAGCTTCTCTCCAGAACTCCCAGAGGATACCCTTGGGAATGTTGAAGACGGAGAAGAAATATTTAATGAGATAAAATATAGCGAGAATCCATGGCTGGACATTGAGCGGTTGAGTGATCGGGATGCATATTCACTTCTAGCTTATGTCAACACGCTTCCTACGCCACAAGGAAAGGTTCGATACCCTGGTGAAGGCAGCGACTTTTTCATGGCTCTCAACGAAAAGATCGCATGTGTTCGACAAGTAGGAGCACTGAACTGCTCGAAGGCCAATGCACTTGCCCAAAAAGCCCAAAGGGACGCGGATTATAGATTCCCTGGGCGCATGCACAATGGTGGACCGGGGGATGCGTTTCGGCATTGCTGGTGGAGCGCCTCAATGACCACCGATATCAGCGAGAGTGTGGCGAAGATTGTAGGCGACAATCACGAAAAGTATGTCTCTAAGGACTCTTACAGTCCCGAGGATAGAGAGATGGATCTTTTCAATAACGCACAGGGTCGGTGGGCAGCCGTCGCATCCAATTTTAAATGGCAAGAAGCCGTTGAACTGTGCGACAGTTGGACAAATAATGGAATTCTACGTGTAAATAACCCATAAAGTATTTTTGCCCGCTATCAGCTCGCCTATAAAGGGGTCGCTTTGCGTGATTTAAAAAAATTCCTCGTCTTGATGCTCGTTGGCCATATCTCATTAGTCTCGTGCAGCGATGATACCGATCTGTCCGATCGCCTCAAGGAAACCGCCCGCGAGTCACAAGAGTTCACGCTCAACGAGGCGCTTTCAATTAAGGTGAAGGAAGCCTACATTTTCTGCCCCTACACCGACTGGAAAGACGGAGTCGCAAAGGGCTTTTCTCGGGATCAGTTTTACTCGATCGACGACAATTATAAGGCGTGGGAGACCTACAGTGGGCTCGGGATAATTCCCGCAATCGGCGACGAGTCGAAAGTGCTGTGGTTTTCTCCGAGGGAACTGAACTTCTGTCCAACCGGGTATGAAGGGCTCACCCAGCTCGCAGGCAATGACGTCATCACCGTCTCTGTTGAAGAGAAAGAATTTGCCGACGGCACTACGAGCCCCGTGCGTGTCCTTCAACGCAAAGCCGCCTCCGCGCAATAGGTCGCTACGGGTTTACAGGACCTTCTGTCATTCACTATCCAGCAACGGATCTTGTGATCGCTTGTCAAGAATGTTTTCACCCATCGGCGATTTGGGGTCCAGGTAGCTGCACACCATGAATTGAACCTGTACTTGTTTTGGACACTCAGTGATAAGAGAAAATGAGAGACCACGACTCCGACACACAAAACCCCAGTCCAAAGGTAAAAAGGGCTCCATCCTAGAATCCAAAGACGATGCCGTGCGTATGGTCATCGAACTTGATAAAACCATCCAGGAAGTCGCGACCTCCCTGGAAGTGCACCCCTCACAGCCTCGGCCAATATGTGCGTGCCTGGCGGGCAGACCACCCAGAAGTGAAAACCCGGACCGATAAGCCCAGCCTAAAAGCAGCAGCAAAAGAGGTAACCGACCGGGAAAAAGACCATGAAACCGCCCGGCTACGGATGGAGAACAACTTTTAGAAAGAAGCAGCGAGCCTCGATGCCACGACGCACGATGAGATGAAAAATGCGAGCTTATCGCGGAACAAGCAAGGCAACTATCCACTATCGATGATGTGCCGGTTGCTCGGGAGTGCATCGATCCTCGTTCTACTACTTCAAGCAGCGTCGAGGTTGTTTGAACGCATATGCCCGCTACCGGCAAGAATTGTCGGGGAGAGTGCAAGAGATTTTCTATTCCCAACGGCAGTGTGGAGTTGAGAACCATCGTGGGCAGACCCCGGCGTGAGGGGATTGACATCTCTGATCGTCTGGTACGCGGCGATCATACAAGAATACAACCTGGTGACAGCCCCGTACCAGGGCTTTCCGGCGAACAACAGTGCGCGATAACCGTGCTGGTGTCGGTATCGCAGATAGTGTGCGGCAGCGCTTCGACCCAGAAAACTATTAGCTCGGCTGCCATCTGGGAGGAGACATTACTTATCTTAAAAGTAGGCGGCTCGTGGATGCATGTAGCGACTGTTATCGATTTGACTACCAGGAAAGTGGTCGGCTACGCAGTTGATAAGCACATGCGTGCAGACCTAGCGCTTCAAGTCCTGGTCAACGCGCCTGGTAACGGGATGCGGCAGGGGGCGGTGTTCCATTCCGATCGAGGTAGTCGATACACCTCACGACTGTTTGGTGTTGCTTGCCGTGATTTGGGTGTTACCCAGTCGATGGGGCGGGTGGCTACCTGCTATGACAATGCGGTCGCCGAGTCGTTTTTTCTCAATTAACATGCGAGCACTACTACCCGAACTCGTCGCCGAACAGGCTTGATGCCTACTGGCAGGTTGCCAGCTGGATTCAGCACTCCAACACGGTCAGGTATCACGGCAGTTCCGGGTATTGAACCCCGGATGAAGCCTGGCAGGAGAAAACCGGTGCCGGCTACGGGCTAGCCGCCTAATCAGGCAAGTAAACACTCTCCAAGGGTGATCCAATTGTTACAACCTCGATTGTCCAAAAACTTGCAAGCCCTTCAGGACCCCTCACCAACGCACACGGGGTGCTGTGTAGTTTTGTTTCATCACCGGGTAGTAGTCGGCGCCAGGTTCAACAGCAGGGACTCGACAGGTCCGCGGCGCTGTCGCCGCGACCACAGCAGGGCACAGGCCACAACAACAGCAAAATCAAGGGCAAACCACCAGGGTGCAGTACCCGGTCCTGCGGCTGCCGCGGACGGCAGTGCCGTAGCACGATAGTGATCCTGCGGTGTTGCCGGGTGGGCGAAGGTGTCGGCTACATCTTCCCGCCCGTGGTCACGCCAATACTGGGCAACCAGCTCGTCGAGTCGGCTACGTGTTGCTTGGTAAATAGTTGTTACTTCCGCGAGTGTTGTCGCAGCGCGTAATTGTGTCGCAGTCGCCGTGGCGAGAGCATCTACCCCGGGCACGCTTGAAAGATCTTCGGGCAGCGGCAGCTCACTGCTGTCAGTCCACGTCTGCGCCGTCGCGACTGTTCTGCCAGCAAGGGTTAACAGGACTGCCACATCAGTGGATTCAGCAGCCTCGAGGCGGGCATGCATGAGTGTCAGGAATTGTTCTTCCGCAGCCGGGGTCATCGGGTCGTCGAAATACCACTCTGTTTGAGGAGAAGTCCTGCTGGAGACTCGATCAAGCTCCCCGGCGGGGACGACAGCAAGTCCGACGGCGAGCATAACTGAATGCACCAGAAAAAGCGTGGCCACCATCGCTCCCATCTGTGCGAGCAGCCGTGAAACAGCCAGTGGCTCACGCCGGCCAGCCCCATCCGGAGGACACCCATCGCCTTGAGCGCTCCGACGGAGCCGTTGTAACCGCAGGCCAGCGTGGCGACCTTCTCCTTCAGGCGAAGCTCAGCGTTGATACCGTGTGTTCCCACGGGGACGCCAAACATGCCCGACGCGATCTCGATGTTGAGAGGATCTGCATAAAAGCCAATGATCGCGTTATTCGATTGCCTCAGCATTGACTGCGTATTCGGGGGTCACTCAATGCGACGCGCACAGCTGGCAGAGACAATCCAGCACAGAAAAAGCTCCCCTCGTTTGTATTGCTCGGGCTCTAGGGTTCTGAGATAGTTAGGGGCATGCCAACTTTCACCGATGCCCTCGAACAACTCCGAGACAACCAGCCGTCTGGGAAGTACGGAATCGCGTTCGAACGGTTGATGGTCAACTATTTCCGGACAGACCCCGTGCTCAGTAGCCAATACGACCAGGTCTGCCGCTGGGTTGACTGGGGCTATAACAACGGGAAAGCTGACACCGGCATTGATATGGTGGCCCGACGCATCGAGGATCACCGGTGGGTTGCAATCCAATGCAAGTTCTATAAGCCCATCACCTCGATCCAGAAATCCCACCTGGACTCGTTTTTCGAAGCCTCCGGCCACACGTTCACCACCGAGTATGGTGTGGAATCGTTTGCCCAGCGCATCATTATCTCCACCACGGACCGCTGGTCAAGCAATGCGGAAGCAATGCTCGATAGCCAGCTGATCCCAACGCACCGCATCGGTATGGCAGCTATTGCCGAGTCCCCTGTTGACTGGGATATCACCTTCCCCGGCTCGGAGATCGAGATACATCTCACCCAGCGCCGCACCTACGAGCCGCGACCCCACCAAAGTACTGCCATTGAGAAAACCCTGGCAGGCTTTGCTAACCACGACCGCGGCAAACTCATCATGGCTTGCGGTACAGGGAAAACGTTTACTGCCCTACGCTTGACTGAACAATACGCGGAGACACACGGCAACGTTGCTCGAGTCCTATTTCTGGTTCCCTCTATCTCGTTGCTGTCGCAAACCTTAAAGGAATGGACGGCACATGCCCGCCTAGATTTGAAGACGTTTGCGGTGTGCTCGGATGCGAAGGTCTCCAAAAAAGCTGAGGACATCGCCGCCTACGACTTGGAGGTACCTGTCTCTACCGATGGGGCAAGTATTGCCAAGCGGTTCGCCAGCGGAAAACATGCCGCAGGGTTGCAAGTAGTGTTTTCCACCTACCAGTCCTTGCCTGCTATTCACGATGCCCAAAATGCAACCAAACATGACATTCCACTGGCACCTTTTGATCTGATCATCTGCGATGAGGCGCACCGCACCACCGGTGTCACACTCGCCGGGGAGGATGCCTCGAATTTTGTTCGCATCCACGACGCGGACTACATCCAAGGGGCGAAACGGCTGTATATGACAGCCACACCCCGCCTGTTCGATGACACAGTGAAAAATCGTGCCATCGAACATTCAGCAGAGCTTGCATCCATGGACGATGAAGCCATCTACGGCCCAGAATTTCATCGCCTTGGCTTCGGGGAGGCTGTAGAAAAGGGACTGCTCACCGATTACAAAGTCCTGGTCATGACCGTGGATGAAGATGTCGCAGCCGATGCGCTGGCCCGGGGTAGCCAGGAGGTTAATCTCTCCCAGGCATCCGCGATGATCGGGGCGTGGACCGCATTGGCAAAACGGTCAGGGAAAAACCAGGGCAGCAAAGACGGGTTTGAGCATGGTGCTGCACCAATGCGCCGGACTGTGGCGTTCGCGAAAGACATTGCCACATCAAGAAGTATTGTCGCGGATTTCCCTGCCCTCATCGCACAGCATCAGCTGGCACTGGCCGAGGACATTGATGCTGATCACCACAATATTGATGTGCGCGTGGCTGCCCGGCACGTCGATGGTGGGATGAATGCCATGGTGCGCAACACCCACCTGTCCTGGCTTCAGTCCGACATTCCCGATGATGAAACTCGCATCCTCTGCAACGCCCGCTGCCTGTCTGAAGGTGTCGATGTTCCGGCTCTTGACGCGGTGGTGTTCTTCAACCCCCGCAATTCGATGGTCGATGTGGTCCAGTCGGTGGGCCGAGTCATGCGCAAATCAGAGGGCAAAGACTATGGCTACATTATTCTGCCGGTGGCTGTCCCACCGGGGAAATCACCATCGGAAGTGTTAAACGATAACCAGCGCTTCAAAGTGGTCTGGCAGATCCTCAACGCGCTGCGCGCACATGATGATCGTTTCAACGCGAAGGTCAACTCCATCGGACTGAACCAGTCCACCCCTGACACGTTGCCGATTGATGTGCAGCCCGTTAATCCAGTGAGACCCTGGGCGTCCCCAGACGCCGTGGAGATCGATATCGAGCGGCAGCTCGCCAACACGCTAGCCTTGTTCTCCCTTGAGGAATGGAAGGAGGCAATGTACGTCAAACTGGTCGACAAAGTCGGCACCCGCACCTACTGGGAAGACTGGGCTGATGATGTTGCCGACATCGCGGCTGCGCAAACCACTCGAATCAAAGCTCTGCTGGACGCCGCCGACGCTACACTCCATACCGAATTCGAGTCATTCGTGGAAGGGTTGCGCGGCAACCTCAACGAGTCGATCACAGCCGATGAGGCCATTGGGATGCTCTCGCAGCATCTCATCACTGCACCAGTGTTTAACGCCTTGTTCACTGAGCATGACTTTGCCTCCCACAACCCAGTATCCCGGGTGATGCAGCGCATGGTAGATGCGCTCGCTGACAAGCGTCTGGAATCGGAAACCGAATCCCTAGAAAAGTTCTACCAGTCGGTGCGTGTGCGCGCCTCTGAGGTCAGTAGTGCCGCCGGTAAGCAGCAGGTGGTCAAAGAGCTCTACGAACGGTTCTTCCGCAAAGCATTCAAAAAACAGTCTGAGGCACTGGGCATTGTCTACACCCCAGTTGAGATTGTGGATTTCATCCTGCGCGGTGCGGATCAGTTATCCCGGCAGCATTTCGGTCGAGGGTTGACCGATGAGGGTGTGCACGTATTGGACCCATTCACCGGCACAGGCACATTCATGGTGCGTCTGCTCCAGTCGGGGCTGATCAAACCCGAAGACTTAGCCCGCAAGTACGCCCAAGAACTGCACGCAACCGAGATCATGCTGCTGGCCTACTATGTCGCGGCGGTCAATATTGAGACCACGTACAACGCGATCATGGCCGACAGAGCCAAGCTCGACGCCGATGGCGATGGCGAGCATGAGTATGTGCCGTTTGGTGGTATCGCGCTGGCGGATACTTTCCAGGCCTATGAGGATGACGATACCCTCGATCTGGAGGTGTTCGTTGAGAATAATGAGGCGATCCAGCGTCAGAAGCGATCCCCGATCCATGTGATCATTGGCAACCCGCCGTACTCGGTGGGGCAAACGAGTGCGAATGATAACAATCAGAACGTGAAGTACCCGACCTTGGATGCGCGTATTGCCGAGACTTACGCGGCAAAGTCCACGGCGACGAACAAGAATTCGCTGTACGACTCATACCTGCGTGCCTTCCGCTGGGCGACGGACAGGATCGGGGATCAGGGTGTGGTCGCGTTTGTGTCGAATGGTGGCTGGATCGATGGGAACACTGGTGATGGTGTGCGCCTGTCGATGGCGGAGGACTTCACGGATGTGTACGTGTTCAACCTGAGGGGTAATCAGCGCACCGCTGGTGAGCTGTCGCGCCGTGAGGGCGGTAAGGTGTTCGGTTCGGGGAGTAGGAATACCGTAGCCATCACTTTCGGTATCAAGGATCCGCAGCGAACTGGGTTCACGCTCCACTACCGTGACATTGGTGACTACTTGTCGGCGGAGGAAAAGCTCAGCATCGTCGAGCGTTCTGATGTCTCATCTATCGGGTGGGAGACCATTGAGCCCAACCAGTATGGCGATTGGCTCAGCCAGCGCTCCGAAGAGTTTGAAACATGGCCGGTCTTGGGAAAGAAAAAGGAGGGCCAAGGCGCCATCGCCATCTTCCGTTCTCACTCTCATGGTCTTGGCACAAGTCGAGATGCCTGGGTGTACAGCTTCTCGGAGAGTAATTTGAGCCGCACTGTCGGCCGGCTCGTCAGCAACTATAATGAAGCCCTATCCTCATACCGTCAATGGATCGTTGATGGTGGGAGAACCAGCGATTCTGCCATCTCGACTTTCCTCGGCGATTTCCCCGAGTATAACGACGGTGAAAAGATTAAGTGGTCGTCAAGTCTCACCGGTACGCTGCGCAAGAGGATTGCAATCAGCACGGACTCTGGTGTCATCGTTGATAGCCTTTACCGACCCTTCTGTAAACAATACGTCTATTTCGACAGATATCTGAACCATCGCCAGGCGAAACTCCCGTCCATGTTCCCCACCCCGGAGCACGACAACAAAGGCTTCTACATCGTGAATCCAGGGAGTAGCAAGCCGTTTTCAATCCTAGCTACTGCAACGATTCCCGACTTGGCATTTTGGGGCTCGAACGCGGGACAGTTTTTCCCACGCTGGACATGGGAGAAGGTGGGCACCCCTAAGGGAGAACTCGACTTTGGAGCCTTCGACCTAGCCGTCAGCGCCGAGAAGGGTCTGGAAGGTGAGGTACTTGATGGCTACCGACGAGTCGACAACATCACTGACGAGATCCTCACCGAATATCGTGATGCCCTCGGGGAGGATGTGACCAAGGACGATATCTTCTACTTCGTCTACGGTCAGCTCCACGACCCCGACTACCGACAGAAGTATGCCGCAGACCTGAAAAAGATGCTGCCCCACATCGAAACCCCCGACTCCAGGGAACGCTTCGACCGTGTGGTGAGTGTTGGGCGCGAACTGATGGATCTACACATAGGCTACGAGGATGTGGAGCCCTACCCGCTGAACATTGAACTCAAGCGAGGCGCTTCAGAGGATGATCGGGAAACCTGGCGTGTGGCCAAGATGAAGTGGGCCAAGGTCAAGGATCCGGAGACAGGCAAGAACGTCAACGACGTCACCCGGATTATCTACAACAATAAGGTCACAATCAGCGGTATTCCGGCAGAGGCTGACGAGTACATGCTCGGATCGCGCTCCGCGTTGGCATGGGTGATCGACCGATACCAGGTAAAGAAGGATAAAGCCTCAGGCATCGTCAACGACCCGAATGATTGGGCCGATGAGGTGGGTAACCCACGCTACATCGTCGACTTGATCGGGAAGGTGACCCGGGTGGCCGTCGAGTCGGTGCGTATCGTGCAGCAGCTGTAGAGACAAGCCCCCGCACACAACCGCACCCTGCCACCGGAAGGCTTAACTCCAAGGGCAGGGTGTGGTTGTTTTTTCGCTTGCCGATGCTGGCTGGCATAGGTTGTGTGCCTAGCCCGTTCTGCCGGTGACCGCGTGGACGGTTTTCAACTTCCGGTAGGCGGCAGTAATAGGCTGCTTGTCGATCTCTGTTTCCACAGTGCGCATCGCATCCGAATACACAGCCTCACCATGGGCGTGCAGAAGCCCCACCCGCAAAGGATCGTTGACCAAGTTTTTCAAAGCAACAAACTGCTCCAACAGGGTCGTGTACACCACCACGGTGCCGGCAGCATTGCGACGAATACCAGAGAACATGGTTTCCACCAGCTCATCGAAGGTGACCACATCATGGATGAGTCGGAGCTGGTCGTCGACCTCAATGACACCATTTGGCAGTTTTCGATCCTCCAGCTCGTCGAGGATCTGAGAGAGCCGGCGGATCACATCGGTTGCCGTGTAAGGATCGTTCGTGCCAGGGCTTAACGCCCGCACAGCCACCTCCACCATTTGGCGTACCGCATAGGTGACATTGAGAGGTCCCCGTTTTTAGGTCCACTATGTTGTAGAGGATCTCACTGTTTTCAGCCAGCTTTGTTCATGCCAGCGAACTCCGCTGGGGTGCAATACCCCAGGAAAGAATGCCGGTGATAATGATTGTGTTCCGCATGAAAACCAGCGATGATCACACGGTAGCTCCAACAGTGATCCGAAATCGTTCCTGACCAGGCATTCGTAGGTTCTTAGACGATGAAACGACTCGACCACACCGTTATTCCACGGAGTGTATGGCGGGAAAAACGCCATACCTACAAGGGTTCCACACAACTGCATCAACCGCTGAGAGATACACCCCAAGGTCTCGACCGCCCGTAGCGTATCATCTATGTTTGTCAGGTTGCAGTGAGCCAAGTTACCAAATTTATTTAAGCCATGTTGCCATGGCGCAGGGATACTTCATCAGGGCATGTTTTAAACCTCCATGGCTCAGCTTTCTTTGACACGATCCGTACGTGGTGACCACCAGACTGTGGTGCTCGTATGCTGCAGCGATGACCTGGAACAACAAGTGAGTTCCCTGTGGTGTTACCCTCGTTTCGGCGACTACCCGGATCTATGGGGCACCGGAAAGCTTTGACCAGTTCAGGGGAATCGATCACCCGGTACCCGGTTTTAGGTTTTCCTAAAGATTCATGGCTGACAAACGGGGACCAGTCACGATTTTCGAAGACTGTTCATGAGAGTATCTGAATCGGGATTGGGGGTTCATGGGATTTGGGACTCCAAGCACCAAATCTCCTCAGACTGTGGGAATCTCAATCCCGACAGGAACCTTGAGCTGTGTAGCAATTGGGGTATAGAGATCCACGGCTTGCTTATTGGTTTGGAGGGAGACTAGCAATGAGTATCGAACCGGTAGATCTTGGCGATCTTTGTTTCTATTATTTTTCCACCAACCGCCTACGGGGTAGACGGCGATGTTGCTGCAATGAGCAAGCTCTACGCCCGGGCCGATCCACTCGTCTTGGTGCAGCGATCCAAGGTGCCGACCTCGCTCGCCCAAGAACCATCGTTGTGACTCATGCGAGCGTGATCCCACGTCTACACCCCGTGCTTCGCGGTTGACACGTCGAATGAAACTCGACTGATCCTCTGTTCGCCCTTGCAGATCAAATCGAAGACCGTGGGACGCGTACTGGTACTTGTTGCGCCATCCGCGTCGGGACGCGGATGGCTCCACGAAGTACGACAAGGTAATGCGGAGGCGCACTTCGGTCTCGCCGAGGCTCTGGAGTACATCTTTGGGCCACGGCAAGGGATGTAGGCGGAAAGAGCGAACAGAGTATTTGTTGCCACTGAACGGTACGAACTGGTCTTGAGTTATGAGTGTGACCGCGTTCAAAGCGGAGTTCAACACAGCATCTTCTGCTGGGACGCCCCATCCGAATTGGCGAAGGAGCTTCAGACGTCCATGCTTGGTACGCTCCGCACTGACCTGCTGTTTCATAGAGTCAGTCCACTCCGCTGAATGAGTAAGCAAGCCACGGACTGTCTCGGGCCAGTATGACGGGTACCGATCCCATACCAGAGCTGCCAATCGAGCGGCTTGGGCTGTGGCTGCGCTAGTCGCGTTAGCTGACGTTAATTCATTATCCGATCTGTGCCCAGTCGAGCGTAGCGATAACAAAGGCAGTCGATCTTCGAACATCGCTTCGCCGTCCCATAGGACGTTACCGCCTTCCATACAGATGTCCGGTTTAATAGGCCAAGGCGCGCCGAAGTCGACGGATGTTCTAGTGTGCGGTGAGATGTCTCCGGATTCCGCGACCACGTTCCAACCCGCATACTGTGGATGCGAGGGAATCTGAGTGAGTTCTGTGTAGGCACCGACGGTAAGCGCGTTCCACGCTTGGGCAGGATCCTGGATCGGTGATTCCATAGAGTTCTTGCGGTAATCAAACCTATAAACAGGCACATTTCCTGCCGCTACGACGAGGAGGCGGGTAGAGGCAAGATCAGGCTCTGATAGCAGCTGCAGTTCATCGCCCTCTCGGACGACGTTTGTGCCGACAGCCAGCGCGTCGACCGACGAAGACCAGAGGGTTGGTTCACCCGGCTTATCGGGGCTGGTGCTTAAAGTCAAGCAAAAAACGCGGGATCGCCTGGGCTGGTTAATCTCTGGCAGCGATACCGCTTCAGCTGTTGCCGGTCCGTAATCGAGAGGTGTCTTGGATTTCTCACCCCTGCCTGCCTTCATCCGCACGGATTCCAGTCGGTGGCGCAGAGTGACCCTATCCGTCCCAGTCAGTAATGGGT
This sequence comes from Corynebacterium choanae, assembly GCF_003813965.1. Taxonomy (NCBI): domain Bacteria; kingdom Bacillati; phylum Actinomycetota; class Actinomycetes; order Mycobacteriales; family Corynebacteriaceae; genus Corynebacterium; species Corynebacterium choanae. Next base: position 2,439,194 of record NZ_CP033896.1, read on the forward strand.
CGAGACTGCCGAACAAAGCGAGACCGGCCATCGCGGTACCGTGTCCAGAGGGGTGGACGTCAGCTCCCGACCCGCCGAAAATGGAGTACATGTCGTCAGACGACAATGAATCGGACAACAAAATGTGGGCACGAAATACCCCAGTATCTAGGAGGCACACGGTAGGCGTACTACCGGACCTTCGCTCTGCTGGAGCGTGTTCGACTCGATCTCTCAGATCCTCAACGTACTCAGCCTGGTCTTCTAGAGTTAGATCCTCAATTGTGTCGATGAACTGGGGTTCCCGAATTTCGGTGAGCGGAACAGAAATGAAAGGAAGTGTTTGTAAATCGTACCAGTTTGCTTTTACCCAGACGATTAGGCGATCTCTCAAACGGAATTGATTGGTTCTAACTTCGAGTTTGCTCCGAGCAATAAAGGTTTCCCAGTCAGCAAGGTGGGGACTATTCGCGTCAAGCCACAATTCCCACCACTTACATCCAGACTTGGGCGGTTCACCCTGAGACGTCCAAAGATCCTCGAGAACCACCGAACGTATGCGTGAGATATTCGCGACTAGTTCTTGATTCCTCGGCAGACCGTTTTTGGTTTTCTTCTCGTCGTTGAGGTAGTCCTCGAAGATTCTTAGAAAATGGTGGCGGAAGTCATCGGCCACCCAGACAGTCGCCGTCTCTGCTTTCTCGCCGGTGGATTCGCGAACCGATAGCAGGCACCACTTAGGTCTGCTTCCCCTTCCCCCAGTGTTGGCAGTTAGCGCCTCCAATTTTAGGGGGTGTGTGGAGTTCTCACCCTCGAGTACGATGATAGATCCCGTTGCCCGCAGTTCCTCATCGGAAAGGATTGCAGCCTCGTGTCGTTGTTTATCGTAAGTGACGAACGCCCGCTCGGTGGACTCTTTCAGTTTCGCCCCGTGATCAAACCGGTTAACGTGGCGTAGAGATCTTCCTTGGCCTCCACCTGCGCGATGAAAGTCTTTGGTTTCTACATGTCCTTGCACGGAAATATGGTCAAGGGTTCTGGTGAGTCTATCTGGATTGCGCTTGCATCAGTCAAAACTTGCTTGCCTCCGTGAGGAAAGTGCAATGATGAGATCGTCCCTATCTACTTGTTTTTCACCGCGCATAAGAACTGCTTTTGCCGCAGACTCTGCTGCCTTCACAAGCTCTGCATGGCTTAGCCCGGAAGTGTATTGTCCTAACCCAGCCATACTGGTGTTTCTAGCGAGTGTCCCGAGCCGAGCTTTCATGACGATGGTTGCCTGTCGTGCATCCGGCAACGAGTATGTGAGAACTGCATCAAATCGACGGAACAGTGCCCGGTCTAAGATCGAGCGATGGTTCGTTGCAGCGCACACAAGCGACTCAGAGCTTGTTTCCTCTAAAAACATTAGAAAAGAATTGAGGATCCTACGAGCTTCTCCGACATCGTTTCCCGAGCGATCAGCGCCCAAGGCATCAAACTCATCGAAGAGATACACTCCACGACGTCCGGCAACGGCATCAAAAACGAGGCGGAGCTTGCTGGCGGTTTCTCCCATGAATTTACTCAACAGACTGTCAAGTCTGACAGTGAACATAGGGACTGCCAGCTCGGTTGCAAGTACGGCAGCGGTCATTGTCTTACCCGTGCCGGGTGGGCCTTCCAAGAGCAATCGGTGAGCCGGAGTAAAGCCGTGCTCGAGAAGATTACTTCGTTGGCGCTGTTCAGCCAGTACTCGCTTAATCTGGGAGACGAGGTCAGTGGGTGCTACGAGTTCTCGCAGACGAACATCGGGATAGGTTGCTTGGACTAAATCAGCTAGTTCCCCACGAGGCTGCGCAAGCATGGTGATTTCTCTGACGGTTTTTTGTTCACGCGACGCATCGACTGCTTTCTTAATGTCGTTCGCAAGAACGTGATGACCGGCTTTCGCTTCGCGAGCGGCTACTTGGAGTGCAACTGAATAAAAGTTTGCGTCGTCACCAGCGGCATGACTGCGCACCATCGCTGCGACGTGCCGTCCGTTGCCGGCCATGGTGCACCTCCATGAGAGCTTCGTTCCGATGTGAAAAAGTGTGTGTATCTTAGGCAGACCGCTCACCTAAGCAACAACCAAATGAGCAAGAGCCATCGCGCATAGTCGAGGGGGTTTGTAGACGTGTTAAGGCTACCACGAGAATGAGAGGGATCTCGGCTTGATCACGAACCTGTTTTTTGGCTGCGAGCACAGGGTTTCGCGGTTCGTCACCGGGGTTGGGGGCACAAACTAGCTTCGGTTAGCTACCGAGGGTCCCCGTTTTTAGGTCCACAATGCGTGGCTGCGCACCGGCGCTGGACGTATGAAGTCGGATTACCGAACTTCCAATACCATCGTCTACAACAACTTTGTCTGGCCAAGAGCCGCCTCCCCAGAGCATACGACTGTTCCTGTGGAGGAACTTGTCAGCGATGAGCGGCGCGAAAATATTGAATCATGCGCACAGGCCGTGTTGGATGCTCGCGCCGCCTATGAGTGCGCAACTTTGGCGAGGACGAGACGAAAATCATCGCACACCTCTTCAACCTGTATTACCAGGTAACTTAGGCGGAAGGTCGGTCGTTCAACGCCGGAAGGATCGTCGCGGTACATCTGCGGGCGAGCGCGATTGGTCAAAGGCCTCAGGTGCAGTCGCACTGAGCGCTGCACAACGTTGGTCTACCACAGATACTTTGAGGGGTTCCACGGTGAGTGATCCTCCCAAGGGGAGTTGGATCAATCAAACCGTGGAACCCCTCACCGGCATAACATTGCTGACAGTGCCCGCAGTATTGCCGAGGTCGTTTGTTTGCCCGCTATTTCGCGCAGCCGAACCTCGGCGATTGTGCGTGGCGAAATAGTTGGGTGGGTCCTTCTAGCCCTTCACGGAACCGCTCATCAGCCCGCCGATAAAGTATTTACCCAATGCGATATACACCAACAGCGTCGGCAGCGAGGCAATAAGTGCCCCCGCCATCGAGGCGCCATAGTCTTGCATGATTGAGCCGTGTGCCAGCTCATTCAAGGCGAGGGTGACCGGGCCTTGCTGTGAGGAACCACCGAAGAACAACGCAAACAAAAAGTCATTCCAGGCACTGGTGAACTGCCAAATGAGCACCACCACAAACGATGGGATCGAGATTGGCAGCACCACAGAGAAATAGGTGCGCAGCATCCCGGCACCATCCACCCGCGCCGCCTCAATGAGGGAGGTAGGGATCGACTCGTAGTAGTTGCGGAAGATCAGGGTGGTGATCGGGATACCGTAGACGACGTGGAGGAAGATCAACACGCCGATGCCTTTATCAATCCCGAGGGTGACCATCATTTTCGTCATGGGAATCATCACTGCCTGGTAGGGGATAAACATACCGAACAGGATGAAGGTAAAGACGACATTCGCACCCGGGAACCGCCAGCGGGACAGCACAAAGCCGTTCATCGATCCTAAGATCGCCGAGATAATCGAGGCTGGAATGACCATCATCAACGACCGCCCCATGGCAGGGGCAAGATCGTGGAAGGCGTTCACCCAGTTGCTGAAATCGAGTGAGGTCGGCAGATACCAGGTGCGGGACGGGGAAACCTGGCTGGGATCTTTAAACGAGGTTACCAGCAGGACGTAGACCGGCATGAGCACGATCGCGAGAGAGAAAATGAGCAACGCATAGCGGATAGCGGTGCCAATACCGGTTGACCGGTGCTGCGCCGCACCACTGCCCCGACGTTTCGTGGCGGACTTTTTCGCCGTGGAAGATGCTGTTGAATTCGCTGCAGTGTGGGTGGTCATCGCCGATCCTCCCGCGAGTCATGGATGAGATAAGGAATCACCAGGGCAGCGACAATGACGAGCAGGATCGCGCCGACGGCCGCCGAGTTCGAGTAGTCAAGCACGTTCATGTAGGCGTACATATCCACCGCCGGAACGCGGGTCTGGAACCAATCTTTCGACGTGATCGAGATAATCAAGTCGAAGGACTTTAAGCTCATATGGCCGATAATGATGACCGCCGATAATGCAATCGGGGTAAGTTGCGGGAAGATAATGTGCTTATATAGCTGCCATTCGCTGGCACCATCGACTTTGGCGGCCTCCCGGAGTTCCTGCGGAATACCACGGAACCCTGCCAGGAACAGCGCCATCACATATCCGGCGAGCTGCCACACGGCGGGTACGACGATCGCAAGAATGCCGTACTTTAACGACTGTGTCCACTCGTTTTGGAGAAAGCCCAATCCCACCATCTGAAAGAGGCGGTTGAGACCAGTCGCCTGCTCCCCGGTGGAGGATGACAGCAACCAACGCCACACCACACCGGAGGCGATAAAGCTCACCGCCATGGGGAAGAGGAACACCGCACGGAAGAATCCTTCGCCCTTGATGGGTTTTTCCAACAGCCATGCCCATAAAAATCCCAGCAGCAGGGTGCCGCCAAGGAAGGCAAAGGTGAACACGATGAGGTGCCACAGGGAGGTTTGGAAGGCCGGGAGTCCGAAAAGATACACAAAGTTGTCGAAGCCGACAAAGTGGGATTCCTGCACCCCAGAGACCTGCGGGGCAGTATGTGTGTCAAGCATAGAGGTGTAAAAGTTCGCCCCAATGAGCCCATAGACGAAAATACCGACCAAGATCAACGAGGGGCTAATCAGGAGCAGCCCTGGACCCCAGTGTTTAATGCCGCCGGCTTTGCGCGGCCGGCGCTTGCCAGTTTGCGTAGCCATACTGTTTCTAAATACCTTTCTGGCTCGCCCAAGCAGCACACGTCCCGCCCGCAAGAAGCAACATTGTTCGCATGTGGTTGGGGGCGAGGATTTTTCCACCCCGCACACGTTCACGCGTCGATGACGTCATCTTCCCGGAAAAAAGTCCCACCTTGGTGACCTGACGGGTACCTCTCCTACCGCAACGGATCGATGCAGCAGAAGTGTTGGCGCTCTTTTCCCGGCCAACAAATCTGTCACCGCTAGCCGGTGAAAAGAAGCTACCGAGCGCACACCGGGAGTTCTCCGACAGGTGGAAGCAACACTGCAGGCTGGATCGTGCCCAGCTTGTTATTGGTTATTGTGTGCCAGCAAGACCACTGCTGGCACGTCTGTTCTCTACGCCCAGTGTAGTGCGCAGATCTGCAACTTTTTCACCTTTTCCGGAAGGAATTCCGCAATCCCGTATTGGTCATCTCTTTCGATCTGCTGACAGTGCCTTCATGAACCAATTGCGATAAGGGATGCTGCGACCCGGCCGCGAAGGGTGTCGGACAACCATCCACCAATGAACGAGGCTTCACCACGCTGACAAAAACGACCTTTGAACAAAACTGCAACCCCCGCATGCAGTCCAAAAAGCACTGCGCACCAACCGGTGACTGCTATGTCAGAATGCGGACACATTGTTAATAAGGTGCACTCACACACCTTGCAGATGACGCTCACACACCGTGCAGATTGCACTCACTCCTACCACCAACAGTGTGGTTATCGCGTTGTGTCGAACGACAGCACACCGCACTGCAACAGCGGGAGGACTGAAAGGCCAAAACGACGTCGCTGCGCTGCAAGCAATGAAAATGCTCACAGCGCAGCGACGTACTGCATTGTTAAGTTGTGCACTGCAGTTTTGCACCGCAGTACTGCTGTATGCCATGTAGCGAACTCGCAGAGTCGCTACCGGTTCATCCTGTTTTAGGCGGCAGCAGCGCTAGCGAATGCTTGCTGCAGACCTGCGATATCCAGCGCGCCGGAGTCGTACTGACCAAGCGCCGCCTTCATCTTCTCAGTGACAGGCAGCGGCAGGGCTGCACCGTGCGCAATCGAGGAAACGATGGTGTCCTTGCCGAAGTCTTTCATCGCGGACTGCTGATAGGCCGGGAATTCAGCGATCTCAGCATCGCTCAAGTCGGAGCGTGCCGGGATGGAACCCTTGACGGTGTTAAACGCAATCTGGCCTTCCTTGCTGGAGATCGTAGCCAACCACGCGTCGGTGCCTGCTGGGTGCTTGGCACCAACTGGCTTGGTAAAGGAGTCTGCGAGGAAGTCGAACACACCAACGGTGCCAGGGACTGGGAAGTAGACATAATCGGTGTCAGCTTTCTTGCCAGCCTCATCGAAGGCGGCCAAAGCCCAGTCGCCCATGACGTTGTAGGCAACACTGTCATCCTTGACCACACCAGCCATGGCAGGCTCCCAGTCTTGCGACCACAGACCCTTGTCGGTGAAGTTCATGATGGTGTCGAAATGCTCAAACGCCTTGGTGACCTTAGCGTCATCCCAGCTTAACGAGCCATCCATGAGCTTGTTGTAGTCGTCTGCACCAAGGTCAGCGATAAGGATGGTTTCCAGCAGCTGCAGCTGGGTCCAGGTGGAGCCAACAGAGATCGGCTGCTTGCCAGCATCCTTGATCTTTTCCATGTCGGCGATCCAGGCATCAATATCAGCAGCTGGAGTCTTGGGATCAAGCCCTGCTTCTTCGAGCACCTTCGTGTTTGCCCACACAACGTTCGCACGGTGCACGTTCGACGGCACGGAATAGATCTTGCCGTCCACGGTGAGACGCTCGACCAGGGAAGCTGGGAATGCTTCGTTTAGTCCCAACTCGTCATAGACACCGGAGACATCTTCTAGATAGCCTGCAGCAATATCGGAGCTCAGCTCCGCACCAGCGTGTGCCTGGTAGGTGTCTGGTGGCGTCTTAGCAGCGAGATCAGTCTGCAGCTTCTGCTTTGCCTGATCGCCGGAACCGCCAGAGATTGCCTGGTTGACGAACTCAATATCGGGGTTCTGCTCGTTAAACACCTTCACCAGTGCTTCGAGACCCTTTTTCTCTGAACCTGCCGACCACCAAGTCACCACATCGACTTCATTGGCAGCAGCAGCGCCGCTCTCCCCAGAAGAGGTGGTGGCCGAATCGTCGGATGAGCAAGCTACCAGCCCAGTCACCCCGAGGGTGGCGGCAGCCAGAATAGCAATAGTGCGTCGCATATGTACTCCTTATGCGCAAAGTGATGCCGGCGCGAGAATCACAAATAACGGTGGCACATGCTGCACCAAACGATCATCAGGCGCTCAACACTGAACACCCTTACCCTACCCGAGGCGGGTGCCCTCGTTGCTGGTTTTTCCTGAGAAATTCACCATTCGCACAAGTCATATATCGCAAATACCCCACCCGAGATCTTGCCCCCACATATGGGGATCCCACCTGCCCTTCCCCATTCCGTGTGGTCAACCAGTCATTTTACGATTAGATATCACCAATTGTGAAGGCAACCAGATACCTATTCACCGACCCGGCAACGTTGCCAATGCCACACCACCCACGCCCCAACCCGGTACTGACATGCGACTCCCCCTTAAGCATCGCAGCTGGGACGCTAGGCCATGCGCGGCAATGTGACAGACCAGAAGTGTTGGCCTGTGAAACCTCCACGAACCCGTGCAGTACAAGCACCCGGAAACTTGCCGTGTTCCAACGCAAATGACCCACATATGGCCATAGAAAAGGACGCCCACAACGTGCACTTCTTCCCCCCCCACTGCGCAGCCCGCTTACCGATGATCGCACCGACCACACCCAGCGGCCAGTAGGTGATGGGCGAGGGAAATAGCAGACCCCAGCATCGACAATCGTGTGAGGCCACAGTTCGACCTCCAGTGACTCCGGGATAGCCAATAGCCTCACAAAATGAAGTCATCGACTCACTGCAACACTTGCCGGCAACCGCGGTGGACAATGAAAAAAAGCCTGACCCATATTGCGGGATCGCTCCGCTCTACCGGGCAACGCTCCGGCGATGTTCCTGCACCGGAGGGTTCATGCATTCCCGGCCACCTGGCGGGTTGGCATCGGGCTTTCCCATCGCGACAACGCAGCCATCCGCCAGTCGAAAGTAAAAGTGATCCATAGACCCCAAGTCTGGGCCTTAAGAATCTTCCCTCCGAGTAGCGTTCCGCGATATCGTACATAGCAGCAGACACGTGCCGACGACACCCACAAAGAAAGCCGTTTCCCCATGACCGCTTGCACCAAACCATATCCAATTCTGGTGATAGGAATCGGCAACCCGATTATGGGCGACGACGGTATTGGTCTTGCCCTTCTTCGTCGACTGATGACTGTGGTGGAAAGCGGCGATCCAGCGACAGTGACACACTGCAACGAGGATGAAGACATTGCGCGTTGGCAACCAACCTGCAAACCAGGGGCAATCGACGAGGTAGCACACCCGGGTCTGCTGCAAGCAACCATGATTGACGGCGTGGGTTTTCTTGACGGTGGTACTGCTGGTCTTGAACTCGTCGACGCAATCGCCGACGCAGAGAAACTGCTAGTCCTGGATGCAGTCACCGGCCCTGGGGATACCGGTGACATTGTTGAACTGCATGGGGATCAACTGCCCCGGCTGCTCAAGACGAAACTCTCCCCGCACCAAGTCGGCCTGCTCGATCTGCTCGCCACAACCAGCCTTCTTGGTGCCACCCCCAGCGAAGTGGCAGTCGTCGGTATTGTTGCAGCGAACGCCGAGTTAGGGGTGGGACTCGACCCGCTGGTACAACAAGCACTGCCAAGGGCAACCCAGCGCGCATTCACACTCATTCGAAAGTGGCAGGCAGCCACGCAGTAATCACCTGTGATAAGGAGTCATCGCACCCCACTGTGCAACAACTCAAATGCTGCTGCCAGCTATTTCCGCCTCGGCTCGCCGCCACCTGCAATGCCCTGGTGTGGAAATTCGCCAATGCCAGTTGAGTTGTTTCGAATCTCGCAGTGCGGGTACTGCGTGTACACCAGCGTGTGTCTTCGACAACTCAATGCCGACGGTAATACGAAGATCATGTCCGCTGCTACCCCGCGACAAGCGTGGAAGGAGCACGCTTTGAACGCACTGCCACACCCCGAAGCGCGCAATCATAGCCTTCAGCAACAGTGAAAATAACCCTAGTCACAAGTGCTTTTGCGTCGCTCCCCACCGGCCAGTGGCCAACTGCACCACCCTTTGGCTCCGTTTTCGACCCCGTGGCTCACTCCGAGTTCCCGCTCAGCTCCTTGGCACTGCAGGGGCAAAGTGATTGTTGGGTCCATCTGTTTTGTTCCGGGTTTTTCCTTTTTCTGACGATCGTCAATCTTGCGGACTATCCGGCGTTTCCACGTCGATACTGCTGACTGTAAATTCCCTTCCCTGCCGCAAATCTGCCGTAGGCGTGTCACAAACCGGACAGGTAAGTGCAAAATATTCATCAATCGCTTGCAGCTGGGCACACTTCGGACACCAAACAGCCGCCTGATGATAATGCACCTGCAATGTTGCATCCGCACACACACCCCGGCGCGCCAGTGGCCAGGCTGCATGTAAGGATTCCACCACCACCCCGGCGAGGCTTCCAACTTCGAGGTGTACTGCGGTGACAGTCCGGCCGGCGGCGGCGTGTTCCACAGCGCCAACAACCCCGGTGAGCAGCCCTAGTTCATGCATACCGCTATTCAATCATGCCGTCTGTATCCTTGGAAGACTTCTGGGCAGGTGTGGGGTGAGTGTTTCGACCGCTGGACTGTGACAGTGCTCTACTGGGTGGGGCTTAGGTGGCGTGCGACGCACAGTAGCGGGGGTGTTCCCCGTTGCTGTGTGTGGCTTCTTCTTTCCTTGTACCTGGTGTTCTGCGGGTTGCACAGCTTGCTTGTACGAAGCTGTTGTGCTGCTTGGCCCCTTTGCCGTGCTGTATTGATGTCGTTGATGCCTCCTGCCAATGCTTTGGTTGCTCACACTCGTGGTTGCGTTGCAGGGAAGGTGTTGGTTCCTGCTGCGGTTTACGCGGGAAAACCAAGATCTCCGCAAAGCTACGGTGTTAGACTGCAGCAAGAAAGATGCCCTGCTCACGGCACCGATATTGGGCGATACCGGATCTTAGGGACTGCTCCTACTCTCCAGCGACCGGCATGGTATGTGTCGACTGCTAGCAGGCATGGGCGTTGCGACACACAGGCTTGTGTCCTGCAGAATGTGAAAGGATTCGCCATGGCTGCCACCACGTTGCACTTGGACGAATTCGTCGATCCCCATGAGGCGACTGTGGTGGTCACGCACGATGAGCAGGGAATGCCGCAGGTACGGTTCGACTTGTCTGTGTTGCCGAGGCTGGATCACCAATTGGTTGGTCAGCCGGTTACGGCTGTGCCGGATCTGGTGAAGCATTTATGTGGGATCTGCCCGATCGCCCATCATTTGGCTGGTGTCCAAGCCCTCGAGCGCTTGCTCGGCTATCATCATCTTCCGCCCACAGCGCTCCTCGTCCGGCGGCTGCTGGCTGCTGCCAGCCAATGTGAACAGCTTGCCCGACATGTGCTCAGTCACGATCCCGCACTTGCTCGCCGTCTCATTACTGTCGGAAAACTGGTGAAAACCGCGGCCGGTTGTGCCGGGCATTTCCCCGATGTGGCTATTCCCGGTGGGGTGCGGAATCCTGCTGAACCTGCGGCCTGTGAAGCTGCGCTTGCTGAAGTCACTGCTGTCCAACCACTGCTTTGCCAGGCTGCGGCTGCTGCAAGCAGTGGCGACACCCCTGATCCGATGCTGCGTTTTGGTGCCAGTATCAGACTGGTTGATAACCATGGCCATCGTGATCCGCTAGGTGAGGTTGCTGCTATTACCTTCCCCGGCGCGCCGACCCAGCACCTACCGGCTGCAGCGTTGGCTGATCATCTGCAAGAAACCTACCCTGGCCAACCGGCACCACGTCCAACCGTGGCACTGACCGGATATGAGCCAAGCCTGTACCGGGTAGGTCCCACCGCCCAATATCCTGATTCCCCAACCGCGCAGCATGCACTGTTCGCTGCGTTGGAAGACGCACTGGCAACAGCGGCAGCGATTTTGCAACACCCACAGCTCCTTGAAGGGGAACTACACGCCCCACCGTCACAGCCACCCGCGTCACGCGGGGTGGGGGTCGTCGACGGTCCGCGTGGATTACTGCTGCACGTCTACACTATTGCACCAGTAGACACCATCACCGAAGCTCAACAGGCGGTGCTCACACAGTGTCAGATCCTCACCCCCACTGCCCAAAACGAGCCTTGGCTCGCCTGGATGCTGACCACCAGCTACCAGCAGCACACCGCCGCCAAGGGTGATTCCGCAGCACACACCACCAACACTCCAAACAAGACAAACACCGCAGCGGCATCGTGCACATCGGCCGCATCAGCTACCACGGCCAGTAACACTGCCACCATCTTTGAGGCTGGAATTCGTACCGCCGACCCGTGCCTGCCCTGTACCGCCGCCCCACCGGGGGCTATGGGGGTGCGGGTCACATCCGCACCCCCAGGCAAGCCGGAAACCCCATAACATCTCAACCATCGCTGGTGGCAGCTACACCGGCTCGAGCAACCCGCCGACCGATCACGGCCGAATACGAAGAACGTTTGCTGTTCATTTTCCTCTACGAATTGCATTGTTGATACAGAATCGAGCATCCCATGTGCGTCGGAGTTCCTGGAAAAATCCTTTCCCTCACCGCCACGGATTCACCACTGCCTATGGCGATCATCGACATGGCCGGCACGACGCGGCAATGCTGTATCGCCTACACCCCGGAGGTCACCGTCGGCGACTGGGTACTGATACAAAATGGGTTTGCCCATTCGGTGTTAAGTGAACAAGACGCCGCACAAGCACTCACCGCCATCGCCGAACTTCGCCTGCTCGAACAGGGAAACCCTGCCCCACAGCAACCAGCCGCGCCACCACCGACTGGGATAAACACCGCCCTATCGGAGCGCCTGTGAATAGCACTCCCATACGTGAGCATCAGCAGCAACAATTGAACGTGTTACGACACAGCATTTACCAAGCACACACTGATCCTTGCCTGCTGCTGACTATCGCGGCACAGCACTGAGTACGGTGCACACCCCACCGTATTCCTAGTGTTTCTTGCTTATCTGATTACGCAATCACCAAAGCGCTTCCACCGAGCAACAACAATTCGCACACGAAGTAAAGACGTTCTTACACAAAAAGCCAGAACAGAAAAGGATAGACCCCATGTGTCTTGGAGTTCCCGCCAATATTGTGGAGATCCCCGAACCCGGCCGGGCGAAAGTCTCTATTGCTGGAGTGCTGCGCCAAGTCTCCACAGAGCTCATTGTCGAACCGTTGAAACCCGGCGACTGGGTGCTGATTCACGTCGGCTTTGCTCTTTCGGTGATTGACGCCGAGGAGGCAGCAACCACACTGCAACAGTTGCAACAACTCGGTGGTGACACCTTCGAAGACGAAGTAGCACAATTCTCGTCGAGCAAAATTGAATAACCCCTACAGCAACTCTTTGCTTGCTTTCCTTCCCCTGATATTGCACCTACTACGACTGCGAACACATCATGCAATATGTTGACGAATTCCGTGATCCCCAACTCGCGAAAAAACTCATTGCCCGCATCACCCGGGATGCCGCCGAACTTGACCGGCCGCTGAAGTTTATGGAGGTCTGTGGCGGCCACACCCACACCATCTACCGCTACGGGCTGGAAAACCTGCTCCCCGACAATATTGAATTCCTGCACGGGCCTGGCTGCCCGGTGTGTGTGATCCCCATGGGCCGGGTTGATGACGCCATGTGGCTGGCCGAACAAGACGATGTGCTGCTGACCACTTTCGGCGACATGATGCGGGTACCAGGATCGAAAGATTCCCTGCTGCACGCCCGTGCCCAAGGTGCGAATATTCAATTTGTCTACTCGCCGCTTGACGCATTAAAACTGGCGCAAGACAATCCCGACAAAAAGGTTGTCTTTTTCGCCGTCGGGTTTGAAACCACAGCCCCGTCGACCGCTGTCACCTTAGCCACCGCGAAAGCCAAGGGGGTGAAGAACTTTTATGTGTTCTCGAATCACGTCACCATCCAGCCGCCGTTGGAAGCAATTGTCAACGGTGGGGAAACTGCTGTCGACGGATTTATCGGCCCTGGACATGTGTCCACCATTGTTGGCACCGTGGCCTTCGACTTTTTAGCTGAACAATATAACCTGCCGGTCGCGGTTGCCGGCTTTGAGCCGCTCGATATTTTGCAAGCCGTCGATATGCTCATCCAGCAATACACCTCCGGTGCAGTGGCGGCAGGCAAAGCCCGAGTTGATAACCAATATGCCCGGGTGGTGCGCGATAGCGGCAACGATGCTGCGCTGCAACTCCTCGATGAGGTCTTTACTATCCGTGACACGTTTGAGTGGCGTGGCCTGGGCTGGTTGCCGAATTCTGGGTTGGGCATCAGCGAAGCCTACGCCGAATTTGATGCCGAACGAGTCTTTGCCATTCCTGGCGCCCGGGTGCCTGATCCGAAAGCTTGCGAATGTGGTTCGGTGCTCACCGGCCGTATCAAGCCTTGGCAATGTCGTGTGTTCGGCACAGCCTGTACCCCGGCCACCCCGATTGGGACGTGTATGGTCTCCCCGGAGGGGGCATGTGCCGCCTACTACAACTTTGGCCGTATTGACCGGGAAGCAACAGCCAACCTGTCACAGCAAGTCGCCAAGTAACACCACCGCTGGAACACCGGCGGGCAGCTCTTCCCCAGGATGTGTGGTCACCCGAATAGATTTGCTGTGCAGGGTGCCAACGAGGTGATTCGTTCCCCGCAATACGTGGTGTTGAGTGCCGCCGGGTGACGCACATGGCCTGCCCTCATCCGCCGAATGGCTGTTATTGTTGAATGTTGATCATTCCGGAAGATGTTGTCGCATCATGTTGTCGCAAACCTTCCGGGGAAGCAACCATCTGTGGCGCTGCACCGGCACCGACGATGCCGAATAGCTGGTGCCCCGAGACGAAACGAGTACTGTTGTTGACTCAGAAATCTGCACACTCTTCTGTTCTGCGGCTGCCTGCTGCCGCCGCCGCACTCGCACCGCTAGCGCTCATCGCCGCCGGTTGTGCCGCATCTGATGGGGACTACACCGATTTTGGGCATGGTATCTGCAATATCGATGGGGCTGTGGAAAACACTGGCACCTACAGCGATGGCACCTATACCCAGGAAGGCACCTATCAAACCCACGTCACCGAAGAGACCTTTACAGCCACAGTGACCTTAGAAGATGGGATTGTTACCGCGGTGGAGTCTTCCGCGGACAGCCCCAATCAGCGCTCCTTAGGTTTGCAGAAAGCATTCGCCGGCGCGTTGCCCGCGAAAATTGTTGGCTGCCCGGTGGAGTCGGTGAAGATTAATGTCGTCGGTGGTGCGTCGCTGACCAGTGCTGAATTTAACAACATGATGGATGCCATCCGCGACGAAGCGAAAGCCTAACCACTGCTGCAACCAGCACCCCGCCCACTTGCCACCAGCACCCCGCCCACTTGCCACCAGCACCCCGCCCACTTGCCACCAGCACCCCGCAACAGGTGTTGGCAGGTGGGCGCATCAGTGCTTTTTTCGTTGACGATGCCTGAAACACCCCGCCTGGACAGGAACACCGTTGGGAAGGATGATCACTGTTGGCGCAGCCATTCCATGTTGTTTTCCCGGCACTCGGCACAGCATTCGAGGTGGCGGTAGGCCCTTCTGCCACGATGGGCGGCAGTATGGCGCATCACAAACCAACACATCCGGATGCGCTCACCGGGGTTGCCCGCCACTGTTTTCACCGCATCATCGGAATCCTCGACGAGCTGGTGCGGGATCTGTCACGCTGGTATCCCCAATCGACAGTCTCTCAGCTGGCAATCACCGGTGGCCAGTTCACAGTGCCAGACTATGCCCGGCCGATGTTTGCCGCCTATAAGACAGCCGCAGACATCACCGGCGGTGAAGTCCATCCTCTCATCGGGGCAACGCTCCGCGCCCGCGGATTCCACTCAGATGATCACACCCCACTTGCAGCACCGCCGCACCCAACGCCAGCGCTGACCGCTTCAACCAGCATTGCATCCCCTGCAGATATCCCACAGCTGACAACAGATCAGCACAACCAGTTTTTTGCCACCCTTCCCACGATCGCACTCGCCCCCGGTCAAGTCATTGATATCGGTGCGGCGGGTAAAGGACTGGCAGTGGATCTGATCACCGAGGCGCTGATTGAGGAACTGCCAATAGATAGTGACGACACGCTGCTGGTCAACGGCTCCGGGGATCTGCGAGTCGTGGGCGGCCCGATCACGATCGGCCTAGAGAACCCCTACAACCCGGCAGAGATCCTCGGAGTGATCACCCTTACTGAAGGAAGTTTTGCCGCTTCCTCCCCGGCGCGCCGCACCCATGGCAAGTGGCATCATCTTATCGGGGAGATCAGCGGCAATCCGGCAACACTTGTCGATGGCGCATTTGTGGTTGCCCCCACCGCCATGCTGGCAGATCTGGCGGCCACCTGCTGTTTCTTTACCCATCCCGAGAACCTCACCGCATTAGGTGTCACCCAGTGGGCGGTGGCAGCC
The DNA here is from genome assembly GCF_003813965.1 of Corynebacterium choanae. Taxonomy (NCBI): domain Bacteria; kingdom Bacillati; phylum Actinomycetota; class Actinomycetes; order Mycobacteriales; family Corynebacteriaceae; genus Corynebacterium; species Corynebacterium choanae. Next base: position 2,454,608 of record NZ_CP033896.1, read on the forward strand.
CAAGAAATGCTGTACTCGAGTCCGGATTTTCCGGTGGTAGAAGCTCCCCGAACAGCTGACCAAGGCCAGCACCCCTAAACGATTCCGCCAGTCGGCCATTGGAGCACTCTCCCCCCACCAGTCGGTTGTCCCAGCACTTTCCCGATAAAGCAGCCGATACCCGATATGGCTCTTTGCGCGCAACACACACGATGTGTGTGAACCTGCGGAAGGCTGGAAAAAACAGCTGTTCCTTCGGCCACCGCCGCGCAGAGCTTATGCCTGAATACGGCTGCGTTACCAGGGCAAGTTTGTTCCTTCGTGAGACACAGGCGAGGGGCTAGTCGTCTTCCTCCTCGTCGGGCAGGAACTCGAGTAGTGCTTCCACCGATGGGCACACATACCAGGCGCCGGTGACAGCCTCCGAGAAATAGGTGAGCGCGTCACGCGGCCCGCCGTCAAGCCCTAACATGCGGCGCAGCATCTCTTCGGTGCGCCACTGGTCGAAGGAGAATCCCACAAACACAGTGCCGTGATGCTGCAGTCCACCATAGGCAGTGTTGTGGCGGAAAATCGACAGTTCTTCCCCCTCGACTTCCACCACCGTGCGGGCAGCATGCGCCGAATCGGGTTTCACATCATCATCTAACTCTTCCGAGTCGTCTTTCGTACGACCGATAATGTCTTCTTGTTCTTTTTCGCTTAAGTCATCCCACTGCGTCGCCAAATGCTGCCACAGCTGGTAGAGCAGCACTGAGCTGCCAGCACCGGGTTCCCCGTCGGGGATGGCCACAATACCGGGGGCTTCCAAAGCGCCCGGATTTTCGGTGCCGTCTTCAAATCCGGTGAGATCCCGATTGTTTTGATACACCCAGCCGTCGGTCTCTGAGGCGAGCGTCATCGCAGGCGACCACAGGGTAATAATTTCTTTGCCTGCCTGGAACACGTGGGAGCGATGGGGGCCTGCGATCCACACCCACACATCATGCTGGGTGGCGGCCATCTCATAGCCATCAGCGGCCACCATTGGTTCGGCAAAGTCGTGCACATTGTGTGGCACATGTGCAGCAGGGGCAAGCTCTTGCCACAGTGATGGCCGCACCCCGATTACGATGTTCACTCCCATGGTGGTCGGCGGGTTCGCTACCCGGGCGAGCAGTTTACGCACCTGGTCATGATTGGTGGTGTTGGCAAGATCAAATTCCAGGTACAGATGATCACTGGTGCCCTGGGCGGTAATTGCTGGTTGATAGGTCATAGTGGAAAGTGTGCCATATTGTGCGCACAGCCAACGGATTGCCCAGGATATGTCCCTGCAACAGCAGGATTTTTACCAAGGATCGCCACTGTCCAAACGGTGTTTGCCAGTGGCAACAGGCAGGTTGCTGCGCTGGCTGCACGCTGTCCGTGGGGTGGCTGCTGTTGCTGTGTTTTTCGATCGCGGAAGGCTGATTGGATCGTGGTGGCACGCAATGGTGCAGGGGTAGCATTGGTATGACCAGCAAGGCTGCTCCGCACGGTGGGGTGCCTTGTTCTTCGAAAGACAGGAAGCAACCATGTCCAATATTTTGGTGTATGGGGAAGCGTTAGTGGATATCGTCCCAACCGAGCAGCAGCCGCTTGCGCCGCTGCTTCCAGCCCTTGGCGGCGGGCCGTTTAATGCGGCGATTGCAGCCAGTCGCTTAGGTGGCGCGGTGGGGTTTGTGTCTTGTGTGAGCAACGATCATTTTGGGGTGTTGCTGCATCATGCGCTGGTCGACAATGGGGTGGATGTGTCCGGGGTGACCCGCAGTGATCTGCCAACGTCCCTGGCGGTGACCTCGCTCGATAAACAGGGTGCCGCCAGCTACACCTTCTATGTGGAAGGCACTGCTGATCGCACCGCCACCCCTGTTGTGCCCACTGCCCTGCCACGGGTTGCCGCTGTTGGTACATTGTCGCTGGCGTTACCGCCGGCGGCACAACGCTATATTGACTGCGCAAAAAGCCTGCACGAGCAGGGCACACTACTGGTTCTTGATCCTAATCTGCGGCATATTACTCGCACCCGTGAACATCATGACCGGCTGGCGGCACTGCTGCCAAGTGTCGATGTCATCAAACTCAGCGACGAAGAGCTCGACTTTTTTACCCCGGAGGAATTAGCACAGGTTCCCATCACTGTGGTGACCCGTGGCGGGGCAGGTCTGCTGGTGCAAACACCCCATTTCACCACCAGTGTGACCGCCCCATCGATTACCGTGGCGGACACGATTGGGGCGGGTGACACCGTCATGGGGAGTCTGCTGGTAGCTTTCGACACGCTGCTCGCCGGGGGACTCCAGGTGACGGATCTTACCGAGCAACACTGGCACACTGTGCTGAATTTTGCGGCGAGTGCAGCAGCAGTAACCTGCACGAGACATGGCGCCCAGCCACCGTATCGAAAGGAAGTGGCTGAGACCTGGCAGCAGGTGGCGGCACTGGTGTAGCACCCCGGCGTGGGAATACTGCCGCGTGTGAAGCGTTGCAGGAACTATGACTCATACTGTGCTGATTACCGGCGCTAGCGGCTATATCGGCTCCCATACGGCAGCCAACCTCGCGCACCACCACCCAGAGATTGCCTTGCGGAAACTCTCCCGGGCGGCGAAGGATGACCCCACCTGGTTTCAGGGGGATTTCGCTGATCCGGCGAGTTTAACCGCCGCCATGGAGGGGGTTGATGTGCTGTTTTTGGTTTCTGCGACGGAAAGCGCTGACCGCCAACAGTTACATGAACACGCGGTGGATGCGGCTGTTGCCGCCGGGGTTGGTCATATTGTGTATTTGTCGTTTATTGGTGCAGATCCGCAAGCGACGTTTACCCATGCCCGCCTGCATTATGCAACAGAGGAATATATTCGCCGCAGCGGGGTGACGTACACCATGTTGCGGGACAATTTCTATACCGAAGCCACTGCCGCATTTATTAGTGATGATCGGATTGCCGGCCCGGCCGGTGACGGCGCAGCCGCGTTTGTTGCCCGCGATGATGTTGCCCGTGCCGCGGCGGCAGTCCTGGCGCAACCTGCTAAGCATCGCAATGCGATCTATCAACTCACCGGCCCTGCGGCGGTCACATTTTCGGAAGTTGCCGCAATTGCCAGCAAATATCGTGAAACCCCGGTGACCTATCACCAGGAAACGATCGACGAAGCCTATGCCAGCAGGTCCTGCTATGGGGCACCCGCCTGGGAGGTGGATGCGTGGGTGAGTACCTATACAGCAATCGCCGCCGGCGACTATAGCGAAGTCACCGGCGACGTTGCACGCTTAACAGGCCATGAGCCCCTTAGCGTTGCACAGTGGTGGCAGCAGCACCATCCGCAGCAGCAGTAGCCGATTTCGGATCCACAATAAGTAGCGGGTCACCGGCAGTGATTGCGGCCGGCATATCCCCGGCAGAGGGACGCACCGGTCCGGTTTTCCGATAGTTACTCACCACCACCGGGGTGGTCACCGGGTAGCCCGCATCCGTGATAGCAGCAATATCGAATTCGCACAGCACATCACCAACTGTGACGCTGTCGCCCTGCGCGACCCGGGGCTGGAACCCTGCCCCGCGCAGATTCACAGTGTCAAAACCGATATGCATCAGCACCTCCACCGGTTCACCGGTGGCAAGCGTGCCACGCACCGCAAAAGCGTGACCGGTGTCAAAAGCCACAATGACTGTGCCCGAGATAGGGCTCGTCAACACGCCCTTGGTGGGATTGATGGCCACCCCGTGGCCGAGTTTCCCAGCCGCAAACATCGGATCACTCACCTGATCAAGCGCAATCACTTCGCCGGTCAATGGTGCGGCAATCGACAACGCCCCCGGTGCGGCCGCCGTGGCTGCCCCACTCACCTTCGCGGCATCACCAGCCGCAGCAGCCGGCACCGGGGTGCTGGTCGCATCCGGATCAATGGTTCCATTGCGCTGAAGTAAATATTTGCCGTAGGCAAACGCGGCAGCAAACGCAATAATAAACGTCACCACAGCACACACAATGAACTGGCCATAGTCTTGCGCCCGCATTGAGACGATACCGATAAACCCGGCAGCCCCCAGGGCGACTGCTTTCACATCAAAAATCGCAATAAGTGTGGAGCCAATTGCCGCAGCGCCAATGCCGATATAAAACGGCCAGCGCAGCCGCAGGTTCACACCGAAGATCGCAGGCTCAGTAATGCCGAAGACCGCCGACACGCCTGAGGCACCGGCCAGCCCTTTCAGCTTTTCGCTGCGGGCTAGGAAGAACACTGCCAAACACACGGCACCTTGAGCGATATTCGCCACCGAGGCGGTAGCGAAAATAAACGATCCGCCCTGTGACCAGAGCAGTGTTTCAATCGGTGGGAACGACTGGTGTAGGCCGGTGATCACAATTGGTGAGTAGATTAGGCCGAAAATGAACCCGCCGATCGGGCCGCCTAACTCGTAGAGCCGGGCAAGCGAGAACGCCAACCAGTCCCCGAGCCAGCGCATCGCCGGACCTACCGCGATAAAGGTTAAGAACCCTGTAATCAGCAGCGTCAACACTGGGGTGACCAGGAAATCGACTGTGCCTTTGAAATGACGGTGGAAGAACTTTTCAATCGTCGCCAAAATATAGGAAACCACGAGCACCGGCAGCACCGTACCCTGATAGCCGGCTTGGGCGACCTGCAGGCCAAAGAGATTCCAATAGCTCATCTCCCCGGCGGCGATCGTTTCGGCAACCTGATAGCCGTTGACCAGGGACGGCATCACCATTGCCATCGCAATACCGGCGCCCAAGAACTCGTTGCCGCCAAAGCGTTTCGTGGCGGTAAACCCGACCAGCACCGGAAGGAAGGCAAACGGTGCCGCCGACAGCAGATTGATCATCGCCGAGAAGTCAGCAATGGCGGGGAATTGTTCAATCAGCGGGTCTGATCCAAACAGATCCGGGGAGACCAGCACATTGTTCAGCGCCATCAGCAGACCGCCCCCGACGAGAATCGGGATCAGGGGCACGAAAATATCGGCCAGTGCCTTAATAGCGCGGGTCAGCCAGTTGCCACCTTGAGTGGCGACTTCCTTGAGCTCTTCGGTGGTCACCGCAATATTTTTCGCGGTTTGTTTATCCAGCTCCGCAAAAACCGTATTCACATCACCCGGGCCGACAATGATTTGGAACATGCCGCCGGTTTCAAAGGTGCCCTTTAAATCCGGATCACTATCCAATGCCTGCACATCGATACGTTTCGTATCTTTTAACACCATCCGCAGCCGGGTGGCACAGTGTGCCGCGGCCACAATGTTTTCTTCTCCACCGACTGCGGTAAGAACCCGCGCGGCGACTGCATGATGATCCATGCGCTCTCCTTGGTTGATGGTGTCAACACCACACGCAATCACCCCACCTTGCGGTGACGCTCGCCACAGGAGCAGTTGCATTGTGGTTGGTAACACCTTTTTGCTTTATGGCCATTCAACCAACGAAGTACATCCAAATGCAATCTCGTCAGCTCCCCCGTGAACCAAACCGTCACCATACGCCCCCACACAAGCCGCGGACCGTTCACCAAGTTGCGTTGAAAACACTGTTCCCTAGTAAAAGAACCCCCTGCTACCGACGGTCGTCATCGCCTCAAAAGCGCACCTTCCACGGCCGTTATTTTCCACCTCGGCAGACGGAACAACTAGCAATGATCCCAGCAGCCCGCGCCCACCCCTGGGGCTAGCGTGGGGTAGCACCGGACAACACCCCAGAACCGCGGGAAGACTCCTTCCCGCCACATCGAAGCCGTTCCATCAGCCAGGATCGAATACCCACCAGCACATCCCGACCCCCCTGTGGTGTGGGCGAGCGGTGATGCCTGGTGAGCCAGCGCCGAGTTCACAGCGCGAAAAAGGCTACTCCTGCCACGTGGTGTGATGGGCAAGCAGGGTGAAACTCTCCCGCCCACCATCAACCAAAATTTCAATAGCAGGACCGTCCACAAGCATCTCAACCGCGGCGTCGGTCGTACGGGCTACGGTGCGGACATCGGTGTCATATTCACATGCGATCTGTGTTTCGGTGACCGTCACCGTCACCGGATTGCCGATGCCCACTGTGAGCCTGGTTGGACAAGCACCAATCGTTAACAGCGCACAGGCAGGAGTGTCGATCTTGACGTGGTGCTGCGTATCTGCAGCGGTCACTGTAATGCCATTGCGGTGCAGGTGTTCTGCCGCTGGCGCCGCCACATGGGAATCATTGATCGTGAGCACTGGCACATCCGGCGGCAGTAGCCACGACTGCACAAGGCTGCCGTCGACGAGCTTCAGCCTGCGGACACAGGTCAACGCGTGCAGCCACCCCTCCTGCTCGAACAGCGGGGACTCATCAGCGCCCGGCAATCCCATCCAACCGATCATCCAGCAGCTCTCACTACAAGCCAACGTGGGCTGGATACCAGACGGTGCTGCTGCAAGCTCTTGCTCCCCTACACCGATGAACTGTGGGGCATAGAAGTGGTGCCCAAGATCGATCTCCCGGAAGCCGTGCATCACCTGAAACGTGGTGCCGTCAAGCTTGCCGACAAGATATCCGCACTGGTCGGAGCTGGCAAAGTGGGTCCGACTCTGGCCGTTCACCGGGTCAAGGCCCTGCGGGCAGATCACCAGCACATCGCACTGCTGCCCGCTTGCTTGATCGGTAAGCGTCAACAGGTTCGGGCATTCCCACATATAGCCGCCGGGAACGATGGCTGGGGTGTGCTGTACGGTATTCGCATCGATGGCAAATGTCAGCTCACCGGCAAAGTCCCAGGTGTACAAATCATCGCTGGTGTACATGACCACTGCCGGGTTACCTGCGGTGGTTGCCGCACCAATCACCATCCGGAAGCGTTCCGGGTTCGCAGGATCACGGGTAATCATCGGATCCCGATAATCATTGCTAAAACCGGGGGCAGGACCATCGAGCAGCGGATTGTGTTCTGATTTGGTGTAGCGACCACCAGACTTGCGGCCCAATCCGGCTACTTCAACAAGGTTTTGGGTAGCGTGACGCTTGCCGTCGTGTTTGACATTGCCGGTATAGAACAGACGAACCGCACCAGCGTCGTCGATAACAGCCCCACCGGAGTAGCAGCCTTGCGCATCGTAGTCCTGATCAGGAAAGAGTGCTTGGGGATGATGCTGCCAATAGAACCGGTCGCTGCCGGTTATTGGCGCTGACGCATGCCCCCAACCGGTCTGCTTTGGCTGTTGCGGATAGCTCGGATCGAGCTGATAGAACACCTGCAAATGGCCGTCCACAATGCAGAGCCCATTCGGATCATTTAGCCGTCCGGCAGGTGGAGTGAGGTGGATGCGGGGTCGAAGCTGCACGTGCGCCATAGTCCCCATTGTGACTTAACCAGGATAAAGTTGCGAATAGACGCGAAAACGCCGCCACGACTTGTGTGTCGCAGCGGCGTTGTGCGCAGGCTTACTGCTTTCGTCAGCAGACTGAGAACAGTTTTCAGCGGTTCACAGCAGCCTTAATCGTTGCTCGATTAGCTGTTGTTTTCAGCCTTCTTGAACGGGAAGCCCAGTTCACGAAGCAGGGCGCGGCCTTCTTCGTTGTTGGTGGCAGTGGTCACTACGGTGATGTCCATACCACGTGGGCGGTCAACCTTGTCCACGTCGATTTCGTAGAACATGGTCTGTTCGGTAAGGCCGAAGGTGTAGTTGCCGTGGCCGTCGAACTGCTGGTCGGAAAGACCACGGAAGTCACGAATACGGGGCAGAGCCACAGTCAGCAGACGGTCAAGGAATTCCCACATGCGGTCGCCACGCAGGGTAACGCGGGCACCGATCGGCATACCTTCACGCAGTTTGAAGTTAGCGATGGACTTCTTCGAACGACGGATCTGAGCTTTCTGACCGGTGATCAGTGCGAGGTCTTCCAGTGCACCGTTGATCAGCTTTGCGTCGCGGGCAGCGTCGCCAACACCCATGTTGACAACAACCTTGGTAATGCCCGGGATCTGCATGACATTGTGGTACTCGAACTCTTCCGACAGCGTCTTGCGAATTTCTTCGCGGTAGCGGGTCTTCAGGCGAGGAGTGTAGTTTTCGCTCATCGTTAGATGTCCTTCCCGGTCTTGCGGGAGATGCGAACGCGCTTGCCGTTCTCATCCGTGCGGTAACCGATACGAGTCGGGTTGCCGTCCGCATCGATGATCATCACGTTGGAAACGTGAATCGGAGCTTCCTGGGTGACGATGCCCTCAGACTGGGCACCGCGTTCACCGGTCGGATCAGCAACATGCTTCTTGATCCGGTTCACGCCTTCAACCAGTACTTTGTCGCGCTTCGGGAAAGCCTGAATGACCTTGCCGCGAGCACCCTTGTCTGGACCTGCAATGACGATAACGTTGTCGCCCTTATGGATCTTCATTAGATTACCTCCGGTGCCAACGAAACGATCTTCATGAACTTCTTTTCACGGAGTTCACGAGCAACTGGCCCGAAGATACGGGTACCCTTTGGCTCGTTGTCGTTCTTGATGAGCACGGCAGCGTTTTCGTCGAAACGAATGTAGGAGCCGTCCGGACGACGGGTTTCCTTCTTCGCACGAACCACTACAGCCTTGACGATCTCGCCAGCTTTGACGTTGCCGCCGGGAGTTGCTTCCTTCACGGTTGCAACAATTACGTCGCCGATACCAGCGAAGCGTCGGGTCGAACCGCCGAGCACGCGGATGCACAGGATTTCCCGTGCACCGGTGTTATCGGCGACCCGCAGACGCGATTCTTGCTGAATCACTATGGGTCTCCTGACCTGGATTGATATGCAGACACGAATTTCCGACCCGTGTCCGCGCGGTCTTGTTGTACATCGGTTGCTCGACGTTGCGAATCTCGCAGCGCAAGTGTTCTTGCCGGGTTCGCAGGTCATCACGAATACCGTACAAGTGCGCCACACGGAGTTGTTGTTACACAACAGTGACAACAACCTGTGAACGCGGCATCGTGGGGTTTCGACAACAGTTCGGAAAGCACTGGTTGTCGACCAAGACGAGCAACCCGAACATTGAACCATATGCCCGACCCCTTTGCAAGATGAGCAACCTACGATGCCCGGCCATATTTTCCACGCTGCCCGCCTGCTGCCGCATTGCCATCACTGCCACTACACAGTCGCGAGTGATCCTTATCGCCAGCGATCCTTACCAGCCGCGATTGCCGGAATCCCCCAATCGGCGGATGCTCAAGCTTGGGACAGACCCTGACCGCTACCTGCCTTAGCGGACGGCCACCGGCTGTAATATGCCAGTTGACTGGCATGGTCATTTGCGCACAGAACGACGCACATTGCAGCAATAGTGACATATTTCATATATCCGTGACCGCGATCGGGGCATCACATCCCCCCTGCGCGACAATCACTTTCGCCACATTCACCCCAACAGCATCCCCGCCTCCAACCATCATTGCAGGTTGCAACATGTATTACTGATGTGGCATCACGAATTTTTTACCATGCCACCTCCCGGTTTTTCCTACAGTCACCCACCCGGCAAAAGGACACTGGAACCAATATTTGGTCAGCCCCAACCATTTTTCCCATCCCCGCAGCACAACCATAGTCAGGCCCCTCTTGACGAAGAAGGCAGCAGGCAATACTATCGCTGTTTCTTACCCCGCAACACTGGGTAGGCACGAATCATTGGTACGTCCCCAGGATTACCGCCAATGATTTTGTGAATTCATAGTTACCGTGACCAACCTGTTGGAGCGTTTCACCGTTTCAGATCTGTTTTTGCAAGGAGCAGCCCCATGAATGCACATTTCCGCCTGATTACTAATGCCCTGGCCGGGATCGCGGTGGTGACTGCCCTTGCAGGTTTTGCCGGATACGCTACTGCTGACGCATCCGACTCTGCAGCAACCACAACTGTTGCCACGGCTCAGGAGTAACGACGAAGTTTTACCGCCGGGTACTTGTTGTTCTTGCCGCGTCGAAACAGTAGCGCGTGTTGTTTTCACACCACTGCTATTCGGCGCGTGTGTGCTATTCGCTAGCATCATCAGAGGGATTACAGCCTGATATTGGTGGAAGGACGACAGCATGGCACACAGCAAACCGAAGGGATGGCTGCGCGCGGCCGGACTCGTTATCCGGCTATTGTCGGCAGCAGTCATTGTGTGTCTGATCTTCTGGATTGGTCTTTCTGTGGCGGGGAAGTTTTTTACCGTCGGTATCAGTGAGGAAGATCTTCTCGCCAACCATCCTGCCGCGGTCATGATTCACGATCCGAGCAATTCGGCGTGGCCGATGACAGTTGCGACCGTGCACGGCGATGTGGTGGTGCATGAACGCCCCGGGAAAGCTGTGGCGTTAACTACCGACGCGGCGGATAATCTTGTCGCCTTAGAACTCACCCCTAGTGGTATCCCGGATCTTTCCGCCCACACTGCCACCGGTGCAGCGATCACCCCGTGGCTGAGTGAAGGATTGTCGATTCAAAAACCGGAACTCCTCGAACTCGAGGGGGACACCCTGCCCTATGACCAGATCGCATCCCTCGACCCGGGAGCTATTTTCGCCACCGGCTCTAATCTGCGGGAAGACCAATTCCGCACACTCAGCCGCATTGCCCCGACTATTGATGTTCCAGTGGGCAACAAGCAACCCGCCTGGGAGCAGTCGGTGCAGGTAGTGGGCACCGTGATGGGGGCACCGAAACAAGTAGCCCGCAAGCTGGACGAAACTGAGCATCTGTTGGCAAACGTCCGCGACGAAGAGACTTCGTTTCGGGGCACGACAACCGTCATCGTCGATATCAGCCATCAAAACTCGTTGATGCTGCGCTACGGATCCTCCCCTACCGCGCAACTGCTAGAAGCCTTCGGTTTCACTGTCGTGGGCGCTCCTACCGATGATCAAGAGGGATTTTTCACCAATACCCGACCGACCACTTGGGAGGAGATCACGATGCTCAATCCCGATCTGGTGGTGGTGTTTTACGAGTCGGATTCGCAACGGGCAGAGACGGAAAGTAATCCGATTTATGCCACCATTCCGGCGGTGCACGGCGGCCATGTGGTGGGTTTGCAGAATGCGGACATGATCATGGCGCTGCGACATCCGACTGTGTTGAGCATTCCGTGGACTGTGAACACGGTAGTGCCTTTGTTGCGTGCCGGTGTGGTTGGCCGTGATGCACCTGCCCCGGAAGGTCCTCGACCGGATCTGGTGCCCCGGCTGTAGTAAGTGCAACGCTGCGAGCGTTGGTGTCGCGTTGAGCACGCGGAGCATATTGTCCAGCTACTGCCGCCAGGTGAATATCTTGTAGTCCTTGGTGGTTGGTGGTTGCCTGAGCCTGGGGTGGTTCGGGGTGAGCGGGTTGTGTTTCGCTGTGGGTGGGTTTGCTTTTTCTGATTTGTGCGGGCTTTGTTGTTTTGTGTGCTTGGGGTGTTTGCCCATGGTGCATGGCTCCTACAGCCGCGCGCAGTAGGTATTTGATGCCGTTTAGTGGGGGTGGTTCCGGCTGGGTTGATGGCAGTTGCGCCGGCGTGTGCAGCGTGCCTGTTGCCACCGGTGTTGTTGAGGTGGCACCAGGGTTGTGCCGATTTCGCTTCGCCAGGGGCGCTCCCCGGAGTAGGGTATGGTTCGTTTCTTTTCGATTTGTGCATCACACAAAAGGGGATGTTGGTGAGTGCTTTCGATGTGTCCACCGATTCCGGCGGACTGGTGGTTGCATCCGCCCCGGTGACGGCCGCACAACGCGCCGTTGCGGCGCATTGTGTGCACCGCTACGGGCAGTTGCCCGCCCCCGGTCAACTCGTCGCTGTCGGCAGCTGGGCTGTGCTGGCGGCGCTGACGGCCGGGATCGCCGGTCTGCTGGGGCTTGCCTGGCAGTCGATTGCGGCGCTAGTGGCCTGTGGTGCATCCCTCGGCGTGGCAGGATTGCTGCTGCATGCCCACACCCGGCTCAAGGTGGCTGACGCAGGTATTTTCGGCATTGGCCCGGTCGCGGCAGGGATGATCACCGTCGCCGGGGTGTCTAACCCGGTGGCGCGGGTGATCGTTGGTATCGCCGGGGCGGCAGTGGCCACCTGGTTGTTGTATCGGCTGTTTTTAATTCCGCGTCGACATACTCACCGGCTGACGGTGGTGGTCGGCGGACTGTTGATCGGCATCACTTCTACTTCCCTGCTGGGGGTGGTGGCGGTCGCCGCATTGCACGATCCACGGCAGGTGTTAACTGCACAGGTCGGAATGGTGCCGGCTGCATCGTCGCTCGCCGCCTGGCTGACCCTGGCATGCTGTTTGGTGGTGGTAGCAGCCCTCGTGTGGCATTCGACGAATTTGAACGTGTTTTACACCGGTCAGGTTGCCTGCACCGTGTTTGGGGTGTCGGTGTCCCGCATCGCACTGCTCACATTTTGCGCCACAGTGCTGCTGGTCGGTATTTCGGCTGCCACTTCCGGACCGCTGGTTGGGGTGGGAATGTTGGCGGTGATTGTGGTGCGCCGGGTCACCATGTTTGATATTCGCTTGCTGCTGCCGGCGACAGCTGCCGCTGGTGTGCTGGTGGTGCTGCTGGCAGCTATCGCCCAACAGCTCACCGGGGTACCGGCGGGGGCACTTGTTGCCGGAGTGTCGTGTGCTGTGGTGTTGTGGTGGCTGACGAAGGGCACCTTATGATCCGCTACGCGTTTTCCCCTCCTCCCCAGGACAACTCCCGCCGCCGCCCCTGGCAGCGGCTGTGGCATATCCGTCCCACCACTGTCCCGGCGCGCCCCCGCCTTCAGATTGGCCCGCTGCAAGTGGCGTGGCATCCGCAATGGTGGCTGGTCACGGTGGTCACCACTGCAATACTGCTGCTACTTAGCTGGGTGTCGCTGGTGGTAACCGATGCCACCTTGTCCCCACAGATGTTCACAGCAGCACCGTTAACGGATGCGATTCACCCCTCCTTCCCGGCGACAATACCGCATCAGGTGTGGCGTCCTGCGGCGGCAATCTTGGCGGGCATGCTGCTCGGGCTTTCCGGGGCGTTGACGCAAACAGTGACCGGGAAAACTCATGCCAGTGCCGATGTCACCGGCGGGGTGGGGGCTGGTGCTGCCGCAGCTGCTGCTGTGGCATTGGTGCCGCATCTTCCCGGCGTGACTGTAGTGCAATGGGTTGCCGCCTGGGTGGTGGGTGCTGCAGTGTTTCGGCAAGTGTGGCGGCTGGCCCGCCGCCACCGGGCAACCGGGGTGGGGAGTTTGCTTGGGGGGATTGTGATCACTCTGCTGGCGCAGGCGATCGCTTTTGCGGTCGCCGACCACACCGCCAATGTTGCCCTGCTGACCACCGCAGTGTTTGGTGCCTGCGACTATGCCACCGCCGAAGAGATCCTGCTGGCTGCAGCGGTGCTCGTCGTCTGCGGCGGGTTTACTGCTAGTCATCAAGCCCAGTTTTATCGGGCCGGAATAGGTCGCGGCCTGGGCGAACTCACCGGCCTGCGGCTATCCGGGGTGCGCGGCACGATGACGGTGGCGACCTGTGCCGCGGCCGCCGCAACAGTGTTGGCAGGCCCGCTGCTATTTGTCGCGTTCTTAAGCCCAATTGCTGCCCGGAAACTCGTCAATTCCGGCACCGGCATATTGCTCCCCGCCACCCTGCTTGGGGCTACTGCCACTTTGGCCTGCGATATTGTGGCGCAACTCTTGCCAGGCCCGGTGCCCTGCGGCATGCTCACCGCCGGCTGCGGGGCAGTGGCCACCATGATTATTCTTACCCGCATCACCACCAGGAGCAGTCTATGAGCCGCCGTCCAACCCGAATCAAGGTTCGCTCGCTTGCTGCTGGCGGCAGCAGCACCACTCCGGCGATCGCCGAGATCAACCTCACCATTCCCGCTGACAGTCTCACCATCATTGTCGGCGCGAACAGTAGCGGTAAATCGGTGCTGCTGGCCGCCCTCGGCGGCCGGATCCGCGCCACCCGCGGATCAGTCGTAATCGACGGCACCTCAGTGGAACGGTTGAAACGCAAAGACCGCAGCGAACGTATCGCGCTGGTGCCGCAGCATCCTTCCGCCCCGGAAGGAATGAAAATCTCCGATCTCATCGCCGCCGCCCGCAGCCCCCACTCGCGCTTCTTCATCCCCTACACCCCCGCCGACGAGCACACCGTCGCCCAAGCACTCAACGTCACCGGTGCCGGCGCCTATGCCACCGCCGACTATGACGAACTCGCCGCCCACCAGCGGCGCCGCGTCTGGTTGGCGGCTGCACTTGCCCGCAACACCCCCATCTTGCTGCTCGACGAACCCACCCACTCCTTGGACTTGGCCCGCACCCAAGAGATGATGAACCTCATCCACCGGCGCACCCGGGAACATCACACCACCGTGGTGATGACCACCCGTGATCTGCCGATGGCGCTGCGCTACGCCGACCAGCTGGTCATTTTGGATGAAGGCCGGGTCGCGGCCGCCGGCGCCCCCAGCATCATCACCAAAGAACTCCTCGCCCATGTGTTCCATATCGATGCCGATATTGTCACCGATCCGGCAACCGGCGGACCGTTGATCATTCCCGCCGCCCCACCCCACATCCGCATCCAGCAGGCCACCCACCCCAGTCCGGCGGCCAACAATCCAGCAAGCCACCCCACCGACAAGCAACCCACCGCCGATGCCGCCGGTGCACACCCCGCCAGCAATCCGGCACAACCTCACCCCGCAACCGACACCACCGGCAACACAGCCGCCCCCACCCCGCCAGCGCAGCCAACACCCGAACCAGCAGGTGCCACCAATATCCCCACTACAGCACGCCCGAGCAGCACCCGCATCGGTGGCGCTGCGGCGCCGAACAGTGCCACCAGTAGCAATCCCACCAATAATGCCACCAACACTGCCAGTGACAGTGTTACCGCAGCACAACAACACGTCGCAGCCTGCAAAGCAACCGTCGAACAGTGCCGTAAACAACTCGAGGAATGTCAACACCAAGCCAAACAGGCCGCCACGAAAGCCCGCCGCCTGCAGGCGAAAGCACAAAAATTCGAAACAGAACTCGACGAACTCGACGCGGCTGATCCCCAAGTAGACACGCTGCGTGCCCTCACCGCGCAAGCACTCGCCGACGCCCACAGTGCCCAGGAAGAAGCAACCGCCTTACAGGAGGCACTCACCGCAGCGAAAGAAGCGGTCACCGATGCGGAAGCCGACGTGCATCAAGCCAAACATGCGCTACGCCACATCGATTAACTTGCCCCGATCAAGCGCTGCACCAGCGTATCCCCCACACACCTGTGCTGCACAACACCACCCCTCACTGCAGCGGCTCGCCGACAGCCAGCACCGCCCCAAACACCACACCCGCTGAAGTTTCCCAGTGCAGATACTGGTGAAACTCCAGCGGGTGCACACCTGCCACCCCACCTAGGCCTCATCGATATCCTGCATGAGATCAGGACATTACTGCTACTGCTCAGTGTCCTGCTGCGGGAAAAACGCTTCCCGATACTGGGTGGCCATCGCCCGGATTACCCCAACAGTTGGAAACAGCCACGCCTTCAACTGATCATCAGTGGCGCCACGGGCAACAAACACCGGAATATCGATGCTCAACACTTTGCCATGCTCGGCGCCATAGTCAGCAAAGGAAATCTGGGCAAAATCCGCGGTCTCATTCGCATACGTCAACCAGGCCAGCACATTATCTTCCCGTCCCTCTGGGATCGGATGGTTGGGCAGCTGAGTTGAAACCGTCAACAACACTTGCGCCTGGGCACAGTCAATCCGCACCGGGATATCGTCGATCAACATCACCAGCCATTGCGGATTCTCTGGGAGTTCCACCAGCTCGATGTCGATCGTCCGGAACACGTTTTTCACCCGTTCCGCGGTGACCGGCAAAATCACATTATTGAGCTCCATGGCCGCGTGCCTCCATTTCTCGTTGGCGTTCTTCCTCGGTAGGCACATGCATCAAATCGCCGAAACGATCAGCAAGCGTCACAGCCGTATCATCCATAGCTTTCATCACTAGCTGCACCAGCGCAGTGAGCTGCTCATCCGACATACCGCCGGTCACCCAATGCGAATAGCGCAGCTGAATGCCGCCCATAGCCTGCGAACACACCAACTTCGGCACCAGCTGTGTGGCGGTGTATTCGTTGATTTTCGCAGCAACCTGCTTCATCGACTCGGTGTCGTTAAACACCCGATTCCACACCCCGGCGATCTGCAGATGATCTTCGACAATGCGAATCTCATACAGCACATCCCGAATAATGAGCCGAACCGGATCAGCCGGCTGCTCATGGACTGTGGACAGCCCCATATCGGTGAGGATCGCGTTGACTCGCGATTGCGTCACCGGCGAAAGATTACTCATTGACTGCTACTTTCCTTCCTGGGGTGCTTCCGGTGGAGTGACCGGCTGCAGCGAGAAATGCTCAAACACCTGCTTGCCGAATTCGAGCACAGCCTGCAACGCCACCTCGATCGCCAGCCGCAGCTGCATGTCGCTCATGCCCTTCGGGCACAAAAATGGTGCATCAGCCGACAGCACCAATTCACCGGAGTCCTCTTTCACCACATAGGCGTGGGTGAAAAACGTATTGAAGTTGAATTCGTTGACGAACTTCACCAGCTCTTGATACTGCGCAGCAGGGAAATGATGCTGGAACAGATACATGTTCACCATGCCGGTCAACGGCAGATTCGTCGCATCAAAGCGCACCGGATATTCGTTGATAAACGTATAAAACTGGGTGCCCTGCTGGTTGCCGGTAAATTCCAGATCCTTGAGCACCGCCATAAACCGGTCGGTGGTAACTTCACGAACCTCGTTGGTCTGTGCACTACTCACTTGGATGCGCCCTCCTGCCCGGGAATCATGTGGGCAAATTTTTCGTCGAGCTTTTCGATCTGCTGCAGCATCGCAGCCATCACTGTGCCCAGGATGCCGTCGAGCTGTTCATCGGTGAGCCCTAAATCGACAAGATGGGCATACTCCAGGGCAAGCAGCTTATTTTTGTCCACCACATAGGCTTTCGGCACCACATTTTGCCGATTCATGTCGTTGGCATGCTGGCGCAGCATTTGCATATCCAACTCGCTGTCCGCGCGACCCCGCCACACGCCGATCGCGCGCAGCCGAGGCCCGTTGAGCTGAATAGAAACTACCGCGTTACGAAACGGAATATACAGCTCGGAATCGTTGTTCCAGCTAAAACTTAAATTGTTGTTCTTCGCCCAGGCGCCCAGGCGTTCGGTGGTTAGCGGTTGAGGTTCCATACGTTTTGCCGCACACCGTCCTTTCTTACCGCATCTTGCATCGCTTATAAGCCCCTGCCGCGGCGCGGGCACCAGGGTAGTTTCCCGCCAGCGATCCACCCTGCGGTGGGACTTAGTGGGACACGATGATGGTTGTTCACTGCTGCACCTTGCCTGGCTTCATCGCAGCAAGTACCTCGGTATCGCCTTGATCGATGTTGCGTCAGCGGCAGCAGGCATGTGCTATTAACGATACAGTTCTCTTGCGGTCGGTGTGACCGGCAGGGGCACGAGATTCGCTCACAGCAGACGCACCCCACCCGGATTCGCCACACCAGGCCACCAATCCTTCGACCACTTCCGGTATGAGCTGATCTATCACCGTAGGCTACTGTTAGGTGTCATGATTGACGTACTGCAGGCAGCAGCGGCTGATCCTAATCCCGCTGCTCAAGTAACGGAAACCATTAAACACATCACGTGGACTGGGGTGGGCTGGGGCTGTGTAATCCTCGCAGTCGCTATTGCCATCGGCATGCTGGTGCGACACACCCTCACCTGGGTTCTTCTCAACTGGGTGAAACGCAGCGAATCATCGGCCCGCGTGTTAGGGAAACTCGCCCAGGCGGCGGTGATTGTGCTTGGGGTGGGTGCCGCATTGGCCTATGTGTTCCCATCGATTAAGCCGGTCAACCTGGTCGGCGGTTTGGGTGTGGTATCGATCGCCGCCGGTATCGCTTTCCAAACAGTGCTCGGCAACATGTTCGCTGGACTGGTGATTTTGTGGCGACAAACCCCGGTGGTTGGGGATCAAATCTCGGTGGAAGGCGTTTCCGGCACCATCACCACCATCACCCTGTCGCACACCACTGTCCATACCTTCGACGGCCGGCAGGTATTGATCCCTAACGGGGTGTTGCACAAGTCGATGGTGACAGTGCAAACCGAACATCCGTGGATTCGTAGCTCGTTCACTATCAAAATTCGCAATCCGGAACAGTTCCGTCGGGCACGGGAGGTGGCAATTGCCGCGCTCGGCCCTGTCCCACAAGTGTTGGATAATCCCCCACCGGTGGCAGTACTGCGCCAAGTTGCTGACGGCATGGCGACCATGGAAGTCCGTTTCTGGTCTGGGTCGCAACAATTCGAGACCGTGACCGCCTTGGATCTAGCGATTTTGGCGGTGCTCGACGCGCTGCGCGCCGAGTCGATCGCCTTCGGCCCCGATAATGTGGTCGTCCTGTCCGACGGGGGCGAATAACTAGCCATCTGGCGCAGCATTGTTCCCTGATCCTTTCCCCGGCTTGTGCCACAAGTACAATGCCAAAAGCATGTTTTCAACTCAGTGACAGCCTTCGCATTCCGTATTGCTGTCGGCTGTTCCTTGTTTAAGAAAGACCTCTTGTGACCCGTACCCACCACAGTGATGATTCGGTAGCCGATCCGGCTGGTTCACCGACCCCCGAAACCCCAGCTGCGACCAACCGCCCCGACCAGCCGCCGCTGCCGGAATTTTTCACCAGCCCAGACAAGATTGATATTTGGCTTTTTATCTATCTTGGCGTCAACACTCTTTTCAACCTGGCAATCATTCCGCTGCGGGTGTGGCTCATGAACCGACCGGTGATCTATGCGTTGATGGTTGGTGGATATACTTCCGCGATTTTAGGTGGCGCCCAGTCAAGCCTGGGAGGGACGGCCGCCTGGATTGTGGTGGTGTGTGCACTTGTTGGGGCACTGAAGGGTGTTCCGCTGTGGTGGCTTATTGGCCACAAGTGGGGCATGGAGTACATCGAGATGCTCGCCGGGCAGTCGAAAAGTATGCGCAAATGGTTACCGCGGCTGCAAAATTTGTCGCCTCGACTGCTGCTCGGGGTAACGCTACTGTCCTATATTCCGTTTATGCCCACACTGCTTGTGGCGAATCTTCTCTCTGGGGTGCGCGGTATTCGTTTCTCGGTGGTGATGGCAGTCAACGCCTTAGGGGTGTTGATTCGCAACAGTATCTTTGCCTATCTCGGGATCCGCTACGGTGAGGCGGTGATCGGAGTCGTCGACGAGATCAACAAATACGCTACTTGGATTACGCTGGTGCTCATAGCGGTGGCGATCTATTCGGCAACCAAATCAGCGAAACACCAGCGGCCTGCTAAATCTGCATAGATGCCAAGCGTAACCTCCAAGCGCTGGGCATTCTTCAGCTCACGCCCTTTCCGTGTCCTGCCCTCGTGGTCGGACCGTGGAAAGGGCGTTTTTGATTGTTCCTTTACAGCTACGCAGGCGAATCCAAGCACGGTCTTACCAAGTGCATGCTGTCAGGTATGGTGCCCCAATTGGAGGTGTGGCACACTGGCCGATGCTGGCAGACGAAAGGAAAGGGCAGCACACGCCCTAGTTCATCAATCGGTATAACAACCAGCGTGGCGTCAGTCGCCTGCCGCTTTCCCCATTTTGGGCGCAGTATCGATCCGGTTCTTCCCCATTTAGGGAGCGTCGGCAGTACCGAATCGGTGACCACGGTGCGCAGCGAAGAAGCGCTGCACGGTGCTGCTGTCTATACAGGGGTGGTTGTGCCGCAGCAGCGAAAAAAATAAAGCAGTACATTGCACCGATGCAGGTGGTAGCAGGACGTAATACATAGAGGAAAAGCACCACCGCCTACTGCACGAGGTGCAATAGGCGGTGATGCTTGTAGCAAGGCATGAACTGTTGTTGCAGCCTTGGTCTGCCGAAGATCGTAGAACAATCTGGCCTGGAAAGACTTGGGTTTAGCGAGCCTTTTCAGCGATTTCTACGAGACGGTAGTGCTTGTCCTTGGACAGCGGACGGCATTCTTCGATGATCACGCGGTCGCCGACGCCGGCGATTTCGTTTTCATCGTGAGCCTTCACCTTAGTATTGGTGCGGATCGTCTTGCCGTAGAGAGCGTGCTGCTTGCGGTCCTCAAGTTCGACGACGATGGTCTTCTGCATCTTGGTGGACACAACATAGCCGGTGCGGCGCTTGCGGGCACCTTGTTCTTTTTGTTCACTCATGGGTTACACCTCCGCTCCGGGGACTTCAGACAGGCCAAGTTCGCGTTCACGGATGACCGTGTAGATGCGAGCGATGTCGCGCTTGACGACACGCAGGCGACGGTTGTTGGTCAGCTGACCGGTTGCCATCTGGAAGCGCAGGTTGAAAAGCTCTTCCTTGGCTTCTTTGAGGCGCTTATCGAGCTCTTCTCCGGTGAGTTCACGGAGCTCATGGGCGGGAATTCCTTGTGCCATTTTAGAGCTGATCCTCCTTCCTGATGATGCGGACCTTGCAAGGCAGCTTCTGGGCTGCGCGACGGAGTGCTTCGAAAGCAATCTCTTCGTTCGGGTAGCTCATCTCGAAGAGGACACGCCCTGGGCGGACGTTAGCAACCCACTTTTCGACCGGACCTTTACCGGAACCCATACGCACGCCGAGCGGCTTCTGGGTGAGCGGACGATCCGGGAAGATGGTGATCCACACTTTGCCACCACGCTTGACGTGGCGGTTGATGGCGATACGAGCGGATTCGATCTGCCGGTTGGTGATGTAGGCCGGCTCAAGAGCCTGGATGCCGTATTCACCGAAGGTGACCTTGTTTCCACCCTTGGACACGCCACGACGGTGTGGACGGTGCTGGCGGCGATACTTTACGCGCTTAGGGATAAGCATTGGTTGTTAGCCCTCCTGCTTGTGCTCGGCGCGCTGGCGACGCTGGCCGCCACGGCGCGGACGCTCACGGCGGTCGCCGCGGCCGCGACGATCACCTTGAACGAGATCGGACTCGCGCTTGCCGCCAACAACGTCACCCTTGTAGATCCACACCTTCACGCCAATGCGGCCGAAGGTGGTGTGAGCTTCATAGGTGCCGTAGTCGATTTCGGCGCGCAGGGTGTGCAGCGGGACACGGCCCTCGTGGTAGCGCTCGACGCGGGACATTTCAGCCCCGCCGAGACGACCGGCGCACACAACCTTAATACCCTTGACGTGCGGCTGACGCATAGCAGACTGGATAGCCTTGCGCATTGCGCGACGGAATGCCACGCGGTTGGTCAGCTGCTCGGCGATGGACTGTGCCACCAGCTGGGCATTGGCGTCAATGTTCTTGACTTCGATGATGTTCAGCGCGACCTGCTTGCCGGTGAGCTTTTCCAGCTCGCCGCGGATACGGTCGGCTTCTGCACCACGACGACCAATCACAATACCCGGACGGGCGGTGTGAATGTCGACGCGAACCCGGTCGCGGGTGCGTTCGATTACAACGTCGGCGATGCCGGCGCGGTCGAGACCCTTGGACAGGAATTCACGAATTTTGATGTCTTCGGCGACATAGTCGGCGTAGTTCTTGTCGGCGTACCAGCGCGACTTCCAGTCAGCGGTGATGCCGAGTCGGAGGCCGTGGGGATGAATCTTCTGGCCCACTAGTTGTCACTTCCCTTCTCGGTGACCACAACAGTGATGTGGCTGGTGCGCTTACGGATCTGGAATGCACGACCCTGGGCGCGAGGACGGATACGACGCATGGTCGGACCCTCATCTGCATATGCTTCGCTGATAACCAGCTTGGAGCGGTTGAGACCGAAGTTGTTCTCGGCGTTAGCAGCAGCGGAAGCCACTACCTTCGCAACCGGCTCGGAAGCAGCCTGCGGAGCATACTTCAAAATCGCGAGCGCTTCGGCTACGTCCTTACCGCGGACGAGGTCGATCACGCGGCGAGCCTTCATCGGGGACACCCGAACGAAGCGGGCCTGGGCGCGGGCGGAGGTGATGTTCTCAGCCATCTGCTATCGCCTACCCTTCTTCTTATCTTCCTTGACGTGACCCTTGAAGGTCTTGGTCGGGGCGAATTCGCCCAGTTTGTGGCCGACCATCGAATCGTCGACGAACACCGGCACATGCTTACGACCGTCGTGGACGGCGAAGGTGTGACCAATGAAGTCAGGCAAAATCGTGGAACGGCGGGACCAGGTCTTGATGACCTGCTTGGTGCCTTTTTCGTTTTGAGCGTCTACCTTAGCGAGGAGGTGCTCATCGACGAAGGGGCCTTTTTTCAGACTGCGTGGCATTTGCTAATCCCTCCTCTAGCGCTTCTTAGACTTGTTGGAACGACGGCGACGAACAATGAGCTTGTCGCTTGGCCGGTTCGGCTTGCGGGTACGGCCTTCTGGGGTGCCCCACGGGGAAACCGGGTGACGACCACCGGAGGTCTTACCTTCACCACCACCGTGTGGGTGATCGACCGGGTTCATCACGACACCACGGACGGTCGGGCGGACGCCCTTCCAGCGCATACGGCCGGCTTTACCCCACCGAATGTTGGCCTGGTCAGCGTTGCCGACTTCACCAACGGTGGCGCGGCAGCGGATGTCCACGCGGCGGATTTCGGAGGAAGGCATACGCAGGATAGCGTAGCGACCCTCTTTACCGAGCAGCTGAATGGAAGCACCAGCGGAACGAGCCATCTTAGCCCCACCGCCAGGACGCAGTTCCACACAGTGAATGGTGGCACCGGCTGGGATGTTGCGCAGTGGCAGGTTGTTACCTGGTTTGATGTCGGCATTTGGGCCGGCTTCAACCATTGCACCCTGCTTCAGGTTCTTCGGCGCGATGATGTAGCGCTTTTCGCCATCGACATAGTGCAGCAGCGCAATATTCGCGGTACGGTTCGGGTCATACTCGATGTGAGCAACCTTCGCCGGGATACCGTCCTTGTCGTAGCGACGGAAGTCGATAAGACGGTACTTGCGCTTGTGGCCACCACCCTTGTGACGGGTGGTGATGTGACCGTGGACGTTACGGCCACCGGTCTTGTGCAGTGGACGCAGCAGGGACTTTTCCGGCGTTGAACGAGTGATTTCCTCGAACATCGACACGGAAGAGGCGCGGCGACCTGGGGTTGTCGGCTTATATTTCCTAATAGCCATAGTTAATCTTTGTCTCCCTTAATCGGCTTGGGCATTGCGGTAACTAGTTGTCTTGGAACAAGTGACCGTTACCGGATACTTGCCAGGAGTTGCTGTCTTTCTCAAATCCCGGGGTGTTGGCGAAGCAGATCTTCCAAGCGGAAGATCCTGGCCGCGAGCTTTGCTCCCACCCACTCCTTAACAGACGAATCCATAACAGTCAGGATGAATGAGCCGCTCTTGCTTATGGCTGCCGTATTGGCACAGGTGCTGGTGTTGGCGAAGCAGGAACGAAATCCTTACCCAAAACCAGCAGTGGCAACAGTGCACGGCCTGCAACCAAGAACAAGAGAGGGTTCCCGCAGCGAGCAGTCTTGCTGTTCATGTTCGGGCGATCCCTGGTAACAGAAGTTGCGTTCAGCGCCATGTCATCGAAACTGACTGGATCGTTATGAAGTTGATGTGTGGTTTGCTCAACCGGGATTGGCAGCAACGGTTACGCAGCGCCGCCGAAAATGTCGATCGATTCGCCGGCAGCCAAGGTGACAAATGCACGCTTGGTAGCCTTACGGCGACCGAAACCAGTGCGGGAGCGCTTGCGCTTGCCCTGCCGGTTTGCGGTGTTAACGGAATCAACCTTCACGCCGAAGATTTCTTCCACAGCGATCTTGATTTGGGTTTTGTGGGCGTCCGGCCGGACGTAGAAGACATAAGTCCCCTGTTCGATGAGACCGTAGGCCTTCTCGGACACGACTGGCGCGATGATGATGTCACGGGCGTTGTCGCTCATTTACTTCTCCTCTTTGCCGGTCGCGCGGGCGATGAAGGTGTTCAACGCGGCCACAGAGAACACCACGTCGTCGCTCTTGAGCACGTCGTAGGTGTTGAGCTGATCCTCAGGAAGGATTGCAACCCCAGGAAGGTTGCGGGCGCTCTTCCAGCTGGTGACATCTTCACGTGGCAGCACCAGCAGGATGTTGCGACGAGTCGAGATCTTCTCCAGGAAGGACTTTGCAGCCTTGGTGGAAGGAGTCTGGCCGGAGACCAGCTCTTCGATCACGTGGATGCGCTCGTTACGAACCCGGTCGGTGAGGGCACCGCGCAGGGCAGCAGCCTTCATCTTCTTCGGGGTGCGCTGTTCATAGTTGCGTGGCTGTGGGCCGTGCGAAATACCACCACCGGTGAAGTGTGGTGCGCGGATTGAACCCTGACGGGCGCGACCGGTACCCTTCTGGCGGAATGGCTTGCGGCCACCACCGGAGACCATGGCACGAGTCTTCGTGGCATGGGTGCCCTGGCGCTTGGCAGCCAGCTGCGCGGTAACAACCTGGTGCATCAACGCAATGGATGCTTCCCGGTCGAACACCTCTGCAGGCAGTTCAACAGTGCCGTTGGTTTTACCGTCGGCGGTAAGGACGTCAAGTGTCAGATTGCTCATGCGTGTGCACCGCCCTTCACTGCGGTCTTCACCGTGACGAGGCCGCCGCGCACACCAGGGATAGCTCCCTTGATGAGCAGCAGGTTCGACTCGGCATCGATCTTCTGAATCTTCAGGTTCTGGGTGGTCACGCGATCGCTACCCATGCGGCCTGCCATCCGGGTGCCCTTGAAGACACGACCTGGAGTAGCACAAGCACCAATACCACCAACGCGGCGGTGAGCTGCCTGGTTACCGTGGGCGGCACCCTGGCCAGCAAAGCCGTGACGCTTCATAGCGCCGGCAAAGCCCTTACCCTTCGAGGTGCCGGTAACGTCGACAAATTCGATACCTTCGAAAATTTCGACGGTAACATCCTGGCCGACCTCGTATTCGCTGACATCATCCATACGGATTTCAGCGCTGTGACGGCGCGGGGTAACACCCGCAGCCTTGAAGTGACCCGTCTGCGGCTTGGTAACCTTGCGCGGGTCGATATCGCCAAATGCGATTTGGATAGCCGAGTAGCCATCCTTCTCAGGGGTGCGAATCTGGGTAACAACGCACGGCCCAGCTTCCACGACAGTCACCGGAACAACCCGGTTATCTGCGTCGAAGATCTGAGTCATGCCGAGCTTTTTGCCCAGAATGCCCTTGATCTTAGTTTCACTCATTAGTTATTCTCCGCTGCCTAAAAGCCAAGGTGGCTCAAAGTTTCAAAGATGCTTGAAAAAATGCAAACACTTACTTGATGTCGACGTCGACGCTAGCCGGAAGATCGATGCGCATCAGGGCGTCAACGGTCTTCGGGCTCGGATCGAGGATGTCGATGAGACGCTTGTGGGTGCGCATCTCGAAGTGCTCGCGCGAGTCCTTGTACTTGTGGGGGGAACGAATAACTGCGTACACGTTCTTCTCAGTGGGCAACGGCACCGGGCCAACAACGCGCGACCCTGCACGGGTCACGGTTTCAACGATCTTCTTTGCCGAAGCGTCGATAGCTTCGTGATCGTAGGCTTTGAGCCTGATGCGGATTTTTTGTTCCGCCACGTTTTCCTCTTTCCAGCATCTCCACATCTTCCATCACATCACTGAAGCTTCGATGATCTCAGCAAGGCTTTTCGCTGCTGTGTCATCTTTCGAAGTTATGGTGATGCGCTGTGAGCGGTGGGGATAGCTCGCTTTCGCATTCTCTATAACGTTGTCCGAACCCGCAGGGACGCGGTGGATGCCGGTTGCAACGCCAGTTGTGATATCAAATTCACCTCAAGAGGAATTCCGACTGCCACCGAACCCGATTGCGGGAATAGTATTTCCCGCGGGTTTGGCAGGGCGCCCATCAGTGAAGGGTAACAAGCTTCACGGGGCGACCACATCGCGGTTTCGGAACGAGCCGATTCACACGATGACGGATGAGGTTGTTGTGAACAAACGCCACCAGCTAGCGCTGATGTGGAGCGGTTGTGCTCCGGACCGTTTTTCTACCTACTGCCGCTGTGTACTTGCCATCCACCTGATTCATTGCGTCCACTACCGTGGGGTCGATCCTTGCTGAACAGAACGTCGCCGCTCTCTTCACCGAGGACGTATCGGATGATGGGGTCATCTTCCGATGAGGTGTGATGTTCGCTAAGCCAGCGTCGATGCCTGCAGTACAGGCAACAACAGCGAACCGGTTGAGACCAGTTCAACGAGGCTGCACTACTTCATGACGTGTCAAAGCAACCCGGCAATTAAAACACACGACGTGGGAAAATTCAAACCGTTCCGACCGCAGACGTGTGAAAGATCACACCAGTTGCATATCTCACGAAACCCAACCAAAAACTGTGCGCTTCTGCGGCCGCATCGCAGGAATCAGCGCCCGATAACCGAGTTGGTCGGCACCGCTACTCAGCAGGCGTTGAGCAAGGGTTTACGGAAAAGCGTTGCCGCCACCGACAGCGGCGTACTCCCGCCACCTCGAGTGGACCTGAAAAGATCTGGGGAGACCTGAGGGAATCAGGGGATCTACCAATGATCGCCAGGCTGCCTCCCACTAGGAACTGTTCCAGCCGCTGGAGGTTGCGTGCAAGAGATATGGTATCCCGCTAGCGTGAGCAACCAGCAGACAGCTTGGCTTATCTCGCATGCAAGCGATATGCAGCGATTGCCAGCGCGTTTGCCGAGGATTGGTCACGGGTGGGGCCAAATGCCGCAACCCAGCACTGCTTCCGGTTATGGCGCACCTGCAGGAACGTCACAGTGGCCTCGAAGAGATCGTGTTGATGGAATGAGGTGATCTCGACGCTGCGCCCCAATGCAGCAAGGGTTTGCGTGATTGCCTGAACTGGACCGGTTCCCGTGAAACTATGCGAGCTATGAGTCCGTCCGTGTGGGGTGGGGATCGCAATGTCCATCGAATAAGCGATCCGTGCACCACGCAACGGCGTGGCTGCGATTTGGGTTATCCGCCAATCCGGAGTTGGCGAATACACGGTTTGAAAGGTGTGCCAGTCCATGCCGATCGCTTCTTGCCGAAAGTCTCGCGGCAGGCGAATCCCATAGGTTGCCTCGAAGGGATCGTGAGCAGGCGACGCAGCGCGATAGCGGTGCGGATCGGTGAAGGTGCGGGGCTGGTAGCCGACAGTGTCGGCAACTTCCGTCCACAGTTTGGTGAATTCACCATTGATATCGAAGCCAACTTCGATTGGTGTGGAGGGACGATGTTCGCGAGTGGGGGTTGCGGTGTTTGCGGTGTGCATGGTGAAGACGAAACGCTTTCGGTTCAATTGCCGCCGCCGGCCGCTGCAGGATGCGGCTGGGCGTGACTACCTGGGTTTGGATTGTGAACCGACCGGCTTCTCCACGGCGTTGTGCTGCCCGCTCAACCCGGTGTGGGGAGCTGCTGGGCTTGACCGCCATGGTGTTACTTGTCTTACCGACTACTGCCCCAGTGGAGGGGTCAGTTCGGATTAACCTCCACAGGGGTACGTAGCCTTGAGCACTCGTTGTAGTGCCCGCTTCCTAAGTCGCGTCATGGCAGCAAGTGTAAAGTGACCTACGTCGCATTAGCAAGCGTTAATGTGATGAAGTTTTGCTTGTGGGGGTAGCGCCGGCGCCCGCGGCACAGTAGCTAAAGTTCCCAATATATGGAATTGCACTGCATATTTGACACGACCGCCACCAGCAGCGTCCCGCCATTATCCCGGATAGTGGAATTTCTATCCCTGTCGGCGGGGGTAGACGCTCCCTGCTTGATGTGAACCATATTGCCTTGTTTTTCCCACAATGACCTCAATCACCGTTGCACCCTGGTGAGCGCATCGGCGATGCAACCTAGGCATTCCACCTTGACCACCGCGGCGGCGTCCTGGGCAAGTCAGACTGATTACTCCAAGCAGCTTTCCCCTTTTGTCACTTAAGACACCGACGAGCTTCAGTAGCGCTGCACAGTTCCCGAGGGCGGCGTTCCCAAGTGAGCGCCCAAGTTGATAGCGCGGCGCACACCACCGACCGTCAACCACCCGTTGGCAACAATTAGGTCACAATTTCTTTCCTGCCCGTGTTTACACCGGGTGGAATTGTCCACACCCCCATGCGATCGCGACCAACCCCCACAGCAGCTACCGCATCCGCGCAGCACAGCGGGGCTATTACAGCAGGATATTTCATGCTTTCAGCAAGCCAGAGGGTGCGTACACAGACTGGCAGAAGTGTTGGTTAATTCTTGCAATCTTGTAACAGTGTTCGGCGTCACGCACATCGAAGGCAAAACTGGCCTACTATCGGTTTAGTGCCTGCGGAATGCGTTCCTGCATTTCGACCCCTGGCAAGCCATACGGCTTCCGATAGCGGAAGCAGATGTCCTTGGCCGCAGGGGGTGTGCCGTATCTGGTTGAACGCAACCTTTCACTGTGGAGCGATCGACCGCCGCTGGTGTGCATACTTGATGAACACTTGCGGCGTTGGTTATTACCCGGCAGGTTGTGTCGTTGCAATCTTTAGCCTTGCTGTTGCAGGGACGCATTGCAGCCGACGATCGGCAGACGCATCAATCGTCGTATATCACGAATCTTTCCAACGAGGAGAAAAACACATGAGCGAAAACACCACCGCCAAGGGCAAGGATCTCGCTGTTGATTCGGCTTTGAACACCGATCATGGCCGCACCCACATCGAGGACGTTGTCGTTTCCAAGATTGCTGGCATGGCGGCTCGCGAAGTGTCCGGCGTGCACGCACTCGGCGGCTCCGGCGCCCGTATGGCTGGCGCTATCCGTGACGCATTGGGCACCCGCACCAATGTGCAGCAGGGTGTCTCCGTAGAGGTTGGCGAAACCCAGGCTGCAGTCGACGTTGCCATCGTTGCTGAATACGGTGTTGCCATCCACGAGCTGGCTGAAGCAATCCGCAAGAACATCATCAACGCTATCGAGCGGATGACCGGTCTGGAAGTCACCGAAGTCAACGTTACCGTGCACGACGTGTACCTGGATCTTGACGACAACGACGACGAAGAGGATCGCCCAGAGCCACGTGCAATCGAGGCTGAAAAGGCTGAACTTCCAGCTCGCGTCAAGTAGTAAAGGATTACCCTCGTGCGCGATGACCTGCTCAACCGCGAACAAGCCGAAGCCCTCCGCGACGATATTGTCGCCCTCGACGGGGTAGCTGGTTTGTACGGGGGACAATTTGGCGAGATTGCGATGCTGTTTGCCGGCGCTCGTGTCCGCGGCCTGCATATCACCGACGATGACCAGGACAATCCACGTCTCGCGGTGTATGTCATAGCCGACTCGAAGCATCTGCAACCAGTACAACAACTTGGCGAAACGGTGCGTACCGTCGCAGGGAAGCATTGTGATCTTCCCATCGATGTCACCATCAGCGACGTGGTGTAACGCATCGCAGCTACAGGCAGTGCCGATCCCCGTCAGCGGATTAATGAATACAGCAGCTGTGCCGTAAAGGTTGGCTGCTGTGTGCAGCTTCCACCGACGGGGTCGTGTCACGCTCGCCTCCCGCACTGCCGCATCATGTTGTGCATCCTTCAGGTTTCACCGCAGCGGGAATGCTCCAAGCCAGTGCGGGATTTATCCTTTTCCATCTTCCTACCCCCTAGCCGTGGTAGTGCTGCCGCGGCCACCGTGGAAGGTGCCAACCTTCATGGATGCGGTGTGTATCAAGCGGGGATAGACACCAACCGACCACCTGGATATTGCTCACTGTTTTCGTGGGCATCATCCAATTCGAGGCGTATTTCAGTGCGCCCCGCCGGTCTCTTCATCATCCACCCCATACCATCTGGTTTTTCCGCAGTAGTAAAGAGAAGAGTGTCATGAACAACTACACTGCAATCGGCTTAACAGTCGGCATTGCCCTAGCCTTCGCTGTGATCTTAGGTGGCCTGCCAGGGTTCCTGTGGCTGCTGCTGTTCACCGTTATTGGTGGACTGATCGGTGCACACTTTGACGGCCGTCTGGATCTCGGATCCATTATCGGCGGTACTGGTCGCGGCGGCAAAGGATAGGCCTTAACACACAATGACATCTCAACGCGATCGCGGGACGCGCAAGCAACCGCCATCGAAGGGATCACCGTCGGCTGGCGCAAAGAAGCTGGAAAAGCTGATTGATAGCGCCGCTGAGCCACAAGGGCCGAAAGCCCCGAAGGCGACGCAACCGTCGTCGTCGAGTGCAGGACTTGTGACCACCGGTGAATCCCTCGAATTCGGCAATGCTGCCGTGCCCCCTATTACAGCTGCCACTGCGAGGAAGAATACCGACCCGAATACGAAGGTGCCTGCTACCCCGCAAGCATCCTCGTTCAGCGGGCATGTTGACCCGAAAACAACTGGAGCTGCCCCGGCCACGGATAAAGCAACTCAGCATGCCTCGACGAAAACTCAGCCGGCTGCGGGAGTAAGCGGCGACACCGCTGCCCGCCCGGCACCGGCAAAGTCGGCTATACAACCTGCACCGAAACCGGAAGTTTTCGAACAGAAGACAGTGAGCAAACAGGCACCGGCCGCCGCAGCAGATAACGCTGCCAAGCCGGAGCCGAAACCAGGCGTCTTTGCACAGAAAACTGTGGTTCCACCGGTGAACGACTCCAAGGCTGCACGCCCTGCTGAGAAGGCTGCAAACTCTTCTGCCAAGGCGGGTCGGGCTGCTGCAGTACCGGCGGCGCAAGGTTCCGCGGAACCGGCGCCGAAGCCGCACGTGTTCGAGCAGAAAACTGTGGTGTCTGAGCAAGCTGGCCGAGCTGCCGTGGACAAGACTCCCCCGCAGCCGGCTGCGAAACCTGCAGCATTCCAGCCGCAAACTACGCTTCCACCGGCCGCTAAAACCGAGACTCCGGCAGTCACACCGGTGAAAGCTGTGCAACCTGCGGCACAGATCACCCCACCGGCAGCCGACGGCGCTGTCGATTTCCCGGCGTTTAGTAGCCAGGACGTCGACACCTCCAATCGGCAGATCAAAATCTCTGAGCGAACCATGGGCAAAGTGGTTGCTGCTGCAGTGCGGTCTGTACCAGGCACGATCACTCGGGAAGCCGGAATCGATAAACTTACCGGCCGGGCGTTGCCACGCTACGACATCAAACTTGATGACGACGGCGACGCTATTGCAATCGATGCGTTTATTGCTGTCGGCTGGCCGGCACCAGTTGCCAAGGTTGCCGAGAAAACCCGGGAAACCATTATCAACTGGGTTGCGGATATGACCGATGTGCCAGTGGTACATGCCAATGTCACCGTCGCCCATGTGGAACCTGGTCATGATCGGGTCACTGTCGCCGAACTAGAAGCGATGAACACCCATCCGCAGCTCACCCCGGTGACAGTGGAACACCAGCGACCAGCAGTGCCGGTAGTGACCCAGCCTTGGGATATCACCCCGATTGCGGTTAGTGGTAACGCCGCCGACAGTGTGCGTAGCATTGCCCAGCTGCCCGCACCGGAACTGTTACCGTTTAGCGCCGGCAATGAGCCGGTGGTCGTCTCGCCGACGGTGCGCAACACCGCCCCGCAGGTGCCGGTGACCACCCAGCCCGCTGCTCCCCTGCGGCCAATTGTTGTGGCAGACACCGGCGACTTGTCACCTGTGACTGTCGCCGCCGAGCAGCCATTGAAACCGGTGGTTACTGCCCCGCAGCAACCGTTGAAGCGGGTGTCCCGGAAACCAACAATGCGCAGTGTCGCTGTCACAGTGAAACCGGCGATCCCGCTGGCGGAGGTACGCACCCACCCCACCCCACTGCGTCGGGTAGTGCAGCCTGCTGCCACTCCGGTGCGCAAAGTTGCTGATCCAACCCCGCATCGGCTGCAAGAGGTGAACCTTCCAACACCTATTCGTCCCGCAGAGATCACGGTAGCGAAAACACCGAAGTTGCGGACTCCTGCCGCTGCCCCGCTGCGCATGGCGCAAATCAGTGTGCCTGATGGGCACAAAGTCGCCCATCCGCAGGCACCAAAGGCACGGAAAACCCGTCCCGTGGCTGTGCACGAAACACCGTTGAAAACTGTTGCGGTGGTCTCGAAGGCACGCCCAGTGACCCCGGAGGTGCCACCACCGCTGCCGCTGAAGCCGATCACTATTGATTCGCATGCTGCTCGTCGCAACCGTGCACTGCGGCGCAAAGGAGGAAACCGATGAGTACCCCTGCGAAGCCAGAACCCATCGGCCAGCAGCAGGTCGGTGCCCCGGCTGCCCGCTGGCTGGTGCTGTGTCTAGGTATTGTGCTGCTCGCGCTCGCCGGTGTCGCCGGTCGGGAATTGTGGGTGCGCTACAGCGACACCACCCAGCCGTCCTGGGCACGTCCAGTAACCGACTATATTGGCAATCTCACCTATCAGCAGTGGATGCTGTACGCCGGCATTGCTTGCCTCGTCGTGGCACTGCTGCTGCTCATTGCGGTGTTTAAGCCACGTCCGAAAACCCACCGGCCGCTCGTTGATGCCAACCAGTCGGTGTGGATGCGGCCAGTTGATATCGCCCGAATGTGCTCTGCTGCAGCGGAGCATGTTCCCGGAGTTGAGGCTGCCACCACCACGGTGAAGCCACGTTCAATTACTGTTGCGCTCACCGCGGATGCGAACGATCAAACTCTCACCGATCGTGTCGGCCGGGTACTCAGCCCGCTGGTGAAACAAGTCGCTGGCGAACCAGAGTTGAAACTTTCCGTCACCCACAATGAGGAGGCTCAGTCATGAGTCGTGCACTTGCAGCCGTTGACCGGCTCATTGTTCTGCTGGTCGCCCTCGGGTTGGCATTCCTCGGCGGCTGGTCGATTCTCTACTATCTCGGTAATCCTTACGCGATTCAACTCGCCGAATTCAATAACCAACGCATTTGGCGGGAAGCCCCCGACCAGGAATGGTTCAAGTGGGTTCTGCTTGGCATTGTGATTGGGGGGCTGCTGCTCGGCGGCTGGATGGTGTTGGCGAACATTCGCCGTAAGCGTATCGCCCAAGTCAACAGTGACGATGCTTCCACGGCAGAGGGTCGTATCCGGTTTAATATCACCGATATTGCCTCTGCAGTGGCCGGCCAGCTGGAACGCGATCCGAAGGTGAACAAGGTGAAAGACGTCGTGTTGTTCGATCGGGGCCGTCCGACGATGCAGTTTACGATCTCCGCCGAGCCGGATGTGCCGATTGCAGCGTTGCGCAGCCAGATTGATCAAGCTGAGCGCGATATCCGGGAGGCTATTGGCACCGCCGACATCGACAGTGTGTATCGGATCCATCTCGAACCGGTCGCCCGCTAGTCGAACTCCTGCGAAATCTCACAGAAAACCGAATAAGACCCCGGTTCGTTTCGGTGACACCCCGCCCGTTTGGCTTTCCCTGCTCTTCACTCTTCTAGCAGGGCTGCAGCCTCCTCGGGCGGGGTGTTTGTCTATCCATCCGACTTGGTGGCCGCCTGCCTGCTTTCGCCCAGGTTTGGCGTGAGCGCAGCACCACACCTGTGTGTTGCTGTCTTTAGCGCCGGCTGGAATGATGACATCCGTTCGCTATCCTTCCCAAAAGCACCGTTTTCCCATTTGGTTATGAGCCTTCCACTATCCCCGTTTCCTGTGGCAGCAATCAGCCGCGGCTTACCGATTGCTGACGCCTACGACGACATAGCGCAAGCCTTGAGCACGCAGCGCGGCTGCATTATTCAGGCGCCACCAGGGACAGGCAAAACGACGGTGGTGCCTCTTCTGGTTGCGAACTGTGTCGCCGAACAGCATACTTCCGGCAAAGTGGTGGTGGTTGCCCCGAAACGGGTCGCGGTAACTACTGCTGCCCGTCATGTCACCGATCTTTGCTGCAGCGCCGCCACCGAAGCCACGACCGCATATCCATCTATGGTTGGTTATGCGGTACGTGGCGATAGCCGCCGCGGCACGCATATTGAGTTTGTTACCCCTGGGGTGCTGCTGCAGATGCTGGCCGCTGATCCGTCACTGACCGGCATTGCCGCTGTTATCGTCGACGAGGTACATGAACGCACCCTGGCCATTGATCTGATTGTGGCGATGCTCAGTGATCTGTTTCAGCTGCGCGACGATCTGCTGCTGGTGGCAATGTCTGCCACCGTGGATACGTCGGCGTTGGCGAGTCTGCTGGGGCTGCCGGTGGTGGTCACCACTGCACCTATCCACGAGCTCACCATCACTTATGCGCCGCCACCGGCACATATTATTCGCACCGCACTGTCCCGGGAGATGCTTGCCCATATGGTGGACGTTACGGTGCAAGCAGTGGCCACCTATCCTGGATCGGTGCTGGTGTTTCTGCCGAGTCGCGCCGCTGTGACAACCGTTGCAGCGATGCTGCGCGAACGGGTTGCCGCCACCTTACCGGTGTATTCGTTGCACGGCGGTATGACCGCCGCGGAGCAGGACGCTGCCCTGCACGACGCGCAGCGTCGTATTGTGGTGGCCACCAATATTGCCGAGTCGTCGATCACGGTGCCGGGGGTGCGCACGGTTGTCGACTCTGGTCTGGTGCGGGTTCCGAAACGGGATCATTTGCGTGGCATGAATGGTTTGGTGACCACGACCGCCGCAAAGGAAGAAATCACCCAACGGGCTGGTCGTGCCGGGCGGGAAGCTGCCGGCCAGGTGATTCGCTGCTGGCCCGCACGGGAGACCGCCAGCCTGCCGGCGACCCGTCCCCCGGAGATTCTCGCCTGTGATCTTTCCGCGGCCATGTTGCAAGCCGCCTGTTGGTCTAATCAGGGTTTGGCAGGGCTTTCTTTACTTGATCCGCCACCGGTTCGTGCCGCTGAGCAGGCAATCGCTACCCTGCGGGATCTCGGTGCCGTGCAACAGTCCGCTAACGGTACCTTGACGGTTACTCCGCTTGGCCGCCGGTTAAGCCAACTTCCCGTCGATCCCCATTTGGGTTGTGCACTGCTGCGCTATGGTGCTGCCGCTGCCCCGATGGTTGCCGCGCTACTGCTTGATATCAGTGGGGAACTACCACCCCACAGCCACCAACATTCTGCTGCAGTCGCCAAAGAACACAGCAGGGAAACTCACCGACTAGCCCGGCTTGCCGGAAAACAGCAATCCGGCACACCAACCCCGGGTGCTGTGGTGGCCACCGCGTTTCCTGCCTTGGTGGGCTATCGGGTCGATGATGAGCAGTATTTGCTTGCTTCCGGCACGCGCGCCAGATGCACGATTGTGCCCGGCAGTCAGTGGATTGCTGCCGGCAGTGTGCGCCTGGTGCAGGGAGGTGATCGTCGACAGCCGGCGGGGGAAGTCGTTGTCGACAGTGCTAGCCCCTTGACTAAGGAAATCCTCGACGATCTGGGGATGGTCACCACTGAAGACCGCCTCATCATTGACGGCACCACTATTCGTGCTGTTCGTGAGCAGCGCGTTGGTGCAATCGTGCTGCAAACAACCCCGATCAGTGTCGACGAGCAACAGTGTGCAGCATTACTGCGGGAACAGGTTGCCACCCACGGTTTGTCAATCTTCCCCTTTGACGATACGGCCACCGCATTACGAGACCGGATGCAGTTTGCCCACGACCACTATGGTTCACCTTGGCCGGATCTGCGGCGCGGGGTGGATCCGGCCTATGTTGAACAGGAAATCGCAGCCATTGCCGCCGGTGCTGCCCTTAGCGGAATACCCATGCGGGAGATCCTCACCCGCTTGTTACCGTGGCCGGAGGCGCAACAGTTTGACACGCTCGTCCCACCAACGGTGACGGTGGCCTCCGGGCGGAAGATTCCGGTGGATTATCACGGTGATCGACCGATTTGCCGTGTGAAACTCCAAGAGTGTTTCGGCATGACCGAAACGCCGCTGATTGGTGACATGCCGCTGCAGTTTCATTTGCTGTCCCCGGCGGGCCGCCCGGTAGCGATCACCGATAATCTGCAGCGGTTCTTCCAAGGACCCTACACCGAGGTTCGTAAAGAACTGCGCGGCCGGTATCCGAAACATCCCTGGCCCGAACATCCTACGGTCGCTGATGCAACAGCGTTGACGAAGCAACAGTTGCAGCGACGTTCCACACCACACTAGTCGCGAGCAGCGGAACACCGCTTGCCACGGGCCCCGTGACGCTCCTTGGCCATCCCAGCCGAAGGGCAGCACGCCCTGCCCTGTTGGGCAACGGTCACAATCCTGGCCAGCTGGCCGAATCAAGGGCGATGAGATGTGCATCTGGACATCCAACGCACGATCAACTCGACAACCGGCTATGCCTGCCATTGCCGTGGGTTTCGGTAGCAGGGAAAGCCGAAGCGTTTATGATCGTGAACAACGAGGATACGCCCCCTAACCCGGAAATACACCAAAACCCCGAGTCCTGTACGGATTCGGGGTTTTGATATAAGCGTTTACGTCGCCCAACTCATGTTGGTGACGATCACTGGGTAATCAGATGATTACTTGGTGATCTTGGTAACGCGACCAGCGCCAACGGTGCGGCCACCTTCGCGGATAGCGAAGCGCAGACCTTCGTCCATGGCGACCGGCTGGATCAGGGTGACGGACATGTCGACGTTGTCGCCAGGCATAACCATCTCGGTGCCCTCAGGCAGCTTCACAACACCGGTAACGTCGGTGGTGCGGAAGTAGAACTGCGGACGGTAGTTGTCGAAGAACGGGGTGTGGCGGCCACCTTCATCCTTGGACAGGATGTAGACGGAGCCTTCGAACTCGGTGTGAGGGGTGTAAGCGCCAGGCTTAGCAACAATCTGACCACGCTCAACATCGTCACGCTTCAGGCCACGGAGCAGCAGAGCAGCGTTGTCGCCAGCTTCTGCGGAGTCCAGGAACTTGTTGAACATTTCGATGGAGGTAACGGTGGTCTTCTGGGACTTCTCACGGATACCGAGGATTTCAACTTCCTCGTTCACGTTGAGCTGACCGCGCTCCACACGACCGGTAACCACGGTACCGCGGCCGGTGATGGTGAAGATGTCCTCGATAGGCATGAGGAATGGCTTGTCGGTTTCGCGAACTGGATCCGGGATGGAGTCGTCGCAAGCCTGCATGAGGTCAACGATGGACTGAACCCACTTCTCGTCGCCTTCGAGAGCCTTCAGAGCGGAGATCTGGATGATAGGAGCATCCTCGTCGAAGTCCTGGTCAGCCAGGAGTTCACGGACTTCCATTTCAACGAGCTCGATGATCTCGTCGTCAACGTCCGGGGAGTCACACTTGTTCAGTGCAACGAGGATGTAAGGAACGCCAACCTGGCGAGCAAGAAGCACGTGCTCACGGGTCTGCGGCATCGGGCCGTCGGTGGCGGCAACAACGAGGATTGCGCCGTCCATCTGAGCAGCACCGGTGATCATGTTCTTGATGTAGTCAGCGTGACCCGGGGCGTCCACGTGTGCATAGTGACGCTTTTCGGTCTGGTACTCGACGTGCGCGATGTTAATGGTAATACCGCGCTCTTTCTCCTCAGGAGCCTTGTCGATGGAGTCGAACGCAGTTGCTTTGTTCAGATCCGGGTACTTCTCAGCCAGAACCTTGGTGATGGCTGCAGTCGTGGTGGTCTTGCCGTGGTCGACGTGACCGATGGTACCGATGTTGACGTGCGGCTTTGTACGCTCGAACTTCGCCTTTGCCACTGTTTGTCCTCCTGGACGTTCAGGTGGCTACGACTTTCGCAGCCACATAGGTGGTTGTTCCGCGCTCCAGACGAATTTTGGCACACTGGATGCGCGGTATTAAAGATAATGCCAATTAGTGCATACTAGGAGCAGCGTCGCGAAATTTCAAGCCACCCTGCTCCAACACAGTACATGCTGCACAAATAGGCCACAGCACGGCAGTAATCCTGCTCTGAGCTACCCCCGTCGGTGATGCGTCGACGTTTGGGCAGTGTTCATGCGCTATGGCGGCACATCACCAGCCTAGCGCCCAGTGCAGACAAGCACCAACTACCACCGTTTTTCCACCCGTAGCGCAGTCACGTTCCCAGGACTGCGCCAATCACATCACCCGACTGCGCACATGAGGAATACAACAGCGATGTTCAGCTTCCCCGCGTATTGGGCGCTACAGGCAACAACACCGTGCGCTTTCGCTTCGTTTTCGGCGCGGCTCGTTAGCCCTCCCTGGGTTGGGATCCCCAAACAGCTGCCACCTCCCCACAAGGCGCAAATGGGCAAGCCTGCGACAACGACTCCAAATCCATGTCGGCTCGCCAGGGATGGGGGCGACAAATACGGCACCATCAACCGGTTGCTATACAGCAAGCAGAAAGCGACTTCTGCTCTTGTGTAGGTTCACATCCACAAACCTGCATCGGGCCACCCCTGCACCACAGCACACCAGCCTGCACCACCAGACAGGTAAAGCGCACAATGAACGACCAGCCACTTGACAGTGAACACTTTTGTTATGGCACCAGTAAAGAAGTGCCCTTTCCAGCAGCGTCAAGCCATGAGGGTGCTGCGCGAGCCATCAAGAGATAGTTCGCTGCCGCAGGACAATCGGGAACCCGTGTCGGATGATGAACACGAACACCATGAAGGTTCACCACTACCCAACTGTGTGGCGGCACTGGGGTAAAGAACTACGAGGTGATCTTTCTGGCCGGAAAGCTGGTTGTATGTGATAGTTCGGGGCGAACCGGGGAAGGTTCGGTGATCTCTGAGCGACCACCAATTGATGACGAACACATGAGCTTTTCCCTAAGCACCCTTACCTTTTGTTGCAGAAATCACAAGGTAGACGGAACCAGAATACTGCCGTGCGAGCGGCACGAATATTTCGACAATGCTCTCCTGGTTCCGTTGAATCGACTGACAACCAAACAAACAGCGACTGATTATTGAAGAACATGTCACGATAAACACCACACCGTCAGGGATAAATCTCGCGATGGCAACACACTGCGCTGCTGTGTCTGTTTCGCAACAGACGAGGCTGTGTTCGCCACCAATGAGAGGACAGTTCGCCGCATCATCCACGCAAAAGACGCTGCCTCTACCGACGCGCGGAAACAACAGCCTCAAACCAGCACCACTGCAGGCAGCAACGCTGCGCCATGGCTTCTCCTCTTTTCCCTAACCACAACCCCGTTAGCATCCACCGCGGTTATGCACATGTGGTGCTGAACGTGCCCTGTCGGCTATAGTCTTGTTCTCAGTGCAGTCGTGCACCGGGGTCAGTGAAAGTCTGAACCGGCGGTTATAGTCCGCGACCCGAGACACATGTCGAGGTGGAGCCTGGTGAAATTCCAGCACCGACGGTAAAAGTCCGGATGGTAGGAGCACGACAATGTGCAAGTGTTGTTGAACTTCATGACAGATTGATGGTTATCACCTCTTGTGGCAAGCAAACCTCTTGCGAACCTGGGAGGTGTTATCACCGCCATCGCCTAGCGATCATCACTGCGAGTAAACCCTGTTGTCGGTGCTGGTATCAACCATGCACCGGTTGCGGCAAACTCACCTGTGTGGTGCGACAGACGTCTGCGCAGCAGTGAGCTGCAGGTCGTCACCGCCGCCACTGGGCGTGCGATGAGCACTGGTAAGGCAAGTATCCTACTGAGTGCGCATCTTGCAACGCGCCGGATCGATGATGGGCACGCTGGGTCACTCGGATTATGTTCATGAGCGATCAATTCAACAACGATTGTGCATTTGTTCCCGGTGCCAATGATGAACGAGTGAATCGTAAGCTAGGCATGCAGGAACTTTACGGAATTCGACGACACGTTGTGTCAGCATTGGGGGTGCTGACACTCGTTGTCGTGTGGGCAATCCTCGCCGCCGTGGTTGGCAACCATGCTCTGCTGCCCACCCCACAGGCCGTTGCAGGACGCCTTGTCCGCGATATGACAAATCCGGTGTTTCTTTCCGCGGTGCGCACCACCGTGGTGGAGGCAACCGTGGGCTGTGTGGTGGGATCTTTCTTCGCGCTCATCTTGGCGTATGTCATTTTCAAAAACGAGTATGTGGCCGCCGCGTTCGCGCCAATCGTCGCTATCTCTCAGGCAATCCCGAGTGTGGCCATCGCCCCACTATTAGTGATTTGGCTGGGCTATGGGGTGTTTGCGATCAGTGTGCTCTGCGCGCTCATGGTGTTTTTCCCGATTCTGGTGACCGCCGTCTTAGGGTTCGAATCCATGCCGCGCGACGTCCTGGAGGCGGCGATGCTCGACGGGGCGAGCGGCTGGTCCATGCTCCGATTTATGGAGGCACCACTTGCCCTCCCAGCACTACTCGCGGGACTTCGTACCGGTTTTACTCTTTCAGTAATCGGTGCCGTGGTTGGCGAATTTGTGATGGGCGGCAGGGGTCTTGGCGCCCGGCTGTCATTGCAGTCGGCTGCCGCTGACATGACCGGGTTATTTTCCACTGTCACAGTGTTGTGTTCACTGGCTGCGCTAGCCTTCGCCACAATCGCGATGATTGAACGGCGAAGTGCAATTGTCCAATCTCTCAGCCAGAAAGTGAAGTAACCGCATAATGGTTTTCCCACGTTATTCTCAATCTTCCAACCGCCGCACCACCCTTGGTGTCCTGCTGTGCGCCGCCGCCCTCGTGGCAAGCGGCTGTTCCGCAAGTGACGAACCAGCAGCGCAGACCACTGCTGACACGGCAGCCGCTGCGACTTCGACGAGTTCGAACACTGCCACCAAGGCGACCACTGGTGAACAAACAGCGACGATTGGCCTGACCTATATTCCGAATGTGCAATTCTCCCCGGTGTATGTTGCCGATGAACGCAACTACCTGCCAGCAGGGGTCGACTATCGCCACCATGGTCAAAATGAGGGGCTGTTTACTGCACTGTTAGCCGGTCAGGAACAATTCGTTGTCGCCGGCGCTGATGAGGCGGCCGCTGCGGATAGTGATGAACTGCAGGTCATCGCCCCCTACTATGAACAGTTCCCGGTGGTGGTGATCGTCCCTGGCGACTCACCAATTCACACCATGGCTGATCTAAAGGGCAAAAAAGTTGGTATCGCCGGATTCTATGGGGAAACCTGGTATGGCCTCGTCGCAGGTCTCAAGCAGGTGGGACTGACCCCTGACGATATTGATATCCAAGAAATCGGCTACACCCAGCAGGCGGCACTGTCGACCGGCAAGGTTGATGCTGTTGTCGGGTTCTCGAATAATGACTCGGTGCGGTTTGCGCTGGCCGGGTTTGCCACCCGGGATCTCACCCCGGAGGTGCAGTCGCTGCGCGCCGCATCCTTGATTACCACCAAGAAGTTTGCGGCCGAACATCCTGAACTCACCGCCAAAACGGTCGCCGCATTGTTCCATGCCTACGAGGATCTCATTGCCGATCCGAACCTCGGTGTTGCTGCCGCGGAAAAGCTCATTCCTGAACTCAACGAGCCAGAGCAGAAGGAAGCCGCCGCACAAACCATGGATGCGACTGCCCCACTGCTGCCAAGCAAAACAGTGGGTTGCTCTGGCCTCACCGCGACGCAAGGTGAGGCGCTTGTGGCCGAGCTCAACACAATCGGGGTGGACACGCCGAAGGTGGTCCCCCAAGAGCTGCTCACCGATGCCTACTGCGGTGATGTCTAGTACCCGTCGCCACGGGCCCGTGTCCTGACAATAGGCTTGTTTCAATACCTACTTACGCCTCAACGCCGCCTCCCAGAAGATTGCTCGATCGCAGTTTCACAGGAGGCGGCGTTGCACGATATGGTCGCTCGTTGCTGATTCAGCCGAACGTCCACGGAAGATATTCGCTTCGCTTGCACGGGCTACATTGCATACCAATCCAGCCCAAAGTGATTCAGTAACGGTTCAATGGACTGCACGCCCGCAATTTGCTTCTCAACATTCCAATAAGTAACGACACCAACAGAACGCCAAGTCCCGTCGCTGTGCAGACTAATCACGGGCGCCCCGTAGTTCTCTTTAGCTCGGGCGGCGGCAAATTCGAAATACTCCGTGTCAAGATCGGCCCAATTGGGAATCCCACATGACAAAGCTTCCGCACCGAAATAGCAAGTGTAAAGCCCACCTTGATAGACACTGCGGATCGAAATGGACCTTTTCACTTCCGGTTCAATCCCTAAGTCTGAACTAATCTGAACCCGGGTATTGCTAATTTCGAGCAGATTTAGGCGATGGTAGCTTTCCCCAAAGCCATCAACCACACGTCCAACGGGAACGAAAGTCCCATCGTAGAGTTGAATGGAAAGTTCATCCCCAATTTTGCCGCACAGTTCTGGGATTACCACGAATTCCCGCTGCGGATCATCTTTGAGATAAGTGAAAATACCTGCTGTGCAACCACCGGAAAGCCCGTAAAGCGCTACCCCAGGGCGCAACTGGTCAGTACGAGTCTGGTCTCGATCTTCGACGCGAGTCGGACGGGGCTCTGGCTGTGGATGTGGCTGAGGTTTCGGC
The DNA here is from genome assembly GCF_003813965.1 of Corynebacterium choanae. Lineage (NCBI taxonomy): Bacteria > Bacillati > Actinomycetota > Actinomycetes > Mycobacteriales > Corynebacteriaceae > Corynebacterium > Corynebacterium choanae. The sequence goes on from NZ_CP033896.1 coordinate 2,496,995, forward strand.
TTGGGCTTCGGCTGTGGTTCTGGCTCCGGTTGCGGCTGTGGTTGGGGTTGAGGCTTCGGCTTGGGCTTCGGCTGTGGCTGAGGTTTCGGCTGTGGCTCGGGTTTAGGTTGCGGTTGGGGCTCGGGCTGCGGTTGCGGCTGTGGTTGTGGCCGTACCTTGACCGGATCACCTGCCACATATCCACCGGTATCAGCAGACATTGAAGAAAAAGCAACTGCTGGACTTGCAGCTGAAAGACTTAACGTCACCGCACTGACAGTCGCCGTGACAAGCCGAACCCAGCGAGGGGCGCGGGAATCTAGATCCTGAGTAAACAATATTCTTCCTTCAATCAAGTACGAAAACGGAACGTGTGTGGCTACGCGGTTGGCAGACAACTACCCCGTATAGAAGACGAGATTCCAAGCTTTCACCAACTGGGCTATTTCCGCGGCAGAACCAATATCAGGTTCCGAATCCCAACCACCGGAAACCACACCGACGGGATACCACGTAGTTCCTTTCAAAATGAACACCGGACCGCCGGAGTCGCCATGATCAGCCGGGGCATACGAAGTAAACTTCCTGCTATTTTGGTACACCCCGTCAAAGTCGCCACAGGAAATGCCAGTGCGATAGCCGAGTCGGCAAATTAAGAGGTCATCCGTATGAAGACCCTCTTGACGCAGATTCACCACACCGCCGAATCTATCGTCGACAAGCTGGATATTCGGACGGATTGGTGCACGGGTATGAGTGATATCGACGAGTGCCAGATCATCCGTGTCGTCGTTTTTGCTCCAGACCGTCTCCCCGAGCAGGACCTCTGTGCCCTCCGGATTGCGCCAATAGACTTGTTCACCGACATCTGCACAATGCCCAGCCCAGATCATGTAGGCACGACCGTTCGCCGTGACAAAGAAGCCTGCGGAACAACTTCCTGTATCGGTGTGCAGCTTGGATCCTGGCGTGACAAAATCACCACGCTCGAGGAACCGCCAGTCGGAACTGTTGTGATACCGGAATCGTTTTTCTTTCTTCGGTGGTGTCTGGCCACCATCCGCTGGTGGACTGTACGGATCACCGGGTTGGTAGTCACTACCGGCTGACATGGACGATAAGGAGACAAGTGCCTGCCCAGCAGCCTCATAGTCGGCGGCTTCTTGGGCGCTTGCAGTCGGGTGGGCTACTGTTGTGACGGCGGTGGCTGTGGCAAGGATCAGTCCAGCCACCCTGCTAACAACGCGATATTGACGCATGAATACTCTTCCCAAATCTTCGGTGTAGAACATGTTGAGCAAAACCACCCCGCAACAGGTGCAACAGCCACAGCTTCTGCGTGCACGTGGAATACCGGGCACTTCGAGTGTTGGCGGGATGGGTGTTGACGGATTGAGCTGGCACAGCCGCCATGCTTCCCTCATGGCGGATTGCGGCACGACCTGGGAGAACTTCTTCGTCCCGCAGGCCAAAACGAGCCAATCCTGCACTATGTTCGACGGTCTACACCCCCTGCAGGTGACCAGTAATGACACAGGTGTGATTTAGTTCATGTCTATACTGCACTTAGAGTTTCTTCAGTACTGCAATCCTTAGCAATGTCATCCCCCGCGGGTCAACTAACCCTTAGGACGTGACACAGCAAAGGCCCCACGCAACGAGGTTGCATGGGGCTTATCCGCTTGCGCACTTTGCACTTTTTTAGCGTTTTCGGCGGGTGTGTTTGGCTGCTGTGTCTATTGAGCGGGCAAGATAGCGAACGCTCGTGCCGGGAATCCGGTACCGCGCGCCGGCTTCGGCCACGTGGCGACAATTATCGCACCAGTAGCTGGAACTTGGTCGAGGTTGGTGAGCAATTCGATTTGCCACTTATCCTGCTGCAGCAGATACAGCTCGGTGGGAAGTGATCCGCCAGCGACCACCTTCCCCAAATCAGTGTCCGTAGTCTCGTGGCCGATTGCGGCAATACCTCGCTGTTCAACGAGCCAGGTTACTACCTCAACATTCCACGCCGGATAGTGAAAGACCCCATCCGCATCGGGGTTAAAGACTGCCTGTTCATCCGGCCAGCGCTTTGACCAGTCGGTGCGCAGCGCAACAAAGGACTGTTCAGGAATCGTGCCGTGCTGCTCTTCCCACGCCTCAAGGTCAGCAATGCTCGGGGTGAAATCAGGGTCTGCGGCTGCCTGCTTATGAAAATCTAAGACCACCAGCGGCAACACCATCTCATCGACTGGAATCTCGTCCAGTGTGCGAGCACCGGCAACAAAATGCACTGGCGGATCAACGTGGGTACCCCATTGCCCAACCACGGTGTATTGGTCGACGGTAAATCCGTGTTCCTCGACAGTAAACAGGGTGGTTCGCTGCTCATCGGGCAGCATGTGGAACTTGGGTTGTCCGGCATGGAAGGTGTGCGTTAAGTCGACGCGTCGGTTATTACGAATTTCCGCTAGCAGCGGCCACAGTGATTGTTGCGACATAATAGACAGCTTAGTCTATCGTCCTGTACAGTATCAACTCTAACTATTGAACCGCTTAGTGCACTTGTATTTTCTGCTGACTGTTGGAGGGAGGGTTTCCTGCCGCTGATCTTTATTACGCTGAAAATCCCCATCGGCATACCCGATTGTGGTCACCTGGTGAACAACAGCAAGCCGCACCAGGTGGTAAACACCAGGTGCGGCCTCTGCCGTGAAAGGCTTATGGAATTGTGGGTGTAGAGCTCGTGATGAGGCGCGTTGAAAAACGCACCACATCACCAAGGGTTAGCTGTTGCGGCGCTTCCGGGCGAAGACCAACAGACCACCCAGCACCATCGCCAGCAGACCGGCCACACCAACACCTGTGACGTTGGCACCAGTGACCGCGAGCACAGCATTCGACGCACCGTCACGAGCAGGCTGCTTGACAAGCCCCTTAGACGGACCTGGTACCTGATCAGCAGGTGCAGGAGCCGGAGCAGGTTCCACCGCGGGTGCTGGTGCACCAGGCAAGAACTGGCCATTGACCATGGCCACCAAATCAGGATTGTTGGCAATCAGGCCAATGATCCCAGCCAGGGCACCCAATCCGAGCACGACCGGCAGAATCGAACCGGCGGACGAACCACCAGCAGAACCCAGCGATCCCTTGATCTTGGAGGAAAGGCCACCATCTTCTTCCGGTTCCCCGTCAGCAATCGCCTTCACCGAATCCTTATCAACGAGATCTGCGATACCGTTGCCGTTTTGATCGGTGATCCCTGGATCAGCGATCCCGTCACCGTCTATATCTTCAACAGATCCGGCAGGAACATACGATTCCGAATCGTTGTTCAGGCCATCTTCGTCATTATCCTTGTCACCATCGGTCTTCCCGGTGTTACCGGTGTCCTTATCGAACGGATCTAAACCAGCTGCGATCTCATCGGAGTTATTCACCCCATCGCCATCAATATCCGGATCCTGCGCATTCGGAATACCGTCACCATCAAGATCACCCTCCGGTGCAACAGCTGCCGCATCGTAGATGATGAAGTCTGCCGTGACATTCGAAACACGACCATACGTGAAGGTGACGATCACCGGTACCTGCAGCGGTGCGGCCTCATCGTAAAGATCAGCATCGTTGGTCACAGTCAACACCACGTCGCCATCAGCGTCCACCGTGGCAGTAACCCCTTGTGGCGCGGTCCACGACGGATCGATGACCACATTAGACACCGTTTCAGGCAGTGCCCGAGTAACTGACTTCTTCTCGACAACCAGCACGTTCTTTGCTGAGGTGTTCGCCCCCGTAGCTGGACGGGCTACCGCGATCAGACCGTAGTGGACCTGAGCTTGCACCACATCAGAGACACCATTGCCATCCTTATCGGTGATCCCTGGATCACCCATGCCATCACCATCGGTATCGGTAACAGGAATGTCCTTGCCAGTATCGTCCTGCTTGACCTCGGACTCGGTAGCGTTGTCAATTCCGTCACCGTCGGTGTCTTTCTTGCCATCATCAGAAGGCTGACCAGTTTCCCGATCATTCGTGGTCGGATCATAAGGATCAAGACCCGCAGCCTGCTCATCGGAGTTATTCACCCCGTCACCATCAATGTCGGGATCCTGCGAGTTCGGAATCCCGTCACCATCAATATCACCGTCACCGGTGGTATCAACCGTGTCGTTCAGATCAGTGATATCCGGATTGCCATCGTTGTCACGATCAGTGACACCTGGATCAGCCATCCCGTCACCATCAGTGTCCGTTACCGGCAGATCCTCACCATCCTCGCCCTTCGGCACGAACGACTCCTCGGCATTGGACTTGTCGTCACCGTCAGCGTCTTTCTTACCATCATCAGAAGGCTGACCAGTTTCCCGATCATTCGTGGTCGGATCATACGGATCAAGACCCGCAGCCTGCTCATCGGAGTTATTCACCCCGTCACCATCAATATCCGGATCCTGCGAGTTCGGAATCCCGTCACCATCAATATCACCGTCACCGGTGGTATCGACCGTGTCGTTCGGATCAGTGATATCCGGCTTGCCATCGTTGTCACGATCAGTGACGCCAGGATCAGCAATACCGTCACCATCGGTGTTCGTTACCGGCAGATCCTTACCAGTTTCCGGATCCTCCGGCACGAACGACTCATCAGAGTTCTTCTTACCGTCACCGTCGGCGTCTTCATCACCATCACGGGTGCCGTCACCATCGGTGTCCGGGTTAAACGGGTCAAGACCCGCTTCTTTCTCATCGGAGTTGTTCACCCCGTCGCCATCAATGTCGGGATCCTGCGAGTTCGGAATCCCGTCACCATCAATATCACCATCGGGACCTAAGTTGTCGATGATATCTGGCACGCCATCTTCCGGATCAGTATCGGTGACATCAACATCCCCCATACCGTCATTGTTTTCATCAGTGACTTCTATATCAGAACCGTCCGGATTCTGTGGCACCTCGGACTCTTCGGTATTGGTTTTACCATCGTGATCAGTGTCTTCTTCACCGTCAGTCTGGCCATCGCCATCGGTATCCGGATTTGTCGGGTCGAGGTCTGCTGCGATCTCATCGGCATTGTTTACCCCGTCACCGTCGATGTCAGGATCTTTGGCATTCGGTATGCCATCATCATCAAGATCCGCTGCCGGGTCGATGACTACGACCTTCACCGGAACCTCGTCCTCGGTGCCGTCAGGGTAGGTCACCACAATGATCGCATCCTTGGTTCCCGGGGAATCAGTATCAACCGGTGTTGCGAAATCGAAGGATGTACCGTCGGGCAGCTCGTCACTGTTGCCGATACCGCTCGCGGCATCAGGGCTTCCCCCGAGCTCAGTGGCGATGGTTTTTCCAGTAGGCGCATACTTGTCAGCATCCGTGACAGGGGTAACGGTGACGGTAACGTCACTGGTCGTGGTGTTGCCAGCCTTGTCCGTCACCGTGATCGTGACCGTATAGTCGGTGGATTCCTCCACATCAGCTGACTTGCCGGTGAGTTTAATCTCACCGGTTTGCGGATCAACCGTCGCCGTTACCTCACTGGGCAGACCTTCAATGGTGACGTCAAGATCAGCGATGCTTGTGACATCGTCACTGACCTTGCCGATTACCGTTCCTTCAGGAACCGGCTGGCCGCCGGCTAGCGTGACATTGTTGGTCTCAGAAATTGTCGGAGCAATTTTGTCTGCGACAACCGACACCGGGACGACAATGTGATCCTTCGAGCCATCCGGGTATGTCACGATGACTTCGGCGCTGAATTCACCAGCCTCCGAGGTGTCTACCGGCTTGGCGAATTGCGCCGTCGTACCTTCGGGAAGCTCAGTAAAGTTGGCTATGCCATCTTTTGCCTCCGGGGTGCCACCAACAGGAACCTCGATTTTTTGAGCCGTCGGTTCGTTGCTGTCATTGAGCTGCTTTGTGACGTTCACCGTAACTGTTGCAGTTGCCTCGTTGCTGTTACCAGCTTCGTCAGTAACCGTAATCGTTACTTTGTAGTCCGTGGTCTCCTTTAATCCGGTTGGTGTTCCGTAGAGGGATACTGCACCGGTTTCTGGATGAACCTTAAAGCCCACACCATCGGGTAACCCTTGCACAGTGACCTGTAACTTGTCGTTGGCGGTGACATCGTCGCCTACTGTGGCAATGACAGCATCGTCGCCGATGGAGCTCCCTGCGGTGACTGAGACATCGGTGACGTCCGTGATGGTCGGGGGTTCATAATCCCGAGTATCCGAAGACTTCGGGTTTACAGTGACTTTGACCGTTTTTTCAGTAGTGTTTCCAGCCTTATCCGTCACCTTGATCGTGACCGTATAGTCGGTGGATTCCTCCACATCAGCTGGCTTGCCGGCGAGTTTGATCTCGCCGGTTTCCTCGTCGACAGTGAAATCGACCCCCTTGGGCAGGCCGGTGACTTCGACTGTGAGATCCTTCGGATCAGTCGTGTCGTCACTCACCGTGGCAATCACGGTATCGGCGGGTACATCGCGATCACCGGTTAACTCGATCCCAGGTTGCGAATCAATCGTTGGCGGTTGGGTATCGACTTTTGCACCCTCGGTGCTCGGATCGGTGCCGTTATCGACCGGATCGGTCTTGCCATCAGGCCCATCGACGTCAGAAGTGCCACTATCGGTGTAGCCATCCCCACCAACTTCTTTATCACCGTCTGCGGCATCCCCCACAACCGTGGCTGGAATCTTCGTGGTGATCACCGTGCCGTCGGTCAGCGGTTCTTTGAACGTGATAGTGATCGAGCCGTCATCGTTGGTAACAACAGAGTAGTCCTCATCGACGGTGAGCGGCTGCCCGTCCTTGGTGAGCTGCGGGACTGCATCCTTATCGAAAGGCGCATCCGGATCGGGTTTGATGGTCACCGTCGCACCAGCGGCCGTATCGCCGTTACTTACCGTCGAGGTTGCCTCGTAGGTCACCTTTGTATCAGGGGTAACGGTGTCATCCAGCGCGGATCCATCCGGCTTGGTGATCTTCACCTGCGTGTCGATGGTGCCATATTGGGAGACATGGAAGGTCGCACCAGCAGGGCTTGCAGGCTTGCGTCCCGCTACTGGTTCAGACGAGCCGTCGGCATAGGTGATGGTTACTGGGATCGTGACATCGCCAGCGGGGAAGTCCGCACCTGGTTGGAAGGTCACTTCCCCGGTGGTCTCATCGAGCGTAACCAGTGCTAGCTGCGGATTTTTCGCGGCCGCATCCGCATCGGCGGTCACCCCGTCAGGCAGCTCCCCTAAGGTGTAGCCGGTGATGTCGTCCGCGGGTGCAGGTTCGCCATTGGCGTCGACAACCTGTGGGGTTGCAGCGGCTTGCCCACCAGGTTTGACGGCCGCATTAGCGTCCATCGTGTCAGCAATTTTGCCAGTGTAGGCCGGGATATACGCCTGCACCATACCACTGATAGCGATGGCAACTTCGCACGACGGCAAACCGAAATCATTTTGTGCCACCACAGCCAGCACATACTTGTCCGGGGTGATGCCGAGCTTCGAGAGCGTGTCGTCGAAGTTGACAGTGAACTTACCGTTTTCATCCGCTTCACCGGTGCCGATGACAATAGTGTCAACCGCCGCATCGGAACCATCCTCTGGGACGGCGTCCGGCTTCGGGTTTGCGACGATGGTGATCTTTGCACTTGGCGCCGAGGTGCCGCTGAGAGCAGTATCGGTGTATTGAATCGACGCAGGATTACCGTCGGCGTCAACCGAGGTAATCGTCGGCGGCGGAGAGGAAGGCACTGCATAGAACGCATTCGACTCACCAAAGCGGAGGGTCTTTTCCGTGCCGTCTCGATCGATGCCGGTGATCCACGTGTAGGCACCACCGTTGACCATCTCAGGACCGCCACAGGCAATCTGCCCGAGCTTCTCCATACTCAGCGGGGCATCAATAACAGTTGCGTCACCAAAGGCGTTGAGCGAGTTCGCCTCGAACACGCGCGTGTTCGCCTTGTCGAAAATATTCTTCGGCGGATAGTAGTAAACGCCAGGCTGTCCTTCTTTTTCCTGGCGGATGGTGATGACCACTTCACCGTTATTTTCCTTGAACAGCTCTGGGTCGAGGATAATTGGCTCCGCCAACGTGGTCTGATCATTGTTCACGGAACCGCCGTATGGCACTGTCGTCTGCCAGACAATCACCGGACCGGTGAGCGCGTTAATGGTGTTTTCGTCGAGCTTGACGTGGAAGTCGAGCGGCTTCAACCGGCTACCGAACCCCATTGTGTTCAAGCTGAAGGTACCGTGTGAGCGAATCTGTGCGATGCGCAGCTGCGTGGTTTGCGGCGTTTGCTGCTTTCGTTGCTTGCCATCTGGATACATGGTGTAGCCCATGTAGTCGAAGTTGAGCGTGTTAAACGACGGAGCAACCAGCCAGTCGTTGTAGGCATAATTGCTGTTCGCATCATCCAAATCGATGGTGGTGGAGCGGTTGATCGAGTTCGGGTCAACAACGCTTGCAACCTCAAACGACGAGTTGCCCTGCCACCGGGCCTGCGCCCAGAAGGCGTTATCGCCGGTCTCGGCGATAACTTCGTCGATCGGCTTCTTTAAGGTAACGACCACGTCCGCGGTGTACTTTGCCTGCTCACCTGGCGCGAAGGGGAACACGCCCCAGTTCCCGCCGAGGCGCCAGCGCTGATCAGGTTGCGCATCGAAGGTGGCGTAGTCATTGTGGGCGTCGTTGACGAAACGCCACACGTTATCTTCGTTGGCGTAGGGGTCTTTGACATCTCCCTCCGGCTCACCGCTTTCCCAGTTAATATTCGCTGGAGTCTCAGGGGTGATTTTCTCACCAAGCCGCTCATAGGCGATGACAACACCAGTACCAGCGTTCGCCTCGTTTTGCTCTTTCATCGTGATGGTGTCGATGTAGGGAGCAATGCGCGGATCGAACCGTAAATAGATCCATTTCACGCCTTTTTGGAAGGTACCAAACGGAGAGAACGCGGCACGGTAGTTCACCAGCATGTTGAAGCTGTTATCGCTTAACTTGCGGTCATAGGAGATACCGGAGGCCATCAGGCTCCTGTTTGTAGAGATTTCCGTGTTGGGCGGCAGTGGCCAATAGCTGGCGTTGGGATTGTCCGTCGGGAAGGCATTGTCCTCGGCGGCGGCAACAGCTGTACCGAAGGGGTTCAGCGATAGCGGCCCTGGCGCAACAGGGGCGACAACAGAGAACGCCAGCGCCACCGAAGAGGTAGCTGCAGCGAGGCGTACCCGTCGCATACTGTGCGCCGTCAGACCGACTCGGGCTTGTCGTGGTGCGTGCTTCATAGCGATTCAGAGAACCTTTCACATGGGAACGTCACCTTCCCGCACCTTGCATCCAACTTGGGTTGGGAAGGTCGCCGCACTGGCCAGTGTCTCGGCGAGCTAAGTTTCCAAAGCATCTCGAATACTCACGCAGCCGTGACCAGCACAGCAGCTATCTATAGGCTAAGACAAAATGGTTTCTATATCCGCTCACATTCCTAGCCGAATCCCCTTAAGTAATATCCTGATCAAACATATTTTGCCCCCAAAAGAACGTTGCGCCCTCCATCCACGCAGGTGACACCGAGGAGTTGTGATGTTCATCAAAGTCGAGAGCCCGGCAGCAGGCGGGGGTGGAAAAAGTTCAGGAAATCCTTACTCAAGCATAAGGAAACGGGTCGCGAGCTCGCACAAGCGCATACGATCTCAGCAAACTAGCCGACAATCCGGAACCACTACCGGAAGTGGACACCATGGCAACATGACTGGAATAGCCGTGGCAAGCAACCTCACAGCAAGCAGTCAGCAAGCGCCAAACCATGCTCCCGCGTCGACCACGGGACGACAAGGCAGCGTGGCTGTTTGTTTGACCCATCTTGGGGTGAAATGAGGATTGCTGCCGGTTCAAGTCGGCCGTGATGCCTGCGACTGCGACCCCGGTTAGTGCGGTACTAGCCAACGGCGTCACCAACCACCGGGGTCACAAGGACGCGAATAGAGTGCTACCAGAGCTAGAACAACCTCTTCCGCAGGAAGATGAAGGGCAGACCCGTGCCCCCTCGGCTTCGTACCCCAAACGAATTGGAAGTGAAGGTGTCTGGCCGTCGTTGCTACTATCTCGATTGCGTTAAAGGTGCTGGCCGGCTGCGGCACCCATACACATCACCTGGTATCACTGTTGCGACTCTTGCCACCGATGGGCAGGCAAGATGAGAATGCACTGTGGAGACAAGAAAGCCGCAGCGCCCATTGGCTTGCAAAAGAACAAGCAAATGGGCGCTGCGGCCTGCTATTGAGTTGTTTGATCCACTTCGCCGGGTAGCGCACCCGGTCGGAGGTTATCCTCGCGCCGTTACCAGTTTCCGGTGTGCACCAGCTGGTGCCGGTGCACACACGCTGTTATTCGACTGCGAGTTACAACTACTTGCCGGTGCGTTCTGCGATGATCTCCGCAGACACGGAGGAAGGCACCTCAGCGTAGGAGTCGAAGAACATCGAGTAGTTGGCGCGACCCTGGGTCTTGGAACGCAGGTCACCAACATAGCCGAACATCGAGGACAGCGGCACCTTCGCCTTGACCAGCTTGGCACCAGCGCGGTCTTCCATGGAGTGAACCTGGCCACGGCGAGCGTTGATGTCGCCGATCACTTCACCCATGTACTCTTCAGGGGTGATGACCTCAACGAGCATCACTGGCTCGAGCAGGACTGGCTTTGCCTTGGCAACAGCTTCCTTGAGCGCCTGGGTACCGGCGATCTTGAAGGCCATTTCCGAGGAGTCCACTTCGTGGTACTGGCCGTCGAGCAGGGTGGCCTTGATGTTCACCAGCGGGAAGCCAGCGAGGTAGCCGTACTGCATTGCGTCCTGGATACCAGCGTCGACGGAAGGAATGTATTCCTTCGGCACGCGACCACCGGTAACGGCGTTCTCGAACTTGTAGATTGCCGACTCGCCTTCCTCAAGGGTCTCGAGATCGGGCTCGTATGGCTCGATGGCGATGATGACCTTTGCGAACTGACCCGAACCACCGGTCTGCTTCTTGTGGGTGTATTCGAGCTTTTCGACCGGCTTGCGGATGGTCTCGCGGTAAGCCACCTGCGGTGCACCAACGTTTGCTTCGACCTTGAATTCCCGCTTCATACGGTCGACGAGCACGTCGAGGTGCAGCTCGCCCATACCGCCGATCACGGTCTGGCCGGTTTCTTCGTCCAGCTTCACGGTGAAGGTTGGGTCTTCTTCAGCGAGCTTCTGGATAGCCAGGGACAGCTTCTCCTGGTCAGCCTTCGACTTCGGCTCGATCGCAACCTGGATCACCGGATCCGGGAAGTCCATCGATTCGAGGATGATTGGCTTCTGGATGTCGCAGAGGGTGTCACCGGTGGTGGTGTCCTTCAGACCGATGAACGCGTAGATGTGACCGGCGCGTGCTTCGTCGACCGGGTTCTCCTTGTTCGCGTGCATCTGGAAGAGCTTACCGATGCGTTCTTTCTTGTCCTTGGTGGAGTTTTGCACCTGGGCACCAGGGGTAACCACACCGGAGTAGACGCGCACGAAGGTGAGCTTGCCGAAGAATGGGTGGGCGGCAATCTTGAAGGCCAGCGCGGAGAATGGCTCGTCAGACGAAGGCTTACGAGTCATGTCTTCGCTCTCGTTGCCGACAGCGTGACCGTGCACCTCGCCGACGTCCATTGGGGTCGGCAGGTAGTCGATGACCGCGTCGAGCAGCGGCTGGATGCCCTTGTTCTTGTAGGCGGAGCCACACAGTACCGGGTAGACCTCAGAGGCGACGGTCATCTTGCGGATGGCGGTCTTGATCTCTTCGACGGTGAGTTCTTCGCCACCGAAGTACTTGTCCATGAGTTCTTCATCAGACTCTGCGACAGTTTCCAGCAGCTTTTCGCGATATTCTGCAGCCTTGTCAGCGAGATCTGCAGGGATTTCTTCGTAGGTTGGTTCTGCACCGACGTCAACCTTGCCGCGCCAGGTGATGGCCTGCATGTTGATCAGGTCAACAACGCCGTCGAAGTCGTCTTCAGCGCCGATTGGCAGCTGCAGTACCAACGGCTTGGCGCCGAGGCGGTCGATGATGGTGCCAACGGTGTAGTAGAAGTCTGCACCCAGCTTGTCCATCTTGTTGACGAAGCAGATACGTGGCACGTCATACTTGGTGGCCTGACGCCACACCTGCTCGGACTGCGGCTCCACACCTTCTTTACCGTCGAAGACGGCGACAGCACCGTCGAGCACACGCAGGGAGCGCTCCACCTCAACGGTGAAGTCGACGTGACCTGGGGTGTCGATGATGTTGATCTGGTTGCCGTTCCAGAAACAGGTCACGGCAGCGGAGGTAATGGTGATACCGCGTTCTTTTTCCTGCTCCATCCAGTCGGTGGTCGACTGGCCGTCGTGGGTTTCGCCCACTTTCCGGTTGATACCGGTGTAGAACAAGATACGTTCGGTTGCGGTGGTCTTGCCGGCATCGATGTGCGCCATGATGCCGATATTGCGGACCTTATTCAGGTCTGTAAGCACTTCTTGTGCCACGGTGTACCCCAAACATGTTGGTAGTCAAACAGCGCCGGGGCGCTATTTGTAAGGTTTAACGATTGTTGTGTTTGCCACGTCTTGTTCCCCGCACTGTCAACAGCTGCTCCGCAGGATCTCCGCTTGGTGATGCAGTCGAAGCTGGGTGCGAAACATTGTGGGGGTGGAAGGCTGTGGCGCTCACACTGCAGTGGTCGCTACTGCGCGCCCCGCGTGTGATAGACCTTCGTGCATATGGACTAAAAGGGGCGTTCGTCGCCGCGGGCATGCGCGGTGAAACGACGCTGGGTGTGGACGGTTTTCTACCCGTTCACAGCCTACCGTTTCCCGCGGCTGATATGCCACCACGTGACGAAGCCCCCTTTGAGCGAAAAGTGTGGTACTTCGGCTCCCCTGGTTGCAGCCCTGTGCCGGAACACACCGGCTAACAGTGCGGGTTCCGCACCAGTTATCTGGGTGTTCTCTCAGCCTGCTGTGTCGGCTGCCACCGAGGGGAATGTCCATACGCGTCGGCGCTACTACCAGCGGTAGTGCGCGAATGCGCGGTTGGCTTCTGCCATCTTGTGGGTGTCTTCGCGACGCTTCACGGAAGCACCAAGACCGTTCGACGCATCCAGGATCTCGTTGGCGAGACGCTCAACCATGGTCTTTTCCCGACGCTGCCGGGTGAAGGTGACCAGCCAGCGCAGTGCCAAGGTGTTTGCGCGACCCGGGCGAACCTGCACCGGCACCTGGTAGGTGGCGCCACCGACACGGCGGGAGCGAACTTCGAGTTCTGGCTTAACATTGCCGAGAGCCTTCTCCAAGGTGCCAACCGGATCGGTACCGGTCTTTTCCTTGCAGATCTCGAGTGCCTGGTAGACGATCCGCTCAGCGGTGGACTTCTTGCCGTCCAGGAGAACCTTGTTTACCAGCTGCGAAACAATTTCGGAACCGTACACCGGATCTTTAACGATCGGGCGCTGGGGAGCTCTGCTCTTACGCATTGGTTACTTCTCCTTCTTTGCGCCGTAACGGGAACGTGCCTGCTTGCGGTCCTTGACACCCTGGGTGTCGAGGGAACCACGGATGATCTTGTAGCGAACACCCGGAAGGTCCTTCACACGACCACCACGCACCAGCACCATGGAGTGCTCCTGCAGGTTGTGGCCTTCACCTGGGATATAGGCCGAAACCTCGATACCGGAGGTCAGGCGCACACGGGCAACCTTACGAAGCGCCGAGTTCGGCTTCTTCGGGCTGGTGGTGTACACACGGGTGCACACACCACGACGCTGCGGGGAACCCTTCAGCGCGGCGGTTTTCACCTTCGCGGTCTTGTCATGGCGGCCCTTGCGGACCAGCTGCTGAATTGTTGGCATTAAACCATCTTTCATGTTTGGACAGCCCACTCTTTTCAGCCAGGTAGCGCGGGGCAGCTTTGCTGCCCTGGCATACCTCGCGCTAAGCGGATGCTGTCGTTGAAACCTGGTACGAGCTTTCCGTTCCAGCCACACCAGCAGACGATGCTCGTCGCGGTGACGCTCACCCTGCAGTGCAGGTAGAACGGGCGGAGCTCTAGCAAAGGACTGCGAGCAACAATGATCCCGCTGGGGCAAGCCTCCAGCGGGAAACTTTATCTGCCGCGTCCACCACGGATTCCGTGTCTATGAACTGCCGAAAGTCTCGAAGAAAATAAATGTCCACGGTGCGCGCCACCTGCACCAGCTCTCAAAGAAGCTTGCGCTATGTGCCACACTGCGGATCTCATGCGCACCCGGAACTGGGTGGACACCCAGTAAGTAGTGCGCAACCTTGGTCTATGGAAGTGTTTCCAGCTACAAAACCGGTAACGGTTTATAGAAAACACCTTCCAGCTCATCGACCCACAAATTGCGGTGCCCATAAGCCAACGTCAAAGATTACACGATTGCCCCGCCACGCAGCAAGCATGTACTTCTCGACACCCACAGCCTGTGCTACCCCTGCCCCACCCATCACAGCCCGCACCCCTTACCCGCACGCCTTCCGCACGAGCGAACAAGCGGCAACGGGTTGGGCTCACCGCGGCTTGAAGCAATGCCGCAAAACACTACAACCATCAACACCTCCGGGACGCCGATTGTCAGTGCACATCCTTCAAAACGGCAATGCCAACCACCGCAGCAAGCAGCCACATCCCCAGCCTTGCCACCGGCGGGCAGGCTGCTTGCCGGGAGCGTTATTCCAGGCCATCACGTGCCACATCCCCTTACCAGCAGGCAGCACTAATTCGGGCGACTGCCAGCTAGGGTAACACGGCACCGAGTGCGCCGACGCGATTTTTCAATCTGCAGGGCACCGCGCAGTTTCCGCACTTGCCATGCTGTGTGGATTGATTGGTCGACACTGGAAGGCCGTTCTGTCGACACGGGAAGGTAGAGCTTTTAGATGTAACAAGCCAACTTCGGGTGAGGTTGCTTGCTTACCGATTGCTGGAGTGGATTAAGTATGGAAGCCAACGAAACTCAATAAATCGTTGCTTTTGACACAACACTCACCCTTCCCAATGGCGGCCACGAACCCAAGACACCACCAGACGATGGGAACATATGTAAAACATCACATTGACAATTGTTCGCTTTCGCGCCACGATGAAGTGGCAATGTGATCCGCCGGACATCACTGTTCGGTCGGTGATAGAAGTCATAAGTAGTTACAGGTGTAATCCACCCGAGAGCTGAAGGAGAGCTGATGAGCACCACTTCCACCCCACACATCAAGCCGGAAGGCGCCCCGATTGCAAAAACCATCCTGCTGCCCGGCGATCCACTGCGTGCCAAATTTATCGCCGAGACCTACTTGGAAGATGCAGTCCAATTCAATGCTGTGCGTGGCGCCCTCGGATTCACCGGCACCTATCAGGGTCACGAGGTCTCGGTAATGGGCTCAGGCATGGGTATTCCTTCCATTTCCCTCTACGCCTATGAACTCATCCACACCTTCGGTGTGGAAAAACTCATCCGGGTTGGCTCCTGCGGCAGCCTGCAAGCAGACCTCGACCTCTACGATGTGGTGGTTGCACAGGCAGCATCGACTGACTCAAACTTCCTCTCCCAGTACGGCCTGCCCGGCACATTTGCCCCGACCGGCTCCTACAAGCTGCTTGCCGCATTTATGGAACAAGCCAAAGCTCACAACGTCACCCCAACGGTTGGCAACGTGCTGAGCTCAGATGTGTTCTACAACGCCAACGATCAGGCTAATGACCTCTGGGCGAAGATGGGTGTTTTGGCCGTTGAAATGGAAACCGCCGGCCTGTATGCCGTGGCCGCTGCCGCTGGGGTTGACGCCCTTGGTGTCTTTACCGTTTCCGACAATATTGTCACCGGCAAGCAAACCACCCCGGAAGAGCGCCAAACCGCGTTTACCACCATGATGGAGCTGGCCCTGCCGCTGGCAGCCCTCTAAGTACCGCCAGCTCCCTACCGAATACCCGCGAAGCCGTACTGCTGTCACCGCCCACCACCGAAAACGGTGACCGCCAGCAGTTCACAACCATGGGTATCTGATCGATTCAGCCTAACCCGGAACCAGCATGCCTGTTCCGGCGAGCCGCAGTTGAGTGCACACCTACCCCACTCCCGCTGAACGCTTGTCGGAACATGGGCTGCCGAATTCCGTAGCCCTATGAACGCTGATCTTTTAAAAGTTTTTCAATCTCCGTCAGCTGCGACGCGCCCGACCCTGACCGCCTGCCGGAAGTGTTCCTTTGCACCCTCAGGAGTCGACTTATTGGTGTTTGCTGCCCGCAGACCTGCCCTCCGGCAAGGAGCAGCACCCCGTCACCTGTACGGCACGTCGCACACCGTATTCCCTGCAAAGGAAGTGTCTACACATGTCAACGACACGCCGCACAGCCACGCCGAGCCGCGCCGCAGCAGACATGCTCAACCCCAAGGCAGCCGTACCTGTGCTGCTTGTGAGCTTCGTATTCTGCCTCGTTGTCGACAATGGTTTTAAGTTCATGTCGAAGCCAATCGCCGACGATCTGGGGCTGACTGCAGCAACGGTGAGCCTGCAAGCTACCCTTGCCGGCATTGTTATCGGCATCGGTGCGGTGGTGTATGCCGCGCTCGCGGATGCCATCAGCATTAAAAAACTGCTCTATGTCGGTATTGGGTTTATCGTCGCCGGTTCCCTGCTCGGGTTTCTCTTTCGCGACAACTGGCCACTGGTGTTAACTGGCCGCATCGTGCAAACCTGCGGCCTCGCGGCTGCCGAAACGCTCTACGTCATCTATGTGACGAAGTATTTATCGAAGAAGGATCAAAAGACCTACCTCGGTTTCTCGACGTCCGCTTTTCAAGCAGCACTGTTGATAGGGGCGCTCACCAGTGGGTTCATTGCCACCTATGTGTCCTGGACGGCAATGTTTTTAGTTCCGCTCTTGCTCGTTGTCACGGTCCCCTTCATCCATAAGACCATCCCAGAGACTGCAGTCTCCAAGACGAGCCTCGATGTCATCGGGCTGTTTCTCATCGCTGCTGTGGCAACCTGCGTGATTTTATACACCCAAGCATGGAATCCTGTCTGGCTTGTGCCGATCGTCGTCGGCATTGCCCTGTTTGTCCTCCATATTCGCCGCAATCCGAAAGCGCTCGTCCGCCCAGAGTTTTTCACCAATGGCCGCTACGTGTGGGCATTGATCCTCGTACTCATTGTCTACTCGGTGCAGCTCGCCTACATTTTCCTTTTCCCATTTGCGGTCTCAACCCTGCACGGCCTCGAGCTTGACCAGGCATCACTGCTCATCGCCCCCGGCTATGCGGCAGCCGCGATCGTCGGCGCACTCAGCGGCAAGATCGGCAACTATCTCACCAGTCGACAAACCATTATGGTGGCACTCGGACTCATCATCGCTTCGCTGATTCTTGGTGCCCTCTTCGTCGAGACCTCAAAGACGATGCTGATCATCTCGATTGTCTTCTTTGCGGTCTCCTTTGCCCTGCTCTACGCACCACTTGTCTCGACCGCGATCGGGAATATCCCAGCTGAAAAATCCGGTATCGCTATCGGCTTCTATAACCTCACTATCAACCTCGCCATCCCGGTGGGTATCGCCTACACCGCAAAACTCATGGATATGAAGGTTGCATTTTTCCAGGGGCTCTCGTTGGCCACCACCGCGGAGGGCGGCCACTTCGCCACGGTTCTGTGGATCATCGCACTGGTTGCCATCGCCGGCACCAGCGCCTATGTCGTCGCAGATCAAAAAATGAAAGCCGGCGAAAAGCGCACTGCGGTAGCCGGTCGTTAACCCTGCAACGCCACAGGTATATCGGGAAAGAGTGTCACGAACTCTTCACACGTGGTTGCGCGGAGACTATCTTGCAGGCCAGCATCACTGTGATGCTGGCCTCTTGCCATTTCGTAGCCTGCGCCTTACCGCAAGAACGCTATCTTGAACTGACAATATGAGCACCAACCCCGGCGGATACTCCCACCCAGCGCAGCCTGCCGGGAACTACAATGTCGAGGTAGCTGCACTGGCGCACCGTTACACTGTTGCACTTTCGCGCAGTTGCTCAGTTACTCAGCGCCAGATTACATGCCTTCTGCGATCGCACCTGCGAACTAGCGCCTTACCAATGGCCTCCCCACCGGACTGGCGCCAGGCAACCGCACAGTGCCGCTCCCGCCACCACACCCGAACCCTGTATCCCGCTGGAAATACGATGTGCACTGCCCTCTGCTTGACCGTTGATAATGCGTTCTACTTTGGCCGGAACTTAGATCTCGACATTGATTATCATCCACAACTCGTCGTCACTCCGCGCGGCACCGAATTTTCCTTCCAAGATGGATCGACCAGGACACTTCCCACTGCCTTGGTTGGTATGGCCATCGTTGAGCACGATCAGCCGCTCTACTTTGAAGCCAGCAACGAGCACGGCCTCTCGATGGCGGGATTGAACTTTCCCGGCAATGCGGTCTTCCACCCCAAGGCGGAAGACTTGACCAATATCGCCCCGTACGAGTTCATCCCTTGGGTGCTCACCCGCTGCCGAAGTGTCGCTGAGTTTACAGCGCAGTCGAAGCATCTCAACCTTATCGACAAACAGTTCTCCGACCAGCTTCCCAACGCCCCACTGCACTGGATTATCGCCGACCGGAAACAAGCAGTCGTCGTGGAGAGCACGGCCGATGGACTACACCTATACGACAACCCCTTCGGGGTGCTTACCAACAACCCACCATTTCCCTTCCATCGGGATAACCTTGCTCTTTACCAGCAGTTGACCACTGCCTGGCCAACCAACACGCTTAGCCCAAATGTTGCACTTCCCCCGCCGGGAGTTGGCGTCGGATCTTTTGGCCTGCCCGGGGACACCACCGGCCCTTCCCGATTTATCAAAGCTGCATTTCTCAAGGCCGCCTCTGAATCCGCGCCGATCGTGACGAAAGACTCTGCGATCCAACAATTCTTCAGCATCCTCAACCAGGTGGCGATGGTGCCAGGCGCAACACAGACCGCCACCGGCCAGTATGAGTACACCTTGTACTCGACCTGCTTTGACGCAGCAACGAGCACTTTGTATTACACCACCGCCACCGGCAGTCAGATTTGCGCGTTACGCCTTGCCGATCTTCCCCTTGATGGCGCCAACCTCCTGTGTTTCCCCCAGCAGCGCACACCCCGCTTTGCCATGCACACCATGCTAGATGCTTCTTTGCAAAAAACAGTGAAACAGTAGCGTTTATCTGCATTATTCTATACGGAACAGTTTTGGGTAATCGAATAGCGTTGGAGCAATGTTTGTACCCCTCAGCCGAGGTCGAGCACACCTCCACCTTCGGGATGCCAGAAAATCTCCATTGCCTTGGAAAAGGCCTCGACACACTGGCGAAACACGGAACCCACAGGGGATTGACAATCACGAAGGCCGAGCGTTTCATTTTGCGCGCCTTGAGAAAATTAATGCACCCCACGCAGCACGTCACAGGCAGCCCAATGTTCGCCACCCAATGGATGACGAATACTCAGCCTCCCGGGCTTACCTGCAAGCCATCCGAGGGGTTTGCCCTCCGTCAAGCGGAAGGTTTCGCAGCAATTTAACGTTGGCCTGGGCAATTAGCGCATATCAGCGAGGGTGCGCTGCTGTGCCGCTACCACGGAAGGAATCCGCCAAGCTTGGAATCATCATCGACATTGACTCGTGGGTGTTTGCTTTCAATAGGATTGAGCACATCCCTGACCTCAGCGGAAGTGTATTTAACTTACTGCCAGTCCTTCAAGCGTCCTCATAGGACTGGTCTCAATCAGGTCAGGCCTCTTCAATCCCCGACATCGTCGAAGCGTTCATGCCCGATTTCTGCCCGATCGGGTATGTCACAGTTAGCGACTTTTCCGATGAAAACAGCGCGGTAAAGCAGCAAGTCCCTGTACCGGAGTGGTACAGGGACTTCGTGTTGTAACGAGTACGCCGTGCAGTTCGCTCCACACCGAGCATAGACGGGGTGTATTGATCTACCTCGGCAACAAACCTGAGGAACCGGCAAACACCTCCGGCAGCGGTGGCAAGGCGAACGGCACAATAATCGGATGTGCCGGATCTAATGGGTTATGTAGCACGGTTTGCTGTGGTGCTGGTGCAGGTGCGGGTTGTACAGGTGCAGGTGCCGGTTGTGCGGGTGCTGGTGCAGGTTGCACCGGCGCAGGAGCATTGTTGACTGGCGCCTGTGCAGCCTCAGTGACTGCACCACTGCCGTTGACCACACCACATGCGACAGCCCGAGCAATTGCCTGCTGTGCACCATGTTGCAGGGCTGCTTGATATTGTTGGCGCTGCGCAGGAGTTAAACCGCCCGCGCGACGCTCCAGTGTTGCGATCTGCCCCGCAATGACTGAGCCCGATCGCGCTTCGAGATCACCCCGGGTTTTCGCAACACCCCCACCACCGTAGGAAGCGAACTTTTCACGCACAGTCGAGCACGGTGCAAATGATGCCAGACTTGCCAAGTTATTGACCTTGTTGACGGCTTCATTGACTTTCGCCTGATCCCCGGCGTGTGCGGCCGGCAATCCACCAAGCAGTAGTGTCGAAACACTCACGGCCACAGCGGCCACTCGTAACGATGCTCGCATATGTCTTCTCAGTCCTTACGTGTTACTTGTTTATCTTCTGCAGCCTGATGACAGCAGTATGAATTTGTCGGCGACCTGGAAAACCTCGTCGGTCACCGGTCGCACCAGCCTACCGGCGTTGCATACTGATTACTAGTGTCACTATCAGCACGCCAGGTCGTCGGAAAAGAATCGCACCTGCACCGCGGGATGAAGGAATCGACCAGGTCGGAATTGCCACCGAATGGCGACACTGCTACCAGCCACGTTCATATTGCGGCGGAATCGGAAGTTCACTGGGATGTAATCCCAGCGTCATACCGGCGTGGATTGGCCAGGTTGGTTCACGGAGCAGGACTCGCCCAAGGCTGACTGCGTCAATGTGGTCGTCATCAACCAGTATTGCGGCTTGGTGCGGATCGGTAATCATCCCCACCGCGGAGACAACAATATCCTCCTCTGCCAAGGCTGCACCGATCGCTTGCGCGAAGGGAACCTGATAGTTTTTCGCAGCGGGTATCGGCTGATCAATGGGGATCCCCCCGCTTGAGACATCAACCCACGCGAGTGCGCAAGCATCATCAACAGCACGAACACAATCGATGACTGTTTCGAGGCTGACCCCTTCTGGCACCCAGTCACTAGCAGAAACCCGCAAACCGATGGGGCCGGTAAACGTCTCGCGCACCGCTGCTGCCACCTCACAGTGGATGCGGTATCGGCTTGCGGGACTATCCCCATAACCGTCGGTGCGCGTATTCGTCAGTGGGGAAAGGAATTCGTGTAGCAGATATCCGTGAGCACCATGGATCTGTACGATATCGTATCCTGCAGCTTCGGCTAGTTCTGCAGCCCGCGCAAAATCCGCTACCACCCCACGGATACCATCGCTCGTCAACGGCTGCGGCAAGCCAAGATTGGCTGCAAGTGGAGTATCACCAGGGCCGACAACTGTCCACCCACCTTGGTCTAACGGCATAACCCCTGTGCCATTGCCAGGATGCGGTGGATAGGTGCTCGCCTTCGCCCCCGCGTGGGCGAGCTGCACGCCAGCTAGTGCGCCATGGGCGTGAATAGCATCAACGAGTCGCCGGTGCCCCTCCACGAGGGCTGCTGTTGCGACTGGATCTTCGCACTCCCACAGTCCAAGATCCGCCGGGGAGATCCTGCCGACTGGATTGACTGCAGTCGCCTCCACTAGCACCAATGACGCCCCACCGGCCGCCAGCGTTCCATAGTGCTGAATATGAAACGGCTGCACTTGGCCATCTTGGCCGGTAGCCGAATACATACACATCGGGGCGACGAATATCCGGTTGCGGGCTTCCAAAGCCGGAATACCAGGCTGAGTACGAAACGTGAGTGGCTCAAACAGTGTAGTCATGACTGCCACGTTACCTTGGCTCCTGCGCGACGCTGGTGGTGTGTTCGAAGCGAGACAGATGCAACAAGCAGCTAGCTGATGCCATGGCCTTTATGCTTCCTGCAGAGCACCCGTGATACGCACATACTCGGCAGGCCGTCTTGTGAGCGCTACGTGAGAGTCTGTGCGGCGCGTTCAATAGCCGTGATCTGCTGTTGCAAACCTGCGAGATCAGCCACCGTGGTCGTGTGTTGTAACGTAGCGGCCAGGTCACGCAACTGACCAAGAGCATCTTCGCCGCGAGTCACAGATCGACTCACCGACGCGACGACGCGCTCCACCGCCGGGTCGAGGGTGCGTGCAGTATCACCAGTAAACTCATCCCGCCAGCCAGTCATGAGCTGCTGCGGGATGGCCATAAGCTTGGCAACATAGGTGATGTGCTCAATCAGTGCAGCTTGTTGGCTGCTAAATCCTTGTGCCGCTACCTGCACCTTTTCCAAGATCGCATCCAAACACTGTGCCAAGGTGACAAGAGCTACCGCCTGCCGATCAAATTGTCCGCCGCCGGCAGCAAGTTCATGAATAAACCGGGTAATCATCTCCATTTGGAGGCGGATCAGCGACAGCGAGACTTTCATCTCCCGGGTGAGCGCATCGAATTGCTCGAGGCTGACATAAAACTTCTCCAGGCGCGGCGTCACCGAAGCCCGCATATGTGACCACACCTCCAAGGGCATGAGATCATCCGGGGACAGACCACTACCGGCGGTGGCATGGCGCTGAAGTTCGCTGGCAAACTCGGTGGCCTGTTCCACCTCGGTGCGTAAGCTGCGGACTGCCTTATGTAACAGCCGGGAGACTTCATCCGCCCCGGAGAGCGCAGTAGACCAGTCACTTAACGCATCCACAATGGCTGGCACCTGCTCGGCGATGACAACCGCACTGCCGGAAAGCTCACTGGTGTCAATTTCGGCGGCAAGAGTAGACACCGCACTGCGGGCAGCAACCTCCCCTGGAAGGATCTCTGCCTGGAACGCCGCATAGGAATCAAATCCTAATTCGGCTAGCTCGTCACCGAGCTGCTGAAAACCTGCGATCGCCGCGTTTGCTTTGCTGGTACCCGCCGCCCGCAGCTGCTGTTCGGTTGCTGAAACCCGGTCGTACACCTCGCGCACCGCCGCAAACACATCCTCCATCATCGGGCGGGTTCGCACCGATAAATAGCCACCCCCAGGCATCGGTGTGACGGTCGCAAACACATCATATTCACTCCCGTCTTTGGCCAAGTTTCGCACATAGGCGGCAAACGGCTGGCCGGCTTGCAGGGTTGTCCACATTCCTAAGAATGCCGCCCCCGGCATTGCCGGATGCCGAATAATGTTATGCGGTGCACCGACGAGTTCTGCCAGCGGGAACCGGGACAACCGGACGAACACCGAGTTGGATTCCCCAATGATCCCTTTCTCATCGGTGGTTGAGAAAAACATCTCATCAGCGCGCACTTCATGTTGTGCACCAGTGGGGGTGGTCATTGCAGCCATCCAAAAACAGTCAGGGAAGGATCAAAAAAGGGGGAACGCCGCACGTCAGCATGATGCATTGGTGTTGTGCGAAAATATGCGGTGACCACGACAGTAACCTGGGGCATCTGTGTTCACACACAGTGCACCCACGAATACCCCCGAATCACCGGTTCGCACATATTCTACTCCCCGCTGAGCGCTCATATTCCAACCTCCCCGGGGTGTGTATCTGCGGATGGACGGGGGTGGGTGGGACTGTTGCTTGGGCTCGTCGTGCAGGGGCATTGAGCAGGCGAACCATGATCGAACTGTTGCCGCACCCTGAACTGTTTGCCAATGCCAACAACCCAGGTACCCGTCCGCAGCAGCGAGGCTGCTCCAGCAGTGGGTACCTGGGTTGTGAATTGCACGGTGATAGGTATTGTTCGCCGTGCTGCAAAGCAGGTTTCAAATGCATTGAAACCATGGTGTGTTTGCTGCTACATCTCATTGCCCTTCCTGCGGCGGGCTGCTACCAGCACTAGGCCGATAACCATGAGCAGGACTGCGAGCAAGGACAATGTCCCCACATTTGCACCGGTTTGCGCCAACAGTCCAGAGCGGCGCGGTTCTGGGCGATCAGGACGAGGCTCCGGCTGCTCGACTTCTGCTTCCGGGGTGGGCACAGCAGTCGACACAATCGGTGGCACCGGCACACCAGGTAGCTGTGCCAGCACTGGAAGCATGCCGACAACTGGAACCAACACAACCCACCACGGGCTTTTCGAAGATGAGGCACTGGATACAGGTGGCTCACCTGGTGTGGACGGCTCGAGTGGTTCTGTCGGCTCCGTCGGTTTCGTCGGCTCAGATGGTTCCGGCGACGGATCGACTGGTTTGCCGGTCATCACATACAGCGGATCATTGTCGGACAGTGCATTATGTTGCGAATCGGTAGCGGAAACCGTTCCTGCCACATGATCCGTATTCCCCGGCGCGACGGTGATAGTTAGCGCTGCGGTGACCTGTTGGCCGGGGGCAAGCAGCAATGGCAGATTGTGTTCATCATCGCTGAACACAATTTCGCCGTCGCCGGTGACCCGCAGCATCAGCCCTGGTTTCGCTGCAGCCATCTCCGGTGTTGCCGGGTTGCCGTCGCCGTCGCGCAGGATAAATACTTGCCCGGGTTTCAGGTCTATACCGGCCCCGGTGATGGTCGGCACAATGCCTGAGATACCTGTTTGTCCAGTGTTGGTGATCTGCAGGGTGACGTCCACTGGGGTGTCGGCTGGTATTTGCACCGCAGTGTCGTCGGTTTGGCCGTCACCGTGGCCGTCGGTGTCCGCCGTTGGCTCCCCGATATAGAGCTTCGTGGTAATGCCGGCTGGGGCGGCAGGACGCTGCTTGGTAAAGAAGTCATCCCGAGCAGTGACTGTTTCCCCGGTGCGCGGATCGGCTGCTTCCACTGTGATGGGGGTGTTGTGGCCGATTTGGGCACTGTCGACGCGCAGGTTGCCAGATAGTTCATAGCGTGGCGGAAGTGCGAGAGCCGGCAGGGTTTCCTCCGCGGAGAGGATAATGTTGCCGTCATCGGCTACCCGCAGAACCAGTCCGGTCACCGGGGTTTGCGCAGTGGGGATTGCAGTCACCGGCTGACCGGTGTCGTCAAGAATCGTCAATGCAAGGGTGTCAAAGTTCGCACCGGGCACTTCCACGGTGATTGCCGTGAGGGGGCCTTCGCCGGTGTTCGTCAGCTTGAAGTCGACGGTGAAGTCTTCCCCGGGGGCTAGTTCCACAGCGGTTGCCGGTGTTTGCCCGTCGCCGTCGCTGATTGATCCGTCGAAGATTTTCGCCGTCAGCTGTGGTTTCGGGGCGTTGAGAGCCACAGTGGCTGTGGACTCGATTTTGGTGACTTTCGCATTGCGGTAAGAGCCTTGCACCGTGGCAGTGTTGTGCAGTTGCAAACTGCCATCCTCTGGGAGGCTGGCGATCTCGGAGGCGACACAGGTGGTTGTTGCTCCCACTGGGAGTACTCCTTCGCCGCTCAGCATCGCCGGATCGTCACAGGTGAACTTTCCGCCGCGATCCAAGATTTGATCGTCGCTGATGCGGATCTTCTCTACCGGGGTGGTGCCGATATTGCGCACCGTGATGGTGTAGCGAACGGTCTCCCCGGGGGACACCTGCTGGGTTGCGGCAACCTTTTCGATACTCAGTGCCGGGGTGCCGGTGCTGATGCTGTGCTGCGACTCGTTCGAGATGACAGGTGGCTGTACCACCCCTTCGCGGCCATCTTCGTTCGAGATCGCCCGGCGCGGCACATTGGCCACCACTGTGGCAGTGTTGTCCACCCGACCGGTGGCCACATCGTCATCGGTGACGGTCAGTGGCGCGGATTCACACACCATGGTTGCCCCGACTGCCAGGTCGGTGGCAGGACAAGTGATTGCAATACTGCGCGATGCGAGTAGCGCATCGTTGATCGTTACGTCGGTGACATCCACCGTGCCTTCATTGGTGATCGTGAAGGTATAGACCACCGCATCGCCGGCCAGGTACACCGTTTGCGGGTCTTTGACCTGTTTGACGAGGGAGATCTTCGGCTCACTGGCCACCGGTGCGGTGGCGGTAGCACTGACCGGGGTAGCCTGTTTCGACCCGAAGGTGGCTTCAGCGGTGGCAGTATTGGCAATCGCATCAAACCGGTTCACATCATCTGCACTCACTTTGCGGACAAGCGTGCAGTTCACTGCGTCATTCGGCTGAGCCAGGGTAGCACCTGGGCCGTCCCCGTAGACGGCAGGGTCACTGCAGTGCAGCTGATCTTCACCAACCTCGGCGACCATGGGATCAATGAGTTTCACCGCGGTGGCCGGGGTGGTGCCGGTATTGACGATCTCAATGGTGTAGGTGATCGTGTCACCGGCTACCAGCTGGGTGCCGGGGGCGATATCACTGGTTTTCGTAATCGTGATCGCCGGATAGCCGGTGACGACTTGGGCGGTAGCGCTGGCGGTTGGCCGCTGGTCTACCGGGGTGGTGTCGTCTTGGGCAGGGCTCAGCCCGGTCACTGTGGCGGTGTTGGCGACAGCCTGCCGGGTGACATCGTCCGCGGTGATGGTGTAGCGCAACACCGGGCAGGTGGCCTGCTCCCCCGGCGCGAGACGATCCGGGGTGCAGGAGTGCACCGTATCGTCGATGAGCGGATCGGTCAGGGTGACATCATGGATGGTGACATCACCGGTATTCGTCACCACAAACTGGTAGGCGACTTCATCACCTTCGGCGTAGATCGACTGTTTGTCTTGCACGGTCTTTTCCAGGGTGAGCGCGGCCTTAGTGCTGGGGGTGACCCTAGCGGTCGCTGTCGCCTCTACTGAAACTGGCTGCCCGGTTTCGACGGTGGTTGCAGTGGCAATGCCGTCGCTTTCCGCGGTGACAGTCGCCGTGTTTTCCACTGGTGTTCCAGCATCTACCTCATCTTGGGTGAGCAGTCGGCTTGCCGTACAGGTGATCATTTCACCGACGGCTAGATCCGCGCCGGTTGCCGGATCGGTTGCCGCCGCCGCAGAGCAGGAAAGCTCATCGGCGCTAAACCACGGATCGGTGACGTGTACCTTGTACAGGTCGGTGTTGCCGCTGTTGGTGGCGATGATGGTGTAGGTGACCATGTCGTCAGCGCTCACACCGGTTTGTGGTGTCGCGGTTTTCGTCAGACTGATTGCCGGGGTGCCGACAGTGACCGTGACCTCACTGCTGTCGGTGACTTGTCCTTGCTCGTTGACACCGTCGAGATTTGTGCGATCAGTCGGGGTGGTGGCGGTGACGACTGCCTCGTTGAGCAGTGCACCATGTTCCCGCTCCGCGTCAGCGGCAGTAACCGTATATACCGGGGAGGTGCAGGTGGTGTGCTCCCCGGGGGCGAGCGTGGTGCGCTGGCAAACAATGCCAGCAGCGGCGGCAGCAAACAGCTCATCGGTGATGGCAATATCATGCAAGCTCACCAAGCCGGTGTTGGTGACGGTGAAGGTGTAGACGATCTCGTCACCGGCCACATACTGCTGTTTCGCTGATTCCGGCGCCACTTCCTTGGTGAGGCTAATCCCCGCCTTGGTGGCGTTGTCCACCTTTGCGGTGGCTTGCACCGCAGTGGTGCGGGCAGGATCATCCGTGCCCGGATTATCCACGGCGCGGGTCACTGCAGCAGTGTTGACTGTCTGATTATCCACCCCACCATCAACCTGGGCTTGGGTGATCGTTGTCGACGCGAAACATGTCACTGTGGAACCGGCGGCAATATCGCCGATGGCATCCAATGCGGTGCCACCCGCAGCGGGACGCTTCCCGGCCTGCCGGTCGGCTTCGCTGACATTGGCATAGCAGGCCGCATCAGCTGCATCAGCAAGCAGCGCATCAGTGACCTGCACATCGTGGGCTGTCGCATTGCCGCTGTTGGTCACCACCATCGACCATTCCACCACACTGCCCGCCTGCACCTGTGGATGCTCCAGGTCACCGGTAGCACCAGCAACAATCCGAGCAAATTTCGCAATGCTCATCGCCGGGCTGCCAGCCTGGAAGGAAACCTCGGCCGGCGGTGAAGTGACGACTTCCCCACGAACCGGCTGGCCTTTCGCAGTTGCCGTATTGGTCACCGTGTGCGTGGCTGCGGCGGCAGCAGCATCCGCCGCCGTCACCACATAGTCGGCGCGGCATTGCGCCGACTCACCGGCAGCTAACCCAGGCTTGGTGAGCTGCTTATCACAAGTAATCGTTGTGCCAGCTTCAGCCAGCATTGGATCATCAATGGTGATATCCCGCACCGTAAGCTGACCGGTGTTTTCCACCGTGAACACATAATGCACCACGTCACCTTCGGTGTACACCGGCTGTGCAGCGTCGATGGCTTTCGTCAAGGCAAGTTCCGCGGTTTGCACAAAGTTCACCACCGCAGTCGACCGATCCGTTGCCGTCGCCTGCCGGGTTTCCGCCGCCGAATATGCCTCGTTGACCACGTTCGGGCCGGCATCCACATCCGCCTGCGTCACCATCATGCCGATATAGCAGGTGGCCGACTCCTCCGGGGCAAGCGAAGCACCCGCCGGGGTGAGAATATCTTCATGATCCGGACAGTAAGCACGGCTTGCCGTCGCCTTTTCCGGATCACTATCCATTCGTGCCTCGAGCATCTGATCTTCCAAATACACGCCCGTCACCGGCACTAAACCAGTGTTGGTCACGGTCAACTTGTAAATCACCTGATCCCCTATGGCAAACCCGCCGGTTTTCTCGTTGACCACCGACTTATCCAGGCTGATTTCTGGTTTCGTCACCAGGTGACGCACCTCATTCGAAGAACCAGCTGGTGGCGCCGCAGTAAAGGAGCTAGTTGGCCACTCCGAGCTAAACGTTGCTGTATTCGCAATCGTGGTATCAACATCGGCATCAGTTACTGACATCACCGGGGATTGGCAGGTGTGCACTGCTGCCGGCGCTAAATCAAACGGCGGACAGAACGTCGCCGGATCAATCCCTCGCCCGCTAAGCAGCTCATCGGCCAAGGTGATGTTGTGTAACGTCACTTTGCCGGTGTTGGTGAACTTGAAGTGATAATTAATCTCATCGCCGACAACCAGCGGACCGTCCACGGTGGCAGAGCTGGATTTCTCCAGGGTAAGGCCACCTTCCTGGGTGCCGGTAACCTTTGCGCTTGCCTGCGGCGATTCATACTCAGTTCCGACTGCATCGACACCGACTGCGGTTGCCGTGTTCACATGCTCCACGCCTTGATCAATCGCTGCCTGCGGGAATGCAAAACTCACCAAACATACCGCTTGCGCATCTTCCGGGTTTGCCTGCGAAGCAAGCCAACCAATCGACTGCTCGGTGTCGGTGTCTGCCAGCAGGAAACCGTTGACACCATTGTCATAGTCGACCACATCGTGGCCAAGCCGCGGCACAATCGGGCACACCAGTTTCTTGGCGCCCCACTGCTGCGCGATCGGATCCTTGATTGCAACCTTGTCAATCGGGGCGGAACCAACATTGGTCACCGTCATGCGGAAGGTCACCACATCATCTGGCTGCACATTGTTCAGATCCACCCCTTCGGTAGGCACGACAACCTTCTCCAACTGCAGCTTTGGGCGACCGGTGGGAAGTGTCACCGTGGACGATGCACTGCGTACTGCATTATTCGTTGGGCTTTTCCCAGTTGCCACAGCCGTGTTGACCAGCTGACCAACCTTTTCCGCTACCGCATCAGTGTCGGTTACCGTGTACGTGCCAGTACAGGTCAGCGACTCCTGCGGCTGCAGCACCCGAGTGTCACCGGCACACGTAATACCGTTACCGCCGGGGAATTTTTCATCTTCCACGGCAACATCGTGCACAGTCTGATTCCCGTTGTTGGTGATCACAAAGGTGTATGGCACGGTGTCACCCGGCAGCAGAATCGCTCGTGGCGCAGCCGCGGTTTTCTGCATCTCCAGGCTGGGCGCCGGCGCCGGCGGAGTGACCGTTGCCGCATTATCATCTGTGCGATCTTCCGCTTCAGTGACGGTGACTAGCTGCTCTTTGTCATCGACCAGCTGTTTCGCCTGAGCGGTGACAGACACCGTATTCACCAGCGGGTGCTGGGCATCAATATCATCCTGGGTATAGGTTATTGTCGCCGAACAGATCACCTGTTCGCCGGCCGCCAGACTGATCTTGCCATTACCACCAACAGCTCCCTGGCTGGCCGCATCAACGCAGCGCTGCACTTCCAAATGCTGCGCACCCGCATCCCGCCCGGTGAGCTCATCGGTGATGGTCACCTGCGTCAGGCGCACATCCCCGGTGTTGGTGAGCGTAATCCTAAACGGTATGACCCCACCGTTTTCCAACGAGCCTTGCGTCGTGTGACCAAAGGAATCAGCACCAGTTGCTACTTCCTTTTTCACTTCGATCGCTGGCTGGGATGGGCGGGGCTGCACTGCGGCTTCCGCGGTTGCGCTCTGCAGCAGAGTGGGCACCAGGTCGCCGTTGTCATCACGCCGCATATAGCTGGGCACGGCTGCGGCAACATTGACTTCCTTGGTTTGGTTTTCCAAAAACTCTTTCGAAGCAATGAACTGGCCGCGACAATAGATGACCCCATTCGGTGCCACGGTCGGGATGGTCACCACCGCATCGGTGGCTTTCGTCGCATCCAACCCGTCCTTGTTCTCCGCGCACACCAGGTTGATCACAGTTTCCGCGGCGCTGAACTTGTCACTAATCGCCACATTGTGCAAAGTCACATTGCCGGTGTTGGTGAAGGTGATAAGGAATACTGCCGCATCCCCCACATGCAGATCAGTGGAGTTTTCCAGCTGCTTGTCCAGTGTGAAACTGGGATCAGCAGTGTGCACCGGTATTGCTGCCGACGAGGTTTCCTCTAGTGGGGTTTTGCCGAACATGCCAGTGATTTTCGCCGTATTGTGCAACGGCTCCTGGTTGTCAATATCGGCTTGGGCGACGGTATAGGTGACGGTACAGGAATACTGTTCTCCCACTGCCAAGGTTGTCCCATCAGTGGTCAGCAGTTGCGTGCCGCTGCGCTGTTTCCCGGTCTGATCAGTAATCACACACACCGGGGTGACGTTGCGGCTGCTCGCCCATTCGTCGTGCAGGCGCACCCCGGTTAACGGCACATTGCCGTTATTCGAACCGTTGATGGTGAACTCTGCTTGATCGTTCAGATTTCGCGGGGTGTCTGTTGTTGGCGACTTGGTGATCGTCAGCGAAGGGTTTGTTTGGATGACCGCAAAATCCACATGTGGCACATTTTGCTGTCCGCCAGGTGCTTCCGGCCCGGGGACGGTAAACGTCTTTGTAACAGCAGTAAAAGGATCCTTGTCGTCTACTGCCCCGTCGATCAAACCGGATGCTGCTATCGGCTGGTCAGCGACAGTGGCCGGGGTGAACATGAATGCTTGCTGGAATCGTTCCCGGGCTGCCGGATCATCCTTGACTGTCATCTGCACCTGATAGTTCCCGGGGCGCACCTTCGGGAAACGATATGTGCCATCACTTCCCAGATTGACAATCAGTGGTGAACCTTCGCGGTCGGGCTTTCCCGTGGTTGGATTCACCAGCAGCGGACTGCCATCTGCAGCGAGCAGCTGCACTTGCACATCACCCGGCTGCAAGGTGGTGACTTTCGCGGTCGAGTCATCAAGTTCAGCATCAGCTGCTGCACTGTCTGGCAGCGAAAACAGGGCGCCGCTGATCGCGGAGGCCACGTTGATCGACTGCCGGTCACAGTTGTTGTCGGTGCGACCCGCCGCAATATCGTCGGGAGTTTTTTCCGCACACGAATCCCCCGATGGCACCGACGCCTGCTCCCGGGTGGTGCCGAAGGCAACATTGTGCAGCACCCCTACCGGGTCGCCGGTGACCCGCAGCTTTAAAGTTACTTGTGCCGGTATCCGGGAACCGTCCGGAGCTTGTGGATTGACCACACCCTGATCGTCCATTGGACCTGGGAACCAGGCAACTTTCGCAGTCGGGGTTTGCGGAATGACTCCATCGTCGGCGGCGGCAGCTACTGCCGCATCAGCAACCGGATCGTGATAGTCGGAATACACTTCGCCGACAGTGTTCAACGCCCCAGTTTCATCCGTGCCTGTCATCACTTCGACAAGCTCTAATCCAGGGGGAATAAAGTCACGAATCATCGGCGACTCCAGCATCACTCCGGGTACTTTCCCGGTTACGGTGATCCGGAACAGAACATTATCGCCCACCCCGACAAGATAGCTATCGGAATCGGCGCCGTCGATTGCGTTTTTCGCAGCAGAAAAGGTTCCATCAACATCGGGCAGCAGCAGCGACTTGTTGATTTTGTATTCGGGCACATATTTCACCCGTGCCGCAGCCGGGCTTAACGTGCCCAGATCGGTGTTGGTTTTGCCGTTACTTGCCCGGAAGGCAACCCGGTTGATGGCAATGTCGCTATCGCCGATCCCGTTGCCGGAGACATCATTGGTGGGCATTGTCATCGGCACGGGAATATCGAACAGCCCTGAGATTGGTTCCTCGAACGCAATACGGAAATAGCGGATCTTCGACCAGCCGTCAGCAGTAGCATTCACTTCCTCGGCGGTGAGCCACTCCCCTTCCCGGGCATTAAAGGCGGTGCATTCTTGGGCTTCAGCTGGGAAAGGACCTTGCTTGGCTTCCGCCATCTCCGGGCGGCAAGGGTTACTTGAGGTCGAATAGTGGATTGTTGCCCGCGGTGCGCGCCGTTCCCACTTTTGTAGGTCTTCGTTAAATAGCGACTGCACCGGTATTGCAATCGGCCCGGTGAGAGTTGGCACCAGCGTGTTGTCGTTGACGGCGGTGGATGTCACCTTCCCCGTTTCCTGGTCGTAAATTTTGTGTGTGCCGGCGGTTGCTTCCTGGGTGGCGGCTTTGCTGTTGATCGGCACCCATGACTCTTCGGTCGGCAGCGCATCGTAGAGCACATAGTCGGTGTATGGCACCGAACCGTCAGTCCCCACCCGCAGGAAGAAGGTTGCCTGCTGTGTTGCCCACGACGTGTCGGCCACCCCTTCTTGTGGGGCAAGTGCAGTGGTGCGGGTGTCCCGCGTCGGGTCTTTATCACCCCAGGCATATTTTTCAATCCGCGACTCGGCAAAGTCGAGCACCGTCAACGAACCATCAGCCTGCACCCAGCGTTTGCGTTTCGTATAGGCGCTGCGGGCATCCTCACATGCTTGCGAATCAGGATCTTCAACACAAAGCTGAGTTTGCTGCTGGCAGTTCGCCGGATTGTCGCGGCATGCAGCAACCAGTTCCTGCCAGCCGATGCCATAAGGGTTCGCTTGGAAGGTGGAAGATTTTGCCAGCCCCTGGTTCGGGTTGGCGGTGGTGACCATAATGCGGAATGCCGGGAATTGGGATTCCAAATCGGGATTGCTATATGTTCCACCCAATGCGCCCGTGCTGGTGACCGGAATGGTGAATTGGCAGGGGCGGTTTTCTGACTTGCCTGGCACCACCACATTGTCCGGGGCGGTAAATCGCCACAGTTGCCCACCGGAAGGGGATCCTTCCGCCAACAGTTCCCACTGCAGCAAGCCCGGATTGTAGGCAACCTTGCCCGGCTCCAGTGTCGCCTGATCGTTGCATTCTTGCCAATTTTGATCGGCAAGCACCGACGGATCCAGCGAAAAACCCTTCGGCACACTGATATAGCCCAACGGCGGGAAGGCTTCTTCGCTGAGGTTATACAACGCATAGCGAATATTCGAACTCACCTCAGGTCCGGTGATCGTGGGATTATCTACCACGACGAGCCCTGTTTTCGGATCTGGCAGATTCTCATAAATATTGAGCATCGTGCCAGCCTGCAACTTGGTGTCCGTGCCATCTGCTTCCTTGTAGGTGATGGTCACATCGTTGGCTGCGTCAACATAATCCAGCCGAGTATCATCGTTTTGCACATACAGTTCGTCGGGGATTGTCACCCGGTGATACGACCGCACGGTGAGATATTCATCCGATGGCACGCCCTGGACGACGGCGGTAAAGTGCACCGGTGCAAACCCAAGATCATCCGGGATTTTCAGGGTGGCGTTGCCGGCATTGCTAGTCTCCCCGGCAAGGACAGGCAACTGTTTCGATTGGCTGCGGTCTGCGTTAAAAACCGTAAACGTCACTGTGGGGCGGGAATTCGACTGCATCCACTGCGGCTGCCCATTATCGCTGGCTACCTGCTGAAAGTTGGTCACTGCGTCGACTTGGAACTTCGTCAACGCTAAGTGTTGTTTGTTGTCGCCGCCGGGAACTGTGCATTTATCCGATTGGAAGGCGCGCTCCTTATATTGCAGACACTGCTGAATGCGGGCCTGGTCATCGATGAAAATATCATTCGTGCCGGGGCGCTTCGCCCGAATATAGAACTGGATGTCAGTGTTGTTTTTATTTTGCTGTCCCGTGCCACCTTTGCCGACACTGCCTTGCGCAGTGCGCACAGTGATGTAGCGTTCAACGGGCTGCGCAACCCCGGGTGCGTCACTGGCCAGCTTGGTGCCGTCAAGATTATGCAATGAATCCGGATCAAGCTTCACCGTATTGGTAATGCGTGTTGCATTAGCTACCGTGTCGTTGACTTTGGCGGTGTAGGTAATTTTGGCGACCCGCTCACGGCTGAGCGCCGCATCGACTGATTTATCAATGTCGATGGTGATTTTTCGGGTTTCCGGATCATAGTGAATATAGTCGGCCGACAGCTCCCGGGCTTTGATAACTTTGCTGTACTCTCTTGCATCCACCGCCTGCTCATAGGTAGCAGTCGTGCCCGGGGTGAGATCCTGGTTGACGATGGTGATCTCTTCTAAGCCTGCCGGGATTTCATCAACAATTGTGCCGGTGTAGCCGGTCACCCCCAGCCCATGTTCGCGCACATATTCGATGGTGTACACCACCCGCTGGCCGGGTACGGGGATCTGATTCGACACACCCTTTTTCAGCGACGTTTTGGGTTTCCCGGTAATCGCGGTGTGGATCGTGCCTTGGGTAGTGTTCCCGTTTAACGTGGCAGTCCACGGAATATCCGCTTTAGCGGCGAAACCTGGATGGTCGACGGTTTCCCACGCCGCTGAGGCGGTGACCAGCCCATCGGTACCAGACTTGGTATAGACCAGCACCGGATGGTCACTGTCGGCATTTTCCACGGTGAAGCCGCTACTAACCAGTGGTTTACCCCCAACACCTTCGGGTCGCTGCAATTGAATTCGTAAGCCTTGACAGCTCACCGAACAGTTCAGGTTAAAAGTCACCGCCAGTTGGGATCCAAGTTCGGCAGTGGCGTCGCCGGTGGTGATCTTCACCCCGTCAATATCGGCATGAGCCACCGGCGGCTCGGCGACTATTTGAATGCCGGCGACTGCAAGCACCAAACTACAGAGCAGGGCGAGCAGGCGCCGCCCGGCGAATGCCGGGGGCGATTGCAATGGTTGCGAAGACCGGGTGAGGGGAAACATACCAGGTTGGCTTTCTAACAAACAGGGTTATGGAAATGGAAAACCTGTGTGTACATATCACCTATTTCGCAGTGCCACCAAGATGACCGCAATATCCCCTGCTTACCTTGGGAAATATTGGAATGTGGTGCGGCGAATGTACACACAGTGCTTCAGCTGTGATTCACCCCTGACATTACGCCGCACACGGGTTTTTCTCAGGTGTTTTAAATCATTTGCAACCCCTGGCAGGTGAGGTACAAATCGTTATACCCCTTTAGTTTCTATGCTGTATTTGTTTCCTTCCACCATTCCATACTGTGAAACTATTAGTGCGAATCGGCAAACTTATCGCCGGTGATATTGGTGGTGGGTGATAGCGCCCGCCACCCTGGTGGTGCAGGACATAAAAAACCACCCGGGGCGGCACGTCGAATAGTGTTCGACCTGCCGCCCCGGGTGGGATGTGATGCAGTTATTGGTTATTGCCAGCAATCGCACCGTCCGCGGTGGAGGTGCAATGCCCCCACCGCGGGCGAATGATGCGGTGTGTGGCTGTGCTAGCTGTAGTCATCCAACGGCACCGCAGCCCCGGTGAAGTCGTGGGTGAAATCATCACCGTAGACCGAGTCACCGAACGATGGCACCGTGTAGGAGGCGTTGCGGGCACGCTCGGTGGGCTTGACCATAATGTTGCGATACTGGGAGATACCAGTACCGGCTGGGATCAGCTTACCGATGATGACGTTTTCCTTCAGACCAATGAGCTGATCCGAGCGGCGGTTAATCGCCGCATCGGTAAGCACGCGGGTGGTCTCCTGGAAGGAGGCCGCCGACAGCCACGACTCGGTTGCCAGCGATGCCTTGGTGATACCCATGATCTCGCTGCGAAGCTCGGCGATCTCCAAACCAGCCTTGCGGGCTTCCGCATTGGCCTGCTTAGCGACAGCCAAATCGACCAACGTGCCCGGCAGGAACTCGGTGGAACCGGATTCGATGACGGTACCGCGCCGCAGCATCTGGCGGATAATGATTTCGATGTGCTTGTCGTGAATCGCCACACCCTGTGCCCGGTACACGGCCTGCACTTCGTCGATGAGGTGCTGTTCCACACCGCGACGGCCTTGAATTTCCAGCACGTCATGCGGATCAGCAGGGCCGCGCAGCAGCCGTTCACCAAGTTCCACATGGTCGCCGTCTTGCAGATGCCGTTCGATCATGGCCTCCGGGTTGGATTCCATCGGCACCCGTTTCATCGCCAGACCCTGCCGCTTCGACAGCTTCTCGTAGACAACATCGTCGCCACCATCATCAGGGGTGATAGTCAGCGTCCAGAAGTTGCCTTCATCTTCCAGCTTCACCGTGCCCGGAACAGAGGCGATCGGTGCCTTGTTCTTCGGCACACGAGCTTCGAAGAGTTCCTGCACACGCGGCAGACCACCGGTAATGTCACCACCGACACCACCCTGGTGGAAGGTACGCATGGTCAGCTGGGTACCCGGCTCACCAATGGACTGGGCGGCCACAATACCGACAGCTTCGCCGATATCAACCTGCTTACCGGTTGCCATGGAGCGGCCGTAGCACTTCGCGCACACACCCGTAGCAGTCTGACAGGTGAGCACACTGCGCAGCTTCACCGTCTCCGCACCGGCCTTGACCAGCACATCGACTTCTTCTTCACCCAGCTCGGTACCAGCGGCAAGCACCACTTCACCGTCGCTGTTGGTGTAGTCAACTGCCAGCACCCGACCATGCACTGAGGTTTCAATAAGGTCGTGGCGACGGTAGCCGACGGTGACCCCGCTGGCATCTTGTACCGGTACCGCGACTGGCACCTTGACACCCTGGCGGGTTTCGCAGTCCTCCTCGCGGACAATAACATCCTGCGCGACGTCGACCAGACGACGGGTGAGGTAACCCGAGTCGGCGGTACGCAGCGCCGTATCGGCCAGACCCTTACGGGAACCGTGCGAGTTGTTGAAGTACTCGAGCACCGACAGGCCTTCCCGGAAGGAGGTCTTAATCGGGCGGGTGATGTAGTCACCCTTCGAGTTCACAACCATGCCCTTCATACCGGCCAGCGTCCAGATCTGACGCATGTTACCGGCCGCACCAGACTTCACGATCATCGGAATCGGGTTGTCATCCGGATACAGGTCTTCCACAGCCTTACCGACCTTGTCGGTGGCGTTCTTCCACAGTTCCACCAGACGGTCGTAGCGCTCCTGCTTGGTGAGCTTGCCCTCCTGGTAGTACTTGCGTTCAATCGCCCGGGCTTCCGCCTCATACTCGTCCAAGATCTCCGACTTGTTCGGCAGCACGAGCACGTCCGACATAGAGATCGTCACACCGGAACGGGTTGCCCAATAGAAGCCGGCATCCTTCATCTTGTCCATGGTTTGTGCCACGGTGATCATCGGATAGCGGGCAGCGAGATCGTTAATGACATCGCCGAGCATGATCTTGTCGGTGCCACCGCCCTTACGGACCATCACACCTTCCAGATATGGATAGTTCCACGGCAGCAGATCATTAAACATGATCCGACCCAAGGTGGTCGACGCCAGCCAGGTTTGGCCGCGCTGCCAGCCATGCTCAAACAGCTCTGCCTCGATCTCTGCAGGTGGGCGCAGATGCGAGATCCGCACCTTAATCGGGGCTTGCAAACCAAGCACACCCCGGTCATAGGCCATGATTGCCTCAGCAACAGACGAGTACACGCCTTGGGCAGGGGCGGTGTCGGTTGCCGGCTGGTAGGCACCCTGGCCACCAACCTCATCAGGCTGCTTTTCCAAGGTGAGGAAGTACAACCCAGTGACCATGTCCAGACGTGGCATCGCCAGCGGCTTACCGGAAGCAGGCGACAGAATATTATTCGAAGCCAGCATCAAAATACGGGCTTCAGCCTGCGCTTCGGCGCTAAGCGGCAGGTGGACTGCCATCTGGTCACCGTCGAAGTCGGCGTTGAACGCTTCGCAGGCCAGCGGGTGCAGCTGGATCGCTTTACCTTCCACCAGCACCGGCTCGAAAGCCTGAATACCCAGGCGGTGCAGGGTAGGTGCACGGTTGAGCATCACCGGATGCTGGGAGATCACTTCTTCCAGCACCGACCACACCTCAGGATGGTGACGTTCCACCATCCGCTTGGCGGACTTAATATTCTGTGCAGCAGCTTTTTGCACCAAGCCCTTCATCACGAAAGGCTTGAACAGCTCGAGGGCCATCAGCTTCGGCAAACCACATTCGTGCAGCCGCAGCTGCGGGCCGACAATAATCACCGAACGGCCAGAATAGTCGACACGCTTACCGAGCAGGTTCTGACGGAAACGACCCTGCTTACCCTTGAGCAGATCCGACAGCGACTTCAGGCTGCGGTTACCAGGACCGGTCACCGGACGGCCACGACGACCATTGTCAAACAGCGCGTCCACTGCTTCCTGCAGCATGCGCTTTTCGTTATTAACAATGATCTCCGGGGCGCCGAGATCAATCATCCGCTTGAGACGGTTATTGCGGTTGATAACGCGACGATACAGATCGTTCAAGTCCGAGGTCGCAAAACGACCACCGTCAAGCTGCACCATCGGACGCAGCTCTGGCGGGATCACCGGAATACAATCCAGCACCATAGCTTCAGGCTGGTTTTCCGACCGCTGGAATGCAGCCACCACCTTCAGCCGCTTCAGGGCACGGGTTTTCCGCTGCCCGGCACGACCTTCCCGGATGACCCGGCGCAGCTCTTCCGCTTCCGCATCGAGGTCAAAGTTCTTAATGAGCGTCTGGATTGCTTCCGCACCCATACCGCCGGTGAAATAATCCTCGTAGCGGTCAATAAGCTCAGCGTAGATCGTCTCATCGGGGATCATCTGCTTCGGTGCCAGGTTGACGAAGGTGTTCCACACCTCGTCCAGACGGTCAATCTCCCGACCGGCACGCTCCCGAATATGCTGCATTTCTTTCTCGGCAGCATTTTGCACCTTGCGGCGGGCGTCAGCTTTCGCCCCGGCGGCCTCCAACTCGGCTAAATCCTGCTCGAGTTTCTGGGCACGCTCGGCGATCTGGTTTTCCGCCTCAGCCTCCACATCCTTCTTCTCCAGCAGCATTTCTGCTTCCAGAGTCGTCAGATCATTGTGGCGGGCTTCCTCGTCAACACTGGTAATAATGTTCGCCGAGAAGTAGATGATCCGGTCAAGATCCTTCGGAGCCAAATCCAGCAGATACCCCAACCGGGAGGGCACACCCTTGAAGTACCAGATATGGGTTACCGGGGCGGCAAGCTCAATATGGCCCATCCGCTCACGGCGCACCTTCGACTTGGTGACTTCCACACCACAGCGTTCACAAATAATGCCCTTATAGCGCACCCGCTTGTAGCGGCCACAGGCACATTCCCAGTCGCGGGTAGGACCGAAGATCCGTTCACAGAACAGACCGTCCTTTTCCGGCTTCAAAGTACGGTAGTTGATGGTCTCCGGCTTTTTCACTTCGCCTTTCGACCAGCGGCGAATATCGTCCGCGGTGGCCAGGCCAATCCGGAGTGCGTCGAAGAAGTTGACGTCGAGCACAGTAGTGTACATTCCCTTCCCCCGTGTTCACTGCGCTGCCGCATAGTGTGCGCAAACACATTGTTGCGGCAGCATCCGTGATACGGGAGTATCGGTGCTTCCACCCAGCGAACTGTTACCTATGCACGGGAGAGATTCTCTCGTGCTGGCAGCTGTGCTGGGGAAAGCATCATTTCTTAAAACCGAAGGTTTTTCAGCAATATTGAAAACAACTTGAGGTTGAAACAGCGACAAATATCGCCTGGTGTTCGCTTGCCCGCCACCCGGGAGTGGTGTCCTCGAACCGAGGGAGTGTTCCGCCTTGCGTTGCAAGGACACCGATCCCTGTTAAGGGGCAGCAGCCACAGTGTTAAGCGATATCTGTGTCAGCGCGCTCATCGCGGGAAAGGTTAATCCCCATCGACGCGCCCTGATCGTAGTCATCTTCATCCGTGCCCAACTCCATTGGCGTGCCGTCAGCTGAAAGCACTTCCACGTTGAGACACAGCGACTGCAATTCTTTCAGCAGCACCTTAAACGATTCCGGAATACCCGGATCCGGGATGTTTTCACCCTTGACGATCGCCTCATAGACCTTCACACGACCAACCACGTCGTCGGACTTGATGGTGAGCAGCTCCTGCAGGGTGTAGGCAGCGCCATAAGCCTGCATTGCCCACACCTCCATCTCGCCGAAACGCTGGCCACCGAACTGGGCTTTACCACCAAGCGGCTGCTGGGTGATCATCGAGTACGGACCAGTTGAACGGGCGTGAATCTTCTCATCGACCAGGTGGTGCAGCTTCAGGATGTACATGTAGCCAACCGACACCGGGAAGGGGAACGGCTCGCCGGAACGACCATCCATCAACGTGGCTTTACCGTCAGCGTTGACCATGACATCGCCGTCCCGGTTCGGCAGCGAATTCGCCAACAGGCCAGCCAGCTCTTCATTGGAGGCACCGTCGAACACCGGGGTGGCGGTCAGCGAACCGGCCGGCACATCGTAGAGCTCTTCGGGGAGGGTTTCGATCAGCTTGGCGTTTTCCGCCACAGCCGGATCGACATGCCAACCAGCCGCAGCCAGCCAGCCCAAGTGAGTCTCCAACACCTGGCCGATATTCATACGACGCGGCACACCGTGGGTGTTCAAAATAATGTCCACCGGAGTACCGTCCGGCAGGAACGGCATATCTTCCTGCGGCAGGATCTTACCGACCACACCCTTGTTACCGTGGCGGCCAGCGAGCTTGTCACCGTCTTGGATCTTGCGCTTCTGCGCCACATAGACCCGGATCATCTCGTTGACGCCAGCTGGCAGATCATCCTCGTCGCGGGTAAAGCGACGCACCCCGATCACCTTGCCGGTTTCACCGTGCGGCACCTTCATCGAGGTGTCACGCACTTCGCGGGACTTCTCGCCGAAAATTGCGCGCAGCAGACGCTCTTCTGGGGTGAGCTCTGTTTCACCCTTC
The DNA here is from genome assembly GCF_003813965.1 of Corynebacterium choanae. Taxonomy (NCBI): domain Bacteria; kingdom Bacillati; phylum Actinomycetota; class Actinomycetes; order Mycobacteriales; family Corynebacteriaceae; genus Corynebacterium; species Corynebacterium choanae. The sequence continues at coordinate 2,538,461 of NZ_CP033896.1, forward strand.
GGGGTGACCTTACCGACGAGAATATCGCCGTCACGCACATCCGCGCCGATACGCACAATACCGCGCTCGTCGAGGTCTTTGAGCACCTCTTCGGAAACGTTCGGGATCTCCCGGGTGATCTCTTCAGCACCAAGCTTCGTATCGCGAGCATCGATTTCGTGCTCTTCGATATGAATCGAGGTCAAAATATCTTCTTCGACCAGCCGCTGGTTGAGGATAATAGCGTCCTCATAGTTGTGGCCTTCCCATGGCATAAACGCCACGAGCAGGTTGCGACCCAGCGCCATTTCGCCGTCTTTCGTACCCGGACCATCCGCGATGACCTGGCCGGCCTCAACCCGCTGCCCGATCTCCACCAGCGGAACCTGGTTGTAGCAGGTGCCCTGGTTGGTACGTTCAAACTTGCGCAGCTGATAGGTTTCCCGCTTGCCCTCATCACCCATGATGGTGATCTTGTCAGCGGAAACATCCTCCACCGCACCGGCAAACTTCGAGATAATCATGTCGCCGGCATCATAGGCGGCACGCAACTCCATACCGGTACCCACATAGGGCGACTCGGAGCGCACCAGCGGCACAGCCTGCTTCTGCATATTCGCACCCATGAGGGCACGGTTCGCGTCGTCGTGCTCGAGGAACGGAATCATCGCGGTACCCACCGACACCATCTGGCGCGGAGAGATATCCATATAGTCGATGCGGGAGGCGTCAACCACCTCAATGTTGCCGCCCTTCATCCGGACAACAACCCGATCCTCGGTGATGTGACCATCCTTGTCGTACGGCGTATTCGCCTGTGCAACAATGTGCCGATCTTCCTCGTCAGCAGTGAGATAGTCAATCTGGTCAGTGAGCTGACGATTCTCCACGCGACGATACGGCGTTTCAATGAACCCGAAGGCATTGACCCGAGCATAGCTCGACAGCGAACCGATCAGACCAATGTTTGGCCCTTCTGGGGTTTCAATCGGGCACATACGGCCATAGTGCGACGGGTGCACGTCACGCACCTCAATACCGGCACGTTCACGAGACAAACCACCAGGACCCAGCGCGGAAAGACGACGCTTGTGGGTCAACCCCGACAGGGAGTTGTTTTGATCCATAAACTGCGACAGCTGCGACGTACCAAAGAATTCACGGATAGCCGCCGACACCGGACGCACGTTGATCAAGGAGGTAGGAGTGATCGACTCAGCATCCTGGGTGGTCATCCGCTCGCGAACAACCCGCTCCATACGGGACAGACCGACTCGCACCTGGTTTTGAATCAACTCACCAACCGTGCGCAGACGACGATTACCAAAGTGGTCAATATCGTCGGTTTCCACCGGAATGGTCACCCCTGCAGGCGAAACCATCTCGGTTTCACCATCGTGCAGACGCACCAAATATTCAATAGTGGTAGCGATATCTTCCTCAGTGAGGGTCATCAAACCGTCATGATCGCCCCCCAAGCCCAGCTTGCGGTTGATCTTATAGCGGCCAACCTTCGCCAAGTCATAACGCTTGGCTTTAAAGAAGGAGTTATCCAGCAGCGACTGTGCCAGATCACGGGTCGGCTGCTCACCTGGGCGCTGCTTGCGGTAAATCTCCAGCAACGCCTCATCGGTGTTGGCAACCCCGTCATCTTCCAGGGTCGACATCAAAATTGGGGAGAACCCGAAGCGTTCCTTAATCTGCTCGGTCGTCCAACCCAACGCCTTGAGCAGCACCGTCACCGGCTGGCGACGTTTCCGGTCGATACGCACACCGACGGTGTCGCGGCGGTCGATATCGAATTCCAGCCAAGCACCACGCGACGGAATCACCTTCACCGCGTGCAGCGGACGCTCGGTCGCCTTATCGATCGTCTCATCGAAATACACACCCGGGGAACGCACCAACTGGGAGACAACGACACGCTCGGTGCCGTTGACAATGAAGGTGCCCTTGTCCGTCATCATCGGGAAATCACCGATGAAGACCGTCTGGGATTTGATCTCTTGGGTCTCGTTGTTAATAAACTCGGCGGTCACATACAGCGGTGCCGAGTAGTTAATGTCTTTATCTTTACATTCGTCAATCGAGTATTTGACGTCCTCGAACCGCGGCTCAGACAGCGTGAGCTGCATGTTATTGGAATAGTCTTGGATCGGCGAAAGCTCATCCAAGATATCTTCCAAACCGCTGGTAATGCGGGCGTCGTCGCCTTTTTCAGCGCGCTGCTTCTCACGCCACTCCGGCGTGCCGATCAGCCAGGCGAATGATTCTAATTGGAGATCAAGCAGCCCCGGAACCTCAATCGGCTCGGTAATCTTTGCAAAAGAGTACCGATGCGGAGCTCCGGGGATGTCGTGCTTTGACTTGGTCTGGCGGGAGACTGCCAAGATGCGTCCTTCCAGCACCTCAGGCGGCGCGAAGGTTCCCTGCCAATCACACTAATGAGGTTACCGGCGACAACATCGTGTCATCGAAGGAAACTAGCGAGTGCGACCTGCAACGAACCACCGAACAACCGCTGCGAGTGATTAGTGGTCTACATACTGCTGCGCATCCCGTTGGTAAGGCTTGCAGATCTCTACAAACACTCGCCCCACTGCAAGTAGTATCACTTCGCCAGCGTACTGGTTGCCACCTCATGCAATATTGGCTTGGCAACAATGCCAAGAAGGTGGGTGTCTAAAACGAAGTGAAACATCATGCTCACTTCAACCGACACCGCACACAAACCACCCGCATACAACAACCGTCATGGTCGACTAGAGTCTTACAAAAATGGCTATTGCCTGCGGGTTTTTATCACATTACGGGGCAATCAACAACTTTGGCCTTCAGCAGGGCGCACCGGGATTACAGCGCAAACTAGCAGCATATAGCCCCTGCACCTGCCAGTCAAATACTTAAACCCTGTTGCCCCCGCACGGGTTAGCGTCCTGCACGTTGCGGCGAGTATCTGCTGGGTACCTGCACAGGCGACGACGCTGTAATCCCTCACGCATCCCTTGTGCTGTGTGCCTAGCTTCCTTGTGCTGTGTGCATAGCGAACATCCCCGATACACGGCCAACTCCTGATTGCTCACCGATGCAAGCGACACCGCGTTGCGGCATACAGACTATCGTGCGCTTGCCTGAAGCAACCCTACCGTATGGATGCTGCCCGGCGGTGACAACCCACGCCCGTTAAATTACACATCGGTTATTCCCCCGTCCACTTCCCCGCCGCCACCCAGCAGGCACCAGCTGCCGTTTCCACCCTGACCAGGACAGAGAAACTTGCAGCTCAACTGCAAAAAGCGGCTAATAATTCAGGGCTGTGCCGGGTGGCCGGGCGCTGGGCAGGTTCGCGGCCTCACATTAGTGCAAGTTGCGCGTCGCTTGTTTCCGCCCAAACAATCCAAACACCCCGATTAGTCCTAGAATCACGGCAAGCGCACCGCCGGCAGCCAGCAGAATACGGATAGCCAGCAACCCCGCCCCGGTGGGGAGGGTTGCGGCGAAGTCGAGCAGCTCCTGCTGTGACTGGTCACTATTGATCCCGTCGAAGCGCAGCGTCGGGAAACGTTCCTCGCCGTCCACGGTCACATAGGACAGCTGTACCTGCTCCCGCTGGGCGATAATGATGCCGGTTCGATGATCCACGTGCAGCTCCCGCTTCGCCGCATAGTGCTTCAGCACGGGACGAGTCACCCCCGCTGCGGTGGTAACCTGCCCAGTGTTGGTGGGGGAAGCGTAAAACTCGCCCACAATCGAATCAGGGATCGTCTGCGTCCACACATCAATATCTCGCCCGTCGCGGGTAAAGGCATCGGTGCGATTCATCGGGAAGGTGGCACGCAGCGTCGGATCCACATATTGCACTGTGGTTTGTTCAATATCGGCTGGGAATTTGATCGTCAACCCGTGCAATTCCACTTTGGCCGGTGGCATTCCCGGCAGCGAACTGACCACTGTCGGGGAGATCTGCAGGCCAGTGATCCGATTGATGCGATACCCCCAAATGCTGGCATCGATAAGCCCTGCCGGGTCGCCATCGTCAGCCACCCACGCATAGCCGATCCGAACACCGGCCTGATCGGCGGCGAAAGGATCAGCAATAGTGAGATGCCGCTGCATCGTGACCGGTTTGGTGACAAGCTCCTCACCTGCTGCCGACGCTACTTCCGCGGCAGGATCCACAATCGCTAACGTTGCGATCTCTTGCGCCGCCGGCAGCCGGGCGTCCCGGTGTACAAATGCGCCACCTAGGACAGCTGCCGTAATCATGGCAATGCCCAGGCCGAGAACAAACACCGATACCAGTCGGGATTTAGGAAGCATGCGCCATAGTCTACCGGGCAAGGAACCTCTGGGACGATTAGGCAAGCGATCACCGCTTCAGCGAAGGCACCACCATGTACTAGCCCGCATACCGCGCCCGCCGACCGCTGAGGGGGTTGCCCATGCACACCGGATACCAACAGCCATTGCGAAGATGCAGCAATCAAGTCTCGCGACGGTAACGTGGGCAATATGGGGATGCAGCAATGAAGTCTTAAACAGTGTTCGCCAGGTCAGTGGGCTACTGGCGGGCAAGATAGGGAACAAAGCCGGGCACTGCCCGAGTGGGAAACACCATCGGGGTTGCCCGCACTGCTTCCTCCACAGCTTGCACCGACATTGTGGAAGGACCAAGCAGTTGCTGCCAGGCGGAAACATGGTGGGCTAGTCGTGGTGCACGATCAGCAGCCGGCAGTTGCCCAACCCGCAGACAGGCCTCGAGGAGCACCGCCGCCTTATCGTGACGACTATCGTCTGGATGGTCAGCTAAAAAAGCCTCAATATCGCTGCCTAACGCCTCCGCCACCTGACGTATAGCTTGTTCATCGCCGCGCTCAAGATCAGCGATCCCCGTCAAATAGTGGGCGAAGGCCTCCGCTGCGATGCGCGGCGGTACCCCTTCCACATGGCGACTAAACCGTTTGGTGGGGCGAATATGATCTAACGCCGCACGGCGCGCAGCCAAATCTTCAGGCGCAAACACTGCCGTTGCGAGCGTTTCCACCTGCCGGTCGATCGTAGCTAATAATGCTGGGCTGGCGACTTCTGCTGTGTCGTGCCGGGATTCCGTCCAGTTGAGTTTGCCCTGTTCCACCCAAATGAGGAAGGTTAACGCCACCAAAATCACCCCAAGGAGCGCACCAACCGACCACAGCACTGGCGCCAACGGATCAGGTGGCATCTCGGCGGCAGCTACCGTGAACGTCACCGGTGGGCACAGGGTTGCAAGCACAACAGCCTCAATTCTTCTACGGCGAGGAAAACTTCGAGAAAACAGCTACCACCATCATGACTGAAGGGAAAGCAAAAATCACAGTTTGCTCCCCACCCCCACCGGACGAAGTTCCAACTAACGCGCCGAGCTTCATCCCGACCGTCGCCCAATCTGACGCACCGTCCGCATACAAACCAATGGTAGCCACCCACCGGGCAGTACTACTGTGCTGCAGCTAGCAGCAAGCGACAACCCAGACCTTGCAACAACCAGGGTGAAAAAGGCAACACCCCAAGCCCTCCCGAGGAGAACTTGGGGTGAAAGCAACAAGCTTCGCAACTGTATTGCACGCTGTGTTGTCTAGCAACACCAGTGGCAATACTGCGGAAAGAATGCGCAGATTACTTGAGGGAAACCTTAGCGCCAGCTTCTTCCAGCTTGGTCTTAGCAGCTTCAGCGTCGTCCTTGGAAGCACCTTCCAGAACAGCCTTAGGAGCGCCTTCAACCATTTCCTTAGCTTCCTTCAGGCCGAGGGAAGGAACGAGCTCGCGGACAACCTTGATCACGCCGATCTTCTTGGAGCCAGCGTCTTCGAGAACGACGTCGAATTCGTCCTTCTCTTCTTCAGCAGCACCAGCAGCGCCCGGAGCAGCAGCAGCAACAGCAGCAACCGGAGCAGCAGCGGTAACGTCGAAGGTCTCTTCGAAGAGCTTCACGAACTCGGAGAGCTCGATGAGGGTCATTTCCTTGAACGCTTCGATGAGTTCATCGTTGGTGAACTTAGCCATGGTGGCAGTCCTTTCGTGGGTGATATCCGCTGCCGCCGGCTCAAGCCGGTAAACAGAAGATGCTCTTTGCGCGCAACACTCGTGTGCGCCGATGCAGCGGATGAAAGTATATGGGGGGTTTGGGATGGAACAGCATGGTCGCTGTTCCAGGCGACGGTATTAGGCCGCGTCCTTCTTTTCCTGCAGTGCAGCCGCAAGGCGTGCAACCTGCGAGGCAGGAGCGTTGAACAGACCGGCAGCCTTGGCAAGCGATCCCTGCATTGCACCAGCCAGCTTGGCGAGAGTGGTCTCGCGGTTGTCCAGCTCGGCGATTGCACTGACCTGTTCAGGCGTCAGGACGTTACCGTCCATGTAACCGCCCTTGATCACAAAAGCCTTGTTCTCTTTGCCAAATTCCTTCAGTGCCTTCGCTGCGTCTACAGCTTCGCCACCGACGAACGCCACTGCGGTCGGGCCGGTGAGCTGATCGTCGAGTCCTTCGACGCCAGATTCCTTAGCCGCGATCCGAATCATGGTGTTCTTGGCGACGGCGTAGGTCACATCGGCGCCGAGTGCGCGACGCAGCTGCGTCATCTGCGCAACTGACAGGCCACGATATTCGGTGAGCAGCACGGTGCCGTTCTGTGCGAACAGCTCCTTGAGCTCTGCCAAAGACTGTTGATTCTTCGGATTTGCCATGGTTGAACCTCGCCTCCTTCCTTGAACCAATTCGTGTGTGTACTTTGTCCGCCGGGGTTTTCACTCGCGCGTAACGAACGTCGTAACAACGACCCACGACACGAAAAACCCCGTGCAAGAGCACGGGGGCATGTTCTTCCACGAAAGTGGGGTTCTAATGCGCCAAGTAACTCCTGCGTAGGCCGCCTTTCTTGCTTGCAAAAGCAAGGAAAGATCCTTCGACCAAACTTGAGATCAGCAACATCCTTGGCGGTTGCCCACCAATTGCTGGTCTCTTGAGTGGTGACCGACGGTCTTCGGTGATCTTGGACAGCAGGGAATATTCCCTGCCTACAAGTTCAACGAGCAACCATAAACGAGGCAGGCAAGAAAAGCAAACTTCAGCAGCTGGGGTGGACTCGCCGGATCCCCCTCCCTGTTGTTGCACCCCACCCAGTCCGCCGTTGCGCACTGCACTTCCACTCAGCCAAGTAAGGCCTTTACTCTTACTTTGAGAACCGGCACACCTGTCGGTGTTTGCGGCGCACGGGCATAAGCATGTGCATCCTTGACTAGGATGAGTAGTCATGTCTGACAATATTCGTCTTGCTGTCGGCGATGCCGCCCCCGAACTTTCCTTGCCCACCCACGACGGGAACACCTTCACCCTCTCCGAGCACCAGGGAACGCCGGTGATCGTCTACTTCTATCCACGTGCGGAAACACCCGGTTGCACCACGCAGGCCTGCGACTTTCGCGATAATATCGCCCGTTTCCAAGCCGACGGCTATCTCGTCGTTGGGGTAAGCCCCGACAAGCCCGAAAAGCTGGCCGCTTTTGTCGACAACCATGGGTTACCGTTTACCATGCTCTCTGATCCGACAAAGGAAACCATGCGTCAATGGGGTGCCTTTGGCGAAAAGCAAAACTATGGCAAAACTGTGCAAGGCGTTATCCGCTCTACCGTGGTTATCGGCGCCGATGGCACCGTGTCCCATGCTCTCTACAACGTGAAAGCCAAAGGTCACGTCGAGCGCTTGGCAAAGACACTTAAGCTAAGCAGCTAGCAAAACCTCCGGTGGGTGTGCGTTCCACCGCCCACACAGTGCCGCCACTGCAATGTTGCGCACAGCCTCCGGCACCACCACGCACCAACAACCTGGCTGGCAAGCACCTATGTTCCCCTGACGGTTATCCATCAACGCCCACTGGCTGCGCCCAAGTGGAGCAGTGCTGCGAGTCGGCTCCACCTTGCGTCTGCATCCATGGGGAGGCGTTGCTGAAGCAGTGTCAGCCCTGCGCAATGCAGCTGGTCGCCTAAGCCCGCATACCCGGTGAGCAGCATACCGGCGAGCCCCTCGCGGTGATCGAAAAACAGATTTTCTGCAACACTTGGCGCACAGGTTGCAACAAACGATGCAACACCTGCCTATTGCCATCAGTTGCAGCAGCGACGCCGTGGCACAAGTTGCACTGGCCACACTAGCCTGCAGTGTTCAGGCTCGCGCGCAGCGTAGCGAGAAGTCACGACCTACCTGAAGTTCTTGCACCCTCCTGCGGCTTGAAAATGCTATCCGATTGCACCCTTCACCCGTGCAGCGGTCACGAGCTCACAAGCCCCTGCCCCGCCAGCCCTAGTCCCCGATTTGGGACGCACTCCCGATCCGCCGATCAGCGTTGCGTTTGCGCGGCAGCTCCGCACGGAAGTTCATGTGTTTCGACCGCGCCAGCCATCACTGTCGCGCCGAGATAAACTTGCAGCAACAATGCGCCGTCCCACCGCTGCTGGCAGCCATAACAAGTCATTCCACAGCATTGTTTCATTGCTGATCGGTGCACCATCACGTTTTTGCGGCCACGCCGGTAACCGTGTGTTCTTGATAGCCCTGCCGTCTCGGCGGAAAATACTGACCCGGGCAGCATGGTTGCACCGTTTCGTATCAACTGCCGCAAGGGGGGAAAGTTTTGCGAGCATCCACCTGAAAAAAGCGTGCCGAGCAGCGTTTTCTCTTCCGCGGTGGCTGGATGGATACCGATGGTTCACCGCAGTCGCAATGGTTTGCAACCGCAGCTCAGCATCATGTAGCGCAGCAGGTTGTATTCTCCGTGGCACGCATACATCTTGGTTGGGGTGAAGAAAATCCCCACCTTCGCCAATACGGCGGAGATGGGGATCATCGCGAGCTTTGTGTAAAGCCCTATGTGCTTGATGCTACAACTGAGATTTACTCGTCTTCGCTCACAGCAGCCTTCGGATCAACCTGAATACCAGGGCCGGAGGTAGCAGCGAAGGTAACCTTCTTGATGTAGGAACCCTTGGAGGAAGAAGGCTTCAGACGCAGCAGCTCTTCGATGAGTGCCTGGTAGTTTTCAGCGATCTTCTTCGCGTCGAAGGACACCTTGCCGAGGATAGCGTGCAGGTTAGCAGCCTTGTCGACACGGAAGGCGATTTTACCGCCCTTGATCTCCTGGACAGCTTTCGCAACATCCATGGTGACCGTACCGGTCTTCGGGTTTGGCATGAGGCCACGTGGACCAAGCACGCGGGCAACGCGACCAACCTTTGCCATCTGATCCGGGGTGGCGATAGCGGCGTCGAAGTCAGTCCAGCCGCCCTGGATCTTTTCGATCAGTTCGTCGGTGCCAACCATGTCAGCGCCAGCTTCTTCAGCCTGGGTGGCCTTTTCACCAGCGGCGAACACGATCACGCGGACTTCTTTACCGGTGCCGTGCGGCAGGGAGACGGTACCGCGCACAAGCTGGTCAGCTTTGCGAGGGTCAACCCCGAGGCGGATAGCCACATCGACGGTGCCGTCATAGGAGGTGTAGGAGGTTTCCTTCACCAGTTTGGCAGCTTGCATTGGGGTGTAGAGACGACCTGCATCAACCTTTTCGGCTGCTGCAAGGTACTTGCGCGAACGCTTGCTCATCGTATGTTTCCTTCGGTTGTTTTCAATGTGCTGTTACTCCTGCAGCACCGCCAACTATCGCAATGCCGCATCGTTGCTAGACACTGCGGTCGGCGCGGGTTACTTCTGCAGGAGATAACAAGGAAATTGTGGTGTGGGTGAAAAGCGACCCCTCCCACGATGTGCCGCAGATCCCTGCGGCTCATTGGTGAAGTCTTACTTGACCTCAATACCCATCGAGCGGGCGGTACCAGCAATAATGCGTGCACCTGCTTCAACGTCGTTGGCGTTCAAGTCTTCCAGCTTGGTCTGGGCGATTTCACGGCACTGATCCATGGTGACGGTGCCGACTTTTTGGGTGTGTGGAACACCAGAGCCCTTCGGGATACCCGCAGCCTTCAGCAGCAGCTTCGCTGCCGGCGGGGTCTTCAGTTTGAAGTCGAAGGAGCGGTCTTCATAGACCGTGATTTCCACTGGCACAACGTTGCCGCGCTGGTTTTCCGTTGCAGCGTTGTAGGCCTTACAGAATTCCATGATGTTGACACCATGGGCACCAAGAGCCGGACCAACCGGTGGAGCCGGGTTAGCCTGTCCAGCTTGGATCTGCAGCTTGATTAAGCCTGTGACCTTCTTTTTCTTCTTCGGAGGCATCGAAGTGTTTCCTTTTCCTGGTTACCGGTAACCGCATCCTTGTGTGAAGCAAACCCAGCCAAGATTCACCACCCTGTTGCCGCGACACACCATCCCTTACCGGGGAAGGTTCATCGTGGCTGCTGTGCGGGTCACTATGTGTATAGGGCTGTGTTTGCGGCAGTTACCGTCCGGATGCCGGGATGACAGCAATCAACTGACTGCTGTGGCCTGGCCACCGGGGATGATGGTTAACGTAAGTGTTTTACAGTTACCGCCAAGCCGGCGATAACCGTACCGTTGATGCACCATGATGGCAGTGCGTTTCCGCGCTTCCACCAGCTGCACACGGCACGATCTGCCAGGATACCAGGTTTAGCGAGGTGTACAAACTCCCGACCAGTAGGTGACGGTCGACCAAAACGCTGACATCACAGGTGGCACCGGTGGGATTACGGGTGCTGGTAGCGCTTCCTGAGAAGCTGCACCGCAATGCTGGGGCGGGAGCTGGAGGCGATCATTGTTCGATGGGATGGTGGCAAGCCAGTGGCCGATCGTCACCAGCAGTGGCACGCTGAGCAGAAGCGCAATTTCGGCGAAGGTGTCACCGGTGACCACCCCCACCCCAGTCGAGCTGTGGGCGGCTGGCTGCGGATCAGGTTGTATCGGTTGGCGGGGCGGGTAACTGTCAGGGGTTGGAGGCGGCGGACTCGTGGGTACTGGGTTTGCCGGGTCGGCGGGGGGATTCGCAGGGGTTGGCACCACCGTAACTGGGTGGCTTGTTGTGGTGGTCCGCTGCGGGCGGGAGTTTTCCACAATGATGGTGTCGCCGACAACGAGTGCTACTGGCAGATAGATCTGTGCCAGGTTGTCTGCGGCTTCCGTTGCCCGCACAGTGTGCTGGTAGCGATAGTTGCCGGTGTACACGGTCAGCGTGTCACCAGGGTTGAACGGTTGTCCACTGGTGGTGACTTGCAGCATGGTGAGCGCCGGATGGGCGGGGTTGACAATGCGCGGGGTGGCCAGCATGTCAGGGATGGCAAGCGGCACCCCGACCTGGTTGCCGCGCTGCGGGGGCGCCCCGTCGCGGTAAGCCGTCGCATAGGCAACAATGCCGTTGCTCATCGGATGGTCAAGGGCAATGTCGATAAATCCGCTGGCGGCTTCTTCCGCATTGACCTGGTGGCTGATCACCCGGGAGCCGACGGTGAGATCGATCCGGTCGCCGACTTCGAAATGTTGCCGGCCGGCACTGGTGATCATCAGCCGATCGGTGCCCACCCGTGGCCGGGTAATAATTCGTGGGGACGGCGGGGCAATCGTGGAAATTGTGGCCGGTATTCCTGGCTGCGGTAGGCGACCTATCCGCCGGATGGCCGGCTGCAGCACACTGCCGGCAGCAAGCGGAGCTACCGCAAAAGTCACTGCACCAGTGTCAATATCGGCCTGGATGATTTCATGCCGATAATGGTTGTGCCCAATGTCGAGCAAAATCTCGTCGTGAAGCCGCAACGGGGTTTGCGGATCGGCAACCACAGTGACTTGATGGGCACCCATGTGCGGCGGTGGATCGATGCGCAGATGTGCCAACGCTTCGGGTGCGACAACTACCGGGCTGCCGGTGACGGATTCATTGCCGCGGGATATCGCCACCTCGACTGGCATGAGTTCCTGCAGCGGATCCACAGTGACCACAATTGGCATGCTGGGGGAATCGTCCGGGATGGTGGTGTGATAGCGGCTGGTGCCCACCGCCACGGTGACCACATCACCAGCCTGCAGGGGCTGCGTACCAACCGTGTGTACCGCCACTGTGGTGGCACCGTATTGGGGCACCGGGTCAATTACGGGGATCGGTAGTGGCCGTTGCTGGGTTGTTTGGTGGCCGGTGAAATATTGCGCCGTCCCGTCCGGATAGTGAACCTGAACAGCACCGTCATCATCGACGGTGAATGTGACATCGGCCGGCAGCTGCGGATTGGCAGCGACAATAGCAGCAATGATCGCATTCCGTGCACTGGCTGTGATCGGCAACCGATCAATCGGGGTTTGCTGCGGCGCCTGTAACGGTCGAGCAGAATCAACCGCCGTATTCAACACCACCTTCGCTGCACTGTCGACGGTACGTGCCGCGGGGAGCGGCGCATCAGCTAGTCCTTCAGCCGGTTGATCGGCAGGATCCACCGCGACCCGCACCGTTGCCGCTGCCCGATCAAGGCTTGTCCATGCATCGCCCACAAATTCCAAAAGGAGTGTCTCTGCCGCGGCAGGAGCAGTCGGCGGGGTGGAACCGGTTGGGCTGGAGTCTGGTGGGGTATCCGATGGTGCGGTCTGGCTACTCACCTGTACCTGAAACAGTTCGGCAGCATTCCCCGTTTGCTGCCAACCGTTTACCGTGCGCCGCAACGCCACAGTCACCGGTTCTTGCCCCGTATCTTGCCGTGCAGAATCGAAGAATCCCGGTGGGGTGATTGTCAATGTCAGCCGGGTCGCCCGTGGATCAATCCCCGCAACCACTACCCCGGTTGTTTTCGGGTGTTCCCCAGTTGGCAGCGGAGTGTCAGACGTGGCCGCGACAAGATTCGGGGTGGCCAGTGGGGCGGCGGCGATAGTGACCGCACAGTCGATAAAGGCCGAGCCAGCTGGCTGCGACACCAGCCACGCCCCTGCGGTGGCATCCTTACCCGCCTGCGGATCCACTGTTGCGGGCAGGGGGCTGCGCCGAACCCCTGCCGGGGCCGTCGCATCCAGCTGCACCGCCGCACATGCAGCAGTCGGGATCCCAAACCGACTAGCTGATGTGTCCCCGGTAGCCATGACACGCACCATCTCCCCAGGGGCAGGCAGCATATCAGCAGCCGGTTCACCAAATGTCACGGTAAACATTTCACTAGCAACAGGAGCACTGCCGGCAGCACTGCCACTAACAGCAAAACCTACCGAGTCATCCCACTGCACAGTCGCGTTTGGCACTCCAAGCAGCAGCCCAAACGCTAACGCGTTCGGGGAACCAGCCGCCTGCAACGTCGTCGTCACTTCAGTGGTGCCGCTGGCGAGCAGCAGCTGTGCCCCAGCATCCGCCACCCCAGTGCAACGCAGCGTTGGCGTTCCCTCCCCGCTACAAGCCAACGGATGCACAGCCGGATGCGCCGCGGCACCCTGCTGCTGCGGATCAGCTTCTTGCGCAGTCAACACCGTCAGCCGCGTGACAGTACCGCCAGCTGCAGCCACCGTCACCACATCGGTTTCATCACTGAGCTGCTCCGCATCAGCAACCACCACCGCCGGGGTGACTTGTGCCCCCGAAGGGAATTTCACTACCAGATCACGCAACGTCACCCGCAACTCGTAGGGGCTAGCGGTAGCTTGTGCAATCCCCACAGCTGGCTCCCCAACCAGCGGATACTGCTGCTCACCGGTGGGACTCATCGCCCCAAATGCACCCCACGTCGGTACCGATTGCGCAGTAATAGGTGCCCCATCGGAAGTACCGGCCAGCGACAAGGTGGCCTGCACTAGCGACCCGCCAGCCAACGGAAACGACAATTGTTGCGGCTGCCCCTGGATCAACCCCGCCCACTCATCGTCGCTGAACGCCGCAAAATCAAGCCAATGAATCTGTGGGGCTAAATATCCAGCCGTGGCACGCTCTAAGTGGACCAGGCTCGCCGTATCGGTGGCGACCACAGCTGCCGGTGCGACCGCCGGTGACGCGGTAGTAACAAGAACTGCCGACACCACAGCAGCACACCACCGTCGACAGTTGACTGCCCACGAGTTAGCAATGATTCTCCTGGCGGAACGCTTCACCCTTTCTATCCAACCATCCCCACTGCACAATCGGCGGCACAATCCCCCCAAAACGGCGACACCACCAAGGAGTGCCCGGTCATGCTCACCGCACAACAACACCCCACCGCTGCTCGACATAGGGCAGCTCAACCCTGCAACAGGGAAGCTGCCACATCGTGGTTCAGCAGGTGGGGTGGGTCAGTGTACGGTGCGGCAGACAGTTGCCGCACAACCCATTCCACAGGGAATGCGTCCAATAGTCCACAAGGAACTAGTTGATTTTTTCAACCTGGTCGAAGTTGAGATCCACCGGGGTCTCCCGGCCAAAGATCGACACCAGCACCCGCAGCTTGCCGGTGGCCGGATCGATTTCGCTGATTGTTGCCGGAACGGTAGCAAACGCACCGTCGAGGATCGTCACCGCTTCGCCAACCTCAAAATCAACCTGCACCGGTGCACGGTTGGACACTGTTGGCTGTGCCACAACCTGCTCGCCGGACTTGTTCACCGGGGTAGCAGCAGCTTCCTCGCCTTCCTGGGCAGGGGTTTCCTGCGGCATGAGGAATTTCGCCACATCGCGTGCCTTCACTGGGGTTGGATGACCCTCGTTGCCGACAAAAGAAGTCACACCCGGGGTATCCCGTACCACCGACCAGGAGCGGTCATTGATCTCCATACGAACAAGCACATAGCCAGGCAGCAGCTTGCGCTTGACTAGCTTCCGCTTGCCGTCTTTAAGCTCCATGACTTCTTCAATTGGCACAACCACGTCATAGATGGAATCTTCCACCTCGAGGGTTTGGACACGCATGTCCAAGTTGGTTTTCACCTTATTTTCGTAGCCGGAATAGCACTGGATGATATACCACTTGCCCGGCAGGCGACGAAGCTCCCGCATAAACGCCCGCAGCCGAGTTTTGTACTCTTCCATTGCTTTATCTTCATCGGAACCTTCAGTGTCACCGAGCGCCGCTGCAGCCTTCGACACTTCGTCTTCGCTAGCAGGCGCCGACTCAACCTCAGTGTCAACAGCTTCCCCGGCGTCGATCGCGGCAAACTCGTCAGCAACTTCTTGCGCTGCTTCGACTTCCGGGTGATCTGCGGCAGCAATTGCCACATCTGCGTCTTGCACCGACTGCTCGTCCACAGTCACCTCGACGTCATTGGCGGTGAGGTCCAAAGATTTGTCGTCACTCATTGATTCATCGCTTTCCACCCGAAACCCGGGACGTCTCATAGCGTTGCCATGCAGCCACCTACCAGCAGCCACAACCTATCGCTGTGGCTTCCTAGCAAAGGCAGCACACCTGTCAAACTTCACAGGTTGTTTAGCAACGCTCACTTTTACCGCCCAGTGTAGACCAGGCTGGGGCAAAAATTTTCCCGCCGTGCTCTTGCAGTGAAGAACAGGGCGGGAATGTTGTTTTTTAAATTCTAAACAGCTGACAGTGGAAACTGCAACTAGCTTAGCGCGGGGTGAGCACCTTCTCGACGCCGATACCGGTTAACGTATCAACACCCCAAACCAGTGCGGTGAGCACGATAAGGAAGGCGAACACAATCGAGGTGTACACCACCATCTGCTTACCAGTTGGCCAAATTACTTTTTTCAGTTCTTGTACCGTCTCGGGCACGTAGTCTACGACCCGTTTACCCAGCGACTTTTCTTTTTCCTCTTCAGCTGCATTAGCTGCAGGAACCGCGTTCTTCGCGGCATACACTTCGCTGGAAGTGGTGGATACACCGGAGACCTGGCGCTTACCAGCTGGGCGCGCAGCACCCACAAGCTCAGGGTTGTGTTCGTCGGACACGGCTCTCCTTTGCGAAAACTACTCGCAGCGTAATTTCCCACTCGGTAAAAGAATGCGCAGGGGCGACAGGACTCGAACCTGCAACCTTCGGTTTTGGAGACCGATGCTCTACCAATTGAGCCACGCCCCTATGCGGTTGTCATTGCGGAATCTCGATACTCAGCAATGAAACCAGAAAGCCACTCTAGCAAACGATTCCACCTTGCGGCGAATCGCAGCATCACCCAGCCAAAGCTGCTGTGACTTTCTCGTCTGATATGAAACAAACGCCGCCCGCCGGTGAAGCGGTCGCGACGCTGAGTTTCTCGTAGCGATGGAGAGAATTGAACTCTCGACACAACGATTATGAGTCGTTTGCTCTACCACTGAGCTACACCGCCATCTGCTATTCAAGCTACCGGAATCGGTGCCATCATAGCAAGAGAGCCCCCTGACAGAATCGAACTGTCGACCTTTTCCTTACCATGGAAACGCTCTGCCGACTGAGCTAAGGGGGCCTAGCTGCAACTTGGAACCTGTCACCTTTTCGGTGACCGCTTTCCGTTGAAGCCTTGAAAAGATTAACCCACAACCGTTAATGAACACAAATCAGCAGGACAAGGCCGCTTTTTAGGGCTTTTATACGGCAAAGAACAGCATACGGTGGATCACATGTCGTGTGGCTTGCCCACTTCGCCAGGAAATTCGCGGGCAAGCAACCGCAAACACTCAAAAAAGTCCGGCAAACGCCGCTAGTGGAGGCATGTGCGCCAACACAGCCACTGACGCCGCCCGCCGCCAAGGCTTGCAATGAGCAGACAGCGAGTACTTCGTGTCCCACCGGCCACTGCACCCCGGAATAGGAGCACGCAGCGATCAGAGAGCAATAGTGTGCAAATTCGACGCAGGTGACTTCCCGGCTCGAAGGTTGGACGCTGCAGCAGGCTCACTGTCAAACACTGACAAACTCGCGTGCGACAGCCCCGCAGAGGCGATGTGACACTCCCCCAACGCCTTCCTTGACGCGCCCTTTCCGATTTTTCGCCTAGACACTCACCAGGCGCACCGGAGACAGGTTTGGCATGTCGGTGATACCACCTACCGTGCCAAGCGTGTTTCGGGCTCGTTCGCTGCAACGCAATGGATTCCCTACAGGTTCACAGAGACTGCAGACGCAGCAAAGCCCGGTTGCTTCTTTTCTTAAGGAAAAGATGCAACCGGGCTTGGTACTGTGCCAGGTGAAGGATTCGAACCTACGTAGGCGAAGCCGACGGATTTACAATCCGCTCCCTTTGGCCGCTCGGGCAACCTGGCGGTGCAACACACATTGTGCGGTGCGGTTACCTACTCTACTATGCCCGCCATGGGATTTTGCAAACCGGCAGGACAAGCCAGGTTTTAGCCGACTCGCGCAACGGTGTATTCCATGACTGATCGCAGCGCTTGCGTGGCTGGGATCGCCGGCAATTTCGCTAATTGTTCCTGTGCGATCTGCATATTGTGCTCAACGACTTGCAACGCCTGTTCACGACCGGTGGACTGATGCAACAATTCCAACACGGTCGCCACCTGCTGTTCGTCGGTAACCGGTCCGGTGAGTATTTGCCGCAGCTGCTCCCCAACCGGGGTGTCTTCCCGCAGCGCATAGAGCACCGGCAAGGTGAAGATCCCTTCCCGTAAATCTGTTCCCGGAATCTTCCCCGACTGGGAGGTGTCGGAGAAAATATCGATGATGTCATCAACTATTTGGAAAATCGTGCCGATAGCAAAACCCAGTTTCTGCAGGGCGGCAGTAGTTGCTTGATCTGCCCCAGCATGCAGCGCACCTAAATAGCCGGCTGAGCCGATCAGCACCCCTGTTTTCTCGTGGATGACATGCATATAGTGCTCTATTTTGTCGCCTTCGCCAGGACCTACGGTTTCCCGCATTTGCCCAGTGACCAGTTGGCCGAAGGTTTCGGCAAAGTGGGCAACAGTCTCCGTCCCCAAGCCGGCCATGACGTGGGAGGCGCGTGCCAGCAAATAATCGCCGGCCAAGATCGCAATCGAATTATCCCAGCGGGCATTCGCCGAGATCACTCCCCGCCGCTTATCTGCTTCGTCCATCACATCGTCGTGATACAACGTCGCCAAATGGGTCATCTCCACCACGCAGGCCGCCTGCAGGACTTTGTCACATCCTGGATTAGGGCCATATTGGCTGGCGAGCATGGCAAACATGGGACGGAAGCGTTTGCCGCCCGCCGCCAGAAGATGAGAAGTTTTCTCGGTGATAAACGGTTCCTGGCCGCGCACATGCTCTTCCAGGAGGGCTTCCACCTGCGCCACACCGGTGTCGATTTGTTGGGCTAGTTGTGGGTCGCCAAAGTCGATGTGGGGGTGGCGTACACCCTGCGGCTCCGGGTTCGCCTGCTGCTGCCTCCCGGCGAGATGGCCGTGTGTCATTGGCGTGGTCGACCTCACTGTGAATGTTGAGCGTTGTCTAAAAAACGTCGTATCTACCGTGTTACTGCCCCTCATCAGCTAGGCCTGCGGCAAGACTGCTGGCCAGCGTTGTATGCCATCGCACCGGGTGTTCGTCGGCTGCTTGAAGGACGGTGCCTCGAAGCAGCCGATATGCCTGGCGAATGACTGCTGCAAGCTGTGGTGATTGCTGCGATGATAGCGGGCAGACTTTTCAACGGTAGACGCGCGCTGTGTTTACCTTACAAGCCCGGTCTAGGTTGGTGCACACTTTGGGTCACCGGCGTGCCCGAATCAAGAACACATCTGGGACAATGAAGGGGTGAGTGGATCTATGTGGCAAGCCGATGTGGTGATTGTTGGATTTGGCCCGGCAGGGGCGGCGGCAGCGATTGCCGCCAGTCGGGCGGGGCTTTCGGTGATCGCTGTAGAGCGCGGGGAATATGGCCGTGATAAAACCTGCGGTGACGGGTTAACCCCGCGGGCAATGACCCAACTTGCCCATCTTGGCCTGGGGGAAAGCATTGGCGACGGTTACCGCAATTACGGGTTGAAACTCCACGGATTTGGCGGCGACGTCACCGTCGCGTGGCCGGACACCGGCCAGTTTCGGGCGGTGGGATCGGCGATGCGCCGCACGCGACTTGATGCGCTCCTTGCTGATCTTGCTGCCGCCCAGCCCGGGGTGACTGTGCACTATGGCACCACCGTGAAAGACGTCACGGTGGTTGATGGGACTTTGGTGGCGGTGAGCTGTATTGCATCGGATGCTGGTGACCACGCTCCCATTACGGTGCGCGGATCGCGGTTTATCATCGCCGATGGGGTGCGTTCCACTGTCGGGAAACTTCTGGGGCGCCAGTGGCATCAGCAGGAGGTGTATGGGATTGCCGCCCGCGGCTATGCGCAAACTCCATGCGCGGATGAGCCGTGGATTCATTCCCATGTGGAGCTTTCCGACGAATTTGGCACCACCCAGCCGGGCTATGGGTGGATTTTTCCGCTGGGGGCAAGCGACGGTTGCGTCAATGTGGGCTGCGGGGCGCTGTCGATTGCGACCCGGAAAGCAACTGTGAACACCAAACAGCTCCTGCGCCACTATCACCAGCAGGTGGCAGCAGATTTTCTCCTGCAACCGGTCACCCAGGTGACGTCGGCGCTGCTGCCGATGGGTGGGGCGGTAAGCAATGTGGCCGGGGCGAACTGGATGCTCATTGGGGATGCGGCGGCCTGTGTGAATCCGCTGAATGGGGAAGGGATCGACTACGGCCTGGAGACTGCCCAGCTCGCCATCGACTTGGCGACCTCCACCAGCGGGCCGCTGACGTACGCGTGGCCGGCGCTGCTGCGCGACACCTACGGCGATGCGTTCGCTATCGCCCGGCGTGCCGCCCGGCTGCTGTGCTATCCGGAGCTGTTGCCGGCGGTAGGACCGATGGGGATGCGTGGTCGGCAAGCCCAGCTGGTGATGCCGATTGCTGCCCGGTTGATGGGCAATCTTGTTTCCGCCGCCGATCGGGATGTGACCAGCTGGTTGTGGCGGCGCAGTGGTCGGCTGGTGCGGCTGGCTACCGCTGATCGGCAGTTGTGGTCAGTCGATCCGGGGTCTGCCCGCAGCTAGTTGGGTCGCGATGTTGTTGTAGCGCAGTGGTCTACTGGGGGGCTGGGGGTACTTCGCCGGCGTGAATGGCAACGATTCCGCCGGTGAGGTTGCGCCAGCCGACGTCAACAAAGCCGGCATCCCACATTTTTTTCGCTAAGGTTTCCTGATTTGGCCAGGCCAGAATCGATTCGACGAGGTAGAGGTAGGCTTCCGGGTCGGAAGAGACGAGTTTCGCGACGCTGGTGAGCACATATTTCAGGTATACGTCGTAGGCGGTGGCGAACCAGCGCTGGGTGGGGGTGGAAAACTCGGTGATGACAAGCCGGCCGCCAGGTTTGATGACACGACGAATCTCGGCGAGGGCTTTGTCTAAGTGTTGAAAGTTCCGGAGTCCGAAGCTGATGGTGACCGCATCGAAGGTAGCGTCAGCGAAGGGCAGGTTCATGCCGTCGCCGCAGACTTTCACCACGTCACGTTTCGCCCCGGCGCGCAGCATCCCTTTGGAGAAGTCACAGGCCACCGGCCAGGCGCCGGCTTGTTGTAGGGCGAGGGTGGATACGGCGGTGCCGGCTGCCAGGTCGAGGATGTCTTCCCCGGGTTGGGCAGCGAGTCGGGCTGCGCTGGTGTTTCGCCACAGCCGGTCGATGCCTAAGGACAGCACCGTGTTGGTGATGTCGTAGCGTTGCCCGACTTCGTCGAACATGCTGGATACTTCGGTTGGGTTTTTCTCTAGGTTCGCCTTTGCCACAGTGTGCGATCCTAGCGAAGGTTGGCGCGAAACGTGGTGTTGGTGGGTCGATGATTGTGTGGCGGGTGTGGTTGCTTAGGTGGTGCGGTGGGGGTGTTGGCGGCGGCGTTTCCACCGTTGGAGGAGGAAAAATGTGAGTATGGTGCCGATGGTGGTGATGCTGGTGGCGGTGGCGGCAACAGGGAGGGTTTGGAGCCAGGAGCGGCCGCTGATTTTTGCCCGCCACGGATAGTCTTTGTCGTAGACTACGCGGACTCGTTGCCCGACGCGGAGACCTTTGGGGTACAGCAGGCCGCCGGGTGGGGATTGGCTGCGTCCTGCTTCGTCGATGAAACGGCCGGTGGTGCGGGTGGGGCTGACACCGGTGATCACCGCTACAGCGGTCGCCGGATTGTTGTTGATGCTGCGGTCGGTGTTGTAGGCGCCGATGACGACTGCGGCCGCCCCGAGCAGGGAGGCGATCCAGAGGGCGACGACGAGTTGTTGACTGCGGTGAATGATCCGCAGTGTGACGTCGCTGCTGTGGTAGGCAATTCCGCCGTTGGCATACATGCGCCGCACCAGAGACAACCTCCTTCTTTGTGTTCGGCAGCTGCTGGCAGGCAACTCATCACAGTCTGCTGAACGGTGTGCTGTGATCGGCTGCATGTGGCAGCTGAGTCGCTAGTAGGCAGCTTATCTGATCGGCTGGCGCACAAGGTTGTTGCTTGCCGGGGGCGAATGCACCGGGAGGCAACTTCCCGGCGTGGCCGGGATTTGGTGGGGGGTGTGACAGGCCGGGTTCGAATTAGGCAGGCCGCATACCCGGATGTGTGCCGAGGGTGCTTGGTTTAGCGGCCGGGGTTGCCGGCGAGCAGCGCATGCAGTTCCCGGCGGCTGTGGCGATCAACCTGGGCTTCAATTACGGTGATCCCAAGTCCGGTGTCGGTGACCTCGTCTAAGGTTTCGATGAGTGCTGTGACGGAGCTGACCTGCCGGTAGTCGTGGCCGAATCCGGCGACAATGGGGGCGAAGTCGATGTCGTGGGCGCAGGCGGCTACTTTTTCAAAGTGTGGCCGGTGTTCGTCAGCACCGACTTCTAATGCTTCGAAGATTGCCCCACCGTGATCGTTGGCCACCACAATGATGAGCTGTTCGATGGGATATTCGTCAAAACCGGTGGCGAGTCCACCGATGTCGTGGAGCATGGTGAGATCACCCAGCAGCGCTATGGTGCGGGGTGCGCGGGGTTCACCGGGGGCGGTGGCTTGCACAGCTTGGGCAATACCGATGGCGTGGGAGACGTTCCCGTCGATGCCAGCTACACCGCGCTGCGCAAAGCAGGCCACTGATTCGAATGGCAGTCCGACGAGGGCTGCGTCACGGATAGGGCTTGATGATCCAAGAAACAGTGTGTCGCCCATGGCCAGCTGGTCGGCGACCGCAGCAGCAACATGGAGCCCGGTGAATTCGGTGGATTTCGCCAGTGTTTCTTTCACCTGCTCGGCAGCAACCGACGAAGCAGCTTGGGTGTGCCGAATCCAGGTGGGGTCGCAGGTGCCGGTGACGCTGAGGGTGCTGCAATATGTGACGTTGTTGCCGTCCGGCTGCAGGGGATGCTTGTCGCTGGTAACTACCACCACCGGGATGGTGTGCTCGGCGATGAGTGCCATCACTGGGCGGTGGAGTGTGGGGCGGCCGACCACCACGATCACCTCGGGGGCAAGGTTGATGGTGTGTTCCCCGTCGCTGATGGGGGTGCTGGCGAAATAGGGTGCGGCAAGCGGATGCACGGGATGCTCCGGGGCGGTCGCGGTGGGTTCCGCGATTGTTGGCAGGATTTCCAACCCGGCTACAGCAGGTGCCCCGTCGCCGGCGATGACCAGCACCCGCTTCGACACGTCCAGCGTGTAGTGGCCATAGTTGTTGGTGTGGTGGGCTACCGTCACCGGTGCCGGCGTGGTGGTTTCCACCGGCGTAGTGCCAAGCAGCGGCAGGTCGAAGCGCACGTTGAGATGCCCAATGCGGGCACCAAGTAACGTGGCAATCACCGCTTGGGCGGCGGTGACACCGCCGGCGGCGATGGCTTCCGCACTGGTGGAAAGAGTGGTTGCAACATCCCCAAACAGATGCTGCTGGTCGATGGTTTGGGACGCGCCCCGCCCCTGCAGGCGGGCAGGCCGGTCGGCGGTGATAATCAGCAGCGGGATGCTGCTCATTGCGGCTTCAATGACGGCCGGGTAACAGTTCGCACCAGCTGTCCCGGAGGTCACCACCACCGGCACGACTTCCCCGCTGACTTGTGCCATGCCGAGGGCGAAAAACGCGGCGGAACGTTCATCGGCACGCACATGAACCCGCACCCGACCTTCCGCTTCAGCAGCGGCAAACGCCAGGTTCAGGGGGGCGTTCCGGGAACCGGGGCACACCACCACATCGCGGATACCTGCGGCTAGCAGCGCATCACATAAATATGCGGCAGCCTGCGGCGAAGAAGCAGTAGACATCATGTGTTTGTAAATCCTTGAACTGTATATAAGAACACTGCGGGCAAGACTGCCCGGCCAAGGTGCCGAGCTGACGAATAGTACTCAGGCGGGTAAGGTTGCCGAACCGGTTGCGGTTGCCCACCCGGCGGGAAGGCCAGGCCACGGTTGCGCGAAGCACCCCAACAGCAGCGATCCACCAGGGGGTAAATCGTGTTGCACGATACCGGGTGTACCGCCAAAACCGGTATCCCCACAGCGATCTGTCGGCAATAACTCTAGTGATCGGCTGGGGGCGTGGCCGCTGCGGCAAGTTGCTGCTGCAACGAAGATAGTGTTGCAGCCACATGTGACCGCCACCAGCTGGTGGTGTCCTTTGCTGCTGCGGTGCGCGCCACGGCAGCGGCCAGCACCTGCGGTGGGGTCACTGGCAAACAGCCCCCCTCAATCATGGTTGGTGCGGTGAGATCGGTAGTAAACATTGTTTGGGTGGCCAGGCCGGCAGCCCGGGAAGGAAGCAGGCTTGCTGCGACAAGTCCGCTATACATTCCCACCCCGGACTCCAGGGCAGAAGCGATTGTCACCGCGATCCCCTGCGCCGCACACAGCTGTGCCAGCGCTAACGTGCGGCGCACACCTCCCAGCGGGGCGACTTTTAACACCACCGCATCCACTCCCCCGGAGCGCACCATCGCCGTCGGATCGTCTTCTAACCGAATTGATTCATCAGCTGCAACAGGTGTGTGAATTCCCAGTTCGCGCAGCCGCTGACGCAGGCGAATCAAATCACTGCTCGCCCGGCAGGGCTGTTCCATATATTCCAATTCGCCGAATGCTTCGGCTGCTTTGACTGCTTCGTCCACAGTCCAGCCGCCGTTTGCATCCACCCGCAGCCGGGCATCAGGTCGCAATTGACGAATCACCGCCAGCCGGGCACAGTCGTCCTGCAGGGTTTGCCCAGGTTCGCTGACTTTCACTTTCAACGTGCCCACATCCCGGTAGCGGTCAAGCAGGGATCGGACTGCGCCAGGTTCCACTGCCGGAATAGTGCCGTTGACTGCAACCTTGTCCCGTCCAGCAGCCGGCAGACCAAGGTAGGCGGCCTCAATTGCGCTGGCCAGCCAGGTGGCTGCCTGGGCTGGGGAATATTCCGGAAATGGACAAAACTCGCCGATCCCTGCATCCCCGGTGATCAGCGCAACAGTGCGGGTGGTGATTCCCCGAAATTTCACCCGCATGGGAAGTTGCGCCACCTGCATGGTGTCGACCAAGTCGACAGGCCGCAGCCCCATGATGCGGTGTGTAAGTTCTTCCGGTAACGGCAGATGAGCAAACTTCATATCTGTGATCCTAGAAGGCTGCACCACATTGTGCGGCAACCCAGCATTGCTGTCTTCAGCAAGCGGCCTGGCACATTGGCACCTGCTGATGCAGACTCATCCCCCGGTTGCCGGCAACAACACCAGTTGGCCGGCTGTTGCTGTATTCCTGCGAACTAGTGCCCGGTGTTGGCCGGCAGGTGCACGGTCTCGGCTAGGGTATGGAGGCATGGATAACGACACAACATCACAGCCGTTTCGCCCAGAATTGTGGCAGCCAGTCGCCGGTTTTAGCGATTTAACCGATATCACCTATCACCGGCTGCGGGGGGAAGGCCGCCAAAGCGGGGTGGTGCGGGTAGCGTTCGACCGCCCCGAGGTGCGCAACGCGTTTCGGCCCCACACCGTCGATGAACTGTATCGGGTGTTGGATCATGCCCGCCGCAGTGCCGATGTCGGCTGTGTGCTGCTAACCGGTAATGGTCCGTCAGCCAAAGATGGCGGCTGGGCGTTTTGCTCTGGCGGGGATCAGCGGATTCGGGGACGGTCAGGATACCGCTACGCGGAGGGGGAAACCGTCGATACGGTAGACACTGCCCGGGAGCAGGCAGAAGGCGGCCGGCTCCACATTCTGGAGGTGCAGCGACTCATCCGCACCATGCCGAAAGTGGTGATCTGTTTGGTCAACGGCTGGGCAGCGGGCGGCGGCCATTCGCTGCATGTGGTGTGTGACCTCACCTTGGCGTCCCGGGAACATGCCCGGTTTAAACAAACTGATGCCGATGTGGGTTCGTTTGATGCCGGCTACGGTTCAGCGTTGTTGGCTCGCCAAGTAGGGCAAAAATTTGCCCGCGAAATCTTCTTTTTAGGCCGCACCTACGATGCGCAAACCATGTATGAGATGGGGGCGGTCAACGAGGTGGTTGACCATGCTGAGCTGGAAAATGTGGGCATTGAGTGGGCAAAAATGATTCTCGGGAAGTCCCCGACGGCGCAGCGCATGTTGAAGTTTGCGTTCAATTTGGCTGACGATGGGATCGCCGGTCAGCAGGTGTTTGCCGGGGAGGCAACCCGCCTTGCCTATATGACTGACGAGGCTGTGGAAGGCCGGGATTCCTTTTTAGAGAAACGCGACCCTGACTGGTCGGCGTTCCCCTACTACTACTAGGTTGTTGCATGCTTGCCGCAGCGAAAACCTGGAAGGTGAATATGTCATGACTCGGATTCTTCGCACCCTGCCGTGCGATCCGCAGCAGATTGCCGACTTGTGTCGGGCTGTGGAGCAGGTGCTCTCAGGCGAATTGTCGGTGGTACCGGTTCCGGCCGGGTTGGATCGGGTAAGTGTGGAGCGAGGGGTAGTGCTGCGGCAGGCGCTAGGTATCGGCCAGCCGATCGATCCAGCCATCGGGTTGGTGATTCCAACTTCTGGTTCGACAGGTACCCCGAAAGGGGCACAGTTGACAGCAGCGAATGTGCAGGCTGCAGTGGCAGCACAGGCCGCCTGGTGTGGCGGCCATAGTCACTGGTTGGCGTGTTTGCCGCTGTATCACATTGCCGGGTTTGGGATTGTGCAGCGCACTGTGGTGGGGGGTACCGCTCTCGAAGTGATGGATGTCAGCGACGGGTTTGATCCGCACCGGTTTGTCACCCACACGCAGGCGCTACAGCAGCGGATTGCCGGCTGCACGAATCAGCGAATGATGGTTTCGGTAGTGCCGCTGCAGTTAGCGAAACTGCTCACCTCGGTGGCGACGATTGATGCATTGCGTGAGTATTCGGCGGTGCTGGTTGGCGGTGGCCGGATTGATCCGGCGTTATTGGAGACTTGCCGGAAGCTGCACATCACTGTGGTGAGCACCTATGGTTCCTCGGAGACCACCGGCGGGGTGGTGTATAACGGGTTTGCGTTGCCGGGGGTTTCCCTCGAGATCGACGATGATGAACAGATTTGGGTGAGTGGACCGACTGTGGCCAACGGCTGGCGGGGGGTTGCCGATGCGGCAGCGTTTCACAGTCGGCCGGGCTGGTATGCCACCGGTGATCGGGGATATTTCGACGACGACGGTGCCCTGGTGGTCACCGGCAGGTTGGATAATGTCATTGATACCGGGGGGTTAAAAATTCAGCCGGAGCTCCTTGAGCAGCAGCTTCTTACCTGCACCGGGGTGGATGCGGCCGCTATTGTGGGGTTGCCGGATGCGAAATTTGGGCATGTGTTGGCGTGTGCCTATCACGGTGACGCGCATCCTTTGTCGCTGGTTGCCGCGTTTGAGGATCTTCCCCGCTGGCAGCTGCCAAAGGTGATGGTGCCGGTCGATCCATGGCCGGTGACCGGTCCGGGGAAAACTGATCGGGCGGCAATAACCCGGCTGCTTGCCGAAGAATATGCCCGTGTGCAGAACCAGCAACGATAAACAACGATAAACAACTATCAGTGCCCATCATTTCCCTATCAGCAAGTTGTTCCGCTAAGAAGTAGCCACCAGAAGACCCTGGTTACAGGGTTACCTCGTGGAGTTACCTCGTGGGGTGGCCTTGTGGAGTTGCCTTGTTAGCTTTGCTGCGTGTGGCCTTGGCTACCCAAGCTGCGGCGGGCGTGATCCCTTCGGCAAGAACACGTTGGGGGCAGCGTTGTTTACACTATCTGGCATGGAATCACCGCAGTCGTCATCCACAAGTTCCTCTGCTGCTGCCCGCATTGCCACATCCTCCGGCGGGGGCTCGTCGGCGTCGGCTGCTGACTGGTGGCAGGCCGCCCGGCCACACACGTGGCCGAATGCGTTCGCTCCGGTGATCGCCGGGCTGGGTGCGGCGGCCGCTATCACTGGCGGGGTGGATCTGGTTCGTGCCGTATTAGCACTGGTTGTTGCGTTGGCACTGATTATCGGGGTGAACTTTGCTAATGATTACTCCGACGGGATTCGTGGCACCGACGGGGCTGATCGTACCGGCCCGGGACGGCTTGTTGGCAGCGGCAAAGCTGCTCCGGGGGCGGTGCGTAACGCTGCGTTTGTCGCGTTTGGGGTGGCTGGTGTCGCCGGGTTCTTGTTAAGTGCAATCACCAGTTTTTGGCTTGTTTTGATCGGGCTGTGTTGTGTGGCGGCGGCATGGGGATATACCGGCGGCAAGAACCCGTATGGTTATCGCGGCTTCGGGGAATTTGCAGTGTTTGTGTTCTTCGGTTTGGTGGCGGTGCTTGGCACCGAGTTCACCCAGGCACATACGCTCAGCTGGGCGGGAGTTGCGTTAGCCACCACAGTGGGGGCAATGAGTGCATCGGTGAATTTGGTGAATAATCTGCGGGATATTCCCACCGATGCGGCAAGTGGAAAAATCACCTTAGCGGTTCGTCTGGGGGATGCCCGCACCCGGCTGCTGTACGTCGCTTTCCAGGTGATCGCCTATGTCGGTGTGGTGGTGGCCGCAAGCCAGCACGGGGTGGGTGTGTTAGCTGCTTTCGCAGCCCTGCCGGTGTCGTTTGCTGCTGCCCTGCCGGTGGTTCGGGGGGCGAAAGGCAAAGCGCTTATTCCGGTGTTGGGGCTTACCGGCAAGGCGATGCTTGGAGTGGCTGTGATTGCTGCGATAGCGCTGTATCTCAGCTAGGCGCTGTTCCCCCCGGTGGTGAAAAATAAGCACAGCGGCAAGCAACGACGGCACCTGCTGCCCCCAATAGGTGAGCGCCAAACACTGCTGTGCCGTGCAACGATATGTGCGCACGCCTGGGCGGCTTTCACAGGTGTTCACACGGCTGTCGTGTTCACCCGGATGCGATTACTGCCGGCCGCCCACGGTTTTAGCTTGTGCACACCGGTTGCTTGGCGGATTATTCCTCGCGGCCGGCGATCTGTTGCTGTACCCAGGCACGATGGGCTTTACGCTGCTCCCCCCACGTCGCCAACTCTTGGGTGACCCGGGCTCGCAATGATTGGAACACAAAAAACGACAACGGGAACGTGACGATCAGGGCAAGGAGCGCCGACATGAGCAGCGGCACCGGGGTGCCGAACAGGCCGGCGAGCACAGCAATGATGAGCCAAAGCCCAAGAAACAACCCGATTCGGGCGACAGTGTAGAGGGCAAGATCCCGCCAGGGGCGTCGCCCCGGATCAGCAACTGGTGCAACTACTTCGTTGTTTTCCACAACGGTTAAGCGTACCTGCGATCGGCAAATGAGCAACTACCCGCAGCTATCCTGCACTGCCCGCATCCCGTTTCGCCTATTGCCCGCCGCGCCGCAACCACCACACGACGATTCGCCGGCCGCTATACTTCCACGGTAACTCGTGTTGCATCCCTGCCGCCGAGAAGCACTTAAGAACATTCCCCTCATCGCAAAGATAAGGCACCATGGGTCGTCTCCTGCTTGTTTTGCTCATCGTTGTCACAGTGATTGTGCTGTATCGGGCGTTTGGCCCCCACACCTTCCAACGCAACGCCATACACACTGCTGAACCGGTGATTAAAGGCCCCGACGATGACGGCGAGTTTATTTGGAAACTCGAAAAAGAACGTTTCAAGCAGCAGCGTGCCCGTGAGCTTGCCGAACAGCAAGCGCAAGAGCGCAAACTTCGCCAGCAACGCCTTGCTGAGTTGCGTCGCCAGCAAGCAACCGGCAGCACCCCACCGGGGGCGAAACCCGGCGACACCCCCTCACCCAAATCAAGTGA
Organism: Corynebacterium choanae; assembly: GCF_003813965.1. NCBI lineage: Bacteria > Bacillati > Actinomycetota > Actinomycetes > Mycobacteriales > Corynebacteriaceae > Corynebacterium > Corynebacterium choanae. Next base: position 2,567,525 of record NZ_CP033896.1, read on the forward strand.
CACTCCACCGGCGAAACCTGGGAACACACCGAACACCACTCCCGGGGACACAACTGACTCTTCGGCCACCCCGCAGGAGTAGCCACCAAAATCGGCAAACAATCTCCGGGGGATAGCGACAGCGCTGTCCCCTCGACTGTGGCGCTGCTGTGGTGGCTGTCGCACACGGGGATGCACTGGCTGCTGCACAGCATGCTGCAGTAGCAGGCGAGGAAGCGAACACGCCATCACCCCATCGCCCCACCGAACCCGGCTGTTTCCTAGTCTCTGCGACTTCCGGCAGGTAAAAACCACACTCAACCACACGTGCAGCCCTAACAAACCGTGTTTTTCGCCAGTGGCGGACAAACCATGGTGCGGCAGCAACCAATACTCACCAACAAGTCTGGTTAGGTTTGCCTTATTTTTACGGTATTGTAGTGGGCATGAGTGAGATGCCCCACGAGCCGCGTACGGTTGCCGCCACCAACCAGCTGGGACCAAACCCGGCCTGCCGGATTGAAGACATCGGCGACCATGCAGTTGAGATGTTTAAAACCCTGGGCGACCCCACCCGCCTGCAGCTGCTTTATACCATTGCCGCGGCCGCCGACACCGGGATCTGCTCCCACGGCCTTGCAGAGTCGTTAAACATTACTGCACCGACGGTCACCCACCACATGAAAAAACTTATCAACGTCGGCCTTGTGCATCGGGAACCGCGCGGCAAATGGGCGTACTACACAGTCAATACCGAAGACTTCCAGCGGATCCACAACCTGATCGCCCAAATCTGACGGCTGCCACCGATCCTTGCGGCGGCTTGCCACAGTCGCAGCATTAACCACCACGCACATCCAGCAGGCGCCACAAGTTAGCACCGACCGATTACTGCACCAGCTGGGACGTACCAGGGTTTAGTGACGCCCCCGCTGCAGCAACCCCAGCAGATAATCCCCATATCCCGATTTGGTTAACGCTTCCGCCTGCGCCCGTAGCGCCGCATCGTCAATAAACCCCATTCGCCAGGCCACCTCCTCAGGGCAGCCAATCTTCAACCCTTGCCGCTGCTCAATTGTGCGCACAAAATCACCAGCTGCCAGCAGCAAATCAACCGTTCCCGTATCCAACCAGGCGGTGCCCCGCGGCAACACATCAACCCGAAGTTTGCCGCGGCGTAAATATTCCGAATTCACATCGGTGATCTCAAGCTCACCCCGCGCCGAAGGGGTGAGCTGTTTTGCAATATCAACCACCGCATTGTCGTAAAAATACAGCCCCGGCACCGCATAGTGGGTGCGCGGCGACTCGGGTTTTTCCACCAGCGAAGTAACAATCCCCTCATCGTTGAAATCCACCACCCCGTAAGCGGTCGGATCAGCAACCCAATAGGCAAAAATCGCCGCCCCATCAATCGTGGTGAACTGCCGCAGCTGCGTACCAAGACCGGCACCATAGAAAATATTGTCCCCCAGCACCAACGCCACAGCATCGTCCCCAATATGCTCTTCGGCAAGAAGGAACGCCTCTGCTAACCCATTCGGTGACTCCTGCACAAGAAACGTCAGCCGCACCCCAAATTGGGAGCCATCCCCCAGCAGCCGACGAAATTGGTCAGCATCCTTAGGGGTGGTGATCACCGCAATATCGGTGATACCAGCAAGCATCAGGGTGGACAGCGGATAATAAATCATCGGCTTGTCATAGATAGGCACCAGCTGTTTACTCACCCCAAGCGTGATCGGATACAGTCTGCTCCCCGTTCCGCCCGCTAAAATAATGCCTTTCAACAGCGCTTCCTTTTCTCCTACCAGCGATCATCCACAAACTCGCCGGAATGTCACCTGCTCCTGCCTGCTAGGCGTTGTCTTCCGCGTCAGCCCACAATGCCCGCATCTCAGCGGCGGTTTCAACCGCAGTTTCGTAATCAGGCAACAATTCCCGTTCGACAAAATCTTGAAACGCTGGCGCGAAACGATCCTTTTCGCTCAAAATATCCATTCCTGCCGGCCACGCAATGTTGAGCGTGGGGTCGAACGGATTGATCCCATGCTCCACGACGGGATTGTATTCCGCAGTCGTCAGATACATCACCGTGGCGTCGGTGATAGCAGCGAAACCGTGGGCAAACCCGTCGGGCACAAACACACTCTTGCGATTTTCGGCGCTTAACTCGACTGTGGTGTGCTTGCCAAAGGTAGGTGAACCGCTGCGAATGTCAACAATAACGTCAAGAATGGTTCCTGCGGCACAATGCACCCATTTTGCTTGGCCTGGGGGAAGCTCAGCAAAGTGCAGCCCGCGAATAACACCTTCCCGGGAGACGCTGACATTGGCCTGTTCAACACCGAAGGGATAGCCGGTGAGTTCAATAAACTCGCTGGTTTTAAACCATTCAGCGAAACTTCCGCGTTCGTCAGGATGCACCTGGGGGGTGCTGATCAGCACATCGGGCAGGATGGTATCTCGTGCAAGCATGCCCTTGAGTCTACTGGGGTGAACCTGTCAGTGACAGGCCGACACGATCCAAAGCACCCTGTTGGCCAGGTTTGTGTGCTCGACTGGATTGTGCTGATCCTGCCAGGTGCCCTGTCCAGCACAACACGGGCAACGATTCCCTGCCCCGCCCCTGTTGCAGGTTTGTTGCAAACAGACTAGCTGCCGGTGGCATCGCCACCGTTGCCGGTGATCGTTTCGGATTGTTGATAAAACGCCTCAGCCTGCTGCCGGGAATTCGCCCACCACTGCGGATTTTCCCGATACCAGGCAACAGTTTCAGCAAGCCCGGCACGAAAATCCCGATGCTGCGGCTCCCACCCGAGCGCCAGCGTGGACGAGGCATCGATCGCATAGCGTCGGTCGTGACCCGCCCGGTCGGTGACGTGCACATAATCATGGGGATCCGCCCCAACAATCTCCAACAGATAGGCGATCACCTGCGCATTAGTGTGCTCACCATCGGCGCCGATGAGATAGGTTTCACCGAGCTGGCCGGATTCTATAATTTTCCACACCGCATCATTGTGGTCGTCGACATGAATCCAGTCACGCACATGCTGCCCGCTGCCATACAGCCGCGGCTGCTGCCCGGAGAGCAGCGCAGTGATCTGGCGGGGAATAAACTTTTCTGGATGCTGGCGCGGACCGTAATTATTTGAACAGTTACTGATGGTGGCAGCCAGGCCAAAGGAGCGAATATAGGCGCGCACAAAATGGTCTGCGGAGGCTTTCGACGCCGAATACGGCGACGATGGCCGATAGCAGGTGTCCGGGGTGAATTTGTGCGGATCGTCGAAGGCTAAATCCCCAAACACTTCATCCGTAGAGATGTGGTGAAGCCGTTTGCTGTGTCGCACAGCCGCCTCACACACCCCGATCGTTCCTAAAACATTGGTGGTGGCAAACCGCAGCGGATCGCGAAGCGACTGGTCGTTGTGGCTTTCCGCGGCGAAATGCACCACCACATCATGCTCGGCAACCAGCTTATCGACTAACGGTTTGTCGCAAATATCGCCGACTACCAGATCAAAGCGGGAGGGATAGTTATCCGCTAATCCGGCTAAAGATTGCGGATTGGCTGCATAGCCCATGATGTCCAACACCGTGATGGTGCAATCATGCTGGGCAAGACTGCGGTGGACAAAGTTCGAGCCGATAAACCCGGCTCCGCCGGTGACGAGCAGACGCATGGGTTGTATTGTAGGCGGTGGCCACACTGCCCCGGACAACAGCACCGTCCCTGCCGTGTGGAGCACGGTTTTTTTACTAGGCCAGCCGCCCCGTGAATGTTGCGATGGCCAGCAGAATAAGAATAATCCCGCCGGCTCGGGTGATGCGGCCGATGACAGGGGAATCGGCGGCAAGTTTACCGCGCACCAGATGCGCTGCCTGAATCCAGGCTGAATCGCTGATGATGCCAATAATGGTGGGCACGAGAGCCAAAATGATCAGCCCAGGTAACGGTTGCACATCTTGCGGAAGGAAGGTGGGCACGATCGTGGTGTAGGCGATCACCACTTTGATGTTGGTTGCGCCAAGCACAAAACCTGCCAACAATGGCTGCTGCTGTGGGGATGGCCGGTTGCCTGTTGGCTGCTGAGGGTTGGGCTGCGGGTCAAGGTGATGCTTGCTGGTGAGATAACTCAACCCGAGAAGCAGCAGCACCACTGCCCCGGCGATGCGGATTATGAGATGAATAATCGGATAGGTGGAAACCAAACTGCCCAGGAGCACCACCAACACCAGCCCGAGGACGGTTGCCCCCAGCATATGTCCCCACATGGAGGCGAATGCGGCCCGGCGGGATTGGGTCAGTGTCTGGTTGACCAGAAACACAATCGCCGGACCAGGCATAGCGATCAGCACGGTGACTGCAAGCGCCAACGAAAGGCAGGCGGCAAGCAAGGAAGAAGAAAGCAGCATGCGTCTTTCCTTTCGATGGATAAAGATCCGGGATGGTTGGCCGGGCTGGTAGGGGGAATGCGGCAAGCAGACATCTTGCAGCTAGACAACCCTGCTGGTTTTGCCATGTGGGCAGTGTGATGGTTTGCAAGGTGACGGTTGTTCCACTCGCACCTGCCACAGTATGGACCTGGTGCCGCGGCAGGCACCAGATCGGCGAGCCGGTGCCGTCTACACAATAAGGCGGGAATCATCGACTGCAGCCGACGATTCCCGCAAAAGAAAAACGCTAGAGGAACACCACCAGGTGGGGGTGGTAACTAGTTCAATCCGGCGTAGGAGTGCAGCGAACTGACCACCAGGTTAACGAAGAACAAATTAAACACCATCGTGGCGAAAGCCACAATATTGATCCATGCCGCTTTTTGATCCCGCCAGCCGGTGGTTGCCCGGGCGTGCAGGTAGGCAGCATACAGCAGCCAGGTGATAAGGGATACGGTTTCTTTCGCATCCCAGTTCCAGAACCGGCCCCAGGCGGATTCCGCCCACAGTGCCCCCAACACAATCCCCAACCCAAAAATGGGCAGCGCCCAAATTGCGCACTTGTAGGCAATCTCGTCGAGGGTTTGCGCACTCGGCAACGGTTTCACCAGCCGACCGAAGAAGCCGTGTTCCTTGCCGGGGGCTTGCCGAAGCCGAACCAAATACATCAGGCTAGCCACCCCAGAGATCATGCCCACACCGGCCCCAATAGACACCACAGAAACATGGAATGGAAACCAGTAGGATTTCAGCGCCGGGTTCAGCGGTCCTGCGGCGACGGCAAGTTTGGTTCCCCCATAGAACAGCAAAGCAACCACCGGGGTAAGTACCCACGGCCACATGACCAGCAGATTCTTTCGGGCGATCGCTACGGCGGCGATCACCATCGCGATCAGGGTGGTCAACGAAATATATTCGTACAGGTTCCCCCATGGGAAACGGGCAGTTGCCAGGCCGCGCAGCACCACTGATGCACCGTGAATCAGCAGGGCTAGCCACACCAGGCTTTGAGACATTGCGCCAAGCTTGTGGGCTGTCTTCCCGCCGGTGCTAGCACCATTGGTGGTGGCATCCGGTGTGGGACTGTCCAAGACTGTTGTGGTGTGTGCGGCCTGCCGAGTATTGCCCACAGTAGCGGCAGCGGGGCTGCGGCGGACACGGGAAGCAACAGTGTTAGCTTGCTTGCCGTAGTAGATGGCAGCTAAGGCGAGCGCCAGCAGATAGATGACCACCGCGGTTTGATAGGCGAGGTCGGAAAAATGGGCCAGGTTTGTATCAACAGGCATAGACGGTCTTTCTTACGGGTGGTTGTCAGCAACAGCATAGTCGCACTTTCGGGTGCTGTGGCAGTTCGCCACCATTCCCGTCGCACCGTTGCTGTATCGGTGCGCCCCTCTGTGAAACCGATTGGTTCACCTGTTGGGCGAACAGGCTGCGTCAAAATTGTGCGCGACACAAGGTGGTTACTCGTCGTCCTCGATGCGAAGCAAGCGATGCGCCGCCTGTGTGAATTCGCTTCCCCAGCCGGCACGGTCGGTGCGTGCCATACCCCCCATAGTGACAATGGTGGTGCCATCGGTTCCAGGGGTGAGCCGCACCCAGATTCGCCGCCGTTTAATAGATAGCGAACCGACCAGCCCCGCCAAGGTTATCAGGGTGGCGATAAGCACCCAGATCTCGGTGGGGTCGTGACTTATCTGCAGGTTGACGAATTCTTTTGCACCGTTAAAGCGGATCGTTGTCCCGTCATCCAAGGTGACTTCTTCCCCGGCAAGCAAGTTGACTCGTTGAATTTTTTGCAGCGCACCACTGTGAACTTGCCCCATGTCGAGGGCGAAGATGGATTGGCCGCGCCCGGTGTCTAATCCGGTGTCGCCCCGATAAATATCGACCGCAACTGCCGGGTTGCGTAGCGCAGGGAAGGAGGACAGCAAAATATTGCCTTCGTCGCCGGTAAACGCGGCGGTGGGTGCGAACAGTCCTTGAATGGCTAGCTGATGCTGTCGCCGGTCGTACAGATCCGGATACATGCCGGCCGGTGGATCAAATCGTTGCACCCCGGAGGATAAAAAGTAGGTGAGATCGTCGGGTCGAAATTGCACTGTTTGGGTGCGGGTTTCCCCATCCGGCCAAGTGACCGTGAAGGTGGGGGCGAAACCGTGGCCTTGCAAATACACCCGGTTGCCGTCGATTCGCAGCGGATGGTTCACCCGCAGCAGATAAGGCTGCCAGGTGGTGATGTCGCTAAAGACGGCATCCCCGGTGGCGTAGCGGACTTCCGCCCGGAAATCGTCGGCTTGCCCGGTGGCATGATATTCGGCGGTGAAACTGTCGACTTGAACACAAAACGTGTCTAGGTTGGTGCCGTCGACCAGCGCACCCCACCGGTAGTCGTCAAAGTTCGCAAACGCAGTATTACAGAATTGACTGGTGGGATTGTCTTTGTCGGCGATAACAATGACTTGGCCTTCATAGGAGACAAGTTTGCCTAGGCAAACCCCGACGAGCACCCCTACCAGTCCAAGGTGGAACACCAGGTTGGCGACTTCCCGCAGGAACCCTTTTTCCGCCGCAAACGACCATTGCCCGGCGCGGTCTTCTGCGGGGGTGTAGCTGGCGGTGCGCCACTTCGCAAAGAGGTGACGTACTTCGTCTTGTGCTGCGGCCAGATCCGCATCGATAGTGCCTTGCTGATAGTGCGGCAGCCGGGACAGGTTTTTAGGGGCGCGCACCGGCGGCTGCTGATAGGCCTGCCAGGCTTGCACAGTCCGCGGGATGATACAGCCGATGAGGGAGAAAAACAGCAGCACATAGATGGCGGTAAACCACGTGGAGCCGAAAACATCAAACAGCTGGAGTCGATCATAGACTTCGCCAAGCCGGCCGTTGGCGGCGATATAGTCGGCGACTTTCGTTTCATTGACGTTGCGTTGCGGCAGCAGCACACCGGGGATTGCGCCAACTGCCAGGAGGAAGAGCAGCATCAAGGCGGTGCGCATGCTGGTGAGCCATCGCCACGCCCGTCCACTGAAGTGGGAAACCTTGTTCATGTCTGATCTGCTGTTCTTGTTCTATTGAATCGTTGTGTGAATTGTTGGGTTGAAGATTGTTGCCGCTGCGGCACCCCGCCCTCGTAGCAGACGAGTGCATGGAAGGCGATGCCACCGAATGCTGTGTACTGCACTGTGTAGCTGTGCTGTGCTGTGTTGGGCTTATGCTGGGCTGTACTTGTACTGTGCGGAATTAGATTGCCGCATAGGACGCGGAAACTGTCCAGTTCCGGACAATGGCGATGAATTCTGCCCACATGCCGGTCACCAGTGCCACACCGACCAACATCAAAGTGATGCCGCCGATAAGTTGAATGGTGCGTGAGTGTCGACGCAGCAGGTCGACGCCGCGCACCGCCCACAATGATCCTAGTGCGAGCAGCACAAACGGCAGGCCTAGGCCTACACAGTAGCCGATAATCAGCAGGGTGCCTTTCGCGGCGGTGACCCCGGCGGTGCCTGCCGCCACAGAGATGATCGCGGCTAGGGTCGGCCCTAAACATGGTGTCCAGCCAAGGGCAAACACCGCCCCCAACAGTGGGGCACCAATAATGGTGGATAGCCGGCGCGGATGGAACCGCCGTTCCTGCTGCAGGGCGGGGATCCAGCCGATAAATGCCAACCCCATAATGATGGTGATAATCCCGCCGATGCGTTGCAGCAGCTCGGTTTGGACTTGGATGGCGGCGATCGCCCCAAAGACTGTGACTGTTGCTAGCACAAACACGACGGTGAATCCGGCTACGAACAGCAGGGCGGCGGCAGCAACTTTTCGCCGATGGTTGTTGGCCACGGTGAGATTACCGGCAGAGTCGTAGGTTACTTCCGCCCCAACAACCCCGGCCAAATAGGATAAATAGCCAGGCACCAGCGGTATCACACACGGGGAGGCGAAGGACACCAGTCCGGCGATGAGCGCTGCCGCCATCCCCACCAGTAGGCTTCCTGAGATCACCTGGTCAGCAAGCAGCTGGCCGGCGGCAGCAACAACCATCATCAGGCGGTCTCGCTTTCCAATTCGTTAGTGACAGCAAGCACTTCATCGGCGGTGATGGCACGCAAAAATACGGCGGCGACGCGCTGCTGTTTGTCCAACACGATGGTGGTGGGGATCACCGATGCGGGTACCCCGCCGAGGGCGGCCGCGGTTTTAAACGGCGGATCATAGATCGACGGATAGGTTGCCCCATTGTCAGTGATGAAGTCTTGGGCGATGGCACGGGAATTGTCGCGCACATTAATGCCAAGCACACTGCCGCCGTGGCGTTGCAGGGTTTCGTGGATTTCTTGAAGATCATCAATTTCGGTGCGGCACGGCCCGCACCACTGCCCCCAGGCGGAAAGCACAGTGACCCCGCCGGCGAAGTCTTCACTGGCAATGGTGTGTCCGGGATCCATAAGGGATTCGCCGCTAAATGGGGCGATGGGTTTGCGTTCCGCCGGACTGTAGCGGATTTCCAGCTGACCACCGGGGGATGCGAATTGGAATGTTTCCGCGGCGATCACCCCCTCATCGGCTGCTGGTTGACTGCTGCAGCCGGCAAGCAGCAGCAGGGCGGCAGCGGGAGTGATCAATACCCGGCGCGCAAACGTGTGTGGTTGGGGTTGCACCAGCAATCCTGCTCCTTTTTCTACCTGGGGTGACGTGTTCTACCTGGGGTGAGGTGCGCTTGCCTGCCGCAGTGTGCAGGACGGGTGGGGATGGGTGGGTGCCCGCGCCGACAGCGACTTTCCACCATAGCGGATGTTGCTGAGGTGGGGGGTAACGGCGACTGGTGGCAGGCAGCTTTGGCGGGCGGGCTAAATGTGTTGGGCGGGGGCAGAGTAGTACATGTCGCTGATCTGGTCGCCGTCGAAAACAAGGGAGGTCACTGACGCTAGATCGCATTGCCGCAGCGCCGGATTGTGGGCAAGCGGCAGGCCGCGGACGGCGCGTTGCATCATCACAATGGGCAGCTGGTGGGATACACAGATCGCTTCGTGGCCTTCGGCTTTCGCCCGGGCATGGGCGACGGCCTGCTGCATGCGGTGATGAATTTGGGTGTAGGACTCGCCCCAGGAGGGTTCAAGCGGGTTGTACAGCAGTGGCCACAGCCGCGGATTGGTGAGGAGTTCAGTATTCCAGCCGCGGATGCGATGGCCTTGCAGATTGTTGCCGGCTTCGATGAGATTGTCGTCGGTGTCGATGTCAAGACCGGTGATCTCTGCGATGGGGGCGGCAGTTTCTTGTGCCCGCTGCAGCGGGGATGCAGCTAAATAGGTGACGTCAGCACCGGTGAAGGCGCGGGCGGTGCGGGCAGCTTGGCTGATGCCGCGGGAGGAAAGATGATAGCCGGGCAGCTGCCCGTAGAGGATTTTCTCCGGGTTGAACACTTCCCCGTGGCGAACGAGGTGGACGATGGTGATAGCCACGATGTGGATGCTCCTTTTCACGGCTGTGTGTTTGCAAGGGACAACGATGCTGGTGCACTGCTGTGGGAAACCCGCGGGCTGGTGCCCGCAGGTTTGGTGCCGCAGGCTATGGCCGGCGGGCTTGGGCGGCAGCTGCGGCTGCCGCATCCATCGCAGTTTCGATGCGTTGGAAGTCGTCGTCGGTTAATACCGCGGAGACAAACCAGGTTTCAAACACCGACGGGGAGATAAACACACCCCGGTCGAGCAGGGCATGGAAGAAGGCGGGGAAACGCCACGTGTCGGCGGCTTGCATGTCGGCAAAATTGTGGCCGGCACCTTCAGCGAACCGCACCGACAGCATGGTGGCTGCCCGCTGCACATGGTGGGCTACCCCATGTTTGTTCAACGCGGTGGTGACAATATCGGCCAACAGGTCGGCGTTGCGCCGCACCGTGTCATACACCGCTTCGGTGGCGAGCCGCAGCGACGCGGCACCGGCAGCCATCGCCACCGGATTCCCGGAAAGTGTACCGGCCTGATACACCGGCCCGTTGGGGGAGAGTTTTTCCATAATGTCGCGGCGTCCGCCAAAGGCGGCGGCCGGCAGACCCCCGGAGATCACTTTCCCGAAGGTGGTGAGATCCCCAGCCACCCCGTCGACGCCATACCAGCCCTGATAGGAGGTGCGGAAACCGGTCATCACCTCGTCGATGATCAGCAGCGCCCCATGATTGTGGCAGAGTTGTTTCAAAGCGGCATTGAAACCGTCGCGGGGCGCGACTGTTCCCATATTGCCAGGTGCAGCTTCGGTGATCACACACGCGATCGCATCCGGATATTCGGCAAATGCAGCCTCAACGGCGGCAAGATCGTTGTAGGGCAGCACAATCGTGTCAGCAGCTGTCGCCCCGGTCACCCCTGGGCTGTCCGGGTGGCTAAATGTAGCCACCCCAGAACCGGCGGCAACGAGTAGTGCATCCACATGGCCGTGATAGCAGCCGGCAAATTTGATGATTTTCGACCGGCCGGTGAAGCCGCGGGCAAGCCGTACCGCGGACATGGTGGCTTCAGTACCAGAGTTGACGAAGCGCACCTCTTCCACTGAAGTGCGGGCAACAACAGTTTCGGCAAGTTCCACCTCGGCGGCGGTCGGTGCCCCATAGGACAGTCCTTTCGCAGCGGCCTGCGTGACCGCGGCAACAATCTCCGGGTGGGCATGCCCGAGCAGCATCGGCCCCCAAGAGCAGAACAAATCCACATAGTCGTTGCCGTCCACATCGAAGAGATGGGAGCCTTGCGCATGGTCGATAAACCTGGTTTGGCCACCGACCGAACCGAAGGCACGCACCGGCGAATTCACCCCACCTGGGGTGACTGCTTGTGCCCGGCGCAGCAGCTGCGCGCTGCCGTCCACTGTCGCAGAAGTAGGTTTGTTATTCATCACAGTATCCGTCCATTCCCTTGACTTAGTATCCCTTGCTTGACCTGCCACGCCAGAGTGCTGGCATCAGCACACTCTTGCCTCCACTGGCGATACACACTCTTGCCTCCACCGGTAACACGCACCCTGGTGGCGACTACTGCTGATCGATCAACCGGTCGGCTGCCGCCCGGGCATCCGCGATCACCGCCGGTACCCCTACCCCGTGCACCCATGCACCGGTGACCGCCACACCAGGCAGCTCCGCCAGCTCGGCGAGGGCTGCCGCCACAATCTCACCGTGGCCTGGACCATATTGGGGAATACCCCCAAACCAGCGTTGCACAAAAATCTCTTCCACCCCGTCGGCAACCCCATCAAACCCGGTCATGGTCTGCAAATCGGCAAGCGCCCAATCCACCAGCGTATCCTCATCGACCTGCAGCGCTGTTGTATCCCCCAGCCGGCCGAAGGAGGCACGCACCAGCACCCCGTCCCGCTGCCCTAGATGCGGCCATTTCATCGACGAGAAGGTAAACGCTTTGGCGTGCAGCGGCTCGTCGGTGGCCACCAAAATCCCGGAATTATTGGGCAGGCCTGCACCGGTAGCAAACCGCATCGCCACCACCACCGAGGAAGCCAGTTGAATCTGGCGAATATGTTCCACTGCCGCCGGGGCAACCTGTTTCAGCAGCGACGCAGTCATTGGTGCCGGGGTCGCCACCAGCAGCCGGTCATAGCGTCCATCGGTGGGGGCGCCCTGCAGCACATACTGCTCGCCGTCGACGCGAATCCCGGTGATAAACGTATCAAGATAAATATCGCCCCGGATCGCATCCGCCAACGCCTCATACACCATCGTATAGCCGCCGGTAAACGAACCAAACACTGGCCGGGTTTGCGGGGTGGTGTGGGTTTGTTGGGTGCTGCTTGCCCGCCGCATCTCGTCGACAAGTTTGCAGCCAGCCGTCAACGTCACCGGTTTGCCCTGCTCAACCAGGGTGTCAAAAGCTTTCGCTAACTGGGGCACAGTTGCCCGCAGCCCCAAATCGTCAGCATGTGCCGAATACACCCCACCAAGGAATGCGCACACCACATGCTCGACAACCTGCTCACCAAACCGGTCACGCACCAGCTGGCCAACCGAGCAATCCTGGCCAATCTGCCAGTCGATTGGGTCACGCTGCGCTTCGCTGTCAATCTGCGCTGCAGTGTGCTCATCCACCAGCCCGCCAAGTGCGGCCGACGCCGACGGAATCCCCATCATGGTTTGCTGCGGCATCGGATGCAGCTTCCCACCGGAATAAATCAACGAACCTGCCGTTGACGGCGACACCATTGCATCAGCTAGCCCTAGGTCGGTGAAATATTCCACCGCATCTTCCCGGAACGCTAAATATGCTTCCGCCCCCACATCCACCGGACCGGTTTGAAACGGCACCGTCAACAGTTTCCCGCCGATACGCTCATCGGCTTCAAACACGTCAATAGTCGCCGCCGGATCCCGGTCGGTGATCTCTTTGGCGGCTACCAGCCCGGCAAGCCCTGCCCCAATCACTGCATATTTCATTTCATTCTCCATCCCGTTCGCTGCTTGACTTCCCACCGCGTGCGGCATCTACTGCTGGTGAATCATCGCCACCGCATCAGTGATCGCCTGCGGATCAGTTGAGGGCAACACCCCATGACCAAGATTAAAAATATGTCCAGTTGCGTGACCTGCCGCAATCGCGGTGCGTGCCTGTTGGGTAATGAGATTAATCTCTGCCTGTAACGGTTCGGCGCCAGCAAATAACAGTGCCGGATCCAAATTTCCCTGCAACACTTTCGGACCTGCCGCCGCCGCAATCCGGCTTGCCGCCACATCCAACGGGGTGCGCCAATCCACCCCCATCACTTCGCTGCCGGCAGTGGCCATAGCAGGCAAAAGTTCACCGGTCGCCACCCCGAAATGAATCCGTGGAATCATTCCAGCCACCGAATCAAGAATCTGTTTCGAATACGGCAACACATGGGCGCGATAGTCCCGCTCTGTTAAGAAACCAGCCCACGAATCAAACAGTTGCATCGCATCAATACCGGCGCTCACCTGGGTGTGCAAGAACCGAATCACCGTGGTGGTGATCCGCTCCATAAGGGCATGCCACACGCTCGGATCGGAGTGCATCAACGCTTTGGTGCGTTCATGATTCTTCGACGGTCCGCCCTCGACCAGATAGCTCGCCAACGTAAACGGCGCACCCACAAACCCGATCAACGCCTGCGTATCGCTAAGCTCCTCCAAAATCAGGGCAATACCTTGCGCCACCTCGTCAATTTCATGGTCGAGCACCGGCAGCGCGGCAACATCGGCAGCAGTTGTCACCGGATTGGCGATCACCGGACCGCGGCCGGGCACAATATCCACCGCAATCCCGGCGGCTTTCAACGGCACCACAATGTCAGAGAACAAAATTGCGGCATCCACATCGTGGCGGCGAACCGGCTGCATAGTGATCTCGGCAAGCAGCGCCGGATCAAAACACGAATCCAGCATCGCAATGCCCTCCCGCACCCGTCGATATTCCGGCAGCGACCGGCCAGCTTGCCGCATAAACCACACTGGGGTGCGGCTTGGGGTGCGGCCAGCAGCAGCCTCAAGGAACGGGGCGGCAGATAAATTTCGGCGACGGGACTGATCAAGCATACTCACCATAGTGCCTTGGATAGGCACGAAAATGAAACCGGCAATCCCCACTATTCACCCGCCACCATCCCCACATTTCGACGCGACCAGCGTCAACCTTTTGATTGATGCGGCATGAAGGCGGCAGCACACCCGGTCGCTAGCAGCCACCTCACTGCCCGATACGGTCACGAAAACAGTCACGCCAACACCGGGCAGCCACCCCACCAATGCAAGCTTTTATCCAATCCGGCTAGAAGCCCCGCAAAATCCAATTCGGCTAAAAACCCCGCACCCGGTTGGAATGCACCTCAATAATTAGCGAGGAGGCGATCATTGCGACCGTAGCTGCCATCGGATGCAAAATACCGGCGACACTCGCGGTAATCGCAACCCCGTTATAAATCCAAGAAATACCAATGTTGCGATCAACCACCGTCGACACCCGACGAGCCAGCGTCATCAACTCTTGCACCGCGGTGGGATCCGGTCGCAGCAGCACCACATCTGCTTCAGCCACATCAACCACCGTGGTGGAGTTCATCAACACCCCCACATCGGCAACCCGCAAACAATCCAACACCGACTCGTCACCGACAAACGCTAAGGTTTCCCCACCAGCATGCAAACTACGCACCGTCGATGCTTTCTTATCTGGGGCGATACCAGCCAACACCCGATCAATTCCGAGATTGTCGGCGAAGCGGCGCGCCACCGGATAGGTGTCCCGTGACAGCATCACCGTGTCATAGCCGGCCGCAACCAGCCCACTAATGGTGTCTTGGGCATCATCTTTCAACCGGTCAAACAAGGTGATCACCCCCCGCACCTTGCCCTGCCAATTCACCACAATAGGGGTGCCGCCGGCAACCGCCGCAGCAGCAATCCGCCCGTCCAAATCGGACAAATCCCGGGGACGCCACAGCTGTGCCTCTACTGTTTTCAGCGGCTGGCTGCCATCGGGTTGCGGAATCGGAATAGTCACTTTGCCAACATAGTTGCCGTGTTCATCAAAATGGACGTCAGCAACATCAATCCAATGCGGAGTGGTGTCACTACCGGTGGATCGATCGCGCGCCTCCCGGGCGGCTTTCACCAACGCCTTCGATGCAGGATGCTGCGATTCGACCGCTAAAGCACCTGCCACAGCGAGCACAAGTTCAGGGTTTTCCCCCGGGGCTGCCGTGATTGTTTCCACGGCCATCTCCCCGGCGGCAAGGGTACCAACCCGGTTGAAAATAATGGTTTCCACCTCGTTGAGTTGCCGCATGGTTTCCCCATCCCGGATGAAAAATCCATGCTTGACCCCTGATTCGATACCCAACCTGGTGGCGATCGACGTCGATAAGGCAAGTGCCACCGGACCTACACAGCACAACACTGCCAAGGCGGTGGCAAACGCCGAGTTGAGATTGCCGCCGATAAGCCACCACAGCACAAAATCAATCACCGACACACTGATCGCCCCAGGAACCAGCAGGGAGGCGGAACGGGTCGCCAACTGGGCGCTGCGGTTGCCGTAATTATTTGATTCCACCAGCCAGCGGCGAATTGCGGCCAGACGGGTTTGGGAGCCGGTGGCGGACACCCGAATTTTCAACGGTCCACCTTCGACCACCGATCCGGCAAACACTTGCGAGTTCACCTTCACCGGCCCTGATTCCATCCCTGCCATCACCGGACCTGGATGCACCGTTGCTGCGCCACCGATGACCCGCCCATCGGAAGGGATAGTCTCCCCGGTGCCGACAATAATGTCATCACCCACCCGGATCTCTTGGATTGGCCGCATCATCGGCTGGGCGACTTGCGCATTCGTTTCCCGCCGCACCACATTGACTGTGGTATGTGGATCAAACGCCGGCCAATGCTCTTCGTCAAGCAGTGACGCCGCAGAAATCCGGGTCACTAACCGACCAAACAGCAGCAGCACCGTACAGCCGCAGGCAACATCAAGAAACAACTCCCCGGAGGCAAACACGGAGTGTTTCACCGCAAACCATTCCGGGGAGGATTTCCACCCCATCTCCCCGGCAGGGGTGGCGGTCAGCAAAATAATCGACCACAGATACGAGATGATAATCGCCGCCGACGACGCCGCATCCAGCGCAGACATGCCGCGCCGTAAACCAGCAGCAGCCGCCCGGTGAAATGGCCAGGCGCCCCACAACACCACCGGGGTTGCAAGCCCCAGCGACACCCACTGCCAATAGTCGAATTGAAATTGTCGATTATAGGCCATGAGCAGCACCGGAATGGTCAACGCCAGCGACACAATCAACCGGGTTGGGGTGATGAGCGCCCGGGCGGTAAACAACACATCGGTGGGTTCTTGTTCTTTCGGCAGCACCCGCACATCGGGGCGCAAAATACCTTGCTGCCGATCGGCGTGATGCTTTTGCAGCGCGGCCTGCTGCTTCCTGGAAAGGGAACGCATATTCCAGCCGGGGGCGCGTTTATTCGACAACATGTGCCGGCGGGCAGAAGACTCTAACTGTTGCGCCCGACGGCGCAGCGATGAACCAGTCAACCAGGCCCGCACCCCGATGGCATCTAACGCATCAATCAGCGAATTCGGATCAACTGTGTCAGGGGCGGAAATCCACGCAGTTCTCGTGGGATACACCACACTGGCCTGCACCCCATCAATGCTGGTGAGGGCTTGTTCAATCGCCGGGATTTGGCTGGCGCCGTCGATGGTTTCAATCTCTAAAGCAAACGAAGTCCATTCGCGGGGAATGATTTTGCCTTCATCATCAACATCAACAACCCGGGAGGAACCGAGTCCTGCTTGTGCAGCAGCAGCTTTCGCATCGGCGATTGCCTGTTCCACAGCGCTCGCCGCCTGTGTTTGCTCCCCTAGTTCAGCCATGATCGATATCCTTCAACCCGTTTCTCGCCCCTGCCTATACCGCACCCGGCACGGCACTGTAGGTGGTGGGGAATGTTCCTGTTGGAACTTTACTGCAGCGCCGGCTGTCACTTCGAACCGAAGATCCTGCCTGCTGCAGGCCAGTCATAAGTGTTCGAATGATCGGCGGGGGTTTTTCAGCCCCTGGCAGCAACATCCCTGATTGTAGAACCAGCCTGAAACAAAACCAGCTGATCAGGAAAACATAGACAGCGTAAACACCGTCTTACCCTTGCGGCCCTGCCGCGGATCCACCGGGTTGCGGCGACGCACCGGCCGCGGTTCGACGAGGTTGCAGCCCCCTGCTGCGGCTGCGTTGTTCATCTTCGGCAGTAGCGAGTGCTGCTGGACCACAACGTGCCCGAACCCCGGCAGCGGCTACCGCTGATGTGGTGACGTGCCGTGGCTGGCGTCGGTGGTGCCATCTTCCCCATCGATATACGCGGTGACTTCTTTGCGATACAGCAAAATCGCACCGGTGACAGCCAATACACCGACCAGGATCTCGAGGGCGCCTTGCACCACTGTGTATTGCAGCGGCACCAGACTTACCGCAGCAGCTGGGGAGGCAAATTGCAGCATGCCACGGAACGCGAAGAAGCCGGCAAAATATCCGAGCAGCAGTCGATAATTTCGGCTTTTCTTCCCCGGAATACGGATGCGTTGCAGCGCAAATGCCGCAAATCCGAGGATTGCCAAGCTCACCAACGTCGCGACAATAACTGCGAAACGAGCAGCCCACAGTTGGGCGTTTTCACTGAGTTCACCGGCTTGGTTCGACTCTTGCACCAATGTTGCCAACACCGCCGGATGGGTGAGCTGCACTGTGAGGGTAAACAGTTGGCTGAGCACTTCCACAAGCAACACCACCAGCCACACTTGTCGGCCGAGCCGCAACGGCTCGGGTAAGGATGATGGGGGAAGGTGGTGAGACATACAAATCCTTACAACGTCACACTGGTTTCGACACGAACAACGCGAGTCTGTGAACAATACCTAGCAACACCTGTGACCGGAAAGCAGCAAGCCGGCAGCCGCATAGGTTCCGGCTCGCCGGTGCCCAATGGTTTGCTAGTAGGCAGCTCTCAAGGCGGTTACCGGCATCTATCCGGGCACAGGTTGATGGTTATCCTTGCAGGCTGCGGGCAGCAGCAAGAGCAAAATAGGTGAGGATCAAATCAGCACCAGCTCGTTTGATGCCCAGCAAGGATTCCATCATCACTGCCTGCTGATCAATCCACCCGTTGGCACCGGCGGCATGAATCATCGAATACTCGCCGGAAACCTGATAGGCAGCTACCGGCACCGGGGAGATCGCTTTCGCTTGGGCGACAATGTCTAAAGCCGGACCGGCCGGTTTCACCATGACAAAATCGGCGCCTTCGGCAATATCTTGCTCAATTTCTTGCAATGATTCCCGGGCGTTCGCCGGATCCTGTTGATAGGTGCGCCGGTCACCTTCCAAACTCGAGCCGACTGCTTCCCGGAACGGCCCGTAGAATGCGGAGGCGTATTTCGCCGAATATGCCATAATCGCCACATCGTGATGCCCAGCCTCGTCGAGGGCACGCCGAATCGCTGCGATTTGCCCATCCATCATCCCTGACGGGGAAACAATATGGGCACCAGCATCGGCTTGGGCGACCGCCATCTGCTCATATAGCGGCAGCGTGGCGTCGTTATCGACGACAGTTTGCCCAAACCGGTCAGTGTTCAACACGCCACAGTGACCGTGGTCGGTGAACTCGTCCAAACAGGTGTCGGCCATGATCTGAATCTGGTTGCCGTAGGTTTCCCGCAGGGCGGTGATCGCCCGGTTTAAGATGCCTTCTGGATCCCAGGCGATCGACCCGTCGGCGGTTTTATCGTCGTCACGGGGCACCCCGAACAGATCAACACAGGCAATCCCTGCTTCGATCGATTCGCCCACAATATCCACCAGGCTGCTGATGGTGTGCTGATATTGGCCAGGCATTGCCCCGATTTCGCGTGGTGCAGTAATGCCGTCGGCGACAAACAGTGGATAGATAAAGTCTGTCGGGTGCAGATGGGTTTCGGCTACCAGTGACCGCATAGATGGACTGGTGCGCAGCCGGCGGGGACGAAACATGGGATATGGTGCAGAAAAAGCCATGGTGGGGGTCACCAATCTTTCGCAAAACGACGAGTGGACGAGTTGTCACTGGAAACGAGTTATCACTAGGTGAGGCAGGTTCGCATTAGACAAGCACTGCGAACCGCATCCGTATTCACAATACCGGCGTTTGCTCACTAGCCTGTGGCGTTGCCGGGCAACCGGGTGCCGTGCGCGCGCGGGTTGCACACTGCTACCTTCGCAGCAGTACTGCGGTGGAATGTTCGCGATGAGCACCCGGTAGCAGGACAGCACCCGGTACCGCCGAAGACCGATGGCGGCCGGGCACCGACTGGCAACCAGCTTGTGATGTGCCGACCAGTTGGTGGACTGCCGGCTTTTTACCCACCCTGGTGTTCCCGTTTTCACCCCAGCGTGTTTCCCGCTGCGAAACTTGTGTTCCTGGTTGTCGCAGGCAGGAAAAAGAAACGGGTTTAGCTGGCGGTTTTGCGGCGGGCACGCCGTTTTTTCTTCGGTGGTGGCAGCTGTCCGGCGGCGCGCAGTGCGGCGACATGATCGGCGAGTGCGTCAACCAAACCGATCACCGAGGCATGTTCGGGGATCACATCAACACGAAGTCCTAATTCTTCGGCGGCGGCCGCCGTCGACGGGCCGATACAGGCGTTGATGGTGCGCTGATGGGGTTTGCCGGCGATACCGATGAGGTTTTTCACCGTCGACGGCGAGGTGAAACACACCGCATCAAATCCGCCAGATTTGATCATTTCCCGGATCTCTGCGGAAGGTGGGGCGGCGCGCACTGTCCGATAGGCGGTGACATCGTCACAATCCCATCCGAGTTCGATCAGTCCATCGATGAGCGTGTCGCCGGCAATATCAGCCCGTGGCAACAGCACCCGGGAAACAGGGTCAAGCTCTTCGTCATATTCAGGAAATACGGCAACCAGGCCGGTGGCGTTTTGCTGTTTCGGATTCGGGGTGAGCTCCGGGGAGATACCTTTATCCCGGATTGCAGCAGCAGTCTTGTGGCCGACGGCTGCGATTTTCACACCGGCAAGGTCACGGGCATCCAAACCGAATTCGGCCATTTTGTCCCACAGGGCGTTTACTGCGTTGACGCTGGTTAACACAATCCACCGGTAGCGGCCTTCGACCACACCTTTGACGGCTCGTTCCATTTGGGCCGGATTGCGGGGTGGTTCCACACTGATAGTGGGTACTTCCTGTGGGATAGCACCGTGGGTGAGCAGTTTCGTCGACATCGGTCCTGCTTGTTCTTTGGCACGCGGGACAAGTACCCGCCACCCGTAGAGCGCCCGGTTTTCCCACCAGGAATATTTACTGCGGCTATCGACCGACACTCCAACGACGACGAGGAGGGTGCCGGGAAGTTCGGCGTCGAGTTTCCCCAGTGTCGCCAAGGTGACGTCAAAGGTGCGCTGCAGGCGGGTTGCCCCGTGCACGGTGACCGACGCCGGGGTGGTGGTTGATAGTCCACAGCTGGTGAGTTGTTTGGCGATGTGTGGCAGCTGTTCGGCGGTGGCTTGCAGCATCATCGGCTGCGGTCCGCTGGCTAACTGTTCCCAGTCAACTTCCCCATGGGTGAGGTCTGTTTCGGTGAAGGTTGATCCAAGCGCAATACCGGCGAAGGCGGGTACGGTGGCCGGCACCGGCATGCCAGGGACGATCTGAAAATCGATCCCAGCTTCGGCGACGGCGTTGATTTCTGCGAGGACCCGATCGTTGGTCAGCGGGTTTCCGGTGACGAGCCGTACAACATCTTCGCCGCTTTCCACCATGGGGCGAACAGCGGTGACGATCCACGCCGGGTCGGCGACCACGGTGCACTCTTCCACATAGGTGATGTGGGCGGCTGTCGGCAGGGGTGGGCGGGCGGGTTTTTTCCGGCTGCCGCCGTCGGCTGCCTGTTCACAGGCTTGTTGATATTCGCTTTCGACTTGATCGATGAGTGCTTGAGGTACTGCGAGTTCTTCGGCAAGCAGGTCGGTGATGGCGTCGTGGACGGTGTCATCGACGAAGGCGGTCGCCGTGTTGGCCAGTACTTCCCGGGCGCGTACTGTCAGCAAATCCGGGTTGCCGGGGCCGGCGCCGACAATAATGAGGGTCCCGGGGGCTGGCGGCGCAGCAGAGACCAATCGGTCGGAAGTCATATATCAGATCGATCCTTGGGAATTATTGGTATATATCGCTATGTGGCGTCATGCCGGAACGGTGTGCGGCACCACACCCGCACGGGGCTGTGTGCTGCGTGCACATTCGACTCGCCTTTTCCTTGTCACACATCCGCCGGGAGGTGGCGCGAGCTGGGGCAATGATGCTGTTGCTCAGGGTGTGCGCAGGAGGCTGGCCGGAAAAAACGCACCCGGTGACCGGGTGCGCTACGGGCATATGCTATTAGTCACGATAAACGACACTGGCAGCGAATGAAAATCGAACCCGTTCCACTTGGGGGCAACCGCCGTGCCGAACAGCGCTATTGCTGGCGGCGCAGGAACTGTTGCAGATCCCTGCTAGAGCAGGGCTTTCGCACCCAGGCCAAGCAGGTCGGCGGCGAGAATGCGGCCCGCGTCGGCGGGACGGTCAATGGGTGCGCTGGCTTCCCCGGTGAGCTGTTGTGACCCGTCGAGGGCGAACACGCCGCCGCGAAGATGCACATGGGTGCCGTCGTCGGACAGGGTTGCTGTCGCGGCGACCGGGGAGGTGCAGCCGGCGGCGAGTGCCGACAGCAGGGATCGTTCACTGATGGCAGTAATCGTGGCGGTGGGATCAACCATGCTGTTGAGCACAGTAACGAGTGCATCGTCGTCGCTGCGGCATTCCATGGCGAGGGCGCCTTGTGCCGGCGCCGGCAGCAGGGTGGTTTCGTCAAAGATTTCGGTGATAACTTCAGCGAAGCCGGCACGTTGAAGTCCGGCGACCGCCAAAATGACCGCATCCATGTTGCCGCTGGTGACTTGCCCGATCCGGGTATCCACATTGCCACGTAACGGCACAATGGTGAGATCATCGCGCAATGCCCGCAGCTGGGCGATACGGCGCGGCGCAGAGGTGCCCACCACAGCACCTGCTGGTAATTCGGCAAACGTTAATCCGTCGCGGGCGACAAGCGCCTCCCGGCGGTCGACACGCTGCGGAACGACAAGATGGAACCGGGGATCTAACGCGGTGGGCAGATCCTTCATCGAATGCACGGCAATGTCGGCCCGGTCGTCGGCCATGGCCTCCCGCAACGCTTGGGTAAACACCCCTACCCCGATGCGTTCCACCGGCGCTTGGGACACATCCCCGGGGGTGGTGATAATGGTTGCCTCCGCGTCGAGTCCGTGATCCTGCAGACGGCGAACCATATGTCCGGTTTGGGTGAGGGCAAGTCGGGATCCACGAGTACCAACCCGGATCCGGCGCTGCGTCGGGTGATGTTCGTCAACTGTCTGCACGGGAAGACCTTCCTGTTGTTGTCAGCGTGCGCGGTAAACGCAATTCGAAATAGATGGGGCGAATATGTGCCATGAAGCAATGGGGCAATTGCACCGGTGGGGAGATGTAGCCAGACACGAATTTTGTGGAGCTGCACCGCGCCGTCGCCCACTGGCTCGCAGTGTCTTGCAGCAGCTTCACCTGGCAACCCACATCCTGCAATCTGGCCACTGTTACTGACCTATTTGGCGATACGGTGCGCGGTCATCGTGTGCCGATGCTGGTTGCCAATATCACCCGGATTCACACTGGTGGTGAGCTGTACTGCTTCCGCGGCGGCTACGGCTTCGGCCACACTGATCTGCTCGCCGCGCGCTATCCGTCCACCGACAAGGACCTGTTCTGGAGGGATTTTCACCACCGCAGAACCAGAGCGCGTCCGATGGTCGTTTTCTTCCAGCCCGAAGAGTTCTTGCAAAGCCGACCGATAGGACACTGTCCCGGAGTGGGCGGCAAGTTCTTTTACCCGCACGGTCGGCTGGTGCAGCAGCTTGTCCACAACTCGGCGAACAGTGCGTTCCACCTCCACATGTTGGGCTTCGCTCAAATCAGGGGATTTTTTATCAAGCCGGGCAAGCTCTTCGGCGACTACTGCCGCGGCGTGTCGGCGCAGCGCCGACACCGCCGGCACCACGTCGCGAACCCGCTGTGCGGAAGCATAGAGCCCCAGTTCTTCCCCGACGATCGCTAACGCTTTGCGTTCTGCTGCCCGCGACGAGTCAGAGCGAACCGCCCGAAGATAGGCAATGTTGACAACCCGCACCCCGGGGAGTTGTTCAATGGTTTCATCAATATCGCGGGGCATGGACAGATCCACAGCCACCAAGGGGGTGCTGGTGCTGCGCTGGTTGCGCAGGGCTTGTTGGGTCACGGTAAACATTCCCGCCCCGCAGGCTGAAACCAACACATCAATATCGTTGTAGGCTTCTTCCCTACTGTCCCACGGCAGCACAATCGTGGGCAGGCCGGCTTCCCGCGACCGTTGAGCAAGCACATCAGCGCGCTGTTTCGTGCGGTTGCTGACAATTAAGGATTTCGCCCCAAGGCGGCCAACATGGGTTGCAGCAAGGGTAGCCATCGCCCCGGCCCCTAAGATCATCACTGTTTTCCCGGCGAGCGGGTGAGCCGCAGCAGTGTCCACATCCAGCAGGCGGAGGGCTTCGGCGAAGGCAACAGAAACCATCGACGGACCGGATTCGTCAATACCGGTTTCGCTGTGCACCCGTTTCCCGGCGTGCAGCGCCGACTGGGCGAGCAGATGCAAACTTTGCCCGGCAGTGCCGAGCTCGTGGGCCTGTGCATAGGCGCTGCGCACCTGGCCGATGATTTGTTGTTCCCCCGGTACGAGAGAATCCATGCCGGCAGTCACAGCAAATAAATGTTCCGCTGCAGCTTCCGCATAGCGCACGTAGAGATGCTGGCGCAGCAGGTTTGCCGCAATACCGGTGACCGAAACCAACACTTCCACCACATCGGTGACCCCGGCATGGAATGCGTTCGTTACGGCATAGACTTCCATCCGGTTACAGGTGGAGATCACCATCGCTTCACTCACCGACGGCTGCGCAGCGATAAGACGAGCCACTTCGCCGCGTTGTGTTTCGCTAAATACGGCCTGTTCAAGCAAGGTGACTGGCGCGGAATGGTGCGACATGCCAACGATGAGAACACTCATGGGGTGCGCACCTTTCTGTTCACAACGACGGGATGGTCTCCGGGGTTTCGCGGTTGGTTCCACAAGTATCGACAAAACCTAAGGCAACATCCCCGCTTGGGCGGCGACCGCCGGGGATGATGCATCGTCCAAGATACCGCAGTATCCATCGAAAGTTGTAGCTTTGTCTCAAACTCGTCGACAACCTAGGGTATCGACTTCTCCCCCCGTTTCACAACAAAGCCTTGGCTAACTCCTCCGGGTCGCATTCCCAGGTGCCAATCACTTCATCATCGACGAGCACCACCGGTACGAGATCCCCGAATTCTGCCGCGAGCGCCGCATCATCGGCCACATCGATCACCTGGAGTTCACAGCCGGCGGCAGCCACAAGAGGACGGATTTCTTGCTCTACTCGTTGACAAGAGCCGCAGCCTTGCCGAATAAGCAGTTCCACCACATGGGGGCGTTGCAGCAAAGACATGAGGGTGTACTCCTTGCAAGATTCGGTTGCGTGGCCGGTTTCGTCTGCTGCCATCGCAGCACCACTGGGGCTTCGGTTTTTCAACCACCAGCCGCAGGCTAACGTGCGGGACCTGCTGTGGCGACAGTTGCCTAGTCTAGGCATGCCTATTGGCGATGCATAGCGTTTTGCGGCAGAAAATGGAAAACAACGCACCCCAGCGCCTTGCATTGGACGAACCGGCACAGCACGGCACGGCACGGCACAGCACAGCACAGCATAGGGGGAACACTACTGGTGGTAATACTCCAAGCAGGTGACCGGGCGGGTGTTGCCCGCCGGTTCCCTCACCGGGTATAGAGTAAATCGGGACACCGGTTACCCGCCGTTCCGCAGTGTGGTGTGTGTCTGTTTCCCGCCCGCGTCCAGCCGTCTGACGAAGTTGTTGCTTTTATGGTTTCTCCCGCACAGTTTTCCCCGTTTGACCCGTCCGGCGAGCCGTTTTCGTTAAGCCCTGAGGAACTTCTCGCCCACTGGACGGTCAATCGTGGTGGTTTACGGCGCTTCCTTGAGGATGTCGCAATGCCGCCAATTGACGACTCGACTCAGCAGCAGGCCGGTGAGGCGGCTGCCGCCGCCGCAGTCGCGGACGCCTTTGATCTTGAACTGAAAGATTATGCGGCCGGCATCGATACGGTGCGTGGCGCCTATGAGGCTGCCGGGAAAGCCCACGTCTCCGCGCCGGATCCCGATATTGTGCCCGAAGATGGGGCAGCAGCATTCTTCGACGTTGACAACACCCTTATTCAGGGCGCCTCCATCATCGTGTTCGCAATGGGGTTGGCGAAGAAAAAATATTTCACCTTCCGACAAATCGCACCGGTGGCGTTGAAACAGTTGAAATTCCGGATCACCGGCAACGAAAACGCCGACGATGTGGCGGAAGGCCGCCAACAGGCGCTGGAGTTTATTCAAGGGCGCCGCGTCGAGGAGCTTGTCGAACTCTGTGAAGCCATTGTCGACGAGCATATGAATGAAAAAATTTGGCCAGACACCCGGCATGCGGCGGAACAGCATTTGGCGCAAGGCCACCAGGTGTGGCTGGTGTCGGCAACACCGGTGCAATTGGCACAGATTTTAGCGCGTCGCCTAGGGTTCACCGGTGCGCTGGGAACGGTCGCCGAAGTGAAAGATGGCCGCTTCACTGGCCGTCTGGTTGGCGATATTTTGCATGGACCGGGCAAAGCCCATGCGGTGGCGGCGCTCGCCACGGTGGAAGGCCTCGATCTTTCCCGCTGCACCGCCTATTCTGATTCGGTCAATGATGTACCAATGCTGTCCATGGTCGGGACAGCGGTGGCGATTAATCCGGATAATCGACTGCGGAAAGTGGCCGCCCAGCGCGGCTGGGAGATCCGGGATTATCGATCCTTACGCAAAGCCATCCACAACTATGGCCTCCCCGCGTTGGCTACAGCAGTGTTCACCCTTGGCGGATGGCGCTGGTGGCGTCGCCGCTAATTCCAGCCACTGGTGTTCCGCACCATCGCTGATTGGGCAGCTGGATGCCCTGCACCGCTTGGGGCAAACAGCTGTCAAGCGGAAACCAACAGGAAGCTTCCGCTGCGGGCAGTTTAAGACTCTCTCGGGTAGGCGCTGCGGCGAACGCTTTGGCTGCAACGAAGCATCTGCGGTGAGCAGATTCGGGAAATCGTCAAAACCCTGTATTGATTCCTGCCGGAGGGCAGGCAATACAGGGTTGTTGAACAGTAACGATCGTCGCAAAAACGAAGCGGCGGATTATTTGCCGAGTTTACGACGCTGCACCCGGGTGCGACGCAGCATCTTGCGGTGCTTCTTCTTCGACATGCGCTTGCGGCGCTTCTTAATCACTGAACCCATGGGGTTTCCTCGCTTCGTTAATACTGTAGTTTTACTGTTTTCTCGCTCAGCTGCCTGCAACCAGCGTCTGAGAAGTAGCGTAGAGCTATCCTCGCATTGGCGTTAACTGTCGAGCACTCCAGCACCATGCGGCTTCACTACTTCGGCCAGGTGTCTGGAAGACGGTGGTTAACTGTATTCCCTGCGCCACTTGGACGCGTGACGCAGCAGGTAAAGGGAGATCCTTACCTATTGCGCTGGGAGTGATTGCGGCAGGCAATGCAAGCCATCATACCGGGGTGGCGGTAACTGGCCAAACCTTGCCCCGGCCGGAGCAGGTTTGCGGGCAGCTGGCGCTATGCGCACCACCGTCGCTTGTGACGATTAGCCCACCTGAAAATAGGAGGAGCTCAAATAGTCGTTGACGGCCTTTTCGTGCACCCGGAATGAGCGACCAACCCGGACGGCCGGCAATTCACCGGAGTGCAGCAGCCGGTACACCGTCATTTTCGAGACGCGCATAATTTCGGCGACTTCGGCGACAGTAAGGAATGTTCCTTGATCTTCATGTGCCATTGTGTGTTTTAACCCTTCAGCACGTTCGCGCTGCAGGCTTCCCCTCCCGCAGATGAAACACGCGCGTGCGTCGTAGTGATCTTACCGTGAATTGTGTGACAGATGCGACCGTTGGGATCACATGAGTTACACCCTGTTCCAGGATGCCGGTCAAACTGCGACGATTGGGCGGGTTTTCCACCCCATCCAATACCCCTATTTGGGGCAGGTGCGGGTGAGGGGTGCACACTCCTGCGACGGATGTGACAGCGGGGAACGCTTACGCGCCGAGTTCTTTGGAGCGTTGCGCACACGCATCGACAGCGCGGTAGCAGGCTGCCCGAATGCCATGTTCTTCTAAGGCGCGAACCGCCGCCACTGTGGTGCCCCCTGGCGAGCTCACATCGGCACGCAGACTCGCTGGTTCTTCTTCCGATTCCCGTAGCATCGTGCCGGCGCCTTCTAGGGTGGTGACGACGAGTTCCCGGGCAAGTTCCCGGGTGAGTCCGTGGCTTACCCCGGCTTCGATGAGGGATTCAGCGAAGAGGAAAAAATAGGCTGGGGAGGATCCACTCAGGGCGGTGACGACATCCATCTCGGATTCTTCTACCACCGCAACCTGGCCGACGGTCTCTAGCATGGTGGTGATCGTGTCGAGTTGTTCCTCGGTGACGAACCGGCCTGGGGCGACCGCGGACATGCCTCGCTGCACCAGCATTGGGGTGTTGGGCATGACCCGCACAATTGCGGTGCCGGCACTGACCACATCTTCCAGTGTCGCTAACGGAATACCGGCTGCCATCGACACCACCACAGTGTCTTGATCATTGTCGTCGAGAGTTTCCGCGATCTCTGCGAGCACCTCTGCTGTCGCATAGGGTTTCACACACAAAAACACGACGTCAGCGTCGGTCACCGCCTGCTTGTTGTCGGTCAGTGCGGTCACCCCGTAGGTGTCGCTAAGCGTCTCGTTGCGGTCTTCCCGCCGATTCGTGACGCGAATCGTTGCCGGGTCTGTGTCACCGGCAATAAGTCCGGCGAGGAGTGCTTCGCCGATTTTTCCGCCACCAATAATCGCAACTGTGTTTGTCATGCGCCCCACCTTGCCAGACATCTGCGGCAATCGCACCCTAGATGGCATTGCACCGCCGGGTTTTGTTGCCTTTCTCACCGTGGCCGCCGCAGGTGCGAGATTGTCACCGAGGCGGCGAGTTCGCAAAAACGGAGTGTAGACACTCCACTAGTCGCACACGGGGCAGGGTGTTTTGGTGGTGTGTAAAGCTGTCCGCAGCGTGGGGTCTGCGACGACGTGTGTAAGGTGGTGGATTTTTTATCTCGTGCCGGCGGAAACCAAGCCTCATAAGGTAGCTTCCGCGCAGGTTGTGTGCACCGGCAGCAAGGAGTTAGCCCGACGATGGGCGGCGAAAGGTGTGTTCCGCTGTCGGTGAAGACACCACCACCCCGTGGGGCGATGCTGCATCATCTAGGTGTCGTCAACATCTAGCAACGGGTGCTACACGGGGTGGGCGGGTGAGGCTGCTGCGGTGGTGTGGCGAGTTAAAGTCCTACGACCGCAAGGGGACCGAAGGTAACTGCCAGACCGGCAAGTGCGGCCAACACCATGGAGACGGAGTCTTTCTCGGTGCGCAGTGCATGCACACTGCCCACTACACCACTGGTGACTGCCACTGCGAGCAGTCCGGTGATCCACGTTGGGAAGATCTGCCAGAGCAGCTCGAAACCCTTGAAAATCGCGACTGCAAGCACCAGGGCAATAACTACCATGAGCAGCACCGAGCCGATGGAGATCTTCCGCTCAGCGGCGTCGTCTTCTCCTTCGACGGCTGCCGGATCTGTAGCCGGGGCTACAGCGGTATCGGTAGCCTGCGCTACGGCGTTGTGCTGATCGGTTTTGGGGGTGATGGCACTCTTGAGCTGTTCTGGGGTGACTGCCGGGAACTCACCGGTGGTGAGCTTGGCTGGTGCTGCAGCATCTACGAGTTCCACTGGAGTACCGGCCGGGGTGGTTGTGGTGCGGTTAGATGCACTGCCCGCAGGGGTTGCGTCACCAGCTGGTGTGGTCGCCTTGCCGGCTGCGGTGGCAGGAGTTGTACCAGGTGATGCTACTGTTTGCGCAGCGGTGGATGCAGCTGCCGCCGGAGTGTTGGTATCCTTGCTCGCTGCAGGTTTGCTGCTGCCAGCTGCTGATGCTTGCTTCTCGGCGCTGGTAGACGGCGCAACCTTCGGTGCCGGAATAGTGCCGGAGATTGGGGCTGCTGGCTGCTTGTTTGCGGCGGCAGCATCCTTGGAATCGGCTGCGTTACCACTCTTTGGTGCCGACGTTGCAGGTTTTGCAGCAGGCGTTGCAGGTTTTGCCGCTGGTGTTGCAGCAGCAGATTGTGCTGCTGCCGCCGGCACTGCGCCAGGTGTGGTAGCGGTTTTCGCGCTGTCGTTGCTGCTGCCTGGTTTCGGCGCCAGTGTGGCCGATCCAGGTTGAGTTGTCTCGGATTTTGCCGAGGTTGCCGATCCGGCAGGTTTGCTTGCCGCAGCCGGCTTGGTCTTGTTGTCACCGGCAGCGGTTGACTGTTGTGCCGCCGGTGCCGCTGTGGATTTGTGGCCTACCGGCTGAGCGTCGGCCGCCTTGGACTCTGCTGGCTTAGGCGTAGCTGCCTTGCTGTCTGCCGGCGTATTTGCAGGGGTGCTCGTAGCCTTGGGCTCTGCTGGCTTAGCAGGGGTTGTCTTGGCAGGGTTTTTGGCCGATGCAACCTTGCCGGTGGTGGTCTCATCCGCCGCTGCTGCGGTGGTGCCTGCCGACTGGGGTGTTTTGGTGGCTGCTGCTGCGGCAGCAGGTTGGTTCGCCGGGGCTTCGTTTGCTGCGGGTTGTGCTGCCGCAGGTTTGCCGGCGGTAGCGTTTGCCGTGGCGGTTTTCCCGCTAGCAGCAGTGTTGGAGGCAGGTTGCGCCCCGTTTGGGGTCGGTGCGGCCTTCCCACGGTCGGCGGATTCGGTGTTCGCGGCCGCTGGCTGTTTCGTCCCCGCAGCGGCTGCCGCCTGCTGTTTTTGTGCCGCTAGTGTGCGGGCGGTGACTTTCGGTGTCTGCTTGTCGTCGTCAATTGGTTCCGCGGTATGTTTGGCATCCTCTGGTGCGGCGGTGACCGCCGGCATCGAGCCGGTGAGTTCCGCCACAGAGATACCGCCCTCTTCCAGCGACCGGCGGCGGCGCCGTCGCGGCGCAGCCGCTTCACCACCATCCTCACTCGCGGCACGGGCCAAGAGTTCCGCGACGGTGAGTTTCTTCTCGCTCATGTACGCGTTCCTTTCCTATGACCTAAAAGTTAACCACGGCGGGACGCCAATTGGTTATCGATACGCCGCAAAATCACACCTTCGCGCAACGCCCAGGGACAAATCTGGAGCTGTTCAATCTGCAATGCACGCATCGCGGCCTCTGCGACGAGGGCACCGGCGACAATCTGTTCCGACCGGTGGGCAGACACACCTTCAAGTTCTGCCCGGTCTGCAGTTGTCATTCTAGAGATAAAAGCAATGAGTTGCCGTATTCCGGGGGCGGTGACGGTGCGTGGCACACGGGCACCAGCCGATGAAGGGGCTGCACCTGTGAGCCTAGCAAGTGTGCGGAATGTCTTCGATGTGCCGACCGCTTTTTCCGCAGAACCGAAGCGACGAAACTCGTCAGCGATCGGGGCAAGCTCGGCATCAATATAGTCCCGCAGCAGCGCAATAGTTTTCTTCTCCGGTGGATCGGTATGGATCCAATCGTGGGTAAGCCGGTTTGCCCCCAAGTCCACACTGCGGGCAAGATCAGGGACTTCATCGGTGCCGGTCGATAATTCCAACGAGCCGCCACCAATATCAAGATTGGTGATTCTGCCCGCCGACCAGCCATACCAGCGGCGCACTGCAAGGAAGGTGAGTTCGGCTTCTTTCTGGCCACTTAACACCTGCAGCTGTACCCCGGTGGCGGCCGCAACTTCGGCAATCACCGAATCGCCGTTGCCGGCGGAACGAATCGCCGAGGTGGCAATCGCAAGCATTTCGTCGCAGCGCAGCTTTGTCGCTAAATCCATCGCTTCCGCAGCAGCGGCAAGCAGTTTTTTGCGGCCTTTTTTCGTAATGTTGCCGTCATCATCTAAATATTCGACCAGCCGCAGTGGGGTTTTCCAGTCACTCATCGGCGTCGGATGGCCACCATGGTGGGCATCGACGACGATGAGATGAACGGTATTACTGCCGACGTCTAATACACCTAATCGCACAGCTATAACCATAGCTGTACTACTTTTCCCGCCATAGCTGGTCTACATTTAGCTACTGTGACTGAGCAACGCCCGCGCCGCGTAGCCCTTGGCTATCCGGCATCCTCCCCTGCTGCAGCGTCCATTACCGCCGGGGCTGAACTCCCCCCGCCGGCTGCCCGCGCCTGGCTGGAGATCACTAACCCGGAAGATGATCACCACCTGTTCAAACTCGACCTCACTTGGCTGGAGTCCCACTACCGGTGTGCCTTCGGCACCAGTGCATGCCGAGGGATCGAGGCGCAAACCCCAGCAGTCGGCTGCTGTAACCATGGGGCGTATCTCACCGACGAAACCGATCGGGAACAGCTCCTTGATGCGGTGCGTCGCATGGATCGGAAACGATTTTTTCAGCTCGCCCCCGCGGCGACGGAACACTATCTCAGCAACGCCGAAACCAACCCGGAGGTTGTGGAACCGTGGCTGGTGTGGGATGAGTTAGCAAACGACGACGGGGAGCTGGAACCGGCGCTAAAAACCGCCATCGTCGACGGGGCATGTGTGTTTGCCAACCGTCCCGGTTGGCCAACCGGTCCCGGCTGTGCACTGCACCAATGGGCACTTGCGGCCGGGGAAGATCTCACCGTGGTGAAACCAGAAGTGTGCTGGCAGCTGCCCTTGCGGCGGCTGGAAGCCTGGGAGGACCGCGGCGACGGCGAAGAAATCCTGGTGACAACCATCACCGAATATGCCCGCTACGGATGGGGCAATGGTGGGGAAGATTTCGACTGGTATTGCACCACTGCGCCTGCCTGCCACAGCGGCGGGGTGCCGCTGTATATCACTGCGAAACAAGAACTCATTGCGCTAATCGGTGAGCCGGCCTATCAACTCTTGGCGGATCATTGTGCCGCCCGGATGAAAACTCGGCAGCAGCTTGAAGCACCCGTCGCCGACCAGCTACTCCTCACCCACCCGGCTACCAGCAGTGCCACCGCCACCGACCAACCCAACGGGGATACGACCGACTAAGTAATCACCACACCAGTAAGTAATCACCACACCAGCGGGCTTATCCCTGCACCCTCCCGGTGTGGCGACTGTCCCAGGCAGGCTAAGGTTCGAAACGATAACCCAATCCCCGAACGGTGACCAGATGCACCGGCGACGATGGTTCTTCCTCGATTTTGTTACGCAGCCGTTTCACATGCACGTCGAGGGTTTTCGTGTCCCCCACATAGTCGGCACCCCACACCCGGTCAATGAGTTGACTGCGGGTAAGCACTCGGCCGGCGTTGCGCAGAAGATACTCCAACAGGTCAAATTCTTTCAGCGGCAGATTCACCAGCTCACCGGCAACGGTAACCGTATGCCGGTCAATATCCATCCGCACCCGGCCGCCGGTCAGAATCGTGTTGTGCGGCTCATCTTCCCCATAGCTGTCCGCCATCTCCCCGCCGCGACGCAGTACCGCCCGGATACGGGCAATAAGTTCCCGGGAAGAATACGGCTTCGTCACATAGTCATCAGCCCCCAGCTCCAGGCCGACAACCTTATCGATCTCACTGTCGCGTGCGGTCACCATGATTACCGGCACACTGCTGATGGTGCGCAGGCGGCGACACACCTCAGTGCCGGACATGCCAGGCAGCATCAAATCGAGCAGCACAATATCGAAAGCCTGGGCGGAAAACAGCTGTAACGCTTGCTGCCCGTCACCCGCAATTGTGACGGTGAACCCCTCCTTGCGCAGCAAAAATGCGAGCGGTTCAGCGAGTGAGGCTTCGTCTTCAACCACGAGAATGTGGGTCATTTGCGCATACTCCTTGCAGCAGTGGCACCACAGACACCAGCGTCGTTGCACGCGTTTCCCTATTTTGCCCTTCTCTCACAGGCCCCGAATCGGGGTGCACCGCAGCGAAGAAAGCAGGGAGACAGCAACGAAAACTAGGACGCATCATGCGGCGATAGGCGACGGTTCGACGCGGATCGTTCCCCTGCAACGATAGTCGGTGCGGTAGCGTTCTGCGGCGCAATCGGCAGGACAATAGTAAATGTTGAACCTGTGCCCGGCCGCGACCACACCGTAATCGTGCCGCCATGATTTGCCACCACATGTTTGACAATGGCTAGCCCCAGCCCAGTGCCACCGGTTGCCCGGGAGCGGGCTTTATCAACCCGAAAGAACCGTTCAAACACCCGCTGCTGGTCGGCTTTCGCAATCCCAATTCCCCTATCCGTCACCCGGATAGCAACCCGCTGGGTTTGCGGATCATCCTCACTTGCCACAATCGCCTGCGAGATCGACACGACGGTGTGCGGCGGCGAATAATGTATCGCGTTACTAACCAGGTTCGATACGGCGGTGATCAGCAGTTGCCGATCCCCTAGCACGATCTGTCCCCGATCCGCGTCGCTGGTCAATGTAATATCCACCGCATCTGCAGCTACCTGGTTGCGTTGCAACGCCGCCGCAATAATGTCATCGACCACAATCGGTGCTGCCTCAGGGAGACGTTCGGCACCTTGCAGTTTCGATAAACTAATGAGCTCATTGACCATTGACGACAGCCGGTGTGCCTCCGTGGTGAGCTGCTGCGCAAAGTGAGTGACCTGTGCGGGATCATCTGCGGCTTCCACCATCGCCTCGCTGAGCAGCGCCATTCCCCCCACCGGGGTTTTCAACTCGTGGGAGACGTTGGCGACAAAATCGCGACGCGCCTGCTCCATTCGCTGCTGCTCACTTTCATCTGTGGCATAGATCGCCACCAGATGACCACTGGCCGTACCGAGCCATTGCACATGGGCGCGAACTGCCGTGACCCGACTTGGCCCGCCCGGGCCGGCAAAGGTGATCACCGTATCCTCGTGGGTGGTGTGGACTTGATGTACTGCTGCTGCAAGCTCGGGACTTAATTGATTGCCGCGGGTTATTCCATAGCGATCGCTGAGCACATTAGAAACCACGACCCGCATGTCCACGTCAACCACACACATTCCGGAGGGGGCGCCTTGCAGTACCAGGTGCAGCATCTGTGTGATATCTGTAACTGCAGGAATTGTGGCAGCGATTGCCTCACGTTGTCCCCGGAACCGGGCAAGAAGCCGCAGCCACAGTGGTGCGCTCACACCTGCCAGCACTACTCCGGTGACTAACCATCCTGCCGCAAATACCGGATCCACCCATTCACCTTCTCATCATGTCGTCGCTGTGGTTCACGATAGCGGAGATTGAAAGAATGAAAACGAAAACATCAAAACCCGCAAGCCGCACCTGTGCCTCGAAAATAATCAGCATCGGACAATCAAGATCCCACCGCAGCTGCAACGGCATAGGTGAAATGCGAAGTGGCGGTAGGCAGTGAAACATCAAATTCACTACCTACCGCCACATGCTCTTCGCCAAATGGCTCCCTGTGCCGGCGTGGTCTCGCTGCCAGTTTTTCGCTCAGTACTGGCAGGTTTCGCCGCCTAGATCAGCTAGTTGCGCTTGCGGCGACGACCACCAAACAGCAGCGCTGCACCGGCGGCAAATGCCATGGCAGCCAAGCTCAACAGATAATCCAAACCACCAACACCGGTAACTGCAAGAACCGGCTGCTGACCATGGTGTGCACGATCAACCGCAGGGTCTTTCACCACGTCACTTGGTGCCGGTTCGGGTGCAACATCCACAGGTGCAGGTGCCACCGCCGGAGCGGTTGGCGCTGCACTGGACAAGGCAGGTAGCAGAGTTGCGACAGCCGGGATGGCCAGCAGCGGAATTACTGCCAGTGGAAGCAGAGAGCTACCACTGTCAGAAGAGTTCTTGCCGCTGCTTGCGCTGCTGCCATCTGTGCCTTCAGCATCTGGCTTCGGCTTCACTACGCCGTCACCGGACACTGTCACCGTCACCGTATCAATGATCTTGCCATCGCTATCAGTGACCACCACAACAACCTTATCCCCCGGCTTCGCATCACCATCCGGTGTCACCGTAATCACACCAGTATCAGGATCCAACTCCGCAGAACCATTCTTACTAGGAACCGTCACCGACGTCCCAGGGACAACCTTCCCACCATCATTCGGCAGATCAACCGGTTTCCCAGCAGGCGTAGATGCATCATTCCAATCCGGATTCACAACCGACGCCTCAGGTGCGGTGATGGTGATCGTCGCGGTAATGGTGTCCTGTGATCCATCCGGATAGGTGACAACGACCGGAACCTTCACGTCACCGGTAAAGCCACCAGGAACCTGAGCAGTGATGGAACCATCAGAATTCACAGTCACCCACTCCGGAATGTCTGCAGTCTCATCCTTAGCGTAGGTCGAACCTGCTGGCGGCGTAACCTTTGCGGGATTCGTTGGAGTCGAAATAGTAACCTCCGACCCTGGGGTTCCCTTACCCGTTTCGTAGACAAATCCCTTGTCAAAAGGAGTCACCGTCACCGTCGAGGTAATTGTCCGTGGCGCCTCACCAGGCACAGTGACAGTAATCTTCACCGGATAATCGCCAACCGGCACGTCAAAGCCTGGCTTGGCAGTAATGGAACCATCATCATTGACCGTAATCCACCCGGGAAGATCCTCAGCAGGAGCAAAGATCGTTCCATCAGGCAACGAGCCACCACCATCTACTTTCGGAGCAGGAATAGTCAGCTCCCCACCCTGCTTCACCTCACCACTATCAACAGACGGGCCAGGATTCGCGGTGATGGTGATCGTCGCGGTAATGGTGTCCTGTGATCCATCCGGATAGGTGACAACGACCGGAACCTTCACGTCACCGGTAAAGCCACCAGGAACCTGAGCAGTAATGGAACCATCAGAATTCACAGTCACCCACTCCGGAATGTCTGCAGTCTCATCCTTAGCGTAGGTCGAACCTGCTGGCGGCGTAACCTTTGCGGGATTCTCTGGAGTCGAAATAGTAACCTTCGACCCTGGGGTTCCCTTGCCCGTTTCGTAGACAAATCCCTTGTCGAAAGGAGTCACCGTCACCGTCGAGGTAATTGTCCGTGGCGCTTCACCAGGCACAGTGACAGTAATCTTCACCGGATACGTGTTGGTTGGCACATCGTAGCCTGGGGTTACGTTGATCGAGCCATCACTGTTGACCGTGATCCACGAAGGGAGATCCTTTGCAGGGGTAAAGGTCGTACCTGGAGCTAACGGCTGACCATTTTCCCCGGTTGGTGCGGGGATTGTTGCATTGCCACCTTGTTGCACCTTGGCGCTTTCATAGGTGGGCGCTTTGTTGTCAATTACGCTCACCTTGGCGATGGTCGTCGCCTGGGTACCATCCGGATAGGTAACAACTACCGGCAGTTCAACCGGCGAGTCAGTCGGCTCAACGTTGTAGCCGGGACGGACGGTGATTGCACCAGTTGTGGTGTCAATATCTGCCCACGATGGCCAGCCGTCACCTTTCGCGAAGGTTGTGCCGTCCGGCAGGCGATTACCGCTGCCGTCAGTCGGTGCATTACCGGTCTTTTTCTCACCCTGGCGGACGTTCACGTCCTCATAAGTGGGGGTCAGCGTAGCTTTTTCGACTTCCACAGTAACGGTGAATTGCTGCGTCGTCTTCCCATCGGGATAGGTGACCGTCACAGCAACGGGGTAGCTCCCCTCCGGAACGGTAAAGCCAGGCTTAGCAGTGATAACCCCTGTTGCTTCATCAAAGGTCATCCAGTCTTTCAGCTGTGCCGGATCGTTGAGCGCAAACCTCGACCCGTCAGGCAGGCTCTCATCGTCGACACTCGTCGGTTTCTTACTGCTTACTGCGTTGTCGCTACCCTGCACAACCTGAATCGTCTGGTCCTGCGGCACATACGGGTTAGTGACGGTGATCGTGGCCTTGACCGAGTGGGTTTCCTCGTCAGGGTGTGTCACCAATACGGTGATCTCACGCGGCCCTGGATTCTCAGAGGAAGGGGCGGTGACGGTCAGTTCACCGCTGTTCTTATTAATCCTGATCCACGGATATTGTTGCGCATCTTGCTCACTGAGTGCATACCGGGTCCCCTCAGGTTCCTTCGCTGTGGGGGGAATTGTTACCTTCGTATTCCACGGTGCATCTGTTGGCTCATATTTGGTCACGAACGGTGCTGGGGTGACTTCAACGTTCAGCCGCAGCTTCGATGTCACACCCCGGTTGGTATAAGTGATACCGATTGGAATGGTGTACTCACCTGCCGGAATATCAAAGCCGGGCTTCACGGTAACTTCGCCGGTAGGGGACACGCTTTCCACCCAGTCGGGAGTACCGTCAATCTTGGTAAATATTGCCGGGATAGCGGCAAGATCCAGCGGTTGGCCACCCTTGCGTGGCGACTCGCTAGTAATCGTATCCCCCTGCTGCACTCTCACCGGCTCATAGCACAGCCGGTTCGCCGTGATCTTGGCGCTCGTGATGGGCCGAACCTTATCGAGATTCAGCGGCCCGTTATCCGGTGAGTTCAACGAGAATTGTGCCAGGGTAAACGACCGGGCTGGCAGGAAATCGAGCGTTAACTCAGCCTTCGGTTCGTTGACATGCACCGTTGAGACTTGCCAGTTGTAAAAGTCAGCCTCTGGACCTTCGACAATATGCCGCGGCACTTTATAGGGTTCACCACTGGCGTCAAGCGGCTTGTAGCCCTGCACAAAGAGCACTCCCTGCTGCGCATCGGTGGCAAGCCGTGGCTCGATTTTGTAGGTTTCGCTGGCGGTAAATTCCAGCTTTAAGTCGAACAGATCTTCCCCGGTGGACAGTGGAATGCGCGCGTACATGGTTTTGCTATTTGCCCAGTGCTGCATCTGACTCGACACCTGCGTGCCATTCGAATCAGAGCCCGGTGCGCCCACCTGATAGAGGAATCCGTTCACTGACCAGGACAGCGGCCCACCCCCGCGGTAGTTCTCGATGGTAAGAAAGGGATCATTCGCCGCAGAGATAAACCATTCCAGATCGCAGGCTTCAGCCGAGTTATTGCTGGAGTCGCCATTTTTCGACTGCAGCACACCGTTGACTACGTCGTAGGTTTCCCCGCCGATTTCATAGGTTCCGGTGTAGTCATTCGCAATAGCGCCCGCCTGAGGTGCCAGCACAACAGGGGTCACTGTGGACAGCCCAAGCATGATGGCTGCGGACAGCGACACCTGGCGTTTCGCCTGATTGCCGCGTTGTTCGTGTTTCATGTATCTCTCTTCCAGGTCTCGTGATGGACATAGGCTCCCAGAAACATTATTGCGAATAATGAGCCTTACGCCTAGGCGGCAGCAGCACTTTCTCGGGCACAGCCTCGCTTATCTAACCCTAGCGAGAAACACATCTGGTTCTTTGACTGGATTCAGGATGTACCAAACCGGGGCAGGCGTTTGTCGACTAGGAGTTTTCCTGAATGGGGAAAAGTGTTAGCCCACCATTACAACGAAAGTGTGATCTTCACCACAGCTACACACTTCATGGGGTGATTCCAGCACTTTTGCTGCCCTGTCCGTAGTGCCGATTGGAAGCCCGAAGGTGCGATCGCCCGCCCCTCGTTCTTTGCCTGCGTTTGTGCCAACGAACCATTACTTCCAATGGCGCTAACCCCCTCGGCTCTCCGCGCGCACCAGCTGGCGCGCGCACGCTCGCCGGCGAGCACACCCCGCGGTAAAGCGATAATGAACCTTTCCTCACAGCCGAAAAAACCCAACCTGCCAGGAGATTTCCCGAGCAGGTTGGGTGTTTCAAGAAGGTGACCGGTGCCTACAACACCGGAACGAATTAACTACTTAGAGCCTTGGTTGGCCACTGCAGCAGCACCAGCGGCAGCAGCTTCCGGATCCAGGTAGGTACCACCTGGGTTCTTCACGGAACCGTCAGCGGCGATTTCGTAAACGAGCGGGATACCGGTTGGGATATTGAGCTCTGCGATGTCCGCATCGGAGATGCCGTCCAAGTGCTTGACCAGGGCGCGCAGCGAGTTACCGTGGGCTGCGATGAGCACGGTTTCACCGCGCTTTGCCCGCGGCAGGATTTCTTCTTCGAAGTAGGGCACGAACCGCTCGACAACATCCTTCAAGCATTCGGTGGCCGGAACTTCGTCAAGGTTGCTGTAGCGCGGATCGTTGGCTTGCGAATACTCGGAGTCGCTGGCCAGCTCTGGTGGTGGAGTGTCGTAGGAACGACGCCATGCCATGAACTGGTCGTCGCCATACTTTTCTTTGGTTTCGGCCTTGTTCAGACCCTGCAGCGCACCATAGTGGCGCTCGTTGAGACGCCAGTCACGAATGACTGGAATCCACAGCCGATCAGCGGCATCCAGTGCCAGATGGGCGGTGCAGATTGCCCGCCGCAGCAGGGAGGTGTACAGCACGTCCGGCAGCACACCTTGTTCTTTCAGCAGTTCGCCACCGCGACGAGCTTCTTGCTCACCTTGTTCGGTCAGCGCCACATCAACCCAGCCGGTGAACTGGTTGGAGGCGTTCCACTGGCTTTGGCCGTGGCGAAGCAGAATCAGTTTTCCTTCACTCATGTCACCAATTGTGACACACAACAGCAATCTTTGCTGATGTGGCGCGTCACGACAGCAACAGTGCTGTGCCGGTTTTTCACTCCGCAGGATCGACCGGTGTGGCTCGCAATAAACATTGCTCTACCTGCTGTTTAGATCATCTTGCAGGGCAGATTTCTCGGCCGGCGTTGCGGCATACGCCGCCGTTTTATTGCCGTTTCACGGTGCCACACATGGTAAGCATCACAACAACACCACTGCCAGTGGTTGGCAGATTGTGCAGCGTTTCCCTGCACAACACGCACAATCACACAACAAGGACTTGTGGCGACACTTCTCCATTCACCCTCGTTGCCGCGCGCCGCGTTTCACATCCAGATAGTCACCGCACAGGCGAGAAATCCTTCGCCTGTGCGCGCTGCACCAACTGCTGCTCGTCTATTCTTCGCCGCGGCACTGTTTGTTGACCCCTTGGAGAGGACAATTAACTGCACCATTGCCGCCCCGCGGTGAGCCAGGGAGTTTGGGTGCAACCTTAAGCAACTGGTGGATCCTTGAAAAGCTTGCCCAAGGGATCAATCCCAAGGCCAGGTTTCTAGGCCCGGTTTATGGTGTTTCCAGCAGCTTTTCATACCAGTCGACCGACTCCTGTGCCGTGTTATGCCAGGAGAGTTCTTGTGCCCGCATAACCGCCGCTTGACCCATCTGTGCCCGCCGCTCATCGTCAGTGAGAATATCGGCTAAAACTGCTGCCCATTCATCCGGATGGTGACTGTCCACCAGCAGCCCAGTTTCCCCGTCGCGCACCACAATCGGTAAACCACCCACATTGGCGGCCACCACCGGGGTGCCGGTTGCTTGCGCCTCTACTGCCACCAGCCCAAAGGACTCGTTATAGGAAGGTACAGCCACCACATCAGCTGCCCGGTAGAGATCTACCAGTTCTTCCGGTGGACGGGGCTGCAAAAACCGAATCACATGCGACACCCCTTGTTTCGCGGCATACTGCCGATAGGTTTCCGCCGTAGCGTCCGGCCCGGAAGGTCCGCCACACATGATGACCCGCAGCGGCAAATCAGGATGATGTTCAGCCAATTGCGCCACCGCATCAATGAGCACATGTGGTCCTTTAAATTTTTGCAACCTGCCCACAAACAACACCAGACGGGCATGTAAGGGTACTCCAAGTTCGCGCCGGCACCGTTCAGTTGCCCGGTCACTACCAGGGGAAAACAGCTCCGTGTCAGCGCCCGGTGAGATTACTGCAATACGTTCGATTGGGGCATCGTAGTGCCGCTGCAGGTTGCGCTGTTCCTCCACTGTGTTGACGACAAGCAGCTCCGCATTATCGACGATCTGCTGTTCACAGATTCGTCGAGCTTCGCTTTCTTCGGCATCATCGGCTGGTTTTGCCAAGTTTTTCACCGCTGCAAGTGTGTGCGCAGTATGCACCCACGGCAGATCCAACACGTCACTGACGAGCCATCCAACTTGGCCGGCCAGCCAATAGTGGGTGTGCACAATGTCATAGCTGAGATTGTTGTGTCGAATGTGAGCAAGCATGCCGCGGGAAAACGCCGCAAGCTGTGTGGCGAGATCTTCCTTCGCGATCCCGTCATAGGGGCCGGCCACAATATTGATCACCCGATAGCCGGGGGTGACGGTGATGATTTCCCCGGCACAGCGGGAGGTTGCCCGGGTGTACACATCTACTTGGTGGCCAAGTGCTGCGACGTTGCGTGCCAGGGCGGCGACATACACGTTCAGGCCGCCTGCGTCGCCGGCTCCTGGCTGGGTCAGCGGAGAAGTGTGCATCGAAATCATCGCAATACGCATAGGTGTCACTATATGACGCGATACAGACGCAACACAGTTTTCTTTGTGTCTCGTTGTTTTCTTTGTGTCTCTTTGTGAACTTCCCACCCGTAGCTTGGTGGTGTTCCCACCCGCAGCAGTGACAACACGATCGCCACCGTAACCACCCCTTGGTCGAGATACGGCAAAGCCACCCGTCGCCGGGGTGCATCGCACAGTGCACTCAATGAGAATGGGGCTGGCGCCGGTTGATGACAGGTGAAACGAGTAGGTGCAACGAGTAGGTGAAGCTCGAAGGTGAAACTAGAAGGTAGCTGTTTTGAGAAGGATCGTTGCCGGAACAGCTGCACGAGGTGACGCGCGCCGCGGGCAAGCTGACCGACGCTTAAGGTGGATGGCGGTTACACTTGAACCCCGATAACCGAACATCCACCAGCCAGCGCACGGCTGCCTCCCCCCTCGGGGGATTGTCCCTGATACGTCAGTGCAGCAACAACCGTGGCAATACTGCCACAGTGGGCAACAGCCTATGCGCTAGCCACTTGCTTTTTACTGCTGGCTGGTGTGACCTGGTCGAAGCTATTGCAGCACGCATCCAAGGAGACCCTGATGACCGCATCCACCCCCACCGAGCAGGATCCGATTTGGTTGGATTCCTTTGCCGAATGGACACCTGCCCATTTGGAGTATGGCGACCGCACACTGCTCGATATCTACGCTGAGAATCTCGCCCGCAATGCGGAAAAACCAGCCTTGTATTTCTTTGGCCGGGTCACCACCTATTTGGAGATGGATATTCAGATTCGGCGTGCCGCAGCCGGGTTGAAAGCCTTCGGTGTACGCCCCGGTGACAAGGTGGCGCTGGTGATGCCGAACTGTCCACAGCATGTCATCGCGTTTTGGGCAGTGTTGAAACTTGGTGCCACTGTGGTGGAACACAATCCGCTCTACACCGCCCACGAACTCACCCACCCGTTTAATGATCACGGTGCCCGAATCGCGATCTGCTGGGATAAGTCGGCGCCGACCCTCGAAGAGCTGCGGGAAACCACCCCCCTGGAAACCATTATTGCCGTCAATATGGTTGAGGCGATGCCACGCAGTATGCGGCTGGCCTTAAAACTGCCGATCCCTGGGGTAAAGAAGAAGCTAGAAAAGCTGACCGGCGCAGCCCCGAACACGGTGCCGTGGGAGGCGCTGGTGGGTAACGCTATCGGTGGCGACGGGCATGATTTCCAGGATGCGGAAGGGATCACCACTGATTCGGTGGCGTTGATTCTCTACACCTCAGGCACCACCGGTAATCCGAAGGGCGCCCAGCTCACCCACGGCAATCTGGTCGCCAATATTATCCAGGGACGTTCGTGGGTGCCGGGTCTGGGCGAAGAAGATGAGATTCTGCTGGCCGCCCTGCCAATGTTCCACGCCTACGGGATGACGATGAATATCACCCTTGGCATGCTGATCGGCGGGGAGATTGTGCTGCTGCCAGCCCCCGACTTGAAACTCATCATGCAGGTGATGAAGAAACACACCCCCACCTGGCTGCCGGGTGTGCCGACCTTGTACGAGAAAATTATTGACACCGCCCAAGAGGTTGGCCTCAACATCGACGGGGTAACCAATAGTTTCTGTGGCGCATCGTCGCTGCCGCCGCGGACTGTCGAACGGTGGGAAACCCACACCGGGGGGCTGCTCGTGGAGGGCTATGGTCTCACCGAGACCGGACCGGTGATCGTCGGTAACCCGATGGACGGTAACCGGCGTCCCGGCTATGTGGGGATTCCTTTCCCCGACACCTATGTGCGGATCGCGGATCCTGATGATTTGGACAAGACGCAACCCTACGGCACCGAAGGGGAAATCCTGGTCAAAGGCCCGCAGGTGTTTAAAGGCTATCTCAACCAGCCG
Source organism: Corynebacterium choanae (assembly GCF_003813965.1). NCBI lineage: Bacteria > Bacillati > Actinomycetota > Actinomycetes > Mycobacteriales > Corynebacteriaceae > Corynebacterium > Corynebacterium choanae. Next base: position 2,610,977 of record NZ_CP033896.1, read on the forward strand.
GAGGCCACAGCAGCCTCCTTCCACAAGGGCTGGTATCGCACCGGCGATGTTGGGGTGATGGAAGAAGATGGCTTCATTAAAATTGTTGCCCGCATCAAGGAAGTGATTATCACTGGCGGATTTAACGTCTACCCCGCAGAGGTGGAAGAAGCCCTGCTCACCCATCCCGATATTGAAGCCGCCACGGTCGTCGGTATGCCGCGGGAAGACGGCAGTGAGAACGTTGTTGCGGCGGTCACCTTAACTGAAGGTGCAGCGATGGATCCCGATGGATTGAAAGCCCACTGCCGGGAGCTGCTCACCCGGTATAAGGTGCCGCGCACCTTCTATCACTTTGATGAAATGCCCACCGATCAAATCGGGAAGGTTCGCCGCCGCGAAGTGCGTGACCAGCTCATCGAACGCTATGGCTCCGACGAAGATAAAGCCCGCCTGGCTGCCCGGCGCGCCAAAGAGCAGGGCTAACAGGACTGGGAGCGGTGGCCGGCGGTCTGGTGTCTGTTGTGGGCAGCTACAGCTGCCCGCAACAGACCCAGTGTGCCGCTGATGTGGCTGATTGTTCCTAGGTTTTACTCCACCCCATACGCATCGCCTGGTACAACGCCTCAAGCTACACGCTGCAAGCTCTAAGCTGTTTGTCGTAGCAGGCGTTTCTCAGAACCTATGTGGGCGGATGCGATGGGGTGGTGATGCATGTGTACTTCAGGAACAGTATTGGTGCTGTTCCCGGATCGTCGGCGACGACGCTTGCCGGGTTCGGCGATAGGCTGCGTTGGTGTTGTTTAACCAAGCGGCAGTGGTGCAAGTCCCACCCACACCGGTTCCGGGATGAGGGTCACCTGAAAGGTGTCATGCACGCCTTGTTGAATCGTTGCGGCAAGCGCCACAATGTCGGCGGCAGTTGCCCCGGCATGGTTGGTAAGCGCCAGGGTGTGTTTGCTTGATAGGCGAGCTGCACCGGTGCCGGGATAGCCTTTCTTGAAGCCTGCTTGGTCAATGAGCCAGGCGGCAGATAGTTTCACCCGTCCATCCGCGAGCGGCCAGTGTGGGATGGAAGCAATCAGGTCGGCTTGCGACTGGTCCGTGTCCGGTGCCGGATGGGGCTGCCGTTGCCGGATGACTGTTTGCACATGGGCGAACTGTGCTGTGGAGACTTGTGGATTGGTGAAAAACGATCCCGCTGATGCGGTATCAGGATCGGCGGGATCAACGACCATCCCTTTACCGCGGCGTAACGCGAGTACCGCGTCCCGCACTGCTTGCACGGGGAAGCGTCGCACCGTGGCTGAATCGTCGTCGGTCGCCCCCAGGGTGCGGGCAAGTTCCCCGTAGCGCAGCGGTGCACTGAGTCCGTCTGTGGTCAGCTGCATGGCGATTGCGAGAACGACTGCCCGGCCGGTGAATTTTAGATTGGAGTAGCGGTAGGCCAGCTCGAGGGATTGTGCCTCAACCCATTCGATGGCGCCGGTGTGCCGGTTGTAGAGCTGTACTTTCGTCAATACGTCAGCGATTTCGGCACCGTAGGCTCCCACATTTTGTACTGGTGTTGCCCCGGCACTGCCCGGGATACCGGATAATGCTTCAATTCCTCCCAGCCCGGCTTCGACCGTGGCTTGTACAACCGTGTCCCAGGTTGCCCCTGCGGCAGCAACAACTTCCCCTGTTGTCGTGTCGATGGTGACCGTGTCTGCTTGGCAGATGACGGCGACCAGTGGCAGTGGTTCATCGCTGATCACTAGGTTGGAGCCGCCTCCCACTACCAGCACCGGCTGGTTGAAGCGGTCACAGGCGGCAACACAGTCGGCGATCGCGGCAGTAGAGTGCGCGGCAACCGCTAGTAGCGGTTCGCCACCGACCCGCAGGGTGGTGACGTCAGCAAACCGGAAGTGTGGAAGGACTTCCACATCGGCAAGCGTCGCTAATGCGGCAACCAATTGGGGATCCAGGGTTACTGTTGATGATGGTTGCATGGCCGGGGCGGCTGCTGCTTTATCCTTGCTGTGGTCGGTCATCGCTGTCACATATCCTTCACCGTTGATCACCAGGAAACACCATCACACGTTGGCTGCAGCGCCCTGGGTTGCGTCACCAGCGCCTGAGGGCGGTAGGGTAGTTGCCATGTCGAATCGTACCGAAACAACCGTAACTCTTGCGTTCCCACCGGCTAAAGTTGCCGAAGCGCTCACCAGCGAAGCGTATTGGAAATATAATGTAGCCAATCTTTCTAGCGAACCAGGTGAAGTGCACCAGTTCACCACCAGTGAGGGCGGCTGTGAGGCCGTGCTGTATGAAGTGATGCCAATGGAGCTGCTCCCAGAGGCGGTGCGCGCTATGGTCAGCCAGTCGTTGAAGATTAAGCGGGTGGTCACCTGGAATTATTTGGACACCCCTGCCCCGACCGGTAATTACACCGCTGATGTGAAGGGGGCTCCTGTCGATTTCGCCGCTGAAATGTCGCTCACCGGTGACGACAACACCACCACCATCACCTATCAGAATGTGGTCAACGTCAACATTCCATTCATGGGTTCTGCGATTGAGCCGAAGGTCTCTGAGGCGCTCGACGAATTGACCGCGAACGAAGCACGCCTGACCGAAACTTGGATCAAGGAAAACCTGGCCTAGCACTATCAGACCGTTCCCGTTGCTCACGCACACGCTGTGCGGCGGCGCACCATCGGTGCCCTGTCCTACAGCGACTGTGCACCGCAAGGGTTTTCTTCCTTGACCGCTTACCGCCCCAGGAAACAGTGTTGCGCTGAAGCATTGTTTCCTGGGGCGGTGGCGTGCGCTTGAGTCTGAGCTACGACAGTATCGGGGCATTCGGCGTTACGCGCAGCGGAGCGCCGCCGTGACAGACACACATCCTTTCTTTCACACATCGATTCTTTCTGCACTCGCAGGGAATGCCCGGGACTTCCAGCCGAAGATGTGTGCCGCCGTTGCTGATTTCGCGACTTCGTGACTCAACGGCGCACTGGTTGTCTTAAGTGCCAAATTTTTCCTTTTCGCTATATCATCACCGTTGCGCAGCATCAGTGCATACCCCAGCCGTTAAGGAGGGCACCGTGGCATATCATGGCCATAACCAGCGGGCATCGTTTGCCACCCGTGGCCCGATAGGTGCCATCACCCGCGGCACGACCAACAGTAATCGGCTGCGGCGCTGCGACAGGTGGATGCGCTACAACCTTGAGATTCAACAGCTGCTGCTGCACGCTGACGCGCCGCTTGCCATCGATGTGGGCTATGGGGCGTCACACACCACAACCTGTCAATGGGCCAGGTGGCTGCGCCAAATCCGTCCCGATATTGCGGTGCTTGGGTTAGAGATCCATCCCGATCGGGTCCTACCACCCCGCGACGGTGTCGAATTTGCGCTTGGCGGCTTTGAGCTGGCCGGCCACCGGCCGCACCTTGTCCGTGCCTGGAATGTGCTGCGGCAATATGATGTCGCCCAAGTTGAACAAGCCTGGGCGACTGTAACCCGCAATATGGCCGATGGTGGCCGGTTTATCGAAGGGACCTGCGACGAACTCGGGCGTCGTGCCACCTGGATTACGTTAACTCAAGACGGGCCTGAAACCTTGACCTTGGCGTGGGATCCACAGACTCTTGCCCGGCCAAGTGATATTGCTGAACGACTGCCGAAGGCGTTAATTCACTGCAATACGGAAGGCTTCGCAATCCATGCGGTGCTTAAGCAGCTCGACCAAGCGTGGCTAGCTGCTGCGGCAACTGCCCCATTTGGGCCACGGTTTCGCTGGCAGGCAACGTTACAACTGCTCGCCGAGCAAGGTCTGCCTTTTCGTCATCCGCGTCGGGCAATCCGGGATAACCTCATCACCTTGGACTGGTCTTTGGTCAATGGCCGCATTAGCGGCTAGCAGACCGGCTGGATAACGGGTGCTGAGATGTAAGGTGCCACAAGTATTTCGCAAAAGGTGACACGAGGGCGACGATAAGCATCCACTCGCACACGACCCACCCGGTGAAGCAGCGCCTTAACCCAGGGCAACGGGCACCAAGGGCAGTCGGTGACGGTTGGTCATTGCATCGTCGCCCAAAGATGACAGCGTGAACAATGTAGGGAAGACTGGTACGCACTATGAAACGATCTACTTCTTCAATTGTGTGGACAGTGTTGCTGGTTATTGTGCTGCTGCTAATCGGCGGTGTGGTTGCCGGCGAATTTATCGCCCGGAATGCGGTAACCAACCAGGTAAAGCAACAGTTTTACGCACAGCAGCCGGCGATCGCCGGCGGGGAGCAAGCGCCGGAACCTACCGTTGAGCTCAGCAACACGCCGCTGTTGTGGTCACTGGTAACTAAGGAACTTCCGCATTTGGCGATCACCACCCCAGAGACCTTGGCGATCACCTACCCCGATGGGGAAGACGGCCTTCCCCAAATCGCTGGTTTGCCAGCATCCCAGGTCACTATCGATGATCTTGATCTGCACAATATGAATGATCCGGTTGCCGGCCATATTACGGTCACCACGGCGGTGCCAGATTCCATGCTGTTGGCGCAGGCTAAACAAGAAATGGAAGCCCAATATCGGCAAGCGGGTGATGGGCTGGCCGGAAAATTACTCCGCAAGGTGGTGCGGGTCACTGATGTGGATGGCAATCCACAAACCGAGACGCTCGACATTGTATTTACCGATGGGGCTGCTACGTTGGGGCTGCGGCCGGTAGTCGCGCAAGGACAGTTGACCTTTGTCGCCGATAAGGCACGGCTACTCGGGTTTGATATTCCGGCACAGATCACTGATGCACTCACCGAAACAATGGCGCAGCAGGCGGCAGGGTTTTCTGTGGACGGACTACGTTTCCAGGCCGTCGATGTTACCGATGATGCGATGCAGCTGACGTTAGAGGGCAGCAATATTCCCCTACGGAGTATCAACGCCGAGTTGTAGGCGACATACCACTGGCGACTGCGCGGCGTCGATGCGGATGAAACAGCTGTATCGACGCCGCGCTGTTGGTTTTACAGCACACCTTGTGCCGATTGGGGCTGCACTGCGAAAGCGACGATGCTGCATAACCTGCCTGATGCGGTATGGCACAGAACATCTCCTGTGACCTACTGTGGTGCGGTGTGATGCGCTGCGGTGCGGTGCAATACGGTGCGATTCGGTGCGGTGCGGTGCCGGCATCACATCTTTCGCACAGCGTCTGCGCACGCTGCAAAGGCAAGCAGTGCCACCGGATTGGATGGTACGTAAACTGTCGCCTCTTGCCTTGCGGGTTTTGCGCACTGCACCGCATGTGGCTGCCAAGGCAGGGTGACGCACCTCCCCTGTTGTATTAAATGGAACGATACAAGCCGGTAACGCCCGCCATCGCGAGCATATCGCTACTTAACGTCTTCGCTTCCTGCTCATCAACAATCAGCGCCACCCCACTGCCCCGCACCTGTGCTGCCGCCGTGAACGCCGAGCGCCCATCGCTCGTTGCTAACTCGCCAAACAACCAAATACCTTGCACCCCTGCCTGCAATGCCTGATGCAGGGCATGGTTGAGTTGGTCGGCAGTGAGTCTTGCCGGGGCAAACAGAATTGCAAGCGGCAACGGCTCCGGCACTGCTTCCCGCAGCGTCACCAATTCCGAGAGTTGCCGATTCCACTCCTCGCCCACAATGACCGAATGTTGGGCGACAGCCACAATACCTGTCGCCCCGCCAGCCAAACACAACCGTGCTTCAGCGGCTTTGACTAACTCATCCTGACATCCTGCCGGGTAGCCAACTACTGCCAGGGTTGCCGCATATTGCGGCAGCTGTGCCGCCACAGCCTGATGGGTGAGCAGCGGAGGAAGACACACCACCGCCGGTTGCACTATCTCCTCTGGGGCATTGGCGTTGGTTGTCACTTGCTGCAGTTCAGGACTCCTCATCACCTGCGCCAAGGAGGTTGCCACCGCAGCCGGGGCAGCAAAGGGATCCTTGGTCAGCACATAGCGAAGTGGTGGGGTTTTCGGAAGCGTAGGAATATTCGGAAGCACGCCCCCAATCGTAGCGTGACCAAACCGCTGCAGTTCCAAGGAAAGAACACTGTCACACGCACGGCACCCCAACCCGACCAAGCACATCAAACCTGCCGGCAGGGTGTGCCCACGGCGCACAGCACACCAGCGCAATGCAAATGTTCACGCGCCCGCCATATTGCCAAATACTGTAACGAGGCTGCGATAGCAGGCGACTGGTAGTGCAGACCAACAGGGTGACATGCTCTTGCGGCACAGTAGTTGCTGAACAGGCAGAAGCGGCACGCCACAGCCCTGTCGATCCCCGCAGCGAGCCGCAGCAACGTACAATTTGAAAACTAGACGGCGGCAGACCATGTCGTCACTTACCGCATTGTTACCGACGAGATCATCGACGATTGTTAAAAAAGGGAGAACAACCATGGCTGTGCACAATCGCGCCGAAACCGAGGCACGACTCGTCGATGCCGCTCGACGAGTCATCATCGAAGCCGGGTTTGAAGGCTGCACCCTAGAGCGGATCTGTTCAGCGGCAGGATTTACCCGGGGCGCGTTCTATTCGAACTTCTCCGACAAAGAAGCATTGTTCACCATGCTGGTGGTTGACGAATACAGCCAGATTATTGAGCGAGTGAACGAAGTTGCCCGGGATTGGGACGCCAACCAGCATGACGCCGGCGCCGAAGAGCTCCTCAATCTTGCCGCCACCGATGACGTCCAGGCACAAATGGCGGTGTATTTGGCAGAGATTCGCCAACGGGTAGGTATGGATCGCAACTTCCTGATCCTGCACAACGAACTGCTTGCCCGCGCTGCCCGGGAGCCGAAGTGGGCACTGCAGTTCATGGAGATCAACCGGGAGTTTGTCGTTGGCATCGGTAAAATTTTAGAGATGATGCTTGCCGAAGTTGGTCGTGTCGCCACCAAACGCAGCGAAACCCTCGCCCAGGCTGTCATCGGGATTGCTATGCGCTACACCGGGGTGAGCGTGTGGAAAGACCATCTGCAAGACCTCAACCCTGAACATGAGGTGCGGGGCACCCTCCTGGAGCTTTCCGATGTTCTTGAGATGACTGTGACGCTGCTGCACGCATCTTCGAAACCCTTAGATGCCGCAAGCTAGCCTGTAGCGCCTCCCCCAGCGTCTTCACCAACGCTGCTCTGCTGCACCTGGTGATGGAAGTGTTGTTTCCATCGCCAGGTGCAGTGTTTTTTATCCCTACTGCCCCACACCCGTGGTTTTCTGCGGCACATATGTGCCACCTGCTTGGTGTCACCCGTTTAATCCAACGCACGCTGAAGTGGGCATATCAACTACCAGACTGCCGGGTTATGCGAGTTTGGGGAGTGCGATCTGCGACTGTCTTATACGACGGCAGCGCAGCACCACCGCCGGGCGGGCAAGATAGCGAACACACTGAGGCCTCGTATGGGGGCGCGGTTCCCGCATGTTCCACCGCTGTGAACGATCGCCGTAGCCCGCGAACGGCAGCCAATCCACCAACCCCAGAATTGTGTTCTTGGTCACATAAGACCGGCTGGCAAGCCTGAGACGCGAGCCCACCCCACGCTATGGATACATATTCGTATCAATTTGCCTACACCCTCCCGCTGGTAATACAAAACAGTTTCGTATCATCCCGATACAAAATCGTTGCGGCATACATTTTCGTATGCCAGCAGGCAGCAGTAAGCAAATATTACCTACATACATGTATGCATCCATTATGAGTCACAAAATGGCTTACTACCTGGCCTTATGCAATGACAGCTAAGGGGGTTCGCTCAGCAAAATAATGCTTGAGGATACAATTTTGTATGGAAATTGTTACCCAATTTTCAATACTGTTTCGTATTGGACGAAATAGCTTCGTTACTTTTACCATTCCCCGGTAACTTCCACAGCTGTCACAGTGCGCTGTGTCTGGCCGCCCATTCGGGTGCGCGCAGCTGTGGAATCCCGGCGCCATCTTTATTCCGGTTGTCTTAACCAACCATCCGATGGCGCCCAGCAACGTTTATCGACATCGATCAACAATATTCGCCAGGAGAACGGTTCAATCGTGACTATCGGTACCCAGACAAGCCCAGCCAACAAAGTCGGTGCAGTTCCACTGCTGAGTTTTACTGCCCCCGGAGTGCTCTTTGCCGGGCAAGCATCCCAATGGGTCGAAGCACTCGCCGACTGTGCCAGCGACGTGGCAACAGTCGCCTTCCTTAACGAGGTGCTGTCGCAGGCACGGGCTAGGATCGCCCCCGTGGCGCGGCATCTTGCAGTTGCTGTTCCCGGCGCGCAGGAACGCCTCAGCGCCCTCGTGGGGGGCACCGCCACCACCCGGACAGCGATCGATTCACAACCAGCTGTTTCAATCGCCGGAATTACTTTGTCGCAGGTGGCGATCGTGCATCAGCTGCAGGGGCTGGGTTTGGATATTCACAACACCCGCTTCGCCGGTCATTCGCAAGGCTGCCTCGGGGTGGCTGCCGCCCGGGCGCTCCGGGACGATGATCTGCAAGGGCTCGTGGATGTGGTGGCGTTTGCTCTCATTATGGGTGCAGCCACTTCTGTGGAGGCTCGCCGGTTAGGGTACGGCGCCACCGAGGAAGCCATGGTGTCGATCAAAGGATTTGATCGGGCAACCATTGATGCTGCCCTTGCCGAACTTGGCGGCTCCGAGGTGGAGGTTGCCTTGCGCAATGCGGCAAAACATTTTGTGCTCTCCGGACGGCATGCCCATCTGCAGCAGGTTGTCGCAGTGTTGGAAGAAGCCGCAGCGAAGGAAAATAAGGCTGTTGAGGCGAAGGAGCGGGGCGGGGCGCTGGTGTCACCACAGTTCACTTGGCTAGCGGTTGCTGCCCCCTTCCACCACAGTTCGATGAGTAACGCCGTTGCGCAGACTTTGGCGTGGGCTGACGCTTGTGGTTTGGATGTGCCCGAGGCGGAGGCGTTGGCTCGCTATATTCTTGTTGATCATCACGACTGGACTGCGGAAATCAACGGCTATCCGAAACAGTGCAGTCATCTCATCACTACCGATCCGGGTGGATCGTTGTGGCGGCTAACCGAACCGCTGATCGCCGGCCTTGGGGTGCAGCTGGTTGATGGGGCAACGGTTGCTGCCCGGGAAAAGCTGGCCACTGCTGGCACTGCGGTGGATCAAGCCCCTGACTGGTCACAATTCGCCCCGCGACTGATCACCCTGCCGACCGGGGAGACGAAGGTGGCCACCAAATTCACCGCGCTCACCGGCTATTCACCAGTACTGCTGCCGGGTATGACCCCGACTACGGTAGATCCCGATATTGTGGCGGCGGCAGCAAACGCCGGCTATTGGGCAGAAATGGCCGGTGGCGGCCAATATTCCGAAGAAGTGTTCACCGAAAACCGGGAAGGGCTAGTCAAACAGCTGCAGCCGGGGCGGGCAGCCCAGTTTAACTCGATGTTCTTTGACCGCTACATGTGGAATCTGCAGTTCGGGGCGCAGCGCATCGTGTCGAAGGCGCGTGCCGCCGGGGTGGCAATTAACGGGGTGACGGTGTCTGCCGGTATCCCGGAGGTGGAAGAAGCAACCGAGTTGATCGCTTCCCTGTCCGGGGAAGGTTTTCCCTATATTTGTTTCAAACCGGGCACTGTCGAGCAGATTCGCAGCTGTTTGGCGATTGCGGACGCAAACCCAGACTTCCCGCTGATTATTCAGGTGGAAGATGGGCATGCCGGTGGTCACCATTCGTGGGTGAATTTGGATGATCTGCTGCTGGCAACCTATGGTGCAATCCGGCAGCGGGACAATGTGGTGTTGTGTGTCGGTGGCGGTATCGGCACCCCGGAGAAAGCTGCCCGCTGGATGCTGGGCACCTGGGCGCATGATCATGGATTGCCGGCAATGCCAGTCGATGGGGTGCTCATTGGTACAGCCACCATGACCGCCCGAGAAGCGAAAACCTCCCCGCAGGTCAAACAGCTGTTGGTCGATACCCCCGGGGTGGAATTAGACGATGCCGGCGGCTGGGTTGGCCGGGGTGCTGCCCGCGGCGGGGTGACCTCCGGGTTGAGCCATCTGCACGCAGACATGTACGAGGTGTATAACGATTCGGCGCGCTGCTCTGAGCTGTTAGCTTCCCTGGATACGTCCTCCCAAGAGGCGGTTGATGCCCGCCGGGAGGAGATTATTGCCGCCTTAAACAAGACAGCAAAGCCCTATTTCGGTGATCTCACCACCATGACCTATGCCGAAGTGTTGGAGAAGTTCGTTGCTTTGGCGCATCCTTTCCAGGATCCCACCTGGACGGATCGGTTCCTTGATTTGGTGCACCGCGTTGAGGCACGCTTACATCCTGCCGATCACGGGCAGATCGAAACTGACTTCCCCGATGTGGACAGTGTGGAAGACGGTCCGGCCGTGGTGGCGGCACTGCTTGCCCGCTACCCGGAGGCCGCCGAGATCACTGTGGGTGCGCGCGATGCGAAATGGTTTGTCGGGTTGATGCGCAAGCATCACAAACCGATGCCGTGGGTGCCGGCGATTGATACTGATGTTGCCCGCTGGTGGGGCATGGATTCGCTGTGGCAGTCCCACGACGAGCGCTATGCTGCTTCCGCGGTGCGGGTGATTCCGGGGCCTGTGTCCGTTGCCGGTATCACCACCGTGGATGAGCCGGTAGCCGATATTCTTGGCCGTTTTGAACAGGCCTGTGTTGCGGCACTCGCAGCAGAACACACCCCGCCGCAGGCGGTGTATTCCCGCCTGGGGAATGTGGAAGATGCGGAAACCTTCCTGCGCACTACTCCACATATTGTGTGGCACGGGCATTTAATCGATAACCCGGCGGCGGTTCTCGACGAGTCCGCCTTCGAACTCATTGCGCCTGACAGCGATGAGCAACCGTGGATCATCCGGATTCTGTGTGATTCCTATTGGGACAATCTGCCGGGGGATCATCCCTATGTGGTGCAGCAAGTTGATATCCCTGTGGAGCTGTCCGCCGACTGTGCAACGGGCGCTTCCCCACTGGTTAGCCACGAGCATCTGCCGGCAGCCGTCTATCAGCTGTTAGCTGGTGTTGCCGGTGTTGGTTCGGTGTCGGCGGGCGGCGACGAGATCACCGCAGTGCCAGAAGTCCACGATGATCCGGACACTGTGTTCGGGGTGGTGAAAGACTCCTTCACTTTGCGTGCCCAGCTGTTTGAGGCGCATACCGGGGTAACCGGGGCAGCACTACCAGGGGTGACCACCGCCGCCGGCTGTGCCGATGCACTCGTCGGCCCCTGCTGGCCGGCGATCTATGCGGCACTGGGTTCCGGGAAGCTGGCCGACGGCTATCCGGTGATTGAAGGGCTGCTCAACGCGGTGCATCTTGACCATGTCACTGATCTGCAAGTGCCAGTGGCAACGTTGATGGATGACACGGTGCGCACCATCGCCGTAGAGGCCCGCACCCGGGCGTTTGACGAGTCCGCCTCGGGGCGGATTGTCACCGTGGATCTGGTGCTCACCGACACCGCCACCGGTGAGGTGATTGCCACCATGATCGAACGCTTCGCCATCCGTGGACGGGTGACCTCCGCGAAGCAGGCACCACTTGCCCCCAGCTTCGGGAACACCGGGGCCACCGTCGTAGACACCCCGCGCAGCTTTATTCGCCGTACTACCGTGACCGCACCGGCCGATATGACCCCATTTGCGATGGTCTCTGGGGATTACAATCCGATTCACACCTCCAGCAACGCGGCAAAACTCGTCGGTTTGCAAGCCCCCCTGGTGCACGGCATGTGGCTTTCCGCCACCGCCCAGCATTTTGCCTGTGCAGCAGACAACACCGATCGTCCTGCCGCACTGCTCGGCTGGACGTATTCGATGTATGGCATGGTCCAGCTCAACGACGAAGTCGAAATCACTGTTGAACGAGTAGGCCGGGTAGGCGTCAACCCGGCCGTCGAGGTCACCTGCCGGATCGCCGGCCAGGTGGTTTCCCGTGGCCAAGCGATTCTTGCCGCCCCCACCACAGCCTATGTTTATCCTGGTCAAGGCATTCAAGAAGCGGGCATGGGGGCTGCCGACCGGCAGCGGTCTGCAGCCACCCGGGAAGTGTGGCAGCGTGCCGATGCACACACCCGTGCCACCTTAGGTTTCAGCATTATCGACGTGGTCGATAACAATCCGACCGAGCTGACAGTGGGCGATACCACCTTCCGTCACCCCGCCGGCGTGCTGTATTTAACCCAGTTCACCCAGGTGGCTTTGGCCGTGGTCGCCTATGGGCAAACTGCCCGCTTAAGCGCGGAAGACGCACTGGTACCGGGAGCCATGTATGCCGGACACTCCCTGGGCGAATACACTGCCCTCGCATCAACCGCCGGCATTTTCGAACTCGAAGGGGTCATCGATGTGGTGTACTCCCGCGGGTCAGCGATGCATTCCCTGGTTCCCCGCGATGAGCAGGGGCGCAGTAACTATGCGCTGGCGGCGCTGCGGCCAAACCAATTCGGTATGGCTGATGCGGAAATCACCGACTATGTTGCCGGGATTGCCGAATCCACCGGCGAATTTTTGCAAATCGTCAACTTCAATGTTGCCGGACAACAATATGCCGTCGCCGGCACCTTGGCTGGGCTGGCCGCCCTGCGTGAGGATGCGGAAGCCCGGGCTGCCGCCCACGGCGGCAGGCGCGCCTATATTCAAATCCCCGGCATCGATGTGCCTTTCCACTCTGCGGTGCTGCGCCCCGGTGTGGCGGCGTTCGCCGAAAAACTCGATGCGCTGCTGCCAGCAGAACTCGACGTGGACGCGCTCGTTGACCGCTACATCCCGAACCTCGTCGCCCGCCCCTTTGCGTTGACTCGGGACTTCGCCGAATCCATCCTTGCCGTCGTGCCGGCAACCCCGGTGGAAACCCTGCTGGCTACCCCCGGCGAATTTGAACAGCGTGTTGCGCGTGAACCCGGCAAGGTTGCCCGGATTTTGGTGATTGAACTTCTCGCCTGGCAGTTCGCCTCCCCGGTGCGGTGGATTGAAACACAAAACCTACTCATCGGCGACGATGGGGTTGACCGGGTGGTGGAAGTCGGATTGGCGAAATCCCCCACCTTGGCGAACCTGCTGGCACGCACCCTGGAACTGCCTGAGCATCGCGCCCACCAGGTGGAGGTTTATAACGTCGAACGTGACGAGCAGATCATCTACTTCCTGGATGCGAAAGAAGCCCCCCAGGCAACCCTTGACGACGCTGCTACTAGCCCCGGGGAGACGGCAGCCGGCGAGCACACTGCCGCTGACGAAGTACCTCGCGTTGGTACCGATGCCACCCCGATAGCACCGGCGGCTGACGCTGCAGCCGGTGACAGGATCGACCCCGATTCGCCGGTGGCCGGTGCCGCTGTGGCGGGTGCCGCCCCGGCGGCCACCCCCAGCCAGCCGCAGGGCGCCCCGGCGGCAGGCCCTGCCCCCGAGTTGAAGTTTGACGCCGCCGATGCGATCTGTGCCCTGGTGGCGGCGCAAAACAAAATCCGTCTTGACCAGATCACCGACCAAGACACCACCGAATCGCTCACCAACGGGGTGTCTTCCCGCCGCAATCAGCTGCTGATGGACATGGCCGGTGAACTTGGGGTACCCACTATTGACGGTGCCGCGGAAGCAGACATTGCCACCCTGCGCGGCCGCGTCGTGCAGGCCGCCCCTGGCTATAGTGCCTTTGGACCCGTGCTCGGCGAACTGGTCACCAGCCGGCTGCGAACCCTTGCCGCCCAGGCCGGGGTGAAACCCAACCGGATCGCTGATCGTCTGGCAACTACCTGGGCACTACCTGCCTCGTGGACTGCCCCAGTTGAGGTGGAAATCGTCCTGGGTCTGCGGGGGGAAGAATCGGTGCGCGGCGGCGAACTGGCCACCATCGCAGCCGGGGAACCCTCCAACGCCACCGAATTTGATGCCGTCATCGATGCGGCGGTGAACAATGTGGCAGCGGCAAACGGTACAGCTGTGCAGCAGGCCAGTGCCGGTGGTGCCGCCAACGGCGGCGGCGTGGTCGACTCGGCCGCACTTGCCGCATTCGCGGAAGAAGTCACCGGCGAAGAAGGGGTGCTGGCCACCACCGCCCGCACCATGCTGCAAGCTTTAGGGTTAGCCACCACCCCAGCAGTCACCCAAGCCGAAACAGACACTGCTCTGCTGCAGGCGGTGGAAGCCGAACTGGGTGCCGGCTGGCTGGCCAGTGTCACCCCAGTGTTTGACGCCACCAAAGCAGTGCTCTTCGACGACCAGTGGGCTCTTGCCCGGGAGGCGATTGCCCGCATCGGTGCCGGCGCCACCACCGGGGAAGCCCTGGCCGCTGTTGATCCTTCCCGCTTTGCGGGTCTTGGTTCTGTGGCTGCTGGACAAGCCCGCTGGTGGGCTGCCCGCTGTGACAACACCACAGCCGCCACCCTGCTGGGCGACATTGCGGATGCCTGCGAAGACACTGCTGCCGCCGACCAGCTAGCCTTCGCCGACGATGTGGCGCTGGTTACCGGTGCTGCCCCTGGTTCGATTGCGGGTTCACTGGTGGCGAAACTTCTCCGCGGCGGGGCGACGGTGGTGATGACCGCCTCAAATGTGGGGCAAGCCCGCAAAGAATACGCCCGCACCCTGTTCCGTGACCATGCGGCCGGTGGCGCGAAACTGTGGCTGGTTCCAGCTAACCTCACCTCTTACCGGGATATTGATGCGCTGATCGCGTGGATTGCGCAAGAGCAGAAAACCACCGTCGGCGAAAACACTATTGTCACCAAACCGGCACTGGTGCCCACCTTGGCGTTCCCATTTGCTGCGCCGAGCGTGTCCGGCACGTTAGCGGATGCCGGCGGCAACACCGAAACCCAGGCGCGACTGCTGCTGTGGTCAGTGGAACGCACCATCGCCGGACTGGCGGACACGGTGGCGAACTCCCGCAGCAACACCCGGGTCCATATTGTGCTGCCGGGTTCCCCGAACCGGGGCACCTTCGGTGGCGATGGCGCCTATGGTGAAGTGAAAGCCGCCTTTGATGCGATGCTTGCCAAGTGGCAGGCAGAAACCGGCTGGCCGGCATTCGTCACCTTGGCACAAGCCCGCATCGGCTGGGTGCAGGGCACCAACCTTATGGGTGGCAATGATGCGATCGTGCCAGCGGCGAAAGAGGCCGGTATTCACGTCTACACCCCGGAAGAGATCACCGATCATCTCCTCGGGTTGGCGAGTGCCCAATCCCGCGCCGAAGCGGCACAGGCACCGTTGGATGCGGACTTCACCGGCGGCCTTGCCGACTTGGAAGTGTCCTTAAGCGAGCTGGCGCGCACCGCACAGGCTGCGGCCGCAGCCAACACCAGCAACAGCAGCGACACTGCAGCACAGGTCACGATTGCTGCACTGCCGAATCCGCCGCGTCCCACCCAGCCGCAGCCGGTGGAATTGGGGCAAGTCACCGCATCACTCGATGACATGATTGTGATCTGTGGTGTGGGCGAAGTGTCCTCGTGGGGTTCGGGTCGTACCCGGCGCGAAGCCGAATACGGTATTCGCCGCGACGGGACGGTGGATCTCACCGCCGCCGGGGTAATGGAACTTGCCTGGATGATGGGGCTGATCACCTGGAGCGATGAAACCAATCCAGGCTGGTACAACGCGGAGGGCCAACGGGTGGCGGAAGAAGATATCTACGACACCTACCGCGATGAGGTGGTTGCCCGCAGCGGTATCCGCACCTTTGTCGACGACTTCACCCTCGTCAACCAGGGGTCGATTGATGTCGAGTCGGTGTATCTTGACCGGGATATCACTTTCACTGTCCCCACCGAGGCAGCTGCCCGTGACTATGTGGCTGCTGATGAGAAAACCACCGAAATCCAGCAGACCGCCGACGGTGAATGGTTGGTCACGAAACGAAAAGGTGCTAAGGCACGCATTCCGAAACGGGCATGTTTGACGCGCACTGTGGGTGGCCAAATGCCGACCGGGTTTGATCCGGCAAAGTGGGGAATCCCGGCGACCATGGTGGATGGTCTTGACCGGATTGCCTGCTGGAATCTGGTCACCGCCGTCGATGCGTATCTCACCCAAGGGTTTAGCCCCGCCGAATTGCTGCAAGCTGTCCATCCGGCCAATATTGCCTCCACACAGGGCACCGGTATTGGCGGTATGGAATCACTGCACAAGGTGTTTGTCAGCCGTTTCCTCGGGGAGGAGCGCCCCAGCGATATTCTGCAGGAAGCCCTGCCGAATGTGGTTGCCGCCCATGTGATGCAGTCCTTTGTGGGCGGCTACGGGTCGATGATTCACCCGGTGGCAGCGTGTGCCACCGCTGCCGTGTCGGTGGAAGAAGGCGTCGATAAGATCAAACTGGGGAAAGCCGACATTGTGGTGGCCGGCGGTATTGACGATATCTCGGTGGAATCGTTGACTGGTTTCGGCGACATGAATGCCACCGCCAAGTCGCAAGACATGGCCGATAAGGGTATTGATGAGCGGTTCTATTCGCGGGCGAATGATCGCCGCCGCGGCGGTTTCGTCGAGGCGGAAGGGGGCGGCACGGTCGTGCTCGCCCGGGCACGAGTGGCCGCCGAATTGGGGCTGCCAGTCTTGGCTGTTGTTGCCCACGCCCAGTCGTATGCGGACGGCACCCACACCTCGATCCCAGCCCCTGGTCTCGGCGCACTGGCGGCTGCCCGCGGTGGAATCCATTCCACGTTGGCGAAGTCGCTGCACACCCTCGGCCTCACCCCGGATGATGTGCGGGTGGTGTCAAAGCATGACACCTCCACGAACGCAAATGATCCAAACGAGTCGGAGCTGCATTCGCTGCTGTGGCAGGCGGTTGGTCGCGACGAACACAATCCGCTGTTTGTTGTTTCGCAGAAAACGTTAACTGGCCACGCCAAAGGTGGTGCCGCCCTCTTCCAGATCGGTGGACTCACCCACATTCTGGCGACCGGTGAACTGCCTGCGAACGCCGCACTTGACTGTGTTGATCCCGCTATTGAGCCGAAGGCAACCAACCTGGTGTGGCTGCGAGAAAACCTCAACTTAGGGGCGGGTCAAGTGAAAGCTGGGGTGCTTACCTCGCTGGGCTTCGGTCACGTGGCGGCTGTGGTTGTTTTGGCGCACCCATCCTGTTTCGAACAGGCTGCAGCCAATGCTGGCGTCGACGTCGACCAGTGGCGCCGGCGAGCCACCGCCCGCCTGCAGGCAGGTGCCCGTCACCTGGAGGCTGGCATGATCGGTGCCCGCACCCTGTACGAGGTACCCAATGCCCGTCGTCTCCCGGAGAAGGGTGCGCACGAAGCAGAGATCAATCTGCTCCTCAACGAGGATGCTCGCCTGCAAGACGATGGAGTGTTCCCGGCTGCGACAAGCTAGCCAGTAACACTGGCGCCGACGATCGCCCACACCACAGGCTCGGTATCGACACTTTGATGGTGTGCCAACTACTCGCGCGGCGCCCACAGCATCGAATAATTGCATAAGACCTAG
Source organism: Corynebacterium choanae (assembly GCF_003813965.1). Classification (NCBI taxonomy): domain Bacteria; kingdom Bacillati; phylum Actinomycetota; class Actinomycetes; order Mycobacteriales; family Corynebacteriaceae; genus Corynebacterium; species Corynebacterium choanae. The sequence goes on from NZ_CP033896.1 coordinate 2,628,453, forward strand.
CTGCCCTTCAGTGATTCCCCACTGGAGGGCAGCTGCCGTTTTGTCACCGACTGCCGCAAACCAGTAACCAGTGTCGTCACCGCACTGCAGCACCACACTCCGCACCAGTGCCATCGTCTAGCGGCGACACCACACTCCGCACCCCTTGCCCGCTAGATCCCTGCGGCAGTTGTAGTGAAACAAATCCGACCATTGCCCGAATAGTGAACCATTGCTCGAATAGTGGTTGGTTTATGAGCGTTCGCACATCATCTCTCCCGGAAGGTAGGATCAATGCCCATGACTGCACAGGTTCCTGCTTCTGTTTCCCCGCTCGCCGACCGCCAACTCGTGGTCACTCTCGGCTGTCCTGACAACACCGGGATTATTGCGAAACTCGCTGGATTTGTCGCCTCTGTCGGCGGCAGCATTGTGGAGGCACACTATTTCTCTGATCCAGCATCTGGCTGGTTCTTCACCCGGCAAGCAATCCGTGCCGAGTCGTTGAGTGTCTCGGTGGAAGCATTCACCGAAAGTCTGCAAGAGCTCGCTGAAGAAATCAGCCCACAAGCCCGCTGGCGGGTGTGGGATACGGCGAAACCAAAGAAAGCAGTGATTCTGGTTTCCAAGGAAGGCCACTGCCTGCATGATCTGCTTGGCCGGGTGGCGCAGAACGAATATCCAATGGAAGTCGCGGCAGTGATCGGCAACCACGATGATCTGCGCAGCATCGCGGAAGCCCACAATGTGCCATTTCATCATGTGCCATTTCCGAAGGATGCAGTCGGCAAACGGCAGTCCTTTGACAAGGTTGCAGCAATTGTCAATGAGCACGATCCCGACGCGGTGGTGCTTGCCCGCTTCATGCAGATCCTTCCGCCTGACTTGTGTGAAATGTGGGAAGGCAAAGCGATTAACATCCACCATTCCTTCCTTCCATCGTTTATGGGGGCGCGCCCGTATCACCAGGCATATCAGCGTGGTGTGAAGCTCATCGGCGCTACCTGTCACTATGCGACGAGCGATTTGGATGACGGTCCGATTATTGAACAAGACGTTATCCGGATCACCCACCGGGAAACCCCCACCGATATGCAGCGGCTTGGTCGTGACGCAGAGAAAATTGTGCTGGCTCGTGGTCTGCGCTTCCATTTGGAAGATCGAGTGCAGGTCTATGGCAATCGCACGGTGATTTTCGACTAGTACACAGCGAATAATTTCATCCATGACACACCCCGAGCACCCGTAGCGCACCCCAGCGCCGCCTGCTCGGGGTGTGCGCATTCCCTGCGGCGCAGGAGCCTCCGGCAGGATCTCATCGATGCAGCAGGCACGGTAGTGTGGAGGCCATGACTGAAAAGATGAACGTCGAATCCTTTAATCTTGACCATCGCACTGTTATTGCACCCTATGTGCGCATCGCCGATCGGAAAGCGCTGCCGGGCGGTGACGTGCTGATCAAATACGATGTACGGTTCACCCAGCCGAATACTGATCATCTCGAGACGAAAACGGTACATGCCCTTGAGCACATGGCCGCCGAGTTTATGCGCAATCACACTGACAAACTCATCGACTTCTCCCCCATGGGCTGCCGCACTGGTTTCTATGCCATTACCTTAGGTGTGGAACCAGAGGACTTCTTCCCCATCCTGGAGAAAACCTTCGTCGATATCACCGAGGCCACGGAAGTCCCTGCCGCCAATGAGATTCAATGCGGTTGGGGCGCCCACCACGATTTGGAAGGGGCGAAGGCTCAGGCAAGGCGAATGTTGGCGGAAAAAGATTCCTGGTCGATTGTCACTGCCCAATAAAAGTAGCCACGACGAGCTGTGAAGCCAGCACCAAAACCCAGGTGCTGGCTTATTCACGTCAATACAGCAACAAGGTGTTTGCAATCGCTGACACAACTAGCATGCATACCTACCACCTACTACCAGCAGCGAGTATCCGGCACAGTGCACGCAATGGCCGCTCTGGCAACGTGAGTAGGATTACATCAACGCGGTGACGGTGAGCGAACTTACGCCTCAACGCCGGCCAGATTGGCGAGGCACAGCACAATCCACCTGCCATTTGCTACCCATCAAACCTGCACATTGCGCATCATTCCCCCACCTCAGCACCACTATTGCACGGTTGCCCTGATGCAGAGAAGTCCATCTTCAGGCCAGCAACCCCAGCATGTGCTGCACTGTGACGAAATCCTTACCGACGGGACGACTCGGAAAATTCAGCAATGCTGCGATGACTGCCCGAAATCTGACTACCGCTGCGGCAATTCACAGGCTACTATTGCGCAAGGCCTATCAAAGATACGGCCATTGTTAGTATCATCTTTTTACCGTAAGGGATCTCTGTGCTTAAAGGCTTCAAAGACTTCATCATGCGCGGCAATGTCATTGACCTGGCTGTTGCTGTCGTTATCGGTGCTGCATTCACCAGCATCGTCACCGCTTTCACCGAAAACTTGGTGAACCCAATTATCGCCTCTTTCGGTTCCGTGGAACTCGGGGGACTTGGAGTCCAGCTGCGCGAAGGTAACTCAAATACGTTCATCGACCTTGGTGCCATCATCACCGCCGCGATTAACTTCCTCATCGTCGCCGCAATTATCTACTTCATCTTTGTGATGCCGATGAACAAGGTCAAGGAACGCCAGGCAGCCCGCCAGGGTGTCGCCGAAGACGAAGAAGAAAAGGCACCAGTTGAGGTTGAGCTCCTCACCGAGATCCGCGACCTGCTGCGCACCCGTCAGCTGTAACTATGCTCGTGCGGACAGTGTGACGTTGTTTTTTCGCCGAACTTCACAACCAAAACCCTAGTTTGCCACCAAGGCAACCTGGGGTTTTGTCGTATCACGGGATCAATAATTTTCCCCCAAACTGCCACTTCCCGCAGACCACGTTGACCGAAATGAAAAGGCTCGTGGATTTTTGCAAAGCCGTCACTTGTCAGCATCCCCCGAGGCTTTGCCATTAGCTGCCGCCAGCTTTTCAGCGCCGAGCAGCCGTTACCGGTTCCCCTAGTCGTCAATAGCTAGGAACAAATCAGCATTTCACATGCTTGCACCGCGTGCGCAGCACTCGTGTAGCGACATTTTGGATAGGACACTCAGCAACAGCCACCAAGGGACGGTTCAGCGATAGACCACGCCGTATCCCACCACGCAGGTTGTAGATGAAGATATCGCTAAACTCGTTCTGCCAGGTCAGGCGCAGGCCGTCGGCAGTGTTGTCATCAACGAAAGAAGAGTCCGAGATGAAGGCGATCACGCCTTCATCTCGGATGCGATCGGTAGCCCAGCGGATAGCGCGGAAGTATGAGTCGCACAAGCTGTTTTTGTTGGTGCCGGTGGAACGCTCCACATACGTGGACTCGATGCGCTTATCGAGTACTGGGTATTTGTGGTTCTAATTATTGTCGTCCGCACTCGACTGCCGAGCACTATAGGGCGGATTCCACGTTCGGTGAGCGTTGATACGATCTAACGATGCACCCAGTTTGCTCCTGGGGTGGGTGCATACGGTTGTTCGGCTAGATTTCGCCGTTATCAAGGTACTCGCCTAAGTACTTGCCATCTTTGTCGCGCCAGAACACGCGAGCGTTCGCACTGTTGCCCTTGACAAACTCACCGGCCTTGTTCGGGGACGGGAGCGCAATATCAGCGACAGTCACATCACCGATGACAGATTTGGAGTGGCAGTCACGTAACTTGGCCGCATGATCTGCTTTGACACGGCCTAGCCAACTGCCTTTTTTCAACACCCACTCACCACCACTTTTGACAAGAACTGCTCGTTTTTCTTCTCGGCGGTGAGAGTAAAACTCCGGACTCACTTCCCTGATAGGAGCGCGGGATTGGACTGGGTCATCTTCACTTTCTCCCAGAGTGACATCAGGTTGCGTTGCTGTGGGAACATGCGGTTCAAGAACCATGATGCCCATGGTGGCCAGCATAAGGCGGGTGTTAGACACGATCATGCCAATGCGGTTCTTCAGGTGCTCATGGACTTTGCCCGCGTGAGCCCCAGTCCCATTAGCCATGTTGGTTCGCCCCGCTTCACGAGCCAACGTAATGAATGTGTCCTCAAGCATCCCTAATTCGGTAGCTGAGAAGTCTTCGGGTGGTGCAACGAGCAGGACGGCTTTACGGCAAAATCGGTGCTTACCGTTGCGCATGTTTTCCAGCACATGCTTAATGGTGCCGTCATTGTTTTTACGCACCGCAGCTTTACCGATGTAGAGGTTTTCTTCCTCACCCGTCAGATCGCCTAGAACGAAGTAGATACCGGCCAGGTTCATCTTTTTGTGGCTGCGGTACGCCTCTAACGAGGTCACTGGCAGGATGTATAGGTCGTATTTCGTGTCAGGGATCTGGACGTGGATCGGCCCGTCTGCCCGACCCTCAAGGAGAAGAAGGTCAATCCCTAACTGTTGATGCGCACTGTGCACGGCAAACCTGGTCCTTGAAAATAAAGAGAAGCTTCCTGCTAACTATTGTGACAGGAAGACTTCTGCTTTTCTCCCAAACAACCCGAGGGCGAAACGCTGCGTTTCCCCTTGTGACCTCAGGATCGATGGCGGTGATTTCTACCGGTTGGGTGAAGTAGTGGTGAGGGTGTGGAGTACCTCGAGAGTCTTTTTCGCGGTGGCTTTGGCTGACCCTGGGTTTTGCCCAGTAACCAGACGCCCATCGACTTGGGTGTAGGAGGCAAACGGCACCAGCCCCTTGGAATAGTTGGCACCTAAGTCTTTCATCCGCTGCTCAACGTTATAAGGCACCAGTTTCGCCACCCCTGCTAGGACTTCCTCACGCCAGGAAAAACCAGTGATGCTTCGATCTTTGACCAGTGGGGTGCCATCAGACAAGGTGGTTTCCAACAGGCCGCAATAGCCGTGGCAGACGGCTGCTACCACGCCACCTTGCTCGTAAATGTCGCGAGTGAGTTGCTGCAGGCCTTCACTGCCAGGAAAGTCATACATGACAGCGTGGCCGCCGGTAAAGAAGATCGCATCAACATCAGCAGCATCCACCTCATCTGGGTTCTTCGTGTGCTCGAGCAGTGCCATGCGGGTTGGATCGTTCAGCCAAGCTTTAGCTGAAGCATCCAGATTAGGGAATTTAAGTGAGCGTGGTTCAAGTGGCGACTTGCCACCCCGGGGGCTGACAATTATCTGCTCAAAGCCGGCCTGCTCGAAAACCTCGTAGGAGTGGGTGAGCTCGGACAGCCATAGGCCCGTGGCATGTTTGGGATCAGATTCATAGGCATCAACATTGGTGACAACCTGCAAAATTCGCCTCGTTGTATGCATATCGTCCATATTCTCCAATTCTTTCCTGCTGTGCATGTGTGTTTAGCGCCCGGCGTTTCGGCGCTGTAGCCAGGTGCCATAGTTGCGGTTGGCTTTTTTCGTTCCCAGTTGGCTCAGGGCCAGTGTGATGCGCGGATCCATCCACAAGATGGGTTGTTTATTTTTCGACAGTCGTTTCATTTGCCAGCGCACCCACGCCATGGAAGCAGCCGAGGCAATCGCTTTGTTAGCGATCCGCGTGCGAGGAATAGCGGGGCTGGCCTGAGGGTCTGTGTTCCAAGTGTTGACCAGGTTGGGGTCAGCAGCCAGCGCGGTGCCCATCCCCACCAGGGTCACACCCGATTCAAGGACCTGGTTGGCGACACTTTGACGCACTACTCCGCCGGTGACCATCAGCGGCAACGGTGAGGTTTCAAGCAGCTGCTGGGCCATGTCAAGGAAGTAGGCTTCACGTGCCTGGGTTCGCTCATCGGCAGAGTTACCAGTCATGGCTGGGCTCTCATAAGAGCCGCCAGAAAGTTCCACTAGATCTGCCCCGGCCTGGGCCAGGATGTCAATGACCTGCCTAGCATCATCCACACTGAACCCACCACGCTGAAAATCGGAGGAGTTGAGCTTTACCGCCACCACGAAATCCTTTGGCACCCGCCGGCGAATCCCAGTAACAATCCGATCGAGCATTCGGGCGCGATTCTCAAGAGTGCCACCCCACTCGTCATCGCGCTCATTAACCAGTGGCGACAGAAACTGCGACAAAAGGTAACCGTGCGCCGCATGTACCTCAACTCCATCAAATCCTGCCTGAAAAGCCAACGTGGCTGTGGTGATGAACATGTCGATTACTTGCTCAATCTGCTCACCGGTCATTTTGGCAGCTGGGGCAAACTTTGCACGCGCAGAGCCCACATCAACCTGACTGGTACTTGGCGACCACACCACCCCAGGCTGACCCGACAAGACCTGACGGCCTGGGTGGTTAATCTGCATCCAAATCTTGGCTCCGCCCTCATGAGCAACCTGCGCCCAGCGTTTGAACGGCGCTAACGGCTGGCGCTCATCAAGCACAATCGCTTGAGGGCCAGTTAGCGCCGCATCGTGAACCATCACGTTGCCGGTAATCAAGGTTCCTGTTCCCCCACGCGCCCAGGTGCGATAGAGGGTAAACACCGCATCGCCTGGCACATGAGCGCCAGCGCCTAAAGACTCTTCCATTGCGGCCTTGACTAAACGGTTAGGTACACGTGCACCTGAGGCAAACACATACGGGCTGAGTAGTTTGCTCGACATTCGAATCCCCATCTACTAAAGTTTACGCTGTAAACATACAGGGTAGAACGGGATGTGTACAGTGTCAACATTAGGGCGTGGTTCTTACCATCACGGCGACCTTCGAGCAGCGCTGCTATCACAAGCGCGTTCCATGCTCGCTCAATCGTCAACGTTGTCTTTGCGTGCTCTAGCCAAGGAAACTGGCGTTACACCTACAGCGGTTTACCGCCATTTCGCAGACAAGCAAGCCCTTGAATCGGCGCTTGCTGCTCAAGGCTATGGCGAACTGTTGCAGTGCTTGAAAACCGAGCATGAAACCAACGTTGACGCCCGCGAGGATATGTGGCGACTTGCCTGGGCTTACATCATCTGGGCACGTGACAACGAGCCTTTGTTTTCCCTGATGTTCACCACCCAGTGCGACCCCACTGCCCCTGAACGAGTCGAAGCCGTCAAAGACTTGACCGCCTTCTTATCCAGCCAAGTCCACCACTGGTATCCCCATCACGCTACCGACACGTTCCTAACCGCACTGTGGGGATTCGTCCATGGCATCACCACGTTGTATCTGCAAGGCAAAATCCTCACCAGCGCCACCACAGCTGGAGCCCAAGACGTTGACCTAGAAGAACAAGTCCACTGCCTGTGGTTAGCCTTTATCAGCCCGCTCCCGCTCGATCACTAGCGGCCCGATGGTGATGCCGGCTTTGAAGATGAACTCGATACGCCAATCTGGGTAGATGGTGGCGTGTACGATGAGGGTGAACCATAGGGCGTGGGTGAACGTGAGCGCTCCCAGGGCCAGGGATACGAGGTTGTCGAGGTAGTTCTGGGCTAGGGCGAGTGGCTGTTAGGCCTGGGCAATCTGGTCGGCCTGCGGGTGAGGCATTTGCTCTGGGTGCTTGCGCGTGTCTTTGTTATTGCACTGCGAGATGGTGCGCCGATAGGGGGCGTTGGAGTGCCAAGTCTTAGACCCCGTCAATCCCGCCGCACACTGTGCACTTGCGTGTCGCGGTGAAGGGGGTGGGAAGCGCAACGCCCCTTCCTGGCATCCATGATGAGTTAGACCAATTGCCAGGTGTCCGGGTCGATGATGGCTGGGTGGGAACCTGACACGTAGTACTGGGGAATCTTGCCCTTGGTTTTTCATCTGCTCCTTGGCCAGGAAGTCTTCCACATAGGATTGTGGCAAGAGGGCGTCGCCCTGGTACTTCTCGTTGGTCAAAGTCGAGAGGATGCCGCTGTAGGCCCATTTGCCCTGGGTTTTCTTGCCCCCGGCCCTTTCCGGGTTAGGGATTCACACTTCGGTCAGCTGCTTGGCGATAGACCCACACGTCATTCCGGGCAAAGAGGCTCACTGGCCCTGAAGTCGATGGTGGGTGGGGTGTGTGGGGTGAGAGCAGTCGTGGTCATGACAAGAATCCTTAAGAATCAGAGGGCGTAAAACGGGAAGATCTCCACCAACACGGGTGGAGATCAAAGAGAGAAGCGACGAAAGCGGAGCCGGCTTGGTTAGCGGTTCTGCAAGAGTCGTTCCATCGGGTCTGATGGCAGGGGTGTGGAGCCGGTGGCGCAGTTGGCTTTAACGATGTCGAAAATCTCGTATCACAACGCATTCGTCTGCTTCTGATAACTCTGGCTCATGGCCACAAACGGGCTGGCGATAGCAGCCCCAGTTGTTGGAGGTTTACCCAGCAGGTCGAAGTCACTGATGGCTTTTTCGCATGAGATGAAGCGGGCGAAAGACTGCGCATACGCTTCAAGGAGGCGTTTGGAGATGAACTCTGGATGCAGCCCTTATCGGCCAGCCACGCCCTCGTCTCACGGTAAAACGCATCAGCCCCAAGCGGGCTACCATCCTGCTGTTGTGCCGCAAGGTATGCGGAGGGCTCTGGCATGTCCACGCCCGCCAGGAGTGCACCTTCGTGCGTGTCGGTGCCGGTGAAGTCCTATGGCTCCGGCGGACCATCAACGCTCTAGATGCGTCCGGTGCGGCCATTGGTCAGGAGGTCTGTGAGGGGGTCGGGGTTGGTGCCTGCACGGATGCGGCGTCCGCCCCTGTTCGTACCATCACGAGCCATCAGGTCATTTACTTCCTACTAGGAGGATGGCGAGCAAAAGTGGACAATAATGAGACAAATAGTTGTGGTTTGGGAGGAAGACTTTCCCTATGAGCCAGAACAAATTTGGAAGGTAGTCACAGATTTAGCAAGCTGGCAATGGCGTAGCGATCTGGCTGACTGCAAGGTCATTGACGAGCGCAGATGCATCGAGATTCCAAAGAAGGGCAAACCTGTCCACTTCCTTGTTGTTGTCGCAGCTCTATCCCACTCCGTTGTAAAGCGAGACACCCATGCAGCACAGCACAACTAGTGCGACACGAGTTGCCGAGTGACGTTGGCGCAAAGCACAGCACAGGATCCGCTCCCCCGTTGTTGTTTCACCAGCTGGAGCAGCAGTCTTTAAGGGGGGGAAATGGCCAAAGCCTGGAACGTGTTCGGGCGAAGAAGATCGTTGCGCAAACAGCTCCAGGCTTTGTGGCCTGCCGGGCACCGGTAGGTGATAAATCGGTAAGACCTCATCATCTGCCGAAGGTGCCCGGCATCTGTATTGAGTTATTGCTTAACCAGGCAGCTTCCTGCCACCCGGATGGTCACTACTGCTGTGTTTTCCGCCGCCGGGAAGCAACCAGCATGAGCGCGAACCCACCAACAACTGCCAGCAGGCTGACCAGCGCAAGTGTTTCCACATTGGCACCGGTGCGCGCCAACAGATGCTGCCCCGGATCGTGAACTGGCTGCTCTACCGGTTGCTGCGGTGCAGTGTCGGCTGCCGGCTGCTCACTTGGTACAGCTGGTGGTGCAGTAGGTACCGACGGTGCCGGCAGTGAAGGAATCACCGATGGCAGTAGTGGCAGCACAGCCAGTGGTGGGATCAACCAGGTCCACCACGGCAGCTCACTCGAGGAGGACTCGCCTGGTTCCTCATCAGGCTTCGGCTTCACTACGGACGGCTCCTCCGGCTCACCAGGTTCCTCTGGGGTAGTCGTTGGCTCCTCCGGCTCCGGAGTGGTTTCTTCATCCGGGTTTGGTTTCGTGTGCGTTTCCTTCTGGTAGCCGAAGTTCACATCAGTGCTGGTGTTGCCTTCAGTGACGGTTACGGTAAAGGATTCGCTGAGTGCACCGTTATCCGGATCGGCGGATTGCACCATTCCGTCTGGGGTTTGCACCACGACCACATAGTCACCGGCAGGAAGCGTATCGAAGTGATAGTAGCCGTCCTGATCAGTGGTGGTGGTAGCGATCACTTTGCCGTCAGCGTCGTGCAGTTCCACGGTGACATCGGCAATGCCTGAATCCTGCGGATCAAGGCTGCCGATAGTTTCCCGATCTTCGAAGATCGTGCCGCTAATCGCACCAGGTTGGGGTGCTTTCACCGCAGTGTAGAACGCATCAGCAGCGGTGAGCGGCTGGTTGCTATCGCTGTTGACACCGGTGACGGAGAGACCATGGTTGATCACACCGTCGGCACGACCATCAATAGTGACTGTGGCAGACAATTCCTGTCTTGGTAGCAGCACCAGTGGGAGCAGGGTTTCGTCGCTGGAGAACACGATCTCCCCCTCCGGGGTGACCCGCAGGATCATTCCTGGCTGCGGGGTACCGGTAGTTGGGGTCGCATCGCCGGCGAGGGTGAATCCTGCAATTGCTGCCGGATTAACACCGTCGACTGCCACGGTGACACCGGCCAGTGGTGACTTACCAGTGTTTGCAATGGTGATCGCGGCCGTGATGGGGGTGTTCGCATCGACGAGCACTGCTTCCTTAGCGGTTTGCCCATCACCGAAGGTCTCCCCGGTGGTGGCCTCGGCGTTGTCGGCGAAAATCTTGACACTCAAGCCGGCTTCACGGGGAGCCAACGGCACCTTCACCGAGGCGGTGGCTTCATCAGACTCCACCCCACGGAAGCTACCGCGGGCGGTTGCCGTGTTGGTAAGCGAATCTTGTTTTATCTGCTGCTGAGTGACGGTTTCTTCGCCGACACAGGTGATCTTCTCACCGGCGGCCAGACGACCCTGGCCGGTGGTGAACCCTGGCCGCGGACAGGTCAGCGAGCCGCCGCGTTCCGCCAGATCCTTGTCGGCCACGGTGATCTTCTCCACGGGGATGGTGCCAGGGTTGGTCACCACAATCTCATAGCGGATCACTTCACCGACCTGATAGGACCGTGACTCGGTCACCGTCTTACTGATCGTCAACGCGGGGCGTGCAGTATTCACTGTCGCCGTCGACTCTTGTGAGGTCACCACACTGCTGTCCACGGCGATGGTCGCATCCTCATTGGATACTTCCCGCAGCGGCACAGTCGCACTCACAGTTGCCACATTGTTGATCACACCTGCTTCGACATCGGCGTCAGTGACCGACAGCTTCGCGGAACGACAGATGGTGGTTTCCCCTGGCGCCAGCTGAGTTGCGGCACAGGTGATCGCCACCTGCCGGTCAGTGAGCAGTTGATCGTTGATCACCAAACCGTCAACGGTGACATCGCCTTCATTGGTCACCGTGAACCGGTAGGAAACCTCGTCGCCGGCAACATAGTAGTCCTGCGGCTCGTCGACTTCCTTAACCAGTGAGATCTTCGGATCGTGGCCGAGGTTGCGGTGCACAGTCGCTGTCACCGGGTCGATTGTTTTCGTCCCGAAGCTTGCCTGCGCTGCAGCGGTATTGCTCAACCCGGCATAGCGGTCAACATCCTTTTGGCTGATGGTGTAGCGGTAGGTGCACGATGTGTCATCCCCGATAGCGAGTCCAGCAGTACCGTTGAGCACTGCTTGATCTTCACAGGTGACATCAGATACCTGTGGGCTGTCCAACATGGCATCAACGAGCTTCACGTTTTCAGCCGGGGTGGTGCCCACGTTGCTGATCGTCACCGTGTAGGTGATCACATCACCGGCGTGGAGGGCAGCCTCCGGGGCAACATCACTGGTTTTCGTGATCGCCAAGGCTGGTACACCGGTGGCGAACTCGACCGTGTCTTCATCCCGGACCCGGAATTCGAAGGGGGTGTCATCGGCCATCTTCGGGGTAAGCCCGGTGACGGTGGCGGTGTTGCTCACCTTCCCGGCGGCAGCCTCATCAGCGGTCACCACATGATCTTGGGTGCCGCATTCCACGATTTGCCCCGGTTTCACCGTCGCCGGTTCACAGGTGAACACGGCTTCGCCGAACTTCGGATCGATCACCTTCACATTGTGCAGGGTGACCTTGCCGGTGTTCGTTGCGGTAAACCGGTAGGTGACCGTGTCCCCTTCGATGTATTGCTTCCGCTGGTTGTCGATGGTTTTTTCCAGCTGCAGGGCAGCATCCTCAACCACGGTGATGGTGGCGGTGGCGGTGTCGTCTACCGGCACCCGGTTGGTGGTCTCCTCGGGGGATGATTCACCGTCGGCAGCAATACCAGTGGTGTAGGCGTCCACCCGGGCAGTGTTGACCAATGCATCTTGGGCATCGACTTCGTCCTGGGTGATGGTCTTCTTCCCCCGACAGGTCACCGAATCACCCTGTTTTTCCAAGGTGACCCCGGTGGTGGCGGCTGCCGGCTGGTCGCACTCCAAGGATTCGGGGCTAAACCACGGATCCTTGATCACCACACCAGCAAGTGGGGTGGTGCCCGTGTTGGTGGCCGTGAGGGTGAAGGTCACTTCATCATCGGCAGCCCAATCACTGGAACGGTCAGCTTCCTTGGTGAGCTGAATCGACGGCCGACCAACAGGAACTGTTACCTCCGCATCACTACCCACACTGCCACCGGTCGGGATTTCCGTCCCGTCCTCGGTGGTGAGGTTGCTGCGATCTGCTGGGGTTACGGCAGTCACCGTGGCCACATTGAGCAGTTCACCGGAGTCGGCGGCTGCTTCCGCAGCGGTGACCCGGTGCGGCGGGGTGACACATTCCATCTGTTGGCCGGGGGCAAGAGTGGCCTCCGGGCAGGTGATCGGATCGTCGCCGAACATCGGGTCGGTGACAACAATGTTGTCCAATGTCACCGTGCCAGTGTTGGTCACTGTCAAGGTGTAGACCACCTCGTCGCCTTCCACATACTGCTGCTTGGCCGTGTCCGCACTCACCGCTTTGGCCAAGGTGATCCCAGCCAAGGTGGCGGTTGGCACAGTTGCAGTCGCCTCCGGGGAGGTAACGGTTTGCGGGGTGTCGTCGCCACTGCCGTGCACATTCCGGGTGACTGTCGCCGTGTTGATCACCGAATCGCTGGCATCCACTTCTCTTTGGGTGACAGTGGTGATCGCAAAACAGGTGACCGTGTCGCCGGCGGCAACAGTGTCAATTGCCTGCGGTGCAATCCCGTCCGCCTCTGGGCGAATATAGCGTGCTTGCGTTGCCGCATCAGCGGTAGCATCCCCTGCGGCTTGCGCCGGCAGGTTCGGATAGCAGGCAATATCGCTGGCATCAGCGAACCGTGGATCGTTGATCACCACGCCCTCAGCGGGGGCGTTACCACTGTTGGTGACAGTGATCGCCCACTCGATCCGGGAACCGGCACTGACTTGGTCATCTCGGACTGGGTCCGCCGCAGATCCATCATCTTCAGCGCTGCTGCTTGCCGCATCCGATTCGAGAATGCGGGAAGTTTTCGCAATGGTCAACGACGGGGTACCGGTAGCGACAACAGCTTGCGCCGCATTGCTATCTACCGTGTTATCCTCCGGATCAACACCATGGGCGGTAGCAGTGTTCACCAATTCGTTGGTTTGTGCACCGGTGGCAGCATCCTCATCGGTGATGACATAGTCACCATGGCAGGTCACCGTCTCACCTGCGGCAAGACCATCTTGCAGGACTGTCTCATCACAAACAATGTCGACACCAGCTTGAGCGAGCATCGGATCGTCAATGGTGAGATCCTTGATGGTGCGCTGGCCGGTGTTTTCCACCGTGAACTCATAGCGGACAGTATCGCCCGCCTGGTAGAGCCCCTGCTTGTCCGCAACCTGTTTCTTCAAGGTCAGCCCAGTGTCTTGCCGCAACGTTGCTGCAGCGGTCGCCTGGTCTTTCACCACCGGCGCCTTGCGGGTGCGACCCTCCACGGATGCGGTGTTGTCAATGCTTGCCCCGCCGTCAACATCGGCCTGGGTGACAGTTAATGCTGCGCTACATTTCACCGCCGCACCCTTGGCGAGCGTCCCACCGTCAGCGCTGGTCAATGCCGGATTCTCAGCACATTCCACAGCGGTGGCGGAATTGTCACCGCGTCGCACCCGTTCATCGATGAGCGCGTCGACAAGCTTGACATTCGTCAAGTCCGTTTCGCCGGTGTTGCGCACGGTGAGCTCGTAGGCGATGGTGTCGCCAACGGCATAGTTTTCCTGCTTATCGGTGATGGTCTTGTCCACCGCAATACCAGGAGCAACCACGTTGTCGCTGACCGTATTCGACTCGCCGGTTGGCGCATCGATATTAAAGGACTGGCTTGGCAGCATGCTGGTGTAGCTGGCGGTATTGGTCAGTACCCCAACGTCTGCTGGCTGCACCGTGTACTCCTGCGAGGTGCAGGTGTAGTGCTCACCGGGTGCCAGTGTCTGCGGAGTGCAGTCAAGCGTTACGCCACGGTTGGTCAGCATCTCATCGGTGATAGTGACATCACGCAGGGTGACATCACCGGTGTTGGTGACGGTAAAGGTGTAGGTCACCGTGTCGCCTGCGACAAGATCACCGTCCGCATTCGAGCTTTTCGCCAGGGTGAGACCCGCATGTTCTAGGGTTTCCACAGCGGCCGTGGCGGTCGCGTCGGGCACAGCTTTGCCGTTGGCATCGCTGCCTTTAGCCACCACCGTATTACTGATGGTGACGGAAGCATCAACATCTTCTTGGGTGATGTCGATAGTCGCAGCACAGGTAACCACTGTTTGCGGATCCAATGCTGGCAAGCCGTCGAATCCGTTGAAAGTGTCCTCTTGACCCGGGATTTGGCATTCCAGGTTGGTGACGCCACGACTCTTGAGCATGTCGTCAACGATCGTGCCGCCGGTTAAGGTGGCAGTGCCGTTGTTGGTGACCTGAATCTGATAGGTCACCTGGTCACCAGCCCGAAGCTTATTCAGATCCGCGCCACCCACACCAATCGGGGTTTTGGTCACGGTCAGATTCGGCGCCCCCGTCGGCAGGGTCACTGCGGCCTCGTTAGAGGTCACCGGAGTTCCGGTGATTGTCTGGCCACTAGCGGTTGCAGTGTTCACCAAGCTGGATGCCACTGTTGCCGAAACATCGCCTTCGGTGACCGTATAGGTTCCCGAGCAGGTGATTTGTTGCCCAACGGCAAGATTCGCAGCACCATCCGCAGGACAGGTGACATCCTTCAGCTTTTTATCTTCGATGGTGATCTGGCGGATCGTGGTGTTTCCGGTGTTGGTGACATCGAAGTAGTAGGTCACTTTATCACCGACCAGCAACGGCTGACGTGTGTCTTCCGCGGCGCGCTTTACCAGCAGCAATTCCGGCTTCGCGGCCGGTGGGGTCACTGTTGCAACATTGTCTTTGTCGCTGACCGCACCTTCGTTAAGTACCGGATTACCGTCCTCGTTCATGACGAGGACATCACCGGTGACGTCAACCGTGTTGACCAAATCGACCTGCCGGTCGAGATCTTCTTGCGTATAGGTCAACGGCACAAGACAGTACACTGTTTGACCTGCGGCAAGGGTAAACCCATTGTCCGCAGCAATCTCCTGGCCTGTGGCTTGATCGGTGCAAGTTCCTGCCGCGAGCGTCTCTTCTTGTGCCCGGCCGCGCAGCGTGTCGGCAATGGTGATGTTGCGAACTGCCACGTTGCCGGTGTTTTTCACCGTAATCCGATAGGTGAGTGCACCTTGGTTTTCCAGGGTGCCATCAACCTGCGCGGAGAAGGCTTTCCCATCCAGGGACACTTCCTTGGTGGCGCTAATCGCCGGTTCGGCCACCACTGGGCGCACCACAGCATTGTCTGTGGCCGTGAGTGTTTCTTCGCTCACCGTGTCATCAGCTTGACGCACAAGGGCTGTTGCCGTCACGGAGACCGTGTTGGTTTGTGCCTGCTGCGCATCAAGGAACGCCTGATCAGCGGTGAATTCGGTAACACATTCGAGTTGCTCATCAGGGGCAAGAGTCAGCATCGTCCGGGTGGACTCAGTGGCATCGTCGGCATTCAACGGGGTGGCATCTGGCCCACAGACCAGCTTCATCGGCTGTGTTGAACCCCCGGCGACGGTCATCACATCAGC
Source organism: Corynebacterium choanae (assembly GCF_003813965.1). NCBI lineage: Bacteria > Bacillati > Actinomycetota > Actinomycetes > Mycobacteriales > Corynebacteriaceae > Corynebacterium > Corynebacterium choanae. Next base: position 2,644,294 of record NZ_CP033896.1, read on the forward strand.
AATGCCCACATTTTTCAATGTCACATTGCCGGTGTTGCGCACTGTGATAGTAAACCGTCCCGTTTCGTTAAGACCGAGTGTCGCCGACTTTTCCTCATTGACCGTCTTGGTGACTTCCAATGCTGGTTTCGCCGCAACCACCGGATAGGTTGCCGTGTCCTCAGCGGTCACTTCCTCCCCGGCTTGTTCACCGCGAATCGAGGCAGTGTTGTTCAGCAGTTGCTGATTATTCACATCCTCTTGGGTGGCGGTAAAGGTCACCGTGCAGCGATAGGTGTCGCCCACTGCCAGCGTCGCACCATCTTCACTATTCAGATCGCCGCGGAGGTTCGTAACATCCTCACCAGTAGCGCTGGTAATCGTGCATGCAACAGTGGCGTTGCGTGAGGCGATCCACGGCTCAGTGAGCTGAACCTTGCTCAAATCCACATTGCCAGTGTTGCCACCGGTAAGGGTGAACGTCGCCGTCTTATCAACGGCAAGCTCCGCTGTGGAATCGGCAGTCTTGCTCAAGCTAATGCCGCGGCGAACCTCGCGCATCGCAAAGTCCACATTGGGCACGCTGCGATATTCAGCTGGATTGAGCTGTCCTTCGCTGTCGCGGCCAGCAACAGTAAACCTAGGGGTGGTTGCAACCGTATCGTTCGACGCTGGCGCACCACCGTCAATAATGTGCTCAGCGCTGATGGAAGCTGCAGTGGTGTCGGCAGGTGCCCACACATACTTTTGCTGTACCCGCTTTGCCGCAGCTTCATCGTCACTGATGCTCAGGCGAACCTGATAGTCACCAGGGACAACCTTCGGGAAACGATAGCTGCCATCGGCATTCACCGGCACGGTGAGGATTTCCCCATCTTCTTTTGGCAATCCCGTCGCCGGATCAACACGCACCGGTTCACCATTTGCGTCTAGCAAGGTAGCAACCAAATCGCCCGTTTCCAGCCCGGTCACCCGCGGGGTTTCAGCATCAAGTGCCGTTTCCTCCCCCAGGTCAAACACCGAACCACTAATGGATGGGGCAATAGTTAACTGTTGTGCGTCACAGCCCAACACGGAACCAATGTCGGTTTTCGTGCCACGCGAAGAACCTTCAGCAGCTACCTGGTCAGCAGTCTTCGGCTCACAATTCGGCGAATTCGAATGGGTAACCGTTCCACCAACAGCAGTGTTGGTGACGGTACCGACCACACCGTCGGTGATCCGCAGTTTCATCGTCACCACCGCGGGTCTTACTGAACCGTTGTTCTCATGCACGCCTTGATCATTGAGCGGACCTGGCTGCCACACCACAGTGGAGGACGGGTTGAGGCGCTTCTGATCTTCCGCGGAAAGCGTATTGCCGTGATCCTCATAGTCGGTGAGCACCTGGCCAACCGTATGTTCTGGCACCGTTGACACATATTCCAACCCTTGCGGAATAAAGTCCCGAATCACCGGGGAGGCAATGAGCGCCGTATTCGGGGTGCTGACCGAAATCTGGAAATAGACTTCGTCCCCCACACCCAAAAGATGATCTTCTTCCGGATTGTCACCATCGTGCAGGTGGGCTTTCGCCTCTTCATACGACTGGCCCTTAGCCGGAATAATCATCGCCTTATTCACCGCCAGCTCTGGCACATAGGCCACCCGGGCAACAGCAGGTTCTACCGTGCCCAGGTCGCTGCCGGTCACCGAATCGGTGGCACGGGTTGCCACCCGGTTAACAGCAATATCCCAGTCTTCAATGCCATTTCCGTCAGTGGAATTTTCCGGCATGGTCATACGCACTGGCAGATCAAACGTGCCCAGCAGCGCTGTTGTGAACTCAACACGCAGATACTTCACCTGCGAATAGTCGAAATCGGCGCCGAGTTCTTCAGCAGTCTTCCATTCACCATGAGCGTTGAACTCAGTACAGCCACTGCCGGCAGGGAATTCTTTCCCGTTGCGGGACATCTCTGGACGGCACGGGTTATCGCTGGTGGAGTAGAACACTTCAGCAGGCATGGGTGCTTCCACCCATTTCTTTTTCTGCTCGTCAAAATACCGATAATTAGGCAGCTCTAGCGGACCTGCCAACAGTGGCACGAGATCGGTGCCATTGGCGACATTCTCCCGAGAGACCGCACCATTTGCGTCGTACTCGGTATGGGTTCCAGCCATGGTGGCCTGATCGCGGCTCAACTCGTTGAGCGGAATCCAAGATGCTGCCGGAAGCGCGTCGTAGAGCACATAGTCCTTGACCGGGATTGACCCAGCTGAACCCACGTTGAGGAAGAACGTCGCATCGTGCGTAGCATATGAGGTCTCCCCCAACTCGTCATTGCCGGGACGAAATGCTGTCCACCGCTCCTCGACCGGGTCGAGCGACGAAGCTACCTGCACAGTAGTGCTGTTGTCGCCTTCAACATCGCTATTATCGAGCACCGAATTTGGAACGGTCGGATCTGTGGAATCAGGCGCCGGTTTCGGATTGATCACCGGAGTTTTCCCAGAGGAAGAGGTGCTCCCCCCAGGATCGACTTCTTGCCCAACATTGTCATCAACTTCGGCTGCAGGGACGCCATCCTTATCGCCTTCAGCATATTTCTTCACGTTTGCTGTGGCATAGGACTGCACAGAAGCACTCACTGTTACCTGATTCCACCGAACGCTGGAAGCTTTGCACAGCTTCCCGTCCCGGCCGCAGCCCAGCTTATAGTCGGAGTTGTCGGTGTACGTCCGGGTTTTGTCTGACAGCGATATAGGGGAATCCGGATCGGCGATCGTGATAAGGCTGGCGATCTTTGGAAATTCGGATGCAAGATTTTCACTGTTGTAGTCACCAGCTTTGGCGCCTTCCGCCCACAGCTTGCCCACTACCTGACAATTATTGTCATTGGAATTAGCGGGCAACACCATGTTTTCTGGTACGGTCCATGACCACACTTCCCCACCACCGGGGGAGACTTCGCTGAGTCGATACCAATACACAGCTCGTGGGTCGAAAGGTACTTTCCCTTCCGCATCGCCCAGCAGTTCGGTGTTTTTCTGCACGCAGCGTTGTGCCTGATTTTCATTTGGCTGCTTCGGGACGAAACGGAAACCGTGTGGAAACGCGAGTACGCCATACGGGCGATAGTATGAGTCCTGTAATTGCGCAGCGTTGACTGGCCGAATATTCAACGTTGTGGTGTCAAGCACTCCATTGTTGGGTGAACCAAAACGACTGTCGCCAATAGTCACCACATGCAACGGTTCAGGCAGGCTTTGCCGTACAGGCATAATCGCTGTCTTGTTTGCGGTTATCCGCTTATCTTCAGTCTGCTGGTATTCGCCCACCAAATCGTTGGCAATATACACCAGCGGATGCATCCCGGTGCCGTCATCTTTAGCGAAGAGTCCCGCCGGAACCACGGTCTTGCCGAACACGCGTAAGATGACCTGCTCCTGAGAAAGAACCTCTGGATATTCCACTTCCATCTTCGCAACAACGAAATCCTCTGGCAGCGAAACGTTCCACCGATAGGTAGCCGAAGTCTCAATCGGACCGATGTTGACTACTTCAGTTCGGCCGTCACTGGCAGTAAACGTCACCGTGTGCGGCGGAATACCTTTCACTGCCTGACGAGTGGTTTCATCGAGATAAACCAGTGATGGCTCAATAATATGCTGCGGGCGGAAATAATAGCCCTGATCCGCATCTTTATCGGCGATCTCGCATTCCGCATTGCCCGCCACATTGTTGGCATACTTCACGCAGTATTGGGGTCGGAAAGTATCGGTGAGCTTCAGCGGACCGGTTTCGCCATTACGCACCGCAATGTTGAAGTATCCAGAATCCGAATAGTTCAACACACCCTCAATGTTATTGACCTGATCCAGTGTCATACCGTAGGCGGCTTTACCGACATTGCCGGCTGAACCGTCAGATTTCTTCACCGACCTGGTCACCTCCGGCGCAATGTCGCTCGAGTCTGCCCGTTTCCCATCCAAATAGGTGACAGTGTCGTTTTGCCACTTGAACGTGTTATCCCAAGTCGATCCGTTAGCAGGCTCGCCGACGATTTTCAGCGTGTACCGCACACTCAGACGGTGCTGGGGATCCTGTCGGAGCGCATTGTCCAGATTTTTATCAACGGTAATCCGAATTTCTCGTGTGTTTTTATCACATGTCCCGTTGTCACAGCTGACATAGGTTTTCGAGAGCAACGACAGTTGGTTGCGGTCAACGATTTGGGAAACGTTTCGCACATCTCCTGAGACCGGGTCAATTTCTGGTGTCACCTCAGGAAGGGTAGCGATACTGACTAACTCCATGCCTGCTGGAATCGTATCGACGAGCGTGCCCAGCAGACCGGTGTTGCCCTTACGATCCATTTTCAGCTCGTAGGAGACATAACCGTTTATCGCTTGCTTCGTTTTGCTGGTCTCTTTCATCACCGTGTTTTTAGGGGTACCGGTGATGGTGACGTGCGATTGCGAAGACAGTGTGGTCTCCCCGTGAGTCATTGACCATGCAATATCAGACTCACCGGGGTAGGCCGGGTTATCCCCCACAACCCAAGAAAAACTCAGCTTATTTTGGGAACCAAGGCCGCTCACCGTAATTGTCGGGTTTGGCCCTCTCGCGTCTTTGATGGAAAACGACCCAGGAGCACTCACCTGAAGCTCCGCATCCGGGTCGACGTTCTTTGGCCGTTCAATGCTAAAAGTAACTGCGTCACTGCAGTCTACCGAGGCACAGTTCACCGTCGCATTGAGCGTCAGCACCGAGTCCGTACCCGTGGTTGCTGTCGCATCAGCGAAGCTGACAGTTATCCCCCCACCGGACATGGTGGACGTAGCCGCGGCTGCCTCACCAGCAGCAATAATCTGCACACTGGTGAGTGTGAGCACAATGGTAAAGAGCGTCGCTGCGAGTGTTCGCAGCCGCTGCCATCGGCTTTTGTTCAAGATTGTTAAAGGTTCGTGCATGGTCACCTCTCGTGGGTCAGCCGGCCTATTCACTTAAGGATCCAGCTGAAGGCAAAGTCTCCCCACGATAGCAAGTGCTGTAGCCAGGCTCAATACGAGAAAGTATCCACATCTGGGTATTTTTATTGTTCTTTTAGGCTCCTTATATTGGCCTTATGTAGCGGATTTACGTCCCGCCCCTGTCCTGCATTAATAAGGGAACTTAACCACTGTGGTAGCACTTGCTGAGAATGCCGGGTGATGAATTTCACGCACAGGATTCTTGTTGTGTCACAGCACAGGAATGCTGCTGATTGTGGCCTGTTTCGTCCGTGATCCTCCCGGAGCACAAACACCAAAACCCTGCCCAGATTCCTGGACAGGGTGTTTGCTATTGCGTCACAGTGTGCTTTAGTAGGCGCTGTTGCCGGAGAGCAAATCTTTGATCTGCGGGCGGACATCAAAATAGTAGATCCCAATAATGACGACGCCAACGATTGACAGCAGCCAAATCTGGGATACCACTGCCAACGTGGAGAGCGCCACCATGGCGAACCATTGCCATTTCGGTTTCCGGTCAGCAGCAGTAAATGCATCATCGCGGGTGAACGCAATTTGGGTGGCGCCAACAATACCGGCAAGGGTGATTGCTAAATGCAACGCCAGGATGATAAGGCCAAGCGGACCTATTGCCTGCAGCCAGGAGATCATCGGCGACCATATCCTTTCAACGGTGTGTCTCGCGGTGTACTGCCCCACTGCGGCGTGCACCTACTTTGTAAAGCTGTGAACTGGTGCCAGCGGGCAGCGCTCGGGATGTTGTTGGCGGTGACCACACAGTGCACCGCATCCGGTAGCTTAACGATGTTGTTGCTTCTCGTCGACCTCAACGACATAGGTGTCAACAATATCGCCGTCATCGCTAGTGGCAGTTTGCTGCGCGCCACCGGGAAGATCCAGACCAGGAAGCGCCACCCCCGCTTCGCGGAGTTTCCCACCAACAAAGTCCCCTGCCCGATAGGCCAGTGATGGGCCATGCTGCAAATCGTCGACAGTGGCTTTCGTGCTGGCCACCAGCTGTTGTACCTTCGCAACCGGTGCAGTGTGGGCAAGGGAAGACTGGCTGATTTTCTCTGCTGCCGCACCAGCGACACTACTTGCTATGAGTCGGGATTTGTCAGCGGCTTTACGAACCGTGCGCTTTGCTGAGAACGCCATAGGATCTCCTGATGACTAGAAAAACCGCACCGCGGCCAGTAAGCATGCGGCTGTGTTGCATGTGGAACTAGCGTAGCGCATGGGTTCCATCTGTTGGCAATTATGGCATCAACCACGTTCCACCACGGTTTGGCGGGATCTCACGCAGCCACCGGGATGAATAACCCGATGTGCCGGCAGGCTACTCGCAGCAATACCCCAACGGGGTAAACACAATGGTGCTACAAAAACAGGAAGTGGCTCACGGTATAGATCGCCAAACCGGCCAGGGAGCCGACGATGGTGCCGTTGAGACGAATATATTGCAGGTCTTTGCCGACCATCAGCTCGATTTTGTCGCTTGCCTCATCCGCATCCCAGCGGGCAATGGTCTCAGAGATAATGCTGGTGATGTCCTCGGCATAGTTGTCGGCGAGGAAGGCAGCCGCGCCAGTGACCCGCTTGTCCAAAGATTCCCGCAGATCGGCGTCGTCGAGCAGATTCCCACCCCAGGAAAGGGCAAGCTCTTGCAGTTTTACCCGCAGCACACTGTGCGGGTTTTCCGCGGCAGCGATCAGCCCTGTGCTGGTTGCCCGCCATATTGCTGCCGCAGCACCAGTCACCGGGGTGGAACCCATAATGTCGTGTTTGATCTCTTCCACCCGCGCCATGGTGGTGGGGTCTTCCTGCAGATCACGGCTGAGTTTACGCAGGAATTTCCGCATTGATTCGCGGGCAGGGTGATGGGTGTCGTGGGCGACCGCCCGGGTAAAGGTAACCAATTCCCGATACACCTTGTCGCCAACCATTTCGTTGAGAATTTTCGGCGCCCACGCTGGGCGACGCTCATCAAGCACCCGAATGATCAGCGCTTCGCTGGCCAGCGCCCGCCGATGCAGCCAATCTGCCAGCTCATCAACCACCGGTTCGGTTTTTCCTTCGTCGATAAGCTGCGCCAGCAGCCGCCCGGCGGGCGGACCCCACTGGGGGGTGAACGCCCGCGCAATCAGCTGCGAATCAATCACCTGGGCGGCCTCGTGCGGATCGATGGCCCGCACAATATTCGCGGTGAGTTTCCCAGCTTCCAGCGACACTTTGTCAGCGTTTGCAGGAGTAGCCAGCCAGCGGCCAAGTTTCTCAGGGACACCTGCCGCCCGGACTTTTTCGGTGATCAATGTGGCGTTAAGGAAGTTTTCCCCGACAAACCCCGACAGGGAATCCCCGATCTGGTCTTTCTTATTCTTCACGATCGCCGTATGTGGAATCGGTAATCCGAGTGGACGGCGAAACAGTGCAGTGACCGCAAACCAGTCCGCCAAGCCACCGACCATGCCCGCTTCGGCGGCGGCACGCACAAACCCCACCCAGGTGGGCAGCGGATCAGCGGTCGCTTCAATCCACCGGCATCCTAAATAGATCGCTGCTGCAACCAGCAGCAGGGAAGTGGCCAACGCCTTGTAGCGGCGCAACGATTTGCGCCGGGCAGCTTCCGCCGCCGGAGATGGTCCAGGCACCGCCAATGGCGACAACGCCGGTTGTTCCTTGGCACTATGCGCCCCCATAACCATCCTTTACTGTTGCAGACAAAGCAGTAACGCCAAACTCGTGGAAAACACACCGGGCGCACCGGTGAGCGATGCTGGTCAACAACCCGTTCACCATCCCTTGGCAGCAAGATCAATAACCAACGCTGCCAAGGAGTGTACTTACCAGCAAGCACCTGCCCGCCGGGTAAGGCGGAACACTGAAAAACGTGACGGGCAACACCACGGTGCGTGACGGCCAGAAGTGCAGCAAAGCCATTCCGGGCTGATCTATCCGGTGACAGCCAACAATTGTGCCCCGCGACTGATAAACGTCAACGCAATGAGCACCGTGAGAATAGCCGAAAGCACCAGCGCAATGATTCGATATTTATCCACGTCACTAACCTAGTGGAAGATAGCAAAACAAGCACCCCGTGACAATGAGGGGAACACCATGAAAGCTGCAAGTTGCACAACTTTCGTGAAGGAATTTCCCATCATCAGCCACGGGGTGTGTGGAGGTGACAAGACTTGCAATAGCGGGTGAACGTGGTTCACCCCGTAGCCGGCACAGCGGCAGCTATCGCAGTATTGCGGAATATACGCCAGGTACTAGTGGCGACCGGTACGAGCCTTGTACTCGCGGTCACCCTTGCGGCCAGAGTAAATCAGGGCTGCGCCACCGATCCACAGTGCCAGCATGAGCACCACACCGATGATGACGAAGGTCATGCCATTGTCAGCCATGATGCCGTCACGTTGCACCCCAAGGCCGAACACCCAGGTGCCGATGCCGATCACGGAGCTCAAGATCATTCCCATCCCGATCCAGGTGGAGCTGCGCAGCAGCGCGGAGTGGGGGGCATCGTAAGAGCTCGGGACGTAACCTTCAACATAGTATGGTTCGCCATCGAAGGAACGGGCCGGCGCTAAGCGGGAATCTGCAGGTACATGGGAGGACATAGCTGCCTCTCGCCTTTCGTGTGGTGGTAAGTATGGAAAAAACTCAGTAGTGTGCACTCCCCCACCATCATCACTATTACCTTAGATGAGGTTGGCGGGGAGAAATTTGCCCTGCACACCGTGCTGCCATGATGCCGCGGCCACCAGCTGTGGTGGACGTGGCGTGTGTCTACACGGGTGCACTCTAGGGTTGCACTTTGAGTACACACGATATCACCCATATTCAGCACAACAGGTGAGCAATATAACGCAACGGACTCCCCTTTTCGGGTGAGTGTGCGCCGCTGTTGCGATCGCTGTCCTGCCGAACGGCGGGTGGTGGGTGAGTGGGGTTTATCCACCGTCGGGAATGTGTCGGCGTGCACCGTGCGGATCCACGCCATATTTCCGACGGTGGGAAAACCACCGGTGATGCGGTTTAGTTGTCCTTACCGCGGAACGCTGCACGGGCACGTTCCTTGTTGATGGCTGCAACCGCAGTGAGCGGAATAGCAGCTGGGCACACATCGGCACATTCACCGTAGAGCGAGCAAGGACCGAAGTTGGTTTCCAACTCGTCGATCATCTTGCGGGCACGCTTGCCGCGCTCTTCCTTACCCAGCGGCATGAGCGACAGATGTACCAGTTTCGCACCGGTGAACAGGTGTGCTGCACCATTCGGGCAGGCTGCCACACAGGCACCACAGCCGATACATGCGGCGTGGTCGAGGGCGAGCTCAGCGGTCTCGTGGTTCATGTGCAGGGTGTCGGCATCCGGGGCGGTACCGGCGTTGACGGAGACGTAACCACCCTGCTGCATCACCCGGTCAAGGGCGGAACGGTCAACGACCATGTCCTTGATGACCGGATAGGCGTTGGAGCGGAACGGCTCCAGCTTGATGGTGTCACCGTCGGAGAAGTTGTACAGACGCTGCTGGCAGGCAGGCTTGTTCTTCTCCGGGCCGTGGGGGCGGCCATTGACATACAGGCCACAGGTACCGCAGATACCTTCGCGGCAGTCAGAGGCAAACGCGAACGGCTCTTTCCCAGCTTCGATCAACCCCTCATTGACGTGGTCGAGCAGCTCCAGAATGGACATCTGGGCAACAGCGTCGTCAACGTCGTGGCTTACGAAGTGTCCTTCGTCGTTCGGTCCTGCCTGACGCCAGATCTCAAGATGGAGTTTCATTACTTGTAGTTCCTTGTCATAAGTGGGATCGAGTCGAAGACGAGGGGTTCAGCGTGGCGGATGAAGGTGCCGTTTGCGCCTGGTTCCCAAGCAGAAACGAAGCACCAGTTGTCGTCGTCACGCTCGGCCTCGCCGTCGTCGGACAGGTGATCGTCGCGGAAGTGAGCACCACAGGACTCGTCGCGGTCGAGTGCGTCGACGCACATCAGCTCGCCCAAGTCGATGTAGTCCGCAACCCGGTTGGCGTATTCGAGCACCTGGTTCATGGTGTTCTTATCGCCCGGGATGTAGAGGTTTGCCCAGAACTCTTCACGCAGTGCGCGAATATCTTGGATACCCTTAGCGAGATCTTCCACGTTGCGGGCAACGCCACAAGAGAAGTAGAGGATATCGCCGAGCTTGCGGTGGAAGTATTCCGGACCGTGGGTGCCGTTGATGCTCATCAGGCGATCCAGGCGAGCCTGTGCCCGCTGGATGGATGCCTGTGCAGCCGGTGAATCTTCCGGCAGCCGCTCGGAGCCGAGCTGGCCGGCCAGATAGTTCGGAACCGAGAACGGCAGGGTGAACCAGCCGTCAACCGAGGCCGAAAGCAGCGAGTTAGCACCGAGACGGTTGGCGCCGTGATAGGTCCAGCCCGACTCACCACCGGCAAACAGACCCTTGATGGAGGTCATCATGTTGAAGTCGCTCCACAGGCCACCCATGGTGAAGTGGCAGGTCGGAGCAATACGCATCGGGGTCTCGTAAGGGTTCTCGCCGATGGTCTCTTCATACATTTGGAAGAGGTTCGAGTAACGCTCTTTGATGGTGTCCTTGCCAAGACGCTGGATAGCGTCCCGGAAGTCAAGATATGCCGAGTTGTGCATAGGACCGACACCAAGGCCAGCGTTGATCTGCTGAGAGATCGCACGCGAGGCCACGTCACGCGGCACGAGGTTACCGAATGCCGGGTAGCGGCGCTCGAGGAAGTAGTCGCGATCTTCTTCTGGAATGGTGTTCGGATCCCGATCATCCTTTGGCGTCTTCGGCGACCAGACACGGCCGTCGTTACGCAGCGACTCGGACATGAGGATGGTCTTCGACTGCCATTCGGAGTTCACCGGGAGACCGGTTGGGTGGAACTGGATGAACGACGGGGAGGCGAAGTATGCACCGTGCTCGTAGGCACGCATAATCGCCGAAGCGTTCGAGTTCTTCGCCAGCGTCGACATGTAGTAAACGTTGCCGTAGCCACCGGTACACAGGATGACGGCGTGGCCGGTGTGGGCGGTGAGTTCGCCGGTGATGAGGTTGCGCATAATCGCACCCTTACACACCTTTTCACCGTTTTCTTCCACCACGATGAGATCAACCATCTCGTTGTGGGTGAAGATTTCCACGGTTCCTTCGTGGATTTGGCGCTGCAGGGCGGCAGCAGCCGACAGCTGCAGCTGCTGGCCTGTTTGGCCACGGGTGTAGTAGGTGCGGGAGACCTGCACACCACCGAAGGAACGGGTTGCCAGGGTACCGCCGTATTCGCGGGCGAATGGGGCACCGATAGCGTTCATGTGGTCGATAACGCGAACCGACTCGTAGGCCAGACGCCAGCAGTCAGTTTCGCGGCAACGATAGTCGCCACCCTTAACAGTGTCTTTGGTGTGGCGGTAGGCGCCGTCGTTGTCGACCTTCTTGCCGCGGGCAGAGTTCACGCCACCCTGGGCTGCGATCGAGTGTGCACGACGTGGCGCGTCGTGATAGGTGAAGGCTTTCACGTCGTAGCCAAGTTCACCCAGTGCTGCCGCAGCACCTGCACCGGACAGACCGGTGCCGATAACAATAATGCGGAACTTGCGACGGTTCAGCGGGCTGACCAGCTCATAGTGAGCCTTCTGCCAATCCCAAGCTTCTTTCATCGGCACATGCTTTGGCGCATGGTCATTGAGCACAGAGCCGATTTGAACCTCAGGGAGGACACTGCGCGGGGCGACGAAACCCTGCGGAGTGAAGTCAACAGCAGATGCGTGGTTGCTCATAGTATTCCTCTCTATCCCTTATCTTTAGCTGATCAAGCCGGTGGCGATAGCCAACGGGATCGAGATGTTGCCCACCATGACTGCCGCTGGCACCAGGTAGGAGATGAACAGAAGCACCGCACGCCAACGGTGACCGGTGATACCCAGGTCACTGACAGCGGTGAACAGGCCGTGGGACAGGTGCAGGAACAGCACCACCATTGCCAGGATGTACCAGATAGCCACACCTGGGCGGCTGAAGCTGGCGATCATGTTGGCGTGAATTGCGCCTTCTTCGAAGCCTGCTGGGGCAGCTGGCTGCACGCCCATGGTGAGATCCAGGATGTGGAAGATGATGAACAGCAGCAGCACAACGCCGGTGACGATCATCGTCCGGGCGGTAAAGGAGTTCAGGCCACCCATCAGGTTCTTGCGAGCAAACTTGCCGCGGGATACGCGAGCCCGGCCGTGCAGTGCGAAGGCGCACCAAATGTGCAGCACAATGGCGACGAGCAAGGTAATACGGAAGATCCACAGCACAGTTTCTTCTGGCAGGATCGGCGCACCCATAGTGCGCAGGAAGTGGCCGTATTCGTCAATGTGATATTTGAATTCGCCACCATCAGTGATCTCCGGCATGAAGATCTTCAGGTTACCGATCATATGGACCAGTACGAAGCCGCCGAAGATGATGCCCGTGATGGCCATGGTGAGTTTCATGGCCCAGGTCGGGAATCCCGGCTTTTCGCGGAGCGGCTTCTCAGTAATTTTGCCGTGACGGATTGAGTCACGATCGATATCTTTTACAGTCATGGCACCTCCAGTGTCGCTATAACCTTAACAGTCCTGCAGGGGGTGTGAACCACTCAAAAAAGTGTCAGGTGACGCACGACACATCTGGATTTTCACCCCCGTTCCGGGGAACAAAGGTAAGCCTAAACTGCTATTTCCTTTTCCGGCCGCCCATATTCCCCGCTCAGCCGGGGTTAAGAAAAGACGCTTCGATAGGTTCCTTTTCGTAACTTCCTGCACTGTGCTCACAAATTGCACCTTTGACTTACCCCAGGTGTAGTCATACAAAAGTTTTAAGCAGTGACGTGATACCGCCCACGTTGGCGGCAAGTGACAAGGACAGTTACCCGCCCGCGACTAACGATTGCAACGGTTGAGCCCAATCCCTTGACAGGCAGCAATCCTGCGGCAGCCCCCCTCATGCAAAGCCACTGCCTTTGCGTGGAGTGACACAACACAACACCGCCGCCTTGCCTCTCGTCGACACGGAGGTAAGGCGGCGGTGTTAGTGCCCTGCGGCAACCCTCGAACTTGGCCCGATAGCCCTGCACACTCCCCCGGGTTTCCACCGGTTGACGCAGGGCTACTAGGGCTGCAAGTTACAGGTTGATCATGTGGCCAGCGATGCCTTCACACGCTTCCTTCATTGCTTCAGACAGCGTCGGGTGGGTGTGCACATTGCGGCCGATCTCTTCTGCGGTGAGATCAAATCGCTGGGCGAGGGTGAGTTCCGGCAGCAGCTCGGACACATTGGAGCCGACCATGTGTGCCCCGAGCAGTTCCCCGAATTCAGCATCGGCCACGACCTTGACGAAGCCGGCCGGCTCCCCCAGACCTTGTGCTTTGCCGTTAGCCGAATATGGGAAGGTCGCCACCTTGATCTCGCGACCCTGCTCCTTGGCGATCTCGCGGGCCTTCTCTTCGGTGTAGCCGAAGGAGGCCACCTGCGGGTTGCAGAAGGTAGCCCGCGGCATCATCATATAGTCGCCGAGTTCCATGGTTTCTGCACCAGCGATCGTTTCCGCAGCAACCACACCCTGCGCTTCCGCAACGTGCGCCAGTTGCAGCTTCGCGGTCACGTCCCCGATAGCGTAAATATGGTCGACGTTGGTGCGCATCCGCTCGTCGATGTCGATCGCGCCACGCTCGGTCAGCTTCACACCGGTGTTTTCCAGGCCGTAGCCCTCCACCCGTGGTGCGAAGCCGATCGAAACCATCACCCGGTCACAGGTGATCGTTTCCTTGTTCTTGCCATCCTTGGACTCGACATCAACTTCCACCGAGTCGCCATTGTCGCGAACCGCCGTGGTCTTGTGACCGGTCAGCAGTTTCACACCAAGCTTCTTGTATTGCTTGGCGATCTCCTTAGAGACGTCGGCATCCTCGTTTGGCAGCACTCGATCCATGAACTCGACGATGGTGACATCCACCCCGTAGTTGGACAGCACATAGGCAAACTCCATGCCGATAGCACCGGCGCCAACGATCACCATGGACTTGGGCAGCTCTTCGCTGAGGATCTGCTCTTCATAGGACACCACATTTCCGCCAAGTTCCACACCAGGCAGGGAACGCACTACCGAACCGGTGGCAATAATGCAGTTGTCGAAGGTGATCTTCTTGCCCTTGTCGCCACCTTCAACGACCTCAATGGTGTGGTCGTCCACGAAGGAGCCAAGACCGTCGATCTCGGTGATCTTGTTCTTCTTCATGAGATAGTGCACGCCCTTAACGATCCCGGAAGATACCTTGCGGGAACGCTGGTGGGCGGTGGCGAAGTTGAAGGTCACGTCACCTTCAATGCCGAAGAGTTTCGCCTCATGATTGAACGTGTGGGCAAGTTCTGCGTTCTTCAGCAGCGCCTTGGACGGGATACAGCCCACGTTGAGGCACACCCCACCCCAGTACTGCTTTTCAACAACAGCTACTTTTTTCCCAAGCTGGGAGGCACGAATTGCGGCCACATAGCCACCAGGGCCTGCGCCGAGTACTACTACGTCATAATGATCAGTCACAAGCAACAAGGATACGGCCTTTAGCGCGCACATGTCGCTAGCGGGGCACTCATCCCTTCCAAGACCACCCAAACAATCCGCCATTGTCGCAGCTCATGACACGTTACGTGGCCTATTGTGCAGGGTTGTTTCACTGTGCCACCGATAACCATCCCCCTGTTGTGGGGGTGCTCGGTGGGGTCAGCAAGTGGCACACCTTGCGGCCAGCAAAATCCTGTATCCCCGCCCAGCATGGGGGTATATCAGTGCGCAACGTCAAGATCATCAAAGGATCCTGTCCGCATCCGACAATAAACCAGCCAAGCTGCAATGCAGGCCAATGTATCGGTTGTGGGGGCGCAAACTTCCCGGCAAAACCGGCGATCAGATGGTCGCCGACACACAGAAAGCCTGCAGGCAGCACAGATGGCTGGCCTGCAGGCTGGGCAACATAGGCAGTCTCGGCGACTGCAGGATTTAGAACAGATTCAGCCCCACAGAGAACGTGCTCACCATAGAGGAACCTGCGTTAATGAGGGTGCCGAGGACCGTGTTGATTTGGATGATGATGGGTTCTAATGCCTGCATGGTGAAGCTTTCTCTTGACGGAATATAAAAAACTGGAATGCGTGCCGCGCAAGGCGCGTATTGGATACAGCTCAACAACGGGTTGAAACGTTACATTGCCGGCGAGCAATGTTGCGTTCCCGAAGGGCAGCAGTATGCCGGCTGCGGGTGTGTTTCTACACCATTGTGCGGCGCGCCTCGTTGCGTCCTGATACCTACCAGGTACCGTAGATAACAATAGTCACAATTTTCACAACAGCCACAGTGGGGCGGGTTGGTGAGTATCCTGCACCCCCACTGAAGGTTGCATTCTTCCGTAACACTACCGGCCGGCACAGCGACAATCCCGCTAGGTAACAGCAATCGTCTGGCATCAGCAGTGCAGCATTCGCCGCAGCCACGAAACCCGGTATATTACGGAAACAATACTGCTGTAGCAGGCAAGCATTCCGGTTGCCCGGTTGCCCGCAGCACAGGGACAATGTTGCGCCACAACATCCCCTGCCGGACGAGACACAACACAACTTTTCAAAAAAGAAACGCGGTTAACTCATGAGACTTTTCTCCCGAATTGCAGTCCCCGTTGGTGCCACCATGCTGGCATTGGGCTGTGTCACAGTTCCCGCCGCGCAAGCAGGCACCCCTGCTGCTGTGGTCGCCGGGGACACGAAGCTGGCAACAGTCACCGATGCAATCGACCTCGCCGGCACCGGCCGCCCAGTGAGCAGCACCCCCGGCTGGGTGCGGGACAATTTAGGGAGGAAAACCGATCCTCGACTGCAGGAACGGTGGGCATATTCCCCATCGATGGACCGCCAGATTCCGCTGTTCGTTATGGCACCGAAAGACAACTCGGTACCCCGCCCAATCATCTATGTGCTCAACGGTGGTGACGGCGGCGAAGGACGCGCAAACTGGCTGTATCAAACCGATATCATCGAGTTTTACCGCAATAAAAACGTATGGATCGTCATGCCAATGGCCGGCGCGTTCTCCTACTATTCCGACTGGGTAAACGAATCGCCTGCCCTCGGCGGCAAACAGAACTGGGAAACCTTTATGACCAAGGAACTCCCCGGGGCGATGGAAGCCAAACTGGGCGCATCCGACAAGCGTGGCATTATCGGCATGTCGATGACCGGCACCACCACCCTGTTGTATGCCGAACACCAGCCGGGATTCTATGACGCAGTCGGCTCGTTCTCCGGCTGTGCAGAAACCTCCCGTGGTTTGCCGCTGGAATACTTGCGGATCACCGTCAACCGGGGACAAGGCAACCCAACCCAGATGTGGGGTCCGGTCGATGGGGAAACCTTCCGATATAACGACGCACTCCTCAACGCTGCCCGCCTCAAGTCGGACACTCAGGTGTATGTGTCCTCCGGAACCGGGCTGGCCGGCCCATATGACCTGTGGAACACGAAGTTCACCGAGGCCGATTCCGGCTCTGTGTTTATTCACGTTTTCAACGGCGGCATTATCGAAGCAGCCACCAACAAGTGTGCCCACGATCTGAAGGCAAAAACTGACGCAATCGGGGCAACCAACATTGAATACAATCTGCGGCCGGTCGGCACCCACTCGTGGGGCTATTGGCAGCTAGACCTGCGGGATTCGTGGCCGACTTTTGCTCGTGCCTTCAATATGGATCCGGGTGCGCCAGTGCCGATGAACACCACCGACGTTCCAGCCGTAACTCAAGAGGCCATCACAGAGATCTGGCAAGCAACCTTAGGTGGCGATCCACGTCTTGCACAGCGTGACACACTGCCGCTGTCACCTGCCGATGGGGGCGAGGTTGCTCCACTGCCGCAACCTGCACAACCGACTGCACCACAACCGGCTGCACCAGCGGATGACCCTGCCCCACAAGTCGATGCACCAGCACCTGCCGCAGTTGAAACTCCTGCAACCGATGAGTCCAATGAGGTAGTTCCGGCTGAACCGGCGACGGCACCGACCCAGCCGGCCACAGCTACCGCCTAATGGCACCGCGCATCTCTCAGCGCAACAGGTGATGACACTTCGTTGCAGGTGTAACGATATGCCGGCCAATATCGTCCAACGTGATACGACGTAGTGCCGGCGCATCGTTTCATCACCTCTGAGAAATGCGCAACAGCCTCCAAGCAGCCCACCCCGATTATCACCACCAGCCCTGTGATCGTGAACGGAAACAATTCCGCCGAGCGGTGCACACCCTTATCTGAAACAAAGAAACGGTTAGATTAGCGACGATGAAGTTGACAACCCGCCTCGCCAGCACCCTGAGCGCTGCCGCCATGATTGCAGCCTCGTTCACCGGAATACCTGCTGCCAACGCCGGCACACCGGCCGCCTCGGTGGCCGGTGACACGCCCCGTGCAGTTGTGACCCAAGGTGAAAAAGAATTATGGGGATGGCAGCCCCGCTGGCGCGATATTATCGCCACAAACCCGGAACGTCTCCACGAAGTGTGGGCATATTCCCCGTCGATGAACCGGGATGTGCCGCTGTTTGTGATTAGCCCTCGGGATAATTCGGTGCCCCGCCCAATCGTCTATGTGCTCAACGGCGGCGACGGCGGCGAAGGCAACGCCAACTGGGTGAAACAAACTGACATTGTCGACTTCTATGCCGACAAAGACGTGTGGGTGGTCATCCCGATGGCCGGAAAGTTCTCCTACTACACCGACTGGGTGCAGGATTCCCCATTCCTTGGCGGGAAGCAGAACTGGGAAACGTTTATGACAAAGGAACTCCCGGAACCGCTGGAACGGGCACTGGGCGCTAATGGTCAGCGCGCTATTTTGGGCATGTCCATGTCGGCGACCACTACCCTGCTTTACGCTGAGCATCAGCCGGGGTTCTACGACATGATCGGGTCGTTTAGTGGCTGTGCACAAACCAGTGCCGGTGCACCACTGGAGTATCTCCGGCTGACCCTCAACCGCGGCAAATCCACCCCAGAGATGATGTGGGGACCAGTTGGCGGTCCAACCTTCGCCTACAATGATGCGCTGCTTAATGCGGAAAAACTCCGCGGCCAGCAAATGTATATTTCGGCAGGTACCGGCACTGCCGGCCCGCACGATCTGTGGTCGACGCCCTACACCCAATACGGTGATTCCCTGCAGGTTGGGGTGCATGTGATCAACGGCGGCATTATTGAAGCGGCCGTGAATCGCTGCACCCACGATTTGAAGGCGAAACTCGACAAGGCTGGTATTGGGGCGGATTGGAACCTGCGCCCTGTCGGTACGCACTCGTGGGGCTACTGGCAGGATGATCTGCGCCTATCCTGGCCGGTGATTGCCCGCTCGTTTGGCTGGCAGCAGTAACCATCACTAGCGGCGGCGGGATGCCCACGGTGACTCAACCGGGGCTGGTTTGACGCAGGAATTCTCGCACCGCCGCAAAGTAGCGCACTGTTTTGACGGGGCTATTTGCCGAAATCTTGACGCAGCATAATGTGATGCACAGCGGCTGCGCTGGGTTTTCCGGCGAGTGGCCCCGTTTGCTGTTTGCTTATTACCCGTCGCTCATGCAGTTGTGGTTATCAGTTCAGCTGGCCGTTTGCCCCCAAGTCATGGTCAAAAGGTTTTGATGTGCCGCCGATATCGGTGTTACGCTGCGGGTTTGTTGATTTTATAGGGTTGTTCCTGGCCGGAAAGGAGGCATGCGTGCGTGCGTTATCGGTTGCAACCGTGGTGGCTGCGCTGAGTGGTTTCTTTATTTTGTTTGCCGCCACCTGGACGTTGTCGGCAACGGATGCGAGTGTGTTTCTTGCATATTGGGGGCTGTTTTTTGCGTTGACTGGCTGTATCGATGGGGTGATGCAGGAAACTACCCGTGCCGTGTCGGCGAAAGAGTCCAAGCCCGGATTCCAGCGTGCCCGGCACGGGGCACGACCGATACTGGTTGGGGCAGGTATTGGGCTGGTGATTGCCGCTGTGGTGCTGGTTACGGCACCGTTGTGGATGGGAGCGATGACCGGTGATTTTGTCACCGGTGCGACCATGTTGTTTGCTGCTGGCCTTGCCAGCTATGCGGTGCAGGCGGTGGTTGCTGGTGCGGTGAGCGGCACCAAGGCTTGGCTGCCGTTTGCGTGGCTTGTTGCAGTGGATTCACTGATCCGGGTGGTTGTGGTGGTGGCCGCCTGGTGGGCGGGCTGGGGTGTGCATGTGTTTTTCATTGCCACCGTGATTGGGGCATTTACCTGGCTGGGGTTGGTGGCGGGTTCCCCGGCGACACGTGCCGCACTGCGGCGACGAGCCGATGTCACCGTGCCGATGTTTCTGCGGCAAACGGTCACAGCTATGGCTGCCACCGGGGCAACTGCCCTGCTCATCACCGGGTTTCCGGCGTTCATGAAAGCCACCGCTGATGAATCGATTATTGTGCTGCCTTCCAGTGTTGCCGGCGGTGAACACACCGTCACTTTAGCCGCGCTCATGTTGGCGGTGATGCTGACAAGGGCTCCTATTTTGGTGCCGCTGCAACGATTCCAACCTGCCCTTATTGTGCGGTTTGTGGAAGGCCAGCAGGTACGCCGGGTACTGCTGAAACCGGCGCTCATCTTGGGGGCTGTCACCGCAGTGGGTGCTGCTGCAGCATGGCTGGTCGGACCGTGGATTCTTCGCCTCGTATTCGCCCCGGAGATGTTTGTGCCAGGTGCGGTGCTTGCCATGCTTACGATTGCGGCTGGCGCAACTGGCATGGTGATGATCACCGGCTGTTTCGCCCTCGCCACCGGGCAGCATCGGCGCTATGTTGCCGGGTGGGCGGTAGCATCGGCGGTGGCTTTTGGCTGTTTAGCGCTACCGATAAATCTGGTGGCCACCACTGTCCTTGCCCTCATCACAGGCCCTGTGGCAGGTATTGCAACGCATCTGCTCGCCCTGCCATCACCCCGCCACACCAAAAGCCGTTTCACCCCGGCAGGACAACAAGCGCAACCCGCCCCCTAACCGCACACACCTCAGTGTTTGCGGCTGTTGCAAGTGTGCGGCAGCGTCCAAGCGACACGATCCTTCGCTACACTTACACCCCATGAGCCCCCGGCATGACGATGCGGAACACGCACAGGCAGCCCACCCCGACGCCGCAGAACCGACGGTGAGTGTGCTGCTGACGGTGTATCACGGCAATACTGCCAGCCAGCTTGGGCAGGCGTTGGATTCGCTGCGGCGACAAACCCGTCCCGCCGATGAGATCATCATCGTCATCGATGGTCCGATCGGCCAGGATCTGCAGCAGGTCATTGCCACCTTCACCCGGCAGGTTCCGGTCGCAACAGTGTTGTCGAGGGGAAAAAACGAGGGTGCCGGCATTGCCTCAAACGCAGGGTTAGCACAGGTGAGCAGCATGTGGCTTGCCCGCCTTGATGCCGACGACATCGCCTATCCGGCGCGGCTGGAAAAACAGTTGCGCTATCTTGCAGCCCATCCCGATATTGATGTGCTTGGCACCGCCATGGAAGAGTTCACCGGGGATGTCAACAATGTGGCCGGGGTGCGTCGCCTCCCGGAGACACACGCTGACCTTGCCCGCTATATTCGGATAAATTCACCGATCAATAATCCTTCGGTGATGATGCGCACCGCTGCGGTGCGGGCTGTCGGCGGCTATCGGAATGTGCCAAAGATGGAAGACTATGACCTGTATGCACGGCTTATGGCGGCCGGCTACCGCTTCCACAATCTGTATGAGCCGCTCACCTATTTTCGGCTGGATCCGGCCGTGTTTACCCGGCGCACCGGCACCGATGTGCTGCGCAGCGAAGTGTCGATGCAGCGCACGCTCGCCCAGTTAGGGCTGGTGTCGTGGCCGCGGGCAATCGCTAATCTCATTGCCCGGACAGGCTACCGGCTGCTGCCGAAACGTCCCCTGCAGCGCATCTACAGTCGGCTTTTTCACCGCTAGCTGGCATCCTCATCCCGCCGGCCGCACACTGGCATCACTGATTCTTCGCCCATAAGAAACATCGGGCTGAAGCCAGCGTTGCCGATGGAGCGGCTCTGCTTGGAAGACTGGTGTTGCCCAGTTTTTCGCCGCCACCCCGTGGGGCATTGCCCGGATACGGCGGTGCGCCGACTATGCTTAGACTCCATCATGACTGCGCATCCTTCCACTTTCCCGGACACGTGGCTGATCATTCCCTGCTACAACGAAGGCACAGTGATCGGTGATGTTGTCGCCCATGCGCGAAGCGTATTTCCCAACATTGTTGTTGTCGACGACGGTAGCGCCGACGGCTCCGGGCAGATTGCGCACCGTGCCGGGGCGCATCTGGTACAGCATCCGGTGAATCTGGGGCAAGGTGCAGCAATCCAAACCGGGATTGAATATGCCAGACGCCAGCCTGGGGCGCAGTATTTTTGCACCTTCGACGCCGACGGGCAGCATCAATGTGCAGATGTGGTGGCAATGCGCGCCGCGCTAATCGAGCGGGGGTTAGACATTATTGTGGGCACCCGCTTTGGTGATCACCACCGGGAGGTTGACGAAGTCCCGTGGCTAAAGAAGCTGGTGTTAAAAACAGTGGTGGCGTTTTCCCCGAAGACTCGCCGGCTGGGGTTGACGGATGCCCACAACGGGCTGCGGGTGTTGAACCGGACTGTGGCTGATGCGATCAATATTCGGATGAATGGCATGTCGCATGCCAGTGAGATCATCAGCCTGATTGATGCCCATGGTTGGCGTGTCGGGGAGCATCCGGTGACGATTCTTTACACTGAATATTCCAAGAGTAAAGGCCAGTCGCTGATCAACGGTGTCAATATTTTGGCCGACGGCATTGTTGCCCGCCGGCTATAACAACCCCGGTGCGTCACCTGCTGCTGCCCCGGCGGTGGTAGACCTGGGCGCGGTTTCCCGGTTCGGTTGTTGTTGAAAGTTCACAGGATTTTTCGTTCACACCAGTGGGGTGGGAGTTTATGGGACAGCTTGCGATTCAATTGTTGCTGCTGGCAGCGACCACAATGCTGGTGCTGTATTTTCTGTCGAATCGCCGCAAAGCCCGGGCGAAAGCCGGGGTGAAGCTGGGATTTGTTGTCTTTGTCGTGGTGGCGTTGTGGGCAGTGATCCGCCCCGATGATTTGACGGTGGTGGCGCGCCTGGTTGGTGTGCAGCGGGGCACTGATTTGCTGCTGTATGGGGTGACTGTGGCGTTTATGTTTACCACATTGTCTTCGTGGATCCGGTTCCGGGAACAGGATTTACGCTACGCGCAGCTTGCCCGGGCAGTGGCGCTGCAAAACGCTATTACCCCGGATGAGCCGTATTCGATGCGCTAAACCCGACCCGGCTGGCGGCCATGGAACATTTGTGCCTGCCGTGGCCCCACAAGCACCACAGCTGCGCGCACAGCATTCTGTGATGATGTGCGCCGCCTGCGGCAGGGATTGTATCCACCAACAACAGCCGACCGATGGGGGTTGATGGTGGCCTCGCCATCGCCGGCCGGTAGGGTGGGGATCGTTCCCCGGTGTGATGCCGACCAGTGTTACTGCTGTCCACCGGCGGCCGGTGGCGTGCTGCTACCGGGCCAGGGAATGCTACTGCTGATTTACCAAGGAGCCGTACGAAGCGATGACGACCGAAGTTGAAGCTGCAACAACCACCAGTGAGGAAAGCAAACGCCCTGTGGGGGCGATCATCATTGCGGTGATCGCAGCGATTGTGGCATTAGGGATTTTCCTCGACGGAAGAATCCCCTTAACCCCCAGCTATGCGGCAACACCACTGGCTGATGGCACCTATGACGCCGAAATGTGGGGCCCACAAGCACCGCCCGCAACCGCGGAACAGATCAGCCTCTTGGCACGCCGCGACCCGACTGATCCCTTCGCATTAGGGGCAGTCGACGCACCAGTCGTACTCGTGGAATATTCCGATTTTGAATGCCCGTTCTGTGCAAACTGGGCAAACACCATTGAGCCGACGCTCATCGCCGACTATGTCAACACCGGCAAGCTGCGGATTGAATGGAATGATTTCCCTGTCAACGGTGCCGCCGCAGTCGCGGCAGCGAAAGCTGGCCGTGCTGCCGCTGAGCAGGGAAAGTTCAACGAGTTTAAAGCAGCACTCTATGCTGCCTCAGCCGATGTTTCCGGCCACCCCAACAACGACATTGACGACTTTGTTTCCTTCGCAGCGACCGCCGGTGTACCGGATTTGGCGAAGTTCCGGGAGGATGCCACCAGTGACAAATACGATGATGCAGTAACTG
Source organism: Corynebacterium choanae (assembly GCF_003813965.1). Lineage (NCBI taxonomy): Bacteria > Bacillati > Actinomycetota > Actinomycetes > Mycobacteriales > Corynebacteriaceae > Corynebacterium > Corynebacterium choanae. Next base: position 2,667,618 of record NZ_CP033896.1, read on the forward strand.
CCGCCCGGAACTTTGCAATCATGATCGGAATCCAGGGCACCCCCACCTTCCTCATCGGAGACACGCCTTTTGGAAACACTGATGATGTAGAAGCAGTAAAAGAAGTCATTGATGCCCAGCTGGCAGCGATCGAATCGGGTAAGAAAACCCCCACCGAGGTTGGGGACACTGATGGCCGCGACTATCCGGAGCTGGTCGCCCCACCGGTGGCAGTCACCACCGAGGATGCCCCTGCTGATCAACCTGCTACCGAAGCCAAGTAGCACCGAAAAGTTGGCAGCAAACACCAACCAGCAAGGCATAAACAACTGCAGGTAACAGTCCTGCCCGGTAACCCACACCCCACGGCGACGATGATGGCACCCCACGCCACCCGTCCAACCCGTGGGGTGTTTGTTGTGGGATAGCCGCGACCCACCGCAAAGCTGGAACTGTGCACACCCGGTAGCCACCAGCCGACGAGGGAAACTGATCCACGCAACCCAAAACGCCAGCAACAGTATGTGTCAGTGCAAATTGCACCACTTTGCACCCCCTCTGACCTGCGAAAACACCACCCCCATTTGAGATACCCACCCGCATTATCCCGTCCCGCCCACCTTTACGGGAACCTAAGACATGCCGGCTAAGCCCCCAACAATGCACGCATCATCATCACCTCTTCCCCACCCGGCAACGCCATCAACCGGGCGCGACCCCCATCGCCAATACGACATCCAAACCCCAATACGAACCAACCCGTTGACACCAAACAACCAACGCAGCAGCGCGCAACCAAGGGCCACCAACCAACTAGGGTGGGCAGCCCTAGTCAACCCCCGCCAGCCTGGAAGTAAGCACCGCCCATCACACCAAAACGCCAGCAACAGTATGTGTCAGTGCAATTTGCACCACTTTGCACCCCCTCTGAACTGCGAAAACACCAACCCAATTTGAGATACCTACCCGCATTATTCCGTCCTGCCCACCTTTACGGAAACCACCGACATGCCAGCTAGGGCCCCAACAAAGCACGCATCAAAATCACCACTTCCCCACCCGGCAACGCCATCAACCGGGCGCGACCCCTCGCCAATACGACACCCACACCCCAACACGAACCAACCCGTTGACACGAAACAACCAACGCAGCAGCGCCCAACCAGAAGCCACCAACCAATCAAGATGGGCAGCCCCAGTTGGCCCCCAGCCTAAAAGTAAACACCGCCCATCACACCAAAACGCCAGCAACAGTATGTGTCCGTGCAATTTGCACCACTTTGCACCGCCGCTGACCTGCGAAAACACCACCCCCATTTGAGATAACCACCCGCATTATCCCATCCTACCCACCTTTTCGGGAATCTAAGACATGCCGACTAAGCCCCCAACTTTCACCTTTGACCCCTCCACTGGGTCCGACTTCCATACCCAAAAAAACGCCATATCCGAGCAAGCCGGGCGCGCCAATCTCCGCAATCTTGGTGCAGCCGGAATGACCACTAGCCGATGAGCTTGTGTCACCGCCACCTCCTCCTAAAACATCAGCGCCGGATCGCCGCCAAACGCATCAAATCGGCAGCAAAAGTATGTGTCCGTGCAATTTGCACCACTTTACACCCCCTCTGAACTGCGGAAACACCACCCAAATTTGAGATAATCACCCTTATTATCTTGTTATGCCAACTTCACAGCCACCCGCTGAATACGCCCTGAAATCAGCCCGCCCCGCGCCCAATAGCAGTCAATCCGGGGGTATATAAAACCTGCCCGGCAGAACACGGTCAACAATCCCCCACCAGCCGGATGCCGCGACCGCAGTGGACCTGTTTTGAGTCACAGAACGAACCAGCGCTGCACGGAAAATGGTTGCAAAGTATGTGTCGGTGCAAATTGCACCACTTCGCACCCCCTCTGACCTGCGAAAACAATACCCCCTTTTGTGATAGATACCCGCATTATTCCCTTAATTAGGCAACCGCGACAACTGTTACATACCAGTTCAGCGGCCAACACCAAACCCCTCGCACCCGGATCAACACCAAGCAACCCACCCAGTGAAAAGCTGGTGAGGGGCAACCGATATCCGGCACCCCCGAATGGCAGCCGCTGGGGAACTTGGTACCTCCCCACCGCCGAAAGAACACACTTAAACCACCGAAGCTGTGCCGTGGTTTACGGGCTAGATCAACCAGGCAATCGGATGCGCCGAGCGGGCTTGTTTATCAAATCACAACACCGGCTGTGGGAGCTATGACCACTGCAGCAAGTCCTTGCCACAGCAGCACCCCACAGCCGGTGTTGCGCTTCAATCAGTTACCCAAAACTCTTAGACGGCGCTCACATCGCCGGTCACGACCGTGCCCCGAGCAACCTCTTCCTCATAGACCTTTTCCAGGGAAGTGGTCATCCGGGAAGCAACAAACGCAAACGCCACTAATCCGGCGATCGTGGCTACCAGCCCAGCCACAGAGCTTCCACTGAGTGCCAACACAATGTAGCCGATGAGTGCTGCGCCGCCGCCGATCAATGCGTATGGCAGCTGGGTGGCAACGTGCACAATGTGAGAACAGCCGGCACCGGTCGACAACAAAATTGTGGTGTCAGAGATCGGTGAACAGTGATCACCAAGCACAGCACCAGCCAATACGGCACCGATAGCCGGAACGAGATGGTCAGGAGCCTGCAATGCCACCATTACCTCACCGGCGATTGGGATCAGCAGCCCGAAAGAACCCCACGAGGTGCCAGTGGAAAACGCCATAAACCCGGCGATGAGGAACATCAACGGAATCAGCCAGTTCACGCTCACATTCGCACCAGTGACCAGGCCTGCTAAATATTCGCCAGTGCCAAGCTCCCCGATGAGTGTGCCCAATGTCCAGGCAAGCAACAAAATAGCGATGGCCGGCACCATCGACTTGGCGCCGTCTAGTGAGCCTTTCACCATCACTTGGCTGGTAAATTCCGGGTTGGCTTTCGTCGCCGCCAAATAGCACACCACAGCGGCGATAAATCCGGCCGTACCACCGATAATGAGCGATTCGTTGACAAGCGTATTGGCGAACACGTCGAGCAGCGACCAGGAGTCGCCGGTAATCCCGCCGGTGATAATCATCGAGCCGATCACGCCCACAACGAGCACAATAAACGGAATGATCAACGCCCGAATCTGACCCGGATTATGCACGGGCAGATCTTCGCTCAACTCCCCGGGAATATCATCGTCCGCTGAGAACGTCTCCCCTTTGGCAACAGCCCGGTGTTCCTCGCGACGCATCGCCCCTAGATCAAGATGGAAGAACACCACCAGCAGCACCAAGACGACCGCCCCGATCGCATAATAGTTTGTTGCCGCCGCCCCGAGGAATGCTTGCATCGGGCTGCCGGTGTAGGCGGACGCCACAACCACTGGGGCAAGGAGGCCAATAATGGATGCACCCCATGACGAGAATGGTGCAAGTACCGCAATCGGCGCCGAAGTCGAGTCGATAATATAGGCGAGTTTCGCACGAGCTACCCGATATTTGTCGGTGACAGGTTTCGCGATCTGACCGACGGCAAGTGCATTGAAATAGTCATCGATAAAGATGGCAATCCCCAGCAGCACTGCCAGGGTTTGGGCGCCGCGCCGGCCAGTGATTTTCTGTGCCGCCCACTGGGAGAACGCAGCAGAACCGCCACTCATCAGAATCAGGGCTGTGATCGCACCGAGGAGCAGCAGGAAGATGATGATGTACAGCGAGCCGGTGTTGATCGCACCGTCTTGGTAAAAATTGCCGGCGAACGCCACCCAAATATTGCTCAGCGATGCGACCGGGGCAAAGTTTGCCAGCAGAAAACCCGCCACCACAATGCCCAGCCCGAGGCTGAGCAGCACCTTGCGGGTTAAGATCGCCAAGGTAATCGCCAGAATTGGCGGCAGAATCGTCAACACTGGATAGTGCTCGACCATCGAGACTCCTTATTCATCTTCACAGTTTGTTACTTCACCAGTCGCACAGGTATCCGGTGCCCACCAAGGGAACGTGCAGCTTGCGGCCATTGCCGAACAATCACCGCCCTTTTTGCCCGCTGGTAGCTGTGCAACATCCCTTCACAGACGGCAAGTCCTGCGTCGCCGCACGCGACACTGCCTCTTCGCGAAGGTCATACGATACTGCACAGATCGTACCGGGCATCACCGAAGATGTATATTTACTTAAAAAGGGTGAAGAATTGGTTTACTGGCCGGGGGCTTTATTGCGGCGGCACAGTTCAGCAGAAAACCGAACCAGCAGTCAGCGACAGTGTTGTCTGCGAATCCGCTATCCATACCGTGGCTCGCGCACTGAGCGACCCTCACAACGTCACCGGAACCGTCTGACTGTGCACAGTGGGGTATTGGTTCCCGGCGCGCCTATCATCCCTGCACTAGAGCGACATGCCGAACCTGGGAAACACTGCGTACCAAATTCGGTGTGGCTGCCGCTTGGGGCTTGCGTTGTGGGTTATTTGTTGTTGGGTTGTTTGGTGACGATGAGGATGGCCACCATTGAGGCTACGGCGACGACACAGCCCACGCCAAGCATGACTGGGTAGGGGAAATAGATGCCGAGTTTTGTTAATACTGCCGGAAACAGCATGCCGGTGTAGGTGAGACAGTAGAAAATGCCGGTGAGTGCTGCGAGTTCGTCCGCCGGGGCGATACGCTGGACGAAACTTAAACCCGTAAACAGGCACACGCCGTAGGAGAGACCTAGGACGATGCTGGTGAGGGCATGCAGTCCGATCATTGGGGTGACTGATGCGTAGGCCGATAAGGCCATGCCGATGGTTACTAGGGTGAGTGCGATGAGCGGTCCGCGGCGGAGCCCGTCGCCGATGACTTGGGGGCCGATTTGTTGAATGGCGAATCCGGTGCCGAGGGTGAGTGCGGTTGCGATCGCAGTGTAGGCGATGGGGAATTCGACATGTTCTTGCATGCGGGCGGGCAGGATGGCGTTGGCGGTAAACGCTGCCCCGAATACCCATGGTGCTAGTGGGGCGACGATAAATGCGAAGGTGCGGTGGAACACGGTGCGGGTGGCCAGGTCGGCAAGAATGGAGCCGTTGCCGTGCAGGCGGGCGGTTTCGGGGATGTGGCGCATCTGTACGATCCACAGCACAGACAGTATCCAGTGCAGCACGAATGGGGTTTTCCCCGGATATGGCCCCCATTGGGCGAGGAGTCCGGCGGCCAGCGGCCCCATGGCGAATCCGGCGGTCAACGCCATGGCTGCCCGTTTCGCCCCGGCACTGGGGGCAACCCCTGGTTCAAAGGTTGGGGTGGACAGTTCTTTGATCCATGATCCGCCGGCGGTCATGGCCATGCCGACTGCTAAACCGGAGAGCATTCTGCCGACTGTCATCAGCAGTGCCGAGTGTTCCCCGAGGAAGATTGCGAGCGACCCGGCCATCGCGACTAGGGGCGCGGGCATCATCACTGCCCGCCGGCCGTAGCGGTCGGAGGTAGGTCCTGCCCCGAGCAGCCCGCAGGCCACCCCGCAGGCGTAGCTGACCAGCATAAGGTCGACGAAAAAGTCGCTAAAGTCGCCGCTTTGCCGGTAGAGCACTAGCAGTGGGGTGAATTCGTTGCCGCCCCATGCGGCGGTAAACATTGCCAGCGCAATCGGCAGCCAAAGATGGTTGCCGGTGGTCGCGGTGTGGGGGGCAGCAGTCACCCTGCACGGTTCCTTTCCTCCAGGTGGGTACCACAGCACTTGGGTTTTCGATTCGGTAATCCACCGCTGGGGGACTGTCGCGCTCGATGGTGACAGTCACGTTCGGACGGGTGGGTACGGTGCAGTGGGCACATCGTGGTGTGTGCAGATTGTGCGAAAGAGTGTAGTGCACACTCCCCTGGTCTGCGGGATAGTTCGCCTGCCCACTGTGGTGTTTTTCTTGCTTTCCTCCCCAAGATGGAGGGAATATGCGTATGGTTTCCATCCTCCTGCGGGGAAGATGCAGCGGTCGCATCTGCCCTATCTCACGGCGCGGCGTGCAGGGGAGCCGAATCAGCGGGTTGCCGCGCCCACCAGCACTGGGATGGTTACAAGCTGTGTGCTGGCACAAACTCTACAAAGACAGCACTGCAGATATCTTCTTCGTCATAGCCCACCAGGCAGGGATAACACCCATCCCCAAATCCGCTGGTGGTGAGCACCATCGTCGCGGTGTCGGCGGTATTCGGCACCGTCCAACGCAACCAGTCGCCATAGCTGCTGTGCATCCGCGGCTGGGTTACAGCCTGGTGCCGAAGCGGCTCCGCAAATAGCTCGTCGTAGCGGTGAAAAGTGGGCGACGACGCTTGCAACCGTTCACAGTGCGCAAGATAGTGCCGCAGGGTTGCCGCATCCGCCAGAGCCGCCATTCCCGCATCGACGCAGCAGGATATCGACTCGAAGGTGTGTCCATCCGCCGTGCCCCGGGCAGGGGCAAGGCGGATAATAGGCCTGGGCGTGATCGTCACTTTCGCGGCAAGATAACAAGGATCATCAGGAACACCACTCACCGCCAACGTGACCGGATATGTCCCAACAGGCACCGTGATACCAGGAACAGCAGCACGATCACGCACCACCATCGGATCAAAGACCATCAACGACCCGCTTGGACAGGGCAACAATCCTGCATCGACAAGCGTGACAGGTTGCGGCAATGTTTCCGGTGCTGCAAAAACTGTGGCGACAGAATGCATAACGCTCCCAAACTCGTGCAAGCAGTGCTGGACACGGCAAGCCTAGGCCGATCAAACCGCCCCGGCTACCGTGCACGCGAGAACATCACTCCAGCACACGACGTGGACTGCTGCATCAACCACCTGCTATTTCGTGGGATAGGCATCCAAATCAACCTGCGGGGTTGGTTGTAGCTGCGCGGTTGGGGTGTTCTCCACTGTCGGATGATGGAAATCAACATGGGTATCGTCTGCGGTTTCCACATACGGGATTTTCCCGTCGAGCACATCATGCACCCGCTGCTTGTCTACAGTGCCAGTCCATCGACCAACCAGCAGTGTTGCCACCGCATTCCCGGAGAAGTTCGTCAACGCCCGAGCCTCCGACATAAACCGGTCGATACCGACAATCACACCGACGCCATCCAACAGTTCGGGGCGGTGGGCTTGCAAACCAGCTGCCAGAGTTGCCAACCCAGCACCGGTAACACCAGCTGCCCCCTTGGAGGCGATGATCATAAAAATCAGCAGCGAGATCTGTTCGGCCATGCTCATCGGATTATTCATCGCGTCAGAGATAAAGATCGCGGCCATCGTCAAATAGATTGCCGTGCCATCCAAGTTAAAGGAATAGCCGGTAGGCACAACAATGCCCACCGTCGACTTGTCGACACCGATATGTTCCATTTTCCGCATCAGGTTTGGTAGCGCCGATTCGGAAGATGAAGTGGCAACAATGAGCAAATATTCCCGGCCAAGATATTTCGCCAGCTTGAAAATATTGAAACCGCCGAACACTTTCAGCACCAGACCAAGAACCCCGAACACAAACAGCAAACAGGTGATGTAGAACGCCAGCATCAAAATCGCCAGCTGTTTGACCGCCTCAAAGCCGGTGGCACCCACCACCCCGGCGATCGCACCAAAGGCACCAATTGGGGCAACCCACAAGATCATGGTGAGCATTTTGAACACCAGCACCTGCAGATGGGCGACACCCCGCAGAATCGGTTCACCCCGCTTGCCAAGTGACTGCACCGCAAAACCCACCAGCAAGGCGATAAATAACGTTTGCAGCACCGAACCGGAAGTAAACGCCGAGATCATCGTCTCTGGGATGATGCCCATAATGAAGTCAGTAGTGCCATGGCCACCCTCGCCGGCGGCTTTCGTAAACTTTTCGGCCGCCTTCGCCGACGCCTCAATGTTGAGCCCGTCACCAGGTTGGATGAAGTTCCCGACAACAAGACCGATCGCCAGCGCAAAGGTGGACATGAAAATAAAGTAGGCGAGCGCCAACCCGCCTGCTTTCCCCACCGAGGCGGCTGCGCGCACCGACCCGATGCCGAGCACGATCGTGCAGAAAATCACCGGGGAGATCATCATTTTGATGAGATTGACGAACATGGTGCCAACCACTTTGAACTGCACTGCCATGCTGGGGGCGACAAGTCCAAAGATCACACCGGCAATCACTGCAATAATGACGCCGATGTACAGCCAGTGTGTGTTGTCCTTGTGCCCGCCTTTCGGTTCGGGAATCTTCGGACCTGTTGCCACTTGTGCCATAGGTGTTGCTCTTTCCGCATCGTTGTTCCCCACGCCATCAGTTGGCCGGTGATCAGCTGTGTAGATCACCGTAAGTATTGCCGTTCCACAGCGGGGTTCTTTACCGGTTCAAAGCGTAAACTTTTCATAAGAGATGTGTTAAAGAAAACCCTTACATACCCCCATTGCTTGGGGTAAATCGGCAAGTATTCCCCAGTACATCCACCATAAATACGACCTTTCAATACCCCCGATATGATCGTCAGCAACCCTGCCCTATCGCCGCTGGCCAAGAGGATAAAGTTGGCAAAAACGGCAACGATATCGACCGTGGGAGAGCCACCCTAAAAACAGGTAGACAGTGTGCAGCAATATGCTATGTGAGTGATATTGGCAGCAATATCACCTACTGCTTTCTCCCCACTTCCACACAAGATCAGCTCCTCGCCGCGCCGCCTCCCCCGAACATGGCCAGGGGAATTCGCAGCACTGCCGCCCACCACAAGATGTACCCCGACAGACACCGGCAACCATTCCGGCACCCAACTGCATCCACCAGGCAGCTTTCATCCACCAAACACCGGTGCGGTTGCGCCTACCTGCAGCAGCCTGCGGCAAGGTGGACACTGCAAGCCAAGCGCTGCTATTCGCTACAGTGGAACCATGATCTTGATCAACGCGAAATTCACTGTCAAAGACGAATATGTCGATACCTTCCTCGACCGGGTCGCCGACTTCACCGCCGACACCCGCGCTGAGGAAGGCAACATATTCTTCAACTGGTATCGCTCCACGGAAGAATCCAACGTGTTCTATCTTGCGGAAGCCTTCGCCGATGATGCGGCGGAAGCCCATGTGACCTCTGCGCACTTTAAGAAAGCACAGCAGGAGATCCCACCGCTACTCGTTTCGACACCAGATGTCATCAACACTCTCATCGAAGGCAAAACCGAGTGGGACAAACTCGGCGAATTTGAAGTGAAATAGCTTTGCCCTACACCGCGACGCTACGGCGGTGGGGCAACGTTCACCCCACCGCCAGCGCAACACCCCAGGTACCCGTTATCGGCGCCACACTGCCACAGGAGGCGCACACGGATCTGGGGTGTTGTTTTGCTTTGAGTTACAACTCATCAATCACGATGTTGCGCATGCCCATGAGCTTTGCATAGGCGTTGGGGCGCTGCATGAACTCGGACAGGTTGGAAGGCACCACCTGCCAGGCCAACCCGAATTTATCCCGCAACCATCCACACCGCTCTGCCGCAGGATCGGCGGAAAGTGCATGAAAATAGTGATTGATCGCGGTCTGATCGTCGGCGTTGACCATTAGCGCCACCCCGCCACCGAAGTGAAATGGTTGCTCCACAGCTGAATCCATCGCCCCGAAAAGCTGCCCCTCCAGGGTGAACGTGGCAAATACCACCGAGTCGCCGGTGATCACCCCATTGTCGCCTTGCCCCATATCCTGGTAGGTCACCTTGTTCAGAATCTCACCAGAGAACACCTCGGTGTAGTGCGTCAGTGCTTCAGCCGCACGATTCTGTGCCGCCCCACAGAACATGATGCTGGGATAAATCGCGGGCAGATCCACCGGTTCCTCATGGGTGAACAGCTGCCAACTCACCCCGAATTTATCCTCTACCCAGCAGTAGTAGGGGTTGAAGTCGTATTCCTGCAGCGGCATCATGACAAACCCGTCCGCAGCAAGGCCTGCGTAGAGCTGCTGCGTAGCTGCCCGATCAGGATTGCTCACCATCAATGAGATCGTCGGATTTGGGGTGAAGGTATCGTCGGCGTTGATGAGCAGTAACCGGAATCCGCGAATGGCAAGCTCAATGGTGAGGGTTTTGCCTGCGAAGGGTTGTTGAAAGTCGAGAAGACCCTCTTCCGGATAGCGCTGGTGATCGATAATCTCAACGTCGCCAAAGACGTCACGATATTGTGCGGCAACCTCGTCAGCGTTGCCATTACACCAAATAGTGGGGACGATACATTGTGCGGCTGCTGTCATGACTGCGAGGCTCCTTGCCCGTGCGATGAACCAGTGAACCCCCAGTGTAGACGCACACCACTGGTTTCTTGTGTTGTCCAACGCTGTGGCGCAACCTCGGATGTCGTGGAAATGTCGTGCAAGGGTGATGCAACGATCACTAGCACTGAAGGTGGGTTTTGGGCACTACAAAAGCCCCCTACCTGACGGTGCAGAGAGGGGGCTAGGGAGCCGCCTGCGAGAATCGAACTCGCGACCTTTTCATTACGAGTGAAATGCTCTACCGACTGAGCTAAGGCGGCGTCGATGCCAACATCTGTGATGGGCATCGGTGATGAAATATACCGCACGGTGTGGCGATATGTGAAACTGGCACCGTGTTGCGGTTGAAATCTGCTTGTCACCGGCAGCGTTGATGCTAACGGCGGCAGGCGATCCGCATCTTTGCCAGCATGGCGTCGAGTGCTACTTGATAGCCGGTGTTCATCGTGAGCATGGTGCGGCATTCACTAATGGCATCGAAGCAGGCGATGAGACTTGCCGGGCTGTAGTTGTTGGCAAGTTTGTCGATGATGGGTTGCTTGTCGGGGTTCATTGGTGCAACACCGGCGCCGGTGGCTTGCGCTAAGCCGTCGCGAATTATCCCGGCAAGGTCGGTGAGCGACATGTCGATCGCATCGGTGTGGAAGCGTTTCCGACGTTTCTTTTGTTGTTCTTCCAGGTTTTTCAATTCGGTTGCTGTCCCCCGCAGTGCGGCACGGGTTCCTTTGCCGGTCGCTTCGGTGCCGAGGGCGGTTTTGAGTTTTTCTAATTCGTGAGTTTCTTTCGGCTTAAGGGATTCGTCGGCTTCTTCTTCAATGATGCGAATCAGTTTGGTGACTTGCAGGAATGCTTCACTGCCGCTGGTAAAGGTGTTGGCGATAGCAAGTACGGCGTCCCGGCGCGCCCGGGCATTAGCGGAGGTTGCCAGGTGGCGGGCGCGTCCAATGTGGCAGGCGCTGGCGGCGGCAGCTGTTTCGGCTTGGGCGCGGCTAAGATTCGTGTTGTGTTGCAGCTGGTCGGCGACTTGGCTCACACTGGGGGTGGGGATGTAGAGCTGTCGGCAGCGGGAGGTGAGGGTGACTGCAATGTCGGCAGGGTCGTTGGAGGGGGCGCACAGCATGATGATGGTGCGGGCGGGTGGTTCTTCGACGGTTTTTAGCAGTGCATTGGCGGCCGCATCGGTGAGCCGGTCGGCGTCTTCGATGATGATGACACGCCATCGGGCGACGGTGGGGGCGGCATAGGCTTGCCGGATCACTTCCCGCATTTTCGCCACAGAGATGCTCGCCTCGGCGGGCACAATGTGCAGCACGTCGGCGTGGCTGCCGGTGCGGGCTGTGTGGCAGGCGTGGCAGCTGCCGCAGCCGACTGTGGTCGGGTCATCGCAGACGAGGGCGGCAGCGAATGCGAGGGCTGCGGTGGAGCGTCCCGCACCGGGGGGACCGGTAACGAGCCACGAGTGGGTCATGGCGGTGGCATCAGTGGGAAGGGGGCACCCGTCGGCGATGCGGCGGGCGGCGGCAGCTGCGGCCGCCAGGGGCGCGACGGTGTGGCTGCCAGCGGCTAACGTGGCAAATACCGGCGGGAGTTGCGGCTGTTTTCCTGATTGATGCTCAGACACAGTATCTACCCTAGGCGGTAGATCGCTGCTAAGAGCATTCCTAGACGTTAAAGTAATTGTTCATGACCCGGTTGAGGACTATTGCTGCGTGGCTAATGACAACTTCCTGGCCGCTGTATGCGGCAATGGTGGTGGCCTCAAATGTGGTGGGGGCGTTTGCCACCATTGTGTTTATCCGGGTGCTGCTGCCGGTGGGGCAGCTGTCGGCAAATCCTGCCCCGGCCACGCCGCTGACGAAGCATCTCCCCATGATTGCTGTGGGTTATCTGCTGGTGGCGGTGATTGCGCTGCTGGCGGCCACCATCTGGTTGCTTGTGCCGGTGTGGCGGTGGCAGCGACATCCGCAGGCCCATGATCGCAATATGGTTCGTCATCTGGTGTTGCGAATTCCGCTGTATCAAGCAGGGATTGCAGCCTTGTTGTGGCTGATGGGTTTTACCCTTGCCACGATCCTGGCGGCTGTTGGCGGCGACCGGCAGCTGGCGATCGTCATCGCCGTTGTTTCCCTGCTAGCAACCGTGGTGGTCACGGTGCTCACCTATTTGGAGGCGCAGCGCCTCATGCGGCCGTTTGCGGTTGCTGCTCTTGCCCGCCGTTTCGAGGATTCCTCCCTTGAGCCGCCGATTCGGCAGCGGCTGTTACTCACCTGGATCACCACCACCGGGGTGCCAATTGTTGGGGTGCTGCTGCTGATCACCGGTCAGCAGACCGGGTTTTTCGCCGGTAGCGCCGCCGATATTTTGCCTGCTATTGCCGCGTTAACCACGGCGGCACTGGTGACCGGGGTGATTGCCACGATGCTGGTGATGACCAGCATCGTTGATCCGATCCTGGAGCTTAAAGGGGCGATTGGGAAAGTTCGCCGCGGCGAAACCAACACGATGGTCGATATTTATGACGGCTCCGAGATTGGTGTGCTGCAGGCCGGATTCAATGAGATGATGCGCGGCTTGCGGGAAAGGCAGCGTGTCCGGGAAATCTTTGGCCGCTATGTTGGCACCGAGGTTGCCCGCCGCGCCCTTGAGGAGCGTCCCACCCTCGGCGGGGAATCCCGCCGGGTAGCAGTGCTGTTTGTGGATGTGATTGGCTCGACCACGTTTGCGATGAACCACACCCCGGAGGAAGTGGTGAGCGCCCTCAACGAGTTTTTTGAACGGGTTGTCGCGGTGGTGCACCGCAACAAGGGCATTATCAACAAATTCCAAGGGGATGCTGCGTTGGCGGTGTTTGGTGCACCGCTGCCTTTAGCAGATGCGGCCGGCTATGCGCTTGCTGCAGCCAGGGAACTCCGCCAGGAGGTGCGGGGCATGGAATTGTCTTGCGGGATCGGGGTGTGTTCCGGCACTGTGGTTGCCGGCCATATCGGTGGTCATGATCGTTTCGAATACACCGTGATCGGGGATGCGGTGAATCAGGCTGCACGGTTGACGGAACTCGCCAAAGACACCCCCGGCCGGGTGCTCACTAATGCGGCAACGCTGCAGAGCGCAAATGAAGCGGAACAAGCCCGGTGGACAGTGCTCAAGTCCGTCGAGCTGCGCGGACGTACCGCACTCACCCAGCTTGCCCGCCCTATCCGCCCCACTCTGGCAGACCGCAGCTAGCTTCCCACTCGTATCGGGTGAACAAGTGCTACTCCCAGTGTTAAGGCAGCAAGTGGCACAACCCGCACCAGTCCAAGCGTGTTTCACACCCCGCATCGATAATTGCCGCATCTATTGCCCCGCCAACAGGGCAACACTGCCACGAGTGAACCCCACCCAAGTGACCCAAGCAAGGCACTAAAAAAAGGGCACAGAGCACAACACACCCTTGTGTCCCGGAATGCACCGGGGCGTAAGGGTGTGTGGGGGCACGGCAAGCTGTAGTTTCTTGGCCGTGTAGCGTGCTGGCGTTTAGCTGCGGGATGCTTTCACAGTCCGTTTCGTCAGCGTTGGTTTACTGGCTTTCTTGGCAGCTTTCTTCGTAGTTTTCTTCGCCGCCTTCTTTGTGGTTTTCTTCGCAGCAGTTTTCTTGGTCGTCTTTCGACTGCGTTTCGTACCACCCGGATTCTCGGCTTCTTTAGCTCGCCGCTCAGAAAGCAACTCGCACGCCCGCTGATCTGTCATCGTCTCCGGGGTGTCACCCTTGCGTAGCGAAGCATTCGTCTCCCCGTCGGTGACAAACGGACCGAACCGACCATCTTTAATCACCATCGGTTTGCCGGAGACATCGTTGTTACCCAACGTTTTCAACGGTGGCTGCGCCGCCTGCCGGCCGCGACGTTTCGGTTCCGCATAGATCGCCGATGCCTCATCGAGCGTGATGCTGAAAATCTGCGCTTCACTCCCCAGCGAACGGGAATCATTGCCCTTCTTCAGATACGGGCCATAGCGTCCATTTTGTGCATAGATCATTTCCCCGTCGCGCGGATCGGCACCAACTTCCCGCGGCAGCGCCAACAGCTGTAACGCTTCGTCCAAGGTTACGGTTGCCGGCTCCATCGAGGAAAACAGCGACGCAGTCGCCGGTTTCAACGTTTCTTCCAAAATCTCTTGAGTACGCTTTTCTTTCTGCTTCGCAGCAGTTTTCGTATCCCAATTCTTGGCGCGTTTCCCTTCGGCGGCACGTTGCGCATCTTCCGCATCCCGCTCCGCCTGAATCGTCGACTCGGCGATTGTAGCGACCTTAGCCTGCTCCTCGTCGGTAACAATCTCAGTCACATAGGGTCCAAAGCGGCCGTCGCGGGCAACAATCATCCGCCCATTTGCCGGATTGACGCCGACTTCCCGACCACCAGGTGGGGTAGCAAACAGTTTCTCAGCAAGGGCAACAGTCAACTCGTCTGGGGTGATAGTGTCTGGCAGGTTCGCCCGCTGATGTTCCGGCTCGCCGGTGTCTTTCACCCCAACTTGGCGTTCCAGATACGGCCCGTAGCGACCAACCCGCACAAACACCGGACGTCCCTCAGCATCATCAAAGACATGCAGCGAGTTCACGGTGCGGGCATCAATCAACTCCAGATTGTCGCCAACCAGCGCCTTCAACCCGCCCAACCGAGCAATAGACTCGGCTGTTGCATCAGAGGCCTGATCGTTGCCGAAATAGAATGACTGCAACCATTCGGTGCGGTTTTCGTTACCGGCGGCAATATCGTCGAGTTCATCCTCCATCGAGGAGGTGAAATCATAGTCCACCAAGGAAGCAAAGGACTGCTCCATCAGGCCAACCACGGCAAACGCCACCCAAGTCGGCACCAGCGCATTGCCACGGGGATACACATAGCCGCGGTCTTGAATGGTTTTAATAATCGACGCATAGGTAGACGGACGCCCAATACCGAGCTCTTCCATCTTTTTAACCAGGGATGCTTCCGTATAGCGGGCAGGCGGATTCGTCTTATGGCCTTCCGGCGTCAAACTGTTTGCAGTCAACGCATCACCTTGCGCCAGCCGCGGCAGTGCCGCAGTCTCCGCATCACCATTGCGTGATTCCTCAGCCACATCGGCGTAGGCCTTCAAAAAACCGGGGAAGGTGATTGTCCGTCCGGTGGCGGTGAACGCGGCAGTTTCCCCCGCCGACGAGGAAGCCTCAATGGTCACCTTCATCGACTGGCCTTTCGCATCTGCCATCTGGGAGGCGACGGTACGCTGCCAAATCAGTTCATACAGCCGGAACTCTTCAGTGTCCAACACGCCAGAAAGTTGACCAGGTGTGGCAAACGTTTCCCCGGCGGGACGGATAGCTTCGTGTGCTTCTTGGGAATTTTTCACTTTGCGGGTGTACTGCCGGGGAGTTTCGGCAACATATTCCCGCCCATAGAGTTCCAGCGCCTGTGCCCTGGCAGCTTGAATACCGGCCTGCGACAGCGTCGTCGAGTCGGTACGCATATAGGTGATATGCCCGTTTTCGTAAAGCCGCTGCGCGATACGCATCGTCCGCTCAGAGGTGTAGTGCAGTTTCCGACCGGCTTCCTGCTGCAGCGTAGAGGTCATAAACGGCGGATAAGGCTTGCGAGTATAGGGCTTGTCTTCAACCTCAGTGACAGCAAATGGGGCGCCGCTGAGCGTATCGGCTAACGCCTCTGCCCGCTGCTGATCAACAACCACCACTTCGGCAGCTGATTTCTGCTTCAACTCACCGGTGTCCGCAAAGTCACGGCCAGTTGCTACTCGCCGGCCGTCAACCGCAGCCAACCGGGCTGCAAAGGTCGTTGGATTGGCACTATCAGCCTTGGCGCCGGTGGCCAACTCGGCCACAATATCCCAATAGTCGGCCGACACGAACGCCATCCGCTGCCGTTCCCGCTGCACAATCACCCGAGTTGCAACAGACTGCACCCGTCCTGCGGAAAGCCGTGGCATCACTTTCTTCCACAACACCGGGGAGATCTCATAGCCATACAACCGGTCAAGGATACGACGGGTTTCCTGTGCATCAACCAAGTTCGTATCCAGCTCACGGGTGTTTTCCGCAGCCTGCAGAATCGCCGGTTTGGTGATCTCGTTAAACACCATGCGCCGCACCGGCACCTTCGGCTTCAACACTTCCAGCAGATGCCAGGCGATCGCCTCACCTTCCCGGTCGGGGTCGGTGGCAAGGAACAGCTCGTCAACCTCTGCAAGTTTCGCTTTCAGATCGCTGACCTTTTTCTTCTTATCTGGACTGACCAGATATAGCGGCGCAAACTCGTGTTCCACATCCACCCCGAGACGTGCCCAAGGTTCCTTTTTATATTTCGCCGGAATATCGGCCGCACCCCGCGGCAAGTCGCGAATATGGCCGACTGATGCTTCCACAACATAGTTGTCGCCCAAATATGGCTGGATTTTCTTCGCCTTCGTCGCCGACTCGACAATCACCAGTCGTTTCTTCTGGGCTGAAGCTTCTTTTGCCACTGGCGTTCCACACCTTCCGCGAAAACATCAATCTGCCGGTTAGCAACAATCTTCATCGTCGCTAACGTCTGTGCCTACCGTACACATAGTGGGTCACATGTCAGCACCACAAGCATATTCACCATGGCGCGATACCTCTTATATAGGAGCTGCTAGGAAAAGATACCAGTGGGCAAACCTGCACGTTGTCGTGTTTGTTCAAGCTGTTAGACCGCCGCAACTTAACGGGGGATTCCTGCGGGGGTAGTGAGTGCTCTTTTCCCACCCACCGAAACAGCTGGGATTCCACCGGTGTGGTGCTATCGCACAGCACACCTGCCGCCCCGCCCGCAGCTGCCCGCTGCTGCACGCAGCTTCCCACCACAGTGGTGATGCTCGTATCGTTGCGTCGCGGTAATCGTTGCACCCCGATGATGACAATCCACCCCAGGGTAGCAATGCAAAAGGACTTACCCAGCTGCTGTGAAACACAGCATCTCCTGGATAAGTCCCTGAAAAAGGATGCCGCCATCAGGTGGCGGGCATCGCTGCAAAAGTCCAAGTGCACTGCCTGCAACGCAGTTTCAATGTGCCGCTGCGATAATTCGCAGCAACCCACCGCAGTGACGTATATTCACGCAGGCACCAGGTCGCGGAGGCGATTAGCCGATGACGGTAACCTTCTGCGCCTGCAGACCCTTTTCGGTCTCACCGATTTCGAATTCGACCTGCTGGCCGTCTTCGAGGGAACGGAAACCATTGCCCTCAATCTCGGTGTAGTGCACGAAGATCTGCTTCGAGCCGTCAGCTGGGGCAATGAAGCCGTAGCCTTTTTCTGCGTTGAACCATTCAACGGTTCCCTGTGCCATGTGTTAAACCTAACGTAATAAAGCGACACCGCTATCCAAACAACACGGATATGCAGTGGGTACATCGGCGGTGAGGAATCTCAGCCGACCCCAACCTAGTTTCCGACCTTGACGTCGGTGACATAGTGTGGGGTGCCAGCGATAAAAATCGCTGGTCGATTGAACCGCTGCCCAGTGTGTCACGTTTTCACCACCAGGGATAGTCCACCGGCTGGAAAACCTTGTTTTCCCTGCTCGGCCGATAACTGCGGGTGTATTTATTCCGGGAAAAGGGGGTAGCTGTGGATATTCCACCATCAATTACTGACGCTGCTGGTTTTTCCAGCGGACCAGCTGACGCTGGTGCACTGTTTGCGGCTGCTATCGCCACAAATTTGCCGGATTCACAAGCAACTTCCATCACCCAGGTGCCGGGGAAAACTGCGGTATTTGCACCGTGGCCACAGTGGGTGTCGGCTGGCACGCGAACGTTTCTCGCAGATGAACGCGGCATCGGGCAGCTGTATCGCCACCAGGCAGCAACTGCCGAATATGCGTTTTCCGGGCAGCATGTCATTGTGGCGACCGGTACCGCCAGTGGGAAGTCCTTGGGCTATCAGCTGCCGATGATGGAAGCACTCATCGCCGATCCTGCTGCTTGCGCATTGTATTTAGCGCCGACGAAAGCGTTAGCGAACAATCAGGTGCAGCTGCTCAACAAGTGGTCTGCCGCAGTGCGGGGCGATGGTTTGAGTGAGGTTGCCCCAATTATGCCGTCCACCTATGACGGCGATACACCCAGCAGCGCCCGGCGCAGTATCCGTGACCATTCCCGGCTGCTCATTAGCAATCCGGACATGGTGCACACGTCACTGTGTGCCCGGCATCAGCAGTGGGGTCGAGTGCTACGAAATTTACGGTTTATCGTGCTTGACGAAGCCCATGTGTATCGGGGTGTGTTTGGGGCGAATGTTGCACTGGTGGTGCGGCGAGTGTTGCGGCTGGCGAAATACTATGGTGCCGAACCGGTGGTGGTGTTGGCGTCGGCGACAACGGCCGATCCAACCAGGTTGGCACAACAACTGGTGGGAGAGAAAGTCACTGCGATCACCGAAGATGGTTCCCCGCGTGGTAAACGCACCATCATGCTGTGGGAGCCGGGATTTGTTGATGATGAGCAAGCTGCCGGCCGTGGCTCGGGTGGTAGACAGTCGACGTTGCTACCGTCACCGGGTGACGGGCGTCATCGAACTGGACAGGATGCTCAACAAGGTGCAGCACACGATGATCCGCTTGCCGCTGAGATCCAAGAAGGGATCGACAGTGGGTTCTTTCCTGCTTCAGCCTTAAACGACGATGACGAGCTTGCGTTTTGGGGTGGGATTGCAACTGTTGATGACAGCTGCGAGGAAGGACACGCTGGTCCCACTCCTGCGGGTCAATCCGTGACACAGCGAACCAGTTTCGAAAAACCACGGCCGCGGATTCCCGCCTGGCAGGAGGCTGCCACAATGATGGCGACCACGATTGCTGAAGGTGGCCGTACAGTAACCTTTGCCCGGTCGCGCCGGCAGGCAGAAATTATTGCGCTGCGCGCAACGGAATCGCTGGTGGGTCGAGGATGTGTGGAGGAAGCCCGCCGGGTGAGTGCGTATCGTGCCGGCTATTTGGCTGAAGATCGTCGCCGTCTTGAGCAAATGCTCGACTCTGGAGAACTCCTCGGGGTGGCTGCCACCAATGCGTTAGAACTGGGGGTGGATATCGGTGGACTTGATGCAGTAATTGTCTGTGGCTGGCCGGGGACAGTCGCTAGCTTCTATCAGCAGGCTGGCCGGGCAGGTCGCCGTGGCCAGTCGTCACTGGTGGCTCTTGTTGCCCGGGATGATCCACTGGATCAGTATCTCATTCACCACCCGGAGACCATTATTGGTGGTTGTGTTGAAGCCACTGTGTTTAATCCGGCAAACCCCTTTATTCAAGCAGCGCATTTGTATTGCGCGGCCGTAGAGCTTCCGCTCACCGCCGACGAAATTGTCACCCTTGACGCACATGACACCGTCGAGCAGCTCAGCCGCTGCGGATTAGTGCGCTGGCGGGGCGACAAACTCTATGCCACTCCGCGGCCACTTGGTGTCGACGATGGTCTACCCACCCCAGAAACTGCCCATGCCCAAGTATCGTTGCGCGGTGCAAGTAGTGATTCCATCACTATTGTTAGCCAAGCTGACGGCACCATACTTGGTGATGTCAATGCTGCAATGGCAGCCTCCCATGTGCATCCGGGGGCGGTGTATCTGCATCTTGGCCGCAGTTATGTGATTACCGCGTTGGATTACACCGACGGTATTGCACTTGCCGACCCAGCAGAACCCGAATTTTCCACCCATCCGCTATCGACAACAGATATTCGCATTATCAACGATCCCACCGATCAAGAGATTGCCAATCCGGCACCCGGATTGTGGATCGCCGCAGTTGATGTGGAAGTCACCACTGCTGTCACCGGCTATCGGAAACGCTATTTTGCAACGAACAAAGCCGAAACTGTACCGCTTACTGTGCCGCCACAAACCTTGGTTACCCGAGCAGTGTCGTACACCCTTGATCCGCTGGTGTTGGATGCGTTGGGCATTCGCGCCGGGGATCTTCCTGGTGCGTTGCACGCTGCGGAACATGCCGCGATCGGTTTGTTGCCGTTGATTGCTGCGTGCGACCGGTGGGATATTGGCGGGGTTTCCACCGCTGAGCATCCCGATACAGGATTGCCGACGGTGTTTGTCTATGACGGCCATCCGGGCGGTGCCGGATTTGCCGATGAAGGATTCCGCCGTTTCCACCAGTGGATTACTGCCACCTTTGAGGCGGTGTCGAAGTGTAGCTGTGCGCAGGGTTGCCCGTCGTGTGTGGTGTCGCCGAAATGCGGCAATGGGAATAATCCACTGGACAAGCACGCTGCTGCCACAGTGTTGGGTGCGTTGGTGGCGATGACTGCCCCTGATCCAGAAAAGTAAGCGTGCCGCGGGTATGCAACCGGGTTTTACCACGACGATCCATCGGCGCACGCTGGGTGATGTTGTCACCCACAGCAGGCACCGACGTCCCACTGACTCCAGGGCATTCAACGCAGCTGACTTACCTTGATACACACAGTGTGCTGCATGTGGTCCATGTGGGTATATGCGGCTCGTCTATCAATTCCGGGATGTGCATCAGGTCCGGCATGTGCACCCGCTTCCAGCGCGGGATGTTTGACCCGCATTACCAGCCCAGTTGAATCGGTTTTTTGGCGCTTTAATCGCAAACGATGCGACCAACTGGCCTAGCGGGAATCAACTATGGCATGCCCGGCTACTGCCCGGTAGCTAATGCAGCAGGCCCTGCCCGGGACTTCAGGAGCTGTCCCCCACTGCGCACTGTCACTGTGGCGTTCATGCCATCGTCCAGTTCACAATCAACCAGGGTGGCATGATGTGCGGTGGCTATTTGTGCTGCTACCGCGCACGCATCCGCGTCCCACCAGGGTGCGGTGGCAGCCGAAAGCGCAGCGCAGTCAGCAGCGACTTGCAGTTGATGATGCACGATGCGGTTGTGTGCGGCGTGCAACAGCAGCAGGGCTGTGACCACCAAGACTGCAATCATGCCAACGGTTGCCACCGTGGCACTTCCCTGCTCATCGGGGAAAGCTTGACGGTGCAGGAAACGCGGTATGCAGTAATACTTGCGCCGCAGATGGCGTGAGGTGGTGATGGGATCCATGGTGTGTTCCTCGGGTCGAATCTAGCGGGGTTCAGCAAGTACTGTTGCGGAAGCCACGATGTCACCAAAGAGTGATTGGTAGCGAACAGTGGCGGTGACCATCATGCCGTCATTGTCGATGGTGACTTCCCCCTTGCGGGGCGTGTATGGTTGCCCGATTGCGGCAGCCCGGGCGGCAGCACCTGCCGCATCGATTGCGGCAATCCGGGTTCCTACCGCCACCAATCCCCCAAATAACACCATGGTCACCACCAGTAGACTCATCACGCCGAAGGCAGTCTCTACCGTGGCGGCCCCGCGTTCGTTACTGACACAGTCCCTGGCATGGCCGATGATTCGGCGGAATTGCTCGACCAGTTTTTTGATATATACAGATCGATACAGTTTACAATGTTGCATTGGGATTTCCCTCGATCACATTGCAGCGTAAGAGGCTGCGAAGCTGTGCTGATGGTGCATTCAACGCGTTCTTAACCACGGCACGCTGCCGCGGCAGCCATCGATAAGCGCCGTGATTATGGTGCACAATTCGGCTGGTTCCGCTGTGGTCTTCCATCACTTGATTCCAACCCACGCCAGCAGACTGACTGATGCTGTGATACCCCGTACCACTATCTCTGTGGTGCGCCTGGGCTGCCGGCTGGTTGGTCGAGTATCGCACCGGGGCACAGCAATGGCGCACCCGGCTGCTGCAACCAACCAGCAGCATCGTCGAATAGCAGCAGACTATACGGGGCTCGAGTTCAACGCCCGATCAATGATGCCTTGCAAAGCCTGCTGCACATGATCAGAGGTCACCACCGCATATAGCACCGCGGCAAGGGCCGCTGCAGCTAAGGTGCACATGGCGTATTCGATAGTTGATAACCCTTGTTCGTTGCTGTGTACCCGGCGCAGCCGGGCACCCACGCCGGTCGCAACTGCGACAATCTGGGCTGGCAGGAGAGCGAACAGGGACCAAAGCTTCATGGCGAAAGTCATCGAAGACTACCTTTCTTCATCAAAAATCGTTGTACTTACATGAATCTGGAATGCCGGTACCCCTCGTGGTTGTACCGGCAGGGATTGGGGAATACCTGCTTTGCGGTGGGCGGGCTTCGAATGCTCATAGCAGACCTCCGGCGAGGGAGAACACCACTGGCACAAGTCCCAGCACGATAAATGCCGGCAGGAAACATAAACCCAATGGGATTGCAATCATCACCCCGGCGCGTTCTGCTTGGGCGATGCATTCGTCGGCTGCGGTTGCCCGCAGTTCCTGAGCGATCGCGCGCAGCTGGGTTTCTATCCGGGCACCGATGATGGTTTGTGTTTCGACTAGTTGGGCTAGGGTGTGCAGTCCTTGACTGGTGGCGAATTGTTGCCAACATCCACCAGGTTCCACCCCCAGTTCCAGCAGGGAGTGGAGAAGCCGCCACGGGTTAGCGGCGTGGGTGTCGCTGACTTCTGCGACTGCTCCGGCGGCGGCCGCTGATGTCATACCGGCGCCTATACAGGCACAGTAGATTTCTAATTCGCTGGGCAGGCCAAGTCGCCGGCGGGAACTGGTGGTGGCAGCGGTGTTACCACCTGCTTGCTGCCGCGGTAGCCGACCTGTCGGGTTGGCAGTCCACAGCAGGCTTGCAACACTCCACAGCCCTATCAGCAAGGCAACACTGTGCATCGGTTATCCTTCCCTGCTGCTTGCTGGCGTTTGGTGCAGGGGCTGCCGTGACAGTCCGGGGGTGTGCATGGCTCGACCGATGATCCAGTCTGCACACAGCAGGCCACCGCTGAGTAATACACACCCCACGACGGCGAGCAGTTTTCCTGTTGGATCGTGGATGAGAAACGCTAACGGCTTCGCACCAATCACACTGCCCAATCCAATTCCGGCTATGGGAAGTGCTGCCAGCACAGCGGCGCTGGTTCGCGGCCCGGTGAGTTGGGCGGCAGTGTTGCGGGCATGGCGAACATCTGCGGCAGCACTGTGGGCTGCCTGGACAAAGAGTTCTGCAGCCCCGATGCCGTGCAGTGCTGCTACTTGCCACAGTGCCCCGGCGACAGTGACATATGGCAGCCGATCACCGGCTTGTATCAGTTCGAGATATCCTTCCCGACCAAGTGCTGTGGCGCGTGCTGCTTGGCGAAATACTGCCGCGATAGGGCTGGAATGCCGGTTGTTTATTCGGTGACTGTCAGCGACCCGGCCAAGTGCCACATGCATCGGCACACCTGCCCGCAGCTGGTATGCCACTGCGCTGAGCATCTGGGCACTGCATTCGTTTCTTTCGATCACTGCACGAGCGGTGATGGTGCGCCATCCCACCCAGGTCACTGCGGCAATCACCAGGCACACACTGCCGCACAGTATCCAGGAGTGCAGCGCGACCCGCAGCAGTACCCAACTGGCGATGAATGTGGCGATTATCTTCACCGATAAAGCAGGCGCCCGGGTGGGTGTCGCGGCACCAGTTTGCCCAGGTATTCGCCGTGTCGGTGCATGTTCCCCGAGGAGCAGACTCAGCGCTGCAGCCACAACTAGTCCCCACATTGCTTACTCCGCAACGTGGTAGTATGCGTTTCGCCGTCACAGGGGGCGGCTTGCTGGGTGAGGCTGCGACAAAACGTGGAAAATCCTGCTGCCGGGCCGGTTTGCCAGTCCCACAGTGGGGTGATGGTAACTGGTGGGCCGGGGTGTACCTGGCCGATTGCGGCGAGTTTGCGTCCCTTGCTGGTGCGCACAAGACAGAACACCACATCGATTGCGGCAGCCAGCTGGGAGTGTAAAGCCTGGCGGTCGAGTCCACCGAGTGCTGCGAGTGCCTCCATGCGGGCAGGGACTTCCTGCAGGCTGTTGGCGTGCACTGTACCTGCTCCACCGGCATGCCCGGTGTTGAGGGCGGCGAGAAGGTCGACGACTTCTGCGCCGCGGATCTCTCCGACGATAATCCGGTCAGGTCGCATCCGCAGTGCCTGCTGGAGCAGGGTTGCCATGGTGATTGCACCTGCCCCTTCGGCATTGTTTGCTCTGGTGACGAGCGTGACAACATGCGGATGATGTGGGCAGAGTTCTGGGGTGTCTTCGATTAAGATCATTCGCTCGGTGGGGGCTACTTCCTGCAGCAGCGCAGAAAGCAGGGTGGTTTTCCCGGTGCCGGTGCCCCCGACGATGAGCATTGCCCGGCGCGCCTTGACGACTGCGCGACAAAGTTCGGCGATGTGCGCCGGCATGGTGCCGGTTCCAACCAGGTGGTCGAGGTTTTTATTGGCTTGCCGAAGGATACGCACACTGATTTGGGTGTGTTGTTCACTCGGTGGGCTAAGCAGACCGTGGATGCGGATGGCGGTGCCGTCGGGACGGTTGAGGCGACCATCGGCGTAGGGTTGTGCGTCGTCGAGACGGCGTCCACAGGACAGCATGAGGCGGGTGGCGAGTTGGCGTACTTGCCCGTCATCGTGGAATGTCACCTGGGTGTGTTCCAGGCCGTTGCCGCGGTCAATATAGACCCGGTCGGGAGCGGTGACCACAATGTCGGTGACGCCAGGGAGGGCAAGCAGTGGTTCAAGTACCCCCAGTCCGGTGGAGTCGTCGCTGATACGCCGTAGTACTGCAAGTAGTTCCATGTCGCTGATCGCAGGGATGACTTTGCGGATGATTGCAGCGGTGGTGGTTTCATCGCAGTGTGGATGTTGTGCCATGTGGCGATGAATGGTGGCCATGGTCGCCGGTGACAGCGTCACTGTGGCAGGTCGGTGCGGAGTCTCTGCCGTGATGGCTGTATTTACTGGTTGCGCCGTGGTCACTGGTTGCATCTGGGCGACTGATGGCGCAGGGTTGCCAGGAGGTGGCGGGTGATGTATTGCCGGTGCCGAAGGCTTGTGGATGTCATCTGGTGGCGGGTGATGGGTGGCGTGTTTGGGGTGTGCGATGGCCCCCGATTGGGTTGCTCTGTGATGCTGCTGATACATGGTTACTTGTCGCTTTCTGATGCTTGGAGGTGATGTAGCCAAGCAGTGTGGTTTGCTGGCTACTTGTTGTGAGCTGTCAATGCAGGAGGCTGTGTGGATGGGTCACGGTGTGGGCGCCACTGCCGTGTTCCCACATCGGTTACAGCAGGTCAAGGAATTGTTGTAGGGGGGCGGTTACTGCTTTCGGTAAGTGTCGGGGCAGTCCGCTGGTTTCTATTGCCCGGTGCAGGCTGGCGATCTCTGGGATTACGCCGAGGTATCCGTTGCCGGCTATGGTGCGGAAGGTGGATTCATCGACCGTTGACCAGCCGCGCGGCCGCGCATAGACCGCTGTTGGCATTTCAATTGCTGAGAGATAGCGCAATACCGTGGTCGATATTGTTGCGGCACGGATCTCAGGAGGGATGAGCACGACAACTGCATCGCAGTGTTCGAGCACCGGATCCCCCAGTGTTGTAACGTTGCCAATATCACAGATGACGGTGTGTCCTTCGCCGGCAACACTGCTGATAACACTGACACAATCGGTGTTGCGTCCACTGTGGGCAAACTCCCGCAGATACCGCCACCGGGGTGTGTTCAGCATTTGCTGGTTGGCAGGTGCGTCAAGTGGATAGGCGGGGGCGCCAAGAATATGAATCCCGTCGCTGGTGGCAGGCAGTGCTGCCAGCAGTTCCCGGCTGTCAATCATGCCGCCATGAGGTTGCACATCACCCCAATAAGCCTGGGTGTGGGTTTCCATACCGAAGAGCAGATCAGCCTCCCCTGGCCGGGCATTGCAGTCGAGAAATAGCACCGAGTCGGCAACAAGCCGAGCAAGGATTCCGGCGGTGACGGTGGCCCCTGCCCCACCGACTGCACCAACAACCCCAATGACTATCCCGGGTTGTACTGGTTGCCAGGAGCCCAGCTGCTGCTGCAGTTCACGCAGCAGACGAAGCAGAATCCCACCTTGCTCAGGCAAGGCAATAATTTGCGGCGGGAAAGCGCCATATCCGAGATAGCCTTCCGATGCGGGGTGTTGCCTCAGTATTGTCTCGTCCAGGGATCCCACCCCTGCGAGTGCACGGGGGTCGCTGCCGGTACGATCCGGGAGGGTGCGGGTTATGCCGATGATCGGCAATGTCGGATCAACACTGCGCACAGAAAAGTCATCGATCCCCTGCTCGACGACAATACAGTTGCAGCCCCGCCACTGTTGCGTCGCCGCAGCAGTACGAGTCACCCAGCCGGCAGCGGCAATGACATGGGCTGCGTCTTGTGCCAACATCGGGTCGGCAACCTGCAACACGCAAGTTGCCGGAAGGTGTGAATCTTGCATGACACCCACTGTGCAGCAACGCGCAAGCCCACCCCGTGCAAAGGACAGCTACCGCTGTGGAAAACAGCTACAGGCAAGATTTTTCTCCACAGCATCGGTTTGTTCGTCAAGCACAACCCTCGCCTACTACACGCCACCGCTCTAGCACCCGTCACCTCGCCGCATCACCACAGGGCCGTCGATCCTCTCACCGGGGACAGACACACTCCACCGGGCAACGAACGCAACGCTCAGCACACAGCAACACTGTTGCTACACAGAAACAGGTAGGGTGGGCAGGGTGAGTGAGCATGCCGCGCAACCAGCTGCCACACCGACGAATGTGGCAGCCTTCTTTGATCTCGATAAAACGCTCATAGCTTCGTCGTCTGCTCTCGCGTTTAGCCGGGAGCTGTTTGGCCATGGCCTGATCTCTGCGACCGACGCCGCAAAAATTGTGTGGGCTGAGGTGATCTATCTCGCCATCGGCCACACCGAAACCCGCATGGAACGGCTAAAAACCGCCATGATGAACATGATTGACGGCTGGGATGACGCCGAGATCCGCAGCCTGCTCGGCGATGCGATAAACCGGGTGATCACCCCGACGATTTATGCGGAAGCAAAAGAACTGCTTGATGCGCATCGAAATCTCGGCCATGATCTCATTTTGATCTCTGCGTCGCCGCTGCTAGTCGTCGAACCAATCGCGGAACTGTTGGGCATACCGACCACGGTTGCCACCGAACTGGGTTTGCAGGACGGTATCTATAACGGCACGATTCATTTCTATTGCAAAGGACAACGCAAAGCCGAAGCCATGCAGGCGATTGCTGCGGAACGCGGCTATGATCTGTCGCGCTGCTTTGCGTATTCGGATTCGATTGTCGATCTGCCGATGCTCACCACTGTCGGCCATCCTGTGGCAGTCAATCCTGATCGATCATTGCGGAAAGAGGCCGCTGCCCGGCATTGGCCGGTTCGCCGCTTTACCCATCCACTGATGCGGCGCAGCATTACGAAAGCAGTCCTGCTCGGGTTTGTTACCGTGATTACCACACTTGCTGCAGGTTGGGCTCTGATTCGGGAATCGACTTCCGCAAAACAGCCAGCGTTTCGTATTTTCCGTTTCCTGCTGCGACAGCACTAGAGCACGGGGACGCCAATCAGCCAGGGCAGCTGGTCCCACCTGGGGCAGATGCAGATCACCGAATAAATACGGTTGCAGTGTCCACACCGGCGAATACTCACTGCCCGCGAGCATCGCAACAGTGTTCTAGCGGTGATTACGCGCAATATCGGCGATTGCCCGCCCATCAGCGGCGCCTGCTGTCACCGCCTGCAGATGCAATGCCACAAATTCGCCCGCAGCCTCCCGGCTGGCAGCGAACTCAAGTAGTAATGCTTCATAGTCTTGTTGATGATCAAACAGATAACGTTCGGTAACCCCCATCATGAGTGGATCATCCCCGCTCAGGTGGTGGATGACCCGCACTGTTGGCAGGGCTACCAGCAGCGAAGAAGAACCAAAGGGCGCCGATGAGGCCAACAGTCCGTGCACGATGGCACCGATAATCAAGGGGTCAATTCGGTGCGCGGCCGCATGTGGCGCCGATTGCAGCAGCTGTCCAGCAAGTTGCACAACTGGCTGATGCGCGCGAGGGATTCCGCGCAGTTGTGCTGATTGATTTGTCTGCTGTGCAAGAGCTGCGGCCGGATCCGATGCTGACGGTGATGAAGCATCGGCCGCCAAAACCGCTTGTGTATCGCCCGCATCTGTCAGCGCCGCCGATGCGGGATCACCGAGACTAGCGGTTACATCGTGCAAACCTGATGCTGGATGTGCCACAGCCGGTGATTGATTCCCCACAGCTGGCGCTTGCTTTGGGGTCACTGCATAAGTCCCAGCTGACTTCGATTCCTGTGTGGGGCGCGGATCGACAGGTGGCCGCTGGCCGCCGGCATGAACGGCAAGCTGGGCAAAGATCCCTAACGGTCCGGTAGTGGCGGCGCGGGAAAGATTACCTCCCGGTGGCGACAACAGCACACTATAGCTATCGACAGCTGCTGTAAGGAGTGGATGGGTTGCCGCTTGTGGACTGGTTACCGGATCGGTGAAGCCTTGCAGACGGGCAGCATAGAGTGCCCCTTGTAGGTTTGATTCGGCTGTAATGTGTTCCGGTTGGCGTAGTGCGGCCGGATGGCGATGGGCGGCAAATAATGCGGCACGAGTAGCACGGGCGGTTTCCGCTATTCCCGGGATTGATTGCACCGGTTGCACGACCATCTGCCACAGCGCCTGCATTGTCATAGTGTCCAAGGTTGCCATATTCTTCGCCGGTACCATAGACGTCCCGGCACACGGTTGGTGTGCCAAGCTGGCTGCCGCTGCCGGGCTCAGCACTATGTTCGGCCAGATCTGGGCGTGGGGTTGGCACACGCATTCGTGGGGATAATTCCCAAATTGGGGGGTTTTCTGGCACGATTGGACTGTTACTGCATTCTTGTATCGCAGCAGCCGACCCCTCGGGCGTAGTCCCGTTAGTGGACGGAATGTTGCCAAGATGAGCTATTTTCAAGAAGGATCTCGATTACCGTGAGCAACTCTAACGGACTTTTCACCGACGGTTCCGACAACTTTGTCCCGCAGGTGGATTCGATTCCGCTGCGTGAGGTGGACTCCCGCGCCGCCGGTCAGGGCTCGATTGGTGACCTGGTCAGTGATGCAACCGCCCAAATCTCTTCGCTGGTGCGCAGCGAAGTGGAATTGGCGAAAGCTGAGCTGGCCAAGGAAGCGAAAAAGGGTGCGATTGGTGGTGGCCTATTTGGTGTCGCCGGGGTAATTGCCCTGTACTCTTCGTTCTTCTTTTTCTTCTTCCTCGCGGAACTGCTCACCAAGTGGATGGATTCCTGGGCGGCATATCTCATTGTGTTCTTGGTGATGCTGGTGTTGGCTGGCCTGTTGGCACTGGTCGGCTACGGCAAGGTGAAGCAGATCTCCAAGCCGGAACGCACCATCGAATCAGTGCAGGAATTAAAGAAGCTGGTACCAGGCAAGGCTCAGCAGCGAGTAGCCTTGCGGGAAACTCCCGGTCTGTACACCGATCGGTAACCAACGTTCTTCCTAGCCCCTTGCACCGGGCAGGCAGTGGCTACTGCCCACCGGGGAGACCATCGACTCGGACTCCCCACCGCCAATATGGTTGGCGATGGTGGCATATTCCTGTGTGATGTGGCAACGGGGCTGCACTCCTTCCTACTGGCACCGGCTTGGAGTGCCCAGAACGCTTCCCAGTTAGTCCTGGTTCGCCGGTGTATTTTCGTCGGTGTCATTCTTTTCCGCGTCGTCTTCGCAGATTGCACGAGTGTTTTCGCTGGTGCGACGGTCTGCGGCGGCGCGGTGTGTGCATTTCTTGGACACTGTTTTTTCGCCGAAGGCTGCTATTCGGTGCTGCCCAGCAGATGCGGCTGTGCCCGGATTGATGTGCCACTGGTGCCAGGTTTCTTGCATTTTCCGCTTTCCCGCTGGTGTCCACTGGTGTTGTTATCCCCCACAGGTAGTGCGGGAGTGGCGGATTCCTCTGTTTCGGTGTGCAATCCACCGGGATGTATTCATTGTTGAAGTAAAGGCGACCTTTTTCGTGGCAGGTTTTGGTGTTGAGGGCTCTCTGCCCCCGGAACAACTCGCAGTCGACGGCCGGTTTCAGCATGAATATGTGCACTGTCGGGGTTTACGGCTGCATGTTGCTACCGCCGGCGATCCGGATGCCCCGCTGGTGATGTGTCTGCACTCAGCATTTGGTGGCTGGTTCGATTATTTGTTGCTCATCGACGAGTTAGTGAACCACGGTTTTCGGGTGGCCGCAGTGGATTTGCGGGGCTTCGGATTAAGCGACAAACCCCCTGCTGGCCGTGATCTGCGCAGTATTGCCGGGGATGTCTCAAGTCTGATCAGTGCGCTCTCCACGACCCCGGCTACGGTGCTGGGTGCCGGTGCCGGCGGAACGATCGCCTGGACTGTGGCGGCATATTATCCGGCGAAAGTTGCCGCACTGATAACTATTGCTGCCGCCCATCCGGCGGATATGTGGCATGCCGCCTGGCGGCAGCCCTGGTCGCATGCCACCCCGCTTATTCGTGGTGCTGTGTTGCGACTTCCTGCAGCGTTCGTTGCCCGCAAAGCTGGGCTTCTTGCCCATCTTGATTTGCTGGAACACGCCGGGGTGAATACGACGAAAACTTCGCCGCCTTTGCTGCAGCAGGCACAGCTGCGGCGTCTTTCCGCACAGGTTGCCGGGGTGCCGGCGGCGATGGTATCCACTGCCCGGTTTGAACTTGCCCGAATTCCCCGCTTGTGGGCGAATAAACCGGTGTCGTGTCCGGTGTTGAGTATTCATCAAGGCAATGCCACCTGGGCGGCGATTGCCCGCCAGTCAAAAAAACGCGCCCCAGATTTCACCGAATGCACAACACTTGCCGGACGGCATCTGCCGCACATGCTGTTCCCGGAAGCGACTGCGGCAGTAATTGCCGATTTCCTTCACCGCCGCCTCTAAAAGCTGGACGATACCTGCCGTTTGCTCGCTTGAGCGTTCACCGTATGCCGGAAGCAACACCATCGGCTAACCGGCTGCACTGGCCGACTGCTGGGCGGGTATGGCACCCGTACGGCTTGAAGGATGTGCACCACCACCGCGCGTTGCCAACTCGAAAAGGAGAAATACCTTCAACACAGGCCGGTGCCAACGCGCACCACACCCCAGATACACCACACTCAAGGCACAGAGCGTCCAGCCGCGCACCACACCCAACACACAGGGCGCCCAAGCCAAGCATCTCGACACCGATCCGTGCAAGCGAATACCTTCGCCACAAATCCTTGCAAGCAAGCACCCCTGCGACACAAACTTGGGGCAACCCGAGATCCCTGTTCAACACCCGCCACCGGCGGGTAAAAGCAACGCCGCCGGTGGGCAAGCAACCACACGGTGGCGGTGCTGCACTGTGCACGGCAGTGCTGAAAATAGGTTGCGCCGCCGTCTCCTAAAAACACCAGGCCCAAAGCAAAAAACGCTTGTGCTGGGTGCTGTCGCCATATGACAGCACAGGCTGCATACGCAATCACACGGCTTAGCCCACAAAAGTCGTGGTAGATATTCCAAGGGTTGCCAATACTTCCCCGGAACCGTTCGGTGGGTTACTCACCCACGCAGCGGCCAGTATCCACCGGCAGCCGATAGGTGGACACATCCCCGAGGAGTTCTTGAACTTCCGTCCCGGCAAGCACAAAGCCTTCCTGGGCATGATGAATCTCGTCGGCGAACACCACACCCAACACTTCACCGGCGGCGTTAATCATCGGCCCGCCGGAATTCCCGCGCCGCACATCCCCGTCGATGCGATAAATAGCACGAACATTCGCCGTTTCCCCGTAAATATCCACCCCACTAGTCACCCGCAGCGACACGATCCGCGCCGGGACGGCAGTAAATGGCCCCCCATCGGGATAGCCGACAATAGTGACTGTTTCGGCAAACATTGGCATCGCTGCGGCCCAATCCAGGGCAGGAAGCCCAAGATTATCGCTGCGCAGCACCGCAATGTCTTCATCCGGGTCGTATAACACCACCGTGGCAGGTTTTGTACCGGTCACAGTATCGACAGCAACCTGGTTTGTGCCGGCCACCACATGGGCGTTTGTGACAATGAGATCATCGGCGATCACAAACCCGGTGCCGCGCATCCCATGGGTGCAACGATCCGCCACGGCTAACACTTGCACCACTGCCGGGCGCACCGCTGCCACCAAGTCATTGTCCACGGAAAGATCAGCCACCGGTGGCAGCTTGTCGGGGGCGGTGACAGCAAACGGGTCACTGGGCGGCTGCAACAGGGAGTCAGCCAGCAGTCCGGCGAACTGGTCATCGACCGTGTGAACACTGTCCGGGATGAGCTGGTTCACCCCAAACAGCAGCCGTGACTGGCGGAGTTCACCGGCGATCGTCCCCCCGGCGATACTTGCCACCGGGGCGAGCAGCAGATAGCTAAAAACCAGTGCCACTACAGGACTGACGAGCATGCCGACGAATTTGTCTTGCCGCATCGTGGAATGATGTTTCATTCGTGCCCGCACCCGGTTACTCACCGCGGTACCAAGCACACTGGCGATACCGGTGAAAAACAGCAGGAGCGACAGGGCAATGAGCCACCGCAGCAATGCGGTTTGTACCATGGCCATCACATAGGGGGCGATTTGCAAGGCGGCAACAAACCCCAAAATCACGGCAAGCCCGTCGATCAATGTCGCTATTGCGCCTTGCCGCCAGCCGAATCCTACGGCGATGAGGAGCACACACCCGAGCAGCACGTCCACTGCACCGACAGCCTGTAACAGATCCACGGCTGCCTCCTCGTCACCTGGGGTCATTGCTTTGGGTGTGTTGCGATCATCGTCGCAGAAAAAATGGGGTTATGCCGCGCGGGCAATGCCTGCCGGTGCGCCGCATCTCATCCTACAGGCATCCTGCGGCAAGGAACTTATTGGCGGCCGTTTTTCACGAAGCTTGCTTCTTAGCCGGCCGGCCGCCGACAGTACAGGGGAAAAGCTCACCGCTGATGCTCCACAGCACACCCTCTCACGCTGCAGGAAAGGGCCACAACTGGCCACGCCACCCCACTACCACGGTCTGCGCTGACTGGTGTTGAGCAAACACCAAAACCCCAAAGCCATCAGCGCAACCACCAAAACCCAAGACGTGCAGCGCAATGACGAAGAGCACAGGCAGGTGGTCACAGCTGCAGCATTGCGGGAACCACTCTGCTCCAAACTGCAGCCCTGCTAGTCCTGCAATGGCCGCTCATTGTTGCCGCTGGCCGCCAATGCCGCCGACAAGTCTACTTCGGGGGCGCGAAATCCTGGTGCTTCAAACCCGCCGGCACGCAACATTGCCTGCAGCACAGCGGCAGTAAACCCCCACACCAGATAGCCCTCCACATAGAAGCCAGGACCGGTAAACGAATTCCAGCGAACCGTGACACGACTATCGGGGTCTAACAGTTGCGCGATTGGGGTATGAAGTATCGCATCGGTTTCATCACCATTGACGATGGGAAGCCGGCGAGGCTGCTGCCAAAACCCGATCACTGGGGCGACCGGATAGCGGGCAGAGCGAACCGGGAAATTATCTGCCACCGCCAAGGGTTGAATTTCTGTCGGTACAATGCCGACTTCCTCAAAGGCTTCCCGCAGGGCGGCGGCAGTAACGTGGGCATCAGTCGGATCAATTCTTCCACCGGGAAACGACACCTGTCCCGCATGGGCACGCATGTGTGGTGGCCGGTGGGTAAGCAGAATCTGTGCATCATCCGGCAGTGTGGTGGCAGTCGGATCACCGTGAAAGAGGGCAAGCACAGCTGCCCGGGCAGGAAGTTCACGCAAGGCTGCGCCGAGGTCCCATTCGGGAAAATAGGTGTGTAGTTTGCCGTTGTTTGCAACTGTCACCAGTGGGGCGAGCCAAGGCGGCACACGATGTGCAGCGGCTGGCTTGCTGGTGAAGTCATGCTGTTGGGCTTCCACTGCGCTCCTCCTTCGTCAACGTGATGCTGTGGTGTTTTTCTCTCAAGGTGTTCACCCACCGCGGCGAAGCAATGCCATCGTTTCGGCAGGGTAGGGATTCCATCGTTATTCGCCCCTATCCGAGACTGCCGGTGAGACCAGGTTGCCCAAGATAGCATCGAACAATGTGGTTCCGGTGAATCTTCCTACCCAATGCGAGCAGGTAACACGGTGTATTAGCACTGTGAAGGCATGAAGCGCGGTGCACCAAAAGTGTCGCAGTAAAGCGTTGACACACCGGCAATGTGTGCCGTGGAGTTGTAGCTGGGCTTCTTCGCAACCGCAGTGCACAATCCTGCCACACATCACCTGGTGAGTATTTGCCACACATCATCCAGTGATATTTTCCATCGATTATGACCGGTGGTTTGTGAGCACCAGATTAGTGAGCATCACTGCACCCTGCTGGCAGCAACCCCAACCGTGGGAGTGAGGGGATCGCTTCTCGTCCGCGGAATGCAAAGCAGGACACGCCTTCCCACAGAACAACGATCTATATGGCGGGTGCCGCGTGTAACAACCTCCAAGATTCATCGCCACCGACGAGGAAATACTTGTCCCCCGACAAACACCGTAGCCCGCGTTCAATGTCACATATTTCGCCGCAGGATCTCCCGCACAACGGCACTCGACACAACGCGTGTGGAGTAAATGCTTAGCTATCGACAACGCAGCTGGCGTGAGCGCGCCAACAAGCCACCTAACAGCACCGCAGCAGCACACCACCGCACCTCATGACAACACCGCACCGCACTGCACCACCACATCGCTCCACCACATCACAACACCACCAATTGAGTGACCGGCTATCTTCCCTACAGCTTGCGGGCACCAGTACCTCTGGCACTTACTGTAATACCACCAGCACCACTGGCACTTTTCAGCGATGCCATGAATAGCTCTCACACTGGGGAGAACATGCAGGGCTAGATTTTGATCGTTGGCCATGCCAGCGACAACAGGTCAGCGGCCGCATCATCTCAGCTGCCGAAGAAGGGATGGTTTATCCCTGCAAAGCTCCCGCGACAGCAGTGGCAATATCATCCGCCGAGTTCGGACTCAAGGTAAGCGTCGCTACCTTGTTTCCATTGGCATCAAAGACCACCAGTAATGGAATCACATTCGGCAGCCCCACAGCTTTCGCCAAATCCCCACGACTATCCAGGAGGCTCGGCAGCCGCACACCCAATTCATCCAGCAGATCAGCACCGGCTTGCGGGGTCTGGTCAGCATGCATCCCAATGACTTGATATTCCGGGTGGTTTGCAGCAAATTCCGCGAGGAGTGGGAGTTCTTTCACACATGGTTTACACCAATATGCCCACACTGCCACAACGGTCGGTTGCTGTATCGGTAACTTGGCGGTCTTGTCAGGATGACCAAGACAGGGAAACTGTATCCCGGCGATCGTGGTAACTGGACATTCCGGAAAGTCGGGTCGAAACGGATTGGCACGCTCGGTGAATGCGGTAGTGGAAGAGTCTTCACCTGTGTCTGCTGGGGTGGTGGTAGGGGCGGCCGCCACTGCACTGGCCGCTGGTTGTGCCGTGAGGTCTTCTGCTGGCTCATTGCTGGTGAGTTTGGTGAAGGTGACCGTGACGAGAATCGCTGCCACTAGCGCCATACCGATAATGGATGCCCGCACGGTTGTGTTCATGTGGTGTCTTTCTTTCCCTGTAGTTGCAGTGGCTGCGCAGTAGTGACAGCAGTGATCGCACCTGTTCATGTGCACGATGCTGATAGTGAACGTCTCTATTATGCCTGTGGTCAACCACGTTTCGCTGTCGCTAGCAACGATAGCGATGGTGCGAGCTATACCGGACATAAACACGCTGAATTTGAGTCCATCTGCCGCGCAGTGGTATTCCTCGGTGGTTGCCGCATTGATTGCCCAGGGGGGGACGCTACAACAAAGCTGGGATACCGGTTTTTTCGATGCTGCCGGGGTGCGCCTCAGGCGCTGTTTTCTCTTGTGTACTGTCTTTTGTGCGCCGCACAACCATGCTTGTCTTAGGATCTTGCAAGCTGCAGGTTTCGTTGGCACACCGTAAGCATTCTTCCCTCCACTCGTCACACCGTTGCAACCCACGCTGTGACATCCCATCACTGCTAGGACTAAGCCCAGCCACATCATGGACGACTGGAGTGGCGGCGCTATCAGTGTGCGACACATCTACAGGGCGAATGAAGTTTGGGCAGGACGCGTAGTGGAGGGCAACTAAGCTGTGGGGTTTGCCTAGCTGGAACCTCGAATCGTTTCCAACACTGTCCACTTTGCAGCGTTTATCACGATTCTTGTTCCCGACCCCTCCTAGCAGAGCGCGTGTTGCCGACTCTGCTTAAGAGAGCTGCTGCAGATGGCGTAAATAGTCTTGGGCATGCGGGCCGGTGACGTGCTGTAGTGCGATGTGGTGATCTTGTTCCCCAAGTGTGGTGCTTTGCGGACACCAGGTGGCAAGACCACAAGCGGCACAGGCGGGTCGTTTTGCATGACACACTGTGCGACCGTGCCAAATAAGCTCATGCGACAGTTGCCCCCACCGGGTTTCCGGCACAAGTGTGCACAGTTCACGTTCGATGGCCGTTGGGGTGGTGGTGGTCACCAGCCCTAGACGCTGCGCGACCCGACTCACATGGGTGTCGACGGCAAATCCTGGTATCCCAAATCCGTTTGGTAAGACGACGTTTGCTGTTTTTCGCCCCACCCCAGGCAGGGCTTCCAGCGCAACTCGGTCGGCGGGGACTTGCCCTTGATGTTTGTCGAGCAGTTCTGCCGATAATGCGATGATCGCTGCTGCTTTGTTGCGGTACAGTCCCAGCGGTCGGATTATGGTCTCAACGTCTGTTTGATGCGCTCCTGCTAATTCCACCGGGGTGGGATAGGCGGCAAAGAGTGCAGGGGTGACACTGTTGACGCGTATGTCGGTAGTCTGTGCGGACAATACCGTGGCGATGAGTAGTTCAAAGGGGTTGGTGAACACAAGGTCACAGGTCGCTTCAGGATAAAGCTCGCTGAGACGATCCACGATGGCTGTGCGGCGTTGCTGCTCACTGCCAGCAGGCGCGGTGGTTTCGGGCTCATCCGATGACCGATGCTGCTGAGATGACACAATTCTTCCCTGTCGTCGAGACGCTGAGGCGCAAATGGTTGGGGCTTGAGTTGCCACGGCTAACCCTAGCCTCATTAAGCGGGCAACTGGGAGTCCGGCGTTCCATACAGTAAGAGCAGCAACAGCAACAGCAACAGCAACAGATGGACTGTGTACCCGCTGCGGTGGGAGTCGCACCACTGCAACACCTTCACTGTCAATAGTGCTTTCCTGCTACACCGCGCGTGGCTACCGTAAGCTCCTAGTCGTTGTAGTCGGAAACGTCCGAGTCGCTAGCCGGTGGCTATGAGCTACTGCGCCACGTAAGGGTGGCTGCTGATCGTCACAGTTTCCAGACAAACAGTAAAGCGTTACAACCGCAGCGGTGACAATAGCGGGCCTACCCGGATAGCGATCCAGGTAAGATCAACAGCTATGTTCGCTTTTATTGCCTTTGTTGTTCCTATTGCCCTGGCAGTCTTCGCCATGCAAATGGAGCGATTTGAGAAAAAACTGACTGCCTAGTTTCAGCTGTGACAAGCCCACAGCGCTACTGCCTCGCAGGTGCTCGCCCCGGCGATCCCTGCCAGGGAAGCGTTGATTGACGAGCTACCCTCTTTGACCGCCTATCTTGCGCGGCAAAGAGGGTGTTGTCGTTTATTGCGTGTTTTCGGCCAATTTTTTGGGTGAAACTGCGAAAACAGACACTCATCCCAATGGTGTGACCTATTCCGCAAAATGGCGCAATCCGACAGGCTAATCCCCAGGGGCCGCCCCCGAAAAATGGCAATGAACTGCCAATTTACAGATTTGCCGCAGTCAATCCTTTTACCCCATAAGCATACCCCCACATCCCTGGTGCTCACAGGAAGATGGTCGAGGTGATCTAGAACATAGTAGAGTGTAACGCGAAGAACACTAATGTCGAGTTTTAGTCACACTGTGCCCACATTGTGGAACATCTGACAGTTATGGCATAGCGATGATCTCGACGTTATTGGCCGTCACACAGCTCTCCCAAAACAGCCCAAACCCCGGATTGCACTGATACACCCGGGGGTCGCTGATTGGTAGCCGTGGAACGGCATCCTGGAGACATCCAACAACCCAGGCTGAACCCCATTACTCGAAACCGCTAGAAAGCGGAATCGTTGCAAGCTAGAGGAGTCACAGTGGACGCAGTACACGATATTTTGTCGCGCGCCGGAATTTTCCAAGGCGTTGATCCACAGGCCGTCGAAAACCTAATCAAGGAGCTACAAACGGTTCGCTTCCCCCGCGGCACCGTTATTTTTGATGAGGGTGAACCCGGCGACCGGTTGTACATCATCACCCAGGGCAAGGTGAAACTTGCCCGCCACGCTGCCGACGGTCGCGAAAATCTTCTCACTGTCATGGGTCCGTCAGACATGTTTGGTGAGTTGTCAATCTTCGATCCAGGTCCGCGCACGTCGTCAGCGGTGTGTGTTACCGAAGTGTCTGCAGCCACCATGGATTCGGACATGCTGCATAAGTGGATTGATGCACACCCAGAGATCTCTGAACAGCTGCTGCGCGTGCTAGCTCGTCGGCTTCGGCGAACAAACGCAGCATTGGCCGATCTCATTTTCACCGATGTTCCCGGCCGTGTCGCAAAGACCTTGTTGCAGCTGGCAAACCGTTTTGGTTCGCAAGAAAATGGTGTGCTGCGGGTTAACCACGATCTGACCCAGGAAGAGATTGCCCAACTCGTTGGCGCCTCCCGCGAAACGGTGAATAAAGCGCTTGCCACCTTCGCTCATCGTAACTGGATTCGCCTCGACGGGAAGTCTGTCGTTATCTGCGACACTGAACACTTGGCTAAGCGCGCCCGCTAAGCACGTCGCACACTTCCATACACCTATCCCACCTGTTGCCAGCCACACTACTTGGCGACAACAGGTGGGATATTCATTTGCCCGGATCGTCCGCGCAGCCTCAACGATGTGCATTTGACGCAGGGGACACAACCGAATCTGCTGCTTGTAAGACAGTCGCATTACTGTGCGGACACTAGACGAAGCAAGCGACACAGAAAGGACGTGTCGGCGACAGCATTGTGGTGCGTCAAGAGACACTTTTCTCACTCACCGCTGCGAACACGCATATTCCCCAGACGAAGCGGATCCACTGCAAATGAGGCAGAAACCAAAAGGGGCGTGCTGACACTCAGCACGCCCCATACGGCTCTACCTCCCAGCTTCGACCCGAAGAATTCTCAGGTCACTCCGGGAAAAACCGCTATCGGTCATCCCCTGCCCTAGGATGCACGCTTTCGGCTGGCGACAACGGCACCGCCACCGAGCACCACAAGCAGCACTGCAAGAAGCGCAATAGCGTCTACATTCGCACCTGTCCGAGCTAGTTTCGGAATCCCCTTCGTTGGTTGCTGCTTAGCGGGCGTAGGGGTGGTGGTAGGTGCAGGCGATTC
Organism: Corynebacterium choanae; assembly: GCF_003813965.1. Classification (NCBI taxonomy): domain Bacteria; kingdom Bacillati; phylum Actinomycetota; class Actinomycetes; order Mycobacteriales; family Corynebacteriaceae; genus Corynebacterium; species Corynebacterium choanae. The sequence goes on from NZ_CP033896.1 coordinate 2,707,362, forward strand.
AGTTGGGCTGGGTTGGACGGGTGGCATCGGCGGTTCTGGCACCTGCGAACTTGCCGATCCGAGAAGAAAACCGCCAATGATGAGCGGAATTAACCCAAGTCCAATCTCGGCACTCGAACCGGGTTCTAGTTCTTCACCAGGCTTCGGCTTCACCGTAGTTGGTGGCGTTGGTACTTCGGGTTTCGGCTTCGTTAGCTCATCTTTAGCGTCGATTGAGACGTTGTACACCCATGCCTTACCTTCCGCCCCGACGGGGAGGATAAGCAGACTCGGAACCGTATGATAACTGGCTTTCTCAGTTTCGCGTACTTCCTCACCGAGGAGGTAAACACCCGGGCGCAAGCCACCAAAAACTGCTTGGCCTTGCGCATCTGTACGCTGTTTGTAGGTATTAGCGATAGGCAGATCCTGTGCATCTAAGGTTGTGAGCTGCTTTGCGCGCTCATAATCAGCCGGGTCGCTGACATTAAAACCAGAGAATTCAACGAGCAAGAGTTCGCGACCGACGTTCGTGTGCGGCTCCATATCTTCGGCGGGTTCGTCGAAGGGATTTCCAGCATCTTTATTCACCGTCAGCGTCACTGTCCGGTTCAGATCAATATCCGCTGGATTTAAGCCAGTGACGTCGCCGGTGATGGCAATCGCTTGCGCCTGCGGGAGCTGGGTACCAACAGGAAAGAACGTGGCACTGACACCGAGAAACACTGCTGTCATCACAGTTGCCCACCGGCGGGCGACGAGTCTCTTCTGCATGATGGTTCTCCGGTTCCTTGTTACTTACTTACTGTTGGTTCGCCAGGATTGGACGGCCCCTGGTCATCCGTTTGATCAATGAATGTATCCGATGATCCGTCCAGCTGTGCCAACGGTGCTTCTTCATCGTCTTGTTCATCACGCTTGCGCCGCCCGAGGATGCCTCGCAGCCACCACAGCAGGAACAGCAGCGCAAGTGCGGCAACCGCAATTGCGATCCACATCCACCATTGCCACACAATAGCGGTTGCTTCGTCTTCTACCTTTGCAGCTTCTGCTGCATCGATCGGGACGCGCTCAGCTGTCACGAGGAGGCGGTGGCTGTTAATACCGTACGGGGTGCAGGTGATCAGCGTAATGAGATCTTTGCCTGGGACGACGTCAAGACCGCTGGTTTCTTCAGGAAGCACTACCCGAATCTCATTCACCTGGTATTTAAGGGTTTCCTCATACACCTTGAGGTAGATGCTGTCGCCCTCTTTGACATTGATGAGATTGTCGAAGAGCGTGGCATTAGTAATTCCGGTGTGACCAGTGATCACGGCATGGGTGGACGGTCCACCGACTGGCATCGAGGAGCCGAATAAGTGGCCGGCACCGTGCTGCAGCACCCATTCATCGGAGCCGTGAAACAGTGGGAGTTTCACGGTGATTTTTGGAATAAGAATCGTTGCCATCGGCACGCGTTCACCGTTGCCGAGAATCCCGAGATATTCCTGGTAGGCGCGGTTGTCTTCACTCACCCGCGCAAGCCACGGATCAAAAACGGGTCCGGTGGTGTTTTGTGCGTTATACGCTTGTGCTTCGTCGAGCGCCGCTGCCCGTTGTTCTGGGGGAATTTCCTTCGACAGGCTGGTGTACTGTTCAGCGACATTCATCTGCCGGACGTTGTTCCACTGCGTCGCAACAACCGGATACAGCACAATCATGACACCCAAAAGCACCAACACGATAGGCACGATGAGTGACCGGATGCCCTGTTGCTGCTTCCGGCTCTCGCCTTTAATCGGCTTCGTAGGGGTGTCAATAGTCACGGAAAAGTCTCCTTCAGACAAGTAGCGAGTTCCCAGTTCGCATGCGATGCGACCAGGGTGCACAACCCGTTATGTCTGTGCGTGGTGCAACAGCGGTTGCAACGGGAAACATCAGCCCACCAGCGAATACGGCAGCCTCCTTGCGGAGGAAGCCATGTTGCTCAATAGCAAAGCATGTCGTAGGTGGCGATGTATGGAATTGGAAGGAATAAACGAATACCCAACTCAGCGGGCTAATGCTGCGACCATTGCGTTAGACAATGGAGCAGTAAAAGTAAATCAGTATTAAGTGATCGGTGAATCATAGTCAACCCACCAAAGGGTGGCAGGGAGCTGGCGTTGTTGCACAACGCCAGCACATCCTCCCGTTAGGTAACAGGCAACGTTACCCGTTGCCGCCCGAGGAGAATCCTCCCCGGGCGCCAAGCCTGATTATCCGTTTCGCAGTTGCGAGTATTCACGGATAATCATGGCGAAGAGATTAGCTGCGGCTGGTGCGACGTGCCCACAGGACACCGGCACCGGCAAGAGCTGCACCGAGAGCCATCAGCAGGCCAACACCCATGCCACCGGTAGCTGGCAGGTGGAAGCCGTTGTCATTGGAATTGACGTTCTTCACTTCCATGCCGGCAGCAACATCAGACTTGTTGTTTTCGGTGATACGGAAGAAGTACGGGGAAGGAAGGAGTTCGTAGCCAGAAGGAGCCTGTGCCTCAACGAGGCAGTAACCCTTGGTCTTATCGGATTCCCAATCCTTGACCAAGCGAAGAGCGTTGATGGTGGCTTCACCCTTATCGTTGGTGGTCCACTCCGCCTGGTCGTTCACCTCCAGCTTATTGCCAACAAGTACAGCCTTGGCTGAACCGGCTGAACCATCGACACCGGTCTCACCGTTTTCCTTAGTACAACGGAAAACATTGAACTTCGCATCCTTGAGTTTGGTTGCGGAGTCACCGGCGTCAACCTTGTTGATCTTGACTGGAACCCAGGTTTCCGGATCAGATTTGTCAACGCCAGGATCCTCCGGGTCAACTGGGTTTTCTGGATTCCAAGAATCGTCGGGGTCAGGATCGGTTGGGTTTTCCGGAATCGGCTGGCCCGGATCGATTGGCTTTTCACGATCCTTGGAGGTGTACTTCAAACCACCGAGGTTCACTGGGCTGATGGTTTCATCATTTGCGCTCACAACCTTAAATGGGAAGGTTGCGGTGATCTTGGTGCCATACTGTGCCTGGGTAACCTTCGTTGCACCAGTCTTGGTGAAGACAACGCCAACGCGAGTGCCGTCGGCGGAGGTCACAACCGTGTAGTCAGTATTTTCTTCAAGATCGGTGTCACCGATCTTCACGACTGGCTTTTCGTCCGATTCTCCGTATTTGAAGTTTGCCGGTGCCTGGTCGTAGAGCGTGAAGGAATCGATGTAGGAACGATGACCATCGATGGCCGGACGATCAGCACTCACGGTGTAGTGAATGACGTCGCCAACGTTTGCCTGCTTATCCTCATCAGTGTCAGTCAGGGACTTGCTTACCTGAGTCTGGGTGTTCTTTGGGTAAGCAACGACGTCGTAGTTCCATGCATTCTGGTTGGTGACATCGGTCATCGGCAAGAACACGATGAAATCCGGGGACAGAGTGATGTTCTTGTTTTCACCGGCAGAGGTTTCCTGAACCAGGTAAGCACCAACAGCGAGATCCGTGAACGAGGCCTTACCTTCGCTATCGGTCACCTGCTCCTGAGGTGCACCAACAAGGTGCTTCTCCGTCACTTTCGCCGGATCCAGCTTACGAGCTGCATCGAGGCCAGCAAAAGTCGTGACGTCGAAGTTAAGCTTTGTGATTTTGAAGGTCACACCTTTGAGTGGGGTACCACTAACATTGCCGTCTTCCTTACCGGTCGGGGTGCCACGATTCTCAGGATTCAGTCGCTTGTACAGAGTCAGCGATGCTTTTTTAGCAGGATCGATGTTGGCCGGGTTCACATCTTGGTCCTGAGCAATTGCCGGGGTAGCCAGCTCAACAGCTGCGAAACCAGCGGAGGAGAATGCGAGGCCTGCGATCATCGCGTGAGTCGCGACGCGGAGGGAAAGCTTCTTGGTAGTCATGAGGGGTTCCTTCTTGTTTTTCCTTCAAAGGTTGACTGGTGATCCAGTCCTTAGATGTTTTTGATGATGACGCTGACGGGTAGCAACAAGCTCCCAACAGGTTTCCCTATCAGCGTTGCTTCATCGCCTAGGGTGGATCCAGCCCACCACTTGCGTTGTGTCGAGTTTTCGATCTCATTTAGCGATTCACCCCCTGGGTGTTTCGCCGCATGAACCAGCCTGCAAGGAGGAATGCTGCAAGCCCAGCACCGGCGAAGCCGCCGATGCCACGTCCACCAGTATCTGGCAGGGTTCCGACAAGAGCTGGAATACGTTCAGCCCAAGCATCTGCAGTTACAGGACCGTTTGTAGTGAGGGTTCCGCCTGCGGTATCAATTGCCGTGGTGACACTCACCTGGTTGCCGTGGATCGTCTCCTCGGCAGCGAACAGCTCATCGATCGAAGCGATAACCGTGCAGCGCAGGGTGTGCCCTGGCTCCAAACCGGATTCCCCAAGATCAACTTCACCTGCAGGGGCAGTGAGACCGGCACGGACAACCTCATCGGTTGCACTCGAGATCGTGCATGTCAGCGGCTGCGCTGGCTGGAAGGACTGATCCTTCCGGGCTCCGAAGATGTAGTTGTCAGCAACATTGACACGCTTAATCGGTGCAGTACCTGTGTTGTGCACTACGTATTCAACTTCTGCTGTGGTGGCCGCCGGCATGATTGGCACAGCCTGCTCTTGCGTCTGTGCTTCTTGCCCGTCGATGAGCTTTGCGATGGAAGCTTCATAGACCCCAACACTCGTGCAGGCCCTACTATCCTCAGAACCTGCGACTCGGGCAGCATTCACCAGGCCGGAGTTCGCGTCCGATTCGTTGCACTGCAGTGCTGCACGATCCTGTGGATTGCTAAGATCCATACCAGTAAGGCTGTTGGTTACTTCCACGTCGAGGCAAGCGCTCTGACCACCAGGGATCTCAGCGAGTTCAGTGCCTTTCGGAAGTCCCCAAGAACCGGTCCCGGGATCCTTCACCAACGACACTTCCCCAGATTCATTTAGTGCTGGAACGGTACAGCTCGAAGAGGAACTAACCTTCACTGAGACAACGTCGCCGGACGGCCGTTCGATCAACGCTTGTGGTGCACTTGCAAACGCAGAGCCGTTCGTGATTTCCACCTTGTACTTCGTTGTGACGGTCTCTGCGTCTGGCAGCACGATCACCTGCGTATCAGTCGCCGTCTTGTTCACTGAAAAGCTCGGCTGAATACTCATCCAGGCGTTATCGGTGAACTGAGTATCAGATGCACCACCTTCGAAGGTAGGTGTTACCTGCACCTGATCGCCCAACACTTCATTGTCAATAAATTCCGCCAGAGCGCTATTACTTGCAGTAACTTCGGTAACGGGAAGTTCCCAACTGCAAAGGAGTGATTTAGTTGGTGCGAGCGGAGATGCCAGCGTCACAGTGCTGCCATTGACAGTCGCGCCCTTACAAGTGAGCTCGTTTTGGCTGAACTTGGTAACAGTTGCCTCGTCATTTGGTTGAAGGGCAACGTCATCAATCAGCAACGAGGTGACAGGAACCTCACCGGTGTTGGTGATCTTGTAGGCAACAGCGACAGTATCGTCATCGGGATTGACGATTACTGGCTTGCTGCGAGCAGTAGAGGCGTTGCCATTCAAGGACTTTTCCACGGTGATCCCAGCCGGCTTTAACGAAACACAAGCCTCTGCGCGTGGATTCGAGTCATCATCGTTGATGGTCACCGTGTTCCGCAGACCACCATCAGTTACGTCACAAGTCCAACCGCTGGTCTTGTCAGCAGCATCAATGGAATAGCTGACTACGACATCAAATACACCAGTTGTGTTCGGCGCAAGTTCCTTCAATTTATCAGCAGGGATCTCGTACACGCCCCCGCCACCGGTGAGCTTCTCTTCAGTGGATGCCTTCAGCAGCTGTACCTGGCCTACTCCCAAGGTAGCTGCCGGCTTCACCGTCACCGAGGTGATAGTGGTACCAGCCGGTGCGGATGGCGTTTCCTGCAGGGCAGGCACAGCAGCCGTCAGCTCATTCGGGTTCGAAACTGCGATGGTGTATTCGACCGGCTTCGTGGTTCCGGGAACACCAGCCACAGGCGCGTCTTTCTTGGCGTTCTTGGACACTTGAAGCGCCTTCTTCTTAACCGGCTCCAAGCTGGTACAACCAGTGGTTTGCCGCAAGTCTCCGACCTTCGTCGAACTGAACTGAGAATAGTTGATGGTGTTGAGCACACCATTTCCCGATTCCGATGCCGGTGACCCGCAGGTTCCGCTTTCCTGTGCATAAGACTGAACTTTGGCTAAGTCGTCGACCCGGTAGGTGACGCGAGCGTATGCAAACTTTGACTGATCAGCAGGCACGCTCGCGAGATCGCTTACATTCGCCAACGTGTAGCTGCCGTCGTCTTGAGCCTGCAACCCGACACTTCCGGATGTGACCAGCGTGCCAGGCTCATCCTCGTAACCCGGGACAACATTGGACAGCTCTACCGATGTGATCGTGGTTCCGGGGATAGTGGACGGATGTTCAACGAACTGCGCCAGAGACCGCTCACCTGTGGATTCCTTCGGGTTGCTAACGGTAACCTTGTAGGCAAGGCTGAACTCTTTATCAGCGAGGGAAACACCGCCAAGGCCTTCTTTCTCGACCTTCAACTCGGTCGGTTTGTTTTCGACAGTACAGACCGCACGCTGGTTCACATCCAGGTTTGACAACGTAAACGCGCTTGCTTTACGGGAAGTGCTAAACGTTACGCCTTCCTGCGGCAATCCGGCCGGGAAATCCCCTGTTTTAGGATCTTGTTTTCCTGGCTCTAGCGTCCCGTTGAGGGTAAACGTTCCATCCGACGCAATGGTATAGAGATCACACGTGGCAACATCTTCATGTGCTAATTCGTAGCCCTCACGTTGGATCTCGGTAATCGTGATATTTGCAGGTTTCGTCCGGTTGTCAGCAATAAAATCGACAACTGGAGGGGTACCCGTTGTTTGCTTAAAACCAGCGATTACCGTTGGGTTTGCGGGGTCTTTGGAATTCGGGTCGAGCGCCCGGTCAGCCATAAATTCAAATCCTTTGGCTGCCTCAGCGTCCTGGTCAGTAACAACCTTTTGCACTCGGACAAGCCCGTCACAGGCACGGTATTTACTGGCAATAAAAGTTGGCAGACTCGCGAAATCTTCTACTGAGTAATACGAGTCAGAAATTCCTTTCAGAAACTCTGCCGAGTTGAGAACGTTCACGCCGTATGCGCGCGGCGGAATCACCCGATTCTGGATATCGTATTCGCGAACAACCACCCATTCGCCGAAAAGCTTCTTCACCCTCCCGTCATATTTGTTCTTATATGTGCCAGTCTCGTCGGGCTGCAAACCGATCCAGAAATTAACTCCCTGACTACTGTACTGATAAGCCCAACCAGCTTCGATACCGGGGATGGACTTGCCATTGGTGGCCGTATATAGAGCCACGCTGGCTCGATCGCTGTATGTCACCAGCGAGCCACTGTCCGGATAGATAGGATTGAGAATATTCAAACTGTCATCCCAAAACGATTCCGTCCCCCGATCTTGGCCACCGATACCTACGGTGTAGATCGACATGCCGCCGTCACGAGCCGCCACGGCCGCCTCGTATGCGTCAACGACATCAGATTTGTTGATACGAGTTCCGGTAGTAGTGTCACTCGGCCGTGCGGTCGGCGCACCATCGGTGATGATAATGGCCGATTCGTACCCTAAGTCCTTGGCACGCTTGATTGCGCCCGCCAGGTTAGTGCCAGGTTCTGCTGGTGTTTTCCCGTTGATCGACGTGAGGAGATCAATCTTATCTATCAGCTTTTTGAGGTCCGAAGCAGGCAACGAACGTGCTGTGTCCGTAGCACCGTTATGGGTCGAAGGAGAGGTCTTATCAAAGGTAATCAGACCAATTTGCGAACCGGGCCCTGTCAGCGAGGTAACCAACTGCTTAGCAGCAGATTTCAGGGCGCTCATCTCGGTACTATCAATAGAGTCCGAGGTATCAAGAAGAACTGCAATTGAACCCGCAGCACATTCACGTGCAGGATCAAATTTCGGCAGTTTCTCCGACTGAGCCTCCGCATTCGACCAAGGCACAGCGGTGCTAACAGCGACGACAGTAAATACTGCGAGCACTATCGCTGCAATGCGACGCAACAAAGGTGCGCTGGGTTGCCAAGACTCGGTTCCGAGCACGATGCTGCCTTCCTTGACGGCAAAGCAGTATTACTGGCGTATCAATTGACTCAGTAAACACTGCAAGCAGGGCTCCCACTCTGCTTGCCATCTTCCCAATAAATGAACCTGACAAGGATAAGTACAACGTCCGAATCTTCCACGCTCTCCCAAAGTGCGGGTCGGACGATCTTTGATGAGACCAATGCTATCGGTCACGACCGGCAAAAGCACGACTAGCAGCGAACTTATCCCACTCTTCCACTAGAGCAATAGTTCATTGGAAGGCAAAACAATACAGCTAACAAGCTTAGCTTTTCACCGCAAAATTGCACCCCGGTGAATACCTCGCCACCCTTGGGCAAAACCTTTTGTCATGCTAAGAAAACCTTTTTCCTGCGGCACCCTGCCACAATCCCTCTGCCAGGGGAATAAGCCCCGTTTGGCGAACCCGCCCTTCGATCGATCCCATCGGCTTCCACCAAAATCGACACCAAAATTTGCCGCCTATCCACTGCTGGATAACGACAGAGGCCTCACATTTGTTCATTGCATTACCCCAGAATGACCGCGAACTCCGCTAAGTTACCCCCACTGTCAAAAATTCGCTAGAGATTAGATGTGGATAATTACCCCCAAAAAGTGGCCAGCGATTCGACATGTCCAGATTCTATGATCTTCATCACAATGGTGGAAGTAACGGCAACCGAAGCGTTGCTTACGGCAAAATTTCACAATGCTAAGGAACAGATTCACTGGCCTCGTCCAGTTGCTCCGAGTCCTGGGCAGACCCGGAAAGTAGCATCGCTTGCGGTAGTGGGCTTCACGGGAAACCAACCATAGGTAGGCACGATTGCCTGTGATTGAGCCACCCGACAGGAAGGTACGGGCGCGAAACGATAGTGAGTTGCTGTGCACACCACCGCAGTGAGGACCGGTGGCGAAGTACAATACGCAGTCAAGCCTGCCAATTGGCTTCCACCAACTTTGATCAGCGGTGTATTCCCCCAGTTCTTACCCATCTTGCACTTGCCCAGAGCGACAATAGCCGCCCAGCAACTGTCGAGTTAGGCTCCCATGAGACCTTGAAAAGGGATTAGGTGCAGATGGCAACATGGCACCACCATAGTTTGCACCACACACGGAACCAGCAATACTGCGGTGACGCAGTGTTTTCACAACGTTCGCACGCTGTATTTCAACCGCATCACTGCCGGCAAAGACCATAAGTTTCGCCTAAACATGGCCGCCTCACCACAGTCGCCTACTCGTACCCACGACTGGTAGCACCGCCCCACCTGCATACCTGCCTGGTATTGCTCGATAGGCGAAGGAGTTATACCGGTTTTCTTCCTCGGTAACTGCCTTACGTTCCGATCACCTCTTTATCGGCTCGTCTCCCCCGCTTCCGCGAATAAGTCACATGACTTTAAAACCCGGGGCCTTTGCAAAACTCTTCCCGGATGCATATAGCAGCGAGAAAACCTTGATACGCGACCAAACCGCGATCCGTAGCACGCCCCTTAGGAACATCTCGCTAGCGGGGAGTGTCATTCGACGGCTTTCCCTCAAGCAGCTGCTGCAACGTTTGCATGTCGCCAGATTGGTGACAGTGAAGGTGATCGTGTGGTGGTGTCCTGGCTGACTGAACTAGGCAACCAACCGATTGACTGAGGGGAAGATCAGCGACGTTGCGGATCCACCTGGCAACTTCACCGGGAACCGCCAGCCTTGGCGCACAATACTATTGTGAAGCTACTGGTTAGCGGAGTCTCTAGCGAATGCACCGTCTTCGAAGCAACCCGTCACACGCGAGAAAATTTGACCGTCTCGCCGTTGGTGCGTCAGCAATCCTCTGCTGCCACCAACACTGGCAACTATCCAAGCATCGGCAAGTCACGCTGGTGAGAAGCAAGATGTCAAGCTCGCTCTACCGGTAAACCGGCACTACGCCAATCAGGTGACCAGTTGGAGATGAGTTCAGCAAAGATTGACCTACCACTTCTACCGGATAGCGATTTGCGATTTGGCGGCATACGCCGTGGTAGTAAGTAGGTGGAACACAGCTCGTGTTCTTCAAATCCAATGCCACCAACCCTAACGAGACGAAACGCCGCAAGAATTCGCTGGTAACCTCGCGTAACAGGCCACTAAACACACCAACGCCACAAGTGCCGCCTATCCCGGTGTGTAACAACAACACTCCTAGGCGACACTTGTGGTGTGTGTAAACCGACTGCGACAATGAAGTAACCAGCTACGGGGGTTACCGGAAACTTGCCGCAACATGCTGGGATTGCGGAACCCTTGGGATCCCTAGATCTCACCCTGTTCTTTGAGATATCGCAAAGTGACCCGGGTGGACTGTTCCGCAGAAGCACCACGCAGCACCGGATCGACATCGGTGTAAATCTCGTCGACGATGGCTTTCATCGGCGCATCAGCACCCAGCTTCTTTACGGCAGCCCGGACTTGGGCGAGCCGCTGTTCACGACGGTCTAAATATTTCCGAGCCAACGCGGAAGTATCCGGATTCTCTGGACCGTGTGCTGGCAGCAGCATGACATTTTTGCCGCGATCCTCCAACACATGGAGCGAGTTGATGTAATCGCCAAGATTACCGTCGGTCTCAGAGATCATCGTGGTGTGCCGACCGGCGATCGTCGACCCGGTGAGAATACCTTCGAGCTCTGATTCACCAGGCTCACCGCTCCACAGGAAGAAACACACCGAATCAGAGGTGTGCCCTGGAGTGTGGACGACCTCGAGGGTGGGGGTAACTCCTTCAACGCGAATGATTTCGCCGTCGACGAGCGGTTCCGCACCGCGACAGAATCGTTGATCAAAGCCGCGTACCGCAGTCCCGTTCAGCTGGCGGAAGCGAGGCGCCCCATCGGCACTGTCATCATGCCGGTGGGTGAGTAACGTCACCGCTACCGGGTCAGCCTTCGCATTGAGAACATTCAAATGTCCTTCTTCTTCAGGACCTGGATCGATCACAATCGAGGCGGTGTCCCCTGGTGCACGAATAATCCACGAGTTCGTGCCTTCCAAGGCGGTGTAGCCAGGGTTGGGACATAAAACAACGGACGCCGACCGGGTCACCGGCCGTAGTTGGCTGTAGGCGGGATGCTCCATGTGCTCTAGCTTAACTTCCCCTGCAGGATTTCGTGGTGTTTGTGCAAGTTACTTCCCAGTTTCGGTGGCGATTTCCACCACAATCTCCAGTTCGACGGGGGATGCCAGGGGCAGTTGTGCTACCCCAACTGCGGAACGAACGTGGGCACCCTGCGCCCCGAAGATCTCCCCGAGCAGATTCGATGCCCCATTGATGACTGCTGGCTGGTCGGTGTATCCGTCCGCGGAAGCAACAAATCCGGTGACTTTCAACACCCGGCTGACATTGTCAATACCGACAAGTTCATCAATCGCAGCCAGTGCGTTGAGGGCGGCTGTTTGCGCAAGCTGGGTTGCCTGTTCAGTGGTGACTGTGTCACCAACTAGCCCGGTAACTTCGAGTGCACCGTCCACAAACGGCAACTGACCGGAAGTCCACACTTGATTACCGACTTGGATTGCGGGCACATAGGCGGCAACAGGTGCGGCCACCTCAGGAAGTTGCACACCGAGTTCTTGCAGTCGTTTGGTGGTTTGTGTGGTGCTCATGTGCTGCTCGTTTCTGTAACAGAGTTGTGTGGTGGTGGTTGTGGTTGCAGATCGTGTTGGTAGGCGGTCGAGATCACAGCTGTGGTTGCCGGCACGCGGGCTGCGGCACACAGCTGCGATCTATCTTAACTGGCGAAAGATCACGGTGGCTGCAAACCAACTGGTTCACACCGAAACATCCCGCATGCTGCTGGCAAGGCTAGTGCTGGGTGATCGATTCACCGGGCGCTTTGGATCCACCGGGCGCTTTGGATCCACCGGGCGCTTTGGATCTGCCAGGATTTTCCTGGCACTGGTGCTTATGCTGCTGTGCCCCGGTGCCGGTGGTTTGCATGGCTTTCGCCTGGTTGCGAACTCACCGTGTTGACGGGGTTACTCATCAGTATTGGATTCCGTGACACTGCTATGAGCACCGCTATTGGTGACATCTATTCATGGCACTGCCATCTATTTGTGGCCCTGTTGCACGCTAGCGAATGAATAATCCCGCCGCATCGGATCGATGGGCGGGATTATTCCAGCGCCCTTGGGGCGCGTGAGTTGTTTGGAGTGGTTGTTCGCAGATGCGGTGGCCGGGTGGTGCAGGTGTTGCTTTCGCCGCGATCCCGCTGTGCGGGGATGGATTAGCTAACTGGGCGCTTTAAGAAAGCGACCATGTTCTCGGGGTTTGGCCCTGGTGTGACGCTCACAAGCTCCCAACCATCCTCGCCCCAGGTGTTGAGAATCTGGGTGGTGGAGTGGGTCAACAGCGGTACGGTGGCATATTCCCATTGTGTTGTCATGGGCTATAAGCCTAGCGGTTGGAGCGGCTCATTGGTTACCCCCGGGGTGCTCTCGTCGTTGATCCCCCTAACCAGAAAGCAAATCCTTAGTTGCGGACAATCGGACACAAATGGTCATCCCTTTTACGCGCGGGGGTGATTTTCACCACGCCCAACCCCCTACCCCCCTTCTTATCTTTTTCTTAGCTTTGACAGCGGTTTTGTCACAGCTTTGCCGACATTTTGGACCCATTTGCGGATATAACACCACAATCGCTGCCGCAACTGCACTTGCTTTCCGCCAACTGCGGACAATTCCCGCAGCTCAAGGCCAGGTATTGCCGTGCCAATTCCCCGTTCCCGAATGGTGAGATGGCCCGTTGCATCACCCCAAGAAAGCAATAAGAAATCCAGGTTTAGCGATACTTAAGCAGCCTGGTCGGGAACAAAGAAAAACACCCGGGAAGTCAGTGCATGACTTCCCGGGTGTTGGCCCAAATAGCCCCGAAACGGGTAAAGCATTTTAGGCCTTAACAAGTACTGCGGTAGCAGCCGTTGCTAGATACCTTCAAGCTCACCGCCGGCAGCCAGATACTCTGCCCAGCTGGTGATATGCGGATTCTTCCGCAACAGTGCCCTACGCTGGCGTTCTGTGAGACCGCCCCACACCCCAAATTCGACTTTGTTATCCAGCGCATCCGCGCGACATTCCAAGACCACCGGGCAGCGGCGGCAGATCGCCGCGGCACGCCGTTGCGCGGCACCGCGCACGAACAGCGCATCAGGATCGCCATCGCGACATTTCGCGCGGGTTACCCAATCCCCGCGATCCACCAATTTATTTGAGGGAACTTCAATTTGGTCGGCAGTCAGGCCTGCAGTACCCGCGAGTGCGTTCGTCATAATTACTTGGTTCTCCTCGTTAGCGACAACACGTCGGTGTCCCTTAGTGTAAACACAGGAACGGGGGTAAGTCGAATAGGACGCAACGGGGGTAGTGCCGTCGTATTTACCCGGCGCGCGGAAGTTGCGTAGGGTAATGGAGTGGGCATTGTGAAATCGTTGTCGAAAGTTGCCGCCTCGACTGCCGCAGTCGGAGTGATTTGTGCTGCTGCGCTGTCCCCCGCCGCCGGGGTCGGTGCAGTGGCAGTTACCCGTACGCAGGCAACTATGCAATCCAATTTGAAAGACCTCACCGGTGGGGATTCCCCTGGGGTGACCACTATTTTGGATGCTGCGAGACAGCCCATTGCCTGGATTTATGATCAGCGCCGATATCCGGTGGGGGCGGATCAGATCTCCCCGCTGATGAAAGCCGCAATCGTCTCAGTGGAGGATCGACGCTTCTATTTTCACGACGGCGTGGACTGGCAAGGCACGTTGCGGGCTATGATCACCAACACGGTGTCCGGGTCGGTGCAGCAGGGGGCATCCACCCTTGATCAGCAGTATGTAAAAAACTATCTGCTGCTCGTCGATGCGAAAGACCAGGCAGAGCAGGCAGCCGCAACAGAAACCTCCTATGCCCGTAAACTCCGGGAGATGAAGATGGCCTCCGATTTGGAGAAGCATCTGTCGAAGGATGAGATTTTAACCCGCTATCTCAACATTGTGCCGTTCGGTAACGGCGCCTTCGGGGTGGAGGCTGCCGCCCAAACCTATTTCGGTATTCCCGCCGCTGAGCTGAATCTGCCGCAGGCCGCAATGCTTGCCGGTATTGTGCAGTCTTCCTCGGTGCTCAACCCCTACACCAATGAGGCTGGTGTTATAGAGCGGCGCAACACAGTCTTAGACACAATGGTCGCCTCGGAGGCGATTAGTGCGCAAGAAGCGGCAGCAGCCAAGGCTGCCCCGCTCGGTGTGCTGGAGCAGCCAGGGGATCTTCCAAACGGCTGTATCGCTGCTGGGAACCGTGGCTATTTCTGCGACTATGTGCTGCAATATCTCGCCGGAAAAGGCTTTGACCAAGAAAAACTCAAAGCCTCCTCGTACACCATCACCACCACGCTAGATCCTGCACTCCAAGAGATCGCCCACAATGCGGTGACCGCACAAGCAAATCCGCAAGCCCCCGGGGTGGCTGCAGTCCTCGACATTGTCCAGCCTGGTCCAGATTCCCGGAAAGTACTGGCGATGACCTATTCGCGGGACTATGGGCTGGATGCGGAAGCCCACCAATCGGTGCTTGCACTGCCCTACACCCAGCATGGATCCGGTGCCGGATCAATCTTTAAACTCTTCACTGCCGCAGTCGCCCTGGAGAAAGGCATGGGCACCGAGCAGATGCTGCCGGTTCCTGCCCGTGTTGAGGTGAAAAACATGGGTGCCGGTGGGGCGGCGAACTGTCCTCCGGACACCTACTGTGTGGAAAACGCTGGCGTATATAAACCAGAGATGACCCTGGCTGATGCACTTGCCCACTCCCCTAACACCACCTTCGTCAAACTCATTGAGCAAGTCGGTGTCGCCGACACCGTCCAGATGGCGATCCGGTTAGGACTCACCGACTTCACCCTGCCCGGCTCGTTTAACGGCCAAGACTCTGTCGCCGACTATGTCACCGCGAACAATCTCGGCTCGTTTACGCTAGGTCCTACCGGGGTGAATCCGCTGCAGCTGTCGAATGTGGCAGCAACGCTAGCCTCCCACGGGGTGTGGTGTGAACCCAACCCCATCGAAGAGATGCTCGACGCATCCGGGCGGGCAGTTACCCTGCCCCAGCCGGCATGTACCCAAGCAGTCGCCCCGGAACTTGCCGACAGCCTCGCCCAAGCGATGAGTCACGATACCACTGAAGGCACTGCCGCGGACTCGGCACGAGCATTCGGCTGGGGCACCCCGACTGCCGCGAAAACCGGCACAACAGAAGCGCATTCTTCAGCCGCGTTTTTAGGATTCAATAGTAATTTTGCTGCTGCCCCCTATGTGTTTAACGACGGGGTGGAAGTCCTTCCACTCTGCACGTCGCCGCTGCGGCAATGCGCCAACGGTGACCTCTATGGCGGTATGGAACCATCACGGATCTGGTTTGGGGCAGCAACCGCAATTGAACAAGCCCGGACCGGGGGGCTTGCCCCCGCCGCCGAGAAATATCAACGCGGCATCACCGCCGCTGATCTTCCCCGGGTTGACGGCCTCACCGAAGCCGATGCCCGCACGCGACTAGAAGACGCCGGATTCTTAGTCACTGCACAAACCGTGCCCGGCAACGGCATACCGAAAAATCGGGCGGTACGAGCTGTGCCGAAAGGCCCCTATCTGCTCAAAGGCGACGCAGTCTACCTGCAGATATCCGACGGGTCGAAACAAGTCACACCACCACCGGTGACCACTGCCCCGGCAACCATCGACACCCGGCAAAACCCGTACGGTGAGCAACAATTCGATCAATTCGGCAACCCGCAAAACCCGCCGCAACAACCCCAACAGCCCACCACCCCACCAAACACCACCGGCGGCACCCAAGATGATCTCATCACTCTAGAGGACGTCATCAACGGGATTTTGAACAACTAGCTTTACCACTGCAATAGCCCTGCTTATCGCAACAGCCCCACTGACTGTACAGCCGTTCGCTCGCACAGGCAGTGGGGACAGCACCCGCTGCATGGTGATCTGTCGGCCCCTGCACACCATCCGGTTATTACTGGCTGCACCCCAATACGGCTCAACGTCACCGCCACAGCTATGTTTCGGCACAGCACCGCTCCGATAGTGCAAACCGTGTACGGTCCCGGCAACTTCCCCCACACTGGTGCGGTGCACATAAGGAATAGAAAACACCACTGTTTTCCTTTGTGTGGTGTGCCGCAACTTCCTTAGTCTGGTGTGCCGCAGTCTGCCTGGAACTAGTGCCGATAGTGAACCCGGATACGGGTGTCGGCACGCTGAAACGTATCCGGTGCACAAGCCAGCCACAGTGCAGTGGAATCTACTGTTTCCAAATTGGTTGGCACATCAGCCACAGCAATAGGCTGATAGCCGCAGGCTTTTGAGACCGCAATCGACGACGCATTTTCGGGATGAGCACCAGTGATGGCAAGTGTTGCGCCAAGATAGTCAAAGGCGAAAGCCAACAACATGCGGCGCATTCGTTTACCGATTCCTGCGCCCTGATACCGCTGATCCAGCAATGAACCGGTAGAGATCACCCGGTGTTGAACAAAATCTACAGCCCGCAGATCTTGTTGCCCCACAATGGTGGTTCCCCGCCGCACTAGCAGAGGAATATCGCAACGTTCCGCGGTGATGGCAGCAACCTTTTCCTGCAGGCGATCCCAACTGGCATGGGCACCTGCCTGGGGATCACGCAAATGCTGGCGATACCAGGGAAAAAAGAAGGGTGCCTGCTCATTGCCGACGAAAAGCTGCAGATCCTCCATAAACGCCACATAGTCGTCCGCATCCTCCGGGCGACAGGACGTCAAACTGATCTCCCCGTCGGTGATGACTACCGTGCGCAATGCCTCTTGCAGGTCACTTCCTGCACACAGCGGTGCAATAGTGGGTTCCATGCTTTCCTTTCACTAGAAGAAAACCAAAACCGTAAGATGCGTGAACACGCTAGTGAGTATGCGGCCAATGCCGCAATGCATCACGCATTCACAGCAGGTGGGTCGACCCACGAAGGGGTTTGCAGCAACTGCAACAGGTTCACCCATCGATCATGCAAGAAGATCCTGCAACATCAGCCACAAGATCATGGTAAATATCACGTTCCACCATAGGCACCAAGCTTTGCCGCACAGCAAGGTGAACGAGCCTAAAACATGGCAACCTTACCCGCCTGGTCGAGGTATTCTCCCAGTGCAACGCCGATTTTTAAGAGCCGCGGCCACGATGCTTCCGCAGCTTGCAACGTTCGCTACAGGATGCTGTGTCGCGCCGCAGTAGCTGAGATATTCAATGCACAGTGTTGGCTTGCGACCTCCCGGCGCACCATACTAAACAGTCAACAATTCACTTACTGGAAAACCGCTGACATCAGCGCAATCATGCCCATCGACAGCGGCACGCCTGGCGGCGATGAACGGTCATCGGGTGTGCCCACATGGCCTGATGCACAGCTTGTGCGTAATTCACTATTGCGTAATTGAAAAGAAAAGGGAAGATCATGCTGCAACTCAACACAGTCATTGCCGGTCTTGGCGGTGCCAACAACATTCGGGATATCACCGGCTGTATCACCCGGCTGCGCTGTCTCGTCCACGATCCACAACGAGTCGATGAAACACTGCTCCAAGCCGGTGGTTGCACAGATATTCGCCGCAGCGGGGATCGCATCCAAATCCCCGTCGGCCTGGAGGCGGAAGTTATCGCCGATCAGCTCAACGACGCGTTGGGACGATAGCCCACAGAGCTTTTCGACCGCGGACTGAAGTGCCGGAAGTTGGAATCGTCCTCACGCAATGGATGCGGATACTGTGCAGCCTAACGCTGGCTTAACCATTGACTGTCTACCCGGCATAGGACACCGCACCGGCATGCCGCACGCACACGCAAGCGGCGGTGTTGTTGTTTGCCATGAGCACACTAGCGCGGCGAAGATAACCGCCTCCACCCAGGTGGGGAACCCGTACTCTTTACAGGCGGAACTTACCGCTTGCCGGGAGATTCTTCCATTGAGAAAAGATCCTTGCAGTACCTTCCAGCTGCTTTCCGCGAATTTTTCTAATCGCAGCGGCAAGCACCGCGGAATAACCGCAGGTTCCATTCAAGACGGCATCCCAAACACGAAGAAGATTGATCGTGTCACTGGCTTCATTCATGGTTGGAACAAGAAGCAAACAGCCCCCGTCCTGCACGATCTAGCAGATGCGTGCGGCGGAGGCTGTGTTGCTGGCTTATTCGTCCTTGTCGCACCTTTGCGCTGATTGCTAGTTCACCTGCTCTCCCGGAGAAGATGTTGTTGCACTACAGCGACGGTTTGCGAGGTTTTCTCTAATCCCTCCACCAAAGCGGCACATGCAACTGCAACAGGGACTGTCGATGTCAATGTCACCGGTGACCAGACAACGACTTCGTCGATGATGACAGGTTCCCTGTCTGGCTCCGGTAGAAAACGTTGCGGCGTTAGTTACCGCCGAGGGCGCGCTTCACCGCAGTCGACAGACGCTTGCCGTCAACCCGGCCATCTGCTTTGGCAGTGGCTTTCTGCATAACTTGACCCATCATGCGCATCGACGGCTGATCATCACCAAAGACATCTGCCACCACTGATTCCACCAGCTGATCGAGTTCCTCATCGGTGAACTGGGCTGGCAGATAGCGGGAGAACACTGCTGCTTCTTCCCGTTCAGCGGCAGCCAGCTCGTCGCGACCATTTTGCGCATACACCTCGGCAGATTCGTTGCGCTTTTTAATCTCCCGGGCAATCAGCCCCTTCACCGCAGCATCATCGACTTCATGCTTGGAACCGCTGACCGATTCGGTTTGAATCGAGGCCAGCAGCATCCGCAAAGCCCGCTTCGTAACCTCATCTTTGTCCTTCATTGCCTGCTTTAAATCAGCACGGATTGTTGTAGTCAGTTCACTCATATCGCCTAGGATACCGCGTCACCGGCGCAATCCCGTTACAGTTGTTGCTATGACACGCGCGTCACGACAGCAATCATCGCCCCTGCAGTCCGCTACCCGCTGGGTGGCAACGGCAGTAACTGCGGCCACCACTGTGGGGGCTGTCGCCGCCTATGCGAATCGGCAAGCAACCCAATACTCCCTCCGCGAGATCGCTATTGCGTGTCTGCGGCCGGGAAGCCTGCGGGGCAAAGACAGCTTCACCGTGTTGCATCTTTCCGATCTCCACATGACCCCCGACGATGAGGAGAAAACCACCTGGCTGCGCAGCTTGGCTGAAAATGATATCGATCTCGTCGTCAACACCGGCGATAACTTAGGCGACCACTATGCAGTGCCAGCCACCCTGCGGGCACTGTCGCCACTGCTGAACAAACCAGGGGTGTTTGTCTTCGGCAATAACGACTATTTCGGACCGCAACCCGTCAATCCGTTGCGCTATCTCGTCGGAAAGAAACAACCCCTCTCATCAGAAACCATGCCCTATCAAGGGCTACGAGCAGGATTCTTAGAGCGCGGCTGGGTTGATCTGAATAATGCCTGCGCGGATTTTGCAGTGAACAAAGTCAAACTCACCGTCGCCGGAGTCGACGATCCGCACACCGGACAGGCTGTCCTTGATCAAGACACTCACACCCCAAATCCGGATGCGGACGTGGCCATTGCCCTATCCCACTCCCCGGAGCCGAACGTGTTGCGGCATTTCGCCGCCCAAGGGTTTGACCTGTTATGTGCTGGACACACCCACGGGGGACAGTTATGCCTACCAGGTGGCCGACCACTAGTAAGCAATTGCGGACTACCAGCAGGGCGTGCCCGTGGACTGTCGTATCAGCGCGATATGGCCGTGCATGTCAGCCCTGGTGTGGGAACGAGTAAATATATGCAGTTCCGTCTCAACTGCCCGCCGGAAGCGACGTTACTGCATCTCATTGAGCGGTAACGCCGAACCTACCTGTCACCCAGCGATACGCAACGGCCTCCTCCCTGCCCCACACACGGCATCAGCAGTGCTCTTGCCGCTGCATCTGCTTTTTGAGTAGGTGAACAGGACTTTTGCGCAAAGACCGGTCCTCGTCTAAAGTTTTAGCGGTACGACGAACGTCGTTCACGGGATATGGCGCAGTTTGGTAGCGCGCTTCGTTCGGGACGAAGAGGTCGCAGGTTCAAATCCTGTTATCCCGACCACGTTGATGAGGTCAATGACCAGCAAACTTACTTTTGCAGGTTGTTGGCCTTTTCGCATGTCTAGGCAGCGGTGGCTAAGAGGGAGCCAGGGGATAGAAATTGGAATGCCATAGCATTCGCCGCATTCCGCTTGTCACCTGCTTGTCACCCGGGTCGTAGCAGATGCGGCCGATGTGAGGATACGGTGTCACCGCCCCCAATCGGATATTCGCACCCGGAAATCACCTGGGAAACTGGTTACCGTATGCCAGCAGCGAAGCGGTGGGGTGCCCCGCAATCTGCGGGATAGTGCTGTAGCGTTGCCGCCGGGTCACGACTGGGGCGACGATAAACCGGCGGCTCACCGGTCATTACCATATAGGCTGGCGGATCGATCTTTTTTCAACGCTTGCCACAGCCCTGCTGTGAACCTCTGATTTCGCAGCAATACCAGCTTGCAGGCACTACCCCACCGGTCACCGCGTTGGGGCCGGTGGGGTGGGTTGGCCGGGTAAGGATGCTTACTCCATTTAGCGCTAGCTGGCTGCTGCCGCCACGCGGGCAAGCATGTGGTGGTTTTTGCACAATATGCTGCACGGTATGGGCAAGTGATCCAACCGGGTGTTGCTGGCTTTTCCTGCCCGGCAGTTTGCCACTGTCCAAGCTGAGGATTGCCCGGACTACCAGCTCTTTTTCAAGGTTATGCTTTGTCGCGGGGTAGGGTTTCCGGATCGTTGACAGTATCGTTTATGACGATAGTATCCGGCGCCACTGGGGTGGTGAGTTCTGCCGCAATGGGACGGGCGTCGTCAACGTTGCCGGTGTCAATACCGCCGTCACGAATCGCAGCAACCTGCTGCTCATGATGTTTGCGCTCGAGGGGGTTGGAAACCCCGTAGAGCCGATCAAGTTCTGCAATCGCCGCCAGTTCTTTATTGTCACCGACGAGTTTGCTGCTAATCAGCGAACCAATAATGGCACACAACACAATGGTGCCGGTGAGCACAGCGAGCGCTACCGTGATCTGTGCTGTAGGGGCGCCATTACCGATCGCGGTCAGCGCTGCGGTGGGATAGTGCAGCGGCATCGCATGAACAAGCACAGTTGCCACCGTTGACAATTCTTCATGGGCGGCTTGCTTCCATGCCCAAGAAACCACTGCTACCTGAGTGAACATGCCAACAATAATCGCGATCCGGCCAGTGTTTGCGCCAAGGGCAGTAATCGCCACCCGCGCTAACCCACTTGCCGCCGCATAGGAAAGACCAATTGTTACCAGCATCATGAGGGCTGGTAGCACACCGGGGAATCCGGCAACGATACACAGCAGCACCACCGTGGTGACAGTCATGCCGACCCCGGCGGTGATTTGTGGGCTAGTGAAAAACTTACGCATCGGCAGTCGATGCCAAGGGCGGGCAATCATCCAAGTGGCGGCACCAGCAAACATGATGATCGCGGCGATAAGCAGGGCAACCAACGGGGAGAGGACGCGTTGCTGCATCGCATCGGATTGTGTGTCCTGTTCGGCAGCGGAAGTCTGCTGTGTCGCATTTGCCCCTGGTGTTGCCGTGGTGGTTGGGGCGCTGGAGGCAGCAGCCGATTGCTTGCTGGTTGACGACGAGGCGTTAGGTGCTGCTGCCGCTGCCGCCGGTGCCCCCGGTAAACTCCGGGAGATCGCAGTGACATTGTCCTGGTTTTGTTTCGCCATTTGGGCAATACGATCAGCACCATTATCAAGTTTTGTGACCGCGTCGGAAAGTTTGCTGGTTTCCCCACGGGCACTCTGCAGGCCGGCGGCAAGCTCTTTGGCGCCTTTTGTCGCAGTATAAATACCGTCATGATACGGCTGACCGGGAGTGTTTAACTGGTCGGCCACCTGCCGGGAACCGGTTTTTAACTCCCCGAGTTTGCCAAGCATCTCTGGGGGGATCTGCAGATTCACCAGCTCGGTGCGGGCAGCGATAAGTTTCAATCGGGCATCGGCAATCTGTGGATCTTTCGAATCGGCAAGCAGCGTATCCACCTCGGCGATCGCAGCGAGCATCTGATCCCGAATTACTGGGATTTGGGCGACCTGATCAACAGCAAACCCCACCCCATCGGCTACTTCGGTGGCACCACGACCAAGCTCAGCAGTCCCGTTTTGCAGCTGCACCATACCATCGGCTAACGCCTGCGCCCCATCGGCGGCCTCGTTGGTTTTCGTGACAAGTTCTGGGGCGGCATCAGCAAACTGTTGGGTGCCGGCGGCCAGTTCACCGGTTGCGGTGGTTAAAAACCCGGCTTGCGTGTGAGCAGTTGCCACAGCCCGTTTCGCAGGGGTGAGCGCTTGCGCATCGAGCCCGGTCGCACCCGGGGCAACCGGGGCCCCAACTTCGGTGTCCACTCCTTTTGGTGTCCACGATGCCGCCAAGGTGGCATTGGTCGTGACTGCCCACAGGCAGCCAGCTAATACAGGTATTGCCACTAGCAGGGCAAGAACAATCCGAAGGGTGGCGCGTACCGCAGAGCTCATAGGTTAAAGTGTGTCCTACCGTGCACCAACTAGCCACGGTGACACACCGGCAAGCCCCCCAGTTTTTCCGCTTGCCGAATCCTGCTCCCCGCGGCGGCCCGCACAGGGGACAAGGGATACAACAGCGGCTCCTTTCGGGGCAGAACATCGCAGCATCCGTGCTGCCGACTGACCAAAACTGCTGCTAGCTACTATTCATACTGTCGCTTATTACTGCTGTCGACACCGTTGGTTTATACGAGAAGCAAACAATTCCGTGTCGGGAAATGGCAGCTTTTCGCAGCAAACAGGAACATTTGAGCTGCAGCGCGACGCGGTGTTCACCTGTCAGTAGTGGCCAGGCGAGCACAGCGGATTGGGGATAACAGCTGTACTGAGCCGGGGTGAAACGTGGACTTGGTTGGGTGGGGCTGTGGTTGCTGGTTGGATGGGGCTGGGGTGCAGTGCCGAGGAAGCGGGCGGCGGCAAGACGGCTCCTCGCTCGGCAGCACTAGGCTGTGACTTCTGCATTTCTATGTTGCACAAGTGGCGCCCGATATGTTTTCGTGTAAGGGATTAACTACGTTTGCATCAGCTGCTTCTGGGCGGATATGTTCCCCGCACATGAGCGAAATCGCCGGTGCAAACCGTCGGTGGCTGGCGCGGGTAAAAACAACCACGGACATCACCACGACGTGGTGATGGCGACACGATCCATCGCTCAGCGGTGGGGTGCACACAACGTGGAAGACTGCACCTCTTCCCCGGTGGGAGACCACCGGTTGGCCAGAGTTGTTGTGAAAGCTAGTTCTTTCCCGCCAACGCATCTGACTTGGGAAACGTGTTCGCAAGTCAGCGTGCAACCAAAGGTTTGCCGCTGCCGGCGTTCGATAACTTCGCGGTCACTCACGTATCGCAGCAGACCAGACTGTTTTTAGTACCACAGTCGACTGCTGCAGCTTGTGATATGTGGGAAGACTTGCGTGCCCGTTGCCATATTGGTGTGAGGAGACGCTTGTGACACTCATTTGGGTGCTCGCGCTGGCAGGATTAGCGGTGCTGCTGGCCGCCCCGGCGGTAGCCGTGTTTGACCGGCGCGCCGGCTGGCCATTATCGCTGCTGTTTATTGCAGGGGCGGTGCTGCTTGGACGCGAACTGCCGGATATTTTCGCCGGCCAGCCGCTCACCTATGAGATGGTGTGGGCGAAAGACTTCCTAGGGCCTGGCATTGATGCCACCTTCGCGCTGCGCGGGGATAGTTTGAGTGTCTTTTTCGCCATGCTGGCACTGGTTATCGGTGCGGTGGTGTTTATCTATTCGGCGAGCTATCTGCACAACAACGCCGGAAACTTGACGTTCTACCTGTTTATGTCGGGGTTCTCGCTGGCGGTGCTGCTGCTGGTGCTGGCCGATGATGTGGTGGTGCTGTTTATCGCCTGGGAGCTGGTGTCGATCGGCTCATTTTTGCTGATTGCCCGCTCTGGTTCGGGGGGCGAAGCAGGTTCGATGCGCACCCTGATTTTGACGTTTACCGGCGGGTTAACACTGTTGGCAGCGTTAGCGATGATGGCAACGCAGGCTGGTTCGACGCGCCTGTCGGAGATTCTCGCCGCCCCGTTCTGGTTTACGCAGCCGCATATTACGACCGCGTTGGCGCTGCTGATTGCGGCTTCGGCGTTTACGAAAGCCGCCCAGTTCCCCTTCCATTTCTGGCTTCCGGAGGCGATGGCTGCCGCCACCCCGGTGTCGGCGTTTCTGCATGCGGCTGCGGTGGTGAAGGCCGGTATTTATGTGCTGCTGCGGTTTTCGACAGTGTTCTACGATAATCCGCTGTGGCATGTGCTGCTCATTACGGTCGGTATGGGCACTGCGGTGATGGCGTCGCTGTTTGCGATTCAGAAAACTGACTTGAAAAAGCTCACCGCCTATTCGACGGTGTCGCATCTGGGGTGGATTGTTGCCACTATCGGGGTGGGTACCCCGTTTGCGTTAGCTGCGGCAGTGATTCACACCCTGGCGCATGCCCTGTTTAAATCGTCGCTGTTTATGCTCATCGGGGTGATTGACCACCAGGCTGGGTCGCGTGATGTGCGCCGCCTGGGGGTGTTGTGGAATAAGCTGCCGTTTACGTTTACAGCCGTCACGATTGGTGCGCTGTCGATGGCAGCGGTGCCGCCAATGATGGGGTTCATCTCGAAAGAGGGGATGTTAGAGGCGTTTCTGCAGGCACCGTTGCCGCATGGGGCACTGGTGGTGCTGCTCATTGCGGCTGCTGTGGGGGCAGTGTTTACCTTCACCTATTCGGCACGTCTGGTCACGGGGGCGTTTTTTGACGGTCCCCGCGATATGAGTGCGGTCAAAGAAGCCCCGGTGAGCCTGTGGCTGCCAGCTGCCCTGCCGGGTGTGTTGTCACTGCCGCTGGCGTTTGTTGTCACCTATTTGGATGAGCCAGTGGCGGCTATTGTGGCGGCGATCAACGGCACTGATCCGCAGCTGCATTTGGGGCTGTGGCATGGTATTACGGTGCCGCTTTTGATCTCTACTGCGGTGATGATTGTTGGTGTCGTCGGGGTGATTATTCGCCGCCGGTTGTATGCCACTGTTGATCCGTTAGAGTTCTTCCCTGTCACCGGCAATGAGGCGTTGCAGCGGTTTATTCTGCTGTGCGCCAAGTGGGGCAAATCCTGTGCCCGAATGGCAGATTCGTATAGTCCTTCCCGGCATTTGCTGTATCCGCTGCTGGTGATTGTTGGTTTCGGTTATCTGCTGCTGCTCACCACAGGTGTGGATGGGGTGCTGTTGCCGCCGAAGATTACCGGTATTGACCGGCCGCTGGATATGTTGCCGCTGGTGATTGTGGCGATCTCTGTGGTGGGGCTGGTGCGTGCCACTTCCCGGGTGTATGCGGTAGTGCTGCTGGGTACCGCCGGTGTTGGGGTGACGTTGCAGATTTTGATGCTCGGCGCCCCCGATGTGGCGCTCACCCAATTCTTGGTTGAGATCCTTGTCGTGGTGATCATGATGATGGTGATTCGGCAGCAGCCGTCGGTGTTCCACGGTACGTCTGCGCGGCGGCAAACCTATGCGGCAGCGCTTGCGCTGGCCGTGGGTGGGATTACCTTTGCTGCAGTGTGGGGGCTTATCGGTCGGCATCCCCGCCCGGAGATCGCCACCTGGTATTTGACGCAAGGACCAGATATCACCGGCGGCGACAATGTCGTCAACACGATCCTGGTGGAGTTCCGTGCCTTGGATACCATGGGTGAACTGACCGTATTAGGTATGGCCGGGGTGGTGATTGCGGCGGTGATCGCCTCCATTCCGCGGCATCCATTTGCCCGCGGCACCCATCCGATTCCGCTGCTCAACCCGCAGGCGAATGCGGTGCCGCTTACCCAGCTTGCCCGGTTTGTGCAGCCGCTGCTGTGGGTGATTTCTGTGATCGTGTTCTACCGGGGTCATAATGCCCCCGGTGGCGGGTTTATTGCTGCGCTGATTGCCGGGGCGGCAATCATGCTCAGCTATGTGAAAGCTGGCACAGATAAGCCGGTGGTAAAACCGCACACCCCGTATGTGCTCACCGGGCTGGGGATTCTCATCGCACTCGGCGACGGGTTCTTAGGTCTGGTTGCCGGGGATTCGTTCCTTTACGCGCTGCATGTGCACGCCCTGGGTCAGCATTTCTCTTCGGCCATGATTTTCGACCTCGGGGTGTATTTAGCGGTGCTGGGCATGGTCACCTTAGGGATTAACGGCTTGGGTGGCTATCTGCGGCCGGGCAACGATAAACCGTTGCATCCGCATGCCCGGGGTGGGGCGCAAAATACTGGTGCCGCCGCCACAGAGGAAAACCGGCAAGTGAAAACGAAACGGGATGAAGATGACCATCACCTGCAGGCGTCCGCGCCCGTGGTCAACCAGGAAACGAGCCGGCCATGACGTATCGAGATGTTATCGGTCGGCAGGCAAACGGCTGGATGGTTCATATTCGCTTTTCAATCCTTGGGAGGGCAGCAGCATGATGCTGGCACTAACAATCGCAATCCTGGCAGCAGGTGGTGTGTTTCTTATCCTGCAGCGGGGCATGGTGCGCATTGTGCTTGGCATGGGGTTGATTTCTCACGCGGCGAATTTGACGATTTTAGCGGCAGGTATTCCCCGCTGGCGCGGGGAACCCTTCCCCTCCCGCACCCCGCTAGAGGCGGCAGCTGATCCGCTGCCGCAGGCGTTTGTGCTGACCGCAATTGTGATTACCATGGCGACGACTGCGTTTATGTTGGCGTTGGCTGCGCTGGGGCGCAGCGACGACACCCGCAGCGCAGAGGATCCGACCGAACAGTCTCCCCTGGAGACTCGTGCCCGGTCGGCGAAACCGATGCCGCAGGCCTCCCATCGGGTGGCGCGGGTCAGCCAGCGGCTGAGCAACAGTAAATAGGGCAAGCAGTTAACGAAGGATTGGAAACCTTATGCACGATCATTCCTGGGTTGTCTCCACGGTTGCTGCAGCCCCCGGCACCATCCTTGCCGCCGGTGACTCGGCAGGCATTGTGCCTGCCGGCGTATCGGCTGGCACCTGGCTGCCGCTGTTTGTGGCGGTACCGTTGCTGGCGGCAGCACTGTGTGTGCTGATTCCTGCCCGCCGCCTCCGGGAGGCGATCCACATCGGGGTTCCGGTGGTGGTGATGGTTGCCGCGTTGTGGCTGCTGCAAGTCACCGCCACGGAAGGCACGATCGCCACCGGGGTGGGACGCTATATCGGCGGGATTGCGATTCCCTTTGCCGCGGACGCGTTTACCGCACTCATGCTGGTGGCGACCGCATTGGTGGCGGCGGTGTCGAATTGGTTTGCAACCGCCGCCAATGAGACAAAAGCCCGGTTTTATCCAGCGCTCACCCTGATGCTGATTGCTGGCGTCAACGGCGCGCTGCTCACCGCGGATCTGTTTAACCTGTTCGTGTTTATCGAAGTGATGCTGCTGCCCTCCTACGGGTTGATGGCCATGACCGGATCGTGGGCACGGCTGGCCGGTGGCCGCACCTTTGTGTTGGTGAATCTGTTGACCTCAACGGTGCTGCTGGTGGGGGTGGCGTTCGTCTATGCGGTCGCGGGCACCGCAAATATGGCGGTGTTGGCTGGTGCTGCCGCCGGGAAAGGGCCGTTGACTGCCGCCATGGGGCTGGTCATTATTGCCCTGGCGGTGAAAGCTGGCACCTTCCCGGTGCACACTTGGCTGCCGCGCACCTATCCGGCAACCTCCCCTGCGGTGATGAGCCTCTTTTCCGGCCTGCACACCAAAGTCGCGGTGTATGCGATTTTCCGCATCTATACCGTGATTTTTGACCTGGATGGGCGCTGGGCGTGGCTGATTGTGGTTATTTGTGTGATCTCTATGCTGGTCGGCGGCTTCGCCGGCCTGGCGGAGCATTCCATGCGCCGCATTATCGCCTACCAGATGGTCAACGGCATGCCGTTTATCCTTGTGGTGTTAGCGTTCACCCAAGTCGATCCGACCCGGGCGCTGGCCGCCGGCATGCTCTATATGATCCACCACATGGTTACCGTCGGTTCCCTGGTGCTGTCGGTTGGTGCGGTAGAGGAAACCTACGGCACTGGCATGTTGTCGAAGCTGCATGGTCTTGCCCGCCGGGAGCCGCTGATTGCCACCATTGTGGTGATGGGATCGTTCTCTATTGTGGGGTTCCCCCCATTTTCCGGTACATGGGGCAAACTGTTTTTGGTGATGGCTGTGGCGAAACCAGCGACCTGGCTGTCGTGGGTGGTCATTGTCACGATTATTCTGGCGAGCTTCGGTGCCCTGTTGTCGATGCTGCGACTGTGGCGGGAAGTGTTTTGGGGCAAGAATCTGAATCCGAAACGTTTCCCCGATCAGCTGCTGGTGCCGCTGCGGCTCGCCCTGCCCAGCGCACTGCTAGCGATTGTGTCGGTGGCAATGTTTTTCCTCGCCGGAACCATGATCGCCGTGACCACTACCGCCGCGGAAGGTTTGGTGGATGTCACCAGCTTTAGCACCGCGGTACTCGGCAACCCCGGTGAGGCGATCGGTATCAGCGGGGTGGATGCGGTTGCCGGGTTGCGCAGCGACGCCGCGGTCGATGTCCACAACGAGTATGTGCACCAAGGGGCGTTCACCACGGAAACCGGGGTCACAGCTACCACCACAGGGAAGGGACACTAACTCATGCTGCATGCGGTGAAATATCTCACCTGGCTGACTGGCCAGGTGATTGCCGGCGCGGTGGCGGTCGCCGTCGACATGTGTCGGAAAGAAACCAACATGGATCCGATTGTGGTGGAATATCCGCTGCGGATCACCGACGATTTCCTCATCGCGGTGTTTACCACCTCGATCACAATGACCCCGGGGACGATCTCCTGCGGGGTGATCACCCCGGATCATGACGACGAGCCAACCATTCTGCTGGTGCAGGCAGTCTACGGTAATGATCCCGCTGAGGTGATTGCCGGCCTCGCCGAGATGGAACAACGCTTATCCCCGGCGATTGCCGACGTCGACTATGGCGCCCCTGGGCAGGGCAGCGGCGACCCGCAGCGATCCACTGCGGTGGTTGGCCACAGCGACGACCATGTCGGCCCCACCGAGACCGACAATCATCACATTCGCGGCCCGCATGAGCAGCCCCACAAGGTCGCCACCGACACCCGCACCAGCGACAACAATCTTCCTGGACAGTCCCGGATTGTTACGCAAGCAACCGGGGATCACGCTGATGCTGACACCACCGCCACTATCTCGGCACATGCCGCCGCTATCGGCGGCTATCAGGTGGATCGGGCAGCGCTTGCCGGCACCGGCAACCATGTGGAACTCGACGATGCCCGCATCGACTCCTATCCGCAGGATGATCCACAGCCGGATACATCCGGCAGCCACCGGTCACAGGCCAGCCCACCGGCAGCCCCAGCGATCACCAAGGCTGCACCATCCCACGCGCATCCGGCCGACCAGCCGGACACCAACCCCGGTGGGGTAACTGTCGCCCAGCTGCAGGCACGCGCCGGCGCGGCCGACACCCGGCCGCGGCGCCGCCGCGCCGCGGAACCCACCGATACTTCCCAGCCAGATATTTCCCCGGCAGCCTCACAGGAATAGGAGCCCCCCATGGTTAATCTCGTGCTCGCCGCCGACAACATTCCGCGGGTGCCAACCACCACCGAGCTTTTCGGCAGCACCTTCGACGCTTCGCCATTTGCGTTGACCATCTATTGTGCGATCATCATTATGGGCATCGCCTTGCTCATGTCGCTGGTCTTGTTGGTGAAAGTCCGCAATGACACCTCCCGCATTGTGTTAGCTGATGCCGTGTTTTATCCCATGCTGGGGATTTATCTGGCATGGAGTTATTTGCATGAAACCCAAATCGCCTATGAGGTGGTGATGTTCGGGGGTCTGCTCGGGCTGCTCACCTCGGTGTCGCTGGCCCGCATTGTAACCAAGGGCCGCCGCTAGCCCGCCGGCGAAGGCTTACCAGCAATACCACTGCTATCACCCAATCAGCAGCGCCTGGCACATACTCCAGGCACCGCCAGCTGCCCGCTGCACCCATCGCCTGCACCACGTAACACCACCACCCGCACCCGCAACGCACACTCGCCCACCAGGCAACTCGTCGCCGTACAGAAACGAACCTAGGGAACAACGCTGACATGGACACCACAACTTTGGCCGAAATCATCATCGGAGTGATCGTTATTGCCGCCGCCCTTATGGTGCTCACCACTGCGGTGGCAATGTGGCGTTCCCCGAATGCGCTGACCCGCGCAAACCTTATGGGTCCTGCCGTGTGTGTCGGCCTGCCTTTGCTGATTATCGGCAAGCTCGGCTACGACATCATTCACGACGGGTTTAGCGTGGTGAACCTGCTGCGCGGCATTATTGCCATCGTTGCGCTGCTCGTGGTGGCTAATGTTGCCTCCTACTATGTGGGGCGTGCCGTCCACGGCGTAGAAAAAAACATTATCGTCATTGACCCGCCGAAACAGTCCAAACTCGAGAAATACACTGCGTTAAACACCCCAACCTTGGTGCATGCCGGGCAAACGGTGCACACCGCCCGCAATGAGGCGATTGCCCAGGCCGCTGACGAATCAACAAATCGGGGTAGGTTGTCGCGGCGCCAACAAAAACGTCGCCATCAAGCGCATCATCGGGACTACAATCCCTTCGCCCCGGAGAAACACCCGAACGAAGAGTAGCAACCCCGCATCACCGCAGCGACGCTTCCCCTTTGATCCAGATGTTTCGCCTTGCCGCACATCACCGCCGCGCCGGTTCTGTCCCGGCACGGCGGTGTTGGCTTTTTCCTGCCCAAATCCCCGGCGCGCCTAGCCTTGCAGCCATGGGTGGTACTCCGTCTGCAGGCCTCGTAACTGCTATCGAAGTGGTGTCGCCGTGATGCTGGCACAGTAAGACGAGGTGACGTTCCAGATCGTCGACAGTCCAACATGCAATATCGCATGAACACCATGTCACTAGACTGCACAGTGTTGGCACTCACACTGCAACATCTGCACTTCACACTTTCACACTGTAAAAATTGACGGCCATTGCAAGAATTTGTCAGCTTTCACCCATTCCCACCTGCTGCAACGTGCCTGCTACGCCGCGCGACAACCACAACATTCCATATCACAGCGGCTTTTCCAGTCAGCTGGCAGTCATCTTCTGTTTCTTCATTCGTTGTACTGGGATGCTGCAGGAAGCGCCGTTTTCAGCGATGATCTGGACATTGCGCAATCTGGTGGAAGCCATCCCGTCAGCACACTGGGAAATCGCGGACAATGTGGCTTAGCGAGCAACGAGCCGGTAGCTCACAAGATGCCCCTTGTGGGGTGGTGAGGATGTTTAGTCAGTGTTGCGCCGAGGAACCCGTTGATTCCGGATGGGGTTCATGGCTGCCACATCGACGAGGTGCCGGTCACGGTCATGTTCATCGTGCGACCGTTGCGCACCGCGGAGGTCACACTACTTTGCCCAACTTGTCGAAGCTGCACGGTGCATCCATGTTTCGCCCCTGATGTCACGCAGTGCACAGACGCCACCGCCCCACTGACAATGCTTGTCAGTGGGGCGTCTGTATCAGGGATGTGACTTAGCCGGTGCAGTCAGCAGCAAAACCTTGCGGCTTTTCACGCTGTATTCCCAGCTGTCCTGCGGAATGCTGGCGACTTCAAGTCGTTACTTGTTCATCTCGGCGAAGCGTTCTTTGACCCGGTTGCCAAGCCAAGCGTCAACCTTCGTCCAATAGTCGTAGCATTGCTGCTCTACTTCCTTGGTTACCCCTTCCATTGCGCGGGCAATGTTGCCGGCGAGGCGTTCCCGTGCCGCATCGTCGAGGACTTCCCGCACGAGGATTCCTGGCTGCACAAAGTCGTCATCTTCGCTGTGCTGCACATAGGCGCTGCGGGTGAAGTCGGTACCGTGGGTGTGGTCGAAGAGCCCAAGATCACCGGCGACACCGAGGGTTACCCGGGATCCAGAGGTTTGTCCATCATCGGCAAAACCGGCCTGGCGGTCAGTCTGGTTCGGGGAATAGACCGGCTGATCGGCGGGATCAAAGTGGAAGGTCATTGCTCCGTCTTTGGAGTAGGAGTTCACCGGGCACAGCGGCTGGTTTACCGGCAGCTGTTCAGCGTTGGCACCGACCCGGTAGCGGTGTGCATCGGCATAGGCGAAGCCACGGGCGATGAGCATTTTGTCCGGGGAGAAACCAATGCCGCGCACCACGTTCGACGGGGCGAACGCTGCCTGCTCGATTTGGGCGAAGAAGTTTTCTGGGTTGCGGTTGAGCTCGAAATATCCAACGTCGATGAGTGGATAGTCCTTGTGCGACCAGACTTTGGTGAGGTCGAATGGGTTGAAGCGGTAGTCTTCCGCCTCATCTAGGGGCATGATCTGCACTTTGACATCCCAGCGTGGGTAGTCGCCGCGCTCGATAGCGTTGTACAGGTCTTCCCGGTGGGAATCCGAATTGGCGCCGACGAGTTTTTCAGCTTCGTCGTCGGTGAGATACTTCCAGCCCTGCTGGGTTTTGAAGTGATATTTCACCCAGAAGCGTTCGCCGGCTTCGTTCATCCACTGATAGGTGTGGGAGCCGAATCCGTCCATGTGCCTAAAGGATGCGGGGATGCCCCGATCCCCCATGAGATAGGTGACTTGGTGGGCGGATTCTGGGGTGCGCGTCCAAAAGTCCCACTGCATGTTGTTGTCCCGCAGGCCAGTGTCAGGCAGGCGTTTTTGCGAGTGGATGAAGTCGGGGAATTTGATACCGTCGCGGATAAAGAACACTGGTGTGTTGTTGCCGACGAGGTCGTAGTTGCCTTCTTTGGTGTAGAACTTCAGGCTGAAGCCGCGCACATCCCGCCAGGCATCCGGGGAGCCTTGTTCACCGGCGACGGTAGAGAACCGGGCCAGCATTGGGGTAACTGTGTTGGGCTGGAAGAGTTGGGCGCAAGTGTATTGGGAGACGTCGTTGGTGACGTGCAGTTCACCGAATGCGCCGGAGCCTTTCGCGTGCACGACCCGCTCCGGGACGCGTTCCCGGTTGAAGTGGGCAAGCTTTTCCACGAGATGGAAGTCGTGCAGCGAAACAGTGCCTTGCTGGCCTTGGGTAATTGAGTGGTTTTCACTCGCAACCGGACAGCCCGCAAGTGAGGTGGTAGGTCCTTGTGGGGCGGGGCGCCGACCCCGGCTCGCGATTTGTTCAACACCTTCGTTGCTGACGCGATCTTGGGCTGTGGTTGGTTTCTTGTCTGTCATCACAACTGCTTTCTTAATTGTCGTTGATGTGGTGGTTGCTCTGGGCAACGGTGGATTGTCTTGTATTCAATGCAGCATGGTGCGACAACCGGATGCGCGCCTTATGGCGGCAACTGGTGGGCTGCGGGATGCAGTGTCCGCATCGCACGGGCAAGGAATGGTTGCCTCACCTGCATTGAGAATAAAAACTATCCAATAATCTCAAACCATTTAGTTCTTCTTATAATCTACGCTGCGTGACATCACCATGCCAGGGTGAGCAACCATCCCCAGTGGCCGAACTGGGAAAATGCGGTGAGCTACAGCAGGAATTTCAAACTTTCGTATGACCATTGCGGCGGCCGTTTTCCGCCTCACATTTGATCGTCGGCAGCTTTGGTGGCGAGGTATATGCAGCCCGGCGCGCCCACCCAACACCCGACACGGCACATGGCAGCCTTGCAGCCAGTGCACCCATTGACCTGTTTGCTACCATCGTTAAGTTGTGAGCAACTACGATCCAGCGGTCGACGACCGAGTTACCGCACTTGCTTTACAAGCAGGTCGCGGGGATCGTGCTGCCTTAAGCGAATTCATCGCAGCCACCCAAGGGGACGTGTGGCGACTCCTTGCTCATTTAGGTGGCCGAGAGATCGCTGATGATCTCACCCAGGAAACCTATCTCCGGGTCATGAGTGCCCTGCCGCGCTTTGCTGCCCGTTCCTCGGCACGCACCTGGATTTTGTCGTTGGCACGGCGGGTGTGGGTGGATAATATTCGCCACGATATGGCTCGTCCCCGAAAGTCGGCGACCCGCTACGAAGATGCAGCAAGTGAGCATGCAACCAATAATTCGTGGGCGGAACTGGTTGATACGCGGCTGTTACTTGATGCGCTTCCCCCCGAGCGCCGGGAGGCGCTCATCCTCACCCAGGTGCTTGGCTACACCTATGAGGAGGCAGCAAAGATTGCTGGCTGCCGCACCGGCACAATTCGTTCCCGGGTGGCGCGTGCCCGCGCCGACATGATCGCCGCTGTTTCCCAGGCACAGCATGCGACCGCAGCAGATCTGAACCCAGCTGCAGCAGACAATCCGCAGGCCAGCGCTTCTTAGCATGGCGCTATGACCTAGCACCAGTATCTGTACTATTTATCTGCATTATTCACTGGTTCCATCGGCATAATGTGTGGAAAAACGGTGCGTGATAGCGATACGCCAACGTGTGCAGAGTCCAACTGGAAAGTCCAACTGTGAACATTTGGGCAGCATAGCGCGAGAACACCCCCTACCCCAGGCAGCAGTCGCTTAAGGATGCACAGCCACCAGACTGTTGCACGGCAGTGCGAACACACACATCCCCCGGCGTCGATCCAAGTGCTGCCCCTTGGAAAAACTCTCACAAGCAGCACACCGACGGTGCAATCGATAGAGCCAACCCCTGCAAGGGCTGAGCCTTTGATACTGCCAACAAGCGATGAGCTGCCGTGTCATATCGGGTAAACACCATGCCCACGCCCACAGGTGCCAACCATCATCACACCACCATCACCCCTTGCCACCAGGGCGACGGTTGACGGCGTGGCCGGGGCGCCCACGATCGTCACACACCAGCAATGCTGCATTAGTGAATTAGTGGCCTGGGCAATAAGATCTACAGGCCATACCCATATGCGCGGGCAACACCAGCACCACATGGTTACCTTGCTTGCCTTTGACCTGCACAACGTCACTGGTTCAGCAATGCGTCAGGTGGCAGGATCGCTGCTTTCGGCAACTGCACCCTGTGTGCTGGTGATACTTCCCCGCCGCACCACTGGTGACTTCTCGTCCCCCATACTGTTAAAGGATTGCAATGACCACTATTGCTGTTGTCGGTGCCACAGGCCAAGTTGGTCGCGTGATGCGCGCCATTTTAGAGGAACGCAATTTCCCGTGCGACAAGGTGCGATTCTTTGCATCTGCTCGTTCCGCCGGTTCGACGCTGCCATTCCGCGGCGAAGAGGTAGTCGTCGAAGATATCGCCCAACAAACCGTCGAGTCGCTGCGTGGTATCGATGTGGCAGTGTTCTCTGCGGGTGGAACCGCATCAAAGCAGTGGGCACCAGTCTTCGCCGAAGCCGGTGTGGTGGTGGTCGATAACTCTTCTGCTTGGCGCAAAGATGACGAAGTTCCGCTGGTTGTTTCTGAGGTCAACCCGGAGGCGATAAACGATCGCCCGAAGGGGATTATCGCCAACCCGAACTGCACCACCATGGCAGCCATGCCAGTGCTGAAACCACTCCATGATGCGGCAGGATTGACTCGTCTGCATGTGTCGTCGTATCAGGCTGTGTCCGGTTCCGGGGTGGCTGGTGTGTCCACCCTTGCCCGGCAGCTGCGGGACAATGTGGATGTGCTCGAAGAGCTCACCCACAACGGGCAGGCGTTGCAAGCAGGTGACCTTGGCCCCTATGTTGCCCCTATCGCTGCCAATGCGCTTCCTTTCGCCGGTAATCTTGTCGAGGACGGCTCCGGGGAAACCGATGAGGAACAAAAACTGCGCAACGAATCCCGCAAAATCCTTGGAATCCCGGAACTGCTGGTGGCCGGTACGTGTGTGCGGGTGCCGGTTTTCACCGGTCACACGCTCACCATTCACGCCGAGTTTGACAAGCCAATTACTCCGGCGGAAGCCACTGAACTATTGAGCAATGCCCCTGGGGTGAAGGTTGTTGATGTTCCTACCCCGCTGGAGGCGGCAGGCACAGATCCGTCACTGGTTGGCCGTATCCGGCAAGACCAGTCCGTTGCCGACAATAAGGGACTGGTACTGGTGGTTTCTGGGGATAATCTGCGCAAGGGTGCTGCACTCAACACCATCCAGATCGCTGAGCTGCTCGTCAAGGCGTAGCTGACCAGGACTTCCCACCCCTGGTAGTGCGCTAGCCACCGACGAGGCACGCTGGTTGCACGATGTGTAAAGCTTGCAGCAATCTTGCTTACTGCAACCATTGAGCGTTGTCGCTGTGGGTGTTTCCTGCCCGCGGCGGATTGCACAAGGCATCGACTTACCCGGCAAGTCGGTGCCTTGTGTCATGTTTGCACACATTTCAGCCATCCCCAGATCGCTTCTGCGCATCCGGTAGGTGACAATGTATCGGTAGATATTCAACCGGTGTACACGGCGCATTGCGGCGCTGCGACGAAGGTTGACGACTGGCTCGGCTGCGCCAATGCGAGCAGGCAGCCGGACTGATCAAAGAAACGCAAACCCGGACGAACTGTGTCACCACTGCGTCAATAGCAGCAATTCGCACAACACCGTTGTTGTAATAACGCTGTACTGCCGCACGGTGACGCCCCGCCCCAAGCGCACAGCGGAGTTTGGCAAGCCGCAAAGTGGCACCGGGTATCCCCAGGTGCTGGCAATTGGTGGGTCTTTTGGCACATGTGCGGGTGCATCCACCGCGCCGCTGGCTGCACACGGGAAAGGAAAAACTGGCCGGGACATCCCACCCTAGGTGGGATGTCCCGGCCAGTTGCTGTGTGCAATCCGCCTTGAATGACGGTAGCCGTCCAGTTTTCGTTGTGCGATGGTGACCGGTTTAGCGGCCAGTGCCGGCGTAGACGGTGGCTTCCTCGTCGCCGCCAAGTTCAAACGCTTCATGGATCGCCTGTGTTGCAGCCGCCACGTCTTGTTCCCGCAGCACCACAGAGATACGGATCTCCGAGGTGGAGATCATCTCAATGTTGATGCCAGCGTCGCGCAGTGCTTCGCAGAAGATCGCAGTCACCCCAGGGTGGGATTTCATCCCTGCCCCGACGAGGGAAACTTTACCGATCTGGTCATCGTAGAGCACATTTTCACACACGCCTTCAGCCTGCAGCTTCTTGAGCAGCTCTAAGGCCTGCGGGCCGTTGGAACGCGGGCAGGTGAAGGTGATGTCGGTGCGGTTATCCTCCAGGGAGGAGATGTTTTGCACGACCATGTCAATGTTGATCTCAGCATCAGCTAACGCCCGGAACACCCGTGCCGCTTCGCCCGGATTGTCGTTGATCCCAATCACCGAGATCTTCGCTTCCGTCACATCTGTCGCGACACCGGTGAGTACTGCTTCTTCCACAGGAATATCCTCCATTGAACCGGTCACCAGGGTGCCGGGGTCGTTGCTATAAGACGAGCGCACCCGGATAGGTACGCCGAAGGCGCGCGCATATTCCACGCTGCGCAGCACCAAAATTTTCGAACCAACTGCTGCAAGCTCCAGCATTTCTTCGAAACACAGCGAGTCAAGCTTGCGGGCGTTTTTCACGATCCGCGGATCGGCGGTGTACACCCCGTCCACGTCGGAATAGATTTCACAGACATCGGCGTTGAGCGCCGCGGCAAGCGCCACCGCAGTGGTATCCGAACCACCGCGACCCAATGTGGTGACGTCCCGGGATTCTTTGTTCACACCCTGGAAACCGGCGACGATACAGATTGCCCCTTCGTCGAGGGCTTCCCGCACCCGTGACGGGGTGACATCGACAATACGCGCATTGCCATGCCGTTCCGTGGTGAGCACCCCAGCCTGGGAGCCGGTAAACGACCGGGCGGTCGCCCCGAAGGATTCGATCGCCATGGCCACTAGCGCATTAGAGATCCGTTCCCCGGCGGTGAGCAGCATATCCATTTCCCGGGCGGGTGGCACCGGGTTGACTTGGGCAGCAAGGTCAAGCAACTCATCGGTGGTATCCCCCATTGCGGAACACACCACCACCACATCGTTGCCTTGCTTTTTTGTTGCCACGATTCGTTCGGCAACGCTGCGGATGCGTTCCGCGCTTTCCAGCGATGATCCGCCGTATTTTTGTACAACCAGGGCCACTGTCAGCCCGCCTTTCGCTTCGAGGTTTTGGCCTTCTGAGCCGACCACAGGGTTTCTGGCAATTAAATGTATCGTAACCACCGCCAACAGCAAAGAAGGCGACACTGCAACCCATTGACAACCCATTGACACTGCAACCCATTGACAACCCATTGACACTGTCACCACTATTACTCGATCACCACTGTTACACGGCGGCGCTCAAGTACTCGGCGGCGCTCAAGCGGTGTGCACACGTTCGCGCCCACGGCGACCAAAAGCAGCAGTGAAAATCTCAGCTGGCATAGGGAAGCAAACAACCAATCCGAAGCGCCACGCCTAGCTAGCCCCATCTGTGGCGTGAAGCGGACAGCTGCTTCCACTAGCCACGTTGGTACTTGCTACGGGTGCGTGGAGTTTTGCGCCGTGCCTCCCCCGCACCGGGGTTTCCCTGATCGGCTATTGCGGCACAAACCAGTACACTAACTACCGATGTCTCACTCGCTTTTGGCCGTGTTTTTCGGTTTACTGTCCTCCCTCACTATTGCGTGGGGTACCGTGGTGCGCCACAATGTGGCCGGCGGAGTCACCGTGGAGGAGAAATCTTCCGGTGCCGCAGCCAAAGCAATGGCTGGTAAACCGATCTGGTGGGCGGGAACATTCCTGGCACTCCTCGGCTACGCGCTGCAAGTCGTCGCCCTCGGATTTGGCACACTGCTCATCGTGCAACCAATGCTCGTGTTGTCACTGGTGTTCACACTGCCGCTGTCAGCGTGGACATCTGGGCGTCGCATCTCAAAGGCGGAAACCTGTTGGGCATTGCTGCTCTCACTGGCGGTCGCCGTCCTCGTCCTGGTTGGTCGCCCAACTGCGGGTGTGATCCATCCTCCGCTCAGCCGCTGGATTCCCGCACTCGCGATCGGCATTGTGACCTTGTTCCTGCTTGACCGCTATGCGCACACCCAGCTCCGACGACGCAAGGCAGTGATTTTAGGAATTGTCACCGGCGGGATCTACGGCTATGTGGCACTGCTTTCCAAAGCCGTTACCGATCGGCTTGTGCATGACGGTATCAGTGAGTTACTTGCGTCGTGGGAATTGTGGGCATTAATCGCCGGGGCAGTAATTGG
The DNA here is from genome assembly GCF_003813965.1 of Corynebacterium choanae. NCBI lineage: Bacteria > Bacillati > Actinomycetota > Actinomycetes > Mycobacteriales > Corynebacteriaceae > Corynebacterium > Corynebacterium choanae. The sequence goes on from NZ_CP033896.1 coordinate 2,746,877, forward strand.
CACCGTCGTGCAACAGTCATCGTTTAGTGCCGGGGCATTGAAGCACTCCCTGCCGGCAATGACGATTGTGGAGCCGATTGTGGCCTTCGGTCTAGGGTATGCCGTCTTAGGCGAATCCTTTGCTGTGCAAGGTATCGGCTGGCTCGTACTCTTTGCCGCCCTGGCCACCATGGTTGTCGCCGCAATCCTGTTGAGCCGTCACTCTGTTGACGAACCAACCACCATCCAATTAACCAACCGTTCACAACACACCAGCGGCGAACAATCAAGCAACCCCGAATCCACAAAGCAGGCTGCATAGTCGCCGTGCCCAGCACCAGCACGCCGAAAACCAAGCACACCAATTCCAGGCAAAAGCCCATGGACTTACCTGGACTGCAGCAGCGCAGCTGAGTTAGCGTTTGGCGAGCGCCACAAAACCTCACCGGCAATCCGCACCACGCGGTGCACTCATTGCTCCCAGCAGTGCTCCGAAGAACACTGCAACACCCCATGTGAACCCAGCAAGATTCCGCCCCCGGCAAGAAACTATCCCCACAAGAACACCGGCAAAACCCCACAAGACCACCGCAGATCCCGTCAGCGCTTCAATCTGCCAAGAGCAAGCGGAAAGCCACCGCAACACGGATACATCACGGATACATAGGGCAAAGCAGCACATAAAAAAGCTCCCCTTGGGGGCGGAGAAAATCCGCACCCCAAGAGGAGTTCAGTTGCAGTTATGCGGGGCTCACCCGCTTACCTGCGCCACGTAGATTGCGAGTGTCACCTACGGTGCACAGTTAGCTGTTGCGCCGCCGCCGGGCGAAGACGAGCAATCCACCAAGCACCATCGCCAGCAGACCTGCCAGACCAACACCGGTGACGTCAGCACCAGTGACAGCCAGTACTGCGTTCGATGCACCTTCACGGCTTGGTTGCTTCACCACGCCCTTACCGTCTTGTGGGGTGTCTACCGGTGCTGGCTGATCCACAGCAGGTGCCGGGGTGTCCACCACTGGTGCTGGTACACCGGGAAGGAACTGGCCACTGCTCATCGCAGCGAGATCAGGATTATTGGCGATCAAGCCGACAATCCCAGCCAATGCACCAAGCCCGAGCACGATCGGCAGAATGCTGCCAGCAGACGATCCTGCCGAGGATCCCAGTTTGCCGGTGAGATCAGAGGAGATGCCACCACCGGTAGATGAGTTCGTCTCGTCGTTGCCCTTTGGTTTGGTTTGCGTCTGATCGTTCAGATCAGCGACACCATTGGCGTTCTCATCGGTGATATCGGTGTTCCCCAAGCCGTTGCCGTTGGTGTCAACAACCGAACCAGGTGGGACCTCTGACTCTTCAGCATTCGATGCACCGTCTTTGTCCATGTCCCACGAACCGTCGTCGCCCTTGTCTTTATCAGTGACAGGGTTCAGCGGATCAAGACCGGTGGCAATCTCATCGTCGTTGTTGACACCGTCACCGTCTGCGTCGGGATCGTTCGCGTTAGCGATCCCATCGCCATCACGGTCACCGGTTGCATCGGTTGCTACGGAATCATCGGAATCGGTGAGATCAGCAACACCATTGTTGTCACGATCGGTGATACCAGGATCGGCGATGCCATCACCGTCGATGTCCGTGGCCGGAACTTCCGTGAGGTTGCCATCCTCATCCCGCTTGGTGGCAACGAAGGATTCCTCAGCATTGGATTTGCCGTCTTCGTCGGCATCCTTTTCGCCATCAGTCTTGCCGGTGTTACCGGTGTCCTTATCGAACGGATCTAAACCAGCTGCGATCTCATCGGAGTTATTCACCCCATCGCCATCAATATCCGGATCCTGCGCATTCGGGATACCGTCACCGTCAAGATCACCCTCCGGTGCAACAGCTGCCGCATCATAGACAATGAACTCAGCCACAGTCTTGGACACCTGACCAGAAGTAAAGGTGACAATCACCGGCACGGCAAGCGGCGCGGTCTCATCATAAAGACCAGCACCACTGGTCACAGTCAACACCACGTTGCCATCAGCGTCCACCGTGGCAGTAACCCCTTGTGGCGCGGTCCACGACGGATCGATCTTCACCGACTCAACACCAGCAGGCAACGCACGGGTCACCGTCTCCCGCTTGATCACCAAACGGTTCGGCACCGACTCGTTGTCACCCGACTGTGGCCGAGCCACCGCAATCAAACCATAGTGCGCAGACTCAGTGACAAAACCGACCGGCTTTTCCACCACATCAGAGACATCATTGCCATCCGTATCGGTGATCCCTGGATCACCCATACCATCACCATCGGTATCGGTAACAGGAATGTCCTTGCCAGTATCGTCCTGCTTGACCTCGGACTCGGTGGCGTTGTCCACCAGGTCACCGTCGCTGTCTTTCTTGCCATCATCAGAAGGCTGACCAGTTTCCCGATCATTCGTGGTCGGATCATAAGGATCAAGACCCGCAGCCTGCTCATCGGAGTTATTCACCCCGTCACCATCAATATCCGGATCCTGCGAGTTCGGAATCCCGTCACCATCAATATCACCGTCACCGGTGGTATCAACCGTGTCGTTCAGATCAGTGATATCAGGCTTGCCGTTGTCATCACGATCAGTGACACCTGGATCAGCCATCCCGTCACCGTCAGTGTCCGTTACCGGCAGATCCTTACCATTCTCATCCTGCGGTACGAACGACTCTTCGGCATTGGACTTGTCGTCACCATCGGAATCAACGTCACCGTCGGCGTTTTCATCACCATCGTTGGTGCCGTTGTCGTCAGTGTCAGGATCATACGGATCAAGGCCCGCAGCCTGCTCGTCGGAGTTATTCACCCCGTCACCATCAATGTCGGGATCCTGCGAGTTCGGAATCCCGTCACCATCAATATCACCGTCACCGGTGGTATCAACCGTGTCTTCCGGATCAGTGATATCCGGCTTGCCGTTGTCATCACGATCAGTGACACCTGGATCAGCCATCCCGTCACCATCAGTGTCCGTTACCGGCAGATCCTTACCAGTTTCCGGATCCTTCGGCACGAACGACTCATCAGAGTTCTTCTTACCGTCACCGTCGGCGTCTTCATCACCATCACGGGTGCCGTCACCATCGGTATCAGGGTTAAACGGGTTAAGACCCGCTTCTTTCTCATCGGAGTTGTTTACCCCGTCACCATCAATATCCGGATCCTGAGAGTTCGGGATTCCATCCTTGTCGAGGTCACCATTTGGATCGGTAACCGAATCTTTTGGTGTAACAGTGATCTTCACTGTTACATCGTCCTTGGTTCCATCGGGATAGGTCACTACGACAATCGCAGACTTCTCACCTGTTGAAGAAGTATCCACTGCCTCTTTGAACTCATACTTCGTTCCCTCTGGCAGATCAGAATTGTTGGCGATTGCATCATCAGCACGCGGGGTGGAATCCTGCTCAACAGTAAGATCTTGACCCTGCGGCGAGTACTTGTCGGCATCCGTCAGCTGAGCATCCTTTGCCACAACCTTCACAGGAACCTCGACGTTGTCGACTGAGCCGTCGGGATACGTCACCTTCACCGGCACCGTGTAATCACCAGGATCCACATCAGTACCCGGATTCACCGTGATCGAACCATCAGGATTTACCGTCGCCCAATCAGGAACACTGTCACCTGGAGCAAACTTCGTTCCATCAGGGGTATTCGTCGGAGCCGCAATAGTCCCCTTATCACCCTGCTTAACCGTTGTGTCCTTGGCATAGTTCGGATCAACAGACTCAGCCTGAGTCTGATCCTTCACCACAACCCTCACAGGAACCTCGACGATCTCAGACGAACCGTCAGGATACGTCACCTTCACCGGCACCGTGTAATCACCAGGATCCACAGCAGTACCCGGATTCACCGTGATCGAACCATCAGGATTTACCGTCGCCCAATCAGGAACACTGTCACCTGGAGCAAACTTCGTTCCATCAGGGGTATTCGTCGGAGCCGCAATAGTCCCCTTATCACCCTGCTTAACCGTTGTGTCCTTGGCATAGTTCGGATCAACAGACTCAGCCTGAGTCTGATCCTTCACCACAACCTTCACAGGAACCTCGACGGTCTCAGACGAACCGTCAGGATACGTCACCTTCACCGGCACCGTGTAATCACCAGGATCCACAGCAGTACCCGGATTCACCGTGATGGAACCATCAGGATTTACCGTCGCCCAATCAGGAACACTGTCACCTGGAGCAAACTTCGTTCCATCAGGGGTATTCGTCGGAGCCGCAATAGTCCCCTTATCACCCTGCTTTACTTCCGTATTCTGGGCGTAGTTCGGATCGACGCTGTCAGCAGTCTTACCCGGGGTCGACTCAGTAACCTCAAACGGCACCGTCACCGTATCGGTCGAACCATCCGGATACGTCACAACCACCGGAATCTCATACGAACCAACCGCAGCATCCGAACCAACCTCAACAGTGATCGAGCCATCCTCGTTCACCGTCACCTTCGCACTATCAGGCAACCGCTTTGCAGCATCAACAACCGAAGCATCACCAAGATCGAACGTTGTGCCGGCAGGCATGTCAGCTGCAGTGTTGTTGTCATCTTGCTGCACAAACGTTGGTGCAGCAATATCTACCGTCTTACCCTGCTCGCCGCTTGCGGTCTCATACTTCGGTTCCACAACACTTGCGGTCTCACCGGTCACGGTGACTTCATTGGATACTTCCGGGTTCTCAAAGCTCACCTGGGTGACTTCAGAACCGGACTTCTGCTCCGGGGTGTACACAGCGATACGAACTACATCACCGATGCTCAATGCACTGCTATCAACCGAGAACGAGCCATTCTCTGACACAGTTGCGTCGGCGACTTTTTGCCACTCATCGCCCGCTTTTTTCTGCAACTCGATGCGTCGACCAGGCAAGTTTTCCTTGGTCTTGTCGTCAAAGACGAGCAGTTCAGCGGACTCGTTGGTGATGGTCTTGACCTCAGTGGTGACCTGGTTGAGCTGAGGTGCTGCAATCAACGGATCGGTGAGGGCGTTGAGTACTTCTTCCCCATCGAGCTTGCCATCACCGTCGGTGTCCGGAATGCATGGATCCGAGTCGACGTTGACGTTCAATTCGTAGCGATCAGGCAGTTTGTCGCCGTCACTGTCCCGCAGGGGAACATTGACGTTCGCAAACGAATTGTTCACTACCGGATTGCCCTGGGTGCCCTTGGCGTAGGAGCGCATCTCCCAGCTGAATGGCAGGTTAACTTCGCCGGCGTTGAGACCTTCCGAGTTCTGTGGAATGAGGGTGTAGAGATCCTCATCGAAGGTCAGCTGCATCGAGGTAGTACCAGTTGCTGGCCAGGCAGCAGCCCAGTCACGGCTAAAGATACGGGTGGCACCAGAGTGCACAATTCCCTCACCGACGGAACCGACAAGCCCTTCACGGCCCTCGACGGCACCAAAGACGTTGACGATAAGCTCACCGGTTTCAGGGTTGAGGGTGGTGTCATCAATCGGCACATCGAACATGCCACCCACTTTGCCCCATGCTTGGAGCTTCGCCGAGGTCAATCGCTTCGCGACAGCTGGATCCATGGTGATCACGAGCTGATATGGCTTCGGACCGATTGCCAGGGCGTAGGTGATGGTGTTGGTAAAGAACCCGGTGATCGTCAGGGTTTTCGTGCTTGCGTCGTACCCTTTTTCCTCGTTGAACTCTAAGCCGGCGCCGTTAATGAAGTTCTCGTACTTTTTGATGTAGTTGACGTTTTCAAACGGAATGATGCTCTCGTTGCCGAAGTTGCTGATGACGTCACCCTGTTCCTGCCCATCCCTGGGCCCGAACTGTGCGACAAAATCCACGCCGATTGGTGCGGCAGTTGCAGGATCAATACCCGCAGCTTGCAGCACTTCACTCCAGGGGCGATCGAACTTGATCCGCGGGGTGAAGTAGTTGGGGTTATCGCCGATCCAAGTCTGGGAGAGAAAACCGCCGTTATTGAACTGGTCTTTATCTAATGCCATCAGTGGCACACGCCAGATGCCGGTGCGTTCGGTTGCCGCCTGTGCAGGGGTCTTAAGATCTTGTACCTCAGTTGCCTGCTTTTTGCCGCCATATCCGTCGACGATGACTGTCTCAACATATGGGGCAATGCGCGGATCGACGATGATGTTGTAGCGTCCTTTATACAAGTCGTAGGGCGTCACACCGGTCTGGAAGATCCCGGCGAAGCGTAGTTCGCGCATATCGTCGCTAAAACCGTCGAAATACGACTGCAGTCGCGTTGTCGAAGTTGATTCACGGTACACCGTGTTGTCGACTGCGGCACATGCAACTGCACTGGTCGCGTCTGCTGCCTGGGCAGCTGGTGCAACGGCAGCGATAACACTGCTTCCTGTTGCAAGGGAGAGACTCAATGCCGCGATTGCACGGCGCCCGGCTTTACGTTTCAGGCGATTGTTTTCCAATGGAGTACCTTTCAGCGTTTCGGTTACCTCCTCGCATGCCGAAAGATCAACGACGGAGGCAACACCGAATGACCCGCAGACACCCAGTAGTAAAGAGTGTGTCGGGGAATGTGTGAATTAAAAGCTCAAGGAAGGTATTGGTGATGCGAAGTGCGACCGCACTAGCTTGTCTAGTGCGCTTGAGTCCGGATTCCCCGATCGCGTAGAAAAATCCACTGCCCGATCACCTTTATTGGGGCTATCTACTCAGTGGCGACAGCAACCGTGAGCCGGAAAGAAATGACCAATAAGTTCCTTGCAGAACGATTTGCACTCTAGCACCAGGATCAAGTCTTCATTGTCTGACAAATATAGGAACTCAAATACTTATTCCCCTTTAGCGAACCGCTCGAAAAGCATGCAAATCCCCTCGTTACGACACCCCTAGACCCACTGACGCTACCTAAATCAAAGATAAGAATTGTCTGATTCGCACAGCTGACATAACCGCCAATTCTCAAAAAGTAACAGCGTGTCACTATTGCTATTACTTACAAATTTCCTCTCAAACATGTCCCTAAGTGGCTACGGTCACCCCTTAACGGTTGTTACTTCATGTGACCAATGTCATATTAATTGGCGGGTTTTTCGTAAGACTTGACCAGAATGGTTTCACCTTCCGCGGCAACGCTGAATCCCCACCTTGCAAAACAACGAGGCCGTGAAAGGTGTATTGACACCCCTCACGGCCTCTATCGAGTGTATGAAGTTATTGAACTTCCCCGGCATCACCAATCCGTCCAACGGGGTGATGCCGAAAAGAGTTCGATATTAGGAGTTGCGGCGCTTCCGGGCGAAGACCAACAGACCACCCAGCACCATCGCCAGCAGACCGACCACACCAACACCTGTGACGTTGGCACCAGTGACCGCGAGCACAGCATTCGACGCACCGTCACGAGCAGGCTGCTTGACAAGACCCTTAGACGGGCCCGGTACCTGATCAGCAGGTGCAGGAGCCGGAGCAGGTTCCACCGCGGGTGCTGGTGCACCAGGCAAGAACTGGCCATTGACCATAGCCACCAAATCAGGATTGTTGGCAATCAGGCCAATGATCCCAGCCAGGGCACCCAATCCGAGCACGACCGGCAGAATCGAACCGGCGGACGAACCACCAGCAGAACCCAGCGATCCCTTGATCTTGGAGGAAAGGCCACCATCTTCTTCCGGTTCCCCGTCAGCAATCGCCTTCACCGAATCCTTATCAACGAGATCTGCGATACCGTTGCCGTTTTGATCGGTGATCCCTGGATCAGCGATCCCGTCACCGTCTGTATCTTCAACGGATCCGGCAGGAACATACGATTCCGAATCGTTGTTCAGGCCATCTTCGTCATTATCCTTGTCACCATCGGTCTTCCCGGTGTTACCGGTGTCCTTATCGAACGGATCCAAACCAGCCGCGATCTCATCGGAGTTATTCACCCCATCGCCATCAATATCCGGATCCTGCGCATTCGGGATACCGTCACCATCAAGATCACCCTCCGGTGCAACAGCTGCCGCATCGTAGATGATGAAGTCTGCCGTGACATTCGAAACACGACCATACGTGAAGGTGACGATCACCGGTACCTGCAGCGGTGCGGTCTCATCGTAAAGATCAGCATCGTTGGTCACAGTCAACACCACGTCGCCATCAGCGTCCACCGTGGCAGTAACCCCTTGTGGCGCGGTCCACGACGGATCGATGACCACATTAGACACCGTTTCAGGCAGTGCCCGAGTAACTGACTTCTTCTCGACAACCAGCACGTTCTTTGCTGAGGTGTTCGCCCCCGTAGCTGGACGGGCTACCGCGATCAGACCGTAGTGGACCTGAGCTTGCACCACATCAGAGACACCATTGCCATCCTTATCGGTGATCCCTGGATCACCCATGCCATCACCATCGGTATCAGTAACAGGAATGTCCTTGCCAGTATCGTCCTGCTTGACCTCGGACTCGGTGGCGTTGTCAATTCCGTCACCGTCGGTGTCTTCGTCACCATCGGTGACACCGTCACCGTCACTGTCGCGGTTGTACGGATCTAAACCAGCAGCAACCTCATCGGAGTTATTCACCCCGTCACCATCAATGTCGGGATCCTTAGAGTTCGGGATACCGTCACCATCAAGATCACCATCCGGATCAATGACCGTCACCTTTGTGTTGGTGGTGTCCTTCGAACCATCCGGATACGTCACCGTCACCGGAACCTCGATCTTAGTTCCAGCCGGAACACCATCACCGACCTCAACAGTAACCACACCGGTCTCCGGATCGACCGAAACCTTCACACCCTCAGGCAAACCGGAGTCATCAATCGTGACCTTCGTACCCTCAGGCAGACCCTCGCTGCCATCCTTATTAGAAATATCCGGCTTCAGATCAGTAGACTCGCCCGGCTTCACAGAACCCGCCGGATAAGAAATATCGGTGTTATCAGCACCATCCTTATCAACAAGATCAGCCTTGCCGTCGTTGTCCTTATCCGTCACATCCGGATCAGCCAGACCATCATTGTCCTTATCCTCAGACTCACCAGCAGGAACCTCAGACTCCTCAGCGTTGGTCTTACCATCGCCATCAGAATCCTCGTCACCATCGGTGACACCGTCACCGTCACTGTCGCGGTTGTACGGATCTAAACCAGCAGCAACCTCATCGGAGTTACTCACCCCGTCACCATCAGCATCCGGATCCTTAGAGTTCGGAATACCGTCACCATCAAGATCACCATCCGGATCAACAGTCGAGGGCGATCCATCCTTCTTGTCAACCTTGACGGACGCAGTCGTGGTGTCCTTGGAACCATCCGGATACGTCACCGTCACCGGAACCTCGATCTTAGTTCCAGCCGGAACACCATCACCGACCTCAACAGTAACCACACCGGTCTCCGGATCGACCGAAACCTTCACACCCTCAGGCAAACCAGAGTCATCAATCGTGACCTTCGTACCCTCAGGCAGACCCTCGCTGCCATCCTTATTAGAAATATCCGGCTTCAGATCAGTAGACTCGCCCGGCTTCACAGAACCCGCCGGGTAAGTGACGTTGGTGTCCTGAGCCTGGCTATCGTTCAGATCCGGCTTCTTGTTGTTATTGGTATCGGTGATACCAGTATTGCCCAGCCCGTCACCATCAGTGTCCGTTACCGGCTGATCCTTACCATCCTCGCCCTTCGGCACGACGGATTCATCAGAGTTCTTCTTCCCGTCATCGTCGGTGTCTTCGTCACCATCACGAGTGCCGTCACCATCGGTATCGGGGTTAGCGGGGTCAAGGCCAGTAGCAAGCTCGTCATCATTGTTGACGCCGTCACCATCAGCATCCGGATCTTCGGAATTCTTGATGCCGTCATCATCAAGATCACCATTCGGATCAATCTTATCCTTGACCGTGATTTTCACAGTTTCGGTGGTCTTGTTACCCGCAGCATCGGTAGCAGTGATCGTAACGGTGTAATCACCAGCAGAACCGTCAGCAGGAGTACCAGAAATCACAACACTGCCATCTTCCTTCACCGTGGCAGTAACACCATTAGGAAGACCATCAACAGTCGCAGTTACACCCGGCTTATTATCGCTGACCTTAGCAATTGTGACATCCTCACCAAGACGAGCACCCTCGTACAGAGTCTTGTCTTGGGTATCAGAAATCACCGGGTTAGTGCTATCGCCCTGTTCAGCCGAAGCCTTATCCTCCACCGTCACCTTTGCGTTGGTGGTGTCCTTGGAACCATCCGGATACGTCACCGTCACCGGAACCTCGATCTCAGTTCCAGCCGGAACACCATCACCGACCTCAACAGTAACCACACCGGACTCCGGATCGACCGAAACCTTCACACCCTCAGGCAAACCAGAGTCATCAACCGTGACCTTCGTACCCTCAGGCAGACCCTCGCTGCCATCCTTATTAGAAATATCCGGCTTCAGATCAGTAGACTCGCCCGGCTTCACAGAACCCGCCGGATAAGAAATATCGGTGTTATCAGCACCATCCTTATCAACAAGATCAGCCTTGCCGTCGTTGTCCTTATCCGTCACATCCGGATCAGCCAGACCATCATTGTCCTTATCCTCAGACTCACCAGCAGGAACCTCAGACTCCTCAGCGTTGGTCTTACCATCGCCATCAGAATCCTCGTCACCATCGGTGACACCGTCACCGTCACTGTCGCGGTTGTACGGATCTAAACCAGCAGCAACCTCATCGGAGTTACTCACCCCGTCACCATCAGCATCCGGATCCTTAGAGTTCGGAATACCGTCACCATCAAGATCACCATCCGGATTAATGACCTGGAATGTGGCGTTGGTCGTGTCTTCCGTCTTATCGGTGTAGACAACGGTGACAGGCACAGTCACCTTGCCAGCCGGGAATTCCTTACCCGGAGTAATGGTCACTACACCAGTCGCCGGATCAATGGTGACAAGCGCCTTAGTCGGGTCTTTCTTCGCAGCCTCAGGATCGCTCGTGACACGCTTGGGGAGTTCGCCAAGCGTGTATGATTCCACCGGCTTGTCGCTGTCAGAAACCGGTGAGCCATCTTCCTTTGTCAGCTGAGGAGCGCTGGTCTGGGTTTCGCCCGAATTCACCGTAACGGAGTCTGGGTAGGACACCTCGAACTTGGTGTTCAGGTCAATGCTGCTGATCTTCACCGGAGTCGTGCACGACGGAAGCGTGCTTTCAGCAGCAGCGACGGCAACAAGTTCGTAGTCCGCCTCTGTGATGCCGAGTTCCTTCAGCGTCTTTCCAAAATCAACAGTAAAAGTTCCGCTGTCTTCAGCAATCACGGTGCCAAGCGTCTTGGACTCATCCGGATTCTTGGTGTTGTTGGCTACGATGGTGACCTTCGTGCCAGGAGTAGCCGTACCGGAGATGGACTTGGCAGTGTCCTGAATCTTCCCCGTCGTTCCATCCTCATCCGCGGTGGTGATGGTGGGGGCGGGAGTTGACTTCACGGAGAAGTAGGAATCGGCGAAGCCGTAGCGGATAGTCCGCTCAACGCCCTTTTCGCGATCGGTAATCCAAGTGTTGATCTCACCGTTGACCACAGCACTGGCATCACCACACTGCAGGCTGGTTAGCTTGGAGAGGTCGAGGGGTGCATCAATAACCGTGGAGGAGTCCGCCGGGCTGGAAGCTTCAGGATTAAACGCACGTTTATTCAGTGAGGGGTCGTCAGATTCGTAGAAGAAGACGCCCGGCTTGCCTTGCATTTCGGGGCGAGTCGTGATGATAACCTCACCGCCATTTTGCTCGAACAGTTCCGGATCAATGATCAACGGAACTTCGCCAGCCTCACCGTCAGGCACAGCGCTTGATCGGTAGAACTGAGACACCCGAACCGGGCCTTTCAGTGCATCGACAAGGTTAGGTGAAAGTCGCACGTGGAAGTCGAGTGGCTTGTTGATTCCCACAGCAGTCCTCATCGATGCGACACCGTGCGGCTGAACCATGTCGACGCGCATCACCGTGGTGTCAGCGTCACTTGTCTGACGCTGCTTCTTATCCGGATCAACCATCTGGCCCATGTAGTTGAAGCTCAACTTGTTGTACGCCTGGGCAACAAGCCAGTTCGAGTCCCCTGCCATCGGGCCTTGCTCAGTGCCAAAGTTGATGGTCGTACCGCGGTTGAAAGAATCCTTATCTACCGAAACCTGGTTTTTGGCAGGCTGATTACCCTGCCAGCGAGACTGAGCCCAGAAGATATCGTCGCCAACTTCTTTGACGATCTCATCGATCGGCTTCGAGAGCTTGACGTCAATATTGGTCGTGTAGTTCGTGCTCTGTAGCGGCAGATTCGAGTAAATACCCCAGTTACCACTCACCAAGGTACGCTTCGTGGGGTTCGTATTACCCAATTGCGCCCGGGTGTGGTGCGAGTCATTAACAAAGCGCCAGACGTTGCCATCATTGGCGTACGGATCTTTCGCGTCGCCTTCAGGGGCACCAGTAGTCCAGTTAATGGTGGCTGGCGTATCGGGAGTGACTTTCTCACCAAAACGCTCATAAAGAACGTCGACGCCGCTGCCGGCTTGTCCACTTGCTTCAGTCTTGCCATTAATGGACTCAATGTACGGTGCCAACCGAGGGTCGAATCGCAGATAAACCCAGTTGATGCCCTGAGCTTCAGGGGATGCCGCCGCACGATAGTTGAGCTGCATCCGGAACGCGTCAGCAGCAGTTTTATCGTCATAGGTGATACCGGAGCCAATGATGGCACTGTCAACAACAGTGGCATTAGGTGGTAGCTCCCAGGTGCTGTCCGCTTCAGCCGGTGTCATTGCGTATGCCGGCACTTGGAGGGAAGGGGCAACCATCACTGAGCCTGCTGCAATCGACAAGGATGCGACAAGGCTGACGATGGCTCGTTTACCGACCATGCGGGTTCGGTTTGGTTTCAAAATTCGATCCTTTCAAGATCAACAAGACAGACGAGACTGGCAAGCCGTCGAACGATGTTCTGCCCACGGTGGAGCATGTACGCACGACCGACACGACTGGATTGACTCGAAATCTCTCTCGCCTTGCAACGATATTGCGCCCACCCTGGCACTGACAGCCGATGGAGGGGCAATCAAAATTGCAGCTAAATTCAAATCGCAAATAGCTTATTAGCCACTAGCTCACTCTTAGATCTTCATTAAAAATCTGCTATGCCGCTAGTTATCCCATAACCTTTCACCCCCGCTCATTCCCACAAAACCCCTCTCACCTGGAGAGAGGCTGCATTAGCACTGCTAGCAATGGGGTAAGTCTTAGGGGATGCTTCACCTGGGAAGGTTACAGAACTTGGCAAAATTGAGACCGATCTCACTCAAGTCAGCAATCTTGGGCTGGTGTCGCTCGAAAAAGGTAGTATCCGACAACTACTCGGGAATGGTTAGCCTATGGCTTATTCGTCACGTTAGTTCGTCACCAAGGATCTAGCACCAGCTCAAAGTACCGATATGGCCGCCAGAACCGCCAAGATCGGCAGACAGGCTACAAGGAACACCGTGAGGAGAGAACTTCCTGAACTACCAGCACTTGCAGCAGATGCAGTGCTTGACAAAGCGGTGAGCGCTCGGGTGGGTGACGATGTCTCCTTCGGCTGCTGCCGTGACTCCGCTGGGATCAGTCCGGTGGGGAACTCGGTCAGTTGTGTCCAGGCAGGGTCAATAAAGTCTGGGACAGTGTTGCGATTGGTGTCGGTGAGGATCGTTTGTCCTCGCTTGCTGCCATCAGCAAAAGTATCTGCCAATGCATCTTCGTCGGTGTCGATCACTGGGAACCGCAGATCAGGGACGAAAGACTGTTCCCTATTTGCAATCCCATCGCTATTGGCATCACCGTCACCGTCAGTTGCATATTCATCAAAGACGTTGGAATCCTGCTTGAGCGGATCGAAGGCATACACCACAAACCCTGCACTGTCAGTGACACCAGCTGCGAATCGTTCGTCAACGTTGTTAATACCATCGCCGTCCGCGTCAGCATCTTGTGCATTAGGAATACCGTCGCCATCCGCGTCGGAAGCAGGTCCTGCTAGTTTCGTTGCAGATTCGACAAGATCAGCCACCCCTGTGCCGTCCCGGTCAGTAATCCCAGGATCTGCAAGATAGTTGTTGTTGGTGTCGTTGAACATTCCCAACGGAACGAATGATTCCACGGCATTCGACAGCCCATCAAGGTCGCTGTCGGTGTCGCCGTCGCTGCGCCCATCGCCGTCAGTGTCGCTGTTTAACGGATCCAATCCGGCGGCGATTTCGTCATCGTTGTTGACACCATCACCGTCGGCATCAGGATCAACTTCGTCCGCTAATCCGTCCGAATCCAAATCACCACCGGTTCCGGCATAGTCTTGCTGGGCCGGATCACTAGTGCCGTCACTGTTGATATCGGTGATGGTTTGTTCACCGAAGCCGTCACCGTCACTGTCTGTGAGAGGATAGTCCCGCATAGTTGCGCTGAGATCGTCAAAATACCGGGGAACAAAGGACTCAGTTGCATTCGACACCCCGTCACCGTCGGTGTCGGCTAACCCATCGGATGATAATCCGGTTGCCGCTACCTGTGCACTGCAGAAAGCCAGTGGGTTTAACCCCATTGCTTGCTCATCCGTGTTGGCAACACTATCCCCATCAATATCCGGGTCGAGCCCGTTGACGACTCCATCGCGGTCAAGATCACCGTCGGGATCATAGTCGGCAACAACAAACGTGGGTGCCACATGGGGTTGCGAAACCGTCGTTGTAGAACCATCCGCAAAGGTGACTGTTACCGGGATAACCAGCGGATTGTTCTTCGCCCACTGTGCCGCCTGGGCAGTGGCTCGAACTGTTACCCCACCGTCGTCAGTTACCCGAGCTTGGATTCCCACAGGCAGCGCACGATCGGCTAGACGAACAGTTTCTACCTGCCGAGGGAAAGCTCTGGTTAGCGCCTTTTGATAGATACTCAAGTCACTGGTGACTGACCACGGACCTGTTGATGTGCCCGCACTAGGTGTTGGTCGTTGCACAAAACTATGGCTGTATTGCACCTGCCAACGGCCAGCATCACGCGCAGAGGCATCATCGGCATCATCCGGGAAATGGCCGGATCCGCCATTAATTCGGCAGGTCACCACCCCAACTACGGTAGCATCGGCCGTCGACGGGTCGAAATATGCCGGTTGGCCTTCGGGCTTCAGCGGTGTGCTTGTCGCAGTATCGGGTGAATATGGGGTAGGAACCCGATAGATAGTCACGGCGACATCTGTTCCCGCAACTGTGCCGGTGGTCGCAAACGATGTCACGGTGAGCACACCGGTATAGGGATCGATCCGAAACCGCAACTGGTCGTGGTGAATATTGCCACCGACAAGCTGAAAGCGCAGATACGGGATTTGGGTCTCATCTCCTACTGGCTGACACTGTGCAGTCTGCCCCACCCCAAGCTGCAGCGGCGCATAGTGCACCGGGAGCTCGGAAGCCTCGGCGGCAGGTGCCCTAAAACGCTCTGCAACAGTGCGTAATGCTGACTGTTCAATGTGTTCATCGGCGTGATCGCTGACTGTGTGCAGCGCCAACATCACCCCAAGCGTTGTGATGCCAGCGACCATTCGTCGGCTACGTCGGATAGCCCCCAATGATCGACACGATGCATCGTGGATAGGACGAGTCACCAGTGCTGTCCTCCTTCCAACGCCGAAAACCTGATCAACAACTATTTGCCAGTAGTACACCAACCATATGCCCGTGCCACTGAAAAGATATTGGGCATCGTTGTGTTACCGGCTGTCGCCTGAACTTGCCAGCATGGCCGGCGGCTAAGTTCCACCTTTTTTGAGGGAGCAACGTGGTTGCATCCTCTTCTTTAAAAAATACTGAAGTTTTCCAAGTACTGTGGATCGCTTGGCCAACAGCCCGTAGAAATACAGCAGATCCTGTATTTCGCAACAACCAGCGCACACTACCGCTCACTATTTCGCCGGAGAGGCAACGAGCTCATTGCCGCATCACAGCGGCATAGTTACGGCTGCGGTAGCAGCTACCGCAGGCGGCAGACTCGATGACAGCATCATGGTGCGGTGACAGTACCCTCAGCAATTCGGCGCATTGCGCATCGAGTGTTTTACCCTACGACATGGGTACCTCATTGAGGGCAATATTTCGCGACGTTGCACCACGAGTGTTAGCAGCCACCGGCGTGCGAGAGGGTGGCGATTCTTCTTCCGCCGCAACATGGTCACAATGTTGCCGTACAAAAACTGGTACTGCATCATTCGCAAGCGCACAGTTATGGAATAGAAGGAGCGACACCGCAGCAACTTATGGACGCAAACGGACACCTTCCCCGAATATTCCGACAACTGCAGCGCCCCTTGGCCGCAACTTCCAATATCCCCACTGTCCTTTTCTACCGCTTGGCTTCCACATCGCCCCGTATTTGCAGACCAAGGGACAATCTGACCCTGCCCGATGTGCCGACTGTCTCCATCTCTTGGTAGCGGCATTCCCTTTATCGTAGCGTCACCGCCAATGACAATTGTCCGCTTGCCCATCAGCTACACCAGTACATTCCGTCACACCACCCTCCGGGGTGGGACTGTGTCGATAACAGCAAGCTATTTCACGCACTCCGACCTCATCTGATTCACTGCAACACACCGTAAATCCTCAGCGGGAGCAAAGGGCATATATGGCCATCACATTGTTTCTTGCCTGCACCATGCTCCCCACTGCTGAACAAACCACGCCGCCACATACAGGCTGTTCCCATATTATGAAACACTAGTTCCTATATTATGGGAACTATGGTAGGCTGCTACCCATGCATTCAACGAGACACGAGCTTCCATGCCGCGTCAGGGTTTCGCCCTAGGTCAGCACCGCCTGTGCTGATATGCCAGGGCCTGCCGTACACCTTGGCGCGGTAACGACCCCTTTGTGCATGTTGTGAATTTGCGCAATTCGGCATCGCCCAACTCCACCACTGACACGGCACTGGTCAAACAGTGCGCCGGGATGGACGATCGCGCTGGTCTGAAAAACAACCGTTCTCATAGCCACCACCGTGGATATAGACATCCCGCCTGGATGGTATTGAGGGCCGGTGAAGCGCACGGCTACAACACACTGTTGCACACGCCGCCGAGAAGGTTTCCTGCGTTGCATATGCCAAGTCCAGTACAGGTCTTCACCCCGCTTACCGCGCCGGTGAAGTGGTACTGCGCAGACAACCACGGTGCGGATTATGGATTCGACGCACACCGGTGTGAGTCGCGACTACTGTCCACCTGGTCGATGGATCCTCACACGCATCAGCCGAAGGGACTCCCGGCCACAGGCAGCATCTTCCCGGATTAGTCACGGCTATAAGACACACCCGGTGGCGGTACGGCAGCGGTTCTTTTGCCCGCACCGCCGGTACTGCACAGGCAACTGTGACAACAGTCGTACAGGGCATGGTTGCATCAGGGTGAGGCAATACAGGTGCAGTGTGCAGCTGGCTGACATGCAGATGTCCGCACCGCCACCACCAGGTGCACCAGTTGGGCAGTAATACGGCAAACCAACTGATTCTTGGCCTGCTTGCCCATAGGCTAGGACAAGAGATCCCTAGTGGCGACAAGCCAGCATCAACCATAATTTCACAGCAACATAACTTCACAGCGGATGATCGTCGCCAACCAGCAGGCCTGCTGGAAGGGCAACCTGTGTCAGCCGGCCTCTCCACAGTGCCGCAAGCACACCTCCCACCTTGCCCCAGCAAAGTTACCGCCGAGCAAGATTCTCGGCAGTGTCCTTGCCAGCACGTCAAGGACGTTTGGGGTTTGTCCACCTGCGGCCCGGTGGAGTAACGACCCGGTTGTGCAGTCCTTCCACATCACCACGATCAGATTGCACCTGGTCTCCACCATTTGGTGGCACATGGCCTCCAAGAACACCAGGTGGGTGGTGTTGTAGTGGGAAGCGGTGGCGACGAAATAGTGCCGCTGCGACACAGGCAGCGCTGCAACATCCTTGTGTAGCCGCCCCACGGCAGGCGGTATCAGCACCGCCACGCTAGTTGCATAGTTTCAATTTTTCCCGTTCCAATTCAATGATCGTTCCCAACAAGAAAAGAGCACAACCAATGAGCTATCTCGACACCCAAGACTCGTTTATTCAGCCACCAGCGCGAATCATCACCCCGACCGGCGAGCCGCGGGAGAATCAACCGCATTGGAATCTGCAGCGCGGATCCTCCATGCCATATCACCGCTATCAGGCCTTCGCCGATGAAGTGGAACGGATCGATCTGCCGGATCGAACCTGGCCGACAAAAACCATGACCCACGCCCCCCAGTGGTGTGCCGTGGATCTGCGGGACGGCAACCAGGCACTGATTAATCCCATGTCCCCGGAGCGGAAACGCCGCATGTTCCAGCTGCTCTGCGAAATGGGCTTTAAAGAGATCGAAGTCGGTTTCCCGTCGGCTTCACAGACCGATTTTGACTTTTGCCGCCAGATCATTGAGCAAAACCTCATTCCTGACGATGTGACCATCCAGGTGCTGGTACAGGCCCGAGAGCACCTCATCCGGCGCACCTTTGAAGCCTGCCAAGGGGCAAAAAATGTCATTGTGCACTTCTACAATTCAACCTCGATCCTGCAACGGCGAGTCGTGTTCCGAAAAGACAAGCAGCAAATCAAACAATTAGCCACCGATGCAGCCGAGTTAGTTAAGTCGCTGGCAAAAGAATATCCGGGCACAAATTGGCGGTGGGAATATTCCCCGGAGTCCTATACCGGCACCGAGCTGACCTACGCCAAAGAAGTCGTCGACGCTGTGACTGCGGTGCTGGAGCCGACAGCAGAGAATCCGATGATTATCAACCTGCCCGCCACCGTCGAGATGACCACCCCGAATGTGTATGCCGACTCCATTGAATGGATGCACCGAAATCTTGCCCGGCGCGACGCGATCGTATTATCGCTGCACCCGCACAATGATCGGGGCACCGGGGTGGCAGCCGCCGAATTAGGATTTTTAGCAGGTGCCGACCGAATCGAAGGATGCCTGTTCGGCAACGGGGAGCGCACCGGCAACGTGTGTCTGGTGACATTGGGGTTGAACATGTTCACCCAAGGTATTGATCCGCAATTGGATTTCTCTGATATCGACCATATTCGCCGTACCACCGAATATTGCAACCAGCTGCGTGTTCCGGAACGGCATCCTTATGGCGGTGATCTGGTATTTACTGCCTTTAGCGGTTCCCACCAGGACGCTATCAACAAGGGGCTTGATGCGCTGGCGGATTCAGTGAAACCTGGGGCTACTCATTCCACTTTGCCCTGGGAGGCGCTGCGCGGCGCCCAATGGGAAGTCCCGTATCTGCCGATCGATCCAAAGGATGTGGGTCGCACCTACGAGGCGGTGATTCGGGTGAATTCCCAGTCCGGTAAAGGTGGTGTCGCCTACATTCTCAAGACAGATCATGGTATCGATCTGCCCCGGCCGCTGCAGGTTGAGTTCTCCTCCATTGTGCAGCAGGTGACTGACTCTGAGGGCGGCGAGGTTGCCTCGGATCGCATGTGGGAGATTTTCGCCGGTGAATATTTGGATCGTCATGATGTCGTCAAACCACTCGACGTCTCGCTGCGGTCTATTGGCAGGGAGGGCGACGAAGCTCTCATTGAGGTTGATGTTATCTACCGTGGCGAGCAGCAGACGATTACCGGTCACGGCAATGGGCCGGTTGCGGCCTGGACTAATGCTCTGGAACAGATCGGTATTGACTGTGAAATCCAGCAGTACAGCCAGCATGCCCGGTCGGCCGGTGACGATGCGGAAGCTGCAGCTTTTGTCTTCGCGGAAGTCAACGGGGCGAAAGCGTGGGGTGTTGGTGTAGCAGGATCGATCACCTACGCTTCGCTCAAGGCGGTGACCAGTGCCGTCAACCGGGCGTTAGCACTCGACTAGGCACGATTGCTTCCACCGGCACTTCCCTGCTGTGGAGTGCTTTGTGGAGTGCTTGCAGTGCTGCTGTGCTTGGTGGAGCACCGGGTGTTTGTGTGCCGGTTTGATGCCGCTGAGCTGCCTGCTGGGTTTTGGTGTTGACGCTGTGCAGCGCTGAACTCCGCGGGCAGCTTCGGGAGCACTGGTTCCGCACAATGCGACAGTGTTGTGTTTCCAGACCTCGGTGTGTCAATAAACCTGCTAGTTCCTCCCAGTTTTCTGGCAACTAGCAGGTTGTTTGTTGCCGCTGCAGGGTGGTTTTTTGTGCTGTAGTCGATTGAAGTGTGTTGTAGCTGGCTGGGGTGCTCTTGCAGCACCGGGCTGCTTGCCACCGGCGAACGAGCCGTATGCTGCTGTGGCCTGTGTTTCAGTGCAGGACTTTTCGGCAATGCGGTGTTGTGCTTTCCTGTTGGCTGCCGCGTAGTGCAGTGTCATAATCCTGCTGGAAGCGCAGTAGGTGATCTTTAGGCTGTTGGGGGGAGTGTTGCTGGCTGTTATGTTGCGTCGGTGGATTCGGCGGCAACCTTCCGTACCGCCACCATGATGAGATCAAGTTTGACATCTAATGCTTCCCGGGCCAGCCGGGGCTGCTGATCCGGGGTGTGGAATTGGGCATCTTTGATTGCCGCTGCATACTCTTCCGGATCGTCAATCAGCTCATAGGTGTCATTCGTGATGCGTCCCCGCGGAATAACAGTAGGATCATCCGCGTCCAAGAACCCGGCCTGTTTCCGCCGTTCCGCGGCATCCGCATTAAATAACGACTGGGTGGTGGACACCCCAAGATGGGTGGCGACCACGGTTTCTGTCACAAAGTCGAACACAAGAGTGGCGACCCGTCGATCCAGCCCGGCGCGCACCAGCAGATCGATCATGCGGGTGAGTGAGTGTTGGGTGGGAAGAAATACCCCGGGGTGGAGGAACAGCTGCGCATCCATGCCTTTGTAGGTTTCACATACCTCCCAGACCCGTTCCGCCCAGCTTCGTAATGCTTGTTCCCAGGTGGTGCCGGGCATGATCTGCCATTGCAGGCGGCGGGCGCAATAGTCGACGCAAGCCCGCACAAGATCGTCACGGCTGTCGAAGATCCGATACACCGCGGAGGTAGCGACCCCGATTTTTTGGGCGATTTGGGTGAGGGTGAACTCCCCGATCCCTAACCGCAGAGCGGCGACAATGACGTCGGCTTCGGTAAAGGTTGGCTTCGGCCCGGTTTTTCGACCTATCCGTACAGGTGGGCGAAAATCACCCGCTGTCATGTCATTGGGTTTCTTGTGCCGCGCAGCCATGCGCCTATTGTGTCACAAGGGTGTGACGGAATCCCAGGGATATAGGTGGGAGGAGCGCAGCAATCTTCCCGCCCTCATGTGAACTAGCGCACATATCTGGGGGTGAGGGGCAATTTACAGACCAGGGGAAAGGTTTTGCAATATCACCAAAACGCACCTATTCGGGGTTAATAAACCCACATTTCAAGAACATAATCGCCTGCTTTGCTTCTGTGTGGCGTGAACTGTCTCTTCCGCGTAGGAACAGATGTGGTGGTGACATGCAGCGCACTCGCGGAGGTAGTAACAGAAGGCGCAGTGGGAAGGTGGAAACAGGCGGCGCAGTGGGGATGCCCAATGGACCGGGCGTGTTGGGAATTTCTCCCTGCACTACGCTGCTTTCCGCACCGCATCTACCACCACAGGTGCCATGCCATCATCCGGCGACTTGCCGCTGAGGCGATCCCCGAGTGGGCGGCGATGGGGTGAAACCCCCTGTTGCGGTCTTTCCTGCTGTCTGGCTGCGACTCCATCGTTTAAAGTTGAGCAGCGTGAGTAAGCAAACCCCGTCACCCAAACCGCGACCGCGAACCATCCCCAGCCCGGGTGATCTTGCCGGTTGGTCAACCAACCGTGCAGCCGACTCACAATCGTCGCAGCGTCCATCGCCACACCCTGACACAGCGCCGGTGGTACCCAACCCCACAGCGGCCACACCACCGCGCCGCATCACCCCAGCTGATGTGGCACACAACCAAAGCCAAACACCGACTACCGGCCCCCTGTCACAGCGCCTGAACAGTAAACTCGCAGCAATCGCCGACGACCTGCAGCGGCAACAGTCCACCCCCCAGCCAAGCAACACAAGCAAACCAAGCAACACAAGCAAACTAAGCAAACCAAGCAGTACACCGCCCGTCACCACCGAAGCAGTGGATAACCCGGCTGCCCCGGCAGTTCCCGGTGAGACGACGAACAACCCGGCCACCCCGGCAGTTCCCGCCCGCCCCCAGTCGACCCCCATCCCATCTGCGGCAACCATCACCCCTACCCCTGCCCGGCGCATCAACACCCCACCGGGAACTGACAGTCAACCTGCTGGTTTGTCGAATCCGCGTAAACCAGTTCCCCTGCCAACCACAATGCCGCGGGCAAAACGTGTTCGCATACCAGGCCAACCCGAAGCCTACGAAACCTATACACAACAGCTTGCCGTCGACGACGAAGCAACAACCGGGCATCTGCCCGCCACAGCAATCGACCGCAGCGAATCCCCCTATGCGGTACTCACCCTGCAAACCACCGGTATCCACCCGTCAACCTCCCGGATCGTGGCTGTCGATGTGGTGATCTTCGACCAAACCGGGCGTCGCGTCGACACCTATCATGCGGTGATCAACCCAGGCTGCGACACCGGCCCTGCCCACGCCCACGGACTCTCCGAGGCGCAAATCCTCGCCGGAGATTCCCCAGAAACCGTGTTAACACACCTCATCGACGTATTACACTCCCGCACACTCATCGTGCACAACGGGCCACGCACCTGGGGATTTATCGTGGCCGAAGCATATCGGGTGCGGAAAAGCCACACCATCGGCAACACCCTTCATCGCCGTCAACAACCCCCACTCCTTATTCCCACAGTCCCGAAAATTATCGACACCCTCGCCTCAGCACGCCGCCAAGGTGTCCGCATCGACGACGAACGGATCCGAGGGGTAGCCCGTGCCGTCGGCCTGCAAGCCCCCAATCCGCGTGCCTCCATGCGGCGGCAACGCATCCCCGAAAAACGCTTTACCCGCCAATCCTCCATGCTGGTGTGGAACACGTTTGTCGCCCTACAGCACGGCACCCTCGCCACTATGGAACCAACCGGTTTACGCGGCGACCGCTTCGGGCTGCAACGCAGCATCCTCCGTGTCGACGCGCACGATGCGGAACGACGATTCGCCAACCCGGGACTCTGGACACCCGGCACCCCACTGATTGAAGGGATGGAAGTCGTCGTATCCCCCGACATTCGCCGCGACCCCGATGAGATTATTGCTGCAATCGTGGCCACCAACCTGGCATATAGCGAAAAACTCACCCGCACCACCTCCATTGTGGTGACCAACGAAGATAATGCACTCTTCGGCAAAACCCTGCACGCAAAACGCAAAGCAATCCCATTTGTCTCCGACGACGAATTCCTGGAACTCACCGACTCGGTGGCGCCCGGCACCCGCCTCACATAACTGCTCAAAAAAAGAGCACGCACCTGCTTTCTGCACGGCCGAAGTCTGCACTTACCCGCCAAGAAGGGAGAAGTCTGCACTCACCCGCCAAGAAGGGAGAAGTCTGCACTCACCCGCCAAGGCCGATGTTTGCTTTTTCCTCGGGGCATACCTGGACTGAACATGCCCAGGCACCTGAACACTTTTCTGCAGGGTGTACAACATTCCAACGAATAACAAACACCACACCGGATGGCACACCACACATCGATCGATTAGCAAGCAACACTTCACAGAACTAGCAACCAGCAGCCCCTGCGCCGATTCAACTTTTGTTGTGTTGCTGGTGATTATTGACCGTTATGCTGCCGGCGCATTCGCCAATACACCACCCCTTGAACCCTCAACTGCCGACCACAGAACCCGGGTAGCAATGTGCGCTCGACGTACCGTACAGGTCACTGCGCTGCTGTTGTGCCAGATTCCTGCCCGCATACTGTGCTACTAGGGACAAGCCCGTCAGCTGCACTAGAATGTCCGCATGACTTCTCACCGGTCGCTTCCAGGTATTGCCCCCTTGCCAAAGGCTGTACGCACCACCCTTGGTACCGCCCGCACCAGCCTTGCTACCGCCGCCGCCCGGGCAGCCACTTGGGCGTCGCAAACAACCGGGCGGGGATCAGGGGGAATGATCGGCGGCCTGGTGGCTCAAGCAATCGATCCAGATATTCTCGCGGGACTCATCCGTGGCCGGGACGTGTATCTTGTCACCGGCACCAACGGGAAATCGACCACCACCAAAATGTTGACCACCGGTTTACGCACCCAATACACCGTGTGCACCAACAGTGGCGGCGACAATATGGACGCCGGGATTATTGCCGCCCTGCTCGGGGATCATGGGGCTGACGCGATAGTGCTCGAAGTTGACGAACTGCATGTGCCCCATATTGCAGCGGTCACCAACCCGAAAGCACTCGTCTTATTAAACCTCTCCCGCGACCAGCTTGACCGCGTCGGGGAAATCACCCGCCTCGAGCAGGCGCTGCGGCAAACTGTTGCTGACCATCCCGACTGTCACATTATCGCCAACTGTGACGATGTGGCAGTAACTTCGGTGGCATACGATGCACAGCACGTCACGTGGGTGTCGGTGGGTCGCGGCTGGATGGGTGATGCCGTCTCTTGCCCCCGCACCGGATCTTATATTGTGCACGACAACAACGGGCATTGGGCGGCACACGCCCCCATGCCGGATGGGCGCCAGTTTGCCCGCCCAACCCCCGACTACACCGTCACCGACGACGGGCTTGTCGACCGGCAAGGTACCACTTACCCCTTTACGCTCACCATTCCGGGGCGGGCAAACCGCGGTAACGCCGCCCAGGCAGCTGTCACAGCCCATCTCGTCGGCGGTATTCCACTTTCCGCAGCACTCGCCGCAGTGAGCGAAGTTGCCGATGTTGCCGGCCGCTATGCAACCCACCACTATCACGGCCATGATGTCCACATGTTGCTGGCGAAAAACCCTGCCGGCTGGCAAGAAGCCCTCTCGATGGTTGACCGCAGCGCCGACGGGCTCGTAATCGCCGTCAACGGGCAAGTCGCCGACGGGGTTGACCTGTCATGGCTGTGGGATGTGAGCTTCGAAGACTTCGACAACATCAGTGTGCTTGCGGCCGGGGAACGCGGCACAGATCTCGCAGTTCGTTTGCAATACGCCTCGATTTCCCATGAACTCATCCACGATCCGCTTGCCGCAATCGACGCCTGCCCACCCGGACGAGTAGAAGTACTCGCCAACTACACCGCATTTCGGGACCTTAACCGGGCACTCCTCCGAGAAGCGAACAATCCACATGCCACACCTCAGCAAGCAGACAAACCCGCCCACATGGGCCCCACCACAGAGAATCTCCACGGCAATCCACCCCCTGGCACCGCGACACTGATCGACTCGCCGGCAGGGCACATGCTGGCGAATATTCCCCTGCTTGGCCACCTGATCACCAGCAGCCCAGTCACCGCCATCGCCACCCGCATCGCCCGACCACTGCAACACGTCGCCGGAATGATCGACGATCTTCGGCACGACCTCAAACATCGACGTACCGGTCCGGCAACCCTGCGGCAGCAAACACCGGATCATCCCGCCCATCCAGCCCCCCGCAAGGAGCAGTGATCATCACCATGAGCACACTATCCATTGGACTTCTTCTCCCCGAAGTATTGGGAACCTACGGTGACGACGGGAACGCTCGTGTACTCCAAGTTCGGGCGAAACAGCGCGGTATTGACGCGCAGATCCTTCCCATCAATCTGGGCGATGGGGTACCCGAATTACTTGATATCTATCTCATTGGCGGCGGGGAAGACACCGCCCAAATCATTGCCTGCGAATATCTCCAACAACATCCCGGGCTCTATCGTGCCGCCGAAAACGGCACCCCAATATTGAGTATT
The DNA here is from genome assembly GCF_003813965.1 of Corynebacterium choanae. Taxonomy (NCBI): domain Bacteria; kingdom Bacillati; phylum Actinomycetota; class Actinomycetes; order Mycobacteriales; family Corynebacteriaceae; genus Corynebacterium; species Corynebacterium choanae. The sequence continues at coordinate 2,772,753 of NZ_CP033896.1, forward strand.
TGCGCCGGCATGCAAATCCTTGGCCAACAATTCCGCGCCGCTGGACGCATGGTCGATGGGCTGGGCTTGCTCGATATCACCACCGGCACAATGGCGGCACGTGCTATCGGTGAAGTGGTCACCACCCCCACCGGGGTGGGGGTGACCGCTGAGCTCACCGAGGCTTTAACCGGGTTTGAAAACCATATGGGTGCCACGCTGCTTGGGGAAAATGCGAAACCGTTAGGGACACTTGCCCGCGGGGTGGGCAACACTGATCAACAAGCAGCAGCCACCACTTCCGATCCGGCATTCCAAGTCAGCGCCGAAGGAGTCGTGCAAGGATCAATCATCGCCACCTATATGCACGGGCCAGCGTTAGCCCGAAACCCACAGCTTGCTGATCTGCTCTTAGCGAACGCCACCGGTGTGCCGCTGCGCTCACTTGCGCCTTGCCCCGGCGATGAACGCATTGCCCAACTGCGCAGTGAACGACTCGCGGCAAAAGCGTAAAACATCGCAAACCACAGTCAACGCTCCCCTAGACACACCCCGAAACACGCACCACAGTTCGATGCTGGGAATCGCCGTGGCTAAGCTGGATACCCCTGCAACAGCCGGTGGGCACAGGTGATCACTTGTGCCCACCGCTGAGTCGCGGAAGCTGCCGGTGATACCACCGGTGAGATGCCGGCAAGTGAAGATCACACCACATCAGAGACCCGCGCGGGCGATACAGGTATCAAACACTGGAATCTTGCCGATTGATATCTCGCGCAATGTGGCCTGCCCATAGTCAACGCAACAGCAGCAAATACTTCCTACGCTTGCCCCCATCCGGATATTGCTACCGCTATCGGCAGGAAAACCGTTGCTACATCACTAAACGGCCGTTGAGCGCCCGGGACAAGGTGAGTTCATCAACGAACTCCAAATCGCCGCCAAGCGGCATCCCTGAAGCAAGACGAGTAACTTTCAATTCCGGGAAGTTTTTCAACATGCGCGCAAGATAAGCCGCTGTAGCTTCCCCTTCCGTATTCGGATCGGTCGCTAAAATCACCTCAACCACATCCGGGGTTTCGTCATACACCGGGGCCTCTGGGGTGGAAGCGGCCAGTTCACGATCCGGCAATGTTCCCCCGATGCGCTGCATTAACTGGGTGATCGACAAATCCTTCGGTCCGACATTGGCCAGCGGATCTAACGCCCCACCAAGCACATGGTAGCGGCCGCTATATTCGCCGGTGCGCTCAATGACCTGAATATCTTTCGCTTCCTCAACCACACAAATAAGCTGCGGGTCACGGGAGCTATCAGCACAAATACGGCACACATCCTCGCGCGCAATATTCGAACAAATACGACAAAAATGCACCCCTTGCGACACTGCGGTAATAGCTGTCGCTAGCCGCACATTATCTTCAGGTTCAGCACGCAAAAGATACAGTGCGATGCGCTGCGCCGATTTCGGCCCCACCCCCGGCAGACGGGACAGTTCATCGATGAGGTCTTGTAATGGTCCTTCAAACACGACGACACCCGTCCTTATACTCAATCGTTAGTGTTCTTCATTGCTGCCTGCACCAAGCTTGTTACTTCTCGACCGAAGGATCTTGCAGCCGTGGCAGGTGCGGCACCACATCCTACTGGTAATTGCCACCCATTGCGCCCACCAAAGGACGCTCTGCGCCCCGACACCGGTGGCTGATCGCAGACACAGGAATACTCCCCGGGGAAGGTGCTGATTTTTTCGTATCAACAACCCCCGGGGAGTATGCCGTTGTTCACCGTCACCCCAAGTGCAGCTCATCGCCGTCACTATCCGCCAACGTGAAGCAAGGCGGCAGGTGAGCGGTGAATGCAAAACAGTGATTTACATACCGCCGAACACGTCGCCGATAGCGCCGCCACCCATCGCCTGGTTCAGCGGACCCATCTTTTCCTCAGCAACCTTGCTGATCTTGTCGTGCGCATCACCAATAGCGCTGACCAGCAGATCCTGCAGGGTTTCCACATCGTCGGCGTCGACAACTGCCGGGTCGATTGCAATGTCGGTGACCTTGCCGGTGCCGGCCATGGTGACCTTGATCTTGCCGTCGAGTACTTCACCAACCACGGTGGAGTTGACGATTTCCATCTGTGCCTGCTGCAGCTGTGCCTGCATGGCCTGTGCCTGCTGGAGGAGCTGGTTCATATCTGGCTGAGTCATCTGTGTGTTATTCCTTGGATCGTTGTTGAGTAGTGCATGTGTTTCCTGCACCGGGATAACCCAGATGCATGGAAAACACGGTAAAAAACTATCCGGGTTCGGATATGTCTTGTTGTCACCGGTTTGTGCCATCTTTGCAACAAGGTGGCCTGGTACCCACGACAAGAGCCGCAATCGTGATGCTGCTGCACTCATTGTAGGCAAGCAGTGCTGCACCGCGACAACCCTTGTTTGGGAAGGGTTGTGTCGATGCAGTTATCATCCAGCGCATCGCGATGGTGTCGGTGCAAGGTGTGCTCCACGGGCTGTGGATACTGTTGACCGATCCTCCCCGATGCGAAGACATGTAACGGTGTTAACCCTAGTCGGGAATCGGGTGAAACACCGCCCCGGCGGCGCCATGTTAGCGAGCAGCGAACACAACACCGCCCCGCCGCTGCATTGTGCCGCTAGACCACCTCGCCCCCGAAGAACTCTTTGACCATATCGACTGCAACTTCGAGACTATCCCGATGATCGGATTCCCCGGCGTTTTGTGCCTGTTCGATCATCTCCTCCATCTCTGAGGCTTCATCGAGCACATCGCTTGCTGTAGCTGACGACCCTTCCGTGTTTTCGGCGGCGGGGGTAACGATTGCGCTAGGCACCGGGAACGGGGCAGAGGGCTTGGGGTGCGGCGATGGGGGTGTCATCGGCGCAGCCGCAGAAGCGCTGTCTGCAGGGGCAGCAGCCTGGTTGCTTCCCGGATAGGTGGAACCTGGTGTGGTAGAAGAAGGAGCTGGTTGCGGTGAACTACCAGCAGCGGTGTCACCCACTTGGGGGATTGCTGCGGCGAGGTTGAGCACCTGATCCGCCAGAGCAACTGCCGCACTCAACTCCGACTTGGGTTGCGTATCATCGGCTGCAGCTGCTGCCACACTTGTTGCAGGGGGACTGGTGGTCTCAGCTGCCGGTTGAGTCGTCTGATCCGCAGTGGATGCAGCTGACGATGACTGCTGTGAACCTGGTTGCGATGCGGCCGGCTGTGCCGCTGGGTTGGCAGCAGCGGACGACTCAGGGGTGGATACTTCGTCTGCTGTTGCGGTGTGGGGGGTGTCCTGCTGCGTGGTTGTGGTGGTGTGGTGGCCACCGCTCCGGAATGGATGGTCGACACCTTGTGCAGCAGCACGCGGCGGATGTGGAACAGTTGGCGTGGCGCCGCTGATTTGTGGGTCTTCAAACGGTGGGGGCGCGTCAAAGTAGTCGACAGGTTCCTCAGGAAGAGGAATACCATCATCGAAGGTCGATGATTCCGATGCCGCGGCATGATGGGGTTGCCCCTGGGCTGCGGGCAGATCCTGGCCATCTGTTTGTCCCTGCGATGGCAGTGACTGCTCCACGGCAGCATTATCTGCATTATTCGCAACAACACTGTTTTCGGTGGGGTTGGAAGGATCCTGCTCAGTTTCTGCCTGCACAGTGTCTGCCTGCACAGTGTCTGCCTGCGTGCCAGCATCCGGTGCATGGTCGGTCGACAAGGCACGGAATGCAGTTGCGGCATCGTCGGCAGCAGGCACCACTGTGTCTGCTAATTGGCCTGGTTGACTGGCGGTGGTTGGATCTGTTTCCTTTTGGATTGCCGCGGCGTCAGATGGTGTAGCTGGTGGTGCACTACTGGGCTGTGGCGCATCTTCCGGGGCGGAAGATTGCACACTGGACTGTGCCTGTTGGCGTTGCCGGGCGGCAGCAAGTCCCCCATCACCAAGTGCTGCCGGCTCCGGCCAATCAGTTGCATCCGGGGCAGTTGCCGTATCAGCTGCGGCAGCAGTACTCGTTGCCCGCTGTGCTGATGCTACCTGGTGCGGTGATTGTGCTGGTGCTGGCTGCTGCGGTGCAGGTTGATTGGGTTGAGTGGTTGACCTGCTTGGCGACTGAGTGTTCGGTGCAGGGCGCGGACTGGTACTTGTAGCCTCCACTGCAGTTGAGGCAGCAATGCGACCACTGTCAGCGATCTGTGGTGGGGAAGCTGGGTTGCCATTGCGTGCTGGTTGCTCTGTGTGCTGCTCGCTGCCTGGAGAGGGTGTTTTCTCCCGGCGGCCACGATCAAAAGGGGACTTTGGTACCTCACAGACCACGCGATGTTGCGTTCCGGTGAGCGTGGTGAGTGCCGCTTCGACGTGGGCCAGATGCTCCGGCTGGCTGAGTTTGCGTGCCAGCGGCCTGGTGAGGTGTCGCAGATAGATCACCTCATCGGTCACTCGATCCACCGTCACCGATTGCATCAGCACCCCGGTGACCGGGTCGTTGTCCGCGATGAGGGTCTTTACTGTCTCCCAGTGTTCTTCGAGTCGCTGCTTGACCTCATCTGGTGTGGTGGCCGCCGCAGGTTTGCCGTCGGCACCGATGTGGTCATCATCGTCGAGGGACACAACCTCTTCCACGGTTGCGGCGATCGCTTGGTCTTGCTGCTGTTGGGTTGCCTGCGGTGATGTGCTGTGGTCGGCGGCGGCAGGCTGCGCTGTGTTGTCCGTTGCTCCCTTTTCCGATGGGACGGTGGTTTCCGCACCGCGCGGTGCCGGTGCGGTATCGGATGCTGTGGTACCAGTCGGCGCAGGAGCGGTGGTTGCCGGTGCTGGTGCCTGCGGCTGACCGGTGTGTTGGGAAGCATGCTGCTGTGGGGATGATTGGCTTTCAGACCCAGATGGTACGGTTTGCTGCGCAGACTGGGATGGCTGCGGTGCTGGCTGCTGGGTGGGCTGCTGTGCCGCAGTGCTATTTGGCTGCGTGTGGCCACGCCCAGGAGCAGATCGTTGACTTGCCCGACGCGCCGCCGCTAGTGCGGCCTGTGCAGCACTGTGCACCGCCATATCTGGCTGGGAGGTGCCCTTTTCTTGATCGGCGGTGACACCGGGTTGGGTGCTGTGCGGGGCTGGTTGGGTGGGCTGCTGTGGGGCGGCGCTGGTTTGGCTACCGGGGTTGGGGGGTGCGGTTACTGGGGTGTTGCCGATGGCGAGGAGTCGTGCCGCCAGGATTTCTAACAGTAGCCGGGGAGCAGTCGCCCCGCGGAAGCTGCCCAGTTCGGTGGCGACCAGGGTGGCTAATGCGGACAGGGTTTGGGCAGGAAATGCGGCTGCCTGGGTGCGGAGCTGTTCTTGCACACTGACTGGCACGTCGACGAGCCCTTGGTTAAACGGGTCATCGACGGCACGAACTATCAACAAGTCCCGCAGCCGGTCGAGGAGGTCGGTGACGAAACGGCGGGGATCGTGGCCGGCGGCAATAACTTGGTCAATGGTTTGGAAGGCGATTGCTGCATTGTGTTCAGCAAGGGCGTGAATAATGGCGTCGATCAGTGCCTGGTCGGTAACGCCAAGCAGTGGCACTGCCATCGCATAGGTGAGATGCCCTTCCGGGGCACCAGCCAGCAGCTGGTCGAGTACGCTCAGCGAGTCGCGAGGGGATCCGCCACCGGCACGAATCACGAGCGGATACACATCGTCGTCAATAGTGAATCCTTCGGCACTGGCCGTGTTGCTCAGCAGGGTGCGCATATCCGGTGGGGTGAGCAGCCGGAAGGGATAGTGGTGGGTTCGTGAGCGGATGGTGCCCAACACTTTTTCCGGTTCGGTGGTGGCGAAAATAAACACCACATGGGCGGGGGGTTCTTCCACAATTTTTAGCAGCGCATTCGCCCCAGCAGCGGTAATCATATGTGCTTCGTCGATGATGAATACCCGGTAGCGGGATTCGCTGGGGGCATAGAGTGCCCGGTCGCGCAGTTCCCGCATGTCTTCCACACCGTTGTGGCTGGCGGCGTCAAGTTCGGTGACATCCAGGTTGCCTGGGCCACCCGGGGCGAGCGCCACACAGGAGGAACAGGTGCCGCAGGGGGTTGCGGTCGGCCCTTGGGCACAGTTCAGGGATCGAGCCATGATCCGGGCGGAGGAGGTTTTCCCGCAGCCGCGCGGTCCAGAGAACAAATACGCATGGTTGACATGCCCATTGTTCAGGGCGTTCATCAGCGGACCGGTGACATGTTCCTGGCCGATGACTTCAGCGAAGGTTGCCGGACGATACTTGCGATACAGAGCCACGGTATCCAACCCTACCGATATCGTCGCACTTGCCCGCTATCGCGCCCCCATGCGGTGCGTGCTTGGCCTAGCAGTCATCCGAGTTTGCCCAGTTCAGCATCTTAAAAGGTGGTGTTGCCGGTGGCTGGTGTGACTGGCGGTGGGCTACCGGCGCAGATCCATCACCGCAATGCGTTGTTCCGTGAGGGCTTCTTGCAAAGCAGCGACCCCATAGGTGACGCCGTAGTTGTATTCGTCGTCGGTCAGCAGCAGCAGCTGGCTGATGACGGTGATCCGGCCAAGCTGCGGGTCTTGGGTGTCGCGCATCGCGTCGATCGATGTGGCAGCAGAGTTATCAAGACAAAACAGATCCACAGCCCCAGGTTGTTCCACCACCTGTGGCACACCTTCCGCCCATAGCCAGGGGGCGATGAGCAGCCCGTGTTGGACGGTGATAGTGGGATCAACGTGAAAACCGGCGGCACTGCCAATACCGGGCAGAAGTTGCCCCGGTTGGGCGGAAAGCCGTGGGGTTGCCTGCCCGATAAGCATGCTGGCGGCAGCCACTGCCCGAATAAGACAGTCAATATCGCGGTGGGTCGCCTCCGGGTGGCTTACCACCGGCGTCGCCTGGCCGCCATCTTGGGATAGGCCGGGATGAGAACCGGCAGCAACACACACTAATTCACAGCGCACATCCAGCATTCCAGCGAGACGATGATGCGCATCAGGGGTGTGTTGTTGATCGGCTGGGGTTGCCCCGGCTGCTGCTTGCTGTTTGGTGCTTACGATCAAATCGGCGAAGGAAAAACCACCAGCTTGGGCGGAAAGATCACCGGCGCTAGCAGGAGGTTCCCGCCGCACACCGGTAGCTGTCGGGGTGCCAGCAGCAGTAATCCCACCCTGGTTTTCTGCACTGGCAGATCCCCGATGTTCCTCCGGGAGATGAGCCAGAAGCCCCTGGTCACAGGCCGCAAATCCGACTGTGGCCGCCACACTGAGCTGCTGCGGCGGATCATAAGCTGCCCGCACCAACACCGGCCCTATCTGATGCATGGTTTGCTCAGGGGCAGGCGGCAGCAGCTGATCTATCCAATACAGGGTTTGTGACCGATCCATTCACACCCACTCCTTTCACAAACACTGGTGCAGCAAAACCAGGGGCAGGCGGGAATCGTGCCACAAGCAACCACGCTATGAACCACATTGCAATGCACAACAGCGCTGAAAAAAAACAGCGCAACAAAAACAGCGCAACGAACTTCCCACCCTCGCAAGCAGCGGCACACTCCAGCCGGATTGTGTTCCCCCTATTCGGTGACCCCTGCCTCATCGATAGTGTTACTTGCCGCGGACACGCTAAACAGCGCCTCATCAACCCGCTGGCCTTTATGCTCCCGGGAGCCTTGCATTACCCCTTCCAACACAAAATCCAGGTTCTGCAGCAGCATCCGGGAGGCAGTGTTGCCAGCCTGGGTGGAAACCTCCACCCGGCGGGCACCGTGGGCGAATGCATAATCCCGGGCAAGTTTCACCGCATGGGTCATCACTCCTTTGCGGCGTGCCCACGGGGCGGTGGTAAACGCTAATCCGACGGTGCGGGAATTCGCTGCAATAAGACGAATCTCGAGGTTGCCTGCATAGCGGCCAGGTTCTTCCGCCAATTCGATCGCCCACATCACCGTATCCGGATCGGCGGCACGCGCCTGTAGATATTCCACTGCCATCTCATGGGTGTAGTCGGCAGGGACTTTTGTATATTTCTGCGACTGTTCATCCTGTGCGGCCGCGGTGAGATCATCAGCATCATCAACCACCGGCTCCCGCAGCGTCACATATCCGTCGCTGAGCTTTACCAATTCCATAGGCCAGGTCATCGTAGTCACACAATCCAGCTTATGTCAGACATCTCAGCAACCGAAACAGCCAACCCGTGGACGCCGACATCTGCCACCCCCAAGTGGGCAAACCCGGCTGCGGATTGCCGGCCTGCACCACCTTTTCACCCGGCAACAGCGGCATACACCGCCAGGGGAACTCGGCTGTGAACATATCTCCACTGGCCGAGTATTTCCCTGGCAGTCACCTGCAAAACTACGGCTACTGGTTGAGCAGCTGCTCCGCGGCGGCCAGCAGCACACAAGTTGCCACACCATCCATTGCCACCTTGACTTCCTCTACTGGCGGCAGCGACGGCGCAAGGCGGATATTGCGGTTGTTGGGATCCTTATGCAGCGGGAAGGAAGATCCGGCAGCAGTCAAGGCAATCCCTGCCTCCTTCGCTAACTCCACCACCCGGGACGCAGTCCCATCGAGTACGTCAAGGGAGATGAAATAGCCACCTTCAGGTTTCGTCCACGACGCAACACCTGCAGCAGTGAGACGCTCGTCGAGGATGCGCAACACGGCCGCAAACTTTGGTGCGAGCGAGGCGGCATGCTTAGCCATATGTGCTTTCAGCCCTGCCGCATCACCAAAGAACTGGGCATGGGCAAGCTGGTTGATCTTATTCGGCCCGATGCCGCGCACCGACGCATGGTTGGAATACCAGTTGAGGTTGTCTTTCGATGAGGCGAAAAACGCCACTCCACTCCCAGCGAAGGTGATCTTTGACGTCGAGGTCATTACCCAGAACCGGTTTGGGTTGCCGGCCTGTGCGGCAAGTTCAAGGACGTTGACCACTTCTGGGAAGGTGTCGGTGAGGGTGTGCACTGCGTAGGCGTTATCCCAGATAATGCGGAAATCTGCGGCGGCAGCATTCATGGACGCGAGTGCTTCACACACTTCCCGGGTGAAGGTGATACCGGTGGGGTTGCCGAAAATCGGCACACACCACATACCCTTAATCGCCGGATCTTCAGCGACCAGACGGGCACATTCGGCAACATCAGGCCCATCAGCGGTCATCGGCACCGGGATCATCTCGAAGCCGAAGTGTTCAGTGATGGTGAAGTGGCGGTCATAGCCTGGCACGGGACACAGCCACTTGATGGTCGGCTCATCTTTCCACGGGCGGGACGAATCCTGGGTACCCCACAGATAGGCAAAAGAGATGAGGTCGAACATCATATTGAGGCTGGAGGAATCACCGGCGATGATCTCATCGATTTCCACCCCAAGCAGTTCCGCATAGACCTTCCGAATATCGGTGATGCCGAAAAGCCCGCCATAGTTGCGGCAATCGGTGCCGTCCGCAGCAATAAAGGTATCCCCCGGCAGATGGCCAAGCTCATTGGAGAAGTCCAGCTGTTCGGCGGAAGGCTTCCCGCGCGTCAGGTCGAGGGAAAGCTGCTTTGCTTGCAGCGCCTCATAGGCGGTGCGCATTTCCTGGTAGAAATCCTGCAATTCGGATTTCGACATATCGGCAAGGTTCATCGGTTCCAACCCATCGTCGCAGTGATACTGCCCTATCGACAGTGATTCGGCGGTGTATAACCATCAACCACCTGGCAGCATTCTAACCCCTGCGACCTAGCTCACGCACGAGGTAAACCCGTTTGTGCCATCCGCGTCCTGCCGCGCGCAACCGAAGAAGTCGCATTGTGCTTGTCGCAGCGACCCTACCGACACCCCCATCGCACACTGCAACACCCCAGTAGCAGCGACCTGCAAGGCCTGATCGAATCCTTGAAGCCAGCATTCCCGACCAGGTAACACCCCAAAGACCTTGGTTGTCCCTAGCCCCACAACCCTGCTGAAAGAGAAATAAAAAAAGGGGATCCCGCGCACCCGCTAGAGCTCGCTGACCCTTACTGCATTCCTGCCCTGGGGGAGTTCACAAGATAGACGCCGCACGGAATCCTGCCAACACTATAGCGCACGAGCATTGCGACCGCGCAACTTTGTGCACGGTTTCGACCCATCAAGAGAAGAAGCCACCATGGCTAGCAGCCCCTTACCGCCTGTATCATCGCTGACACATCGGCGCGCAACCAGTGCAGCAAGCAATCATGCGCGCCACTTCCCCAGCGGTTGCACTACGCGCCAGACCGTCTCACCATGACGTTTTTGCGTCCGCTAAAGGTTTCCGGTATATTGATTTAGCGCTGCACGCAATGTTGATGCATTGTGCGCCGCAAACCTGTGGAGGATTCGACTAGCGGCCTATGTCGCACGCCTGGAACGCGTGTTGGGAGCAATCCCTCAGGGGTTCAAATCCCCTATCCTCCGCCAAACATAAAACCCCTGCTCATTTTTGAGCAGGGGTTTTTTGTATTATCGCTGTTCGCAGCGCTGTTCGCAGATTCCAGTAACCCCCAAGGCTTGGACGATGACACGGTGATGGCACGCCGCAAGAATGATGGCTCACCTGCTAAAGGTACGCAAACGGCATCACCTCTAGCCGTTGTCACGACGGAATCACCGCACCATATTAGGGAACAATCCGTGCACCCTTCCCAGCGCAAAGTGGGGTAACTGCTAGATGGCACGTTATCGTTCCCCAGGGCATCGGACTGCCTGCATGCTTCGCCCCGCCTGTGCCAGTGCTTCTTCAGTGAATGTGTATGATTGCGTATCTAACAGTTTTGGGTCAATGACTTCCGGCACATCGCTCAGGCTTGCTAACTCTGTAAAACCGAGTGAGTCAAGCAACAGCCGTTGCACCCCCGCAAGACCGACACTATCGCGCATCTGTTGCAAGGTGACTGCCCCATCCCGCTTCGACAGGCGACGCCCTTCACCGTTGACCACCAACGGCACATGCACATACTGTGGCACCTGTACACCGAGGAGCCCTGCAAGATACGCCTGCCGGGGTGCCGAGTCCAACAGATCAACACCCCGCACAACCTGATCAATCCCCTGATAGTGGTCGTCAATGACCACCGCCAGATTGTAGGCAAAATCCTCATTCGCTCCACCCCGCCGCAATACGAGATCATCAACGAACGCACTCGTCTCCCCGTACAGCAGATCCCGCAGATGAACCTGACTGTTGTCACTTTTCAAGCGAAACGCCGACTTGCGATGTTGTGCGGCAAAATCGGCGAATCGTTCCTGCTGCTCAAGCGGTGAAAGATGCCGACAGGTACCCGGATATGCCCCCGGCGGCAGATGCGGCGCTTCAGCCGCATGACTGATGTCTTTCCGGGAACAAAAACAGGGATAAACCAGGTCTTGTTCGCGGAGATACTCCAACGCTGACTCATAGACTGCAAGCCGCGCCGACTGGGTGATTATCGGCTCATCAACATCAATACCCAGATCGACTAAATCCTCGATCTGCCGGGTGGCGAAGGTTGCACGACTTCGCTGGGAGTCAATATCTTCAATACGAAGATAAAACGCCCTGCCCGTCGCCCGGGCTATCGCCCACGCCAATACCGCTGTGCGCAGGTTCCCAAAATGCAATTCCCCACTAGGAGAAGGCGCAAACCTGCCCGCCCCAGCAAAGTTCGACTCGTGAACCGCAGGATGCTGCTGTTGAAACAGTGGTGTGGAAGAACTCCTCACCGGCGCAGTGTCAGCACCGGGTGCAGTGTGAATACCGGGCGCAGGGTCAGTACCCGTTGGGGTATTAGCGCCGATCGTTGTATCACGCTCACCAGCCATCAACGTTTGTCCTTACATCAGGTTATTCGCAGCACGCCACACTCTCTTGCCCACCTAATACCGCCCGTGGCATGGCCACCAACGCAAGTAAAGCAGGCAGTATCGACGATACATTGCAGATGCTATTGCCGATGGGTTCCAGGGTGTGGCTTGAACGATCCGTGGTGGACTTAAAAGCGCACCTGTCTTCACGAACGCCCATGAAATAACGTCCAATCATTGCACACTCATTGCCATATAGACGCAAAAAGCAGCAGTAAGACCTTTCAAATTGCCTTCGCCGAGCCTAGATAGACCGCGCCCGCTGATGTTTTTCAGCAGCCACGGATCACAGCGTAGGGATTGCAACCATGCCTGCCGGGATATGAACAAACCTAGATCATGTCTTTGCGCTCCTGCTCGTTTGCCGATCCGCAGTGCGTTGTGCTCTGGCAATGAGCCACATTGTTTCCTTATCCATCAAGGATGCCCAAGGGCAAATCTGACGCGAGGAACGCTCCGCGATCCGATAACTTTTAGCAGCTGCGAAGTTCTGTATTATCAATGCCGCTATGGCAACATAGTTGGCTATGTCGAATATTTCTGCATCTGGGCAGGGCGCCTCGACTACTCACGTCGACGCGTCCGGTAACCCCCGCCACATTCCCATTCCAGCCACCATCTACCCGGTGTTGGTCGCCCTGTTTGTGACCGTATTTTTGATCTCAAACATCACGGCCACCAAAGGCGTTCAAATCGGCCCTATTATCACCGATGGTGCGTTCTTCCTTTTCCCCATTGCCTATATTCTCGGCGACGTGTTAAGTGAATGCTTTGGCTTCCGTGCCACCCGCAAAGCCATTTGGATCGGCTTTGCCGCAATGCTCATCATGACCGTGACATTCTATGTCGCCATCGCATTGCCACCCGCTGACTTCTACGACTCACAAGAACAATTCGCCCTCATCTTAGGTCTCGTGCCGCGCATTGTTTTAGCCAGCCTCTGCGGCTACCTAGTCGGACAACTCCTGAACGCCTGGTCGCTGGTTGCTATTAAAAAACGCACCGGGGAACGTTCCCTGTGGGCACGTCTACTTGGTTCCACCATTGTCGGCGAATTCGGCGATACCCTCGTGTTTTGTCTGATCGCCGCACCCGTTATCGGCATCACCACTGTCGGCGACACCGTCAACTACACCCTGGTTGGGTTCTTTTGGAAGACCCTCGTCGAGGTTGCTGTTATGCCGGTCACCTACCTGGTGATCCGCTGGGTGAAGCAGCGGGAGAACTATTAATCTTTCGCCGCCCTATGGCATCGCGCCGCGACCACTGCTGCGCGCGACCACCGCTTCGCCGGTGGTGTTCAGCACACGAAAACCTACCTGCATAGATCCGTATCCCGGGACAGTCACAGTGACTGCTCCCGGGTTGTTTGTTTTTCATACCCGGCTTTGCCCCACTGCGCGCTGCTCGTGGAGACACTTTGGCTGCCACCGAATATGGATACGGGGACGAAAACAAGCCAGCAGTACACGCATTTTTCTGCGGCGGCGCATAGCAGGAGTACCGGTGCCTAACTGTTCGTGGTGCAGCCCCCTAGCGTGCCAGGGTCTTGCGTGCTGTCGTTGTGCAAGAATGCCGCAATCACAGTGCCCACAGCCATCGCCGGGGTGTGACTAGTGGCTGCGCGTCAACGGGGTTGCAGCAACGCGGCAGCGCTGGGGACACAGTGGGGTGAACCGTTCGAAACTAGTGGACACTTATTTACCCGTGGCCTGGGTGATGATCTTCCCTGTCGAATAATGCCGCGGTAGCTGCAGGAATCTGGCGATGCGCAAACGACCCATGGCTGTGTCAGAAGATATCTTCCGACACAGCCATGGGTGTTGTTATGCAGTTTTCGTTATCGTGTCCCGCCGCCTATTCAACAGGCAAGTTGCGGAATCCGGGCACAAACCTGGTTGGCTTAAGCCTGTTCTTCCTCTTCGCTGCGGCGACGACGCCAGGCGATAAGGAATACACCGGCCAGCAACAGCAACACTGCAATGATCCCTAAGGTGATCACGTTTGCACCAGTGCGTGCCAGCAGCGTGGAATTGCTGCCATGCGGCGACTGTGGTGCAGGTTGCTCAGGAACTTCCACTACTTCCGGTGCCGGGTTCGGGCTAACCGGTTGTGGGGTCACCGCAGGTAATGCCGGGACTGGCAGCTGTGGCACGAGCACTGGCAGTACCGCCACTGCCGGGATGAGAATCAGCCACCATGGCAGCTCAGGGGTCACCGACGAGGTGTCCTCATCGCCTTCGCTTGGCTTCACCTTGTCTGGTTCTTCCACATCCTTGACCGTGTACAGCGGATCGGTGGAGGCAACTGGAATGTCACTGTCAACACCAACTGCTGTCACCGTGATCGGAGTATTCCGCGGAATATCCCACGAGACTTCGAATTCGACGCTACCGCTGACCTGTTGGCCAGGCAGCAACTGCAGCGGGGCGAGGGTCTCATCGGCAGAGAACACAACCTTGCCATCTGCAGTAACCCGCAGCATCGCGCCGGTGGCTGGCTTGCCAGCAGCTGGTGCAACCGGATTACCTTGCGCATCGGTGACAGTAAAGACAGTTTCGTCGGTGATCGGGACATCAGCAATGGACGGCACAATGTTGACCAGTGCTTCGTCACCAGTGTTGCGCAACGTGATCTCGGCAGTCACCGTGGTTGCACCCGGTTCCGGGGTTACAGCCGTATCGGCGGTCTGCCCGTCACCCTTGGCAGCCTCGTCAGCGGTGATTTCACCGACGAAGATCTTCGACTCAATCGCCGGCTGTGGCAGCGGCGGTGGGGTTTGATCCACGTGCACCGTGTAGAGCGCATCAGTGGCAGCAACCGTAATATCGCTGTCGACACCAACTGCAGTCACCGAAATCGGAGTGTTCTTCGGCTCAGACCAATTCACTGCAAATTCGACCCGGCCAGCAATCGTCTGACCTGGTAGCAGATTCAGCGGAGCAAGGGACTCATCAGCGGAGAACACGACCTTGCCATCCGCAGTAACCCGCAGCATTGCACCTGCAGCCGGCGCACCAGCAGTCGGCGCAACAGGGTTGCCGGCAGCATCGGTGAGCACAAACTCGGCGCCCTCTTCAAGGGTGACACCCTCAACAGCCGGAACAATCTTCGTCAACGGTTCTGCAGCAGTATTCGACAACTGGATTGTTGCCTGCGCCGGTGTATCGTCGCTGAACTGCACCGCCTTCTCCGGGGTTTGGCCGTCACCCGTCGCACCGCCCTCATCGGTGGTGTCACCGACGAAGATTTTCGCATCAATCGTTGGTGTTGGCAGTGTAGCTGCTTGGGTGAAATACGGGTCGGTTGCCGTGACAACCTCACCGGTGAGCTGGTCTGCTGCAGTGACAGTGATATCAGTCTGCTTACCAATTTGGCTTGCTGCCACCTGCACCATGCCGGTCACCGACTGGCCAGGGGTGAGTACCACTGCCGGGAGCTGCGTATCCGCGGACAGCACCACATTGCCGGACTTGTCGACACGCAGCACCAAACCTGGAACTGGTTTCGTCAAGCCACCGGAGTTTGTCGTGGTAGTGATCGCATTGCCTGCCAGTGGCGTGCCGTCGGCATCCACCACCGTATAGGTGGCACCGGTGACATCACCGTCAGTGACAGCAACCGTGACACCAACCAAATTCACCGCCGAGGTGTTGGTCATCGACACATTTGCCATAAATGGTGTGTTTGGCTTCACGGCCACCGCAGTAGCTGCCGTATTCGCGTCAGCTGTTTCAGGTGATTCGCCAAAAATCTTGGCCGTAATCGCAGGATCCCGGTTCACGGAAGTAAACAGCGGATCGCTGGCGGACAGCCCTTCCCCAGTTTCCTGGTTGGTGGCAGTGGTCTTCACCACTCGTTCCACGAGCGGATCAACCTGGCCGGGAACCTCCGCGGAGACACGCACAGTCTGTCCGGCATCAAGAATCAATGCTGGGAGGGTGGCGTCATCACTCAACGCCAACGTGCCATCAGGGAGCTGACGCACAACCAGACCGGTGACAGGCTCGGTTGCCGGGTCGGTGATCTTCACCGAGTCTGCTGTAACAGGTTCACCACTGTCGTCAAGCACAGTCACCGGCATTCCAGCAAAGTCCACACCGTCAACCGCAAGTGCAACCCCGACCAGCGGCGCGTCACCGGAGTTGGTGGCGGTAGCAGTAATGGTCGTTGCGGTGTTCAGTGGCAGATTCACTGCTTGTTTCGCCGTGTTCCCGTCGCCAATGCCTTGGGTTTGTTCAGTTGCTTCGCTGATAAACAGCTTCGTGCTCAACGCCTGTGGCCGTGCGGCCACGCTGACATGAGCCTTTGCCGAAACAGGTGCTGCATCAACATCGCCGAATCCACCAGTTGCTGCAGCAGTGTTCTCCAGCGGGGAGGCTGCCAGCTTCGCTGGGGTGATCGTTTCGGTAGCGGTACAAATCGTCGATTTGCCCACCGCGAGACGACCTTCGCCGCGCTCGAAAGCCGGATCGGTACAGGTGATCTTGCCGCCGCGACCCACAATCTGGTCGTCCAAAACACGGATGTGCTCCACCGGGGTGTTGCCCGCGTTCGTGATCACAATCGAATAGTTGATTGTGTCCCCAACC
The DNA here is from genome assembly GCF_003813965.1 of Corynebacterium choanae. Lineage (NCBI taxonomy): Bacteria > Bacillati > Actinomycetota > Actinomycetes > Mycobacteriales > Corynebacteriaceae > Corynebacterium > Corynebacterium choanae. The sequence goes on from NZ_CP033896.1 coordinate 2,789,180, forward strand.
AGTGCGTTTTCGGTCTTGTCAGCGCTCTTCGTGATCTCCAACTTCGGCACGCCTGAGGTAAACGTGGCGCTGTCAGTTGCGCTGACCCGCGCCTCGGCAGGGGTGTTCTTATCCTGCTCGGGGGTAAGACCCGTGGCGGTAGCCGTGTTGACTACTGTGCCTGCCTTCGCATCGTCGACGGTAACCACATGGGTTGCCGAAGTACACGACGCGGTGGCCTGCGGTGCAAGGGTACCTGGGGTGCACTGCAACGATGTGTCACCGAACATCGGATCGGTCACGACAACATCGTGCAGGGTTACGGAACCTGTATTGGTCACCGTGAAGGTGTATTCCACCTTGTCACCTGCGGCATAGAGTTCCTTGGCATCCTTGATGGACTTCTCCAGCAGCAGTGCGGGTGCACCACCAACGGTCACCGTTACCTCCGCCGAAGCAGTGACATCGACAACGTTGTCTTTGTCCTTTTCATCGGTAGATTCCACCGGCACACCATTGGATGTCGCCTTTACCGTTGCCGTGTTGGTGAGATCTTGTTTAGCATCCACCTCATCCTGGGTGATGATCTTTTCCGCTTCACAGGTCACCTTGTCGCCATTGGCAGCAAGTGTTGCACCAGACTTCGCGGCCGCTGGATCATCACAGTTCATCTCGTTGGCGCTAAACCACGGATCGGTGATCACCAGGTTCTCTAGCGGAGCATTACCGATGTTGGTTGCAACAATGGTGTAGGTGACCTTGTCACCAGTTACCAGACCACTGGTTGTATTGGCGGTCTTTTCCAGTTTCACCGCAGGGGTTGCAACCGCAACAGCCTTGTCATCCTCATCGGTCACGGTTCCACCAGGGGTGATCGGGGTACCGGTTTCCGAATCGATAAGGTTGCTGCGATCAGCTGGAGTAACACCGACAACCTTGGCCGTGTTCAGCAGCACACCGTTATCGGCGTCTGCTTCTTCCACACTGACCACATGCACCGGGGAGGTACAGGTGGTGGTAGCACCAGGTTCCAGTTTCGTGGCAGCACAGGTCATCGTCACCCCGGCGAACATCGGGTCGGTGACTGCAATATCGCTCAAGGTCACCAGACCAGTGTTGACCACGGTGAAGGTGTAGCGCACCTCGTCGCCTGCCACGTAGAGATCCTTCTTGGTCTCTGGGGTGACATCCTTGGTCAGGGTGATCCCCGCCTTGGTTGCGGTTGGCACCGTGGCGGTTGCCGCTGGCGTGGTGTCACGCAGTGGCGTGCCATTGTCGTCACCACTATTCGGGATGGTCCGCGACGCGGTGGCGGTGTTGATCTTCTCATCGCCGCCGTCCACCTCGTCTTGGGTGATCGTGGTCTGCGCGAAACAGGTCACGGATTCACCGGCTGCAATGCTGCCGATCGCATCCGGGGCAACCCCGTCTGCGGCCGGACGGATACCTGCCTCGATATCGGCTGCAGACACATTCGGATAGCAGGCAACATCGCTCGCACCAGCGAACTGCTCGTCGGTGACAACCACATCAGTTGCCGGGGCGTTACCACCATTAATGACTGTGACAGCCCATTCCACAACGGAACCAGCATTTACTTCACCATTGTCGGTCCCGCCGGAAACAATCCGCGATGCCTTCGTGGTGGCCAACTCGGCAGAGCCGGCCACAAAGCTGGCCTTCGCCGGATCAGAGGTGATCTTCTCCCCGCGGGGGTTCTCACCGCTGACCGTCGCCACGTTTTCAATCGTGTTGACAGCCTCGCCTGCAGTAGCATCCGTCTCGGTGACGGTGTAGGTCGCAGTACAGGTACCCGACTCGCCGGCGGCAAGACCCGGGCTGGTGAGTTTGTCTTCACAAACAATCACACCACCAGCAGCAGGAGCAGCAGCATTTGCATCCTCATCGGCCGTGCCGTCACCGGTTGTCTCGCCCGCATTCGTGGCGGCCGCAGCTTGCAGCATCGGATCGTCGACGACAATACCTGCCAGCGTCCGCTGACCTGTGTTCGTCACCGTAAACCGGTAGGTGACCTTGTCCCCTGCCAGATACAGTGCCTGCTGGTCAACGATTTCTTTCACCAGGGTGATGGCATCATCCTGGTTCAACCGTGCCGACTGCTTCGCAGTTGCTGAAACCGGCGGGGCGTTGCGGGTAGCACCGCTGACGGTTGCAGTGTTGTCAATGCTGTTGCCAGCATCAACATCAGCCTGAGTGACCACAATCGAAGCCACACAGGTGACCTTGTCACCAGGTTCTAAACTGCCACCAGCAGCAGATACCAGCTCCGGCTTGTCGGCACAGGTGACCGCGGAGACTTCCGAATCCGCGTCACCGGCAGCAGCAGCCACCCGATCAGCCACAAGCTGATCGACGAGCTTCACACCATCCAGCTTCGTCTTACCGCTGTTGGTGACCACAAACTCATAGTCGATACGGTCACCGACCCGGAAGACCCGGTCAGCTTCCACATTGATGAGCTTCTTTTCCAATTCGATGGCAGGTTGTGCCGTCGGATCGGTCACCTCATTGGAGTCGCCCTTCGGCGGGGTGATCGTAAACTCGCTGCTCGGCAGCACCGAGGTGTAGCTGGCGACGTTCACCAGATTGCCAGCGGCAATATCCTCAGCGGTTACCGTGTACGGATCTGAGGTGCAGGTGTATTCCGCACCTGGTGCAAGCTCGGTAGGCACACAGTTGATCGCCACACCCTTTTCGGCCAAGGCCGGATCGGTGATGGTGACATCCTTCAGCGTCGTCTTGCCGGTATTGCGGATGGTGAAGGAGTAGCTCACCTGGTCACCCTCCACGAGGAGTTCGGTCGCAGACGAGGTCTTCGCCAGCTCCAGCGATGCATCCTCGATGGTGTCAACCGTGGCGGTCGCTTCAGCCGGATCGGCGACGTTGCGGTTCGCATCGGTGCCGGTTGCCACAGCAGTGTTGCTGATGGTGACTGACTGATCGACGTCATCTTGGGTGATCTCGACGGTGGCGATACAGGTCGCGACCTCACCAGGTGCGAGGATCCCGAGTTCTGTAAAGCCGTTGGTGGCCTCGCGGCCGGCAACGGTACAGGTCAACTCGGTTACCCCACGGTCGCTGAGCATCTGGTCAGTGACCTTGCCATCCACCAGGGCTGCGGTACCGTTGTTGCGCACCGTGATCTGGTATTTCACCAGGTCACCAGCCACCAGGTTCTGCAGGTCCACACCTTCCTTGCCTGGCAGGGCAAGCTTTTCCACCACAATGCGTGGTGCACCAGTGTTCACCGTCACCGAAGATTCATTCGAGGTCACCGAGCTACCCTGCGGTGACGTACCACCGGCAGTTGCCGTGTTCGTCAGCGTCGACGGTTTTTCATTGTCGTTGCTGACATCAGCGGCCTGCACCTTGTAGGTGCCAACCAGTTCGACCGTCTCGCCAACCGGCAACACCTTCACCAGCTCGAGGCAGGCGGCATTGTCATCAGCACAGTGCACATCGCTAATCCGCGGATCGGTGATGGTCACATCCTTGATCGTGACATTGCCGTTGTTAGTCACTGTGAAGGTGTACGGCACTTCAGAACCAACGAGCAGGGTTTCATCAGCCTTTACCGTGGTGCTCTTCAGCAGGGTGAGCTGCGGTTTCGCTGCCGGCGGCGTCACCGTTGCGGTGTTATCGCTGTCGTCAGTATCAGACACTGTCTGCGCGGCAGGATTGCCATCCGTGCCGATGACCTTGGCGTTACCCGCGACGTCAATCGTGTTGGAGAGGTCTTTCGCGGCGTCAATATCGTCTTGCGTGTAGGTGACGGTAACACTACACACCGCGGTCTGACCAGCAGCAAGGTTCAGCGAACCGGAACCGCCCAGCACCGTGGTGTTGTCGCTTGCGTCAACACAGCTCTCGACCGCCAAGGTTTCTTTCTCAGCACGTCCGCTTAGCGTGTCAGCAATGGTGATACCGGTTACGGCCACATTGCCAGTATTGGCAACGGTGATCTTGAACTCGGTAGCACCACTATTTGCGAGCGAACCCTCGGTAGTGGTACCCCACTGCCCTTCACCGGTTGCCACTTCTTTCTTGGCTGTAATGCTCGGCGCAGCTGCTACTGGATCAACGGAAGCGGTATCAGTCTTCGGATCTAATTGCGTCAACGTGACAGAACCATCTTCGCCCGGCTTGTCGTAGCTAGGAACCGCGGCAGCAGTATTGACTTCCCGCTGCTGCGCATCAACGAATGCCTGGTCAGCGACATATTCGCCAACACAGAAGCGAGAAGCCTGCGGCGGAATCGCGGCAATGACGACAGTATCCTGCGCCCCAGCAGAGGGGTCAAGGTTTGCAGCATCTTCGCCACACACCAGAGCCACAGTGTTATCGGCAGAAGTAAATGTGTCATTGATCGCCACATTCTTCAGCGTCACATTGCCGGTGTTGGTCACCTTGATGACAAAGCGCGCTTTCTCCCCGAGCGTTAACGTTGCGTTCTCTGCACCATTGACCGTTTTTTCAATGGTGAAATCAGGTGCAGCATCAACAATCTGGTGATCTGCCGATCCGGTTGCGGTCACAGGTTCACCGTTATAGCTGCCGGTGATTGAAGCCTCGTTGTGCAGCGCCTGCTGACCGTCCACATCATCCTGGGTAACCGTGTAGGCAACCTTACAGGTGTAGGTGTCACCAACCGCCAAGGTGCCGCCCGGCGCCTGGGAAATATCGCCACGCGCAGTGGTCACATCTTGCACTGCTGCATCGACGATCGTGCAGGTGACCGTCGCACTATGCGCGGTCGCCCACGCATCGGTGACGACGACGTCCGCCAGCGGCACATTGCCGTTATTCGAGCCGGTGATCGTGAAGTTAGCCTCTTCACCGACGGTCCGCGCCGACGTAGGCTCATCAGCCGATTTCGTCAGCGTGACAGAACGCTTAACGGCACGTACAGCGAAGTCAACCGTCGGCACACTCGCCACCGTCGTCCCGTCAATGGTCCCGTCTTCCCGCAGGCCAGGAACCGTAAACGTTGGAGTAATCGCCGCAAACGGGTTATTCGCTTCCACCCCACCGTCGATCTGGCTGGCAGCGCTGATCGGTTCACCCGACTCAGCATCAGCGAAGAAGAAGCTCCGCTTAAAGCGCTTGCGTGCCGCATCATTATCGGCAACCTCAAACTTCACCTGATACTCGCCCGGCTTCACCTTCGGGAAGATATAGGTACCATCGGCCTTCAACACCGTCGTGACAGGCTGACCACCCTGCAGCACAGGGTTTCCTTGCGCATCCAGCAGGTGAACAATGATGTCACCGTCCTGCAGTTCGGTCACCTTCGGGGTATCAGTACCGATACCACCGGTGGTGGTTTCGCCTAGGTTAAACAGCGACCCGGAGATGCTTGGCGCAATAGTGATCGCCTGCGAATCGCAGCCATAGGAACCGGCACGGGTCGGCACACTATCGTTGGATTCAATGGTCTCCTCTGAGGAAGCTTCACAGCCAACTTGGCCGATGACCGTATTTGAGCCACCAGACACATGGTTGGTTACGGTACCGACTGCATCGCCAGTGACCTGAAGCTTCAGGGTAACAACAGCCTTTTTCTGCTTGCCGTTTTCCTCAACACCTGTCTTGGTCAGTTTGCCCGGAATCCACACAATGTGATCACCGTCGACGATTGGCGATTCACCAATCGCAGAAATCTCGGAAGCATTGTCATGGTTGTAGTCCTCATAGATCGTACCCACGGTTGGTTGTTCCGTGCCGACATATTTCAGACCAGCTGGAATAAAGTCACGGATCACCGGGGAGGCCAACACAGCGTCATTCTTCGTCGACACCGAGATCTGGAAGTAAACGAAATCACCTGCACCGATGAGATAGTCGGCTGGATCCTGACCGTCAACCTTCTTCTTTGCATCAGCAAAAGATTCACCGTCGGCAGGAATAATCACCGACTTGTTCACCTTGATCTCTGGGACATAGCTCACCCGTGCGACGGATGGCTTGATGGTGCCCAGATCCTGATCATTCATCGACTTCGAGCGGTTAGCCACCCGGTTGATTGCGATATCCTGATCGTCAATGCCGTCGCCGGATACATCGTTATTCGGCATGTTCATCGTGAACGGCAGATCAAATTGCCCGATCAGCGGCTTGTCAAAAGCAACGCGGAAGTAACGCACCTGTGACCAGTCAATGTTGTCCGGCTTGGTCTCAGCGGTAAACCACTGATTCTTGGCATTAAATGTGCTACAGTCGCTACCTTCTGGCCAAACGCTCTGCCCAACTGGAGCCATTTCTGGACGACACGGATCAATCTCGGTGGTGTACCAGACGGTTGCCGGCGCAGGACCGGTTTCCACGGCTTTCTGATCATTCAGATAGTTCACTTCAGGCAATGCAATGGGACCCGTTAACGTCGGGATGAGCGTTGACGAGTTAACAGCGGACTCATTAGTAATGTTGCCCTTGTCATCAAATTCAAGATGGGTTCCCGCCATTTCCTCCTGCGAGCCGCTGAAGGTATTCATTGGAACCCAGCGTTCAGCAGGAAGCGCATCGTAGAGTACGAAATCCTTAATCGGATTCGAGCCACCGGCTCCACCACGAATTGTCCACTCAACCTGCTTGGTTGCATAGGAAGTGAGTTCGCTGGAGTCTTTACCCGGCAAAAACTGCGTTGGGTTTTGATCGGTCTCGTCCTTATCGCCCTTGGCGTACTTGGAGATCGTGGACGCACCGAAAGCAAGTACCGTGAGCGTAGCCCTCTGTGGATGCCAACGTACTCGCTCATTACCGGGTGCAGTGCAGAGGTTGCCCTCAGGGCCTTCACAACCGACATTTTCAGTGTTATTGATATTGTCGGTGTTTGCAGCTATCGGCTGTTTTGGATCGGCCGTAGTGATCATCGAAAGTACCCGGCTGAACTTGTTGGTCAGCGATTCCTGATTATAATTTCCGGCTACTGCACCATCGTAATTAATCCAGATGCTAAACCCGCAATTACCATCATTTTGGCCAGCCGGCAGCTCCATACCTTCAGGAACCGTCCAAGTCCAGACTTCACCGCCGGAAGGTGAGACTTCAAACTCACCATCACTCGTCTTCGCCCGCGACCAAGTGACCTGACGTGGATCAAACGGTTTCAGCTCCGAACCAGCTGGGAATTTACCGTCTTGTGCAGCAACACAAGCGTTCGCGCTGCTGTCATTGGGCGAGTGAGGACCGCCGAAGGTGAAACCCTTTGGAAAAGCGACGACACCATACGGCCGATATGAATCTGGTGCACTTTTTGCCAAGTTCTGCGGCCGAATCGTAAGGGAAGCACGGCCACCCACATCACCGAAAGTGGTTGCACCAACGTAGATATTATGACGTGGCTGCGAAAACGATTCACGCACCCGCAACCTGGCAGTGCTATTAACCGAGTTCTGTCCATTTCCAGATTCGGTGGCTTCGCTTTGTTGATAGGTGATCGTCGCATCATTTGCGATTTCAACAATGTACCGCCGATCCAGCTCTTTGCCGTCAATAGCGTAGATATCTTCAGGCACATCAACATTTCCATACACCCGGAACGTCTGACGAGCAGAACCAAGCAGATTTTCAACATCCATCGTGAACCCAGTCGCCACAAAATCAGCTGGAAGTTCGATGGGGTAGCTCACAGAACTTGAGCTTTCTTGCTGCTCACCTTTGACGACAAATTCTTTGCCACCTTCACCTTTTACAGTAAGGGTGAACGCGGGAACACCCTGGTAGAGCTCCACTTGCCCGTCTGCGCCCTCAACCTTCTGCAAGGACAGGTCCATGACAAGCTTGTTGGGTTGGAAGTAGTAACCACCATTTGCCTGGTCATCGGCTTCTTTACAAGCACTGGACTTGTATTCTGCGTCTGCCCAGGTAGCACAAGTTTGCGACCGGAATTCGTCAACAATATTCAGCGGACCGTCCGCGCCGTTTACGGCAGAGAAACTGAAGTAAGGATTCGTCGTATGGTTGAACTCTGATTTCTGTTGCGTGACGGGATCCAACGCGCCACCAGAAGCACCTTTTCCGGCGCTACCATCGACTTCTCCCTCCTGCACCGAGGCAGAGGCATCAGAAGACACACCCTTCGAATTTTTCGTCAGCGGTTCCCCACCAATAGTTTTCAAACCGTCAGGGGCCCATCCCCAGGTGTTATCCCAGGTGTTAGTTTCATTCGTTGGCTTCTGCGTCGTACGAACGACATATTTAATTCGGAAACGGGCCAGCCCAGGGGTATTCACCGCATTATCAAGTTCTTTCGTCACATTGACGCGAATCTGCCGGGTGCCAGGATCGTAGGTAAAGTTTTCCTGGCTCAACATGTACGAGTTATCTTTCACGATAACTTGCCCCACATTCGATACATCGCCCGTAGCTGGGTTAATCTCCGGCTTCGCACCATGTGGATTAAGGAACCTTACCAGCTCGACACCCTCTGGCAGCGTGTCAACCAGCACACCGGTTACACCTGTAGTTCCCTTACGGATGTACTGCAGCTCGTAGGTGACATACGCACCCACTGGAGCCTTGCGCATATCTGCGCTTTTTGTCACCAAATTTTCAATAGTGCCGGTCAGCTCCATTTTCGCCGAACCGGTTTCTTGTTTCCCGTTGTAGGAATAGGTGTAGTTATACTGCTCCGAACCTGTAACTGTCGGGTTATCGTCCGACTTCCACACAACGGTAAAGGAGTTCTGACCGGCGGAAAGGCCCGTAAACGTCAAGGTCGGAGTAGACGAATAGGAATCTGCAACCTTGATCTGCCTATTCGCCGCAATGAGTCGAGCATCCGGCGCCAAAAGCGACGGCCGGTTCAGCTGCACGGTCACCTCCCCAGGGCAACCATTGCCACAGTTAATACTGATGGGAATCTGTATGTCTTCATTCCGACCAGTCTTACCCGATGTATCCCCTACCGATACCGTGACGCCATCGATAGCGGCATGCGCACTGGGGGCGGCAACGACTTGTCCAGTGAGGATGAGAATAAAGCTAAACAAGATCGCCGCGACCGTGCGGCTCAAGGCCTTGAGGTCGATCGACCCAGCAGATCCCTGTGGAGACATAGTGTCCTTTCGGTGGCACCAGGTGGTGCACAGGCAAGACGAACATTCGACTGAGCAAACTGATAAGTAGCTTCAATAGATTTATGACCTACTTATACAAATTTAACCTCATTAACCTACCACGTCACACCTAAAAGACATAGCCAAATACATGGCCTGACCACGGCCGATACACTGTTGTACCCCCCGAAAACGAACCCCTACCCGGTTGGCCGACCTTAAGCGAAAGCTAAAAAGGAGTACCAAAAATCGGTATTTAACTGGATGTTTAACTGAACCCGAGAGTCACCTCCACGGCTGGCACATCCAGCGGCACCGTAAGTCACCTACCCCCGGATTGGTGCGAAATACAGTAGTTCACTGCCCATTTAAGGGGATTTACTGTGCTCGGTTGTTACACCGCCGATCTACCCCCGACCAGCGGAACCTGTCAACTATCCCTTTCTTAAGAAACTGTTCGCCGCCGCTGTCTCACCAGATACCTTCATACCGTAGGCACCTGCCCGCCCGATGATTCCGGTGAACCACCAGCCGTCAGCCCGAAAGAAAAAGTGTAGTGGCATTGGAACAACAATATAGACAGTGTGTGGCGTGTTTCCTTGTTCCGAGGGATCGGCTACGCACCGGCGAGTGGTTTTCTGCATGGGCAAAGCCGCAGCGATGACAGGCTCATCTTGCAAGCTGCCCCCTCGTGCCATCAGAGCGATTGTATGGCAGCGGCATCCGATGTCACCGCCGCACAAGCAGCGACAAGCAGCCGTACTCGGTTCGCTGTTTGCACTAGTCCTCTGCTGCTGCGCGGAAGTCTCTGGTGTCTCGGTCCAAGATGGGCTTGCAGTGTTGGGTGGGCTTCAAATGTTCTCAGCCTCGCTGAGTCGCTTTCTCCAGGGCACCTCAACTGGATGGTCGCCAGTAACACGGTGGTGTGTTGCTGTGCTGGTCTCGGAATGGCCTGCACACCTTAGCAAACAACACCATGGTCACACCCTGCTACCGGCGGCGGCAAACCACACAATAAAAAAGCAGAGACATTTACAGTCGCCTAGTGAAGAAATCACCGACCCAGATTGCTATCACCCACAGCAAGAAACAACCCACCAACCCCGTTACTTCCCATGAGACAAGCAAAGGAACCCGGTGCCCAGGAGCCGAATCTTTCCCCCGCCCCCAGCTGACCCTAGAGTCCTTCCATCCAATCACTCACTTTGCCACCATGAGCTGCATGTTCGACGCTAGATCCCGAACGGGAACGAGTATCGGAGCGCGTGCCGCAGCCGTCTACGTCGCCTGCCACAGTCGTAGCCGTATTGGGAAATATTCTGGGGATCGGTACAGCGCCACAATCAACAACAGGTTTGCTGTAGCCGGCAAAATTCAACACAAAGAGTCCACTAATCGCTCAAACTCAACTCATAGAAGTCCGTCAATGGGCAGCACTGCCAGCAATGCCCGCCGCGCTAACAGAACAACAAACACGCGGGGACGAGATGATCTCATCCCCGCGTGATGTTCGCGAATAGTGGTGTTAGATCACTGCACCGCTGCCGTGTCGGCTGATACGACGTCGAGCGACAACTGCCGCACCGACGAGCAGCAACATGGCGCCAATGAGCGACAGGGTGCGCACGTCAGCACCTGTTTGAGCAAGGAGTCCCTCCTGCCGGTCACGTTGCGGCTGCACCGGTTGATCAGGGGCCGGTGTTGGTTCCTGGTGGGGCGTCACACTTGGCTTCGGCGCAACAACAAGTGGCGGCGCTGATGGCAATGCGGTGGACGATTCCACAACGCCAGTTAGCACCGGCAAGGTAATGATCCCCACTGGAATCAACCATGCCCAACCAGGCATCGACGAGGAGTCCTTACTCGATGCTGGTGGCACTTCAATCGGATCAGTCGGCTTCACTGATGTTGTCGGAACGGTGGATGGTTCCTCTGTTGGTTCCGGTTTCTCTGTTGGTTCCGGTTCCTCTGTCGGTTCCGGTTCTTGTGTTGGTTCCGGTTCCTCTGTTGGTTCCGGCGTAGGCTCTTCGCCGTTCACCTGCACATGCAGCGGATCCGTGGCAACTGCAAGCTCCTGGCTTTGCGTTTCCGCAATGCTACTGACCCGCAACTCGAACTCGTAGGTGTTCTGTGCCCCAACCGCTGGTTGTGGAGGCGTGAACGAAAGTTCGGTGCGCAACATTTCACCGGCACGCAACACCAGTGGGAGCAGGTGCTCATCGCTGGAGAGCACCACTTGGTTTTCTGGTGTCACCCGCAGGATCATTCCAGGGATCGGCTCACCGGTGGCAGGGGTGACGGTCTGCCCCGCGGCATCGCGGATCGCAAAAGGATGCCCTGGTGCAATGGTGAGTCCATCGATGGTCACCTGCAAACCACGAATAGCGGTGTTGCCAGTGTTGGTGATTGCGGCAGTAATCGTTACTGGTGTTTCCGCAGGAACAATCACAGCATGGTCAGCGGTTTGACCATCGCCACGACCATCGGTGGTATCGGTCGGTGCCCCGATGTAGAGACTTGCTGTCATGCGCGGATCAGCTTCTGGTACCACAGGCGCCTTTTCGGCCACGGTGTACAGCGGATCTGTGGCGACTACCTGTTCACCATCGTCCATACCCACTGCTTGCACCTCAACGGCATAGTCATGCAGCGCATCATCTTGGGCAGGCAGGATGACCGCAAAGGTGGCTGTTGCCCCGGCCGGGAGCAGCACCACTGGGAGTTGGGGATCATCACTGATCACGATCGACCCGTCAGCAGCTTGCCGCAGCAGCGGTGTCGCTAGCAGGTCAGGATAGGTGGCAGCAAAATCCTTCGCAGCTTCAAGGGTGGTCACCGGCTCCCCGGTGGCACTGGTTATCGTGACCGGCACACGTTGGTGTGCAAGCGACACACCACTGATCGTCGGTGCGACACCACCAACCGGTGCCACACCGGTGTTCGTAACAGTAATTGTGGCTTGCGCCTGATCGCCACGGGGCAGGACAACCGCCGACGTTGGCTGTTGCCCGTCACCTTCACCATTGGTGGTGGCAGTGGCGGATCCGATGAAAATCTTTGCGGCCAAGGTGGACGGCCGAGGAGTGATCTTCACTGTTTCGGTTGCATCGGCAGATACTGTCGCCGTGCGGGTGGCCGCTTGGACACGTGCCGCGTTAGTGATCGTCCCGGTGGTGAGATCTTCCGCAGTCACCGCAGTCGTGCCGAAACATTCAAGGATTGCTTGCGGGGCTAGGGTGATCGCATCACCAACTGTTGTTACCCCATCATTGCTGCGATCACAGACAAGACTCCCACCCCGGCTGGTCAGCCAGTCATCGGTGATGGTCACGTCAGTCAGCGTGGTAGGTCCGGTGTTTGTGACAGTAATCGTGAAGGTGACATTCGTATCTACTGTCGCAGTCGCCACATCGGCGCGTTTCATCAACGCAATGGCCGGTTGGGCGGTTTGCACCGTGGCTGTTGCTGTCGCTTGTACCCGCTTGTCCACGACCAAATCATCCGGATCACTGGGGGTTAAGCCGGTGGCAGTTGCCGTGTTCGTCAACAGGGGCTGTGCCACATCAGCGCTGGTGATCTCATATGGCGCAGCGGCAGCACAGTCAGTTGACTCGCCCGGGGAAAGCGTAGTGGCAGCACACTCAATATCGGTTGCGCCAAGCCGCGGATCGGCAACGCGAATATCCCGCAGCGTGGTCGATCCAGTGTTGGTCACTGTGAAGGTGTAGTCGATAGTATCCCCGACCACGGCCGCCGGATAGTCGCCGACGATGGTTGCCCGCTTCACTAGCTGCAACGCCCCCGCGGTCCGGTGAGGCACCGCAGCGGTAGCCTCGTTACTCACGTTTCGATCAGGCTGCCCGGGTTGCGGATAGGCCACCTTGTCACTTGCAGTCGCCGTATTCACGGTCGAGGCGGCCGCATCAATCATCGCCTGCGTGATCGTTGTCGTGTACACGCAGCTGACATTGTGGCCACTAGCAATGGAACCAATAGCAGAAACCGGAACGGAATCGGTTGCGGGAGTATTCCCGGCAAGCAGATCACTTACCGCCGCATCCGCATAACACTTCGGTGTGTCATCCGCGGAGGCAAGCATCGCATCGTGCAGCTGCACATCTTCGGCGTCCGCATTGCCCTGATTGGCAATGCTGACTACCCAGCGCACCTGTGAGCCGGCCTTAGCAACAGTGTGCTCTTCACTGCTCGCAGCGTCACCAGTTGTCGAATCCTCTGGGGTATTCCCCGCTGATGCAAGCAGTTTCGCTTGCTTTGCCACCACAAGTTTCGGCTTCCCTGCTTGGAACTTCGCCAGCGCAGGTTTAGTTTCGATCGCGACACCTTGCGATGTCGTACCGGTAGCTGTGGCCGTATTGGTCACCACATTCGGGGTGCTTCCCACATTGGCGTCAGCCGCTGTGACCACATAGGTCGCGCGACAGGTCACCGACTCACCGGCGGCCAGCACCACATTCTGTGCCGTGGCTGTGTTGTCACTGGTGGTGCCATCATCGGTGGCCGTAGCGGCATCGCTATTGGCCGTATCGGCATCGCTGTTGGTCGTAGCCTCGCCACTATTGGTGGCTGTACCGTGTGCAGCAGTGCCAGGATCTGCAGGGCTGTCGCACACAATTGGGACACCGGCGGCGGCAAGCCGCGGGTCGTCAATAGTAACCTGGTGTGCAGTCACCTCACCGGTGTTAGTGACCCTAAACAGGTAAGTAACCGGCTCCCCGGGGCGGAACACATGATCATCCGCCGCGTCGACGTCTTTCCGCAGGGTCAGCGCCGCATCCTGCCGCAGCGTGGCATGAGCATCATCTTCTGCTTCTGCGGCAGCATTGCGCGTCGACCCGGTCACCACAACCATATTGTCGAGCTGCTCACCTCGATCGACATCAGCTTGTGACACCCGGATCTGCGCATAGCAGGTCGTTGTCGCACCCTGTGCAAGCTTGCCCCCGGGGAAGTCGGTGAGTTCCCGGTTATCAGGGCAAAACAGCGGTTCAACACTGGTGGGATCGGCAACATACCGCTCGTCGACCTCCGAGTCGATCAAAAGGACATCGTCCAGGTCAGTGTCGCCGGTGTTTTCCACCACAATCTTGTAGCTGATGAAATCGCCGACCTTGAAACCATCATCCGGCTGGTTTGTAATGGTCTTTTTCACGCGCAGTGCCGGTTTCGCTACCTGCACCGTCACCGTGTTTGACTCCCCACTCGGGGTGGGCAGCTTATAGTTCGGGCTCGGTGCCGTAGAGGTAAACGAGGCAGTGTTGACAATCTCACCGCGCACCAAATCCTCTTCGGTGACCACATGGGATGGGGAAACACATTCATACTGCTCCCCTGGGGCGATACTAAACGGGGCACAGAAAGCTTGTGGATCATAGCCGAGCTCAGCAAGCACCGGATCGGACAGCGTGACTTTATGCAAGGTCACCGCACCGGTGTTGGTGAAGGTGAAACGGTAGTAGATCCGATCGCCGACAACCACCTTCGAGCCTGCCGGAATGTTCGTGGTTTTCGCCAAAGTCAAACCGGCCAGGGTGGCGACCTGCGCCACCGCTTGCGCCGACGGGGTGTTTGTCGGATTGTCATTGTTGTCGGTGCCGGAAACACTGGCCGTGTTGATAATTGGCAGGGATTCATCGACAACCCCTTGCGGCACATAGCCTAAAATGCCGCATTCGACATGGGAGCCGGCCGGAAGCGGCCCAAAATCGTGAAAGCCGTCAAACACCTCATGCACATTGCCGTCCAAAATGCAGGACAGCTGTCCGGCACCCCACTCTTTCATCTGTGCATCATCGATAACAACAGTCTTTAAATCGGTGGTGCCAATATTTTCCACCCTGATGAGATAGACCACTTCATCATCGGCTTTGAGCGCGTTGATATCAGTTTTCGACTCATCCAGCGGAATGATCTGCTTCGTAATCGACAGATAGGGTTTCCCGGCGCGCACATCAGCGCGTGCTATTTCAGAAACAACCTTCTCCCCGGTGACGGTTTTCGCCTGCGCCTGGGCAGTGTTGATAATCGTGCCTGGCTGTTCCGGGTCGGTGATATCAGCGTCCTGGACGGTGTAGCTGGCGGTGCAGGTTACCGTCGCATTAGGGGCAAGCTCAGCAGTCTTGGTGTTGTCGCAAACAATCGTATCGACCCGATCATCAGTGATAGTCACCTCCCGGAGGGTGACATTGCCGCTGTTGGTGACGGTGAACTGATAGTTGACGACATCACCGACCAGCAGCAGCTGGGTGGGGTCACCGGTGGTTGACTTGGTGAGCTGCAGGGCAGGCGTGAGTGTCGGCGGGGTGACGGTGGCTTGTTGTGCGCCTTCGCTGACCGGAGTGGCTTTCACCGCAACCGGGCGAGGATTGCCATCTTCCCCGATCGTGTTCGCACTTCCGGTTGCCGTCATGGTGTTGAGATATGTGTTTCCCCGATCCACATCTTCTTGGGTGTAGGTCAACGTCACCGTACACGATAGTGTTTTGCCCACGTCGAGCTGCAGGTTGCCGTTGCTTCCCTTGGTCTCTTGGGTGTCCGGGTCGACGCACTTGCCAATGGCGAGCTGCTCATCTCGTTCACCGGCGGTGGCAAGCACATCTGTGACGCTAATGTTGTTGACCTGCACATCACCGGTGTTGCGAACATTTAACCGGAATTGCACTTCCCGGTTTGCACCACCGACGGTGGTGTGTTGCCAACGGTCGCCGTCTTGCACGAGTTTTTCCACGCTGAGCTGCGGATTACTTGCTACGGGACGAATCGATGCTTGATCGGTTTGCACGGCCAGCGGGGTTTGCACCAATTCGCCGGCATCATTGCGCGCCATATAGTGCGATTTGGCGCTGGCCACATTGGTTTCTTCCCGCTGGTTGTCGAGGAATTGTTGGGTTGCTTGGAACTCGCCAACACAGTGCACGGTTTTCCCCGGTGCCAATTTCGGAATCGTCACGGTGGTGTCGACCGCCTGGGACACCTCAAGGGTGTTTTTTACCAGCCCACAGACCAGCGGAATGTGTTCATCCCCGGAGAACACGTCGCTGATCGCGGTATCGATTAAGGTCACATTGCCGCGGTTTTCCACAGCGATATGGAAGCGCACCATATCGCCTTCCTGCAGCGGGATACTCGGATCCCGCGCATCAAGTGTCTTCGTGATGCTAAACCCGGGGTTCGCTGCTGCGACGGGCTGGTTGGCGGATGCTGTTGCGGTCACCGTTTTCCCGGCATAGCTGCCAGTGATGCTTGCCGTATTAGCAATCGACTGCGCATCAACATCGGCCTGAGTGGCTGTAAACGCTAAGGTGCAGCTGTAGGTGTCACCCACCTGTAAAGCGACAGAGCTTGCCGTCAGTAGGTTCCCGCGGAAGGTTTCCTGCTGTGCCTGGTTTTGCACCACACAGTCAGCGACCACGTGACGATCCGTTGCCCACTTGTCGACAAGCTGCAAGTCGCGCAGCGGCACATTGCCGTCATTACTGCCGGTGATGGTGAAGCTGGCCGGTTGCCCGACAGTAACCGGGGCGCTGCTATCAGCGGTTTTGTCAATACTGATCGCCCGGTTGACTTCACGAACAGCAAAATCAACATGGGGCACATTGGCGATATCCGCCACATCCCCGCTACCGGGCACAGTAAACGCCGGGGTGATCGCCGTGGTACCGACCGGATCATCACTCCCGCCATCAATATGATGCTCCTCAGCGATGGTTGCCGGGTCGATGGTTTCCGCGGCAAGCCACAGATATTTCTCGTTGAAGGTTTGCTGATAGTTCGCAGCAACATCAAGACGCACCTGATAGCCGTCTCCGGGCAGCACCTTCGGGAAACGATAGGTGCCGTCAGATTGCACAGCAACCACCTGTGGTGTTTCCCCAACGACGACTGTGTTGCCTTGTGCATCCAACAAGGTGGCAGTGAGCGCATCGGCGGGAAGGCCTTGCAGCTGCGAGGTTTTCCCTGTGACTGCTTCTTCGGTCGGATCAAGCAGGAACACCGTCCCCGCGACACTCGGCAAAACCCGCAAGGTCTGCTGGTCACAATTCGCCCCGGAGTCAGCACCAGTGATAGCTGCCGCATCCTGCGGCGGGCAATCAGCAGAGGTAGGAATTTCGGCCTGTTCATGGGTGGAGCCAAACGCAAAGTTTCGCAGCACACCCACAGGTGCACCGGTGATCCGCAGCCGCATCGTCACCACTGCAGGCTTCGCCGGCGCATCCGGCCTGGTTGGATCAATCACCCCCTGGTCATTGAGCACACCGGGAAGCCAGACAACTTTCTTCGTCGGTTTGCTTGGCAGCGCCGAATCATCGCCGACTTCCGCCAAGGCCGCATCCGCCGCCGGATCACTATAGTCGGTGTAGACTTGACCGACGGTTTCATCGGAAAGAATTTCTTCAAAAACCAATCCTGGCGGAATAAAGTCCCGAATCATCGGGGAGGCAAGCACCACCCCAGGTTGCTTCCCAGAGACGGTGATCTGAAACAGCACCGTATCACCAACACCGAGGAGATAATCCTGCGGATCGGTGCCATCAATGTGCTGTTTCGCATCGGCGAAACTACCCCCCGCATCCGGGATAATCACCGACTTGTTGACCTCTAGCTCGGGGGAATATTGCACCAGTGCGGAAGCAGGGGTGAACGTCCCCAAATCTGACCCATTCGATGATAGTTTCGCCCGGAATGACACCCGGTTTACCGCAATATCCCCGTCGCCAATACCGGTACCTGCCACCGTGTTTTTCGGCATCGCCATCTCAATTGGCACATCATAAGAGCCGCTTAACGCATGATCGAAGGCGATCCGCAGATAGCGCACCTGGGAAAAGTCGGTGACCTCCTCTGCTGTCACCCACTCGTTGCGGCCGTTGAAGTCCACACAGGACGCCGCATCTGCCGGGTAGGGATCCGTCCCGGATTCCCCCATCTCCGGGCGGCACGGATTTGTTGAGGTGGAATACCACACCGTCGCCGGCAGCGGCCCTACCTTCCACCGTTTTTCGGTGTCATCAAAATAGCGGCCAACCGGCATCGTGACAGGACCGGTCAACGTGGGCACCAGTGTCGTGCCATTGGGCTCATCGTTTCCTTGCTTCCCAGTTGCCGGATCATAGGTGTGATGGGTTCCAGCGATCGTTGCCCGATCGGGTTCCCGCTCATTGACCTTCACCCACGGACCTGCAGCGGGCAACGCATCATAGAGCACATAGTCATCGAGCGAATTCGACCCGATGGTACCGATCCGCAGAAAGAACTTCACTGTGTTCGTCGCCCGGGAAACACGCGGCAGATCCGGGTTTTCTGGATATTGCGTGGACCGGAAATCCAGCGCAGGATCTTTATCCCCCCACGCATATTTTGAAATTCCCACCAGCGTATAGGGGCTGACACTCATCGACCCGCGCGCAACCGACCACCGCCTAGTGTCCACACACTGCGCCGAGGTGCCCTCCGGGCAGCCGATTGCAAACGGATTATCCACATAGCTGCCGGCGGTATCAAGCTGGCGGGTGTCATCAAAGGTGGTAAGCATCAACGCAATTGCCGGACGAGCCGCATCCAACCGGGAATCGTCATACACCCCGGCAGGAGCCCCAACTGCGGTGACCTCATAGTCGATATAGCAATTCGAGATCTCCATATTGGCTGGCAGCACCACATTCTCAGGGACGGAAAACTGCCAAATCTGCCCACCCGACGGGGATCGCTGCTCCAACAGCGTCCAAGTAAGATCAGCGGGATTATAAGCCTTCTTCCCTGGTGGAACCTGCTCACCTTCACCGCAGCGCACATTCGGGCCAGTTGGCACAGCATCATTCGGGGAAATCTCTAACCCACCGGGCATGACCAGATAGCCGTACGGACGAAACGGCGCCGCACCCAGATTCCGCAAACCCAACCGGAATTTCCCGTGCTTGTCCTCGCCTACTTCCCGCACTGTTGTATAGAGAAATGCCTCAGGCTGCGGCTTGGGATTATGCACATTAAGCAGTGCCGCCCGGTTTAACACCACCGGTTTACCAGCCAAATTGTTGTAGGTGATCTTCGCATCATTGGCGATCTGCACCACATCCCGCTCCCCACCGTCACTGGTGTTATAGAGACTGTCGGGAATGTCGGTGCGGCCGGCAAGCTTCATCGTAAACCGTGCCCCGGAAGCAACCTCGTCAATCACTGCAGTAAAACGCACCGGTGTGAAATCGGCAGGCAGCCCAAAATCATGCTGCACCGACTCTGCTTCCTCATCTGACGGGAACGCTACCTCGTGGACTTCACCGGCAAGATTCGCAAAACTCAGACGAATCGCCGGATGGCCTGTGCGCGGCAGCGCATCCGTGCTTCCCGGGGCCGGGGTGCGATCGACCTGATCGACAATAAGTGAGGTCGGCACATAGTGGATACCACCATCACCACCAGGGTCGGTACAGGTCGCGTTTTGATAGAGCGCCTTGGCATAGGTCAAACAGGTCTGTGGCCGCAGCACATCCTCGATCGTGATCGGGGCAGTGCCATACCGGGTGACCATAAAGGAAAACTTCTGATCATCTTGATGATTGACATGCGTCGAACCATAGGCGGCTTTCGCCGCCGAGCCATTGCTTGCCTTCGTAATCGTGACGGTGGCATTAGCAGGCCTGGCAACCCCCGGGCTGTCAGCCGCAATAGGGTCTCCTGCTAAGTCTGTGAGCGTTGCTGGATCGAATTTCGCAGTGTTGGTCAGCGTAATATCTTTGCCGCTGGTTTCCACTTCATCGGTGATCACTTCGGCGACATATTTCACCCGCACAGTGCGGCCAGCGACTTGGGTTGCCGCCCAGTCAACCACCCGATCAACAGTGATCGAAATAGTTCGACTGTTTTCGTCATAGTGCACATAGTCGCTGCTCAACAGGTTGCTGTTGGTTGTGGCAAGCACCTTGTCCACTGGATAGTCGGCCGCAGCATAGGAGGAAAGATCAAACCTGGAATCCGGGGTGAGATCCGTATTTCGGAAGGCAACAAAACGCAGTCCGGCAGGCAGCGTATCGACAATAGTGCCTTGCAAACCGGTCAAACCAAGGGCTGTATTGCGTTGATACTCCACCGTATAGGTGACGTATTGTCCCTTGATAGCTTTGCTGCTTTCCACAATTTTCGCCAACGAGGTGCTGCGCTCAGCGGTGACGGTTTGCGTAAAGGTGGTGTGAGCTTTCTCGCCGTTGAGCGAAATATCTGCGGTGAGCTGGTGTGAACCGGGCGTGGTGTACAAATCCCGGGTATCCCACTCAACGGAATAGGAGACACTCGGCTCGGAAAAATACGGCATCGTCATGACCACCGGATCAGCATCCGGATCGGCAACTTCGATCTGCGGTAAAGAAACCTGCGCGGAACCCAATGCGCCGGGAGGTCGCGGAATAGCGATCTGCATCCCAGTGCAGTTGGTGTCACATTTCACGGTGACACCGACCTGCAGTTTGGCGCCCAGCTTGGTGGTGACGTCATCAATAGTCACTGCAGCTTTCCCGCCAGCCAAACTTGCTGTTGCCGCTGTGGCCAGTGGCGGCGCGATCACCTGAACACCGGTGACACATAACACGACCGTGGCCAATATCGCGAGTATCCGCCTTAAAAATGCACCCGCCATCGACCGGGTGGGAAGTTCACTGTGTTCAGCAAACCGGTTCATGCTGGACCGTCCTTCGCGCAGGGGAGACAGCACTGCCACACCTGCACAACTTGGAACAGTTTGAACACTGGCGTGCGCACACCATCAGGATTGCTCCCATGGATCAATACAGCCAAGAAGGCAAGGACAGCAGTGGTAGCAATTGCTCTAAACCTTAAAGTAACACTGCCTTGCCTGGGCTGTTGTGCAACGTGATGAATCTCAATTCTTTTCAAGAGGTATTAACTTTCTCCTCGCTTCCCTCGTCACTGTGCTGCAGGCTCGCCATTTGCCGAATGTTTGCTGACGTTGATCCGCACAACACGAAACCCCGGATGGTGTGGGATACACCATCCGGGGTTATTAGCTGGAATCAACCAGCTCTTCGCACCATGCACTGCTCGTAACGGCGGTGCTTTGTGATGCTGTTATGCGCTGCGGCGACGCAGCACAAGCAGTCCACCACCAAGGAGTAACAGCAGCAGTGCGACAAGACCTAACTGATCAACGTCTGCACCAGTGCGTGCCAACAAACCATCACGAGGCGGTTCAGGCTGCACAGGCTGCGGTTGTTGTGGAGTTTGCACCTCGCTTACAGGTGGCTCTGGTGGCGTCACTGGGCCCGGAGTACTGGTCACCGGCGGCAACAGACCACTGTTGATCAGCCCGCCGAGGATTGGCACGGTGACAATAACACCAGGGACGACGATGATCCACCACGGCACCTCTGAAGAGGAACTGCCTGGTGCTACCGGTTGCGGTGGCTCTGGGGCAGGATCTGTCGGGTCAACCGGCGGATCGGTCGGATCAACCGGCGGATCGGTCGGATCAACCGGCGGATCGGTCGGGTCTACCGGCGGATCTGTTGGATCCACTGGCGGATCAGTCGGATCGGTTGGGTCTACCGGCGGATCTGTTGGGTCTACCGGCGGATCTGTTGGGTCTACCGGCTGCTCTGCGGCGACAAGCCAGAGCGGATCAGAAGCGATCACCGGAGTTGATCCATCAGGGGTCACACCGGTGACGGTGATCATCGACTCGACGGATTCGGTGCCAGTGATTGTCACAGTGGTGGTGGCGACAATCGTTTGCCCAGGCTGTAACACCACCGGATCAAGCGTTGCATCATCGCTGAGCACCACCGTGCCGTCGCGAGTGACTCGCAGCATGAGCCCATCAGCGTGTTCCCCAGTGTCGGGAGCAACAGCGTTGCCATCTTCATCAACAAGCTGCCAGGTCGCATCATCCAAGGTGACCGGACCTGTAGTGCTTGGATACAGGTGGGTCAGCGGCTCACTGGCGGTGTTCGTCATCGCTGCGCTGATGGTGACTGGGCTACCGGCTAAGACAGGGACGGCAGTTGCCGAGGTTTGCCCATCAACTGCTGGATCAACATTGTGATCAGCCCCAGGAAGCGTGTCACCCACATACAGTTTCGTTACCAGCTGGGCATCACCCGCACCGCGCACATAGAGCGAATCTGTGTCCGTTACTTGCGTGGCAGAGGATGTTCCCTCACCGGATACCGCCAGCGGATAATCCCGCACTCCTGCGGCTTGTTCCGGCAGCACAATCGATGCCTGCAGCTCTTGGCCAGGTTGCAGCACGACCGCGGGCAGTGCACTGTCGCTACTGAGTATCAAGCTGCCGTCCGGTTGCTGGCGAAGAACATTGCCTTCGACACCGGTTGCCGTGGTGGGTGTGGAAACTAGTTCACCGCCTGCAATCTTTAGGGTAAAGACCGGGGCTGTCGTATCCGTCTCGGGGAGGGTGAGCGCAAGCGAACCGATCGGCTCATCGCCAGTATTGGTAATGATCATCGTCGCAGTTGGCGTGGCCTGCTGCGGCACCACTACTGCTTGCTCCACGGTATCCCCGTCACCGCGACCAGCGGTCGCAGTGGTTGGCTCATCGACAAAGATCTTCGCACTAAGCGCCGGGTTAGTTGCCGGCGGCGGGGTGCTTTCCGCAGTGGTGTAGAAGTCATCCACTGACTGCACTTGCGTGCCGGTAATCGCATCGACAGCTGTCACTGTCTGCTGGGTGTTCTTCCCGATCTGGGAGGCGGCCACCGTCACCGAACCGGTGATCGTTGCCCCAGGTGGCAGGAGAACCGCTGGCAGACTCTTATCCGCCGAAAGCACAAGCTGCCCATTGCTAAACCGCAGCACTACTCCATCGACCGGCTTCGCGGAAGTGGGAATATCCTTGCCTGCCAGCGGATTACCGGCAGCATCAGTCATGGTCAGCGTCAACGAGTCGGCCAGGGCGCCATCCACGGCGATAGTGATCGCTGTCAGTGGGCTCGTGCCAGTGTTGGTGACGGTAATTGCAGCCGGGAATGGTTTCCCAGCGGGAACAGCGACCGCCGTCGCCGGTGATTGCCCGTCATCGGTGGTCACCGAGTCACCGAAAATTTTCCCGGCCAGCTGCGGGGTCGTCGCAGCAACCGTGTACAGCGGATCGTGGGCGGTAGTCACCGGCTGGTTTGTTTCCGCATTGATTGCAGACGCATCCACCGGATAGCTTGCCTCTTTTGCTGTTTGTGCAGGAAGCAGAACCTCTACGGTTGCTGTAGCACCACTTGGCAGCACAACTGCTGGCAGCGTTGCATCCGCAGAGAGCACATAGCCGCTTTCCGCTTGGCGAATCACCAACCCTTCGATCCCGTCAACCGGGTGCAGATTATCCACAGTGTTGCCGGCATCGTCGGTGATCGTCACCGGCAGATTGGTCAGTGACGCAGCCGGGTAACCGTCGATCGTGATACCCACCCCAACCAGTGGTGCGGCACCACTGTTGGTGACCGTCACCGTCGCGGTCGCCTGCGTCCCATACGGCACTGTCACAGCAGTATCGGCGGTTTGCCCGTCGCCACTGGATGATTGTTCACCTTGGGTGGTGTTGTCGATAAAGATCTTGGTTGCAAGCGCCGCATCGCGGGCTTGCACCGTCACCGTCGCCGTGGAGGTGGCTTCCGGGGTCTTCTGCTGGTGGTAAGAGCCGGTCACTTCGGCAATGTTGATGAGTTCCTTTTCCGCAAGATCAGCGGTGTTAACTTCGACGCTGACTGTGCACTGGAACATTGCCTGCGGGGCAAGGGTCTTCTCACCGGCAGCGATTGCAGGATCATCACAATTAACTTTCGCACCACGCTCGGCCGCCAGCTTATCGACCACACCAATATGCTCCACGGGGGTGGTGCCAATGTTGGTGACTTCCAGGGCAAACTTGACACTGTCGCCAACCTGAGCGGATTCGGCCAGTGCAGTTTTTTTCACCTGCAGGCGCGGCAGACCAGTATCAACCGTCACTGAGGCATTCGCGGATGGACGCTCAGCAAGTGGCGTGTCCGCCGTCTGGTCAGGTTTCAGCCCGGTCACGGTCGCCGTATTCTCCACACTGCCGTTCGCTGCATCAGTGGAGGTGATCACATAGGGTGCAGCAGCGGCACAAGGAGTTGACTCACCTGGGGCAAGCACATCCTTCTCACAGGTGATAGCAATACCATCCAACTGTTGGTCAACAATCGCCACATCATGAACCGTCACCGAGCCGGTGTTGCGCACCGTGAAGGTGTACATCACCTGGTCACCGGTGGTAAGAATACCCTCCGGCGCAGCCTGCTTTTCCAGCGTCAACGCTGCCGCCGTAGTGGGCGACACGGTTACTTGCGCAGTATCGGTGACCTGCACGCGATCGTTTGCATCATCCGGATCAGTGGTGCTGGTTGGCACCCCATTGGAGTAGCCGGTTGCTGTGGCCGTGTTGGTCAGCGGCAGTCCAGCATCGACTTCCTTCTGGCTGATGGTTTTTGTTGCGTAACAGGTGATGCTGTCACCAGGTTGTGGCAGCTGCACACCCGCAGCAATATCACTGATGGGCTCACCACTTGGACCAGTACAGGACAGCTGATCCGCCGCAAACCACGGATCGGTGATGGTGACCTCCTCTAAGGGAGTATTGCCAGCATTCGTTGCCGTCAAGGTGTAGGTGACCTCAGCGTCGGCGGCAAGCTGAGTAGTCGGTTGTGCCAATTTCTTCAGCACAAGCTTCGGCGCACCAACAGTCACCGTCACCTCATCATTGGCAGTCACGGTGTTGTTGTCATCAACCCCGCTGAGATTATCCCGCCCAGCCGGTGCCACACCAGTAACACTTGCCTCGTTGAGCAGCTGTCCTGCATCCCGCGTCGCATCACTGTCGGTGACAATGTACGGCTCAGCAAGACAGGTGGTCGACGCATCCGGGGCAAGGGTGGTCACCGGGCAGGTGATCTGCAACCCGGCAAGCAGCGGATCAGTAATGCTGATATCGGACAGGGTGACCTGCCCAGTGTTGGTGACGGTGAAGCTATACACAATGCGGTCACCGGCCACATACTGTTCCTTCTTCGTCGCCGCCGTGACTTCCTTGGTCAGCGAAATACCCGCCGCAAGCGCATTTGGCACCTTCGCGGTCACTTCCCCGGTGGTCACCGTCGGCGCATCATCGGCACCCGGATTAGCGACACTGCGCGACGCCGTCGCAGTGTTGACCGTGGTATTGGCAGCATCAACATCATCCTGAGTGATGGTGGTAGTCACCACACACTGCACCGCAGAACCGGCGGGCATGGACCCGAGCGCGTCAGGTGCCAGCGTTGCCGGTTCACCAGGAGGCGTCTGCACAGTTGTATCCGCATTACCTGGTGCACCAGTGGCGGTGACCGGTGTGCACACCACCGTGTTCGGGGCGGCAAACATCGCATCGTTGAGCGTGACATTGTCTGCTGGCGCATTACCAGTGTTCGTCACGGTTACTGTCCACTCCACTGTGGAACCGGCAACCACCCGGGTTTGCTCGTCGTCCCCGGTCACGCCGCCGCTGACAATCTTGGCAGTTTTCGCCACCACAAGATTCGGGGTGCCGCTGACAAAATCGGCAGCGACCTGTGGCGCCGATACTGGCAAACCATCGGCGGCAACACCATCAGCACTGGCAATATTGCGGATCGTATTGGGTGTGCTAGCAGTAGCAGCATCCTTTGCAGTCACCGTATAGGTGGCGCTACATTCAGCATGCTCACCTGCCCCCAACCCCGGTTTGGTCACCTGCTGCGGGCACACAATATCCACGCCCGCATCGGCAAGCATGTCGTCACTGATCGTAATGTCATGCACCGTCAACTGGCCCGTATTGGTCAACACGAACCGGTAGTTCACCGTATCGCCAGCCTGGTAGATCGGCTGCTCATTGTCGATCGACTTCTCCAACAGCAGCGACGTTTCACGTTTCAGCGGTGCCGTCACTTCCGCCGCCGCCCGCGCACTAGCCTGACGGGTATCACCGGTGGCATACGCGTTATTCAACAGTCCGTTGCCGTCATCCACATCAGCCTGGGTGACCTGCATGGTGACCGTACAGCGCACCGACTCGTCAACCGCTAACGTGCCGCCGTCGACACCAACGAACTCTGGCCGATCACCACAGTCAATCGCGCTCGCCGACGGCGTTTCGGCGGCGCTGCGCTGGGCAGCTACCGGATCCCGCAGCTTCACCCCAGTCAATGGGGTAAGGCCGGCGTTGGTTGCCACAATGGCGAACGTCACCGTATCCCCTACCCCGTAGCCGTCGGCAGGTTCATCCACAATGCTTTTCACCAACTCGATACGGGGCACAACAAGCTTGTCGGCGACAATATTGGACTCGCCGGTAACCGGGTCAGTGTTGGTGAAGTTTCCACTCGGCTTCAACGAGGTAAACGCGGCCTGGTTGAGCAGCTCACGGCCAGCAATATCGCGCGCGTCAATAGTCACCGGCGGGCTATAGCAGGTGTGTGTCTGCCCCGGTGGCAGATCGAATGGGGCACAGAAACCGGTTGCCGATGCAACATCGATACCACGCTGGGCGAGCATGTCATCGTGCAACGTCACCTGTTTTAAGGTGACATCCCCGGTGTTTGTGAACACAAAGGTGTAGACGACCGTGTCCCCTTGAACCATATATTCCGGCGCATCAGAGGTTTTCTGCAGCGTCATGCTGGCCGCCTCAGAGGTTTCCACAGTCGCGGAGAAACTCGGCACATTAGAACGGTTACCGCGCGCATCTTCCCCTTCGGCGCTGGCGGTATTCACAATCGGCAACGACTCGTCGATATCTTCCTGCGGAATTTGGACGAGCGCCACACAGCGGGCATATTCCCCAACTCCGAGGGCAGGGATCCCTTCTGGAGAGAAGCCGTCGAATTGATCCTCTAAATTGTCGCCCACATAGCAGGGCAGATTCTTCGCCCCCCACAGGCGCAGGGTGTCATCATTGACGTGCACATGAAACAGTGGTGCGGTGCCGTTGTTCGTCACCGTAATCTGATACACCACCGCGTCCCCGGCTTGCAGATTGTCAATATCGGCACCGTCATAGCCGCGGGCTTCTTTCACAATTGCCAACCGTGGCGCACCAGTTTCAATACTCGTCGAGCTGTCATTGGACACCACCGGCTGGTGTTGCGGATCGTGACCGTGCACGCGGGCAGTATTGCTTAATGGTTTCGCGGACTGATCGTCGCGGGCAACATCGTCGGCGGTGACCGTATAGGTTCCGCTGCAGGTGGCTACCGCACCAGGACTGAGTGTTTTCACATCATCCGGGCAGGTCAGCTTCACACCCGCGAGATCTTCTTCCAAACGAACATCGTTAATGGTGACATTTCCGGTGTTTTCAATCCGGAATGTGTAGGTGACCTCATCGCCGGCAAGCAGCAGTGTGTCAGCTGGCTTGTCGCTGGTTTTATCCAGCTGCAGGGCAGGGCTTGCCGCCGGTGGGGTGATGGTGACCGTGTTGTCGGCCAGCTGGTCGTCGCTTTCAGTTACCTCAACTTGCACCGGCTTACCGTTGTCGTCGATAGATTTCGCAACACCAGTGACCGTCACCTGGTTGGTTAAGGTTTGTTGCTGATCAACATCCTGCTGGGTGTAGTGCATGGTGACTTCACAGGTCACCGCCTGCCCGGCGCGCAACGCAATCGATCCGTTACCGGCAACAACCTGATTGTTTTCATCGGTACAGATTCCTACTTCGAGGTTTTCGCTGTGTGCTCGGCCAGTTAACGTGTCGGTGAGGGTAATCCGTTGGACTTGCACATCACCGGTGTTGCGGACAGTCAACCGGAAGGTGAGCTGACCGCCGTTGTCGAGGGTTCCTTGCCGGGTGTTGGCATAGCTGCCATCATCGGTGCGGACTTCCTTGGTGACTTGCAGCTGAGGATTCGCGGCGACTGGCTGCAGGCGCACTTCGTCTGACTTGGGTGCCATCGGCACTTCCACCAGCTCATTGTCCTCGTTGCGGGTGGAATAGTTCGGGATGACTGTAGCGACGTTCACTTCCTGGGATTGGTTTTCCAGGAACTCCTGGTCAGCGACGAATTTCCCTAAACAGGTGTAGGTTACCTGCGGCGGAATTGCCGGAATGACAATAGCTTGTTTCGTTGCATCGTCAACGGTGAGCTTGCTGCGATCAAGACCGCAGACAAGATTGGTTGGCTGTGACTCGTAGGAGAACTGGTCGGCGACCGCAACATTAGTCAATGTCACATTGCCGGTGTTTGCTACTTCGATCACGAACAACACTTCGTCGCCAACGTGAAGTTGGGCGCTTTTCTCGACGGGAAGTTCGACGGTTTTCGTCACGGTAAACGCCGGTGCGGCAGTATGCACATCAATACTCGCGGAGTCGGTTTTCTCCACGGTTTTCCCGGCATATTCGCCGGTGATTTTTGCTTCGTTGCGCAGCGGGAGCTGCTGATCTAGGTCGGCTTGGGTGACCTGGTATCGAACTTCACACGCGTAGTTGTCACCCGGCTGCAGAATGGCACCCGGGTCGCTGAGCAGATCACCACGCTGGTCGGTAACTGTCTGCCCAGCCTGATTAGTGATGGTGCACAGTGGGGTGACCTGGTGGCTGGTTGCCCACTCATCGGTCAGGTGGACGTTGCTCAGTGGCACATTGCCAGTGTTGGCACCGCTGATCGTAAACGATGCCGTATCGCCAACATTGCGGGGTTCGGTTTCATTCGCCGATTTCACCAGTGTCAGGTCAACAATGTTGGCTTTGACCGCAAAGTCAACATTGACCACATTGGCGCTGCCGACACCTGCCGTACCGGGCACGGTAAAGACACCGGTGACTGCCCGCGGTGTGCTGCTTGTCGTATCGATACCGCCATCGATATGGTGCGGTTCGCTGATGTCGCTATCATCGCTGCTGCTCTCGGCAGGCATGAATTGGAAACGCTGCGCAAAGGTTTCCTGATATGTGTCACTGACAGTGAGCGCAACCTGATATTCGCGGCCGGGATACACCTTGGGGAAGACATAGTTGCCTTCCTCGTCAACATCAACAGTCACCGGTTTACCGTCGATGAGTACCGGTTGCCCGGTTTCGTCGAGGAGCTGGGCGACGACTGCCCCAGCGGGCAGCTTGGTGACTCGGGGGGTGGTTTCGGTGAGTCCATCGCCTGGCGTCGTACCAAGATCAAACAGTGATCCGCGAATCGACGGGGCGATGGTGATGGTCTGCGAATCGCAGTTGTTTTGGGTGGCGCCGTCGGCGATCGCTTGAGCATTTTGCTGGTTACAGCTGTCTTGCGTGGGAATATTGACCTGTTCCCGGGTGGTGCCGAAGGCAAAGTTTTGGATCACCCCAATGTTGTCACCGGTGACTTGCAGCCGCATGGTGACTTTCGCAGGTTTATGGGGTGCGTTTGGATTATTCGGGTCGATCACCCCGTCGTCGGTGAGCAGACCAGGAAACCACACCACTTTACTGGTGGGGTTGGTTGGCAGCACCGGGTTTTCGACGGCTGCAGCCGCCTCGTCGGCAACCGGGTCAGCATAGCTGGTGTAGACGTGGCCGGTGGTTTCATTCTCCAGGACGTCGACAAATTTCAAACCGGCGGGGATAAAGTCGCGAATCATCGGTGATTCCAACACCACCCCGTCATTTTTGCCGGTGACGCTGATTTGGAAGAGCACATAATCGCCCACCCCAATGAGATAGTCACCAGGGTCGGTGCCGTCGAGTTCGCGGCGCGCATCGCCGAAGCTGCCGCCGGTGTCGGGCAGGATGAGGGACTTGTTCACTTCTAATTCGGGTACATATTTCACCCGTGCCACAGCCGGGGGCAGTGTGCCAAGGTCGACGTCGCCATTCGGGTTGGCGGCACGGAACGCCACCCGGTTGATAGCAATATCGCTGTCGCCGATACCAGTGCCGGTGGTGTCATTTTCGGGCATTTTCATCGGCACAGGAATGTCGAATTGGCCGGTGAGCTGGGTTAAGAATTCGATCCGCAGATAGCGGATGCTTGCCCAGTCACTCACCTGGTCGGCGGTTTTCCATTCGTTTTCCCCGTTGAAG
Organism: Corynebacterium choanae; assembly: GCF_003813965.1. Taxonomy (NCBI): domain Bacteria; kingdom Bacillati; phylum Actinomycetota; class Actinomycetes; order Mycobacteriales; family Corynebacteriaceae; genus Corynebacterium; species Corynebacterium choanae. The sequence goes on from NZ_CP033896.1 coordinate 2,819,297, forward strand.
GTGGCACAGGCTGGCCGGTCGGTGGGATATGCCCCGGCGCGGGTCGCACCCATTTCGGGGCGGCAGGGGTCGGTTGCCGCCGAATAGTAGATTTTTGCCGGGACTGGACCGATTTTCCACCGGCGGAGGGTTTTGTCGTAGTAGGAGACGTCGGGCAGCACGATCGGTCCGGTGAGGGTAGGCACGAGCGTGTTGTTGTTCACTTCACTGCCGGTGACTTCCCCAGTGGCTGGATCATAGGTGGTGTGGGTGCCAGCAGTGGTTTCTTGGGACAGTTGCAGCGAGTTCATTGCTGTCCACGGCCCTGCCGCCGGCAGCGCGTCGTAGAGCACATAGTCTTTCAGCGGCACCGACCCGGAGGTACCTACCCGCAGGAAGAAGGTGACGTCTTTCGTCGCCCACGAGGTGGTGGCCAACTGGTCATCGGCTGGCAAGGCGGTGGTGCGGGTGTCCAGGCTGGGATCCTTGTCACCCCAGGCATATTTGTTGATTTCTGCGGCCACAAAAGGATCCACACTGACCGTGGCGGTGGAGGTTCGCCACCGTTTCATATCCCGGCAGCTTTGCTCGTCGGGGCGGCAACCAATGCCGTAAGGGTTGGTGGCAAATGCCGGTGTGGCGGCAAGTGGCTGCTCCGGGTCGGCGGCAGTCACCATTGCTTCTATGGCAGGAAATTCGTTGTCCAACACCGGATCGGTGTATTTCCCGGCCGGGGCACCCGCAGCGAACACATCAAGATCGACTTGGCAGCCGTTGACGGATGCTTTCCCTGGCACAACCACCCCTTCGGGGGCGCTATATTTCCAGATTTCACCACCGGACGGGGAACGCTGCGCAAGCCGCTCCCAGCGGAGCATATTTGGCTGGTAGACGGTTTGTCCTTCGCCAACGGTCACCCCCCGGTTACACACCGGATTGTTGTAGGCGGCAAACACTTTGTCAGGATGGATCTCCCAGCCGTTGGGCATGACAATATAGCCGGTGGGCTGATACGGCTCATCCGAATCGTTTTTGAGGGTAAACCGCACCTTGGCAGGTTGCTCATCGGAAATGTATTTCTCCACCTTAGTTTCCAAGGTGATGCCCGGATTGGCGAAGTTTTCATAAACCGTCATGCGTGCCGCGGCGGTGCGCACAATCGGTTTGTTTCCAAGGTCTGCATAGTCAAAACGAATATCGTTGATGAGATTGATATTCTCCAGGCGGCTGCCATCTGGTTTTTCGAAGAGCCGGTCGGGAATATCGATCCGGCCGGTGATATACCCTACTTGCCGCTCCCCGGAAGGCACCCCGGTGAGCACCGCGGTAAACCCAACAGGGATAAACCCGGCTGGGGCAGTAAGCGCGATGCGTTTGCGGTCCGTGTCGGTGTCTGCCGGCACTTCGGGCAGTTCATGTGTTTGCCCAGCGGCGTTGACGAGGGTGATTTTTGCGGCCGGGTGGCCTTGCACAACTTGGAAATCGTCGCCGCTGCCTTGATAGATCGTCACCGGCTCAAGAAGGAACTCTTGCGGCACATAGTGCACCTTCCCATCGCCGCCGGCCACGCTACAGGGTTGTTCCTTGCCTGGCTCTTGATAGACAGCGTTGGGATACTGCAAACATCCTTGTGGCCGCAGCCGGTCGCTGATCGTGATCGGCCCGTTGCCGTAGCGCAGCACGGAAAAGTTGAAGGTTTGTTTATCGCGATGATTGAGCTGGGTGCCCACCGGGCTTTTCCCAACCGAACCGGCACCAGCTTCAATAACGCGAATAGATTTCACCGCATCTTTGACAGTGTTGGTAACCGGGTTGCCGCCCAGATCGGTGAGGCCTTCGTTTCGCCAACCGAAACTGTTGTCCAAGTTTTGGTTTACTACCGCTTCTTCGGTGACTCGGGCGACATATTTTATGCGCAGCACCTGCACACGTTGCGCGGCCGCATCCACGGTTTTATCCACGGTGAGCTGGATTGTTCGTGTTTCCGCGTCGTAGCGCAGATAGTCGCGGCTGATCAGCCGTTCGTCACGGTTGTTCACTGCTTTTAAAAACCCGTTGGCATAGTCGTCGACAATGTCGTTGAACGTTGCCTGCCCACCTGGGGTGGGGTCGGTGTTTAAAAATTTCACAAATTCCAGACCCGCCGGCAGCTGGTCTTTGATCACCCCAAGACTGCCGGTCACCCCTTCGCCGCTGTAGCGGAAATACTCGGCGACATAGGTGATGTATTGGCCGTGTACTGCCTGGTTGACGGATGCAGATTTTCTGAAGGTGTAGCTCGGGCTACCGGTGATCGTGGTCGGCACAGTACCTGTGGCAGTCTGCCCGTTGAGCGCAACGGTAAATGGCACGTCTTGTTTGCTGGGATAGCTAAAGGGGTCTTTCGTCGGCCAGGAAACGGTGACACTGTACACACCGTTGCCGGTCTCCCCGAGCTTCGGGAAGGTGATCGTCGACTGCTCCCCGGTGGGGGTGGTGATGGACGCCCCGGGCGGGGCGGCGGTCACTGCGCCTTTCGGCCAGGCCGCCGCCGGGCGGGGCATGGTAATGCTGATCCCGTTACAGCTTTGCTGACAGTTCAGATTGAACGTGTAGCTGATACTCGTGCCGACTGCGGCAGTGGTTTCCACCGGCGGGGTGACCGTCACCCCACTAATCGTCCCAATAGGGGTCGCGGCAGGCTCCGCGGCCCGGGCTGGGGCAACAGTAACCTGTAATCCAACGGTAACCAGCATGATGGCGCAAAGCTGTGCCAACAACACAGCCACAGCGTGTGATCCTAGCCAGTGCCGATCAGACGATCCTTTAAGGTGCCGCATAACGGGTGCCTTTTCTTTTGGGGAACAGTGTTTCGCTTCCCCATCGATCGTGCTGCCGCCACGTGCCATAGCTGTGCAGCTGAGTGTGAAAACGACAGAGAAGTTTCACCCTCAAAAATATCACCAAATTCAAGCTACCGGTGACTGAAAAAATGCTGCATAGCTGCTATATCCACCAGGGAAAGCAGCAGACAGCCGTGGTACTCAGTGCCCCGCGCCGGCGCCCTACCAGGGATTACCAGCGGCACGATAAGCCTGACAGGGGTCGATCCTTGCCCGGTGACAACCCGGACTGATGGTAAGCAGTATCACCTTCCCACCGGATGGGGGTAGCGACCCCCGCCACCCCGTTCCGCGATCTGCGCTTAACCACAGCCGCCCCGACCCAAACTTCTCAGCATGCTCCGAAGCCGCCGGCAACGACCGGATTATTGCCGCTGCTGCCCGGCATAGTAGCGGCCTAAAAACTCTTGCTTGTACTCGGCGAAATAGCCGCCATCAATCGATGCGCGAATATTATCCACCAAGGTCACCATGAAAAACAGGTTATGAATGGTGCACAAGGTGCCGGCTAAAAATTCTTTCGCCTTAATAAGATGGTGAATATAGGCGCGGTCAAAGTTTTCGCTGACATAGCCGCCAAGTTCCGCATCAACAGGGCGGAAATCCCGCGTGTAGCAGGCTTTCTTCAGATTTGTGCGACCATCAAGGGTGTACACGCCGCCGCGGCGACCCAGCCGGGTTGGTGCGACACAGTCAAAGGTGTCCGCACCGTTTTCGACGGCCACAAACACATCATCTGGTTCGCTAATGCCAAGCAGGTGCCGTGGCCGGTCAGCCGGGAGCTCATCACACACCCAGCCGACAATGGTGCCCAGGTTTTCTTTCTCCAGGGCGCCACCGATGCCATAGCCACCAAACCCGCGGCGGCCTTCCGCCTCGAATTCTTGACTTAAACCGACCAGTCCCCGGGTGGCGATACGCCGCAGATCCTCATAGTGGGCACCCTGCACTACCCCCCACAGCGACTGGGGTGGTTTGCCGTGACGTGACTCGGTGAGCTCATTATGGGCAGTTAAACAGCGCTTCGCCCATCGGTGGGTGCGTTCAACAGACTGTTCCTGATAGCGGCGGGAATCCACCAATGTCGTCAGCTCATCGAAAGCAAACATGATGTCGGCACCCAATTGGTGCTGGATCGCCATCGACACCTCTGGGGTGAAACGATGCTTTGAGCCGTCGATGACACTGCGAAAGTTCACGCCTTCTTCATCCACATGCGCCAGCCGGTCTTTTTTCTGTCGCACCTCATCAGCGGACACTTCCCCGGCAGTCATCGAAATCACTTTCTTGTAGCCAGCCCCCAAACTCATCACCTGGAATCCACCGGAGTCGGTGTAGGTTGGCCCATCCCAGCGGGCGAACTTCGCCAACCCGCCTGCCTCATCCACCAAATCGGCACCGGGCTGTAAATACAGATGGTAGGCGTTGCCGAGAATCGCCTGCGCACCGGTGAGTTTGATCTGGTCAGGGGTTAAGGTTTTCACGGTTGCTTTCGTCCCCACCGGAATAAACGCCGGGGTGTGAATATCGCCGTGAGGGGTGTGAATAATCCCGGTGCGGCCATGGGCGGAACCGGCCAATGCGGTGCCAAGGGTGAATCCTTCCCGGAACCCGGCCGCTGATGCGGGCTGCGCGGCAGCAGCAGCGTTACCACCCACCTCGGTGTGCCCGTCGCCGGCGGCAGGAATGCCAGAAGCTTCGGCACTCGCAGGTGCGGCGGAAGATGACTGATGGTCAGGTGTACGTTGCGGCTGCTCCATTCGATCGAGTGTAATCATCAGCAACACTGGGACGCTAGCCGCCCGCCGGATCACCCAACCATAAGCCGGCAACCCGCTAGATCGCCCAACTATAAGCCAGCCACTCATCGGTGAAACGACCAGCCAATCATCGGTGAAACCATAAGCCGGCCACTAGCTTACGGCGGCACACACGATATTGTCCTTCGCGACGGGGACAGCCGCCGCGGACTAGAGGGTGTCTGCCGCCGACGATGCGTTGCGCCGCGCCCACTTGCGACGGCCACGAGCCTGTGACTCTTTCAACTCCCGGTCGGCCGTGGAATCCTGTGCTTTGCGCAGCGTCTCAAAGGTGTGCGCCAGCGCCTCACCTTCAATATCGATCCGCGGCAGAAGACGATCCAACCATTTTGGAATCCACCACGTTGCCCGGCCCAGCAAAAACATTGTTGCCGGCACCAACCCCATGCGCACCAGGAACGCGTCACAAAACACGCCCACAGCCAGGGCGAAACCGAAAATTTTGATAAACGGCAGCGGCTGGGAGATAAACGCCACGAACACGCTGATCATAATCAACGCGGCAGCGGTCACCACCCGCGACCCCATGGAGAACCCTTCGATCACGGACTCTTCGACCGCATTGTAGGCCGGATTGCTGCGCGGCCGATCTTTCGTTGCCGCATAATGCTCCCGCATCCGGGATACCAGGAACACCTGATAGTCCATCGCCAAGCCGAACGTCACCCCGATGAGGAAAATCGGCATGAAGGAAATAATTGGGGCAGGAGTGTTCACCACACCCCACAGGCCTTCCTGCCAAAACAGCACTGTGAGCCCAAAAGCGGCACCGACGCTGAGCAAAAATCCAAGGCCTGCAATCAGCGGCACCATCACCGACCGGAACACAATGAGCAGCAGCAAAATCGCCAACCCCACAACAACCCCTAAATAGGCTGGCATCGCATTCGCGAGGGTTTCGGTGATATCGGCCTGAATAGGGGTGAGGCCAGTAATACCCATGCGGACACCGGTGGTTTTCACCAGCTCTTCTTGCGCATAGCGCAACGACCCCAACACTGTGGTGGTCTCCGGGTCGGCAGGACCAGTCCGTGGCGTCAGCAGCATCTGTGCCGCCATCCCATCGGTAGATATCCCAATAATTTGGATATGTTGCACATCCGGATTAGTGCCAAAAAGTTGCAGCACACGGGCAAACGCAAACCCGGCAGCAGCCTGGGTTACCTGTGTAGAGCTCAGCGGCGCATTCGCCGCGATCCCGGCCTCGATCGCCCCATCCACCAGTGGGGCAATAGCTGGTGCCTGTGTATCCACCCCGTGGGCATCAACCACCACTAGGAAGGGGGCGTTGACCCCAGGTCCGAACCCTTCCGCCAACAAGTCGGCGCTGCGCCGCTGAGTGGTGGTGGTTTCCTGGGTGGAATCCGACGGCAAAGCCATCTCCAGATCGAGGGCTGGCAGCGATAATGCGCCTAATCCTAAAACAACAAATGCCATCACCAGTGCCGGATAGCGGTGCACAAACCGTGCCCAGCGCTGCCCCTTTTTCACCCGGGCATCTTCCCGCGCCTGCGCCTGCTCATCGGTTTCATCACCGTCCAAATCCCGCGGCCGCGGATTACCGGCAATACCAGGGATTTTCACCCCGAACACAAACTTGCCGCACAGCCCGATCAGCGCCGGCAGCAGCGTCAACGCCACCGCGACCGCAATCGCCACCGTAAATGCTGCCGCCAACCCCATATAGGTCAAAAACGGGATCCGTACCAGCGCCAGTGCTGCCAGCGCAATGATCACCGTCAATCCGGCAAACACCACCGCTGAACCAGCGGTGCCGCAGGCAATACCCACAGCCACATCACGCGGATATTTCCGATATTCCGTGCGGAAACGAGACACAATAAACAGCGCATAGTCAATACCGACAGCTAGCCCTAGCATGACCGCCAACACCGGGGTGACATTGTTTAAATCCACCACCGCTGTCGCCAACACAATCGACAGCGAACCCAAGCCGATGCCGACCACCGCAGTCACCAGCGGCAACCCTGCCGCCACCACCGAACCGAAGGTGAAGATCAACACAATAAACGCAACCGCCAAACCGATCGCTTCAGAGGTGGAACGAATCTCGATCGGATCACCAAACCCGGAGCCGCCGGTTTCCACGATAAGACCAGCATCCCGGCCATAATTCATCGCGTCACGAATCGCTGCCCGCTGCTCGTCGGTCACCGCCATAGAATTCGGCGCATCCAGCTCGAAACTGGTGAACCCGATACGCCCATCCGGGCTTAACACCGCAATATTCGCCGCATCGGCTTCCGCGGTTTCCCGCGGCAGTCCCATCGATGTTTCCTGCTCAATGATGGTTTTCCGCAATGCGGGATTAACCAGCACCGGATTGCCGAAACGCTGATCAGGAACAAATCCGGGCACCTGCTCGAGACGGTGCACAACAGCGTCGACCGCCTCAAAATAGGTGGGCTCATCCAGCCGATGCCCATCAGGGGCTGCAAATACTACAGTCACCCCGGCAACCAGCAGCGGATTTTTCTGTTCGGGGAAATTTTTCTCCACCAGATAGGAGGCGTCCTCCGATGGTGTTCCCGGAATAGAGAACACATCATTGAACCCTTTTTCAAACGCAGCCGATGCGCCGCCAACCCCAGCCAGCAGCAGCACCCAGGCGACGATCACCGTCCATTTGCGGCGGTACGAAAACCGGCCCAACTGATATAACCAGTGCGCCATACTTCCTCTTCTCCTGGATCATCGGTGCCCGAACCAACAACTACCAGCCCTTGCTCAAGCAATAGCTGCCGGCAATAGTGTTGCTCAAAGTCTAGTGGTCACAATCCTTGTGGGGGTAAGCGCGGCAACGCCGCAGGTGAAATCCCCTGCAATAGCCACCGGGCAGGAAGCCCTACGGTATCTATCGCACCACCGGTGACCGGAAGTTACATAGTGGCCTGCCCACATCCCCGCACCAGCTGCCCACACCCTCGCATTAGCTGCCCGCAACTCCGCGCTCATTGTCCACAGAACCACAGTGAGTCGTGCCGGCTGCCTGCGCACCGAATCGAAAACCCGGTGCCACTGTTGGCTGCAACACCGTTTCCCTACCAGCCGGCACTCTTCAGCAAACCAGGCTTTGCCTCACACAGGTTGTAATCGCACATATCATGCGAAGAAGCCCCCAGAATCGGACTATCGATCCTGGGGGCTTCTACTGTGGCGGTGGCGGGGGGATTTGAACCCCCGGTTGGGGATTACCCAACACTCGCTTTCGAGGCGAGCACCTTCGGCCGCTCGGACACGCCACCGCGAAGTAGCTTAAAAGAAACCGCCCCAAGTTCCAAATCCTTCCCATGTCCCGGTGATGCAACAGTCCACGGGAGTATCACCAGGGGCAGCTACCGGCACTCTGTGCGATGTGCGGCTACTACTTGGTGTGATGGTCTTTGTGCAGGACTTCCTGCACCTTGCCAACCACATCCTTGGCTACTTCCTCAGCTTTGTCGATGGCATCTTTGGCGACATCTTCAGCCTTGTCGACCACCTTCTTCACTTCAGCTTTCACCTGATCGGCTTTGCCTTCTGCTTCCAGCTGGTTGTTATCGGTTGCTTTGCCAAGGCCTTCTTTCACCTTGCCGCCAACTTCGTCAAACTTGTTTTCAATATCACCCATGTCAGGCTCCTTCATTGTTATTCATGACACCCGGTGCGGTGTGCAGCACTCCGATGTGCAGCAGTGCCCGCACCCGGTGACTCCACTGTAGCTGCATCGACGCGTGGACGACGTGCACCGTAGCAACGACATAGCGCCCACCAGCAGTTTCATCGTCGCCGCACACTGCTGTAACCCTGCCGAATCATTCCCTGCAACACCACACACCCCTGACACCCCCACCGCAGGCAAATTCTTCTCGCCATGCGGGTGTGGTATTGCTGCGAAGTGCAGTCGGATTCTCCCCGCGGTACAGGTGGGTTATTCCCCGCCAGCTTCCTGGTCGCGTAAAGCACGAAAGAATGCTAACAGCAGCTCCGCGCAGGCAGCTTCGGCAATCCCACCCCGCACTGCCACATCAGTGATCCGTCCCCGCCCCCGCAGCAAATCCACCACCGAACCACACGCACCAGTTTTCGGCTCATATGCGCCGAAATACACAGTTCCAATCCGGGAGGCTTGAATAGCACCGGCACACATTGCACAAGGCTCTAACGTCACCACCAGAGTGCAATCCGCTAACCGCCACGAATCCTGCAGGTGCTGTACTGCCTGCCGGATCGCCACAATCTCGGCGTGGGCGGTGGGATCACCAGTTGCTTCCCGCTGATTCGTGCCGCAAGCCACCAGATTGCCGGAGGGGTCAACAATGATACAACCGACTGGAATATCCCCCGCCGGTGTCTGGTGAGCCACCTCCACCGCCTGCTGCATCAACGCCTCAGCCTCATGCAACCACACCGGCTGCGGAAGAAACCCGCCGATCACCGATTCGGTCACCCGGTCAGACTGGGTGCGGCGACTACAGTTCACCAAGGTCGAATGTTTCCGCAAGCAGGTCAGCAAAACCAACCTCGTCGGCAATGCGCAACAGCTGATCGGTTGCCCACAGTTGCGAATCGGCACAGATAACATCCATCACCTGTGCGGAAACCCCCAGATCGGCGAGGATCTCAAAATCGCCTTCCGCCCACGGCTCCAACTCGTCAAGATCATCATCGTCAATATCTGGCAGTTCAGCACCGATCTCGCTGAGCGCATCGGCAGCCAAATCATCAACTAATGCACGGGTCGCATCCGACAGCAGCACCTTCACCCCATCAGGTGTGGGGCGAACAATGATAAAGAAATCATCGTCTAGGCACAGCAGTGCAAACGCCGGCCCTTCAGAGCGTTGTTTCCGCACTTTGGCAACAACCCGGTCAAGCGAATCTGGAATATCCACCATCTCGGTGACGATCCACTGATTGTCCCGGGTGGTAACAATGCCGATAAACGACTGCGGATCGAAATCGTCATCATCATCGTCATCGCCATCGTCATCATCGTCGTCGTCATCAGCGAAGTCGTCGTCTTCGCCGTCTACGAAATCATCGTCATCGCCATCGTCATCATCGTCGTCGTCATCAGCGAAGTCGTCGTCTTCGCCGTCTACGAAATCATCATCGTCGGCAAAGTCATCATCGTCATCGTCACCAAAATCGTCGGTGTCGTAGTCGTCGTCAGTAGCCGACTCGTCGACAGCAGCTACCCGATGATGGGTGGGATATTCGGCCTGCTGTCCAGCGGCAGAAAACTGGGCTTTCGGTTCCGTCATCTCTACCGGACGCGGATTATGCACAGGCGAAGCAGTCGACGCCTGCGCGAAACCGTCATGGGCTGCCGCACCATGCATCGGTGAGCCCTGGTCACGACCGCTATGTGCGCCTGTCACATGGCGGGTTTTGCCGGCAGTGGTGGCGCCAGTATGGGAAGGGAAAGTTGAGCCGTGACCTTGTGCGTCCATGGAAATCAAAAATAGTCGCAAATTCTCCACTTGTCAGCCATACTTGGGGCGTGACTGTGTCTTCGCTGAATCGTGACGTCTGTATCTTAGGGCTCGGCCTTATTGGGGGAAGTCTGCTGAAAGATCTGCAGGCTAGTGGCCATTCCGTATTCGGCTACAATCGTTCCGCTGCCGCCGTTACGGCCGCCACCAGTGAAGGCTATGCCGCAGACACCGATTTAGCAGCGGTCCTCACTGCTGCCGCGAAACGGGATGCACTCATTGTGATTGCCACCCCCATGCCTGCAGTCGCCGCGATGCTAGATGCGATCGCCACCTATGCGCCCACCTGTTCGTTTACTGATGTGGTCAGTGTGCAACAAGCAGTCTGTGACCTGGTGGTTGAGCGTGGCCTGCAGGATCGCTATGTGGGAAGCCATCCAATGGCGGGAACTGCCCACTCCGGCTGGGAAGCCGCCCAGGAAGGCCTGTTTCACGACGCCGCCTGGGTGATCGGATTTGACGCTGCAGCAGCCGCCTTCGCTTCCAACGAGCCTGTTCCACCACAGTGGATTACCACCTTCGTCGATGTGGTCGCCCTTGCCCACACAGTTGGCGCCCGCGTTATTCCAGCAACCGCAGCCCGTCACGATGCGGCTGTGGCACGGATCTCTCATCTACCGCATGTGCTTGCCGAAGCGTTAAGTGTGGTGGGTGATCAAGGTGGTGCGTTAAGTTTGTCGCTGGCCGCCGGATCCTATCGGGATGGAACCCGGGTCGCTGGAACCCAACCAGCGTTAGTACGGGCAATGTGCGAAACCAATCATGCTGCACTATTGGATGCGCTTGATGAAACAATCACGTTGCTTTCCGAGGCCAGGCACACCTTGGCGGCACAGCCGCCCAGTGTGGAGATCCTCGCGGAGGCCGGATATCGAGCCCGCACCCGGTTTGCTGCGCGCAGCTTAGCGGATGGAAAAACTCGTCCGGTGATTCGTCTGCAGCCGGGGGCGGATGATTGGATTCACCAGCTCATGCACGCCGAACATACAGGTGCAGTCATTGACATCTTCGCCCCGCGTCCCGAAAACTCAGGAACACACCCTAACGAGCAGCCAGATACCCTGCGGTAAACCGTTTCCCGCCGAAGGGCGGGCTACCCGCTTACCCGGTTTCATCACACGGCCACCACTGTCATGTGCCCACAGCACACCCTTGCACAAGCCCACCGTCCTTCCGCAAAGGCGACTCACCCTAGTCGCACCTGCGGAAATATTTGGCTTCCATGCTGGGTCATAGCACTTGCCCCACCTGTGCAACGACACACTGTGCGCTAGACATCAATTGTGTGCGCTGAGCATCAATTGGCCGATAGCAGTCCCACACCACTTAAGGGCAGGACAAAACGAAAACACCCCAGTTCCTGCTGTAAAAGCAAAAACTGGGGTGTAAGTGGTGCGCCCGGAGGGATTCGAACCCCCAACCTTCTGATCCGTAGTCAGATGCTCTATCCGTTGAGCTACGGGCGCATGCTGCGCTAGGCAACGAAGAACGATGTTACACCGGCCGGGGGAAAGCTACAAATCACCGAAACTCACCCCGGCAACCCCATCCCCCGGCACCGATCTCCCCGGCGGGTCTCCTCACAGCGGAGGTAAGGACAGCTATTGCCGACAGCAACCATCCGCAGCGCAGCATCCATCAGTGAAATCGCCCTCTGCATCCGCAGCGACATCGCCCCCTGCACTGTCATCCTGCGAAGACGGCGACTGACTCGATGAACCCGCAGCCACCTCGGAGTTTTCGCCGCGCAGTTGGGCAAATGCTGCGTAAAACACTTCCTCAGGTTGTGCACCGGATACCGCAAACCGATTGTTGAAAATAAACGTTGGCACACTAGTGATCCCAAGCTGAGCAGCCACCGCCTCATCCTGGCGAACCGCCGCCACATACGGTGCATCGTCGGCAATCGCCGCCTGTGCACCGGCACGATCCAGACCAACCTTCACCGCCACATCAACCAGCACCGCCGGATCACTAATGAGTAACCCCTCCGAAAAATAGGCCTGAAATAAGGCCTCCATCAGGGCGTTTCCCAAACCGTGTTCCGCAGCATAGTGCGCAAGCTGATGTGCCCGCAGTGTGTTGGTGTGTTTCATCGCCGCAAAGTCATAGTGCAAACCAAGCTGTGCACCCTGGTCGGCAATAGAGCGGTTGATGCTGCGTGCCTGCTCGAGAGGAATGGAATATTTCTTCGCCAGCAGCGCCTCAATCGGGGTGCCGTCATAGTCGTGCGCCTGCTGATCCAGTTCGAAAGAACGCATGGTGATCTGCACTTCATCGGCAAGATCAAGCTGGTCAATAACGTGCTGCAGACGCTGCTTCCCGAGATAGCAGAAGGGGCACACAATATCGGAAAAAATATCAATAGTGATCATAGAATTACTCGTCTTTGTTGAAGGTGGAGTCGGCTACCGACGTCGATATCGACAAACCCGCAGTGTGGTCTCTGTCTTGGGCTATAACGGCCACACTCCCCTGTACTATTCCCCAACCCACCAGATACACATGTTGCCCCTTGAGCTGTCAGGTGTCATGACTTGCGTGGCTTATGTTTGCCCCTTCACCCAATCTGCGGCAAGGCTACAGGTTCCCCAACGCGAAAACCTCCAAGAACGCAAGGTTCTTGGAGGTTTCCATCATGTGCGCCCGGAGGGATTCGAACCCCCAACCTTCTGATCCGTAGTCAGATGCTCTATCCGTTGAGCTACGGGCGCATATTCATTTATCAACACAACGTTGGAATACTCCAACAGTGTTGCGCGGAGGCGAGAGGATTTGAACCTCCGGTCCGCTGTTAGGCAGACAACTCATTAGCAGTGAGTCCCAATCGGCCGCTCTGGCACGCCTCCAGCCGGTGAACTTCACCAAGTATGGTGAAGATCCGACGATGGGAGATACTACCGTGCCTCTACACGCTTACGCAACATTGCAGGCCAATGCGGGATCTCGCAGGACGACCGGATGGGCAGCATGCTGCATTTATTACTGCCCACACCGCCATTGGTAGGCTCTTCTACCATGACGTTCACCCTGCGCGATGATCTTGGCCAAATTCCTCCCTATGTTCCCGGTAAACGGGCACCGGAAGCGGTGAAGTTATCGTCGAATGAGGTGCAGTTGCCGCCACTGCCAGCCGCAGTAGCAGCAATGGCCGACGCGGCCGCGACCGCCAACCGCTATCCCGACATGTCGGTGCATGAACTAAAACATGAGCTCGCCAACCATCTTCACATTGACGCAGCACAGGTGACCTGTGGCTGCGGATCATCGGCACTGTGTCAACAACTCGTGCAAGCCACCTGTCGCCCCGGTGAGGAAGTCATATTTCCGTGGCGTTCATTCGAGGCCTATCCGATTTTCGCAATGGTCACCGGTGCCACCCCGGTGCCTGTTCCACTCACCGACAGCCACCACGTCGATCTCGTGGCAATGGCGCAGGCGATCACCGACCAGACACGGCTAATTTTTGTCTGCAATCCAAACAATCCCACCGGCACAACAGTCACGAAACAGGCTTTTGCCGAGTTTATGGCGGCAGTCGGCTCCAATATTGTTGTGGCGCTTGACGAGGCATATTTCGAATATGTTCGCGACGATGACACCCCCAATGCTGCGGAACTTTTGGCTGTATATCCCAACCTGGTGGGTTTGCGGACGTTTTCGAAAGCCTACGGTCTCGCCGGTGTGCGGGTTGGCTACGCCTTCGGCCACGCAGAAATCATTGCTGCTGTCGAACGATGTGCACTGCCATTTGGTGTTTCCGGGGTGGCACAAGCAGGAGCGCTGGCTTCTCTTGCGGCACAACACGAGCTGCTTGCCCGCACTGATGTGACGGTGCGGGTACGAGACACCTTCCAAACAGCAGTCGGGGCTGTGCCCTCACAGGCGAATTTTGTGTGGATTCCTACCCCCGACGCTGTAGACATTGCAGCTCACCTCGCCGCACGAGGGGTGCTAGTGCGAGCCTTCCCGGAAGGTATTCGCATCACCGTCACTGATGAGCGGGAGATGGATGTCGCATTGCAGGCTCTCCAAGCCGTCATAGAGGACACGGGGGCGTTACAGCAGTAAGCGTAGCTTTCCGCAGTGTCCCGCCACGGTTTCCCGCCGCAGCACCATGATTGCGTTCCGCCACGCTTAGCTCCAATGTGGAAAGCGGAGACAGCTTCACCATGCGAAGCGCAGCGATGGTGACGGTTGCTGGCAGCGGGGCAGGACTATTCACGAGCAATGCCACGGCTGAAAACCCGGCACCTGCATGCCATAACCATGCCGTAGCGAAGGGTTTTTTCTCTTCCCTAGGGTCTGCACCCGCTCATTGCATAACTTGGGTTTCACCAGCATCAACACAACACCACCCCTGTTCAATGATGAACAGGGGTGGTGTGTTTGGCGGAAGCAGGGGGATTTGAACCCCCGGATGGTTTCCCATCGCTGGTTTTCAAGACCAGTGCATTCGGCCGCTCTGCCATACTTCCTTGCCAGAAAAACCTTAGAGCGCTGCGGCCGTTTTGTCATATACCCTGCATAGAGCGGGTGTAACTGTGGGGGAACGGTTACTCGAGCAAACCGGTTGCCTGATTGATAATCCACGCGTCGCTAAATGCAGTTTGCCGCCACGACTCGTAACGGCCAGACACCCCGCCGTGGCCGGCGGCCATCTCTGTTTTCAGCAGGAATTCACCACCGGTGGCAAGATCCCGCAGTTTTGCAACCCATTTCGCAGGCTCAACGTAGAGCACCCGGGTGTCGTTGAGGGAGGTCGTCGCCAAAATGTTGGGATAGCGCTGCGCAGACACATTGTCATAGGGCGCATAGGAGGCCATGTACTCATAGACCTGTGGATCGTGCAGAGGATCACCCCATTCTTCCCATTCGGTGACAGTCAACGGCAGTTCAGGCATGAGCATCGAGGTGAGCGGATCGACGAACGGCACATCCGCTTCAATAGCGGTGAACTTCTCCGGGGCCATGTTGGCAACCGCACCCATCAGCAGCCCACCGGCGCTGCCGCCAGAGGCCACCAGCATCTCCGGGGTGGTGACCCCGCGGTGAATCAGATGGTCAGCAGCCGCAATAAAGTCGGTGAATGTGTTGCGTTTGGTGAGCATTTTGCCGTTGTCATACCACAGACGACCCATCTCCCCGCCGCCGCGAATATGCGCAATCGCCACAATCATGCCGCGATCCAGCTTGGACAGGCGAAACGCAGAGAATCCTGGATCGAGTGTCACCTCATAGGAGCCATAGCCGACAAGCAGCAGCGGATGTGGGGTGTTCATGTCCAGATCAGCGCGATGAATCAGCGAGATCGGAATGCGGGCACCATCTTCAGCTTTCGCCCACAGGCGGGTTGCCTTGTAGTCGTCAGGGTTGTAGCCGCCGAGGACTTCCTGCTCCTTGATGATGGTGCGTTCACCAGTGTCAAGGTCGAGCAGGAACAGTTTGTGGGGCTTGGTGAAGGTTTCCACACTCATCCGCAGCGAACGCGCATCCCAATCCATGTTCGTGGACGGACCGGCACTAAAGAGTTCCTCGTCGAAGGTGACTTCCTCAAAGGTAGAAAATCCGTCGCGAACATCCATAATCGCCATTCGGCCGATGGCACCCGCCCGGTAGCCGAGCAGAATCTGGCTGGCGAAGGTGTCCAATCCGGTGATTCGCACATCGTCGCGGTGCGGAATTAGTTGGGTGAGCTTGTCGAAATCAAACGGGATCGATAGCGGGGTGTAGCCGATCTCGAAGTTAGGGCCTGCCGTATTGTGCATCACCAGCCAGTAGGGGTCGCCGCCAACTTCGGCATAGGCGACGGAATATTCCACCTCGGGGCGGCGGGGTGCGAGACATTGCGGCTCGTCAGTGGGCGACGCGAAGGGGATAACATGCACCTCTGAGCTGAGTTTCGAAGCCGATTCGATGTAGATGTATTGTTCTGCCCGGTCGACGGATACTCCCAGCCAAAACCGCTCATCGGTTTCTTCGAACACGAGCACATCGTTGGCTGGATCATCACCGATCTTGTGCCGCCACACTTGGTTGGGGCGCCACATGTCATCGACTCGACAGTAGAAGAAATAGTCTTTACCAGCCCAAACCACCGATCCGGCAGTGCCTTCGATGACATCATCCAACAGTTCCCCGGAGGTGAGGTCTTTGACATAGATGGTGAAGCGTTCATCGCCTGCCGCGTCGGTGGAATAGGCGATGAGATTGCCCGGCATGACCACCGCCAGTTCCGCGATTTGGAAGAAGTCGTGACCTTCAGCAAGCTCGTTGACATCGAGCATGATTTCTTCGCGTGGATGCGGGGTGGTTGGTTCGATAACAGGTGGTACTGTTTCGCCTCCTTCCGCCTTGATGCGGCAGCTAATCGGATAGCTTTGCCCTTCCACAGTGCGGACATAGTAGAAGTAGCCCTTGTAGTACACCGGCACGGACATGTCGGTTTCTTTGATGCGGGACTTGTATTCCGCGAACAGTTTTTCTTGCAGCGGAACAAGGTGTTCAGTGCGCTGCGAAGTGTATTCGTTTTCCGCCTCAAGATAGGCGATGGTTTCTGGATTGTCTTTGTCGCGCAGCCACTCGTAGTCGTCGACCATCTCATGGCCGTGGAAGCTGCGGATTGCAGGGATTTTCTTTGCTGATGGATGGGGCAAACTCATGCCTGGCAGTGTACTTCGCGCACTGCACCAAACGTGGTTTACGCCCCCTGGTCTTCTTCCGGCTGGGATGGTGATCCCCCTGGAGATAGTGAAGTTCGCTAGGCTGGGAGCTTATGAAAGCTATCACCTTGCAAGATCCCGCTGATAAGACTTCTCTTGTCCTCACTGAGGTTCCTGATCCACAGCTGCGAGCAGGGGAAGTGTTGGTTGAAGTCCATGCAGCAGGGGTGAACCGGGGTGATTTATTGCAGGCCGCCGGACACTATCCGCCACCCCCGGGGGCAAGTGAGATTATGGGGCTGGAGTGTGCCGGGGTCGTTGTCGATTCGGGCGATACCCATGTGCCGGTCGGCAAACAGGTGTGTTGTTTGCTTGCCGGTGGCGCCTATGCGGAAAAGGTGGCGGTACCGGCCGAGCATCTCCTGGAGATTCCGCAAGGCTATTCGATGGTGGATGCTGCGGCTGTGGTGGAAGTTGCCTGTACGGTGTTTTCCAATCTGGTCATGTTGGCTGGTCTTCGCCCCGGGGAGACGGTGCTTATTCACGGCGGTGCGGGCGGTATCGGCTCGTTTGCGATCCAAATGGCCAAGGAGCTGGGCTGTACGGTGATCACAACCTGTGGCAGCGCGGAGAAAGCGGAGTATTGCCGCAAGCTGGGTGCCGATGAGGTGATCAACTATCGGGAAGAGGATTTTGCCGAGGTCGCCAAGAATCGAGCGAATGTCATTTTGGACATTATGGGGGCGAAGTATTTGGCGGGCAATATTCAGGCGTTGGCTAACGATGGCCGGATTGTCATTATTGGTATGCAAGGCGGGGTGAAAGGGGAGTTAAATATCGGCAAGCTGCTGCAGAAACGGGGCACGATTATTACCTCTGCGCTGCGCAGCCGCCCCCTGCAGGACAAGGCTGAAATTGTTGCCGCCACCCAGCAGGCAGTGTGGCCGCATTTGGTGGATAAATCGATTTCCAACTCGATTTCGAAGGTGTTTCCGCTGGCAGAAGCAGCCCAGGCGCATGCTTGGTTAGCTGGTGGGGAAAATACAGGCAAAGTGGTGCTGCAGGTGGTGGACAACGAGTAGTCGAAACTCAGAGTCGTCCAGGTTCTTGTACCGCAATCACCCTGTCTGCGGCGCTGGTGTCAGCAATCGGGCAGGGTGATTGTTGTTGCTATCACCCCAAGCGGTGGTGGCCGGTGTTTTTCGCCGCCTGCAGACTGTGGTGGGGCGGTGGGTTCCCCGGGGAGCGGATGGAAAAGTTACGTATCCAAGCCGCGGGCGATGTCGGTGAGTGCGGCGATCAGGGCTGCTATTTCTTCGCTGGTGTTTGTCGGGGTGAGGTGGATGGCAACATACTCGTGTTGTGTTGGACTGTCGTCAGTGCTGTCGGTAAATGGGTCTTGATCGCAGATAATGCCATAGTCGGCGAGCGCTGCGGCGAGTTCCGCAGCGGTGTAGCTGGCCATGCGGATCGCTACTGTGCCAAACAGGGCAATGTCGCCGTCGCGAGTATCCGGTAGATCACCGAAGATGTGCACCTGGGGGATGTCGCTGATCGCGTCGCTGAGTTCAGCCAAAAGTCCTTCAATATGTTCTTGCACCGCAGTGAGGTAGCTATAAAGCTGTTCAGGGCGGTCAGCCTGCGGAAGGCGTGCCAGTGAGGCTAAAAAGTCGACGAGCACACATACCCCTGCAGCGGCTGATCGGCACACCTCATTCGGGGTGATCTGCGGCCAGGATGCTGGTTGTGCAGATTGTTTGCGGTACGGCTGTGCCGGCTGTGGGGGTGTTGCCCCCGGTGTGGTTGTGGATGATGCCAGCCGGAAGCTGGTGTTTGCCCCAGTGAGCTGGTCGGCCACGAATTGATCCCGGCACACTACCGCGGTGATTCCCGGCGCGCCACAGGAAGCTAAATCAGCGAGGAGAATGTCGCAGCCGAGTTCGTCAACGTTGAGCGGCAGTCGCCCGACCAGGGTACTGACATCGCAGACGATCCACAGTCGATGCTGGCTGCGGAGCGTTTCGGCGATCACTGGGAGGGGAGAGACCACGCCGGTGTGCAGATGTGATAAAGCAAGGACTGCCAGGCGAAGTTGGGGGTCTGGTTGAGGGTTGTCGCCGGATGGGAGGTGTCCGGCCGGGTTAGTCGTCGAACCGGTGTGGTGAATGCTGATAGCGGCACCAGTGGCAGTGGCAGCAGCCCGCATGGTGTGTTCAACGATGGGGTCGACGTCGGCGCCGAGGAGGAGTCCGCCGCGGGCAAGACGGGATTGGCAGCCGGCGGCGATTGCCACACTGGCGAGTTGTTTTGTCGCATAGAGCAGGACACAGTCCCGGTCGGCGAAGAGCAGTTCAGCGACTGCGGCGCGGGCTTGTTCGATAAGGGTGGTGTGGTCGGCGGTGCTGGTTGCCACCGGGGTGTTGATGAGATTGGGGTGGCTTCTGTCTTGGCTGGTTGTTGTTGCTGGGGTTAGCAGTGGATGGGTGAGGAGTGCCTGCCGGTGGGCGTCGGCGACGACCATGGGGAGTTGTCCAGTGCCGTTGGTGGCGAAGTCGATGATGCCTGGATGCAGGCCGGCAGTTGCTGCCCGCAGGGATTGGATAAGGATGCCGCGTTGCGACATCGGTGCGGTAACTCGAGTGTGGCTACGCATCATGGTTCCCGGCGATCCTCCCGCGTCGCGACACCGCTGCCAGTGGTGGGCTGTTGTTGTCCTGCAATGGTCGTAGCGTTGGTGTGTTGCAGGGCTGTGCAGCCTTCTCGAGGGGTTGCAAGGTGTCGATGATCTCTGTGGTTCCACTACCCGATCCCCGCAGCGGTGACTTCAGGGTTGGCCAGTCACCACATCCGGGCAAGCAGTCCCGACGGTTGTGCCGGTGGATGATCGGCAAGGGTTGCCACAGGCTGCACCGGTTGTTGGGTAGTGCTGTTCACACCTTACCGGTTGGCCGCACATCGGCGGGTGTTACCAATATCGGATAGGTGTCTTTTCACAGGTCACTGGCATGGTGTTCCCTATTTTCCGTACTGTCGTAAGTTGCTGTGTGAACCGAGTTTTTCAGAAACCTGGGTGGTGATGTCACTGCCGGTGGGCAGCTGTGGCGCTAAGCCGCCCGGGGTGTGGCGGTGTGCTGATCGGTCGGGGGTTCGTCACCGGTTGCCCGGAAGGTTGCCGGGGTGGAAGATCTCACTGGGGCGTGCTACCGGCTAGGGTTAATCACTGTGTCCGACAATCGCCAACTTCACCGCCGGGAACTCGACCTTGCTCGCATGACGAGCAGTACTGTGCAAGCCCCGCATCCGAGCGAATCCACCACATTGAAGGCTGCGTGGAATGATTTGGTGCGCGGCTTTGGTCAGCATCAGCTGTGGCTGCAGCTGGGCTGGCAGGATATTAAGCAGCGGTATCGACGCTCCACATTAGGGCCGTTGTGGATTACGATCGCCACCGGGGTGATGGCGTTTGCCTTAGGAATGTTGTATTCGGTGCTGTTTAAAATCCCGGTTGCCGAGTTCTTGCCGCATGTCACCGTCGGGTTGATTATGTGGAATTTTATCTCCGGGGCGATTAAGGACGGGGCGGAGATTTTCATCGAGAACGAGGGGCTGATTAAACAGCTGCCGTCAGCGTTGTCGGTGCATGTGTATCGGCTGGTGTGGCGTCAGCTGCTGTTTTTAGCGCACAATATGGTCATTTGGGTGATCCTCATGGCGATCTTCCCCCGGCATCTTGGTTGGCAGGGTTTGCTTGCGTTCCCGGCGCTGCTGCTGCTGGTGGCAAACGGGGTGTGGGTGGCAATGTTCTTCGGCATTATCGCTACCCGCTATCGGGATGTGGCGCCACTGCTGGAGGCCCTGGTGCAGCTGCTGTTTTATGTCACCCCGATTGTGTGGACGACGCAGACCCTCTACGACCAGGGTGGGTCGATCTCTGAACGGGCGAAGCTGGCGATGCTCAATCCGCTCTACCACTATTTAGAGGTGTTCCGGGCACCGCTGATTGGGGCACCGATTGTCGCGTTGAACTGGTGGGTGGTGTTAGGCTGCACCGTCGCTGGCTTGCTGATTTCCCTGCTGGCGATGAAACAGTGGCGCTTCCGGGTGAGCTACTGGGTGTAATACTCAGCTTCTTTCCCCGCAGTGCAATGCCACTGTTTTTCCGCTTTGCTTCCCGCAACTTCTTGTCTTTGTAAGGAACACGATTATGGTTGCCATCGACACCTACAATGCGTGCGTCGACTTTCCAATCTTCGATGCGAAGTCCCGTTCGATGAAAAAGGCGTTTCTCGGCGCGGCCGGTGGAGCGATTGGGCGTAACGACAACAATGTGGTCATTGTTGATGCGCTGCGGGATATTAATCTGCACCTCCGGGAGGGGGACCGGGTGGGGTTGGTTGGCCACAACGGGGCAGGCAAGTCGACGCTGCTGCGGCTGCTGTCAGGGATTTATGAGCCGACTCGGGGATCGGCGATTATTGATGGCCGGGTCGCACCGGTTTTTGATCTTGGGGTGGGGATGGATCCGGAGATCTCCGGCTATGAGAACATTATTATTCGTGGTCTTTTCCTGGGGCAGACCCGCAAACAGATGAAGCAGAAAATGGATGAGATCGCCGAATTTTCCGAATTGGGCGAGTTCCTGTCGATGCCGCTGCGCACCTATTCCACTGGTATGCGGATTCGGCTCGCCCTGGGGGTTGTGACCTCGATTGAGCCGGAGATTCTGCTGCTCGATGAGGGGATCGGGGCGGTGGATGCGGCATTTATGGCGAAAGCCCGCAAGCGCCTGCAGGAGCTGGTGGAACGGTCCGGTATTTTGGTGTTCGCCTCTCACTCCAATGATTTCTTAGCCCAATTGTGTGACTCGGCACTGTGGATTGACCACGGGGAGATCAAGCAGGCAGGACCGGTAGTCGATGTGGTGCGCGCCTATGAGGGGGATGGGGCGGCTGATCATGTGCAGCGGCTTATTGACCGGATGACGAAAGAGGATAGTGCGGACACACCGGGCACAGTGGATTAGTCTTAGCGGCGCTGCTGGCAATCTGCCCCGCTGCTGCAAGGGTAGGTCACCCGGCTGATTCGCAGGCGCAAGGTGCTGTGTTATCGACCACCTATGCGGCCGGGTTGCGGGGGTTTCCCGGCGAGCAGCAACGAGCGCACCTATGGATGTCGTCTGGTACAACTCAAAGATGCTCGCCACGGGCACATTGCGGGAGGCAGCGACGGCGCGCACCACAGCGGGATAATTGGGGGTGGGTGCCGGCAGTCGTGTCGGTCGCGGCTTAAATCGCCCAGCTATTCCCAGGTTGGCTGGGGCATGGTGACTGCAGTAGGCAAGCTAGTGCAGGTCAGCTTGCAGTGCTTTGGCCAGGGGGCGATAGTGTTCGATGACTGCTTTCTCATAGGCGGCGACATCGCCTTGGCAGGCGGCGCGCAGCATATCACCGTGTGCCCGGGCTGTGAGCAGCAGGCCTTCCGGGTTTTCGATGCCGAGTTTCGGCACGACTTGTTGATGCACCCGCCACATGGAGCTCACCAGCTGGCGGACGACTTCGTTGCCGGCCAGTGCCAGAATCCCGTCGTGGAAGGCCATATCGGCTTCAGCGAAGGTGGCGCCCCCTTCGGCGCGTTCAATCATGGCATCGACGAGGGCTTCTAAACCCGGTTGGGAGGTGCCGCGCAGGGTGCGGCACACTTTAGTGCCCAGCCCCAGGTCGAGGGTACGGCGCACCTCCACGACTTCTTTCAGGGTTTGCCGATCCCCTTGGCTGGACAGCAGTGCTTTAAACGCTAATGCTTCAACCAGCGGGGACATTGACATGGTGCCGACGAAGGAACCGGCCCCTTGCCGGATCTGCACAATGTCGAGGGCTTCCAGCCGGCGGAGTGCTTCCCGCACCGAGGAGCGTGATACGCCGAGTGCTTCACACAGCTTTGCTTCACCGGGGAGTGGATCACCCGGCTTCAGGCCATGGGTGAGGATATATTCCTTGATGGCCTCGGTGGTGGCGTCAGTCCGATTGGCGGTAGCCATCCGTGACGCGCGCGCAATCATTGGCGAGAGGTGGTGTGGCGTACCCATACTTACAAAAACTATCACAATTGGTCTGACAACCATTGCCCATGGGTGGGGTATTTAACGTGAGAGTCGCCAT
The DNA here is from genome assembly GCF_003813965.1 of Corynebacterium choanae. Lineage (NCBI taxonomy): Bacteria > Bacillati > Actinomycetota > Actinomycetes > Mycobacteriales > Corynebacteriaceae > Corynebacterium > Corynebacterium choanae. The sequence continues at coordinate 2,842,296 of NZ_CP033896.1, forward strand.
AGGAGTACGTGACCCAAGCCACGTTCACGGAAGTGCACAGCAATCACAGTATCCCCACCCGCCTGCAGCGATAGCGAAAACACCTGCAGTGAAGTTCGGATACCCTCACCATGAGACACCCCCACAATGGGGTGAGCCTGTGACTGAAACGGGTGCAATTTCGCCTGCTGAGCACCGTTTAGGTAACAGAACGGCAACAGTTGTAGTGACGTGGATAACTTTCAAGTGACAGAGTGCCCTACGGCGCGTTACCGTGTGCACATAAGTTGTCTGACAATTGATTTGCCGTTTGTTCCACTCTGTGGAACGGCGAGCAGTTGCCAGACCTTGTACTCACGTTATGTTCCAACTCAATTGCCGCACCGCATTCGCGTCCGCGCCACCGGTTTTCCGCGTAAGGGACATTCCCACCCGCATACCGGCGTAACCGCGCTGACGCAGCCGATGCGGCAACTACCGCAGCAGACCTCTGGCCTGCTACCAGCCAACACGGATAATGAGCTCCCCCGTTGAGCAGATTGTTCCCGCTGACTGTGTGGCACACCTGGCAAACAAATGTTTGCGGCACTACGGCGGATGGTTTTTCCACCACCACCGTCTGCTGCGCTTCCCAAGGAGATACATCAATGCGTTCTGCTATTCTGCGCCGTCGCGCACTGCCGGCTGCTGCCATCACGTTGAGCTCTGCGTTAGTGCTCGCCGCCTGCGGCGGCGGCGTCGATGCCCCAACCTCGTCGTCGGATACCGGCTCCGGTGATAAGGCTGCCAGCGGCGAATCGATCATCAAAGCAGCTGTCGCCTACGACACGGACAACTATGATCCGTCGAACACCACCTCGGCACTGGCACTCGCCGCCAACTGGCACACCATGGAAGGGTTGACCGAACTCGACCCAGCCACCCGCGAAGCCTATCCGGCACTGGCTGGTGCCCTCGCCGAACAAGTCGACGACCTCACCTGGGAAGCCACCCTGCGTGACGGCGCCAAGTACTCTGACGGCACCGACGTCACTACCGACGATGTGGTCAACGCCTTCGAACGCACCATGGAAGGCTTCTACGCCCCATTCCTGTCCTTCATCGACAAGGTAGAAAAGAAGGACGAAAAAACCGTCGTCATCACCACCAAGTTCCCATTCTCCCTGGTGAACGAACGCATCTCGCTGGTGAAGGTATTCCCGAAGGACGCCAGCGAAGCCGACCTGAAGTCGAAGCCAGTAGGCTCCGGTCCATACAAGATGACCGAAGCAATCAAGTCGAAGTCCGTCGACTTTGCAAAGAACGAATACTACAACGGCTCCCGCCCAGCCGGTGCCGACAAGATGCACTGGGACATTCAGGTCGATGACACCCCGCGTGTCACCTCGATGACCACCGGCACCGTTGAGGCCATGGAATCCGTTCCAGCCATCAACGAATCCCAGCTCAAGGACGCTTCCGTCCAGGTGGAATCCGTGCAAGGCTTCGGTCTGCCATTCGTGATGTTCAACACCAAGAAGGCACCATTTGACGATCCACGTGTTCGCCAGGCTGTCCTCTACGGCATCGACTCCCAGCAGCTCATCGACAATGTGCTCGCCGGCAACGCAAAGCCTGCCACTTCCTTCCTGCAAGAGTCGCACCCGAACTATCACCAGGCTTCGAATGTGTACTCCTACGACCCAGAAAAAGCCAAGGCACTCCTGGCGGAAGCTGGTGTCAGCGACCTGCACTTCACCCTCAACACCACCGACCACCCATGGATCAAGCAGCTAGGCCCAATCATCAAGGACAACCTGGCTAAGGCAGGCATCACCGTCGACACCATCGACGCACAGGCCTCCGGCTCGATGTACTCCAACGTCACCGACGTCGACGATCCACAATTCGACGTGGTTGTTGCCCCTGGTGATCCTTCCGTCTTCGGTAACGACCCCGACCTGCTGATGAGCTGGTGGTACGGCGACAACGCCTGGACCCAGAAGCGCTCCCAGTGGAAGGACTCGGAAGGCTACACCAAGCTCCACGACCTCATGGAGCAGGCCGTCCGCGCCTCCGGGCAGGAACAGCAAGACCTGTGGAACCAGTGCTTCGACCTCATCAGCGAAGAAGTACCGATCTACCCGCTGTTCCACCGTTCAGTCACCACCGCCTGGAACCCAGACAAGCTCTCCGGTTTCAAGCCGATCGCACTGACCGGTATGTCCTTCCTGGACGTCACACCACAGTAAGCATCCCCGGTGGGTAACCACCCACCGGCGAAGCCGAAACTCCCCCTAACTGGAATACACAACCGGTACCCCAATTCCACCGTGCGGGCAACAGCCGTTAACCATGACGCTCGTTGCCCGCACCGCAAAAACCGTCACCGACAGTGGACGCACAGTAAGAAACAACAACCAACACTGTGCGTCCCTCCGGTGACACAAGGAATGAAGCGTCGCCAGCGGCACACACCAACAGCGACACTGCACCGGGTGGGATCATCCACGGTGGATCACCAGACCATGCGCGTATCTTCCGAATCTCGGACGAGTCGTCGAAGATTGGCATGACCGCTTGACCTACCGCTGCAGCAACAAGCGTGCATCCATTGCACGGGTGCTGCTGCAACGTGCAGGCGTTCATGCCATTCTTTTTGCCGAAAAAATCACATCTTTTGTCAGACAAGCTGACCTAAGCAGGGGATGGCTCAAGGTAACGAACCTTCCGCAATCCCCTGGTGAAACCGGACAATTTTGACTTACACCCCTCCCCCCGCTGATCTGATCTCTGCCGAAAAGAGCCCGATAACTCACCAAATGCCAACACCCTCCCCGGATAGTGGCGCGACGGGATTGTTGTTCACCGCATCCTAGCCGCAATCGACACTGGTGCTACCCCCCGCGACGGGTTTGGCAACCTGGCCCACAACTCGCATCATCCACCGGCTTGGGATAGCCTCTTCGCCCCGCGCAGCGGCTAGCCCACACCCAACACCGCACACCGCAGCCCCCATCGACAACCCGGGGTGGCGACATACTGGTTTGCTGGATCCCCCGGTGCATCATGGCGCGGTTACGAGCCGCAACACACGTTCAAGAAAGGCCACGATGTAGCAGTGAGCAATCTGATACGCCTTATCGGACGGCGCCTGCTGGCGCTACCCATCATGGTGTTGGGCATCACCTTCCTAGTGTTCTTTGTGATGTCCTTCAACCCTGTCGACCCCGCCTACGGTGCGCTTGGGGAAGGAGCCACCGAAGAACAAATCGCCGCATACCATGCCGAATACGGCTTAGACGAGCCGCTGCTGACCCGCTACGGAAACTTCCTCGCCGGGTTACTGCACGGCGATCTGGGCACCTACACCTCCCAGCGGCTTCCCGTCACCGAACGGATGGCGCAAGCCTTCCCTGTGACGATCTCGCTGACGTTCTATGGGCTGATCATTGCGGTGATTATGGCACTGATCTTCGGTGTGCTTGCCGCCCTCTACCGGGACAAGTGGATCGACCAGGTCATCCGCGTGGTTTCGATCATCTTCGTGGCCACCCCCTCATTCTGGCTGGCTGTGCTCCTGATTCAAGGGTTCACCTTGAAGTGGAATATTTTCCCCGCCGCAGGTCCGCTCTATTCCTTCGACTCGGATCCGAAAGCCTATCTCATGCGCATGGCGATGCCCGCCTTCGCCCTCGGGGTGCCGGTTGCCGGATCCCTGATCCGTGTCGTGCGTACCTCCATGGTTGAAGAACTCGACAAAGACTATGTGCGCACTGCCCTTGGTGCAGGTATCCCGAAACAGGTGGTGGTTTCCCGCAACGTGCTGCGCAATGCACTGATCACCCCGGTGACGGTGCTAGGTCTGCGGGTCGGCTACCTCATCGGTGGCGCGGTCATTATTGAAATCATTTTCGCCCTCCCCGGGATGGGTCAAGCCATCCTGGAAGGGATCACCTCCAACTATCCGGATTTGGTGCAGGGAGTCACCCTGACGGTGGCACTAGCATTCGTCATCATCAACATTGTGGTGGACATGCTCTACATCCTCATCAATCCGCGGATCCGCTCAGTGTAGTGGGGATGTGGAGATAACAATCATGCGTAAACAACTCACCGAACGTCTCTCCCAGCCAGGATTGCGCTTTGGCCGTCTCAAAGCCATGCCGCTTGCCAGCCGAATCTCGCTGCTATTCCTGTCGCTGCTCGTCCTCGTGGCAATTATCGCCCAGCTCGCCAGCTGGGGGATCCTGCCGATTACCGATGTCCCCTACACCCCACTGCACGACCCGTATGCCATCGACATGCCCAACAAGGCACCCAATGGCGACTACTGGTTTGGTACCGACTATCTCGGCCGCGATGTGCTTGCCCGCATGGTGTTCGGCGCGAAAGTCTCGCTGATCATCGGCCTGTGTGCAACCGCCTTCGCCCTGCTGTGTGCCGCAGTGTTAGGTTCGCTGGCTGCAGTGTCAGGCAAATGGGTCTCTGAGATCATCATGCGCCTGCTAGACATCATCATGTCCTTCCCCGGTATCGCCCTGGCGGCGGTGTTTATTGCCGTGTTCGGCAACTCGGTACCGGTACTGATCGTCACCATCGGGTTCCTCTACATCCCGCAGCTCACCCGGGTGGTGCGCGCCAACGTCCTCGACCAGTGGGGCGAAGACTATGTCTCTGCTGTGGTGGTTTCTGGGGCGTCAAAATTCTGGATTTTGACCAAACATGTGGCCCGCAACTGTATCGCCCCAATTCTGGTGTTTGCGACGGTGCTCGTCGCTGACGCCATCGTCTTCGAAGCATCCCTGTCGTTTATCAACGCCGGTGTTCCAGAACCGGAACCATCCTGGGGTTCGATTATTGCCCACTCCCGGCAAGGTGTGCTGGTTGGTTTCTGGTGGGGGGCACTATTCCCCGGCTTAGCCATTATGCTCACCGTGCTGGCCTTGAACATTTTGGCCGAAGGCATCACCGACGCCCTGGTCGCTGCACCATCGAAGGCCGAAGTGAAACCAAGTGATACCGGCAATCGGGAAAAGGATCAGATCCTCACCGATCCAGTGGCCGCCTACCGGGAGCAAAAAGCCTCCCTTGAACAGCGGCTGGCAGACCTGCGCGAAGTAGAGATGCAACGCACCGACCGGTTTGAACCCGATTTAAGCGTGCCACCTCTGCTGGAAGTGAAAGATTTGTGCCTGCGCTTCCCCCGCCACGGCGATGTCAACGTCGTCGACCATGTGTCCTTTAGTGTGCGACCCGGGCAAACCATGGCGCTGGTCGGTGAATCCGGCTGCGGCAAGTCCATCACCTCCCTGGCGATTATGGGGCTGCTCGACAAGGAAGCCACCATCGAAGGTGAGCTGAACTATGACGGCACGAATCTGCTGGATTTACCCCCCAAGCAGCATGCTTCGCTGCGCGGCCACGAAATCGCCATGATCTATCAGGATGCGTTGAGCTCCTTAAACCCGTCGATGCTGATTCGGGCACAGATGAAACAGCTCACCAAACGGGGCGGTACCCGCACCGCGGAAGAACTCCTCGAACTAGTGGGGCTCGACCCGGAGCGCACCTTAGGGTCGTATCCGCATGAGCTTTCCGGCGGCCAGCGGCAGCGTGTGCTCATCGCTATGGCGCTGACCCGCGACCCGAAGCTGGTCATCGCCGACGAGCCAACCACCGCATTGGACGTCACCGTGCAAAAGCAGGTGATCGAACTGCTCAACAATCTCCGGGAGAAGCTGGGCTTTGCCATGATTTTCGTCTCCCACGACCTGGCGTTGGTTGCGGAAGTCGCCCACTCGATCACAGTCATGTACGCCGGCCAAGTTGTCGAACAAGCCCCCACCAAGGAGCTGATGACCAACCCGCAGCACGAATACACGCGTGGCCTGCTCGGGTCGGTGCTGTCCATCGAAGCAGGATCGGGTCGCCTCCACCAGGTGCCCGGTGTGGTGCCAAGTCCGAAAGACTTCCCCGCCGGCGACCGGTTCGCACCCCGATCCTCCCATCCAACCGTCGGCCTCGACACCCGTCCTGTGCTCACCGAACTTCCGGGCGGCAAGGAGCACTTTGTGGCAGTGCAGCCTGGTGAACTTGCCGCTTCGTCGACCGTGCAACGAGGAGAGTAACCGTCATGGCGGAAAACACAACCACCCCCATCATCGAGCTCAAGGACGTCTCGGTGACGTTCCGCTCCCGCACCGGCGGCATTATCAAACCCACCCTGGTGCATGCGGTGCGGGGCGTGAATATGAAACTCATGCCCGGCCAAACCCTTGGCCTGGTCGGCGAATCCGGCTGCGGCAAGTCCACCACTGCGAAAGTGATGTGCGGCCTGCAGCAAGCCACCTCCGGGGAGGTGTACTTCAAAGGTCGTAAAGTCACCAAACGCACCGGCAAAGATCGCGCCCAAATCGGGCGGGTGGTCTCGGTGGTGTTCCAAGATCCGGCCACCGCACTCAATGCGCGGATGCCGATCAGTGAACAGCTCATCGACCCGCTGGTAGTGCACAAAATCGGTGATCAGGCAGCCCGGCAGCGGCGGGTGAAAGAACTCATCAGTTTTGTTGGCCTGCCTGAGCAAGTACTCGCCGCCCTGCCCGGTCAGCTTTCCGGTGGCCAGCGGCAGCGTGTCGCTATTGCGCGTGCCCTGTCGCTCAACCCGGATGCGATCATCGCCGACGAACCCACCAGCGCCCTGGATGTGTCCGTGCGGGCACAAATCTTGAACCTGCTCAGCGACCTGAAACAAGAACTGGGTTTGGCGATGGTGTTTATCTCGCACGACATTCAAACCGTGCGGTATGTCTCCGACACGATCGCGGTGATGAACGGCGGCCAAGTCATCGAGCAAGGTGACGCCAAGTCGATTTTGCGCAACCCGCAAGACCCCTACACCCGCACCCTGCTCGGTGCAGCCCCTTCGCTGCTCCATCCGGCAGAACTCGTCTACAAGTAGCGGCTGCCCGGCCGCACCTGCCACCACACAGCGGCAACAGGTCAACCCAGCGCTGTGCGCTCCACACCGCTGTCAGCTCCCTGCCTTATAGGTCACTCCCGCGACAAGCTGGGGTGGCCTGGGGCGGGCGCCGGTGGCCGGTGTGGTGTTTCCCTTCAAGTTTTTCGTTCCTATTTGTTGTTTACCGAAGAAAAGAGTCATTCTCATGCATACCTTCACAGGTGTTGTTCCGCCGGTTGTCACCCCCCTGCACGCCGACGGCAGCTTTGACAAAGCTTCCTTCACCCGCCTGCTTGACCGGCTCATCGACGCTGGTGTCGATGGTCTGTTCATTCTTGGATCATCCGGTGAAGTAGCATTCTCCGACGATGAGCGGCGCGGGGAAATTATTGCTGCCGCCGTCGACCATGTGGCCGGCAAAGTACCAGTCATGGTCGGCTGCATCGACATGGAAACCAAGCGGGTGATCGCCCACGCCAAGCAGGCGAAAGAACTCGGCGCTGATGCGATTGTCGCCACCGCCCCGTTTTATGCACTCGGCGGGCTGCGGGAAATCGAACGCCACTTCCGGCAAATCCACGCCGCCTGCGATCTGCCACTATTCGCCTACGACATTCCAGTGTGTGTCCACACGAAACTGCCCGGCGCGCTGCTGCTGCAGCTCGGCAAGGACGGGGTACTCGCCGGGGTGAAGGATTCCTCCGGTGACGATGTTTCCTTCCGGTTCCTGGCGCAGGAAAACACTGCCGCCGGCAAACCGCTTGTGCTGCTCACCGGTCACGAAGTTGTCGTCGATGGCGCCTATCTATCCGGCGCTGACGGGGTAGTTCCCGGTTTGGGCAATATTGATCCGGAATCCTATGTCAAGCAGTTCAAGGCATATCAGGCAGGCGACTGGGATGAGGTGCGGCGCCTGCAGGATCATCTCACCGAGCTGATGCGCATTGTGCTGGTCACTACCGGGGCGGTCGGATTCGGTGCCGGTGTTGGCGCGTTCAAAACTGCCCTGGCACTGCTGGGTGTTTTTGAATCCAACCGGATGCCGGAACCAGTGCCCACCCTGGTTGACGACAATGTGCAGGCCATCGCCGATCAGCTTGCCCGCTGCGGTTTCCAGCCCACCCGTACCGCTGCTGAAGTGTCCTGCGGCGAATACGCCGGCGAATAGTTCTGTGCAGCCACCTCCGGGGGGTGCTTTGCAACCCGCGTAGTGCTGCAGTTTCCCCTCCCGCGCAGAGAGTGGCGCAATGCCGCACTGTTCTGCGCGGGTCAAGACTTTGTGCAACCCGCGCATGCCACGTGGCTGCGCACGCGACACGTTCCAACCCTTATCTACACCACCGTTAAAGAAGAAGTGCCATGCTTACCCGTGAAGAACATCTTGCTGCCCTCCGCCACGGTCTCGTAGTGTCTTGCCAGGCATATCCCGGTGAGCCGCTGCGCCGCGCCGATGTGACTGCTGCTATGGCGCAGGCAGTCGTCGAAGGGGGTGCTTGCGCTGTGCGGGTGCAAGGCACCGCCGATATTGCGGCCACCCGGCAAGCGGTCGATGTGCCGATTATTGGTCTGATCAAATACGGTCACGACGGGGTGTATATCACCCCGTCGGTGGCGCATGCCCGTGCCTGTGTGCTCGCCGGTGCTGACATTGTTGCTATTGATGCCACCTTGCGGCCACGTGGAAATAATGAAACTTTCGCGGATGCGGTCACCGCTATTCATGAAGAATTCCCGTGGGCATTAGTGATGGCGGACTGTGCTTCCTTGGAAGATGCTGTTGCCGCCGAGGCTGCCGGTGCCGACATTATCGGTACCACCCTGGCCGGATACACACCCGGCTATGCGCATGCCCGGGAGAAAACTGCCGGCCCTGATGTGGAATTCATCAAGGAAGTGATCGCTCAAGTTCACGCCCCGGTGCTGGTGGAGGGGCGTCTCCACCACCCAGAGGATGTGGAAAACGTTCTGGCACTTGGCGCATATGCGGCCTGTGTCGGCACTGCTATCACCCATCCGACCACAATCACCAGCTGGTTTGTTCCCGGCAGCAACAAGTAGCCAGCACCTACCGCCACCTGGCTGCCCGGCCGGGCGAGCGGTCGCTGATACATCGTTGCCGCCAACACACTGTTGTCTCGCATGCGTGACACTGCTGTGTGCAAGCCCCGTATCGCCGTATGATCGCCGATCGATACAAGGCACCTGGTCGCCACTGGGCATCGGACGACTCGACGCCACCAGTACACTGCCCTGCAAGCTGGTGGCGTTTAGTGTGCTGCAAGTTGGTGGCGTTTAGTGTGCTGCAAGCTGGTGACGTTTAATGTGCTGTAAGACGCTGCAGCCTTCGGCACGCAACCGGCGAACCTGTGGAACAATATCGGGTATGTCGTTTGTTGCTGATCCGAATATCGCAGCTGTTATTGTCACCCACAATCGGCGCGACATGGTCGCCGAATCGTTGCGTATTGTTGCCCAACAGCGCACCGCCCCCCGCTGGATCATTGTTGTCGATAACGGTAACGATCCGGCGGTGCGGGAACTCGTGACAGAGATTTGCGGTGAACGCGGCATCTGGCTTGGCAGTGCCACCAATCTTGGTGGCGCCGGTGGTTTCGCATACGGGTTTCTCCACGCCCTCGCACTTGGTGCCGATGCGGTGTGGTGTGCCGACGACGACGGGCGCCCCGCTGACGATACAGTCTTAGGCACTCTGCTGGAATGCGCCTACCAGCATCAGCTTGACGAAGTTTCCCCGGTGGTTGTCGATAAACAGCAGCCCGAACTGTTAGCGTTCCCGCTGCGGCGGGGCACCACGTGGCGCCGTACCCGGGCGGAACTTATCGACCCGCAGCAGCAAGAATCCAATCTGCTGCCAGGGATCGCCTCCTTGTTCAATGGGGCGTTGCTCTCTGCCACAGCCTTAGAGCGGATCGGGGTACCCGACTATCGACTGTTTATCCGTGGCGACGAAGTGGAATATCACCGTCGTCTGGTGCGCAGCGGTCTTCGTTTCGGTACCTGCCTGACCTGCGCATATCTGCACCCGAACGGGTCGGAGGAATTTAAACCAATCCTCGGCGGCCGCATGCACACCCAATATCCGGATAATGCCACGAAACGGTTTTTCACCTATCGCAACCGCGGCTATCTCATGAACCAGCCGGGGATGCGTCGCCTTATTCCGCAAGAATATGCCCGTTTCGCCTGGTTCTTCCTGATTCAACAGAAAGACCCGGCCGGATTTTGGCGCTGGTTTACCCTGCATCAGCAAGGACGCAAGGAACAGTTCCGCCGTCCTTAACCCTGCAGGAACATCACGCAGTAATTTGCTTGGCAACAATTTTTTCCTGGCAAGGGAACCGGTTGCTATCCGCAGCAGACTAACTATTTCAGGCCGGTATTCCTAGCCTGCCAGCAACGAAAATACATCGAGAACATCTTCTCTGCTGGTGGGATACTTACCGACAGCCTACGTTTCGTCATCTACGCCACGTTTGGAGGCACCGCACATTATGGACGAGCATTCCTCGTACACCCCATCCGGATCGATCAATCCCTGGACTATGCCAACCACCGGTATGCAATGGTGTGATTGTGGTGCAGACTGCGAGCTTGAACGAGAAGAAGTCGCGGCAATGTTCACCGACCTCGGGTTTGACGACGGCAATCTTGTTCCGGTGGACGTGGTCGCCGCAATCATTCAACACATTTGGGATTACGAGTCGGTGTGTGTGTTTTTTGTTGACCATCTGCGCCGCAGCCTGAAAGCCATCCACGGCTCGATGGAGACGATGGTGTTGTTTGCTGAGGCAGTCGATATTGTTGGCTATTTCACGAAAACGTGGCAAGGCTGCCCAGAGCTTGACGAATGCACCGACACCATCAATTTTCTTCGGATTTTTGATTAGCACGACCGGGTACAACCGCCCCCAAGCGCGCCCTGTGGGTAGGCAGGCTACTGAGGCTGTGGGGGCGCCGCTGCAGCCGGTTGCAAGGTGGGTGGCGGCAACGGGTGCACGCTGGCGGTGAAGGCGCGATGCGCCAGGGTTTTCAACCTGGTGTTGAGGTGTGGCAAGTCGGGTTCGTCGCGGCCAATGGATCCTTGCGCCCCGACGCAAAGCAGACTGTGTTCTTCTTCCGCGGCGGGAATAGTCAGCACCGCTTCGACGGTTATCGTCCACAATCCCACATCGAAACGGTCCACTGCCGCAGGGGAGGCGAAAAACTCGGCTACCGTGCACGTTTCGGTGCTGTGATCAGCGGGAAGACTGGGAACACTATTCGCGGTGACAGGCGGGGTGGGGGCGAAACTCATCCGGACTGCCTGCCGCAGCAGCGTCATTGGCGCCCCGCCACTGATGCCAATGAGTCGGGAGATTTCTTCCCGGCTGTGCACTATCCCGGCGCGCACAATGATGATCGTGGCTGCCGGTGAGGTGGCATGTTGTGCATGGTGGTGATCCAGGATGGCGACGTCGGCTATCCGCTGATCTGGGCTCATACTGTGTAAGCGTAGCGATATTTCGACGATCCTGACCGCACCGGCAGCTTCCGTGGTGAGGCGAACGCCACCGGGGCGGTGCTCTTCGGCTTCACGGGCATCGGCTGGTTGCGTTGCGCGAGGGGATTATTACCGGCTGTAAGGCTACTGTTGCACCCCTGGCGTCTGTTCGCCGAGGGGTAGTGGGCGCGGATGTTCACCGAAGCTGTCGCGCAGATAGCTGCGCCGCCGCCGGGCTGATTCCACCGCCAACCAGGCGTCAACTATTGCAGCGACTTCCATGGTGGCAACAAAACAGTTGGCGGCCAGTGGTTCCCCGCGGAAACTGGTAGCAAACGGGGCGTTATCAATGGGGGCGATCGGGTCGAAGGCGAATGTTTTCAACAGGGGGGTGGTCATTTTCCCGGTGGTGGCTTTTTCTTCCCGTCGCAGGGTTTTCCGCCGGCTGCTTTCCGCCCGGATGGCCTCGTTGAGCTCGGCGACGCCTGCATTTGCTGCGGCATACACGTCGGCGATACCACCGATTGTGGTGGCGGTTGCAAGCGCTGCCGCAAGCTGCGGGGTGTGCACATTGGTGCGGTCGGTGACGATAACCGCTGTGTGACGCAGCAGTGATTCGAGTTTTTCTTCATCACTGCGATGATCAGCGGTAGCGGCAAGCAGCTGTGCGGTGACTTCGCTGTCCGCGCCTGAGACGTCTGCTGCCGGGTCGTTTTCTGCTGCTGATTGCGCCGGATCAGTGACCTGTTCGACGGGGTGGGATTCCGGCTGCTGTGTTTGCGACTGCCCAATCACCCATGCCCCGTTCAAGCGACCGGTGATGGTTTGCGGCCCGGTGTGTACATGCCACACCACCACCGGCGCGGTGGGATCGTCACTGTTTTGGTCAATCACACTGATTACCGGATAAGAACTTGCCGCCGGTCCTTGCAGGAGCAGTGGCGTTTCGGATACTTGGTCATCGGCTGCCATGTGATTCACTATAGATTGGTGTGCGGTCGTTGCCGCGAGATTGGTAGATGGTGGATACTCCAAGGTGTTGGCCAAACCGTGCCGGGAGCAGGATTTTTCGGCAGGAGTGCAGCCGCTTGGTACGCCTGCCCGAAGCAGGTGCTTGCTTGACTGCACCTGCCGGTGCGGCAACCGCTAGTGTGCAGGGAAATCAAAAGAACGAAAGCGGTGAGGTGTGGTGACAGTATCCCCGGAGCGTGCCGGTGCTGCGCAGCTGATTGTGGTGGGGGCGGTGATCTATGACGCGGCCTGCGATGCGGTGTTGTGTGCCCAACGATCAGCCAAGATGAGCAACCCGCTGCTGTGGGAATTTCCTGGCGGCAAAGTGGAACCGGGGGAAACACCAACAGCCGCCCTAGTGCGGGAACTGCACGAAGAACTCGGTATCGTCGCCACCCTTGGAGCGGCGATCACCACCACTGTGTTCACCGTGGGACAGCGAACAGCAGCACTGCACACCTGGTGGGCAACCATCACCGCCGGGATGCCGCAGCCGCACGAACACGCACAGGTAGCGTGGATTCCCCGCAGCACCCTGCACACGTTAGCGTTTTCACCAGCAGATATTCCCACTGTGCAGCTGGTACAAAATGCACCCCCGGAACAACACCAGTGACCTGCTGCTGCGGCAGCAAACTAGCGAAGATGATGAGCCGTGAGGCGCACAGTGGCCGCGTCACACAATATCGGCAGGATGCTCAACTTCTTCCACCAAGGCACGACCGACCTGCAGTTTCAGCTGGTCAGCACAAGCAACAAGCACACCCGCATCAAGCAGCGCTAACACCGTGTACGGTTTGGTGACGCCGACCTTGCGCAGCAGCTTCGCCAAAGGATAAGACAACAGACGGTCGGCGGCCACACCCAGCAGCAACGACACGCTGATCACACTGCCGGCGGTCAGCAACGATCGCCACGAAAATTGTTCCCCAACGAGCGCGAACTGATCCTTCAACCGGTCGGCGAAAGAGGTGCGGGAAAGACCGGATTCGGCAAAAATCGCGGCGGCTTCTTCCCGAACTTGCTGATCAATATCCACCACCCCAGTGACGTCCTGCTCAGAGGCGCTCAGCACAATCGGATCGGTTTCCATCGTGCGCACGATCAGCGCGGTAGCAACCACCCCGGTGGCACAGGACAGCAAGCCGATAAGCGACCAGCGGCGCGCCGGGGCAGGCACATAGTCGCCAAGTGCAACACTGCCGAGATACGAGCCTGCCAGGGTGAGTTTCACACTGGTGGGAAGGTCGTAGGACTTTTGCGCAAGAAGCCGTTGTTGCATACCAGTCATCCTATAAGGATTGATCCGCCGATGAGTATGGCGGTGGGGCTTGCCCCTAGGATAGGTAACCATGCTGGGAATGTTTAAAAAGAAAAATGACCACGATGTGCATATTGCCGCAGAGAACACGAATCTGCCACTGTCGAATGAGTTGACGCTGATGTTGGCGCAGGAGATCCCGATGCTGGATTCGGTGGCACGTGGCCGGGTGTATCGGATTTTGGAAGCGTATGACGGTCCAACGATTACCCGGCAAGATGATTTGCCGAAAGAAATCCGCGACTTGTTGGATCTGTACTAGGCGCCGACCGGACTCGCAGCTGGTCACAGTGTGCTGGCGGTAGTGCAACTGACCCGCGATCGACACGCACTAGCTGTTACCGGTGTGGCGGACTCGTGCATGCCCACCCACCCAATGTTTGATTGTGTCCGTTTTTGTCCGACTACTTCCGGTTTGTGGTGGGTTTTTCCGGTTTGTGGCTAAGTTCACCGCACTCCTCTTGCCGGCTAGAAATATTGGTGTTGTGCAGCAGTTTTACCTGAGCGGCAGAAGGGGTGTGCGGCTGGCTGTTGGGCGCGGGATTGCCCGGTAGACAACCCAACCGAGTAGCCTGGTGCCCGATGACTAGCACGACGGCCACGTCCAGCTCCGCTGCTTCGAGCGGTGCCTTCGGAGGCTTAGACACAGAAGCGCAGAAACTCACCGGTTGGGGTCGCACCGCCGCCACGACTGCCCAGGTGCTCTCAACGCCGGACTTGGACACTATCGTTGCTGCCGTACAGCAGGTGGCCGATGAAAACTCCACCAAACCAGATCATCTTCGCCGCGGTGTCATTGCCCGCGGCATGGGTCGCTCCTACGGGGATCCGGCGCAAAACGCCGGCGGCCTGGTCATCGACATGCAGCCGTTTAACCGGATTCATTCGATCGACACTGCGACCGCCATCGTCGACGTCGAAGGTGGGGTTACCCTCGACCAGTTGATGAAAGCTGCCCTCCCCTACGGGTTGTGGGTGCCGGTACTGCCCGGTACCCGCCAGGTCACCATCGGTGGCGCGATCGGGCCGGATATTCACGGGAAAAACCACCACTCGGCTGGTTCCTTCGGCGACCATGTTGTTTCTATGGAGCTGCTCGTTGCTGACGGCCGCATTCTCCACCTGGAGCCGGAAGGCACCCCAGATGATCCGGATGCGTCGCTGTTTTGGGCAACAGTCGGCGGCATGGGGCTCACCGGTATTATTCTGCGCGCCCGCATCAAGATGACCCGCACCGAAACCGCGTATTTTATCGCCGACGGTGATCTCACCCAGTCGTTGGATGAAACCATCGAGTTCCACTCCGACGGTTCCGAGAAGAACTACACCTATTCTTCCGCCTGGTTTGATGCGATTTCTGCCCCACCGAAGCTGGGACGTGCCGCCATCTCCCGCGGTTCGCTGGCCACCTTGGCACAGTTGGAAGAACTCTCCCCGAAGCTGGCGAAAGATCCACTGAAATTCAACGCCCCACAGCTGGTGACGGTGCCTGACATTTTCCCGTCGTTCACCATGAACAAACTGTCCATGATCGCCATCGGCGAGCTGTGGTGGCTAAAGTCCGGCACCTACCGCAACCAGGTGCAAAACCTCACCCAGTTCTATCAGCCGCTTGACTTGATCGGCGAATGGAACCGTGGCTACGGCAAGAAGGGCTTTTTGCAGTATCAGTTCGTGGTGCCACGCGAAGCAGTCGAGCCGTTTAAAGACATCGTCCGCGATATTCAAGCCTCTGGCCACTATTCGGCACTCAACGTCTTTAAACTTTTCGGCGAAGGCAACCGGGCACCGCTGTCCTATCCGATGCCGGGCTGGAATGTGTGTGTCGACTTCCCCATCAAGAAGGGTCTTGGCGCGTTCCTGGACGACCTGGACAAGCGCGTCCACGAATTCGGTGGCCGTCTGTATCTGGCGAAGGAATCCCGCACCTCCCCGGAGATGTTCCATTCCATGTATCCGCAGATGGGTCAGTGGCTCGAGACTCGCCGGCGGATCGACCCGAATGGGGTTTTCGCCTCCGACATGTCGCGTCGCCTGGAACTGCACTAGTTCCCCCGTTGTATAGCTGGCACCCAGCGTGGTGCCGGCAATATGGTGCAGCCGTTGCGGGTGACACAGGAGACAAGACCTCTGGGGTTGCCCGCCCTGGCTGTGCTCGACAACAGTGTTGTTGACTGTTTTTTGATGATTCTTCTCGAATGAACTTCTGCTATTTAAGGAATAACGAATACGATGCGTGACGCAGTTGGTAAGGTGCAGCGGATTTTGCTGCTTGGTGGTACTAGTGAGATTGCTCGAGCAATCGCTGTGGAATATCTACACGCCGGCCCGTGTGAGGTGCTCGTCGCTGCCCGTGCAGGTTCCGCCTCGCTGGCTGCAACCCGCACCGAGTTGGAATCCCACGGTGCCACCGTGGTGGAGTATGCGTTTGATGCGCTCGATTTTGCTTCCCATCCGCAGCTGATCGACGACGCGTTTAGCCGCGGCGATGTGGATATTGCGGTTGTGGCCTTTGGCGTATTGGGTGATGCGGAACAATTGTGGCAAGACCAGCCGAAGGCAGTGGAGGCCGCCCAAACCAACTACACCGCCGCGGTGAGTGTGGGTGTGCTGCTGGCGGAGCAGTTTAAACGCCAAGGCCACGGCTCTATTGTGGCGATCTCCTCGGTTGCCGGGGTGAAAGTACGTCGCTCGAATTTCGTCTACGGTTCGACGAAAGCCGGCTTCGACGGGTTTTACACCCAGCTCGGGGAGGCGCTGCGCGGCAGCGGTGCCCAGGTTGTGGTGGTGCGCCCCGGCCAGGTGCGCACGAAGATGACTGCCGACCTTGATGATGCGCCGTTGACCGTCAACCGGGAAGATGTGGCGAAAGCAGCGGTGAAAGCGGTTGAAAACGGTACCCCGGTGGTGTGGTGCCATCCTGCCTTCCAGGCAGTGATGACCGTGCTGCAGCATGTGCCCGCCCCGATTATGCGGAAACTGCCCATCTAGCGTAACGACCACGCCACGGGTTTTTGCACAACCGTAATCTACCCGGTGAGCACACAGCCGATATTTACCTGGTTAGCACCTGTAACGATTCGACCCGCCGCCACAACTGTGGGGCAGTTAGATATCGTTGCAGGTGTTTGCGTATTTCGTCGCGCCCTGCCCGCAGTTGCCGGTGCAATATGCGAAACTTAAATGCATGTCCCATCCAGTCGCTTCCGCTACGACACCACCGACCGTGCAACTGCCGGTTTCTGACCGGCAAGAATATGTCACCGATCTGCCTGGGGTTGGTAAAACCATTGCCAGCATTATTGCAGCAGGGCTGCTGGGCGGATGCGGCACTTTACTGTGCTGGCTGGTGCTGCAGCGCACCCATCTGCCAGCGTTCGGCTCCTCGAATGTGACTCGGGCACTGGCAACCTACGGGTCGGTGTGTGTGGTGCTGATTGTGGTGGCGTTGTGCTGGTGGTGGATTGCCGACGAGCATAAAGATCCCGCCGGTGATGATCCAGCAACGTTTTCCGACGATTTCCGTTTCGCACCGGTGCGTCCCCGCTGGCGGGTGTGGCTCACCACCGGATTGTGTTGGCTTGCCCCAGCAGGGCTGGTGGTGACTTGTTTGGCGATCCCGTTGGCGGCTACCCGCCTGTATTTGGATGGGATCACGGTCGATCAAGGGTTCCGCACCCAGTTTTTAACCCGGTTAACTGATTCGTGGCGGCTGTCAGATATGAACTATATCGACATGCCGTCGTTTTATCCGGCCGGCTGGTTTTGGTTAGGTGGCCGGCTCGGCAACCTATTGGGACTGCCCGGCTGGGCCGTGTTTCAACCGTGGGCGCTGGTGTCTATGGCAGCGGCGTGTTCCATGCTGGTGCCAGTGTGGCAGCGGCTCACCGGTTCCCTGCCGGTGGCAGCAGCGATTGCCCTGGTATCCACTGCAGTCGTGTTGGTGGTTTCCGCGGAGGAGCCATATGCGGCGATTGTGGCCGCCGGGATTCCGGCAGCTACCGTGCTGATTCGCCGGGCGATGGAAGGACACCGGGCGGCACTGGTTGGGTTGGTGCTGTATTTGGGGGCATCCGCTTGCATGTACACCTTATACACGGCGGTGATGGCACTGTCGGTGATGATTTTCAGTGTGCTGTTTGCGGTGATCGTCGAAAAATCGTTGTGGCCGGTGCTGCGGATGATTGTCGTCGGGGTGGCGTCGATGGCGATCGCCGCATTGGTGTGGGCACCATATGTGCTTGCCCGCTACGTCACCGAATTGCCGTCGTCGGGGGCGACCGCCAACCACTATCTGCCCTTTGAGGGCACCGTGGTGCCGCTGCCGCTGTTTTCTTTTTCTGCCATCGGGGCGCTGTGCCTGCTGGGCACAATCTATTTGGTGATGCGCGCCTATGATCCCGATGTGCGCGCCATGGGTA
Organism: Corynebacterium choanae; assembly: GCF_003813965.1. Classification (NCBI taxonomy): domain Bacteria; kingdom Bacillati; phylum Actinomycetota; class Actinomycetes; order Mycobacteriales; family Corynebacteriaceae; genus Corynebacterium; species Corynebacterium choanae. The sequence goes on from NZ_CP033896.1 coordinate 2,860,469, forward strand.
TTGCCCTGGTTGTGTTTTACGGCTGGGTGTTGGCGTCGATGATTATCACTATCTCGGGGCGTACCCTGCTGGGATTCCGCATGGATGCGGTAATTACTATGCAACTCGTTACCGCCGGGGTGTTGGCCTTGGCGGAGCTGCGGCTCACCGGGGTGAGCAAACTCTATCCGAATCGGATCTCTACCCAGCTTGGTCGCCGTATCACGGCGGTGATGATGGTGCTGTTGGCGCTGGCCGGGATCGGCTATGTGCAGCTGATTCCGCAGAAGAATGCGCCCGGACTGGATTTGGCGTACACCGACACTGATGGCGCCGGCAACCGGGCTGATCGGAAACCTGCCGACGCTGCCCGCTACTACAGTGAGATTGATGCGTTTCTCCAAAACCATGGGCTTTCACCGGCATCTACAGTGGTGCTCACCGACGAGTTGAACTTTTTGTCCTACTATCCTTATCGCGGTTTCCAAGCAATGACGTCGCACTATGCGAATCCACTTGGCGAGTTTGATAAACGCAATGAAGCGATTGAACAGCTTGCCCTCGACTCGTGGGGGCCGCTGCAGCAGCCGGCCGCATTCCGGACAGCCCTTAGCGGGCTGCAATGGACTGCCCCGCAGGTGATGATATTCCGCGGCAAGATCGACGATTTCGACACCGGCTGGAAGTTTGACTTGGCGGAAGATATTTATCCCAATGATCCCAATGTGCGTTTCCGGGGCGTCTATTTTTCCCCGGCAGCCTTCGCCGACGGGTGGGATGTGTCTCAGATTGGGCCGTTCGTGGTGGCCGTGGCGGGTACTTAGCGCAGTTGTGAACTAGACTAGGGCGCCGTGACTGCCCTTACTGCCACACCAAGCCAATCCACCCCGCCGCGAACAGCCAGCGCGGGTTTGAAACGATTCGCAACCATCGCTGGACTCGTCGGGTTTGTGCTGTTTGTGCTCACCCCATTGTTGCCGGTGCAGCAGACGCAAAGCTCGTTTGACTGGCCAACCGGCGAAGTGTCGTCGGTGACTGCGCCGCTGATTAGCTATACGCCAGAGTCCTTAGCGTTGACGGTGCCACTGTCAGCGGTGAGTGATTTACCGCCCGGGGTGACAACGGTCGTATCGACGTTGCCGGGGGATGCCAAAGAAGCCACGACGCGTGGCATGTTTATTCGTTCCACGGATGGCGATTTGGATGTGGTGATCCGGGACAAGGTGCCGCTGGAGTTGACTGCGGAGACGCTGGAATCACTGCCCGCTGAGGCAATGCTGTCGATTTCTTCCACATCGAAAGCAACCACGTTGCGCCTCACCGGGGTGTCGGCTGCGGTGGCTGCACAATACGACACCACTGTGGATGAAGATGTGCGCCCCCAGCTCACCGGTATTTATACGGATCTGCCCAGTGATGATTCCGAGTCGTTGATTGCGGCCGGGCTGGCCGCCCATGTAGAGATCAACTCCCGGTTTACATCCTCGCCGTCGCTGGTGAAATATGTGGCGATGATCGCCGGGCTGCTCAGCCTGCTGGCTTCACTGTTTGCATTGGCGAAAATTGATGCGCTGGACGGGCGGGGGCATCGCCGGTTCTTCCCCGCGAACTGGTTCCGCCCCACCGTGTTAGATGGCCTGGTCGTTGCTGGGTTGTCCTATTGGTATGTGTTCGGTGCGAATACTTCCGATGACGGCTATTTGTTGACGATGGCCAGGGAGTCCCAGCCGGCCACCTATATGGCGAACTATTACCGCTGGTATGGCGTGCCCGAGTCGCCATTTGGTGCCCCTTACTATGATCTGCTGGGGTTGATGACCCAGGTGTCGACCACTTCAATGTGGATGCGGCTGCCGGGCTTTTTCGCCGGGGTGCTCACCTGGTGGCTGATTACCAAAGAGGTGCTGCCAAGGCTGGGGGCAGGGATTGCGGGGCGGAAGGTGGCGCATTGGACTGCCGCTTCGGCATTCCTCGCGTTTTGGATGATCTACAACAATGGGCTGCGCCCGGAGCCGGTGATTGCGCTTGGCGCCCTGCTGACCTGGTTGTCCATTGAGCGGGCGATCGCCACGTCACGGCTGCTGCCGTTTGCGGTTGGCGTGATTGTGGCAACGTTGTCGCTGGGTGCAGGCCCAACCGGGTTGATGGCGGTGGCCGCCTTGTTGGCTGGATTGTCTTCCCTGATCCGGATTGTGTACCGGAAACTGCCCCAGGTTGGCTGCCAGCCGGGTGCCACCCGCCGCCAGGTGTTTGCCGGTGCTGCCCCACTGTTGGCGCCGATTTTAGCGTCCGGTACCGCGATTTTGGTGGCCGTGTTTGGTGATCAAACCTTGGCGACTGTGCTCGAGTCGATTCGGGTGCGCGGCTGGATTGGCCCTTCCCTGAAGTGGTATGAGGAATGGGTTCGCTACTACACGCTGATGCTGCAGAACCCGGATGGTTCGTTTACCCGCCGTTTCCCAGTGCTGATGCTGTTTTTCTATTTGGCGGTGGTGTTGGCGAGTGTGTTAAAAAATGGGCGGGTGCCAGGTTCGGCGCCAGGTCCTGCAAACCGGCTGCTGCTGGTGTTCTTTGGCACATTGTTCTTTATGATGTTCACCCCCACGAAGTGGACGCACCACTTCGGGGTGTATGCCGGTATTGGGGCGGCGCTGGCAGGGCTTGCCGCGGTGGCGGTGAGCCAGTTTGTGCTTGCCCGGCCGCGTAATAAGACACTGTTTATTGCCGCGATTTTGTTTGTGCTCGCGTTTTCCCTGTCGGGGACGAACGGCTGGTGGTATGTGTCGGCCTTCGGTATCCCGTGGTATGACAAGACGGTGCAGTATCACCATGTGCAGGCCACCGACATTATGTTGGTGATCGCGTTGATTGTGCTGCTGGTTGCAGCTGTGCAAAGTTTCCGCTCCGATGTGGCGCAGGCAAAATATGCGGCCACCCATCAGGGGCAGGCATTGCCGGCGCCGAGAAGGCGTGCCCGCAGCCGCCGTTTCGACGGACTGGTTGCCGCCCCACTAGCGGTGGCCACCACGCTGGTGGTGTTGTTCTCGATGGCGAGCCTGGCGAAGGGATTTGTTGCCCAATATCCGGCGTATTCGGTGGCATTGGGTAATCTTCGCTCCCTGACAGGGAACACCTGCCAGTTGGCCAGTGATGTGATGGTGGAAACTAACACGAATGATTCCTTCCTCACCCCGGTGGGTGGGGTGCCGCTCGGCGATTCGCTCAACGCCGGTGATCTGCGCGGTTTTGAGGCAAACAAGCTGCCGCCGTCAATTACCGATGAACTGTCCCAGGAGCCGATTCCGACGAATACTGCTGGCGCCCAAACCGGGGTGACTGACGGGTCGAACGATCCGGAGCTGGCCGGTCAGGCCAGCGGGAAAGAAGGCGGTATCCGTGGGGAGGTCGGGATTAACGGCTCTGTGGCGCAGCTGCCATTTGGGATCGACTACCGGCAGGTGCCAGTGGTCGGCTCGTGGACTGACGGTCCCCAATTCCCCGCCGAGGACACCACCGTCTGGTTTACGCTGCCTGCCCGCAGCGAAACCACCCCGCTGCTGGTGGTTAGTGCCGCCGGCCGGATTGCACACCACGACTACAACGGGGTGGAGCAGGACGGTCAAAAACTCGTCATCGAATACGGCACCATGGATGATCGGGGTAATGTCACCGACATCGACGAAATTGAACCGTTTGATGTGGGCAAATCGCCCCAGTGGCGCAACCTGCGCATCCCGTTGGATGCCATCCCGGAATCGGCCAATGTGGTGCGTATTGTGGCCAGTGACTTGTCACTCGACAAAGACCAGTGGCTGGCGTTCACCCCGCCGCGGGTTCCGGAACTGCAATCGCTCAACGGCTATATTCCGGCGAATTCGCCAGGCCTGATCGACTGGACTACGGCACTGCAATTCCCCTGCCAGCGTCCCTTCTTCCACTATGCCGGGGTCACCGAAATCCCGCAGTGGCGGATCAGTCCTGACCATGAGGCGAAAGAAACCCACTCCCAGTGGCAGGGCTACGACGGTGGCGGCATCATGGGTGTGGCGCAGGCAGTTGCCTCCTCCATTGAGATTCCTACCTATCTCAACGAGGATTGGCATCGTGACTGGGGTTCCCTGGAACGGTATGTGACCCGCGGCAATAATCCGCAGCCAGCTGACATTAAGGAAAACACTGTCACCCGTACCGGCTGGTGGTCACCAGGTCACATGTGGCTGCCGGAAGAACGCGGCTAAGCCCCAAGCGAACCCTGCCGCCGGCACCGGCATAGCAGGGCGGAGGCACCATAGTTTCACCCCGCCGGGGCGAACCATCCAAACAAGGTCGGTTCGTATCGGCGGGGTTGTTCATTTCTGGGTGCAGCACCGCCACACACCAACCCACCCCGGATGGCCACCGACCGCAACCAAGAAGTACAGCACAGCCGGCCTAGCTGATCACACCGTAGATGCTCATCAACCCCAACGATGTACTGCTGATGGGTGTGCTCGTCCGGCACCGGCATGACCAAGCGTCGAAGTCGCGCTTCCCCAACGAGCGACGTGATCCTCGCCGGGGCGGGTTGCTCACCGTTGGTAGATGCTAATGCTGGGCTATCCCCGAAAAGGAGCGAACACATGCCCTGCACGGCCTACTGGGTGAGCAATGCGCCGGATTCTCCTGGTAGTGGAAACCCCATCACCTTCAAGGATGCGAAGCGAGTATCGCCGCAACGCGAACGGCCACGCCGCGCCTTCTTCCCCAAAGGCGCGACGTGGCCGTGCACGTTATCGCAACGCTGCGCGGTGCAATGATCTGGCAGCGTGTATTCGACAAGGCTGCCTTATTCACCTTGTTAAGGTGTGCGGCAAGCCTGCGGTGAGGCTAGTCCAACGCGGCTTTCGCCCGTTCCACCTCGGTTGCGAGTTTTTGTGCGTTTTGCAGCAGGATCATCAGATCCCCGATGGTGAAGTCACCTTCCGCCGCCATGGTCTGCAGGTCACCGATGGGCAGATTCCCCGATGCGAGCAGCGACTGCACCAGATCGGCGATCGCATTCGCCGGCCCTAAATCAAGTCCTTGTGAACGGGCAAAGGTCACCAGTGCGCCAATGCCGATCACCCCGGCGGCAACCGCAAGAATGGCACCAACGAGTTCCCGGTTGTTTTCGCCGAAGGCTTTGAGTTCCATCGCAGTGCCAATGACCCGATCCGGGGAGATTGTGCCTTCAATAAGCGTGCCAAGGGGCAGATCAAGGCCGGCGACAAAGTCATCAAGCTGGCTGGGTGAGCCGTTGAAGTAGTTAAAGTCGGCAACCCCAACAATGCCCGGGATTTTCGCTTTGTCGGACTGCTGCCAGAAAGTCATATAGTTCCAGCCGCCGGGAATATCGGTCGGCACAGTTTCCTGATAGGCGGCCAGCCACAGTGGATAGTTCGTGAAGCTGGTGGTGTTGGCCATGTTGTGCTGCCAGAAGTAGCGATAGGTGTAGACGATCGGTTTACGGCCGGTAAGGGTTTGCAGCTCAGTGAGGAATTCTTGCGTCCAAGCTGTCAGTTGGCTGGGGCTTAAGCCTTCGTCAACTTCCAAGTCAAGCACTGGGGGCAGCGACGGTTGTGGCTGTGCCACCAATGCTGCGGCATATTCTTTCGCCTGCAACGTCGCGCTCTGGGAGGGGCGGGCATAGTGGTAGGAACCGACGATAAGCCCGTTTGCGGCGGCCTGTTTCGAGTCGGCAATAAAGTATGGGTTGACATAGCCTAGGCCTTCGGTGGCTTTGACAAAGGCAAAGTTGTTGCCTGCATATTTCACCTGTGACCAGTCGATGGCGGCGCCACCGACGTGTTGCCAGGAGGCCACGTCTGGACCGGTGGGATAGTCCCCCTCGAATGCGCCGACGCGTGATGCGTTAGTAAGTCCGGCAACCAGTGCAATCACGGTTACCACTGCGGTCATCACCACTGCCACGGTGCGCCGGGTGGGCGCGGCGGCAGACTTGCCCCACAAAAATTCCATGCTGAATAAGCTACATGACTGTCACAGTTTTCTCATCTTTCACACCAATCACATCAGCATCAGGCGGATGGGTTGCCGCCTTTTCCCTGGTATCGGACGTGCTAGCCAAACGACAGTGCCCTCCAAGCGGGGGCAATCGCCATCTGTGCTCATCCACCACGTGCCACCCACACAGCACAACTCGCAGCCCACTCGACCGACCCTCTGCCTTCCCCACCCCGAGCATCCCAAAGACACGTGCCGCGTAGCAGTAAGCCGACTTATCAGTGGCCTGCTTGTCCACTGCGGGTCGGGCTTTTTACGCCCTCAGCGAACAACAGTGCTGGCTACAAGCGACACACCACCGCCACGGTATTGTGGGGAACATGAAAGACCTCTACACCTTTATGAACGGCACCTATCTGGACGAACACGTCATCCCCGACGATCGGGGTATCGATGGCATGTTCGTCCAGTTACGCGACAAATCCGAAGAAGACATCCACACCCTGCTGAAAACCAACGAAGGCCCAGCCGGTGTGCTCTACCGCAGCTTTATGGATGTTGCCGCCATCAACGCCGCCGGCACCACCCCAATCCATGGCCTGCTCGACGAGGTAGTGGCTGTAAGCGAGGCAAGTCAACTCCCAGGTCTGTTCGGTAAACGGGATCGGGAAGGCTACGGCGCCCCCCTGGGGGTGTTTACCGCCAAGGCACCCGACGATGAGATGGAAGTGCCCTATCTTGTCCAGTCTGGACTTTCCCTTCCCGACGAGGCCTACTATCGCGAAGAAGCACACGCCGAAATCCGCGCCAAGTTCCAGCAGCATCTCGTGCGGATGCTCGGCTTCCTGCCGGAACAGTATCTGCTCGGCAAGTCGGTGGAAGAAGCAGCCCAAATCATCTTCGACCTGGAGACTGCGATCGCTTCCCACCACTGGGATGTGGTGACCTCCCGCGATGCGTTGAAGACCACCAATCCGATGGACTCCTCTGAACTGCCCTTAAGTGCGCAGACCATCCTGGAGGCTATGCGAGTTCCCCAGGGGCGGGTCATCAACTGCATGCCAAGCTACTTCATCGAACTCGATGGATTGCTCAGCAAGGAAGATCTGCTGGCCTGGAAGCTTTACCTCATCTGGCACACCCTGTCCGGTTCCGCCGCAATGCTCACCGAAGAGATCGCCCGGGCAAACTTCGACTTCTACGGCCGGGAACTCGTCGGCTCCACCGAGCAGCGGGAACGCTGGAAGCGGGCGGTCAGCCTCGCAGAGAGCAAAGCCGGCGAAGATTTGGGCAAAGCCTATGTCGCCGAGCACTTCCCACCAAGCCACAAAGCAGAAATGGAAGAGCTCGTCCGCTACCTGCTCGCCGCATATAAAGAGCGGATCGAAAAGCTGGAGTGGATGACGCCTACCACTCGGGAAAAAGCACTGGAGAAACTCTCGAAGTTCCGGGCGAAGATTGGCTATGCCGATAAGTGGCGCGACTTCTCCGGGCTGCAGCTCACTGAAGGTGGCGCACAGCTGGTAGAAAACGTTCGCCTGGCATCTGTGTTCAACCACGACTATGAGATCGCCAAGCTGGGGAAACCAACCGATCGCGATGAATGGTTGTGCACCCCGCAAACCGTCAACGCCTTCTATAATCCGAGCGTCAACGACATCACCTTCCCTGCCGCTATTTTGCAGTGGCCGTTCTACGACCCAACCAGTGATGCCGCAGAGAACTTTGGTGGCATTGGTGCAGTGATCGGCCACGAGATCGGTCACGGCTTCGACGACCAGGGCAGCCAATATGACGGTATCGGCAACCTGGAATCGTGGTGGACTGATGAAGACCGTGCTGCATTCGAAGCACTCACCTCGAAACTGGTCGGCCAGTTTGAAGGTCTCGTACCGCGTGCCCTGCGTGAAGCGGGTATCGAATCGAGTGGCGTCAACGGCAAGTTCACCCTCGGGGAGAACATTGGCGACTTAGGTGGCCTCGGCATTGCGGTTGTGGCCTACCGTAACTGGCTGAAAGATCAGGGACTCACGTTTGCCACTGCCCCATCGTCGACCACGAAGGCCGAAGGTGCTTCCCCAGAGGTTGAAGGTCGTGAGTTCACCGGTTTGCAGCGGCTATTTATGGCCTATGCCCGGGTGTGGCGGTCGAAGGTTCGCCCGGAATATGCCGCCCAGGCGCTGGCTATCGATCCGCACTCCCCTGCCGAGTTCCGCTGCAATGTTATTGCCGCCAATGTCGACGAATTCTATGAAGCCTTCGATGTGGAAGAAGGCTCCATTGTCTGGCTCGACCCGCAGGATCGCGTCACCATTTGGTAGGAGCCATCCACCGGCTCACCAGGCTGATTGCCTACAACCACTAGCACTGCGCTGGTGTTAGTTATCCCCCCACGCAGCGTTGCCTTTGATACCGCTTAACGGCGGAAAAGGGCAACACTGTGTGGGGTATGTTCGTGCATGCAAACCCTGGTGGCAGAATCAGTATCCGGCGATGCTGCGAATGTTAAAGCGACGAGTTTCCAAACTTTACCGTGGGGAACGCGGTTTGAATAACCTCCCTGAGCTTTGGATCAAGTCTGGTCTCATAGTAGTCAGCTACGTATCGTTCAAATGCCGTCATGAAGTCGGCAAATGCTCCAGGTTCTCCGGTGCTCAACGCAAATAGCTCCGGTGCGCCGATGACCCGAATCGACTTCGCCAAACCCGAGCTTGTTCGGCGTCCAAACACCGTGGTAGGGACGTTTTTGGATGATCTGGATTAGATACTTGTCATAACCTTTATAGGCACTTTGCTTGTGCAGAGCCTGAAAGTTCTGGAACAGGTTAGCTGCGGAACTCGAGTTCATTGTGTTGTATTTTGCTTTGACTTCACCGACAACGGGTCGCTTGCGCGGACCAAATGGTTCACGGTGAATGACATCAAACGCCTCACCATTTCGCCCCGATGATTCCCAGCCGGGAAGTCCTCCGATGATTTCTTGGTGGAAGGCCCCCAACCGGTTCGTCAACGTTTTATTGAACGCACGCTGGTTCTCCTTCCCTAGCCAACCGGCGTAACCGTCACCACTGCTATAGCCCTCGACCAAAGCACTGAACGGGTCTTTGATTTCTTTATTCCCAGGATTGAAGTTGAGAAGGTTGTCGATCTGGCGCTGCAAAAAGCCCGGTTCGAAAAACGGCAGATCAAGATAGTCATAACTCATGAGTATTGGGATTCCCTACATCGTGGATTGGACATATTCCTCTTCGCGAGCCGCCTCAATAAAGTCAGCATTCGCAGCCACGGCAGCCTCGTCGATCATTGCTTCGACGCATTTTCCAAGGTAATACCCAAGATTCACCGGTACGGCATTGCCGATTTGTTTATAAGCCGCACCCATTCCCCCTTGGAATTCCCAGTCGTCGGGGAAGGTTTGGATGCGGGCATATTCCCGAATGTTTAACGGTCGGGTTTCTTCCGGATGGCAGCGCTCAGTTTGTTTTTGGGCGGGTGAACAGGTCAAGGTCAGCGACGGTTCATCCCAGGACAAACGCCTAGCCATGCCCGTCTTCCCGCCGGAAAGGTGAAATGATCCACCGAGATAACGCTGCTGTTCTTCGACGGGCAGATCACGCCAATAGCCGCCCGGTGGTACTTGTTCCAGAACGCGTCGTTTCGACTCCGGATAGGTCGCACCGGGTGATTGTGGTCGATCCCCGATCGCATCCCACAGACTGACGATATAGCCGCGTTCTTTAGGGAAGTACAGGGTAGAGCCAATATCATTGCGCACGCCCATGATGATGAGACGTTCCCGCTTTTGGGGAACATCGTGATATTGCGAGCGGACAACCCGGTAGCCGAAGGTGTAGCCAACCCCGTTTTCGTCGGTAATGGCCTGCAATGTATTGCACATGGTGGCCAGCGTTCGCCCACGGTCGTGGCGAAGCAGCCCTTTAACATTTTCCCCGATAAATGCCTTCGGCATAGTTTCCTGGATTGCGCGGGCGAACTCGAAAAAGAGGGTGCCGCGGGTATCGGCAAAACCACGGGAGTGGCCAGCGTAGCTAAAAGCCTGGCAGGGAAAACCACCTTCAACGAGGTCAACTTCCCCGCGGTAGGGGCGGAAATCAAGGTTAGCTACGTCCCCTTCGATGACGTTCCAGTCTGGTCGATTCGTCCGTAGCGTTGCGGAAGCGTGCGGGTCGAGTTCCGCAAGGAGGATGTGGTCGAATCCAGCGTGGTCGAGACCAAGGGCTGTTCCACCACCACCGGCAAACAGGTCAATTGCCCGCAGACCATGCCGATTGTCGTCGCGGTAGATAGTGAAGGATCGTTCCCCCTGACCGGTGGAGCGGGATTGCTGTTTCGCAATGACTCGCGTGATTTCGTCGAGATCGAAGAGACGGTGGCCACGGGGGGATCGACTGGCGCGGATAACCCCGCTTTTATCCCATCGGCGCAGCGTGTCTATTGATACGTCGAGTATTTGTGCCGCTTCAGAGATTGGCAACCGTTGTTTCACTTGAGTCACGCCAGCGAGCGTACCGAAAAACCCTTGCCTATGTAAAGGTTATCTCCGAGCGATAGGTTCATTCCCAGGCTGTGCTAAAACTCTTTGATCGTAGTAGCAACCCCGCACGCAGGAACTCCCCCTATAGGAACGCCTGTTCGATCTCCCGACCATGCACTGCGGTTTTCCCATTTCAGCACGCGTCATTGTGTGCAATCCGTCACGTTGGATATGGCAGCTTATGGGTACCGGCCACATTCCTATCCCCTTTACTTACCGAGTAAGTCAGGGTAACTTACTCGGTAAGTTACTGAGTAAGTTACCCGGTATGCACTACCCAGCAGCACCACAAAGACCATAGACAAAGCACTGCCATGCTGTTGCTACCCGGTGGTGCGCTGGAGCCAAGCGATGTGGAGGCGCACATGAGTATGAAAGATGCGCTGCTCTATCTGTTAGATGACCAACCGCGGGCGGTTGCTCAATTGAAGAAAACCTTCGAAACCATGACCCAAGACCTGTTTCCGGTCAATGTGGGTCAGGTGTATCAGACAGTGCAGCGATTAGAACGTGATGGTCTCGTCGTGGTTGCCCACGATGAGCCGGATCCGGCCACCGGCCGACCCGTGTCGGTGTACACCACCACCCCGCCAGGCCACGACGCCGCACAGGCGTGGCTGAGCAGCCCAAGCATTCAGCTTGCGACAGCCCGCGACGAGTTGGTGATGAAAGTGACGCTCACCATCGAATCCGGTGGTGACCTGCCGGCGGTCATTGACCAAGAACGGGCTGCGGTGCTCAACGCTATTCGCCAAGCCATGGTGCAGCGATCAACCGCTACGGATCTCACATCGGCAGTACGGCTCACAGCCGAAAAACGGATCTACGACCTGGAGGCCATCGCCCGGTGGCTGGACTTTATCGATAACGCCTGGGCGCAGCATGCTGCAGGTGGAAAGGGTGCATCGCAATGACCGATACAACACACAACACGCCCCTTCACCCCGCATTGCAGCTGACCGGAGTGAGTAAACACTATGCCGACGGCAACCACACCATTGCCGCCTTAACCGACGTAAACTGCACCCTTTACCCCGGACAGATGGCCGCGATTTTAGGTCCTTCTGGGGCGGGAAAATCGACTTTGCTGCAGGTCGCTGGCTGTTTAGACGCCCCCACCGCCGGGCAGATCACCATTGCTGGTACACCGGTTGCAACAAACAAGGAAGCCGTGCGGGCAAAGATTCGGCGGGAACATGTCGGCTATGTGTTTCAGGAATACAACCTGCTTGAGGGACTCACGCTCGGCGAAAACGTGTCCCTCCCCTTAGAACTAGACGGTGTGGCTAGCGCGACAGCGTTGCAGCAAGCATCTGATCTTCTCGAGCAAATGGGCTTGGCGGACATGGCGCACCGCTTCCCCGCGGAGGTTTCCGGCGGCCAGCGGCAGCGTGCCGCTATAGCCCGGGCACTGGTTGGCAAGCGCAGCATTATCTTGGCTGACGAGCCTACTGGCGCGTTAGATACCACGACTGCAGAACAGGTGATGGCAGTGATTCGGCAGCGCGTCGATGACGGTGCCTGTGCCATTGTGGTCACCCACGAGCCGCGGCTGGCCGCCTATGCCGATGTTTCCTGGGTGCTGCGCGGCGGGGTGCTCAGCGATGGTGTTGCAAGGGGTGGAATGTAATGCGCACGCTTCGCTATCAGGCACGGCTCGCCTGGCGGATGATCACCCATAATCGTCGCTCCAGTGTGCTTGCAGTGATTTTGATTATGCTGCCGATGCTGCTCGCCATGAGTTTCATCTCCCTGATCGCTGCACCATATGAAGGTGTTCGAGTGGCAGCCCAGGCATTGACCAGTGCCCGAATTGATCAGTCACCCTGCATCCAGGACAGTGAACTGCTGGACGATCACCGTAACGGCACTGATCTGTCGGCGATTGGCAACCATCACCAAGGGTTTGGCAGATTCAGCAGTATTGCGGATTGGACCGCGCTGCCGCCATGCCCGGCTCCGCAGGACACCCCAACGGGGACTCAGCTGGTAGCAAAGCTCAACACGCTGATCCCTGACGCCACGTTCGGGCCGAGTTTGCACAGTTCCTTGCAACTGCGGCGGCTTCCGGCACCATTCAACGACAACGGATCTCTTCCTGCTGCAGCACAGGATTTCGCCGACCACGCGGTGGACACGCACTATCCCCGGCTGGGTTCGATGGAAACGACGTTGGTGGATGCGAAACAATTCGCATTGCTCACCCAGCAGCTCCCTGCGGCTGCCGGCGAGCATCCACTGCTGTTGCTTCCGGCGCATGTTGCCCCTGCTTTTGATCTCACCCCTGGTGAGCAGCTGCTGGTGGTGCCCACCGAGTTGCCGCATGAAGCCTTTTCATGGGAAAACCCTGGTATTTTCTTCGACGACAATTCCTTAGAGATAGACGGGGCGCCCACTGCGGAAAGTGACAATCCTCCCAATACAGATGCCGACAGTATTGACCAGCACGCTGCTGCACCCACGCTGCCTGCAGCACTTGCAGCTGCCGGTATCACCCCGGAGCTGGACGCCCCCTTCATTGCCCAGGTTAGTGTCAGTGATTCGGTGAACAGTCCAATGCTTTCCCTTTCCGCATTGCCGCGGATGTCGGCGCTTGCCGACGCATTATTGAGCATGCCGGTTGGTGTCAGTGAACTCTACGGCGAATCGAGTTTTGTGTCCGCGACGAGTAATCCGGCTGTCGTCGACGTTGCCGCGGACGAGCCGCTGCTGCCGGGCTTTAGCGTACGTATTACTCCGTCGACGCAGCTTGCAGCCGGTGTAATACAACCCCTACCGCTATTGAGCCGCGAAGCGATGGAACTGCGCAGCCTCTCCCTCAGCACACTGCTTGGCATGTTGTTGCTGCTGCTATTTGTCGCGGCCGTAATTATGCCGGTGTTCGCTATTCGCGCCCGGCGGCAGGTGAAACAGTTCGCAATTCTGCGCTCCCAAGGGGCTACTTCCCGGGATGTGTTGCTGCTCTCACTGCTCCAGACCGTGCAGCTCACCGTGTTGGCTCTGCTCACTACAGCACTATTGCTCATTCCGGTGACCTGGTCACTTTTCCATCTTTTCCAGCTTACGCAGGTCTACACCTTACCGATATATCCGCTGCTGTTCCTTGCCGGCGGTGGGGTGTTTGCCGCCTTACTCGCTGGGATTATTCCGGCCTGGTGGGCAAGCAATCTGCCCCCGGCGGTTGCGTTGCATGGCGGTCGACCAACTGCGATGAACAAACTCCACATCCACAACTGGATCGGGCCGCTGCTAATTGTTGGCAGTCTCGGAGTGTTTGCGATCAGCAAACTCATACAGCCCGCCACAGTGTTGAAGGAGAACCCGCAGTCGTGGGATGCCGAAGACAGCCTTATTGTGCTGCTGGTAGCGCTGATTGGCCTGCTGCTCTCCGGGCGGATATTGGTGTATGTGGTCAGTCGTATCAGTAGCCGACTGCCGGTGTTGACTCGGATCGCTGCCCGGGATTTGTGGCGTAGCGTGCACCGCACTGGACCTGCAGTCGCAGCGGTTGCGGCGATTACTGTGTTTGTGTTTGGTGGCCTGGCTATGAGCGCTTCCACCTTTGGGGGCCGGGAGTCCGATCGGCTTTTTGAGCGAACGAATCTGGTCGTCTCCCCGGCGCTGTATCCGGCGGCACCTGCCAGCATTGACCCCTTTACTGACACTATCGACACGATTGCCGATGCCCTCAACCATCCACCATCGGTGACCCAGTACCTGGCGGACTATCCGACCGGGGCAGCTGTAGTGCCTTTGTTGGCGCAAAATACCGTCGCCCCGGGGGACAGCCAGTGGACTGGGATCGGCGACGAGCAGTATTCTGGCGACACAGCAAACGATAGCTCGCTGGTTGCGGAACAAATCCATGGTTTTCCGTATTCGTTGAGTTTGCACAGTCTGCGGATTGTCGATGATGGGGCGGCCGAAGATGCACCCGGCGATGCACTATTGACCCAGCTGCACAACGGTTATGATGCGCGGATCGCAGCCGCTGTGGCCAGCGGCAAAGTTGCGGCCGATTATCGTTTCGTACATGACGGGATGATCAAACTTGCGGTGTTAGCACCAACCTTGGCCGCTGATCCGCAGTGGATTGATGAGGACTCGCAAGGCCTGGTTGGGGAGGACGGATTTTTCCATCTCACCCCGCAGCTGCCGGTGACTACATATCTCACCCTGCCGGCGGTGCCGGTTGATCCGGCGTTGCTGCACTATGAGATTGGTGTGGCACAGCGATCCCTTGTCGAAGCAGCAGGAATCCACACCAGCATGGAGCGGGTGGTGTTCCTTCCCGACCATGAGGTGAACCCGGTTGCGTTAGGGAAGCTTAAGGAGATCGCCGAGTCGGCGAGCCCGTCGCTGTCGATCTGGCAGGCAGGTGCTTCGATCTATGAAGAGATTATCACCGTGCTGGTGATCGCCCTTGCGTGGCTGCTTGCGCTCGGCGTGATTGCGGTGGTCATCGGGTTGGCGGCGGCGGAACATCGCCGCAATCGGACGATCCTTGCCGCACTCGGACTGTCCCGCCGTGAGCTTGCCCACTTCTCCGGGATCCAGGGGTTACTGATTGCATTTACTGGCATGATCGGCGCCATCGTGACTCTTGGTGCATACGCACTGGTCGCCAATGCAATGCAGGCGCTGCCGCACAGCCTAGGTGCTGCTGCGTTCACCCAAGCTCACCTGCTTGCTTATTTTCTTCTGGTTGCGGTTGTGGGGTTTGTGGTGTTGCCGGTAGGAAGCTATCTCGTGGGGCGTATCTTTGGTGGCCGCGGTGTTGACCTGCAGATGCTAAAACGCATCGAGTAGCAACCTGCCAACACGCCGATACGCTGGCCTCGTGCAATCCATCGCTGACGCAGTGCCCGTGTAGTTTCCCACCCACCTGCCGCAGGTTGACCTTCTGCTCACTGCCCCGGCAGGTGGGTGGTTGTGTACAAGCCACTAGCAGCGCCCCGGATACGGAGCGAACAATGTCAGAAAGCATGCCGCGTACACAAGGAATCTAGCCGAACACAGGTCCAGATTCTGTAGTATTCCGATCAGTTCAGCAAGGGGTGGTTATACCTGGTGCTCCGTCCCGCCTTCTAAGGCAAGGAGGGCACGTTTGACGGCCACATCGTAGGCGTAGCCACCAATCCCGTTGGCGCCGACCACCCGGTGACAGGGGATAACAATGGCGATCTTGTTTGCCCCGACTGCCCCACCAACAGCCCGGGAGGCACGCTCATTCCCGCGCAGCAGCTGGGAGACCTCCCCGTAGGTGACAGTTGCCCCGAAAGGCACCTGCTCGTAGAGGGTGTGCCACAC
Source organism: Corynebacterium choanae (assembly GCF_003813965.1). Classification (NCBI taxonomy): domain Bacteria; kingdom Bacillati; phylum Actinomycetota; class Actinomycetes; order Mycobacteriales; family Corynebacteriaceae; genus Corynebacterium; species Corynebacterium choanae. Next base: position 2,876,295 of record NZ_CP033896.1, read on the forward strand.
TTGTCGGCGAAATGGGGTTGCCTGCTGCCACACGGCAGGTGCGATAGGGACAGTGAATCGTTGCAACGTGCCGCGCGCATAACGCTGGAGCTGTTTACACAACATGCGACAGTGCGCCGCGGCCAGCCGCGTACCGGCGCTGCGCAGCACATAGGGCACCGGTTCTGTCGGCTCAGCTGGCGCCAACTCGGGATCTGTTTCATTCCCTACAGCATCCGGATCATCGTTCGTCACCAGCCCCGTGGCAGGGGCGCCTTGTTCGGCTGTGTTTTCGCTGTCTGATGTTTCCACCGGATCAGGATCGGGAAGGGTGAGGATTTCCACATGTTGGATTCCGTGGGCACAGCAGCGCACCAGCACTGGGGCGAAGGGAAGAATGACCAAATCAGCTGCCCAAGTGTCTTCCGCACAGCACAGCGGTGCCGTGTTCACAGCAGTGGTGTTACTCATCGGGGCAGTGACCTCCCGGGGCAAACCCGTATGCGGGATGTGCAAGGTTGACGCTAAGCAGCCTAACAGCATGCTGCTGCGCGGCATTGTTGCTGCTCGGTAGACTTGCACACTATGACTGCAGGCGAATCTTCCCATCCCACATCGAATATCCCGGCGACGAATAGTGAATTTGTGGTTGGCGGGCATGAAACTGGCCTTCCCCCCGCGGAACGCTATAGCCAGCTGCGCTGGTATTTTGCGCAACACTATCCGCTGCCCGCACCGTTGGAAGAACGGTTAACCGCCGCACACCCCACTACGGCGGCACTGGATGCAACATTGCTGCAGGAAACAAACCAGTGGCTGCGGTTGCTGCCGGATCGTCTCACCCACACCGCCATGGTGATGCTGGGGGCGGCAGTCGATCACACCATGCCTGGGGTGGCGTATCTGCGGGGCGCGAATGTCACCGTCGAACAGCAGGACGAAATCACGATGCTCACCCCGGAATCAGCTGCCGCCGACACGCTCATTGTCAATGTGTATGCCTTTGATGGCCGCTGCGGGAACGGCCAGGCCGGTGAAGACCGGCACCTCCCAGAGATGGCAGCACTTGCTGTGTTAAGTGGCTGCCGGGTCGCGGTGGTGGACTGCAGCAGCAGTGCCGTGCAGGCGCTTAAGGTGCAACAAACCCAACTTGTCCAGATCGTGAAGAACTTGCGGGAAACCTATCAGCCAACACGGCTGGCGCTCATCGGCAGTGACGCCGGGGCGCTCCTTGCCGCCTGTGTCGCACCAGCCGCCGATGTGGTTATCTTCGACCAGCCTTACCAGGGTGCACTGGCCGACAGTACTGTCGAAGCCGCACTGGCGGCTGCAAGCACCTGCGAGCAAAAAACCACAGTGGTAGTAACCCATCCCACCGCAATATCCGCGGCCGACCAGGACATAGTCAGTGGACTCCTTGCTGCGGCACAACCCGTCGGCGGGGCTGCAGTCCACACCTTCCCCGGTGATCCGCTTATTATCGAGCCAGGTATTGCGCGCCAACGGCTGCTGTGCTGGGCGCAACACATAACTGGAAAAACAATCACCGATCCGCGGCAGGCAGTAGAGGAGCAAGTCGCTGCTGCCCGTGCCGCGGAAGAAGCAGAAGCAACAGGCAACGCCAAGCAATAAAACTACCACCAAGTAACTGTGTCGTCGGGAAAATACAGTGCACAGTGGGTGAGTAGCATCAGCTAGCAAGCCACCCGCAAACCCATTGCCCGTCACACTCCCAACCGGCACAGTCGTGGGGAGGTCACAGACTACAAGCCTGCGACCTCCCCAATTATTGCGGCAAGTAAACTTAACGGCCGGATTACTTGTCTCGCGGCGCATCCGAATTCAGCGGGGTGGTATCAATCCCCATCGCCTCCAGATCAAACTCGCCCAGCGGATCCCCTTCGTGCGGTTCCTCCACCGGCATTGGTGCCTCACAGAACGTCACCGGGGCACCCGTTGGATCGGTCGCCACCAACATCGGCCCGAAGGGGGAGTTCATCGGCCCGGAAACAATCTCCCCACCGTGTTCGGTGATCGCCTGGGCGGCCGCCTGCAGATCCACCACCCCCAGGAAGGTCTGCCAGAAACTTGGCATATCCTTCGGGAATTGCCCCTTGGCATCCCACAGGCCAGCGAACGCCATCCCGTCTTTGGTTGCCACGCCATACTGGTTGCCGGACTCGTCAGTATTAATGTCAATCATCCAGTCAAAGAGTTCCGCATAAAACTCGACAGTCTCTTTGAAACTGGTGACCACAGCCAGCTCATGCCAAACAGCACAGCCAGGTTCGCCGCCGGCGACAAACGCATGTTCCGCTTTTGCTTCCATAATGCCCACCAAGGCACCCGCCGGATCGGCAATAATCGCCATACGCCCGTGTTCCACCGCTGTGGGTTCAACCAGCACCGGCGTATCCCGTTTTTTCGCATCAGCAAGCAGCGCATCTAGGTTGTGGGTGTAAAAGTAGGTCATCCACGTGTCGGTGAGATGCTCTAGCGGTTTCGGTAAAAACCCAGCCACCGGCAGCCCTTGATGACGTGCCATCCGCCACCCGGATTCATATTCGCTGACCTCCCAGCCGAGGACTTGATGATAAAAGTGTGCCGATTTGCGGGGCTCACTTGAGAGCATATCCAGCCAAAACGGCATGGTTTCTTCAGCGGGGAAAGCAGGCATAGTTGAAACAATTCCTATCAGAAAAAAATTGGGAACATGAGTGCAAAGACGGCCACACACCAGCGCCGGGACGGAAGCAAGCGGCAAGGCCGGGGATGGTACTTCACTCGAAGGTGACGTTGCGCCAGCGCTCCGGATCGAAATCGTCGCCGGCGGTAGCCTCATCAAAATAGTCGTCATCGTCGTCGGCGACAACGATCGCCGTGGATCCTTGGAAACCCACCTCGTCACCGACATGCAAGGTTCGGCCGCGGCGGGTGTCAACATCGCCGTTGACACTCACCAGACCCTCAGCAAGGACTTGTTTTGCCTCGCTGCCGGTGTCGACAAAATTTGCTAGTTTTAGCAGCTGGCCGAGTTTAATCGTCTCATCTGCGATGGGAACTTCGATGCGGATGCTCGTCATGCCCACAGTGTAGCTGGCACGCTGCCGGCAACGAACCTAGGCGGCGGCTTCCCGCAGCGTCACTGCGGTGCCAGTCACCGACACCATCACCATGGTGTTGCTGCTGCCCAAGGTGAGATAGTCAACTTGGACACCCACCACCGCATGTGCCCCTAAGGCGGCGGCACGTTGCATCATCTCCCCGGTGGCTTGTTGACGGGCATTGACCAGTTCCTGCTCATAGGAGGCTGACCTGCCGCCGAGCACATCCCGAAAACCTGCTGCAAAATCTTTTATCGCATTCATGCCGACCACGGTTTCCCCGGCCACGATCTGCAGATATCCGTCGATGCTATAGCCTTCAACGCTATTAGTGGTGGTGACGATCACGACTTACTCCCTCATGCTTGTTCGTCCAAGATATGGTTCACAACGGGACGTGCAATGTTGTTCAAGTCCCCGGATCTTGTTGCCGCCCAGCATACGCCTTATGTGGCGAAAAGAACCGTGCTCAGTTCATGAGAAGATGCCCCAGTATCGCGGCCGCCACCCCACAGAACACCACTCCCGCCAATATGTCGATAACCCAGCCAAAGCGGTTGAGGAATCGTCGCATCGCCCCGGCTGCGCAGGCTACCCCAACAAACCAACACACTTGAATAATCAGCATGGTGGCCACGACAAGGGCAGTGGTTTGCAGTGACGTACCGTGGGGCAGCAGGGAAGAAAACACACTGACAAAAAACAGGATTGCTTTAGGGTTCGACAGATTCGTCAATAGTCCGATGCGTAAAGCCTCCCACCAGCGCAGCTGGCCACCTACCCTTCCAGCGGTACTCGGTGCCTGGCCGCCGGAAGATACAGGACGCGGTGGCTGTTTGGCGCCTTGTCGTGCAGCTATTCCACCCCGGACAGCAGCAACACCGATATAGGCCAGGTACGCCGCACCGGCGATTTGCAGCACAGTAAACAGGAGGGAACTGGCCGTGATCAGTGCAGCCAATCCACTAATGCTCAACGCAATCCACACCACATTGCCGAAGCAAATCCCTAATGCACACCAGACACCGGCAGCAAAGCTTCGCGCCGCCTGCCGCAGAATCTGAAACACATCGGGGCCTGGGGCGGTAATTGCCACCACCCAGATCACGGCAGTGGAAAGCAGGAGAGAAGTCACCCTCATCATCCTAGTAAGGGGCATCCAACCAGGACACGTCCCCTTGATGCGTGCTCAGCCCATCGGCGGCGAACAGCTACCCACTGCGAAGGTGTTTATTAGGAAAACACTTGATGCACCGGTGTGAGCTGAATGTCGTCGATATTGACATGCTCTGGCAACGAGGCGACCCACCGGATCGCTTCCCCTACATCATCGGCTGTAAGCGACACGTTATCGGCATAGACAGCCTCTGCTTTGTCCTGATCTCCCGCGAACCGCACCGCAGAAAACGCGGTGTGCACCCGACCAGGATCAATCTGGGTAACCCGCAGCGGCGAATCAGCAGTCTCAAGGCGCAAGACTTTCATCATTGCCCCTAGGGCATGTTTCGCCGCGTTGTATCCAGCCCCGCCGCGGTAAGGATAGCGGCCTGCCACGGAACCGATCGTGATGATCTGCCCGCCGGGATGATCTAACAATGCCAGGAACTGCTGGGTGACCCGCAAAGTTCCTAACACGTTGACTTCATACATGCGGGTCCAGTCGTCATGGTCACCGTCGGCAACACTGTCAAGCCCCAGCGCCATTCCAGCATTGTTCACCAGCAGGTCGAGACGATCAAACTGGTCACGCAGCCGTCGAATCGATGCTTCATCGCTGATATCAACCGGCCAGTAGTGACAGCCTAAGGCTTCCGCTGTTGCTGCGAGCGTGGTTTCATTTCGTGCCGCAATGGTAACTGTCCAACCGTCGCGAAGCAGCGCCTGCGCGGCTGCTTTGCCAATCCCTGCCGAACCACCAGTGATCAATGCAACCTTTCCTGTGCCGGGTTGTGGGCGGGGATAGCTGGTTGTCGGATAGTCGGGGGCGTCAGGAAATTCCATGAAGTTCTCGTTTCACTTGGCACCAAAGAATCGGTGGCCTTTCAAGGGGGAGACGTTTGCGATTGTAATCGGATTCCGGGGCATGGAATGCGCATAGTTCGAAGTCACACCACACCCAATGATCGACCAAGGTGAGCTAGACGACGCAAAAACTGCTAGAGGTGCGACCCTAGGGCTTCTACAATGAAGCTATGACTGCGCAAACCCCAGATTCCGGCACCCCAGCGAAGGTCGATCCATTGCCATGGGTGGAAGCCCAGATCGCGAACAATGCGGTCTTAACCGAGCCCGAGATTGTCGAAGCCACTGGTGCCGATCCTGGTGATGTGGACTCGTTGATGCGGTTTTTAAACCTGCTCGGTCATATTGTGAAAGACCCCGAAGGGCCGGTGCGCGGCCCTGGTGTGCGGTGGATCCGCAAACCAGGCACATAATTGTTGTCATCGTCGTAGCTTGGCGCAGCGATGACCAATTACTTGCGCCACCCATCCACAGCGATTACTGCGACGCGGTGACATCGTAAATCTTGCGGAAGGTCGCAATGTGCTCCTGGCCCGGCAGTTGATCGCCGCCGCGCCAGGGGCGGAGCAACAGCATCTCGTCACACCGCCACGTGCCGAAAGACTCAGCTCAGCGCAATCAAGTCGTTTACGAGTCTGTGGTAACCACTAAAAGATACCAATCCCACACGGGACATACGCCTGCCCAGTGCCACCTACTGCAGACAGCTAGCATCACGGATTCTCCCTGCCCAAAGCCTCGTAGCGAACACGGAAGATGCTTGGCTACCGCCGTTTAGGCGAACCCAAACGAGATGTGCGTGCAATTTGCACCACTTTGCACCCACTCTGACCAGCGGAAACACCACCCCTATTTGAGATAGCCCCTAGCGTTATTGTGTGACGTCCAACATCACGCAACCAACCGAGCACCTCGTCAGTCGGCGACCCGCATGAGCGCCGCCGCCCACAACCCGCCCCCGCGCTCACCAGAACCAAATAGAAACAAGTAAGCCTAAACAAGTCCAGTCACCAATCCGCCAGATCCAACCACGGCCACCCACTGGACGCCTCAAAGGGCACAGCGCCCGCCAAGAGCCCTGAGCCCACCAATGTTCATTAGGCGCACCAGATCCACACCCAACTTCAGCCCTAGGTACGGCCAAAATTAGACAAAACAGGCACCAACAGTGTTGCACGTGCAATTTGCACCAATTTGCACCCGCTCTGACCAGCGAAAACAAGACCCCTATTTGAGATAGCCCCTAGTGTTACTGTGTGACGTCCAACATCACGCAACCAACCGAGCACCTCGTCAGTCGGCGACCCGCATGAGTGCCACCGCCCACAACCCGCCCCCGCGCTCACCAGAACCAAATAGAAACAAGTAACCCTAAACAAATCCAGTCACCAACCCGCCAGATCCAACCACGGCCACCCACTGGACACCCCAAAGGGCACAGCGCCCGCCAAGAGCCCTGAGCCCACCAATGTTCATTAGGCGCACCAGATCCACACCCAACTTCAGCCCTAGGTACGGCCAAAATTAGACAAAACAGGCACCAACAGTGTTGCACGTGCAATTTGCACCAATTTGCACCCACTCTGACCAGCGAAAACAAGACCCCTATTTGAGATACCCCCTAGTGTTAATGTGTGACATCCAACATCACGCAACCAACCGAGCACCTCGTCAGTCGGCGACCCGCATGAGTGCCACCGCCCACAACCCGCCCCCGCGCTCACCAGAACCAAATAGAAACAAGTAACCCTAAATAATTCACCCCGCAGAAGCCCCCAGATTCATTCATCCAGCCCCAAACCCCAGCCCTAAGTACGGCCACAAATCGACAAATCAGGCACCAACAGTGTTGCACGTGCAATTTGCACCACTTTCCACCCACTCTGACCAGGGAAAACAAGACCCCTATTTGAGATACCCCCTAGTGTTACTGTGCGACATCCAACATCACGCAACCAACCGAACATCTAGTCAGTCGGCATCCCAACAATGCCGCCGCCCACATTCCACGCAAACCCGCTACAGCCAAATAGGGTAGAGCGCCGACAAACAGTCACACCTGCAAGCCCACGAGTGGAACACTCGTCGCCAACCGAACCGCCAAACAGCACACAATAGTAAACCCACACTATTGCCCCTGCGGCAGCTTTCAGACCCATCAACCCGGCATCCAACTTCGGCCTTAGTTACGGCAAAAATGGAAAATCAGGCACCAACAGTGTTGCACGTGCAATTTGCACCACTTCGCACCCACTCTGACCAGCGAAAACAAGACCCCTATTTGAGATAGCCGTTAGCGTTATTGTGTGACATCCAACATCACGCAACCAACCGAACATATAGTCAGTCGGCATCCGAAGAATGCCGCCGCCCACATTCCACGCAAACCCGCTACAGCCAAATAGGGAAGAGCGTCGTCAAACAATTCGAACCTGCAAGCCCACGAGTGGGACACTCGTCGCCACAAGAATCGCCAAACAGCACACAATAGTGAACCCACACTATTGACCCTGCGGCAGCGTTCAGACCCATCAACCCGGTATCCCACTTCGGCCTTAGTTACGGCAAAAATAGGCAAATCTGGCACCCACAGTGTTGCACGTGCAATTTGCACCACTTTGCACCCGCTTTGACCAGCGGAAACACGACCCCTATTTGAGATAGACGCTAGCTTAATTGGGTTGGCCTAGGACTGTGCGATAAACCTTGCTACCCGTGCGCATCGCTACCGCTGGAGCGTGCATCGCAAGCGATGCACCCGTAATGTTGCTGATTGCCACAGCGCCGGAAGACGGTAAGCCGCTTGCCAAGCAAGAGCCCGGGGGCACTTATTCTGCTGCGCGCGCAGGGGAGATCGGATATTGGATACGGGGATGCTCTGCCGCTATGGCTGCAACCGCTTCATCTTCATCAATACCGATCATGGCGAGCGAGGCCTCCCAGGCGTGGGCGGTGACAGCTCTGTCGTAGGCAACACTTGATGTTTTCGCTAGTCGATTGTTTTCATAGTAGCCACCGGGGATGATCTCTTTGCCGATTTCCCCGTCGGCTAAATAGACGAGCCGGCCGGCGGCTTTGCTCGGCGGCAGTAGCCAAGGGCGGGTAAGTTTCGATCGGTAAAACAGCCCTAGCCAGGAGCGGTCATCGCTTGCGAATTGAGAGGACACAAGACCGGGATGAAAGGAGACGCCGAAGATTCCGAATCGGGAGAACCTGCTGCTTAATTCCCGGGCAACCATTGCGTTGAGGAGTTTGCTGTCCGAATAGGCCGCAAGCGGCTGATAGCGGCGCCGCTGGCGGTTAAAGTCGCTGGCGCGATAGTCGTGAAACCATCGACCTGCCACCGATGAGGTCATCTCCACGATGCCTTCACCGTTGGCAAGCAGCGGTAACAGGTGCATGGTCAAAAGTAGCGGACTTAAGTGGTTAACCTGCAGAGTGGTTTCGTATCCGTCACCGGTAAGCGCAAAGTGGGGAACGTGGCGACCCGCATTGTTGGCCAGTACATCGATGTGGTCGGTGCGATTGCTGATGGCCTGGGCAAGGGCACGAACACTGTCGAAATCGGTGTAGTCACAGGTGAGCCATTCGTTCCCGAGCAGGTCGGCGAGAGCGGTAGCGGCGGCTGTGTTTCGACCAACGCCGATGACCCGATGACCGCGCTGTAGCAAGATTGTCGTTGCAGCAAGACCAATGCCGCTGGTGGCGCCGGTGACGACGATGGTTCGTGGACGATTTGTGGGGTTGTGATCAGACGCGTGAATTCCGGCAAGCATCATGTTCACCGTCCTTTCATCGACGTGCTGTTGGGTGCTGTGGGCACGGAATCCGGTGGCGGAGTTTCCGGCGAGCCGCGTTGCGTTGTGTGGCGTAAGTGACACCAGGAGTACCGGGCGGCAACCTATTGTTTCCAAGACAAAACTTAGTTGCTTGGCCGGTCAGCTTCAAGGATCATGTCCGACTGAGATACATTTCCGTATCGAACGAGGTTGTCATTAGTGGCCGGAATTTCGCCGGGCTGCTCCACGTTTTGGCAGGTCACAGGAATTACAGTGCCCGCTGCGGTGAAACCTGATCCAGCGCTGTCCCCAATACCCCCTAAATACCCCTAAGCATTTTTCTTCCCAGCCATGATGATCCCGCCATCCAGACGGCGTGGCGCCCGCGTTGCGGCATGTAACCCCCCTGGGAAAGTGCTGTCTCCTTTTGTGTGTTTTGCGTCGCCGCCAGCGCAGTTCACCGGTGACGAAGTCACCTAATGACGGTGCTGGCAAACTCGCACAGCATTGCGGCTTGGTGTTGGGCGCGTCCACAGCGCCCATACTGTTCCATCGACAGATGGCGCAGTATGGGCGTGTGAGCCTATTTGCCACCTATGGGCGTCGGAAGCATGCACCTACTTGTGTCGTTGCGAATAACACAGCGGTGGGGTGGTTAGTGTTTAGCAGCGGCAGCCAGTACCACGTCCCGCAGAATACCCATTGGGATGGATCCTTCCGCGAGGGCAACCGAATGGAATGTGCGCTGATCCATTCCGGCGGCTACAGCTTCTTCCCGCAGCTTGTGCCAGAGTTGTTCGCCGAGTGCATAGCTGGGGGCTTGCCCGGGCCAGCCGAGGTAGCGGTGGAGTTCGAAACGCAGGTTCGCCTCCGACATGGCAACGTTTTCGCGCAGGAATTTCCAGGCATAGTCATAGTCCCACACGCCACCTTCGTCGGTGGCTAGGCGCAAGTGCACACCGGTGTCGAGGACAACACGGGCGGCGCGCAGCCGTGCCGCATCCAATACGCCCATCATGGTGGCCGGATCATCGTGATAGCCGAGTTCGGCCATGAGGGTTTCCGCGTAGAGTGCCCAGCCTTCGCCGTGGCCGGAGTTCCAGCAGGCGACCCGGCGCCACAGGTTAAGGTTGTCGCGTTCGCATACGGCCTGCCCGCACTGCAGGTGATGGCCGGGTACCCCTTCGTGATAGACGGTGGTGAGTTCTTGCCAAGTGTGAAAAACGGTTTCTCCCGGTGGTACCGACCACCACATCCGCCCCGGCCGGGAGAAGTCGTCGCTTGGACCGGTGTAGAAAATTCCACCGGTGCCAGCCGGATCAATCATGCATTCGATGGTGGTGACTGCTTCCGGGATGGTGAAGTGCTTATCCCGCAGATCGGCTACCGCCTGGTCGGCGACGGTTTGCATCCATTCCTGCAGGGCGGTGGTGCCTTCCAGGCGATAGTTCGGATCCTCGTTGAGGCGCCGCATGGCTTCTTCCACATCGGTGCCGGCACCGTAGAGGGTTTCCGCGATAGCGGTTTGCTGCGCGACGATGTCGGCGAGTCGCTGTTTTGCCCAAGTGTGCGCCTCATAGGGGTCGACGGGGAAACCCACATATCGGCGCAGGAAACGGCGGTAGCGTTCTTCCCCGACAGCATCGTCGGCCGGGGCGTGGGGGAGTAGTGATTCGGTGAGATATTCACCGAGTGCACCGAAGGCACGTGCGGCGGCTTCGACTGCCTGTTTGCCGTCCTCCCCGAGCTGAAGATCGTGGAAGAAACCGTGCGGATCGGCGACAACTTGGCATTGTTCGGCGACGAGGGCAACCTGCCGCCGGGCAGCAACTAGGCCTTGTTCTTTCGCTGCTTCTAAGGATCGCTGATAGCCGGCTAGTGCCTGGGGCACTTGCCCTAGCCGGGCAATGATGGTGGCTTTGTCTTCGGCGGTGTCGTTGGGCATAAAGGAGAACACGTCACGGATCGACTGCACCGAGCTGGCGAGGACGTTGAGGCAGCGGAGATCTTCGCCGGCTTCGTAGAGTTCCACATCTAACCCGATGCGGTCGCGCATCACCGCCGCAGTGACCTGGTCGACTGCATCGAAGCTGATGGCTGGATCTTCCGCGGCGGCGGCAACAAGCTCATCGATATCGGCGAGCATTGCCCGATTCCGGTCGGCGACGGCCGCATAGAATTCCGGAGAATAGTCTTCGAGTTCGGTTTCGTAGCCGTCAATACCCCAGGCGCTGGCGGCGGTGGGGCATAGTTTTGCAAGATCGTGCACATAGGCTTCGGCGAGCATGTCGAGCCGGGACGGTGCCCGGCGCGCAGCAGTGTCAGCCGTGTCAGGGTGCTGTGTGGTGTCAGTCATACTGCCCAAGTGTAGGGCACTGCCGCGGCCGGGTTTTCACTCATGTCGCCTGTACCCCCGTCGGGGCGGGCGGGCGGGCAGCTATTGTGCCCGGAGCTGACCGGCGACCCATTTCGTGCCGGGGGAGCGCCATTGTTGGAGGGCTGCCGGGATCGCTGCGGGGCTGTCGACGGTGAGTATCGCATCCACATAGCGGGCGGGGATAAAGCCGCAGGCGGCCATGTGTTGGAGGGCTTCGAGGAAGGGCTGCCAGTAGCCGCCAATGTTGAGCAGTACCACCGGGCCTGCCCCGGCGACGAGCTGCTGATTGGTGAGGACTTCGGTGAGTTCTTCCAGGGTGCCGATGCCGCCGGGGAGGGCAACATAGCAGTCCCCTAATTCGATCATGCGCGCTTTGCGGGCGGCCATGGTGGGGACTACTTCGACTTCGGTGAGTCCGGGATGGGCGATTTCTTTATCGACAAGGTAGCTGGTGATCACGCCGTGGACTTCCCCGCCGGCGGCCAGCACACTGTCGGCGAGACGTCCCATCAGGCCGATTTTCCCACCCCCGTAGACGAGACGGTAGCCTTGGTCGGCAATAAGCTGCCCGAGGGTGTCGGCGGCGGCCGCATAGGCAGGGTCGTGTCCGAGGCTGGAGCCACAGTAGACGGTGATCGATTGGTAATGGTGCGGCAGCTGATAGTACAACACGTCGCTGTCGCTGGCGGTGTCCACCGGATATGGGCGAAACCCTAGGTCGTGGGCGGCGGCCTGCAGCAGCGGATTGCTTTGCAGCAGGCTACAGCCAGGAATGCCATAGTCGGCCAGCAGCCCGATGGTTCCGGCGAGCAGCTGCGAATACGCCGCTGGGTCACTGGGGGCGTCCGGGGTGGTGTCCGCCACCAGCAGCACCGGGATCGCATCGTCAATCGCCCCAGGGATGCTGGCGGGCGCCACGAAATGCAGCCAGCCGATCAGCCCGGCAGCAGCAGGGTCAGTGGCAGTGGTGGTGGCCGCGGGCTGGGGATCACTGGTTGTCACCACGAGATCGCCGCGGATCAGATCAACTGGTTGGGTGCGGCACCAGTCCGGCAGCTGCGGCCGGATACGGTCGACTGCCGCGATAGCGGCCTTGTCTTGCAACACTGTGACCTGCGGGGTATCGGCTGGTGCTGCGCCAGCTGACTTGGAAGCATATTGTGCACTATCACCCATGACCATTGATGGTAACCCGCACCGTAGGAAAACACCGCAATTGGTGTGACCAACGTGGCGGATGCCACCCTTTTGCCCCTTGCCGCAACCCGGCTATCAGGTGCTGGTGGCTCGCTACGATAGATGGGGTGAGCATCAACACTGTGGCATCCGGCACCAACAACCCTCCCGAACACAGCAGCAGCACAGCCACTGCCCACAGCAGCAGCGAGAATGTGGCCACGCCACCTGCCGATTCCACCCCCAGGGCAGCTCAACCTTTCCTGGCTGCTGCCGCAACGCCTACCACCGCATCGGAGGGCGGCACGGCAGAGCAGATAATCCTGCCACCGGCGAGCTGTGCACAGCTGGAGGAAATCTTGGCCGGCTGTCGACGGGTGGTCTTTTTTACCGGTGCAGGGATTTCCCAAGAATCCGGTATTCCGGTGTATCGCAACGACGACACCGGCCTTTGGGAGAACGTCAATCCCGAAGAGCTCGCCAGTATTGCGTCGTGGCGCAACGATCCGGCACCCATGTGGGCGTGGAGCATGCTGCGGGCACGAACCGCAGCGAACGCCACCCCGAATGCGGCGCATCAGGCAATCGGCCGGCTTGCCGCCGACGGCAATGTTGCAGTCACAGTGGTAACGCAAAACATTGATGATCTTCATGAACGGGGCATCACCATGTTTTGTCCCCCGGAGCATGCCACCTATCCTGCACTGTTGCATGTGCACGGTTCACTGTTTCACTTCCGCTGCACCGACTGTGGTCAGCCACCGGCTGTTGCCCCTGTCATCCCGCCGCAGGTTACTGCCCGTCGCCTGGCCCCGCCGGTGTGTGACTGTGGGGGAGTGATCCGTCCCGGGGTGGTGTGGTTTGGGGAGCCACTCGACGAGGAGATCATGGAGCAGGCCGCCACCGCAATGCGCCTTGCCGATGTGGTGATTATTGTGGGCACCTCCGGGGTGGTGATGCCAGCCTGTCAGCTGCCGCTGATAGCCCACAACCGCGGTATTCCACTCGTAGAGATCTCCCCGCAGCCAACCGCGTTCACCCCACTGGTTGATGTGCATGTGGCCACCACTGCCGGCCGGGGAATCCCTGCTGTTGTTGACCTGCTGCTCGCCGATGCACCACATGCCACACCACCGCCACCGGTGACCGGCACTGCCGACAGATAGCAAAAAACCCGTGACGCTGCACCTGTTCGCAGAAAGCAGCACCACGGGACTTCCGGCGCGAAACAACACCCACCAACCAGTGGCAACAGATGGCAACCAGTGGCAACAGCCAGCAGCAGCGCCGCCGCTACTGCACCGGGTGTTGTCGAACTGTGGCAGGAAACCGCACATGGCGCACCGCCATGGTCATGGCGAAGGCGACGAGCACCCCGCATAGCGCCACCACAATGACCGAACCGGTGCCCCCGGCAAGAGCATCAATGTGGGTGAATCGCAGCAGTGACGCATCCACCTGGCCGCCAACAAACGCACCCAAGCCAATAGCAATGTTAAACGCCCCCGAGTTCAACCCGTTTGCCGACTCGGTCACCTTCGGTGCAACCTGAATCACCCAGGCTTGGGTCACCACCGAAATCATGCCGGCAAACAGCCCCCACATCAGCATGCCAAGAATCCCGGTGACAGGATTGTGAACGACAAGCATCAACACCAGCAGCGCAATGCTGATACCGCCGGTCATAATCATCATGGTGCGTGCAATATTGCGGTGAATCAACGGTCCGGCAAGGAAGTTACCGCAAATACCGGCGACACCGAACGCCAACAAGCCGACAGCCACCTGTTCCACACTCATGCCGGCTTGCTCCTGCAGGATCGGTGACGCATAGGTGTAGGCGGTAAATTGGGCGGTCACCAACAGCAGCGTGAAGATGACTGAAAATTTCACCCCCCGAATCCGCCAGGCACGAACCGTATCCTTCATAGTGGTGGGGATGCCTTGCCGCATCCGCGGCACAGTAAATAGCACCGCCACAGCAGTGATAAGCACAATCGCAGAACAGATCGCGAAGGCTTCCTGCCAACCAAACCGGGTACCCAGCCAGGTGGCAAAGGGAATCCCTAACACCAATGCCGCCCCCGACCCGGAGGAGGCAACGGTTAATGCCCGCGCCATATCCGCCGGCCGGGAGATCCGTGCCACGGTTGCCCCGAGCAGCGACCAAAACACGCCGAGCGCTAATCCGACAAAAAGTCGAGAGAACAAAAACAGCTCAATCGTGGGCGCGATCGCGCTGAGCATCCCGGAGAGCGCCGCCATAACCAGCGCCACCGACAGCAAAATACGGCGATCAACTTTCCCCAGCAGACCCGGCGCGACGACCGCGATCACCCCGGCAAGGAAACCGGGCACCGTCACCCCGAGCCCGACAGTGCCGTTGGCCACCTGATAGTGTTCCGCAACCAGGGTCAGCACCCCAATGGGAAGTTCTTCCATGGTGGTCATCATGAAAATACCGAACCCGAGAGTGATCACCCCAAGCCATGGGGTGGTCTGCTGGCCGGGTCGGGCAGGCGAGTTGTGTGCCACTGCCGTCACAGCCCTTTCTGTCGAAGCGGATATGATCCTGCATCCGCACCCGTAGCCACTACCGTAGTAGCACCACTATCGATAGTGACCAAAGGTACAAATGCAAAGCAGATCACTGTACTTCGCCCAACCAGCGAAGGGGAAGTTAGCACAGCTTTCCCCGGCTAACCATGATTTGTGTAGCACCCCATGCGCCGCTGACAACAACCGCTAGTAAAGCCTCACCCTTCGGGGTCTGCGACCAGTTCCCGGTGCCGCAGGCAGCAGTACTCAACACAAAGCAAGCTAATAACGGCTGCTCACTATTCGCCGGTGCAGTCTTCCCGCCGCAACGGTTCACCCAGCTGGCTGTGCGCCTTCCCTAAAGCCACATATTTCGCCGCATGGGGAATAAACGAGCCGGACTGTTCATCGCTTAATTCGCGGCGCACCTTCGCCGGCACACCCGCAGCCAGGACTTTATCGCCGATAGTTTGCCCTTCAAGCACGACCGCACCAGCCGCAATAAGTGCACCTTCCCCCACAACGGAACGTGACAGCAGCGCTGACTTCATGCCGACCAGGGTGCCGTTGCCCACAGTGGTGCCGTGCACGAGTGCCATGTGACCGACGGTGACATCATCGCCCAGGGTGCACGGCGCATCACTGTCAACATGCAGCACACTGTTGTCTTGAATATTGGTTCTTGCACCGATGGTGATCCGGTTGACATCCCCGCGCAGCACCACCCCATAGAAAATGCTTGCATCAGGTCCGATATGCACATCACCGATAATCGTGGCATTGGGTGCCAAGAATGCAGAAGGGTGAATCACCGGGGTTTTGCCGTTGTACGCATAAATGTGAGCCATACCCACTATTGTGACGCAAAACCGGTACACCGGCAGGGATACCGCAAGAAGTAGCCCCGGGGATTGCAGATTACTTACCGCCCCACACCACCGCCAAACGCACCCTGCCGAGTCGCGCCGGGCTATCGGTGCTCACCGGGGAGCTTTCAGGCCGCAGCTACACTTATCCCGCAAACCAGCGGGGAAGAACGCCGCTTCCTTGCTGGCCTGAGTGCACAAAAATCCAGCACCGCTGCTGTGTGCACCATCTGGTTCGACATACTGCCACCCGTCATCATATTGGTTGGAACGTCGATCGCAGTAGCCTGCGAAGAAGCTGCCATTTCATCTTCCCGGGATATGCGGACACGACGCCCCCACCACATCGCACAGTCTACTGGGACGCAGGAATCATCGACACGTCATCGCAACGCACCTGATGTA
The DNA here is from genome assembly GCF_003813965.1 of Corynebacterium choanae. Taxonomy (NCBI): domain Bacteria; kingdom Bacillati; phylum Actinomycetota; class Actinomycetes; order Mycobacteriales; family Corynebacteriaceae; genus Corynebacterium; species Corynebacterium choanae. The sequence continues at coordinate 2,892,541 of NZ_CP033896.1, forward strand.
TTTTCCACTGGTTCACGACACTCAAACACATACAACACCAAAAGGCGGGCTCCGCAGACGAAACGAACGTCAATATCGACAAGCACACTGACTGCTTGATTGATGCGCTGCGCCAGCCATTGAGCGGCGAGGTCGGTGCCTATCACCTCACCGGTGTTATCTACGAACCCAATGAGCAACACTCCACCACCGGAAGCGTGTGCGAACGCATGCAACCCCGTCCGCAATCTTTGAAACCGCCCCGGAATTCGTGTTTTCACCAGGAAGAATCCCATCTTGTATGCGGCGAACAGCCTCTTTTTTAATACTCGAGACCGTTGCTTTCCTTGCTGTTGAAGACACTTTCTTTTGCGGCGGCCTGGCAAGCATCCCCTACGAGCCGTTTCATTTCCTTCCGGTGTTCCATCCACTGCATTGCGCTGCCCGGAAAACAGCCGAAAACGGCACACTGACCAACCATGCAACAGGTCGCGTGACGAAACGCCCCGCAGTCTTCAACCTAGACGCCACGGGTGATGAACACCTACCACTGATCAGCAAAACCAGGCCGTTAACCAGGGGCAGTACAGGCTTGTCGAGCATCAAAAGCCTCAGCAAGATTCCTAGCATCCGATCACCAAGGAACCGTGCCAGCCCAGCTGCGTATTCACCAGTGCGCTGTGCATCAGTTCCTGGCTAATCCCGCACCCCTGCAATACCTGTCAATCAGTCATCGTCTGCCTGCCGCAATCTGTGGTGCGGGGCAGCTGTATTTCCCCCTTTGTCACCCCTTAAGGGGGATGCCCACCGCACACAACCGAGTGAACCACGATGGTGGGGGAGGCTGTGCGCTGCAGCAATAGCGATATCCACCCCGGATTGATCGGTGATATGCGATGCGGAAAACCTGGTGAAACGGTAGGCTCACCTGTTGGAATACTGTTCATCACACACACCTGCGGGCAGCTACCCCCGACACGGATATCCAGGTGAGTATCGCTGCCCTCACTGTTCGACACGAAAAAGGATCGCCCCTGATGCGTCAATCACGTTTTGGCCACTTCACTTCAACGATGGGGGCAGTCGCTGCTGCTTCTGCGCTGCTGGTTGCGGGGGCTGGTTCCGCAGGTGCAGCAGTCACCGTCAGCCCTCATAAACTTCCTGCTGAAACGACCCAAGTAGTGAAGTTTGCTGTTCCGCAGGGCTGTGATGGTTCCGCGACGACGAAGATCGCTATTGATTTCCCGGCTGATGTCACCACGGTGGTGCCGACCCGCAATGTGTTCTGGGAGATTGAAACTACCCACAGCAAACTTGATGAACCTATCGTTGACCAGCAGGGGAATCAGCAAACCGAACGAGTAAGCCGGGTGGTGTATGAGGCTATTCGGCCGCTGCCATATGATCAGCGCGACACCTTAGAGGTGTTGATTGCAACGCCGGCCACCAAATCCGGCAAGGTGCTGTATTTTCCGGTGATCCAAACCTGTAAACAGGGGCATGTGAATTGGACTGATATCCCGCAGGGTGATGAGCGTTCCGCTGAGCTGAAGCATCCTGCCCCCAGTGTGGTGGTGGGAGCAGCGGCTGCTGGTCGCGCCGCAGGATCAGCTGCCACCGGCAATCATCAGCGCGGTGACAAGTCTTTCGCGGATGATTTCGAAGCTGATCTCGATGAGGTCACCGCTCAGGTGAAAGAGGGCTCAGCTAAGGTGAAAGACCAGGCTGCGGCGGCTGCGGGGGCGGCTTCGCGGGCAGCGAAGGATCTTTCCGACGAAGTGAGTGACACCTATTCGGATGTAAAGTCCGATTTGGCTGATGAGCTTGACGAATATGTAGCGGACGAGGATCGGGATCATGACCGTGACGGTCGTGACGATGACCGATATGACGATCGTGACGATGACCGGGATCGTGACGTGCACAGGTATCAGGATCGGGATTCGCGGGACGACCGCGATGAGCACCGTTATACAGATGAGCATGTTGATCCGATTACTGCCCAAGCCCGGTCAGTGGATCACGGGGGTGCCGGGGTGTGGATTCCGGTGCTGCTTGCGATTATCGCCCTTGGCGCGGTGGTGTTGTTAAGCCGCCGTCGCCGGTAGTGCTAGACTGTCAGTGTCGGCTTGCAACATAGCATGAACCAATCCACCGGATAGTGATAGAAATAGCAGCGGGAATCCATACATCATTGATGGATTCCCGCTGCAATGTATTTCTTTGCGACGTGTGCTCGGCAGGGTAGCTGCCGCGATGGGTGCAACCTCCCTGTGCGCTCCCCGCAGTGATCCTCACCGGGTCGCTGCGAGTTGATCAACGCGATCCTTGTTTCAGCTGCGAGGTAGCAAGGGCGGCAACACGGCATTGTGTGTGCAACGCATCCCGGATGCCGAACCATGCGGCAATGAGTGATGCACTAGTCGTTGCTGGACTCTGCTGCTGCGTCGACGATGCGCTGCACACATGCAATACCGGTGAAACGCACCGCGTTCATCCCAGCTTTGCGGGCGGCAGCAACATTGTCGATGGTGTCATCGAAGAAGGTGATTGCTTCTGGTTTTTCACCGAGCGCAGCTGCTGCTACTTGATAAATCTTCAAATCTGGTTTGGCCAGTCCCAGATCGCAGGAGAACAGCACAGCGTGGAAGGTTTGTAAAAATTCGTGGGTTTCGGCAACCTTGTCGGCAAGGAACTGCGGAATGTTGCTTAGTAACCCCACCTTGTAGCCGTCGTTTACCAGGTTGGAAACATAGGCAACCATGGTTTCGTCCGCGTCAAGCCAACTGTCCAGATCAGCTGCAATGACCGCGTCAACATCATAGGAGTGGGGATCGACACCAAGATCCCGGGCAACAGTTGCCCAATAGTCGGCCGGGGTGAGTTCACCGGCGTCGAAGGCTGCCCGATGCTGCCAGTAGACCGGCCAGAGTTCATCACCTACTCCTAGGGTTTGCTCGATGCGGCGAAGCTGCGCGGGGGTTTGCAGCTGCAGCAGCACACCGTACAGGTCAAAGAGCAGCACTGGTTTGGTCATGAACTTTCTCCCAATCGGGTTGATGGCGGTGTCGCTAGCAGCAGCCGGAAGAGGTTGCTGTGTCGTGGGCAAACAACGTGGAAACAGCGGCAGCTAGCAGGTGTGGAAACACACTTCAGCTGTGAAGCACACACCGTTTACCCTTGCCAGCTTAGCAACCGCGAAGTATCGCAAAACCTTATCCGGTGAGGGTGCTTGCACTGCACCGCACCTTGGTTGGCAGCCTGATTGGGGCAAGCGACCCGTCACCACATCCCAGGCACCGCAATCGTTATGGCGACGATGCCTGTTGGCGCGGTAGGCCCGTGTCACTGGGGTAACCAGCACCCGGTGACACGGATCCACTGGAGTCACTTGGGGGTTAGGCGTCGTAGCGGTCGTTGATGCGCCGATTTGCCTGCCGGCCGGGATGTGCCGGGGTTTCCCCCGGATAGCCCATCGGAATCACCAATGCGATCGCCCGATCATCCCGGTCACCCAGGCCGAGGGCTTCTTTCACCTTTTGTTCATCCCACCCGGTGGCAGGACCGGTTGCCAGCCCTTCACCTTGCGCGGCGATGAGTGCGAAACCAGCCATCAGCATCGCGTCTTTCATCGCATCTTCCCGCAGTTGGCTGGCGTTGCGTTTTTCCTTATAGGTGGCGATGTAGGTTTGCCGTTCCACCGGCATGATGTCGTCGATGTCCTCTGGGAGGGCTTCGACCCGGGCAACCGCCACCAGCACAACCGGGGCGGCAGCAAACTGCTGCTGGCCGGAGTCCTTAGCGAGCTGGTCTTTGATTGACTGGTCGCGAACCACTACCAGATCCCGCAGCTGCAGATTAAACGCAGACGGCGCTTCCAATGCGTGGGCGACAACCCGATCAAGAACAGCATCAGTGACCGGGGTGTCCGCATAGACGCGGGTTGCCCGCCGGGAGGTGATTGCTTCAGTGACGGTAAGCGACATGGTGTTTGAGTCCTTTTTCTTTTCGTGAACAGCAAGGTCAAGAGGTGGATTGTGCAAACTGGCAACAACAATCACGCGAGCCGGTGGGTCTCGCCGGAACACGGTTGTTGCCGTGGCAGCCGCAGCAGCGACACCCGTCTTACACACCTGGTGCGGCAGCAGCACCGCACCGGGGTGGCGAGGAGGGATAACCCCACCACAAGTATTTGCACACGCAACATTCAAGTGGTTTGCGGCGGCAATTATTCCCAACCCTTACCAGCGGACTACATTGAACCCATGCCTGAAGGTCACGTATTGCATCGTCTTGCTGGTGAGCTCAACCGTCGCTTCGCCGGAAAAGTATTGGAGATTTCTTCCCCGCAAGGCCGCTTCCAGGCGGAAGCTAACCTCCTGCAAGGGGTGCCCTTCGACCATGCTGAAGCCTACGGCAAACAACTGTTTTTACATTTTGCAACCCCCCAACCGGAACGCATCATCTTCATTCATCTTGGGCTCATCGGGAAGTTTCGTTTCTATGAACACACCCCACCCGCCGGGATCATTCGCCTGCAGCTGGTCTCTGACGACACCTATGCAGTGTTAACCGGGCCGCAATGGTGTCGACTCATTGACGAACCCACCCGGGAGCAGGCCATCCGCAAACTGGGGGCGGATCCGCTGCGTGCCAGTTCCGATCCGGGAGCAATCTGGCCGCGAATAAAACGATCCAGCCGCCCCTTCGGGGAACTGCTCATGGATCAGTCGCTCTTTGCCGGGGTGGGCAATATTTATCGTGCCGAAGTGTTATTTCGCGCCGGTATTGCCCCGAAACGTAAAGGGAAACGGATTCTGCGCCGCGAATTCGATGCAGTCTATGCCGATTTGGTGGAACTTATGGCTCTTGGGGTGCGCGATGGTCGCATTGATACTGTTCGCCCTGCGCATCTTCCCGAAGCGATGGGGCGCCCACCCCGTGACGATGCGCATGGTGGGGAAGTGTATGTCTATCGTCGCGCCGGTGAACCCTGCTATGTGTGTGGCACCCCGATTCGCCACGAAATCATGGGCAACCGCAACCTGTTTTACTGCCCAACCTGTCAGCATTAATCCCACCTATTACCCCCACCTGGACTGCCGCCACAGTGCACCAACTACACAGGCTGCGCTAGCCCAGCGAACCATGACAGCGCCGCCAAGCTGCGAAGAAACCAATACCCCCCACAAAAACCACCCCCACAAAGACCACCACACACCGCAAGCCCACCCAGGCTACACACTCCGCGGTAGTCGACCACACACTCCGGGTAATCGACCACACACTCCGGGTAGTCGGCCACGGTTGTAGATGGTTGACAAACCCACCGACACCGCATGTACTGCATGGCTGCTGCTTCCAGCAGGAAAACATTGCTGTGCAACAGCATCACACCGGCACTGGTACCCAGCGCACGATAACGACATCGATGCCCGCTACAATCAGTGACGACTGTTTTTCACCGTTGCCGGTTACCCCCACCCCCAACTGTGCTGCCACAATATGTGGCGGTAGTTGTCGTGCAATGAACCTGCAACGTTTAAGCTATAAATCCAGCGATATTCGCCACAGTCGGCATGTTGTTTGCGGTGGTGCACCACCGGCGCAACGATATGTATCGGCAACTGGTGATCCCTTAGCGGACGCTGAATAAGTACTCTGAGCCGCCCCAGTTTGCCATAGCTGACATGCCGCGAAGAGAGCTAAACAATCCATATAAACAATGCTTGCCGGCGTTTTGTGAAAGTAGTGTTGAACCGACCATGTCTCAGGCCACCATGCTGGAAAAATGGATGACGTCGTTCATCTACGACTATCTCATGCCCACACCAGCGGCAGTGTTTGACCCGAACGATCCGCAAAGCAACTGGCCGGCTGTACCAATGAAGGTGGTGCGGCAGCTCCCAGTATCAAGAGACCGGTTCGAACAGGCCAGGAAACAAGCCCGCACCCATCACAGTTTGTATATCAACACCCTCGACGAGGCGTTGCTGCAACTGTGGGCAGTCGACCAGCTGCTAGCCCGTGACGATGTGATGGGCACTGCTGCACAATTTTCCGAATCGACCCGAAACGCCCTGCATATTTTGTTTACGCTGCGGCTGCGCATCGAGCAGGAGCAGGATGCCAAAATTATCATCACCGATGCGGAGATCCGGCGGCTGCTCAAGGAAGTTGAACTCGACCACGACACCCCCTAAGCGGTGGTGTCGCACCTGTAGCAAAAAACGGGCAGGAGTCTTACCCGGCTATGCCGGTGCGGTGCGGGCCGGGCAGATGCAGGTTTTTCGACACTGCTAGCCCGCAAAAAACTAACCGGGCTACAGTAGTGCTTCAACCCCCACCGCCTAACCAAGTGCACTGTGCGCACCAGGGATGCAAACAACTTGCCCTGTGATGGGCTCGAGCCCGTAACTGCGACGATCCCAGAGACTGGAATTGTTCAACCACCCGTGGGTTACTGCGATCCGAAGCGGGACAGCATCGCCTCGGCAGCCAACCGCCCAGAGACCATCGCCCCATTGATGGTTCCGGAATGTGTCCAGTCACCCGCCAACGCAACACCGTGATGGAAAAACGGCTCGATTGGTTCCCGACCCGGCAGCTGTGTGGGAAGTGCATGAGCGATGTCATCGCGTGCGATAAGCTCCAGCGAAGACTTCGGCACACCCCAAATAAACGCGAGATGTTTGCGGGCTTCCTCTTCCCCGGCGGGATGCTGCCCATCAAAGAGTGCCGATCCTTGCACCAAACTCATCCCAACCGGCGCATACAGCGGATTCACATTCGACATCACCGCCGAATTCACCAGCGGCCCGCGCAGATGAGGATCCATGGCAAGCAGTTTCTCCCGGGGCAGCTCTTCACTGGTGGCATACCAAAAAGTGGTTAATCCGCGGGTGCCAGGGGTTTTCACCTCCCAAAAGTCGGTCACATCTTCCTGCCCGGTTGCCAACACCACAGCATCAACCTGATAGGTTTCCGCCGCGGTGCGAACCGTAACCGGTCCGGTTTCCGCAGGCGCTAGCGACTCCACGGGAGTGTTGAACACAAACTTCACCCCGAGTTTGCGGGCTGTATGTTCGAGCTGTTTACCAATCGACCCCATCCCCAACCCGGGCAGGGCAGGGGCTGCGGCGGCGAAGAGTTTCACCATGGCACGAGCATAATTGTTGGAGGTTTCGCCCCGGCTTTCCCCCAGCACACCGGCGAAAAACACAAGCATCATGTCTTTTGCGATTTGATCAAACCCGGCGCGCTCAAGGGCTTCGTCGAGGGCAATGTCTTCCCGCCGGGCAGGGAATGGATAGTCGCGTTTCTCGGTGAGAATCGGTGCGAGCCATTTGATGACGGCAGCAATCCCGGAGGCGGTGACGAGATCTTGCTGCGCCAGTCCACTCAACGTGTTTTTCAACGTGCGAATATTGTGAAAAGGATTGACCAGTTTCGACATTGGCTCCTCTGGCATGCCTTTGACGAGGAGTCCTGGATCGAATGGGTGCAGATCAAGGGCGGGCAGGTCGAGGAATCGTTGCGCCTCCGGATATCCCGGGTTGAGGAGCTGAAATCCCCGGTCGAGGGTGAATCCGTCAATAACCCGACTGCGTTGGCGTCCCCCTACTTCGTCTTCCCGTTCGATGACTGTGACTTGCACTCCTTCGCCGGCGAGACGAAGTGCTGCGGTCAATCCTGCAAGACCAGCACCAATGACGACTACTTCCCGGATTGCTGTAGCCACACGTTGCTCCTTTGATTGGTTAGCATTCCCACGCTGGTGGTGTCGGGGTGACCACCGCAATGATGTGGTGAAGCGGATTGGGGAAACCCACTAGTTCACCATGGTTTGGCGGGAATGTTTTTGGCTCGTCTTCCTATCTTTGCACATTGCCCCAGCAGGGGAGGGAGTTCTGGGAAGGGATGCTCCTGCGAAAACCCCCACACCTGTGCAGGGAAGCATGAAACACCGGTGTGGCGGCAGTATCAATGCGCTGCCTGCCGCAGTCTGCTAGTAGTCTGCTAGTAGTCTGCTGCAGTCTGCTAGTGATAACAATCATTGCCGCAGCGGTGAAAAGAAACTACAACCAACCACATCGCACCGGGGAACACTAGTGCCGCGCTAAACAGCGATCCCATTAGCCTGTCGACGTTGCTTCAAGGGGGGGCAACTCGTTGCCTCAAGGGGTAAGAGCATTGCCGCACCAGGCGAGCACTCTGTGAGTGGAACAATTGCTGTGTAGAGCGCGATTATGATTCTTCGCTGTCACCGCGTGTTCTGCTACCCAAGCGCCCACAGGAATGCCGGCACCACACCTGTCGGTGGGCAGGTGTGCACCCTGAAGTATTCAGTCGTCTCAACTGCCTACCGAACAGGTTGATAACACATCCAACAATGCCGGGTTGCGCAGCATGTGTGCTCAACCCGGCATGATGTAGTGCTATGCAGGTTTCCACCGGAGGTCATCGATTCCACCGGGGTCATGTATTCCCAACAGGCCACCTGACCCTGGCAGCCGGGCAGCCCGGCGACGATGATGTCCTTGTCCCAGGGTGGGAGGGCTGCGCCCCTGTGCGTCACCACAGGATCAAACGAAGGGTGTTCACCGGGGCACGGCAGAAGGGAACTATTTCACCACAATGTTGATGATCCGGCCTGGCACCACAATAGTTTTCACCACTGTTTTGCCATCCACATAGCCAGCAATCTTGTCATTTGCCAGTGCTGCTTCTAACAACGCATCCTTGTCCGCATCGGCAGGAACCTCGACGGTGGCACGCACCTTGCCGTTGATCTGTACCGGCATTTGGATGGTGTCATCGACAAGATACTGTTCATCGGCCTCCGGGAAGGAAACATAGGTGATGGTGTCCGCCGCACCGCCGAGGCGGTGATACAGCTCTTCGGCGATATGTGGGGCAATCGGGGCAAGCATCACCACAGCTGGTTCCACGAGGGCTCGTGGCGCCTTACCCGGATAGGTTTTCGTCACATAGTTGACGAACTCGATAAGTTTCGCCACCACGGTGTTCAGTCGCAACCCACTGTAATCATCCCGGACACCAGCAATCGTGCGATGCAGCATCTTCAAATCATCATCGGTTAACGCCCCATCAGTGACGGTGACTTCACCACTGGTTTCATCAACCGCCAGACGCCACAGCCGCTGCAGGAAACGCTGTGCACCGATAACATCCTTCGTTGCCCACGGCTTCGAGGCTTCCAACGGCCCCATCGACATCTCATAGACACGCAACGTGTCTGCACCGTATTCTTCACAGAACTCGTCCGGGGCGATCGCATTCTTCAGCGACTTGCCCATCTTGCCGTATTCCTGGGTCACCGGCTCACCGTTAAAGAAATACTGCCCGTCGCGTTCTTCCACTTCCGCCGCCGGCACATACACACCGCGTGCATCCCGGTAGGCGTGCGCCTGAATATAGCCCTGGTTAAACAGGCGACGATAGGGTTCTTTACTGGTGACATAGCCCAGATCGAACAGGATCTTATGCCAGAAGCGGGAATACAGCAGGTGCAGCACAGCATGCTCCACGCCACCAACATACAAATCGACGCCACCCGGGTCTTGTGGACCGTGCAGCTCAGGGCGCGGACCTGACCAGTAGGCTTCATTGTCCTTGTCGCAGAACATTTCCTCGTTGGTCGGATCGATATACCGCAGCTGATACCAGGAGGAGCCAGCCCACTGTGGCATCACATTCGTATCCCGGGTGTAGGGTTTGAGCCCATCGCCTAAATCAAGTTCGACCTCTACCCATTCTTTCGCCTTCGCTAGTGGTGGCTGCGGGGAAGAGTCTTTATCATCCGGGTCGAAAGACACCGGCTTATAGTCAGCAAGCTCGGGAAGATTCACCGGCAGCATAGCTGCATCTAGACCGTGGGCAAGACCGTTTTCGTCATAGACGATCGGGAAGGGCTCACCCCAATAGCGTTGCCGAGCAAACAACCAATCCCGCAGCTTGTATTGCACCTTTTCTTGGCCAAGATCATGTTCGACAAGCCAGGCGACCGCGGCAGCGATTGCTTCCTGTTTTGCTTTGCCGTTTAAATCCAAACCTTGCTCGTTGGCGGAGTTCACACTCACCCCCGGATCGGTAAACGGTGCCTCATCAATGTTGCCGCCGGCGACCACTTCCCGAATCGGTAAACCGAAGGCCTGTGCAAAGGCATAGTCACGGCTGTCGTGGGCAGGAACCGCCATAATCGCCCCCGTGCCATAGCCGGTGAGCACATAGTCGGCGATAAACACCGGAATCTGCTCCCCGTTGACCGGATTAGTGGCATAGGCACCTAAGAACACACCGGTTTTGTCTTTGTTTTCCTGCCGCTCCAGATCGGATTTCGCCGCAATCGATGCCCGATATGCAGCCACTGCACTTGCCGGATCAGCTTGCCCAAACGTCCAGCGGGAATCAATCCCGTCATAGGAACCAGTCCCGGTGGAAACAAGTTCATCGACGAGTTCATGCTCCGGGGCAAGCACCATATAGGTCGCACCGAAAAGGGTGTCTGGACGGGTGGTAAACACCTCAATGGTGTGGCCTTCACCGGCAGCGAACTTCACCTGTGCACCAACGGAGCGACCAATCCAGTTTTGCTGCATCGCCTTGACCTTTTCCGGCCAGTCCAGATAGGCCAGATCGTCGACGAGCCGATCAGCATAAGCAGTAATCCGCATCATCCACTGGGTGAGTGTCTTGCGGAACACGGGGAAGTCGCCACGCTCACTACGCCCATCGGCGGTGACTTCTTCATTGGCCAAGACAGTCCCCAACCCGGGGCACCAGTTCACGGTGGTCGATGCCCGATACACGAGCCGATATTCATCGACAACAGCAGCCTGCTGCACCTTCGACAGCGTCGAATAGTCGTCTGTGCCGAACTGTTCAACCAGATCTGCCGGTATTGGGCGATCCCCTGATTCGAGCAGCGGAAGAAGCTCTGCAATGGGGCGCGCAACCTGGGTTTCCGGATCAAACCAGGAGTTGAAAATGGTGAGGAAGATCCACTGTGTCCACCGGTAATAGTCCGGATCGGTGGTAGCGAAGCTGCGCCGCTTGTCGTGGGCGAAACCCAACAAGTCGAGTTGGCGCTGCATATTGTCAATGGACTCTTTGGTCTTGACTGCTGGATGCGTACCGGTTTGGATCGCATACTGCTCCGCCGGCAAACCGAAAGCGTCATAGCCCATGGTGTGCAGCACATTCCACCCGAGCATTCGGTGGAAACGACCATAGGCGTCGGTGGCAATATAGCCGAGCGGATGCCCCACATGCAGCCCCACCCCGGAAGGGAAGGGGAACATGTCTTGCACAAAAAGTTTCTTTGCTGGGACAGCTGCCCCATCAGCAGGCGCCAAATCCCCCACTGGGTTCGGGCTTGCGAAGGTTGCATTGTCCTGCCAATACTGCTGCCATTTGTGCTCAATGGTGCTGGCAAGATCTGGGGTGTACCGGTAGGCCGGATTATCGCTCGGGGTGGTCATGAGGCCTTATTCTATACGCCCCAAATCATCCCGCGAAGATAATAAGGCTCTGGCCATCTGCCCATACCACGATGTGGAATACACCCGGCTGGGAACCATCGAAAACTTGCCCTCTACGAGCCATCGCACAGGGCGGGGTGGGGTTGCAACACATAAGCCAAATGACACGAAGTCCACGCTGCGGCAACCACCTCCCCGGTGGCCACACCACTACGTGCGGCTGAAGAAAAGCGAGCGAAAGCCACCGATGAATTGATCTGCACTGTGGCCTGAGTAAACCAGCCGGCGACGTCTAAAACCAAGCAGCGTGCGACATCAGTGGTCTGCCTTAGGATTTTTCAGACCACGACACTAGAAAGTCTCCTACCACGCATTAACAGCGGTAATGTTCGTTCCGAATGCTTACCAATAGCGTGATGACCACTGGACAACAATCCGTGGCGCAGGCCATCCGCAATGAAACCTCGCTGAATACCTGTCCGAAGCAAGATGGCACATGTCTGCTCACGAAGTTGGCATCCTAACCTGTTCCGCTGCCGCCTTTGTGATAGCCCAGGATCAGTGCTTTTTGTCTTGAGGTCATGGCTGGGGTGGTAGGGGACAAACTGCTCAAGGCGAAGAAGGACTTAGCGTAGCTCCTTCAATCACATCACATGGCTTTCAGAACAACGGGGCGCTGCCGAACTGCATCGAGACAGCTAAAGGTTACCCGGCACCTGGAACCGGGAAGGATTTTTCTGCACGAACATCCAGATCAGCATCCCGCGAGAGCTTCACTGTTCACCCGATCACATTCCACGATCCGGCCACATTCCACCAATGATGCCTACTGCACCTGTCGGAACAGCTCGTCTAATATCTGATCAATCTGCTCCAGCTCGCAGACAAACCACTCACTGGGATGTGAATCCTTGCCGCCTGCCTCGTGCGCTTCAATCTCCAAACGGAACTGCGCGAATGCCGCGTGTACTTTTTGCTCGACGATCGATGGCTGCACGTTAAACAACTGGTAGTCCGCAACGATCTCTACTGGTGCGAAGAGGTAGGTTGCCGAGTCTTGCGCGCCCTTGATTCGCTGCTCCACCGAAGTGGTAGTAAATCCAATCTTGTATAGATTGTCGATGGAAGATATTTCCGGATCATCACTTAAGGATCGCAGCACATAAATATGCCCTGTTCCCTTGTCTTCGGCGAAGATATCTGCGGTTTCAAGGGTACGTTTCGCCAACACCTGGCCTTCTTCTTCGTAGATCCGCACCGCCAAAGACTGCACGTACATCCGAGACTCGGTGCCATTTTCAAAAATGACGTGCAACCGACGCTTTGGTTCACCGTCAGCGGCCTTGCCAGCATTTGGTTCGGGCTCGAAGATTGCAGCGACATACGCCAGCATGCCGCGAATGAGATAAAAATTACCGACTTTGATCGTCGATTCACCAGCAAAGCGACGCGGTACAACTTCACCGGCGCGCAGCAGCTCGTGCTGCCTCGCGAACAGTGGGCGGAATTGGTCAAATTCCTGCGCTTTGACGCGATTCGCCCGGGATTCTGGAGACTTCACAGAGGCACGCGGTAGCGCACTTAAGTCGAAGAGGTCATCGTTTTCGGCGAGCAGATCGCCTAACACGTCGTCGGGTTCACCGGTGAGCAGTTCTTCGACTGAACCTGCCTGCGTCTGTTTACTTAACAGTCCTTCGGAATCAAGGTGTTCCAAGGCGGTGATCTTGGCGTCACTTCCCCGAATACCAACGAGCCGGGCGCCAAGTTTCCGTTCGCTAATATCGCGGGTGTCAGCAGAAGGCTCCCGGCCATGAATCTGTACGAACTCAATCACTTCCAAGAACGCCCGCTCGAGACGGTCATCGGCGGTAAGTTGCTTTGGTTTCTCAGGAGTGTCAAGCAGACCATCGACATCGGAGTCGAAAATCGCTGCAAACGCTGCATCAAGATCCGACTGGGGAGCTCCATCTTCGTTACTCACTTGCAGCTCCTTCCTGCTGGTCGCGCATCCTGCGCTTCTTGTCTCGCAGATACAGCAGTGCTTCACCAAGTCGGCGCTCGATAGCGTTCTCGGACCGGGGATTGGGTTCCTTGCGGTTCATCTTGACAAAGGATTGAATCTTCGGCCACAGCTGCATAGCTTCTTCGTCGGTGATTTGCAGCTTCGAGGTGGTAATCGCATCCTGGATCGAAGCCAGTACCCGCGGCGTCACTGATTTGCTCATGACCTCAAAGGCACGTTGGAAGGGATTGATGGAGTCAATGAGGTTGATGTTGAGCTTTTCAATATCAACAAATTTGTCGGCCATGCGGATAAAACGCTGATCACCAACTTCACGGACTTCACCGTTTTTGATCACCGAATCAGCGATGACCTGTTGACGAACTTGCTCTACCTCCCCCTCGGACAGCTCAGGATAACGACGTCGAATAATCTTTGGAATCAACACCTTGTTTGTGGTCTCTGGATCGAGTGAACCAGCTGCCGCCTTGGCAAAGGTCTCATCCTGCAGAATCGTCGCTTTGAGATCGTTTAAGTCAGTGGCAACGATCTGCCGCACACGATCGGTTGTCGGCTCCTTAAAACCAATGATCCGAACGGTATTCTCGTCGTCTGAGGAATCTTGATCATCATCGGAAAGCTTGGCTTTGAAGTTGAAGTTCGGCGCCAACACCTGTTCCATCAACAATGATGCAGTAATCGCTTTCAACATGTTATTGACGGCGATCGTCACATCATCATCGTCAGCATCAGGCTGAGCAATGAGATTCGTGAATTGAGCATGGGTTTTCCCCGGTGCGTCACGAGTCACCCGCCCAATGATTTGAATAATCTCTGTCAGTGATGCGCGATAGCCGATTGTGAGAGCTTCCTGCGCGAAAGGCCAGTCAAACCCTTCTTTAGCCATGCCCAGGGCGATAATGATGTCCACCGCATCCGGGTCTTTGGAAGCAACCGTAGACAGATAGTGCAAGACCTCCGCACGAGCTTTCTGATCGAGATCATCGACAAGGTCGGCAATGCGAAGAATCTCCCCGTTGTCACGCCGCCGTACAAGATAAATGCCATGCTCGTCGTGGCCTTCCACCACACCAATGGCATCCATAATCTTGCCGACTTCCTCGAACTTATCTTTCGTTGAGTCACCGGACTGCACACTCGGGATGTGAATGATCGTCTTGTGCTCAAGGTTAAGTGCTTCAGCAATCGAGTCGGTGTACTGCCCTTGATAGAAATGGTGGCCGATACCGAGCGACTTCAGATGCTCATAGCCGTTGAGCTGGTCATAGTAGTTGAAGGTGACTGGGGTGAACTTTGCCTCATCTTCAGGATCAAGCACCGGCAAAGAATCGCCCCGGAAATACGATCCTGTCATCGCAATGACATGCGCATTCGAGTTCGCCATGATGCTGCGGATCAATTTTCCGAGTCGGTTATTCTCGAGATCGGCGGAAACATGGTGGAACTCATCGATGGCCACCACACAATTGTTGAACGCCTCTGGTTGCAACGCGTCAAACGCAAACCGCAACGTCGCATGGGTACAAACCAAGATAGGATCTGACCCTTCCATAAACCGGCGAAAAGCCTCCACCTTGCCGGCAGAAGATCCTGGATTACACAGGTTGTTTTCTTCTTTCAACACCCAATCGGCGAAGAAGCCGTGCTCGGTGAGATTGGTTGAGGCAAACGATCCACCGATGGAACGTTCCGGGACAGCAACAATAACTTTCCTCAAGCCCTGGTTAAACAACTTATCCAAGCCGACGAACATCAACGCACGCGACTTACCCGACGCAGGTGGAGCCTTGATTAATAGATACTGCGCACCGCGGGCCTCGTACACTCGCTGCTGCATCTCACGCATTCCCAGCTCGTTGGTCGAGACAGACTTACCAGATTGCGCATATTCAACGTTGACCACATTGTTCTGTGGTCGGGCATGGTCAATCACTTCCGGGCTCCTTTGCGAGACTTTTTCTTTGGTGCAGCGGCTGCCTCATCAGCAACCATTTTTTCGTAAAGCTTGAACAACACTGCCAGCCGCTGCTCATCGGAGTCGAAACCGTCCTTGCGGTAGATCGAGTCCACCAGCACATCATTTTCTTCGTGTGCCTCAAACAGGAGCTCTGG
Source organism: Corynebacterium choanae (assembly GCF_003813965.1). NCBI lineage: Bacteria > Bacillati > Actinomycetota > Actinomycetes > Mycobacteriales > Corynebacteriaceae > Corynebacterium > Corynebacterium choanae. The sequence goes on from NZ_CP033896.1 coordinate 2,908,159, forward strand.
CATTTTCTTTGGGTCGTAGAGCTCGGCGAGGGTGTGCTCGCAGAAATATTCTCGAACATCCAGGATGCGCAGCGCGGTCTGAGTGAGTGCTTCTTTCATATTCTTGCTCAACGGTGGCACCGGGAAGTTGTTGTACACAATTGTGTTCGAATAACGGTAGTCTGTCTTCATCCGTCCGCCAACGGCTCCCAGCCACGTCATGTGCATCTTTGACGTGAGCAGCGCGAACAGCCAAAGCTCTGCATCGTAGACTGCGAAAGCAGCATCAGAAATGACGGTGTCAGGTCCAAGGTAGCCCATCGGAACATAAGTCCTAGCCTCGGATGAAACCCGGGGCACTATGATGGAATTTGTGGGTTTATGTTGCTCCCGGAACCGCCAAGGTACTTCTGCGAGTTTTAGAGAATCCTTCGTTCCTAGTTCGATTCGGTGTCTTTGCGTTGCTTCAACTCGATCCCGTATCCAAGGGATTGAAAGGGCGTCCAGGAGATCAGCTTCGAGGATCCAGATAGCATAACGGTCGATTCCATTGATGAACTCGTTTGACCCATAAAATTTCCTGAGATACTTAAAGCCCGGTGCATTGGAAGTTAGGAGCAAATGCCGTTCATGGGACATGAGCAGGAGGTTTCCGCCATCGTATGCCATCATGCCGAAATTCATTGAAGGAATTTCCGCGATAGGGTTTCGCCGTCTGGAGATTATCGATGACGTTTCCTCAGAAAGGTAGGGGCTGATGATTTTCACAGTTCTGGCAACTCCAGACTGAAATAGATGCTTTGGTTTGCCAGACATTGTGCGCAACCCAACAACGACAACCGACACACCTGGGTTGTGTTTAGCGTTGTTTGTCCACTTAAAGGACGGGTACGCGTATCCGATTTCCAGACCCATATCGAACAGGAGCGGGAACATCAGCCCAACATGCTCGCCCTGGACTATCGAGTTGGTGGAGATAAACGCTAGCTGAGCACACGATCCCTGAATGTATTCTCCTCCTTTAATAAACCAAGCCGCAACGTAGTCGAGATTTTTAGAAAACGGGCGGTCGCCGATCGCGATTTCAAGATCCATCGTCTGTTCTTTTGTCCGCTTCCTGCCACCCACGTACGGAGGATTCCCGATCAGATACACCTCCTCCTCGGGGCTGTGGGGGCAGACCTCATTCCAGTCGATCCGGGTGGCGTTCGCACACTTGACCTGAACCATGCTCTTCAGCGGGATCATCGGGAGTTCTGCGCCGAACTTCTCCTTAAACTCCATATTCATCTGGTGTTTGGCGATCCACAGAGCCAAAATGGCGACCTCGGCGGCGAAGTCATCGATCTCGATTCCGTAGAAAGAATCGACTTTAACCAACGAATCGCTAAACAACGTCATGTAATCTCGGGAAAGCACAGAGAGCCGGTCAAGGATCGCATGCTCAAGGCGACGCAGCTCCTTGTAAGCGATGACCAGGAAGTTGCCGGAGCCACAGGCAGGATCAAAGATCTTGATCTTGCCAATTCTCTCCAGGAGTTTTTTCAGTTTCTTCTCCGAGTCGTAAGCCCGCTGGAATTCATCGCGTAGCTCGTCGAGAAACAGCGGCTCAATGGTTTTTAAGATGTTCGGTACAGAGGTGTAATGCTGACCAAGTTCACTGCGGGAACCGGTTGCGACCACGGCTTGGAACATTGAGCCGAAAATATCGGGATTAATATCCCTCCAGATCAGTCTGCCCAGTTTGAGCAGAAGAGTGCGTGACTGCTTATCGAAGGTTGGGACGACATAGTTCGCCTCATGGCTAAACAGCCGACCATTGACATAGGGGAACGGCTGCAAATGAGCAGGCAGGTTTTTCTTGTCGGCCACATCGAGGGCATCGAAAATGTTGGTAATCACCTCTGCCGTGTCCGAGCCATCTTCCCTGGTATGGGAGGCAACTGACTGGGTGAACAGTCCCTCGTCGAAGAGTTCGGTGTCCTCGGCGAAGTAGCAGAAAAGCAGGCGAGTGAAGAAAATATTGAGGCTATGGCGGCTGTCATCTGTGGCGACGAGATCCGGATTGGCCGCAACAAGGGCATCAAACAGCTTCGCCATTTCTGCCGCGGCCTTGGTATCGGCTGGTGCTTCTGCCACATATTGTGCCTTTTCCATACCAGCCCAGGGCAGGAAAAATGCGGTGTGCTTGTCGATTTCAGCCAGCGGAATGAGCCGGTTTTCGCCAGTTCGCGTATCAACAGCTGCCATCCACTGACCATCATGGACGATGACAAAGCGGATCTTGTGTCGCACGACTATTTCATGGGTGCGAAGCGCTTCAACTTCGGTGAGTAGATTGGTTTCGCGTTCACCGGTTGTGGCTGGCTGGGGCTGACCGGCAAGACTACGGAAATAGAACACTTCCTTCTGCGCATACTCACCGTGTTCCGGATGAGCGGCCACATTGATCTGCCCTGACCGAACACGGGTGTTATTCGACTTTGACCGTCCATATGCCAGCAGCAGCTCGAAGATAAAGTCGTCATCGTATTCTTCGCGCCCGGCAAGTGCTTCAACGCGTTCTTCAATGGTTTTTAAGCTCAGCGGCGGCAATGGACGACCTCATCCCTTCGATCTGCAGCAACACGGATGTTTTTTGCTGGTCTGCAGAGTTTACGGCACGCAGTGCACCTGGAGTGCCAATACCGTTCCAATCTTTCGAACAGGTCTGCTGCTGTGTTATATGACATATCGCTCGGCTTAAGTGCTGAGGCTGATAGAAACAATCACAGATTGTGGCTGTTCGTTACTTGCAAGAGTTCACGGCGTACGTGGTGCGCGCAGCTCTGGGTCGTGGAAAAGGCATCACCCTTGTACAGATCGCCCATGATTTCGTTTGCCACGAGATGACGCTGTCGAAGTGGTTTCGTGCCCATCGCACTGACGAAGGAAGCAGCGCAGCACTTGGCTCAGCGATAAAATCCCAAGCTTTGCGTTTTTACCCCTCAAGAACTCTGCGTTCTTTCACGGCCTTTCGTGTCCATGCCCTTCACATTTTTGCGCCAGTTTGCTCTGACGCCTTAAGTAACGCCCGGTTCGTCAGCGATCTCGACGTTGCTCATTCCGGTAGAGGCTATCCCGCCTGTGCGCTGTAGTTCGCGGACGATCTGCTTAAGGGGAAACCAGTTTTGCGGGTCATGAGGTTCCCCTAGAGGAGTGATGAGGCTTTTTAGTCATTGTTGTGCCGAAAACTGGACGGTTCCGTAGATGTTCATGGCTCTAAAACGGAGTACCAGTAACATCTGGCAGACTTAACGATCATGAAGCTCCCGGCGCGCACCATCCAGTTGTTCTTAATCGACGGGGATCCGAAGTATCGCATCAAGGCCACAGTGAGCAATTGGACTGGTCTGGTCTTACTGCTGCCCCGCACATGTCTTGATTGGAAACCTAGCCGTTCCGACCTCAACCAAACCGGGGTGTATTTACTCTTCGGGCGCAATGAAGACACCCAGTTTGACCAGGTCTATATCGGGCAGTCATGTGAACGGGACAATGGCAACGGGATCGCCGGTCGACTGGCCGAACACATGAGAGATCCTAGGCGCGACTATTTCACCCATGTCATTGTGGTCACCACCCAAAATGACTCCTTTGGCCCGACAGAGCTCAACTACCTCGAGCATGTCTTCTACAAGCTGGCAAAGCAGGCTGGTCGTTATGAAGTGACCAATGGCCCCTGCCCTGCAAAAGGCAAGGTGACCGAAGAAAAGGAAGCAGAGCTCAACGAGTTCATCACCTTCGCCCAGATTGTCATTGGATCCTTGGGCTATAAGGTGTTTGATCCGCTTGATGGATCACATTCCGGGTCGGGTGCGCTCACCCAGGAGGCACATCCTCCCCAGGAGGAAAAGTTGACAATGCGCTACAAGGATGTGGTCGCCTATGCCCGACAAAGCCCTGACGGGATTGTTATATTGCAGGGGAGTCAGATTAATCCGAATCTCACCGCCTCGTGCCCGGATGGTGTTCGTCTGGCGCGAAAGAAACTTGCGGATTTTGTTGGGAAAGATATGCGCACAACTCAGGATCTGCTCTTTTCCTCCCCGTCAGCGGCAGCATCATTTGTGGCGGGTGCTTCCCAGAACGGTCTTACCCAATGGGTGTTACCTGACGGTCGAACGTTAAAACAGGCAGAGACTGACGAAAGCCAACGCGCCGCAACAATAAGCAACCTGCACGATTGCCAGTGATGCGACCTGGTGCCTGGTAAACGGCTTGCTTATCTTTTTTCAAACGGCAATCGACCCGGCATAATGCGTTGGGCGCGGCACGGGAACTCCGTGGTGTTTACCATGCCAGCTAGGGCACAATGAATTATCCCAGTGAATTTATCCCCGTGGAGCACCTATCGCATCCGCAGCTATAGAGGCTTATCCAACCCCGTAATGAATGGCTTACAATGCATGATCTATATCCGCCAGTACCGCATGAAGAGTAAACGCTGTACTAGCGCTGCCAGCGGCACTAGCGTTGCTGGATTTAGCGGATTTACTAGGCGGATCGCCACAGTGCTTGCCACCTTGTCGATAACTGCAGGAACACTGCTCACACCTGTTCCATCGCACGCCGATGTATCGAATACGGTTGCGATGCCGACCCCGCAGCCGTTTCCAATCACCGCGTATTTGCCATACCTGTCGGATCGTTCATCCTATGGCAGCGGGGTGTATAGCGAAGTGCTTGCAACGTATCCCGCGCTGCAGCGCAATGAGCAGGTGATGGCCAGTAATGTGGCACAGGTAGTGGCGATTAATAACAATGCCAGCGCAGAACTTGTTGACGATGCGTTAGCTGATGCGGCAACACTCCACCGCGGGGTGCTTGACCTGGTGGCCGATGGGTTAGGTCCACGCTTGGGTTCCTATTTTCTGCAGAGTCTCAACGAAGGGCGGCTACCGAAAACACAGATGATGTTTGGCGGGGTGATTGCCCGTGCTGGGGGAGTGGCAAATTCCACCGGGTTTGAAAAGCTTTACTTCGCCACACCGCGACCATTTGTGGCTCACCCGGATTTGATTCGCCGACATGGTGCCGGTGATGGACGAATCTATAAGGCCTATTCACCCTCGTTTCCATCCGGACATACGAATCAAGCAACCTGGCCAACGACACTTCTTGCCGTGGTGCTTCCAGAACTTGCGCCACAACTGCTAGAGCGTGGCTCCCGGCAGGGGTATCACCGGCTGGTGCTCGGGGTGCATTATCCACTCGATGTTATCGGCGGTCGAATGACTGGGATGGCTGCCGCTGCTGATAGGTGGAATGATCCCGTTATGCGTGAACACTTGCGGGCTGTTGGCGACGAGATCCGCGCAGAGCTTTCGTGGCGGTGCGGAAAACCGTTTATGGAATGCTTTGATGGTCTAGACACTACGGCAGCGGTTAGCGACTACACCTACCGGCTGAACTATGACTTTGCGCCGATTGCCGATACACACCAACCAATCCGGGTACCAGTTGCCGCCCCTGATCTTCTGCTTGGTCGCTTCCCTAACTTGGACTATGACCAGCGTGCCCAAATCTTGGCACAAACAGCTCTTGCTTCTGGGCTACCGCTGGATGATCCGCAGGCTTCTTGGCAGCGGTTGAATCTCAGCAGGGCAATGACTGCGACTGTCCGCATCAATCCGGATCACACGGTGACAGTCCTTGGTGATGCGACGGGCTCAGATGACAACGTCAGCAACGCCACAGCAGCAGGAGACAAGTCGTCAACGCTGTAACAGGCGATGCCATGACAGGCGGCAACGCGAAGAACCTTTTTGTCAGCGCGAGCTTACCGTCATTGTCGATGTGGGGAACTGCTGCTCGGTAAGCAGACAGGGTGGACGAGTGCATGATTGTGCGGCGCGGGTACAGCAGCAGCGGAGCGGGAATACATGTGGCGTGTTCACCCACTCATGTCATGGATGCGCAGCCTTATTGAGCCAGACTTACTGTGCTATTGAGTACAGGACAGGGGGTGCTGTCTTGGGGCAGGGTAAGCAGCCGTGGTGGTTATCACCGTGGTGGTTATCCGTGGCGCGAAGATCAGTATCTGTGAGATCTCTGCTGGTGCTTTTGCCCCTAGCACCTGCCCGTCGACGTTTCGTCGACCGCATGGGTTACCAAGACTCCCTGGTTTGTGTGATGCACTTTTCCCTGCTTTTTCGTTTGCTACCATGTCTTTCGTCGCGTTCCCAGCCTTCCCACAATCACAGGTAAGTCCCCCACCATGACGCATCACATCAACGACACACCTCCCACCTTCGACTGGGCAACGCTTGCTGACGGCGACTATTGGGATCGCACCTACCAGGGTGCGTCAACATCCTTCCCCACCAGTCGTGAAGCAGCAGCACAGCTCTACACGGCGATCAATAGCACGGGTTTCTACCAGCACATGGGCTATGTCATCGATCTTGCTGCATCCCCGGTGTTTACCCGTGATGCCGACTGGTGTGTGGCCACGTTCTCCCTGGTGTATCCCCTGTTAGCGCCCGGTGACTTTACTGACAAGCAGGCGAGCTTCACGACAGATTTGGATCTGGAACTGTGGAATTGTGGCCGTTTCAAAGGCTTCGGGGAGATCAGGTTTTCCGCCGATACCTCAGACAGTACGGCTTTAGCATGCAATCCGAAAGCGTTCTATCAGCGGGCTAGTCACCGCTATCCTTCCGACTTCGCTAAGACGTTAAGTACTGCCGAAGTCGAGCAACTGCCTTATCGCACCGTCAACACTACAAACAGCACAGCGCACACCAGTCCACAGTCACCGGCCACAGGGAGTAGTACCAGCTCCAGCAGCAGTAACACCAACGACAACTGCCGGGCGTATCATCTTCTCGTCCGGGATGAAGCGGGGATTACTGCCTTTGACCTGGCCGAAGACCCCGCAATAGGCAGCAGTGACCCGCATACACCCGCAGGACGCTTACGGCTCATCGCCGTTGAGCTCGTCGAGCATGCAAAAGCGATCAAAGCCAGCGAGACAACTGCCCATATTGATCGCTTCCTGACCATGCACTTCGTGCTAGAAGGGCCAAGCAACACCATCTTGGAACGGACTTCTGAAGCGCTGCACCGCCCCCGCAATGAACTGCGGCTTACTCCTTCAGCAGCGCGTGCACATTCGCGGTTTACCGACCAGGTGCCAGCACTGAAGCAACACACGAACAAGTACGATCACACGACAGTATCCGTGCTGCCCTACTTCGTGGAACTCACCCGCGAACTGCTCAACCTTCGCGATGGTTGCCCAACACCTCACCAGCACAACACCACAGCGAATACGCACGCTACTCGATCCGCTCCTGCCAGTGGTGATGTTACGCAGCGCACCACTGCAACCGGAAGCCTTTCCACTGCTCGTGAGCTGTTTCAGTTTCAGCTTTCCCGCGGCAACAACCTCGAATACAGCCAAATCATTGACGGTTCACCGCAAAGCCTCGACCCACCGCACCGGCAACCGATTGCCTATCGGATGGTGTGTGCCGTGCCGAATTGTCTCAACCTGGGGTTGCCACAACTGCTGGCATCCACTGACGGGAGTACACCGGTGGAATCTTGCGCACCGGAGATTGCGCTGGGGGCTTGGGGGTGGAAGCTTGCAACCGGTGCCGACCAGTATTTTGAGAACATTCCTGACATCACAGATGAAACCGGTTTTGGCCAAGTTGATACCAGATCACGCTTTTGGTCGGTGTACAGCGACCAGGCAGGTATCGCCTTTGTCCGCAAACCGTTACGCCCCGCAACGTTGCAATCAGGGGAGTGTGCACCACGGTGTAATGTCACCTCAGACCCGAAGAACTATATGCTCGTGGCGACAGTGTTTCTTGATCTTGCTTTGCTCGCTATCCGCAGCGAAATGGCTATTGCTGTCATGCAGCAGCAACTCGACTGCGATATGCTCACAAGTCACACGCTGACAAAAACTGTCGACAGCCACGACGTCAATAAGCTCGCAGTTGTGCTCGATAATCTGCAGCTGATTCACCAGAATCATCTCGCATTTCGCCGTGACCTGTGGTTCGAATCCATCCCCGGCCATCGCTTCGACTTCCTCGTCATGCAGGCGATGATCCGCAGCCGGGGAGTCAAAGCCGCGTATGAAGATTTCCAAAACGAACTCACCTTGCACAAAGAGATCCTCGAGACCGCTTTCCAACGCCAAAGTGACTTGCAGCATGCCGAGGAGCAACACACCCGGGAGAAGCAAAACCAGATCCTAGGTGTGGTGGCCACAGTCCTGGCAGTCCCAGCCTGGATCGAGCTCTCCGGGGCAAATTTCAGTGTCCCCACACTCGTTATCGGTGCACTGATCGCGGCACTCCTTGCAATGATCACCTGGAAGGGGCTCAATTTCCTCGCCCGAAACAAGTAACAACAGACGTCTAACCTGCAACCTTCCCAGCTGGTAGAAGCATCCGTCGGCTCGGCAGCAACGGAGCAAACAGCCCTAGTACATGGCCCGACAAGGCTTGCGTTACAAAGCAAGAAAAGCGGCTACAACCAGTACAAACTTCTGCCCTGCTCGAGGCCCATTCACCGGGAGTGAGCTTGGTATCCGCCTGTGCACCACGATGCCATCCCCATCTGAGGCACAGTGGTGCGCTGTGCTGTTGGCAGGTGTTTTCCTACGATGCGCGAACATTATCTCGTTGCGTGAACCTCCATGAAAATGCTTGCCGGCACATCAGGAATTTCTTAGTATGTTCCTATGAAAAAATTCAGTTACGCCCTACTCGCGGTTGCTACCGCTACTGCCATGTCCACCGCTGCTATCGTTCCTGCTAGTGCAGCAACTAGTAGCAGTGAGAAGAAGGTCACCGTCAACGGTAATGAATTCCCGTGCACGCTAGTCACCGATGACCAATCGGACTACGAGATGCTGAAAGAGCTCTCGGCAGGCCGAAAGTATTTCGAGGATGATTATAAGAACGCAGACGACGAAGAGAAGAAAAAGCTAGCAAAGCAATATCAGGTCGATGCTCGCATTCTGTCTTCCTGTGGCCAGCTTTCTAGCGCAACAGCAGTGACCTTAAGCAGCCCAGCAGCCTCAAGCGCTGGCAGCAACACCACCACTCTCATCGCGGTACTCGCAGTAGTGGCAGTACTTGGCGCTGGTGCAGTTGCCTCCAACCCAGCACTTGCTGCACAGCTCAACCTGCCACTGCCGCAGTAACATCATCCAGAGTGCATTAGTTGCACTGATCTGTTCTTCCAAAAGCAACAGCGCCTAGTGTGTACCGAGTTCCGCTCGGGTAACACCAGGCGCTGTTCGCATCCCACCATCAGCTCACCCTGGGTTATTACGCTGCTTATAACCTAGCGGCGGTTGCCCTGCGATACGGCTCTTAAACCTGGCTCAGGCCAGTGCGTTCGCACAAATATGTCGCTTCCCAGGGTGTAGTCTTCCCTCGGCTTAGCACCGGGGAGCCGTATTGCTTGCAGTAAGAAGATTACTACTATCTGTGACGTTCTGGTTAACACACAAGTTGCAATCTCGGCAGCCCTCCTGCCGACAGAGCGAAAGCGTAGGATTTCTAGGCATTAACGGATTCGGAAGGCTCAACCATTCGCTGCAGGGTTCACCGTTGGCAGGTTCACAGAATCGTCGGATACAGGTGGATACATTGCACCGTTCGCGGTGTTGCGCTGTTTCTAGCGGATTCTAGCTGCTGCTGACTCCTTCTAGCTGCTGTTGGTTCTTCGGCCACAACTGGCTGCTTTTGTTGGCTTTGGCTCCTGTACGTTGCGATTGGCTACTGTTGGCTGCTGTTGATGGTTGTTCAGCAGATCGCACTGGTTGCGGTGGTGTCAGGAATGGTGTTTTTTTTCGACATCCGTATCTGGTTCAAGTTCTTGTTCTGGTGTTAGTGCTGCACCAGTAACCATTCCTGCCGCAACCATTCCTGCTACTCGCAGCTGTGCCTGCCACCCGCGGTTGTACGAGCCCTGTCTGCTGTGCGCTTTCACCCGCTAAAAGCTTCGCGGACCTGGGGGAACTGGGAGACCTTGTTGGTGGAGCGCCCAGGGCCGTTGCTCTGGTGGGGCAAGCCGTAACGAGCCTGGCAGATCGGTGCGAATAAATACCCGGTCGGCATCGGTAATTGGCGGATAGGCTGCTGGTGGTGCAACCTGTGCCGGTGCCTGCTGTGGTGTTGGGGTGCACTGGGGCAACAGATTCACTAACAATCCGATATTGATTGCTGCGGCAGGTATGTGTGATGAGCCTGGTGGCAGACAGTGCAGGCGTGCCTGCACCACGGTCGGATCAACTCGTTCAAACGGGGCATACGCTTGAGCACTACCAAAAGCCGGTGCCTGTGCCGTCTGCTGTGCCTGCGGCGTCACTGTCCTTGTGCGAGGACGCTGATGTCCGGGCAGGGTATGCGCATTGCCGGGTAGTGCGCCAAGGCTTGCCAGATCATTTGTGAGTTGTTCTTTACTGCCGGCGGTGCGGGCAGCCACCACAAAATCTGGACCAATAGAGACCGATGCGTTGATACGCCCATCGTCGTCCCAGCCGAACTTGGTTGCCCAGGTGCCGGGAATCGTGGCTGTGCCATAGTCTTGGGGGTATCCGTCGGCTGCAATGGGTGTAGCTTGCGCCATCGCGTCAATAAGTGGGCGGGCTATGGGATCGTGTTGGATTGCTGCCACGAATCGAGCGACATCGTTAACACTGGTATTTCCCCACCCCCAGGTTGCACCCGCAGTCGTGTGCCGCAGCTGATAGCGGCGAATAGTCCACACAATTGCGCCCGGATATTTCCGATCAAGCCGATCGGCAATGGCATCATCACTCGTGCGAATCATCTGTGCGACAGCTGGCGCATCCGCCGGATCGCCCGCTGCTAGCACCGCATACCCTAAATACAGTTTCGCCAGTGACAAGGATGCCCCGGAAAGATCCCCCAAAGAGTTCGTCATCACACCGGTGCTGGTGTCGATCACGCTGACCTGGGTGCGTGCCGGTGGTGCTTGGGTGATTGTCAAAGCTTCCGCCGGAGTAGGGAAGGCACTGATGGAACCCACTGCGACAGCGACTGCCACGCCGAATGCGCTCACTGTACGCCGTACCGGCGAAGCATGGTGCTGAACTGTTGGCCGCAGGATCCCCCACCGACCATTTGAGGTGCTTCTCATTGTTCCTATTTTAGAGCGTATGACAGTGGCGCCGGGTACTGCCCTCGGCAGCCGCAGCAATCCCCGCCTGCCAGCTGTGCAAGAACCGTTCCCATCCTGCGGAGGAACTTGATCCTATTCAGGGAGCAGTCACACGCTGCTACCTGGATACCGCAACTGTTCGTCCGTAACGCAGGACGCTGTCCACTTCTGCACATTACGCCAGCCGCAGCTGGTTGCGCCCGGACTGGACTGTACCAAGGTGACATGGCGGCGAGTACATGGAGCACATGCGTTATCACTGGCGTTTTTCAGTGGTGCCGCTGCAGATGTCTGCAATGACCGTGGTGGCTACAGGGGGAAGAAATGACACCACCCGCAGCGCCCAGGATGGGCTGCTGCGGGTGGATGGCTGCGGGGGCGCGGAACGTGATTCCGCGGTCAGCGGCTGGATTGTTGCCGCCGGCCACAGCAGTTGTTGTGGTGGAACAAGAATTCGCTACCTGCCGGGGGTGCGGGTCGCGGCACTCTCCGCCGTAGCAGGCGGCACATCAGCGGCCGGATCAACATCTTCTTCGATAAAGGAATCAATCTCGAAACCGGAGCCTTCAGCAAGTTCCGCCCGGGAGATCCCACCCTTAGCGAAACGATTCACCAGCAGCGCAATCGCCCCGTCACCGGTGACGTTGCACGCAGTACCAAAGGAGTCGATCGCAATATAGGCGGCGATCATGAGTGCCTGCTGCTCCGGGGAGAATCCGAGCATCGAGTCCAGCAACCCGACAGCAGCCATAATCGCGCCACCCGGAACACCAGGGGCGGCAACCATCGTCACCCCAAGCATGAGAATAAACCCGAAGGCCAGCGCCGGGGAGAGCGCCATGTTATCCATCGACATGATCGCAAACGCAAACAGGCAGATCTTCATCATCGACCCGGCCAGGTGCGTGGTGGCACACAGCGGAATGGTAAACCCGGCAACTGAAGGAGCCACCCCGTTTTTCCGGGTGCACGCATAGGTCACTGGAATTGTGGCGGCTGATGAACTCGTGCCTAACGCAGTGCCGTAGGCCGGCACCATATTGACGAAGCTGCGCCACGGGTTCACCCCGGCGATAAGACCAGCCAACACGAATTGGATAAACAGCAACACGATGGTCATCACCACTGCGAGCAGCAGCACTTTACCGAAGGTGGCTAGGGTGTCGGTCAGGTTGCCGTTCATCCCCATGCCGAGGAACATGCCGAAGATATAGATCGGCAACAGCGGGATGATGAACTTGGTAATCACCCGCATAATGACCCGTTCCAGATCACGCACACCCGCATACAGCGTGTCGGATTTCACTGCGGTCATTGCCACGCCGAGCGTAAACGCCAACAGCAACGCGGTCATCACCCCGATTGGGGCAGGCATGTCGATGGTGAACAGCGGCGACAACGCCCCTTCATCAACATCTTTGGCCGTCTGTGTGGTTTCCCCGGCGAGCAGCCACGGATACACCGCCCAAGAGGAGACATATGCCAGCGCCCCAGAGAACACCGTCGACGCGTAGGCAATAGCAGTAGTCACGGCAAGCCACTTCCCGGCACCCCGACCAATACCGGCAATAGCAGGCGTAATCAACGCAAAGATCAACACCGGGATAAAGAAGCCAAGGAAGTTACCGAATAGCCCGTTGAACGTGATGAAAATACGGGCAAACCATTCCGGCAGGAAGAAACTCCCGGCAATACCTAAGATGATCGCCACAATGATCTTAAAGAGCAGCGACGAAGTAAATCGTTGTTTCGTTTGAGGAGCAGCCATCAGGCGTATGCCTCCTTACATACCTTCCCGAAGCAGGAACAGGTGAGAGTGTGGACATATGACACAATCTGCGCCGACCAAGGACACCAGCATCGACAGCAGCGCGACCACCCGAGAAGATGGGGCACGTGAATGATCACCCAGCAGACCACCATCAGCTTGGGCACGATCGCCAACAATGGGCACCCTGCTGTGGGAACTCATCCGCACTGTGAACCGCGCCACGTCCTGGGAAGAGCAGCAGATTAACGCACTCATCTTAAGCCCTCACAGCAAATCTTCAGCAATTTTCGCTGCGGTTTTCATACTGGGATCGGGGCAACGACCACGCAATCATCGGCTTCATCACATCAGGGCACCGTGTATCGTGTGGCACCCAATCACCCGATAACACTGCTGCTGACATCAGCGCAGCGCACCATCTTGGTGCAACCCGTGTGATTTTGGTCGTGGCTATTCCACCGGCGGGCGGCTCCCCGGCGGACTGTTGCGATGTCGATATTGTGGCGTACACCCAGTGCACTGCACTTACTTGACACAGGATGCAAGCTTGGCAATCACTCACTGCTACAGCCCTAACGGTTGGTCAACACCACCGGATCGCCCCTGTGTCAGCAGTGACACAGTTGCAGCAGTCCACCGGATAAATCCTGCAGCTATGCACTGCTTCATGGCAGGTCAACGGCAACCGTGCTGCCAATGGACACGAAAACTGCTCGGCAACCTCGCCACAGGCGGTGTACAAGGACACGGCAAAAGGACAAGTTGAGACCCACTGGCAATGACGCGCTACAGTAGACAACCATGGTCGTCATCGCTTCGATATTGCTCCTTCTTGCTGTTGGTCTCATTGTGCTTGGGGCACTTGCCTGGGCAGGGAAACTGCCCGGCAACGGGATTGTTGGTATTCGTGTGCCTGCCTCCCGGAAGCGGCAATTCTTGTGGGATGTGGCACATAAGGTTGCAGGTCCGATCTGGGTGGTCGGTGGTGTTGCTTGGCTCCTCGGCGGACTCGTCGCCCTTCGCGCCGAAGGTTGGCTGTGGATCATCCCTGCACTTGCCGCGATTGCTGGTTTCATCCTGTTTGGCACTGGTTCGGCAATGGGTGCCAACGCAGCCACCACCGTGGCAAAGAACACTCCTGAACCTGCCCCAAGTGGCTGCTGTTCGGCAGGGGATACCACAGCAGGTGACAACGCTGGCGTCAGCGGCACATCGCCGGAGGGTTCGTGTGGCGGTGATTGTTCCGGCGGCGGTTGTGGCAGCACCGCAGCCCCCAATATTGATTTGGCCGCAGCAAGGAAAGCAGCCGCACAGCGCGACAACGCGGAAGGCTAAACACCGTTATCTGCTTGCGGATTCTTACAAGGCCGCCCGGGATATTCCCGGGCGGCCTTGTGCGTTTGTTGCTGGCTGTCATTTTGTGTGTCTTCGGCGGGTGTTCGCTTTTCGCTGTGACACGTCTTGGTTTCCGATTGTGCCGGTCGGAATAGTGCGGGTCGCTAGGTTTGCCTCAAGGCGTCGCGCCTAGCGGGGCAGCATTCCGTTTCCCGGTGGAAGAGCAACCACTGCCGGCGGCAGGTTATAGCGGGCGCCAATTTCATAGGCGAGGCGAAGGTTGTACTCGTTTAACCGCTGCTGAATGAGTGCCGCATCGATCAGCCACCAAATACCGCAGCCGCCGGCGGTAAGCAGTTGCGCAGCCCCCACCCCAACATGCCCCAAATAGAAACGGTGTCCACCCATGATCCCAACGAACAGCCACAGCAGCCAGAGAATCAGAGGATTTTTCGACTGTGTTGCGTATTCCGCCCGCGCAGCATCAATGATCTCCTGCTGGATATTCCGCTGGGCTGGGGGCACCGACCCGACCTGGGCGCGTGCTTGGGCAGACAACGCCTGTGCGGCTTGTTCGGGGGTCATCGCCGGCCAACTGGGAACAGCAGTATCAGCTGTCGGCCACGCGGATTGTTGGGGAGTTAGCGGTGATTGTTGCGGCGGTGGTTGCACACCAGGATTCGGTGCTGCGTCGAATGCGGCAGCGGGATCGAATGTTCCGGAGCGGAAAAAGTCCGGCTCGTCCTCCGCCGAGGGATGATTCCCCTGTGCGGGTGGAAAGGTCATCGCTACACTCCTTATAGTGCCTCAATAGAATTCCACTGTAGCGCACCATGCAACCGGTCAGGTGCGCAGCGTGCAGTGATATGCATCCTGTGGTGATACCAGCAACTGCCAGGTGGTTACAGCCCTTTGATAGTTTCATAGGCGGCAAGTGCCTGTTTGCGGGATTCACCCACAGCAACCATTGGGGTGGCCGGATAGCACGGGGCGGCAACAGCCGCGTTGGCAGGTTGCTCGCTTCTTGGGTGCGCCACCGGGTTGCCATCAGATACCGGGTCACTGTCCGGAAAACTCAACGGAAGCTCATCCGCTGCGCTCTGTGCGGCCCTTTGCACTGCAGTTTGCCCTGTGCATTGCGCTGCGTCGGGCAGGAAATACTGCTGATAGGCACCGGAAGCATCAAACTTTGCGGCTTGGGTGAGGGGATTAAAAATCCGAAAATAGGGTGCGGCATCGTCGCCACACCCAGCAACCCACTGCCAGTTAAACGGGTTGGCAGCATGATCAGCATCCACCAGCGTCTCCCAGAACCAGCGTTCCCCGTGCCGCCAGTCGATGAGTAAATTTTTCGTCAACCAGCTTCCCACTACCATGCGAATCCGGTTGTGCATGGTGCCAAACAGCCACAACTGTCGCATACCTGCATCAACGAGTGGCACACCGGTCAGACCAGCCTGCCAACGGCCAAGTTCAATCATCAACTGCTGGCGGGGGCTAACACCCCCGGCCGCATACACATTGGGCAATGTAATGGCGGTGGTGATCGCTTCCCGGGAGGCAGCAAACGCGGTGTGCGGCTGTTCCACTGCAGGCATCCACGTCCACGGGAAGGAGGAAAATTTCTCCCGGACTGGTGCATCAGCCATCGTTGGATGTTGCCACAGGCGCGACCAAGCAAAATCACGCCACAACAGTTCCTTGAAAAAGGTTGCCGCCCAACCACTGCCGACGAGTTCATCCGCATCAGCACGGCTAGTGGTTTCCGCAACGATACGGGCAGGGCTGATCTCCCCGAAGCGTAAATGCGGTGACAATTCACTTGTTGCAGGTTGACTTGGCACATCGCGTTGCGCGGCATAGTCCCGCATCGCAGCCTGCCGAGCAAGGAAGCGCTCAAGTCGCTGCTGTGCCCCGTGTTCGCCGGGGGTGTGATAGGAGCCAAAGTAGCGCCACCAGCTGTCCTGGTGCAGCGCAAACGGATGTGGCACAGCAATCTGCGGAAAATGCGGTAGCGGTGACTGTTGCGTCGGAGCAGCGGTGCGCTTTCCTGCATCGGGTGCATCACATGCAGCAGGTGCAGCACATGCAGCAGCATCGTTCGTACTTATAGCAGCACTCTGCGGTGCAGCAGCATGGTGCAACACTGTCTCCGGGTCGGCACCAGCAGCATGCCCTCGGGCTGCAATTGTTTGCGGAATCCCAGGGATCTCTTCGCCTGTTCCGGGCAAACCAAGCGCTTCAATAGCCGCGTGGACGTTTTCCCGGTCCACCGTGTCCCGGGGTTGGGAACTGCTAGTAAATGGTGGAAACGCGGCTGCCTCCCGCAGCACATGATGCGCCACCCCACAGTCGTCTAATTGCCGCAACGCCGCCTTGGAATATGGGGTGTAGACCTGAAAACTGCCGCCGTCGGCTTTGGTGATTTCCCACGGCTCGTGCAGCGTAAACCCGGGAAAGGATTGCACGCTCATCCCGGCAGTGGTGAGATGCTCTTTTATCCACCGGTCAAGCGTTGGCGCATGCGGCATGTAGCGGCGCTGCCAGGCGACATGGGTTACCTGGTGTTCCTGGCAAAACTGGGGAATCTGCTGGGCTGGATCACCCCGCAGAATGTAGAGGGTGATATTCCGATCAGCGAGTGCTTTAGCGTGTGCATGCAGGCTTTGCCGCAACCACCAGCGGCAGGCAGCCCCCATTGCCCGGGGCAGTGGCAACAATGTTCTCCCTGTTGCCGGATCTGCTTCCTCATAGCAGTACAACGCAGAGATCCGTGCCGGTGCCATGTCATAGGCATACGCAAGAGGACCGTGATCAGCTATCCGCAGATCATCGCGGTACCACAGCAGCACATGGGGTTGGTTGTGGTCGGCCATGCGAAGGCAATGCTCCTCTCCGGGGGTGCTGCGACAACAGGGGAGGGGAACTGTTCCACCCCTCAACGACCCTTAGCTGCGCCGCGACCACCAGCATAGCGACCCGGTCATTGGCACCACAGCACCTCCAGGCATCCCCGGGAAAGCCTCAACGTGCGTGGCGCCAACGTGGCGCCAATAACACGAAAGGCGGGCAAGGCAGTAAACAGCAACGATAACAACGCAAACTCAACAGGCATACGGCAACAAGCAACAGGACGCTCATCGGCCCCTTGCTCGACTGTGCGCCGGGCGGCGGCATGCCACAGCCCGGGCGGAAAATGGATGGTGCGCCGCGTCCACCACGAATATGCAATCGCTGTGAGGTCGGCTACCAAGATGGGCAGCAATCCTTGTTCTGGGGCGTTATGCGGGTACCTATCGTTTTTTGTAGTGGTATTTCCGCTGGTAGCAGCGTTGTGAAAGTGGTGCAATTTGCACCGACACGGTTCTAGGTCACACTCGGTGGTGCTTTCCAGCCTTCTGTATGGGCAAGTGCACCGGCCGTATTTATCCCCAGTCTGCACGCAAGTCAGCCATAGAAACACCAAAGTCCCCCTGGTTGCGCTGTTCGTGGAAAGCGTTCCCTGAAGGATTCATGCAGGGATAGCTGTGTTGGTCACTGCCGATGATCTACCGCCCACAACCGGTACGGGCACACACGCAACGTGGCCGCGTTGCTCGTTGACCTTGATCGCGGTGGCGACCTTAAAGCTTGGGGCGGTTGCAATGAAATGTGCGGTTGACGTGCCCACCCGCCAGGAATGCTGCCCGCCGCCACCTGATTTGCTCGTATTCGACCTACAGGTCGTCGCTTGGCTGATCGGCCAGCCGAACATCACGCACACCCTCCAGACTGGCCACCGCTTCCGTAAGGAGATGAATCGGCTGTTTGCCTTTCAACTCAAGGTCGGTGTGCATCACACGCGGCTCTTCATCATCATGGGATGCGCGCGCATTGGCAATAGAGACTGTAAACCCACGGTTGGTTGCCAACGTCAGGATCTGTGGCATGATCGCCCGCCCGACTTCATAGTCAATGTGCAGATTATTGGTGCCGTTACGTTGCGGTAACCGGTGCATAATCGGCCCTACGGCAAAGACAAGCAGATAATGCATGATTGTCACCACCGCAGCAAGCGGAACCATCGATGCCCCACAGGCCATCCCGACGGCCGCCGCCACCCACACGGTTGCGGCAGTGGTAAGTCCCCGTACCGTGTCGTTATTGACAAAAATCACCCCGGCGCCCAAGAAACCAATCCCAGAGACTACCTGTGCCGCGATACGGGACGGATCAAACCGGGCGATACTCGACGGATCAGGGTTGAACCCGTAGGCCGAAACCAAGGTGAATACACAGGCACCCACCCCGACAAGCACATGCGTTTTAATACCCGCATCTTTTAAGTGCATATGGCGCTCCACCCCAAGGAGGAGACATAAGACAAATGCACTGCCGACACAGGTAAGTTCGGTGGAGAAGTGAGAGAAGTTAAACAGCGTTTGTAAGGTGTTCATAGTGTAAGGAATACATCTTTGCTAAATCATGATTCGGTGTTGTGTTGCCACCTGCACACACCACCAAAAACAAGCGGCACAACAGGGCAGGTGGCCGCGGACTGCTACGTCCTCTACGCCCTGCTCAGCGGCGGGATACGCCGTTTCGGAGTGGCTATGCAATAGTGTGCAGATAGCTGCTTGCGCAATACCCTGCCACCAAGTGGCAGATACTGGCCTTCTCCCACCGCATCTCTCCGCTTTCGCAGAGGGGATGGGGTGGGAACTATTCTGGCGAATGAGCGTACTCCTTGTGGTCTGACCACTGAAACAACAGCTGGTCACCACCATCGTAAAACGACCACCGCCGGACAGATGCCTGTGTGGCGTTCTTACCTACCTGGTGTCACATTCCCGCGCGGCCGGTGGCCAAGTGGTGCCATCCGAACAGCAAGAGGTCGGCCAGCAGCTGGTTGGCACCGGTGGCGCCCATAACCCACATTGCATTGGGCTCTTGACGCACGACATTGCGCCATTGCGCGTTGTATGAGCCCCGTTACGCACTGCATTGAGCCAAGGTGCGGCCCGCGATCAGGGTTCCTTCATAGAGTTCCCGAACAGGTTCGGCAGGAATATTGCCTGCCAACAGCTGTCCCATAACGGCGACTGCTTGTTTCGCAACAGTGTCAAGCGGATTACGCACCGTGGTTAGCCCACTTAAGGCAACTGCCTGCCCGATCCCATCGAAACCGGTAACGGAGCATTCTTCCGGGATGTGTAGCCCCAGCTGCTCAGCCATGATGAGAAAGTCGATCGCCCGCGCATCATTGGTGAACATCAGCGCCGTCACTCCTGCCGGAATGAGTTTGTCTTTCAGCAGCCGCACCAGGGCAGCATGGTCATGCAACACTACCGGATCGGCAATAGTCGACACTGTCACCCCAGCAGCCTGCAGGGTTTCGCTCATCGCCTGGGCACGCAGACGTTCGGTGGCACTGACTTCTTTCGCTAACAGAGTGACAGCTACATGCCGATGCCCGGCGCGCAACACTGCTTCCGCAATAATGCGGCCATCAGCAACTTCGTCATAGCCAATAACATGGAGTTGTTCGCAAGGATCTGGGCGGGGAACAACAATCGTTGGAATCTGCCGTGCGAGCGGAACAATACTGTCACTTGGCACCAACCCCGAGGAAACAATCAACCCGGCTGGCCGCAGTTGAATGAGCTTGTCGAGTACGGAGACTTCGCCGAGTTTCACACAAGCCGGATCCATTCGCCCCGTAGAGGCGGTGACCACAAACATGTCGTGGGCGTGTGCCTCCTGCAAGAGGTGATCCTGCAGGTGGGCATATGCCGGGTTGATAGCGTCGCGCAGCAACAATCCCACCAGGTTTGAGCCGCGCATCGCCAACTGGCTGGCCGCCGCATTGCGCACATAGCCGAGCTCTTCCACTGCGGCAAGCACTTTCGCTTTTGAGGCAGGTTCGACATAGTCTGCGCCGGAAAGTACTCGTGACACTGTCGCCCGGGATACACCGGCATGCTGGGCTACTGTCTGCATAGTGACGCTCAGACGCTGCATGACGTGATCCTCGTGACGCTGTGAAAAAAAGGGAGTGGTGCTTTCCGTTTGGGCGGTGGGCACCTGGCGCGGCAAAACGAATGTGCTGTGTAGCTACCGCGCCCCGCACACACCTGACAATAATTGGTTCGACGGGTTTTCACCGATGACTGTTATCGTACCCGCCACAGTGCCGCCAATTCGGCACGCCCTCCCACCAACCACACTGCCTGTGACCTGCACTACAGCAAACAACGCAGTTGTCTGCATCCCTGTGCTGAAGGAGTCGGGTCTACACAGCACAGCACGAGACTTTACAACGAGGACACGAACCCTTGAGCAGGTGGTCAATAACCACCAACCCTGCCCCGGTTCCGCCACAACCCTGCCCCGGTAGCGTCACAACCCTGCACCGGTAGCGTCACAACCCTGCACCGGATCAACACCTTGGCAATAGTGGGTACACCTTGCCTTCGTGCCGATATCCAGTGCAGTGCTGTGCGGTAGCTATTTCACACCAGTTGTGCGTTACGGTGATGAGGTGGATGGCTGCGCGGCAAGATAGTCGGCTAACAGCCGCGGCCAGTCGGTTTGGATAATATCCGCGCCGTATTCCACCAGTTTGCCCCAGCCGCGTGCCGGATCGTCCAGGATTGACGTGTGATCATCAAACCCACAGAACAAATCTTTCAAGTTCTCCAGGTTTAACGCGTTCAACCAGATGAGCAGGCCTTGCTCTCGCAGCTCAGCGATCCGTGCAGGATTCGCCAGAGGGCTGTACACATCCGCGGCGATAAGCTCCACGCCGATGAGATTGATCGTTGGATACTTCGCCTGCGCGGCGAACACTCTTGCCAGATCGTCCTCGGTGTGCACAATCGGCATATAGGGAAGCGCTACGCTCGCCTGCGCCAGTGCGGTTAGCCAACGGTCTTCCGCCGGGGATTTCACAACCAGCCGCTGCGGATTGGTGCACTCGGCTAATTGCTGTAACAGTCCGTCTTCCCAATAACGCCAGGAGCGGTCAACGTTGATCAGCGTGTCCGGCAGCGTGTTGATCAGCGGAAAGAACTCGTCCACGGTAGCCACCCCGGGATGGTGGAAAACCTGCCCGTAGGGGTGGGTTGCCACCTCACTGGCGGTCATCGCACTAATCGGGGTTGCCGTAGCAAGTTCTTTTTCCTCGTAGCCATCGTGGAAAGAGAAGTACACCCCATCCTTGGAACGCACAACATCAAGCTCAACAATGTCTGCGCCGTGGGCGAGTGCTACTTTCGCCGCCGCTAACGTGTTGGGGAAAATGCAGCCCCCTGCGGTGCCGCGGTGTGCGGCAATCAATGCTCGCCCAGCTTGCTTTCTGGCTTGTGCAAACAGATTCATAGTTTCCGTCCTCCGCCGCGCAGTGCCGCAATGCGGCTCTTCAACTTTGTGTGATCCCCATAGACTGCCCAAATCGTGATCGAGGCGACGATCATGAGCAGCACGGTGTAAACGAACACCAATGCGGTGGTATCGCGCTGCACCTCACCTTGGGTGGCCTGTTTAATAAACGGACCCAACGGCTGCAGGAGTGGATGGGAGACAAACACCGACATGTCGAATTCGGTGAGCAGCGAGTTAAACGACAACGCGCCCACAGCAAGCCCCGTCGGCAGCACCAATGGCAGCAGCACTTTCCGAGTGGTGTAACTATTCGACGCACCCAGCATCGATGCCGCCTCCTCTAGGGAGGAAGAGATCCCGCTAAACGAGGCTTTCATCAGACGGAATGTAAACGGAATACGTTCAGCGATATAGCCAAACAGCAACAGCAACGAGGTGCCGGTCAAAATAATCCCGCCAACCAACGGACTTGGCTTCGAATAGGCAAGCACCATACCGAGGGCGATAAGAATACTTGGCAACACCCACGGAATATGCAGCAGATACTCCAACACGACGGTGATCACGTTGTGATATTTGTGCACAATGCGCGCCGCCAACGTGATCATCACCACCACGGTGACCGATGCCAACGTGGAATACACCAGCGACACCAGCAGTGGCTTATAGCCAGCCGGATTCGTGAGCGCATAGGCATAGTTTTCCAGTGTGAAATCGGACAGATGAATCGAGGCGGTTTGAATAGCCTGCGCCCGCGTAAAGGAGAAGATCACAATCATCACTGGCGGAATCATGTAAATAACAAACAGCGCATAGGCAGCAATGTGGACGAGGACATTGGCAACCGGATTGGTGATTTTCTGCTTTTGAATAGCGCTTGGCACCTTCGACACAGAGAAATACTGCCCTTTGCGCTCAAGGCGATTAAGCAGCATCACCAGCAGCAACGTGGCAATACCTAGCACCACTGCAAGACCAGCGGCCAAATCCCGTGACTGCGGGGATCCGGCGAAGGTCAAAATCATCGGCGCCACTGTTTGGAAGTTCTCCCCACCTAAAATCAGCGGTGCCATCAGCGCATTGAGCCCGCCTAGGAAGGTGAGGGTGGTGATCGCGAAAATCATCGGCTTTAACGTCGGCAGCACCACCCGGATCAGTGTCGTCCAAGCACTCGCCCCCATCAGCCGGGAGGCTTCCACTGTCTGATAGTCGAGTTTGGCAATAGAACTCGATAAAAACAGCATGTGATTGCCGGTGGTAGCGAATGTCATCACGAAGACCACCGCGAACATGCCAGAAAACCAGTTGGGGTCAAGACCAGGGTAGATATTGCTCAACAGCTTGGTGATGTAGCCATTGGAGCCGTAAATCGTTTTATATCCCGCAACCAGCGTCACCCCACCGTAGATCAGGGAGGTGGCATACCCGGCCCACAATATTTTGGCACCTTTAATATCGAAGTAGCGGGTGACCAACACAATGAAAATACCGGTGAGATTCACCGTCACCGAGAGAATGATCGCCAACATGAAACTGTGTTTCAGCGACGCTACTGCCTTATCCGAGGCGGCGATCCGACCCACCACCCGGGTGGTGAACTGCCCGTCAGGGAAAAAGGTCTGCTGCAGCAGGGTGAACGTTGGCACGATAAGGAAAGCAAGAATAAACCAGCTTAAGATCGCCAACACCACAAGATTGAGCGGGGAGCGCAGCATCGCACCGATGCTGCGGCGTTGTTTTTGCGCCCGTGTAATCGCCATTGCCTAATTCCCCCTATAGGTGAGGAGGTCTTCGCCAGCGATTGCGACGCGTACCTGCTGCCCTGGATGCAAGACGAGGCGGCCATCATCCTTGATAACGACCGACAGCGGTTTTGGCTGACCAATATCGATCGCATAGGTGGTCATCACACCCTCATAACGGCTGCCGGTCACGTGACCGTCGAAATACACCGAGCCAGGAACAACCGGGGTGGTTGGGTCACAAAGAGCAACCCGTTCGACCCGCACATAGGCAGAATCGGCATCCAATGCTGCCCCCTGTGCGCGCAGTTCAGGCACCGGCAGTGCATTGACATCACCGATGAAGTTACACACAAACTCGGTGGCTGATGCCGAATACACTTCCCGCGGAGTGCCGACTTGTTCAATCCGGCCTTGGTTAATCACCGCGATGCCGTCAGACATTGACAAGGCTTCTGTTTGATCGTGGGTGACATACACCGAGGTGATACCGAAATGCTGCTGCATTTCTTTCAACTGAATACGAAGCTGGCCGCGGAGTTTCGCGTCCAAGTTACTCAGTGGCTCGTCAAGCAACAGGATCTTTGGCCGCATCACCAGTGCACGGGCAATGGCGACACGCTGCTGTTGTCCCCCGGAAAGTTCTGCGACACTGCGGTCGAGTTGTTTATCGGTGAGCTCCACTTCCCGGGCAATATCCGCCACCCGTTGGGCGATCTCATCGTTGCCGACCTTTTTCACTTTCAATCCGAAGGCCAGGTTTTCCCGGACAGTCATTGTGGGAAAGAGGGCATAGTTTTGAAACACCATGCCGAGCTGTCGTTTGTCGGATGGCAGTTTCGTAACATCTTGGCCGTCGATAAAAATACGGCCTTTCGTGGGTTCCACAAGTCCGGCTAGCGCCCGCAGCGCGGTGGTTTTCCCACAGCCTGATGGGCCAAGCAGGGTAAAGAACTGTCCCTCTTCAATTGTGAGGTTCATATTCGGGATCGCGACGAAGTTGTCGAAGGCGACCTCGATGTCTTTGAATTCGATCATGGGAGTGTCCCAAACTGTGTATGCGCCACCGGCGGCCGGATGATCCGACCGCCGGTAACAGGTGGCTTACTTGACGTAGTTGAGCTGGATTTCTTCGATCCAGCTGTCCAGATTGTCGGCAACGAACTTCCAATCAAGTTTTTGTTCTTTGAAGGATTCGGTGAAGGCGATTGCTTCCGCGTTGCCGTCAGCGATGGCGTCTTTGTTCATTGGTGCGGTAGCGAACTGCTTCGACCAGGCAGCCTGCACTTCCGCAGAACCGAACCAGTCGATGAACTTTTTCGCCTGCTCTTCGTGTTTGGTGCCGTTGACCAGTGCCACCCCTTGGCGCACCATCGGCACCCCGATTGCCGGATGGGCAGCACTCGTGGTGATCTCATATTGCTTTTCGCGGGTTACTTTGCCGGCCTGCCACATTTGACCGCAATCAACCTTGCCGGTCTTCATTTGTGCATACAGGTCAGTGCCCTGTTCGGAGCGGACACCGTTGCCATACCATTGGCTAATGGCATTCCAGCCGTCGTCGCTGATCCCCAGTTTGCCGTTGGGATCCTCGTAGCGGGTCAAAATCCCGGAGATCACCATCTGGACGGTGGCACCGCCAAGGGAAGCTGGTACCTCGTAGCGGTTGTGGAATTGTTCTTTTTCCCACAGGTCTGGCCAGTCTTGTGGCATGTCTTCTGGCTTGGCGAAGGCCGCATCGTTGCACACCAGCATGATGGGTTCGCGGACGATCGGGTAGTACATTTCGGAGGGGTCGACTGCGTCGGCGTCGATCTTGTCAGCCCAGGCTGGGGTGTACTTTTCCAGCACATCGTTGTCGACGAGTTTTTGGAAGTACACGTCGTTCATGCCGAAGGTGACGTCAGCGATCGGGTTGGCTTTCTCCGCGAGCAGACGGTTGTACACATCACCGCCGCCCATGTCGACGATCTGCAGGTCGAAACCTTGCTCGGCGGCTTGTTCTTTCAGCCAGTCGCCGCGCCCGTCGGAGACGGAGTTCGAATAGATGGTGAGGCTTTCGTCCCCGCCACCGGGGTTCACAACCGAGGAACAGGCAGCAAGGGTTCCTGCGGCAAGCAGGGTAGCGGTGCTGGCGATGAGCAGCTTACGGGGGTGAGCCATGATGGGTCTCCTAGGGTTGGGTGGCTGGCCGACAGCAGGTGCCCTGGCGGCAGCCAACGTTGTTGTGGTGCGTTTTGCTGAACAACAGCTGTGAACGCGCGTACATGGTTAAAAATAAACCCCTGGAACCGGCTTAGGAAGGGTATTTCCGCATATCAACGCTGCAGTACCCCCGCTAGATCGCAATCACACCCCATTCCCGGATTGCTTCCCCAGGAGGGTTTGCTGCCAAATTTTGCCCAATCTGGCGGGTGGCGCCAATCCTTGGAACTCCCCACCAAGGTTCCACTTTCGCCAGCTCAGCGGCACTTTCTTGGCAAAAGTGTAAGCGCGATGCATGTACGCGCGTTCAGGCAGGGTGGTGCGCCATGAAGTGGTGCGAATTCCCACACCCGCACAGCAAGCAGTGTGGTTTTTATTACGTCTCCCATTGCCTCAAATTACCCCCGCCAATAGCCAATGATTATGCGATAGAGGCTTCCTTATTTATTTCTGGTGTGCCAAGCCAACACCAAGCGCACTGATCCATGGCACCGAAGACGCAACGATCACTAGAATCCGCCAAGTGCACAGCACACAGCAATGCCCCCACCTACCGCCAGTAGCGGTAGGTGGGGGCAGATTGCAGACCCTGCAACGGGAGGGACCGCGTTTTTTACCCGCCTTGCCCCAGCAGCACAGCTGCATGCGGGACAAGGGAAGCAGTCACTGGACTACTTGTCGTTTTCCAGATCTTCCTTGATACGGTTGTGTGCTTCCCAGATGCGTTCCGGCATATTCGGGAACTGGTTGAGGTGCTCCTCGCGGGAAGCCATTTCCTGCATCCAGCGATCATGATCGATGGTGAGGATAGCGTCCAGGTCTTCCTTCGAGCCCTTGAAGCCGGTGAGGTTGAGCTCTTCCGCCTTTGGAATATAACCAACCGGGGTCTTGGTGCCTTCCACTTTGCCGTCTTTAAAGTCGAGCATCCACAGCAGGGCACGCAGGTTATCGCGGTAGCCCGGCCACATATAGCGGCCATCCTCACCACGCTGGAACCAGTTGACGTGAGCGAAGATCGGCATCGCCTCGTCGCCGCCCTTTTCCTTCACCTGGTCAAGAATGTTCAACCAGTGCTGGCCATACTTGCCTTCCGGATACGCCATGAATGGCCGCATCGACATCGGATCGTAGCGCAGCTGGCCGGCAACCCCCTCTGCAGCGGCAGTTGCTTCCGCCCCGAGGGTCAGGCCGTCGTAGACACCTTCAGCTGGATCACGGAAGGCGCGGATCAGCGGTTCACGGTCGCGGACACGGCCACCAAAGATGATCGCGTCAATCGGCACACCCTGTGGCTCTTCATAGTCAGGGGCAATATTTGGCACATTCGACAAGGTGGTGGTGAAGCGGGAGTTCGGGTGTGCCCACGCGTCTTCCTTCTTGCCGGACTTTTGCTTCTCGACGGGACGGTCAGCGATACGCTCACCCTTCCAGTCCAACCAGCCGTCAACATCCTCAGGGAAGTCTGGGGTGAGGCCTTCCCACCACACGTCGTGGGTCTTTTCGTTGTAGGCCACGTTGGTAAAGATTGCCCCCGTGCCAGGGCCGATTGCCTCAATAGCGGTCGGGTTGGTGTTGGTGTTGGTGTCTGGTGCCACACCGAATGCACCATACTCGGGGTTCATACCGTAGAGACGGCCATCTTCGCCGACCCGCAGCCACACAATGTCGTCACCGTAGAAGTAGACGTTGTAGTCTTCCAAACCTTCTGGTGCCAGGGTCATTGCCAGGTTGGTCTTGCCGGAAGCCGACGGGAACCCACCGCAGACATAGCGCTTCTCGCCGGTCTTCTTGTTTTCAATGCCGATGAGCATGAACTGTTCAGCCAAGAATTCACCCGATGCCCAGCCGTCGTAGCAGGCCTGCCGCAGACCGTGCGCAATCTTGCCGAGCAGAGCATTGCCGCCATAGGAGGAACCAAAGTGAAGGATCGTCCGATCGTCAGCAACGGTGGCGAAGCAACGCTGATCGTTGTCGGTGCCTTGGCCAAGGTTTTCAATGTCACCGGTGACGTGCACGGATCGTTCGAAGTGTGCTGGATCTTCCAGATCGGAGAGATAGTCGATACCAACCCGTGCCATGCGGATCATCTGCAGGGCAACAGAGCGGTTGTCGGTGAGCTCGACACCTGCCGCCCACTTGGCAAACGGGGAGTCCTTCGGGCTCATGAGGTAGGGGAGGACATACATGGTCTTGCCCTTGTATGCGCCCTTCATCTTCTCCAGCTGGGAAGCCTTAATGGTTTCCGCGTCACGCCAGTTGTTGTAGGCGCCCTTGTCCTCTTCCGAGTGGGTCGCTACCACCGTGCAGGACTCGTTGCGGGCAGTGTCCTTTGCATAGGAGCGCGAGTAGTAGAGGTTGTCACCTGCTGGCAGCATTTCGCCATCGGCGAGGCAAGCCTCAAGTAGTCGGTCATTGTCCTCCGCGGTGATGACCTCGATGGCCTCCGGCTCGAGAATTTCTACCCATTCCTTGACGAAGTCGACAATGTGGGAATTGTCTACCCCTGCTGCGGAAAGGATTTCAGAAACATTTAGATCGGACACTGATGTTTTCCCTTCTCTGGCCGACGGTGAGCTGCAATATGCTGCGCAACCAAACAAGATGTTGGGTGTCTTGGTATCGGTTGTGCCACCAAGGGTTGGTGTGCGGATGGTTCACGCCGCAGGTGGTGTGAATGTCGGCCAGCTGTGAAATTTGGTTACCGTGTTCAGAGGTTACCAGAGACACCCCTAGCCTCAGTTGCAAATTGCAAAACTTTTCCAGCGTTCTACCCAAATAATCGGGGGGAGTTCCCCCACCACCTCCCCCCGCTAACGTCACCGGCGCCCACCCCCTATTGGTGCGACTATTTTCGCAGATGACATGCTTATTTCAGGTCACAGGCTTACACCGTTGCGGATTTTGTCAGGTTACGCTCGACGGATGCGGAAGTAGCTGACAGCTTCACAACTCCACTCCCCCCATTGACAGCATGTTTCACCCCAGAATGCAAGCTTTCCACATGAATCTCACACTGTTATTTCAACCACAGGATGCGGTGGGTGGTTGGTACTCATGTCGCCGCTGCACACAGCACCGCCGCGACCCTGTTCTTCTTACGGCTGACGGTGCATAACCCCACTCTGGCATTGCGGGTTGTCTAACCGCAGTCGACTCCCCGCCATCGACCAGCGGTGTCGACGCACGACCCGCACAGGGCACCTGCTAGTTTTGTTACCAGCATCATGAACCCTGTGCTGTTGGTTCTCTTCGACTGGTGTTGATGGAATTGGCTTGCTGCCGTTGACCGGGCAGGCACTATAACCACACCAGTGACCACTGCACCTGGGTGCAGCACTGGGCATGTGTACTGCCGCAGCGTTGCGCTGCCCAGTGGGGTAGTAGCACCGGGGTTCAAGATCGTGAACATACACGCCGTAGCTGGCAGCAGATGAGTGCGGTGGCTACGTCTTGCAGAAGGTGATTTTCCTGTTATGACCGATGATCAGGTAACAATCCAGCCCGTCTTTGCCGCGGCGACCATTGCCCATAGTGCGGATGCGGCCAAGCTGTTTGCTTGGGTGGGCGGCACGAAGTCCACTGACACGGTTCTGCTGGAAAGCGCCGATATTGCTTCGAAAAACTCCTTGCAATCCTTGCTGGTGGTGAAGTCTTCCCTGCGAATCACCTGCCGCGGCCAACAGGTCACCGTCACACCGCTGACCCGCTCCGGGGAACACATCGCTGCCTATCTCGACGGGAAGCTGATAGCTGCTGGTATCAGCAGGAGCACCACCGCCACCGATCTCGCTGGCGGTACAGCACCCTTTGGCCAGGTGTATTGCTACGATTTCCCCGCTGTAGAGGAAGTCGACGAACGCAAACGGCTCACCGCCACTTCGACGCTGCTGCCGCTGAAACTCCTGCAGCACGACGAGGCGCTGCGTGACGAGCAGCAGCAATGGCCGCTGATTGCCGGCGGGTTTGCCTTTGACTATCTGGAAACCTTTGAAACCCTGCACGAGGTGCCCCAGCAGGCAAACACCTTCCCCGACTATCAGTTCATGCTCGCGGAGATCGTGATCGGCATTAACTATGAAACCCAGCAGGCTGTTATCCGTGCCACTGGGGTGGATGCATACGCCGACGAACTCACCGACTCGGTGACCACGCTCGCTGCGAAGTGTGCAGAGTTTGCAGCACAACAACCAGCCACCGAAACCGCCCCGGATGCGTCTTCCAGCGCTGCACAGAGCGCTGACGATGCATCAATACTGGAAGTGTCGGCCACTATGAGTGATGCCACCTTCTGTGACCATGTGCGGCGGCTGAAAGGTCATATTGATGCCGGTGACGTCTATCAGGCGATGCCTTCCCGCGGATTCGTCACCACCTGCCCGGATGCGTTTGCCGCCTATGGGCAGTTAAAACTCAGCAACCCCAGCCCGTACATGTTTTATGTGCGCGGCATCGCCGAAGGGGAAGTGTATGAACTCTTCGGTGCCTCCCCAGAGTCGAGCCTGAAATATTCGGCAGACACCAACCAGGTTGAGCTGTATCCTATTGCGGGCACGATGCCCCGCGGGCTGGATGCTTCCGGGCAGATCAATCATGAACTTGATATTCGCGCTGAGTTGGCGTTGCGCACCGACGCGAAAGAACTCGCCGAACACACCATGCTTGTCGATTTAGCACGCAACGATCTTGCCCGGGTGGCGCGACCTAGAACCCGGCAGGTTGCGGAATTGTTGAAGGTCGACCGCTATTCCCGGGTGATTCATTTAGTAAGCCGGGTCACTGCCCAATTAAGCGATGATCTTGACGCGCTTGACGCCTATCGGGCATGTATGAACATGGGCACCCTCACCGGTGCACCGAAAATCATGGCCACCAATTTGTTGCGTGACACCGAACAGCAACGTCGCGGCACCTATGGTGGTGCAGTGGGGTATCTCAAAGGCAATGGCGATATGGACACCTGCATTGTGATCCGCTCCGCGTTTGTCACCGGTGGCCAGGCGTTAGTGCAAGCAGGCGCCGGGGTGGTGCGGGATTCCATTCCGCAGCGGGAAGCTGATGAGTCACTCCATAAGGCGTGGGCGGTACTTGCAGCGCTTGCTGCCGCGCAAGGCAAAACGCTGCACGTTACCCGTTAACAGGTCACCGTCCCGGTTGGAACATCACCTGGCAAGACCAGCGAAATCATCATTGAAGAAAGTTGCGTACACGTCATGAATGACCAATCCACGCCGACCACACTGCCGGATCGGCCGGTGAAGGTGCTGCTCATCGACAATCAGGACTCGTTTGTTTATAACCTGCTCGACACCTTTGCCGACCAGGGCTTTGAGTGTGTCGTTTACCGCAACACGGTTTCCGTGGAGCAGGTGCTGGCGACTGACTGTGACCTGATTTGTTTGTCGCCAGGTCCGGCACATCCACGGGAGGCCGGCAACATGATGGCCATTATCGAGGCGTGTATCTCCCGGGTGCCGATATTGGGTATTTGTCTGGGATACCAGGCGCTGCTTGAACATTTCGGCGGCAGGGTGATTCCTTGCGGCCCGGTGCACGGCACCACCGATTCGATGTTGTTGACCGATGCTGGGGTGGAGTCTGGGCTTTTTGCTGGGTTGGAAGATCAGGTTGATCCTGCTGCCTCCTGCACCACCACCCAGCTGGTGCGGGTTGCCCGCTACCATTCGCTCGGCTGCCGCTTCACCCCACCGGGGATTGTGTCACTGGCTGAATGCGATTCCGAGATCGGACCGGTCACGATGGCTGGAATGACCGTGGATCATATGGCGCTCGGTTTACAATTCCATCCCGAGTCGGTGTTAAGCCCTACAGGTCCGGCGATCCTCAGCCGGGCAGTGGAGCTGCTGCTCCAGGCAGCGAACACCACTGCTGCTGCGCCGAATAATCAGCCGTCGGTGAGCCAGCCAGCAGCCCACCCGGTCAATCCGGAATCGTCAGATGATCCACAACTGGCAGCCCAGCAGGCACAAGCCAGTGCGCTGTTGCGGGAGTATCTCACCATCACCAAACCGACTGTGGCACAGGCACGCAATGTGTTTGCACCACTGACGAAGGGCTGGTTCTCCGACGCAGAGATCGCTGCCCTGCTCGTCGCAATTAATACCCGGGGTGCGACTGCGGAAGATATTGCCGGGGCGGCACAGGCGTTTGTTGCCAAAGCAACCCCGCTGCCCACCAGTGGGGAAGGACTGGTCGACTGTTGCGGCACCGGTGGTGACGGGGCGAAAACCATTAATGTTTCCACCACTGCCGGGCTGCTGGCCGCCGCCATGGGTATTGCAATGGTCAAACACGGCAACCGGAGTGTGTCGTCACAATCGGGTTCCGCGGACGTGCTGCAAGCCTTAGGCATTCCTCTTGATCTTTCCCCCGAGCAGGCTGCGCAGGCGGTGCGGGAAAACAATTTCGCCTTCCTCTTTGCGCCCCGCTACCATCCGGCGATCGCCCATGTAATGCCGGTACGAAAAGCCCTGGCAATCCCTACGATCTTCAATATTTTAGGACCCCTCCTTAACCCTGCAGCACCTTCCCTGCAGCTCATGGGTATTGCCGATCCGGCACAAGGCCCGGTCATTATTGAAGTGTTACGCCAGCTTGGGCGGAACCGAGCCTTGGTGGTGCACGGCAGTGGTATCGATGAGATTGCGGTGCATGGAGCAACGACCGTGTGGGAGCTGCACGCTGATGGAACAACCAGCTCCTATGAGCTCACCCCGGAAGCGTTGGGGTTGGAACGCTACGAACTTAGCGATCTTGTCGGCGGTGACGGGGAAACGAATGCCACCATCACCAAAGCGATTCTGGCCGGTGACGGTACACCTGCGCAACGAGCTGCTGTCGCCGCCAACACTGGCGCCCTGCTGTATTTAGCTGGTAAAGCCGCCACCCTCGCCGAGGGTGTGCAGCAGGCTGCTGCCTTTTTAGATAGTGGGCAAGCACTTGCCACCATGGATCTGCTTGCCGGCGCCAACAACTAACCATTACCGAGGTAATCTCCACTCAGCAACATCCACCGGCTGCCCCGCGAACAAAGGGGCAGGCGGTGGATCGTTTTCTTCCGCCTTGCTGGGTGTAGCCAACTGGCGTCCCCCGGCACAACCAGGGTTTGCCAAGCGGTCGTGTTCTTGACGGGCACTGCACTATTTCACCGGTGCAGGATCCCAGCACCTGCACCATCACTTGTTTATCTTCACGTCCACTATCACCTGCACTTTCGCCACAACGAGAAGCGGCGAAATTTCTGCGCACTTTTATCAGCAACGATATATCTGTCCTTTATCGAATAAAGCAGTAAGGGCGCGACGTGCGTGGCTACTGCTCAGCGGATCTCATCCCAGCCCTCGCGAAGCATCCTTGTTTGCCTATCATGTTTGCCATGATCCCCGCCCCAACACTGAGATGCTACTGTCCGATACCTAACGGATGCGTGGGCTGGTGGTGGTTTCATGCGTACCGGTCAATGTGACCGACAGACCCTCCAAGGTCGGGCACTCAGGCAGGACACTCTTCCCCCTGATGGTTAAGCGCCTGGCCGTTAGCGGACGTTGGGTGCGTTGCGGATAACGGACGTTGGGTAGCTATTCGAGTCGTTTACAATGAGTGGGTACAAGTCTGCTGGCGGCAATCGTGGAAATCATCAACACTCCGGAGTTTTCGTTGCTTGCCCTTGCAGCCCTACCGATTGCTCACTGATTGCAAAGGATACCGCTGTATGTCCGGCTCAATGCCAACTGTGCTCGAGAATATTGTTGCCGCCCGCCGAGGCCATTTGGCCGGCATTGCGGATCAGCTTCAGGGCGTTGACCTGCAGGCACTCCCACGCAGCACCCGGTCACTCTACGACTCACTGCGTCAATCAGACCAGCACAGTTTCTTGTCTAGCGAGGGCACAGCAACCGGTGCGCCGCAAGATGCTTCCACCCAATCGGATCGCCTGCCGCGCGGCAATATGCAATTCATTATGGAATGTAAGTCGGCATCGCCCTCCTTAGGTATGATCCGCGAACATTACCAACCCGGCGATATTGCCCGTATTTACTCCCGCTATGCGGCAGGTATCTCAGTGCTGTGCGAGCCGGAACGGTTCGGCGGCTCCTATGATCATTTGGCGACCGTTGCCGCATCGACGCATCTTCCAGTCTTGTGCAAAGACTTTATTATCGACGAAATCCAGGTTTATGCGGCACGCTACTTTGGTGCGGATGCTATTTTGCTCATGCTTTCCGTGCTCGACGACGACACCTACCGTCGGCTCGCTGATCTTGCCGCAACCCTGGGGCTCGATGTGCTCACTGAGGTAGTCGACGAAGCGGAAGTTGCCCGCGCCACCGCTTTAGGCGCAAAGATTTTCGGTATTAATCATCGCAATTTGCATGACCTGTCGATTGACCTGGGCCGGTCAGCACGGCTCGCCCCACTGTGTCCGCCGGATGCGGTAGTGGTGGCCGAGTCTGGTATCCGGAACCATGATCATGTGCAGCAGCTTGCCGCACCGGTGAATGGTTTTCTGGTGGGAAGCCAACTCACCGGCGAGCCTGATGTGGATCACGCCTGTCGCGCCTTGGTGTTCGGCGAGCACAAAGTGTGTGGTTTGACCAGTGGATCTATGGCGCAAGCTGCTCGCGCCGCGGGTGCCGTCTACGGGGGGCTCATTGTGGAGCCTGCATCGCCAAGGGCTGTGTCTCGTGACCAAGCAACAGCAATTATGGGTGCGGAACCAAATTTGCACTATGTTGCAGTGACTCGTCAGCCCAGTGGTTGGGCTGACGTCCTGCCAGCCGGGGTGCACGCCATCCAAATCCACAGCCCACTTGGGACACCTGCCGAAGAGCGGGAACTTGTGCAGGCCGCCCGGAAGGAACTCGCCCGTTGCACTGCATCGCAGAATGCTTCCCAATCTGGTGAGGCCACCAATAATCCCGACACCACCATTGCTGTGTGGCGGGCGTTACCGATGAATGATCCTGCCGCGGCAGCAATTGCCACCATGCTGGTGGAAGAGTCGTTAGTGGACATGCTGGTGCTGGACTCCGGGCAGGGTGGTACCGGCACCGCCTTTGACTGGAATACCATTCCGGACTCGGTGAAATCACACTCGCTCTTAGCCGGTGGAATTGGGTTGGAGAATCTTCGCGAAGCGCTGGCAATTGGGTGCCGGGGTGTCGACTTAAATTCCGGTATGGAATATGGCGCTGCCGCCGGGGAGCATCGCTATGCGAAAGATCCCGGCAAGCTCCTTAGAGCATTTAGCGTTATTCGCCGGTTCCACCCAAGCGCTCAGTAGGCTGAACCTTCCCACTCCGCGGGGGAGGGGAGTGGTTGGCCTAGCCCACCCGAACCCATAGCGGTTGCTCCACGAACTCCCTTAGCCTGTTCTCCTGAGCTCCCTGTCCGTACGTTCCTAGCCAACCAATCCGGGGTGCGATGTTTCACGTGAAACATCGCACCCCGCCGTCTTTCGCGCCACCTGCCATAGGTGGCAGGTGGCAAGAGATGCGGTGGAGGTACAGACGTAGAGTGCAGCCACAGGGCAGTATTGCGCTGCCGCATTCATCCAGGATTTCGCTTCTTCCATGCTTCGTTGGCTCACAGTGATCCGCACAATTGGCACAATATATGGGGTTTGACGCTGTTTACCGCAGTGACACTGGTGCGGCGGTATCGGGCACCGATAGGCGACGAAAAAGGCATGACAGTTCTCCTGCCATGCCCATCTTCGCTTGGCCAAGACTGACGATGCTTCGCCGCCTTACATCGGTGCACTGTGCTCGTTGGCGCCCAGACGATCAACAGTAAAAATCACTCCCGCACAGTGGCGCAGTGCATAGCTTGGTTGATAGTCGGCGATGGTGATGCTTGGTAGATAGTCGGCGATGGTGATGCTTGGTAGATAGTCGGCGATGGTGATGCTTGGATGAGTGTAGACCTACACGGGGTAGCTTTCGGATATGGTCGCAGACAATACTGTCGAAGGTGACGCTGCAAAGCCGGAACTAGTGAGCGGATGTGTCTAGTTGACCCCAATGGCAGTGGCAAAACCACATTGATACAACTCGTGAGCGGCCAGCTCAACCCGGCAGATGTCGAATTGTTCACCGCTGATCATTTGCTCATTACTGGCGGCAATGATGCTGGCAAAACCACCCTGGTGGAATGGATTGCGGCGAGCGTCCCACCTAGTACCGACGCCCACGGTGCAATGACTGCGCCCGGCACTGTAGGGTTTTGCCTCCAATCCCTCCATAACCGGAATTCCCCGGTGACCGATACCGTGCTTGGCGACACAGGGAAAGGGTGGATTTATCCGCGACTGTTTCAGCAACCACTGCGGGGACTCTCGGACGGCAATCGTCGACGCATGATGCTTGCTGCTGCCTCTGCCAATAATCCGACAATCGTCATCATCGATGCACCGACGAACTACTTGATGTGGAGACCGATAAGCAACTGGAGGTCGCACTGCGCATTTGGCCAGCACTCTTTATCCTAACGCCCCATGACCAGTGGCTTATCGACCACTGGGAGGGCTAAACATTACACCTCACCGCAGTCGAGCAATCGTCCGCCGACGCAACACTGTGAGATGCTTTGTTTCACGTGAAACAAGGCATGTTCCGGCATTGCCACAGGCTTCCGCCCGGGAAGTAATGCACAGCACAAAGCGGGGCATTGTTTCACGTGAAACAATGCCCCGCCGATGATGAAATTGAGCAAACGCCTGCAGCAGGATCCGGATGCTTTCCCGCGAGCAGGATTATCCGATCTGACTTCGAACAAAGCCCGTAACCGCGCTGGACGTTGACCCTAATTACGCCGCGTCGCGGCTTTCATCGCTTGCACGAAGCTGGTGAGTTCATCGGTTAGGGCCTGCGGGTCAGCAACAGTACGAACAGCAGGATGTTCACCGGTGAGATGCTTGCCAATAATCCGCACTATTGCCGAACCGCTGATAGCACCTGCAGCACCAGCCTCCACTGCATCGCGCACATGCTGCGGTGTGGAGATACCAAATCCCAACAGCGCCGGTGCACCCTGGAAACTGTGCAAATAGTCCACTAGTTCCCGCAGACCAGTGGTGGAAGCAGCGGTCTCCGCGCCGGTCACTCCGAGCCGGGATACGGCATAAATATAACCGGTGGAATGTGCTGCCACACTGGCAATAGTTGCCTCGCTGGCACTTGGGGGTGCGATGAAGATTTGATCGATTCCGTGTGCATTAGCTGCCTGTTTAAATGGAGTACCTTCCCGCACCGGAATATCGGGGATGAGTACCGAGTCCGCGCCAACAGCGGCCAGGTCGGCATAGAACTCGTCCAATCCACGGCTGAACGGCACGTTGCCATAGATCAACAACCCAATGGGCAGATCAGGGTGGGCATCACGGATACGTTTCACTACGCTGAGTGCACCGCGGAGATCGACACCGGCATCCAATGCCCGAATGTGCGCCTCCTGAATGGTCGGTCCATCGGCAACCGGATCGGTGAAGGGGACACCGAGCTCTAATGCATCAGCGCCGGCGGCAATAAGAGTTTCGATAATCTCGAAGCTGGTCTCTAAATCGGGATCACCGATCATGACGAAAGGAACAAATGCCCCTTCATTGCGGGCTTCAAGTTTGGCAAAGAGCGCGTCGTAACGGGTCACTGGTCTTCCTCCAAGCGGTATTCCGGATGTTCTGCCAAGGTACGTCGAATGTGGTCGACATCCTTATCGCCCCGCCCAGAGAGCGACACCAAGATCACTGTTTCCTGCTTCTTACGTTCAGCTTCTTCCGCTTCTTTTAACGCATATGCCAGTGCGTGGGAGGATTCCAACGCCGGTATGATCCCCTCATGGCGGCTGAGCAACTGGAAGGCTGCAAGCGCCTCACCATCGGTAATACCGACATAACTGGCTCGTCCGGAATCATGCAGATAGGCGTGCTGTGGCCCCACACCGGGGTAATCCAGACCGGCAGAGATCGAGTAAGATTCTTCAACCTGACCGGCATCGGTGCGCATGAGATAGGAATGTGTGCCGTGCAAAATACCGAGTTTACCCGCATAAATAGGGGCACCATGATGGCCTGAATCCAGCCCCTCACCGGCAGGCTCAACACCCACGAGGCGAACATCCTCTTCATCGATGAAGTCGGCGAACATACCAATGGCATTTGATCCGCCACCGACGCATGCAGTAACCACATCTGGGAGGCGACCAATCCGCTCCAACATTTGCGCTTTCGCCTCCTCCGAGATCACCCGGTGGAATTCACGCACAATCGTTGGAAATGGATGCGGTCCTGCCGCAGTACCAAGCAAGTAATGGGATTCATGGAACGAAGCAGTCCAATCTCGAAGCGCTTCGTTAACCGCCTCTTTCAGCGTGCCACGGCCGGCGTGTACCGGAATAACCTTGGCACCCATGAGCTCCATGCGGTACACAT
This sequence comes from Corynebacterium choanae, assembly GCF_003813965.1. NCBI lineage: Bacteria > Bacillati > Actinomycetota > Actinomycetes > Mycobacteriales > Corynebacteriaceae > Corynebacterium > Corynebacterium choanae. Next base: position 2,946,197 of record NZ_CP033896.1, read on the forward strand.
TCGGTTGTTGCCGACGTACGTCCTCCGCACCCATGTACACAACACATTCCAGGCCAAGCAAGGCGCAGGCTAGCGCGGTTGCTGTACCGTGCTGGCCGGCACCAGTTTCGGCGATAATCCGGGTCTTACCCATTCGCTTCGCCAATAATGCTTGCCCAATGACCTGATTGGTTTTATGGGCGCCACCGTGGACAAGATCTTCACGCTTCAGGAAAATTCGCGCATAGCCGCGTCCCTTGCCCGGCAATGGAAGATTTGAGCATTCGGTTAGGGGAGTGGGACGTCCAAGATAGTCCTGCAAATAACGGCGAAGTTCTGCCTTGAACTCCTCGTCGGCCATTGCCTCGACAAAGGCGCGCTCGAGCTGGTCAAGTGCCGGAATAAGAAGCTCTGGGACATATTGTCCGCCAAACTTGCCAAAATACGCCGGCAACAGCGTCGACCCGCCACTGGTATCAGGTGTGTTGTTGTCGTTCATCACAATTTTTCTCGTGTTGTTTTTTTCGTGCCGTGCACGCACACAGTCCAGCTTATGAGATTGAATGCCATGCACATCGGTGCGTACCAGCCTACAGCACCCTGCAACCACCCCAATGCATCCCCAGCATGCAACATTGCCCTCACACGCCACCGTCCCAGCATCCGGACAACTGTATCTTTCCGAAAGAAACAGTGAACAGGAATAGAAACGGTGGATACGCAAACCTACAAGCGGTTCCAGCATTACACAAATATACCCAACCCCATCCGCACTAGAAGGTCACAGTGACATATTTAGCTTTCCTATGAGGTGGGCAAAAATTCGGCCGAAAGTCGGCTGTTGCCGTGTATGAGCGCAAGCATCGCCAAACCTGCCCACTCTCTACACGCGCCGGAAGCCGAGTCTTGGCGTCGCGACAAAATACAGCGAACCACTAAAGCAGCGTGGGGAGCCAGCCCTCGGTTCACCTTTTCGCGTTTAACGGTAACCAATAGCTATAAATTGCAGGGTAAAATAACCCACTCAACAAAGTGCGCGCGATACATTTTCACAAAAGCGAAGCGCGGTGAACCTCTGCCGAACCTCAACACGCAATGCAGTATTGCGAACTGCTATCACCCTTCGACGGAAGGCTCATCACACGTTTTGCAATAGGTACCCATGAAAACCTTTCAACAATCCGCACCGCCCCTTCAGTGGAACACTCCACACCCCTTCTTGGGAAAGCTAGCGGTCATTGCAAATGACATCACATGTGCCAAAAAAATCAAGACATGCCGTGCCCGCAATGTGGCTAGCTACAGTCACAAGTTGGTTCGTTACCGCCAATCCAACCACCGAAAAGCCGGACAACCATCGCCGCGGCTACCTTCATCCCGCAAACCGCAAATTGATTCCTCCTGACTTGCTCAATGAGAGTTCTGTGTCGCAGGCATTGCTGATACGACAGTCTCCCATCTCTTCAAAGCCCATAACCGATCAACTCCTAACATCCCTTACGTGAAAACAGTTGGCAGGCAATTACGGCGGAAGCGAGTTTTCTCACCCAATTGTCGTTGGATGCCTGTAAAGGACAGGCGCTCCCGCGCGCTCCTGTCCCAGGCTGGTTTACTCAATCCGCGGCTGCAAAATGGTTGATCTATGCCGCAAGAATTGATTATCCAACCTAATTCGTTGCAGCACAGCGTTCGCACGCACCTGATCGGATTCGCGTCTAGATTCCGCCAGCTGCTGCTCTACTCGTCAGTCACATACTGTCCACCGCTGGGGTAGGGGAGCGGTTTAACGGCGCAATAACGCGGCAAAAGTGGGTTGTGTTTCACGTGAAACAATCACCGGTTCGCGTCAAGTAAGCCCAACGACCCGCACCATTCCTTGATTGGCGAAGCGGTAAAACAATCGCTAAAGTCTCTTCAATTCAAGGGTAAGTCCTCGGTAGCGTCAGATTATTCGTGCGAGGTATTCACCGCCTTGTGGACTCCGATGGGCGCAAGGTGATGGAGTGATTGGGGGTTGCATCGCAACACCATTGGACAACTCGGGACGATGCGTCGACGACCAGCGTGCGACGCAACAGCCGGAAGGTCTGCAGTCCGCCGCTTCAATACAGTGCTTCCAGCGCCCTTACCGCCACAATGTTTCACGTGGAACAAGCAACAATCACTGTTCTACGAAGCGAACACAACAGGTGTGAAGCATTATCGTTGCTGGAGAATCAGACCCGATGTTCTCAGTGCTCTTCATCGCAAGAATGCCTGTGGGCAAGGTGAGTCCACGATTCCCATCGAAAGTCACCGGACACAGCTACAACAGGAAAATGACCCATCGACTCCAGGCTCTGAATCGGCTCCCACCGCAGCAGCACATCCTTCAAGCAGCGCCTGCCTTGGTAGTCGTTTTGCGCTAAGAGGCTGGCCAAATTGCAACCGATTTGGCAACCTTCCAACCTTGTTCATCACTCCCAACTGCGTGGATTAGTCGCAGTTGGTCGCTGCCTCAAACCGACACATGACTGGAAACCACTATCCTTGGCAACCGGGTGCACAGTCGTAAGCCCTCATTGCCACAGCCCACCCTGACCTCATACTGTCAGGGATTGATTCCCCAGGGGACTTTAGCCGCGTTAAGCCAAGTCCCCTCAGCCCTTATCCCACCGCCACGCATCGCTCTTATCGCAGCTGACATCCCTTCTAATGTCCCAAATACAGCTCCCGTAGCCCCGATTACTACCAGGAGGGCTCGTGAGCGTTTCAGAGCGTTGTAGAGCGCCTATCTCGGTCTTTGAACGAGCTTTTGGTGCCAACCCAGGACAAGCTACTGCAGCATCTCCATCCAGCTGCTGCGTCGCGATATGACGTTCTGCCAAACCGTGTTGCAATCGATGAATTCACCAAGCGATGTAGCTTGCTGCTCGAAGCATTCCTATTGGCATCGGAAGGTTGAGATCCCTGCCTGTATGTGAGTGGTGACTAGACACCATATCCAGGCGAAGCCAGGGAGGAACGTCAGACACCGCTACGCCAAGCCCACTGTGCGTTTATCAAAGTCGGTCAATCAACCATTCTTGTGGCGGCCAAGATGCCTCGTTCTTCAACTCACGTCCCGCAAATGCACTTGTGCGGACTTCGTTTGGCCGGATGTGTTTCACGTGAAACATCCTTCCCGGTGGGGTGAGCGGGCTGCCTGATCACCACCGAAAAGTAGGTCGCTGCAAACAGCGGGAGTATAGGCCGCGAAATAGAAAACCCCCAGTTCGTGAAGAACTGGGGGTTGCAGTCATCCATCGTACAAACATGACGTCATCATGTGAGCGATTTGTTGGTTAGGTGTTTGCTGGAGCGTTTCCTGCGGGCGCTTTACCCGGCTTCCACATCGTGTCACCGAGTAGCTCAAATAACGCGGGAACAACCAATGTCCTAACCAGGAATGTGTCAAGCAAAATACCAATACCAACGATGATGCCAACCTGCGTCAAAGTGATGAGCGGGAGCACACCGAGAACAACAAATACCGCGGCAAGCACGATACCGGCACTGGTAATCACGCCGCCGGTAAGACCGACGGCACGAACCATCCCATATTTCGTTCCATGGGTATCGGCTTCCTCTCGGGCACGCAACACAAGGAACACTGTGTAGTCGATACCAAGAGCAATGAGGAACAGCACCGCATACAGTGGCGCTTCGTAGGCTAGACCGGGGAAATCGAAGACGTACTTGGAAGCGAGCGCACCAACACCGAGCGCTGCCGCAGTCGACAACGCTGCCGCGCCTAGCAGGAGCACCGGTGCCACCAGCGCCCGCAGGATCATCACAAGGATGAGGAACACTGCAAGGAAGATCAGCGGAATGACAACCTTCATATCGCGAATCGTCGCATCGCGGGAATCCAAGGTTTGTGCCGGTTCGCCGCCGACAATCGCGGACGGTGCATTCGCCTCAAGATCGGCACGCAACGCGGCAACTTTATCTAGTTGTTCTTGACTTCCCGGATCCCCTGGAATCGCCACCACTAGCTTGGTGAGGTTACCGTCGACGGACTGCGTCGGAGGACCGAGGGGCCGCAGCTGGTTTGCTTCGACTACCGTTGAGGCGGCGTCGAGCTCTGAAGAGTCGACAACAATCTGTGCCGGCCCGGAAGCAGACATTCCGGTTCGTTCCGCCAGCAATGTTTGACCATCTACAGCCTCAGACTGGGTACGGAATTGTTGCGTGGTCGACAAGCCGAATCGGGGCGCTGCAATACCGAATGACAAAGCACCCAACAGCACAACCATAATTGCCAACACCGCGGCAGGCTTCTTCGCTACAGTTTTCGCAACTCGGTAGAACGCGCCATCAGCATCGTTCTCAACAGCATCTGTGTGGCGTGGGATCTTCGGCCAGAACAAGAAGCGCCCGGTGACGGCCAACAGCGCGGGCAACAGCAATAGGCCAAAGCTTAACGCAAATAGCAATCCGATAGCGCTAGAGAGGCCGAGGCTGCGATAGGAAGGAATCGTGGCCGCCAGCAACGTCAACAACGCAATAACCACTGTCAGATTGGAGGAGACAATGGCCGGCACGGTTCCCTTCAGCGAGGCAGCTAACGCTTCACGATGATCTTCATAGCGGCGAAGCTCCTCGCGATAGCGGGACACTAGCAATAGGGCATAGTTAGTGCCGGCACCGAACACCAACACCGAGGTAATCCCCGCGGTGGAACCATCCGCTTGGAACCAGCCGGTGGTTTCGGCCAGCCAACTGGTAAACGAGCTTGCGGCACGATCAGCTAGCCCAATTCCCAACAGGGGCACGAGCCACAGGGTAGGGGATCGGTAGGTCAAGATAAGCAATACCGCAACAACTAATGCAGTTACTGCAAGCAGAGTGAAGTTCGCACCCTTGAATGCTGCTGCCGAGTCGGCGGCGAATCCTGCCGGACCTGATACATAGGCTGTGTCGCCTTCTGGTAGTCGGGTACGGAGTTCCTCCCGCACTTGCTCAACAGCATCGGTGAGGTCGGTGCCGTCAATGTCGCCAGGAAGTTGCACTGCAGCCTGGCCGAGGTTGTCTGCCACCGGAATAAATTGCACCGGGGCGTCACTTGCTGCCAACCCGGTCACATCCAGCGTTTCGGTGACGGCAGCAGCCAAAGTATCCAATTGTGGTGCTACAGGGTTGTCTCCGGTGTCGACGATAATCGTGGCAGCGAGTGTGTCGCTGCCCGGGAATTCGTCACTGAGACTTGCAACAGTTGCAGAATCACTATTGTCTGGCAAGGTTTGCGGCGCGCTACTTGAGTCGTCGGCTTTCAATCCGACGATAAGACCCAACGCGATAGCAACGAACCCGACAATGACTGCCCAAGAAATTGACTTCTTTAAGACAATAGGGGCGAAGAGGGACGGTTTTCGTTTGACAGATGTTTCACGTGAAACATCTGTTGGAGGCACCGCCGTGTCGTGTGGCGGTGAATGATGCGTAGTATGCATGTCCACCAGTGTGCCACAAATTGATACGACCATTCACTTAGGGATTTGCCTCTATGATCGTGGTATGCACGTTCGTTCCATCCCCTGGCTTCGGCGACCCCGGGATCCGCTCATAGCCCTGATACTTGGCGCAGTCGTTGTTGCGATAATTTTCCCGATACACGGTGCTGCGGCCGACTGGTTCTCCATTGCCACGAAGATCGCTATCGCTCTGCTGTTCTTCCTCTACGGCGCACGACTCTCGCCACAGGAAGCACTCAAAGGGTTAACCCACTGGCGACTGCACCTCACGATCCTCGGCTTTACCTATGTAGCCTTTCCACTCATCGGGCTCGGCTTCATGTTGCTGGAGGGACATTGGGCGCAACCGCTCCTTCCCGGACTCGTGTATCTCACCTTGGTGCCATCGACGGTTCAATCATCTGTCGCATTCACTTCCATTGCCCGGGGCAATGTTGCCGGCGCAATTGTCAGCGCATCACTTTCCAACCTTCTAGGCGTAGTGTTCACACCGCTATTGGTCATGCTGTTCATGTCACGGGGTGGGGTGCATATCGATGGAAGCGTTTTTGTCGACATCGCCATCCAACTGCTTCTGCCCTTCGTCCTTGGACAGCTTGCCCGACCTTGGGTGAAAACCTTTGCGGCAAACAAGGGCACCAAGATTGTGGATCGCGGTTCCATCACGATGGTGGTGTATTCCGCATTCTCCGCAGGCATGGTGAACGGAATTTGGAGTAGCGTCTCAGTCTCATCAATTCTGGCGTTAGTGATCTTCTCCATTGTCCTTGTTGCTTTCATGCTGTGGTTAACACGAACAGTCGCTAACCTTTTAGGGTTCCCACGGGAAGATATGCTTGCGATCCAATTCTGCGGAACGAAGAAGTCACTCGCCACCGGCTTACCGATGGCTGCCGTGATCTTCGCCGGACAATCCGTGAGTCTTCTCATCTTGCCGTTAATGGTGTTCCATCAAGTACAACTGATGATGTGCTCGGCACTAGCAAGCCGCTATGCCGCACAAGGCTCGAAGCTATAAAACCTGCGCCCCAATGCAACACCAACACAGAACGCCACCGGATAACCCGGTGGCGATTCTTTTGATCCGGCTATCCGCTACCACACCTCGTTTCACGCGAAACATTCCAGGGATACCGACACCACCCCAGCTAGTGATCCAACGCCAAACCCTTCGAGCAAACTTCGCGTAGTTGACTGGGATGGCTTACTGGCAACCATCAATCCGCCCATACAAAATCTTCAACGTTGTGGCACTGTGAACACCGTTAGAGCCCAGCAGCATTCTCCCCACTTAAGATTCTGTGGGGTAGGGGAGTGGTCAGTAGTCGACCGGAACCAAGACACTGCACATTGGCATCACCAAGTCGCCCAGCAATGCCAGCACACCATAACGGGAATATTGGCCTCTGCTCGCAGCCGCAAGCTCAAGCGGTTACAACAACTGGCGATACTGCTGCCGTCGCCAGGTACCGCCGCTCGGGTTCCTCCAGTGTTGCCCTTCACCGCATCGAAAACCACTCATTCGCAGAGTGGCAAAAATTCTTCCGGCCACGCCAAGCGTGGACAGGTGCGCTAAGCCGGGAGCCCGGTTGCCGGTGGGACAAATATGGAAGTTAGCCATCGGGGAAGACTGAAAAGTTTCACGTGAAACACGACCTGGGTACTTCACTCATTTCGCCCCTCACCCATCCCGTTAATAGCTTCATCTCTAGCCGGACACCTCATTGTTTAGCGGGTTGCTGCCGCCACTTCCATCCGCATAAACAACAAAAAACCCGCTCACTACGCTTTGCGACCGCAATTCGGACAAGCAATGCTATGGATCGCAGGTGCGCCGCATCCCCACATACGACTTACAAATCGAAGTCCACGGTTCTATACGGGTGCCTGCGAACTCCGGTAGTTGGCCATGATGCAAAGCACTTTCAAGGAAGTTGCTCAGTCTTTCCAATTCCGGGACACCACATATCGGATTCCGAAAATTGGTAGGAGCCCACAGGATGCGTCCTCTCCGTTTTGGAGTTGCTCCTGTATCGCCTCAGATCGGTGCGGCTTAAAAGAGTGGGACTTAAGAATTTTTCTGCCTGTTCAACATGCAGAGGACATGCCGGCAACCGTGCGCATCCGTTGAATGTTTCACGTGAAACACAGGTATGGGGAAAACAAAACATCACGGATGAGTTAATCTCAGCCATTATCGAGCACAGACTTGTGTCGACCCTCGTGCTTAGTCGGTCAGCATGAAATACGGATTGAAGGTTCAGCGACGACTGAGTGATCCAATTGTCGCACCTGGTCTTGCGAAACTATGTAGCGAACCAAGTGACCGTCAAACAATGGGAATGGTGAAGGAGGAATGCACACCTTGGGGGAACATCATCCTTCAATCTTCACGCTCGTCCAGGCCACCCAATGACGTTTCACGTGAAACACTATCCGACAAGTCCCAATGCGCCCCCGGTTGCACGTTCAATCTCAATAGTTTCTTTTAAGGGTTTCATTGTTCATAGCCGCTTCACTGATGAAGCGAAGTTGTGTTTGGGCACGCCAGGCGAGAGCAGTCTTAGCCGCCAAGAGAGCACAGCATCGGAGGGGCCTGCACATTACAGACCTGAACGACTGTCAGTAAACTTTCGGCGCGGATGGTGTGGACATTGAATGTTAGTGTGCTGATTGTGCCTGCAAGCGCTGTATGGTCACGAGGTTGGACGTTGTGGCGAGCCGGAATGTTTCACGTGAAACGATTGGAAACTCGAAAGGTTCACCGTTGCGCTCGGAAAGGGGAGCCAGTCGGGTCAACCGCAGGAGGCTATCGATGTGGCGATGTAGGCTTCCGCACACGGCTGCTTAATCATTGTTTCCGTTCCATGTTGCTCGACAGGCATACGTGCACAGGTGCTTCGAGCGCTATCAGCCGTCGCGAGAGTTGGGGAGCTCGGTATCAATGTGGACTAGCAGTCTGATGCAAACATTTTGGAAGTTGTAACTCAGGGAATGGTCTCTTACTTTCGGGCTGTCTATCGTTGCTGCGACCTGTCGTTTGGGGATGTCCGATTGTTTCACGTGAAACAAGGGGAGTGCAGCGGCTCGTGGGGGTTGCGCTTTCAATCAATACCGGTGAGGAGATTGGCCACACCCTTTGAATAACGACTCGGTGTGTGAGCCATGGTGGTGCCGATAAAGGACGAAGACGAACTCTTTCGCGGTTTCCTGAAGTCTGTGTTTGGAGAAAGACACCGTTTTCCACCCGAACCAGTTTCAACCCCTCGCAACAGACAAATGTAGCGGGAAGGGATCGCTAGACACTCGGCAGGAAAACCTTAGTAGAAACCAGAACGGATAAACCGCATTGGATACCGCCATGCGTGGTGTCAGCACCCTGGTACGGCGTGTTGGTCGGTTTGCTGTGGCCGGGCATTGTTTCACGTGAAACCATCGATCCGGAACCGGACGTACGCTACACAAAGTCTCCCGTTCAAGCCGCGGCCACAGTACACAATGAGAAGAACCAGTCGGCGCCTTATGTGTATGCGGGTGGGCGAAAGGTGGCTGTGCACCGGCCAACAACCTTGGCACGATGAGCAACTCAGATTCTTCATGATTTTTCTCGCAACCGACCCATAGGTTCGCAAACAGAGCGACAGTGGGGAACAATGGTGCCATGACTGAAATGATCTACACCAAACTCACCATGGAGATTCCGGAACTGGGAACTGTCGCCCATGTCGCCGAGCTTCAGCCAATGGCAGAGAACACTGGCATGTGCCGGATGGTTCGGCTGATTGAACTCAGCGATGGGGAAGTGCCATCAGGTGGATGGGTTGGGGGAAAGAGTCGTAACCTTGCGACCCCGCCTCAAGAAGTGGTGCCACACCCCGATACGTTTGATGATTTCCCTGAGGTGCAATCCGAGATATTGACGGGTGTCGCCTTCGACGAGTTGTGGGAGCAGATTGTAGCAACTTACCCTGATCTGGCGGACTAGAGACTAATTTGGCCGATTTTTGGTTCACTTCTGACCATGGGACATATTGAGCACCTTTTCGTCACTTGACATATTCATGTTATGTCACTTTGGGTTAGAGCATCGACTCGTTGGCCAAAGGTGAGTGGTTTACCCCACTACATTGCTCAACGAGAATCGGCCTATAATGATCAACCGTGGATAGCGCACGCGAAAAAGGCCAAACTCGAATTCTCCTTTACTACTGCTTCGCTCCAGTAGATGACCCACAAGCTGTCATGCTGTGGCAGAAAACGCTCTGCGAGATGTTGGGACTCAAGGGAAGAATCATCATCTCCAAACATGGCATTAACGGAACGGTCGGTGGTTCGCTCACCGCATGCAAGATGTACACTCGCCGCACCCGCGAATTTGCCCCATTTAAAAACATGGAATTTAAATGGTCACAAGGATCGGCCGACGACTTCCCACGGTTGTCGGTAAAGGCGCGTGACGAGATCGTGGCTTTCGGCGCCCCAGATGAGATCAAGGTTGACGAGCAAGGCATTATCGGCGGCGGTGTCCACCTCAAGCCGGAGGAGCTCCACAAGTTAGTGGAAGAACGAGGCGACGAGCTCGTATTCTTCGATGGACGCAATGCCATGGAAGCAGAGATCGGCAAATTCAAGGACGCTATCGTTCCTGATGTCACTACCACGCATGACTTCATTGCGGAACTTGAGTCTGGAAAATACGATCACCTGAAAGATAAGCCGGTGGTCACCTATTGCACCGGCGGTATCCGCTGTGAAGTGCTCACCCCCCTGATGAAGAATCGGGGCTTTCAGGAGGTTTACCAGCTAGATGGCGGTATTGTCCGCTATGGTGAACGCTTTGGCGACAGTGGCCTGTGGGAAGGCTCTCTCTATGTGTTTGACCGTCGCATGCACATGGAGTTTTCTGATGAAGCCAAGCAGCTCGGCCAATGCGTGCACTGCGAAACGCCGACCAATGACTTCGTGAACTGCCACAATGAAGCGTGCCGGAAACAGACGTTGATGTGTGCATCGTGTGCCGCAGACGAGAAAAAAGCCTATTGCGAACGTTGTGTAGGCACGGCCGCAAATCAGTAAAGCGGCTCACTGCTGCACCGCTTACCATAGGGCGCGACATGCAGATGTGGCGCCCTATTTTTGCAGGCAACAATTTTCGATAATGATTAGCTTTCGGTTCTCTCTTTTCTCTTTCAACCGGTGTCTCATGGCGGCGCGGCACAGTCGGGTGCACTATGACAACGTGTCGCTCCCTCAAGCTTCGTCACACGCGGGTCATACTGGGAATCATGCCGGACTTGCCAGCACCACTCGAGGAGCAATCAGACACAGCCGCAGCACTGCTGCATGTTTTAGCCTCGCATGCACCCGCCGAGTTACGAAATGACCGCGGCGAAGTCGACCCTGAAGCGCTGTGCTGTGCACTCGAGATCCTCGCTGAGCAACAATCCCCCACCGGCGAAGGCTATAGTTTTAGCTGGCCGGGAAAACAGCAGGCACAACAAATCGCTTCACCTGCACAGTTACAGCAGCAATCACGGCTGTGTCGTGCCGACGGTGCCGCGTTCCAGCCTGCGACACCACTGGATCATCATGCGCTCATTGTTGGCGATAACCTCTTTGGGCTTGCCCACTATGAACACTTGACCAGCGAGCAGCCGGAAGTTATCTATATTGATCCGCCATATAACACCGGTGGCAGCATGGTGTATGCAGACTCATTCCACGATAAGCGCCGTGCCCGCGGCACCGAACCGGTTGGGAAACATGCTTCGTGGCTGAGCTTGATGCTGCCGCGGCTCCGCCTTGCCCGGGATATTCTTGCCGATAATGGAGTGATCTATGTCAGCATTGACGATACGGAAGTAGCGCAACTGCGCCTAGTGATGGATGAGCTATTCGGGGTACGGAATCATCTTGCAACCTTCGTCTGGGAGACGAAACGTGCCGCCCGAGGTGTCCCACCAAAACACCTGGTGATGACGAATCACGAATATGTGTTGGCCTATGCCAAACATGCTTCCCACTTCCAGTTTCGGGGGGTGGAACGTGAGATTGACGGCTTTCACAATCCGGATGAGGATCCCCGCGGGCCGTGGCGCTCTGAATCGATGAAAGCAACAGATCGGCGCAGCAATGTTTTCACCATCACCGATCCGGTCACGGGACGCCGCTATACGGGGAATTGGGCATTTACGCAAGAGACCCTCACGGCAATGATCGCGGACAATCGGGTGGTGTTCCCTGCTGATCCGCAGGGCACGCCACGGCAAAAGAAGTTCTTTGATTCTTATCGAAATCCCCGCAAAGCCTTTGTTACCCAACTTGGCTGGTACTCGACAGAAGCTGCTACGAAAGCGCTACAGCGTCAATTCGATGGTGTGCGGGTGTTTGACTTCCCTAAGCCGCAGGCATTGCTGCAATTTTTGCTCAAGCAGGCGACGGATAATGGCATTGTGCTGGATTTTTTCGCCGGCTCCGGATCCACCGCCGAGGCTGTGGTGGCGTGTAATGCTGCCGATGGCGGGAATCGTCGAGCAGTGTTGATGCAACAACCGGAAATATTGCCGGCCGATGCTGCCGCCCGCCAGCTGGGGCTAGAAACCATCAGCGATATCACCCGTGCCCGTTTTGAACGATGTCTTGCGGTCTCGAATTCTGACCGCTCCGGAACCGGTGCGTGGCCGTTGCAAGTATATGAGATAACCTACTAACACAGCTTTAGCCGACAGGTTATCCTTCGCCCTGGGCGGACGATCGGTGTTGCAGTGCATGGTTTACGGTGCTGTTGTGTGCCTGATGGCGCTGGTAGCGTTGCTGCCACCACATCCCAGCTGGTTGCGCACGGCACCCTGGAGTGCGGCTACACTGGGCTGTTCAGCTTACCGAGTGTGTTTCCGCCTATACTTCAACGAGTGTTCCTTACCCGGTGCGCTGGCTGTTGTCGAAGAACAAGGAATGGTGTGTTATGGCCTATGACGTTACTGCTGCCCCGTTTGTCGATATCTATCGGTTGTATCTCGCCAAAATCGAGCGGAAGGGACGCACTGAGGCGGCGCTACGGGCAGCGCTGTGCTGGGTGACTGGTCTGACTGATAAGTCCCTGCAGGAACTTCTCGATGAGGGTGTCTCTGTGCGTGACTTTTTTGCGACTGCACCGATGCCAGAGGAAGCAACCGAGCTGATCACTGGCACTGTGTGTGGTGTGAAACTTGCCGAGGTCACCGACCCGTTGATGTTGGATATTTGACGTGTCGACAAGGTGGTGGACGATTTAGCGAAAGGCCGTGACCTGCCTGCCTGGTATCAGCGCTAGGTGCACGGCTGTGCCTGCTCTGTCTGAGATTACTTGCGGTAAGTAAGCGCCCCGGAGCTGGCTCGGTTCAGTCTGGGGCGCTTGCTTTCCCCATCCAAATTCCCTTATCTGTCGGATACAAGACGCGTCAGATTCCCGACTGGTGAAAACATTGTCTCATTATCTGTATCCTTGGGAATATAACTGATTCGGTTGAGGGGTTGGCTACTGCTGCCGCTGTTCCCACCACTGCAGTAGCCGGGCCGTTGCTTCCTCCGGCTCCATCGGACCTTCTTCAAGGCGCAATTCCTTCAAAAATGCCCACGCTTGACCAACCTCTGGACCTGGGCGCAGATCAAGCAGCTTCATAATGGCATTACCATCCAGCGCCGGACGTACCTGCGCCAGCGATTCTTGTTCTTGAAGCTCAGCGATCCGCTGCTCCAAATTGTCATAGGCACGCGCCAGCCGGGCTGCTTTGCGCTGATTACGGGTTGTCACATCGGCACGCACAAGTTTGTGCAGTTTCGGCAACAAGTCACCGGCGTCGGCCACATAGCGGCGCACCGCCGAATCAGTCCATTCACTTTCCCCATAGCCATGGAAGCGCATGTGCAAGAACACCAAATCGTTGATGTCGGAGATCATCCGTTTGGAATACTTCAACGCCCGAAAGCGCCGCCGGGCAAGTTTCGCCCCCACACTTTCATGCTGGTAGAACGTCACCCCACCGCCGGGTTTCGCCGCCCGCGTATCCGGCTTGCCAATGTCGTGGATCAGCGCCGCCCAACGCAGCACCAGATCAGGGCCGTCCTCTTCCTGATCGATTGCCTGCTGCAGCACCTGCAAGGAATGGCGGTACACATCCTTGTGGCGCATATGTTCATCCGGGGTGAGCTGGAGCGCGGGAATCTCCGGGAAAAAGTAGTCACACAATCCGGTAGACACCATGACGTCGACACCCTTGACCGGGTTAAGGCCAAGCATCAACCGGTCGAGTTCATGGGCGATCCGCTCCACGGAGATCCGGGTGATCTCCCCGGCCATCGCCGTCATCGCAGTAGCAACCCGATCGCTTAAATCCATGTCAAGCTGGCTGACAAACCGCGCCCCACGCAGCATTCGCAGCGGATCATCCCCAAAGGAAATCTCTGGCGAATCAGGGGTGTCGATCAGCCCCGCAGCAAGATCCTCCAAACCTCCTAATGGGTCGTGGAATGTGTAGCTGCCATCAGCATGCACCTCACAGGCCATCGCATTAATGCGGAAGTCACGGCGAATCAGGTCACCGCTGAGCGTGTCGCCGAATTGCACCTCCGGGTTGCGGGAGTTGCCATCATAGGTGTCCGACCGGAAGGTAGTGATCTCTAGCTGGTTGTGGTCATGCTCCCCAGAGACGGTGCCATAGGCAATACCGGTATCCCAGATACTGTCGGTCAATGTGCCTAGCGCGGCAAGAATGGCGTCTGGGCGCGCATCTGTTGTGAAGTCCAGATCATGACCAAGTCGGTCAAGCAGCGCGTCACGCACCGAACCACCGACGAGATACAGCTTGTGTCCACGGGCAGCAAACGAGGCGGCAAGCGGCTGCAGCGTCTGTTGGACAGGGCGAAGCGCATCATCAAGTCGGCGAAGCACAGCGGCTTCGTCGAGTACGGACAGGGTATTGTCGGCTGTTGTTTCCTCGGACACGGGTGTAAGTCTAGCGAGCATCGGTGATAAAACCATGTTGCTCACCCGGACGTTGGTTCGTTGGTCGCACACCGCACCACCGGGCGGGTCGCACCACAGCTGCGACCAGCACTGCCCCAGGTGCGGCCACGTTCGCAATCCTTAGCACTGAAGGTTTCGGCTCTTGGTGCGTGTATCTGCCACAATGAACGGTCAGGGCAGAGGTTCACAACGCTCTTGCTCTTGCTTGTTTCAAGTCCGCAAGCAGTCCCTCCAATCATTTCCCATAAGGAGAACCTGTGCAGCAGCATTCCACCGGTGCAGGCAGGCTTGCAGTCTGCGGTGCGATAGCACTGCTCACACTCAGTGGTTGTCAGGTCGCCTCCTCATCCAGTCCCAATCCGGGAGCAGCTTCCCCGACACCGTCAACCGGTGCCACATCGCACCCGCAAGGGCTCACGAATCGGGAAGTGTGGGAAGCAACAGCATTTGCCTATCAGCCATCTTCCAGCGGTGATGGGGTAGCAATTCGTGGTTTCCGCAACGACACCAACCCGCATCCAGGGCAGCCGGTGGTGTTTCCCGACACTGATCCCACCGGCCAGCCCATCACCGAGATCGCCCCATTGGCGTTTTGCTATACGGTGTGTGGTGATTTCATCACCGATGACACACAAACCGAGATGCCATTAGCAACCCCAATACATGAACAGCGTATGATACTGGCAATTGATCGCTGGCCTGCCCAGTTGCGGCGAATCGGAGATGGGGCATTTACCTATAACCAACTGCAGCATATTCCGAACCACTGGGGAACCATTACTCATATTGGTGCCGCCGCCTTTGAAGGCAACCATCTGCAATCCCTACCACAGTCGTGGGAAGGTGTAGTTGACCTCGGGGAATCCGCATTCGCCGCAAATAAGCTAACCGCAATTCCGGCCTCTTTTGGGGTGTTGACCACCCTGCCCGCATGGGTGTTTAGCGGCAACCAGCTGCAGGCTATTGCAGGCGATTTTGGCAATGTTACTCAGATTGGGGCGGGCGCTTTCAGCCATAACCAATTGCAGCGTCTGCCGAGGAATTGGGGCAGCATTAAAACTCTTGCGGATGGCGCGTTTGCCGATAATGCGCTGGAAACCCTCGCCCCGGCATGGGATGGGGTGACAAGCATTGGCCAGTCGGCGTTTGCAGGTAATGCTCTTCGCGCACTTCCTCAGCAGTGGGGGCAAGTGCGCTCCTTGGGTGCTGGTGCCTTCGCCGACAATGCGCTGCAAACCCTGCCTTCTCACTGGGGTGAGCTGCAAGAAATTCCGGCTGAAGCATTTGCCCGCAACACCATTACTGCACTGCCGGCCACGTTTGGTGCGGTCACCCACATTGGCGTGGGTGCCTTCCAAGGCAATCAGATCATCGAAGTTCCGGCGGCACCGGCGCTTGCTGTTGATGACTATGCATTCGCTGACAATCGTCTCCTCACCGTGCCGTCATCATGGGAACAGGTTCTAGCGCACAGCGAAGGAAGCATCGCCGGCAATCCGCTGTGCGGGCAACAGCCCACCGACACCCCAATTATGACTGCCGACGGGGCCCGCATTGCCCCTATCGCCTGCGGCTACTATCCGGAGCCGGCTGTGCTACCAGATGATGAACTTGAGCCCGAACCGACCAACGCCGATCTTGCACAAACCAGATAGATGGCAGCAGCCATGCAACGGCGCTGTGTTCGCTGGAGCGCTAGAGTAAAATAGTTGCACTTGCCCAACATTGGGCAGTGCTGCTGTTGGTTTTTTAGCGTTTTGCTGCTGTCCTTCTTTGCTTCCTTGTCACTAGTCGTACCTCGAATAAAGTTTTGCTGCTATGTCTCACTCACCGCATCGTCGCCGTCGCCGACGTGGATCACGCTCCCGTGGCCACGGCGGTCACGGTGCTGTCGCACGTGAGCCGCAGGCAGACTCGTCACAACCAGGATCAACGACTGCCCCAACTGGTGCTGCATCTGCTGGTAAAACCGGCGAAAAGCCGGCGGCGCAGGCAACCGGCAATACTGCCCGGTCGGGACGAGCATCGTCTCGTCGCCGGCAACGCGACGCAACCGGAACGACACGGCAACAGCAGACAGCGACGAAACCATCATCCGGTCACGGCACCGGGCAGCGTCGCAGTAGCACCGCCAGCGGGGTTGCACAGCCGACACAACAATTCGATAGCAGCGCAGCTACACCATCCTCCCGCCGCTCCTCCCGGCGCCGCAGCAGCAGTGACCGTAGCCGTCCCGGTACTGCCCCCACCCCAGCTAGCAGCTCCACCAGTCAATCATCATCCCAAGGAGATCATCCGCAGCGGCACACCGCTGCTAGCGGCAATCCTGCCCGGCGGCAACGCCGCCGCGGTGCCGACTCCCGGCGGTCACCGCGCCCAGCCCGCCAGCAGCGCAAAGGGCAACCCTCGGCGGCACTTCCCCCCGAGATAAATGTGTCACAACCCGACACCAACACCGCTACCGCAACCACAACCAACCCGGTACCGGCAACCGGTAGCGCCGTGCAGTCCACCCCGCCGCGGGAACGGCGCCGCGGCCGACGTGTCCGCAACCGGCGCAACCAACGACCCCATCGCAGCAGCAACAGCCACACCACCGGTGACGACCACAGTCAGCCCTCGCGCGAATCCCGCAGCAACAATCGTCCCGGACGCAACCGAAACCGGCACACCACCACCGGCAGTCGGACACCCCGCGGCAACACCAGAAGACGACAACCAGCCCGGCACACCACCACCAGCCGGGGCAATACGCGCAGCCTCACCCGGGAAGACCCCCAACAGCTGCGGCTACCAACCGTGGCCGAAACCAGCGCCGGCGGCCTGGTGCTTTCCGGACTCGCCGAAGCAGTAGGACCAAATGGGGAAGTAAACATGGACAAAATCTATGTTGCCCTCATCGGCCGTCTTGACCGGCGTGGACGTCTGTTGTGGTCAATGCCCAAAGGACATGTAGAAAACAATGATTCGCTGCGGGCAACCGCTGAACGCGAAGTTTGGGAAGAAACCGGACTCACCGCCACCATCATCGACACCCTCGGGGTGATTGACTATTGGTTCGTCTCCGGGGGTAAACGCATCCACAAAACCGTGCATCATCATCTCCTGCGCTATGTGGATGGTGACTTCAACGATGAAGACCCGGAAGTCACCGAAGTTGGCTGGTTCCCCGCATCCCAACTCGCCGAAAAACTCACCTACGCCGACGAACGCTATCTGGCGCATCGCGCCGAAGAACTGTTGCCCGACTGTGCCCGTCGGGAAAAAGCTGCAGGACGGGTGACGCCCCGATGACAAACACCAGGCTTAGGTGGCGGCGTCTACTCGGATGCTGCGCCGCCACCGCCCTGCTCAGTTGGAGCAGCCCGGCAGCAGCCACCCCTGCCGTTTTACCATTCCCACAAACCGAAACGAACCTGCCAGCCGCCGAACAGTGGCTCAACAACACGCTGCGACCTGTCGAAACCACCAGCGATATCCGGCTGCACATTGAACAAATCACCACCCTGGAATCCCCCAAGACCGATGACAGAGGGGTCCTCGAACAGCCACTGGGGCTTACCGTCACCATAGAAAACCACAGCAGTCAACCCGTCAGTGATCTCACCGTTCGACTGCAGCACGCCGGCGAAGTCACCACTGCTGCCGCTGGACTGTCTGCCCTTGGACAAGACCACAACTCCTATGGTTGGGCAACCGACTTTGTTGATATTCCCGGCACTATCAAACCCGGTGATCGGCGCACCTTCCTGCTGCACACCACCACGCAGGTAGCCACCGAAACCCCCGCAGCTTCCACCGCGACACCAACTGGCCGCGCCACACAATCAGGCAACCCGACACCCAGCGAACCGTTAACCAACACCGCACAGCGCAGCGACAAACTAACCACTACACCGCTGAGCTTTCCCAATCCTGGCACCTATCCGCTGCTGATCAATCTCAACGGTCGCATCGGGGATGAGGCGATCCGCTATCTCGACTCGGATCGGTGGCTGACCATCGTTGGCACACCACCGGCGCAAACTCCCCGCCAAGTTGGTGTGATGTGGCCACTCACCGGCGACACCGGCCTGCTGCCGGGGGCTACCGGCCAGGCACCAGATACTGCACCGCTGTATCTCGTCGACGATCATCTCGCCACAGAACTCGCCGAAGGTGGACGAATCTGGACGTGGCTGCAAACGTTCACCGCCGCAATCAGCGGCCCCGGCGGCGAGCAGCTCCAACAATCGACCTGTTTAGCAATCGATCCCGCACTGCTTGATGTCATTGATCGGATGCGTGGCGAATATTTCATCGCACAGCAACGCCCCTCCCCGGTTGCCCCCAGCCCCCAGCTGCGGGACTTATTCCACAGCACCTCCAAGCAGCTTCCCCCCACCACCCCGGGCAGCGGCCAAGACGCCGCCACCGCATTTATCGCCGCATTAAGCGACGTGGCGCAACACACCTGTGTGGTGGCGCTGCCCTACGGGAATGCGGATATTAACGCAATTAGTGCGATTGGTGATCTTGACTTGTTGCGGCTTGCCACCGCCGGTGGGGCTGCCCGCATCGAATCAATTCTGCACGTCCCTGTAGCACCACTGACCACCAGCCCAACCGGCTGGATCGCCCCGAATACCGCTAAAACCTTCGGATTTTTAGAACAATTTGCGGCCGCCTCCACCACCTGGCCGGCGTTGCGTTCAGCAACCTCCAACACCCCCGAAGGTCTGCTTGTGGCCAGCGGGGAGCAGGAAGTCGAAGGGGTATCAACCATCACCTATGATGCGGCGCTGGCACAGCTGCTGGCCGCGGTAAACACCCAGCCGTTGTCGCTGGCAACTACCCAGCCGGATGGCCGCTTCGATCCAACCTTTGATTCCCCCACCGCGCGACGGATCACCGCTGCGGCGGCGGTAGCCACTGCGGTAACAGCCGACCCGTCCACCCCACTGGTGGTGCTACCACCAGCAGAAATCGACGATCCAGCCGCGCAACCCTTGCGCACTATTGCGGAACTATTTGCCACCGGGGCAGCGCTTCCTGCCTCCCCGGCAACACTCTTACAACAAACCCGCGCCCAGCAGCCCCCAAACCCAATCGATTGGGCGGCCACCACACCGACTAATAGTGACAATCATGGTGCCACCACCGCTGGGGACAGCATCGACGTTACCGCCCCCACCGAGTTGGAGATTCGCCGCGCCGCCCAGCAGGCAACCTACACCATCGATCTTGCGCGGCTGATGGTGCGGGATCCGAAAATCGCCCTCACCCCGGAAGGATTTATCAGCCCCCTGCTCAGTGACCTGTTTCTGGCGTTAACCATGAATGGTCGACAAAATCCGGTCACCTATCAGCAGGCGGTAGCTGCCGCTGACTGGCGGCTCACAGAAAACCGGGCAATGGTGCAACGACTGCGAGCAAGTGTCACGTTGCTGCCGCCGGGTGCCGTCTATACCCGGATTAGTGACGAATCACCGCTGCTTATTGTTGGCCGTAACGGGCTGCCCTTACCGGCACGGGCAACAATCGGCTGGCAGGCACCACCAGGCACAGTGCTTGATGTGCCCGCCTCGACGATCATTCCCGCCAAAGGATCGCTAACCATCCAATTTACAGCGACCGTCCCCCAGCAGCAGACCACCACCCGACGGGGTGCTATCAGCATGTGGCTAGCCAACGTCGACGGGGTGGCGATTAGTGATCCGGTGAAAATCACGGTGGAAACCCGTGCCGGGATTACCGGCTATGCACCCTCCACGCTGCTGCTGGTGTTGATTGCGACAGTCTTCGGTTATCGCCTGGTGCGTTTCTTCCGTCGCAAACACAACGATGGCACACTGCTGAAACATCAACCCTAACCTCCGCCCCGAACCGGGCGTATGCCCACGCATCGAACACGCAGCTAAACAGACCGCCGGAATACTGACCCGACACTTAGCTTGCCGGATAACCCGCCCAACTCCAGTAAGCGATGCGTTTCGTGTGGAAGGTGCAAAAAAACATCATTGCCTCCTCCCGCGAGCAGACGCCCCACGTTGCGTAGTGGCTATTGCCCCGGGTAGATCACCGGGTAGGCAAGTGTGACCCATATTTTCCCGCCAGCTTCAGGCGGCAAATTTCACCCGTCTAAACATGGTGAAACAGGAAAAAACCCCTGCTGAGCGCATATGTTGAGGCTGTTGAGTGCAGGCTAAGCTAGTGCTGAGCGCAGCAATGTGACCATGTGGTATTTAGCTGTGCCCGGCGCTAAAGTGATCCGAAAAAGCAGCAAGCCCGTCACCTGCATCTGTGATGATGCATTTTCGGTGGCGGCTTCCTGCTGTTGTATGCGCTGTGTAGCGCTGCTGCAGTGGGTCAAAGATACCGGCACCGGCAGGTGTGGGAATTCTTTATGCACACCCGGCACACCGAGATGATGCGACAGGTCATCTGGATGGTGTGGTGTTGCTGCAAATTTTTTCTACGTTTCTTATCCCTTTTTCGTTGACGTGTGCTGTCAACAATGACCGAGGACAGCGGTTTATCACACATATGCATGCTGCAGATGGTTCATCCAATTCCCCGGATCGTGGGCTTCGACATCGGATTCGTCCCGCTGCCGATCCTGCACCGGTTCCTCAACCTCGTGCCCGCACAGTAGCGCACCCTACTGGTGGGATTATTCGTGTTCCTAACCAGCCGCAGACCGGTGGTGAGGCAACAGCTGCGGCGGCAGCAACTGCCACCGAATTGTTGCCAGGTCCCCAGGCGACAGTCACAGAGGTCGCTAGTGAACACGACTCGCATGAGCAAGGCTCGCCGCAACACGATACTTCTGATGCACAGGTGGTGCGCTCCACCGGGTCGATGGCACTTGCGACGCTCGTGTCGCGAATCACCGGTTTTCTGCGCACTGTTGTCTTAGGTGCGTCGCTCGGTCCTGCGGTTGGTTCGGCGTTTAATACTGCCAACACGCTACCGAACCTCATCACCGAGATTGTGTTGGGGGCGGTGCTCACCTCGCTGGTGGTGCCGGTGTTGGTGCGCGCCGAGGCAGAGGATCCCGATCAGGGGGCGGCGTTTATTCGCCGATTAATGACTTTGTCGCTGGCACTGTTGGCTGGGGTGACGGTGTTGGCGGTGATCGGGGCGCCGTGGCTGGTGTCCATCACGCTCGGCTCGGATGGCAAAGTCAATGTGGTGCAGGCAGAACAGTTCGCCTATCTGTTGCTGCCACAAATTTTGTTCTATGGGATGTTTTCCCTGTTTATGGCGGTGTTGAACGTCAAAGGGGTGTTCAAACCGGGGGCGTGGGCACCGGTTGTCAACAATATTGTGGTGCTGGTGGTGTTTGGCGCCTACTGGCTCACCCCTGGGGTGCTGTTGCCGGATGATCAGCCGGGAATCCTCGATCAGCATGTGCTGCTGTTGGGGTTGGGGACAACCGCCGGTGTGGTGATTCAAACCCTGATTTTGCTGCCGTATATCAAGTCGGCAGGCATCGATATCCGTCCCCTATGGGGGATTGATGATCGGTTGAAACAGTTTGGTGGCATGGCACTGGCAATTGTGGTGTATGTGGCCATCAGCCAGGCCGGTTATGTGATCACCACCCGGATTGCGGCCGCAGCTGATGCGCGGGCGCCGCTGATTTATCAGCAGGCATGGCTGCTGCTGCAGGTGCCGTACGGCATCATCGGGGTGACGATGCTCACCGCGATTATGCCGCGCCTGTCCCGGAATGCGGCGATGGGTGACGACAAAGCGGTGGTGAAGGATTTGACGCTGGCCACCAAGTTGACGCTGGTGTCGCTGGTGCCGATTATTGTGTTTTTCTCGGCGTTTGGCGTCGAGATCGCCACCGCCCTGTTTGCCTATTCGCGTTTTACTGCTGCTGATGCCCGAATTTTGGGTTGGACATTGTCGTTTTCAGCGTTCACGCTGGTGCCGTATGCGATTGTGCTGCTGCATTTGCGGGTGTACTACGCCCGCGAGGAGGCGTGGACTCCGACGTTTATTATTGCCGGTATTACGTCGACGAAAATTGTGTTGTCGCTGTTAGCACCGCTGCTTGCCGCATCCCCGTCGAAGGTGGTGATTTTGCTGGGGGCAGCAAACGGCTGCGGGTTTATTGCTGGTGCGGTGATCGGGGCGTTGTTGCTGCGCCGCAAACTCGGGCCGTTGGGGCTGGCAGCAATGAGTCGTACACTGCTGATGACTGTGGGGGTGTCCGCGGTGGCGGCAGCAATCGCCCATGGGGGTTTGTTTGTTGTTGATCGTTTGTTCTTTGCCCCAGATCATGTGCCGTCGAGTATGGGCTATTTGCTGCGTACCGCGGTTGCCGGGGTGGTGTTTTTAGGTTTGACCGTGCTCGGGCTGGTGCTGGTTCGTCTTGAGGAGATGAGCTATGTAACTGGCATGTTGGCACGTATTCCGGTGGTGGGTTCCCGCATTGCGGCTGTTCACCAACCTACAAGTGCGCAAAATGAGGTGCAGGCTGATCCGTTAGCGGCGGCGCTTCCCGCCGTAGAGGCGAATGTGAATTCGCAGGCGATCTCGGTGGAGGCGTTTGCAGCCTCCCCGGTGCCGCCGCCGCTGTCGGCTGGGGTGGTGCGCGGCCCGAAGCTGGTCCCTGGTGCCCCGGTCGCCGACGGCGCCTATCGGCTGCTGGCCGATCATGGCAGTGTGCCTGGTGCCCGGTTCTGGCAGGCGAAAGCGACTGCCACCGGTGAACTGGTGGCGTTGACCTTTGTCGACACGACTGGTTCGTCGCCGCAGGCGCCGTTGCAGCCGGCGGCGGCAGCCGCCGCAGCCCAGCAGGTGTTAACTCGCACACAGGCGTTAGCCGAGCTCCATGAGCCGGCGATCCCTGAGATTATCTTGATGCGGGCCTACCGGTCGGGATGTTTAATTGTTGCCCGCTGGCAGGATGGTTCACCGCTGAAAACAGTGGCTAGCCAGCCAGTTGATCCGCGGGGTGCGGCGTGGGCACTCACCGATTTGGCGAAAGCTACCGCCACCGCACATCAGGCTGGTCTTGCTGTCGGTATTGATCATGCCGCCCGGATTCGGATCACCCCCGCCGGGCAGGCGGTGCTTGCATTCCCGGCGGTGCTTGCAACAGCATCACAAACCCAAGATGTGCGCGCTATTGGTTCGGCACTGGCGCTACTGTGCGCCCAGGCGCCGGATGTTCCCGCCCCGGTTGCGGATCTTGCCGCCACCGCCAGCCGGGCAACCACAGTTACTGACAGCAGTGCATCGGCAACTGATGTGCAAACAGCGGCGAAACCGGGGTCGGGTATGTCAGCGGCCACCTTGTACCACCAGCTGGTGGATAAGTCTTTTGCTGGCACAGTACCGCCAGCCGACGACGATCGGGAGCCGCTGCCGGTGGAAACCCAACCAACCCCCCATCCGGAGCAAACCTCTGGCGGATTCGGTTCTGCCGGCTACACCCGCAAGGGCACCGCGATTCTCTTTGCCCTGTCGGTTGCCCTGGTTTTGCTTGCTGCCGCGCTTGCTCTCTACGTGTTTGGACTGCTCAACGGCGACGAACCTGACGCGCCAGTGAAACAAAACCCGATCGCGAATGTCACCGGAAGCAGCGATTACACCGGGGACAGCAAACCGGTGGGGCAAACCGTTACCGGCCCGGTGGCAATTACCGGGGTGACGGAGTGGCAGCCGCAACCTATTGCGCCCGGATTCACCGACAACCCAGAGCTTGCCCCGCTGGCGGTCGACAATGATCCTGCCACCGGCTGGACCACCGATGTTTACGCCAACCAATTCGGTGCAACCCCACCGGCCACCAAACCAGGCATTGGGCTACTGCTCACCTTGGCTGAACCGGTGCCAGTAACCGCGGTAAGTATCACCAGTCCAACACCGGGGGCGGCCGTCCAACTCTACGAGGTGGGACCTGCCACCCCCGCTGACGGGTTCACTACCCTCAATCAGGCACTCCTGATCGGGGGCGGTGTGCTGGAAGAAGGCACCACCGAAGTGGACACCACAAGCAGACCAGTCGTGAATCGGATACTGGTGTGGGTCAATGTGCTGCCGGATTCACGCCAGGCAGCCATCAACGAGATCACCGTCACCGGTTTACTGCCGGTCGCCGACGATAATCCACCAGTTGATGCGAATCCCCGCACCCCGGCGGCAGCAGCTGTCGAATAGTCGACACGCGGCAACAACTTCACCTTCATACACCCGCGATTACCACGAGCGCCCTTCCCAGCGCCGGTTCAATCGCGGGTGTTTGTGGTGCAGTGCCGGTGCCAGCCACGCACCAGCCAGATAACCAATGACCGCCATCGGATCTGCAACCCCCACCTGTCATCCGTTGACGAGGAATCAGCTGGAACGGTTCCCATCACATTTCCCATATACCTATAGCAGTCATAGGTATCGACGGCATGGGGGTGTTTCAGTGACACTAGAGCGGAATCTTGTAGACACACTCAGGGGGAAGGAACCGCCCACCACACCGGCCACACCACCACACTGGACACGGGGGTGCCAGCAGTGGCCACACCACAATTGGGCAAACCACCATGACACAGCACACCAACACCACCACCAGCGTCACACGACCAGCCTGCAGCAACCATCCACCAACAACCACCCGCACCGCCCAAGGATTCCCGGTAGCAAAACGCCACCACGCCAGCGCACCCAAAACAGCCACCGGCCACTGCCGAACCACCACCCAACAGCCAGTCACTCACCCACCCACCACAACCCCACCAACACCCCACCGCCCCACCACAACAAGCGGCAGCCACCACCACGACCCCGACACCCACCTGGTGCACCGTTACTGCGAAGGCGAAACCTCCGCCTTTCGTGACATTGTGGCCCGGCACGAAGAACACCTGCGCTGGGTGGCGCGCAGATACGCCAAATGTGAACAAGACGCCGAAGACATCATGCAAGATGCGTTGTTCTCTGCATCCCGAGGGCTGGCAAAATTCCGGCAAGACGCAAAACTGTCCACCTGGCTCTACCGGATTGTCGCCAATGCTGGCTACGACCATGCACACAAAAACTGGCGCGGCGAACAACTCATTCTCGACGACGACAGCAGCGGCCGCACCCTGCTCGAAGTGTTAGAAAGCACTGAACCCACCAGCGATCAAGCCCTGTCGATCACCATGCAAGCAGCATTGCAAAAACTCTCCCAAGAACAACGGGAAGCCATTGTGCTCATCGACATTATTGGACACACCGTCAACCAGGTAGCCGCCTATCAAGGTGTTCGCCCAGGAACAGTGAAAAGCCGCCGATCGCGGGCGAAAGAGATCCTACGCAGCGAACTTACCCCCATCTTCGACGACTAGGAGCCGCCGCGCGACCGGCAAACCACCGGCTACACCAACCAGGCCACAGGAGCGCGCCGGGAATACTGCGCGCACCCAGTGAAGTTATACCGATGGCAGCAGCACACCGGCGACCGCACTACCCCGGCCACACACCAGCGGCGCAACGTCGCCTATGCTTAAACCTTCGTAACCCCCTTGTGCTGCAGGGCGAATCCCGGTGCTCATCGCGGTTCGCCGAAGCAGCTCATACCCTTCACGCAAAGGATTGTTCACCCCATGGCTGACATTCACGATCTCATCATTATCGGCTCCGGCCCGGCCGGCTACACTGCAGCGATCTACGCTGCCCGGGCACAGATGAACCTCGTGATGTTTGAGGGCATCGAATACGGCGGCTCCCTGATGACCACCACCGAGGTGGAAAACTATCCTGGTTTCGCGGAGGGGATTATGGGTCCTGCGCTCATGGAAGAGATGCGGAACCAGGCGCTGCGTTTCGGCGCTGATCTTCGGCAAGAACTCGTCGACGAAGTTGCACTATCCGGTGATGTGAAAACTGTGCACGCCGGCGGCGAAGTATTCCATGCCAAGACCGTGATCTTGGGCATGGGTGCAGCCCCCCGCTATCTGGGTGTTCCCGGTGAACAAGAACTCCTCGGCCGCGGTATTTCGGCCTGTGCTACCTGCGATGGTTTCTTCTTCCGCGACCATGATATTGCGGTGATCGGTGGCGGCGACTCCGCGATGGAAGAAGCACTCTTTTTAACGCGTGTCGCCAAGTCTGTCACTATTGTGCATCGCCGTGATGAATTCCGCGCCTCGGCAATCATGTTGCAGCGCGCCCAGGACAACGAAAAAATCCGTTTCCTCACCAACACTGTGGTCACCCAGGTCAATGGGCAAGACAAAGTAGAAAACTTACACGTGAAAAACACGGTCACCGGGGAAGAGTCCACCCTCGATGTCACGGCAATGTTCGTTGCCATCGGCCACGATCCTCGTTCGCAGATTGTCGCCGGACAGGTTGATCTTGACCCGGCCGGCTATGTCCAGGTGCAGCATCCCTCTACGGCCACCAATATCCCTGGGGTATTTGCTGTCGGCGATCTTGTCGATTCGCACTACCAGCAGGCGATTACTGCTGCAGGATCCGGCTGCCGGGCAGCAATCGACGCGGAACAATATCTCATGGCGCAAGAAGCCGCACAGTAAACCATGGGTGGCTGACACAAAGCATAGAATCTTCGTCGCTGACAGCCGACTACTAATGTGTACTGGCCGCATTACTTATTCACCGATCGTGTGCCGCAACCAGCCGTGTAGCAGCGATGCGTCCCCGGCAATGCGGTGACCAGTAGTGGATTTGCGGTCTGCACGAGCGAAGCAATCGTGACTAAGATAGATGGTCACACCAAATATTGTGACTGTGGTGGCAGCAGGTAGCTTGCATGGCAGCGTCCAATTCTGCGGCGACATAACCCATGCCAGGTCACCTTTTCATTGCCATAGTCATAAACCTCTCCGTGCTGCATGCTGTCACGTTCCATGTGCTGTGTGCAGCCGCCTTTCGACAGCCCCTGTCGAAAGAACCCCGCAACCGCAAGGATTGATGAAACACAAATGACCGCACCTGTGACTATCACCGCCGAGAACTGGTCGACCACTGTCCTTAACGCCGACAAACCAGTGCTCGTGGACTTTTGGGCCGAATGGTGTGGCCCGTGCCGTCGCATCGGACCGGTGCTGGAAGAGATCGCCTCTGAATATGGTGACAAGTTCGTCATCGGCAAAGTCAATGTTGACGAGCAGCGGAGCCTCGCCGCCATGTGGCAGGTCATGAGCATTCCGGCGTTGATGTTTTTCTCCAACGGCAACAAAGCCGGGGAGCTCATTGGTGTCCACACCAAGGAAGACATTGTCGCCAAATTGCAGTCGCTGGCCTAACACCACCACCGCTGGGTTTGCTTCGCGAAGCCACTGCAACCGGTTACGTCGGCAACAGGTGGGGATCCGTGGGTTGCCCGCACATCGCTGGTTGAGTTGTACTATCACACCAGGGGCGATCCGCTGCCTTGCACGGTGATAATTCCATCACCTGCTCACACCTACTGCAGTTTTCCCTGGCACATCTCACACCAACAACACAGAGGATGCCCGGGAACTGCGGTAAAGGGTGAAAAACCCTGGTCGTGGTTCGGCGCCCTTCGCAATACAAAACCGGCGACTGCTATTGTTTTTCTGATCGTTGTTATTCCTCCAAGGAGCGTTTTCGTGCACGAAGTTTTACGCGTTGGCGACCGGTCTCCTCGGATTGCCGAGGTCCGAGCCACCTTGGCCCGGCTCGGGCTGTTGGACGGCTATGCCGCCGACGTCACCGGCAACGGTCAAATGACCTACAGTGATGCCGACACTATCTATGACGATCAGCTGGCTACAGCAGTGCAAGCCTTCCAGCAGTCCCGCGGTATTGTTGCCAACGGCTATATTGGCGAAGCAACATTAACCGTGCTGCGGGAAGCGTCGTACACGCTGGGTGCCCGGGTGTTGAGTTTCCAACCCAATAATGTGCTCGTCGGCGACGATGTGGCGCAGCTCCAACAGCATCTGCTCGAGCTCGGGTTTTATGCTGGCCGCTTGGATGGCCACTATGGTGCCGACACCCATAATGCGGTGCGCACCTATCAGCTCAACAGTGGTTTGACTGACGATGGTATTTGCGGGCCGAAAACGATCCGTTCGCTGAAATATTTGGGGCGCCGGATCACCGGCGGTAATCCGCATGCAATCCGGGAACGGGAACAGGTACGCCAGGCAGGTCCACAGCTTGCCGGCAAACGGGTGGTTATTGATCCTGCCCTGGGTGGCACCGATTCTGGGCGCATGGTGCAGGGACGATTCGGCGAAATCAGCGAGGAAGAAATCCTGTGGGATTTAGCGACCCGGTTAGAAGGTCGCATGATTGCCGCAGGGATGGAAACCATCAAGTCCCGTCCCCGATTTGATAACCCTTCCCATACGCAACGGGCTGATATTGCCAATGCTTTCGGCGCCGATGTGATGCTGTGTCTGCGATGTGACAGCTATCAGAATGAGAAAGCTAATGGCTGTGCCACGTTTTTCTTCGGCTCTGAGCATGGTTCAACCTCGCTGTCGGGGGAGCATTTATCTGGGTTGATCCAGCGGGAGATTACTGCCCGAACCGGTTTGAATAACTGCGGGAATCATGCCCGCACCTGGGACATGCTGCGGTTGACGCAAATGCCCACCATTGAGATTGTCACCGGCTATGTGACCAGCCCTGACGATGTGGCATTACTGACCGACCCGCAGGTGCGTGACGCGATTGCCGAATCGGTGGTCGTGGCAGTGAAACGGTTTTATCTATTGGATTCCGACACGTTGGAAACTGGCACCTATAAATTCGCTGATTTGCTCGCGGAAGAAGAACTACTCGACTAGCTTGTCGTGCTGCCGCACCGCGCCGGATTTCACCCGCCGATGGCCGATACTGGATGTGCTGGCGGCTAGCTGATGGGGAATTCGTTGTCGGCAAGTAGTGTTGTCGAGGCTGCCTCGTATAGCAATCCTTGGGTGGGGGGTAGCTCGAGGCGCATCCGCGGCACAATCGGATGGTCTTGCGCAATGTGAAAGCCTGCCTCAAGCAGAATCTGAAAGTCCAGAAGCCCGATTTTTCCGGGATGCAGCAGCGCGTCAGCGACTTCTTTCCGCAATGGCTGCGACATCGTCTCCGGGGCGCTGTGGGTGGCTGTATCGTCTGTGCAGAGCTGACCGCGGCGGCGAGTACCGGAAAGATTCCGAAATGCGAACATCTCCATTGCAACAACCCCGCGCTGGGTTAACTCGTCGGCGACAGCAGCAAGCAGAAGCAGTGCTTGGCGTTGCCCTTCCGAACTGTCAGGATAGGCGCAAAACAGGCTGGTGACGAGTTCCGCATCGTCGCTCACCGGGGCAGTGGGCATTAATGCGGCACCGGGTGCGAGTTCCGCGGGACAGTACAACACTGTGCCGATTGCTTGGTCACTGTCCCCATCGCGGTCAGCGGAAACCAGATTGAAACCGCAACATCCCCTGGTTGATAGCATGCGCGCGATCCATGCCTCTTTTTCCAGCACAACATCATGCTGTTCAGCAATAGCAGCAGCACAAGCGGTGTCTGCTTCCCAAAACACGGTGTGTAATGCCAGCGGAATAACACTGCTGGTGTTGGCTGGTGAAAGCGGTAATGCGAAAGCAGTCATAGCGGAAAAGGTTTTCTTCGGCGCGGACGACAGGATTACAACAGTACTTGCGACAATACCGATTTCTTGGCGGCCGTGAGGGCGCCCTGCGCGGTGCAGATGACCGTCGGCAGGGTGATACTTGCAAAAATATCGGCGCAGCGGAACAAGCGCTGCTTTGACGCCGATCGGGCCGGCTTTAATCCAAGGGGATGAGGCTGGTGGGTTCGCCGACTACGGTGATAGCCAGCTCGTCGCGGGCACGGGACGCCGCCACATAGAGCAGGGCACGTTCCCGTTGCAAGGATTCGTTTTGTTCCGCCGGCGGACAGCCCTCATAGAGGCCGAGTTTTGACATGGAATCTTCCGACATGTCGGCGAGCAGTACGTGGGTAAATTCCATTCCTTTGGCATGGTGCATGGTGTGCGCCGACACTTGCCCATCCCAGGGGGTTTTCCCGGATCGTTTGGTGACACAGTCAATGCCGTGATCGGCTAACGTGGCCACGATTTCACTGATTTGGTCACGGGTACGGGCAAGGATCCCGATATGCGTATTGGGTTCATTACGGGATAACCAGTGGCGTACCTTGTCGACGATCGCCTGCTGCTCATCGGTTTTTGAGGCTGCCCGCAGCATTTGGGGATGCGGCCCGTGTCGCAGTGACCGGTAGCCTAATGTGGTGTCGGCGAAACCGGTGGAGTCGAAAAATGTTTCTTCCGCCAGGATTGCTGCGGCAAAGTCGAGGGTTTCTTTCGTGGTGCGATAGTTGTGCCGGAGCCGGTGGCTGGCTTGCCCCCGGGTTTCGATGCCGAATCGGGCAAGTGACAAACGGTTACCGTAGATCCGCTGATGGGAGTCTTCGGCGAAGAAAATATCGTTCGGTCCTGGTTGGACGGCGGCCCGAATAAATCGCCAGTGGCCGGCGTGGAAATCTTGCGCTTCATCAACGATGATGTGGTCGAGCAGTGGTTCTTGGCGTGCCTCAAGGATGGCTGCCGCAAGCACCGCATGGGCCGCAAATGGTAGCGCCGCAAGCTGCCCGCAGCGGCGCAGGAACTCTTGTGTGATCGTGAAGATGATGGCGCGTTCCCGTTTCGACAGCTGGGTGCCGCGACCGATACGGGCAGTGGTGAGATAGTCCTGCTGATTGTTGAGATCAGTGTGCAGGAGTACTTCGGTGAATTCTGCCCGCAGGAACAGCGGATGCTGCTTCGTTGCCGGCAGATCAGCGCCATAGACGGCGGCAGCTTCCCGCCACAGCTGGTCGGCGGTGCGGTCATTCATCACTGTTGGTCGATAGTCGCCGCTGTGCCCAAATAGTTGACTGCGGCACCGGTTGACTTCCGCGGCCGGGGCGTGCCGCAGAAAACTACTCACGGTTGCATCGATACCGCTCACTGCTAAACCGGGCAACCCCGGATAGTTGGCTTCCGGAAGGTGCGGGTTGAGTTCGTTGAGTTGCGTTTTCAACTGTTGGGCGAGCGGCCGGGTGAAACTGGTGAGCAATACCCGGGGTGGCTGGGCGGCTACCGGATTGTGCAACAGCCGGTTGGTGCGATGCAGCAGCACCACGGTTTTCCCGGTGCCGGCACCGCCAACAACCCGAGCCGATCCGGAATGGTCACAGTCAACTGCGTGCTGTTGTGACGGGTGGAGGAACAACCGCCATGCGGCGAAGCTGCCGTGTTCAAGCATCGCCTGCAGGGTGTGTTCATCAGGTTCGCAATAATAGTTCGAGGCCTGCAACCGGTCGACAAGACCCCTGTCGGTGGTTGGATCAGTGGCGAATTGAGAGTTGTCGACGTGCAGCTCGGCGGCGATCTCATCGATGGTCAACCCTGCCAGCAAACCAATGACTGCGTCTTTCTGCCAGCTGGGGGCATCAGCAATCATGGCAAGCAGGCTCGCTTCGTCGACGCTTGTGCGTAACGCTGCAATGACTGCTTGGCTGCAGCCAAGTTCGGTCGCCAGCAGGGAAGCGGTGATCCCGGATTCTGCCAGGATTTCCCACGGGGTGAGTTCGAAATTATCTGCGGGATAATCAGCGTCGGTATCGGTTAAAGCTTCGCTGGTGGCCGGCTGGCTTGCAGCACCCGCCGAGGCATCGGTGTTCCACCCCTGGTCGACGGGATTATCCCAGCCGGGCGTGGCAGTGAGGAAGGGTTCGATGTGGCCACTGACGGGATTCGGGGCAAGGTGCACCTGTTTGGCATAGTCGATGGCGTCATCATGGTTTTTTACTGCAAGCAGCACATAGGTGACTTCACCGGGTTGGGGGCGAAGTTCCAGCAGCACAGCCCGATAGTGCAGATCGATTGGGGCGGTACGAATCCGCGGATCCCGACTGTTGTGTAGCGGTGCAATATGAAGCGATGGATGCTGCGGGTCACGAACTAGCATCGTGAACCATCCGCCGATGCGTTTCCGCAGCTCAGGGGTGAAGGTTTGATCGCTGATAATCACCTTGGTGGTCATAGTGGTCATCTTCCCCTGTCGTGTGACGGCACGCTCGTCAATGGGCAATCCGAACGCTGCGTGTTGTACTCCTACCGGTAGCTGCTAGTGACTTTTAAGGATGTTCCCGCAGAATCCCCATAATCCGATTGAGGTCATCTTCGCCGGCAAATTCGACAATGATTTTGCCCCGGTTTTTCTTCCCAACAGCTACTGTCACTTTGGTGTCGAGTCCGTCGGCAAGCCAGTCGGCTGCCCGGCTGGCGAACTCAGGAACGGGGCGGGGTTGCCGGCCAGGTTTCGGTTTCACCGGGGTTTGACCGTCCGCGTTGAGTAACACCACCGCTTCTTCGGTGGCCCGCACTGATAAACCTTCAGCGATGATACGTTTGGCGAGTTGTTCTTGAGCGGCAGCACCCTGTTGCAGTCCCAGCAGTGCCCGGGCGTGACCGGCAGACAACACTCCTGCGGCGACGGGGCGCTGCACAGCAACCGGTAGTTCAAGCAGCCGAATCATGTTAGAGATCACCGGCCGGGAACGGCCTAGTTTTTCGGCAAGCTGCTGATGAGTCACCCCAAATTCCTCCAGGAGCTGCGCATAGGCGGCGGCTTCTTCCAGCGGGTTGAGTTGGACGCGGTGAATGTTCTCCAGGAGAGCGTCGCGCAGCATGTGCTGGTCAGAGGTGTGGCGGACGATCGCCGGGATGGTGGAAAGCCCGGCGAGTTTCGCGGCACGGAGCCGCCGTTCACCCATGATGAGTTCGTATGCGGCGGGCTGATCATCACCGGTGGGTTGTTGCCGCACAATGATCGGTTGCATGAGACCGAACTCGGCAATGGAGTGCACCAGCTCTTCGAGGGCGTCTTCGTCGAAGACTTGCCGCGGCTGTTTCGGGTTCGGGGTGATCAGCCTGATCGGCAGTTCTTTATACACTGCCCCGAAGGTGTCGGTGTTGGTAGTGTTGACTTCGTCAAGCACCGGTGACGGGCTGGGTTTAACGGGTTTGCCGGTGTCTTGTTCGGCGGCGGCTGCAACACGTTTCGCAAGATCAGCTGGGGTGGGTGCTGATCCCGGTTTGCCCGGGTGGGCAGGCTTTGGGGTGTTGTTGCTGCCGGGGCGGGGTTTGCGGTCACCGAAGAGGACATCGGCCGCATCGTCACCGATGGCGGGGCGGCGTTTGTCGGAAGGGATGAGGGAGGCCAGGCCGCGACCTAATCCCCCTTTGGGCTTTTCGGTAGCCATAACAACAACGACTCTTTCTTCACAACGATTGTGGTGGTGAGGTTTGCTTCTTGCGCTGCTTCCGCATTCCCCGCGCCGGCTATGCCAGATCACCTGCTGGTAATAGTGGTAAACACACCACCGCAGGCGCGACTGACCGGACAGACTTCGCTTTAGATGGTACACATGCCACCGGCGCTACGCCCCTGCGATATGTGTGTTGTGCAACCCCACCGGTGGCGGCGGGGTGCAGCAGCGCGGCGCGCGGTAAGCATTGCAACCCTCATCGGGCAGGTGCACGTTTAAGATTATCGCCCGATGTTCGGCAAGAGGTGTGCGACTTTCCAGCAAGCTTGTGGAAAACCCCGGTAGTGCGAGGAGTGTTCCACAAGGGCGGGTGCTGCCAGCTAACAATGTTGGGCGGCGGCCGCACAGCTGCCAGCACATATTTGGCTGGGAAGACACTTAGCTGCTGGGGGCACGCCCAATAGGATCGTCGGCGTCGAGCGGCACATAGTCGCCGCGTTTGCCGAGTTCGATCGCCGCATCAAGATACGCCATTGCGCCGCGGGAACCGGGATCATAGTCGAGGACTGTTTGCCCGTAGCCGGGTGCTTCAGACACTTTCACCGAGCGGGGAATAGTGTTGGTGAGCACTACCTCCCCGAAGTGGTTGCGCACTTCGGCGGCAACCTGTTCGGCAAGTTTGGTGCGGGCATCATACATGGTCAACACAATGGTGGAGATGTGCAGCTGCGGGTTGAGATGCGCCCGAATCAGGCTGATGTTGTGCAGCAGCTGGCCAACCCCTTCGAGGGCATAGTATTCACACTGGATGGGGATGAGTACTTCTTCGACGGCGCACATTGCGTTGACGGTGAGCAGGCCCAGCGACGGGGGACAGTCGATAAACACATAATCGAAGTCGTAGCGGGCAAGAAAGTCGGCATTGATCGCGTCGGCAAGCCGAAATTCCCGATTGTCTAGGTTGACGAGTTCGATTTCGCTGCCGGCCAGATCAATGGTGGCCGGAATGCAGTACAGGTTGTTGTGGTTTGGCGATTGTTGCATCGCCTCATCGGGGGTGATGTCCCCGATGAGCACCTCATAGGAGGAGGGGGTGCCGGCCACATGTTCCGCGCCGAGTGCGGTTGACGCATTGCCCTGCGGGTCAAGATCGATAACCAGCACGTTCATGCCGGCAATCGCTAAACCGGCGGCAAGATTGACGGTGGTGGTGGTTTTCCCGACGCCGCCTTTTTGATTAGAGATCGTAATCAGCCGTGGCCGATCTGGTTTCGGCAACGATGGGGTGCGTGGTGAACGAATCCAGGCGGCGCGTTGCGCGGCCGCCGCAATGGGCGTGTCAGCGAAGTTCGTGTCGTCCATTTTGTGTAAGTCCTGTAGTCTCCCCGTGATGTGGTGGCATCCATCGGTGCAGGTGGCACGGTGGATAGGCGGATTAGACGAATCATTGGCGATCATCGGCGATGACGCTGCCCGCTTATAACCTTCTCTAGTGTAGCGAACAACCCGCACCGCGCCATGCCCCTCCACGGTGCGGCAGCTGTTGCTGCTGGTTATCAAGGGGCGGGGCGGTTAGCGTTTCTTGGTGCGGCGCGGGTTTTTGGTTATTCGCACCACCGTTGCAGGTTCGGCAATGGTGTGTTCCCCGCAGCGGAGAATCGTCGGGGTGTTGCCGCCGAGGCGGGTAATCGCCGCGCTGTCGCGGCTGATTTCTGCTGCTGCTGTTTCCCCTTTGAGGGCATCAATCCGCCCGGTGGCGTGGATCAGCGGCATACAGTAGCCCACCAGGGTGGCCAGCGGGGCAACAGCCCGGGAGGTGGCAACATCGGCGCCGCCGACTGTGTCGATCACTTCCGGGTCTTCGGCCCGGCCACGGATGACCCGCACATTGTCGAGCTGTAGCGTGTCAACTACTTCGGTGAGGAAGACGCTGCGTTTGAGGAGGGATTCAACCAGGTCTACTTGCAGATCGGGGCGGGCGATAGCCAGCGGGATGCCGGGCAGTCCCGCCCCGGATCCAACGTCGACAAGATGCTCATCGGGATGCAGGATTTCGGCCACAATTGCACAGTTGAGAATGTGCCGATCCCACAGGCGGGGTACTTCCCGCGGACCGATGAATCCCCGCTCATATCCGGCGGTGGCAAGCAGCTCATGGTAGCCGATTGCTTTGTCGAGGTTGTCGCCAAACAGGGTGGCGGCATAGGCCGGTGGGGTGGGCGTCGAGGAAGTCACGATGTGCAGGTTTCCCGTCTGTGTCGAATGAATGAGGCCAGGCGTCAAAGAGTATTGCTAGATAGGGTTGGCATCACTGGCGGCAGGGTGCCGCAAAGTGCAGTTGGCCAGCGCCCTGGATGAGCTTTGGTTGTTACGATACAACGTTGTTGCGTCACATTGGGGTGTAGCGGTAGTTCGATCCGCGAGAGTTACTTCCACCTTTGACCTATCCACCGGTGGTCGATTGCGTAGCGCTGCGACAGGGGTGGAAGCAGAAAACCTCGCAAAGCTATGGTGTCTTGTTGCTGGTTTTCTCATGCTAATGCGCAAAAACAGTAGCTGCCCACTAGGGAAGATCAATTCCCTGCACTGTGGCACATGCACCCCACACCCACCATATTTGGAAAGCACAGCACACCTTGCCACCACCGGCCCGCGGATAGCCGTGTCGGAAGGGATGCGGCGCAGCGCAGCGAAAGGTTGCTCTGGTGTGGTCGGTGGCAATGTGGTGGCCTGCACGATGTGTGGCAGATTTGCACAGTCCTGCTTGGTTCTGCTTGACCGGAGTGTTGAGCGCAAAACACCCACCTTGCTGCCGGTGCAGTGTTTTTCGCCTCTCCGGCGGAACACTTGACAGAAGATGGGTGTTGGGGGAAGAGAAGAACGCGCAGTTAGCGGCGTTTCTTCTTCCGGTTTCGTTGCGGTTTCGCCCCCGGCTTCGGGGTGGTTGCCGACTGTCCGGAGGCAGTCTTGGCGGCTTGTTTTTCGGCTGCGCGGGCGAGGGCTTCCCGTTCGGCGTCGGCTTTCATCTGTTGGAATGCCGCCCGGAAACCGGTGGTTTTCTTACCACTGTCGTTTCCCGGCTGCGTCAGGGTTGCAGTGCCGCTTGCTGTTTCACCAGTGGTGTCACTGTCCACGGCCGGGGTGTGGGTGGCTTTTTTCCCTTGTTTCTTCGGGTTTACTGGTTTCACACCGGGACGCGGGGCAGTTGCCCGTTTGGCGTCTTTTTTCGCCTGCAGGGCGGCTGCTTCTTCCCGGTCGAGTTTC
Organism: Corynebacterium choanae; assembly: GCF_003813965.1. NCBI lineage: Bacteria > Bacillati > Actinomycetota > Actinomycetes > Mycobacteriales > Corynebacteriaceae > Corynebacterium > Corynebacterium choanae. Next base: position 2,983,187 of record NZ_CP033896.1, read on the forward strand.
GCGAACATCCACCGCTGCTGGAAGAAGGTCCACAGGTTGTTGGCCATCATGTAGAACAGCAAACCGATATGCCACACCGCACCGGTGAACACGATCATGAAGGGGAAGAACCACACCATCATCTTGTTCATCATTTCGGCCTGCATCTGCATTTGGCCGCTTTGTGGTGTTTTCGACAGGCCTTGGGCTTGGCGACGGCGGGTGCGAGCAACCGAGTGGCGACCGTTGAGGTGGGTTGCCAGGGCGATGATGATAATCAGCGGAACCGCCACCATCATGATGGTGGTGCGGGTAAAGTCCACCGGCTGGAAGGCCTGATACATGTCTTCCGGCATGGTGATGTAGGCACTCAGCGGCACCCCGAAGAAGCGGGCGTCGAGGAAGGATTGCACATCTTCCACGGAGAAGAAATAGTTCGGCAGATTCCGGTTTTCCTCAATGGATAGCCCTAAGGCACCAGGACCGTTACCGGTGCGGTTAAATGACCGCAGCACGTGGAACAGGCCGATAAACACCGGCATCTGCACGAGCATCGGTAAACAGCCCGCAACCGGGTTGACCCCGAGTTCTTTTTGCAGCCGCCGGGTTTCCTCGAGTTGTTTTTGCTGATCGTTTTTGTAGCGCTCTTTGATCTCTGCGAGCTGCGGCTGCAGTTCCTGCATTTTTGTCATTGACCGCATCGAAGAGATCATCGGCTTGACGAGCAGGGCACGAATGGTGAAGGTGAGGAACATAATCGCCAGCACCCACGACCATCCGGAACCTGGGTCGAGAACGAGCGAAAACACTTTATGCCAAAACCACAGCACCACTGAGATTGGCCAGTAAACAAAGTTAAGCACGGTGTAAGTCAGTACTCCTTATTCGATCCGTGTGGGTCCGGCTGCGGGGCAGGCTGGCACAGATTGAAGGGATAAGGGGAAAACGAATGTTGAGGCAGCTGTTGCATCACCGCAACGTGATGTGTTGGTGGCTGCTGTTGCATAGCCGAATGGTCAGCCGGGCAGCCGGCGGCTGCACTGGTGACCGAAAACAGTCTGCAGCATACCCTACCTGCTGGTGGTGAACATTCCATGTTGACCAGCTCTGGTGGGTGCCGGCTCATGCCGGGGGATCTGGGGCTGCCTCGTAGAGTTGGGAGGGATCCTGCCAGCCGGGTGGGGGATCGAAGCCGCCGGGATGCCACGGCCCGCATTTGCTGATGCGGGCAATGGTGAGCAGGCTGCCTTTGAGCGGCCCTGCAGTGGTGATTGCCTGTAGTCCGTATGCTGAGCAGGTTGGCTCAAAGCGACAGGTAGAACCGTTTTTTAACGGGCTGATGTAGTGCTGATACCAGCGGATGAGCCGGATGATGATGCGCGTTGCTGGCCGCTGTGGGTCACCGGCCACGACGGTAGGCTTTCTGCGCGCAGCGAAACACTGTGGCGTGAAGTTCGTCGTAGCTAAGTTCGGCGGCGCCGGCGAGTGCCCGGATCACAATGTCGACGGGCTGGTCGAAGGTGGTGCACAGCTCCCGGCTGATGTCCCGCAGTTGCCGGCTGACCCGATGCCGGGTGACAGCGTTACCGACTGCTTTGCCGACCACCAGCCCGATGCGGGTGGTGCGACTGGTGGTGAGTTCTGCGGTTGATAATCGTTCGACTTGCCGCAGTAGCTGTGCCGCTGACAGGTCGGTGTCTGCTGCCGCTGCAGGGGTGGCGGCGTCGTGTTGCTGCTGGCGCTGATAGGCGGCTACTGCGGCGGGTAGGCGATGGGGGCACACATAGACCACCAGGTGGGGGGTGCCGGCGCGTTTGCCCCGCCGGATGACCTGTTGGAATTGCCGCGACTGGGTGAGCTTGTGGTGTTGCGGCAGCATCACGTCTCCTTCGCGGTCAATCAGCAGGAACTAGGGGAATCTGCAGGAAAAATAGCACAAGCCGCAGCGTAGCGTCGCCCCGTCACACACCGGTGCACATCATGACAATTCATGGTGGCTTGGTGGTGGGTGGGGACAGCGCCAGCAGCGGCTTGTGGGGGCTGCCGGTAAAAGGATCTCACCGGCAGCATTGAGGCGATAATCGTGCGCCTTGTTGCGGGTGGCAACAAGTTACACGGTCAGCGACTTACGTCCCTTCCGACGACGCGCACCGATGATGGCACGGCCGGCGCGGGTACGCATGCGGGTACGGAAGCCGTGCACGCGTGCACGACGGCGATTATTCGGTTGGAATGTCCGCTTGCCCTTGGCCACGGCGATTCTCCTTGCAATTGGATGTTCAATAGTAACAGTGCACAACATCACCACCAGGGGTGCTCGCATACGGTGCTGGTGCTTGTCGCCCCCTTAAAACAGCAAGGGGTCACCAAACCTTCCAGAGGTCGAGACGGCGCAGATCGATGGATCATGTTGTGGCAGCCGGTGGCATCGTCCCGAATCGGCGACCGCATACCGCGCTGCACGTTGTAGAAGGTGATTCCATCACAGTTGTGGTGGATTCACCGGTGCGACACGCGATACCCGTCCGCGGATCAGGCGGGGATACCTCATACCGGTTGCTTACCTCCAGCTCACGCTGTGGGTAAGCAGGTTGTACGGGTAACACTGCAGGCGACAGTAGGCGAGTATGAACACCTGGTAAGAGGCGACAATATTCGGTGCAGCATCGGCGGCCGGCGGGATGGGCAACTACGGAAGTCCATCCTGATCGGCGGCAGCTGATGTTGCGGCTGTCATGGCATGGCGAAACCATGCCAGTGTTACTGGCACAACAAACTTCTGCCCAAGACTACGTGGATTTGACGAAAAGGTACAAATCTGGGCGGCTCACCCGGGCGGGGGCACCTGTAACCACACGCTTGTAATTAACCTGCAGGCAGGGGGCAAAACTTCCACTAGCCAGCAGGATCACTCAACGGGTGGCAAATGGGGCAGGAGTGTGTGGCAGAAACCTGTGGAGAACTGCTAGACAGCAGCCCGGAATAGCGAGTAACAATAACGGTGCAGCGCCACGCCGCAAATCCGTGCTTCAACAGCGTTGCTGTGGATAACTGTTAGACTTCACCCTCAAGTACAACTTGATACCCGCATTACTGCAGGTAGGGACCAAGTTTTCAGTTTCCACAATTATTCACAGGGCACTGCGTTTGCTGTGGATAACTTGCCGAAAGGGAGTTATCCACAGGTGTGAATAACCCTGTGAATAACCAAGTCAGACAACTTTTCTGCTTGTGTATGAGACAGTGGACAGTGTTGTGTAAGAATTAACTTGGAACTTCACTAGTGACTAAGGTCACTAAACCGGATGAGCTGCGGACCTGCCAGCGCGAGCACAGGTGCCGCAAACACTCCACAGCTGTGGACAGTGTGCTGTCAACAGCTCATCCACAAGGTTTGCCAAGTTTTCCACAACCTGTTGGTAACTGGCGGCAACCTGGCGGTGGGTTATTCCATCGCCGGGGATAATTTCATGCTTTTTCTGCTCGTTGTTGCTCGATTAAAGCGGCAGTGCGTCTGGATGTTCAACGGTGGGTTCACCGTGGTGTCGTCGCCGGTGCGACGGTACTGATTCGCGCTGCCCCATGTGTGTACATATAAGGACCATCCC